>NZ_BSFD01000001.1:0-18852 GCF_027922165.1 Brevundimonas intermedia
TTCCGAGCGAGGCGGTCCTATACGGGCCACCCTTTTTCACCGCAACCAGATTCTGACAGATCGATGAAGAATCTCGCGGAGTCGGAATCTCCGAAGCTTCACCGCACCCCGCTCAGCCAGCGGTGATATAGGTTCTGAGGCTTTCGGCCTCGCGGGCGTGTTCCTCGATCTGACATTTGACCACATCGCCTATGGAGATGACGCCGACCAATCGCCCGCCGTCCATCACCGGCAGATGGCGAATCCGCCGGTCGGTCATCCGGGTCATAAGCGCGGACATGGCCTCGCCCGGTTCGGCGAAGATCACCTTGGCCGTCATATAGTCTCCGACAGGGCGGTTCAGGGCGGACGGGCCGTCAGCGGCCAGGGCCTTGACCACGTCCCTTTCGGAAAACACGCCGACGACGGTCTCGCCGTCGCGGACCACCATGGCCCCGACCCGTTTCAGCTCCAGTTCCTCACAGGCGCGCGCCACCGTCAGGTAGGGCGCGATGGAGAAGACGGCGTTTCCCTTGGTCTTGAGGATCTCGGCGACGAACATCGCGGCTCCTTCTCTATGGTTAAGAGACGACCGCGGGGCCGGAATGGCGACAGGGCCGCTCGATAACCATGATCGCTCATGGCGCGACCGGAATCAAATCCGCGATTCAGGCCCGTCGGGCGCGGCGATGGGCGGCGGCCCTTTGCCGAAGGCGCGCGCCAGTGGGCCTATGGCCAGCAGGCCGGCGAAGAAGCCGAAGGCGTGCGCCTCCCAGGCGATACGGGCGCCCTCTGCGCCTGGCGCATAACCGATCAGGCCCGTCACGGCGTTGACCGCCATCCAGGCGACAGAAGCGCTGACCACCCGCCGATCGAACAGGCTCAACACCCTGCCCTGCCCGCCCATCAGACGGGTCGCGCCCCCGATCAGGCCGAATACGGCGCCGGACGCGCCCACCACGGCGTCGTTCGAGCCCCAGTGGACCAGTGCATAGCCCAGGGCGGCGATCACGCCGCAGCCTATATAGAAGAGCAGGAAGACGGTCGGCCCGATCCGGTCGCCGAACAAGCGGGCCACGGGGGTTCCGAAAGCCAAGGCCCCGACCGCATTCATGATAGCGTGTGTCCAGCCGAGATGAAGCAGCATGGCCGTAAGCAGCCCGCCCCAACGTCCCCGCTCCAGATCGATGGGCGCAAAGGCCATGGCCGCCCCCATGTCTGGCAACTGGCGCTGGAAGAAGAACAGCACCGGCATGGACAGGGCGATCAGCACCACCGTGACCGGGGCGTTGAACATCCTCTCGGACCTAGGCTCCCCCGGTTCGGGGGTCGCAGCGAATCGACCGTCGGGCTCGGACATTCATCACCCATGCGCAGGGATTTTCCGTATCTCAAGCGCTTCTTAATAACCTTAACGCAGTTTGGGGGGCGGATTCTGCTGTCGGTCCGTGGTTCGTTTGTGCGCGAGGAGCAACCCCGATGCTGGTTAAGAGGCTGATCGCCCCCCTGCCGACCGTGGTCACGATCCTGGCACTGGCCGCGCCGGCTGCCGCTCAGACCACGGGATCAAGCGGCGCCGCGCAGTTCCAGCAGGGCTATGGCGCCGCTCGCAGCGCAACCAGCACCGCCACGACAGGCTCGACCCGCGACGCCAACGGCAACCGGGTGATCGTCAACGGCATCATCCAGTCGGGCGCCTCTTCCTATACCAGTCAGTCCGGCGGCGTGGCCTCGGCCTATGCCGGCGCAGGGTCTTCCAGCAACAGCGGATCGACCGTCGGCGGGTCCACCGCAATCGGCAACCAGCTGAACGTGGTCGTTCAAGGCAGCCACAACACCGTCATCGTCAACTCGAAACAGACCAACAACGGCGACGTCAACGCCGGCACGGCCCTGAACGGAACCCTTAACCTGCCATGAGCCGATCTGCTCTCATTCGCACCGGCGCGGTCGCGACCGCTGCGGCGCTGCTGCTGGCCGGCTGCGTCAGCCCCGTCGCGGGACCGTCGGGCCAGTATGCGACCCCGATCGGCAATGCGCCGGTCACCGCCAACCCGACCCCCTATTCGGCAGCCCTGTATTGCCTGGCCGACTACGCCCGCCGCTACAATCTGCCCTCGCCGCGCATGGCCGTGGGGCGGATCAGCGACTACACCGGAACCGTCTCCTCGGACGGCGGGCGCCAGATCACCGGCGGCGCTTCGCTGATGGCCAACTCGGCCCTGGCCAAGGCCGGGGCGCGGATCGTCGAACGCTACGACACCTCGGTGTCCGAGCTGGAGCTGCGCTACGCCAACAACAAGCTGATCGGCGACAACACGCCCGGCGCCCAGGGCCCGGAAGACACCCAGTTCCGCCGCATCCTCGCCGGTCAGGTGCCGGGCTCCGACTTCTACATCGTCGGCGGCATCACCGAGGTGAACTACAACATCCGCTCGGGCGGGTTCGACGCCGCCATGGGCGAGACGGACTCCGACACCCCCGGCTCGGGCATCGCCACCTACCGCACCTATGTCATGAACATCGCCATCGACCTGCGGCTGGTGCAGACCACTACGCTCGAGGTCGTGGACGTCGTCTCCTACCAGAAGCAGATCATCGGCCGCGAGATCTCGGCCGGGGTGTTCGACTTCCTGAACGGCAATGTCTTCGACATCTCGGCCGGGTCCGGCGGGATGGAGCCGACGCAGCTGGCCGTGCGCGCCCTAGTCGAACGGGCCACGGTCGAGTTCATGGCCAATCTGTACGGCGCCCCCGGCCCCGAAATCTGCCTCGACGCCGCCAATGATCCGCTCGGCGACAGCGCCGTCGGCCCGACCGGCGGCTTCTATCCGGCCTATCCAACCACGGAAACGAACAATGGCCAGACCCGCGCCGATCCGTCTCGCTGGCATGATCGCCGCGACGGCGACGTTCGCCCTAGCCGCTACTGAGGCGACGGCCCAGCAGACGCCGCTGTGCGACCCTGAGACCGGGTCCTACTGCTCCAGCACCCAGGCCCTGTCCGGCGAGGTCACCGGCACGGTGAACCTGGATGTGGCGGTCGACCAGCTGGAGGTGACGACCTACGCGACCGGCAACGCCCTGTCCGGCGGCATCGAGGCGACCTCGGGCGCCCTGACGTCGCGCCAGACCATGACCGGCGCGACCCGAGCCCAGACCACCCTCGTCCTCAACGGCGAGTCCGAAGGCGTGATCGGCGTGACCACCCGGGCCCAGGCCAATCAGCTGTCCGTCGCCACAGACGGCGCGACCTTCGCCCTGGACGCGACCCAGGCGGCCACAGGCGCCGAGGTCACCGCCCGGACAGCCCTTCAGTCCCCCACCGGCCATATGTTGGCGGGCGGGTTCGCCGCGACCACGGCCGTGGCCAACGGCGTGGCCTTGGGCGGCCCCTCGTCCTCGATCACCGGGGCCGTGGACCAGTCGGCCCAGACCACCGTCCTGGCCGAGACCGTCGCCGACGTGCAGTATATCCCGGCCCCCGCCGACTTCGCCGCCCAGGCCCTGGCCAATTCGGTCCAGGCCTCGACCACCGGCGCCTCGCACCAGGATCTGACGATCCGCCAGACCAACAGCCCCTCGACCATCGAGGCCCGCACCGACGTCTATGTCGACAACGCCTGGAACCTGGCCGCGCGCGCCAACGCCGGCGCCAACCAGACGGTGCTCTACAACGCCGGCGGCTCGCTGGTCGCCGCGACCGACCAGACCAACCAGGGCCGGGTCCGCGCCTCAGCCCAGGCCCAGACCAACCTGCAGGGCCAGACCACCGTCTCGGCCCGCGCCGTCGCCAATGAGGTGATCGCCGGCAACCAGGACATCTATCTGGAGCTGGACAACACCCAGCTGAACAGCGGCGGGGTCGAGGCGACCGCGACCTATACGGGCGTCAGCGGCTATGACGCCTATGTCGGGTCCGAGGCCGTGGGCAACAGCGTCACCGGATACGCCTGTTCCCAGTGCGGCGGCGAGGTCAATGTGACCAACAGCCAGACCAATGACGCCAATATCACCGCCACGACCACCGCCACCATCGGCGCCGGCCGCGCCGCCGTGGTGGGGGCGACCGCCGTGGGCAACAGCGCCACCTTCTATGTCAGCCGGCCGGGCGGCTGAGGAATAGACTCAATCCACTGCAAAAAAATGGAGTCTATTTTCGTCTAATCTTCGCGGGGACGCGGGGGCTGAGGGGAAATGGCGCTGGCGCGAAAACAGGGTGACAAAGCGCCAAAAGCGCCAAAAGCGCCATTTCCCGAGCGGGCGACGGGAGGGGGATTTGGTTGTCAAAGACCGTGCGGGGAGAAGTATCGCACGGTTTTGGAGCGTGACGGGTTGAGGTGTGGTTTCGGGCGGTAAAGGCCTGAAAAGACCGGAGTCTGGCTGCGGATTTAGGATGGGTGGCAGGCGTGAACCCCGTTCAATCAGGGAGCCGCTCCCCCTCGATCAGCCGGTCACGAACCTCCGCCGGCGCCGCTTCCGCCCAGGTCAGCAGCTTGTCGAGCACGGGGCAGAGCGACTGGCCCCACTCCGTCAGATGATACTCGACCTTCGGCGGCACCTGCGGATGGACGATCCGCGCCACCACGCCGTCGAGCTCGAGTTGCCGCAATTGCTGGATCAGCATCTTCTGCGACACGCCCGGGATCGCCCGCTCCAGCTCGGAGAACCGACGCACGTTCGAGCCGAACAACTGGAACAGGATCACCAGCTTCCAACGTCCTTCCAAAATCCGGATGACGTTCTGCGCGCTCGATGCCGCCGTCTGCGGCGTGTAGTCCAGGCGCTCACCTTCAGGTGTGTACCTTACTTTTTCGTCCGTACTTGTCATCTCCGCAGCATATTTCCAGTTTGGGTCCAGACGCAACACCCAAGCTGGAGAGACAGATGACGCTCGCCCTTCCCAAACCGATCGCCGACTATGTCGCGGCCAACGCGCGACTCGACCTGGATGAAATGCTCCATCCTTTCGCGCCAGACGCCGTCGTGCGCGACGATGGTGGTGAGCATCGCGGCCACGCCGAACTCCGGCACTGGATTCAGGACGCCACCATCGCCGCCCGCGCGATCTTCACGCCGGACGCCAGCCGCGAAGAAAACGGTCAGTTCGTCGTCGAAGGCCTGACCAGCGGCGCCTTCAAGGGAAGTCCGCTTCGGTTCACGATGCGATTCACCCTCGCCGACGACGCTATTCGCGCGCTGGAGATTGGATGACCATGGGCCGTCCCGATTCCCAAGAGTTCGCAGGCCGCCGGGTCCTCGTGACCGCCGGCACCAAGGGCGCCGGCCGTGCGACCGTGCAGCGCTTCCTCGCCGGCGGCGCCCGCGTCATCACCGCAGCGCGAGTCTCACCGGAGGTCGCGAACGGCGCTGAGTTCGTCCAGGCGGATCTCACGACCCCGGAGGGCTGCGAAACCCTCGCCGAGGCCGCCATCCGTCGCTTCGGCGGGATCGATGTCCTCGTTCATGTCGTGGGCGGCTCATCCTCGCCCGCGGGAGGATTCTCGGCCCTGACCGAGGCGCACTGGCGCGCGGAACTCGATCTCAACCTGATGCCGGCCGTGCGTCTCGACCGACTGCTCATCCCGAAGATGCTTGAGCGCGGCTTTGGAGCCGTCGTCCACGTCTCGTCGATCCAGGGACGACTGCCGCTCCCGGACTCGACCACCGCCTATGCTGCAGCCAAGGCGGCCCTGACAACCTACAGCAAGGCGCTGTCCAAGGAGGTCGGCCCCAAGGGCGTACGGGTCAATGTGGTGTCGCCCGGCTGGATCATGACCGAGGCGTCGGGCCATTTGCTCGAGCGGATCGCCCTGGGCTCCGGAGGCACGATCGAAGACGCTCGTCAGAGCGTCCTGGCGGGTCTCGGCGGCATTCCCCTCGGCCGCCCCGCCGAACCGGAAGAGGTCGCCGAACTCATCGCCTTCCTGGCCTCGGACCGGGCTGCGGCGATCCACGGCGGCGACTTCGTCATCGATGGAGGGACGATCCCCACGGTCTAGCCCCGCTGTCGCTCAGCCGCCCGGCGTCTTCCGTCCCCCCAGGCTCTCGTAGATGGCGTCCCTGAGACCCTTCATCCGGCCGTTGATCTCGCCCAACTCGGCCGGCGTCGCTCCCGAATGCTGGAGCAGGGCCTCTGCGAGGCACCCCGCCCGCTGCTCTAGAGTACGGCCTTCATCGGTGAGGGTGACGACGACCTGGCGTTCATTGCCCGGGTTTCGCATTCGGCTCACGAAGCCGGAGGCCTCCAGCCGTTTCAGCAGAGGGGTCATGGTGCTGGGCTCCAGCGCCAGCTCCTCGGCGATTTGGCCTACGGTCCGGCCGTCCTCGCGCCACAGCACGTTCATGACGAGATACTGGGGGTAGGTCACCCCCAGGGCGTCGAGCAGGGGCTTATAGGCGCGCTGGATCGCCATGCTGGTCGAATAGACGGTGAAACAGAGCTGGTCCTCCATCGGTATGGGTCCGGTCTGTCGGGTCATCAAGCACACTCCGTTGCGCGACGCTTCGCGAGAAAACACATATCGCGATAAATATTCGATTGACAAGGCGCGGCCCGTCCCGGATATGACGTTTATCGCGATAACAGTTCGCGGCGCAATATTCTTTACCGGGCAGGCCGAGGCCTCCCTTCTCACGGAAAGGACCACCCCATGATCAAGTTCCGCAACATCCTCCTCGCCGCCGTCGGCGCCGCCAGCCTCGGCGGAGCCGCCTTGGCCCAGACGACCGCGCCCCTGCCGGCTGACCAGTCCGTCCGCAACGTGGTGCTGGTTCACGGAGCCTTCGCCGACGGCTCGGGCTGGCGCGGGGTCTATGACGACCTGACCGCTCGCGGCTATCGGGTGACGATCGTCCAGAACCCCCTGACCTCGCTCGCTGACGACGTCGCCGCCACGCGGCGCGCCCTCGCCCGTCAGGACGGCGGCACGATCCTGGTCGGCCACTCGTGGGGCGGGGCGGTGATCACCGAAGCCGGCGTGGACGACAAGGTGAAGGGCCTGGTCTATGTCTCGGCCTTCGCGCCGGATGCGGGCGAGACGGCCGGCGACCAGTATGCGGGCTTCGGCATTCCCTCGACCTTCGTCATCGACGAACAGGCCGACGGCTTCGGCTTCATCAACTCAGAGCGTTTCAAGGAAGGCTTCGCCGCCGATGTGAGCGACGCCGACGCCGCCTTCATGCGCGACTCCCAGGTGCCGATCGTCCTTTCGGCCTTCGCCACCCCCCTGACCCAGGCCGCCTGGCGGACGCGCCCCAGTTGGTTCATCGTCGCCACCGAGGACGCCGCCATCAGCCCGGCCATGCTGAACCAGCAGGCCGAGAAGATCGGCGCAACCAAGGTCGAGATCCGCGCCAGCCACGTGCCCATGGTCTCGCAGCCGCACGCGGTCGCCGACGTCATCGATGAAGCAGCGCGAGCCGCATCTGGAGATCGGTAGATTTGGACGATGCGGGCGGAGCGCCGGCTCCGCCCGCATCTCATGCAGAAGGACCGATAGGCGTCCGAAGCGACGAGGCCAAACGTCGCCTTGCCCTGTCGCTCGCCCTCGCCTACTCCAGACGTCGGCCGCTCCATCGGGGGTTGCGGCGTTTCGGAGGGATCTCATGCGTTCTGCACGTCGTCTGCTGCTGGTCGCGGCCTCGGGGTTGGCTCTGTCGGTGGGGGCGTTCAGCCTGCCCGCCCCCGTTCTGGCGATGGCCTTTGCGCCCGCCGCCGTTCAGGCTGAGACCCAGGTCCCGCCGTCCGATCCCTGGGCCCAGGCGGCCAGTGATATTCCGGCCGATCCGGCGGTGCGGTACGGCCTGTTGCCGAACGGCATGCGCTACGCCCTGCTGAAGAACGCCACCCCGCCCGGTCAGGCCTCGTTCCGGCTCCGGATCGACGCGGGCTCGTTGATGGAGCGGGACGACCAGCAGGGGCTGGCCCACTTCATGGAGCATATGGCCTTCAACGGGACCAAGGACATCCCCGAGAACGAGATGCTGCGGATCCTGGAGCGGCTGGGCCTGGCCTTCGGGGCCGACACCAACGCCTTCACCAGCTTCGACCAGACCGCCTATATGCTGGAACTGCCCAACACCCAGGACGAGACGGTCGATACGTCGCTTTATGTGATGCGCCAGATGATGGGCGACGCCCTGATGGCGGCCGAGGCCATCGACGCCGAGCGCGGGGTGATCGTGGGCGAGGAACGCACGCGCGACACGCCGCAGTTCCGGGTGCTGAAGACCCAGCTGGGTCTGCTGGCGCCGGGCCAACGCCTGTCGCAACGCCTGCCGATCGGCGACCTTGAGGTGATCCGCACCGCGCCGCGCGACCGGTTCGTGGACTTCTATGACGCCTATTACCGCCCGTCGCGGGCGACCTTCATCGCCGTGGGCGACTTCGACGTGGACGCGATGGAGGCCAAGATCCGCGGGGTCTTCGGCGACTGGACGCCCAAGGCGGCCGACGGGCCCGAGCCCGACCTGGGCCAGGTGGCGCAGCGCGAGCCCCAGACCAGCATCATCGTCGCGCCCGGCGTGCAGTCGTCGATCCAGATCAACTGGATCAAGGCGCCCGACCTGGATCCCGACACGGCGGCCGAGCGGGCCGAGGCCACCCGCCGCAACCTGGGTCTGGCGGTGCTGAACCGCCGGCTGGGCGAGCTGGCGCGGGCCGACAATCCGCCCTTCCTGGGGGCCAACGCCGGCTATCAGGGCCTGTTCGACACCCTGGACGCCGGGGTGTTGGCGGTCGCCTTTACGCCGGGTGAATGGAAGCGGGCGCTGGAGACGGTCGAGCAGGAGGCGCGCCGCCTGAGCCAGTACGGCGTCACCGAGGCCGAACTGCAGCGCGAGATCACCGAATACCGCACCGGGCTGCAGAACGCCGTGGCCACGGCCGCGACCCGCTCGACCCCGGCCCTGGCCGGCGCCCTGCTGAACGCCGTCAATGCGGACTCGGTCTTCTCGACCCCGCAGGACAGTCTGGCCCGGTTCGAGGCGACCGTCGCCGACCTGACGCCGGAACAGGTCAACGCCGCCGTCCGGCCGGTGTTCGAAGGCCAGGGGCCGCTGGTCCTGTTCACCAGCCCGGTCCCGGTCGAAGGGGGCGAGGCCGCCGTGACCGCCGCCCTGGAGGCCTCGCGTCAGGTGGCGGTGACCGCGCCGGCGGCGCAGGCCGAACTGAAATGGCCCTATTCCGACTTCGGTCCGGCGGCGGTTCCGGAGGCGCGCGTCGAGGTGGCCGACCTGGGGGCGACCCTGGTCCGCTTCCCCAACGGAACCCTGCTGAACATCAAGAAGACCGACTTCCGCGACGATCAGATCCTGATCAGCGCCTCGACCGGGATCGGCAGCCTGGGCATGCCGACCGACCGGTTCTCGCCCCTGTCCGCCGCCAATACGGTGCTGAACTCGGGCGGGCTGGGCAAGCTGACGGTGGATGAGATCAACCGGGTGCTGGCGGGCCATGTCTTCACCACCAGCATCAGCCAGGGGGTGGACAGCTATAATCTGGGCGGGGCGACACGGCCCGAGGATCTGGCGCTGACGATGCAGATCCTGACCGCCTATCTGACCGATCCCGGCCTGCGGCCGGCGCCGCTGCAACAGGCCAAGGCCGCCTATCCGCAGTCGCTGGAACAGCGGGCCTCGACGCCCGGAGGGGCCTTGGGGCTCAAGGCCGGCGAGCTGCTGGCGAGCGGCGACAAGCGGGCGGGCACGCCGACGAACGACGAGTTCCAGTCGGTCGAGATCGAGACCCTGCGCGAAGAGATCAAGGCGGCCCTGGCCCAGGGCCCGATCGAGATCACCGTCGTCGGCGACGTGGATGTGGATGCGGTGATCGCCGCGGTCGGTTCGACCTTCGCCGCCCTGCCCCCGCGCGGCCCGGCCCCGACCCCGACGGCGGAATCGGCCCAGCGCCGCTTCCCCGACCCGACCGCGACCCCGATCCGCCTGACCCACACAGGCCAGGCGACCCAGGCCCTGGGCGTCGTGGCCTGGCCCACCACCGACCAGATCGGCGACCGCACGACGTCGCGCCAGCTGGGCGTGCTGCAGGCCGTGCTGCAGCTGCGGCTGAACGAGGAGATCCGCGAAAAACAGGCCATCGCCTATTCGCCGAGCGCCAGCGGGACCACCTCCGACACCTTCGCCGGCTATGGCTATATGGTGGTGGCGGCCGAGACGCCGCCGGAGTCGCTGACCAAACTGTTCGAGGCCGTCGACCTGATCGTCGCCGACCTGCGCGACAATCCGGTGGGCGACGACGAGCTGAACCGCGCGCGCCGTCCGGCGGTGGAGCGGCTGCGGCGCAGCATGGCCGACAACGGCTACTGGCTGGGCCAACTGTCGGAGGCCCAGTCGAACCCGGCCTCGCTGGACCAGACCCGCAACAATATCGCGGTGCTGGAGGCCGTCACCGCCGCCGACCTGCAACGGCTGGCGCAGCAGTATCTGAAGCCCGAAACCGCCTGGCGCGCCGAGGTCGTCTCGGACAAGCCGGCCCAGTAAGAAAAAATGGCCCCGGTTCTTTCGAGCCGGGGCCAGTCTTCAGGATCGTCGACGGAGAGCCGACGGTCTTATCTTGCGTCGCGCGGCCTGAGCCGCGCGTGAACGGGTTGTGTCAGGTCCGGTTCAGAACACCCGGCCGCCGACCCCGCCGTCCAGGGTGATGGCCCCGGTGATGACGGTCGCGCTCTGGACCTGCTCCTCGCGGTACTCGGTGTATTCTTCCTCGCGGTACATGGTCAGGATCTTCACCCCGGCCCCGTAGCGACGCAGCAGCGAGCGTTCGTTGCAGTCGCGCTCGGGCTTTTCGGGGCGGCACTCCAGCCGGCCCTCGCCGCCGAACCACAGGGCCTCGTGCTTCTTGCAGGTCAGGGCCGTCCCGTGGTCGAATTTGATCTCGCCCTCATAGTCGGCGATCGTCGCCTGGAGCCAGGTTCCGGCCAGGCAGCGGTAGATCTCGCCCTCATAGCCGTCGGCGATCTCGCGATCCGGCTTCACCTGGGAGGCGGGGTGCGGCGTCTGGCGGTCGTCCATGCAGACAGCCTGAATCACCACCCGCTTCATCGAGCGGCGATAGGCGGTGAAGGGGGCGCGGACGGTCTGGGTCAGGCCTTCAACGGCCAGGCCCTGGATAGTGGTGGGATAGGGCTGGTCCACGGTGACGTAGGCTGCGCCGCCGCCCCCGCCGTAACTGCCCGAGAAGCCGCCCGCCCGCGCATTGACATAGGCCCGCGCGCCCGAGTTGGCCGTGGCGCTGGCGCCCGCGTTGACGTTGACGTTCACATTGACGTTGGTGTTCGAGTTCCAGCCGCCATGGCCGCCCCCGCCGCCGCACGATCCGCCGCCGCCGCCGCAGGAGGGGGGCGTCGGGGGCTCGGGCGGTTGGCACGAGGTGCAGGGGTCGGGGGTGCAGCCGCTGGTGCACTGCGCAAGGGCGGCGCTCCCCGCGCCCAGCACGGCCACGCCGGCCGCCAGACCCAGCATCCAATTCCTGATCCGCTGCCGCATCGGCGGGACTCCCGAACGAATTCTCACGTCGTCTGGACAGACTTCCGGACGATCCAAACTTAACCAAGACCCCAAAAGCCTTTCGTTTCCGTTGAGACGCAGCGGTGTTCGGGATGGCGCAATGCCGCATCCGTCTGCTAGACCGCCCCCACAATGACCGTCCGCGTCTTCCTTCGCCTGATTTCGATTAGCCGCCCGGCGTAGCGCTTCTGGGTCTTGCCCAGCGCACGTCGGGACGACCGCCCCCACGAAGGGCGAAAGAAGCCGCCCTGAAGCAGCGCGAAGCGCGATAGGGCGACCGAAGACTGCGAACGCTCACCCCACGACGCCGAGACGACCCATGGCCGACGCCACCGAATCCAAAGACACCCCCTCCGGCCGCGACTATCGCGACACCGTCTTCCTGCCCGAGACGCCCTTCCCCATGCGGGGCGGCCTGCCGCAGAAGGAGCCGGTCATCCTGGAGCAGTGGGGCGACCTGTACGGGACCCTGCGCGCCGCGCGCCAGGCGGAAAACCGGCCCCTCTATGTCCTGCACGACGGCCCGCCCTACGCCAACGGCGACATCCACATCGGCCATGCGCTGAACAAGACGCTGAAGGATTTCGTGGTCCGCAGCCGTTTCCTGCTGGGCTATGACGTCGACTATGTCCCCGGCTGGGACTGCCACGGCCTGCCGATCGAGTGGAAGATCGAGGAACAGTTCCGCGCCAAGGGCCGCCGCAAGGACGAGGTCTCCAAGGACGAGTTCCGCGCCGCCTGCCGCGACTACGCCGGCAAATACATCGACCTGCAAAAGGACCAGTTCCACCGGCTGGGCATCGTCGGCGACTTCGCCAACCGCTACGCCACCATGGACTTCACGTCCGAGGCGGCCATCGTCGCCGAGTTCCACAAGTTCAAGAATTCGGGCCAGCTGTATCGCGGCTCAAAGCCCGTCATGTGGTCGCCGGTCGAGCGCACCGCCTTGGCCGACGCCGAGATCGAATACCACGACCATGTGTCGCCCACGATCTGGGTCAAGTTCCCGGTCACGGGCGCATCCGACGACCATCCCGACGACCTGCTGGCCTTCCGCACCAGCACCCCGTCCATCGTCATCTGGACCACCACGCCCTGGACCATCCCGGCCAACCGCGCCATCAGCTACGGCCCCGAGATCGCCTATGGCCTGTATGAGGTCACGGCCATGGAAGAGGGGCTGGAGTTCGCGCCCTGGGCCAAGCCGGGCGACCGCCTGATCGTCGCCGACAAGCTGGCGGAAGAGGTGTTCAAGGCCGCCAAGATCGCCGCCTGGACCCGCATCTACGACATCAATCCGTCGGGCCTGGAATGCGCCCACCCCCTGGCCGCGCTGGACAGCGGCTATGGTTTCTCGGTGCCGCTGCTGGCCGGCGACCATGTCACCGACGACGCGGGCACGGGCTTCGTCCACACCGCGCCGGGCCATGGCGCCGACGACTTCGAGGTGTGGAAAGCCCACGGTCATCACGAGGTGCCGGACACGGTCGATCCCGACGGCGCCTATTACCCCTCTGTTCCCCTGTTCGCCGGCCTGAAGGTGCTGGAGACCGAGGGCAAGAAGACCGGCAAGTTCGGTCCCGCCAACGGCGCGGTGATGGAAAAGCTGATCGAGGCCGGCAATCTGCTGGCGCGCGGCCGGCTGGAACACTCCTACCCGCACTCGTGGCGCTCCAAGGCGCCGATCATCTTCAGAAACACTCCCCAGTGGTTCATCCGCATGGACGAGTCCCTGGCGTCGGGCGACAGCCTGCGCGAGACGGCGCTGAAAGCCATCGACGACACCGAATTCCACCCCGCCGCCGGCCGCAACCGCATCCGGTCGATGGTCGAGGGTCGTCCCGACTGGCTGGTCAGCCGTCAGCGCGCCTGGGGCACGCCCCTGGCCATGTTCATCGACAAACAGACCGGCCAGCCCCTGCATGACGCCGAGGTCGACGCCCGGATCGTCAAGGCCGTGGCCGAACACGGCGCCGACATCTGGTTCACCGCGCCGGACGCGGACTTCCTGGGCGCGCATGACCCGGCCCGGTATGAAAAGGTCGAGGACATCCTGGACGTCTGGTTCGATTCCGGTTCGACCCACGCCTTCACCCTGGACCCGCGCCTGCCCGAGCACGGCTATACGGGCGACCGCCCGGCGCACTGGCCCGCCGACCTCTATCTGGAAGGGTCGGACCAGCATCGCGGCTGGTTCCAGTCGTCGCTGCTGGAAGGCTGCGGCACCCGTGGCCGCGCCCCGTTCAAGGCGGTCCTGACCCACGGCTTCACCCTCGACGAGAAGGGGGAGAAGATGTCCAAGTCCAAGGGCAATACAACCGATCCCCTGACCATCATCAAGGAGAGCGGCGCGGACATCCTGCGTCTGTGGGTGTCGCTGGTCGACTATTCCGAGGACCAGCGGATCGGCAAACAGATCCTGCAGACCACGGTCGACGCCTATCGCAAGCTGAGGAACACGGTCCGCTATCTGCTGGGCGCCCTGGCCGACTTCGACGAGGCCGAGCGGCTGACCGACTACGACCAGTTCCCGCCGCTGGAGAAGTTCGTCCTGCACCGCCTGTGGGAATTGGACGCCCATGTGCGCCAAGCCTATGCGGAATACCGGTTCCAGGACGTGGTGCGGCCGGTGCTGGAGTTCTGCTCCAACGACCTGTCGGCCCTGTATTTCGACATCCGCAAGGACAGCCTCTACTGCGACCGGCCCGACGCTCTGCGCCGCCGCGCGGCCCGCACGGTGATGGACGCGGTCTTCATGCGCCTGACGGCGTGGCTGTCGCCGTTGACGCCGTTCACGATGGAAGAGGCGTGGACGACGCGGTTCCCCGATGCGGGGACGAACTGTGCGCGGGTGATTCCGGAGACGCCGACGGAGTGGGAGAATGCGGCCGAGGCGGAGCGGTGGGCCGTCATCCAGAAAGTGACAAGTGTCGTCACGGGAATGCTCGAGATCGAGCGACAAGCCAAGACCATCGGATCGGCGCTTGAGGCCAACCCCGAGGTCCCGACACTCAACAAAGACGTTCTGAAAGCCTTCAATGGCGACGGAAAGTTGGCACCGATCGACGCAGCCGAAGTCTTCCGCACCAGCCTTGCTGACGTCTTCAATCCAGACGAACGCATTGGATGGCATGAGGAAAACCAGCTTCAGTCGTTTAACTCAGATCTCTTTGGGAAAGAGGGAGTGGGCAACACTTGGGCGCGCTTCCGGCTAGCCGATCATCCGAAGTGCGCCCGCTCATGGCGGCGGGTGCCCGACGTCGGTTCTGACCCCGCCTACCCCGACCTGTCGGCCCGCGACGCCGATGCGGTTCGGTATTGGGACCAGACGCGGGGCTGACGCCCGAGTTCACCTCCCCGTTAACCTTCGGGCGCGGGGAGGTGACGTCGTCCCCCTTCTTTCGTCATTCCGGGCGAAGCGCAGCGGAGACCCGGAACCCAGCGGCGCGCGAGAGCGCGAACCTGTCGCGAATCCGCTGCTTAACATTGTGCGGCGGACCCATTTCGCCTTCGGCGCCTCCCCCGGTCCCGCTTCGCGGGCCGGAGGATGACGAGGGGTTCCGGGTCTTCGGGCCAAGCGGCCTTTCGCCCGGAATGACGAAAGAAAACGTGGCAAACGCAAGAACTGTCAGAGTCTCCCCCTCCTGGTCGCAAGAGCGACCTGTCCTCCCCGCGCGCCTTCGCGCGCAGGGAGGTGAGGCCGGCCGCTGCACCACGGAAACCGGTTTCCCGCTCACGCATTGTTACATCCGCCATGGCCAAGCCGGTTTTGCCGCGCTAGATCATGTTGCATCTGCGAGCGGGCCAACCCGCCGAACCTTCTCCTAGCTCAGGGGCTATAGATGACTCAGTGGGTTTACGGCTTCGGCGGCGGGTCCGCCGACGGCGATGCGTCGATGAAAAATCTTCTCGGCGGCAAGGGTGCGAACCTTGCCGAAATGTCCGCGCTGGGGCTGCCCGTCCCGCCCGGGTTCACCATCACCACCGAGGTCTGCACCCACTATTACGCCAACGGTGAGACCTATCCCGCCGATCTGGAAGACCAGGTGAAGGCCGCTCTGGCCAAGGTCGAGGCCGTCGTCGGCAAGACCTTCGGCGACGTCGAGAACCCGCTGCTGGTCTCGGTTCGCTCGGGCGCGCGGGCGTCGATGCCGGGCATGATGGATACGGTGCTGAACCTGGGCCTGAACGACCAGACGGTCGAGGGCCTGGCCAAACTGTCGGGCGACCGGCGCTTCGCCTTTGATTCCTATCGGCGCTTCATCACCATGTATTCGAACGTGGTGCTGGGCCTGAGCCACGACGACTTCGAAGAGGTTCTGGACGCGCACAAGGACCGGCTGGGCGTCAGCGTCGACACCGACCTGAAGGCCGAGGACTGGGAACGGATCGTCGTCGACTACAAGTCCGTGGTCGAACGCGAACTGGGCCATCCCTTCCCGCAGGATCCGCGCGACCAGATGTGGGGGGCGGTCGGCGCCGTCTTCGCCAGCTGGATGAACGAGCGGGCCAAATTCTATCGCCGCATGCACGACATCCCCGAAAGCTGGGGCACGGCCGTCAGCGTCCAGTCGATGGTGTTCGGCAATATGGGCGAGACCTCGGCGACCGGCGTGGCCTTTACCCGCAACCCCTCGACCGGCGAGGCGCGCCTGTACGGCGAGTTCCTGATCAACGCCCAAGGAGAAGACGTGGTCGCGGGCATTCGCACGCCGCAAAGCCTGACCAAGATCGGCCGCGAGGAGATGGGCGAGACCGCCCCCTCGATGGAAGAGGCCATGCCCGAGGTGTTCGGTCAGTTCGTCACGGTGGTGAACACGCTGGAGAGCCATTACCGCGACATGCAGGACATCGAGTTCACGGTCGAACAGGGCCGGCTCTGGATGCTGCAAACCCGCAACGGCAAGCGCACCGCCAAGTCGGCGCTGAAGGTCGCCGTGGATCTGGCGGCGGAAGGCGTAATCACCCAGGAAGAGGCGATCAGCCGGGTCGAGCCGTCGGCGCTGGATCAGCTGCTGCACCCGACCCTGGACCCGGACGCGGCCCGCACCGTCGTCGCCGCAGGCCTGCCCGCCTCGCCCGGCGCGGCGACCGGCAAGATCGTGTTCGACGCCGACGAGGCCGAGCGGCTGGCCGGCCTGGGGGAAGCGGTCATCCTGGTGCGCGAGGAGACCTCGCCTGAGGACATTCACGGCATGCACGCCGCCCGCGGCATCATCACGGCGCGGGGCGGCATGACCAGCCACGCCGCCGTGGTGGCGCGCGGCATGGGCCGGGCCTGCGTCTCCGGCGCCGGGGAGATCCATATAGACGAGGCCAAGGGCGTCTTCACCGCGCGCGGCCGCAGCTTCAAGGCCGGCGAGATCATCACCATCGACGGCTCGAAGGGCGAGGTGCTGGACGGCGCCGTGCCGATGATCGAGCCCGAGCTGACCGGCGACTTCCAGACGCTGATGGGCTGGGCCGACAAGGTGCGCCGCCTGAAGGTGCGCGCCAATGCCGAGACGCCGCTGGACGCCAAGACCGCGCGCGGCTTCGGCGCCGAGGGCATCGGCCTGTGCCGGACCGAGCACATGTTCTTCGACGACACCCGGATCGCCGCCGTGCGCGAGATGATCCTGGCTGACGACGAAGCCGGGCGCCGCACGGCCCTGGCCAAGATCGCGCCGTTCCAGAAGTCGGACTTCGTCGAACTGTTCGAGATCATGGCCGGCCTGCCGGTGACGGTGCGCCTGCTCGACCCGCCGCTGCACGAGTTCATCCCGCACACGGACGAGGACATCGACGCCCTGGCCGCCTCGTCGGGCATAGACGCCGAGAAGCTGAAGCGCCGGGCCAAGGAACTGCACGAGACCAACCCCATGCTGGGCCATCGCGGCTGCCGGCTGGGCGTGGCCTATCCCGAGATCTACGAGATGCAGGTCCGGGCCGTGCTCGAGGCCGCGCTGGAGGTGAAGCAAACATCTGGTTTGGCGCCGATCCCGGAGATCATGCACCCGCTGGTCGCCCTGGGTCTGGAGATGAAATATCTGCGCGAGCTGACCGACCGCACGGCCAAGGCGGTGTTCGCCGACGCCGGCGACAGCGTGGAATATCTGGTCGGGACCATGATCGAACTGCCCCGCGCCGCCATCCGCGCCGGGGACCTGGCGGAATACGCCCAGTTCTTCAGCTTCGGCACCAATGACCTGACCCAGACGACCTTCGGCATCAGCCGCGACGATTCGGGGCGGTTCCTTCAGGCCTATCTGGACAAGGGCATCTTCGAGACCGATCCCTTTGTGCGTCTGGACCAGGACGGCGTCGGCGGCTTGATCGAGATCGCGGCCGAACGGGGCCGGGCGGTGCGGCCCGAGGTCAAGCTGGGCATCTGCGGCGAACACGGCGGGGATCCGTCGTCAATCGCCTTCTGCGAGAAGGCCGGCCTGGATTACGTTTCCTGCTCGCCCTACCGCGTGCCCATCGCCCGTCTGGCGGCGGCCCAGGCGGCGCTGAGCGGGGAGCGCGAGAAGGACCGCTAGGCACGCACCGTCATCCTCGGGCTTGACCCGAGGATGACGGAGTGAACTGAAATAAGGGGCGGCGCCGTGAGGCGCCGCCCCTTTTCGTTGGGCGTCGCATTTCCGTCGTAGTTGACGGAACACAGTGTGTGGCTCCACGCGCACAGACGACGCCATGTTCCGCTTACCCATGGAACAGACGACAGCGTCACCTATTTAAGCACTCGCTGGATGGGGCTGATGATCCAACCGGTCATCACATCTAGGAGTTAATAAGAAACAATGCGTAACATTCTTCTCGCCGCTGTCGCCGTCTCTGCAATCGCTGCTCCGGCATTCGCCCAAACCAATCCCGAGCCGCGCGGATACGGCTCTTTGGGCTACACTCATCTTGAAGGCGACAATGCAACCACGGGCGCCGTCACCGGTCGTCTGGGCGTAAACCTGAACCGTTACCTGGCCGTCGAGACCGAAGCCTCGGTCGGCGTGAAGGACGACGACTTCACCGTCGCCGGCGTCGACGGCTCGATCAAGCACGAGTGGGACGCCGCCGGTTATGTGGTCGGCAAATACCCGGTGTCGGACAAGCTGGAGCTGTTCGCGCGCGGCGGCTACGGCCACACCGAGCTGAAGCAGGAGTTCCCGGGCGCCAATACCGACGTGGGCGGCGACAGCTGGAACTACGGCGCCGGCGCAAACTACTATATCGACGGCGTGAACGGCGTGCGGGCCGACTGGACCCGTCGCGACTACCGCGACGATGCGGGCGAAGCCGACGCCTATTCGGTCAGCTACATCCGCCGCTTCTGATCGACACGATCAGGCGAAATGAAGAGGGCGCGCT
>NZ_BSFD01000001.1:18882-440716 GCF_027922165.1 Brevundimonas intermedia
CGCGCCCTCTGCTTTTGAGTTAGGCAAGGTCGCCGGCCAGGGCCCAGCGTTGCGAGCCTTCGCCGAACGGACGCACGAACCAGTCGCGGTACTGTTCAAAGGTCTCGATGATCTTCTGACGCAGGTCCGGCGTGTTGACCGCCTCGCCGCGCTGACGCTTGAGGGCCGCGACGCAGTCCACGACCAGATTCTGATGGGCCGAACCGCCCATGCTCTTGAGCACGGCGGCGATATCCTGGGCCAGGCTTTCCAGCACCGTCTTCGGTGTCGTCTGAGCCATCTGGGAACTCCCCTGTTCTCGACAATCAAAGGCCTCGCAAAATCCGCAGGGGGATTCAAGCGTGGCCTGAGCAATTATCTTCCCAGATCAGGATTAACCTGACGTAACGGCGGTCAAACTTTTTGGTTCTCCGAATTCTACCCGCGTTTGCGCACGAACACGGTCCCGGCCGAGTACCCCGCGCCGAAGCTGCAGATCAGGCCGGTCTCGCCGGGGGCGAAGCCGTCGTTGTGCAGGTGGAAGGCGATGATCGAGCCGGCCGAAGAGGTGTTGGCATAGTCGTCCAGGATGATGACGTTCTCGTCCGACGTCGGTTCGCGGCCCAGCACCTTCTTGCCGATCATCGTGTTCATGTTGATGTTGGCCTGGTGCAGCCACAACCGCTTCAATTCGTGCGGATCAAGGCCCAGTTCGCCGGCGTGGTCGACGATCATGTCCGAGACCATCGGCACCACGTCGCGGAAGACCTTGCGGCCCTGCTGGATGAACAGCTTGTCGTTCTGGACGCTGTCGTCGGCGACCGGCGAATCCAGATGGTCGGTGTCGCGGGCGTTGCGGTTCAGGAAGCCGAAATTGTTGCGGATATTGTTGGAGAAAACCGTCTTCAGCCGCGAGCCCAGCACATCCCAGCCGCCCGGTCCGGCCGTCTCTGACGACTCCACGATCACCGCGGTGGCCACGTCGCCGAAGATGAAATGGCTGTCGCGGTCGGTGAAGTTCAGGTGGGCCGAACAGACCTCGGGGTTGACCATCAGCACGGCCTTGACCGAACCGCCGGCGATGAAGTCCGCCGCCGTCTTGATGCCGAAGGTGGCCGAGCTGCACGCCACATTCATGTCGAAGGCGAAGCCCTCGATCCCCAGGGCCTGCTGCACCTCGATGGCCATGGCCGGATAGGGGCGTTGCATATTGGAGGCGGCGCACAGGACGGCGCCGATCTCGCTGACCGGCTTGCCCCAGGCCTCGATGGCCTGACGCGCGGCCTTGACCGCCATCTCGGCCAGGATCGACAGCTCGTCATTGCTGCGTTCCGGCAGGTTGGGGGCCATGCGTTCGGGGTCGATCACCCCGGCCTTGTCCAGCACGAACCGCTGTTTGATGCCCGAGGCCTTTTCGATGAACTCGGGCGAGGAATGGGGCTTGGCCTCCAGTTCCCCGGCCTCGATCTGGGCCGCGTGGCGGGCGTTCCAGCCGTCGGCCCAGGCGTTGTAGCTGTCGACCAGCTCGGCGTTGGAGACCGATTGTTCGGGGGTGAAGAGGCCGGTTGCGGCAATAACGGCGTGTTGCACGGGTAGACAGTTTCCTTTGCGAACGCCTTCAATAGGACGGCGGCGGCCTGCGGTCGAGACTGGCGATGATCCCGGCGGCCCAGCGTTGGATCTGGCCGCGCGGGGCCTTGGGCGGCGGCTGGTCGCGGGCGGCGATCAGGGCTTGGACCAGATCCTCGGCCTCGCAGGGCCAGCCGGTCGGGGTGACATAGAGGGGATAATGGATCAGGGCGGCCAGGATCAGATGATCGACGGTCGCGCGGCGGCTGCGGCGCGCAAACCCCAGCCGGTCGTCGGTCAGGCCCCAGCCGGCGTAGAAGGGCCGGCCATAGACCGACACCGTCTTGCCCCGCATCAGGGCCTCGAACCCGGTCAAGGAGGTCAGGGTCGCCACCCGCGCGCAGGCGTTCAGACAGTCGACGATGTCCAGCCCGTCCGCCACGGCGTCGACGGCGGACAGGGCCGAGGCCTCCAGTCGGCCCGGCCGGTTGCCGGCCAGGACGTCGGGGTGGTTGCGATAGACCAGGAAGGCGTCTGGATGATCGGCCCGCGCCGCCTCGACCAGGGCGGAGTTGGTGGCCAGATCGGGTTCGCAGCCCAGCAGGATCGACTTGTCATTCTCGACCTGGCCGACGACCAGCAGCACTTCGCGATCCGCAGGCCAGTCGGCCGGCGCCTGGCCCTTCAGATTATATTTCGATAGGCCCGCCTCGACGATGCGGGTCCGCAGGGCGGCGGCGCGGGCCAGCTGTTCCGGCGTCGCGTCCGTCGTCTCGATCAGGGTCTCCAGCCGCGACGGGCGCGACGGGTCATAATAGACGCCCTGGTCGTCCAGGGCGACCGACAGGGCGCCGACGAAGTCGGACCCCAGGCCGCGCGAGCGGATGAAGCCGTCCTCCATACGGACGGTCGGGCCGCTAAAGTCGGCGGCGGCCTGGCGCACGGCCTCGCTCTCCTTGCCCGCCCACCAGATCAGCCGGCCGTTCGTGGCGGCGGCATGGGCGGCGGCGCGGGACGGCGACATGAAATAGCGCATCCGCGCCTTGGGCGAGTTCAGCAAGCGGCGCACCGGCGGGCGTTTGGCCGGGGCGAAGCCGACGGCGGACCAGGGCCCCGCCAGACGGTCGGCGCGGTCACGCAGGGCGATCAACCGCTCCAGCGCCTGTTCGGCCTCGCACCGTTCGCCGGTGACGGGATCGACATAGCGGCTGTAGGCGATCAGGGCGGCGGCGGCGAGCTGTTCCACCGTGCGGGCGACGCCGCGTCGGCCCGTGTCCACGGCGTCGGTCGTCAGACCCCAGCCGGAATAGAAGGGCGCTCCGAAACAGCGCACCGGCAGGCCGCGCAACAGGGCCTCGAACCCCAGGGCCGAGGTGACGCAATAGACGGCGTCCACTGCCTCCAGCAGGTCGGCCGGCCGCACGTCGGCGTCCACCAGGGTGACGCCGGCCAGGTCGGTGACGCAGCCCCGCTTCTTGCCCGCCGCCACGGCGGGGTGGCGTTTGACGATCAGCTGGGCGTCGGGTTCGTCGCGCCGGGCGGCGGCCACCATGGCGTCGAAACTGTCTTGCGTCGCCAGACCGTAGCCGATGGAGGCGTCGCCGAAGGTCTGGTCCACGATCAGGACGCGGCGGCCGGGCCGCAGCAGGCCGAGGTCCAGCGGCCCGCCCATATTGGTCTTGGACACGCCCGAAGCGACGATCCTGTCGATCAGGGCGCGGGCGCGAGCGGTCGTTGTGGCGTCGCACCAGGTGCAGGCGGTCTGGATCAGGTGTTCGAGCCGGCTGGGCCGGGTGGCGTCGTAATAGACGCCGAGGTCATCGACGATCAGGCTGAGACTGGCGGCCCCCGCCTCCCCTATCCCAACCGAACGGAGGAAGCCGTCTTCCAGCGCCACATAGGGCCGGTTGTTCGCTTCCGCCCAACGACGACCGGCGGCGGCCGTCGGCTTCATGCCCCAGCCCAGCACGGCCTGGACCTCGGCGCCCGGCAGGCGGCGCAGGTCGTAGTCGTTCAGGAAGACGTCGAGGAAGGGGACCTTCAGCACGCCGGGCGCGCAGACCCAGGCGGGAGTTTTGGCGGCGATGTCCGAAACTGGGGTCAAGGCGGGTCCGACGGAGTGAGCGCGAGGTTTAGGGCGGTTGGGGGCGGCGGGCTAGACCTGAGCGCTCAAGACCGAGTTCGCGGCTAAGAGCCCCTCCACCACCGCGCAAAGCGGCGCGGCGGTCCCCCTCCCCGCAAAGCGGGGAGGAGACGCGACGGACATCTGTCTCCTCCCCACGCAGTGGGGAGGTGGATCGACGCGCAGCGGCGAGACGGAGGGGCTCTTTTCTACCCCGCGATCTGACCGAAGTCCGCCACCTGGCCCATCACATCCCGCACCTGGCCCAGCAGCTTCAGCCGGTTGTCGCGTTCCTCAGCCACGTCGGAGTTGACCAGCACGTCCTCGAAGAATCGGTCCACCGGGGCGCGCAGCCCAGCCAGGGCGGTCATGGCGGCGGCGAAGTCCTCGGTCTCGAGCGCGGTTTCGACGGCGGTGCGGGCGGCGCCGACGGCGAAGGCCAGAACGGTCTCGGGCTCGGGCTGGTTCGGCAGGCCGGTCTGGACCATGCCGGTCGGAACGGGACCCTTCTTCTCCTCGGCGCGCAGGATGTTGGAGGCGCGCTTGTAGCCGGCCAGCAGATTGGCCCCGTCGTCGGTGGCGAGGAAGGCGGCCAGCGCCTCCACCCGACGCACGATGCGGACGAGGTCGTCGTCGCCCAGGGCGAAGACGGCGGCGACGAGGTCGTGGCGCTGGCCCCGGTCGCGGAGGAGGACGGTCAGGCGGTCTCTGATGAAATCAACGAGTTCATCTAAGAGCTTAATATCGCTGTAATCGTCATCCCGAGAAAGCTCCCAAGCCTTCTGATAGGCTAGAAGGTTAGGTCCTGGCCAAACATCGGTGATCGACTTAAGAGACAAGAAGGCGTCTCGCTCAAGTATGATCCGGATAACCCCAAGAGCTGCACGACGAAGCGCGTACGGATCCCTAGATCCGGTTGGTTTTTCTCCAATAGCCAAGAACGACATAAGCATGTCGAGCTTGTCGGCCAATGCAACTACTGTCGAAACACCGCCCACGGGCAACGAGTCATTCGGCCCAAGCGGCTTGTAGTGGTCGCGGATCGCGTCAGCAACCGCATCATCGTAACCTGCCAGACGTGCGTAGTAGCCCCCCATGGTGCCCTGCAACTCAGGAAACTCACCCACCATACTCGACGCCAAGTCAGCTTTTGAGAGTTTTGCCGCCTCTCCAGAAAGCGCAGGAGAGATATTGAGCTGCCGGCCAAGAGTACGGGCCTGCCGCTCGATGCGCTCGACGCGCTCGGCCAATGTGCCCAGTTTGGCGTGGAAGGTGACGCCGGACAGTTTGGCGTTCCAGGCGTCGAAGCCGACCTTCTGGTCCTCGTCCCAGAAGAACCGGGCGTCGTTCAGGCGGGCGGACAGGACGCGGCTGTTGCCGGCGGCCAGGGCCTTGCCGCCGTCGGTGGCCTCGACATTGGCGACGACCAGGAAGTTGGGGGCCAGGCCTTCTTTCGCCGGGTCACGAACGGCGAAATATTTCTGGTGCACCTTCATCGACAGACGCACGACTTCCGGCGGCAGGGCCAGGAACTGCGGGTCCATGTCGCCCAGGATCGGGGTCGGCCATTCGGCCAGGCCCGCCACCTCGTCCAGCAGACCATCGTCATCGACCAGGCTCAGGCCGCGCGCGGCGCAGGCGGCCTTGGCCTGTTCCAGAATGCGCAGCTTGCGGTCGGCCACGTCCAGCAGGACGAACTCCCGCTCCAGTTGGGTGCGGTAGTCGACGAAGTCGCTGACCTTCAGAAGTTGGCCCGAGCCGAGGAAACGGTGGCCCTCGGTGATCGCGTCGGACGGGATGCCGTCGATCTCGAACGGCACGACCTTGCCGTCGAACAGGCACAGGATGCGCTTGATCGGGCGGACCCAGCGCAATGTGCCGGACCCCCAGCGCATCGACTTGGGCCAGGGGAAGGTGCGGATGACCTGGTCCACCGTCTCGGCGACCAGATCCGTGGTCGCCCTGCCCTTGGACGACAGGACGGCGAACAGGACGCCGTCGCGCTCGGTCAGTTGATCGCGGGTCAGGCCGGTCTTGCGCAGGAAACCGTCCAGCGCCTGTTCCGGGGCCGAGGCGCGCGGCCCCTTGACCTCTTCCTCACGGTCGGGCGTGGCGGCGGGCAGGCCGTCGATGACCAGGGTCAGACGGCGCGGACCGGCGTAGGTGGTCAGGGCGTCCCAGGTCAGGCCTGCGGCCTTCAGCCGGTCGGAGACCATGCGCTCCAGGTCGCGCGCGGCGCCCTGCTGCATGCGGGCGGGGATTTCTTCGGAGAAGATTTCGAGGAGGAGTTGGGGCATCAGTCAGCTTGTCTGCGTTGGATCGACAGGTTGAGGTCGCGCACCACACCTGTCTCGTCGGCATGGAAACCGACCAAAATTTCAAAGGGCACAGGGCTGAGCGCCGCGCCGCTGATTATATCTGCGAACTGCTGGCCGATCACGAACTGAGCACTGACGCCATGTTCGTGCTCAAACACATGACCAAGGGGCTCATCGTCTTCTAGCGGAACCGCGAGAAACGAGCCTTGCAAGGGGCAGTCCTTCTCGCCGTCCAGTTCGAAAGTCGTCTGAAACGCCCACTGCACTTCCTGCAAAGCGACCTTGGTCATGGGGATATACAGCGCGTCATTGGCTACGACCGCTCCACCGCCGACCGGCTTGATCAGCTTTGGGCGGCGGTCAGCCAGAGAGATGACGGTCTCATCCCTCATGCCTCGGCCCGTTCCCGCTCGACATAGGCCAGGGCGCAGGCTTTGCAGAGTTCGCGGATGCGGCCGATGTAGCTTTGGCGTTCGGCGACGGCGATGGCGCCGCGGGCGTCCATCAGGTTGAACAGGTGGCTGGCCTTCAGCACCTGGTCATAGGCCGGCAGGACCAGGGGCTGGCCCTGGGGTCCAGTCATGGCCAGAAGGCGCGAGACCTCGGCCACCATGTCCTCAAACCGGCGCTTCAGACCGTCCACGTCATAGCCGTGGAAGTTGGCTTCCGACTGCTGGCGTTCGTTCTCCAGGAAGACCTCGCCATAGGTCAGGCCCTCCTTGGTGAACTTGAGGTCATAGACGTTGTCCACGCCCTGGACATACATGGCCAGACGCTCCAGCCCGTAGGTCAGCTCGCCGGAGACCACGTCCACCTCGATGCCGCCGACGCCCTGGAAATAGGTGAACTGCGTCACCTCCATCCCGTCGCACCAGACCTCCCAACCCAGGCCCCAGGCCCCCACGGTCGGGTTCTCCCAGTCGTCCTCGACGAAGCGGATATCGTGCAGCTTCGGATCGATCCCGATCGCCGCCAGCGACCCCAGGTACAGCTCCTGAAGATTGTCCGGGTTCGGTTTCAGGATGACCTGGTATTGGTAATAGTGTTGGAGGCGGTTCGGGTTTTCTCCATAGCGGCCATCACCGGGGCGGCGGCTGGGCTGGACATAGGCGGCCTTCCACGGCTTGGTGCCGAGCGCGCGCAGGACGGTGGCGGGGTGGAGCGTGCCGGCCCCGACCTCGATGTCGTAGGGCTGAAGAATGGCGCAGCCCTGCTCGCCCCAATAGCGGTGCAGGGTCAGGATCAGATCCTGGAAGGCGAGCGGCTCGGTCGAGGTGGTCAAATCGGGCTCGGGAGGGGCTGGAAAAAGGACGGCGGACCATAGGGCCCGGCGCCGCGCGCTTCAACACGCGCTGGGGATTTATGGCTCAGGCGGCGGCGAGGCGGGTCGCGGCGATCCAGGCGGCGGGATGGGCGGCGGCCAGGGCGGCGGCGGCGGCGGCGGCGTCTTCGCTGGACCGGCACAGGCCGAAGACGGTGGCGCCCGAGCCGGACATCCGCGCCAGGGCCACGCCGGGCGTGGCCGCCACGGCCTGCACTGCGTCGGCTATGGCGGGGGTCAGGGCCTCGGCGGGCGGCTGAAGATCGTTGCGCAGGCCCGCCAGCCAGTCGATGACGGCCGCAGGGCTCCAGTCAGCGGGGGGCGCAGGCCGGTCGGCGGCGCGGAGCGGCCCGGCGTCATAGGCGCGGTAGACGGCGCCGGTGGGTGAAGGCACGCCCGGATTGAACAGCACGGCCCACAGCGGCGGCAGGCGCGGTTCGTCGGTCAGGACATCGCCCCGGCCCTCGGCCCAGGCGGTGCGCATCCGCAGGCACATGGGGCCGTCGGCGCCGATCACCCCCGCCACCGCCTCCAGGGCCGCATCGTCGATGTCCAGCGCCAGAACCTGACGCGCCAGCTTCAGCGCGGCGCCGGCGTCGGACGAGCCCCCGCCCAGGCCAGCGGCGATGGGCAGGCGCTTGTCCAGCGTGACCTTCAGCGGCGGTTCGGCGGTTCCTGTCGCTTCGCCCAAGGCGCGAAGGGCGCGCAGAATCAGATTGTCAGGCTCAGCCGCCAGGCCCGCGCCGAACGGGCCGGTCACGGTCAGGGACATCCGCTCCGCCGGCTCGACCGTCACCCGGTCGCTGACATCGGCGAAGGCGACCAGGCTGGACAGCGGGTGATAGCCGTCGGCGTCCAACGGGCCGACGTGCAGGAACAGATTGATCTTGGCTGGAGCCAGGGCCGAAAGCGCGGACATCGGACGAACTGCGGCCTATTGCGACACGCCGGTCGCGGGCGTGGCGTCGTCCAGGCCGTTGGCGATCTTGCGCTCGACCTCGGACTTGCGCTCGGGCTCCGGGTCCAGGCTCAGGACGCGGTTCCACAGCCAGACCGCCTCGCGGCGGCGGCCTACCTGCCAATAGGCGTCGCCCAGGTGGTCGTTGATTTCGGCGTTGGCGGGTTCTTTTTCGACCGCCTCCTCCAGGGTGACGACGGCGGTGTCGAAATAGCCCTGTTTGAACTGGGCCCAGCCCAGCGAGTCCTGGATATTGCCGTTCTCGGGATCGGCGGCGTGGGCCTGGGCCAGCAGACCCGCGCCCTGATCGACGCGCAGCCCCCGGTCCACCCATAGATAGCCGAGGTAGTTCAGGGTGTCGGCGTTGTTCGGATCCGCCTGATGCGCGGCCCATAGCTCGGCCTCCGCCTCGGGGATGCGGTTCAGGGATTCCAGGGCCACGCCGCGCAGGAAGTGGATCTGGGCGCCCTGGTTCGCCGTGTTCAGCAGCGGGCCGTTCAGCAGGTCGAGCGCTTCCTGATGCTGTTCCAGTTGCAGCAGCTGGCCGGCCATGACCAGGGCGATGCGCGGGTCGTTCGGCTGGGCCGCAGCGGCGGCGCGCAGTTCGGTCAAGGCGGCGTCGAGTTGTTCGTCCTCTGCCAGATTGAGGGCCAGCTGGGCGCGGGCGTTGGCGTAGAGGACCGGGTCTTCCGGCCCGACACGCGACAAGGCCGTGCGGGCCGCCGCCTTCAGCCCGACCCGGTCCAGCACCTGGGCCAGCTGGATCTGGGTGGCGGAATCCTCGTGAAGGTTCAGCGCGAGACGCAGATAGACCACCGCGAACTCGTTGCCGCGCTCCGCCACGGCCTGGGCGGCGGCGGTGGTCAGGGCCTGGGCCGCGCCCTGGCGGAAGTCCGGCGCAGCGGGGGGACGCCCGCCGGAGCGCGCCCTCACCAGGGCGCGGGTGGTGGCCAGATCGACCGCCTGACCCTGAACAGCGGCAATATAGACAGCCAGGGCCTCGTCCCGCTTGCCGCGTCGCTCCAGGAACTCGCCATAGGCGCGGTGGAACAGGGCGCCGATAGTCGGCATGTCGGACAGGGCCTTCAACTCGGTTTCGGCCTCGGCATAGTCGCGGCGCTTCTCCAGCAGCAGGGCGCGGTTCTGGCGAGCGAAGGCCAGGGTCAGGGCGTCGCCCTGGGTCGGAGGGGCGGCCAGGGCGCGGGTCCAGTCGCCGGCGGCGGCCGCGATCCAGGGCGCGACCATCAGACCGGCGCGGCTGTGGGGGGCGGCGATGGGCCGGGCGGCCAGGGCGGCGTTGGCCGCGCGGGGGTCGCCGTGGACAAAGGTTTGAATAGCCGAGATCAGCCGGCCGCCCTCGGTAAAGGCTGGCGAGGCGTCGGCGGTCGGGGCAAGGCGCGCCGCGACGTCCAGATCGCCGCTGAGCAGGGCCGAGGTGAAGGCCTGTTCGCGCACGCGCGGCTGTTCCGGGGTCAGGGCGTTGGCTTGCGACAGCCAATCGGCGCCCTTCTCTCCCTCGCCCGTCATCAGGGCCAGTTTCCCGGCCAGATACAGGCCATAGGCGCTGCGGCCCTGGGCGTCGGTCGGGATTGGCGACCAGATTTCGGGAATGGGCGGCGCGGCCGGTTCTTCATCGGCCGCGACGTCGATGGCCGGGTCGCCGTTGGGCGCATCGGTTTGCGGCGCGCCGTCTTCCGGTTCGTCCTCGGCGGGCGTGGCTTCAGGCGTCTGGCCCGGCGCGAGAATGATGGCGGGCGGATGGGCGTCGGACGGATTGACGGGCGCCGAAGCCGGCCCCGTTTCCTGCGCCGCGACCCCATGGGCCATGGCCAGAGCGAGAACGGTGAGAGAGGCGGCGAACAGGCGCGAACGGGAGGCGATCATGCCGCGACCCTTCACGCTTTCACCCGCCCCCGCAAGAGGGCGGATGGTTGCTTTGCCAACTCCGCTCATCCCGGCGAAAGCCGGGACCCAGTGCTTTTGCATCCCCGGCGCGTCGGATGACCACCGACCCTCAACCTCGACCGCCTTGCGCCCAAAGATCTGGGTCCCGGCTTTCGCCGGGATGAGCGGGTTAGATGCGTTGCGTCACATGTTCGGATAGTTCGGGCCGCCGCCGCCCTCGGGCGTGGTCCAGACGATGTTCTGCGACGGATCCTTGATGTCGCAGGTTTTGCAGTGGACGCAGTTCTGAGCGTTGATGACGAAGCGCGGATCGGTCTTGGCGACCTCGTCCGCATAGACGACCTCGTAGACGCCCGCCGGGCAATACAGCCGCGCCGGTTCGCCGTATTTGGGCAGGTTGACCTGGATCGGCTTGGACGGGTCCAGCAGTTTCAGGTGGGCCGGCTGGTCCTCGGCGTGGTTGGTGTTGGAGATGAACACCGACGACAGCTTGTCGAACGACAATTTCCCGTCCGGCTTGGGGTAGACGATCGGCTGATAGTCGCAGGCCAGGCCGGTTGAGGCGGCGTCGGTCTTGTCGTGTTGCAGCGTCGGGATCGGCGACCAGCCGCCCAGCAAGGTCCGGCACCACATATCGACCATGCCCAGCGCCCCGCCCAGGGTGGTGCCGAACTTGGACAACAGGGGCTTGGCGTTCCGGACGACCGACAGCTCCTTGTAGACCCAGCTCTTTTCCAAGGCGGTCTGGTATTCGACCAGTTCGTCCCCGCCGCGTCCGGCCTGAACCGCGTCATAGGCGGCGTCGGCGGCCAGCATGCCGGTCTTCATCGCGTTATGGGTGCCCTTGATGCGGGGCACATTCACAAAGCCGGCCGAGCAGCCGATCAGGACGCCGCCGGGGAAGCTGAGCTTCGGAATCGACTGCAACCCGCCCTCGGTGATGGCCCGCGCGCCGTAGGAGATGCGCGTGCCGCCTTCCAGATGCGGGGCGACGGAGGGGTGGTGCTTGAAGCGCTGGAACTCGTCGAACGGCGACAGGAAGGGGTTCTTGTAGTTCAGGTGCACGACATAGCCGATGGCCACGTAGCGGTCGCCGAAATGATACATGAAGCTGCCGCCGCCGGTGTGCTCGTCGAGAGGCCAGCCGGTGGTGTGCTGGGCCAGGCCCGGCTGATGCTGTTCGGCGGGCACCTGCCACAGCTCCTTCAGGCCGATGCCGTATTTCTGGGGCGACTTGCCGTCCTGGAGCTTGTGCTTGGCGATGATGGTCTTGGCCAGGGAGCCGCGCACGCCCTCGGCGATGAAGACATATTTGCCGTGCAGTTCGATGCCCGGCTGGAAGTCGTCAGTCGGCTTGCCCTCGCGGTCGATGCCGAAGACGCCGGCGACGACGCCCTTGACCCGGCCCGTCTCTTCTTCCCAGACGACGTGGCTGGCGGCCATGCCGGGATAGACCTCGACGCCCAGGGCCTCGGCCTGTTCACCCAGCCAGCGCGAGACATTGCCGAGCGAGGCGATGTAGCAGCCATGGTTGTGCATGAAGGGCGGCAGCAGCGGCATGGGCAAAGACGCCTCGCCCTGCGGGCCCAGCAGCAGGAATTTGTCCTTGGTGACCGGGGTCTCCAGCGGGGCGCTGCGATCCTTCCAATCGGGGAAGAGTTCGTTCAGCGCCTTGGGATCGATCACGGCGCCCGACAGGATATGGCCGCCGACCTCGGCGCCTTTTTCCAGCACCGCGACGGTGATTTCCTTGCCGTCCTTTTCCGCCCGCTGCTTCAGGCGGATGGCGGCCGACAGGCCGGCGGGGCCGCCGCCGACGATGACGACGTCATACTCCATCACCTCGCGCTCGACGCCGGCCAGGGCCTCCAGCGGCGGCAGATTGTCGATGATCGCTTCCTGGCGGGCGTTCTCTGCACCGCCCTCGATGGCTTCTTCGGCCATGTCTTCCCCTGAAATCCAGCTTGTTCGTGTGGTTATGACGCTTATCGGAAGGTGACGCGAGGGCGGTCAAGGCCTATCGGTACCTTAGACATGAACGCGCAACCCCATGACATCGCTGCAGTCGAAAGCCTGCTCGCCTTCTGGCGGGATGCGGGGGTAGACGCCTGCTATGGCGATGCGCCGGTCGATCACACCCATCTGGCCCCGCCCCCGGCCCTGAAGGCGGTACAAAAGGCCACCGCATCGGTGGTCGCTCCCATCGGCGGATATACTCCCGAAGAAGCCGTCGCCGAGGCGCGTCGTCTGGCCGCAGGCGCCGCGACGCTGCAGGATCTGGCGGCCGCGGTGGCGGCGTTCGAGGGCTGTTCCCTGCGCGGCATGGGCGCGACCCAGTCGGTGTTCGGGCGCGGTGATCCGAACGCCCAGGTGCTGGTGATCGGCGAAGGCCCCGGCGCGGACGAGGACCGGACCGGCCAGCCCTTCGTCGGCACGGCCGGCAAGCTGCTGGACCGGATGCTGGCGGCGGCGGGCCTGACCGACAAGGTCTTCATCACCAACACCGTCTTCTGGCGCCCGCCCGGCAACCGCACGCCGACGCCGCAGGAACAGGCCGTCTGCGCCCCCTTCGTTGAGCGGACCTTCGCCCTGCTTCAGCCCAAGGCGGTCCTATTGCTGGGGGCGGCCTCGGCCAAGGCTGTGCTGCAAACCGAAGACGGGATCATGAAGCTGCGCGGCCAGTGGCGCGAATGGCGGCTCGCGGAGGGCGGCCTGTCCGCCCCCGCCCTGCCGACCCTTCATCCCGCCTTCCTGCTGCGACAGCCCCAGGCCAAACGGCAGGTCTGGGCCGATCTGCTGGCCCTTTCCGCGCGGCTGGACGGCGCAGGTTGAGGTTACCGCCGGTTTAAGGCATGCTGGTCGTTTGACGACCAACGCCACACGATCCCCGCCTGACGAGAACGGGCAGGGCGACGCCAACGGGGCCGCCGCGTATGAATATGTTCCGCCGGGCGAGTGTCGCCTCGACGCTGATTTTTGCACTTGCAGCTTCAGGCTGGGCCGCCGCCGGTTCGGCGATGGCGGAAACGCCTTTTGAGGGAATGTCCGGCGCCGCTTCCGGTTCCGCCCGCCCCACGGCCCTTAGCTCGGCTGACCGCCTGTCCTACACCACTGCCTTCGACGCCCTGCGGCGAGGCGATATCGAGGCGGCCCGCGCGTCGGCCCGCCAGGCCCAGGATCGGGTTCTGCTGGGTCAGGTCGAGTTCGAAAGCCTGTTCCATCCCGACCACGTCGCCACCTATGAGGAACTGACGGCCTGGCTGGAGACCTATTCCGACCTGCCCTGCGCCGGCCGCGTCTACGCACTGGCCCTGCGCCGCCGCCCGGACGGCGCGCCTGAGCCGGTCAAGCCCGGCGGCCTCCTGGGCCGGACCTGGAACAGCGTCGTCTCCGCCGTCTCGGGCGAACCCGCCGTCGATCCGATGAAGGCGGCGCGCATCGCCTATAACAACGACGACCTGACCGGGGCCTCGGCCCTGGGGCGCGAGATCGGGGACTGGTGGACGGTCGGGCTGGCGGAATGGCGTCTGGGGCAGTTCCACGAATCCTTCACCGCCTTCGAACGGGTCGCCAATGACCCGACCGAGGACCCCTGGGTGCGCGCCGGCGCCGCATTCTGGACCGCGCGCGCCGCCGCCCAGTCAGGCCGGCAGGACCGGGTGGAAGACTATCTGCGCCTGTCGGGCCAATGGCCGGCGACCTTCTACGGTCAGATCGCCCTGCGTCAGCTGGGCGAGGAGCCGGTGATCGAAAACCTGGGGCCCCGCCCCTATCAGGCCGCGCCCCGCCTGCAACGCGCCGTCTATTCGCCCCAGGGCGCGGGCGTCGAGGCCAATGAGCTGGAGGCCTTCGTCCGCAGCGACGCCCGGGCCAAACGCACCGTCGCCTATTATGAGGTGGGGCGCCGCTCCGAGGGCGAAAACGAACTGCGCTCGGGCCTGCGCACCGCCGCAGGCGACGCGGCGCGGATGTGGACGGCGCTGGCCCGCGTGATGATGTCGGGGAACGGCGGCGATGCGGCGCGGATCGACGCGACACGCTTCCCCATGCCGGTGCTCGAGCCGGAGGGCGGCTTCGTCATCGAGAAGGCCCTGGTCTACGCCCTGGCGCGCAAGGAGACCGACTTCAACCCCGACGCCCGCTCCAGCGCCGGCGCCTATGGGATGATGCAGGTCATGCCGACCACAGCGGCCGAGATGACCGGGGACCGGACCTTCGTCACGGATCCGTCCAAGCTGCTGGTTCCAGCCACCAACATGCGGCTGGGCCAAGCCTATATCAATCGGATGCTGCAGCTGCCGGCCTTCCAGGGCGACCTGCTGCGGGCCGTGGCCTCGTACAACGCCGGGCCGGGGCCGATGCTGACGGCGGTGCGCAAGCTGGGACCGGACGCCGATCCCCTTTTGCTGATCGAGACGATCGACGTGCCCCAGGCGCGCGACTATGTGGAAAAGGTCGTCGCCGGCTACTGGATCTACCAGCGTATGTTCGGCGGGCCGCTGAACACCCTGGACGCCGTGGCTTCCGGCGCGAAGCTGGTGCCGGTGTCGCTGGACTATGTTCCGCCCGCGCCGCCGGCCGAGCCGATCCTGGTCGCCCAGGAGCCCAGGGTGGCGGGCGGTCGTTAAGGCCCGGAAGGCCTAGAAGATGGCCGTGAGCAGCATCGCCCAGAAGGCCGCGCTGACGACGGCGGCCAGGGCGTAGCCCGTGACCGGATTGATCAGTCGCGTTGCGACAACCTGAGCCCGGGCTTTTTCGCCCTGGGTGGTCTCGATGGCCGGAGCCCGCATTGGTCTTCCTCCCGGCGGAACAGTCGGTTCCGTGTGTGATCCACGGATAACGCCGTCAGCTTAATACAGGGTGCGCGGGACTGGTTTCCGGGCCGTTAAGCCAGAGCCTCAGCCTCCCATAGACGAAAGTCGGGCTGAGCCAGCAGGCTCGCCGCATAGGCTCCGGCGGTCCCGTCGTCGCCGTAGTCGGCGAGGTCAATCTGGAAATGCCGCAACCGCGCGGCGACGGGCGTATAGAAGGCGTCGGCGATCGACCATTCGCCGAACAGCCAGGGCCCGTCTGCGCCAAAACGACGGCGCATCTGCCCGAACAGGGTCACCAGCCGCGACAGATCGCGATCCAGGGCCGGGTCGGACGGGGTCTCCGACCGGGCGTCGCCGACCATGGGCCGGTCAGAACTCGTGCCGCAAAAGTTTCGCAGAGCGGAAAAGCCGGAATGCATTTCGGCCGTCGCGGATCGGGCCAGGGCGCGGGTGATTGAGTCGGCTGGCCACATCCGCGCCTGAGGATAGTGTTCGTTGGCCCATTCGGCGATGGCCAGGGTGTCCCAAATGAGTTCACCGCCCACTTTGAGCACCGGCACGAAGCCGGACGGCGACACCTCCCGCAGCGCCGCCTTCTGCGCCTCCGTCTCATAACGAGCGTCAATCACCGTGAAATCCGCGCCCGTGCGCTTCATCACCAGCCAACCCCGCAACGACCAGGTTGAGTAGGTCCGTGGTCCAATGATGAGTTCCATTTGGGTCCCTTTGCTGCGGTTTAGATCGCACTCTGCTTAGCTGCCTCAAGGCGGCCCGGAGTGCGATCCGTCTTGCGTTATATGGAGGTTCAATAGGCGAGTTACAGCAACAACGGTCCTACCGATATCAGGGCCAGGCTTTTATCCGTTCGTGCGGGGCGAACCGGCATGGTAACTGCAGAGCGAACGGCACTACTCCGGTTACTGGATCGATTTCGGCCAACTTTTCATCACCGCTAGGCTGTTCTTGTGCAGTGCGGTATATGAGTGTGTCGCTCGCTTCCCGACCGGAACGACCCTTAAAATCCGGCCCTGGCCGAGCCCTGATGATGGTGCGATGACTGATACGAACGAATATTCACCATCCCCTCGCGAAGCTGGTGGGGAGACGATCGACCTGCATCGCCTGATTGCGGTATTCCGTCGTCGGCTGAAGCTGTTCGCGGCCGTTGCGGCGGGGGTTTTCCTGATCGTCGCCCTCGTCACGCTGAGCGAAACGCCGAAATACACGGCCACTGCGAACCTTCAGATCAACACCCGTACTCAGGAGGTAGTCGACTCGAAAGCCGTCCTGTCCGGGCTGACGCCCGAGACCAGCGTGGTCGATACCGAAGTCGAGGCGCTGAAGTCGCCGGAGCTGGCGGCGGCCGTGGTCGATGAGTTGCGTCTGATCGAAGATCCAGAGTTCAACGATCGTCTTCAAACGCCAGGTCTGGTCGGAACCGTCAAGGGCTGGTTCGGCCTGGCCCCCGACCGCAGCGCCCCGACGACAGAGGCAGGTCGCGAGGCGGAACGCCAAAGAGTCATCAGTGGGATAGGCCAGCGGCTCAGCGCCCGCCGTGTGGGCCTGACCTATTCCATGAACCTGTCGTTCACGTCGGAAAGCCCCGTCAAGTCGGCCCGGATCGCCAACCTGCTCGCCGACAAATATCTCGAATCCCAGTTGAACCGTAAGCTGGACGCCACCGGCGACGCCAACAGCTTCCTGGGTTCACGCCTGAACGAACTGCGTCAGCAGATGCAGACGGCGGACGCTGCGGTTTCCAACTATCGCATCGCCAACAACCTGCTCAGCTCCGAGGGCTTCACCCTGACCGAGCAGGAAATCTCCGCCTATAATCAGCAGTTGGCGTCGGTTCGCGCGCAAGAGGCCGAGCAGGTGGCCCGTCTTCGCACTGCGCGCGCCCAGCTGGCCTCCGGCTCCAGCGGCGACGACGTCGGCGAAGCCCTGACATCGCAGGTCGTTCAGAACCTTCGGGCGCAACGCGCCGCCATCAGCGCCCGCGTCGCGGACATGAGCAGCCGTTACGGCCCGCTACACCCCGACATGGTGCGTTCGCAACGCGAACTGGCCGACATCGACGCGCAGATCCAGGCCGAAATCCGTCGCATCATCTCGAACCTGGAAGCCCAGGTCCGGGTCGCTCAGGAACGCACCGCTTCGGTGCAGTCCAGCCTTTCGGCGGCTCGCGGCGCCCTGGCCAGCAACAGCGGCGCTTCCGTCCAACTGCGTGAGCTGGAAGGCAACGCCGAGGCGGCGCGTGCGGTCTACCAAAGCTTCCTGGACCGCTATCGCCAGACCAGCGCCCAGGCGGGCACCGAACAGGCGGACGCCACCCTGGTGTCGCGCGCCTCCATCCCGACGTCGCAAAGCGCGCCGAATGTAATGCTGAACCTGGCGCTCAGCCTGGTTCTCGGTCTCGGCGCAGGTCTCGCCGCCGTCGTTCTGTTGGAGATGATGGAAGCCGGCGTCGGCACGACCGATGACGTCGAGCGCAAACTCGGCCTGGCGGCCGTCGGCTCCATTCCGCTGGTCTCGTCGATCGCGGAATCGGCGGATCGCGGCGTCAGCCCCATCGACTTTGCGGTCAAACGACCACTGTCGGTGTTCGCCGAGTCCTTCCGGTCGCTGCGGACCTCGATCAACTATGCGGCGGGAAGCCAGGGCTGCAAAGTCGTGGTGGTCACCTCGGCGCTTCCCGGCGAAGGCAAGACGACGACGACCGTCGGCCTTGCTCAAGTGTCCGCCATCGCCGGAAGCCGGGTTCTGCTGATGGACTGCGACCTGCGTCGCCGCGCCGTCACCCGCGCCATGGGCTTGAACACCGAAGCCGGCCTGGTGGAACTGCTTCAAGGCAAGACGACGCTCGAAGCGATCATGACGCGCGACGAGGAATCGGGCGCCTATATCCTGCCGCTGTCCAATGTGGTGGCGACCCAGGATGTGTTCGGCACACAAGCCATGGACGATCTATTGGCCAAGCTGCGCGGCTCGTTCGACCTGATCCTGATGGACACCGCGCCAGTTCTGGCCCTGGCCGACACACGGGTTCTGGCGGCCAAGGCCGACATGACCATCGTGCTGACGCGCTGGCGCAAGACCCCTGCCCGCGCCACCAATACGGCGATCAAGATGCTGCAGCAGTCCGGCGCCTACATCCTGGGCGTCGCCCTGACCCAGGTCGATGTCAACGCCCAGGCCAAGCAGGGCTATGGCGACGCCGGCTACTACTACAGCGAGTACAAGAAATACTACTCGGCCTAGCCCAGGCCAGGACGGACGAACCGAGCGCTGCGGCGCGCGGTTCGTCCGCCTTACTTAGACGGTCAGAATCACTGACGCCATCCATCGCCTTAAGGGGGAAATGGCGATAGACGGGCATCCTGTTGTTCAAGAAGGATGTTCGATGCGCGCGACCGGCATGATCGGGTGGTTGTCATGAAGACCCCGATCCTCGTCACCGGCGCGGCCGGCTTCATCGGCATGCACACGGCCGAACGGCTGCTTGATCGCGGCGAGACCGTGATCGGGGTCGATAATTTCAACGACTACTATGACCCGGCGCTGAAGGAAGCCCGCGCCGCGCGGCTGGAAGCGCGCGAGGGCTTCACCCTGGTGCGGGCCGACATCGCCGACCACGAACAGATGCTGGCCCTGGTGCGCGACACCGGCGTGGAGCGGATCGTCCATCTGGCCGCCCAGGCCGGGGTTCGCTATTCGATCGAGAACCCCTTCGCCTATGAGCGGTCCAACCTGGCGGGCCATCTGTCGATGCTGGAGGCCGCGCGCCACAACGGCGTGACCCATCTGGTCTATGCCTCGTCCAGCTCGGTCTATGGCGACCGGCCGCTGGAGGGGGCGGGCTTCCGCGAGGATGATCCGACGGTGGAGCCGGTGTCGCTGTATGCGGCGACCAAGCGTTCGTGCGAACTGCTGAGCCAGAGCTACGCCAAACTGTACGGCTTCCCCCAGTCGGGCCTGCGCTTCTTCACCGTCTATGGCCCCTGGGGCCGGCCCGACATGGCCTATTTCAGCTTTACGCAGAAGATCGCGCGCGGCGAGGCGATCGAGGTCTATGGCGAAGGCAAGATGGCGCGCGACTTCACCTATATCGACGACATCGTCGACGGGATCGTGGGCGTGCTGGACCATCCGCCGGCGCAGGGCGGACACGAAGTCTACAACATCGGCGACAGCTCGCCCGTCGGCCTGATGGAGATGATCACCACGCTGGAAGGCGCCCTGGGCGCAGAGGCGGAGAAGGTCATGCGGCCCATGCAGCCCGGCGACGTCACGGCCACCTATGCCGACGTCTCCAAGCTGAACGCCTTGACGGGGTACAAGCCCAAGGTGACGCTGGCCGAGGGCCTGCCCCGGTTCGTGGACTGGTGGCGGGGATACGAGAACGGGTGAGCCCCCTCGCCGCCCCGATCAGATGCTGAAATCCTCGGTCGAGAACCGGCCGTCCAGCCAGGCGACGATGCGTTCGGCGGCGTCCTCGGGCGACATGCTGGTGGTGTCGACGGTGATCTCGGGAGCCTCGGGGGCTTCGTAGGGGCTGTCGATGCCGGTGAAATTCTTCAGTTCGCCGGCGCGGGCCTTTTTATACAGGCCCTTGACGTCGCGCTGCTCGGCGACGGCCAGGGGGGTGTCGACATAGACTTCGACGAACTCGCCGGGCCCCAGCAGTTCGCGGGCCATGCGGCGTTCGGCGCGGAAAGGGGAGATGAAGCTGACCAGGACGATCAGGCCGGCGTCCACCATCAGTTTCGACACCTCGGCGACGCGGCGGATGTTCTCGACCCGGTCCTCCTCGGTGAAGCCCAGATCGCGGTTCAGGCCGTGGCGGACATTGTCGCCGTCCAGCAGATAGGTGTGGCGGCCGTCGGCGTGCAGCCGCTTTTCGACCAGATCGGCGATGGTGGATTTGCCGGCGCCGGACAGGCCGGTCAGCCAGACGACGCGGCCCGTCTGGTTCTTGATCGTGGCGCGCGCCGCCTTGTCGACCGACAAGGCTTGCCAGTGGATGTTGTGGGCCCGGCGCAGGGCGAAGTTCAGCAGGCCGGCCCCGACCGTCCGGTTCGAGATCCGGTCGATGAGGATAAACCCGCCCAGATCCTTGTTCTGGACATAGGGGGCGAAGGCGACGGGGGAGTCCAGCGAGAGGTTGCAGACGCCGATCTCGTTCAACTCCAGCCGCTTGGCCGGCTGCTGCTCGAGGGTGTTGACGTTCACCTTGTGCTTGGGCTCGGTGATGGTGGCGCCCACCAGTTTGGCGCCGATCTTGAGCAAATAGGGCCGACCCGGCAGCAGAGGCTCGTCGTCCATCCAGACCACGGTGGCCTCGAACTGATCCGCCGCCTCGGGCGGGGCGTCAGCGCTGGCCAAAACGTCGCCGCGCGAAACGTCGATCTCGTCGGCCAAAGTCAGGGTGATCGACTGGCCGGCGACGGCTTGATCCAGGTCGCCGTCGGCGGTGACGATGCGGGCCACGCTCGAAGTGCGGCCCGACGGCAGGACGCGGACGGGATCGCCGGGGCGCACGGTCCCGGCGGCGATCTGGCCGGAGAAGCCGCGGAAGTCGAGATCGGGGCGGTTGACCCATTGCACCGGCAGGCGGAACGGATCGGCCTGCAGATCGTCGCCGACTTCCAGCGTCTCCAGCAGGCTCATCAACGGCGGGCCGGCGTACCAGGGCGAATGGGGACTGGGCTCGGTGATATTGTCGCCGCGCAGGGCCGACAGGGGGATGGCGTCGAAGGCCTGCAGCCCGATCTGGCCGGCGAAGGCGCGGAAGTCGGCGACGATGTCGTCGAACACGGACTGCGACCAGCCCATCAGGTCCATCTTGTTCACCGCCAGGATGACGTGGCGGATGCCCAGCAGACTGACCAGATAGGCGTGCCGCCGAGTCTGGGTCAGGACGCCACGGCGCGCGTCGATCAGGATGACGGCGGCGTCGGCGGTCGAGGCGCCGGTGACCATGTTGCGGGTGTACTGCTCGTGGCCCGGCGTGTCGGCGACGATGAATTTGCGCTTTTCGGTCGAGAAGAAGCGATAGGCCACGTCGATGGTGATGCCCTGCTCCCGCTCGGCGGCCAGGCCGTCGACCAACAGGGCGAAGTCGATGTCGCCCCCCTGGGTGCCGACACGGCGGCTGTCCGCCTCCAGCGCCGCCATCTGATCCTCGAAGATCATCTTGGAGTCGTAGAGCAGCCGGCCGATCAGGGTGGACTTGCCGTCGTCCACGCTGCCGCAGGTGATGAAACGCAGCAGGCTCTTGTGCTGGTGGGCGTCCAGATAGGCGTCGATGTCGCGGGCGATCAGGTCCGATTGGTGAGCCATCAGAAATAGCCCTCCTGCTTCTTCTTCTCCATCGAGGCGGACTGGTCGTGGTCGATCATCCGGCCCTGGCGTTCGGAGGTGGTGGTCAGCAGCATTTCCTGGATGACCTCGGGCAGGGTCGCGGCGGTGCTCTCGACCGCTCCGGTCAGGGGGTAGCAGCCCAGGGTGCGGAACCGGACCGACTTCATCTGCGGCGTCTCGCCGGGGCGCAGCCGGAACCGGTCGTCATCGACCATGATCAGGGCGCCGTCCCGCTCGACCACCGGCCGTTCCGCCGCCAGATACAGGGGCACGATCGGGATCTGCTCCAGGTGGATATATTGCCAGACGTCCAGCTCGGTCCAGTTGGAGATGGGGAAGACGCGGATGCTCTCGCCCGGCCGTTTGCGGGTGTTGTAGAGCCGCCAGAGCTCGGGGCGCTGGTTCTTGGGGTCCCAACGGTGCTCGGCGGTGCGGAAGGAGAAGATTCGCTCCTTGGCCCGGGACTTCTCTTCGTCGCGCCGGGCGCCGCCGAAAGCCGCGTCGAAGCCGTGCAAGGTCAGGGCCTGCTTCAATCCCTCAGTCTTCCAGAGGTCGGTGTGCAGGGCCGAGCCGTGGTCGAAGGGATTGATCCCGCGCGCGACGGCTTCCGGGTTTTGGTGGACCAGCAGTTCGACGCCCAGATCGGCGGCGGCCTGTTCGCGCATCGCGTACATGGCGCGGAACTTCCACGTCGTATCGACATGCAGCAAAGGGAAAGGCGGCCTGGACGGATAGAAGGCTTTCCGCGCCAGGTGCAGCATCACCGCCGAATCCTTGCCGATCGAATACAGCATGACCGGGCGCTCGGCCTCAGCCGCCACCTCGCGCATGATGTGGATGCTCTCGGCCTCAAGGCGCTGAAGATGGGTCAGCCGCGCGGGGCTGGGCCGGGCCAGTCTGGATTTATTCAGGGCTTCGGTCAGAATAGCGGCGTCCACTAGGTCAGGCTCCATAGAGGGCCGACGTAAAACGATAGTGTGCAATGGGTCGCAAGCGATTGATACTGGTGGTCGCTGTGAGATTTTGGAGACGGTCCCCGTCCTGTCGCCCCTCGGTGACGGAACCTTGACCGCGTGTTGCGCCTTGATGGCGAGAACAGAAGGCTGATGTCCCCGATGAAATCCATGACCGCCGCTCTGGCGCTCTCCGCCGGCCTAGTTGCCTCACTTTCGGGCTGCGTGACCGCGCCTTCGCCGTCCGAATATCGGGCGCCCCAGCCGACCAAGGCTATAGAGCTGGAGCGGTTGTGGTCGGGGCGCTGGCTGGAAATCGCCCGGCTGCCGGACCGGTTGACGGACGGCTGCGTGGCGGGGGCGTCGATCTACACCCCCGTCGGCGGCGACCGCATCGACGTGCGTGACACTTGCCAGGTCGGTTCGCCCGAGGGCAAGGAGAAGGGCATCGACGGCGGCGGGCGCATCCTGGACCCGGGCACGAACGCCAAGCTGCGGGTGCGCTATCTGCACGGACTGGTCACCTGGGATTATTGGGTGCTGGATCGGGCCGACGACTACAGCTGGTTCATCTCGGCGGACCCGACATTCGAACGGCTGTTCATCTATACGCGCGAAATCCCGACCCAGGCCGAGGTGCGGGCGCTGACGGATCGGGCGCGGGCGCTGGGTTATGACGTCAGCCGGTTGGAGTTTCCTGCTCAGCCGACGCGATAGGCCGACAGCAAAAGGCCCCGGCGAACGCCGGGGCCTTTTTCATCGTGACGACGGTCAGTTCATCGGCTGGACCGATACCGTCGGCGGCGACTGGACCTGGACCGACGGAGCCGAGGCTGCCGGCGCCGTGTTCAGAGCGGGAGTGGACGCCGCGCTGTAGGGCTGCGGGCCGGTCGGCTCAGCCGGCGTTTCGACTCGGGCGGCGGGGCGTTCCGCCGCCGGCGCGGCGCGGCGTGGCGCAGGTTCAGCCTGGCGCGGCGTCGGCTCGGCTGCGGGGGCCGCCTGAACCGGAGCCTGAACAGGGGTCGGCTCAGCCAAGGGCGTTGCAACCGGCGCCAAGGCCGTCGGCGCCGTCTGCGTCGCGGGCGCCAAAGTGGAAACCGACTCAGCCGGGGCCGCCGGCGCAGCCTGCTCGCCGCCACCCATCATCAGAGCCGCCGCCGTGCCGATGACGGCGAGTGCGCCGATCGGGGCGATGATCATCCAGGTCTTCACCGGCTTGTTGCTCTTGTGACGGCGCTGCGCGTAGCGCGGCACAAAGACCCCGTCAGTGGCGCGACCGGTCGCATCCATAGAAGCGATGTCAGGCTTGGCGTCTGCATAAGTCATCGACATGATGTGTCCTCCATAAGATCGAACAAACAACACGCCGTTCTTCGAGGTTGTTCCCGCTCCCCAGCAATGACCTTGAAGAAGCACAGCTTCGGCCGCAGTTGGGGCGAGATCAGATCTTTTCCGGGTCTGAATGCACACATTAAAGCGGAAAAATCCGCGGGCAGGCTCTGGATTTCCCCGACGTCACCGGAACAAATGAGACACGGCCCTCGATGATCGCGATGGTTTCAAGGCGTTTATTCGCCGCGCGGTTGACCGGACGGGCCGCCTTCGTTCATCACGAGGGCGGGTGGAACACGCATAGACCGGAGTAACGGCGAGCATGGGTTTGGTAGCGAATATCGGTAGGGACGTGCGGTTCGCACGCGGCCTGTTCCGTCTGCTCAAGCGCATCAAGCCGATCGAGCTGGATAGCGACGTCCTGCTGTGTGACGACATTGAAGAAGCCGTCGACAAATTCCCCGACAATGTGGCCCTCGAGGACGAGCGCCGCAGCCTGACCTATCGCGACCTGGACGCCATGGCGAACCGCTATGGCCACTGGGCGAAAGGTCGGGGTCTGAACCGGGGCGACACCATCGCCCTGATGATGACCAACCGGGTCGAGTATCTGGCGGCCTGGATCGGTTTCTCCAAGGTCGGCATCGCCACGGCCCTGATCAACACCAACCTCAGCGGCCCCGGCCTAGCCCACTGCCTGACCATCTCCAACGCCTTCCAGGTGGTGGCGGACGAGGACTGCTGGCGTCAGGTCGAGGCGACTCGCCCCCTGGTCGGCCACAGCCTGATGCTGTGGGTTCTGGGTCTGGGCGACGAGGACGAGACCAGCGACCGGCGCGGCCTGGACAAGCCTGTGCGCGGCGCCTCGTCCGTGCGTCCCGCCCGCTCGGTCCGCGAGGGCCTGACCAACCGCGACACCGCGCTGTACATCTACACCTCGGGCACCACTGGCCTGCCGAAGGCGGCGCGCATCCCCCATTCGCGCGCCCGGACCTATATGCGCGCCTTCGCCGGCGCCACGCGCTCGACGCCGAAGGACCGGATCTTCAACGTCCTGCCACTGTATCACTCGACCGGTGGTCTGGTCGGGGTCGGCGCGGCCTTGCTGAACGGCGCCCGGCTGGTTATCCGCAAACGCTTCTCCGCCTCCAGCTTCTGGCCCGACGTCGTGGCGTCCGGGGCGACCATGTTCGTCTATATCGGCGAACTGTGCCGCTATCTGGTGAACTGCCCGCCCCAGGCCTATGAGCAGAAGCACAAGCTGCGGCTCGCCTTCGGCAACGGCCTGCGCGCCGACGTCTGGCCCGAGTTCCAAAGCCGGTTCGCCATTCCCGACGTACTCGAGTTCTACGGCTCGACCGAGGGCAATGTCTCCCTGTTCAACTTCGACGGCAAACAGGGCGCCATCGGCCGCGTGCCCAGCTATCTGAAGAAGCAGATCAATATCCGGCTGGTCCAGTTCGATGTGGACAGCGAACAGCCGATCCGCGGCCCGGACGGCCTGTGCCGACTGGCCAAGGTCGGCGAGATCGGCGAGGCCATCGGCGAGATCGGCAACGACATTCGCCACGACTTCTCGGGTTATGCCGACAAGGCCGCTTCGCAGAAGAAGATTCTGACCGACGTTTTCAAGAAGGGCGACCGCTGGTTCCGCACCGGCGACCTGATGAAACAGGACGCCGAGGGCTACTTCTACTTCGTCGACCGGCTGGGCGACACCTTCCGCTGGAAGGGCGAGAACGTTTCGACCTCCGAGGTCGAACAGGCGCTGATGGAGGGGCCCGGCGTGTCGGAGGCCATCGTCTATGGCGTGCCGGTGCCCGGTCAGGACGGCAAGGCCGGGATGGCGGCCCTGGTGACCGACGCCAAGTTCGACCCCAAGGCCTTCGCCGCCCATGTCGAGGAACGCCTGCCCGCCTACGCCCAGCCCGTATTCGTGCGCCTGATCGAAGCGGCCGAGACCACCGGCACCTTCAAATACCGCAAGGCTGACCTGGTGGCGGACGGCTTCGATCCCGACAAGACCGGGGCGGCGCTGTATGTGCGTGGCGGCAAGACCGGCTATCAGAAGCTGACGCCGGCGGCGCGCACCGCCATTCTGAACGGCGAAGGCCGCCTCTGAAGCGAGATAAGACGGCGTTCGCGAAACGCCGTCTTAATCATTAAAGGCCCATCCTTAGGCCCTCTCGGGTCAGGGTATTGCGTCACATGTTCCAGATCATCGGCATTGTGCTGCTGTTCGGTCTCGTCTTCGGCAGCTACGCCATCTCTGGGGGCAAGTTCGAGGTCATTCTCCACGCGGCGCCGCACGAACTCATGGCGATCGGCGGAGCGGGCATAGCCGCCTTCCTGATCTCCAATTCGATGACGGTCATCAAGGGCTCCATGGCCGGCCTGGGCAAGACCTTCGCCGGACCGAAGTGGAAGAAGCAGGACTACAAGGACCTGCTGTCCCTGCTGTTCCAGCTGACCAAGACGATGAAATCCAAGGGCGTCGTCGCCCTGGAAAGCCACATCGAAAAGCCCAAGGAATCGACGATTTTCCAGAAGTACCCCAAGGTGCTGAAGGACCATTTCGCGGTCGACTTCATCTGCGACACATTGCGGATGATGACGATGAACCTGGAGGATCCGCACCAGGTCGAGGACGCGATGGAGAAACAGCTCGAGAAGCATCACCACGAGCATCTCGAGAACGCCCACGCCCTGCAGACCTTGGCCGACGGCCTGCCCGCTCTGGGCATCGTTGCCGCCGTGCTCGGCGTGATCAAGACCATGGGGTCGATCACCGAGCCGCCGGAAGTTCTGGGCACCATGATCGGCGGCGCCCTGGTGGGCACCTTCATGGGCGTGTTCCTGGCCTATGGCCTGGTCGGTCCGTTTGCCGCGCGCCTGACCGCGATCGTCAATGAGGAAGCGGCCTACTACAAGATGATCCAATCGGTGCTGATCGCCCACCTGCACGGCAATGCGGCCCAGATTTCGGTCGAAATCGGCCGGGGCGACATTCCGTCCGCCTGCCAGCCTTCGTTCGCAGAAATGGAAGAAGTGCTGAACAATATCGGCAGCGACTGAGGCTGAACGGGCGGAACATCGGGTCCGCCGAACAGTTTCAGACGCGGCCTGACGCCGCCGTTCCCGGCTTGCCCCGGGGTTCCGGGCGGTCTTATCGTTTGAGGCGAGGCTTCAGACCTCGCGAACAGCAGTCGGAGGATATCCCATGCGCATCACCGCTATCGTCGCCGCCTCGGTCGCCGCACTCGTCATCGCAGGATGCCAGAAGGCGCCGGAGGAAAAGGCCCACGAAGCCGCCAGCGACGCTGTTGAAGCCGCCGGCACCGCCGCCGACGCCGCCCTGACCGCCGAACAGGCCGCAGCGGAGGCCGCAGCCGCCGCGAATGAAGCCGCACAGGACGCCGGCGCCGCCACGGCGGCCGACGAGGCTCATCCCGCAGGCGACACCACCCATGCCGCCGCAGCGTCAGCGCCAGCCGCTGCTCCGGCCGCCGCTCCGGCCCCCGATCATGGCGCCGACCATAACGAAGGGCACTGAAACCACCGGGTTCAGGAACAGGCCGCCTCCGCACGGAGGCGGCCTTTTTCGTATTGGGGGTCGGAGGTGCTAGAGCCGCGCCATGACGCGTGACGACACCTCCCCACACCTGACCTGGACTGATGAAGACGAACCCCGTTCGGGACGGTTCGGCGATGTCTATTTCTCGCGCGATGACGGGCTGGCGGAGACCCGGGCTGTCTTTCTGGAAGGCTGCGGACTGCCCGAAGCCTGGGCCGGGCGGCGCCGGTTCACCGTGGCGGAACTGGGGTTCGGCACCGGTCTGAACATCGTCGCCCTGCTGGACCTGTGGCGACGGACTCGGCCGGAAGGCGGGCGGCTGCACATCTTCTCCATCGAAGGCTTCCCTCTGACCGCCGAGGAGGCGCGCCGCGCCCTGTCGAACTGGCCCGAGTTGGCGCAGGCCGCGCACGCCCTGACCGAGGCTTGGCCGGATCGGACGCCCGGATTCCACCGCCTGGACCTGCCGGCGTTCAACGCGGTGCTCGATCTGGCTGTCGGGGACGCGGCCTGGGCGCTGGACCAATGGCCGGGTCAGGCGGACGCCTGGTTCCTGGACGGGTTTTCGCCTGCTTTGAATCCCGGCATGTGGTCGCAAGAGGTGATGGACGGGATCGCAGCCCGTTCAGCACCCGACGCACGCGTGGCCACCTTCACCGTGGCGGGGGCGGTGCGGCGGGGATTGGCGGAGCGCGGTTTCGTCGTCGAGAAAAAGCCCGGCCACGGTCGCAAACGCGAACGGCTGGAGGCGCGCCGAACGAACGAAGCCCCTGGCGCTCGCCCCGCCGGGCCTACCCGCGTCTCTGGCCGCGTCTCTGGCCGCGTCGCCGTCATCGGCGCCGGGATCGCTGGAGCCTCTGTCGTGCGCGCCCTGACAGAAGCAGGGATCGCCGCAATCGTCATCGAAGGCGAGCGTCCCGGCGCGGGGGGATCGGGCTTTCCGGCCGGTCTGGCGACGCCGCGACTGGACGCCGGCGATCAGGCCATCGCGGGCCTTTACGCCCAGGCGCTGGAGCGGGCGCGACATCTCTATGAGGCCACGCCCGGCGCCGTGCTGGACCGGGGCGTCCTGCAATTGCCACAGGCGCCGCGCGACGCCGCACGCTTCGCCAAGATTGCGGCCCAGCCAATCTGGCGCGAGGGCGCCATGACCGTCATCGACGCCGAGGGGGCGGAGGCGCGGTTGGGCGAACCGGTGACCGAAGGCGGGCTGCTGATGGCCGACGCCCGCGTCATCCAGCCCGCCGCCGCCCTGAACGCCTGGCTGGCTGGAGCGGACGTCGTAAAGGGCTTCGCAGCCCGGATCACACGGGACGCCGACGGCTGGATCATTCATGACGCCGAGGGGCGGGCTCTGGCCCGGGCCGACGCCGTCGTCGTGACGGCCGGCTGGGGGTCGGCCGAACTGTCGCCGACGAACAGCCTGACGCCCGTCCGGGGCCAGGCCGACTGGTGCGAGGGGCCATCCGCGCCCGCAGCGGCCTGGGGCGGCTACATCGCCCCGATGCAGACGGGCGTCCTGTTCGGGGCGAGCCATGGGCGGGGCGACGTCTCGCTCGAACCTCGAGACGCCGAAACCGCGAAGAATCTCGAAATCCTGCGCGACCGTCTGCCCCGGCTCGCCGAACAGGCGGAGACGGCCGACCGCCATCGCCGCGTGGCCATTCGCGCCACCACGCGCGACCGCCTGCCCCTGGTCGGACGGCGGGCGGACGGGGTCTATGTCTTGACCGGATTAGGCTCGCGCGGTCTCTGTGTCGCGCCCCTGCTGGGCGAACATGTGGCGGCGCTGATTTCAGGCGCCCCCTCGCCGCTTCCGGCAGCGTGGGCGTCGCGGGTCGATCCAGATCGCCCGTCGGCGGCCTGAGCGCGGTTCAGCCTCTGTTCATCTGCGTCGCGGTTAGCTTGCCCTGCCGCCAGCAAGGGGATTTTCGATGCGTATTCTGTCTTTGACCCTGGTCGCCTCGACAGCCGCCGCTCTCTGCCTTTCGGCCTGTGCGCCCGCAGCGACGACCGCGGCCGTCGCAGAGGGTGAAAGCACGACGGCCCGCTGTTTCCGCACCGACAATATCCGCAACTTCCGGGTCGACCGGCAAGCGGACCTCTATATCCGCTCGCTGCGTGACGATGTCTTCCTGATCAACACCGCCGGCGGCTGTCCCGATCTCGATTCCGCCGTATCAATCGCCGTGACGCCGACGGCCGGTGGTTCGGACAATGTCTGCGTCGGCGATTCCGTCCACGTCCTGGTGCCCGGCGCGTCGTTCGGATCGGGCAAATGCCGGGCCTTCGTGACCAAGTCGCTGAACGCTGAAGAGGTCGCCGCCCTGCCGAGCCGCGCCCGTCCCTGACTCCGTTCCTGGCCCTGCCGCTGCCCCTGTTCGGGGCGCCGGAACGCGTATTTGGAACCGGCTTGAAATTGGACGATCACGGGTATCAAATCCCTCCCCTAACGGGAGGATCATCATGCGCGGAATCGCCAAACTGACAGTCTTAAGCCTCGGCATCCTGGCGGCGGCCTCGCCTGTGGCGGCTGAGACCTGGACCCGCTTTTCAGCCAGCGACAGCATCGTCTACATCGTGGATCAGGACACGCTGACAGCCACGGACGGCGTCACGACTGTCCGTTTCGCCCGCGTTCCGGCCCGAGGCGAAGCCGCCGACCTGAGCCACGAGGTCGAGGATGTCGCCATCCGCTGTTCCGACGGTCAGTCCCGCACGGTCGCAACGATCACCCATGGCCCGGACGGAGCGGAAACCGACCGCTACGCCGATGAGAGCCCTTGGGACGCCACCCCGTCGGGCGGCGTCTATGGAGGACTGAAATCCTTCGCTTGCGAGGACATGCGGCCACAGGGCAAGTCCTTCCCGACGGTCTCCGCCTTTATCGCGGGCGGACGGGGCGGCTGATCAGGCCTTGGACGGCGCGGCCGGGACCCGACCGGCGAACTCGCTTCGCCAGCCGCCGACTTCGACAGACAGGTCATAGGTCTGATTGGCGTCCATCCCCTCGATGCGAATCCTGTGTTCGCCGTCGACGGCGACACCCCGTTCGCCTTGGCCGAGATCGACCCGCGCCGCGCCCTTGCCGGTCAGCAACAGGACAGGCGCCCGGCCGGACCAATCCAGCCGCGCGGACACCCTCTGAGCCGCGCCCGATCCGACGAAGCGGCGATGGAAGCCCTCCGGGCCCATGATCTGGACATCCACGCCGCCCGATCCCGCCCAGACGTCCTGAAGCTGTTTGCCGCCTTCGACCGTATAGCGCCGGGGGCCGGCCTCAAGGTCCAGACGGTCATAGACGTGGAACACCGCCGCCCGAACGCCGGTGTTGACGAAGGACAGACGCACGCCGCCGTCGGCCAGAATTTCGTGCCCGCACTCCAACGCATAAACGCTGGGGCAGGCTGGTCTGAAACCGGAGACCTGCTCGGCACGCGCCGGGGTCGCCGGGATCGGGGGGGTGGTGCGTCCGGCAAGGGCGGCGGCGCGCACGGCGGCGTCTTGGGTCGCGGGCAGTGAAACCAGCCGGGCGTCCAAGCCGCTGAAGTCCAGGCAGGAGGTCAGGTCGCCGCAGACGGCCCGGCGCCAGGGCGAGATATTGGGCTCCATGACGCCGAACCGGGCCTCCAGGAAGCGGATCACTGAAGTGTGGTCGAACACTTCGGAATTGACCTTTCCGCCTCGACTCCAGGGCGACAGCACATACATGGGCACGCGTGGGCCCAGGCCGTAGGGGCGCCCGCGATACTGTGGCAGGTCCAGCTGCTTGTCGGCGAGGGCGGCCTGAAGGTGATATTCGCCCGACAGATCGACGGTCGAGCCGCCCCGCAGGCCGCCCTGGGCGTCGCGCGACGGCGGCGCCGGCGGCGGCACATGGTCGAAGAAGCCGTCGTTCTCGTCGAAATTGACCAGCAGGACCGTGCGCGCCCAGACGTCCGGGTCCGCAGTCAGGGCGTCGATCACCTGAGACGTATAGTCTGCGCCCTGGGCCGGGCTGGACGGGCCGGGGTGTTCCGAGCCGCTGGCGGTGGCGATGACATAGGAGACCTGGGGCAGTCGCCCGGCCAGGACGTCGGCCTTCAGCCCGTCCAGCGCCCGCGTGGTCAGGCCCCGTTCGACCAGGGCCGGATCCGATCCCGGCGCACCTATTGCGGCCTTCTGGAAGGCCTCGAAACCGACCAGAGGATTGTCGGTGAAATTGTCGGCCATGTCCTGATAGACGCGCCAGTCGATCCCCGCCGCCTGCAACCGCTCCACATAGGTGGTCCAGCGATAGGGCTCCTCGTCGCCGCCGTCACGCGGCAGATTGTCGTGCGAATTGCCGATACAGGGGCCGCCCCGCTCGCCCGACCCGTCGTTCGTGCCCGACCACAGCATGACCCGGTTGGGATTGGTGCCGGTCTGCAGCGCGCAGAAATAGGCGTCGCACAGGGTGAAGGCGTCGGCCATGGCGTACTGAAAGGGGATGTCCGCCCGCTCGTAATAGCCCATGGAATGGGCATGCTTGGCCTCGGGCCAGCGCCCCATCCGTCCGTCATCCCAGGCCGCCTGGGCGTCGGGCCAGCTGTGCGGTGTGCCCTCGACCCGCATATGGGCGAAGGTCTGGCGGGTGTTCAGTGGAAAGGGCGCCAGCCACGCCGGCCCCTCGCCGCCGCCGTCGTGCTGGAGCAGGACGTCTCGGGACTTGCCGTCGACGCCCGGCGCCGGGGCCGGATGCGGATCCGAGAAGCCCCGCACCCCGTTCATCGTGCCGAAGTAGTGATCGAACGACCGGTTCTCCTGCATCAGGATCACCACATGGTCGACGTCCTGGATCGTGCCGGTCCGCACCCTGGGCGCAATACTCAAGGCCCGCGCCAACGACGGAAAAGCGGCGGCGGCGGCGAGGCCGGCCAATAGGCCGCGACGATCGATCTGGGGCATGGCGCGTCCGTGCTGAGGCGGCGGCCACGGGGGCCGACATAGGCGACGACGGCCTAGCTTAACCTCGGCGTCGATGCGCGAGGTTCATAGAAGTCGGGTGTGACAGAAAGACTTCAGCGGCGACATGTCGCGCGATTATTTCTCGGCCACATCGTCGATGGCGCTGGTCTATCGACAACGCCTTATTGAGACACGGCGACAGCGGCCCCAAGCGTCAAAGCGGCCGGGCGCAAGCCCGACCGCTCAATGAACCCTTTTGGGTATTCTAGAAGAATAGACGCAAGCTCGCGCTGATATTCCGGCCCGGCAAGGCGCGGGCTAGCGCCACGCCGGTAGCCGGCAAGGTTGGCGCGCTGACCTCCGTGAGCGCAATCTCATCCAGCAAGTTGGTCGCGTAAAGGGACACCACGACCCGCTCCATGGGCCGCACCTCCAAGAAGGCGTTCACCGTGGTGTAACCCGGCATGACCAGTTGGTTGACGTCCTGGGAGAAGCTCTCCGTCGTGCCGACGAGGCTGGCGCCGACCGTGAACAGGTTCGTTTCGTACTGCGGCATCATCGCGAAGATCATGTCCGCCTGGCGACGCGGCGTATTTCCGATCAGGGCGGGGTCCGCCGCTTCAGTGATCTCGGCGCTGGTCAGGGTCGCGCTGCCAGTCAGGCTGAAGGGGCCGCGCTGGATACCGCCTTCAAATTCAGCGCCGATCGCCTCATAGCCCTGGGTGACAAGGAAGAACGCCGTCTGACCGTTGGCGTCCGGCCGCAGTTGTTGATTGGTCTCGCCGACTTCGGCCCAGAAACCGGTCACGTTCGCGAAGAGACCGGGGGTCCGGAACTTTACCCCGACCTCGGCTTGATCGACCGGGTCGTAGGAGATGTCCGTGTTGGTCAGACCGCCCGTCGCCGGATTGATCGCCGTCGTGCGCAGAATGCGCTCGCCGGCCGCTCGGCCGCCGCTGCTGTAGCGAGCGAAGGTCGAGTAGCTCTGGGACAGGCGATAGTTCGCACTGATCGAGTATGAGGTGTAGTCGTAGTCATAGTTGACCGGAATACGGCTCGACGTCTGGCCGAAGGTTTGCTCGGCCTCAGAAAGCACGCCGTCGCCGTTGATATCGATCGCCCGGGACGAGGTAGGGGTGTTGCCAAAGGTCTCGCCACGCACTTCACCCGTCTCGAACCGCACGGACCCCCCCAGCGCCAGTCGCCCGATTCGGTAGTTGAGCGAGGCGTAGGGCGCCAGAATGCGGTACTCCACATCGGTCCGGGCGTTGGTGGCCCAGCTATAGACGCCATCCTGAGTACGGCGAGTGCCGTCGGTATTGATGATGTCCACCAGAGCCGAATTCCCACCATCGACAACGTCCTGGAAAGCCGTGATCTGCTGGCGATCAAAGGCGATGTCCTGAGTGGCGTTATAGACGCCGAAAGTGGTGGTCAGGTCGCCGCCGCCGACGGCCCATACGCGGCTCGCGCGCAGGTCATTGGTGAAGTTGTTGAGGCTATCGACCTGGCTGTTGACCAGACTGGTGACGGCGATGACGCCATTCCCGTTCAGGCTCGCAGGATTGGTGATCGCCTGCCCACGCTGCGGGCCCGAGGCATAGGCGATCGTTCCAGACCGGCCGCCGAAGGCCAGCGGCAGGGACGCGGCAGGGGCCAGCCCCACCGGGAAGTTGAAGAACTGGTCACCCGACTGATCCGAGAACCGCATATGTTCGGTGATCGTCCAGTCGCCAAGATTAAAGCGCGTCTGGAAGCCGATTGACCGGACCAGCGCATGACTGCCGTCTTGAATGTCGGTCTCGGCCACAGTCCCGTCGGGGGTCATGTAGGGAATGACGCCGATGTTTCGCGACGTGAGACTGCCCTCTCGGATCGAGAAGCCGGGGAGATCGCCATAGGACGGATCGTCATTTGTGCCGCTCACCGCGATTGGAGCAGACTGATAGATGGGCACGCGGTCATCGAGCAATTTGCCCTCGATGCGGAAGAAGCCGCCGTCAAAGTCCTTGGTCACATTGAAGCGGAGCTGCCCGCCGCGATGGCCTTCAAAGCCGATGTCGCGAACCCCCTCGCCTTCGCGGTAGAAGCCCCCGACGTGGAAGCGCAAAGTGTCGGAGAGGTGTCCGCCATAGCTGAAGTCCACGCGCTGGCTGTCATAATCCAGACCGGTCGAGACCTGCACCGACCCACCCTCGACTTCACCCGTGTTCGAGATCAGGTTGATCACCCCGCCGGGTGCGTTCGAGGCGAAGGTCGAGGCCGAGCCGCCGCGGATCGACTCGATCTGGGCGACGTTGAAGTCGAAGCGCATGAAATGGTCGGGCGTGAACGCCACAATGTCGCCAATCTGAAGCACCGGCAGACCATCTTCCTGGAACTGCAGATACTTGGCGCCGGTGCTTACCATCGGCAGCCCGCGAATCGTGTAGTTGCCGAGCGTCTCGCCGGAGCCGGCCTCGGCCCGGATGCCCGGAATGGTGCGGAAGATGGCGTTGATCGAGGTATTGCCGATCCGCAGCACATCAACATCGTCGATGGAACTGGTGGAGGTGGCGCTGTCGAGACGATCCCGCGCCTTGGCGACGCCCGTGACGACGACGTCGTCATTTGCCCTGGTGCGACTGGCCTCCCAAGCCGTCTGGCGCGCCGGGGCCTGTTGGGCCTGGGCGAAAGACGGTGTAGCGAACAACAAGGGCGCCAGCGCAACGCCAAGGTATAGAGATCTCAAAACAGCTCCTCCCGAACTTATTCAACGAATATTCGATCTAGAGGAGACATTTCTCATCTAAGCGAATTCGTCATTTGTGGTGATCAGACTGACCAAACAAATACGGCGAACTGCCCTTCAGATTTTATAATGAGGGACTAAGCATTTTTACTGAGTGTTTCAGCCGCCATGTCTGGCGAGACGCGTCGCCGAAGGTCACCCGATAAGACGGCCACGCAGAGGCGGTGTCGCCTCGCCCACCTCGTCGATAGGGTCAGACCTTCCGGCGCCGGAGAGCGGTCCCTTCGTCGCGCGCCTCAGTTGAGCGCTATGTCTTTGAAAGGCTTATCACACCCATTGCCACAGCCTGGGCCGTTATCTACGCTCGCAATCAAACGAAAGCAGAATTATCGGCATGAACAGATCCATTGGTGTGACCAGCGAGCGCCTTGGACGCATTGTCGAAGAAGCCGCAAGCGAAGTTTATATATTTGGCGCGGATGACTTCTTTTTTCGCCTTGTAAACAAGGGTGCAAGAGACAATCTCGGCTATAGCGCCGAAGAACTGACTCAACTGACCCCCTGGAACTTGAAACCCAACATCAGTCAAACAGAGTTTCTCTCGCTCATTGGGCCACTCCGATCAGGCGAGATTGACAGGCTCGACTTCGACACAACCCACAAACGAAAAGACGGCACGGAATACAATGTATCCGTCAAGCTTCAGCTGTTTGATGATGGAGCCGATGCGGTCTTCTATGCCGCGATCCGGGACACGACGGATTATCAAAGGGTCGAAGCCGAACTCCGGAGCACGGCCACCCGTCTGGATGTGATCCTGGGCAATACCACGATGGCGGTCTTCCTGATGGATGAACGGCAACATTGTGTGTTCATGAACAGGGCGGCGGAGAAGCTGACGGGCTATGCCTTGCACGAAACCGTCGGAAGGCCGCTTCACGATGTGATCCATCACACCTATCCGGACGGCTCGCCCTTCCCCCTGTCGGAATGCGCCATAGACCGCGCCTTTCCCGAGAAGGCCGGAATCCAAGGAGAAGAGGTTTTTGTCCATAAGGACGGCTCCTTCTACCCCGTCGCCTTCACCGCCAGCCCGATTTACGACAACGACGCCAGGGTCGTCGGGACCGTCATCGAAGCGCGCGATATCAGCGAGCAGAAGCGCAGCGAGGAGGCTCGCCAACTGCTGATGAACGAGGTCGATCACAGGGCGCGCAATGTTCTGTCGATCATCCAGTCGCTCACCCGCCTGACGCGCGCGGACAATCTGGAGAGCTACAAGGATACTCTCACTGGCCGGATCGGCGCCCTGGCGCGCGCGCAGACCTCGCTGGCCAGCCGGCGTTGGGAAGGCGGGCGGCTGGAGGATGTGATCCGGGAAGAGCTGGACGTTCTTTGTCCGAAAGACACCGTCGACACCCAGGGCCCTGAGGTCAGCCTGTCGCCGGAGCAGGTTCAGCCCCTCAGCATGCTGCTTCACGAACTGGCCACCAACGCCAACAAATACGGCGCCTGCAGCAATGGCGGCGGTCGCGTCTCGGTGACCTGGACGCTGGACGACAGCCAGGTGAGTATCCAATGGCGTGAAACCGGGGGACCTCCGGTCGTCGCCCCCACGCGAGAAGGTTTCGGCTCATCCCTGAAGGCCAATGTGGTCCGTCAACTTGGCGGCGTCATCACCCGCTCGTGGGAGACCAACGGCTTGGTCGTGAAGGTCGCCTTCCCTGTTGAATGCGCGCGAGCAACGGCCCCGAAGACGACAGACTGAGAATGGCGCTCTTGATCGCCCCGGTTCAGACATCCACGCGCTGGGCCTTGGGCGAACCCGGAGATTTCATCCTTTAAGGCCTGGTGCGGGCGGCCGGGGTCGAACCGGCAAGGACTTTCGTCCGGCAGATTTTAAGTCTGCTGCGTCTACCAGTTTCGCCACGCCCGCGAGCCGGTCCGGCTCTATAGCCAGAACCGACCCGCGGGGCCAAGCGGCTCAGTGCGCCGGCGCGGCCGTGGCGGGGCGCATGGCGCGGAAATCGACGCCGGAATCGGCGATCAGCCAGACCAGACCGGCCCAGGCGGCGACGTTCTGGCTCAGTTGGGCCGGATCGATCTTGTCCAGAGTGTCGTTAGCGGTGTGGTGCAGGTCGAAATAGCGGGTTCCGTCCTGGGCCAGGCCGAAGAAGGGCACGCCGAGCGGTCCGAGCGGGCCGATATCGACGCCGCCGTCGGTCTCGACGCGGTCCGACGCGAGGACGCCGATCGGATAGAGCACCCGCGTCGCCGCCTTCTGGAAGTCCGAGCCTTGCGCGCCGGCGGGCAGCCGCAGGGCGTAGACCCGGTCGGCTCCGAAGTCGCTTTCGCCGGCGATGATATGCTTCTCCGCCGCCGCGCCTAGGGCGCGGGCGTAGACCCCGCCGCCGTTGCCGGTCTCGGGCGTCGGCTGGGCCACTTCTTCGGAACCGTAGAAGATAACCCGGATCGTACGGGCGGGCCGGCGGCCGCTGTCGGCGATGGCCTTGGCCGCTGCGACCGTGATGGCCCCGCCTGCGCCGTCGTCGATGGCGCCAGTGCCCAGGTCCCAGCTGTCCATGTGCGAGCCCAGCACGATGACCTCGTCCGGCCGGGTGGCGCCCGGCAGATCGCCGATGACGTTCTGGCTGTGGGTCACATAGGTGTGGGCGGTCGAGATCAGGCGCATCCGCATCGGCTCGCCCAGGGCGATCAGACGGCTGACCTGGTCGGCGTCCGGCGCGGACAGGGCGAAGGACGGGATGGTGGGCTTTCCGTCGACATAGCGGGTGGTGCCGGTGTGGGGCATGCGATCCTCGTCCGAGCCGACCGACCGCATAACGAAGGCCGCCGCACCCTTGGCCGCCGCCACGCCCGGCCCGGCGCCGCGCACTCGGGTCTGGGGCCCATAGCCCGAGCCGTCCTGCATGGCGTGCATCTGGCCCAGGTCGACATAGACGATCTTGCCGCGCACGGCGGCGTCCGAAGCGGCCTGAAGATCTTCAAAACTGGAGAAGCGCACGACGTCCGCCTCGACCCCGCCGCGCGGCGTGGCCGGCGAGTGGCCCAGGGCGGCGGCGACCAGAGATTGGGCGTTCTTGCCGACAATGGCGGCGGAGCCTTCGCCCCGTTCCCAGCCGACCAGCGGGAATTCTTCGATGCGGACGTTCTGGAAGCCGTGGGCGCGCAGATAGTCGGCGGCCCAGGCGGCGGCGTCCTGTTCCGATTTCGACCCGGCCGGCCGGGCGCCGAAACGGGTGGTCAGTTGGGTGACATAGTCCAAGGCGATGTTGGACGTCAGAGCGGCGTCACGGATCGCGATGGCCCGCTCCACGGTCGCGGCGTCCTGGGCCGAAGCCTGGGGTGCGAGGGCGACAAGGCCGAGCGCGAGGGCGCTGACGGACAGCAGGCGAAGGGACATCGGCAGACTCCGGACTGGGGAAGACCGCGACCCTAGAAAGACTCAGCCGTTCTGGAAATAGGGTTCGACCGTGCCCTGGAGTTTGACGGTCAGAGCCTTGCCCTTGCGGTCAACCCGATTGCCCAGCGCAAGCCGCACCCAGCCCTCGGAGACGCAATATTCCTCGACATTGGTCTTTTCCTCGCCCTTGAAGCGAATGCCGACGCCGCGTTGCAGCACGTCCGCATCGTGGAAGGGGCTGGACGGATCGACGGAAAGGCGGTCGGGGGGCGTGTCGGACATGATCGTTCGGCGGCTCGAATATCGGGAAGGCGCGGTGATAGCCGCGCCCGGCCCGTATGCCAACCGAAACCGCCGATCAGCGGCCTATGACCATCTGGGTGGCCAGGGCCGCGAACCAGTAGACGGCGCCGAACAGACCCATGATCAGGGGCCGCCTCAGGCGGTGAGCAAGATAGAGAAATTCGCCGATCATGTCGGACCATCCACCATGAAGTCGCCCTCTGACGGAGCGTGGGAGGATAATCCGCTAGAATGGTTAGCTTGTCGGTTCAGCCGGACTAGGGATGAGTCCGGATGCGGCCTACTGCACGGTTTGGCGCGGCTGAGCGTTTTCCCCGCCGGAAGGCTGATAGGCCTGCGGCCCCGCAGCGGCGGGCGTGGCGGCCGGAGCCGCAGCACGGCGGGCGGGGCGGCGGGCCGCAGGACGCGGCGTCTGACGCGCCGGCGCTGCGGCGGGGGCGGCGACGGGCGTGGCGGTCGGGGCGGCCGTCTGGCCGGGGACCGGGTTCTGGGCTGCCTGAGCAGCCGGCGGCGGCGGGGCGGCTTCGGCGGCGGCGGCGCGGGCGGCCATCTGCTGGGCCTGGAAGCGGGCGGCCAGCTTTTCCGTCAGTTCCTTGGCCTGGGCCGGCGTCATCTGGGCCATGATAGCGGCCAGGGTGCGCGGGCGCATGGCGGCGGCGACGGGCAGACGCACACGATCTTCGAGCGTCGCCAGGACCGGAGCGGCCTCCTTGGGCCGCATGGCTGAATAGACCTGGACCAGACGGTCGATCTCGGCCTTCTCGCGCTCGTCGACCTGACCCAGCATCTGCTTCATCTCGGCCTTAAGCGCCTCGAGCGCCTTGACCTTCGCATCGAGTTTCTGTTCGGCGGCGACCATCAGCGGCAGGGTGGTGGCGAAGTCCTGATCTCGGGCGTCCAGTTCGGTGCGGCGCGCCGACAGCGATTGGATGATCTTCAGTTCGGCCGGAGAGATGCCCGCCTGCTGGGCCAGCTGTTCCGGCGACAGGGCGCAGGTGCCCGGCAGGGCCGGCTTGGGCGGCGCGCCCGCAGCGGCCGGCGCGGCTTCCTCGGCCCAGGCCTTGGCCCCCTCGAACAGGCCCGGCGCGACGCCGATGGCGCGTACCGCGACGACGCCGCCGATGGCGACGGCGATCAGGGGCAGAAGGCGGGGGATACGGGCCATGGACTAGGGTTCCGGACTCAGGCGGCGAACAGATCGTCGTCGAGATTACGACGCGCGGCGTTGAGGCTTTGTTTGGCAGTGTGGTTAGCGGAGCCGGCGGCCGTCAGGGCCTGAACGATGGCGGCGACATTGTCGCGTCCGCCCGGCGCCGCCGTGCGCTGTGCGCCGTCCTGGGTTTTCGCAGGCTTGGACATACCCTGGATCCGATCGGCGAGCGCCGCCATGCGGCGGGCGCGTTCTTCGTCGTCATTGACCAAGGCCGTCGAAGCGCCGACGGACGGCGCCGGCTCCAGGTCGCGTTCGCGCGCAGGCGCCGGCGCTTCGACCTGCTGCGCGACCGGCGCCCGGGCGATCAGGCTTTCCAGCTGTTGCTTGACCTCGCGCGCCTTGATGATGCGGTCATGAAGGAGATCCGTCTCCTGACCCGAGGCGCGCAGGGTCGCCAGCGCGGCCTCTGCGCGGCCGGCGGCCGTGTTCAACTCGCTCACCGCCTGGGCGAAGGCGACCTGGCCGGCGCGCAGGGTCGCCAGCTTGCGTTCCAGCTTGATCCCATAGCCCACCGCCGCGACCAGCAGCAGCATCAACACCGCATCCATGATCATGCCGGCCATCAGCGGGCTCCTCTTATGCGGGCGGCGCTCTCGGGATTGACCGGCGCCTCGATACGCACCGCGATATGCTGGCCCTTTCGGCCCATGCGTCCCGTCGTCAACGGAATCGAGCCCGCGCGGATCGAGACTTCCGAATCCGGCGTGGCGTTCAGCATCATCGTGTCGCCGACCTTAAGGTTCAGCACGCTGGACAAGGGCATCATCTGCTCATCCAGCACGGCGCGGACCTCGGTCTCGGTCGTCCAGAGTTCGGTGGCCAAGTGGCCTTCCCAGATGTTGTCGCGACCGAACTTCTCGCCCATGAACTGCTGCAGCAGCATTTTCCGGATCGGTTCCAGCGTCGCATAGGGTAGAAGAAGCTCGATTCGGCCGCCGCGGTCTTCCATGTCGATGCGCAGCTTGATCAGAATCGCCGCATTGGCCGGGCGCGCGATCGCCGCGAACCGCGGATTGGTCTCGAGCCGGTCAAGGTTGAAGCTGACGGGCGTCAGGGGTTCGAAGGCCTGGCGGGCGTCATTCAGCACCACCTCGACCATCCGCTGCACCAGCACCCGTTCGATGGTGGTGTAGGGCCGTCCCTCGATCCGCAGGGCCGCCGTGCCGCGGCGCCCGCCCAGCAGCACATCGACGATCGAATAGATCAGGTTGGAATCGACGGTCAGCAGACCATAGTTGTCCAGCTCTTCAGCCCGGAACACCGCCAGGATGGCCGGCAGGGGGATTGAGTTCAGATAGTCGCCGAACCGGATCGACGAGATATTGTCCAGCGACACCTCGACGTTGTCGGAGGTGAAATTCCGCAGCGAGGTCGTCATCAACCGCACCAGGCGGTCGAACACGATCTCCAGCATCGGCAGACGCTCGTAGGAAACGAGCGCCGAATTGATGATGGCGCGAATGCCGGATTTTTCACTGCCATCGTCGTCGCCCAGATCGAAGCCCAGCAGGCTGTCGATCTCGTCCTGGTTCAGGACGCGTTCAGCGACGGTGTCCGCAGGGTCACCCATGCCGCCGAAAGCCTCGAGCGAGGTGTCGGTCATGCCTACTGAACCAGCATTTCTTCGATCAGCACGGCGTCGACCTTGCCGGGCGCAGCGACCAAGTTGATGCGGCGCAGCAGTTCGGCGCGCAGCTGATAGGTGCCGGCCGAGCCGCTCAGATCCTCCGGCCGAAGCTCGCGCACGAATCCGGTGAACATGTCCTGCAAGCGCGGCAGTTCGGACTGAAGTTGGGTCGCCACTTCGGCGTCATGCATTTCCAGCGTCAGTTTCAGCTTCAGGAAGGTCGCCCGTCCGTCGGGCGACTGGATGTTCATGACCATGTCCGGAAGGGTGTAGAAGGTGACGCCGTCGGGACCTTCAGCGATCTTGCCCAGGGTCGGATCGGGCTCGCCGCCTTCCGCCGGCGCGCCATGCCCCCCTCCCTCTTCCTTTTTCTCTTCCTTGCCGTGCCCGCCGGCTTCAGCCTTTTCCTCGCCGTGACCGGCGGCCGCCTCTTCGCCGTGACCTTCTGCAGGCGCTTCAGCGGCCGGCTTGGGCTTCATCATGAAGAAGGCCGCAGCGCCGCCTCCCCCGAGGACCAGCAGGGCGACCGGGGCGATGATGAACAGGATCGGCAGTTTCTTTTTCTTGGGCGCGCCCTCCTCGCCCTCGGCGCCCTCCGCAGCGGCGGGCGCGTCGGCTTCAGCGTTCGGGTCGCCCTTTTTCTTGCCAAACTTCATTATGCGCTCGCCCCGGAGAATCTCATGGGGAAGATCGACCGAGCTTGGTTAACGCCACGTTTACAAACGGCAGATTTTGCCGGGCTAAGGGGTGACCCTTAGGGCGCAAACCCGCATTCCGCCTTGATTAACCCTGTTGGCACGGCCGTTGCGTGGAGGATTGGCGAAGGAGCACGCCTCTCGTGGAAAACGCCGCCTATATCGGATTGTCCCGTCAGATGACGCTGCGCCGCGAACTCGACATCGTGGCCAACAACGTCGCCAACGCCGACACCACCGGATTCAAGGTCGAACAGCTGATGGTTGGGACGGAAGTGGGCCAGCGCGCCCGCAACGACTCCATCCGCCCCTCGGCCAGCTTCGTGCTGGACAACGGCGTCGGCCGCGACTTCGGTCAGGGCTCGATGTCCGAGACCGGCCGCAGCCTCGACTTCGCCATCGCCGGCGAAGGCGCCTTCTTCACGGTCCGCGACGGCGCCGCAGGCGAAGCCTATACCCGCGACGGCGCCTTCACCCTGGATCCCGAAGGGCGACTGACCACCAAACAGGGTCTGGCCGTACTGGGCGGCGGCGCGGAAATCGTGCTCGACCCGGCGCTGGGCGAACCCTCGGTCGGCGCGGACGGAACCATCACTCAGGACGGCCAGATCACGGGTCGCCTGTCGGTCGTCCGCTTCGACACGCTCGGCGTGCTCGAGAAGGGCGGCGACGGCCTCTATCGCAACGGGTCCAATACGCAGCCGGTCGAGGCCAACGACGCCCAAATCCATCAGGGATCGCTCGAGGCGTCGAACGTCAACTCGCTGACCGAAATCACCAACCTCATCGAGATCAGCCGGGCTTACGAAAGCATCACGCGGATGATCGAAAACACCACCGACCTGAGCCGTCGCGCCGTAGAGCGCCTCGGCAAGGCCGCTTAAGGGAGAGCCGGACAATGCGCGCGCTCAGAACCGCAGCCTCGGGCATGGCCGCCCAACAGCTGAACGTGGAGGTCATCTCCAACAACATCGCCAACATGAACACGGTGGGCTTCAAGAAGCAGCGCGCCGAGTTCCAGGACCTGCTCTACCAAAACGTCGAACGGATGGGCGCGCAGTCGTCCAGCCAGGGCACCATCGTGCCGACCGGCATCCAGATCGGCGCGGGCGTCAAGGCCGGGGCCGTCTATCGCGTGACCGAACAGGGCACGCCGGCGCAGACCGGAAACGACTATGACATGGCCATCGACGGCGAGGGCTATTTCCAGATCACCCTGCCCTCGGGCGAGATCGCCTACACCCGCGCCGGCAATCTGCAGGTCAACCAGGAAGGCCAGATGGTCACCGACGACGGCTATGCGCTGGAGCCGGCCATCACCATCCCGCAGGATGCGGTGGACGTCACCATATCCAAGTCGGGCCTGGTCCAGGTCACCCAGGACGGCCAGACCGCGCCGACCACGGTCGGCCAGATCGAACTGGCCACCTTCTTCAATGAGGCGGGGCTTGAAGCCATCGGCGACAATCTGCTGCTGGAAACCGCCGCATCAGGCGCCGCCAATATCGGCACGCCGGGCGACGCCGGCTTTGGCAGCATCCTGCACGGCTACACCGAGGCGTCCAACGTCGACGCCGTGTCGGAAATCAGCTCGCTGATCATCGCCCAGCGGGCGTACGAGATGAACTCCAAGGTGATCTCCACCGCCGACGAAATGTTGTCGGTGACCGCTCAGGTGAAGGGCTAAGCCATGATCGCGATCCGCCGCGCCCTGCTTCTCGCCGTCGCCTTCAGCGGCGCCCTTTCCGGCGGCGCTTGGGCCGGCGCAGTCTCTCTGAAGTCGAATCCGGTGGACGACGACGGCCGCGTCACCCTGGGCGACATCTTCGACAACGCCGGCGCGGCCGGCGATGTCGTGGTCGCGCAACGCGTCGGGCCCTCGGTCGTTCTCGAGGCCGGCCAGGTCCAGGCCCAGGCGCGTCAGGCCGGATTGAACTGGGACAATCCCAATGGGCTCCGCCGCATCGCGGTCCGACAATCCTCCGGCCCGGTCCAGCCTGTGCGGGTTGCGACGGCCAGCCAGCAGGCTCCGGGCCAGATAAGCACCGCTGCCGGCCAGCAGGTCATCGCCCGCAACGACATGGTGCGCGTCACCTATCAGGTCGGCGGCGTGAACCTCAGCGTTATGGGCAAGGCCATGCGCAATGCCGCCGTGGGCGAACCCGTCGCGATCCTGAACACCAATTCCAACCGCATCATTGACGCGGTCGCCTCCGGTCCTGGACAGGCCGTCGCCGGCCCCGCCGCCGACATGGCGCGCGTCAACACCCAACAACTCGCCGCCCGCTAGGGAAACCTCGTCATGCGCAACATCCTGATCGTCGCCGCCGCCGCCGCCTCGCTCGGCGCCTGTTCCACCGCCGTCGAGGCCGTACGCGGCCCGCAACTGGCGCCCATCGGCTATCCCGCCGCCCTGATGCCGGTTCAGCAATCCTATATGGCCGGCCCCGGAATGCGGAGCGAAGCCACGCCCGCCAGCGCCAACAGCCTGTGGCGGGTCGGCGCCCGCACCTTCTTCGGCGACCAGCGCGCGCGCCATGTCGGCGACATCCTGACCGTCAATATCGACATCGACGACAGCGCCCAGACCCAGAACACCACCACGCGGGCGCGCTCCAACGATTCCTCCAGCGGCGTGTCCAACTTCTTCGGCCTGGAGAACAGCCTTGGCCGCGCCTTCCCCGGCGGCTTCGATCCCGCCAACATGGTCGGCCTGGAAAGCGAGACCAACGCCTCTGGCTCAGGCTCGGTGTCCCGCTCCGAGCGAGTCTCGCTGACCGTCGCAGCCGTGGTGACGGAGGTGCTGGCGAACGGAAACATGGTGATCCAGGGTCGGCAAGAAGTGCGCACCAACCGCGAGGTCCGCGAACTGACTGTCGCCGGCATCGTGCGGCCGGAAGACATTTCGTCGGCCAATGCGATCAACCACACCCAGATCGCCGAAGCCCGCATCTCCTACGGCGGTCGCGGCGACATCAGCCGGATGCAGGCGACCCCTGCGGCCCAGAGCCTGGTGGAGCGCTTCAGCCCATTCTGAGCTGATCCCTGTGATGCAGGGGCGCCACGGACGGAATTCGTTGAAGCGGAGCCGTGAACCCTTAACGTGTAACCGCGTTTGTTCGTCAGACGCGAGTGCTGACATGTTCAAGGTTCTGATCCCCGCCGCCGCCTCCATCGCGCTGGTCGCCTTCGCCGCCAGCACCCAATCGGTCGATTCCGTCGCTGCCGAGGCAATGCCTGTGGCCTCCCCCGTTCAAGCCCCGGCCATGGGTTGGCATCTTAGCCACGAGGGCGCGATGGCGAAACTGGCCTATGGCGTTGAGAATTCCGACCAACTGGCCCTGATGGTCACCTGCTCGCCCGGCGATTCCACCGCTGTGGTCTATGGCGACGTCCAGCCGGAAACGCCGCGCCTGATCGCAGCTTCAGACGGACCGGCGCCGATCGATCCTATCAGCGGTGGAGACGCGACCGAAACCCGGCTGCCCCTCCGCGACGCCAGCCTTACGGGCCTGGCCTCGCAAGGCGTCCTGAACGTTCAGGGCGACGCCGGATCCTTCGCCCTGCGCGCAAGCGCCGACGAACGTCGGATGATCTCGGGTTTTCTTACCTATTGCGGATCGTCGCGCGCTTGACGAAATGGATGGGGGCGCCGTTTCGCGCCGGAACGTCAGCGGGGGCTGATCGATGAGCTTCATCCTATCGGCCGTTCTGGCGCTTGGTCTGCAGGCTTCAGGGCCTCAGGCGACGCCGCCTTCAGCTTGGACATGGACGCTTTACGAGGGTGACGGCCCGATCGTTCTCGCCAACGAACGCCCCGACACCCCCGATCTCAAGGCCACCCTCCAATGCGCGCCGGGGTCCAGCGTCGTAGACATAACGGTGTATGCGCCGGACGACCGACGGTCCCCCGCCCCGTCCGGCTTTGCCCGCCTGACCTCGGGCGCCGAGACGACCACGGGCGAGGCCCGTTTCGGCAGGGGCGGTCGGGTGGAAACCACCTTGCGCACCGACCACCCTCTGTTTGCGGCCTTCGTCGGCTCGGGCGACATGGCCGTTTTGACCGGCGACCAGACCCTCGCCGTCAAGGTGGACCGGCCCCATCTTGCCAAGCTACGCCGCTTCGCGGATCGTTGCGCGGGATAGGGGAAGCCGTTCATGCATTTATCGAAAATCCTGCCGTCGGTGCTCGCCCTTTCCACCCTCGCCGCCTGCGCCACGCCAGGCGGCGCGCCTGACACGACACCTGGAGCGAGCTCTGGAGCGCCGGCGCCTCTGCCGAATTATGACTGGCATCTCAGTTTTGAACCGCAGGAGGCGGGGCTGGCCTATGGCGTGGCCAACAGCGACGAGGTGAAGCTTCAGCTGCGCTGCGCCACCGGATCGGGGGCGCTCGACCTGGCCGCCATGCTGGAAAAGCCGTCCCGCCAACTGCATCTGGAGTCCGGCGGCGACACCGAGCGCTATCCTGCCGCATCCGAGGAGGCCGGCATCACCGACGGCCACTACGCCCAGGCCTCAGCCAGGACCAAGGACCCGGTCTTCCAGCGCTTCCGGCGTCTGGGCTGGATCGCCGTCTGGGACGGTGAAACCCGGCGAACCTACGCCGCCCACCCGCAGTCGCTGGCCGACATCGAACGCTTCTTCGTCGCCTGCAAATAAACCGCGCGGCTTGACGCCCCCCTCGCGCTCGGCTTGCCTGTGCAGTCTGTTTCGGAGGGGTGTCATGAAGTTCCATTCTCTGGCCGTCGCAGCCATGATCGCGGCTACGCCACAGGCGGCGGCCTTGGCGCAATCTCGTCTCGCGACGCCCCCCGCCGCCGTTTCCGCCAGCCCGGCCGAACGCGCGCTGGACGCCGTGATCGCCGATTACGAGACGTATCTGAAGTCTATCGACCCCATGGCCGCCGCTAGCGAGGGCGACGTCGAGGCCATGGCGCGCGTGCCCGACCTGTCGCGCGCATTCGAACTGGCCCAGCGCGCCCCGCTCCAAGCCTTCGTCGACCGGCTCCAGGCCATCGACCCGGCAGGTCTTTCCCAGGCCGCAGGCATCAACCATGCCTTCCTGCTCTATACCCTGAACCGCAGCCTCGAGGGTCTGGACTACGACACCTCGCGTCTGGCCTTCGACAGCGAGGGCGGGCCGGGAACCTGGGCCCTCTACGTCGGCGGAAGCACGCGCCTGAACTCGGTCGCCGAGGCCGAAGCCTATATCCGTCGCATCCAGGGCTTCGGCGGCCTCTACGCACAGACCACCGACAACGCCCGGCGCGGCCTGGCGACGGGCATGGTCCAGGCCCGGTCCGTGACCGAAAGCGCCCTGGCCACGGCGCGCAACGACGTGGCGATTAAGACAGACGCCGAACCTCTGCTTAAGCCCCTGACCACCCTGCCCCCGACGGTATCTCAGGCCGATAAGGACCGGCTGACCGCCCAGGCCGCGTCGACTGTGGCCGAAGTCATCGTTCCGGCGCGTCGGGCCTGGCTGACCTTCCTCGAAACCGAATACCTGCCCAAGGCCCCGGTCGAACCCGGTCTGGGGAACCGCCCCGGCGGCAAGGCCATGTACGCCTATCTGGTGCGCGGACACACCACCACCGACCTGACGCCGGACCAGATCCACCAGATCGGCCTTTCGGAAGTGGCCCGCATCCGCGCCCGCATGAATGTGGAGATGAAGGCCGCCGGCTGGACCGGCGACTTCGCAGGCTTCCTGACCTTCCTGCGGAGCGATCCCCAGTTCTACGCCCCGACGCGCGAGGCCCTGATCGAGAAGGCGTCGGAGATGGCCAAGCGCGCCGACGGCGGTCTGCCGGCCCTGTTCGCCACCCTGCCCCGCCTGCCCTATGACGTGCAGCCGGTCCCGCCGCAGATCGAGGAAAACTACACCACCGGCCGCTATAACGGTGGTTCGATGCAGAACGGGGTCGCCGGGCACTATGTAGTCAATACGTCGAAGCTGAACCAGCGGCCGCTGTACGAACTGCCGGCCCTGACCCTGCATGAGGCGGTTCCCGGCCACCATATCCAGATCGCCCTGCAACAGGAGGCCGACGGCCAGCCCTATTTCCGTCGCCAGGCCAATGTGACCGCCTTCACCGAGGGCTGGGGCCTGTACGCCGAATATCTGGGCGAGGAGGTGGGCTTCTATCGCACGCCGTATGAGCGGTTCGGCCGTCTGTCCTACGAGATGTGGCGCGCCTGCCGTCTGGTCGCCGACACAGGCCTGCACTGGATGGGCTGGTCCGAGGAACAGGCCCGCGCCTGCTTCCGCGACAACTCGGCCCTGGCGTCCCACAATATCGAGACGGAGCTTCAGCGCTACATCGGCTGGCCCGGCCAGGCCACGGCCTACAAGATCGGCGAAATCCGCCTGCGCGAGATCCGCGCCCGGGCTGAACGCGAACTGGGGCCGAAGTTCAACATCCGCACCTTCCACGACGCGCTGCTGACGGAGGGACCGCTGCCGCTGGCCCTGCTGGACCAACGAATGGACGCCTGGATCGCGGCGGAGAAGGCGAAGTAGGCGACGGTGTCTCCTCCCCGCTTCGCGGGGAGGTGGCGCGGCGCTTCTTAAGCGCCGTGACGGAGGGGTTCTTTCCGCATCACCAGCGTCTGTGGGGCGTCCAGAACCCCTCCACCACGCTTCGCGCGGTCCCCCTCCCCGCTGCGCGGGGAGGAGACGGGCGTCTACGCCCACCCCGGAACCGGCAATCCCTTCGACGTCAGGAATTCCGGATTGAACAGCTTCGACGCATAGCGCGATCCCGGATCGCACAGGCAGGTGACGATGGTTTTGCCCGGCCCGATCTCGCGCGCCAGCCGCACGGCGCCGGCGATATTGACCCCGGCCGAGCCGCCCAGAGACAGGCCTTCGTACTTCACCAGGTCGAACAGGATCGGCAGGAACTCCGCGTCATCGATCCGGTAGGCGTGGTCCGGCTTGAACCCTTCCAGATTGCCGGTGATCCGCGCCACCCCGATCCCCTCGGTGATCGACGAGCCCTCGCCCGTCATCTCGCCCTTGGTGAACCAGTTGAACAGGGCCGCGCCCGCCGGGTCGGCCAAAGCGATCGTCACCTCCGGCTTGCGCTCACGCAGATAGGCGGCGACGCCCGAGATGGTGCCCCCCGACCCAACGGCCGAGACGAAGGCGTCGATCTTGCCGCCCGTTTGTTCCCATATCTCCGGGGCCGTGGTCGTGTAGTGGGCGTCGCGGTTGGCGGTGTTGTCGAACTGGTTGGCCCAGATTGCGCCGGCCTCTTCGCTCTCGTTCAACTCGTTCGCCAAACGCCCGGAATAATGGACGAAATGGTTGGGACTGGAGAAGGGGGCGGCGTCCACCTCGACCAGGCGCGCGCCCAGCGAGCGGATGGCCGACTTCTTCTCTTCCGACTGGGTGCGCGGAATGACGATGACCACCGGATGACCCAGGGCGGCGCCGACCAGGGCCAGGCCGATGCCGGTGTTGCCCGCCGTGCCCTCGACGATGGTCCCGCCGGGTTTCAGCGCGCCGGACGCCCGCGCGCCCTGGACGATCGACAGGGCGGCTCGGTCCTTGATCGAGCCGCCGGGGTTCATGAACTCGGCCTTGCCCAGGATTTCGCAGCCCGTCGCGTCGGACAGGCGGTTCAGGCGCACCAGCGGCGTATTGCCGATCAGGTCGATGACGGACGATGTGACGGACACGTTTCAGCTTTCAGGCGAGGTCGAACGGGAGGGGATCAGGCGGCGACCTGACGCTTGCCTAGGTGGATGCCGCACTCGACCTTGTCCATCCCCGACCAGCGCCCGGCGCGCGCATCTTCGCCGTCATCGACGGCACGCGTGCAGGGCCAGCAGCCGATGGAGCGATAGCCCTGTTCGACCAGGGGATGACGCGGCAGATCGTGCGCCTCCAGCCAGGCCTCGACATCCTCGGCGTCCCAGTCCGCCAGCGGATTGATCCGCAGCACCCCGTCGAGCACCTCGAACGGCTTCAGCTGGGCGCGTGTCGCAGCCTGATAGCGTTTGCGCCCGGTGATGACGGCGTTGAACCCCGCCGTCGCCCGCGCCAGCGGCTGCACCTTCCTCAGGTCGCAGCAGGCGTCGGCGTCGGTCCGCCACAGGTCGTCGCGGGCGTCCAGTCTGGCCTTCTCGTCCGCGTCCGGCGTGACCAGCCGCACGTCGGTCAGGCCCAGGGCCTTGGTCAGCTGGGTGCGATAGGACAGGGTCTGGAGGAAATGCTGACCGGTCTCCAGAAACACCACCGGCACGTCCCGGTCCGTCTCGGCGACGATGTGCAACAGGGCCGCCGATTCCGCTCCGAACGAGGATATGGCGCCGACGCGCAAACCCAGGGCCGGGTCCAGCGCCGCCTTCAGGATCTCCGACGCATCCTTGCCCGCCGTCTCGCGGTTCAGCCGGTCGGCCAGACCTTGCAGGTCGGGGTCGTTCGACGCCGCACGCCGCCTCTGCCAGATGGTGGGCGCCGGATCGACGGCGGGCTGATACGACCCGCTGAAGGCCTGATCCATCCGCGCCCAGGCCGCCGCATCCGCGCCCGGCGCCAGCTCGACCGCGTCGAAGCCCGATCGCCGCAGATGCCGCGCCTGATCCGGCAACACCTTGCCGGCCGCGATCAGCCGCCCGGCATAGCCCCGCTCGCGCAGCACCGCCGCCAGCGAGAAGCCGCGCCCGTCGCGAAAGGCGTCGAACTCCAGCACCAGGACGTCGGTCCCGGCGGCGGCCGCCTCGACCTCGTCCAGCGGCGTCGTGACCGACAGACGCGGTCCGTTTTGAACCCCCTCAAGCGTTTGCAGCATCGAGCGTCTCATAGATGGCGTCACGGAAGGGATCGGGACCGACGCGGCGCACCGTGTCGATAAACCGCTCGCCCTCGGCGCGGATTTCAAGATAGCGGTCCAGGGTCCGCTGGATGGCGGGCGCGACCTCGTCGGCGGGCAGGCTCTTGCCGACGATGTCGCCCAGGGCCGCCTGTTCGTCCGGCGAACCGCCGACGGTGATCTGGTAGTATTCCTCGCCCTTGCGATCGACGCCCAGCACGCCGATGTGGCCGACGTGGTGATGGCCGCAGGCGTTGATACAGCCGCTCATATTGATGCGGACCGGCCCCAGCCTCTCCTGATAGTCCATATCGGCCAGCCGCTTCGACAGGGCCTGGGCCACGGGGATCGACCGGGCGTTGGCCAGGCTGCAATAGTCCAGGCCGGGACAGGCGATGACGTCCGTCGCCAGATCGGCGTTGGCGGTCGCCAACCCCGCCTCGCGCAGCGCCCGCCATAGCGCCGGCACGTCGTCCAGTTTCACATGCGGCAGGACCAGATTCTGCTCATAGGCGGCGCGCAGTTCGTCGAAGCCATAGCGCTCGGCCAGATCCGCAACCGCGTCCATCTGGTCCGCCGTGATGTCGCCCGGCACGCCCCCGACCGGCTTCAGCGACACCACCACCGAGGCATAGCCCGCCTGGCGGTGACGCCGCACATTGTTGCGCGCGAACCGGGCGAAGTCCGGGTCGGCCAGCAGGGCGCGGTCGAACGGCGCGCTGGCCTTGGGCAGGTCCTCAAACGGCGGCGGGGCGAAATAGGCCTTGATCCGCTCGGCCTCGTCCTCAGGGATCCGCAGGTCTTCGTGGCGCAAGGTGGCGTAGCGCTTGTCCACCTCCTCGCGGAAGGCCTCCAGCCCGACCGAGGCGACCAGGATCTTGATCCGCGCCTTATGGATATTGTCGCGCCGCCCCAGCAGGTTCCACGCCCGCAGGATGGCGGTCAGATAGGCCAGCAGGTCCGCCGCCGGGACGGCCGAAGCGATCTCCTGGCCGATATGGGGCAGACGCCCCTGCCCGCCGCCGACGAAGACGCGGAAGGCGGTCCCGCCGTCCTCGCCACGCACGATCTGAAGCCCCACGTCATGGGTCCGGATCGCCGCCCTATCCTTCTCGGCCCCGATCACCGCGATCTTGAACTTGCGCGGCAGGAAGCTGAACTCCGGGTGGATGGTCGACCACTGGCGGATGATCTCGCACCAGGGGCGCGGATCCTCGATCTCGTCGTCGGCGGCGCCGGCGAAAACGTCGGTCGTGGTGTTTCGGATGCAGTTGCCCGAGGTCTGGATGGCGTGCATCTCGACCTCGGCCAGATCGCTCAGGATCGCCGGCAGGTCGGTCAGGGCCGGCCAGTTGTACTGGATGTTCGTCCGTGTGGTGAAATGGCCGTAGCCCTTGTCATAGGTGCGGGCGATATGGGCCAGCCGGCGCATCTGGCGACTGTTGAAGGTCCCATAGGGAATGGCGACCCGCAGCATATAGGCGTGCAGTTGCAGATAGACGCCGTTCATCAGCCGCAGCGGTTTGAACTCGTCCTCGGTCAGGGCGCCGGAGGCGCGGCGCGCCACCTGGCTCGAGAATTCCTCGACCCGTTCACGCACCAGGGCGTGGTCGAACTCGTCATAGCGATACATCAGGCGGGCTCCCGCACCAGGCTGTTGCCCACGGTCGGCCCGGTCGCGCGGATTCGCTCTTTCAGCCGGTCCCGGCCGGACGGCGTATGGTCCTGAACCTCGACCAGATAGGGGTTCACGAAGATGTCCGGTCGCGCGGCCGCATCGGCCAGCACGATCGCGGCCGTCGTCTCGTCGAGCACGGCGGCCTGCTCCAGCCGATCAACCGGCTGATTGTCCACGCCCGCATAGATGACCCGGCCGTCCGAGAGGCGGTTCGCCGTCACGATTTTCACGCCGCCACCTCGTCCCGCTGGTCTACCTGGCTCGCCGAGAAAGCCGCCGTCTCGCCGACGAACAACAGGGCCGGGCCGGTCAGGGCCGCGCCCCGCACCAAAGCGCCCAGCCCGTCCAGACGGCCGGTCAGAACCCGCTCGTCCGGCCGGCTGCCGTTCTCGACCACCGCCACAGGGGTCGATGGGGACCGTCCGGCCGCGATCAGATTGGCGGCCGTCTCCTCGGCCCGATCCGTGCCCATATAGATGGCCAGGGTGTGGTTCGGCCCCGCCAATCGCGACCAATCGGCCTCGGCCCCGCCGGGCTTGGCCTGGGCGGTCACGAAGGTCACCGCCTGGGCGTGGTCGCGGTGGGTCAGCGGAATCCCCGCCGAGGCCGCACAGGCCAAAGCCGCAGTCACGCCCGGCACCACAAAGACCGACACACCGGCCGCCCGCATCGCCTCCAGCTCCTCGCCGCCGCGGCCGAAGACGAAGGGATCGCCGCCCTTCAGCCGGACGACCCGGTGACCGGCGCGGGCCTCCTCGATCATCAGAGCCTCGATCTGGTCCTGGGGCACCGAATGTTCGCCACGCGCCTTGCCGACATACAGCCGCTTGGCGTCGCGCCTCGCCCGCTCCAGCACGGCGTCCGGCACAAGACGGTCGTGAATAATGACGTCGGCGTCCTGCAACACCCGAAGCGCCTTCAGCGTCAGCAGCTCCGGATCGCCCGGCCCCGCTCCGACGATATGAACCACGCCCTGTTCCGGCGCGGCCGAATTCAGCAGTCGCAGCATTTCACGCCGCGCCTCGGCCGTGCGGCCCGCTGCGGCCAGATCGGCCGCCGGTCCGCGGAACGCCTTCTCCCAGAACCGACGCCGGGCCATGAAGTCGGGCACATTCGCCTTCACCGTGTCACGCAGCTCGCGCGCTAGCCGGGCGACATTGGCCAGACCGGCCGGCAGCACCCCTTCGATCCTCGAGCGGACGTCGCGCGCCAGGATCGGCGCCGATCCGCCAGTGGCGACCCCGATCACCACCTCGTCGCGATCGATCAGGGCCGGGGTCTGGAAGTCGCTGAGGTGGGGCTTGTCCACCACATTGACCTGAGCCCCCGCCGCCCGCGCCAGGGCGCCCAGCCGCGTCAGCTCCTCCGCGTCGTCCAGCGCCATGAACACCAGCCGCGCCCCCGCCAGATCGCCGGCGTCCGGCGACCGCAGCAGCGGCGTCGGGGCCGTCTGGGGCGTCTCCATCCGGGGCGGCGCCCCGTCCGGTGTGAACCACAGCAGCTCGGCCGGGGTGTTCAGAAACAGTCGCAGCTTCGCCAGCGCCGGCTCTCCGCCGCCGATGAACACGATCTTTGCGGCCTCCAGCGGGATGGCGGCGAGAAATACACGCATGGGTCTTGCTTTCAGGGTCGCCGGGAGAGGAAGAAGGGCCAGCGGCAGGACGCGGACCTTCGGCTTCTGCCTCCAGACCCGCAAACCAGATTGCCTTTGGCTCGCTGATAGGATTTCTAACGGCGATGGCCCGTTCCCTGCTCCCGCTCAACGCCCTGCGCGCCTTCGAGGCCGCCGCGCGTCATCTGAATTTCTCGCGCGCCGCCGACGAACTGGCGGTAACGCCGGGCGCCGTCAGCCAGCAGATCCGCCTGCTGGAAGACATTGTCGGCGGCCCGCTGTTCGTGCGCGAGGCGCGCGGCCTCCAGTTGACGGACCTGGGCCGCTCGTCCGTGCCCCTGCTGCGCGAGGGGTTCGAGCGGCTGATGGACGCCTCGGCCCTGCTGCGCGAACCGCCGCGTCGCCGCCAGGTGTCGATCAGCGTGGCCCCCGGCTTCGCCTCAAAATGGCTGATGCCGCGCATGGACGACTTCCACGCCGCCCATCCCGAGATTGAGCTGTGGATCTCGGCTGATATGGAGCCGACCGACCTGAGCGAAGGCAAGGTCGACCTCGCCGTCCGCTACGGGCCCGGCGACTATCCCGGCCTGACCGTCGACCGGCTGATGACCGAGACGGTTCTGCCCGTCTGCGCCCCTTCGCTGATGGACGGCGAAAACGCCATCCGCAAACCCGCCGACCTGATGCGCCATATCCTGCTGCACGACATGTCCAACGACGGCGATCCCAGCCGCCCGGACTGGGCCATGTGGCTGAAGGCGCGCGGCGTGCGCCACCCTGACCCCCGCCGGGGTTCGCGCTTCAACCAGTCGGGCCTGCTGATCGAGGCCGCCATCGCCGGGCGCGGCGTCGCCCTGGCCAAACGCACGCTCGCCCAGGCCGATCTGGCCTCGGGCCGCCTGGTCGCCCCCTTCCCCGACGGCTCGGAAGCGGTCGGCTTCGCCTATTACGTCGTCCAGCCCCGCGACCGCCCCCCCTCGCCCAGCGCCACCGCCTTCGTCGCCTGGCTCAAGCGACAGGCTGTGGATCACGACAACACGATGGGGCAGCTGTAGGTCCCTTTAGACCGGCATCGTTCATCCGCCTGGGTGCACCGGAAGACGTCTTCTCTGTTTTGAAGAAAGACGAACTGATGCGGCTCGAGTCTTGATACAAGACTTTGCGCGGCGCGATGTAGCCGCTTAGAACGTGCCGAAATGCTACAACCGTCTCGCAAAAGGTCAAAGACGAGGAAGGTCGCCCGTCCGGACGCCCGTTGGTTCACGCCTGCGGTCCTGGGTCTAAGCCTAGTCACTGCGATCGGGTCGGCAGGTCTGGCCGCCAGCCTGACCTGGCCCGCGATACCATCTCCATTCGGCCTGGCCGCACATCACGAAAAGCGCGCCAATCTCGCCCTGGACACGAACAAGTCGACGCCGCTGACGCTTGAGCGGGCCGGCTTAGAAAACGAACTGACCCTGGCCGCCGCGCCCGCGACTGCGACCGCTTGGCTGCGCGCCGCCTATATTCGACAACAACAGCAGTCGGGCGTTCTGGACGCCGAGAGCCTGCGATATATCGAGACCTCGTATCGTGTTTCCCCGCTTGGACCCGGGGCAAGCCCTTGGCGAGTGCTGTTCGTCTTCGAAAACTGGAACCTTGTGACGCCCGCAATACGGGCGGCGGCGATGACAGAGGTTCGATCATTCGCCGCTCACGACAACAATGCACACGCCCTCGTGAACACCATCACAAACCCTGCCGGACGTATGGCCGCAAGACTTGCGATCCGTACGCCGCCGAAAGCGCCCGCCCCATGACGGCGTCTTCAAGGGTCAATACTGCTTTGATCTACGCTCGACCGTAACGCCGTTTTTTCTCTATCAAATCGCTACAATAAACGCTATATTTACCAACAATCGACTGAGAGGCTGCACGCAGCCCATGTTCGAAGGGGATAGTCATGAAGAACTTCAAGCTTGGCCAAGCCGCCATTGCCGTTGCCGCGCTCGCTTTGGCGACCGGGCCTGTGATCGCTGCTGACTGGACCGCTGTGGCCCAGGTGACGGCGTCTTCGACGGTGTCCGTCTCGCAACTTTCCGTTGAACTGAAGGCCGCAGTGTCTCAGACGACCGCCAGCCTCGTGGGTCGGAATGTTTCTGCGGCCGAAGCTCAGGCGGCCTATGCGAATGCTCTGCAGGCGGTTATCGCCTCAAGCGGCGCCTCGCCCGAAGTGGCGCTGGCCGCCCTGGAAGCCGCCGTGCAGGAACTGCAGGCGGCTTCAGCGCTCCCGCCGGCCGCCGCCGCCGCCGCGCAGCAGACTATCCAGATGATCCGCTCCAGCATGGTTGACGCTCCGGCTGCGACGGGCGGCCAGACCGGCTCTCAGCCCATCGGCGCGCCTCCGTCTTCCGGCGCCGGCGGCGGCGGTCCCGACTATAGCTCGGCCGCCTAGTCGTCTGATTTCGACTCAAAGCCGACCCTCCCCGGTTTGGCTTCTCAAGGACCTAAAGATCATGCGCTTTAAGAGCAGCACTAATCTCCTGCGCATGAGCGCAGCCTCGATCATGGCCTTCGGCTTCGCCGCCGTCGCCTCTGACGCATCGGCCCAGTCGGTGGCGTCCGCGCAGTCCCAATCCGTGGACATGTTCGCTCGTGATCGCGGGGTCGGAGTTCGTGAGCGCCCCAAGCCTGAATACGAAGCCCTGGGCATTGCTTCGGGCGCCTTCACGATCTTCCCGAAGATCCAGGTTGACGCCGAGTACAACAACAACATCTTCGCCTCGAGCACGGATGAACAGGACGACGTCGTCTTCCGCATCCAACCGGAAGTCTCGATCGAATCCGATTGGTCGCGTCACTCGGTGCAGGCCTTCGCCAACAGCGTGATCAGCCAAAACGTTGATTTCGACAGCGAAAACACCACCGACTGGACTGTCGGCGCCAATGGCCGTCTGGACGTCGTGCGCGGCTCTTCGGTCAGCGCCGGCGCCCAGTATGGTCACCTGACCGAACCCCGGACCTCCACCAACACGGCCTCGGCTTCGGTCAGCCCGATCGAATATGATACGGCCTCGGCCTACCTCAGCGCCGTGCGGGCCAAGGGTCGTGTACGCCTGTCCAGTCGCGCCGATGTCACCTCCTTCGATTATGAGGATGGCCGCACAGCTGCCGGAAATCTGATCGACCAGAGCGCGCGCGACCGCACCACCTTCTCGCTCGCGGGCCGGCTCGACTACGCCCTCAGCCCCGCCACGGCTGTTTTCGGACAGATCACGGGCAACGAGAAGGACTATGATCAGGGGACCATCAACACGCCGGCCCGTGACTCGTCGGGTTATGAAGCCCTCGTCGGCGTTAACTTCGAACTGGGCGCCGTCAGCCGTGGTGAAGTCGCCGCCGGCTACATCAGCCAGAGCTATGACGACGCCGCCTATTCGGACATCGACGGCTTCGGCGGTCGCGCCCAGATCGAGTGGTTCCCCACTGAACTGACCACGATCACGGCCTCGGCCTCGCGCACCATTCAGGACGCGGGCATCGTCGGGTCCGCTGGTTATCTGAGCTCGCAAGTCGGGGGCAAGATCGACCATGAATTGCTGCGGAACGTGATTGTCTCCGGACAATTCAGCTACAGCGAAGACGCCTACAACGCCGTGGATCGCGACGACCAGCGCGTCAACGCGTCGCTGGCCGCCACCTATCTGATCAACCGCTATTATGGCGTCACCACCACGGTCTCCTACCTCGACCAAAGCTCGGACGGCGCGTTCGCTGGCCCCAGCTATGATGTGACGCGCCTGTTCGTTTCGCTGGTCGGTCAGTTCTGACCTCGGAAGACGGCCTGGACATGAAGGCGGAGACTGCCGTCACGTCGCACGACGGCGCTTCCGGCGAACCTAGACGGCGCAGACGCAGTCGCCCGGCCGCCATGGCCCCAAATCGACAGCCCGTCGATTTGGGGCTGTCAGATTATGTGCTGTTGGGCGTCCCGATACTCGTATTCAGTCTCGCCCACCTCTTTGGCGGCGCGGCGGAGCCGACGACGGCTCTCTGGTTCACGGCGATCATCGCGCTTCTTCTGCCCGCATCCGTCTTCTTCGGCGAGCGCCGAAATGAGGTGGGGCTGGCCTGGCCTGAAAGGCCCGCATCCGTCCTGTTCCTTCTGGTCATCCTGGTCGCAATCTGGACCCTTGTGGCGCCGGCGCGCGGCGCCTCGACCCCATGGGCGGCCATAAACGGCCCGGGCGCCATCACCTGGGACAAGTCTTCGACAACGATTGAAATCGTCAAACTGGTCGGTTTGGCCAGCCTATTCTGCCTGGGCTGTTTCGAAGGCGTTCGAAGACGGCGCGTCACGGCGGCGCTTCATATCATTCTCATCATCGGCGCCGCCTGGGCGGCGTTTGGGGCTGTCGTCATGATCGGCGGCTTCGCCGATGGCCTGACCGGTCTTCATTTCAACTTCGGCGGTCGCCTTTCGGGCGGCTTTCTGAGCGCCAACAGCGCCGCAACCGTCTATGGGGTGCTTCTGGTTCTCTGCGTGGCCATGCTGGCCAGGGCCGTGCGCAATCGCCGGCTCGGCCGCAGCCCACAGCGCGCACTGGCCCTTGCGGCGGCTATAGGCGGCGTCCTGTTGTTCACCACCTGCCTTCTGTCCACGGCCTCACGCATGGGGGTGACGGCCACCGCCATCGCCGTGGCGGCATTTCTCATTTGGGAAAGTCTGAGCCGAAAGGAGATGCCGTCCCGCCGGCTGATCCTCCTGACCCTCGCCGGGGCTGCCGTCGCGGTGCTCGTCATCGGTGGCGGCGACACGCTTTGGACCCGTTTTGAGAGCGTGGACTCCGACTCCGCGACCCGCAGCGTCATCTTCTCGGTCCATTGGAACGCCTTCCTCCAGTCTCCTCTGTTCGGCCATGGCCTCGGCAGTTTCAGCGCCATCAACGCTCAGCAGATGACGCCGGAGAACTTCGGCTCCCTGCGGACGATCGGCGCCACCCACAATGTCTACATCCAGTGGCTCGAGGAGGCGGGCGTTCTGGGCGCACTGCCGATGTTCGCCCTGATCGCCCTGGTGATCGGCACAGCCATACGGCGGTCCGCCTTGCAGGATACGGGCGCCACCCTCCAGCGCGGCTTGATCGCCGCCAATCTGGTCCTGCTGATCCATGGGACGACGGACTATGCGATCCAGGTGCCTTCCATCGCCGCCTTCTGGGCCTATCTGCTGGGCTTGCAGTTTGCCTATGGCAAGGCGCGCACCGGCAAGTCTTCCGCCTGACGCGAACCGGCCGGGGCCATCCGGTTTGAAATCCAGGTTTTTGCGGGGTCCGTCTCTACAAACCTTGACTCCCGACCGCCCCGGACCGACACGACCGCCCCATGATCACCCGCTATTCCCGCCCCGACGCCGCCGCCATCTGGTCGCAAGAGACCAAGTACAAGATCTGGTTCGAGATCGAGGCCCACGCGGCGACAAAGATGGCCGAGCTCGGAGTCATCCCCCAGGATGCGGCCGACGCCATCTGGGCCAAGGGCAAGGACGCGAGCTTCGACGCCGACCGCATCGACGAGATTGAGCGCACCACTAAACACGACGTCATCGCCTTCCTGACCCATGTGGCCGAGATCGTCGGCGACGAGGCGCGCTTCCTGCACCAGGGCATGACTTCGTCGGACGTGCTGGACACCTGTTTCGCGGTTCAGCTGGCCCGGTCGTCGGACCTTCTGATCGACGGCGTGGACCGTGTCCTGGCCGCGCTGGAAAAGCGCGCCAAGGAGCATAAATACACCCCGACCGTCGGGCGTTCGCACGGCATCCACGCCGAGCCGGTGACCTTCGGCCTGAAGCTGGCCGGCTATCACGCCGAGTTCCAGCGCGCCAAGCGCCGCTTGATCACCGCCAAGGAAGAGATCGCAACCTGCGCCATCTCCGGCGCCGTCGGCACCTTCGCCAATGTCGATCCGGCCGTCGAACAATATGTCGCCGACCAGATGGGGCTTCAGATCGAGCCGGTCTCGACCCAGGTCATCCCGCGCGACCGTCACGCCGCCTTTTTCGCCGCCCTGGGCGTCGTCGCCAGCTCGGTCGAACGTCTGGCCGTAGAGATCCGCCACCTGCAGCGCACCGAGGTGCTGGAGGCCGAGGAATTCTTCGACAAGGGCCAGAAGGGCTCGTCGGCCATGCCGCACAAGCGCAATCCCATCCTGACCGAGAACCTGACCGGCCTGGCCCGTCTGGTCCGCTCGGCCGTGACCCCGGCGATGGAAAACGTCGCCCTTTGGCACGAGCGGGACATCAGCCATTCGTCGGTCGAGCGCGGCATCGGCCCGGACGCCACCATCCATCTGGACTTCGCCCTGCAGCGCCTGGCCAATGTGGTCGAGCGGCTGAACGTCTATCCCGAGAACATGCAGGCCAACATCGACCGCCTAGGCGGTCTGGTGCACTCGCAACGGGTTATGCTGGCCCTGACCCAGGCCGGGATCTCGCGCGAGGCGGCCTATGCCGCCGTGCAGGAGAACGCCATGAAGGTCTGGCGCGGCGAAGGCGCCTTCCTGGACTTCCTGAAGGCCGACGAACGCGTCACCCTGCCAGCTGAACAACTCGAGGCCCTGTTCGACCTCGGCTATCACACCAAGAATGTGGACGTGGTGTTCAAGCGGGTGTTCGGAGACTGAGGCCCATGACCGAGCGCACGATCCGGCTCAATCCTCGGCTCGACCCCCGCGATTATGCCGCGGCCTATGCGCGCGATGGAATGGTGCAGGTGCCCGACCTGCTGGAAGAGGCCGGCGCCGAGTGGCTGGAGCTGGCGCTGGAACATGACACTAACTGGCATCTGTCGCTGAAGACGCCGGAAGGCGGCAAGCTGTTGTCGCCACAGGAAATGCAGAACCTCGGGCGGGACGCCTTGAACAAGCAGGCCCAAAGGGCCTTGCTCGAGGGGCGAGACGGTTTCTCCTTCGTCTATCTGGCCTATCCCGTAATCCCGTCTTTTCTGGCGGGCCAAGACGCCGGTCACGCCACTCATGTGCTGCTTCAGTTTTTTAACGACACCCCCTTCATCGAGTTCGCAAAAGCGGTCACCGGAGAACACCGCGTGACCAAGATCGACGCACAGGCGACCTGGTTCCGTCCCGGTGATTTTCTGACGCTCCACGACGATACCGGCGCAGGCGAGCGACGCGCAGCCTACACCCTGGGTCTGACACGCGATTGGCGAACCGACTGGGGCGGCCAGCTGATATTCCATGACAAGGCGGGCGATATAGAGCGCGGCTTCAAGCCTGGCTTCAACGTCTGGACTGTCTTCAAGACGCCGCGGATGCACTCGGTCGCGCCGGTCGCCGCCTACGCGGGGGGTAAGCGGCGCTCGATCACCGGCTGGCTGCGCGACGATCCGCCGGTCAAGTGACGGATCCTCTGCAGGATGATCGCCGCATCGGCTTCCCCCCCGTCGTCGATGCGGACACCCGCCTGCTGATCCTCGGCAGCCTCCCCGGCGAGGCGTCCTTGAAGGCGGAGCAGTACTACGCCCATCCCCGCAACGGCTTCTGGCCCCTGATCGGCGGCGTGCTGGACGAACCCCTGACGAGCCTGCCCTATGCCGACCGCCTGGAGCGGCTGAAGGCGCGCGGGGTGGGTCTGTGGGATGTGATCGCCTCGGCCGAGCGATCCGGCAGTCTGGACGCGGCGATCCGCTCGCCTGAGGCCGCCGATCTGTGCGGCCTGGTTGAGAGCCTGCCGCGACTCCGCGCCGTCGCCTTCAACGGCGGTCTGGCGGCGAAGTTGGGAAGGCGCATCCTGGCCGATCTGGGCGGCGCCGGCTTGATCGACCTTCCGTCGTCCAGCCCCGCCCATGCAATATCCTTGTCGGCAAAGGCGACGAGCTGGGCCATACTGAGGAAGTTTCTTCCGGAAAAGCCTGCCGCCTGATGATCCTGACCCTTTCCTGCCCCGACCGCCACGGCATCGTCGCGGCCGTGTCCGCCTTTCTGCTTCAGCGGGACGCCAATATCTCGGACGCCCAGCAGTTCGGCGACGCTTCCAGCGCCACCTTCTTCATGCGTGTGGTGTTCGAGCCGGCGGACGGCGACGCCCTGGCCGCAATCCACCACGCCTTCAGCCCCCTCGCCGAACGGTTCACGATGCACTGGACCCTGCGGGGCCCCGAACCGCGCAAGGTGATGATCCTGACCTCGCGCTTCGATCACTGCCTGGCGGACCTGCTTTACCGTTGGCGGATCGACGAGCTGCCCATGGAGGTGACGGCCGTCGTCTCGAACCACCCGCGAGAAATGATCGGCCATGTCGATCTGGGCGACCTGCCCTTCCACCATCTGCCCGTCAGCGCCGCCGACAAGCCTGCGCAGGAGGCGGAGTTGCTGCGCCTGATCGAGCAGACGGGCACGGAACTGGTCGTGCTGGCGCGCTATATGCAGATCCTGTCGGACGATCTCAGCCGCCGGCTGGAGGGACGTTGCATCAACATCCACCACTCCTTCCTGCCGGGGTTCAAGGGCGCCCGCCCGTATCACCAGGCCCATGCGCGCGGGGTAAAGGTCATCGGGGCCACCGCCCACTATGTCACGCCCGACCTGGACGAAGGCCCGATCATCGAACAGGACGTCGAACGGATCAGCCACCGCGACACGCCGGAAGATTTGATCCGTAAGGGCCGTGATATCGAGCGACGCGTCCTGGCTCGCGCAGTCCGAAGACATATCGAGGACCGCGTTTTGCTGCACGGCACAAAGACCGTCGTGTTCGAAGACTGAACGGCCAAGCTGCGTCGTCTTGTCACGCCGCATGCATCCTTTAGGTGAACTCGGACGTAACCTTGTCGTGACCGCCACAGCGCGGGCCAACAGGGAACGAAACACCATGACCAATCTTCGCACGCTCATGCTCGTCGCCGTATCCGGCGGGGCGCTGATGGCGCTCGGCGCCTGCAACAACAATGAAGCGGCGGCGCCCGCCGAATCCACCGCCATGGCCCCGGCTGAAGGCGCAGCCATGGCCCCCATGACCGCCGACCCGATGGTGGGCGGCGCGGCCATGAGCCCGAACGAGACCATTGTCGCCAACGCCTCAAAGGCCTCGAACCTGTCCACCCTTGTCGCCGCCGTTCAGGCCGCTGGCCTGGTTGAGACGCTTCAGGGCCCGGGACCGTTCACGGTCTTCGCACCGGACAACGCCGCCTTCGACAAAATTCCCGAAGCGACGCGCACCGCCCTGCTGCAACCGGCCATGAAGGCCGACCTGACCAAGATCCTGACCTACCACGTCGTCGCCGGCCGCCTGACCGCAGCCGACATCGCCGCCCAGGCCCAGGCCAACGGCGGGACCGCCACTCTGGAAACGGTTCAGGGCGAGGAACTGAAGGTCGCGGCCGGCCCGAACAACACCTGGGTCATCACCGACGCCAAGGGCGGCACGTCCACCATCACCCAGGCCGACGTGGCCCAGTCGAACGGAATGGTCCACGTCGTCGATACGGTCCTGATGCCGTAAAAAATAATTTCAGTCCGGTCGCAACCGGCTGAAACCAAATCCGGCGTCTCGTGTTCTTCAAGGGCGCGAGACGCACAGTACGCCGGGTCAGACATCCCCCAACGTCCCCGGCAAAGAGAAAGGGCCGCACCTTCCCCCGGGTGCGGCCCTTTCGACGTCTGCAATCAGGCCCGAAGGCCGATATCTCTGATCATTATTCGCTGCGGGGCTCGCCGGCGCGAATCTGGTCGCGGGCGATGGAGGCCAGCTCGTCGATCTTGGAGCGGATCTCGCCCTCGGACACCGACAGGCCCGAGGCCTTGAAGTCGCCGGCGACCTTGCGGAACACATCCTCGTCGCCCGGCTGCTCCATGTCCGCGCGCACGATGGCGGCGGCGTACTGGTCGCTGCTTTCGGCCGACAGGCCCATTTTTTCGGCCGCCCAGTGGCCCAACATCCTGTTGCGCCGGGCGATGGCCTTGAACTCCTGCTCCTGATCGAGGGCGAACTTGGCCTCAAAGGCCCTTTCCCGATCGTCGAAGGTCGTCATGTCGCCAGCATAGCTCCGCACGCCCCACTAACCTAGGGGCAAGCGCCGTCTATAGCTGGACCGCGCCTGAACGCAACATGACTTCCGTCGCACCCGCTCTGACCGGCTTTCCAGTTCCGCCTTATTTGTATCGAGAGCCGCCTTCAGCTAAGGAGACCGCGAACGAGATTGACTGCCCGAACGATTCCGAAACGCGCCGCCAGGACCGGGTCTTCCCCTTTCCACCATGGCCGCGCGATTTTTGTTTCTGGAGGGCGCCCGTAAGCCGGGACCGGATTATGAACAGCAAGCGCAAGAAGATTTACGAAGGCAAGGCCAAGATCCTGTACGAAGGACCTGAGCCCGGCACCCTGATCCAGTACTTCAAGGACGACGCCACCGCGTTCAACGCGCAGAAAAAGGCGGTCCTCGAAGGCAAGGGCGTGGTCAACAACCAGATCAGCGAATTCATCATGTCGCGCCTGAACGGCATCGGCGTGACCAACCACTTCATCAAGCGCCTGAACCTGCGCGAGCAGCTGATCCGCGAAGTCGAGATCATTCCGCTGGAAGTCGTCTGCCGCAATATCGTCGCCGGCTCGATGAGCCAGCGCCTGGGCATCGAGGAGGGCACGCCCCTGCCCCGCTCGATCATCGAATTCTACTACAAGAAGGACGAGCTCAACGACCCGATGGTCACCGAAGAGCATATCACCGCCTTCAACTGGGCCTCGACCCAGGAACTGGACGACATCCTGGCCATGACCGTGCGGGTCAACGACTATCTGTCGGGCATGTTCGGCGCCGTCGGCATCACCCTGGTCGACTTCAAGATCGAGTTCGGTCGCATCTGGGAAAACGACTTCAGCCGCGTCATCCTGGCCGACGAAATCAGCCCGGACTCCTGCCGCCTGTGGGACGCCACGACCGGTGAGAAGATGGACAAGGACCGCTTCCGCCGCGATCTGGGCAATGTGATCGAAAGCTACACCGAAGTCGCGCGTCGCCTGGGCATCATGAAGGGCATGCCGACGGTGATTCAGGGAGGGCTGCACTAGTGGCTAAGGTAAAGGTTCACGTCTTCCTCAAGCCCGGCGTCCTGGACGTTCAGGGCAAGGCCGTCGAAGGCGCCCTGCAGGGTCTGGGATGGGCCGGCGTGTCGAACGCCCGCGTCGGCAAGCTGATCGAGTTCGATCTCGCCGGCGCCGAAGACCCCCAGGCCGAGGCCAAGAAGATGTGCGAGCAGCTCCTGGCGAATACGGTGATCGAAGGCTACCGTATCGAGGCGGCGTAATCATGAGAGCCGCTCTGAGCATCGGAGCGGCTCTTCTGCTATTTGGCTGTGGAGAGACCGTCGCGCCAGCGCGGGAAATCGGACCGGATCTGGATTGTGCTCCCGGATTCAAAGCTCTGGTCGCCGAGTTGGATGGCAATTCAGAACTGGTCGTGACCCGATATACGCGCGGCTCCAACGCATACCGGGACGACCGACATAATCGACTCTATGTCGTGACCCTGCCAGACCACCCTGCGCACCCGGCTCTGTTTGTCAGGGAAGTCGTACCGACCAGTGAAACGATGATTATCCACTCGAACGGTTGCGGGTTCGGGGACCAAGCAGCGTTTGATCTGGAAATGCGAGCTTATGACGCTTTCGACCGCCTGCTGAACGCTGAGGAGCCCTGCTATCTGTGCTCGTCTGATCGGCTACAGTCGCCGTCAGTCGACCCTAGGCTTCCACCGCCTCCCCAAAGTTGATGGCGATATCCAAGGCTACTGCATAGAGGCGGCCTGAGGCGCGCAGGACTAAGGTCACACCGACGCCGGCGGCGCGTCAATATCGCGCAAGAACAACTTGAGGTTGACATATCCTCAATAAAGATCATTGTTCTCCCAATCTTTGGGGGAACAGCCCATGACGTTCACCGATATCCAACAGGCCCTGAAATCTCGGGGCTTCGATCCCGGTCCGATCGACGGCGTATGGGGGACGCGGACCGCCGCTGCGGTTCGCGCCTTTCAGGCCAGCAAGGGCCTGACGGTCGATGGCCTAGTCGGCCCGCGCACGGCTGCCGCCTTGGGGCTCGACGCCACAGTCACCAACCCCCTGGTGGACATGTCGCTGGTCTGGTTCCAGGCCGCCTGGCGTCTGCTCGGCACGACGGAAGCGCCGGGAACCGCCAACAATACCGCTATCCTGCAATGGGCGTCGGCCCTGGGCATCCGCTACAAGGGCGATGATGTCCCCTGGTGCGGCCTGTTCGTCGCCCACTGCATCGGCTCGACCCTGAGCGCCGAACCCCTGCCGAACAACCCGCTCTCCGCCCGCAACTGGTTGAAGTTCGGCGTCCAGACGACCGGGCAGGTCGGGGCCGTCGCCGTCTTCTATCGCGGCGATCCGAAAGGCTGGCTGGGCCATGTGGGCTTCTACATGGGCCAGGACGACAAGGCCTATCATATCCTGGGCGGCAATCAGTCGAACGCCGTCAGGGTGGCCCGTATCGCCAAGGATCGGCTCCTGGGCTTCCGCTGGCCTTCGACGGTCCCGCCGGGATCCGGCAAACCCGTCCTTCTGACCCCCAGCGGGCAGTTGTCGACGAACGAGGGCTGAGCTTTCCGTTCGGGATCAGGATGACTAGGTTTGGCCTCCCTATCGGAGCGCTCCCATGACCTTCACCCTCACTTCAGACGACATCCAGGACGGCGGCGTCCTGCCCGACGCCCAGGTTCACGCCAAAGGCAATGTCTCGCCCCATCTCGCCTGGTCCGGCGCGCCCGAGGGGACCAAGAGCTACGCCGTCACCTGCTATGACCCCGACGCCCCGACGGGCTCGGGCTTTTGGCACTGGACCGTCGCCAACCTGCCCGCCGACGTGACCGAGCTGGCCGCCGGCGCGGGCTCGCCCGGCGGACACCTGCCGCTCAGCGCCGTCCAGGGGCGCACGGACTACGGCAAGGCCGGCTTCGGCGGCGCCGCCCCGCCTCCCGGCCACGGCCCGCACCGCTACATCTTCACCGTCTTCGCCGTGGACGTCGACCGGCTGGACGTAACCGCCGACGACTCCGGCGCCGTCTTCGGCTTCAACCTGTATTTCCACACCCTGGCCCAGGCATCGATCACAGCGACCTACGAAAACCGGGGCTGATTTCGGCGGTCGCCGCCCTTGTGGCGACATGAACGCTGATTATGTTGCGGCGCACAATGACAGACGCTGCACTCTCCCACGCCCCGCTTGCCCGTTCGCGGGCGGCGGTGGCCCTGGTTCTCATCGCCCTGGCCATGGGCGGTTTCGCCATCGGCGTGACCGAGTTCGCGGCCATGAGCATCCTGCCGGATTTCGCCGCAGGCCTGGGCGTCGACGCTCCGACCGCGGGCCATGTCATCAGCGCCTACGCCGCCGGCGTGGTGGTGGGGGCGCCGATCCTGGCGGTGCTGGGCGCACGTGCCCCCCGCTGGCTGCTGCTGATCGGTTTCATGGCCCTGTTCGCCATCGGCAACGGCCTGTCGGCCTTGGCCCCGACCTATGAGTGGATGCTGGTCTTCCGCTTCCTCAGCGGCGTTCCGCACGGCGCCTATTTCGGCGTCGCGGCCCTGGTCGCCGCGTCCGTCGTGCCGCTGCACCTGCGCACCCGCGCGGTCTCGACGGTCCTGATGGGACTGACGGTGGCGACCGTGATCGGCGTGCCCTTCGCCAATATGGTCAGCCACGCCTTCGGCTGGCGCTGGACCTTCGCCATCGTCAGCGTCCTGGCCGTGATCACCATGGGTCTGGTCGCCCTGTTTGCGCCGCGCGACCCCGCCCATGCGGACGCCAGTCCCTTGCGCGAACTGGGGGCCCTGAAGCGGAGCCAGGTCTGGCTGACCCTGGGCGTCGGCGCCATCGGCTTCGGCGGCATGTTCGCCGTCTACGCCTACCTCGCCTCGACGCTTCAAGCGGTGACCGGCGTGGCGCCGGAGATCCTGCCCTGGGTCTTCGCCGTCTTCGGCGTCGGCATGTTCCTCGGCAATATCCTCGGCGCCTGGGCCGCCGACCGGATCGGCTTCAAGGCTGCGGGGGGCCTGTTGCTGTGGAGCGCGGCGGCCCTGGCTCTCTATCCCGTCGCGGCGTCCAATGTCTGGGCCCTGATGGTCGTGGTCTTCCTGATCGGCGGCGGCGGCGGCCTGGGCTCCATCCTCCAGACCCGGCTGATGGACGTGGCCGGCGACGCCCAGACCCTTGCGGCCGCCCTGAACCACTCCGCCTTCAACACCGCCAACGCCATCGGTCCCCTGCTGGGCGGCATGGCCATCGCCGCCGGCTACGGCTGGACCTCGACCGGCTGGGTCGGCGTCGGCCTGTCCCTGGGCGGGTTTGCGATCTTCCTGATCGCCTGGCTGACGGGGCGGAAGCACGCGACGGCCTGACGTTTGGCGCGAACACAGTTTATGGTAGTATGGCTCATGGCCGACGTGACCAATGACCTCATCTATGAAGTTCTGAAGTCCATGCAGACACGCCTGGACCGCATCGACGGCAACGTGGCCGATGTGAAGGGCGAGCTTCAGGCCATGCGCTCCCACCTCAACGGGCTCAATCAGGACGTGGCGAACCTCTATCAGGTCGTTGATCGTCAGGACGCCCGTCTCGGCCGGATCGAGACCCGCCTCGGACTTCTTGAACCCGCGCACTGACATTTCCCGAAAACGGTGCTAGAGGGCCGCGCCATGAGCGCAGCCGTCATCGTCTTCCCCGGTTCCAACTGTGATCGCGACTGCAAGGTCGCCGTCGAACGCTCCACCGGCGAGCCCGTCTCGATGGTCTGGCACGCCGAGACCGAACTGCCCTCGGGCCTGGACCTGATCGTCATTCCCGGCGGCTTCTCCTACGGCGACTATCTGCGCTGCGGCGCCATGGCGGCCCAGTCGCCGGTGATGCAGGCGGTCAAGAAGGCCGCAGACGACGGCGTGGCCGTGGTCGGCATCTGCAACGGCTTCCAGATCCTGTGCGAGGCCGGCCTGCTGCCCGGCGCCCTGCTGCGCAACAAGGGCCTGAAATACGTCTGCAAGCCCATCGCCCTGACCGTCGCTAACGGCCAGACCCGCTTCACCGCCGGCTATCAGGGCCAGCGCGAGGTGGTCATGACCCAGGGGAACGGCGACGGAAACTTCTTCGCCGACGCCGAAACCCTGGCCCGGATCGAGGGCGAGGGCCAGGTGGTCTTCCGCTATGTCGAAAACCCCAACGGCTCGGTCAACGACATCGCGGGCATCCAGAATGCGCGCGGCAATGTCCTGGGCATGATGCCCCACCCCGACCGCGCCTTTGAAGCCGAACTGGGCTCCGCCGACGGCGCGGTCCTGTTCCAGAGCATCTACGCAGCGGCTTGACGGCAATCTCGAGTTGGGGCGCATTTGCACAATGCGCAGCCTGCTTCGACTCACCGCCGTTTTCATAGCTCTCGTCGCCGCGACGCCTGTACTGGCTCAGGAAGATGCTCCCCAGAGCGAGGACTGGGTTTTGACGTCGGTGCCGGAGCAGAAGGCCGTCATCGCGATGATCGACTTCACGTCCGGTCTGACCATCGCCGCGCGCTGCGTCGACGGCGTCTACGACGTGCTGATCGCCGGGCTGCCGGATGCGCCCAATCGCGCCCTGTCGCGCGAGTTGGGCATTCAGGCGGGCGATCAGAAGGAACCCTTCACCTCCGTCTGGACGGTGGGCACGCGACGCAATGCGGTGTTCAGCCGAATCCCGGCCGTCGTCGCGCGTGATCTGGCCAAGGGCGGCAAGCTTCAGGTCATCGTCCCAGCGACCTCCAGGTCGCCGCGGACGCGCTACGTCATGGAGTTGAATCCATCCAGCACCGCTATCGAACAGACCTTGACCGCGTGTGGACGTCCGATGGTGGATCCGCGTGAAGTTCGGTCGGATGAGATCGAGGGCAATGGCCAGGACGGACTGCCGAGCGGCGTGAGCTGGCAAACCGGGCCCCGACCGACCTTCCCCGACTCGGTCAACGGCCGAATCCCCGCAGAGGGCTATGTCGTCCTGTCCTGCGTCGTCGATGCGCTTGGCGGGCTGAACGAATGCCAGACGGAAAGCGAGCAGCCGGCCGGCTATAACCTGGGCCGTTCAGTCGAGCGTTCATTGCCGCGCGCCCGTGTCAAACTGACCGAGGAAGCGGCGGCCACGGGGCGCCCGCTCGCCGGTCGCATGATCCGCTTCTCCGTGATCTTCAAAATGGAGCCCTGACGCCTCTCGCGCTATCAGGTCGCCAGCTTCGGCGTCGCCCCGCCTCCGGCGTCGATGGCGTCGAACAGGGCGCAGATCAGCCCCTGCTCCTCCTCGGTGATCTCGGGTTTCCAGACGTCGAAGATCAGGATGGTCCGGTCCTGGTCGCTGTCGTTCCAGGCCTCGTGCTCGATCGTGTCGTCGAAGGCCCAGGCCTGGCCCTCCTCCCACTGACGCAGGTCCGAGCCGACCCGGAACCAGGACCCCGGCGGAGCCACCAGCGGTAGGTGACAGATCAGACGGGTGTTGATCAGACCGTGATGCGGCGGGATGCGCGCGCCCGCCGCCAGTTTCGAGAACAGAATCGACGGCGACCGTCCAGGGATGATGCTCAACGGCGCCGCCTCCAGCGCCTTCAGGGTCTGCGGACACCGCGCGGCGACCTCGGGAACCACCACACCGTCCTTCCACAGGAAGACCGCACTCCATTCCGGGTTCTCCAGCATCCCTGCCTGCCCGCTGCGCGGTCGGTTGGATCGGTCCTCCACATAGGGGGAGAACAGGCTGGGTTCCGCCAACACCGCCGCCAGTTCAGCGCGAATGGCGGGCGCCGCCGCCTCGATGTCCGCCAGCCACGGTGTGTCCTTACGCGGCTGGAACTGGACCTGCGGCAGGCCAGGAAACAGATAGAATTTCGGCTGTTGCTGATACAACGGCTTGCGCCCGGTCAGCAGGTCCAGCGACAGGGCGAAGCGCGGACTGGACCGGGCTTCGTCGAAGCCCCGCGCCCTGACGCCGGCCAGAAGTTCTTCCTCGAACCGGCGCTTCATGTCCCCCAGCGCCTGCTGCGCTCGCCGCAACTCGTCCCGCAATTCGGGCGCCGCGCCGCGCTGCTGCGCGCTCGCCAGGGCCGCACCATAAAAGGTCGCGGCGGAACGCGCCTCGCCCTGGGCGGCCAGGGCGTCCGCCTTCAGGATCGATCCCAGGATGTGGCGCCCGTCGACATCAAGAATCCGCTCCGCCGCCGCAAGCGCCGCCGCCGGATTCCCTCCCGCACGGGCGGACAGGGCTTCCTGTAAAAGCGCAGCCAAAGCGACGGCGGGTTTTGCGTTCATAGGTTACATGAACGCCGATCATCGAACCTCCGTCAAGCAATGGACGGCCCTGTCAGATCAATCGGGACGCGCCGACTGACCATTTTCCAGCTCTTCGTCCTCGTCGGCCGTAACGACGCCGCCGGGCTCGCGTTGGGCGGCCAGTTCGCGCGCGCCAACACCCTGCCCCTGTTCTATCGCGTGATTGGCTTCGACCTCGTCGGTCTCGAAGCGGGGGGTTTCGTCGTCGCGGTCGGCCATTTCGGTCTCCAGTTCATGCTGGTCTGACAAACCGGTCGCCGCCCCGCCGGTTCCCCTAACGACCGAAGAAGGGGTCCAGACTGGCGCGCGAAAGGGGGCGAAAAACCAGGAACTGCCCCGCGACGCTGACCGTCGCCTCATGCGCCTGCGGGCGCTGCAACACCGCCGGATCATCCAGAGACACCGCCCGCCCGGAGGCCAGGTCGCGGACATCCAGCGTCGGCATGACCGGCCGACCGTTCGCCGTCGCCAGGGCCGCCAGGAAGGCGCGAACCTCCATCGCCTGCTGCTGCGGCGTCGTCGCCAGCCGCACCCGCCCCCACGCCGCCTGCGCCGGCGCCGTCAGGACCACCGCCTGGTCAGCGGTCTGGGTCCGTCCGGCTGTGGCGACGGCGCACGACAGCGTCGCGATCAGAGCCAGAAAAACGGCGCGTCGCGAAGTGGGTCGAACACTCGTTCTATTGCTCTTCAGCCGGCTTTTCCTTGGGGTCGCTGTCGTTGATGACCACTAGAGCCGAACCCTCGTAGGAAAAGGTCCGTGACAGCGAGGCGTCGACGCCGCTCGTAAAGGTGGCTCCGCCGTAGGGCGTATAGGTGGTGGTGCTGCTTGTGCCGATGTTGATTGAGTCATAGCGTTGCCCGACTCGTGACGGATCGCTGGACACCAGCACATAGCGTTCGGCGGCGCGCGGACGGAACAGGACCGAGAAGTTCGCCCCCCGATACATGAACTCGTCAGACGCAAAGCGACGTGTCTCTTGCCCGGCGGCGTCCAGCACGCTCACCGTCGGAGAGAAGATGCGCGTCGCCTCCAGAGCGGCGCCGACGGTCAAGGTCTTGTCCTCGAAGTCCTCTGGCACGGCGAACAGCACATAGGCGGACGCCCCCGATGCGAGCGTCGCACAGGGCGTGGCGCTGTCGATCACGGTGGTGACGCTGTGAAGCGCCCGCTCCTTGTCCGGCGTCAGGCTGATCGCACGCGTCAGATCGACCTCGGCGCAATCATGTCGATCAAAGGTGAGGACCGGCGCAGGCGGCGGGACGCTTGCGCATCCCACCAAACCCAGCCCGGCCACGGCCGCAACGAAATAGGGACGCATGGTCCGCCTCAACGCAGCAATTGGGCGGCGGTGTCCGCCACCTGGTGCAGAGCGTCCTGAATGCCGGCCGCAGTGCGGGCCGGATCGGTCAGCAGTTCTTCGCGGTTCTTGAACTCATAGGCCGGGTTCGGCGTCAAGGTGATGGCGCCGGAACCTTCGGTGTTCATGACATTGTAGACGATGCGGTTGTCCATCAGCACCTTGGTCGGGTCGCTGGCCGAAACCAGACGCACCTTGGCGGCGACGGACGGGCGGAAGGGTTGGAAGGCGCCGGCGGACAGATAGCCATAGTGACTGATGACCACATCCAGATAGGCGTCGACCGACCCTTCGGGGGTCGGGTAGCTGACGAGAAACTCCCGCTTCTCGCGCGGCGTATCGACCTTTTGCACGGTCACCTTGTAGCCTTGCGCGCTCAGGCGTTCGGCGACGCGCGCCTCGAATACGGCTTCCCCGTCGAAAGCGGCGCTATCCAAGGCTCGGTTCAACGCGCCACGACGTTCGGCCTGGATGCCGGCGTCCACCAGAGCGCCGATCAATCCGAAATTCGACCCCATGGACGCCACTTCATAGGCGATCGCCTTGTCCTCGGCAGAGTCGTCGATGATGGTGACGGCCTGGACGTTTGACGAGGCGCGCTCGTAGGGCGTCGCGACATAGGGTGTGGCGCAAGCGGTAAGCAGCAAGGCTGCACTCAGCGCAGAGACTTTCTTAAACATTTGAATTCCCCCCGGAATTTTCGAACGACACTCTGTCCGAACACACGGGATGAATACCGCCGGCTGCGAATGTGTCAATCGTGACATATAATTTTCATGGACGCCGAAGACGGACGCCTGGGCGTCATAGGCGCAAGCTTCACATTTCGCGCCGGTACGGTGAACCTTCCGGCCTCCCGGCGCGTACACTCAACCTGACCGCCGCCGTATCGGAAACCCCATGTCCTCGATCCTCCGACCCACCCCCGCCCAGCGGACCCGCCGTCTGGTGGTTCTGGCCGCCGCCGTCTTCGCCCTGGTCGTGCCCCTGGTGCAGAACCTGGCCGGTCTGGGCCTGACCCAGGCCGAGTTTGCGGCGGATGGAAACTCGACCCTGCGCGTCGCCGGCTACGCCTTTTCCATCTGGGGCCTGATCTATCTGGGCCTTCTGGCCTATGCCGTCCGCCAGGCCCTGCCCCAGACCGGCGAGAGCACTCTGATCAACCGGATGGGCTGGCCGTCGGCGGTCGCCTTCTTCGGCATCGGGATGTGGATCGTCGTCGCCGCCCTGAACCTGAAGGCGGCCAGCGTCATCGTCATATTCGCCTCCCTGATCGCCCTGCTGGCGCCCCTGCTGGCCTATTCCGGCACCGTCCGGGCGCTCAGCCGAACGGATCGCGACCGCCTGCTGCTGGTCTGGCCCCTGGCGGCGCTCGCGGGCTGGCTGACGGTGGCGGCGCCGCTGAACCTGATCACCACCCTGACCGCCTTCGAGGCCCTGCCGACGGCCCTGTCGCCCGGCGCCTGGGCCATCCTGGCCATTGTCGTGACCACCGGCGTCGCCCTGGCGGTGACGGCCAGCCTGCGAACCATCGCCTATCCCCTGCCGACGGCCTGGGGCCTGCTGGGCGCCTTCGTCGCCGAACAGACCGACAAGCCCGCCGTCGCCTTCACCGCCCTGGCCGCTGCGATAGTTCTCCTGGTCGGGGGCGTGCTCCTGGCCTTCCGCCTGAAGCCGGGGGTCGAACGCTAGGAGTCCTTGGTCGGCGTCACGGGCGTATCGATCGCCGCATCTTCCCCGGCGCCGACGTCAAAGGCGCCGGTCTCCTGAAATCCGACGCTGCCGATCCCGGTCGCCTGTCCGGTCAGCCGCTGCCGCCGGCTGATCATGGCCTGCTGAGGCGCGGCCTTGTCCATTTCGCGCGTCGTGGCCGGATCATTGGAGCGGTCCATCTGCTGGCCGGTGGCGGGCGTGACCTTGGTCGAGGTGGAGGACATCAGATGCCCTCCCCCTCGTCTTTGACTTCATCTTCTTTCTGCGCCCGCTCGGCCATGGCCGAGGCGCCGGCGTCGTCGGCCGCAATCTCGGGCAGGTCTTCATCTTCAGGTGTTGCGGCCGGGTCGATAGGGGTGTCGGTCATGGTGAACTCCGTGTGGACTACACACGAAATGACGCCCAGCCCCCGGACGTTCCCCCCTACTCAGATCGTGATCGCCACGTCCGTCTTCGAAAAGTCGTCGCCCTTGAACAGCAGAGGTTCGCCGTTGGTCAGGCTCAGCGCATAGGCGAAACAGTCGCCATAGTTCAGCCGCGCCGGCTGCCGCCCCTTGCCGAACCGCACCATGGCCTCGCACGCGATCCGCATCTGGGCCTGATCGACCGGGACCAGGTCCAGCCGATACTCCTCTTCAAGACGATCAAGCACGGGCCGGGCGTCCATGCCCAGCCGGGACGTCAGCACCGCCGCCAGTTCCACCCAGGTCGCGACACTGACCCGGCGCGTCGTCGCCGAGCGAATCCGCTCATCGAACGCGGCCGCTTCCGGCTCTCTCAGAACAATGGCGACGAAGGCGGAGGTGTCGATGACCATCAGCGCGGCAGACCGTGCTCGTCGTACATTTCGTCATCGATCTCCTGAAGAGAGCGGCCGTCGCCGGGCGGCAGGGTCCGCAGATAGGCGAACAGGGCCTCGCGCTTGCTCGCCCGCTCCGCCGCCGCCTCATCGGCGGTCAGTTCCTTCCAGGTCTTGTCCAGGGCGATGTCGATGGCCTCGGTCAGACTGACCCCCAGCCGCTCGGCGACGGCGCGCGCCTTGCGCTCCGTCTCGGCGCGCTTGATGCTGAGGCCCATTCTAGAACTCCCAAAATGCTGTCTAGAATATAGCTTATCGGTCCGTCTGCGGCTAGAAGGCGCGCCCATGAGCGCTCCCCAGAAGACCATGGCCGAATTGGCCGCCGAATACGGCCTGGCCCCGAACGAATATCAGGTCGTCCTCGACCGGCTGGGCCGCGAGCCCAACCATGTCGAACTGGGCGTCTTCTCGGTCATGTGGTCCGAGCACTGCTCGTACAAATCCTCCAAGATCCACCTGGGCAAGTTCCCGACCACCGGCGACCGCGTCATCTGCGGACCGGGCGAGAACGCCGGGGTGATCGACATCGACGACGGCGACGCCTGCATCTTCAAGATGGAGAGCCACAACCACCCCTCCTACATCGAACCCTACCAGGGCGCGGCGACGGGCGTGGGCGGCATCATGCGCGACGTCTTCACCATGGGCGCCCGCCCGGTGGCCCTGCTGAACGCCCTGCGCTTCGGCGACCCGTCGCACGAAAAGACCAGGCGTCTGGTCAAGGGCGTCGTCTCCGGCATCGGCGGCTACGGCAACTGCGTCGGCGTGCCTACCGTGGCGGGCGAGACCAATTTCCACGCCGGCTACAACGGCAACATCCTGGTCAACGCCATGTGCGTCGGCCTGGCCAAGGCCGACAGCATCTTCTATTCGGCCGCCCCCTCGGCGGGCCTGTCGGTCGTCTATTTCGGCTCCAAGACCGGCCGCGACGGCATCCACGGCGCGACCATGTCCTCGGCCGAGTTCGACGACGAGTCGGAATCGAAACGCCCGACCGTCCAGGTCGGCGACCCCTTCGCCGAGAAACTGCTGATCGAGGCCACGCTCGAACTGATGGCCTCGGGCGCCGTCGCCGCCATCCAGGACATGGGCGCGGCCGGGCTGACGTCCTCCTCGGTCGAGATGGCCGGCAAGGGCGGCGTCGGCATCGAACTGAACATGGACGCCGTTCCCCAGCGCGAAGAAGGCATGACCGCCTATGAGATGATGCTGTCGGAAAGCCAGGAGCGGATGCTGGCGGTCCTCAAGCCGGGCCGCGAGGCCGACGGCGAGCGCATCTTCAAGAAATGGGGTCTGGACGCCGCCACCATCGGCGTCACCACCGACACGGGCCGTCTGGTGCTGAAGCATCACGGCGAGACCGTCTGCGACGTGCCCCTGGCGCCCCTGTTCGACGACGCCCCCCTGTACGACCGCCCCTGGGTCCAGCCGGAGCTCCAGCCGAAGCTGAACCCCGCCGACGTCCCCGCGCCCGAAAACTGGGCCGATGCGGTGATGAAGGTGATCGCCTGCCCCGACATGGCCTCCAAACGCTGGATCTGGGAACAGTACGACCGCCACGTCATGGCCGACACGCTTCAGGACTCGGCCACCGGCGCCGACGCCGGCGTGGTCCGCGTCCACGGCACGGACAAGGGTCTGGCCGTGACCTCGGACTGCACCCCCCGCTATGTCCAGAACGACCCCTATGAGGGCGGCAAGCAAGCCGTGGCCGAGGCCTGGCGCAACCTGACCGCCGTCGGCTCGCGCCCCATCGCCATCACCGACAATCTGAACTTCGGCAACCCGCAGAGGCCCGAGATCATGGGCCAGATCGTCCGCGCCATCGACGGCATGGCCGAGGCCTGCCGCGAACTGGCCTTCCCCGTCGTCTCCGGCAACGTCAGCCTGTATAATGAGACCAACGGCGTCGCCATTCCGCCCACCCCGACCGTGGGCGCGGTCGGCCTGCTGCCCAACTATGACGTCGTGACCAACTTCTCGACCATGGCGGCCGGCGACACCCTGGTCCTGATCGGCCAGACCCATGGCGAACTGGGCGCCTCCATCTATCTGCGCGAGGTCCTGGGCCGCGAGGACGGCGCCCCGCCCCCCGTCGACCTGAAGCTGGAAAAGAAGACCGGCGACTTCATGCGCGACCTGATCGAGGCCGGCGACCTGACCGTGGTCCACGACCTCAGCGACGGCGGCCTGATCGGCGCCGCCGCCGACCTGGTCCTGGCCTCCGACGTCGGCGTGACCCTGGACGCCTCCAGCGCCGCCCACGCCCACATCTTCCTGTTCGGCGAGGACCAGGCCCGCTATCTGGTCGCCGTCCCCGACGCCGACGCCCTGATCGCCAAGGCCCAGGCCGCCGGCCTTCACGCCTCGGTCGTCGGCCACGCCGGCGGCGACGCCTTCACCTCCAAGGGCGACAAGGGCGAGCTGTTCAGCATCCCCGTCGCCCACCTGCGCGAATGGCACGAAGGCTGGATGCCGGGCTGGCTCGGCGACGCCGCATGATCCGCACCGCCCCGCCGATCGCGCTGCTCCTCGTGCTAGGGGCCTGCGACGGCGGCGGCGACCCGGTGCAACAGGCGCTACGCGAGACCTCGGCCGCCAACCAGGCGGCGGCGACCCGCACCACGGCGGAAATGCAGGCCGCGGCTCAGACCGCGGATCAGGCCTATGTCGCCAAGATGATCGCCCACCACGAAGGCGCCGTCGCTACGGCCCGGGTCGCCCTGCGCGACAGCCGCGATCCGGAAATCCGGCGCATGGCCCAGATGGTCATAGACACCCGGACGCGTGAGATCGCCGAAATGAAGACCTGGGCGCCGACCGCCCCCAAGGCGAACTGAACTTGGCTAAGGGATCCTATCCCGGCGGCGGAAAACGGGCGCGTTCTCCCGGTTCCAAAGCTGCGCCGACTGGACGGCCTGCCGCACGGACGCCGTCCAAGCCTTCACAGATCACGAGAGACGAACTCAAGCACTTCAGTTTCCGCGGTCGATCCAAAGAGGCGTTTCTGGATGAGCTCGATCCGTGGCTCCGCGCCTGTTTCAAGAACGGCTTCACCCGGCCCAACGAGATCGCCGGCCTTCTGAACAAATTGCGGAAGACAACCGCCTGCGGCCAACCGTGGACGCCTCACCTTGTCTGGGGTCTTCAACGCTTTCTGTTCGAGCGACGCGAAAAGCGCAGAGCCGCTCAATCGGGTGAAGCGGCGCCGGCAGCCCCGGTTTTGAAGCCCGCATCCTCAGGCCAGGGCTCGAAGGATTTGAACGCCGACGATATGGCGCGGCTGCTCGGCGCCATCGGCAGGACGTCGCCTTCTCGTTGACGTCGTGCTGGTCCACTATGCTTCATGAACGCATGCACCAGATCGCGCGTTTTAGGGACGACGCGCCCGGCTGACGGGCGATTTGAACAGGAGCGTCTGATGGACGCGACGACCGCCGACGCCATCTTCCGCCCCGCCGTCCCGCCCCGTCGCACGGGCGGCCCCTTGGCGCTGCTGCCCTTCCTGTGGATCAGCTGGCGCGACCCGATCCGCATGTGGTCCGAGCGGCATTTCACCGAGCCGCAGCTGCACGGGAACTCAGCCTTCGGCGAAATCCTGGTCGTCAGCCACCCCGAGGGCGTCCGTCACGTCCTGACCGAGAACGCCGCCAACTATGTGAAGGGCGACCTGCAACGCCGCGTTTTAGGCCCCATGCTGGCCGAGGGCCTGTTGCTGACCGAGGGGGAGGTCTGGCGCCGCGCCCGCCGCATCCTCGCCCCCCTGTTCACCCCCGCCAAGATGGCCACCCTGAACGCCCGCATGGCCGAGGTCTGCCAGGCCCGTGTCGCCGGCTGGTCCCTGTCCGCGCGCGGCCGGGTGCTCGACATCGATTCCGAGATGTCCGGCCTGACCTTCGACATCCTGTCCGCCACCATGTTCTCCGACGAACTGGGCGGCGAGGCGCGCGGGTTCGAGCGCGCCCTGAACCAGTTCCTGGCCAATGGCGCCCGTATCGATCCGCTGGACGTGCTGGGCGCGCCGGACTGGGCCCCGCGCCTGGGCCGTCTGGCCAGTTTCCGCTCGGCCCGCTTCTTCGAGCAGCGCGTCACCACACTGGTCGAGGCCCGCCGCGCCCGGATCGAAGCGGGCGACGCCCCGCCCGACGACCTTCTCAGCGCCCTGCTGCTGGCCAGGGACGAGAACGGCGGACCCGGCCTGTCTGACGAAGAGGTCGCCGCCAACATCCTGACCTTCATCCTGGCGGGGCACGAGACCACGGCCCGCGCCCTGGGCTGGACCCTGCACCTGCTGTCGCGCCAGCCCGAATACCTAGCCCGCCTGCAATCCGAGGCCGACGCCTTCGACGTCTCCGATCCCAAATGGGCCGACGCCCTGCCCTGGACCCGCGCCGTGCTGGACGAGACCATGCGCCTGTTCCCGCCCGCCCCGACCATGGCCCGCAAGGCCCTGGCCGACGACGAGATCGGCGGCCAGCCGATCAAGGCCGGCGCCACCGTCATCATCTCCCCCTGGATCCTGCAACGCCACAGCCTGCTGTGGGACGACCCCGACGCCTTCAAGCCGGAACGGTTCCTGCCCCAGAACCGCAAGTCCATCGACCGTTACGCCTACATCCCCTTCAGCGCCGGCCCCAGGGTCTGCATCGGCGCCGCCTTCGCCATCCAGGAGGCGATGATCGCATTGGCCTCCATCCTGCGCGTCGCCGAGGTCGAGGCCCTGACCACGGTCGAACCCCGCCCGGTCCACCAGATCACCCTGCGCAGCCGCGACCCCATGCGCCTGCGACTGCGCGCCCGCCGACCCTGAATTTGACGGCGCTGACGATAACGACGGTCGGGCCGCTGTTACAAACCCATCGCGGACCCGACACAAACCGCCTATAGGCGGCGAATCTCTCGTCGGATCATCCCTTGCGCACCGCCGTCCTCCTGCCCCCCGGCTGTCTCTTTTCCCAAGCCCAGCCCAACTCGATGGAGACGGTCGTCCGCACCCTGCTGACGTCCGGCACGGCGCACGAGACGCGGGTCTTCTGCAGCCAGGGCGCCGACGACCACAATGCGCCGGGCGTCGTCGTCTTGCCGCGCCACGGCCGCCAGAACGCGCTGATCGCCGCCCTCAGAGACTTCCAGCCCGACCTGATCGAACACCACCAGCAGGTCAAACAGGCGCTCGCCGTCTCGTCGCATTTCCCCGACGCCGCCCACCTGCTGTACCGGCACAACGCGCTCAAGCCGGCGCGGCATCTGTTCGACCGCTGGCGCTACGCCGCGCGCTTTGGCCGGATGGACGGCTTCATCTTCGTCAGCGTCGCCGAGCGGGACGCCTTCGCCCGCACCTATCCCCGCCTCGCCGACCGCGCCCACGCCCTGCCCAACGCCATCGACGCCGCCCCCTGGCTCGCCTCGCCCGATGACCGTCTGCCGGTGATCGCCTTCGCCGGCCGGGCCATGCCGGAAAAGGGGCTGGACGTCCTGTGCGCCGCCCTGCCCGCCGTGCTCGACGCCCATCCCGACTGGCGCGCGGTTCTGATGTTGAACGACTGGGACAGGCACTCCGCCTGGGCTGCACCGCACCTCGCCCCGCTCGAGCGCTACGGCGCCCGTGTCGCCGTCCTGCGTTCCGCCCCCCTTTCGCAGGTGCGCGACCAGATGAAGACCGCCGCCATCGCCCTGACCCCCTCGGTCTGGGACGAGCCCTTCGGCCTGACGGCGGTCGAGGCCCATGCGGCCGGCGCGGCCCTGATCTCGTCCGGCCGGGGCGGTCTTCGCGAGGCCAGCGGCGACCACGCCCTCTATGTGAACGACATCACGCCCGAAAGCCTGGCGGCGGCGATGGAGCGGCTGATCAACCATCCCGATGAGCGCCTGGCCCTGGCCCACGCAGGTCAGCGCCATGTAGTGGCGACCCATACGCCGCAACAGCGATCGGCTGAACTGGAACAGATCCGAAAAACCGTCCTCCTGTCGCGCCGCCGCCTCGCCGCCTGACCTGCGACACAGCGCCCCGCGCCCTGCCGCGACGGCTGGAAAATCTGTCACATCGCGGCGATAGAGCCGGGCTCCAGTTCGGGGATTTTCGATGACCACGCTCGCCCTCTCGCGCCGTTCGATGCTGGCCGCCTTCGGGGGAGGCCTGGCGCTGTCGCCCACCGGCCCCGCCCTGGCCCAGGCCGTTTTCGACACCAACCCCTTCCGGCTGGGCGTCACGGCCGGCGACCCCCTGCCCGACGGCTTCGTCATCTGGACACGCCTGGCCCCCGATCCCGTCGCCTATGGTTCCGGCATGCCCCGGGCGCCCGTCGCCGTGAAATGGGAGGTCGCCGCCGACCGCGGTTTCAACACCATCGTCCGTTCCGGCGAGGCGATCGCCCGGCCCGAACTGGGCCACTCGGTCCATGTCGAGGTCGAGGGGCTCGAGCCCGCCCGCCTCTATTTCTATCGTTTCCAGTGCGGGACAGAACGCAGCGGCGTCGGCCGCGCCAAGACCGCGCCCCTAGCCGGCGCCTCCCCCGCTTCCGTCCGCTTCGGCGTCGCCGGCTGCCAGGACTATGAGCAGGGCTATTACACCGCCCACCGCAAGATGGCGGCGGAGGACCTGGATTTCATCTTCTGCTACGGCGACTACATCTACGAAGATCGCGGCGACCCGGTCTATCAGGCGAGCGACGGTCCTCAGGACAACGCCCGCATCCATCTGGGCGGCGAGGTCTATAGCCTCGACGACTACCGCCGCCGCTATTCCCAGTACACGATGGACACCGACCTTCAGGCCTCGCGCGCCTCGGCCGCCTGGTTCTGCACCTATGACGATCACGAGATCGATAACGACTGGGTCGGCGCCGCTGACCAGGACGGCATACCGCCCGAAATCTTCAGCCTGCGTCGCGCGGCGGCCATGCAGGCCTTCTACGAGTTCATGCCGATGCGGAAATCGGCCTTCCCGCGCGGCGCAGGCATGCAAGCCTATCGCCGCGCCCAGTACGGCGACCTGCTGGACGTGGCCTTCCTCGACACCCGACAGTTCCGCACGGACCAGCCCTGTGGCGGCCGCTTCAACTCCACCTGCCCCGGCATAGAGGCGACCGCCGCCCAGGTGCTGGGCGACGCCCAGGAGGCCTGGCTGTTGACCAACCTCGACCGCTCAAAGGCGCGCTGGAAGGCCCTGGCCCAGCAGGTCATGATGATGGATCTGAACCGCAACACCTCCGGCGGCCAGGGGATCAACACCGACAGCTGGGCCGGCTATCGCGTGCCTCGTAACCGCCTGCTGCGCCACATTCGCGACCGCCGCATCGACAATGTCGTGGTCCTGACCGGCGACGAGCATCAGAACTTCGCGGGCGGCCTGTGGCTGGACGGCAGCCAGCCCGAGGGCGCCCCCATTGCGGTCGAGTTCGTCGGCACCTCGATCAGCTCGCGCGGCAACGGCTCGGACCGGGGCGCCGACTACGACCGCTTCATGGCCGTCAATCCCCAGCTGAAGTTCCGCAACTCCCAGCGCGGCTACATGGTGTGCGAGGCCACCCCGACCCTCTGGACCACCCAGTTCAAGGTCCTGGACAAGGTCTCGGATCGCACCGGCGAGCTCAGCATCCGTCAGACGATGGTGGTCGAGGCGGGTTCGAACACGCTCAACCTGGCCTGACGATCAGAGAACCGGCACCGCCTGCGACAGCCGCCCGCCCACCCGGATCGGCTCGACCCGCGTCGCCAGACCGGTCTTGTCGTCCGTCTCGACGAACACGCCGCAAATCGTCGCCGGCCCCGAGGCCGGCATGTACCGCCCACCCGAGATCCGGGTGGTGAAGCGGCGCAGCGGCTCTTCCTTCTCGTTGCCGATCACACTGTCATAGTCGCAGCAGCCGCCGGCGTCGGTCTGATAGGCGGTGCCGCCGGGCAGGATCTGGCAGTCGGCGGTCGGGACGTGGGTATGGGTGCCGACCACCAACGACGCTCGCCCGTCGCAGAAATGGCCCATCGCCATCTTCTCGCTGGTCGCCTCGCAGTGCATGTCGACGATCACCGCATCGGCCACGGCCCCCAGGGGCGCCGCCGCCAGCTCGCGCTCCACCGCCCCGAACGGATCATCCATCGGGTCCATATGCACCCGGCCCAGCACATTCATCACCAGGACGGTGCGGCCGCTGTCGGTCTCGAACAGATTGGCCCCGGCCCCCGGCGCATCCATCAGGCGCGGATAGTTGGCCGGCCGGATCAGGCGCGGCTCGCGCACGATATAGGTCAGGGCCTCGCGCTGGTCCCACGAGTGATTGCCCAGGGTCAGGCAGTCGGCCCCCGCCATGAACAGCTCGCGCGCCGTATTCTCGGTGATGCCGAACCCGCCGGCGGCGTTCTCCGCATTGATCACCACGAAGTCGAGCTTCAGGTCGCGCTTCAGGCCCGGAAGATGGTCGCTGATCCCGTCACGGCCGGACTTGCCGATGACGTCGCCGAAAAATGCCAGTCTCATTCGTGTACGCCTTTAGCACGATCCGACCAGTCCTCGAACCTCAGGCCGGGAACGCGCTCGAACTCGCCAGTGTTGCGGGTGACGACAGTCAGCCCCCGACTGCGAGCATGACCCGCAATCTGATAATCATAAGGCGCGATGGGGCGTCCCTGACGTTCCAGATCCGCACGGATGGCCGCCGTATGCCGCGCCGCATCTTCGTCAAAAGCGAGAACGTCCAGCCGCGCCAGAAATGCCTCCAGCCGTTCGAAGCGACGGGAATCCGCTAGCTTGCTGGGTCCGACCGCCAGTTCCATGAGAACCACCGTCGAGACGTGAAGCGGCTCGTGCTCGGTTCTTAGACGCGCACTCAACGCGGCGCTGCGACCCCGCAGAATGTCGATACAGATGCTGGTGTCCAGCATATAGCCGGTGCTCACCAGTCCTCCCGCTTCTGCATCTCGGGCTGATCGCGATCCGGCCAATCCGAATCCGATATGCCGGGCTGGTCGAGAAAGTCGTCCCACAGCGCATCCACCGGCACCAGGCGCAGACTCTTACCTTCCTTGATGACGCGAAGCTCCTTCACGTCGTCGGGAAAGGCCACGGCCTTGGGCAGTCGCACGGCCTGCGAGCGATTGGACTTGAAGACCGTGGCTTTCAGCGGGGCGCTCATGGCCTCCCTATCGGCTTGCCGCACGTATATGTCAACGGCATATCCCTCAGAACGCCCGATACCCCGCCTCGGTCAGCACCCCGTGCAGCCGCACGTCATGCGCTTCCAGCGTCAGCCCCTCTACCACCTGCCCGGCATAGGCAAAGCCGACCCGGATCACATCCGGCCGCGCGGCAAAGGTGCGATCATAAAACCCCCCGCCCTGCCCCAGCCGTCCGCCAGACGCATCGAACGCCAGCAGTGGGGTGATGATCAGATCCGGTTCCATCACCTCCGCCAGCGGCAGGGGCGCGGGGCATCCGGCGGCGTCCAGCTCCAGCGGCTCGCCCGGCGACCAGGCGCGAAAGATCATCGGCGCATTCCGCTCCAGCACCACCGGCAGGCACAGACGCCGCCCCGCCGCCTCCAGCGCCACGGCCAGGGCCTCGGCGTCCATCTCGGAGCCCATGGCGCTGTAAAGGGCCACGACCTGTCCGGACGGCAGAGCTTCTGCATGGTCGGCGGCGCGCTGGGCGGCCATCGGATCGGCCTCGGCCAGCGCCTTGCGCCGCGCGCGGGCGGCCGACCGGAGTTCATGCTTCTCAAGGGTCATGACGCGGGCTTACACCCCCCATCCGGTCCCGCACAGAGACCATGCCCCTCGTATGCCCGGCTCGCTCAAGCAGCGAGCGACCGCGCGGCGAGCGGTAGTGCAAAGACCGCTCAAGCAGCGAGCGACCGCGCGGCGAGCGGTAGCGACAAAAATCGCTCAAGCAGCGAGCCGCTGCGCGGCGAGCGGTAGCGACAAAAAGAGAGAAGTTGGCGGCGCCGCAAGAACCGTGAAGGGCGTTTAAATCCTCTCGAACCTGGGTAGCCAGGTGGGCTCCATATGCCCAGGCCCTCGAGCCCGGACAGGGACAGATCCCTTTGAGTGAATTAAGGTCGCGAGGAAATGTATGCCTTCGACGAGGGCCGCAGCAGGACCCGCCGTCTGACAAGATAGGCGCTGCGCCCCGCCTTCTCAAGCGCCGTGATCAGATGTTTTGGGCGATCTTCTCGATCCGCGCCGCCACCGCGTTCAGCGCCTCGGCCACCCCGTCGCTGGTCGGCGGCGCAGGGGCCGCCAGCGGCGCGGGGACCCCGCCCGGATTCAGCCGCGCCTCGTGCAGTTCGTCCGACAGGATCAGGGCCGACATCAGGAACAGCCGCAGATCCCCGACATGGCCCACGTCCTGGGCCACCTGGCGCACCTGGTTATCAAACTGTTTGGCCAGGATGCGGACCCGCTCCTCCTGCCCGTCGGCGCAGCCCACCGCATAGGGCCGGCCGTTGACCTCCACCGTCACCGTCGCCATCAGCCGGCCTCGCTTTCGGTCTCTTCGTCGTCCTGATCCAAGTCGTCCTGAGCCAGCACCTCGCGCACGGCCGCCGCCGCCCGCGCCAGCGCCAGCGACGCCTCGCGCCCGGCGGCCTCCAGCTCGGCCACACGCGCCGCATCCGCCCCATTCCCCGCTCTGGGCGCGAACAGGTCGTCATCGGCGATCGCAGGAGCCGAGGCCGGTCGAGCCTTGATCTCCAGGATCTTGCGTTCAAGTTCGGCCAGGGCCCGGTCGATACGGGCCCGTGCGGCCGTGGTGGCGTCTGCCATCGGTCGCTCCTTATAAATTCCGTATAGAACCCGAGGACGCGCCGGGGTAAAGCGGCGCGCCCCTGAATTTCGCTTCCGCCGAAAGGTCTTCCCCCGTGACCGACGTCAAATCCGCCCCCAAGGCCACGCCCCAGCAGATGGCCAACGCCATCCGCGTCCTCGCCATGGACGGCGTCGAACAGGCCAAGTCGGGCCACCCCGGCATGCCCATGGGCATGGCCGACGTCGCCACGGTGCTGTTTTCGAAATTCCTGAAGTTTGACGCCAGCCGCCCCGACTGGGCCGACCGCGACCGCTTCATCCTGTCGGCGGGCCACGGCTCGATGCTGATCTACGCCCTGCTGCACCTGACCGGCTACAAGGCCGCGACCAAGGAAGAACTGTCCAACTTCCGCCAGTGGGGCTCCAAGACCGCCGGCCACCCCGAATACGGCCACATGCCCGGCGTCGAGGTCACCACCGGCCCGCTGGGCCAGGGCCTTGCCACCTCGATCGGCTTTGCGATGGCCGAGCGTCACCTGGCCGCCAAATACGGCGACGACCTGGTCGACCACCGCACCTGGGTCGTCGCCGGCGACGGCTGCCTGATGGAGGGCGTGTCCCAGGAAGCCATCGCCCTGGCCGGCCGCTACAAGCTGAACAAGCTGACCGTCCTGTGGGACGACAACGAGATCACCATCGACGGCAAGGTCTCCCTGTCCGACGCCACCGACCAGAAGGCCCGCTTCAAGGCCGCCGGCTGGGCGGTCAAGGCCATCGACGGCCATGACATGGACGCGATCAAGGCCGCCCTCAAATGGGCCACCCGCCAGGACAAACCGACCCTGATCGCCTGCAAGACCAAGATCGGCAAGGGCGCCGCCACCATGGAAGGCAGCCACAAGACCCACGGCGCCGCCCTGGGCGCGGCCGAGATCGCCGCCACCCGTCTGGGCCTGGCCTGGGATCACGAACCCTTCGAAATGCCCCAGACCATCGCCGACGCCTGGGCCAAGGTCGGGCGTCGCGGCTCAAAGGACCGCAAGAAGTGGGAGGCCCGCCTGGCCGCCTCGCCCCAGGCCGCCGACTTCACCCGCGCCATGAAGGGCGACCTGCCGGAGGGCGCCTTCGACGCCCTGAACGCCAAGATCGCCGAACTGATCGAGACCCAGCCGGCCCAGGCCACGCGCCAGTCCTCGGGCGCCGCCCTGGATCAGGTCTTTGCCTCCATCCCCGAACTGGTCGGCGGCTCGGCCGACCTGACCGGCTCGAACAACACCTTCGTCGCCGGCACCCCCATACTGGACGCCCCGTCCTATGAGGGCCGCTACGTCAACTGGGGCATCCGCGAGTTCGGCATGGCCGCGGCCATGAACGGCCTCGCCTTGCACGGCGGGATCATCCCCTACGCCGGCACCTTCATGGTCTTCTCGGACTACAGCCGCCCGGCCATCCGTCTGGGCGCCCTGATGGGGGTCCGCGCCATCCACGTCCTGACCCACGACTCGATCGGCCTGGGCGAGGACGGCCCGACCCACCAGCCGGTCGAACACCTGGCCGCCCTGCGCGCCATCCCCAACCTGAACGTCTTCCGCCCCGCCGACACGGTCGAGGCCATGGAGTGCTGGCAGATCGCCCTGCAATCCAAGACCACCCCCTCGGCCCTGGCCCTGTCGCGCCAGAAGACCCCCGCCGTCCGCACCGTCGCGGGCACGGAAAACCTGTCCGCCAAGGGCGCCTACGAGATCAAGCCCGCCTCGGGCGAGGCCAAGGCCACCCTGTTCGGCACCGGCACGGAACTGGCCCTGGCCCTCAAGGCCGCCGAGACGCTTGAAGCCGAAGGCGTCCCGACCCGCGTCGTCTCCGTCCCCTGTTTCGAACTGTTCGAGCAACAGGACGCCGCCTACCGCGCCTCGGTCATCGGCCGCGGCACGATCCGCGTCGCCGTCGAGGCCGCCATCAAGCAAGGCTGGGAAGGCTTCATCGGCGAGGACGGCGCCTTCATCGGCATGACCGGCTTCGGCGCCTCCGCCCCCGCCGAAGTCCTCTACGACAAGTTCGGCATCACCGCCGACGCCGTCGTCGCGGCGGTCAAAGCCCGGTTGTAATCTCTCTTCATCTCCCTCTCCCCCTGCGGGAGAGGGAGACCGCGCACGGCGGCGCAACCGTCGTCCTGGCGCGGTCGGGCGAGGGGTCGCACCGGCCGCGACGACCATCGACCGACCCCTCATCCGGCCCTCCGGGCCACCTTCTCCCGCAAGGGGGAGAAGGGACGTTGGAGCAGACGATGAAACTGGGCGTCCTTGGTCTATTTCTGGCATTCAGCCTCGCGACGACCGCCCACGCCCAAACGCCCGTCGCCATCGCCGAAACCCCCATCGTCATCGGCCGGTCCTACGCCCTGCCCTCGGCCGTCATGGGCGCCCCGCGCGAGATCAACGTCTGGCTGCCCCCCGGCTATGCCGACAGCGGCAAGACCTATCCCGTCCTCTATGTCCTCGACGGCGGCCAGGATCAGGACTTCCACCACATCTCGGGCCTGGCTCAACTCGGGACCGTCGTCGGCACGACCCGCGACGTGATCGTGGTCGGGATCGCCTCGGTCGATCGCCGCAACGAACTGGCCCTGCCGACCGAAAACCCCGAACTGATCGCCCGCTATCCGACCCAGGGCCATTCGGATCGCTTCCGCCGTTTCGTGTCCGAAGAGGTCCAGCCCTTCATCGAAACCCGCTTCCGCACCAGCGGCGAGACGGCCCTGATGGGCGAATCCCTGGCCGGCCTGTTCGTGGTCGAGACCTTCCTCAAGGAACCCCAGATGTTCGACGCCTATGTCGCCGTCAGCCCCAGCCTGTGGTGGGACGGCGGCGAACTGGCGCGTCAGTCCGGCGCCCGTCTGCGCGACCAGTCGAATGACCCCCGCACCCTGATCCTGACCCTGGGCGACGAAGGCCCCGAGATGCAGGCCCCCATGGACGTCCTGACCGCCAATCTGCGCGACCACGCCCTGCCCGGCCTGAGCTGGAGCTTCACGCCCCGCCCGACCGAGACCCACGCCACCATCTACCACGGCGCCGCCCTCGACGCCTTCCGCCGCCTCTATGCGGAGCTCGCCAAATGAGCCGTATCGGCGCGATCAGCCTCCTGGTCCACGACTATGACGCGGCCATCGCCTTCTATGTCGGCAAGCTGGGCTTCGACCTCAGCGAGGATACCGATATGGGCGGCGACAAGCGCTGGGTGCGGGTGACTCCAAAGGGCGGCGAGACCAGCCTGCTGCTCGCCCGCGCCACGACCGACGCCCAGAAGGCCCAGGTCGGAAACCAGGCCGGCGGCCGTGTCTGGCTGTTCCTCGAAACCGACGACCTGCTGCGCGATCACGCCGCCTGGCTTGCCGCCGGCGTCGTCTTCCGCGAAACCCCGCGTCACGAACCCTATGGCAAGGTGGTGGTCTTCGAAGACCTCTACGGCAACGCCTGGGACCTGATCGAACCCGCTACCGGAGCCTGACCCCGATGAAACTCGGCACCCCGCTTTCCGACACCGCCGTCCGCGTCATGCTTCTCGGCTCGGGCGAACTGGGCAAGGAGGTCGCCATCGAGCTGCAACGGCTCGGCGTCGAGGTCATCGCGGTCGACCGCTATCCCAGCGCCCCGGCCATGCAGGTCGCGCACCGCAGCCACGTCATCCCGATGACCGACCCCCAGGTGCTGAACGGCGTCATCCTGGCCGAGGCCCCGCACTTCATCGTGCCCGAGATCGAGGCCATCGCCACCGAGGTCCTGGCCGATATCGAGGCCGCCGGCCTGGCCGTGGTCATCCCCACCGCCCGCGCCGTGCAGCTGACCATGAACCGCGAGGGCATCCGCCGCCTCGCCGCCGAAGAGCTGGGCCTGCCCACCAGCCCCTACGCCTTCGCCGGTTCGGCCGAGGAACTGGCCGCCGGCGCCGAGACCGTCGGCTACCCCAACTTCGTCAAGCCGGTCATGTCCTCGTCGGGCAAGGGGCAATCCTTCGTCGAAAGCCCCGACGAAATCGCCGACGCCTGGACCTATGCTCAGTCCGCCGGGCGCGTCGAAACCGCCCGCGTCATCGTCGAGGGCCGCATCGACTTCGATTTCGAGATCACCCTGCTGACCGTCCGCTCGCGCGCCCCCGACGGCTCGACCCGCACGGACTTCTGCGCCCCCATCGGCCACCGCCAGGTCAAGGGCGACTATGTCGAAAGCTGGCAACCCCAGGCCATGAGCCCCGCTGCGCTTGCCGCCTCGCAAGACATCGCCGGCAAGGTCACGGACGCCTTGGGCGGTCTCGGCGTCTTCGGCGTCGAACTCTTCGTCAAGGGCGACCAGGTCTGGTTCTCCGAGGTCTCGCCCCGCCCCCACGACACCGGCCTAGTCACCCTGGCCAGCCAGACCCTGAGCGAGTTCGCCCTCCACGCCCGCGCCATCCTGGGCCTGCCCGTCGACGTGACCCAGCGCGAACCCGCCGCCAGCGCCGTCATCTACGGCGGCCTGGAGGCGCAAGGGATCGCCTTCGAAGGCGTCGCCGAAGCCCTGTCCGTCCCCACCGCCGACCTGCGCCTCTTCGGCAAACCCGAAGCCTTCGACCGCCGCCGCATGGGCGTCGCGACCGCCCGCGGCGCCGACGTCGATCAGGCCCGCGAACGGGCCCGCGAAGCGGCGGGATGCGTGAAGGTGGTGCGGGGCTGAGATCTTCCGTCTCCCCTTGCGGGAGAAGGCGCCTCCTCCCTTTCGTCATTCCGGGCGAAGCGCAGCGGAGACCCGGAACCCAGCGGCGCGCGAGAGCGCGAACCTGTCGCGGACTCTGATCTTCAACATCGTGCGGCTTACAGATTTCGCCTTCGGCGCCGCTGGGTTCCGGGTCTGCGGGCCAAGCGGCCCTTCGCCCGGAATGACGAAAGATGTTGGGGGTAGCGCGCACAATGACGCTGCCTCGCCCCCAACAATTCCAACCCCTTACAAAAATCTCACCCCCCGCTCCTAACCACCCTCCCAAACCCCCTCATAATCTCCCCGGTCTCGTCGCTAGGAGGGCTCGTAAGGCCTGCGACCTTGCGGCGGCGGGAGCGTAGGGATCAGGGGCGGGGGTGGGATTCCCTCGCGCCGCATGGCGGTGCATCGGTGGGCTCATCCCGCGCAGAAACGTCGGCGGAGGACACGGGGTTAGGAACCCGGTCGCACTCGGGACGGTCCTTCGCAGGGATCGCCGACCTGACGCAGGCCTTGGGGAAGAGGCATCACAACTGCCGCTTCAATATCCCCGGCCGGCAGAAACACCCTGCGCGCGGAGCGTCTGTCTTCGTCGAAACGGTAAAAACTAATCCATCCCGGGCGAGGCCCGGCGCTCCGTCCCGCCCTCCACTCGCGATGGGCCTCCAACTTCGCAGCGAAAGCGCGAGGGGGCTTCTGCACACCCGGCGTCGGCTGCGCCGAAAATGAACAGAGTCAACACTGCCTTAACCGTAAGGATTCACCATGACCGTCTCACTGTTCCGAGGCCGCGTTCCATGTCCGAGCTCAACACCCCCGTCCTCGCCAAGGACGTCATTCACCGCGGCGACTGTATCGCCGTGCTGAAAAGCCTGCCCGACGCCTCGGTCGACATGGTCTTCGCCGACCCCCCCTACAATCTCCAGCTGGGCGGCGACCTGCTGCGTCCGGACAATTCCAAGGTCGACGCCGTCGACGACGACTGGGACAAGTTCGACAGTTTCGCCGAATATGACGCCTTCACCCGCGCCTGGCTGACCGAATGCCGCCGGGTGCTGAAGCCCGAGGGCTCGATCTGGGTGATCGGCTCCTATCACAACGTCTTCCGCCTCGGCGCGGCGATCCAGGACCTGGGCTTCTGGGTGCTGAACGACATCATCTGGCGCAAGTCCAACCCGATGCCGAACTTCAAGGGCACCCGGTTCACCAACGCCCACGAGACCCTGATCTGGGCCGCCCGCTCGCGCGACCAGAAACGCTACACCTTCAACTACGACGCCCTGAAGGCCTTCAACGAAGACACCCAGATGCGGTCTGACTGGACCTTCGCCCTGTGCACCGGCGAGGAGCGGATCAAGGACGCCGACGGCAAGAAGGCCCATCCCACCCAGAAGCCCGAGGCCCTGCTGCACCGCGTGCTGCTGTCGGCCACCCGCCCCGGCGACGTCGTGCTGGATCCCTTCTTCGGCACCGGCACCACCGGCGCCGCCGCCAAACGCCTGGGCCGCCACTACATCGGCATCGAGCGTGACGAGACCTATGCGACCGTCGCCGAGACCCGCATCGCCTCGGTCATTCCCGCCAATCCCGAAGACCTGATGGTCATGGGCTCCAAGCGCGCCGAGCCCAAGGTGCCCTTCGGCGCCCTGGTCGAGGCCGGCCTGCTGCACCCCGGCGACCGCCTCTATTGCCCCAAGGGCGAGCGCGAGGCCCGCGTCCGCGCCGACGGCTCGCTGGTGTCCGGCTCGATGACCGGCTCGATCCACAAGCTGGGCGCCCTGTTCGAGAACGCCCCCGCCTGCAATGGCTGGACCTACTGGCGCTTCAAGACCGACCAGGGCCTGAAATCCATCGACGCCCTCCGCGCCGAAATCCGCGCCGGGATGCAATAGGCGGCGGGTTCAGATCAGGGCCGGTTCGCCGGCCCGATCCAGCGCCTTGGCGAAGACCGTGGGCAGAGCCGCCCGCGCCGCCTCGAGCCCCAGCCACTGATAGTCGCCCCCCGCCTTGACCCGCGCTGTCCGCACCGTCAGGGTCAGGCTGAAATGGGTGAAGACATGCTCGACCGCCCCCGCCTCGCGCCAGTCGCCGTCGACCGGCGGCGTCGCATCCGGCGAGGCGCTCCAGTCCGACGTCGGCAAGCCTAACATCCCGCCCAGCAACCCCTTGTCCGGCCGCCGCTCCAGCGCCACCTGTCCGTCGGGATCGATCATGACGAAGGCGAAACCCCGACGATGCGGACGCTCAGCCTTCTTGAGCTTTACCGGGAACCGCTCCGGCGCCCCGCTCGCCAGGCCCAGACACTGACCCGCCGCCGGGCACTGACCGCACAGCGGCGACTTGGGCCGACACACCGTCGCCCCCAGATCCATCAGCGCCTGCGCCCAGTCTCCGGGCCGCTCGTCCGTCACAAACAGACCCGCCAGCCGCTTCAGCTCGGGCCGGGCCGGTGGAACCGGGGTCTCGACCGCGAACAGCCGCGCCATGACCCGTTCGACATTGCCGTCCACCACATTGGCCGCGCGATCAAAGGCGATGGCCGCTACCGCCGCGGCCGTATAGGCGCCCACTCCCGGCAGGGCCAGCAAATCGGCCTCCGTATCCGGAAAAACCCCGCCATGCTCGCCCGCCACGGCCCGCGCACAGGCCAGCAGATTACGAGCCCGGGCGTAATATCCCAGCCCCGCCCAGGCGGCCATGACCTCCCCGTCCTCGGCCGCCGCCAGGTCCGAGACCGTCGGCCAGCGGGCGGTGAAGCTCTGGAAATAGGGCGTCGCATGCGGCGTCGTGGTCTGCTGCAGCATCACCTCCGACAGCCAGACTCGATAGGGCTCGGTCCGCCCCTCCGCCCCCGGCGGCGCGCGCCACGCCAGGCTGCGCGCATGCCGGTCGTACCAGGCCAGCAATTCGGAGCGGATCAGAGAGACGTCAGGCATGAGATGACGCTATATAGGCCCATGCGCCGCCCGCTGCCCACAGACGCCGAGGTCCGCGAGATCCTGTCGCGCCGCCGCACCCGCGCGGCGCCGCGCCCGGCGCCCCGCGCCGGCCAGGCCCTGACGCCCCTGATCAAGAAACTGGACGAGAAGTTCGGCCGCGGCGCCGGCGCGCTGGAGCCCCGCTGGCGCGAGATCGTCGGCGACCGTCTGGCCCGCGTCACCCGCCCCCAGAAACTGACCAAGGGCAAGGCCGGCCAGCCCGGCGTGCTGGAGCTGCGCGTCGCCGGCGCCGCCGCGCTTCTGGTCCAGCATCAGTCCGAAGACATACTGGCTCGCGTGAACCTGTTCCTCGGCGCGGGTTCGGTGGACCGCCTCCGCATCGCCCAGGGCCCGATCAAACCCTTGACCGAGGCCGCCGCCCGGCCCAAGCGCGCCGTCAAACCCCCGCCCCTGGCCGCCCAGGCCGAGGCCGATCTGACCGCCTCCATCGCCGACGCCCCCGACGAACTCCGCGCCGCCCTCGCCCGCCTGGGCCGCGCCACCCTGTCGCGTTCGAACGACCGCGATTGACAAATCTTCGCCGCGGAAACCTTCTTCGCCCCAGGCGAGGGAAATGGGCTGATGGATCGGCAGGGCAAGAATCGAAAGACCTATTGGTTCAGGGTTTTTGTCGGCTCATTCCTGGGCGCCGGACTGGGCTTTACCGTCGCAGCCATCCTCATCCCGCTCGACACGACCCTGATGGACAAGGCCCCCGCAGGCGTCATCTTCGCCCTCATCGTCTCGATCGGATCGACCCTTATCGATTTTACGCTCCATCGTGACAGGAAACGACCTAAGCGACCCGCGAGCAACGATCTTTGATCGCCGCGTACTTCGCGTTATCAGACAGTCGCGGCCCGGAAAAAGCCGCACCCAGTCTCGACTAATCTAGGGTTCCGTGGTTCCGAGAGAATCGCGCGATCATCCGGCAACGCTCCGACCAAGGAAGTCTCATGGCCAACTTCGAAACCCGCTTCGCCCGCATGAGCCGCCGTGCGGCCATCACCGGCGCCGCCATGGCGACCATGGCCCTGGCCGCTTGCGGCGGCGGCTCCAAGGGCGCGGCCGAGGGCGATATGGGCTTGGGCGCTCCGGAAGGCGCCAAGGTCACCGTGGTCGAATACGCCTCGGTCACCTGCCCCCACTGCGCCCTGTGGCAGAAGAACACCTGGCCGGCGTTCAAGGCCAAATACGTCGACACCAACAAGGTCCGCTACGTCTTCCGCGAACTGCCGACCCCGCCGGTCGACGCCGCCACCGCCGGCTTCCTGGTCGCCCGCTGCGCCGGCTCGGACAAGTATTTCGACGTCGTCCACCAGCTGATGGCCACCCAGCAGGAGATGCTGACCTCCTCGCCGCGCGACTGGCTGCTGCGCACGGCCCAGGCCGCCGGCATGTCCGAGCAACAGTTCAACGACTGCGTCACCGACAAGGACGCCGTCGCCGCCATGGAGAAGCGCGTCCAGGCCGCCCAGGCCCAGGGCGTGACCGGCACCCCGGCCTTCTATGTCAACGACACCCAGGTCATCACCCCGGGCGGCGAAGGCGCAAGCTTGGCCGACCTGTCCACGGCCATCGACGCCGAACTGGCGAAATAAGCCATGATCCGGCGCGCTGTCCTCACCTTCGCCCTCCTGACCGCCGCCCTGGCGGGGCCGGCCTTCGCCGCCGAGCCCCCGCCGCCCGTGACGGCCCAGGACCATGTGCTGGGTCGGGCCGACGCGCCGGTGACCGTGATCGAATACGCCAGCTTCACCTGCTCGCACTGCGCCGACTTCCACAACGAGGTCCTCCCGGCCTTCAAGGCCAAATACATCGACACGGGCAAGGTCCGGCTGGTGCATCGCAACCTGCCGACCGCCCCGGCCAATGTCGCCGCCGCCGCCGCCGCCGTGGCCATCTGCGCCGCGCCCGGCCGCTATTTCGACGTGGCCGAGGTCTTCATGCGCGACCAAGCCAATCTGCGGACCACCGGCGCCAAGCCCTGGTTCGACGCCGGCGTCGCCGCCAGCGGCAAGACGCGCGAACAGATCGAGACCTGCCTCAGCGACCCCGCCACCGGCGCGGCGCTTCAAGCTCAGATAGAAGGGGCGCAACAGGCAGGCGTGGCGGGCACGCCCAGCTTCTTCGTCAACGGCAAGCCCGTCGCCGAACACACGCTGGAGGCCCTGTCGGCCGCCGTCGATCCGCTGCTGCGCCGGTAAACGCCAGGACCGATGCAGTTTCAGCGCCTCCGGCTCGTCGGCTTCAAGTCGTTCGTCGATGCGGCGGAAGTGCATATCGAATCCGGCTTGACCGGCATCGTCGGCCCCAACGGCTGCGGCAAATCCAACGTCCTTGAAAGCCTGCGCTGGGTCATGGGCGCAAACTCCGCCAAGGCCATGCGCGGCCAGGGCATGGACGACGTCATCTTCGCCGGCGCCTCGGGCCGTCCTCCGCGCAGCCATGCCGAAGTCCAGCTGACCATCGACAACGCCCAGCGGCGCGCGCCCCAGCCCTTCACCGACAGTCCGGTGCTGGAGGTCTCGCGCCGCATCGACCGGGGCCAGGGCTCGACCTACCGGATCAATGGCAAAGAGGTCCGCGCCCGCGACGTCCAGCTGCTGTTCGCCGACGCCTCGACCGGCGCCAACTCCCCCGCCCTGGTGCGTCAGGGTCAGATCAGCGAACTGATCGCCGCCAAGCCCCAGAACCGCCGTCGCATCCTGGAAGAAGCAGGCGGCGTCGCCGGCCTGCACACCCGCCGTCACGAGGCCGAACTGCGCTTGAAGGCGGCCGAGACCAACCTCGAACGCCTCGACGACATCGGCCGCGAGCTAGAGACGGCGCTGAACCGGCTGAGGCGCGAGGCGCGCCAGGCCGAGAAATACAAAAAGATCTCCGCCGAGATCCGCGCCCTCCAGGCCGCCCTGCTCTACGCCCGCTGGAACGACGCCCAGCTCGCCGCCGAGGCTGCCGCTCAGGAGCTGCGCGACGCCGACCGCGCCGTGGCCGACACCACGACCGCAGCGGCCGCGGCCCAGACCGCCGCCCTCGCCGCCCAGGAAGCCCTGAAGCCGGCGCGGGAGGAAGACGCCGTCGCCTCGGCCCTGCTGCACCGCGCCAGCCTGGAGCGCGACCGCCTCGACATGGCCGAACAGGCCGCCCGCGCCGAGGTGGATCGCCTCAAGGCCGAGGCCGCCCGCATCGCCGCCGACGTCGAGCGCGAGACCAATATGGCCGCCGACGCCCGGCGCGAACTGGACCGGCTGGACCACGAACTGACCCGCCTCCAGGCCGAGATCGCCGCCGCCCCCGAACGCGGCCCCGAACTGGACAAGGCCCTGGCTGCCGCCGAGGAGGCCCGCAAGGCCGCCGACGCCGAAGTCGAACGCCTGGCCGGAACCCTGGCCGCCGTCGAGGCCCGCGCCAACGCCGAAGCCGCCCGCCGCCGCGACGCCGAGGCCCGCCTGTCCCGCGTCGTCGCACAGCGAGATCAGGCCCAGCGCGAACGCGAAGCCCTTGGGCCGCTGGAGACGCCCGAGCTTGAGACCGCCCGCCAAACGCTCGCGACGGCCCAGACCGAACTGACCGCCGCCCGCGAAGCCGTCGAGACGGCCGAAGCCAAACGCGGCGACCTGGCGCGCGCCGAGCAAGAGGCCCGCACCGCCGCCCGCGCCGCCGAGGATCGGCTGGGCCGGCTCCAGACCGAGGCGCGCGGCCTGGCCCAGCTGCTGGTCGGCGGCAAGCGCGACCATCCTCCCGCCCTCGACAAGGTCCGCGCCGACCGGGGCTATGAGGCCGCCCTCGCCGCCGCCCTGGGCGAAGACCTGGACGCGGCGCTGGACGCCCGCGCCGCCGCCTACTGGGCCGGCGCCGAGCCCCGCCCGCCGGTCTGGCCCGCCGGAGTCGAACCTCTGTCCGATCATGTCCAGGCCCCCGAACAACTCGCCGCCCGCCTGGCCCTGTGTGGCGTCGCCCCCCGCGCCCAGGCGGCCGACCTGGCCCGAACCCTGCCCGTCGGCGCCCGTCTGGCGACGCCCGAGGGCGACCTGTACCGCTGGGACGGCTTCGTCAGCCGCGCCGAAGCTCCCCGCCCCGCCGCCGTCCGCCTGGCCCAACGCACCCGGCTGGCCGAGCTGGAAGCCGAGATCGACAAGGGCAAGCCGGCGCTGGAGCAGGCGCAGGCCCAGCAGAAGGCCACGGCCGAGGCCTTCCGCGCGGCCGAGGAGGCGGTCAAGACCGCCCGCCTGAAGCCCTTCGCCCTCGACAAGGCCGTCACCGCCGGCCGCGACCGCGTCGAAAGCCTGATGCGCGACCAGACCCGCCGCGAGGCCCGCGCCCAGGCGTTGGACGAGGCTTTGGCCCGCTTGGCCGCCGAGGTGGCCGAAGCTGACGCCGCACTGGCCGCCGCCCAGACGGTCGAGGCGCCGTCTGAGACCTTGGCCGGTCTGCGGGACGATCTGTCCGCCGCCCGCTCCGCCGCCGACGCGGCTCGAATCGCCGCCCAGACCGCCCGGTCAGACCGCGACGCCGAGGCCCGCGACCGCCAGGGCCGCGAACAGCGCCTGGGCAGTCTGAGCCGCGCCCGCGACGGCTGGATCGCCCGATCCAAGGACAGCGGCGCCCGCGTCTCCGCCCTGGCCAAGGACGCCGAGCGCACCGCCGCCCAGCTGAAACAGGCCGAGGTGGCGCCCCAAGGCTTCGCCGAGCAGCGCAGCAAGCTGCTGGATGCACTGACCGCCGCCGAACAGCGCAAACAGGCCTCGTCCGACGCCATGGCCACCGCCGAGACCGCCGCGACCGAAGCTGACCGCACCGCTCGCGCCGCCGACGCCGCCGCATCCCAGGCCCGCGAAGCCCGCGCCGGTCTGGCCGCCCGCGCCGAGGCTGCAGCCGAGAAGCTGACCGAAGCCGAGGCGACCTTGCGCGAGACGGCGCAGATGTCGCCGGAGGATCTGGCCCGCAAACTGACCGACGAGGCCGTTGCCCGGCCGCCCGACGCCGCCGGGGCAGAGAGCCTGCTTTACGGGCTGGAGCGCGAGCGCGAGGCCCTGGGCGCCGTCAACCTGCGCGCCGAGGACGAGGCGACCGAATATGGCGACCGGCTGAACAGTATGAAGTCGGAACGGATCGACCTGACCCAGGCCATCGCCAAGCTGCGCGACGGCATCGACGAACTGAATGCCGAGGGCCGCGAGCGGCTGATCGCCGCCTTCGATGTGATCAACGCCAACTTCAAGGCCCTGTTCGAAGCCCTGTTCGACGGCGGCCAGGCCGAGCTGAAACTGGTCGAGAGCGACGATCCGCTGGAAGCCGGGCTCGAGATCTACGCCTGCCCGCCCGGCAAGCGGCTATCGGTCATGAGCCTGATGTCGGGCGGCGAACAGGCCCTGACGGCGGCGGCCCTGATCTTCGGCGTCTTCCTGGCCAACCCCGCCCCCGTCTGCGTGCTGGACGAGGTGGACGCCCCGCTGGACGACGCAAACGTGGACCGCTTCTGCCGGATGCTGCATGAGATGCGCAGGCGCACCGACACCCGATTCATCGTCATCACCCACAACCCGGTGACCATGAGCCGGATGGACCGGCTGTACGGGGTCACCATGCCCGAGCGGGGGATGAGCCAGTTGGTCAGCGTGGATCTGCACCAGGCGGAGAAACTGGTCGCATGATCGCCCTGCTGCTCGCGCTCGCCGACCCCCAACTGGTTGACACCGGCGTCGGCCGGTTCGCCGTCTATGCCGATGTGGCCTCCATCGAACGGGAGGGCGATACGGCCCGGATGCGCGAGCTTCAGGTGACCGAGGCGGGGTTCAAGGTCGGGGATGTGACCTATGTCGGCGGCTGGTCCCGCTGGGCCTTCGACTGTCGGGCGCACACGGCGGATCGGCTCGACTTCTCGTCCTTGAAGGAGGATGGGACGGAAGGCCCCGCGACGCCAGACCCCGCCCCGGCCTATGCGGCGGCGGCTGGCGGAGATGCGGTGGAACTGCTGGCTGTGGCGTGCGGGCATAGTCCTGCTCTCGCGCCAATCAGGCTGGACGAAGCAATCCGTCGGGGCCAAGCGGCGCTGTCGGACTGACGGGCTTGTCCTCCCCCTGCGGCCATTCCAGGCGGTCGCGCGGCAGGGCTTCGCGGCATTCGTCGCGCATGAAGGCCATCAGCTTCTCGCGGATCTCGCAGCGCAGGTCGAAGGCGACCGGGGCCGAGCGGGCGCTGGCCAGGCAGCGGACCTGAAGCACCCGTTCGGTGATGTCTGTCACCTGCATCACCTGGACATCGCCGTCCCACAGTTTCGAGCCCTTGACGATGCCCTCGAAGGCTTCGCGCAGCCGGTCGATCGGGGCTTCATAATCGACGTAGAAGAAGGCGGTGCCGATCAGGCGGGCGTTCTCGCGGGTCCAGTTCTGGAAGGGCGTCGTGATGAAATAGGACAGGGGCAGGACCATCCGCCGCCAGTCCCACAGCTTGACCACCACATAGGTGGCGGTGATCTCCTCGACATTGCCCCACTCGTTCTCGACGATGACGGCGTCGTCCAGGCGGATCGGCTGGGTCAGGGCGATCTGGATGCCGGCGACCATGTTCGTCAGGATCGGCTGCAAGGCCAGGCCGGCGATGATGCCCACCACCCCGGCCGAGGCCAGCAGGCTGACGCCCCACTGGCGGAAGCCGGCGATGGTCATCAGGGCCAGACCGACCGTGACGATGAACAACAGCACCTTGGCCACCCGCTGCAGAATGCGGGTCTGGGTCAGATGTTTGCGGGCCAGCAGATTGTCTTCGACGGCGATATTGTACCGCTTCAGGTGCATCACCGACCACATGTCCAGCAGGCCCGAGGCCAGCCAGCCCAGGGTCAGGACGAACAGGAACTGCAGGATGTTGCGGATGTCCTGGGACGGACCGGGGTCCATCGGCGAGACCGTCACGCCGATGCCGATGCCGATGATGATGATCAGGACCCGCAGCTTGACCCGCGCGCGTTCGACCGCCCCGCGCCAGAAGACGTCCTTGTTCTTCACGAGCCGGCGCAGAATGGCGAAGACGATCTTGTGCGTCAGCCAGCCTCCGCCGACGAAGACCAGCAGGACCAGACCGATGACCGCCCATTCGGGCAGCCAGTCGAACTGGCTCCACAGGGCGCGGATCTGTCGGGTGACGGCGATGATTTCGGGAGGCATGGGCTTCCTAACGCATCAGGTCCGTTGCGGTTGACCCTTTCCCGCCGTCGCCTCCACCAGATCGGCCAGGCGTTCGGCGGCGTCGGGTATGGCGACCGAGCGGGCCGCCGCCGACATGGACGACAGGCGGGCGGGGTCCGACAGCAGGGCGTCCAGGGTCGCGGTCAGGCCCTGAACCGTCAGGTCGTCTTCCAGCACCATCTCCGCCGCCCCGGCGTCGACCAGCGCCTTGGCGTTCAGGCGCTGGTGGTCGTCCATGGCGATCTTCAGCGGGATCAGCACCGACGGCAGGGCCGCGACCGCCAGTTCGGCGCAGGTCGAGGCGCCGGAACGGCCGACGATCAGATGCGCCTTGGACAGGCGTTCGGCCATGTCGCGGAAGAAGGGCGCGACCTCGGCCTCGATCCCGGCTTCCAGATAGATCTGGCGGGCGGTCTCCAACGTCTCGGGCCGCGACTGCTGCTGCACCTTCAGGCGACGGCGCAGGGCCTCGGGCAGAGCCGCCAGGGCGCGAGGCGTGGTCTCGGACAGGATGCGGGCGCCCTGGCTGCCGCCGGTCACCAGGACATGGATCGGACCGCCCTCGACCGGAGCGGCATAGGGGCGGTCGAACAGGGTGCGGATCTCGGCGCGCACGGGCGAGCCGACTACGTGCGACCGGCCCTGCACCTTGGCCGGCGCCCGCTCCAGCGTCGGGAAGGACGAGGCGACCTCGCCGACATAGGGGGCCAGGATGCGGTTGGTGCGGCCCAGGACCGCGTTCTGCTCATGGATGACGGTCGGGCGTTGCGACGTCACCGCCGCCACCAGGGCCGGGGCCGACGGATAGCCGCCGAAGCCGACGACTACGTCCGCACCCAGCCGGTCGAAAGCCTCGCGCGCCTGCATCACCCCCTTGAAGATGGCGACGCCCGCCTTGACCAGACCCAGCGGCCCGGAGCCGGTCGCCGCATCCAGGGCCAGCCGTTCCTCTGCCGGGAAGGCGTGGGCGTATTGCTCGCCGCGATGATCGGTCGCCAGCACCACGCGCCAGCCGCGCGCGGCCAGTTCCCGCGCCAGGGCCTCGGCCGGGAACATGTGTCCGCCGGTTCCACCGGCGGCGACGACGCAGAGTTTGGACATCAGGGGCGGTCTCCGAAAGGCTGTGTCTGCATAGTCTCAATTGGCCGCAGGGACACGGGGGGCGTGGCACGAAAACAGGGTGACAAAGCGCCAAAGCGCCAAAAGCGCCACGTACGATCTGCACTCATTAAAGCCACGCCTTTTATCCTCATCCTCCGAAGGCGACAGGATGGCACGATTGTCGGGGGTGGTAGGCAGAAGAGGAGTCGGCGTGGTCAGCGCCTTGATAAAGCTGACATTTGCGATGCAGATTGTGCGCGTTCGCACTCCCCCTCTTTCGTCATCCTTCGGCAAGCCGCGCCTTCGCGGCGCAGACCGGGGGACCCAGCGGCGCCGAAGGCGATGCGTACGCCGCTCGATGTTTGGCCCCTCGTCTGCAACAGGTTCGCGCTCGCGCCCGCCGCTGGGTTCCGGGTCTCCGCTGCGCTTCGCCCGGAATGACGAAAGAAGAGAAAGCGCGTTACAGCAACCGCCGCCCCGGCCGCGCCAGGCTGGCGCCCGGCTCATACGCCCCCGGCCGACGACGCGTCAGGGCCAGGGCGAAGCCCATGGTCAGGCCCATGGCCAGCATGGACGAACCGCCGTAACTGATGAAGGGCAGGGTCATGCCCTTGGTCGGGATCAGGTTCAGGTTCACCGCCACATTGATACAGGCCTGAAGCCCGATCAGCATGAACAGACCCGCCGCCGCCGTCTGCTCGAACGGGTCGGTCAGCTTCATGGCCCGGCGCATGCCGCGCACCACGATGAAGGCGTACAGGCCGATCATGGTCAGGCTGAGCACCAGGCCGAACTCCTCGGCGCCGACCGAATAGATGAAGTCGGTGTGCAGATCGGGGACGTGACGTTTCATCACCCCCTCGCCCACGCCGCGTCCGACCAGGCCGCCGGCGCGAATGGCTTCCGAGGCGGCGTCGATCTGATGGGTGTCGGTGGTCTCGGGCGAGAAGAAGCGGCTGAGGCGGTCGCGCATGTGGCCGAAGACGAAATAGAGCGACACCAGACCCGCCATGCCGGCGCTGGCCAGGACCGCCATCCATTTGAACGGCACCCCGGCCATGAAGAAGACGGCCATGAAGGTGGTGGTGATCAGCAGGGTCTGACCGATGTCCGGCTGGATCAGCAGCAGGCATACGGTCAGGGCGTAGAAGCCGAAGGCGATGGTGACGCCGGGCACCCCCTGCCCCTTCTGCGCCTCGGCGAACATCCAGGCGGCGAAGACGATCAGGCCGGGCTTGGCGAACTCGGACGGTTGCAGGCTGAAGGGGCCGAAATTGACCCAGCGCGCGGCGCCCTTCACCGTGTCGCCGATAAACGGCAGGGCCATCATCACGAGGATGGCGCCGAAGAGGGCCAGGACGGCGATGCGGCGCACCCCGCGCGGCGACAGCAGCGAACTGGTCAGCATCAGGGTCAGGCCCAGGCCCGAGAAGACCATCATCCGCCAGGAATAGTGGAAGGGGTCGGTGATGGATTCATCGGCCAGGATGGCGGCCGGGCTGGAGGCGAAACTCAGCGCCACGCCCAGCCCCATCAGCGCCAGGGCCGCGCCGAGCAGGCCGCGATCCACGGTCCAGAACCACTGGGCGACCGGGCTCTGGTCGTTGCGGGAGAAGGCGGGGGTGTAGGAGGCGCTCATCGGGCTGTCTCCGGGGTTGCGCCGAGAGCCAGCACGACGGCGCGGAACGCCTCGCCCCGCACCTCGAAGTCGGGGTACTGGTCGAAACTGGCGCAGGCGGGCGACAGTAGCACGATCTGGTCGCCGCCCGCAGCCTGGGCGTCGGCGGCGGCTGCGGCGACGGCGGCGTCCATGGTCTTTGAGATGACGTGGGGGGTCTCGCGCAAGGTCGTGGCGAACGACTCTGCGGCGTCTCCGATCAGATAGGCCTTGGCCACGCGCGGGAAGAGGTCGGTCAGGTCGTCGATGCCGCCGTCTTTGGGCTTGCCGCCCGCGATCCAGAAGACGGCGGGGTAGGAGGCCAGGGCCTGACGCGCGGCGTCGGCGTTGGTGGCCTTGGAGTCATTGATGAAGCGGACCGGGCCGATATGGCCGACGGCCTCCATGCGGTGGGCCAGGCCGGGGAAGGTCAGCAGGCCTTTGACGGCGGCGTCATGCGACACGCCCAGGGCGCGGGCGGCGGCATAGGCGAAGGCGGCGTTCTGGGCGTTATGGCGGCCGGGGAGAGAGCGGGCGGCGGAGAGGTCGGCGATCAACGCCCCATCACGGAATATCTGCCCGGCTCGCGCCACATAGCCTTCTCCCCTTGCGGGAGAAGGTGGGCCCGAAGGGCTCGGAAGAGGGGTTGGTTCAGCCTCGACGACGGAGGACGGCAAGCGCTGGAGCGACCCCTCATCCGTCTCGCTTCGCGAGCCACCTTCTCCCGCAAGGGGAGAAGGAAGGGTGGAGATGCGGGTGATGGCGCGGCGGCCGTCGGAGAGCGTTTCCACGACCTCCTGCCCCCAGTCTTCGTCCACTCCGACCAGGGCCACGGCTTCCGGTCCCTGGGCGGCGAAGATCCGCCGCTTCGCCGCGACATAGCCCTCCATCCCGCCATGCCGGTCCAGGTGGTCGGGCGAGACATTGGTCAGGATCGCCACGTCCGGCGCGAAGCCGGTCGTCAGATCGAGCTGATAGCTGGAGACCTCGATCACATAGACGGCGCCCGGCGTCGGCTCCGGCAGGGCCAGGACGCCGATGCCGATATTGCCGCCGACATAGACGGTCAGGCCCGCCTGTTGCAGCACCCAGCCGATCAGGGCGGTCGTCGTGGACTTGCCGTTGGTGCCGGTGATCGCCACCACCTTCGGCCGCTGCCCCTGCGGCAGGACGGCGATGGCTCGGGCGAACAGTTCGATGTCGCCGACGACCGGCACGCCGGCCTCGCGCGCCTTGTCCACGGTCCAGTGCGGTTTGGGATGGGTCAGGGGGGCGCCGGGCGACAGGACCAGGGCGGCGAAGCCGGACCAGTCGGCGGTCGTCAGATCCTCGACGACGAAGCCCTCGGCCTGGGCTTGAAGCCGGCCCGAGACGCCGTCGTCCCACAGGACAGGGATCGCGCCCCCGGCCTTCAGCGCGCGCGCGGCCGTGATCCCCGACCGTCCCAGGCCGAAGACCGCGACCCGCCTGCCCTCATAGCCGGGAACGGGGATCATTTCCGCCCCCCGTCATCCTCGGGCTCGACCCGAGGATCGGAGGATCCGCCGCTGGTGCGAACGTCTAGGCGCACAGTCCGCCCGGCGCCCGATCCTCGGGTCAAGCCCGAGGATGACGAAGCTCGGGTCAAGCCCGAGGATGACGAAGGATGGGGGAGCCGGCTCACCGCAGCTTCAGCGTCGACAGGCCGATCAGGGCCAGGGCGCCGGCGATGATCCAGAAGCGGATGACGACGGTCGATTCCGGCCAGCCCATCTTCTCGAAATGGTGGTGGATCGGGGCCATCAGGAAGATGCGCTTCTTGGTCAGCTTGTAATAGCCGACCTGGATCATGACCGAGGCGGCCTCCATCACGAACAGGCCGCCGACGATGCCCAGCACCAGTTCGTGCTTGGTGGTGACCGCGATGGCGCCCAGGGCGCCGCCGAGGGCCAGCGACCCGGTGTCGCCCATGAAAATCTTGGCGGGAGGGGCGTTGTACCAGAGGAAGCCCGCGCCCCCGCCGATCATGGCGGCGCAGAAGATGGCCAGTTCACCGGCGCCGGGCACATGGTGGACCTGCAGATACTGGGCGAAGACGAAGTTGCCGGCCAGGTAGGAGATCACCCCGAACGCCCCCGCCGCCATCATCACCGGCACGGTCGCCAGCCCGTCCAGACCGTCGGTCAGGTTCACGGCGTTGGAGAAGCCGACGATGGTGAAGGCGGCGAAGGCCACATAGAACCAGCCGATGTTCAGCAGCACGGCCTTGAAGAAGGGGAAGGCGATCGAGGTCTCAAGCCCCGGCGAGGTCGGCGAGGCCGTCATCCACAGCACGGTCAGCACCCCGGCGATCACCGCCACCACCGTCTGGGCCAGCAGTTTCTGTTTCGAGGTCAGGCCGGCCGAGGTCTGTTTCGTCACCTTGGCGTAGTCGTCGATGAAGCCCAGCACCCCGAAGGCCGCCGTCACGCCCGAGACGATCCAGATATAGGGGTTGGTCAGGTCGCCCCACAGGAAGACCGCCACGCCGATGCCGGCCAGGATCATCAGCCCGCCCATGGTGGGGGTGCCGACCTTGGACAGGTGGGAGACCGGGCCGTCGTCGCGGATCGGCTGGCCCTTGCCCTGTTTGGCGCGGATCCAGTTGATGAAGCGGCTGCCCATGGCCGCCGCGACGATGGCCGCCGTGGCCAGGGCCAGGGCGGTGCGGACGGTCTGATACTGGATCAGGTTCAGCAGCGGGTACTGATGCGCGACGTCGGCGTAATAGAGATACAGAAGATAGAACATGCGGGGGTCTCTATCGGGTCGCGGGCGGCGTGTCAGGGCTTGAAGGGGCGGTTTGCAGCTCGGCCAGGGCCTTGGCGACCAGGGACGCCTTGGATCCGTTCGAGCCCTTGACCATGACGATATCGCCGGCCGCCGCCAGCATGGACGCCTCGGCGGCGAGTTCGGCGGCGGTTTCGCGCCACAGGCCGCGCCGCGAGGCCGGCAGGGCCTCGTACAGATGACGCATCTCGGGGCCCGCCGCGTGGACCAGATCCAGACCGGCGGCCTCGATCGGCTGGGCCAGGCCTTCGTGCAGGGCGCGGCTCTGGTCACCCAGCTCCAGCATGTCGGTCAGGACCACGATCCGGCGGCCGGTCGTGGGGCGGGCGCCCAGGCTCTTGAACCCGGCGGTCATCGACAGGGGGTTGGCGTTGTAGCTCTCGTCGATCAGGGTGAAGCCGCCGCCGGGGATGGCGACGGTGCGGGTCTGGCCCCGGCCCGCGAGAGGCTGGAACTCGGCCAGGGCCTGAAGCCCCGTGTCCAGTTCGACGTCGAGGGCGTCCAGCATCAAGAGGACGCACAGGCTGTTCAGCCCCCAGTGGGCGCCGGATTGGGCCAGGCGGTACTCCAGCGGCTGGCCGAACAGTTCGGCGGCGACGGTCGCCCCTTCGGCGTCCGGGCGGAAATCCAGCAGGCGGGCGTCATGGCCCGGGTCGGTCCCGAAGGTGACCAGTCGCGCCCCAACCGCCCTGGCCGCGTCGCACAACAGGCCGGAGAAGGCCACGTCGCCGTTCGCGACCGCCGTCCCGCCAGGGACGAGCCCCTGGAAGATGGCGGCCTTCTCGCGCGCCACGCCCGCCTCGCCGTCGGCGAAGGCTTCGATGTGGACCGGGCCGACAGTAGTGACGCAGGCCGCGTGGGGGGCGACGAACTTCGACAGGGGAGCGATCTCGCCCGGAGCGTTCATGCCGATCTCGAACACGGCGCGCCGGGTCTCGACCGGCATGCGGGCCAGGGTCAGGGGCACGCCGATATGGTTGTTGTAGCTCTTGATCGAGGCATGGGCGGGCCCGGCCAGATCGAGGCCGGCCTTGACGGCCTGGGTCACGCTGGTCTTGCCGACGCTGCCGGTGACGGCGCCGCGCTTGATATGAGGCGCGCGCTCGCGCGCGGCGACACCCAGGGCTTCCAGCCCGTGCAGGGTGTCCGGCACGACCACATGGGCGCCGCCCTCGACCGTGTGTTCGACCAGGGCGGTCGCGGCGCCGGCGGCGAAGGCGGAGGCGGCGAACTCGTGCCCGTCGCGCGCGCCCTTCAGCGCCAGGAACAGGTCGCCGGGGACGATCTCGCGGCTGTTGTAGGTCAGGCCGGTGATCGGGCGGTCGTCGCCGTGCAGCACGCCGCCCGTGGCGGCGGCGACTTCGGCGGCCGTCCAGAGCGGGCGGGCGGATGGATCAGGCATTCAGCGACAGGGCCTCGGACGCAACGGTGGCGTCGTCGAACGGGTGGGTGACGCCGCCGACGATCTGACCCTGTTCATGCCCTTTTCCGGCGATGACCACCACATCCCCGTCGCGCATCATTTCGATGGCCGCCTCGATGGCCGCGCGGCGGTCGCCGATCTCGACACCTTCGGGGCAGCCCGCGCGGACCTGTGCGCGGATCGAGGCGGGGTCTTCGCTGCGAGGATTGTCGTCGGTGACGATGGCGACGTCAGCCAGACGGCCCGCGATCTCGCCCATCAAGGGCCGCTTGCCGCGATCCCGGTCGCCGCCGGCGCCGAAGACCACGATCAGACGGCCGGTCGCGTGGGGCCGCAGGGCTGTCAACACCGTCTCCAGCCCGTCGGGCGTATGGGCGTAATCGACATAGACTTCGCCGCCTCGCGTTTCGGCACCGCCGATCCGTTGCAGGCGGCCTTGCGCACCGGTCAGGCCTTCCAGAGCGCCGATCACCTCATCAGGCCGGTCGCCGGCCGCGATGCACAGGCCCGCCGCCACCAGGGCGTTCGAGGCCTGGAAGGCGCCGGCCAGGGGCAGCAGGATGTCGCGCACCTCGCCGCGCACGTCCAGGGTCAGGCGCTGCCCCTCCGGCGTCGCCTGACGGCCGATCAGCGTCAGGTCGCGCCCCCGCTCGCCCACACCCATCACGCCCAGTCCGGCCATAATCGAGGCGGCGGCGAAGGCGGAATAGGCGTCGGAATCGGCGTTCAGCACCGCCGTCCGCCCGCGCGGCAGCAGGGCCTCGAACAGACGCAGCTTGGCGGCGCGATAGTCCTCCATCGTGCCGTGATAATCGAGATGGTCCTGGGTCAGGTTGGTGAAGGCCGCCGCTTTCAGCGCCACGCCGTCCAGACGCCGCTGGTCGATGCCGTGGGACGAGGCCTCGACCGCCACATGGGTCACGTCCTTGGCGGCCAGCTCGGCCATCAGGCGGGCGGCCTCGGCGGCGTCGGGGCTGGTCAGGCCGGGGCCGGTCAGGGCGTAGGTCTTGTCGCCCTTCTGGCCGACGACGCCCAGGGTGCCCATGCTGGCCGACTTGTGCCCCAGGCCAGCCCAGATCTGGCGGCAGAAGGCGGCGACCGAGGTCTTGCCGTTGGTGCCCGTCACCGCCACGCAGGTCTTGGGCTGGACGCCGTAGAAGCCGCGCGCCGCAATGGCGTAGGCCCGGCGCACGTCGCCCGACGTCACCAGCACCGGCGCGGCGCTGTCCGGCGTATCGGTCGGTGCCAGAACGGCGGCCGCCCCCTGGGCCAGGGCCTGGGGAATGAAGGCGCGGCCATCCGCCGCCGTGCCCGGCAGGGCGACGAACAGGGCGCCCGGGGCGACCTTGCGGCTGTCGGAGGTCACGCCGGTGATGATCGGGTCGGACGCCAGGTCGCGGCGCAGCAGATCGGACAGGTGAAGCGCGCTCACAGGCCGTCCCCCTGCACGTCCTGGTATTGCGCGACCTTCTCGCCCGTGGCCGTGCGCCAGCGGTCGGCGCGGCGCTCGACGCCCAGGAAGCCGGCGATCCGGTCGGCGATGTTGCGCACGGCGGGCGCGGCCACATAGGCGCCGGTCTTGGGATAGGTCCCCGGCTCGTCCATCAGAACGAAGACGGCGTAGCGTTTGCCGTTGAGGGGCCCGTCCACCGGGAAGACGGCGGCGAAGGACCCCAGCGCATGGCTGGGATCATAGCGGCCGTTGACCAGCTTGTTGGCCGAGCCCGTCTTGCCGCCCACCCGCAGGCCCGGCGCATCGGCGAAACCGCCCGAGCCCCGGACCACATTGGCGCGCATGAGTTCCAGAACGGCGCGCGAGGTCTCCTCGGTGACGATCTGCTGGGGTTTGGCGCCCCGCGCGCCGCCGCGACGCAACGACAGGGGCACCATCCGCCCGCCGTTGGTCAGGGCGCCCATGGCCTGAACCATCTGCGCCGGGGTGATCATGATGCCATAGCCGAACGACAGGGAGGCCAGGGTCGAGTTGTCCCAGCGACGCGGCAGGACCGGGCGCGCGGATTCCTTCAGCTCGATCCCGGCGGCGTCCAGCAGGCCCAGACGGCGGAAATAGTCGCGCATCGTGTCCGGCCCCATCTGCACCGCCAGCTGGGAGGTGCCGATGTTGGACGAGTGGAGGTAGACCTCCTCCAGCGTCATGATCCGGTTCTGGGCGTGGAAGTCCTTGATCTTGCGATCGCCGATCTGGAAGGCTTCGGAGGCGTCGAACAGGGTGCTCATGTCGGCCCGGCCGGTGTCGAGCCCGGCGGCGACGGTGAAGGTCTTGAACACCGACCCCATCTCATAGTGGCCCGAGACGGCGCGGTTCAGGGTCGCGCCTTCCGGCGCGGCGCGGCGGTCGGCCTGGGTGAAGTTGGGCCAGCTGGCCATGCCCAGAACCTCGCCGGTCTGGACGTCGGTGACGATGGCGACCGCGCCCTTGGCCTGATGCTGGATCGCGGCGGCGGCCAGCTCGTTCTCAACCACGCCCTGGATCCGCAGGTCGATGGACAGGGGGAAGCTTTCGCCCCGCTGGCCCGCCGCGCGGATCTCGTCGTTGAAGGCCAGTTCGGCGCCGGCGGTCCCCTGCCCGCCCGTGTCGGCGTCGCCGATCAGGTGCACAGCCGAGGTTCCCAGCGGATAGGCGCGGCGATCCTCGGGCTCGAAGGTCACGCCGCCCAGAGCCAGGTCGTGAACCGCCGCCTTTTCCTGAGGCGTCAGCCCGGTCAGGACGATCAGGCGCCGATCCCCGTCCAGCACCTTGTGCAGCCGCGCCGCAGGCAGGCGCGGCAGGGCGCGGCGCAACTGACGGAAGGCCAGGTCGCGATCCCAGATCTCGGCCGGGTCCAGATAGAGGCCATAGTGAACGATGTTGGTCGCCAGCAGCTCGCCGTTGCGATCGGTCAGGTCGCCGCGCACCAGCGCGTTCGGATTGACGCCGGCCCAGCGACCGCCCGCCTCGCCGAACAGGGCCTTGTAGGAGGCGCCGATGGCGAGGCCGGCGAAGACGCAGGAAAAGACGATCAGGATCAGGAAGATGCGAACGCGAGTGTCTTCTTCCGGCCGGGCGTCGGCGCGGGCTCGCTCGAACCCATGCTCCAGACGCCAGACCAGTTCCGACAACCCTCGCCAAAAGGGCGAGAGCCGCCCCTGCAGGTCCACGCCCGGCGCGGGCCGGTGATAGCGGTGATCCTGGACGCTCATCGTTGCGCTCCCGGCGCGGCGACGACGACATCCGCCGGAGCGGCTTCGACGACAGGCGCAGCCCCAGAAGCGGCCTGAGGCGCGGGCTGGGCCGCCGATCGGGGCGCCGCCTTCAGCTGGGGAAGCTGGGCCTCCTGGGCCTGACGATGGACCTCGACCGGGGCCAGGCCGATCTGACGCGACAGGTTCTCCAGTCGCGCCGGCTGCTCCAGACGGGCGACCTCGGCGCGCAGCAGGCGGACCCGCTGGCCGTTTTCGCGAATGTCCTGTTCCAGCTGGGCGATGCGGCTGCTTTCGCGCGCCGCCGCCGCCTTGGCCGCATAGACCGAGACGATCATCACCGCGACCAGGGCCACGCCGATGATCTCGATCCAGCGGACGCCGCGGACCTTCCAGTCGAACAACCGCTGCAGGGCGTTGCGCGAATAGTCGAAGAAGGGCGCCGTGGTCATGCCGCAGCCCTCCCCGACGTCGAGGCCCAGGCCGGCGCCTCGGTGCGGACCGCGGCGCGCAGCTTGGCCGAGCGCGCGCGCGGATTGATCGACCGTTCATCGTCGCCCGCCTCGCGCGCGCCCTTGAACTGAAGGGTGAAACTGGGCTTGCGCGGATCGATCGCGATCGGGGCGTGGCGCGATCCGGCCGGAGCGTTGCCGGTCCGCTCGGTTAGGAAGTTCTTGACGATCCGGTCTTCCAGCGAATGGAAGGTGACGACCGCCAGACGGCCGCCCGGCGCCAGGCTCGCTTCGGCCGCCTCCAGCCCGCGCTCCAGCTCGCCCAGCTCGTCGTTCACCGCGATGCGCAGGGCCTGAAACACGCGTGTCGCCGGATGGATGGGCGCGCCGCGACGCCCGCCCAGCGCCTTTTCGACCACCTCGGCCAGATCCAGGGTGCGGGTGAACGGCCGTTCGACCCGGCGGCGCAGGATGGCGGTGGCGACGCGGCCCGACTGGCGTTCTTCGCCGTACAGTTTGAAGATGTGGGCCAGGGGACCGTGGTCCCAGCCGTTGACGAGATCGGCGGCTGTGTCGCCTTCATCAGACATCCGCATGTCCAGCGGCCCGTCGCGCATGAAGGAAAAGCCGCGCTCGGCCTGATCCAGTTGCATCGACGAAACGCCGATGTCGAAGACGGCGCCGTCCAGCTTGGCCTTGCCGCTTTCGGCGAAGGCGCCCGCCAGACCCGAGAAGGGCGTGCGGATCAGTTGGAACTGACGAGGGAAGTCCTTGGCGACCGCATCGGCGTGCGGCTGAACCGTCGGATCGCGATCCAGGCCGATGACCTGGGCGCCGGTCGCGAGGATAGCGCGGGTGTAGCCGCCTGCGCCGAAGGTGGCGTCGATCACGACATCGCCGGGACCGGGGCTCAACGCCTCGATCACCTCGGCCAACAGGACGGGAGCGTGGGGTGCATTGTGGGGGGCGTCGGTCACGATCCGCCCCCCGCCAGCTTCATCTGCGCCGCCAGCTTCAGGGCGCCGATCTGGGCCATGCCGGCCTTGGCCAGGGCGCGTTGCTCGGCGCGACGGGCCGCCCATTTCTCGCGCGACCAGATCTGGAACCGGTCGTTCAGCCCGACGATGACGACCGTGTCTTCCAGCCCCGCCTCGGCGCACAGGCCTTCCGGCAGGGTGATGCGGCCGCCGGAATCATAGGCCAGGCGCACCTGCTCGCCCATCACCTGCCACTCCAGCGCCGAACGCTCTTCGGAACCGAACGGCAGGGACTCGATCATCTCGGCATAGACGGCGAACAGGCGGTCGCCGCCTGCTTCCAGACAGTCCGCTTCGATGGAGGGAAAGATGAACACGCCGCCGGCGGCGCCATTTTCGGCCGTGCGGAAATCGTTAGGGATCAGGAGACGGCGCTTGCCGTCCAATTGTTTCTCGTAGGTCGAGAGAAACACGCCCTGTCCATCGAGCCCTTCGGCCCGCCCCTAGATGCCCTGACGAACGCCCGACGCGCCCGCCTCTCAGCCCCAAATCATGGGAATGGGATAGCATGGGATGAAATGGGTCTCAATGGGATGGGTAACGATACTTAACCATGTCTTGACGTGTGACGGGCTAATCACGACCCGCACAGCAGAACATACATAGAACACAGCAAGTATTCACAGCCTGTGTGTGAACGTGGGTGGAAGATCTGGACAAGGGATTAACGGCCATCGCCGCTCAGGGCCGTAGAGAACGACGGAAGACGGGGATAAGCCGCAGCGTCGGCGGAAGTGGTAGGCCCGGAGGGACTCGAACCCCCAACCAGACCGTTATGAGCGGTCGGCTCTAACCATTGAGCTACAGGCCCCCAGGACGTGCGACCAAGGCGCGGCGCGGCGGGAGGAACCGCCTAGCAGGCGCGGATGCGGCTTGCCAAGAGGCGCGGTCTCAGACGGCATGTTTCAGCGAATTCACAAAGATGAACGGAAACCGACATGGAAGCGCGGGCGTTGGTTCAGGCATAAAAGGCCAAGGTTGCGGCCATGGATCGACGAACCCGTCGGTCGGGATCGTTCTACGGAGACTACCCCCCATGAAAAGCGCGTTCAAATCCCTGATGCTGGGCAGCGCCCTGACGGCGGCGGTCGCCCTGAGCGCGACGGCGCCGGCGATGGCCCAGACCGCCCAGCCGGTGCAGATGATGCAGCCCGCACCGTCGCTGAACCTGTCGGCTCATGGCGAGGTCAAGGCCGCGCCGGACATGGCCACCATCAGCTTCGGCGTCCAGACCGAGGCCCCCACGGCCCAGCAGGCCATGCGCGACAATGCGAGCCGGATGACCGAGGTCATGGCCGCCCTGCGCCGCGCCGGGATTGCCGAGCGCGACGTCCAGACCTCGGGCCTGAACCTGTCGGCGCAATATGACTATGTGCAGAACGAACCGCCCAAGCTGCGCGGCTATCAGGCCGTGAACCGGGTGACGGTGGTCATCAACGACCTGACCAAGGTCGGGACCACCGCCGACGCCGTGGTCGCCGCCGGGGTCAACCAGATCGACGGCATCAGCTTCGGCCTGAAGGATCCGACCGCAGCCGAGAACCAGGCGCGCCAGATGGCGGTGCGGGCTCTGCAGGCCAAGGCTCAGCTGTACGCCCAGGCGCTGAACGTTCAGCTCTCGGGCATCCGCAACCTGAGCGAAGGCGGCGGCTATTCGCCCGAGCCCCAACCGATCTTCGCCGTCCGCGCCATGGCGATGCGCGAGGACGCCAGCACACCGGTCGCCGCCGGTGAGCTGACGATCCGGATCGACATCACCGGCGTCTACGACATCGCCCGCTGATCACTCGATCTCGAAGGTGACGAGAACACGCGCCTCCGTCCGCACGGGCGGGGGCGCGACGTCGAGAGACACGGTCGGACGGACACGCGCGCCGGTGACCACGACCTCGTCCACCCTGTGCATGGCCAGAAGCTCTGCGGGCGGGTATTGCCCTGCGGAAGGATCCTGAAGCCGGACGAGCCGCACAATCCTCTGATCGGAAGCCGTAGCTAGCGCCTGAGCCTGACGCCGGGCGTCCTCGAAGGCGGCGCGCTGGGCGAGAATTTCCTGCTGCGAAACATCGGCGAGGGTGAAGGCCTGAACGCTGGCATTCCGAGCCCCTCGTTCCGAAATGAGGGACAAGGCGTCGCCCGCCCGTGCGATCGGAGATGCTTCCAACGTCAGCGACATGGACGCCACATAGCCGACTATGGGGCAATCGTCGGTATCACGATCATATCCGGACCCGCCGCAGGACGGGCTGAAGGTGGGCCTAAGCGCGGGCGAGCCGGTTGTGAAGGACACCTTGTCCAACCCTTCAAGCTTTGCGACGTCCGAGACCTTTGATTGGGCGTCGGCCAAGGCCCGCAGAGCAAGCACCTGGGATGCGCCGCGCCCCTCGATCTCGGCCGAGACCGTGAACCGGTCAGGCGGGGTCTCCGTATGACCCCGGCCGATTACCGTAATCGACGCCTGCACCGAACGCTCTTGCGCCAGCGCAGGTCCTGACGCGGCTAGCGCAAAAGCCGCGACGGCGGCGGTGCAATATCGGATCATGGTCGGCGTCCTCCCCTATTTCGATGAGGAAAGAACGCCGCCAAGGTTGCGTCAAGCGGAGATCAGGCCGCGCGCTTGATCTCGTTGTTGTCGTCCAGCAGCACGACGTTCGGCGTCCACTGGCGGGCTTCTTCTTGCGGCAGTTGGCCGTAGGTGACGACGATCACCTTGTCGTTCTTCTGGACCAGGCGGGCGGCGGCGCCGTTGACGCCGATGACCTTCGAGCCGCGCGGGGCCTCGATGGCGTAGGTGGTGAAACGGGCGCCGTTGGTGATGTTCAGCACATCGACCTGTTCGTGCGGAAAGATGCCCGCCGCGTCCAGCAGGTCCATGTCGATGGCGATCGACCCCTCGTAGTCGAGGTCGGCCTGGGTCACCGTGGCGCGGTGCAGCTTGGACTTCATCAGGGTGACCAGCATGGGCGCGGTCTCCGAAACATGACACGGGGCGATAGGCCCCCGCTCGCAGGCGGCTCATATAGGGATTTAAGAGGTCCGCATCAATCGTGTCGCGGCGCCGCAACATGCCGGAACCGAGGCGATGCGACGCGCGGGCGTTGCGGGACGTTCATTTGACGGTGACCGTTCCCGCTCTATGGTGAAGCCGAGCCATTTCGGCCCTTGCGAGCGCGCCTTCTCCCATGAAGCAATTCTTCTTGACGGTTCTGGGTGTCTTCACCGGACTGATCCTGTTCGTCGTCGTCATTCCGGTCGTGCTGCTGACCGTGGCCATCGCCGGCGCCTCCAAGCCCACGACGCCCGCGACAATGGTGCTGGAACTGGACCTGCGGGACGGCGTCACCGACCAACCGTCGAGCAATCCGTTCGCCGCCTTCAGCGGCTCGGGCCTGTCGGTGCTTCAGGTCGTGGACGGTCTGGCCCAGGCTGAGGCGGACAACAGCGTCAAGGCCGTGCTGATCCGCCTGCCGGAAAGCGGCATGACCCCGGCGACGGCCGACGAACTGCGCCAGGCGATCCGCCGCTTCCGCGCCTCGGGCAAGCCGGTCATTGCCCACAGCCAGGGCTTCGCCCCGGCCGGCGCGGTGATGTCGACCTATATGGTCGGGGCCTCCGCTTCTGAACTGTGGATGCAGAACACCGCCGGCTTCCAGGCCACCGGCTTCTCGGCCGACAGCCTGTTCCTGGGCCGGGCGTTCGAGAAGTACGGGGTGCGCGCCGATTTCGAGCAGCGTTACGAGTACAAGAACGCCGTCAACGAATACACCCAGAGCGACTATACCCCCGCGCACCGCGAGGCCATGACGGCCTGGATGACCTCGCTGTATGACAGCGCCCTGGCCAACGCCGCCCAGGACCGCAAGACCACCCCGGCTGCCCTGAAGACCGTGATCGAGGCCGGCCCCTATTCGGCCGATCAGGCCCTGTCGAACAAGCTGATCGACAAGATCGGCCAGGCCGAGGAGGCCGAGGCCGAAATCAAGCGTCGCGCCGGCAAGGGCGCCGAGATCGTCGAATTCTCCCAATATGTCTCCGACAAGGGCGAGCGCACCGGGTCGGGCCGCAACGCCATCGCCATCGTCGGCGGCGAAGGCGCGATCGTGACCGGACGCAGCGACGGCGGCGGCTTCGGCGGCGGCTCGTCGATCCACTCGGACGACACGGCCGAGGCCATCTATGACGCCATCGAGGACAAGGCCGTGAAGGCCATCGTCTTCCGCGTCTCTTCGCCGGGCGGATCGCCGGAAGCCTCGGAACAGATCCTGGCCGCCGTGCGCGCGGCCAAGGCCGCCGGCAAGCCAGTGGTGATCTCCATGGGGTCTTACGCCGCCTCGGGCGGCTACTGGATCAGTTCGGAGGCCGACTGGATCGTGGCCCAGCCCTCGACCCTGACCGGCTCCATCGGCGTGTTCGGCGGCAAGTTCGTGATCGCCGACGCCCTGGGCCGGTTCGGCGTGGACATGCGTGAACTGACCGTGGGCGGCCAGTACGCCGACGCCTTCTCGCCGACCCAGTCCTTCACCCCGGAACAGCGCGCCGCCTTCGCCGGCTCGATGGATCGGATCTACGACGACTTCATCACGCGCGTGGCGACGGGCCGCAAATTGGCGCCGGCGCGGGTGCGCGAGATCGCCAAGGGCCGCGTCTGGACCGGTGCCCAGGCCCTGCCCCTGGGCCTGGTCGACCAGTTGGGCGGCCTAACCGAGGCGGTGGCCAAGGCCAAGGCCTTGGCCAAGATCCCGGCCGGCGAGTCCGTCCGCTTCAAGCATTTCCCCAAGCAGAAGTCGCCGTGGGAAGCCCTGTCCGAGATGTTCGGGGTCCAGAGCGAGGCGGCCCAGGCCTTGGTCATGCTGGGCGGCGTCATGGCCGATCCGCAGGCCCAGGCGGTCATGCGCCGCATCGAGGGCGAGCGGATGCGCAGCGAGGGCGCGGTGGTCCTGGCCGACCAGCCGATGTTCTGAGGGCGGGCGTGACGATCCATCGCACACAGGCGTGAGGGGGCGATCCATTGACCGCAGGGCCCAATGGACCGACATTGAACCAAAGGCGTTCCTCGGGACGCCTGAAAGGATGACCCATGTTCCAGCCTGAACGTCTCGCCACACTGGGCTTCGCCGCCCGCCGCCGGCCCAACGGCCTGGTGGCCTCGGTGATGTGGATCGCCGGTCTGATCGCCGCCGTCGCCGCCCTGGCCGTCGGCGCGGTCCTGGCCGTCTTCACCGCCGCAGCGGTCGCGGTGATCGCCCTGTTCGCCGGGGTTCTGGTCTTTCTGGCCGGGCTGGCCATGCGGGCGCGTCGCAACCTGGCGCCGCGTCGTCGCGCCGGGGATCCCGACGTGATCGAGGCGCACAAGGTGGACGGCACCTGGGTCGCCTACGGCTGGGAGCGCCACGGCCGCTGAGGCCGAGCGCTCGACACCAGAAGTCATGAAAGACCTGATTGCGGCGCCTTCGCCGAATTTCAACGCGCGTCTTGCACCGCCCGACATGCTGGTGCTCCACTACACCGGCATGGAGACGGGCGAGGCCGCCCTTGCGCGGCTGCGCGACCCCGAGGCCAAGGTGTCGGCCCATTACCTGGTCGAGGAAGACGGCCGCATCTTCCAACTCGTGCCCGAGGAACGGCGGGCCTGGCATGCGGGCGCCGGCGTCTGGCAGGAAGAGACCGACTGCAACGCCGCCTCGATCGGGATCGAGATCGTCAATCCCGGCCATGAGTTCGGCTATCGCCCCTTCCCCGAGGCCCAGATCGCGGCGGTCATCGCCCTGATCGGCGATATCCGCGACCGCTGGACCATTCCCGACAACCGCATCATCGCCCATTCCGACCTGGCGCCCGAGCGCAAGACGGATCCCGGCGAGCTCTTCCCCTGGAAACGGCTGGCCGAGGTGGGACACGGCCTGTGGTTTGAACCCGCCGCCAAACGGATCAAGGCCCTGGGCGGCCTGCTGCAAAAGGGCGACCAGGGTATCGGGGTCGTGGTGCTGCGCGCAGGCCTGCATCGGCTGGGCTATGGGCTAACGCCCGGCGGCGACTATGACGCCGAGACCGAGACCACGGTTCGCGCCTTCCAGCGCCACTGGCGGCCTGAACGCATAGACGGCGTCGCTGACGGCGAGACGCGGGCGCGGCTGGTGGGATTGCTGCAACTGGCCAGCGTCGAAAGCGTCACGGGCATCTTAAACTGATATCGAGGGGTCAATACCCCTTAACAGCTATAGATTTATCATCGTTCTAAAATTGCAACAGCATTGCGAGTGACCATTTACTCTATTCCATGCCATCAGTATGGTTTTCGGGCGACAATGTGAACGTGGATGTAAGATGGATGATTCTCATTCCATTGGTCCACCATATAGTAATGAACAACGCGGTCTGGTGGAATAATTTTACACCGATCTTCGTATCCTGAGCTTAGAACTTCAAGACCAGCATCATTGAGTATTAGAGATAAACCCTTCTCAGAAAACCTGAAAAAATCATGAGGAAATCCATGTAAAGGAAATGACTGATGCGTTCTAATGTAGCAAAGTCCCCCTGGAGCTAAAAGACGTTCAATCTGCCTAGCTGCAATCCAAGGGCGATCAAGGTGCTCAAAAACTGATAGCGAAATAAACGCCTGATATTTGCTATTCCAATGGTCAGGGATGTTATGAATATCTGCAACTTCATCGACGTCTTCTCCCGAAAATATGTCCGACATGGTGTAATTTTCCCGCTCTATATGAGGAAACCACGCCATGTGATGTGTTGATTGTCCTGGAACCGATTGGTGGGTGCCAATTTCTAAAACGGGGCTCGGCTTTTCTTTTTCCACCAAGTCTAGGAAAAGCTCGCGCGGGTTTCTGGCCTCCATAGGGATGCACTCTTTTTCTGCTGTGACCGAGAAGCTACCGACCACGGTTTTATTCGAATGTCATCGTCGAATAGCACCGTGGGCAAAATTTGATGGATTGTCCGCGCCGTTTTGATCGCCTGCGGATATCTCTGTGAGAGAATGGTGAGCCGCCCATTCTTTTTGCCGACGATTGGCTTTGTTCTCTCGTCCGAAGCGCGAGTTGATGTTGACCTAGTTCTCGCATTCCCGCATCTAGCCCCCGCCAGACGGCTGGGCGGTCGCGGCGGACTTTGCGTCCGTCGAGGAAAGTCCGGGCTCCACGGTGAAAAGGCGGCGGATAACTTCCGCCCGGGGCGACCCGAGGGATAGCGCCACAGAAAGCAAACCTCCGGCCTTGCGAGGCCGGTAAGGGTGAAAGGGTGGGGTAAGAGCCCACCGCGTGCCTGGCAACAGGGACGGCATGGCAAGCCCCGCCTGGAGCAAGACCAAATAGGGACATCGCGCGGGGTTCGCCTCGCGGGGCTCACCGCCTCAGATGTCCGGGTAGGTCGCGAGAACCGTTCAGCAATGGACGGTCCAGAGGAATGATCGTCGCCGTTCTTTGAGCGGAACAAAACCCGGCTTACAGGCCGTCTGGCAAATTTTTCGGCCTGGAGTTTCACCTCCCGCCCCTTCCCATCCTCAGCGTCGTCCCAAGCTTTTCAGAGGATCGACGGCGGATCAGAACGCCCTTGAGAAGGGCCGACAATCTGCGGCTCCACCACCCGTCAGGCGATAATCTGGTCAGGTCTAACCTGAGAGATTGTGAAGCATTCATGTAGTTTCGGCGGGTCACGCGGCCGGCCGCGTCCTTGGACATGGGGGCATATCTCAGCTCCGGTTTAGGGACTGCGGTCGATGAAAAATCTTTCGTTCAAAGCCAGACTTCTAGCGTCTTCAATGGCGCTTCTTTCCGTACTGGGGGCGACCCAGGCGATCGCTCAAGATCAGTCGTCCGTTGAGGCGGACACGGCCGAAGTCGCCACGATCACCGTGGTCGGCACCCGCAACGACGCCATGCGCACACAGATGCGCAGCGACAACGCCGTCAGCGTCATGTCGGCCGAAGACCTGGAACATACGGCGGTACACAATGTCGCCGAGGCCTTGGCCCTGCTTCCGGGCATCAGTGTTCAGAATACCGGCAATTCCTTCTTCGGCGGCGTCGACGGCGCTTCGCGCGGCGAAGGCATGTTCGTCGGCGTCCGCGGCATGAACTCCGAATTCACCCTGGCCCTGATCAACGGCGTCAACGCCGCCCAGGGCATGCCCTATTCGCGCCAGGTGCAACTGTCGCTGCTGCCCCCGTCGGGCCTGAAGACCATCGTGGTCAACAAGAACTCGACCGCCGACATGGACGGCGACGCCATCGGCGGCACGATCGACTTCGTCACGCCTTCGGCCTTCAGCATGGCCGACGACTATGCGTCCCTGTCGGTCTCCGGCCGGGTCGAAAGCCGCGCCCGCGACTATGACGAGGACGGTCTGGGCGGCGGCGTCAGCGGCGAGATCGCGCGCCGCTTCGGCCAGAACGACCAGTTCGGCCTCTATGTCAGCGCCTTCTACGACAAGCGCAACTTCGCCAACTCCATGATCGCGGGTCTGATGGCGGCCCAGAACGACGGCGGTTGGGCCTATCTGCACTCGGCCACAAACTCGGCTGCGGGCGTCAATCCGGACGGCATGGACCAGGAGGCCAACCTGGCCCTGACGAGCCTGAACGTCGGCGTCTCGACCGGCTACACCGAGCGTTTCGGCGGCAACTTCTCGTTGGACTGGCGCGCGGACGACAGCCTGGACGTCTATCTGCGCGGCTCCTACGCCTTTGCGGAAACCCAGCAGAACTCGACGTTGAACCAGTTCATCCAGAACCGCGCCCGCGTCCTCAACGCCGCGACGGGTCTGTATGATCTGAACCTGACCAACTCCTCGGTACGGGTCTGGTACACGACCAATCCCGAGGACGCGGACCTGAGCACCCTGACCTTCGGGGCCGTGAAGCGGTACGGCGCCTGGACCCTGTCGCCGTCGCTCTTCTATTCCTACGGCGGCAACGACCGCCCGGACCATATCGAAGCCTCGATGCGCAACAACCAGTCGGACCGCTACAACAACGGCTCGACCCTGCCCTACAGCGGCCTGTTCGCCGGCTATGACACCGACGGCTATCCGATCCCGTTGCTGACCCCGGCGCAGCAGAATCTGGTCAACAACTCGGGCACAGCCCTTCTGGCTCGCCGCGCCGGACAGCGCACGGAGCAGTTCTCAAACCAGCAGAAGGTCGGCGCTCGCTTCGACGCCCAGTACGATTTCGACGGCGGCGCCCTGTCCTACGTCAAGACGGGCGTGAAATACGTTGAGAGCCATCGCCGCGTCAGCAGCCACGACTGGACCAACGATCACTTCGCCAACCTGCTGGGCCGCGCCGGCGTGACCTGGGATGAACTGGGTCTGGTCGAAGGCTATTTCGACTCGGCCTATCCGGGCCTCTATAATATCCGTGCGCCAAAGGTGAACCACGACCGTCTCGTCGAGCTGTTCAACCAGTATTTCGACGCCGCGGCCGCCGCGGCCGACCTGTGCTACCTGAACTGCAACACGCTGAAGGGCGACGAGAATGTCGCCGCGGCCTATGTGACCGGCAAGTGGGATATGGGCGCGGTCGAGGTCATTCCGGGCCTTCGCTACGAACATACGCAGATCGAGAACACCTACTGGAACAACGACGTCTCTGCGAAGCGGTTTGAGTCGAACTCGACCGAGTACAATGAGTGGCTGCCGAGCCTGTTCGTCAACTATCGTCCCACCAGCGACGCTGTGTACCGGGCCTCGATCACCCGCGCCTATATGCGTCCGGCCCTGGTTCAACTGGGCGGGTCGGAGACGACCGAGCGGGGCGACAACTCCATCACCGTCACGCGCGGCAACCCCGACCTGGAGACGCTGAAGTCCTGGAACTTCGACACCTCCGCCGAGTGGAGCAACGCCTTCGGCGGCTACGCCATGGTTGGCGGCTACTACAAGCAGTTGTCGGACTACATGTACGACAACGGCTCGACGACCGTGAACGGCGGCGCGAACGGCGGCGGCACCCAATACAACGGCGAGACCTTTGATCGCGTGACCATCGTCTCGCCGACCAACGGCGGCGACGGCTACGTCAAGGGTATCGAGATCCAGCTGTACCAGGCCTTCGACATGTTGCCGGGCTGGCTGTCGGGCTTCGGCGCCGGGGCCAACTACACCCGTCAATGGACCGAGGTGGACATCGGCGGCGGCGAGAAACACCGGATGCAGAACGCGCCGGACGAACTGGCCAACGTCAAGCTGAACTACGCCTGGCGCAACCTGACGCTCGATCTGAACTGGAACTACTCGGGCGAGACGATCACGGCCTACAACCGCGTCGCCGGCCTGGACTACTGGACCCGGCCGACCCGCCGGACCGACCTGCACGCCGGCTACGCCTTCGACAACGGGGTGATGCTGGACCTGTCGGTGTCCAACCTGTTCGAGGACTACAGCTACTGGGCTCACGTCGGGCGTAACAGCCTGGCGCTTTCGGACGTGGTCAATTCCGGCCGCACCACCCTGCTGACGCTGAAGTACGACTTCTGACGTCGGCTTGGGGGCCCGGCGCGTTTCCCCAGCGCGCCGGGCCCTCTTTCCTTGAGATTTTCATGATCCGCCCATTCACCGCCGCGCGGCTCACCGTCATGATCGGGACCACCGGCTTCTAGAAGATGGTGCGCAGACTAACCGCGACGCGCCGACCGGAATCGACCACGTCCGAAAGCGCCATGCTGTTGCGCCCCACGTGGGCCCAATAGCTGTACGCCCCCGTCAGATTGGTCACGATGATGTCCAGCCGCGTCTGTTGGTCGAAACGCCACCGGGCGCGCGCGTCCAGCCGGGTCAGGGAGCGAACCCACAGATTATCCCAGTCGCCCTCCGCTTCCAGGACATCATAGGCCGATAGATAGGCGCCGGTGTAGTTTAAGCTCAGATAGGCGGCGGCGCGTCCCTGGGCATAGGCTAGTTCCGCATTTCCCAACCATTCGGGGGCGTTCAACATGGGCTGGGACCGGCCGAGAATTTCGCCCAGATCGACACGGGACCACTGTCGGCTGAGATTTAGATCCAGGCTGGCCTGGCCGCCCAGATCGAACAGGTCGCCCAAGGGCTGGGACCACTCCAGTTCGAGGCCGCGCGTGTCGCCGCGTCCGCCGTTGCGGGGCATGACCACAGTGACGGCGGCCTCTTGCGGAACCACCCCGACGTCCAGGCTGGAGCCGCTTTCGTAGAGGTAGTGATCGATCCGTTTGGCATAGGCGGACAGGCTAAGCGCCCCGCCGCCCGGCAGCCAGGTCTGGTGCGCAAGATCCAGGTTCCAGGCGTCGGCGCTTTTCAGATCCGGATTGCCGCGCGTCACCGTCGTCACGCCATCCACGGTCTCCGTCGTGACGCCGCCGCCCAGTTGCATGAAGGCGGGGCGGCTATACGACCGCCAGGCCGCCGCCCGCCAGACGCTCCGGTCATCGGGGCGGTACGACAGGTTCAGACTGGGCAAGAGCTTGTCATACCCACTGCGGCTGGCGCCCCATTCGCCGGGCGTCTCTACATTGCTCGTATCGGGCATGACCCAGAACCGGTTGGCGATGCGCGTCCTTTCTTGACGCAGCCCGAACTGAGTCTCCCAGACTCCGACCGCATGGGTGGCCATGACATAGACGGCCTGAACGGTCTCATGGCCTGACTGGCTGTTGCAGTTGAGGTTGTTGACGTAGAGGACGCCGCAGGTGTTGAAGCTGGCAGCCGTGCGATTGGCCTCGAACAGGGCCTCAAGCCGGTCGTGATCGACCCGAGGGATCGACCAGTCGTAAAGACCAGGAAACACCTCGGCATAGGTCCCTTTGGCGATCCCCAGGGCTTCCCACGTCAGACCAGCCGTCTGATAGACGTCGCCGAAGAAGGCGTTGGTCCAGTTCCGGTCTGTCAGATCACGATCGCTCCGCCCGAGCTTTGCGCCCATCCGAAGGCTGCGCCAGGGCCCGCGCTTCGGCGTGAAGGTCAGACCGAAGCCGCCGCCGTATCGCATCTGCTCGCTGAACTGTTCGGTGCGCTGACCGGCGCGACGCGCCAGCAGCACTGTGCCCGCATGGTTCAGATCATCGAACACGCTCTGAGGCCACTGTGGAACCGGCAGACCGTCGCGATAGGTCACCGTCACACCACCGAAGGGGCGCGAGGTCCGCGCGGTATTATAGCCGTCTTTCTGGTTGACCCAGGCCGAGGCCTCAAGATGATCGGGGCGCCCGCTCTCGCCAAGACTGGCGAACAGATAGGGCGTCAGCCGCCATCTGTCGGAGACCGCGTCGGCCGTCAGACTAAGCGTCGACAGGGAAACATTGTCCGGATTTGTCTCGTACCAGACCCGCGTCGACAGATCCTGCACCGATAGACGATAGACGCCCGATCCGTCATCGATCCAGGACTGAGCGCCGCTGACGACCTGGCTGAAGGTGGAGTTCTGCTCGGTGCGCGCCTGAGCGTGGGTGGCGTTCAGACGGACGTCCAGGCCAGGAGCCGCGCGCCAATCCAGCGCCAGGGCGTAGTTCTGCAAACGGCTGCGCCCACTGGAGACGCCCACATTCAAACTCGTCTGAACCAACCCCTCTTGCGGACGGTCGGCGTCCGGCGCTCCGCCGGCCGCCGAACCTGAAACCGCATAGGCCCAGCCCCGGTCGTTCTGGGCGGCCATGACCCCGGCCAGTTCCGAGTTGACGAAGCTGCGGTCCTCGTGAGCGGCGGCTAAATAGAGACCGAACTGCCCCTGGGCGCCAAGGCGGCGGCCGTGCTCGATCCGGACCGCCTCGCCCAGGCTCGCCTCTCCGTAGTCCCGCGACCGCGTCTCGATCCGCCCCGCGACGGCCATGGCGGTCCAGGGCGATTGGGACGGGTCCGTCGGTCCCGGCGTCTGGAAATCCAGGGCGGCGCCGATGAAATCACCGTCAAGATCCGCGCGGCCGGTCTTGTGCACCACCACGGTCTGAAAGGCGTCCGGCGGAAGCAGGTTCAGTTGGACTCCCCGCGAGTAGGGCAGGCCCTGGGCCACAGACACGCCGTTGATCATGCTGAGATTGTACTCGGCGTTCAGGCCTCGATAGGCGGTGTAGAGGCCTTCACCGCGCGAGGCCGAGTCGATGCCGCCGATGAAGGACCGCCCGGTATTGATCACCGTCATGCCCGGCAGATCGCCGAGGGCTTCGGACAGGTTCTGCGCTGCGCCGCGTTCCATGTCTTCGCGGGAAAGACTGCGTACGGATGTGGGGGCGTCCAGATCCGTGGCCCCGCGACGGCTAATCTCGTCAATTTCCGCACGGCGCGCCACCACCTGTATCGGTTCCAAATCTGCGGGCGGCGCCTCGATGGGAGGCGGCGACGACGGCTGGGCCCGGGAGACGATGACGAAGGTTCGGCTATCCACCCGGCGCGCTGCGAAGCCGGCGTCGGCCAAAGCCAGGTCAAAGGCGCGCGTTGTCTCAAGCCGGCCGACGACGGCGCGGCTCCGCCGCCCCTCAAGCCGTTCCGCGGGAAACAGGACCTGGACGCGCCCTTGCCGCGCAAGGGCTCGCAAAGCAGACGGCAGCGGCTGGGCGGGGACGTCGAACAATGGAGCCTGCCCGGCGGCCGAAACAGACGCCGGCAGGATTGAGACGGCCAGGACCGCGCCGCCGACAGACCGTAGGAAAGCGTGACGTCCGCCGCAGCCCATGGTGGGACGATCCGTGATGACCCTCGACTGCGACGGCTTCTATGGAGCGGCTGCAATGGATTGATGACATGGCGGCTGCAGATTTGGCGGCTTGTCGACGGCGCTGCGTCTCTTGAGGTACAGACTAGCGAGTTCGGATGTTTGACGGCGTCGGCCCATCGATGACAGCTTCACGCAGCGCCGCCGATCCGGCGGTCGCCATCATGGCCGACTTGATGCGGCGGTTCGACGCCCGACTGCGCGCGTACCTGCGGCGCTTCCTTGCGCCTGCCGATGTCGACGACGCGTTACAGGACATCTATCTAAGGCTCACCCGGCTGGCGAGTGGCGTGCCGCCTCCCGAGTTCAACGCCACCTATGTCTTTAAGACCGCCGACAGCGTGGCCCGCGACCTGCGCCGTCGACGGCTGGGGCGCGCCGCCGACCGGCATGTCGAGGTGTCGGACGATCTGGCTCACGACGGTCCATCTCCTTTCGATGAGGTCCGCTGGCAGCAAAACGCCGACCTATTGCGCCGCGCTATCGCGTCGCTGACGCGTGATCAGCGAATGGTGCTGATGATGCATCGCGTAGAGGGGCTGACCCTGGTCGAGATCGCCGAACGCCAGCGCATCCCATTGCGTACGACCCAGCGCCTCCTGGCGGACGCCCTTGCCCGTTGCCGGCACAAGCTTAAGGATTGTGGATGGTTCGAACAGTAATTCCCTTCCGTCCTGCGCCGCGCGACGTCGAAGCCGATGCTTTTGTCGCCGATCGCCTGAAAGAAGAAGCGGGCGAGACCGGCGTCACCCATGCGGACCATGGCCAGGTCGCCGAGGTCTGGGACGCTCTGGGGCAGTTGGATTCCGCCGACTTCAAGCCGGGTGCAGCGCGGGCGGAGGCAGGCGCGCAGATGAACCGCCGCGCGTGGATGATCGGCGGGACGCTCGCGGCCGGCGTCGCGATCGGCGGAGTGTTCCTGTGGCGACAGCAGCCGGTGATCCATGAGACCGGCGTGGGCGAACGCCGCACGATCCGCCTGTCCGACGGAACCGAAGCCACCCTCAATACCGACAGCCGCATCGTCGCCCGGGTCAACGGCGATCGCCGTGAAGTCGTGGTGGAGCAGGGCGAGGTGTTCTTCGACGTCGCCCATTTGGACGGCGCCGCCTTCAATGTCTTCAGTCATGAGGCCCGCATCCACGTCACGGGGACGCGGTTCAACGTCCGTCGCCATTCGAGCTTTACCGACGTCGATCTGCTGGAAGGCAGCGTCGATATCGGCGCCAGGAGCGCGGTCGACGCCAAGGGCCTGTCGCTTGCCGCCGGTCAGGCGGTCCGCATCGACATCCACGGCCAGCCGACCGCCCCGCTGTCGCCGGCGCGTGCGGCCTATATCGAGGACTGGCGACAGGGCCGGATCAGCTTCGACCACACCCGCCTGTCCGAAGCGGTCGCCGAGATGAACCGCTACAGCCAGACCCCGCTCTTGCTCGACGACCAAGAGCTTGGAAATTTGCTCATAGACGGCGTGTTCGAGGCAGGCGATACCGCCGCCTTCGCCAGAGCTCTGCGGGATCTGCGAGGCGTCCAGATCCGACGAGAGGGACCATACTGGCGGCTGTCCTCCGGGACCGCCTGAGCGAGAGCGAACCTTGTAAGGTCGGTCGGGTTCGACGGACGCGGACATCTCACGCGGCCGGACACACCCTTTCGACATAGTCAGCGTGAGAGGGCATCAGGGCGACGCACTTGCCGATGACGGCTTCCACGTCCGCCAGGAACCGCTCGATGTCCGCCTCGGGCGTCACATCGACCAGCGGATCATAGCCGGCAGGGATCATCCCCTGCCCCAGCAGCACCTGGATCCAGCTTTCCTCGGCGAACAGTTCGTCGTCCTCGCGGAAGATCCGGCCGTTGGCGCGGAACAGGTCGATCTTCCGCTCCAGCGTCACAGGGACGTCCATGTCGCGGCAATAGCGCCAGAACGGCGTGTCGTCGCGTTCCGTGGCCTTGTAATGCAGGATGATGAAGTCCCGGATCCGCTCGTATTCGAAATCGGTCTGACGGTTGAACTCGGCGATGGTGGCGGGATCGAAACCGGCGTCCGGCATCATGCGCACCAGCCGGATCAGTACGGACTGGATCAGGTGCAGACTGGTCGATTCCAACGGCTCGAGAAAACCGGAGGCCAGGCCCGCCGCCACGCAGTTGCGGTTCCAGATCTGCCGACGCTTGCCGGCGAGGAAGCGAATGCGGTTCGGCTCGGCCATCTGGGCGCCGTCCAGGTTCGACAGCAGGATTCGCTCGGCCTCTTCATCGTCCATATGACGGCTGGAATAGACGTGCCCGTTGCCCGTGCGGTGCTGAAGCGGAATGCGCCACTGCCAGCCGGCCGGGCGGGCGGTCGAACGGGTGTAGGGCGTAAAGGGTTCGGTCCGCGCGCAGGGCACGGCCATGGCCCGATCGCACGGCAGCCAGTGCGACCAATCCTCGTACCCGGTCTTCATCGCCTGTTCGATGATCAGGCCGCGGAAGCCCGAGCAGTCGATGAACAAGTCGGCCGATACGACCGCTCCATCCTCAAGCGTGACGGACTCCACAAATCCGTCCTCGGGCTTGAGCTTCACCGATACGACCTTGCCCTCGCGACGTCGCACGCCCGCCGCCTCGGACATGCCGCGCAGATATCTGGCGTAGAGGCCGGCGTCGAAATGGAAGGCGTGGGCGATATGGCCCAGCGGCGAGGTCGGTCGTTTCGGGTCGGCGCGCATGAAGCGGTTCTGCAGCGCCGCCGCCGTATTGATCGAATAGGCGGCGAGGTCGGACGCCTTCCCCGCCGCCCGCATCTTCAGCCAGTACTGATGGCAGCGCAGCCATTCCAGGTCCCGGCCGATCACGCCGAAGCCGTGGATATAGCTTGATCCGATCCGGTCCCAGTCGACGAACTGGATGCCCAGTTTGAAGCTGGCCTGGGTGCGGCGCATGAAGTCGTTTTCGTCCAGACCGATCAAGTCGTTGAACGTCTTGATCGCCGGGATCGTCGCCTCGCCCACCCCGATCGTGCCGATGGCCTCGGACTCGATCAGGGCGATTTCATACAGCCCCTTGAACAGCTTGGAGAACAGGGCGGCGGCCATCCAGCCGGCGGATCCACCGCCGACGATCAGGATTGTCTTCAGCTGCCGCACATCCGCCCCCAAAACACAGTCAGTCGGCAGCGTCGCAGGCGCCGGGGGTGGTCGGCAAGGGCAGTTCGCCCGTCGTCGCGGGCCGGGCGTAGCTGAGGCCAAAGCCCCGCGCGAACTGCACCACGTCGCCCGCATGCTCGCCGGTGCTGCAGGCCGACCCCGGCCAGGCGAAGGACAGGCGTCCGGTGAAGTCATAGCGACCACCCGACAAGACATCGGCCAGGCCGGCCCCCTCGGTGCCGGGCAGGAAGGCCGCGACGAAGGCGTCCGACAGATTGATCAGGTCGTTGGCGTAGGCGGGACGGCCTGAATACAACACGGACACCACCGGCACGCCCTTGCCCGAGACCGCGTGCAGAAGCGCCAGGTCATTGGGACGAAGGTGGCTGTACTGGACCGGCGCGGGGAAGCGGACGTCGCCATGATATTCGGCATAGGGCGTCTCCCCCAGCACCACCACGACCTTGGCGAACTGCGTCAGGTCCACGCCGACGGCGTCCCTTGAATAGACGACATTCTCCGCCCCCAATTGCGCCTTCAGCGCCGCCAACAGGGTGCTGCCGGTCGCGAAGTCGGCGTTGACGTTCTCGGTCCCCTGCCAGGTCAGGGACCAGCCGCCGGTCTGGTTGGACAGGCTGTCGGCGCTGTCGCCCACGACCAGGATCTTCTCGCCCTGGACCAGCGGCAGGGCGCGGTCGTTGTTCTTCAGCAGGACGACCGACTTGCGCACCGCCTCACGCGCCAGATCGGTCGCGGCCACGGCCGAGGCCTGCCCGTTGTAGCGGCTTTCCGACGGCGCATGATCGAACAGGCCCGACCGCATCTTGACCCGCAGGATCCGCGTCACGGCGTCGTCGATGCGCGACATCGGGATGCGCCCAGCCTCCACATCGGCGATGGTATTGCCGATGAAGGCCTTCCAGTCCTCGGGGACCATGATCATGTCGATGCCGGCGTTGATCGCCTGGGCGCATTCGGCCTTGGTGCAACCGGGGACCTGCTCGATCCCGTTCCAATCGGATACGACCAGACCGTCGAAGCCCAGTCGGTCCTTCAGCACGTCGGTCAGCATTTCACGGCTGCCGTGCATCTTGCCGTAGTCGTGACCGGCGGCGACGTCGTTCCAACTGCTGTAGGAGGCCATTACGGTCTGCACCCCGGCCTCAATGGTCGAATAATAGCCGGCGCCGTGGCGATTGATCATCTCGCTGCGGCTCGCACGAGCCTCGCCCTGGTCCTGACCGTTGAAGGTGCCGCCGTCGCCCATATAGTGTTTGGCCGTGGCGACCACGTCGCCGTCGCCGGTCAGATCCCCTTGCAGCCCGCGCACCAGGGCTTCGCCGTATTCGGCCACCTGCTGCGGATCGCTGGAATAGCTCTCATAGGTGCGGCCCCAGCGGCGGTTCTCGCCCACCGCCAGGGTCGGGGCGAAGACCCAGGTTATGCCGGTGGCGCGCACCTGACGCGCCGTGGCCCGGCCGATCCGCTCGATCAGTTCGGGATCATGGGCGGCACCCAGGCCGATGTTGTGTGGGAAGAGCGTGGCGCCGGAAACGTTGTTGTGGCCATGGACCGCGTCCGTGCCCCAGATCAGCGGGATCTTCGCCGCCATGTCGGCGGCGAGAGCGGCGTCGTGATAGCGGTCGGACAGGGCGGCCCATTCGGCGACGGTCGCGTGCTTGTTCATGGCCGGCCAGGCGCCGCCGCCATTCAGGACCGAGCCGATATAATACTGCGTCACCTCCTCCGGCGTGATGTAGCGGACGTCCGGCTGGGTCATCTGGCCCACCTTCTGCGCCAGGGTCATGCCGGCGACGATCCGGGCGATCCGCGCCTCCATCGCGGCGTCTGGGGCGTAGGCCGCAGTCAGGGCCGGCCAATCCGTCCGCTCGTGCTGAGCGGCGGCGCTCATCGGCGCCAGGGCGCATCCGGCCAGCAGCAGCAGCGGGAGAAGCTTGGTCTTGCGGAAGGTCATGGCCGTCTCTCGGTTACAGGTATCGATCAAAAAAGAGGGCGAGACGGCATGGCCGCCTCGCCCTGGAGGCTAAGGGCTCGGAGAGGGACGCCCTAGAACCGGTAGTTGACGCCGAACAGGAACTGCCGGCCGTACTCTTCATAGGTTTCGGGCAGCGAACCGCCGTCCGCCGTCGTCGTGCCGCCGCTGTCCAGGCCCAGGCGGGTCCGGTAGGGCGAGTTGGTCAGGTTGTTGACCTGGAACAACACCCCCAGGCCTTCCAGCGGGCCCTGTTCGAAGGTGTAGCCCACCTGGGCGTCGATCTGTTCGTCGTCCAGGATCTCGGTGTAGCCGCGCGTGGCAAACAACTGCACGACCTCGCCCTTGAAGGCTTCGCGGAACCGCTTGCTGATCCGCGCCTGGAAGCCGCCGCGCTCGTAGTAGGCGGTCATATTGTAGACCGTGCCCGACAGGCCTGGGATACGCACATTCTGGCCGTCCGGCGCCGGGTTCAGATCCGACTCGGTAAAGGAGATGCTGCCCAGCACGCCCAGACCGTCCAGCGGCTCCCAGACGGTGCCGAAGTTCAGGGCGCCGCTGACCTCCAGCCCTTGCACCGTGCCGCCGTCGCCATTGGCCGGCAGGCTGATCTGGCCGATGGGACTGATGGTCACGTCGGACGGAATAGCGGACGCCGTCGTCGGCAAGGGAATGCCGCTGAAGTCGAAGGTGCCGTTCTGGGTGTAGATGTAGGTCTCCAGATCCTTGTAGAATCCGGCGATCGACAGGTAGGTCGTGGAGTCGACGTACCATTCGTAGGCAAGGTCGAAGGCGTTGGCGCGCCACGGCTCAAGTTCCGGATTGCCGCCGGACGCCGACCACGGATTGACGGTCGACCCCGGCGGACAGGGCTGACCCGAACAGACCAGCGAGTTGAAGCCCGGCGTCACATTGGCGCGCATCTCGTCCATCCGCGGTCGCGCCATGGTGCGAGAGGCCGCAAAACGAAGCCGATGGCCGCCGCCCAGGTCGTAGATCAGGTTAAGGCTGGGCAGAATGTCCAGATACTCGGCGCCCTTGGTCACCGAGATTGGATCGATGGGCGCGCCCGGCTCGGTGCCGTTGATGACGACGCCGGTCGATTCCTGGTTCTGAACCACCGCCTGCATGCCCACATTGCCGCGCCAGCGACCGCCTTCGAAGTCCAGCTTGACGAAAGCCGTGGTGACCTCCTCCTCGATGTCCCAGTTCTTGTCGAAATAGTTGGCGTCGAGGATCGGGGCGCGGTCGTAATAGACGTCGAGCGCCCGGCTCATGTCGACGGCGAGCACGTCGCCGAAGCCCGCCCAGGCCAAGGACACTGGCGTTTCCAGATACTGGGCGTCGACATAGACCTGCTGGCGCCCGTTCTTCAGGAAGAGATCATAGTCATCGACGCGCTTGGACTTCTCGCGCTTTGCGTAGTTCACGCCTGCGGTGAAGGTGGTGAAGAAGCCGTCCATGTCGCGCTGGATCTTCAGATCCGTCGAGGTGATGCTTTCCTCCACGTCCGGGAAGCGGATGGCGCCGTCATGCCCCCAGCCGCCCCAGGGCGCGCGATCGCCCAGCGTCACCTGTGACGCATCGGCGTAGTCCAGCCCTTCCGAATAGGAGGGATAGCCGTCGTCGTTGATCGTGAAGCCGATCACATCATAGGTGCGGCCGATATCGGGCGTGGCCGGCGTCACGCCGCCTACGCCCCGGCCATAGCCGGCGTAGGTCTCGAGAATGGTCTCGCGCCGCCGATTGTTCGAATAGGACAGGTCCGCGACGATCCGCGTCCGGTCGTTGATCTCATATTCGGTGTTGAGGCCGATCGAGAAGATTTCGTCCTCGCGGGTATTGTAGTCGTTGCGCAGGATCGGCACGGCGTTGTTGACCGTGCCGCTGCGCCCAAACAGCGAACCGCCCCGGTCCTCGGTCACGACGTCGGTGAAGTAGGCGCCGTCGGCATACGGGTTGGAGAACCACTGGGCGCCCCGCGTCGTCTCTTCCTGCTCGAACTTGGAATAATAGACATCGAGGGTCGAGTGCAGCCGATCGTTCGGACGCCATTCCACGATGCCGATGACAGCGTCCCGTTGGTTCAGGCGTGATGTGGCGAACACCTCCTGGCCGTTGAGCAGAAGCGCGGTGTCGGCGCTGTCGGGCTGGACCGAGTCCACGGTGCAGGTCGAGCCCGGCGCGCTCGGTTCGCACGCGCCGCCGAAAGCCTCATAGCCGTAGGCCTTGTAGTGCTTGTTCTGAGACGGCGAATCCAGATGCGCATAACCGAGGGCCAACCCCAGCGTGCCGTCAGCCAGTTGATCGATATAGCTGATCGAGAAACGGCCGCCGTAGTTGCGGACGTCGTCGTTCAACTTGTCGCCTTCGGTCATTTCGCCGCGCAGGTTCACGGCGAGGGCGCGCTGGCCGAACGCCAGCGGCCGAACGGTCTGCAGGTCGGCCGTACCCGACAGCCCCATGCCAGACACCTCGGCGTCGGGGGTTTTGTAGATGACCACGCCGGACAGGAGCTCGGACGGATACTGGTCGAATTCCACCGCCCGGTTGTCGCCTGAACTGGCTTGCTGACGACCGTTCAGCAAGGTGGTGGTGAAGTCCGGCGCCAGGCCGCGGATCGAGATGACCTGGGCTCGGCCGTTGACGCGCTGCGCCGCCAGACCCGGCAGGCGTGCGATGGACTCGGCGATCGACACGTCCGGCAGCTTGCCAATATCCTCGGCCGAGACCGCCTCGACGATGGAGGTCTCCCGGCGCTTGGTGGCGATGGAGTCCGCCAGGCCGCGCCGCAAGCCGGTGACGACGACCTCCTCGACCTCGGTCGCGCCATCCTCGGCCTGAGGCGCCGTCTGGGCGACGGCGACCGCCGGCAGCGCCACGGCCAGCGCCAGGGCCGAAGCCGTCAGGTGAAGCGCGCCTGCGCGCGGACGAATTGAATGAAACCCAGCAAATGCGCTGCGCATGTGATCTCCCCTCACGTTTCCCTTGGCGCGGGCCCTTTGAGCCGCGCGTCCATCTTCTTGACGCTATTTTGGAAGCGCTTCCAACACCATACCGCGTAATTGGTTTTTGGCAACACAGGCTTTAGCGGGGCCCGCTCCAGACGTAGGTCGCGGCGCTTGCCGGCGGCAAGGCGACCGCAGCCCTCAGCCGGTCTTCACCGATTTCGAACCGCGCCTCGGCGTCAGACGCGTTGAGAACCACCAGCACACGCCGGCCGTCGGGATTGACGAAGCCGACCGCCTCAAGCCCCTCCGGTTTCGAGATGGCGACGCGGCGCGCGCCCTGGCGTACGAACCGGCTGGCATGCCCGAAGGCATAGTATTCCTGGTTTCTCTCAACCGCGCCCGTGCGACTGTCGATCGTGACCACGCCACGGCAGTCGCCGCATCCACCGGCGTGAGGGCCATGATTCTCGTCCAGGGCGATGTTCCACATCAGCACGCCGCGCGCATGGTTTTCGACCGCGCCGATGATCAGGGTCTTCATCGTCCAGACGAAGCTGTCCTTAAAGCCGGGCGCCCAGTCGCCGCCCGAACACTCGGTGAAGAAAACATCCTTGTCGGGATGGGAATCGAATACCCGGGACTGGACGGCCACGTCGCCGGCGTAGCAATGCCAGGCCACGCCGGACACATAGGTCCGCGCAGTGGGGTCGTTCAGCACGCCCAGGGGCTGCTCCGGCTTGTCCCAGTTGTGATCCCAGTCGAGGATCTTCGTTTCCAGACCGTGCTGTTGCAGTCGGGGTCCCAGGTCGCGGCCGATAAAGCGCGCCCTGCCCTCGGCGCCCCAGCGCATGCCGGGATAGGAATCCGGCTCGAAGTCCGGCTCGTTCTGGATGCTGATATAGTCGGTGGGGACGCCCTCGGCTGCGGCTGCCGAGATATAGCGGGTCAGATAGTCGGCGTAGGTGGAATAGTATTCCGGCTTCAGTTCACCCTGGATCATCGACCCCGTGGTCTTCATCCAGCCCGGCGCGCTCCAGGGCGTGGCCATCACCTTGAGTTCGGGATTGATCGCCAGCGCCTGGCGCACCGTCGGAAAGACCTCGGCCGCCATCGGTGCAACCGAAAAGCCGGCCAGCGACAGATCTTCGGCGTCCGCCAGACTGTAATGGCTCAACGAGAAATCCGACGCCCCGATCGTCACCCGCGTGAAATCAAAGCCTAGGCCGCCGTTCTCCCGTCCGAACAGATCGCGGAGCAGGGCGTCGCGCTGCTGCCTCGTCATCCGGGCCTGGATCAGATGCGCCGTCGCATCCGTCACGGCAGCGCCGAATCCAACCATGGTTTGAAGCGGCGCATCCGGATCAAGCAGAACCGTCGGCGAAGCCGTGCCCGCGACCTCGGCTTTCATCACCAGCCGCTGGGGCGAAAGCAGTTGCGACTGGTCGCCCGACGTCACCCAGGCACGGTCCGGCGCCGACGCGCATCCGGCGGCGGCGAGCGTGGCCAAAGCCAGGACGCAAGCTTTCGCCCGCAGTCGATCCCGTCGTTTCATGCTTTCCTCCCTGCGGACGTCTCAGACGCGCCCTTAAAATTGGAAGCGCTTCCATAATGGCGCCGCGAGCGAGGTCGTCAAGCGTCTGCGTCGTTACACGTGCCAGGCGCCGGCGGATTCCCGCACGACAACAGCGTGTGGCAGGGTCCGGAACGTCCAGTCCCCGGCAGCCCCGGTGATTCGCTCCGACACCAGTCGCACAGCCTCACCACCCATGGCCTTCAGCGGCTGATGGACGGTGGTCAGTGGCGGCCAGACAATGGCGGACACGGGCGTGTCGTCGAAACCGGAGATCGACAGGTCGCCCGGCACCTGCAAGCCCCTGGCGTGAGCGACCGACAGCGCCCCTGCCGCCATGTCGTCATTGGCGCAGATCAGCGCCGTGGGACGGGGTGACAGCTCCAGCATGCGCGCGGCGATCAAACCGCCCGACCGGAAGGTGAAGTCCCCGTGCTCCACCCGAAGGGCGTCGTCGGCCAGTCCCATCTGCCGCATCGCCCGTCTGACCCCGTCCAGCCGGCTTTCAGCCGACAAGTGCCCAGGGATGCCGCCGAGATAGGCAAGATGGCGATGGCCGAGCCCCAGCAGATACTGCGCAATGTCGCACCCGCCAGCCTCGTCGTCGATGCCGACCGCATCGACCAGGCCCCGCCCGCCGCCGCCCGGCGAGATGGCGGCCAGATGCACGCCGCGGGCCCGCAGTTGCTGGATCAGGTCGGCGTTGTCCGAAAAGGGCGGCGTCAGGATCACCCCCTGACATCTCTGGTTCATCGCGATATCGATGACCTGCTGAACCGCCTCTGGGTGGTGCTGGGGCACATGACGCGTAATCAGCTGAAAACCCGACTGGAGACATTCGCGCACCGCCCCCAGCTCCAGCGCCGAAGCGTAAAAGGAGTTGGGCTCGGCATCCAGGTCGGACGCGAGAACCAGAGCCAACACCCGGCTGCCGCCTCCCGCCAGGGACCGCGCCTGCGGATTGACGCGATAGTCCAACGTCTGCACCGCCTCCAGCACCTTGCGCCGCACCGGCTCCCGGACATTCGGGCCGCCGTTAAGCACGCGCGAGACGGTCGTCCGACCCACGCCCGACAGACGCGCCACATCATCAATCGTGGGCTTTCTGGCCGACATGCCGTTCTCCGGTCTCCACATGATCTCTGGATGACCCATGGGGTCGGCGGCCGCAAGGACTAGCGGACTTCTGCTTTGCTAGTGTCCACTCCTCAGAACCGTGACGCTGAAGCAGATCCTGGCGATTGCCAGCTCCCTAAGCCACACGTTTCGAACACGCGACACCCCAAGGCTGACGCAGATCGTGCAGATCAGAACGAGCATTTCGGCCCGGCGACGCCAGACGAGATGTTGTCGGCGATCACCACAAAGTTGCCCACGAAGCGGCGGTCCGACGCGGTCCTGTGCATTGAGGATTTCATAGGCGCCGCTTCAGGCTGGCGTGCCTTGAGCGACGGATGGTCCGCCGGGCCCTGAGGTGATCCGCCGCTCCTTCCTCCGCACCCCCTCGGGTCTGGATGAACAGGCTGCGGTAGATGGTTTCGTGCGACACCTGATTGTGCGGCTCCCCGGGCCAGATGCGCTTGAGCCAGCCGGCGATCTGCTCGGGCGACCAGTTCCGCCGCAGCTTGGCCGATACTGTCCGCGCCAGGGCGGGTCGGCAAGCCAGCTTGCAGCGTTTCGGACGCAAGGCCCGGTCCCAGGCCGCCTGTTCAGAGCTTGTCGCGCGATAGCGTTCCGGTCCGCCGTTGCGCAGAACCTCGCGGCTGATCGTCGAGGGCGACCGTCCCAGCAATCGCGCGATGCCCCGCAGCGAGCAGCGGAGGCTGAGCCCTCGAGATATTTCCTCGCGCCCACCTAGACTGAGCGCCCGATCCGCCCGCTTCCGATCTGGCGGGCGGATGCCGCCGAGTAATAGATCCGCCGCCGCCGCTTCATGATCCACGCTCCATCTCCCAAGGAAAAGTAGCGTGTTGCGTTCACCCGTTGAGCCCACCACGCATCCGCGCCACGGCCCACAAAGCAGGCGGGAAGGGCGCGGAAACACCCTTCCCCAATTGGGTTACTGCTCCTTCTTGAACATGTTCTGGAAGATGAGCGGGCCCCAAGTGGGACCGCGGGCGTGGACGAGCGCGCCGCCCTCGTCGAACCGCCCCAGATTGACGGGGGCGAAGCCGAGCTGTTTGGCCAGGGCCGCCACGGGCGCGACAGCGTCTTCGTCGTCGCTCGCGAGGAAGACGACGCGATGTCCCCCCGGAACGACGGGATCCGCCGCAAGGGCGGAGGCGCCCAGGTGGTTGAACCCCTTCACGACCTTGGCTCCGGCATAGAGCTTGGCGACGAAGGCTGAAGACAGCAATCCGTCCATCTCCTCCAGTGGCGCCTGCGAGTTCGTAACGTCCACCAGGGTCTTGCCTTTCCAGCTCGGCAGAGCCTTGGCGACATCGCGATGAGACTCCGAACGCACCGCCAGGAAGATTGTGTCGGCCTTCAGCGCCTCTTGCAGGGAGGTGGCGACGATGGTCGGGCCGATCGCCCTTGCCTGCGGGGCGAGAACCTCAGGCGGGTTGCGGCTGGCGACCGCCACCTCGATGCTGTGGCGCGCGAAAGCGTGAGCGAGGGCCTGGCCGATCTTGCCGAACCCTATGATCGCGTAGCTCATGATGTGTCTCCTGAGATGATGGATCCGCTGCTCGGCCGATCCAGGACAAGGTCAGATGGCTGAGAAGCCGCCGTCGACGGCCAGCTCCACGCCGTTCACGAAGCTGGAATCGTCCGAGGCCAGAAACAGCGCGGCCGCGGCGATTTCCTCGGGACGTCCCATCGTTCCCCGCGGGATCAGGGACTCGAACATCTGCTTGGCCTCCGGGGTGAGGACCTGATCCTGCATTGGCGTGGCGATCGGCCCCGGGTGCAGCACGTTCACCCGGATGTTCCGGGCCTTCAACTCGTTAAGCCAGCCGCGGGCCAAGGCGTGGAGGGCCGCCTTGCTGGCCGCGTAGACGCTGTAGCCTGGGAACCCTTTGATCGAGGCCACAGACCCCGTCATGAATATGGAACCGCCGTCGTTGAACAGGGGCAAGGCCTTCTGCACGGTGAAGAGCGTGCCGCGCGCGTTCAGACCAAAGATCGTGTCGAAGTGCTGTTCGGTGATCTCACCAAGCGGCGCGGCTTCGCCCCAGCCGGCGCTTGCGTAGAGCACGTCGATCCTACCCTTCTCGCGCTTGACCGTTTCGAACAGGCGGTCGAGGTCGTCGAGATTGGCCGCGTCGCCGCGCACGCCCGTGACGTTCCGGCCGATCGCCTTCACCGCGTCGTCCAGCGCGTCCTGACGGCGGCCGGTGATGAAGACGTACGCCCCTTCCTCCACGAAGCGTTTGGCGCTGGCCAGCGCCATGCCGCTCGTCGCGCCCGTGACGACCGCCACCTTGCCTTCAAGCTTGCCCATGATCTTTCCTTTCGGGTTCCGTTTGGCCGCCAGGGGCGGTCCGACAGCCTCGAAGTAGGTCTGGCATAGGCCGGCGTTCAGTGCGGAGCGGCGCACATCGGTGGTGCGGAAACAATCCGGACGGCAAATGGATGACGCAGGAGGTGGCGACGCGAGCCTTGAAACTCGCGCGCTGAGGTGCAGGATCGCACCATGGCTTCAATCGACTGGGACGATGTTCGTTACTTTCTCGCCGTCGGGCGAGGCGGCTCGGTAAGAGCCGCCGCCGAACGCCTTGGCGTGAACCACGCCACTGTGCTCAGACGCATCGCCCAGATGGAGCAACGGCTTGGGGTGCAGGTGTTCGAAAAGCGGCCCTCGGGCTACCGCCTGACGGCGGCGGGGGAGGAGGTCGTCGAATTCGCCGAACAGATGGAAGCGTCGTCCCACCGACTGGAGGCGCGCGTCTTCGGCCGCGACCAGAGCGCGCGCGGTCTTCTGCGGATTACGGTGCCGCCATTCCTGGCCGATCTTCTAATGCCGGACCTGGCAGACTTCGCCCAACGGCATCCGGATATCGAGATCGAGATCCTGTCGACGGGCGAAGTCGCGAACCTGACCAACCGTGAAGCCGATGTGGCGATCCGCTTCGTCGTTGATCGCAAGACCCTGCCACTCAATTTGCATGGCCTGATGGGACCGCAGCTGGCCGGCGGCGTCTACGTGTCACGCGATCTGCTGGCCAGATGGCGCGTCGGCGCGACCGGGCCGATCAGGCCGATCGTCATCAATGATCGTGGCGTCCCGGACTGGGCCAGCGCGGGCGAGATAAAGGCGACGGGTGCGCCTTTCAGGGCTCCCGACGCGGAGGTACAGCTCGCGGCGGTCCGGCAAGGACTCGGGATGACAAGGCTGCCGTGCTTCGTCGGCGACGCCGACCCCATGCTGACGAGGGCGCCGGGCGTCGCGCCACGCCTGAATGGCGCGCTTTGGATTCTCACCCAAGGCGAGACGCGCAACACCAAGCGCGTCAGGCTCTTCATCGACTTCGTGTCCCAAAGGCTGGCCGGCCGCGCGCCGCTTCTCATGGGGTCGTCGGCGCCGGACGAGTGATGCGCGGCAAGATCTTACCACGCTGAATGTCTCGTTTCCCGGAGCGCAGCCAACTTCTACTGCTGGCGCTTACGCGACCTTCGCAGGGGACCGTCGATCCCGTTTCTGGTAAGCTCCCGGGCAGGCCGGAAATCGCTCGCGATTTCCGGCGCTGTGGCGACCCTACGGTGACACGGGGTTCTTCCGCTTCATGTTGGAGTAGAATTCACCAGTGATTAGGGGCTTATCGCAACGGATAATGCGTTCTCAGCTTCCTCGACTGGGAAGTCTGATATCCCCGACCGGCTGCTCAGACGTCTCCTTCAGCGCACCGCGTATGAACAAGCCTGAAACGTCCTGAACAGCCCTTAGAAGCAAAATGCAGGCGCAAAGCCGTTGGCGGGCGTGTTGGTGGGCAAACCCCTGCCGCTACCAAAAAACTGCTTAAAAACAATGTGGGTGGCGGACAGAGAGGAAGTCGTTTCCTCTCGTGAATTCAATGCCTTGCTTCGTCTAACGGGGTATAGGACGCATATTGAAATCCCTAGGGATTTTTCCCGTTTGGCTAACCCCTCGGGACGCATCTGGACCACGAAAAACCCCGCCAGCGTTGCAGCGCTCGGCGGGGTTCGAATGGGCTTGGCACAACACTCAAGGCCGCAGGCATCTTACCCCCTGCCCTACCCGGTCGCAACGTCGGAGGTTCGCTCATGAGCCGCCGCCTCGCCCCCGAGAACTTCGTCGCCGAAAAACTGGCCTGGCATCAGCGGATCGCCAGCGACCCCAAGATCAGCCTCCAGGCTAAGGCCGTCGCCGGCTTCATCCTTCACGACCTGAACCCCTGCGAGGGCGGCGCCTGGCGCGGCCAGGAGAGCATGGCGGCCAGCCTGGGCGTCAGCCCCCGCCAACTGCGCCGCCTGCTCGAAGAGCTTCAGGCCGCCGACTATTTGGAGGTCGAGGTCCGCCGAGGACGCGGCCGCACCAACATCTGCCGCGCAACCTTGCCCGGCGAAACGGCCGAGGCGCCGCAAAACCGGTCATCGGCGACCGATCAAACCCACGAAAAGCGGACGCAGGCGACCGCTCAAACGCCGGAAAACCGGACATCAGCGACACGAAAACCGGTCACCGGTGACCGACAATACCTTTATGAACCCATTAAAAGATTTCGCGCCGCCGAAAGCCGACGACTAGATGGCGGCACCGGGACGCGGGCGCGGCTCATCCCGTTCGCCCAGACCGAGATACGCAAGGCGGTTGTCCAGATCGCAGGGGAAGGCGCGGCGGTAAGCTATCTGGATCACGCCAGATGGGAGCCCGACGAACGACGCATCCTCTGCACGAGCCCTACAGCCTTTGCCCGATTGACGGATCTCGTCGGCCGTCCGCTCGCAATGAGGGGCGTGTCCATCGCATTGCAGCCCTGTGGACCCCGGCAGCTCGCGGCTTGATCGAGAGGCATGCGGCGAATAAACCCGACATTCACCGCACAACTTGCGTCAATTATGACTTGCCCTTGCGGCGAATAGCCTACACATTCACCGCAGAAAGCGCGGCAAATATGACCTACATTCACGAACTGGCCGATTGGCCCAGCCTGACCTGGAACGACAGCGCCCTCGCCCAACCGCTCGCCGCCGTCCGCCATCGCCAAGGCCGGCTGATCGGACGGATGGAGGCCTTGGGCTTTCCGCTGCGCGAAGAGGCCGTCCTCCGCACCCTGACCGAGGACGTGCTGAAATCCAGCGAGATCGAGGGCGAAGTCCTGGACCGAGACCAGGTCCGCTCCTCCATCGCCCGCCGCCTAGGCATGGACGTCGTCGGCCTAGTCCCTGCGGATCGCGATGTCGAAGGCGTCGTCGAGATGATGCTCGACGCCACCCAGAACTACGCTAAGCCGCTTACCGCCGACCGCCTGTTCGCTTGGCACGCCGCCCTCTTCCCGACCGGCCGCAGCGGCATGAGCCGGATCACCGTCGGAGCTTGGCGCACCCCGGACGGCGACCCGATGCAGGTCGTCTCAGGCCCGATCGGTCGCGAGCAGGTCCACTACGAGGCCCCGACCGCCGACCGACTGGGTGCCGAAATGACGGCCTTCCTGCATTGGTTCAAAACCGCCTCACCTGATCCGGTGTTGAAGGCCGGCGTCGCCCACCTGTGGTTCGTCACCAACCACCCGTTCGACGACGGAAACGGCCGCATCGCCCGCGCCATCGCCGACCTCGCCCTGGCACGCGCCGAGGGCACGCCCCAGCGCTTCTACAGCATGTCCGCCCAAATCCGCGCCGAACGGAAGGCCTACTACGAGATGCTGGAGGCGACCCAGAAGGGTGACATGGACATCACCGCCTGGCTGCTGTGGTTCATCGCCTGCCTCGACCGCGCCTTCGACGGCGCCGAGACCATCCTGGCCAGCGTCATGCGCAAGGCGCATTTCTGGGAGGCTTTGGCCGATCAGCCGCTAAACGAACGCCAGAGGAAGGTGCTGAACCGCCTTTTGGACGGCTTCGAGGGAAAGCTCTCCAATGCCAAATGGGCGGCACTTGCCAAAACGTCGCCGGACACCGCGCTGCGGGATATAAACGATTTGCTGCAGCGTGGGGTGCTGGAGCGGGACGCGGGTGGTGGGCGGAGTACGAGCTATTCCCTCACTCTCTGACCTCTCAGACGCGCAACCTGAATGCGGGGAGGTTCACCCAAGACAATGCTAAGGTTCAGGCTATTTCCGGACCAGAGGCAACTTCGCAAATCCGCCATTTGCTGACAGTGCCGACCAGCCGGAAAGCAGCGACTCATTCGGATGGCTTCAAAAGAGCCGCCACGCCAAAGTCACAACCCTCGCTATGAGTTGCTCGGAAAATCTTCGCACAACCATTTTCCGACCAACGCGGCCGTACCCCGACCATGACGGCGAAAAAGTTCGACAATGTCGGCGGCGGCGATGACCACTATCGGATGGCCGTCTTCTTTGATCTCTTTGTAGGCTTGGCGATCAAGACAGGTAGTCGTAACGAGGACACCGAACTGCCGGTGGCGCAGCCGAGAGATCAGGCGTGAGACGTCTCTGACCCCAACCGCACGGGTCCCGTAACATTTCGCTTCGAGGGCGAAGTCCACCAGAATTCCGCTCGCCCCCTGGCCGACCCGCATCTGACCGATCGCATCGCGACCGCCGTCCCGGGACGGTCGTGTCACATCGAGGGTCGTGATCTCGGGCATCATCAGCCGGGCGATGGCGACGGCGCAATGCTCAAAGGCGTGCGGCCGGTCCTTGAAGTGGTCATGAAGGGCGCTGATCATCGCTTGCCCCTCTCGGTCCTGAGGCAGCTGTTCGCGGCTGGTGCGCCACTCCAGCGACCGGGTGGCGAGAAGGGGATTTCGGCGGCCCGTGCTGATCCACTGCCTCCAGGTGTCCGGAGCCAGACGATCATCGCGTTCGCCCGCGACGATCGTGTCGATCCAGGCGCGGCTGATGACCGGTGCGTTCAGGACGGTGAACCGGGCCCTGTAGTTCTGGAAGCGGTCGCCGTCGGCGATCCGCCAAATCGCGACCAGGTCCTCAGATGCATCCAAGTCGGACGCTCCCGGGACGGCGAGACCGAGGAACTGGACATCGCGGCGGACTCCCGTCGAGGCAAAAAGGAATATGGGCGGCGTCTCCGCCCGGCCCGTTGCGCCGGAGCGCGCAGCGGCGAAGATCTTCCGAAGGATGAGGTTGCCATGGCGGCCGGTTTCGTGGAGTTCGCGCCCAGGCTTCTTGTTGTCGCCGAAGTAGGTGAACACGCCATGCTCGCGGTCGATGGCGTCCGGCCAGTCCGGGTCGTTCATGCTCGATGTCAGCACCAGCATGTGCAGCTGGCCGTGCACCTTTCCACGTTTCCGAAAGCCGCCGTGATTGTCGACGCTGAGTAAGGTCGGGAGCGGATCGTCGCCTGCATTGCCGTTCCGACGCCCGACATAATGGGCATCAACGTGAAGATCCGTCGTTCGAAGCTGATCGAAGGGAACAGATTTCAGCACGGTGCAGCTCCGGTTGCGGTCCGGTTTGTCCAACGCGTCTGCCCGGTGGCCGGCGGAGCCGTCATGGCTCCACAACCGAGCCGGAAGGTGACTGGGGGAACCCGGGCAGTTCGAAGCCAGCCTGAACCATCTTCTCGACCATGTACTTCAGCGCGTTCCGCTCGGACGGGGGAAGTCGGATGTCGCCACGCGTCAGACGCGACAGGGCGGCGTCCGACTTGGGGGTCAGCAGTCGACGGCTCCGGGCGAAGCTGAGGTAGGGTTGCGTGTCCGCCAGCATCGCCACCACGACGCGGTCGAAGTCGATGTCCTGATCGACCTTCCGCGAGGCGACGGCCGCCTTCCTGGCTCGCTCAGCCTGATCGTGATCGACGAGAAGCCCGTCGAGCCGACCTTTGAAGGCGTAGCGTGATCCCGATACGGCCGCCCAGCAAGCCTGTTGCTTGCAGTACTCACCCACGTTCTTCATCCCCGGCGGCGCATCTTTGATCGTCGCCGCGACCTGAGGCGCGATCTGGACGAGGGCTTCAACGATCTCGGCCGGAAGCTCCTGTCTCTGCCAGATCACCTCCAGATCGAGTTCACGGCCGCGCTCATGCAAATGATCGACGAGCCAAGCGATCGTGTAGGTGACGATCTGCGCCTTGTAGCCGCGATCATTCTGATACCAGTCAGATCGGCCGACCAGTCGATCGAGACTCCGGAAAACGATCGCCTCAGCCACCACGGAGCGGAACCACAGTTCGTTGAACCGCGCCTCCGAGGTTTCCCACAGCTTGCCGGCCTTCTCCGCGTAGTCGAGGAAGCACTTTTGTGCGCCACGGCTGACGATGTGCGGCCTGCACTCGAAGGTCACCTCGAACTTCGCCAAGTCGGTCTTGTCGATGAACTGGTCGCGCGGAAACTCGAGCTCGAACCGCTTGCGCTCGGCTTGGGTGCCATAGGCAAGTCGGTCGCGATACTGCCCTCGCGCGCGCTCGTAGAACCATTTGGATCCAGACAGCGCGCCCGGTTTCGCCGGTGCCGACTGGCTGCGCGACAGGCGTTCAAGCACCAGATGGATCGGATGGCTGGAGAAGAAGTCGGCTTCGCTGATTTTGTTCTGCGTGTTCGCGTAGCGTGAAATCAGCGGGACGACGTCCTCGAGGCGGTCCGGATTGACCACCGACAGCTTCATCTGGACGAATACCCGGCTGAGGTCGGCCCGACGATCCCGGCGTTGACTGTCGCTCGCATACAGGATCGAGGCGGTTGTCTGTCCGCCGTTGACGATCTGAAGGTTGTCGATGGAGGCGATGCCGAGCCCTCCACCGGGAAGGGGGGCAGTCGTGATCCCGGCGGCCGTCGCGGTCAGTCCGTTGTTATAGGCGAAGAACATCTCGGGCGCGGTCTCGAGAGTCCTGATGATGCCGGTGTTCACCTTGGTCCTGGCCTGAAGAAAGGTCCGGACGTTCTGCTCCAGCAGCTTGGCGCCGTAGAGGCCGTAAATCTCCGCCAGGAATGGTCCCGGCACGGCGACGAGGTAGGACGCGTGCTCCCCGTCGATGCTGTGCGCGGGCAGGCAGGGAAGCGGCGTCCCATTGATGCTCGTGACGTCGATCTCGATAGGCTCAACGCCGCTCTTCGCCTGCAGAATGCTGGAGTATCGCGCGAAATCCAGGACGCTGCAGACGAAGGGAACGCCCAGAACCTCGCCAGACATCTCCGGCTTGCGACGGGTCGAAAGCCGCGCATTTGAGAAGGCAACGACCCGGATACGTCGTATCAGGCTGCGTCCGTCGAAGATGGGCCAAGCCGCCTGGAACGAAGGGCTGGTCTCATCGACGCCGTTAAGGAAGGCGGGTTGCACCGCCAAATTGCAGAAGCGCCGGACCTTCTCGAAGAGCGCGTCGATCTGTGCGGCGTTGAGCGTTTCAAGGGTCCGCCCTGATCGGAAGTCGGAGATCGCGAGGTAGAGGTCGCCGCGGTCTCGCTCGAGCGCAAAGCCGTCGATCTGAAAGGCGTTTCTCCCATCGTTGCGAGCGGGCGCATAAGTCAGGTCAATGCAATCGCCGTTCTCTGCGGCGAGCTTAGCGTAGAGACGGAAGAAGGCGGCGGCCTGCGGGTCGGCTGAAGCCTCTGCCTCGAACAGGAGATCTTCCCAAAACCGATCGAAAGCCTCCTCCAGCACCGGTCCGGTCACCCGAGCGCCGTGGTCAGCGTGGGATCCAGATCGACAGCGAAAGGCTCGCACGCACTCAGGAGAATGGCGTATGATACCGACTGGACCCCGGGGGGCAGCATCGCCGGCGTCAGGCAAGGAAAGCCTGCCCGCACTTCGAACAGCCGACGGTCGATCAGCTGCCAGCGCGGTTCGTCATAGTCTTCGCGCCGAGCGTACCGGCATGCTTCGAGACCGTCCTCGAACTGCTCGAGGCTCTCCGGGTCGGTGTCGGAAAACGCCTGCGCAAGTTCGTCGACGATCGCGTTGAGCGAGACGGCGCCGGAGGAAGCGGGCGCCCGCGAAATCGTTTGATGGCAGAGCAGCAGTTGGCTACCGGCGGTATCGAGCTGTGCCTCGGACGAGATGAGCAGACGCCGGTCCGATGTGGAAAGTTGCGTCTTCACCTCAATCTGGCACGATCCGATTGCGAAGTCTTGCTCCTCCCTGTGCGCTCCCCTCCACGCCAGGACGGCACTGGCCGGACCGGCCCTTCGCAGGATCTCGTCCCGCAAAAGCAGGAGTTCGCCGACCAGGCCTATGACCTCCTCCGTTGTGAGGAGACCTTCCCTCCGCCGCCGCAGCATGTTGTGCCAGTCGGCAAGTCGCTGAAGGACGAGCCGAAGACCGGGCCCGTTCGCCCCGCGGGGATGATCCGTAGTCGCATCAAGCAGATGGCCGCAGAGCGCTCTGAAGATGTCGAACTGATCCCTGTCTTCGAGGGTGAGAACGAGCCGCGCACCATCAGCCGATCGACGCTCGAGGGCGACGTCGATGCCGTTGAGCCTCGGCGGCTTCGGCAGCTCACGGCAGCCGTCATCGGCCGCAAGCGAGAAGATGTACTGCCCCGCGTGATTTCGGCCCCGGAAGAAATCCAGCGGATGGGTCTGTGAGGCCCGGCGGACATTATCCGCGTGAGGATCCGTCGCGGGCGCGATGTCGCCCCATTCTCTCTCGCTCATCTCAGACGCTCTCCACCAGCATGGCTTCGTCATCTTCGGCCTCGGCGTTCACCTCTTCCTCAATCTGCCGTCGATAGACTGCGTTGACCTGATAGACTCGTTCGTCCGTAGGTGTGCCCGTGGACGGCATGCAGAAACTTAACGTCACGATTGGCCCCTTCAGCCGCATGCCCTCCATGTCTTCATCGGCATTGAACACATGGATCAGCATCAAAGGACGCGTGCGCTGAGCGCAGAACGCCTTGTCCCCCTTAAGGGTGCCGTCCGCCTTGGCCGCGTTCCCGGCCGCCAGCTGAGCCGCGTCCAGCCCGATCTCGGCGTCATCCGGATCGGCGACCCTGTTTCGCCCACCGGTGACGCGATAGGCGTTGTCCTTGATGTCTCCGGACACCCGGTTTCGCAGGGAGAACGAAAGACCTGGAGCGAGAAGGTCATCGGTTGGGGTCCCGCCTGCGGGATGCGGTACGGCTATGTCCCATTCCCGCATCTCGCCGCGAAGGCGATCTGAGAGATAGTCCATAAAGAGGCTGACATTTCCGCTGATCGGGCCGAGATCGAGATGCAGCGGAGAGAATCGAAAGGTCCTGAGAAGCGCCATGACGGCTTGGCCGGACGCGCCATCCCAGACCAGGGCCTTGTCGGTTGTCCGCGTCGACGGTGCCCCGAGCGCCCCGACGAAGCTCTGGACGGCCTTCAGATTTGCAGTGTTGACGTCCGGGTCGTTGATCAGCGCGTAGCCCTCCAGATGTCGCACCGAGTAGTCTTGTGCGATCTTGATCTGGGTCGCCGTGCGCATCTTGTTGGCCGCCGTGATGCGGATAGCCGTCGGGCTCTCCCGGACCTTCAGACCGAAATGCTCCGGCGTCATCCCGATGGCGTGCATGGCCTTCACCTCGCCACGCAGCTCCTCGATCGCACCGTTGATCTCCCGGTAATGGTCAAGCGCAAGCTTCGGAAGATAGACACGGCAGATGTCCTCATACCCGGGCCTGTAACCGAACCATCGGGCCATCTGCATCAGGGTGTCGGAAGCCGCCGTGTTGCGCAGGATATAGGACACGGTCAGACCTTCGAGGGTCAGCCCCCGCGACAGCGCCAGTCCGCCGATGGCGACGACGTGGAGTCCGTATTCACGGTGGGCGCGGTAGTCCAGAGAACCGCCCTTCATGTTGACAGTCAGCGGCTGAACCCTCGCCGCCTCCGCGAGGACCGAGCATATCGCCTCGAAGGTCTCGCCGCCGTTCGAGAACTCTTGGTCGAAGTCCTGCTTGAACGCTGCGATCGTGGGATCGCTCATTGCCTCAGGTCCCATTGCCAGAGCCGCAGCGTTTTGCAGCGTCTGGAGATAGACATAGACCTCGCCGTGCACCTTCTCCTGAATGGCGTTAAACCGGCTGACATTGATCATCATGCTGCAATGCTGCCGGCCCTGCCCCCGCAGGATTCGGATGGCCCGGGTCAGGATGAAGACCCGAAGAGCCGAGAGCAGAGATGGTGGAAGCGTCGCAACGTGGTCCGCTTTGTGGCTCAGGGGCAGGTGCGAGACGTAGTCCCGAACCACCCTGACCATAGGTCCGCGCAGATCGCCGTCATCGGCGAAGACCCTCGTGGCGCCGACATAGGTGTTAGGCGGGTCCAGCGCCTTGATGAAGTGTTTCGGGAAGAGATCGTCCTTGAGCATCTCGTCGTTGCTGTCGGGATCGATAAAGATGTTCGCGAACGGCGTCGCCGTGTACCCGATGTATGATCGGCGTTCGAAAAGCGCCAGAATCTCACGGATCACCGCGTTAATCGCAGTGGTCGCCTTTGGATCTTGCGCCGTGTTGATGGAGGCGTTGTCGGCCTCGTCGTCGATAAGGAGAAGCGGCGACGTGATGATGCCACCGTGCGCCTGCTCGATCAGCCAGTCCCTCAGCTTCGACAAAGGGGCCTTGTTCTTCTTGCATACGAAGATGATGGGTTCGTTGTGCGCGGCGAGGCTGAATACGACGCCGGCGCCGGGGTCTCGGGTGAAGTCCTTGTCTCGAGACGTCCCATACGCTGGAAACCGCTTCTTCATGGCGTAGGTCAGAATCGGCAGCGGCTCCGCCGCGAGGGCGTGGAAGATCGATTTTTTGCCAATGAAGGTCTCATCCAGCCGCTCCTGCGTCTGGGCCCTCAGGCTGTTAGTGATGCCCGCGAGAAGGATGATAGTCCGATACCCCGCGTCCGCCGCCTTGCAGATAAGGGCGGAGTAGTTCGTCGTCTTGCCGGACTGGACATGGCCGATGACCATGCCACGCCTGGAGCCGATGCCTGGCGTCAGGGGGTTGCCGGAGAAGTCCAGAAGTTCATCGGTGACGTTGTCGAGCGTCGCCACGACCGGCGCTGCGAGAGAACCGCCCTCGAGGTAGTACCGCTTCAGGCGGTTCCAGTAGTAGAAGTCGATGGAGCCTGCGGCTTCCTTCAGCCAGGGCGTGAAGTCGCTGTAGACTGAATAGCCGCGGCTCTGCGTCGTCGTAAAACTGGTCTCCAGCGCCCGCAGCACCTCCGCCTTCTCTTCGGGGTCGAACGTGAACGGCGAGGCGTCAACCTCGGCGGCAATGGCACCTGGAGGAAGCGGTCGACCATTGTTGACCTCTTCGGCGTACTTCCTACCGATGCTCAGCGTCAGAAACGCCAGTTCGGCGCTAAGATCACGCATCCACCCACCCCTTTTCCCTAAGCACCGTCTCGGTCGCGCCCCAGGCCTCGCACCATGGCTCGGTGATGCGCAGCAGCTTTCCCAGCGCCGTGAAATCCCCATCAACCTGCATGAGAAGAAGTGGCAGAGCCGCGATCAAATCGGCACGGAAGGCGACGGGGTCCGTCAGCGTCTGCTGAATGCCATCCCATTCCCGTACCGCGTCCTGACTGAAAGCGGCGACTGGAAAGGCCTGTTCGATGATCTTCAGCGCGGTGGAGACGGCGGTGCGCTGGTCGTCGTCCTCCACGTCGAGCAGGGCTTCGATCACGGGATGTTCTCGATTGATGGCATAACGGATTTCGCCACCCCGGGCGTATCGGCTCCAGACCGATGTGGTCCCCGCGCGGTCGAGCCGGCCTCCCCGCGATCGATAGACCCGCGATGAACGCCTTCGCAGCCCCTCCACCAGTTGGCGCAGCCGGTTCCGCAGGGCGGCCGGAAGCTGTGCGTCCGACTTGTCGATCGTGATCTTCCAAACGTGATCCAAAGCGTTAGGCAGATCTACGCGGACCCGGACAAGCTGTGACAGCTCCCCGTGTCGCAGGAGCCGGAACCATGTTCCGCTGATGATCAGGCGATGGTTGCGGTAGACGTAGAAGCCCTGGTTCCTGAGGAAACCCTCCTCGCCGCCGAGCTGGTCATACTGATTGGGCAGCAGTTTTGAGTAGTGCGGGAGAATGAAGGGCTGGATGTCGATCGTGCGGCCGCCGATCATCAGGGGTTCGGCCTCGAGCTGCTGGGTCGCCTCATGGTCGCGATAGAAGGGGTCGAGCGCCTCGATCTTTCGACCATTCAGCCGGATGGTGAGCCGCTTTCCCCGAACTTCGCCGCCGAGGTAGCGATGAAAGACCAGCGCCAGCCTGTTTTCCGCGTGGACGATTAGGGCGTTGAACTCGGACTGCGTGAGCGTCTGGCTTTCCGAGAGGCGATCGCAATCCGACCAGATTACCTCCACGCCATCCCTGGCGATCAGCTCCGCCGACGCGAGCGCAGAGATCTCGTCATCGTCGAGCACACCCATGCGCCATGCATCGACATCTGCCAGATCCCAAACGCATCCGGTCAGTTCCCCACCACGATGGCTTAGCACCGTCAGTCGAGCGCACTGCGAGAACGAAGCGGACTTCATGCCCCAACCGAACCGGCCGAGGTCGTCCGGTGAGCGCTCCGCCAGCGGATTGCTACTCGCGGGGCGCATCGCGTTCCGCAGTTCCTGGCCGGAAAGACCATGCCCGTCGTCGCGCACGCGGATCTCGGGATCGCCTTCTCTGTAGAGGCACGTCAGAGCGATTTCTCTGGCGCCGGCCTTAATGCTGTTGTCGATCAGGTCCGCCAGAGCCGCCGGCAGATCGTAGTTTCCGAAGCTGCGCGCCGACATCATCAGGGATGCTGCATCCGGCGGATTGGTCTCGTATTTCACGCCGTCGCACACCCTTCGCAGGCCAGCCGGTAGGCTCCGCAATTACCGACATCGATTCCCAGGGCACACGCTACAGTTACGCTCGAAGGTCGGCAACCGCGAACGGAGCCGACGATGTGGATCAGGCCGCCTCTGACTCTTCCGCCCGCTCCAGCTGGGAAACAGGCGTTCGTAGAAGATCCTGCTTCAATCGCCTGGCTACAGCCTCGGCAAGCAACGGCGGCACGGCGTTGCCGATCTGTCGGAACGCCGCGTTCATCGCTCCGGCGAACTGGAAGCTGTCAGGGAAGGACTGAAGCCGCGCGGCTTCACGGACCGACACCGTCCGCTTCTGCGTGCTGTCCCAATGGATGTGAGAATAGGTGTCCTTGCCCATATGAGCCGTCAACGTCCTGGACGGCATGGCCGGATTCAGCTTCCACCACTTGTTGGGAAACTTGGTCGGATCGTAAGGCGGAACATGCTTCGCGCGCAGCTGCTCCCAGTCAGGCGATCCCTCGACAGGTTGGACGGCGAGGGCTCCCAGCTGTTCGCTGAAGATCGTCTTCGCGACCGCCGTCGCGTGCGGATAGTCGCCGCCATGCTTCATGCGGCGGAAGATCTCGAAATCTCGCGGGGTGATCCTGACCATGTGGCCATCGCTGTCGGCGTGCGAAATCTGGCGGCCGGGCCACGCCCGCATCTTCCTCGCATAAGGCGAAAGGCCGGTGAAGCTTGTGTAGGGCAGACGATCGGTCAGCTTGCGCCGCCGCATCTCGGTCGGGGCCGAGAAATGCTCCGTAATGCGAGGAAGATCGCTCAGCGCCGCCTTGACCGAGACCGCGTTCGGCAGGCCCGGCCGGGCGCGCGGAATGGTCTCGAATCGTGACCCTTCCACCGGAACGTGCTTCAGCGCGACATTGCGCGCGCTGTCGTACCCGGAGGGAAGCTTCGCGGCATGGCTAGGCTCCGGAAATCCCGGAGCGAAGCCGAGGGAGCTGTCGATCGCAACGAGGAACAGGCGTTCCCGCATCTGCGGAACGCCGTAGTATGCGGCGTTCAGCAGTGTGTACCGCGCGCTGTATCCCAGCGTCTCAAGCGTCTGACATATCTCTTCCGGCACATTGTGGCCGCCGTGATTGAGAATGTCCGGCACGTTCTCGATCAGGATCGCGACGGGCTGAACCGCTTCGACGTACTGAAGAAAGCGTTGATAGAGCTTGGCTCGGGGATCATTCACGTAAGCGTCGTCATCGCCGGTCACGGATCGAAGCTTGGACCGGCCGATCCGGGCGAAGGCCTGACACGGCAGGCCGGCGGCAAGGACGTCGAAGTGGCCGACGACGTCGCCCTTCAGGCCGATCTCCGACGCCAGCGTCGCCGGATCGGAGGTCACCATGTTGCGGGCCTTGCTCCAGGCGGCCCTTCTGTCGGCTACCGGAGGCGCAAAGTTTAGCGCGTAGCTCGCCGCAGCGGTATCGTCGAACTCGACGTGACCCAGCAGATCGAAGCCGGCGGCCTGCATTCCCAGGGACATTCCTCCGCACCCGGAGCACAGCTCCAGCGCACGCGGGGCCTTGCCGCTGCGCAGGCGGTCCAGCTTCTTTTGCCGGGCTGCTGTGTTGATCGTCATGGTCCGTCAGATCATCCGAGATGTGCCGAAAGGCGTGATGCGACAAGGTCCGAATCTTTAACCTCGCACTCCCAGATTACCAAGGTTTTCCAGCCCTGATCAGTGAGATCGACCAGAACCCGTCGGTCGCGGGCCACGTTTACGGCGAACTTCCTGTTCCAGAACTCGACATTCGACTTGGGCTGATACGCCAACCGACAGCCCTGATGGCGATGCCAATAGCACCCGTGCACGAAGACCACCTTGCAGCGTCGAGGGAAGACCAGATCAGGACTGCCGGGGAGGTCCTTGCGGTGCAGACGAAATCTGTAGCCCAGACGATGCGCGATGCGTCGCACGGCCAACTCAGGCTTGGTATCCTTGCCTCGAATGCGCCCCATCAACTTGGAACGTTCGTGTTTGTCGACGATGTCCATAGTGCTGATGTGCGGAGTGACACGAGGTTCGCCAAGAGCGAACACGTATCGGTCACACCACGCATGCCCTTCTGGTCAGTGCCATATCAGAGGTTCCAGTCGACCGCCTTCAACTGGGCTTCGATACCGTTGGCGAACGTCGCCTCGACCCGCCGGGCGTGGACGATCTTGCCCTCGATATGCCGGCGCAGGCTCAGAACCGAGCGGAATTTCAAGGCCCTGGCATGCTGGCTCGGCGGCACGCCCTTGTCGGCGAGCATATAGGCGTGGAGCCTGAGCTTGTTGCGATACTCGCGGGTAAGCCGCGGCTGGACGCCGTCCACTATCAGCCCGAGGACGATCTTGCGGGCTCCAGGGGGGACGATCCGGGTCTTGGTCACATGAGGCTTCAGACCCTGCCGGTCGAGCTCGTACATAACCTTGCCGATCACCTCTGTGGCCTGATCACGGTCAAACGCCTTGCTCGCCGTCGACAGGGCGATGTCGTCCGCATAGCGGGTGTAGGTTAGGCCGTAGGTATCCGCGATGGTGGTGATCCTCTCGTCCAGGTCACGCACCGCAAGATTGGCCAGCATAGGGCTTGTCGGCGCGCCCTGCGGCAGGGAGCCCATCGGAAGGGCCGGCCGGGGATTGCCCCACTGCTGGACCTCGACCGATCGGTCGCTGGCGCGGTAGCCTCGGTTCCTGAAATAGGGATCGGGCTTCGGGTTCTCCTTCAGCCGTTCGTAAAAAGACGGCCCCCGACCGACCAGGTCGGAGGTCATGCCGGCACCGCCGTCGTTGGCTTGGTCAGGCCGGACACGCGTGCAGAGCCGGGTCAGCTCGAAGGCGAGCAGGCGCGGATAGCCAAGACCTCTGAAGACCCGATAGACGGCGGGCTCATAGATGGACTCGAAGAAGTTCTGAACATCGAGCTTAATGAGCCACCGGCATTGGCAATGTAAACGTGCGACCGCCACGATGTCGGCTTCGCGATGGAAGGCGACACTGGCCGGATGGCGCGGCGCCGTATGAAGGATACGCTGCAGGATCCATCGCTGCTGAGCCATTAGGCCCGGTGAAGGCACGGCGATCCGGCGCAGTTTGCGGGGAGCCGGCTTGGCCGTCCGACGGCCGTCCGTTTTTTTGGACAGGAAGAACTGGCGATAGGGCTCCGGGCCCCAACGGCCTGCCCAGTCGCGCAGCTTGAAATATGAGATCCCCCCTAACGCCGCGAGGTGTCCGAGGGTGAAGACCACCGCCCGCTCGGGGGCGTTGATAGTGATCCTGTGCGCGACCTTGAGCGCAGTCTGCAGGCCCGGCTCTGGCTTCTTCAGCGCCCTGCCGACCTTCAGATAGTGTTGCGAGGAAAAGGACATCGACTTTGACCCAATGGGGTGCGCCTGGGGGGACGTCGCCCGCCCGGCTCTCGGGCTAAGGCGAGGTTCTCCCAGCCGTGAGGCTAGGCGGTGGCTCGGCCGGAGGGTGTCGGCAATCCTAACCCCCGAACTCGGCCCGAAGGCTTGGTTCTCACTCTTGCGAGCGCCGAGCGTCTCTCGATGTCCTAACCCCGCAACGAGGACGGGAAGTACACGGAAACCCGGTCGTCTGGAATAGAGGATGTGTCACGCTTGACCCGGCCCACGGCTTTGAGTTCGTCCAGTCCTGCTGCGGTGATGACGTTGGCCTGGGTCGTCCAGCCAGCTCTGGCGAAAGCGTCCAGCAGCAGATCTACCCGCGGCAGGTCGATCCCCGTTCGACTGGCTAGCCGTTCCCGAAAGCGCAGCCCATGAGCAATCGCAGCAAGGAGAAGGATGGCCTCCCGGGCTTCGACGTCGAAGCGGGCGAACAGGGCGGGGTCGGCCAGATGAGGCCGGTTGACTCCGGTTAACCGGTCAGCGAACTCCGCAGCGGTCGCCCTTTCCATGGGGACGTCCACCTCTACGCCGGACCGGGCGGGAAAAAGCGGCGTCCAGCGCCGTCCCTTCGCCCAGAACATACGCGGTGTGGTGTTTGGACAGCCGTGCCCGAAAGCCAGCAGGGTGCCTGCATTGTCGTAGCCGTACGGTCCCGGATCTTCCTGTATGGGGCGCGGATCGTATTTGCGGCAAAGCGTCTTGATGGTCTCGGAGTCGTCGGCTTGGTCGTAGATCGTGGGGGCGACCTTCAGCGTGAGAACGTTCGGCTTCAACCGATGCTTCCTGACCCGCGCCAAGCCCTTCTCGGTGGCCGCGTAGCTGATCACAAGCACTTCGATCGGTATCTTCCTGTGCGCCCACCAGCTGCGGAAACTCTCGGTTCGCCACAGCGCGTCCAACGTGGTGACGATGCGGTTTCCAGATCCGATGATATCGGTGACGATCGCCAACCGATGTGTCGGTCCGCGCGTCTTCATCGGTCGAAGGCGATCCGGGCCAGGCGTTAAGAGAGCGTCGACGTCAGGCCGCCGGCACAATTCGCTCAGAAGCTGGGCGACGATGCCTTCGCTGCCGATGTAGATCGAGCCGCGTGGCGGCTTGATGAGGGCCGGCCCGACAGATCCTGTTGCGCGCCGGACATTGCCAGGAGCGAGCTTGTTGAAAAAGCGGCTGTATCTGGGGAATTCCCGTTCCCCGTAGAGGGCGAGCCTGCCTTTCGCCGCTTCCCGGATGATCTCGCCTGCGATCCAACGGCGAAACTCACTGGTCGAGACGAAGACGGTGTTGTCCAGGAGCCGGGTGGCCAGAGCCGTGTCCTCGTTATCGAACAGGCGAAGCCAAGCCTGACCCTGTTGTGTTTCCGAAAGTCGCATGGCTGCATCAGGCTCGCGATCGCGACGTCGGTCAACCGCCCGTCGCTGCAAGGTCACTGAGCCGTCCTCTAATGAACAGCGTGACCTCTCCTCATGGCGTTATGAAGATCATCCCCGCTGAACTCGATCTCGTATTTAATCCCTCGGGTGCCATCGGCCCCAAACTGGATCACTAGTCCGACGCGGACGTCCTCGTAATACTCATTGAAGATGCGAAACTTGCCATCGCGCATCTGCGCGCTCACTTAAAGGTGCGCGCCCAGGCACTCATTTTTTGCCGAGTGAGAGGATCGTTCCCATAAAATCACTTATCAAAGAAGTCGGATGCTGAACATTGCAGCCCGACGGCCAGCGCAAACACCGCCTTGATCCCGACGTTGCGTTCTCCGCGCTCAATCCCGCCGATGTAATTTCGGTGCAGGCCTGCTCGGTCGGCAAGCTCCTCCTGGCTTAGCCCCAGCGCAGTGCGACGGCGCCGCACGGCTTGGCCAAAACTCAAAAGATCAGGATCAACTTCCACCTGATGGACTTGCGGTGGACGCAGATCCTTCTCTACACACTATCAGTGTGATTTTGAGGATGACCCGAATGACCGGCTTTGCCGACATCTCCGAGATGAGCCCTCAGCTTCAGCTGATGATCGGGACTGGATCGCACCTCGATCCTGCCGAACTCGATCCGCTGATCATGCTCGCGTCGCTTACGGTCATTCAGAACGCAGCCCGTGCCGGCCTGGATGACGACGCCCTAACGACGCTTTCGCTGCTGCTGATGGTCTGGGCTCGTCAGCTGAGGGACAATCCCGACAATGGAGGGTTGGTGAAGACGACCGCCGAGGATTTGGCTGATCTCTCAGGCTGGCCTGTCGAGCGAGTGCTCACGTCCTTGCAGGCGCTGGCGCCGCATATCCTGATCGATGACCTCGCCCTGTTCGCCGAGGGGGATCTTGAGATTGGCTTGGCGCCCCTGCTGCATCAGGACGGCGCCGACTGCGGCGATCTGCTGATCCGGTATTGGACGGCTCACTATGTGATGAGAATGGGCCCCAAGCTCGAGGCTGCCGAGGAGACCGTCGCGGGTGGATTGACGCGAGCGAAGGACCTTGCCGGCGCCGGGGAGCGCGTGGCGAGGCTCCAAGTCCGTTGGGATGCCTATCGCGCCAAGCGAGAAGGTGTTGCTCACTACACGGTGTACGGCGCCGGCGCGGACCTAGCCGCCTTTGTGGATGATGTCTCGACCCTTGAGGCCTTGCACGACGCAGTGGTTGGACTGATCGACCCAGCCAGCCATGGGCCTAGGACCTTCGCTCAGGAATGCGGCCTCCTTCCTTGCACCAAGCTTCAGGCTCTCGCGATCAGTGCGGCTGAGCTGAAGCTGAACCCCGTCGAGGCGAAGGGTGTTCGGCACTGAAAGGCTGGGCATTCGGACGCGTGCACTTGTCGCCGTGTCGCACCGCAGCTTTGGTCACACGAGATGCTGCCTTATACGAGAACCACAGGGTTCGCTGGGAGGCGCCTTATGATGGATGTTCTGATATTCATGGCCGGTGGGGTCACCGCATTGATCATAGGCTGGTTAGTGAAGCCCATTATCGGAGGGCTCATCGAAGGTATGAACGGTGGGACCAGGCGGAATAAAGACACTTCGGATTAGCGGCGGGCTCCGCGTGTCGGTCGATATCGCGCCCGCGCGTTCTTTCGGCACGGCGGATGTGCACGCCTCGCGGCGGTAGCCCTGCGCTTCCTGAACCAGCGCAGCCGGATCGACGCGTGAGACTTAGGTCAAGACGGCGTGCTTGGCTCATCATAATCGCTCGCGCGATCTTTTCGATCACACAGCGCTCGCACCATTTTGGAGATCACCGTCTTGATGGCGAGGATCGCGACAATGGTGAACGAGAACACCAAAAGCATCTGTACAAAGTTCATCTGCAAGGCTTGCAGCTGGGCGTCGCTCACCGTCGTTCTCCTAGCTGGTTGGACAGCCAAATGTTGCGTCTCGAGCGCCATCCTAAACACAGCCTAGAGGGTATTGGACCCGTGTCAGGAGATAACGGACTCTGACATAGAAAATACCTGACCCCCAGTGGGGACCATTAGGAATATCATCCTGTGGAGGATGATGCACACACTACGCACACCTGCGGCCTACCTAAACATATGTTTTAAAAGGGAAAAACTCGGGCGCAGCCGACACCAAAGCGGCGCCAACACCGTCGCGTTTCCGTCATATTCCTAATACCTCAGTAAAGTCATGCACTTGGCCAGCGCCAACTTGGCGCCAACTTCGCTGCAGATCACTGCGTTAGAAGCGCGTAAAAAACGACGGCAGGTGGCCCAGCTCTGGCTTTGGCGCGACCTCTTTCGAGGCCGTTTCCGTCATCGGGGACGTCGGGTCCGCAGGCATACCCTCCCCCTCATGCTCCGAACGTTCCGGGACGGTTTGATTGGGCGCATCGTCCGTGTCGGTTTGGACGACCTCTGTCCTCGGCGAAGGGCACGGCGGCTCCGCAGCCGGCTCCAAAGGTCCAGTTGCTTCGACCAAGACCTCCGGCGGCAATGGAGCGGAACCCTGGCCCTTACCCTGGCGCCGCAGGACCTTTGATCGCGCCCCTACGACTGCGACCGACCCGAGACGCAACAAGCCGTTTACGGCGCCCGCAACACCCGCTTCGAATTGGTCGAGCGCGCGGTCGATGCGGACACGAAACTGCGGATCCGTCTCTGACCTTTGCCGCCCCAAATAGGCGAGCAACCCCAGCCAGATCAGGACCGACAGCCAAGCGCCCTGGACGAAGCAGAGACTGGCCCAGTCGAGGTGAGGCGCGATCCAATAGGCGGATCGCAGCTCCTCCGCAGTGAGCTCGACCACCCCTCCGTAGGGATGGCGAAGCGGAACGGTATGGATCGGCGCAGTGCTCAGGAGCGACTGAAGATCGGCCTCAAATGCGCGGAGGCTATAGCCGATCGCCGTCGCCCCCGTACGCCACGCCACGACGACCCAGACCACCACCAACCCTCCGCGCAGCCACCGTGTGGCCTGGCGCTTCGCGACGACGTAGGACCGCATGGTCAGCGACCGTTCAGGGAATTCAGGTGGTCTTCGCGCTTCAGGTGGTGTGCGACAAAGGCATTGTAGAGGCCCCAGAGACGTTCATCGCCATCGGGATAAAACCTTCTGAAAGGTGACGGCGGTTGTAGGCCAAACATTTCCGCTGCGCCCTTAGTGATGTCCTCCTTGATTTCCGTGAGCGGACGCGTCGGGGCCAATTCCGGCTCAAAGATCTTCGCAGCGATCAGCAGCGACAGGCTCGTGTTCACGAAGCCGAAATAGGCGGCGCTCTTGGTGAAGTAGTTCTCCTCCGTAGCGCGATATTCCCGGATGATGAGCTCGGCGAGCTCGCTGATCGTGCAGTGTGACTTCGCGGAATAGCGGCGAAGGAAGTCTGCACTCTCCTCCGACAGACGGAGGTTCAGGCGGTGCTTATGCAGCTTTCTAGACGGCTTGGGGTGTGATGGCATGGCCAGCTTTCTGGGTGAGGGGTGAATTCGCACAGAATAGGGGCCACGCCCAAAAAGCGAAACAGTAAGTTCGAATTCTATCTTGACCATGCCATGAGCCGCCCATACGGTTCCGCCATGAGCACATACTTCTCCCCATCTCATGTCTGGGAAACCTCCTTCACGGCATCAGAAGCTTGCCGGGTGACCGACATCAATCCGCCCGTGCAGCGCAACTGGCGGCGTCGCGGGCTTCTGCCAAAAGTCGAGGGCTGGGCCAGACTTTCCCCTCAGGACCTGCTTCACGTGTCGCTCAGAGAAGCGATGGGACAGTTAGGCATCCCTCACCTGGATCCCCTGATTTATTTGGATGACGCCGTGGTGGCCGCACAGGCTTGGGCGGTGACACACCCAGGCTCCTTAGGCTACCTGGACGGCCTGGAGCCTGAGCTTCATCCTCGCAGTTCCTTTTTCGACCCCCCAAGGTTCAGATACGCTTGGGCGAGAACGCCTTGGCGCGAAGGATTAAAGCTTGAGCTCGCTACCGATCTCTCAAGCCTGAATGAAGTGTTGGCGGAATACGACGAGGAGCCAGCCGCTGGCATTGCACTGATAGACCTCAAAGCCATCGGCCTAGGTTTGGCTGAGAGGGCCGGCGAACCGCTCTGGTACGTCAGCGCCGGACCTGGAATGCGGAACAAGGTCGACGCTCAGAATGCTGCGGCGAATGGCGACAAAGCCGCCCAGCAGGCTCTCGAAGCCATTGGGGTAGAATGGGACGCTAGCAAGCTATGAGCAGGCGCATTCCAACGCGCCCCACCATTCTGGAACCCCGCGGCCTGAACCGCGAGCAAGCCAGCCTCTACGTCGGCATCAGCGTTTCCAAATTCGATCAGCTCGTCCACGACGGCCGAATGCCGGCGCCCAAACGGATCGATGCTCGGAAGGTCTGGGATCGTCATGCTCTGGACAGCGCATTCTGGGCTCTTCCAGAGGATGGGCCTGACCGCAACGACAACCCCTGGGACGCACCGGCGTGAAGAAAAAGCCGAGTCACGTCAGCCACTATCGCGACGTGCGCGGCAAGCCCCGATGGCGATTTCGGCGCGTTGGCTTTCCCGAGTCACAAACGACTGAGCCGTTCGGATCGGAAGCGTGGTGGACGTGGTACGCCGCCGCATCCCTGGCTCAACCCAAGCCGGTTGCGGCAAGCCGAAGCACGCCCGGCTCCATCCATGCGCTGGGCGTCGCCTATTACGCGTCGGCCGATTACAACGGGCTCAGGCCGACCACCCAGCGCACCTACAAGGGCATCTTCGACCGCTATCGCGACAAGTACGGCGCCAAACCGGTCGCACTCCTCGAGCCTAGGCATATTCGCGGGCAGATGGACGCCATGGCGGCGACCCCAGCCGCAGCGAACAACATGCTGAAGGTGCTTCGGGCCGTGATGCGCTTTGCGGTGGATCGAGGAATTGTTCGTACCGACCCCACGAGCGGCGTCCGAATGCTTCGATACAGGAGCGAGGGCTTCCACACCTGGACGGAGCCTGAGGTCGCTGCTTTCGAAACTAAGTGGCCCATCGGCAGCAAGGAGCGGCTTGGGTTCGACCTGCTGCTCTACACGGCTCAACGCTCAGGTGACGTGCGTCAGATGACCGTCCACCAGGTTCGCGACGGTCGTGTCCTGGTGCACCAGGAAAAGACGGGACAGTTGGTCGATATACCGCTGCACCCACGGCTTCAAACCTCGCTGGCGGCGCACAAGATCGAGCACCTGGCGCTGTTGACGACCAAATACGGCAAGCCCTTCACAGAGAAGGGGTTCGGAAACTGGGTGAGCAAGGCGGCGGAACGCGCCGGCCTTCCGTCGCACTGCTCAGCCCACGGCCTGCGTAAAGCGGCGGCCCGCCGATTGGCGGAAGCCGGGTGCTCAGCCCATGAAATCATGGCCATCACCGGCCACCAAAGCCTGAAGGAGGTCGAGCGCTACACGCGCGAGGCCGGCCGACGCAATCTCGCCGATTCCGCCATGAAGCGGATCGGCTGAGCCAACGAAACAAGAACAGCTTTGTCTAACAACCCGCACAAGGGTTAGACATATTGGGAGCTATAGGATTGATTTTACTTCAAAAAATTAAGTGGGTGGCGGACAGAGAGGGATTCGAACCCTCGGTAGGCTTTCACCTACACACGCTTTCCAAGCGTGCGCGATCGACCACTCCGCCACCTGTCCGTTTCACGCCACGTCTTGCGCGCCGCCGGAGGTCGATCCGGCGGGAGGCGGGCCTGATAGAACACGTTCGCCCCCTCGGCAAGCGCCTCTGACATCCCCATATAGGCGCCGAAGTTATTTTTCGTCCCAGGAGCCCCCGATGTTGTTCAAGAAAAGCGCCGAACTGCCCACCGCAGAGACCGCCCTGCCCGGCCGCGCCGAGCCTCTGGCCACCGACGTCAACCACTATGTCAGCGGCAATCCGCTGAAGGGCCCTTATCCCGAGGGGTTCCAGACCGCGATCTTCGGCATGGGCTGTTTCTGGGGCGTGGAGCGGATCTTCTGGTCGCTGCCGGGCGTCTGGGTGACCTCGGCCGGCTATTCGGGCGGGATCACGCCCAATCCGACCTATGAGGAGACCTGCACCGGACGCACCGGCCATACCGAGGTGGTCAAGGTGGTGTTCGATCCCAAGGTCATCACCTACGCCGAACTGCTGAAGGCCTTCTGGGAGAACCATGACCCGACCCAGGGCATGCGCCAGGGCAATGACGTGGGCACCACCTATCGCTCGGCGATCTACACCCTGAACGACGAACAACAGCGCGAGGCGGAAGCGTCGCGCGACGCCTATCAGGCAGCCCTGACCACGGCGGGCCGTGGGACGATCACCACCGAGATCGAACCCGCCGGCGAGTATTTCTACGCCGAGGCCTATCACCAGGGGTATCTGGCCAAGAACCCCGCCGGTTATTGCGGCATCGGCGGCACCGGCGTGGTCTGCCCCATAGGGATCGGCGTCGACGCCTGATCACCCCGCATCGGGCGAAATGTCCTGCGGCCGCCGGCTAGGCGTCGGCGGCCGACAGGCGTAGGGAACGGCGAAAAGGTCCAGGGAGCCGCTCATGTCCGCCTTCGTCCACCCCGATGAGATTCGCAGCCGTTTCTCGGCCGCCCTGTCCGCCATGTACCGGGCGGAGGTGCCCCAGTACGGCGAGCTGCTGACTCTGGTGGCCAAGGTCAACGCCCAGGCGCTGAAGGCCGATCCGGATAGGGCGGACCGTCTGGCGGCCGCCGGCGAACTGGCGCGGCTGTCGGAAGAACGTCACGGCGCCATCCGCGTCGGCACGGCGGACGAACTGGCCACCATCGCCCGCGCCTTCGCCGTCATGGGCATGGCGCCGGTCAGCTATTACAACCTCGCCTCGGCGGGGGTTCCGGTCCACTCGACGGCCTTCCGCCCGGTCGATCCGGCGGCCCTGGCGCGCAATCCCTTCCGGGTCTTCTGCTCCCTGCTGCGGCTGGAGCTGATCGAGGACGAGGCCCTGCGTCAGGAGGCCGCCGCCGCCCTGGCCCGGCGCGACATCTTCACCCCCGGCGCCCGGGCGCTGATCGAGACGGGCGAGACAGCCGGCGGACTGGACGAGGACCAGGCCGACCGGTTCGTGTCCGAACTGCTGGAGACCTTCCGCTGGCACGCCGAGGCGACGGTCAGCGCCGCCGTCTATGAACGACTGGTGGCCGCCCACCGGCTGATCGCGGACGTGGTCAGTTTCAAGGGGCCGCACATCAACCACCTGACGCCGCGCACCCTGGATATCGACGCCGCCCAGGCGGCCATGCCCGAACGCGGCATCACGCCCAAGGAGACGATCGAGGGCCCGCCCGCCCGCGCCTGCCCCATCCTGCTGCGCCAGACCAGTTTCAAGGCCCTGCAGGAGGCCATCGCCTTCCCCGGCGCGGACGGCGCCGTCCAGGGCGTGCACACCGCCCGGTTCGGCGAGATCGAGCAGCGGGGTTGCGCCCTGACCTCCGCCGGTCGCGCCCTGTATGACGCGGCCCTGGCGAGCCAGGACTTCTCGGCCCTGCCCGACGACTGGACGGCGTTGCGACGGGGCGGCCTGGCCTGGTTCCGCTATCGCGCGACGCCGGAAGGCCTGGGCGGACGCGCAGAAACGGCCGACCTGGAGGCCCTGATCGCCCTGGGGCATGTCGTCGCGGAGCCGATCACCTATGAGGACTTCCTCCCCGTCAGCGCGGCCGGCATCTTCCAGTCCAACCTGGGCGCCGAAGTGCGCGAGGCCTATGCCGTAGACCCGGCCAAGGCCGATTTCGAACAGGCTCTGGGCCGTTCGGTGCTGGACGAAATGGCGCTGTATCAGGCGGAGCAGGAGGCCTCGATCAGGATGACGCTGAAGGCCTTGGGGCTGGCAGAGACCCTGGCCTGACTGCGGCCTCGACGATCAGCCGTATTGCCTGAACCGATCCGCCGGATCATAGACGCGGCCGTGCCCCCCTCCGCCCCCTCGTCCACGCGCCGTTATGATCTGGACTGGATCCGGGTCGGAGCCTTTGGCCTGCTGATCCTGTATCATGTCGGCCTGGTGTACGGGGTCTATGGCTGGCACGTGCACAGCGTCCACACCTTCGAGTGGATGCGCGAAGCCATACTGATCACCAATCCCTGGCGGCTGACCCTGCTGTTCCTGGTGTCCGGGGCGGCCTTACGGTTCATGACCTTCCGGCGCAGTCCGCGCGAGGTCGCGCGCGCCCGGTTCGAACGGTTGGTCCCGCCCCTGCTGTTCGGCGCGGTGATCCTGGTGCCGATCCAGTCGTGGATCGAGGCGATGGACAAGGCCGGCTGGCCCGGCGGGCTCGCCGGCTTCGCCGCCTGGATGGTTCATGAGTTCAGCTTCAGCGGTCTGGCCGACGGCGTTCCGGTCAACCACCTGTGGTTCATCGTCTATATCGCGGCCTACAGTATCGTCACCGTCCTGCTGTGGCGCCGGCCGGGCCTGATCGACCGGATCAGCGCGACCCTGGAAAAGCTATTGGCGGGGCCGCGCGTGCTGATCCTGCCGATTCTCTATCTGATCGCCATCCGCATCCTGCTGTTTCCGTGGTTCGGGGTGACGAACATCCTGCACTGGGACTGGTACAATCACGCTCTGTCGCTGGGGGCCTTCGTCTTCGGCTTCTGCATCGTGGGTCGCGAGACGATCTGGCGCGACATGGAGCGGTATCGCTGGGTCGCCCTGGGCCTGGCCGCCGTGGCCCTGCCCGTCATGATGGCCCAGGTCTGGCATCCGGGCGGGCGGGCCTTGTGGGGCGTGCCCAAGGCCATGGTCTACGGCCTGGACCAGTGGGCGGTGATCGTCGCCATCCTGGGCTTCGGCAGCCGGCATCTGCGGTCGCGCGGGGGGCCGGTGCTGACCTATCTGACCGAGGCCACCTTCCCCCTATATTTAGCGCACCAGACGATCCTGGTCGCGGCGGTCTGGATCATTCGGCCAGCCCGTCTGCCGGTGGGGCTGGAGGCCCTGTCGCTGTTGCTGATCACCTTCCTGGGCAGTTTCGCCGTCTATGAGTCGGTCAAACGCATTCCCGCCATCCGCCCGCTGTGGGGACTGAAGCCGCTGGACGGCCGGCCCTGGCCGCTCGACCTCCAGGCCCTGCGACGCCCGCCCGCCCGCTATCACCGCCGCCGTCGCCTGTTGGCCATCGGCGTAGCGGCGCCGCTGCTGGCCGTGACTGTGGTGGCCGCGGCCATAGCCGCCTATCCCGGTTTCGACAACGCCACCCAGTATCTGAGCGAACTGGGCGGGGCGACGGCCCAGGCGCCGATCATCTTCAACGGCGGAGTCTTCGTCGCCGGGGTGATGGCGGCCCTGGCCGGCGTCGGCTTCGGCCTGGCGGTCTACGCCCTGACGGAAAAGCGGGTCGCCGGAGCCGTAATCGCCGTGGTCTTCGTCCTAGCCGGCGCCGGCATGTCCGCCTCGACCCTCTATCCATGGCCGGACCCGCGCCACATGATCATCAACCTGGCCCTGGGCATCCAGCTGGCGCCGGTCCTGCTCCTCTGGGGTCTGGCGTCACGCCGGGATCTGCCGCGGCTGAAGCTCTTCCTGGCCGTCACCTTCGTGGTCATGGCGATCCTGACCGTTGTAACAAAACACCTGGTCTTCCCAGGCACGGTCAATGACGCCAATGTCGGCTGGTGGGAGCGCGCCTACGCCATTGTTCTGGTCTGCTGGGTGGGGATTGCAGCCTGGGTTCTGGACCGTAAACTGTTGCAGGACGCAGCGGATTCGCCTTCTGCGGGGCCTGTGGCCGACCCCGCGACCCGACCAGGGTAAAAATCCCCCATATTTTTTGGCTATATCAACATTGCGTGATTGAAAATCGCGCGAATGTGATCGACTATAGGGCTCGTGCTGCAATGCAGCGCGCCGCCCCCTTCCTGCCTTCGGAAGCCGGGTCGGTCAACACGGGGGCGTCCAGAGCGGCATGAACAAGCTGGCGATCCGGCCTGTCGAACAGGCTGAATTCGAGACGATGAACCCGGCTCCGCAAGGGCCGGCCTGGTCCTGGCTGCCCGACGAAGCGCCGCTGGCCATGCCGATTCAGTCGCTGGCCGCGCCCGACGCTGTCGCGGAGACGATCCCCGCCACCTCCCCGCGCACGGTCGCCCTGCGCCGCCTGATGCTGCTGGCCGGCACCGTCGTCCTGACCAGCCTGTCCGCCATCACCCCCTTCTACCTGTACGCCCGCAAGGGCTGGGACGGCACCGAGATCCTGGCCTTCGGCATCTTCATGCTGCTGATCACCGCCATCTCCTGCTGGTTCGTCAGCGGCCTGATGGGTCTGTTCGTCATGCTGCGCGGCAAGGACCAGGCCGACCTGGCCTTCGCCCCTCATCCGGCCCTGCCGCGCACCCGCACGGCCCTGCTGATGCCGTTGTACAACGAGGACGCCCGCGCCTCCTTCGCCCGTCTGGCGATGATCGACCAGTCGCTCACCCGCCTGGGCGCCGCTGCGGCCTTCGACATCTTCGTGCTGAGCGACTCGACCAAGGAAGACGCTGCCGCCTCCGAACGCTCGGTCTTCCAGGCCTTCCGCCTGACCGCCGGCTGCAAATCCTTCTATCGCCGCCGTTCGGACAATGCCGAGCGCAAGGCCGGCAACTTGGCCGAATGGGTCCGTCGTTTCGGCGGCGCCTATGAAAACATGATCGTCCTGGACGCCGACAGCACCATGGCTGGCGAGACCCTGCTGCGCATGGTCGACGCCATGGAGCGCAATCCAGGCGTCGGCCTGATCCAGACCGCCCCGGTCATCATCAAGGCCCGCACCATCTTCGCCCGCGTGTCGCAGTATTCGGTGCGCCTGTACGGCCGCGTCGCCGCGGCGGGCCTGGCCTACTGGACCGGTTCGGAATCCAGCTACTGGGGCCATAACGCCATCATCCGCACGCGCGCCTTCGCCGCCTGCTGCGGCCTGCCCCACCTGCCGGGCAGGAAACCCTTCGGCGGCCATATCATGAGCCACGACGTGGTCGAGGCCGCCCTGATGCGCCGCGCCGGCTGGGCCGTCCACGTCAGCGCCGCCCTGGACGGATCCTGGGAAGAGACGCCGCCCTCGATCACCGACTTCATCCGCCGCGACCACCGCTGGTTCCAGGGCAATCTGCAGCACCTGGGCCTGATCGGCGCCAAGGGCCTGTCGCCGATGAGCCGCCTGCAGCTGGCGATGGGCTGCATGGCCTATCTGTCCTCGCCCCTGTGGCTGGCGTCGCTGATGGTCGGCCTGTTCATCCAGATGTTCTATCCGGTCGACTGGACCAGCTTCTTCTACATCCTGAACCCCCAGTTCACCCCCTTCATGCTGGCCTCCTTCCTGTCGGGCGTGCTGCTGATCGGGCCCAAGTTCATGGGCGCGGCCCTGGTCCTCAGCCGTCCGGCCGAGTTGCGCGCCTTCGGCGGGCGTCGCGCCATCGCCAAGGGCATGGCCGCCGAGATCGCCCTGTCGGCCATCCTGGCCCCCATCCTGATGGTCGCCAACACCAAGGCCTTCATCCAGATTCTGTCCGGCCACGACACCGGCTGGTCGACCCAGCAGCGCGAGGCCGACGGCCTGGCCTGGTCCGACGCCTTCCGCGCCATGCGCTGGCAGATGATCGCCGGCGTCGGCTTCCTCGCGCCCCTGTGCGTTCGCCCCGACCTGGCGACCTGGTTCGCACCGATCGTCCTGCCCCTGCTGCTGGCCGCGCCGATCACCGTCTGGACCTCGCGCGTCCGCTCCGGCGACAAGCTGGCCGCCAAGGGCTTCCTGGTCACCCCGGCCCAGGACGGCGTCAGCGTCAATCCGGCCGTCCTGCACACGCCCCGCTCGCCGCTGCGCGCCGTCGCCGGCGGCGTCCTGGCCCCAGTTGCAGCCCCGGCCATGGTCCCGGCCCGCGCGCCTGAGCTGTAAAAACGGCACAAACCGATGCGCGGCGGCCACAGCGTGGCCATAACCGCTACGGTCAAGCTCGACGAACCGCGTAACCGAGACCACCTTCGATCCTCAGCCATCGCTGTGGACCGATTCCATGACCAAGAAGACCAGCACCGATTCCAAACCCGATCTGCGCCTCGTCGGCGCCGAGGCCGCCGTCTACGACCTGATGCGCGCGCCGGAGACCACGGCTGAGCGGGTTCAGCGCCTGCAACAGGAAGCTCACGCCCTGGCCCTGGAAGAGATCGAACTGCTCGAAAGACTGTTGATCCAGGCCGCAGAAAAGGCCCGCGCCATCGCTGACGGCGGTGAGGCCTATCCCGTCGGCGCCCGCGAAATCGCCTCGCGTCTGGCCGTCGATCTGCCCAGCCGCGCGGAAACCATCCGGACGATCATCAACCGCGTCGGCTGATCGACGGAACGGCTTGCTCCCTGATCCGCTCCCTGAGGCCCCCAGCCATCAGGAGTCCTCTCATGGACGACCGTTTCGACGCCGGCGCAAAAGACACCGCCGATCATGAACGCGCCATCCAGCGCGACATCGACGCCAAAGACGCCCAGTCGGGCGACTCATCATCATCCAGCGCGGTTCAGGCCGGCGCCCGGCCCTATCCCGAACCGCCCTTCCCTAAACAGCACCAGACCAAGCCCGGCGACGAGGCCGCCCTTGACCCCGCCCCGATGTACGACGCCCCCTTCTGGAAGGGCTCGGGCAAGCTCGAGGGCTTTGCAGCCCTGATCACCGGCGCGGATTCCGGCATCGGCCGTTCGGTCGCCGTCCTGTTCGCTCGCGAAGGCTGCGACGTCGTCATCTGCCACCTGGACGAAGACGCCGACGCCGAAACGACCAAGGCCGCCGTCGAGGCCGAGGGTCGCCGCGCCGTGGTGCTGAAGGGCGACGTCGCCGATCCGGCCTTCGCCGAGGCGGCGGTCAAGGCCACGCTGGACGCCTTCGGCCGCCTCGACGTCCTGGTTCCCAACGCCGCCTTCCAGGAACACGTCAACGTCTTCGAGGACCTGACCTACGAGCATTTCGACCGCACGCTGAAGACCAACCTCTACGGCTATTTCAACATGACCAAGGCGGCGGTCCCGCACATGAAATCCGGCGGAGCTATTGTCATGACCGGCTCGGTCACAGGACTTCAGGGCAACAAGGACCTGCTGGACTATTCCCTGACCAAGGGCGGCATCCACGCCTACGCCCGCTCCCTAGGCACGCACCTGGCGCCGCGCGGCATCCGCGTGAACGTGGTCGCCCCCGGCCCGGTCTGGACCCCGCTGAACCCCGCCGACAAGGACGCCGAGGCCACGTCGCAGTTCGGCGCCCAGACGGTGATGAAACGCCCGGCCCAGCCCGAGGAAATCGCCCCCGCCTACGTCTTCCTGGCCTCGCCCCAGATGTCGAGCTTCATCACCGGCGAGATCCTGCCGATCCTAGGCGGATATTCGGGGGGATAAGAGGTCTTGGGGAGGACAATTCCCCTGCTTCGTCATTCTAGGGCTTGTCCCTAGACTCCCTACGCCCGGTCTCTGACGTTAGAGACCGGGCGTAGGGATCCTCGCCACGAGGGCGAGATGACGGTTTCAGGAAAGCCGGCTATGCGCCGCCTTACGCCAGCACGTCGTCGTAATCCGGATGCCGCTTGTGCCACGTGACCGCATAGCTGCAGCGGGGAAACAGCCTCAGCCCCTTCTCTCGCGCATATTCGGCCATCGACTGCATGAACCGGCTGGCGGCGCCCGAGCCGCGCAATCCCTGCTCCGCTTCGACGTGCAGGATCATTCGGGCCCCGCCGCGCACAGCGTAGTCGGCCCAGACCCGACCATGGCCCGCCTCGCTGTCGAACTCCTGCTCGAAGCGGTTCTCTTTCGTCGCGTCCGTGAACGGTCCCATACTCAACTCCCTTTTCGCTTCAACAGCTTGGGAGGCGAGATGTTCCATCGTCGGGGTGCGTCAGATCGGCTTGTTCTGCAGCAGGTTGATCAGGCCCAGCACGCTCTTCACCGTGAACCAGACGCTGAGCAGGAACCAGATCAGGGCGAACAGCAGCAGGAAAGGAATCCCGATCAGGATCACCGACAGCAGGGCGCTGACGAAGATGCCGACCCAGGCGGCGATGGTCCACCAGAAGACCGACCAGAACAGGGCGATCTGGGCCTCGATATGCTGGCGCGCCACGCCGACCGCCGTCCCCCGCGCCACATAGGAGACGACAAGGCCCACCAGCACCAGAATATTTGCGCTGGGGATCGAGAGGATGAACAGAGCCCAGGCCACCAGGGCGGCGACCTTGCCTTCCGGCTCCTGACCCGGGGTGAAGTTCGGTTCGGTCGTCATGGTCGCCCTTTCAGAACAGCCAGCTGCGAGGATTGTCGATCGGCCGCCCAGCCTTCAGCCGCAGGACGCCGAAGGCGCCGCGCGCCAACACCCACAGGGCCAGCAGAAACAGAACGAAGACGCCGATATTGACGATCACCAGCAGGCCGCCCAGCACCGCCGCCACGGCCGCGCTCCACAGGGTGCGCTGCTGATAGACGAAGTGGCTGCCGGCCAGCGGCTCGTCAGGTCCGTCACGCCCCGTCACCGCCAGAAGGGCCAGCACGGCCGACAGCCCCAGGGTCGGGACGGCCAACAGGATCAGGACATAGACGGCGTACAGGCTCATCGGCGCGGGCCGTGCAGCGGGAGCGGCGAAGGCGCGGGGCGCCGCCGTTGGGGTGAAGGCGGGGGTCACGGGCGCAGGTTCCGGCGGATCGAACAGATCGCGCTCGCGCTCCGACGCGCGCGCGGCCCCGGTTTCAGGCTTGGCTTCAGCCTCCGGCTCAGATTGGACTTCAGGCTCAGCTTCTCGCTCTGGCGCGCGCGGCACGCCGACCAGACAGGCGGGCGAGACGAAACCGACATGGGCGTCGTGATCGTGATCGTGATCCTGATCGCCGTCGTGGGCGTCGGGGCCCTTCGGATCGCCGGGTTCGGCCATGATATCGAACGCTTTTCTCACGCCGTCGAAACGGCCGGTCTATGAACCGACAATGGCCGCGCGAACGGCCCGACGCAACCTATCGCGCCAGCACGATCTCGCAGCCCGGCGCGATCACGGCCTGAAGGGCGCCCGGCTTCTCGATCCGCACGGTCGCCCGTTGCACCCGTCGGTCCTCAAGACAGGCCCGCGCCAGACGTTCGGCGAAGGTCTCGACCAGGCCCACATGCCCCTCGGCGGCGATGGCGCGCGCCGCATTGGCCACCGTCTCGTAGTTGATCGTGTCGCCCAGACGTTCGATGGGCTTGGGCGCCAGTTCCAGGGTCACGTCGATGACCAGCCGCTGCAACCGCCCCTGTTCGTGGTCATAGACCCCGATCCCGGCCTCGACCTCCAACCCCCGCACGAAGACGCTCAGCCGCTCGTAGCGCAGCGGCTCGTCCGCCGGGAACGGCGACACCTGAGACGACTGGACCACGCGACTACTCCTGGATGTCCGGGGTGCGCCAGGCCAGATGCTGGCCCCCGTCGACGGCGATCATCTGGCCCGTGACCATCCGCGCGTCAATGAGCCACAGCACCGCCTCGGCCACCGCCTGGGGGCTGCCGGGCGTCTGCAAGAGGGTGCCGCGCGCTTCGGCGGCGAATTCCTCGGGAGTCTGGTGGATCGACGGCAGGGTCGGCCCCGGCCCCACCCCATTGACCCTTATGCCGGGCGCCAGGGCCTGGGCCAGGGTCCGGGTCGCCCACCACAGGCCGTTGCGCGACAGGCTGTAGGAAAAGAAGCGCGGATCCGGCTTCAGCACCTTCTGGTCCAGCAGATTGACGATCGCTCCCTCGACGGTCTGGGCCGCAAAGGCCTCGGCCAGCACGAGGGGAGCCCGCAGATTGGTCTCAATATGCCGGTCCCAGCTTTCGCGCGTCAGCCCGCCGATCCGGTCGTCCTCGAACACCGAGGCGTTATTGACCAGCACCGTCACCGGCCCGAGGGCCTCGGCCGCCGCCGGCACCAGAGCGCGCACCTTGATCTCGTCCGTCAGATCGGCCTGCAACAGGCACGACCGCCGCCCAAGGGCCGCGATCTCGTCCGCCAGGGTCCGGGCGTCCTCGCCCGACGCGTGGTGGTGCACGGCCACGTCATAGCCGGCCTTGGCCAGGGTCAGGCAAATGGCCCGCCCGATCCGCCGCGCCCCGCCCGTGACCAGGGCGACGCCCCGTACGGCGCTGGGGGCCTGATCAGTCAACCCGGCCGAACTCGACCAGGTTCATGAGGGCGATGACGGCGACGAAGCCGAAGATGATGCCGAGCGCCAGCATGTTATGCTCCTGTTGGCCTTCAGGATTAGAGCGAGTGGCGGCAGGGTTCAAGCGGCCGCGGCGCTTCCAGCCTGCGTCTCACGCGCGAAACATCCGCCTCCGGACCGAAACACCGCCGATACCCGATCACCCCACGACGCCCGCAATGCTCGGCTTCACTGGCGCCTCGCTTTCAAGAGGACCAGAATGCACGACTCCCCCCGCACGAGACGCCTGCACATCACCGGCGCGCCCCGCAGCGGCACCACCCTGCTCCATGTCATGATCCTGACCTGTTTCGACATCGACGGGCCGGTCGAGGCGGAACAGCGGCTTCGTCGGCCCATCCCGCGCGATCGCCGCCTGGTCTGCACCAAATGTCCGGGCGAAGTGGAGGCGGCGGTCGCCATCCTGAAACTGGATCCCCGACTGGACGTCGTCTATCTGGCCCGCGATCCGCGGGAAGTGATCACCAGCGAACACGCTGCCTACCCCGGCCGCTATTTCACCAATTTGCGGGTCTGGCGCCGCGCCACCCGCGCCGCCGCCCGCGCCCGAAATCATCCGCGCTTTCATGTGGTCGATTATCGCCGACTGGTGACCGAGCCGGACGTGGTCCAGACCGAGCTGATGACCGTCATGCCCTGGCTGCGGCCGATTCGTCGCTTCTCGGACTATCACCTCGCCGTGGACCGGCCGAACGCCGAATGGGCTCCGGCCATGCGCCAGATCCGTCCCGTCTGTGCGTCCAGCCTGGGCGCTTGGCGCCGCCACCTGTCCCGGCTCCAGGGCCAGATAAACCGTCACGGCGACCTCGGCGCCGAGCTGATCGCCCTGGGCTACGAACCGGATCGCGGCTGGATGCATGTTCTGGACGGCGTCGAAGCCGACCTGACCCCCAGCGTGAACGCCGAGACCCCCTCGCTGCGCCGCCGCCTTAAAGAACGCCTCCCCCGCCTGCGCGACATGGCCCTCTATATGATCCGCAACCAGGGCGCTGCGGCACGGTCCTTGACCTTGCGGTGATCCCTCATGCCATGGTCACGAGATGAGCACCTGGCGCACCCGTATCGAACCCTTCACCCGCCCCCTGTTTTTCGTCTGGTCGCGGCTGACGCGCGGCAAGACATTGGGCGTCAGAGGCGTGGCGGTCGATGCGGGCGGGCGGGTGCTGCTGGTCAAACACACCTATCTGCCCGGCTGGTGGCTGCCCGGCGGCGGCGTGGACAAGGGCGAGACCACTCAGGACGCCGTGGTGCGCGAACTGAAGGAAGAGGCCGGCCTGATCGCCCGCACCCCGCCGCGCCTGATTTCCATCCACTCCAACGAGCGGTTCTTCCCCGGTGATCATGTCCTGGTCTTCCGCATCGACGCCTTCGACCTGGGCGAGCGGTCCAGCGAGGGCGAGATCGCCGAGATCGGCTGGTTCCACCCCGCCGTCCTGCCCGAGGACGTGAACCGGGGCACGCGCGCCCGCCTGGCCGAGATTTTCGACGAGGTACAAACCGATACAAATTGGTGAGACGGATCGCCCACAGGACGGCGTTATTCTGGGACGAACGAAAGGCTGTCCCATGCTCGTCTCCCGCCGCGCCGCCCTGCTGGGCCTGACCCTCGCCCCCCTATCGACCCCGGCCCTGGCCCAGCGCCGTCTCGCGCGACGGGGAAACGATTCCCGCCGCAGTTCCGTCGCCCCCGCCCAGACCTGGTCTTTCGGCCCCGACCCGCTCCAGGCCTATGACGTCTATGCGGACCTTGGAACCGGGCCGATCCTGATGTTCGTCCACGGCGGCGGCTGGTCGCGCGGCGAGCGGGCAATGGTCAGCGAACTGCCCGCCTACGCCCAACGTCACGGCCTGACCCTGGCCTCGACCAGCTATCGTCTGGCCCCCGCCGTCAGCGCCCGCGAGTCGGCCATGGACGTCGCCGCCGCCGTCGCCGACCTGAAACGCCGCCTGCCGGGCCGCCCCCTCTGTCTGCTGGGCCATTCGGCCGGCGCCCATCTGGCCGCCCTGGTCGGGATCGATCCCGACTATCTGGGCGCGGTCGGACTGAGGCCGTCGGATCTGGCGGGGGTCATCCTGCTGGACGGGGCGGGCTATGACGCCACCGCCCCGCGCGGCGACGGCCGCATCGACCAGTGGTTGGGCCAGACCTACGACCAGGCCTTCGGCGACCAGGCCGCCGCCCTGTCGCCGACCCTGCGCGTCCGACCCGGCGTCGCCTATCCGCCCTTCCTGATCTTCCACGTCGCCCGGCGCCAGGATTCGACCGTCCAGAGCCGAGGCCTGGCCGAGGCCCTGACCCGCGCCGGCGGTCGGGCAGAGGTCGTCGCCGCGCCCGACGACAGCCACATGACCATCAACCGCGGCTTCGGCGTCGCCGGCGACCCCGAGGGCGAACGCGCCGCCCGCTTCATCTCGGGCTAGCAAACGGCCGGAGCCGTGCTAGCCAAGGCGTATGAACCCGTCCCTGATCGCCATCCTCATCGTCGTCCTGGCCGGGGGCGCCACCGCCCTCCAGGCGCCGACCAACGCCAAGCTGGCGACCGCCGTCGCCTCGCCAGTCAATGCGGCCTTCATCTCCTTCGCCGTGGGCACGACGGTGCTGGGGATCGTCGCCGCCCTGATGCACACGCGCCCCGACTTCGCCGCCGCCCGGGCCCTGCCCTGGTACGCCTGGCTGGGCGGGGTCTACGGCGCCTGTTTCGTGGTCGCCGCCGCCTGGGGCGTGCCGCGCCTGGGCGTGGCCATGACCATCACCCTGATGGTCGGCGGCCAGCTGCTGCTCAGCCTGGTCCTCGACCATTTCGGCGCCCTGGGCGTGCCGCGCCAGCCGCTGAACCTGGGCCGTATCGCCGGGGTGGGCCTGGTTCTGGCGGGCGTCCTTCTGGTTCGGCGGTCGTGAGCCTATATCCAGCCGGATGACCGAGGAGACGCTCGATTCGAACCTGACGGCCGCCGCCCTGATCGCCGACGAGGCGCGTCGGGCGCCCGACAAGCCGGGCGTCTATCGCATGTATGGCGAGGACGGCTCATGCCTCTATGTCGGCAAGGCCAAGTCGCTGAAGAAGCGCATCGTTCAGTACGCCCAGGGCCGTTTCCACACCCAGCGCATCGGCCTGATGGTGGCCCAGACCCGGTCGATGGAGCTGGTCGTCACGGCGTCCGAGACCGAGGCCCTGCTGCTCGAATCCAACTTCATCAAGAAGCTGAAGCCGCGTTTCAACGTCCTGCTGCGCGATGACAAGTCCTTCGCCGAACTGATGATCCGCAGCGACCACCGCGCGCCCCAGGTGAAGAAACATCGCGGCGCCCACACCACCCCCGGCCACTATTTCGGCCCCTTCGCCTCGACCTGGGCGGTGAACCGGACCCTGAACACCCTGCAGAAGGCCTTCCTGCTTCGATCCTGTTCGGACAGCGTCTACGAGACCCGAACCCGCCCCTGTATGCTGCACCAGATCAAGCGCTGCTCGGCCCCCTGCACCGGCCTGATCTCGCTTGAGGACTACGGCGAACTGGTCACCGAGGCCGAACAGTTCCTGCGTGGCAAGTCGCGCGCAGTCATCAGCCGCCTGTCGCAGGAGATGCAGGCCGCTTCGGACGAGATGGACTTCGAACAGGCCGCCCGCGTGCGCGACCGCATCCGGGCCCTGTCGGCCATATCAATGGAGAACTCCGTCAGCGCCGACAGCGTCGCCGAGGGCGACGTCTTCGCCCTGCACTCCGACGGCGGCCAGGCCTGCGTCCAGGTCTTCTTCTACCGCGCCGGCCAGAACTGGGGCGGCCGCGCCTATTTCCCGCGCGTGGACAAGACCGACACCGATCCCGAGATCCTGGCCGCCTTCCTGGGCCAGTTCTATGAGGACAAGCCGATCCCGCGCCTGATCCTGTCCAACGTCCGCCCGCACGAGCTGGAGCTGCTGGAAGAGGCCTTCTCGATGAAGGCGGATCGCAAGATCGAGATCGTCCGCCCGATGCGCGGCGAGAAACTGGCCCTCGTCGACCACGCCCTGACCAACGCCCGCGAGGCTCTTGGACGCCGCCTGGCCGAAAGCTCTGCACAAGGGAAGATCCTGGACGAGGTCTGCGAGGCCTTTGGTCTGGAGACCCGGCCCGAGCGGATCGAGATCTACGACAACGCCCATATCCAGGGCACCAACGCGGTCGGCGGCATGGTCGTCGCCGGACCCGATGGTTTCCAGAAGTCGCAGTATCGCAAGTTCAACATCCGCGGCGAGGATCTGACGCCCGGCGACGACTACGGCATGATGCGCGAGGTGATGCGCCGCCGCTTCGCCCGCCTGGTCAAGGACGAGGAAGAGGGCGAGGACGCCGTCCGTCCCGACCTACTGCTGATCGACGGCGGCGCGGGCCAGTTGGCCGAGGTGCTGGCGGTCCTGGCCGATCTGGGCCTGGACGACATCGCGGTGGTCGGCGTCGCCAAGGGCCCGGACCGCGATGCGGGGATGGAGAAGTTCTTCATGCCCGGCAAAGCCCCCTTCATGCTGCCCCTGAAGTCGCCGGCCCTCTACTACCTCCAGCGGCTGCGCGACGAGGCCCACCGCTTCGCCAACGGCGCCCACGCCAAGCGCCGCTCGATGGACATCAAGAAGAATCCATTGGACGAGATCGAAGGCGTCGGCCCCGGCCGCAAGAAGGCCCTGCTCCACGCCTTCGGCTCCGCCAAGGGCGTCGGCCGCGCCTCGGTGTCGGACCTGGTCAAGGTGGACGGCATCAACCAGCCCCTGGCCGAACGCATCCACGCCTTCTTCAGACAGCCGTAGACCGCCTCACCACTCCAGCAGGGTCAGGCCGGGAATGTCGCGAAAGTCGTCGACGTTGCAGGTCACCAAGGTCGCGCCGGAAGTGATCGCCTGCGCCGCGATCATCCGATCCAGCACCTTGCGTCGTGAGAAGCCACAGGTTTCGACGATGACTCGGTACGCCTGCGCCTCGTCAGATCCGAATGGAAGCGCCGGCACGACCTCCAGCAGGGCGTCCAACCTCGCCCGCCGTTCTGCGGTGCTTGCGTCCAGCCGGCCAAGATCCGCTTCCAACTCAATACGGCTTATAACGGACAGCAGAAGCGGAGGATCGAGGGCGTCCACTCGCTCGTCGGTCAGCGCGTCGCCATCCCGCAGATGAATGGCGACATTGGTGTCAAGCATATAGGCCACGCCTAGAGACCCGGACGTTCGGGGACCTCGACCTCGTGACGAATACCGATGCTGGCCGGCTTAGGCAGGCTACGCAGCTTGGCCAGCATCTCTTTGACAGGCTTTCGCTTGGGCGAAATGGTCACGACGTCGCCCTTTCGATCGATCTCGACCTCGACGCCCGGCCCGAACGCAAACTCCTTCGGCAGGCGCACGGCTTCACTGTTGCCGCTGCGGAATGTTCGACTGGTGACCGGCATGGCGCGCTCCTTCGTATACACACGTATACACGATTTATCAGCGCCGCTCAAAGCGCTACAGGCGCGTCATGAGCGACATCGACGACGAACTGACCTCCGGCTATCGCAGGTTCCGTACCGAGCATTGGCCCGCCGCCCGCGCCGAGTATGAAGCCCTGGCCCAGGGCCAGAAGCCGCACACCCTGATCGTGGCCTGTTCCGACAGCCGCGCCGATCCGGCCCTGATCTTCGACGCCGCGCCCGGCCAGCTGTTCGTGGTGCGCAACGTCGCCAATCTAGTCCCGCCGTATGAGCCCGACGGCCTCCTGCACGGCGTGTCGGCGGCGCTGGAGTTCGGGGTCAAGGTGCTGAACGTCCAGCGCATCGTCGTCATGGGCCACGCCCACTGCGGCGGGGTGAACGCCATGCTGAACGGCGCGCCCGACATCTGCGCCGACTTCGTCGCCCCCTGGGTGGCCCAGGGCTCGGCCGTCGTCCGCCGCGTGGCCGAGGAAGTGTCCGAAGACCAGGTCGAGCGCGCTGCTGAAGAGGCCGTCGTCCGCCTGTCCATCGAAAACCTGCGCACCTTCCCTTGGATCGCAGAGCGCGAGGCCGCCGGCGAACTGACCCTGACCGGCCTTCATTTCGGCATCGCTGACGGCGTCCTGCGCGCCCTGACGAACAAGCCGAGGTTCGAACCGTTGGCGTGATTTGCGCAAAGTAGTGAAAAACACTACTATTGCCCCATGGAACGCATCATCACCGCGACCGAGGCCAATCGCGAGTTCTCGCGCATCTTTCGCGAGGTGGCGTCTGGCGAATCTTACGTCGTCACCGCTCGAGGCAAGCCGCTGGTGCGGATCACGCCGGCAACCGCCGGCGAGCAGACAGACGATGAACGCGTCGCCCGGCTGCACGCCTTGGTGGACGATTTGGCGGCCCTGCCTGCCCGCGCGCCCGGACGCATCACGCGTGAAGACGGTTACGCTTGAAACTGGCGCTCGACACCAACGTTCTGGGTTACGCCGCCGGCATCGGTGATGACGAACCAAAGCGTCAGCGCGCGATAGGAGTGCTGAAGACACTCGCCAAGCAGAACCTGGTCATCCCGACCCAGGTCGCTGGCGAGCTCTACAACATCCTGACACGCAAGGGTGGCCATCCGCCAAAGGTCGCTCGAAGGATCGTCCTCGACTGGAGCGCGGGCATTGGACTGACCGCCGCCACGGCCACGACCATGGACGCCGCTCTGGAGGCCGCGGCCTTCTTCAATCTGCCGATCTGGGACGCCTTGATCCTGACCATCGCCGCCGAAGCCGGCTGCGGCCTTCTGCTTTCCGAAGACATGCAGGACGGCTTCGTCTATCGAGGCGTCACCGTCGCCAACCCGTTCGCGGAGACGCCCCACCCCCTGCTTGCGTCCCTGCTGGAGACCCCGTCATGACCGCCCCCACGCACCGCGCCAATCCCATTCCGAACATCCTGACCGGCATCCGTCTGTTTGCCGGCGTGGTGATGTTCGCCATGATGGCCGGAGCGGCGCCCGGCGCGCTGGACGCCTGGCTCTCGCCTGAGGTTCAGTTGAAGTTCGGGGTCTGGGCCTTCTGGATCTTCGTCATCGCCGCCTCGACCGACTGGGTCGACGGGTTCCTGGCCCGGCGCTGGAATTCGACCACCCGCTGGGGCGCCATCCTGGACCCGATCGCCGACAAGGTGCTGATCACCGGCGCCATCCTGGGCGTACTGGCGTCCGGCTCCCTGCCGGGCATCGCCCTGCCCTGCGGCCTGATCCTGTTCCGTGAGTTCGCGGTCTCGGCTCTGCGCGAGACCATGGCGGGCCGTATCGAACTGCCCGTCACCCTGGCCGCCAAGTGGAAGACCACCGTGCAGATGGTCGCCCTCGCCGCACTCCAACTGACCCTGTTGTGGAGCGCCTTCGGGCTTCAGTATCCCGACGGGTCGCCCCTGGCCTGGCAGCCGGCGTTCGAATCCTTCGCCGTCTTCCTGATCTGGTTCGCCGCCGTCATCACCCTGTGGACCGGCTGGCAGTATTTCCACGAAGCCCGCCGCCAGATGCGGGACCTCTAAACCCGCTTCAGGGTCGCAGCGTCAGCCCGGTGGGGGTCGCCTCGAAGGCGGATAGACGGCCCAGATAGCTCATGCCCAGCAGCGAATAGGCCAGGCCTTCTTCGACGACCAGAGCTTCGACATTATCGACCCGAACCCCGGCGACCGAGATCGACTTCAGCTCGACCGGCGCAGCGCGCACCACGCCGGACGCGGTCTGAACCTTGCCCGTAAAGGCCTCCGGCGCCGGATCGACGCCCAGTCGGCGTGCGTCGGCGCGGGTCAGGGCCACCACGCTGGCGCCGGTGTCGACCAGAACCTGAACCGCCCGACCGTCGATCCTGGCCTGAGCCCAGTAGTGGCCGTCCGGCCCCTTGACCACCTGGGTCGCGGTCCCGGAGGCCGGTGCGGCGACCTCGGTCGAGGCGCTCCCCGTCGAAGCCGCCATCGCAGCCTCGCCGCCGTCCAGATGGCGGATCGTCAGGGCGGTCGCGAACGAGGCCACAAGGGCGACGCTCAACACGGCGACGGACTGAAGGTCGATACGGATCATGCCCCCTGCATATCCGCCCCAGGTTGGAATGGGGTGAAACGACTTGGCTGACGAAACCTTAAGGCCCGGCCTAGCCCAGCTTGGCCGGGTCGATGCGGTCGCGTCGGGACGGCAGCTCGGCCATCACCGCCGCCCGCTCCGCATCGCTCAGCGTCCGCCAGCCGGCGATCTCGCTCAAGCTGCGGAAACATCCCAGGCACAGGCCGGTGGCTCCATCCACCGCGCACACCATGACGCAGGGGGTGGCGATCGCCTTAGGCGGCCCTGGTCTTTGCGATCCCGGCGGGGGCGTCTCGCTCAATGTGACACCATAAAGAAATATACTCCGCTTCCTGATCGAAAAATTTGCAATTAACTCAAAACTGGCTATCTTGGCCTCTGACGCGAAACGACTGAGGGTGAGATTCCCAAAGGTACGACGCGTCTCTTTTCATCGTTCTGGGAAAGGAGACGCCAAGATGAACGATAAGGAGCGTAACCTCCAACACGCCATGATGTCCTTTGCTCTGTGGGGCGGGATGCTGGTCAATAGTCGGCATATGCCGTCGAACTCGGGACGTGTGGTCAGCCACCCGTCCAACTTCGTACCCTATACGCCCAAGAAACGCTGACGGCCTCGAAAGCCTGATGCTGCGGAAGCCCCGGTCCGGCCGGGGCTTTTGCAATTCCGGACTTGCCTGACGCGGCGTCGGCGTCCGATGACGGGATGAACCGAGGGAGACGACCGATGGGCCTGATCGCCGAGACGAGACAGGGCGCGATCCTGATCTGGACGCTGGACCGCGAGGCCCGGCTGAACGCCCTGCCCGACCTGAGCGACGGCGACGAATTCGCCGAGGCCTGCGCTCGCGCCAATGCGGACATGACGGTCAAATGCGTGGTCCTGACCGGCGCCGGGCGGGCCTTTTCTGCAGGCGGAGATCTGACCGCCATGCGCGACCGGCGCGATCTGTTCGAAGGCTCGGGCGCCGAGATCCGCGCCCGCTATCGCCGCGTCGTCCACCGGATCGTCCGCAGCCTCTATGATCTGGAGATCCCCCTGGTCTCGGCCGTCAACGGTCCGGCCATGGGCCTGGGCTGTGGCATAGCCGCCACGGCCGACATCCGCATCGCGTCGGACCGCGCAAGCTTCGGCGTACCCTTTCTGAAGCTGGGCATCATCCCCGGCGACGGCGGGGCCTGGCGCCTGCCGCGCGACATCGGCTACGCCCGCGCCGCCGAAATGCTGTTCACCGGCCGCAGCATCGACGCCGAGACGGCCGAACGCTGGGGCCTGGTCAACCGGGTCGTGCCGCACGACCGGCTGATGGACGAAGCCCTGATCACCGCCGGTGAAATCGCCGCCCAGCCGCCCCAGGCCCTGCGCATGGCCAAGACCCTGATGCGTCAGGGCCGGGACCAGACCTTCGAACAGATTCTGGAACTGTCGGCCGCTATGCAGGCCCTCGCCCATATGACCGACGACCACCTGGAAGGCGTGAACGCGGTGCTGGAAAAGCGGTCGGGCGACTTCACCGGCCGCTGATCCGCGTTCTTACTGGGCGCGCATCGCCTGGTTCGGGCCGACGCCCGCGGCGACCGCGCGCTTTGCCCCTGCGGTTTCGCCCGGTTTCATGAACTTGACCAGGACGCGCTGGCCGATCAGCAAGGGCGCGTCGCCGGCCGAGGCCACCACCTCCACCACCCGCTCGTCGGTGCGCTGCGAGGGATCATCCGAGGCGAGTTTGCGGGCGCCGAACACGGCCGCCCGCCGCATCACTGCGCCGATATAGACCTTGCTGGTGTCGCCTTCGGGCGTGATCTCGACGGCCTGACCGTCACGCAGGTTCGGCAGGTCGCTTTCCACCACTTCGGCGCGGACGATGCGCGGCGCATCCGGCTCCAGATCGAACATGTTGGAGACATTGAGGGTCGAGGCGCCGGCGCCGGGGTTGGCGTAACGGCGCACGATCCGACCGTTGCTAGGCGCGCGGATGATGGTCAGCTCCTGATTATAGCGCGCCTCCTCCAGACGGGCGCGCGCCGTCTGCACTGCGGCCGTCTGCGACCCGAGGCGGGCCTGGGCCACGGCGATCTGGTCTTCGGCCTGGTCAATGCGCTGGGCGGCGACGAAGTTGGTGGCGACCAGTCGTTGCAGACGGTCGCGTTCGCGCCGTGCGGTGCGGATATCGACGCGGATTTGGGCCAACTCGCTCTCGGCCTGGGCCACGGCGGCCGCCGCGCTTTGCACCGCAAGCCTCGGCTCGTCATCTTCCTGGCGCGCCAGGATCTGGCCGGCGACGACGGTGTCGCCCTCCTGCACCAACACTTCACGCACGATGCCGCCGCGACGGGCCGCGATCTGGATGATGCCGCCCTCGACATCGACCTTGCCGTTGGCGATGGCCGCATAGGGGCTCTCGACCTTGGTCGCGGCGGCCTTCTCCTGTTCGACCTTCTTGGTCTTGGCGGCCGACTGGAACAGCATGAAGCCGACCACCAGCACGATAACCAGCAACAGGCCGATCCAGGTGCGTTTTTTCTTCAGAAAGCCGGGCATGGGCGTATCGTCCTAAGGGATTTCGTCGTTGTTCAGTGGGACGCCAGGATGGCGTTCGGATCGGGTATGCGGCGCTGATCGTCCAGGATCTTGCCGTCTTCGATATGGATGACCCGGTCGGCCCAGGCCTCCAGGCGCGGGTCGTGGGTCACGCAGATCACGGCGGCGCCGTGTTCTGTGGCGGCGCGGCGCAGCAGCTTGATCACCACCTGGCCGTTCTCGCCGTCCAGGGCCGAGGTCGGTTCGTCGGCGAACAGGATCTTGGGGTCCTTGGCCAGGGCGCGGGCGATAGCGACCCGCTGCTTCTCCCCGCCCGACAGGGCCGCCGGCCGCTGGTGCAGGCGATGCCCCAGGCCGACCTCTTCCAGCGCCGTCGTGGCGCGCGTCTTCGCCTGACCCGAGCTCAGCCCCTGGAACTTCAGCACGGTCTCGACCTGCTGCAGCGCCGTCAGGGCCGGGAATAGGTTGAAACCCTGGAAGATGAAGCCGCAATTATCCAGCCGGAACTTGTCGATCCGACCCGACGAATATTTCCACAGATCATCGACATCCAGCGCATCGACCCGTCCCTCTTCGGGGCGCAGCAGGCCGGACAGGGCCGCAATCAGGGTCGATTTGCCCGACCCCGAGGGTCCCATGACCATGGTCAGGTCGCCATGCTTGGCATCGAAATCGACGCCCTTCAGCACCTCGACCCAGGACTTGCCCGACTTGAACCGCTTGACCAGACCCTTGGCCTCGATGGCGAAATCGCCGTGCTTGCCGTGAACCTTGGTGTGACCGAATGCCATGTCGTTCATCGCAGCAGGTCCGCAGGTTGGCTGTTCTTGAGGATGCCCAGCGACAGCAGGCCGGACACCATGGAGATCAGGATCAGGCCGATCCCCACGACCAGCAGCAGGCTGAACGGCAGGGCGATGATCACCGCACCCGCCATGGCCAGCAAGGACACCAGCCAGGTCAGGAAGATGGCGGCGAACACGCCCACCACCCCGACCCAGAAGCTGAGCTCGACCACGATCCGCCGCAGCGACCCCATGCCCACGCCAAGCGCCCGCAGCGAAGCGAACTCCTTGATATTGGCCATGATGGCCCCGCGCAGCGTCTGCCAGGTGATGGCCACGCCGATGATGATCCCCAGCACGACGCAGCCGCCGATGATGATGACCAGAATGCCTTCCTCGAACATGGCGCCGGCGTTGGCTTCGGCCAGCTGCTGTTTGGTCCAGGCCTTCCACTGGCCGGAGCCCATCTCGTTCAACTGAGCCACGACGATCGGCGCGCGCGCCGGGTCGCGCAGTTTGACCATCAGCGGGCCGACGCGCGGTCCGGTGTCCGCCTGGCCCAGCATCCGCAGGGTGTCACGCGACATCACCACCCCGGGCTGCATCATATTGGGGTAGCCGCGGGTCACGCCGACGATGGTGACCGTCTGGCCGTTGTACAGCGCCTTGTCCCCCAGCTTGACGCCCAGGGTCGACAGCGCCGTCTCGTCCACCGCCACGGTGTAGGGCTGACGCAGGGCGTCGACCAGTTCCTGGGAATAGTCGGTGGGGATGGTCACCGACCCCGGACGGGTGTCGATAATGCTGGCCTGCACGAACTTCTGACGCGGCGCGCCCTGGCTGGCGTTGTCGGCCTGACTCTTGGTCGGATCGACATCCTTGATGTTCTGGAAAGTACCCCCGGCGCCGTCCAGCGGCATGACCTCGATCACCTCGGGGTGATTATAGGCCAGCGGAATGAACCGGCGCGGCACGCCCGACGGTCCGTTGATCAGGCTCTTGGCGCCCGGCTGCAAAATGAAGATGTCCGCGCCAGACCGTTCGATGGTCGCCGTGAACCCCTTGCCGATGCCGATGAAGACACCAGTCATCGCCAGGACCAACAGCCCTGACAGGGCCAGGGCCATGACGGCCGCCATATAGCGGCGCCACTCGAACAGCAGCGTAGATAGCGCAAGCGACATGATTGCCGATAAACCCCCGATACGTCTGCCTATCTGAGCGCGCGTCGCCTCACCGCCAAGTTAAATCGGGGTAAGGCTGGCAGTTCGCCGCGTTGCAGCGGATGGGCCGAGCCACTATGGCGTCTCAGCCTCTTGGCGACGCCGGCGAAACGGCGCTAGTTACAAGATAACAGACGGAACAGCGCGTTCCGCCCTCTGAAGGAAACCCCGAATGTCGTTGCCATCCCTTCGTCTCACCGCCTCGCTGGCCGCCCTCGGCGCCGCGACCGTCGTCCTGTCCGCCCCCGCGACCCCGGCCCGCGCCGACGAAGGCATGTGGACCTTCGACAACTTCCCCATCGCGACGGTGAACGAGAAGTACGGCACGAACATCGACCAGGCCTGGCTGGACCGCGTGCGCAACGCCGCCGTCCGCCTGCAGGGCTGCTCGGCCTCGCTGGTTTCGGGCGAAGGTCTGATCCTGACCAACCACCACTGCGTCGTCTCCTGCGTCCAGGATCTGTCCACGGCCGAGAACGACTACGTCAAGAACGGCTGGATGCCCGCCACCCGCAAGGAAGAGAAGAAGTGCCCCGGCCAGACGGCCGAGATCCTGACCGACATCACCGACGTGACCGACCGGGTCGTCGGCGCCGGCGCCGGGCTTGAGGGCGCCGCCTTCGTCCGCGCCCGCGCCGCCGAGATCGACAAGATCCAGAAAGAGGTCTGCGGCGACGACCAGAAGCTGACCTGCCAGGTCATCAGCTTCTACCGCGGCGGTCAGTACAAGCTTTACAAGTTCCGCAAGTATGACGACGTGCGCCTGGTCTTCGCGCCCGAGTTCCAGGCGGCCTTCTTCGGCGGCGACCCGGACAATTTCAACTTCCCGCGCTACGCCCTGGATGCCGGTTTCCTGCGCATCTACGAGGACGGCAAGCCCGTCGCCACGCCGAACCACCTGACGTGGAACCCCAACGCGCCCAAGGAAGGCGACGTCACCTTCGTCGCCGGCAATCCCGGCTCCACCTCGCGCCTGCTGACCATGGCCCAGCTGGAGGCCCTGCGTGACCAGCAACTGCCGATCAGCCTGATCCAGTCGTCGGAACTGCGTGGCCGCCTGCTCGAATATTCGACCACCGGCGAAGAGGCCAAGCGGGTCTCGGTCGATCCGATCTTCGGCCTGGAGAACGGCTTCAAGGTCAACTACGGCCAGCAGGGCGCTCTGACCGATCCGGCCTTCATGGCGACCAAGCGGGCGGCCGAACAGGAGCTGCGCCAGCGCGTCGCCGCCGACCCGGCCCTGGCCCAGCGCATCGGCGACCCGTGGGCCGAGCTGGAGCGCGTTTCGACCGCCCAACGCGACCTCTACCTGCCGTACCGCCAGCTGGAATCCGCCGCCGGCCAACGCTCGTCGCTCTACAGCTACGCCCGTTCCATCGTCCGCGCCTCCAAGGAACGCGCCAAGCCCGTCGCCGAACGCCGCGCCGGCTATTCGGACGCCGACATCGCGTCGCTGGGCCGCCGCCTGGCGACCGAGACCCCGATCTCCAACGATCTCGAGAAGATCTATCTGGATTTCTGGCTGTCCAAGACCCGCGAATATCTGACCGTCGACAACGCCAATGTGAAGGCTCTGCTGGGCAAGGAAAGCCCGGAGCAGATCGCCGCGCGCCTGGTGGACGGCACCCGCCTGGCCGACCCGGCCTTCCGCGCCCAGGCCCTGGCCATGACGCCGGAACAGCTGGCCGCCTCGGGCGATCCGCTGATCGCCTTCGTTCTGGCCAATGACGACGCGGCCCAGGCGATCCGCACCCAATGGGAATCGGCCGTGTCCGGCCCGACCAGCCGCGCCGGCGAAAAGATCGCCCAGGCCCGGTTCGCCGTCTACGGAACCAACCTGTATCCCGACGCCACCTTCAGCCTGCGCCTGTCCTACGGCCAGGTGAAGGGCTGGACCTATCGCGGCGTGACGGTGACGCCCTTCACCGAGATCGGCGGCCTGTACGAGCGCAATACCGGGGCTGAGCCCTTCAACGCGGCCGAGGACTGGGTGGCGGCCGAGGGCAAGATCAACAAGTCGACCGTCTATGACTTCGTCTCGACCAATGACATCATCGGCGGCAACTCGGGCTCGCCCGTGATCAACGCCAAGGGCGAAGTCATCGGCGCCGCCTTCGACGGCAACATCCACTCGCTGGGCGGCAGCTTCGGCTACGACGGCGAGCTGAACCGCACGGTGACGGTCTCGACCGCCGCCATCACCGAAGCCCTGCGCAACGTCTACAACCAGCCGCGCCTGCTGCGCGAACTGGGCGTGCGGCGGTAAGACTACGCGTCTCCTCCCCATTCGCCTCTTGCGAATGGGGAGGGGGACCGCCGGCGAAGCCGGGGGTGGAGGGGCTCTTCACCACCGCACCGGATTTCTTCCTTCTCCCCTTGCGGGAGAAGGTGGCTCGCGAAGCGAGACGGATGAGGGGTCGGTTGATACAACTCCCCTTCATCCGCCCTCGGGCGGCCAGCAACCCCTCATCCGAGCCCTTCGGGCCCACCTTCTCCCGCAAGGGGAGAAGGAAGATCAGGACCACCCCCATGCGCCTCGCCCTTCTCGCCTCCGCCGCCGTCGTCGCCCTCGCCGCCGCCTCATCCGCCAGCGCCGAAGAAGGCATGTGGACCTACGACAACTTCCCCATCGCCCGCGCCAACCAGGCGCTGGGAACCGACATCGACCAGGCCTTCCTGGACCGCGTCCGACTGTCGTCGGTGAAGTTCGGGGGCTGTTCGGCCGGCGTCATCTCGGGCCAGGGCCTGGTCATGACCAACAACCACTGCGTCGCCACCTGCGTCGCCAATCTCTCCACGCCCCAGGTCAACTACGCCGAGACCGGCTTCCTTCCGAAGTCGCGCGAGGAAGAGCTGAAATGCCCCGGCGCCACCGCCGAAATCCTCACCGACATCAGCGACGTGACCGAGCGGATGCACAAGGCCGGGTCCGGCCTTGAAGGCCAGGCCTTCACCCAGGCCCGCGACGCCGAGGCGGGCCGGATCGAAAGCGAAGCCTGCGGCAACGACCCCAAGATCCGCTGCCAGGTCGTCAGCCTGTACCGGGGCGGTCAATTCAAGCTCTACAAATACCGCAAATATTCCGACGTCCGCCTAGCCTGGGCGCCCGAGGATCGCGCCGCCACCTTCGGCGGCGACCTGGACAATTTCTCCTTCCCGCGCTTCGCCATCGATGCGGCCTTCATCCGCCTGTACGAGGACGGCCAGCCGGTCGAGACCCCGACCCATTTCGCCTGGAACCCGAACAAGCCGACCGAGGGCGAGGCCGTCTTCATCTCCGGCAATCCCGGCTCGACCCAGCGCCTGCTGACGATGGACCAGCTGACCACCATCCGCGACGTGGTCCTGCCTCTGGACCAGCTGATCGCGTCCGAGCTGCGCGGCCGGCTGATCCGCTATTCCGAAGAGGGCGAGGAGCAGGCCTTCGTCGCCATGGACCCCATCGTGGGCCTCGAGAACACCTACAAGCGCGGCCGCGGCCGGATGGCGGCCCTGATCGATCCGGCCTTCATGGCGACCAAGGCCGCGCAGGAAACCGACTTCCGCGCCCGCGCCGCCGCCTCCGGCGTCGATCCCTGGTCTACGCTCAGCACGGTCCAGCCCGTCGCCCGTGAACTCTATCCGTCCATGGCCCTGCTGGAGGGCGGCACGGGCCTCGGCACGACTTCGGTCGCCGGTGGGTCGCAACTGTTCAGCTATGCCCGCACCCTGGTGCGCGGCGCCCAGGAGCGGGCCAAGCCGTCCGACCAGCGCCTGCCCGAGTTCGCCGACAGCCGCCTGTCGGGCGTCGAATCCCGCCTGTTCGCCGAACGTCCCACCTATCCCGAGCTGGAGCAGATCCGGCTTGAGTGGTGGCTGTCCAAGACCCGCGAATGGCTGACGGTCGACAACCCCTCGGTCCGCACCCTGCTGGGCAAGGAAAGCCCCGAGACCCTGTCGGCCCGCCTCGTCGCCGGCACGACCCTGGCCGACCCGGCGGTGCGCCGCGCCCTGTGGACCGGCGGTCTCGCCGCCGTCCAGGCCTCGACCGATCCGATGATCCAATACGCCCTGGCCATAGACGCCGACGCCCGCGCCGTCCGTAACGCCTGGGAGACCCGCGTCCAGGCCCCGACCGACCGCGCCTCGGAACAGCTGGCCGCCGCCCGCTTCGCCGCCTATGGCGACGCCGTCTATCCCGACGCCACCGGCACCCTGCGCCTGACCTATGGCCAGGTCGAAGGCTCCGACGTGCCGGGTCAGCGGTTCGGCGCCTTCACCACCTTCGCCGGCCTGTGGGACCGGGCCACCGGCGCCGAGCCCTTCGCCGTCGCGCCCAAGCTGCTGGCGGCCAAGGACAGGATCGATCCGACCGCCGTCATGGACATGGCCGTTTCGACCGACACTATCGGCGGCTCGTCCGGTTCGCCCGCCATCAATGCGAAGGGCGAGATCATCGGCGCCAATTTCGACTCCACCGTCCTGACCCAGCGCAACGCCTACGGCTACGACCGCGCCGTCAACCGCAGCGTCATCGTCACGACCCAGGCCGTCACTGTCGCCCTGCGCGACGTCTACGGCATGGACCATCTGGTGCAGGAGCTGGGCGTTTCCCCAGACCGGGGGCGGTGAGCGAGATCGCCTTCCGCGCGGCGACCCTAGACGACGTCGCCGCGCTTCATCCCCTGATCGAACGCGCCTATCGCGGCGAGACGGCCAAGGCCGGCTGGACGCACGAGGCGGACCTGCTGTTCGACACCCGCACCAGCGCCGAGGAACTGTCGGCCCTGATCGCTGATCCCGACCGGCTCATTCTAATGGCCCACAGGCACGGCGCCCTGGTGGGCTGCGTCCAGGTCGCCCGAGTCGGCGACGATCTCGCCTACCTCGGCATGCTGACTGTCGAGCCGACTCTTCAGGCCTCTGGTCTGGGCCGGCGTCTCCTCGACGCCGCCGAGAGCGAGGCCGTCGCCCGCTTCGCCGCCCGCCGCATGGAGATGACCGTCATCCACCGCCGCGCCGAACTGATCGCCTGGTACGAACGCCGCGGCTACCGCCACACCGGCGAAACCCGCCCCTTCCCCGTCGCCCCGCCCCGACCCGAGCTGGACTTCGTGGTGTTGGAGAAGGGGCTCTAGCCCCCTTCTTCTTTCGTCATTCCGGGCGCAGCGCAGCGGAGACCCGGAACCCAGCGGCGCCGAAGGCGAAATCTATCCGCCCATACTGTTGGACACCTGGTCCGCGACAGGTTCGCGCTCTCGCGCGCCGCTGGGTTCCGGGTCTACGGGCCGAGAGGCCCTTCGCCCGGAATGACGAAAGCAAAACCCCCTTGCAAAACGGACACTCGTGTCCATTTAAACGCGTCACCATGTCGCGCCCTGTCAAAAAACCCCTCCGCAAGGACGTCGTCCACAACCGCGCCGCCCTGTTGGACGCCGCGCGCGCCGTCTTCGCCGACCAAGGGCTGGACGCGCCGCTGGACCAGATCGCCGAAAAGGCCGGCGTCGGGCGCGGCACCCTGTACCGCCACTTCGCCGACCGCACCGAACTGGCCCTGGCCGTGCTCGAGGCCGACGTCGCCGACCTGGGCCGCCGCACCGCCGAACAGGGCGAGGCGCCGGAGGTCTTCTTCTGGTTTCTAGACCGGCTTGCCGATCAGATGATACGTAACGCCGGTATGGCGGGGGTGGTGCGGAACGTGCGGTCGCCCGACGCGCTTACCCCTCTGCGGCAAAGCTTGATGGAGGCGGGCGCCGCGCCCCTGGCGCGGGCCCAGGCGGCCGGTCTGGTGCGAAAGGATCTGCGGCCCATGGACATCCGCCTGATCGCCACCCTGCTCGGCGCCGGCTTCCAGGGCGCCGACGCGGCCGAGCGTCAGGCGGTCTCCCAGCGCACCCGCGTCCTCATCCTGGACGGGCTGCGGCCCAGGCCCGAGGCGTCCTGATGCCCCGTCGCGCCGACCACAACTGGCATCTGCCGTGGGACCAGTACCTGGCCACGCTCAAACCCCACGAGCGCCCCACCCTGCCGGGCTCCCCGGCCACGCCCGACCATACGGCCTGGCTGCGGCTCCAGTACGCCCTGACCGGCGTCCTGGTGGCCCTGGTCGGCAGTCTGGGCAATGCGGCCGTAACGGCCAATCTGACCAGTCTTCAGGGCTCTCTGGGGATCACCCCCAGCGAAGCCGCCTGGCTGCCGGTCGTCTTCGTCATGACCAACGCCTGTATGAACCTGATCCTGTTCAAGTTTCGCCAGCAATACGGCCTGCGCCTGTTCACCCAGATCTGCCTGACGGCCTTTGTCGTCACCTGCGCCGCCCACCTGGCGGTCGACAACTATGAGTCCACCCTGTTTGTCCGCGCCGTGGCCGGCATGGCGGCCGCGGGCCTGTCCAGCCTGGGCTTTCTCTACATGATCCAGGCCTTCCCGGCCCAGCACCGGCTCAAGGGGCTGGTGATCGGCATCGGCCTGTCCAGCTTCGCCGTGCCGATCGCCCGCTTGATCATGCCCGGCTTGCTTCAGTTGGACGACTGGCGCGCCTTCTACACCTTCGAACTGGGCATGGCGCTTCTGGCCTGGGCCGCCGTCCAGGTGTTGCGACTGCCCCCATCCGAGCGACTGAAACTGTTCGAGCCGCTGGACTTCGTCACCTTCGCCCTGTTCGCGCCCGGCGTGGCCCTGCTGGCCGCCGTCCTGGGCCTGGGCCGGATCGTCTGGTGGACCGAGGCCGCCTGGATCGGCTGGGCTTTGGCGGGGGCGATCCTGCTGCTGACCGCCGCCCTGATGATCGAGTATGATCGCAAAAACCCCCTGATCAACGTCCGCTGGCTGACCGGCCCCGACATCCTGCGCCTGTTCGGCGCCATCCTCCTGATCCGCATCACCCTGTCGGAACAGACCTCGGGCGCCGTGGGCTTCCTGACCGTGGTCGGCCTGGGTCCCGACCAGTTGCACGGCCTGTTCCTGGTCATCCTGCTGGCCATGATCGCCGGCACGGCCGTCAGCGCCCTGACCCTGAACATGGCCAAGCTCAACAAGCCCATCGCCATCGCCCTGGGCCTCATCGCCCTCGGCGCCTTCATCGACAGCCACGCCACCGTCCTGACCCGCCCGGCTCAGCTCTACCTCAGCCAAGCCATGATCGCCTTCGCCTCGGCCATGTTCGTCGGCCCCGCCCTGCTGATCGGCGTCGGCAAGGTGCTGCAACAGGGCGCGCGCAACATCATCAGCTTCATCGTCATGTTCAGCGTGCTCCAGAACTTGGGCGGCCTCGCCGGTTCGGCCCTGATCGGCACGATCCAGGTGGTGCGCGAGAAGTTCCATTCGAACCAGCTGTCCGCCGACATCACCAGCCTGGACCCCCAGGTGGTTCTGCGCCTGCGCCAGCTGTCCGGCGCCTATGCCTCGACCCTCACCGACCCCGCCCTGCTGAACGCCGAGGGCGCGGCCCTGCTGACCCGCCAGGTGACGCAACAGGCCAATGTCCTGGCCTATAACGACGTCTTCCTGATCATCGCCGCCATCGCCGGCCTGGGCTGCGCCTGGGTCACGGCCGTCCACCTGCGTCCCCGTATCAAGGCGCGCCGCCAGGCCCGGCGCGACGCCCGAAACACGCCCCCGCCCGCCGCCGCCCCCGACGCCGCAACCGTCGCCGCCGCCGCCGACTGATCCCCCGAAAGCCCCGAACCCAGATGACCGACACAGCCCCCGCCCCCTCCGCTCCGCCCGCCCCTGCCGCCCCTGCTGCGCCGGAACCCCGCAAACGCGTCCTCTGGGCCGTGGTGGCGGCCATCGTCGCCGTCTTCGCGGTCGGCCTGGTCCTCTATGCCTGGCGGCTGCCCCCCTTCACCGGCCATGTGCAGCGCACCGACAACGCCTATGTGCGCGGCCAGGTGACGATCATCAGCCCCCAGGTCAGCGGCTATGTGGTCCAGGTCCCGGTCCAGGACTTCCAGACGGTCCGGCAAGGCCAACTGCTGGCCCAGGTCGATGACCGCACCTACCGCCAACGTCTGGAACAGGCGCAAGCGGCGCTCCATTCGGCGGAGGCGGCCCTGTCCAACTCGACCCAGACCCAGGCCTCGGCGCGCGGCACGATGGCGCAACAGCGCGCGGCCATCGCCGCCGCCCAGGCGACCCTGACCCGCGCCCAGGCCGACGCCGACCGCGCCCGCACCCTTAAGGCCGGCGGCTGGGTGTCCCAGTCGAACGTGGACATCGCCGTCGCCGCCCTGCGCAGCGCCCAGGCCCAGCTGGCCCAGGCCCAGGCCGCCGAGGGCGTGGCCCAGACCGGCGTCACCTCGGCCGTGGTCAACCGCGACAGTCTGGCCGCCGCCGTCGAGAACGCCCGGGCCGCCGTCCGCCTGGCCCAGATCGACCTGGCCAACACCCGCATCATCGCCCCCCGCCCCGGCCGCCTGGGCGAGATCGGCGTGCGCCAGGGTCAGTATGTCACCGCCGGCACCCAGCTGATGGGCCTGGTCCCCGACGTCGTCTGGGTCACGGCCAATATGAAGGAGACCCAGATGCGCGACATCCGCATCGGTCAGCCCGTCGAGATCACCGTCGATGCTCTAGGCGGTCAAAGCCTGCGCGGCCGCGTCGAACGCATCGCCCCCGCCGCCGGCAGTGAGTTCAGCGTCATCCGCCCCGACAACGCCACCGGCAACTTCACCAAGGTCGCCCAACGGATTCCCGTGCGGATCCGCATCGAGCCGGGTCAGGCGGGCATGGACCGGCTGGCGCCGGGCATGTCGGTGGTGGCCAAGGTGGATACGGGAGGCTGACGGAACCCTCCCCCTTCGGCCGCGCTCCCCTCCCAACAAGGAGATTCCCATGGACCGCAAACAGACCGAGGGCCGCGAAAGGAACGGGGCCGAACCGACGGGCAAGCCTGACGCCCTCACTTCCGACGCCGACGTGAAAAAGGTCGGCGAGCAGGAACGACGCAGCGCGGGCCCGGACGGCCCCGATGCGACCGAGATCGGCGACACCTTCAAACGCAACCCCTGAAGCCTACGCTCCGTCATCCTCCGCTCGTCCGGAGGGTGACGGCGAAAGGGTGGGCCGCCCAGGCCATCCTATCCCTCCGCGCCCAATTGCGAAACAAAACTCCCGTCTTTTCCGTACCTTAAAAATAAAAACCCTTCCCAACCCGGCGCCGGTCAGAACGGACCTATGATCCCGTCTAGGTCTTTGACATCGCCATCACCGCCACGGGCGAGAACAGCGGCCCGATCAAGAATAGACGAAAATAGACTCATTTTTTTTTGAGTGGATTCCGTCTATTTCCTTCACCCCCGGCCGGGCGACAGCCGCGCCGCCAGAAGATGCACCTCGTGCGCCCGCATCCGCTCGAAATTGCCCAGCCCGAGGGCCAGGGCGCGCATCACCTCGGTCTGCCGCGTCTGTTCGGGATGTTCCGGCAGGGAGGCCTCCGCCCGCGCCAGCTCCGCATCCAGCTCGGCCATCATATCGGCCAGGATTCCGTCGTTCATCTGATCCTCCGTCACGCCGCCGACCGTCCGGCCTTAAAGCACAGAGAGAACAAAAACGGAACACACTGTCTCTACGCGACTGTGGACGAGGATTGAGCCTTGCTGCGCCGCACAACGGCGCCGCTTCATTGCAGCTTCGTATCAAACCGGCCTTCACCGCGACGCAAGGCCCCGCTTTCCTGCAATGGTCGAGGTCCGGCTGTTTCGTTTGAGTCGACGAGGCGCGCCAAGGTGAAGGTCAGGGGATGTCAGGCAGTCCTAAACCGGTTCGGGACGGTGCGCGCATGAGGGACAGGTTCCGCCTGCCCCCGATGCCGATCGCCGGCCATGTCATGTTTCTGGTGATCGGGGTTCTGGTCGTCGCCCAGGGCGCGACCCTGCTCCTGACCCTGACCTTTCCGCCCCAGCCGCCGCCGCAGCACAGTCTGGAGGACATCGCCAAGGCGATGCGAGGTCAGTCCGTCGCCGCCCAAGACGCCCGCCCCCTGTTGCGCCAGGTCGTCGACGCGGCGCCGCACGCCGAGGGTCCCGGCTGGCTCAGCGCCGCCGGCCCCCGCGACCGCCTGGCCGATCTGCTGAACGCCGATCCGTCCGACGTCGTCCTGATGTTCTATGTGCCGCTTCCCGCCGGCGCCCAGCCGATGGCGCCGCGATCGCCTCAGGACCGCCCGGAAAGCGTGTCGCCTCAGGCCGCCGAGCCCCGGATCGTCGCCGCCGCCTTCCTGCCCCTCGGCCTCGGCAATCCCGCCCTGATCCGCAACCGCCAGCCCGGCGCTCAGACCGCGCCCTTCCTCGGCCGCTCCGGGTCCGGCCTTCAGCCCGGCGGCTTCAACGCAGCGGCGGGGCACGAAGCCTGGAGGCGCTCACGCCCCGTCGCGGACCGAACCCTGAGCGGCGCACGAACCCCGCCCTGGGCCGCCGGCCAAACCCGCCTGAGCCGCCCCATGGCCTCGCGCCTCAGCCTGCCGACCACCGGCGACGCCGGCCTGCCGCGTCCCATCAGGCAGACGGGCGACGGCGCGGCGTTGCAGCCGGGAGGGGTCGGCATGGGCCGCGCCCTCGCGGCCGCCATGGTGGCCCGCCGCAACAGCGCAGCCCCGACCTATGGCGTCATGACGACGGTCACGGCATCGACGGCCCTGTCGCCCTCCTCTTCCTCGCCCCCCCCGGCCCCTGCGCCGGCCCCGGACAGGACGCCGCCGGTCGCCCCTCTTGAACCCACGACAACCCGGGTCTCGAACCAGCCCGCCGCCGCATCTGAAGACGCACCGACGCCCCCGCCCCAGCCGACGGTCGCACCACGCCCCTCCACGCCTCCCACCGAGACCGCAGACCTGGTGCCGACGGCCGAGGCGGCGCCCCCTACTCCCGTACGCCGCGGCCTCTTCGCCCCTGCTTCCGCCGGCTATATCGAAGGAGACTTCATCGCCGCCCAGCGGGTCGGAGATCGCTGGATCGTGGTCAAACCCCGGCCGGAAAGCTTCCCCACGGCCTGGCAGAGCCGCGTCATGCTGTGGTTCCTGCTGTCCTTCGTCCTGGTCGGTCCTCTGGGCTGGCTATTCGCGCGCCGCCTCACCGCTCCCCTGCGCAGCTTCGCCGACGCCGCTGAGCGGCTTGGCCGCGACCCCTCCGCCCCCGCCACCGTCCAGGGCGGCTCCGCCGAGATCGCCCGCGCCGCCGCCGCCTTCAACCTGATGCAGGCCCGGTTGAAACGCTATGTGGAGGACCGCACGGCCATGATCGGTGCGATCTCCCATGATCTGCGCACCCCCCTGACCCGGATGCGGTTCCGGCTGGAGGCCGCCCCCGACAAGCTCAAGCCCGGCTTTGAGACCGACATGGACCAGATGGAGGCCATGATCAGTTCGGTCCTGACCTTCATGCGCGACCAGGCCGAGGGCGGCGCTCGCGAGCGCCTCGATCTGCGCACCCTGCTGGACGAGGCCGTGAAGAACGCCGTCGCCGGCGGTGCGGATGTCGCCCTGGAGCCCGGCGAGGCGGTCGAGATCCAGGCGGACCCCGTCGCCCTGAACCGGGTGTTCGCCAACCTGCTGGACAACGCCGTCAAATACGGCGGCCGCGCCGTGGTCCGGTTGGACAAGGACGGCGCAGACGCCATCGCCACCGTCCGCGACTTCGGCCCTGGCCTGCCCGACAGCGAACTGGAACGGGTGTTCAAACCCTTCTACCGCGCGCCCCATGCGGTCGCCAGCAATGCGACCGGCATGGGTCTGGGCCTCGCCAACAGCCGCTCAATCATCCTCGCTCACGGGGGCGCCATCCGGCTGAAGTCGCACGACGGCCTGACCGCAGAGGTCCGCCTGCCCGCCGCAGCCTGAGCCGATCGGTTAAGCCGCTTCGGCTTCAATCAAAGGTAGGGACAGGGTGGCGATCAGGCCGCCCTCGGGCGCATTGGCCAGGGTCAGATCGCCACCGTGCGCGCGCACGGCGTGGCGGGCGATGGACAGGCCCAGACCCGCGCCCCCCGTCTTGCGGCTGCGCGACGCCTCCAGCCGGAAGAAGGGATCGAACACCCGTTCCAACTGGTCCTCAGGTATGCCCGGCCCGCGATCCTGGATGCGCGCCACGGCGCGCCCATCCTCGGCCCCGACCCGCACCGACACCGCGCCGGCGTGCCCGATGGCATTGTCCATCAGGTTAGACAGGCCGCGCCTCAGAACGCCCGGATCGCCGCGAACCTCCAGTCCCGGTTCGGCCACGACGGCGATATCCGCGCCGGTGTCAGCGTAACGGTCGGCCATGTCCTGCACCAGGTCGCTGAAGTCCAATGTCTCGGCATGACCGACGTCGAACTGGCCTTTCACGAACTGCATCGCCTGGGCGATCAGCCCGTCCATCTCCTCGATGTCGCGAACCGCCTGTCGCTGCTGGTCGAGCGGCATCATCTCGATGCGGAACCGCAGCCGCGTCAGGGGGGTGCGAAGATCATGGGCGATCGCCGCCACCGTATGGGTGCGGCGTTCGATATGCTCCCTCAGCTTGGCCTGCATATCGTTGAAGGCGGCAATGGCCAGCCGCACCTCGTTCGGCCCCGAGGGCGTCAGGGGCGGCGCATCCGGGTCCGCGCCCAGTTGGTCGGCGGCTTGAGCGAAGCGACGGATCGGCCGCGCCAGTCTCTGCGCCATCCACCATATGAGCGGTGAGAGCAGCACAAGGCTCAGCAGCATGCTGAGCAGAAGCATGATCTGCCACGGCGCCAGCCATCCTCTAGGCGGTGCGATCGTCGACCACTGGCCATCCTTCAGGCGAACCGCAGCGAGGAACGGCGGGAAGGCGATCTGATCCGACACCACGCCGACCCGAACCCCGCCCAGCCATTCGCCGGGCCCGAACGGCCGACGCAGATCCCGAGGTTCGCGGCTGTTCTGACGCGGCGGGCGAGCCCAGAGCGGACGCCCCGCGCGATCCATGCGCACATGGACCTCCGCTACGTCGCGACCGAGTTCAGACGCAAGGCTGCGCGCGAGGGCGTCGGCCAGCGGATCGCGTTCGTGTTCGAACGGGGCCTCAGCTTGAAAGCGCCGCCGCAGCGGCCGCCCATCCTCGGTCTTCGCCGTCTCCCCCCGAAGCGCAGCGGAGGCGGCGGCCAGCGTGTAGCCGGCCGGCCTGGGCGCCGGCGCCAGGACGACAATCGCCAGGGTCGTCAACTGAGTGGCGATGACCGCCACCACAGCGATCAGGGCCACCTGTAACAGGACGGTCGGTGGCCGCATGCGCCTCATGGCGTCAGTGTTCGTTTTCGACCACGGCGTCGAACAGATAGCCCTCGCCCCGCACGGTGACGATCAGCTCCTTGCTGTCTTCCTCGTTCAGCTTGCGACGCAGCCGGCTGATCTGGACGTCCATGGCGCGCTCGTTGACGTCGCGGCCGGCCGCACGGGCGTGGGCCAGCAGTTGTTCACGACGAACGATGCGGCCCGCGTTCTCGACCAGCATCTCCAGCATGACGAACTCGCTGCGCGACAACGAGACTTCCTGTCCGCTCGGCGTCGTGATCTCGCGACGCACCCGGTCCAGACGCCATCCCAGGAAGGTGACGACCGTGCCGGACATGGGCGATTGCGCCGTCTCCTGCCGCCGCAGGACGGCGCGGACACGGGCCAGAAGTTCCCGCGGATTGCAGGGCTTGCCGATATAGTCGGCGGCGCCGAGTTCGAGGCCGACGATACGGTCGGTCTCCTCGCTCATGGCGCTCAGCATCAGGATCGGCGCGCCCTTGCCAGACATGCGCCGACAGACGGAAAGGCCATCCTCGCCGGGCATCATCATGTCCAGAACGATCAGATCGACCGGGGTGCTCGCGAGGACTTCGTCCATCTCACTGGCCGAACCGGCCTGATAGGCGACGAACCCATGTTGCGACAGGTAGTCGCCGAGAACGTCGCGGATCCCCGCGTCGTCGTCCACGACCAGGATTCGGGAGGCGCTGCTTTCCAACATCAATGACCCTCGTCTGAACGGCCGTTTGTTTCAAAGTGGAAACAGAACTGCCTTACAAACCCATTATTAGCGGTCACTGGGAGCGAATTTATGTTCCAATACCGATGAAACGACCATTTCCGTGCGGTCGGAAATGAAAAGGGCGGCGGATAACGCGCCGCCCCTTCCCGTCTCAGAAGGACTTGCTCAGATTGATGAAGGCTGTGCGGCCCACGTAGTCGTAGCCGGAATACAGCGGCACATTGCCCACCATATTGACCACGCCGGCGGACACCTCGTCGCCCGTCTGGTTGGTCAGGTTGCGCACCCCCACGGTCACCGCCCAGTCATCCGCTTCGTAACGGACCGAGACGTTCTGGGTCAGATAGGCGCCGACCTCCGCATCATACCCCAGACTTTCAAGAGTATAGCCGTAGTATTTTTGGTAATAGGTATCGTATCCCATACCGTCGATCCATTCGAGTCCGTAGTGGACGCGCCATTGATCCCAGGCATAGGAGAAGTCAGCGGTAGCCGTAAACTCGGGCGTGCCGATGGTGCCGACCTCATCATAGATGGGGTCGTCGGCGAACAGGGTGCTGTAGCGCTCGGTCATCTGGGTGACGCCGAGGTTGACCAAGGCCGTGCCGACGCCGACGGGCTTGCGATAACGCAGCGTGTAGTCGATCCCCTTGACGACGTCAGTGGCGACATTGACGTAGCTGTCATAGACCGTCAGCCCATTCGATGACGCGTCGCGGTCGATCAGCGAGCAATAGCCATTGCCTGCAGCGAAGTCGGCATTGGCCGAAGCGTAGCAAAGGTTGAGGATGCTGCTGGCGCCGATGCGATCGACGCCGTTATCGACCTCGATTTCATAATAGTCGACGGCGAAGGACAGTTCGCCCCAGCTGTCCGGCAGTTTGGGCTGCAGAATGAGCCCCACGGTCAGGTTGGTCGAGGTTTCCGCCTCAAGCCCGTTTTCCGCCCCGCCGGAGGTCACAACCGCCACACTGGACGTCTGCTGGAAAGTCCCGGCCAGACCCTCGCTGGCGCAGTTTGCCGCCACGCGAGCGTCCGTACCGTCATCCCCGTAGCTGTTGCAGGGGTCATAGGACGAGCTCAGGTAACCCGACGTCGCACCGACAAACTGCTCGAATAGAGCCGGAGCGCGGTAGGAGGTGCCGTAGCTGCCGCGGAAGGTCAGGAAATCGACGGGCTGATAGACCAGGCCGACCTTGTAGGTCGTGTCGTCGCCATAGGACTCATAGTCCGTGTAACGACCTGAAGCGCTGAGGGTCAGGTTCTGCGCAAAACGCATGTCGCGGAGCAGCGGGACCTCGACCTCGCCGAACACCTCCCAGACCGAGTCGTCGCCGCGCGTAATGGCGGACGTCGAATAGTTGTAGACGTTGGACGTCTGCATATCGATGCCAGGAATGTCCTCGATCGACATCTCGCGATACTCGGCGCCAAGGAAGACGGCGACTTCGCCGGCCGGCAGGGTGAACAGCGGACCGTCGATGCTGGCCGACAGCACCGCCTCGTCATAGAGCGTGCGCCCCGTGACGTCGGTCATGACATAGCCGAGCCAGTCGGCCGGAAGTTCGCCCGCCAACGTCTGGCTGTTCAGGGCTGGAGCGGCGACGCAACCTTCGGCCCCGCCGGCGCACGAGAATGTGCCATCGCTGTTGGCCACGACGTCGAGGCTGTTCTGCAGCCGGTCGATCAGGAACTGTTCGCTCGTGTAGACAGAGTCCGAACGCGTGTAGCTGGCGGAAACATCGTAGCGCCAACCGGCCAGAGGCGTGAAATCGCCGCGGATGCCGCCGACGGTCTTGGTGAAGTCGACCTGCTGGGTCGAAGTGGTGTTTCCGTAGCCGATGAAGGCGCGGACACCGACAGCCTGGCCCAGGTTAAGCCCCAGGTCGGACGCGCTGAAGACGCTGCTCGACAGATTGTCAGGGATCAAGGGACTGCCGACGGCGTAGTCCAACACCAGTTGACGATAGTCCGTCTGAGAGGACTTGCGCTGGTTGTAGAGAAATTCTCCATAGACTTCGGCGTTGCCGAGCGCGTGCAGGTCGTAGGAACCCTGCAGGTAGACGGTCGCCACCTCTACGGGCGAGATCAGCGACTCGTTGAGCATGTCGGCGTCATAGGTATCGCGGACGCTCGTGTTTGTCCCGGTGCCCCCGACACCCTCAAAACCGACTAGACCCGTGGTCACGGCAGAGTTGGGCCGCCAGCGGTTGAACCGCGTAGCCGTGGTGCCGTCTGCGGCGACGCCCGTCATGTAAGACGTGCCGATGGTGTTGATCGTCACGCCCCCAGCGTTCAGCGAATAGCATTTCGACTTACCCGTCAGCGGATCGATATAGTCCGAGCCGTCCAGATAGTTGTCGGTCGGGCAGCGGGTGAAGTCCCGATCTCCGAGGGTCAGTTCGTCGCGCTGATAATATTCAGCCGAGCCTGACAGGTTCCAACGATCGCCGTGGGTTCCGCCGACGATCGAATAGCGCTTCTGCTGTCCTGCGCCGTCGGCGTCCATCGGCGCGTTGAACTGGCCTTCGACGGTCACGCCGTCCAGGTCGTTGCGCGTGACGATGTTGACGACGCCCGCGACGGCGTCCGAGCCGTACAGCGAGGATGCGCCATCCTTCAGCACTTCGATCCGCTCAATCATGGCCGAGGGCAGGACGTTCAGGTCGGCCGAACCTACCGAGCCGCGCGAGCCAGCGGGCGCGACGCGACGGCCGTTGAGTAGAACCAGGGTGCGGGTGGCGCCCAGGCCGCGCAGCGACAGGGTATTGGCGCCCGGACCGCCATTGGTGACATAGCCGCCGTAGGCGTTGTTGATCTGCGACGTGCCCTGGGTGATGGCCGTGCTCTGCAGCACTTCCGTCGTCGAAGCGAAGCCGGCCAGCGTGGCGTCTTCACGAGTCACCACCTGCACGGGCGAAGCGGAGTTGTAGTTGTCGCGTCGCAACCGCGAGCCTACGACCACGACCTCTTCCACCGCCGCAGCGTCGTCATCAGCCTTGTCGCCCGAGGCGCTCGCCCCCGTTTGCGTTTGCGCCCACGCTGGCGCGGACAGGAACGCCAGGCCCACGACGACCGTCGTGCCCAACAAATGCTTCTTGAAATCGATCATGCTCTCGATCGGCCCCTCAATTATACCAGACCGAACCACAACTGGTCGGACGGCGTATTGAGGCTCGAAATCGACGAATGTGGAGCACAAGATCGATTTAAAAACAATTTACGAACAATGATGCGACTTCATAGTGACGGTTTTAGTCAAATTTGATTAGATAATTTCTCTAGATAAATTTTTTGTATTGGAATCGATACATCACGTTGCATGATGTGTATTTATTATTACAGGACAGACAATTGATATCAGCGGTATATTTTGAAGGTTGCAACTCACCTTTTAAGGACCGCCCTATCGCAGATAATCGGACAGCTTGACCGAGATGAGGATGTTGAGCGTCGAATAGGAGGTCTGAAGCAGGGTTTCGTATTGGGTGGCGAGGATGGCGGCCTCGGCGAGGTCCGTCTCCTTCAAGGTGCTCACGAGGGTCGTCAGAGAATCGCTGCGGGCCGTGGCCTGTTCGGCGATCCGCTCCAGACGCGACCCGTTGGAAGACAAGGCCGCGCGAAGCACGCCGATATCGGACGCCGCCGCCTGCACGGCGTCTAGCGCGTCAGCGCTGGACGTGGTCCCGGCCGCCAGTCCTTTCAGGGTGTCGATCAATCCGCTGAGCGCCGGGTCTGCAGCGGTCACCGAGAGCGACAGGACCTGGCCGTCCGATGTCGTATAGGCGCGCGCCGACCCTCCGCCACTATAATAGGCGTCCACATCCGTCGCGTCCCACGCGTCCATATCCACCGCCTGAGCATCCAAAGCGTCGCCGGCGAACAGGGCCTGGTCGCCGTATTTGGTGTTCAAAAGGCTCTCGAGGTCATCGAGCCAGCCTTCGGCCAGGGAAGCCAATGTCGCGCTGTCCTCGCCATAGGTGGCCAGCGATGACAGGATGGTTTCGGTCAGATCCGAGATCGAACCCAGGGCTGAATAGGCCTGTTCAACGACATTGAGCGCGCTGGTGGCGCTGGCCGACTCGACGTCCGCCGCAGCGATCTCGCCTTCATGACGCGTGATGGCGCTCGTCGCCGCCCCATAGCCGCCGAAGGTGTCGCTCTTCAGCCCGGACGCCGTCTGGGCCTGAACATCCGCGAGGCGAGCCTGGCTCGTCAGGCTGCGGTCCAGCACATAAAGGGTCTGGCTGAAGGTGGAGACCCGCCCGATCATGACGCCACCATGCTGAGCAGGGCGTCGTACATGGCCTGGATGGCCGACATCAGCTGGGCGGAGATTTCGTACTGCTGCTGATACAGGCTGACGAGGGCGGTCTGTTCGTCCAGGTTCACGCCCGTGGCGTTGCTCAGACTGTTGGCGTAGCCGTCCCGCAAGGCCGTGGCGCTGGTCGCCGTGCTGGCGGCCGTCGATATGGTTGTCGCTGCGGCGGACAGGACGTCCGTCGCGTAGTCCGCCAGGCTGCGGGTTCGCGCTGAGAGATTTCCGGATTCCGGGAACGTCCGGTCGTCTGTCATGGCTGCAAGCAGAGCCGAAGCCCCGCCCGTGCCGCCAGAGGACACCGCAGTCTGCCCGACCGCCGCCGAGGTATCCAGACTGGACGTCGCCAGAAGACTGGGGTTCGCCGTCAGAGCGGCCGTGACACGGATGGTCGAGGCGTCGCCGCCGGAAAAAACGTCGTTGAACCCCATCCAGTCGGACAGGGTCTCTCCGCCCGAGGTCAGGGCGACGGACGAGTCCAGGACGACGCCGCCCGAACTGCTCGAGATGGTCAGCTTGCCATCGACGATGCCCGCCGTGATCCCGCTGACGCCGTTCAACGCATCGACCAATTCCCCCACCGTGGCGACGGACGACAGATCGATCTGATCGATGGCGGTTGCGACGCCGGCCGTGGTCGACTGCACGACGCCCAGGGTCCCCGTAAGTGAAAGCGGCGTGGCGGCCGTCACGGAGGTTGTCGAGGTCAGACTTCCGGGCGACGCCGCCGAGCCGGTGGAGGCGGCCGTATTTAGGGCGGAGATCAGGGTGGTCGCCAGGCTGTCCAAGGCGTCCTGTTCGGCGGGCAGAACCTCGTCGCGCAGGGCGATCAGGGCGCCGAGTTCGCCGCCGGTCAAACTGGAGGTCACGTCGCGTCCGTTGACGCTGACGCCAGAGAGACTGACCGGATAGGTCGAGTCGGCCGACACCGTGCCGGAAGGCGTGAAGGACAGGGTGCTGACGGTCGTTCCGACAAGCATCTGCCCGCCGGCGTAGATGTTCAGCCGCCCGGAAGCGTCCGTATAGCTCGTGACGCTGACCAGGCCTGAAAGCGTCTGCAAGGCCGTGTCCCGGGCGTCGGCCAGACTGGTCTGGTCGCCTTGGCCCGCCACGATCTGATCGTTCAGCGTGTCGATCTCCTGCAGCAGGGCGTTCACCTCGTCTACGGTCGTGGCGATGGCGGCGTCAGCGTCGGATCGCAGGTCCTGGATTCCCGAAGACAGGGTGCGCAGCCCATCGGCGAGCTCGGTCGCGGCGCTGACCACGGCGGCGGCGGTGGTGTCGCCCGTGCCCGCCGCCAGGCTGGTGAGACTGGTCGAGAGCGCCGAGGTCAGGCTGGCGATGTCTCCGTCGCTGGAGGTGTCGCCCAGAAGCGTGTCGTAGCGCGTCAGATAGCTGTCGATCGTCTCGGCGTAGCCGGCCGAGGCGCTGCTGGTGATCAGCGACTTCTGCAGATAGGTGTCGGTGACGCGCGACAGCTCGCCGTTGGTGAGGGCCAGCGTCGTCGTCTGAGACGTCGCGGCGTAGGTCTTGGTGGTGTAGCCGTCGGTGCTGGCGTTGGCGACGTTGGTCGTGCTCAGGGCGACCTGATACTGGGACGTCGTCAGCGCGGCGGAGGCGTTGGCGAGGGCCCCGGACAGGCTCATGGCCGCCTCCGCGCGCCCAGCCGTCCTCCGGCCGCATAAGCGCCTGCCGCCCCCGTACCGCGATTGAGACGGATGATCTCGGCCGAGGTCTCGCTCATACCGGCGCGCAGGGTGTCGGCCCGTCTTTTCAGCGCCGTCTCCAGCATCCGGACGTCGCTGATCAGCAAGGCCTTGTCGGACCAAGGCAGGCTCGCCAGACGTTCGGCCAGGTCGCGGGCGATCGCGGCGGCCTGCTCGTAGCTTTCGACGATGGGGCGATCAAAACCGGTGCGCCGCGAGCGGCCGGCCCGTTCGACGATGCGGCTGATCTCGTCCATCAGCGGACCACGGAGATCAGGGTGTCGAACATGTCCTTGACGCTGCCGACGACCTGGGACGCGGCGGAATAGGCCTGCTGGGCCACGATCATCTTATTGAATTCGGTCGCGGTGTCCGTCGTCGAGCCTTCCAGGGCGCTGGCCACGATACTGCCGGAGGCGCCGACGCCCGAGAGGTTGATCGTCGCGGACCCGCTGAGGTTCGTGGACTTGAAGGTCGTGCCGGAAACCTGGGTCAGGCCTTCCGAATTGGCAAAGGTCGCGACCGGAACCTGATAGATGACCTTCGTCAGGCCGTTGCTGAACGTCGCCTCGACCTGGCCGCCGTCATTAATCGCGACGCTGGTCAAAGACCCCGCGACGATGCCGTCGTTGGAGATGCTGTTGACGGTGAGGCTGGGATCGTTGCCGCCGGAGTCGGACTGGGTGACGCCTGACGATGAGCCGATTTCGCCCAGATCCATTTCAACCGTGGCGTCCGCAGCGCCATTGGTGAAGCTGAAAGTCACATCCGCCGGATCTGGGCTGATGGTGGCGGGAAGCCCGCTGGTGTCGAAAGTGATCGTGATCGTCGTGGCGCTGGCCGTACCCGTCTCCTCGCCCGTCGTGGCCGAGTAGGGATTGCCGGTCGTCAAGGTCCAGGTGTTGGTGTCGGTCTTGGTCCAGGTCTGATCGACGATATTGGTGGCGCCGAGACTGTCGACGACGGAAGCGGTGGAGGTGAAGGTGTCGCCCACCTCCGCCTCGGCCGGAAGAATGGCGGAAACGCTCACGGTGGAGGTGGCCTCAGCCGGGCTGGTCAGGTTCGAGAGGTTGATCGTCTCCAGACCTGAAACTCCGCCGCCGATGACATTACCGTCCTCGTCGGTCGGATAGCCCTGCAGATAATAGCCCTCGGAGTTGACCAGATAGCCGGAAGCGTCGGTCGAGAAGCTTCCGTTGCGCGTATAGGCCAGGTCGGACGTCGCGCCGGAGGTGTTATCGGCGACGATGAAATAACCCGAGCCGTTTATCGCGAGGTTGGTCTCAGTCGCGCTGGTCGAGATCGTGCCCTGAACCGACATGGCGCGGCTCATCGAAGTCGTCACCCCGCCGGCGGCGGCGCTGGACTTCATGCTGGCACTGACCAGGGCCTCGAACGAGGTCTCCTTGGTCTTGTACCCGGTAGTCGAGGAGTTGGCGATATTCTCGGAGATCGCCGACAGAGCCGCGCTCTGCGCGGTCAGGCCGGAGACGGCGGAGGAGAGAGAGGCGGACAGGCTCATAGGGTGTTCCTCACGCCTGGCCGTAGAAGGCGAGGACGGCGGCTGGATCGATGACCGCGTCGCCGGCCTGGTAGGTCGTCACCCCGTCTTCGAAGACGACGGCGTCCAGGGTGGCGAAGGCGGTGACGGCGTTGGAGACGGACGCGCTTTCCGCGTCGGTGGAGACCGAGGTCAGGGTCAGGATGTCGCCCTCGGCGACGTCACTCATGTCGGACAGGCTCAGCGACAGGCCGTGCTCGCCGTCGCCGGTCTCACCGGTCCCGCTCCACACGACGTCGCCGTCCTGATTGGTGACCACAAGCGCGGTCGAGGAAGCGTCGCCGTCCAGGGTGTAGGTCCAGCTGGCGGAGCCGTCCTGAACCGGGGCCATGGCGCCGTCGTACTCGACCTTCTGGCCGACATAGCCGGCGCTCTGGGTCGTCAGCATCGAGGTCAGGGACGACGACAGGCTTTCCAGCGTCTCGTTGGTCGAGGTCTGCTGACCCAGTTGCGCGTAGCCGACCAGCTGGTTGGTGAACTCGGTGACGTCGGTCGGCTCGAGCGGATTCTGGTTCTGCAGCTGGGTGACCAGGATCCCCAGGAACTCGTCCATGTCGATGGACAGGGCCGACGAGGAGGACGAAGCCGCCGCCGCCGCCGTGGCCGTTGATGTCGTTACGTTAACCGAGGTCATGGATCGCCGCCGAAGCCGGTGGATGTCCCGGCTTCAACGAGGCGACCTGCGCCGATGGGGCGCACAAAATTTCAGCGCCCCATTTGGCGAGGCCGTTCCGTTTCTCTGCTGAAGGTCGGGGCCAGAAAGCGCCGCGGCCTTCCCGTCGAGCGATCGCCCGACGGTGTTCAGTCTGGAGAGAATGAGGAAAGAATGCCTAGTATCTCAACCAATACCGCCGCCAACACCGCCCTGCGTTATCTGAACGCCAACTCCGCCGCCCAGTCCGCCTCCCTGGCGAAACTGTCCAGCGGACAACGCATCCAGAGCGCCAAGGACGATGCGGCCGGCCTCGCCACCTCGACCAATATCTCCGCGGACATCGTGGTGATGGAACAGGCCGCCATCAACGCCCAACAGGGAACCGCCGTGCTTCAGACGGCCGACGGCGCCCTGTCGCAGATCAGCGACATCCTGCAGCGGATGAAGGCCCTGACGGCCCAGTCCCAATCGGGTTCGGTCGATGACGATGGACGGGCGAACATCGACGCGGAGTACCAGCAGCTGATCGAGGAAATCGACGACATCGCGTCGTCGACCAACTTCAACGGCTCGGCTCTGCTCGACGGCGCAGGCGACTTCTCCACCGGCGTCTCTTTCCTCCTTGGCACCGCCAGCACCGATACGCTGACGATCACCATCGACGGAGCGACGGCGACGGACTTGGCTGTCGATTCGACCGACGTCAGCACCTCGGCCAACGCCGCCACGGCGATGACTGCGGTCGACACGGCGATCAACACCATCTCGACGGCTCGGGCGAATGTGGGCGCAAGCCTGTCGCGCTTCGAGTATCGGGCGAGCGTCATCGACACCTCGCTTGAAAACCTTGAGGCCTCCAAGTCGGCCATCTCGGACGTCGATCTGGCTGCAGAACAGACCAACTACACGAACCTGTCCACCCTGACGCAGGCCGCCATCGCGGCCCTGGGCCAGGCGAACAGCATGTCGTCGTCGTTGCTCAAGCTCCTGCAGTGACAGCGCGGGCGGGGGCTCGCTCCCGCCCGTTCCCTTTGATCTCCAGGATCGCGCCCGGACAATCCAATGAGCACAACCTCAACCGCCGGCGTCTCCACCAGCAGCGGCGCCAGCTATATTACCTCGACGGCGTCCGGTCTCGACACCGACGCCCTGATCGAGACCGCCGTGGCGCAGAAGACCGCTCGCGCCGACACGATCGACGCCAAGGTCACCGCCAACGAGGCCAAGATCGCCGCCTATGAAGAACTACAGACTCTCGTCGCTGCCGTATCCGACGCAATCGAGGGCCTGGCCCTGCCGGCGTATTCCAGCCTGGGGTCTGAAAATTCATTCGACTCCCGAAGCGCTGCGCTGAGCAGCAGCTCCGGCGAGACCGTCACCGGTCTGGCCGTCGACGTCACCAGCGACGCCATCAACGGCGACTACGAAATCGAAGTGGTTCAGTTGGCTCAGGCGATGAAGGTCAGCGCCTCGTCCGGTTCTTCGACCGACGCCATCGGCGTCGCGGGCGTTCTGTCACTGGGCGTCGAAGGCGGGGAAGCGGTCGAAATCACCGTCACCGCGACCACAACCCTCAGCGACCTCGCCAAGGCGATCAACGCCCAGAGCGACACCACCGGGGTGCAGGCCTCCTTGATCACTCTGGACTCCTCGACCGTCCAGTTGGTGCTGTCTGCGACGGACACCAATCAGACGATAGTCATCTCCTCCGTGTCGGGCGACGACGTCGCACAGACCATAGGACTGACAGACGACACCGGCGCCTTCGCCAATGTTCTGCGCGAGGCTCAACCATCGATCATCACGGTGGACGGGGCGACCGTCACACGCGACACCAACGAACTGACCGACGTCATCGAGGGTGTCAGCCTGTCGCTGTCCGGGGTGACGGACGGGGCGGCCACCCTGACGGTCTCCACAGACTCCTCAGCGGTCAAGACGGCGATCACCGACTTCATCGACGCCTATAATGCGCTGAAGCAGTACATGCTGGACCAGTCCGCGGTGTCCTCGGACGGCGGGGCGGACGAAGACGCGGTTCTTTTCGCCGACTCGGTCATGCGGATGCTGAACTCCACGCTTCAAACCCTGATTAACTCCGGCAGCGACGCCGCCTCGGACGATATCGCCATGTTCAGCGACATGGGCATCACCTGGACGTCGGAAGGGCTGCTGGAGCTCAGTGATGAGACGGCGTTGAACGACGCCATCCTGTCCAATCTTGACGCCCTAGAGAGCTTCTTCGAAACCGACTTCTCCACCTCTGACATCAATCTGAAACTGCTGGCCAACGAGACCACCAGTTCCCTCGTTTTCACCCTGACGATCGTCACGGACGAGACGGGCTCCATCACCAGCGCTGCGGCCGACGGCGACGCGAACGCCTTCACGGTTTCCGGCTCGCGCCTCGTGGGCGCCGAGGGGACCATCTACGAGGGCCTCAGCTTCACCCTGTCGCCGGCGACCGCCGGAGACATCTCCGTCTCGATCCAGCAGGGGTTCGCCAATCTGCTGACGCAGACCCTGACGCAGTTCGACGACAGCACGACGAGTTTGATCCAACAACGGATCGACACCCTGACCGACCTCAACACCGACCTGTCGGACCGCTCGGACAAGATCCGCGAGGACGCCGAGACCTACCGAACCAAGCTTGTGACCAAATACGCCAACATGGAAGCCGAACTGGAGGCCGCCCGTCTGCTGCAAGAGCAGATCGAGGCCATCCTCGGCGCGAGTGACGATGATGAGTAACGCCGCCTATTCCCGCGCTATCGCCGGCTACCGGGCCACAAGCCAGTTGGCGCCCAGCCCCACTGATATCGCCCTGGCCTTGCACCAGAAACTCTACTCCGCCGTGGCCTCGGCAAGATCTGCCGATGAGCAGAATCGGCTGGATGAGATGGTTTTCCATCTCAGCGTCGCCAGCCAAATCATCAGCGCATTGAAACTCCATATGGATTTCGCGGCTGCAGGCCCCGAAGGCGCTGATCTGCAGCGATTTTACGCCCGCACCCACCGCGCTGTCCGGCGCATCGGAATGCTACCGAAGCGCAACAGAGAGTGGTCAATCGTAACTGATCCAATTCAAAACATGGTCCGCTCGATTATAAATATATCTACCCCGCAACAAATAATATCTAACAATACAATACAGTAATATTTTTTGCTTGGCACGCACGTTGCTTTGCATAGATCGACCTAACGCAGGTATTGATCATGCACTCCCACGCGCTTCACACCTTCAACCACCAAAATATCGCACCGATAGCCGATCGCGCCGTCGCGTCAGACCAGGAGCTCTATGAAGCCATGCGCGCCGGCGATGATCTCTGCTTGCGAACTTTGATGGAGCGGCACCGGGGAATGGCCCATGCCGTCTGCCGCAACATCCTGGGCGACGAAGTCGAGGCGGACGACGTGGTTCAGGAGGTGTTCTTCTCGCTGTGGAAGCGGGGCGGCTGGACCCCCGGCGACGTGCGCTTCACGACCTGGTTGCACCGAGTGCTGATCAACCGCTCGATCGACCATCGCAGACGGCGTCGCGATACGCCGACCGAGGCCGAAGCACTCGGCGCCGCAGTCGAGGATTTCGGCGCAGGCGGCGGTCCTGACGCGGAGGAGTTGATCACGCGCCAGGAAACGGCCGACCGGCTGCGCGCGGCGCTGCTTCGTCTGCCGACAGCCCAGCAACGGGTGCTGAGCCTGCACTATTTCGAGGACGCGGACGTGCCGGAGATCATGGCGCGGCTGGCGGCCACTGAAAACTCGGTGCGTTCCTTGCTTAAAAGAGGCAAGGTGGCGCTCCGGGAAGACCTACGGAAACAGAAGAAGATCTGGCCCCATGACCTTGACCGAACTGCACGCCACGCTTGACCGACTCGGCCCGGACATCAGCGCCTGGCCCGCGACCCTGGCTGAACCGGCGTTGGATCTGATTGCTGTCTCCGACGCCGCCAAGGACCTGTTCGCCGCGGCGACCGAGTCGTCGCTATGCGCAGACGCAGCGCCTGCGCCGCGCTGGGAGGCGACCACAACCGCGCCCTAAAGCGCCGGTTACGTCAGATCCGAAACACGACGGCTCAAGCCTGAGCGCCTGCGCTTCACCGTCGAAACAAGTTCACCGCACAACCGCCACCGGGACCAAGAACTGTGCGCCCCGACAATGTCGTCGTCGGGATATCTGCTCAACATGCTTTCAAGGTTCGCCACAGCGGCCGCCATTGCGCCGCTCGTGCTGGCTTCGGCCGCCCATGCCCAGGTCGACATCGGGTCCAAAAAGACCGCCCCAGTACTGACCTCGACGGTCTCCAACGGCGCGGCGTCTGACGTCACCGTGTCCGAAGATGGCTCCGTGGTGATGACCGGCGGCGTCGCTATCACCAGCGATTCCGACAATGACATCGTGCTGGAAGAGGGTTCCCTGATCACGATGGAGGAGGCTGAGGACGGCGACACCGGCATCCTGCTCGAGGCGGGGCAGACCGGCTACCTGACGATGGGGGGCGGCATCTCGATCACCGACGACATCGACAGCTATGAGGACGAGGACGACGACGGCGACTATGACGGCCCCTTCGCCAGCGGCAGCGACCGGTATGGCATCCGCGTCGCCGGCGACGGGGTCCGGACCGGCAATGTCCTGGTTGAGGACACGGGCAGCATCGCCGTTCAGGGTGACGATTCCGCCGGGATCTCGATCGAGAGCGCCCTGGCCGGCGATCTGACCGTCCTCGGGTCGGTGTCCGTGACCGGCGACAATGGCGTCGGCGTGCGGATCGCGGGCGACGTGGACGGCGACATCCTGCTGAGCGGAAGCTCGATTGCGGTGACCGGCGAAGGCTCGGTCGGGGTCTCGGTCGAGAACACCGTCTCGGGCGCCCTCCAGATCCAGTCTTCGGTCTCCAGCAACGGCTACCGTTACACCTACCAGCCGACCGCCGTGGCCGACCTGGACGATGACGATGCGGACGACGTGGACCTGTCCGACGACAGCCTCTACCTGGAAGACCTCGACGCGGACGATCTGCTCCAGGCGGGGTCGGCCGTTCAGGTCGCAGCCAGCATCGACGGCGGCATACTGCTAGGCGCTGCGCCGTCCTATGAGGACTCCGACGGAGAGGACGGCGACGACGACCGTGACGGCGTCACCAACGGCGACGAGGACGACGACGGCGACGGAACCATCAACGCTGATGACGACGACCGCGACGGCGACGGCATCCTGGACGAGAACGAGGGGACGTCGGCCATCAGCACCTATGGCGCCGCGCCCGCCCTGGCCATCGGCGCCGCGACGGGCGACATCGTCATCAGCGCCTATGGCGACACCGGCTATGGCCTGATCAACCAGGGCTCCATAACCGCCTCGGGCATCTTCGACGACATCGACGGGACGGCCGTTCTGATCGGCGGCGGGACCGGATCGACCGTGATCGAGGGCGGAATACTGAACGACGGTTCGATCACCGCCGGGTCCAGCGAGGCGAACGCCACCGCTCTGCGGCTGGCGTCAGGCGCCTCGACCCCGACCCTGGTCAACAGCGGCTCGATCACGGCGACGGCGACCACCGAAGGCCTGGACACGGCGGCCGGGGTGCTGATCGACGCCGACGCCGCCCTGGCCAGCATCGTCAACAGCGGGACCATCTCGACCTACATCTACGGCGAGGCGGGGGATGCGGTCGCCATTCGCGACGCCAGCGGTTCGGTGACCAGCCTGACCAACACCGGCGGCATCGTCAGCTACATCATCGCGACCGACAATGACGATGACGACGAGACGGATGACGAGGTGGTGACGGGCAAGACCATCGCCATCGACTTTGCGTCCAACACAACCGGCGTGACGATCACTCAGTCCGCCGCCGCCAACGACCTGTTGGCCGACTACGACGGGGACGGCCTGTACGACGACGAGGATCCGGACGACGACGACGACGGGATCCTGGACGCCGAGGACGACGACGACAACGATGACGATAACGACGGCGTCGCCGATACGGCGGAGCCCTATATCGTGGGCGACATCCTGCTGGGTTCGGGCGCCGACGTCGTCGATATCCAGAATGGCTATGTGGTCGGCGACATCGCTTTCGGGTCTGGAGCGGACAGCCTGTCGATCGACGGCGGCGCCACCTACCAGGGCGCTCTGTCGGACGAGGACGGATTGCTGGACATCAACATCATCGACGGCGTGCTGCAGGGGCTTCAAGGCGAGACGCTGAACCTCACCAGTCTGACGGTCGGCGAGAGCGGCGAGCTGTACTTCACCGTCGATCCCGACGCCGGGACCGTGGGCGACTATGTGGTGTCCGGCGCGGCGACCTTCGCGGACGGGGCGACGATCAGCCTGCACCTGGACTCGCTGGTCGACGACGGCGGCGAGACCGTGCGCCTGGTGACGGCCGGCTCGCTGTCCTACGGGGCCGTGCAGGGCACGGACCTGACGGGCAACTCGCCCTATATGATCGTCTCGAGCCTGTCGGCCGACGAGGCGGCGGGGACGATCGACGTGAATCTGCGCAAGCGCACGACCACGGAGATGGCGCTGTCCGGCGTGGAGACGGCGGCCTACGAGGCCTTCTACAGCGCCTTGAGCCGCGACGAAGACGTGATGGACGCCTTCCTGGACCAGGCCACCCGCGACGACTTCATGAACCTGTACGAGCAGACCCTGCCGGACCATTCCGGCGGCACGCTGATGTCACTGTCCAGCGGGGTCGAGGCCGTGACCCAGGCCCTGGCGAACCGCAACAGCACCGCCGCCGTCGGCGAGGTCAGCGGCTGGGTCCAGGAGATCAACTTCTACGAGGACAAGGACAAGACCGACACCTACGGCTATCGCTCGGAAGGCTTCGGCGTCGCGGGCGGGGTGGAGAAGATGACCGAAGCCGGCGCGGTCGGCGTCTCGGTGGCCCTGGCCTCGTCCGACATCCAGGACCCGGAGTCGGAGGCCGAGGAGGAACTGTCGTCCAATCTGCTCGAACTGGGTCTGTACTGGCGCGCCCAGGGCCACGGCTGGACCGGCTGGGCGCGGGGCGCCGTCGGCTACGCCATGTTCAACAGCACCCGCACCCTGGTCGGCGACGACGTCTATCTGAGCTCGGACGCGGACTGGGACGGCTATACGCTGTCGGCCGCGGGCGGCGTCTCCTACGAGCGCCGGTTCGGACGGCTGTCGCTGCGGCCCGAGGCCTATGCCGAATACTTCAGCCTGACGGAAGGTTCGCGCCGCGAGTCGGGCGGCGGGGACGCCTTCGACCTGGAGATCGACGGACGTACCGGCCATGTCGCCAGCGCCACCGCCGCACTGAAGATCGGCTACGGCCTGGGCCGCGACCAGATGTTCAGGCCGGAGCTGAAGCTGGGCTGGAAGGAGATCCTGTCGGCCGACTATGACGCGACGACCGCCCGCTACATCAGCGGGGGCGAGAGCTTCAGCTTGACCGGCGAACCGATCAGCGGCGGCGGGCCGGTGCTGGGCCTGGGCATGACCATGGCCAACGGATTGAGTTCCTTGAGCATTTCCGGCGACGCCCAGCTGCTGGAGGACTATGTCCGCTACAGCTTCCTGCTGAGGGCGACCTTCCTGTTCTAGAGGGCGATTGCACCCGGAAAAACCAGTGCAATAGAGTGCAATTTCCGGCTATATTATTGTTTTATAGCCGGAAAATTCTTGATCGACACTGCACGCTGCAATGGAGTGCAATTGTGCGGATCGGGCGGACGGCCCTTTGGGTGGGCTGTGCGCAGGCGATGGACATGTCAAAGACCGGAACAGCAGCCTAACACCGATCCGGGGAGCGCTAGGTAAAAAGCCTCGGCCGGTTGCCAACTAACTGGAAAAACGACGGTTATTCTTCAAAAATAGGATAGCCGGCGGCGCGGAGCGGTATCAATGGAGCATGATCCGCTTCGTTGTCATCCCACCCTCTTGACGCTCGCTTTCCACTCAGACGACCATTCGACAGACTTGGTTTGCGCCTGATCAAGGCGGCCGCCGGAACTGTCCTGCGATCAGAACGCTGTGCTAGCTATAGTCACGCTTGGAATGATCCTTTGAAATTCGCCCGTCGCCTCATCGTCCTGCCAATCCTGGCCTTGGGCCTGTCCGGCCTCGGGGCCTGCGCCTCAATGCCTGGCCTATCAGGCGTACAACTGAACCGGGATCAAGCGTCCCAGGGCGGAAAGACATTCGGCGACGGCGTGGGCCAGGCGGCGACGGCGCCGCTGGATGATCTCAACCTGCGGCGACAGGAGGTGCCCGAGATTCTGATCACCGCGCGCCGCGCCCCCTATGCGACGACGGGTCTGCAGCGTTGCTCGGCCGTCATCGCCCAGATCGACGCCTTGGACGAGGCCCTCGGCCCTGATGTCGATCAGCCGGCGCCGGCGACAGGCACGGGCGACCAGGCGGCCAACGCCGCGCTCGACATGGTTCGCGACACCGCCACCGATTTCATCCCCCTGAGGAGTTGGGTGCGCCGCCTGTCCGGCGCGGCGGCCCATGACCGGGAGGTTCAGGCGGCGATCCGCGCCGGCCTGGTGCGCCGCGGCTTTCTCAAGGGCATCGCTCAGCAGCGCCGCTGCACGCGAAGGGCGGGATAGTCGTCGGTCGGAGGGGAAGTGGATCGACCACCCGACAAGGCTCCGGCAAGCGCCGGGACCAGAATCCGTCATTCCGACCGACCTAAAAGGCGACAGTCCGGTCTTGGCGCCAATGTCGGCTTCCCTGCCTGACGCCCATTTCGCAAATCGACCCGATGCGGACTTCGGAAGCGTCAGCTTTCGGGCAGATTCACCTGCAAAGTGCTCCCTATCGGCACTTCGATTTTCGAAAGACCGATGAGCAGGAAAGCCTCGTTCTCCAACGGCTCAGGATTTCGGCGCAGCAGCCATTCCTTATACGCATCTGCCCTCAAGACAGTGCCGTCTGCCCTTGTGATTGTGGCCAGCAGCTTCTTACCGACAGGGAGGCTGGTGACCTGGTCGGTGGCGACCACTAATCCACGACCTGTGATGTCGAATGTGTCCGCAATGAGCATTGCTTCGAGTTATGGCAACTCCCGAACTTTGTGTGAAGGTCCGCGTTCCGCCCTTTCCAGCCCGTCGGAATGTCCGCTTCCTGGCGCCGCGGCCAGGTTTGCTGACGCGGCGGTGTGGGTGGGGTGACGAAAGGCGTGGCGGGACAGACGATAGCGGGGTTGGGCACATTCACCCCGTCATCCTCGGGCTTGACCCGAGGATCGGATGCGGATCGGGCCGTGCGCGCGCCACAGACGCAATGCGGCGGCCCCTCCCCACAAGCAGGGAGCAACCACGTCCGCTCTCCACTGGCCTTCCGGCTTTCGTCATTCCGGGCGGAGGGCCGCTTGGCCCGGAGACCCGGAACCCAGCGGCGCGCGGGAGCGCGAAACTGTCGCGGATTCGCTGGTCCAGCATCGTGAGGCTGAACCATTTCGCCTTCGGCGCCGCTGGGTTCCGGGTCTCCGCTACGCTCCGCCCGGAATGACGAAAGGAAAGAAGACGTCGGCGACCTTCGCCCCCTCGCCTGCGCGAGGGACGGGGCCTTCGATCAGCTCTCGGCCTGCCAGCCGCCGGCCAGCGCGCGGAACAGGGCGATCTGGTAGGTGGTGACCAGGGCGTCGGACTGGGCCAGGGCGGCGTCGGCGGCGGCCTGGGTGCGTTCGGCGTCGAGCACTACCAGGAAGCTGTCGGCGCCGGCGTTGAAACGCTGACGCGACAGGTTGGCGGCGCGGGCCGCCTGATCGCGGGCCTCGGTCAGGGCGGCGCGGCGGTCCAGTTCGTTGGCGTAGTTGCTGAGCGCCGTCTCGGTCTCTTGCAGGGCCGTCAGCACCGTCTGGTCGAAGGTGGCCAGGGCGGCGTCGGAGCGGGCGTCGGCGGCCTTGATCTGGGCGCGGGCGGCGAAGAGGTTGGGGAAGGACCAGCTGATCAGCGGACCGAAGCTGAAACGGTAGTTCTGGTCATCGCCCAGTTCGCTGGAGTCCAGGGCGGTGGAGCCGAAGGAGCCGCCCAGGCTGATCTGGGGATACAGGTTGGCGGTCGCCACGTTCACGCGGGCGGCGGCGGCAGCCAGGTTCGCCTCGGCCTGGCGAACGTCGGGACGACGCGCCAACAGGGCGGCGCCGTCGCCGATCGGGATCGGCCGGCTGAGTTGCGGCGGCCGGACGCAGGCGGCGGCGGCCTGGCTAGCCTCGGCCGGGGTGACGCCTGTCAGGGTCGCCAGCCGGTACAGGGCCTCGTTGCGCGACGCCCGCAGCGTCGGCAGGGTCGCCGCCGTCTGGGCCAGGGCCGCACGGGCGCTGGCCACGTCCAGGCCGGTGCCCGCCCCGCCGTCGAGCAGGGTCTGGGTCAGGTTGGAGGTGTTGCGCTGCAGCTCCAGCGTCCGTTCGGCCACCGCGATCTGGGCGTTGGCCGAGCAGGCGTCGGCATAGGCGCGGGTCGTCTCGGCCGCGACCGAGACCTGAACCGTGGCCAGGGCGGCCTCGGCTGCGCGGGCGTCAGCGCGGGCGGCGCGGATGGTCGATTCCACCCGGCCGAACAGATCGACCTCGTAGCTGGCCGTAAGACCGGCGTCATAGGTGTCGACCTCGGGGGCGTCCTCGCCTGCAGGCAGGCCGTTGACCGTGGCGGCCGAGGCGCGGCTGCGCTGGGCCTGGGCGCTGGTGGTGGTGGTCGGGAACCGGCCCACGCGCGCCTCGGACAGGGACGCCCGAACCGCGCGCAGGTTGGCGAAGGCCGCCTCCAGCTCGTTGTTCTCGGCGAAGGCCTGACGGATCAGGCCGTCCAGCGTCGGGTCGTCATACAGCCGCCACCAGTCGTCTCGCGCCGGAGCGGTCGAGACCGTGGTCGAGGCGGCGCCGATGAAGGCGCCCGTCCCGGCCACAGGCAGGTCGGCGGCCGGCGCCCGGGGCCCGACCGCGCAGGCGGCGAGCAAGGCGCTGGCGGCTGCGGCGGTCAGGAAGCTGAGGGTCTTGGTGCGGGTCATCAGATGTCCCCTCCCCGCCCGGTGGCCGGAGCCGGCGCATCGGGATCGGTCAGGCTGGAAGTTTGATCGTAACGGACGGCTTCAGTCTTGGTCGGCGTCGGCGTCTTGCCTTGCGGCAGTTTGGACGACATCCAACGGGTCACGACATAGAAGACCGGCGTGAAGATCAGGCCGAAGAAGGTCACCCCCAGCATGCCGGAGAAGACCGCCGTGCCCAGCGACTGGCGCATTTCGGCGCCGGGGCCGGTCGCCAGCATCAGCGGCACGACGCCGAGGATGAAGGCGAAGGAGGTCATCAGGATCGGGCGCAGACGGCTGCGGGCGGCATGCACGGCCGCGTCGAAGCGGTTCATGCCCTCCTCCTCTTCCGCCTGTTTGGCGAACTCGACGATCAGGATGGCGTTCTTGGCCGCAAGCGCGATCAGAACGACCAGGCCGATCTGGACCAGGATGTTGTTGTCCAGACCCCGCAAGTTCACGCCGATGATGGCCGCGAGCAGACACATCGGCACGATCAGGATGACCGCCAGCGGAAGCGTGAAGGCTTCATACTGGGCCGCCAGCACCAGGAAGACGAAGACCACGGCCATCAGGAAGATCATCGTCGCGCCCGATCCGGCCGCCTTCTGCTGGTAGGCCAGCTCGGTCCACTCGTAGGAGAAGCCTTGCGGCAGGGTGCTGGTCGCCATCTGCTCCATGACCTGCAGCGCCTGGCCGGAGGACACGCCCATGGCGGCATTGCCCTGAAGCTCGGACGCCGGGAACAGGTTGTAGCGGACGATCCGCGACGGACCCGAGTCATTGACCAGGTTGGCCACCGAACCGATCGGCACCATGGCCCCGCTGGACGAGCGGGTCTTCAGGTTGGCGATATCGGCGATGTCGTCGCGGTACTGGGGCTCGGCCTGGGCCGTGACCCGGTAGGTGCGGCCCAGCAGGTTGAAGTCGTTCACATAGGACGAGCCCAGATAGACCCCGAGGGTGTCGAACACGGCGCTGGGCTGAACGCCCATCATCAACGCCTTGTCACGATCCACGTCGGCCGAGATGCGGGGCGAGCCGGTGTTGTAGGTCGAAAAGACCTGGCTGACCTGATCCGGGGCCTGGGCGGCGGCGCCCATCATGGCGAAGGTCGCCCCCTCCAGCGCGCGGTAGCCGGCGCCCGAGGTGTCCTGGATCATCATCTTGAAGCCGTTGCCGTTGCCCAGCCCCTGGACCGCCGGCGGAGCGATGACGAAGATCTGCGCGTCCTCGATCTGACCCGTAGCCTGGGTGATGGCTCCGGCCAGGGCGGTCGCGGCCTCTTCCTTGGTCCGGTCCTCGAAGGGGCTCAGACGCACGAAGATGGTGGCGGCGTTGGAGCCGAACGAGAAGCTGGCGCCGTCGAGGCCGGCGAAGGCCACAGTGCCGTCGACGCCATTGGTGTCGCGGATGATCTGGCTGGCGCGTTGCATGATCGCCTCTGTGCGATCCAGCGAGGCGCCGGCGGGCAGTTGGATGACGCCGATCAGGAAGCCCTGATCCTGCTCGGGAATAAAGCCCGAGGGCGTATCGACCAGACGCCAGGCGGTCAGGCCCAGCAGACCGGCGTAGATGATCAGCACCAGACCCACGGTGCGCACCAGGCGCGCCGTCAGACGGCCGTAGCGATCCGACAGCCAGTCGAAGCCCTCGTTGAACTTACGCCCGGCCCAGCCGCCGTAATAGACGACCGAACCCAGGACGCCCGGCTTGCGCGCGTTCTCGTGGTCCTTCTTGTGCGGCTTCAGCAGCAGGGCGGCCATGGCCGGCGACAGGGTCAGCGACACGAACAACGAGATGACCGAGGCCGAGGCGATGACCACCGCGAACTGGCGGTAGAAGATGCCCGGAATGCCCGGAACGAACATGGTCGGGACGAACACTGACACCAGCACCAGGCCGATGGCGATCAGAGCACCCGAGACCTCCTGCATTGATCGATAGGCGGCCTCCTTTGGAGACAGGCCTTCGCTGATGGCCCGTTCCACGTTCTCGACCACGACGATGGCGTCATCGACGACGATGCCGACCGCGAGGACGAGGGCGAACAGGGACAGGGAGTTGATCGAATAGCCGAGGGCCAGCTGCACCGCGAAGGTGCCGACCAGGGCGACCGGGATGGCCACGATGGGGATGATGGCCGCGCGCCAGGTCTGGAGGAAGACCATGACCACGATCACGACCAGGAAGACGGCCTCAATCAGGGTGTGCTGGACCGACTCCACCGAGGCGGCGACGAACTCAGTCGGGTTATAGGGGACGGACAGCTCCATGCCGGCGGGCAGCTCGGCCTGGACGGCCTCGACCTCGGCGAGCACGCGTTCGGCGGTGCCCAGGGCGTTGGCCCCCGGCTGCTGAACAATGGCCAGACCGACGCCGCGCTGGCCGTCGAAGAAGCCGCGGATCCCGTAATCCTGGGCGCCCAGTTCGATCCGCGCCACGTCGCGCAGATAGGTGACGCGCCCTTCGCTGTCGGTCTTGAGGACGACGTTGGAGAACTGGTCGGGATCGGTCAGACGACCCTGAACCTGGATCGGCAGTTGGAAGGCCGAGGCGTTGTTCGCGAACGGGGGCTGGCCGATCGAGCCGGCGGCGGCCTGGACGTTCTGGGCTTGCAGAGCGGCGACGATGTCGGGGCCGGTCAGACCGCGCTCGGCCGCCTTGGCCGGGTCGATCCAGATCCGCATCGAATAGTTGCCGCCGCCGAAGACCTGGACGGCGCCCACGCCCTCGAGCCGCAGCAGGCGGTCCCGCAGCGTCGAGTTGCCGTAGTTGCCGACATAGTCGTTGCTCAGCGAGCCGTCGGGCGAGGTCAGACCCAGCACCATCAGGAAGCCGCTCTCGGCCTTGTTGACCACCACGCCGGTCTGACGGACCGCGTCGGGAAGACGGGGTTCAGCCAGGGAGACGCGGTTCTGGACCAGCACCTGGGCGGCGTCCAGGTCGGTGCCGGGCTGGAAGGTGACGGTGATGGCCACCGCCCCGTCCGAGGTGGACGAGGAGGTGATGTAGAGCATGTCCTCGACGCCGTTCACCTCCTGCTCGATGGGGGCGGCGACGGTTTCGGCCAGGGTCTCGGCCGAGGCGCCGGGATAGGAGGCGTTGATGGTGATCGTGGGCGGCGCGATCTCCGGGTACTGCGACAGGGGCAGCAGCGGATAGGCGAAGACGCCGATGATGGTGATCACCACCGAGATCACGGCCGCAAAGATCGGCCGGTCGATGAAGAAGCGGGATATGTTCATGGCTTAGTCGCCGGTGGAGAGGCTGCTGGCGAACGAACCGGTCGAAGCCGGGGCCGCCTGGGTGACCGGCGCGTCCGACGCCTGTTCGGCGACAGGGGCGATGCGGCCGTTCTTGGGGGTGACCTTGGAGCCCGGCTGGGCGGCGCGCTGGAGACCGGCGATGATCACGCGGTCGGTCGGGGCCAGGCCCGACTTGATCACGCGCAGGCCCTGGACGATCGGACCCAGCTGGACGGGCTTGGCCGTGACCGAACCGTCGGCGTTGACGACCGAGACGACGCGGCGCGACTGATCGGTGCCGATGGCGGTGTCCGGCACCAGCAGAGCGTCGTAGGAGCCGGCGCCCGCGACCTGGGCGCGGCCGAACAGGCCGGGACGCAGGAAGCCGTCGCCGTTCGGCACGATGGCGCGCATGCGGATGACGCCCGACGCGGTGTCCAGCGCATTGTCCGAGAAGTCCAGGCGACCGGTGCGGGTGAAGCCGCTCTCATCTTGCAGACGGATGCGGACCGGGGCGCCGTTGGCGGCGCCGCCGTCGCGCAGATACTTCAGCAGGACCGCTTCCGAGCCGTCGAAGACGAAGTGGATAGGACCGCCCGAGATGATGGTGGTCAGGATGTCGCCCGCCGAAGAGCCGCCGGCGACCAGATTGCCCGGATCGACCCGACGATCCGAGACCCGGCCCGAGGTCGGCGCCGTGACGCGGGTGTATTCCAGATCCAGCTGGGCGGTGCGCACGGCCGCGTTGGCGGCGGCGAGATTGGCTACCGCCGCGTCGACCGCGGCCTTGTTGGAATCATACTCCGCCTTGGACACCGCCTGCGAGGCCAGAAGCGTCTCGCTGCGGGCCAGGTTGGCGCGCGCCAGGGTCAGCTGCGACTGCATCTGGGCAACCTGGGCTTGGGCCTGGGCCAGGGCGGCCTGGGCCGGTCGCGGGTCCAGGGTGAACAGCAACTGGCCGCGCTGGACCATCTGGCCGTCGCGGAAGTGGACGGCCTGGACATAGCCGCCGACGCGGGCGCGAACGTCCACGCTCTCGACCGCTTCAAAGCGGCCCGTGAATTCGTCCCAGTCCACCACCTGCTGCTGCAGTGGCGTGGCCACCGTCACCGGCGGAGCGCCGCCGGGCGCCTGGCCTTCGGCCTTGGGGGAACAACCATATAGCGCACCCGTCACCATGACGGACACGGCCGCAATCTTCAGCCCGCGCATCTGCGCAATCTCCCTGTCGGAGGTAAATCCCAGTCGTGCGGACATAGGCCGATGGGGAGTCGGCCTTGTCAACGCGTGGTGACTTAATGCGAGGCATCGTGACGCTTGTCAACAGGCGTTGACAAAGCCATATGTGTTCTACGGTTATTGTTCTGTGGAGTTTTGTCCCCTTGTTATGTCCCGGCCCCCGCCCGAGGAACGCCGCCGCCACGCGCACGGCCATCCTTGACGCAGCACGCGAAAGATTCGCGGCCGAGAGCTATGATGACGTGGGCATGCGCGACATCGCGCGGGACGTGGGGGTCGATGCGGCCCTGATCAGCCGCTATTTCGGCTCGAAGGACGACCTGTTCGTGGCCGCCCTAGACAGCTGCGGCGACGGCAGCGCCCTGATGTCGGGCGAGAAGGCCGACTTCGGCCGGCGCGTGGCGCACGAGATCGTGTTCGAACCCAAGAAGGCCGAGAAGCTGAAGGGCATGTCGATCATGCTGCGCTCCATCGGTTCGGCCAAGGCGGCGGAAATGGTGCAGTCCAGTTGCACCCAGCGCTTCTTCGGTCCTTTGGAAGACTGGCTCAGCGGCCCGGACGCCACGGTGCGCGCGCGGCTGCTGGCGGGCTTCATCATGGGCATGTCGGTCAGCCGCGAACTGGGCGGCGGCACATTCAATATCGAGCCGGCCGAGTGCGAAAAGATGCGCGACCGGCTGGCGCCGATCCTTCAGTCCCTGATCGACGGCTGAGAAGCCAACGGAATTAGAAAGGGCGCGGAGGTCTCCCTCCGCGCCCCTTGTCTTGTCCGACGACCCGACTTTAGTGCGAGGCGGTCGTGGTCACTTCCGCCTTGGCCTTGGTCCGAGCGCAGGCGATGGCGAAGACGGTCAGGCCCACATAGCCCGCCATCGGCACCAGGAAGGCCGGCTGAAGCGCGCCGGCGGCGTCGGCGATACGCGCCGCCACCTGCGGCAGCAGGGCGCCGCCGATGATGCCGAACACCAGCAGGCCCGAGGTCGCCGAGGTCGGGGCCGTGGACCGCTCCAGCGTCAGGGTGAAGATGGTCGGGAACATGATCGAGTTGAACAGCCCGATAGACAGGACCGCATAGGCCGCCGTCGGTCCGCCGATCTGGCTGACCAGCAAGCAGATCGATGCGGCGGCGACCGTGCAAACGGCGAGGACCACGCCAGGCGATACGCGCGACAGCACCAGCGAACCGATGAACCGGCCGACCATGGCGCCGCCCCAGTAGAGGGCGACCATCTTGCCCGCCGTCTCGATCGGGGCGTTCAGGATGTCGGGGCTTTCGAGGAAGTTAGTCAGCATGCCGCCGATGGCCACTTCCGAACCGACATAGAGGAAGATGGCCAGGGCGCCGAAGACGGCCCAAGGCGAGGACAGGGCCTTCAGCGGCGAGACCGCCTCGGTCGCGGCCGGAGCCGCCGCATTGATCTTCTTGCGCGCGGTGAAGATGAAGAAGGCGACGACGGCGAAGAAGGCGCCCATGCTCAGGAAGGCCATGTCGATGCTGCGCAGCGACTGGGTCCGGGTCGCGACCGTGACCACGGCGCCGGCGGCGAAAACGCCGCCCGTCAGCAGGACGTGCGAGCCCAGCCATGGACCGACCGTGGTGCCCAGGGAGTTGAAGGCCTGGGACAGGTTCAGACGGCTGGACGCGCCCTTGCGGCTGCCCAGTTCGGCGACGAGCGGATTGGCCGCGACCTGCAGCAGGGTGACGCCCGAGGCGATCACGAACAGGGCGATCAGCACGCCCGGATACCAGTCGGCGGCCGTGGCGGCCGGCACGATCAGACAGCCCGCCACCATGACGACCAACGCGCCGATGATCGACCGGCTATAGCCCAGCCGGCCCAGCACCGCCGCCGCCGGCAGGGACATCAGCCCATAGGCGATGAACCAGGCGAAGGTCGTCAGGAAGGCTTCGGCGTTGTTCAGATCGAACACCCGCTTCACCGCGGCGATCAGCGGATCGATCAGCGAGGTGGCGAACCCCCAGGCAAAGAAGAGCGTGGTGACATAGGCGAAGGCCAGGGTCGTACCCTGGCGCTTTGGAGCCTCTGGAGCGGACATGAATTCCCCCTGCGGAAAAGAACTATGGACGGCCGCGCTTTGCCCGCGCGGTTCTGGTCGCCTTGGTTCGGGCATCGCGGACGCGCCGTCCAGCGGAAAAACACCGGCTGTAACCAAACTTTGGCCAAGCGGATGGCCTTGGGAGCAGTCGCTTCGGCGCAAAAGAGAAGGCCAAAAAGAAAGGGCCGCCCCGTTTCCGGGGCGGCCCAAGTTTGCTCAGGGGAGAAATCAGAAGCGGTAGTTCATGCCCACCGCGAAGGTCCGGCCGTAGCTCTGATAATCGATGGTCCGGCGTTCATCGCCGTTTTCGAAGGTCTTGAACGGTTCGTCGGTCAGGTTGTTGACCTGGGCCAGGATCGAGAGGCCTTCCAGCGGGCCGGACTGGAACTCGTAGCCGACCTGGGCGTCGACGACGGTTTCCTCGGCCACCGAGCGCAGGGTGCGGCCGTTGCCGAAGCCGGCGACCTCGCCCAGGAAGTCCGAACGGTAACGACCCGAGACGCGGGCCTGGAAGCCGTAACGTTCGTAGTAGAGCGTGCCGTTCATGACCGTTTCCGACAGGCCCGGCAGGGTGGTGGGCGGGTTGGCGGGATCCGGCTGGACCTCGCTGTCCGTCTGCGAGGCGCTGAACATGCCGCCAAAGCCTTCCAGCGCGGGGTGGAAGAGGTCAAACGGCGCGGAGACCGAGAATTCCAGGCCCTTGATCCAGCCGCCGTCGCCGTTTTCAGGCGTCGTGAGAACACCCTCATTGATCACGGGCGTGACGCCGCCGGTCGGATAACCGGTGAAATCGAACAGCACGCTACGCGTGTAGACGTAGCTTTCCAGGTTTTTGTAGAAGGCCGCCAGCGAGACATAGCCCTTGCGGTTGGCGAAGTATTTCTCGAACGAGATGTCGACCACATCGGCGATGAAGGGCTTCAGCTCGGGATTTCCGCCGCCGCCCCCCCACGGCGAGTTCTGGGTCGGCGTGGCGTTTGCGTTGTTGTTGCCCGCGTTAAACGAGAAATTCCGCGAGGCGCGCATGTCGTCCATCCGCGGGCGGGCCAGGGTGCGGGCGACGGCGAAGCGGGCGAACATGTCGTCGCCGACTTCCAGGATGAAGTTCGAGCTGGGCAGGATTTCCAGATATTCCGCGCCGCCGGTGAGCTCCGCGACGGCGGCCACGCCCTGGCTGATCTGCTGGGCCTCGAAGCCTTGCCCCTGCTGATCGGTGTAGACGAACTGCATGCCGACATTGCCAGTCAGCGGCCGGCCGAACAGAGAGTGGTCGATGTTGGCGCGGATATAGGCGGTCGAGACCTTTTCCGTCACTTCCCAGTTGCCGGCGGCGACGTCGGCGTTGGGGTTGCGGACCAGGTCAAGCAGGCCGCTGTTGACTAGGCCCAGGGCGTCATAGCTGAGCACCTGGGAGATGCCGAGATAGCCCAGATCGGTCGGGTCCAGCAGATATTCCGACGGCACGAACAGGTCGCCGCCGCCGGGGACGCCGATGTAGTACTGGTCGTTGACGAAGGTCTTGTTGCGCTCCGAATAGTTCAGGCCGAAGTCGATCGACTTGAACGGGCTCTGGTGCAGCTGACGGTTCGCGGTGAGGCGGACGGCCTTGATCTCGTCCTCGATGGACGGGGTGTTCATATAGCCGACCTGGCCGCCCGGAATGACGTCCGAGCCCCAGCCCTGGGCCGAGGTGATGCGGATCAGGGTCGGGTCGGCGTAGTCGAGCTGGCTGGTGAAGCGGGTGACGCCGTCATCGGTCAGTTCGAAGCCGAGGGTGTCCAGCGCGCCGTTGATGTTGCGCCCGGTGCCGGCGTTGGTCTCGAGGATGATGTCGTTCCGCTCGACCTTCGAATAGTTGACGTCCAGGACCAGGGTCCAGTCGTCGTTGGCGACGAACTCGGTGTTCCAGCCCAAGGCCGTGATGTTGCTGTCGCGCTTGTTCAGATCGTTGCGGACGACGCCCTTGATGTTGTCCCAGGTGCCGGCGACGATCAGACCGTCCTCGACCGTGTAGCCCGAGCGGAGCGATGGGGCTGGGCGGCAGAGCGACGAAGCCACGTTCACGGTGCAGTCCCCAGCCGAACCGCCCCAGGCCAGCGGGAATTCGATGCCGCGCAGGACCTGGGTGTTCTTGAACTCGGAATAGAAGGCGTCGATCGTCGAATGGATGCGATCGTTCGGGCGCCATTCCAGCACGCCCATATAGCCGTCGCGCTCCAGCTCCGACGACATGACATAGGGTTTGACGCCGCCGGTCAGCAGATTGCCGTCGCTGTATGTCGGGTAGCCCCAGGCGTTGAACCGCTCGGACTGGTAGGGCGAGCTCATGTGGGCGTAGCCCAGGGCGACGCCCAGCGTCCCATCCATGAACTGGTCGATGTAGGAAATCGTGTAGCGGTCGCCGCTGTCTGTCGTGCCCGAGTTCAGGGCGCCGATGTCGTTCCACTCATGACGATAGTTCACGGCGATGGCTTGGCGGCCATAGGCCAGGGGCCGAACGGTGCGCAGATCGACGGTGCCGGCCAAGCCCTGGCCGATCAGGGCAGAGTCCGGGGTCTTGTAGACGACGACGCTGCCCAGCAGTTCCGACGGGAATTGGTCGAACTCGACGCCGCGGTTGTCGCCGGTGGTGACCAGTTCGCGGCCGTTCAGCAGGGCGGTGGTGAAGTCGGGCCCGAGGCCGCGGATGGAGATCTGTTGGCTGCGGCCGTCCAGGCGCTGCATGGTCACGCCCGGCAGGCGGGCCAGGGATTCGGCGATGGAGACGTCCGGCAGCTTGCCGATGTCTTCGGCGGAGATGACTTCGACGATCGAGGTGTTGTTGGCCTTGGCCGAGATCGAGGCCTCGATCGAGCGGCGGATGCCGGTGACGACGATTTCGTCGACCTCTGCGGCCTGGTCGTCGGCCTGAGCGGCGGTTTGGGCGTGAACGCTGCTGACGGACATCAGCATGGCGGCGCCGAATGCGGCGCCCGACATCAGGCGCACGCGCCGGTTAAGACGTTGAGACATGGTCATCCTCCCTGAGGCTGTCGCGATTCTGAATGTCGCAACCGAAGCCTTCGCAAAAATATGCAAACATTTGTCATTCTTGCAAGCAGTTAATCTCTGCGGCTCATTTTCGCCGCGCGCCAAGCTATGCAATTGCCCCTATGCAGCCGCTTTTGCACCACTCCATGCTGTGTAAATGCTGCGCCGCAGCAATCTAATGCGCGTTGACACATCGCGCCGGGACTGCAAAATCTTGCAAATCGATCTGGAAGGCTTTGCACTTTCCGGACGGGGAGGACGACAGGATGACGCTTGCTCGACAGTGGAAGACGCCGAAGCGCGCCGTGATGATGGTCTCCGCCCTGTTGGCCGCCACATCTCCCCTGCCCGTCCTGGCCCAGGCGGCTGCGCCGGACGCCCTGACCGCGCTGCGTCAGCGCCCACCCCAGGACGAGGTGATCTATTTCCTGCTGCCTGACCGTTTCGCCAACGGCGATCCGTCGAACGACCACGGCGGCTATGCGCCCGAGCGACTGAAGAGCGGCTTCGACCCGGCCGACACCGATTTCTATCACGGCGGCGATCTGGCCGGTGTGACCGAGCGGCTGGACTATATCCAGGGCCTGGGCGCGACGGCGGTGTGGCTGGCGCCCATCTTCAAGAACAAGCCGGTCCAGACGCACGGCAATTACACGGGCGCGGCCCACCACGGCTATTGGATCACCGACTTCACGACCGTCGATCCGCATTTCGGCGACGAGGCGGCGATGCGCGCCCTGGTCGATGCGGCCCATGCGCGGGGCATGAAGGTCTATCTGGACATCGTCGCCAACCACACGGCCGACGTGATCCGCTATCGCGAGTGCCCGGACCGGCCCTGCGAATACCGCAGCCGGGCCGACTATCCCTACACCCGCCGTGGCGGGCTGGGCGGGGCGGCGATCAACGCGGGTTTCGACGGGCGGGACTTCTCGCGCCTGACCCGGCCCGACTACGCCTATACGCCCTATGTTGCGGCGGGCGAGGAGAAGGCCAAGGTTCCGGCCTGGCTGAACGACCCGATCCACTATCATAACCGGGGCGACAGCACCTTCGCCGGCGAAAGCTCGCTGGACGGAGACTTCGCCGGCCTGGACGATCTGCTGACCGAGGATCCGGTCGTGATCCAGGGCATGATCGACATCTTCGGCGGCTGGATCGACAAATACGGGATCGACGGCTACCGCATCGACACCGCCCGCCACGTGAACCCCGAATTCTGGCAGGCCTTCATCCCCGCCATGCTGGATCGGGCGCGGGCCAAGGGGATCCCGAACTTCCACATCTTCGGCGAGGTCTATGACCATGACCCGGCGGTCACGGCGCGGTTCACGCGGGTGGACGCCTATCCGGCCGTCCTGGACTTCCCCTTCCAGAAGACGGCGGTCGAGGCGGCTTCGGGCAAGACAGGAACCGACGCCCTGGCCAAGCTGTTCGCCGCCGACGCCGTCTACGCCAAGGGGGCGGACACGGCCGCCATCCTGCCGACCTTCCTGGGCAATCACGACATGGGCCGGGTCGGCTTCTTTGTGAAACAGGCCAATCCGGACGCCGACGACGCCGAGATCCTGGCCCGGGTGAAACTCGCCCACGCTCTGATGATGTTCAGCCGCGGCGTGCCGACCCTCTATTACGGCGACGAACAGGGCTTCGCCGGGGCCGGCGGCTATGGGAACTCACGCCAGGACATGTTCGCCAGCCAGACGGCCGTCTATGCGGCGGAGCAGCCCATCGGCGGACGCCAGCCGGCCTATTCGACCGAAGCGCCCCTCTATACGGCCATCGCCGAAATGGCGCGGATCCGCGCTGCGGAACCGGCGCTGCGCCACGGCCGTCAGTTCGTCCGCGCCGCCGACGACGCGCCAGGCCTGTTCGCCCTGTCCCGCCTCGACGAGACCGGCGGAGAGACCCTGGTCCTGTTCAACACCTCGACCACCGCCGTCACCGCACAGGTTGAGGTGGAGCCCGCATCGCTGCGGTGGCAAGCTGTTCGCGGCGACTGTGCGGCCGAGGCCTCGGCGCCGGCCAGCTACGCCGTCCGCATCGCCCCTCTCGACTATCTGATCTGCAAGAGCACGCCCAAGTGAACGCCCACACCCTCGACCTCGCGACCGCCGCCCAGCCGGCGACCGCCCACACTGAATGGTGGCGGGGTGCGGTGCTGTACCAGATTTATCCGCGCAGTTTCGCCGACGCGAACAACGACGGCGTCGGCGACCTGAAGGGGATCACCGAGCATCTGGACCATATCGCCTCGCTGGGCGTGGACGGGATCTGGCTGTCGCCCTTCTTCACCTCGCCGATGAAGGATTTCGGCTATGACGTCGCGGACTATTGCGACGTCGATCCGATCTTCGGGACCCTGGCCGATTTCGACGCCCTGGTGGCGCGGGCCCATGCGCTGGGCCTGAAGGTGGTGATCGACCAGGTCTTCTCGCACACCTCGGACGAACACCCCTGGTTCCTGGACAGCCGCGCGTCGCGCAGCGGGCCGCACGCCGACTGGTACGTCTGGGCCGACGCCAAGCCGGACGGCTCGCCGCCGTCGAACTGGCAGTCGGTGTTCGGCGGCCCGGCCTGGACCTGGAACGCCCGGCGCGGCCAGTACTATATGCACAACTTCCTGGCCTCTCAGCCGCAGTTGAACGTGCGCAATCCGGCGGTTCAGGACGCCCTGATCGAGGCCGCGCGCTTCTGGCTGGACCGGGGGGTGGACGGCTTCCGGCTGGACGCCATCAACTTCTCTATCCACGACCTGAAGCTGACCGATAATCCGCCGATCAACGACGGCAAGAAGCGCACCCGTCCGTTCGACTTCCAGGACAAGATCAACAATCAGAGCCAGCCCGAGATCATCGGCTTCCTGAACCGGATCCGCGCCCTGACCGACAGCTACGAGGGCCGGTTCACCGTCGCCGAGGTGGGCGGCGACCATGCCGACCGCGAGATGAAGGAATATACGGCCGGCGACGACCGCCTGCACTCGGCCTACGGCTTCCTCTATCTCTACGCCGATGCGCTGAAGGGCGAACTGGTCGCGCAGGGCGAGACCATGTGGCCGGACCAGCAGGGCGAGGGCTGGCCGTCTTGGACCTTCTCGAACCACGACGCGCCGCGCGCCGTGTCGCGCTGGGCCCAGGGCCGGGATCGCAAGGCCTTCGCCGAGATGGCCCTGTTGCTGCTGGTGTGCCTGCGCGGGAACGTCTTCGTCTATCAGGGCGAGGAACTGGGCCTGCCTCAGGCCGAGGTGCCGTTCGAGCGGCTGGTCGACCCCGAAGCCATCGCCAACTGGCCCGAGACCCTGGGCCGCGACGGCGCCCGCACCCCCATGCCCTGGCATGCGGACCAGACCAACGCCGGCTTCTCCACCGTCGAGCCCTGGCTGCCGGTCGACGCCCGCCACCTGCCGCTGGCGGTGGACGCGCAGGAAGCCGATCCGGCCTCGACGCTGCAGGTCGCCCGCGCGGTCATCCGCCTGCGTCATCAGCATCCGGCCCTACGCTATGGCGGCATGGAGCTGATCGAGACGTCGGGCCTGCTGGTGTTCGAACGCCAGGAGCGCGGCGGCTCGCACGAACGGCTGCTGTGCGTGTTCAACCTGGGCCACGACACAGTACGCTGGAGCCCGCCGGCCGGGGCGACGCAGATCGAGGCGATCAACTTCGCCGGCGGCGACGCCCTGCCCCCGCTCGCCGGACGGGTCTTCAGACTGGCATGAGCCGGTTAGCCGCCACAGGTCTCGCGCACGATCAGGTCGGTGGGAACGCGTTCCGACCGACCGGCGGTCGCGCCCCCGTGGTCCAGCAGTTTGGACACCATCAGTCGGCCGGCCTTCATCGTGTCCTGGGCGATGGTGGACAGGGCCGGGCGCGAGTAGCGGCTGAAGGGCACATTGTCGAAGCCGATCACCGAGACGTCGCCGGGCACGGTCAGGCCGGCGTGTTCCAGCGCCCGCACGGCGCCCAGGGCGATCTGGTCGGACGCCGCCACCACGCCGTCGAACTTCACGCCCCGACGCACCAGGGCGTCCACGGCCGCCTCGGCGGACTCGACCTCGAAATGGGCGGGGACGATCAGTTCTGCGTCCACCGACAGACCCGCCGTCTCCAGCGCCTCCAGATAGCCCCGGTGCCTCTGCATCGCCTCCGGCGGATCGAGGTCGCCCAGAAAGACGATCCGCGTGCGCCCCAGACGCGCCAGATGCGAGGTCGCACGCCGACCGCCCGAGAAATTGTCGGACCCGATGGAGCAGTAGTCCTGTTCCGGCAGGTCGGCGCCCCAGACCACGAACCGGTAGTCGCCGGCCGCCAGCCGGTTGAAGGCGGCGTGCAGGCTGGACTGACCCAGGAAGATCACCCCGTCGGCGCGACTCGTGTTCATCGCCGCCGCCAGCTCGTCATAGGTGGCGGGCGAGATATGGCTCATCAGCAGGTCGCAGCCGCGTTCGCGCGCCGCCTCGCCCACCCCGGCCAGCAGCTCCAGGAAGAAGGGGTCGGAGATCCGGCCTTCCCGCCCCTGAGGGCGAGGCGTCACCAGGGCGATCGTGCCCTGGGCCCCGATCGGGCCGGCGGGCATGTAGCGGCGAAACGGATAGTCGTGCTCCTTCGCCAGCTTCCAGATCAGTTGTTTGGTGCGGTCGTTGACGGCGGGGCTGTCGTTCAGCGCGCGCGAGGTGGTGGCGACCGACACGCCGGCCAGGCGCGCGATATCTTCAAGTCGAGTGGTCTTGCGGCTCAAGGTCGCGGGTCCCCAGCACAGTCTGTTCTGACTGCAAATTTTTCTGCAAACATTTCAGCCACCGTTCGCGGCGGTTGGCAAGAGGCGGCGTAACGGAGTTCCCATGATGCAGCGCAGATCCTTCCTGGCCCTTGGCGGCGCCTCGATCCTGGCCTTTGGAGCGACGGGCGTTCGCGCCCAGACCACGCCGACCCATGCCCGCGCCAGCTCGCCCGGCGGCGTCCTGACGGTCGAGGCCTTCACCGACAACGACGGCCGGCCGATGTACGCCGTCCTGCGTCAGGGCCGGATGGTCGTCGCCCCGTCGAAGCTGGGCTTCCTGCTGACCGACGCCCCGGCGCTGGAGCGCGGTCTGGCCCTGACCGCCGGCCAGCCCGTGACGGTGGACGACACCTGGGAGCAGCCGTGGGGCGAGCGCCGGTTTATCCGCAACCACTACAACGAATGGCGGGTCAGCTACGCCGAGACCGCCGGCCTGCAACGCCGCGTTGATGTGGTGTTCCGCCTGTATGACGACGGCCTAGGCTTCCGCTACGAGTTCCCGGACCAGGCCGCGCTGAAGACGGTTCGCATCGGTTCGGAGATCACCGAGTTCAACCTGGCCGAGGACGGCGAGGCCCTCTGGTGCCCGGCCTGGGAATGGAACCGCGAGGAATACCTCTACAGCCGCACGCCGATCAGCGCGGTCGGCAGCGCCCAGACGCCGATGACGGTCAAGGGCCAGTCGGGCCTGCACGTCTCGATCCACGAGGCCGCCTGTATCGACTACGCCGGGATGAACCTGCGCCGGTCGGAGGAGACGAAGTTCCGGGCCCAGCTGACGCCGGGCCTGACCAACGCCGCCGTGGTGCGCCAGGCGCCGTTTAACACCCCGTGGCGGACGTTGCAGGTGTCGGACAACGCCGCAGGCCTGATCGAGTCCAGCCTGATCCTGAACCTGAACGAGCCGAACAAACTGGGCGACGTGTCGTGGTTCAAGCCGATGAAATACGTCGGCGTGTGGTGGGAGATGCACCTGGAGCTGAAGAGCTGGAACTCCGGCCCCAAACACGGCGCCACCACCGAGAACACGATCAAACACATCGACTTCGCCGCCAAGCACGGCTTCGGCGGGGTTCTGGTCGAAGGCTGGAACAAGGGTTGGGACGGCCAGTGGTTCGCCAATGGTTCGGACTTCAGCTTCACCGAGGCCTATCCGGACTTCGACCTGGAACGGGTCACGAGCTACGCCGCCTCCAAGGGCGTGCAACTGATCGGCCACCACGAGACCGGCGGCAACGCGTTCCACTACGAGCAGCAGCTCGAGGCGGCGATGGCGCTGTACGGCCGCCTGGGCGTCCATTCGGTCAAGACCGGCTATGTGGCGGACGCGCAAGGCGCCCGCGTCGCCGGGCCGGACGGCCAGATGGTCATGGCGTGGCACGAGAGCCAAGCCATGGCCCAGCACCATATGAAGGTCGTCGAGGCCGGCGCCCGGCACAAGGTGGCGATCAACGCCCACGAGCCGTTCAAGGACACCGGCCTGCGCCGCACCTATCCGAACATCATCAGCCGCGAGGGTCAGCGCGGCATGGAATATTCGGCCTGGGGCAATCCCGGCAATCCGCCCGAGCACGAGCCGAACCTGGTCTTCACCCGCCTGCTGGCCGGACCGATGGACTATACGCCCGGCATCTTCGGCATGGAGACGCGCAGCCCCGGCGGCGTGCAGACGACCTGGGCCAAGCAGTTGGCCCTCTATGTCGTCATCTACAGCCCCATCCAGATGGCGGCCGACCTGCTGGTCAATTACGAGGCCAATCCGGCGCCCTTCCAGTTCATCAAGGACGTGCCCTGCGACTGGGCCGAGACCCGGGTGCTGGCGGCCGAGATCGGCGATTACGTCGCCATTGCACGCAAGGACCGGGCGTCGGACGTCTGGGCCCTGGGCGCCATCACCGACGAGCATCCGCGTGTCCTGACCGCGCCCCTCGACTTCCTGGACGACGGGCGGCGCTATCATGCGGAGATCTACCGCGACGGCCCCGACGCCGACTATCGCGGCAAGCGCGAGGACATCGTCATCGAGCAGCGCGAGGTGACTTCGGCGGACGTCCTGACCCTGGCCCTGGCGCCCGGCGGCGGCCAGGCGATCCGCTTCGTGCCGGTCGGCAGGGCGCGCCGCAGATGAGCCTGCTCGCCCACCGCCCGCGCCTGTCCGGCCTGGCGATCTGGAACATGTGCGTCGGCTTCTTCGGCATCCAGATCGGCTTCGGCCTGCAGAACGCCAACACCAGCCGGATCTTCCAGACCCTGGGCGCCGAGGTGGATTCGCTGGCGATCCTCTGGATCGCCGCGCCGCTGACAGGCCTCCTGGTTCAGCCGATCATCGGCCATTTCAGCGACCGGACCTGGACCCGGTTCGGGCGTCGGCGTCCCTATTTCCTGGTCGGCGCCATCGCCACCACCCTGGCCCTGATCGCCATGCCCAACAGCCCCGGCCTGTGGTTCGCCGCAGCCATGCTTTGGATCATGGACGCCTCGATCAATATTACCATGGAGCCGTTCCGCGCCTTCGTCGGCGACAATCTGCCGGAAGAACAGCGCACCGCCGGCTATGCGATGCAGAGCTTCTTCATCGGGGCGGGCGCCGTCTTCGCCTCGGTCCTGCCGTGGCTGCTGTCCAACGTCTTCGGCGTGGTCTCGACGGCCGAGGCGGGCGTCGTGCCTCTGTCGGTCAAGATCGCCTTCTATGTCGGCGCCGCCGGCCTGTTCTCGGCCGTGCTGTGGACCGTGCTGAGCACCAGGGAATACAGCCCCGAACAGATCGCCGCCTTCGAACGCGGCAAACAGGCGGCCCTGGGCGCGCCGGCTGACGACGGCCCCGAGGCGCCGGCGCGCAGCGTTCAGGGCTGGATGACGTCGGGCCTGGTCTGCGCCGTCTTGGGCGGGCTGGGTTTCGGGCTGATCGGCGCGCTGAACCTGGAAAAGGAGCTGCTGGTCCTGGCCGGTTTCTTCGCCGGTTTTGGGCTGCTGCAGATCGCGGTCGGCATGATGCAGCGCCGCCAGATCGTCAACGCCGCGACCGAGATCCTGAACGACATCTTCCGTATGCCCGAGACCATGCGCGGCCTGGCGGTCGTCCAGTTCTTCAGCTGGTTCGCCCTGTTCGCCATGTGGATCTACACCACCGCCGCCGTGACCCGCGTCCATTACGGCACGACCGACACGACCTCGGCCGCCTATGCCGCCGGGGCCGACTGGGTCGGGGTTCTGTTCGGGGTCTATAACGGCGTGGCGGCCCTGGCGGCCTTCACCCTGCCAGTCCTGGCCAGGCGCATAGGCCGCAAGGCGACCCACGCCCTGATGCTGTTGCTGGGCGCGGCGGGCCTGTTCGGGGTCTTCGTCATCCGCGATCCGGGCCTGCTGTGGCTGCCGATGATCGGCGTCGGCTTCGCCTGGGCCTCGATCGTCTCCATGCCCTACGCCATCCTGTCGGCGGCGGTGCCGGACCGGAAGATGGGCGTCTATATGGGCGTCTTCAACATCTTCATCGTCGTGCCGCAGCTGCTGGCCGCCACCATCCTGGGCCTGATCCTGAAGACCCTGTTCGACGGCCAGGCCATCTGGGCCCTGGTGCTCGGCGCCGTCTCCTTCGTGCTGGCGGCCGCGAGCGCCCTGCTGGTGCGCGAACATTCCCCCTCCCCCACGCCCAACCCGTGAGGCTTCTCCATGCGTAAGTTCAAAACCCTTTGCCTGGCCGGCGCCGCCGGTCTCGCCGTCGCCTCAGCCGCGTCCGCCCAGTCCGTCGCGCCCGGCGCCCCGGGCGATCTGCCGACCTGGTCCAGCGCCGCCAAGACCGGCGCCGGCGCGTCCTACGAAGCCTATGTCGACGGCCAGTATCGCGACGGCGGCCCGACCGGGGCGGTGTCCAAGGTCTGGTTCTCCATCGCCGACGGCGTTCTGACGGAGACCATGTACGGCCTGATCCACGAGGCCCAGATCAAAGCGCTCCGCTTCGCCGTCGTCACACCGGATGGTCTGGCGCTGGAAGGCGACGACACCACGGCCAAGACCGAATACCTGCACGTGGACGCCCAGGAACGCCCGCTGTCCCCCGCCTACAAGATCACCACCCGCGACAAGGCCGGCCGGTTCGAGATCGAGAAGCGGATATTCACCGACCCCGACCGCAACGCCCTTGTGCTGCGCGTTCGGATCACAGCCCTCAGCGGCGAGGCCACGCCCTATCTGCTGCTGGAGCCGCACATCGCCAATACTGGGGTGGATGATCGCGGCGCCGTCACGTCCCAGGGCTTCCACGCCTGGGAAGGGTCGACCCATCTGGTGCTGAAGCCCAGCGAGGCCTTCACTGCGGCCAGCGTCGGCTTCGTCGGCGCGTCGGATGGCCTGACCGACCTGAAGGACGGCAAGCTGGACTGGACCTATGGTTCGACCGGCGAGACGGCGGGCAATACGATGATGACCGGCGCCCTGCCGCGCCTGCGTATGGGCCAGAGCGTTCAGCGCGACTTCGTCATCGGCTTCGGCGACAGCGAGGCGGCGGCCCAGGCGGCGGCGGACGGCGCCTTCGCGACCGGACTGGACGAGGTGCTGGCCCGCTTCAACGGCGAGGGCGAGCGCGCGGGTTGGGAGGACTATGTCGCCTCGCTGAGCGAGCTGCCGCGCATCGCCGAACAGTCGACCGACGGCGGCAAGCTGGCCTATGCCTCGACCCTGATGCTGAAGGTGCAGGAGGACCGCACCCACGCCGGCGCCCTGATCGCCTCGCTGTCCAACCCCTGGGGCGACACGGTGGACGCGTCGAAGTCCTCGACCGGCTACAAGGCGGTCTGGCCGCGCGACTTCTATCAGGTGGCCATGGCCCTGGCGGCCCTGGGCGACAAGGAAACGCCGCTGGCGGCCTTCAACTATCTGCCGCAGGTTCAGGTCGGACCGAACACGCCGGGCAATACGGGCGTCGGCGGCTGGTTCCTGCAGAAGACCCACGTCGATGGCGAACTGGAATGGGTCGCGATCCAGCTGGATCAGACGGCCATGCCGATCATGCTGGGCTACCGCCTGTGGAAGATGGGCTGGCTGTCCGATGCGGAAATGGCCGACCAATATCGGTCCATGCTGAAGCCCGCCGCCGACTTCCTGGTCGATGGCGGCAAGGTCGGGCTGTTGTGGAACGAGGCCGAGATCAAGCCGCCCTTCACCCAGCAGGAACGCTGGGAAGAGCAGCAGGGCTATTCGCCGTCCAGCACCGCCGCCCTGGTCGCCGGTCTGACGGTCGCGGCTGAGATGGCCCGCGCTTCGGGTGATGCGGCGGGTGCGACCCGCTACCAGGCCGCCGCCGACAGCTACGCCTCGAAGATCGAGGACCGGATGTTCACCACCAACGGCGACTTCGGCGACGGCCGCTACTACATCCGCATCACCCAGAACGAGAACCCGAACGACAAGGCCCCGATCGGCGCCGCCAACGGCCAGATCGCCCCGGCCGAGGATCGGGTCGTGGACGGCGGCTTCCTGGAACTGGTCCGGTACGGCGTGCGCAAGGCCGACGATCCGCACATCCTGTCCACCCTGCCGGTCTATGACGATCAGAGCCGGGAGGACCTGTACCGCGTCCGCTACGACTTCGGTCCAGAGGGTGACAAGACGCCGGGCTGGCGCCGTTACGGCGTCGACGGTTATGGCGAGGACCATGTCACGGGCGCCAACTACGGCGTCGGCGGTCGGATGAGCCCTGGCCAGCGCGGCCGGGTCTGGCCCTTCTTCACCGGCGAACGCGGCCATTATGAACTGGCCCGCATCAGTGTGAACGGGACACCATCCGCCGCCGATATCGCCGCCATCCGCCAGACCTATGTGCGCGGCATGGAGCGGTTCGCCAACGACGGCCTGATGCTGGCCGAACAGGTGTGGGACGGCGTCGGCGCGCCCACGGCCCGAGACTACGCCCTGGGTCAGAACACCGACTCAGCCACCCCCCTGGCCTGGACCCATGCCGAATATCTGAAGCTGCTGCGCTCGCTGGCCGACGGCAAGGTCTGGGACCGGTACGACCCGGTCGCAAGCCGCTACGCCCGCTGATACGAAAAAGGCCCCGGAGATCGCTCTCCGGGGCCTCATTCTTAGGTCAGCGACGCGCTGGGATTAGAAGACCAGCTTGACGCCTGCCACGACCCGATCATAGGCGCCGTCGACACCCTTGACGTCGGTATCGTGGTAGCGGACGTCCAGGGCCAGGTTATCGGTCAGGGCGTAGGCGACGCCGGCGTTCCAGGTCGCATAGTCATCGGTGACATCCAGCCACTGCTGGCCGATGGCGCCGGAGATCGTCCACTTGTCAGCCGGGCTGAAGGCGCCGTTGATTTCAGCATAGGTCGCAGCTTCGTCTACGCCGAAGAAGTCGGGCGAGTAATAGACAGCGGCGCCTACCGTGGCGGGTCCGACGGCGCGCGACGTCGCAGCCTTGAACTCCACATAGTTGTAATCGGCTTCATCCGGCGTACCCGCATAGAGGTAGCCGATCACGCCGAAGTCGAGGGCGAAGCCAGAGGCCTCGGTGCGATAGCCGCCATAGATGTCGAACTCGGCATCCGTGTCGTCGCCGAAATCAACGTTGGAGGCCCAGGCGCCGGCGTAGAAGCTTCCGGAGGTCAGATCGACGCCGCCCTGGATGGCGGGATCTTCGGCCGTCTGGCTGAAGCCGCGGAACACGTAGTCGGTGACGACGCCGGCGTTGAAGGCGACGTCGATGTCGCTTTGCGCCGAGGCGGGGGCCGCCAGGCCGATCAGGCCGGTGGCGAGAGCCGCCGCAGCGGCGGAACGGAAGAATCCAAACTTCATAGTCATATCCCCTTGATTATATTTGTTTCTATAGAGCCGAGACAGGCCCGGCAGACGGGACGCGGCCGGCGGAGCCGCGTCCCGATTTCGTCAGTGGTCCAGGGTTTCGCCATGCAGCGAGGTATCCAGACCGGCGGCTTCTTCCGCCTCGCTCACACGCAGGCCCGTAGTGAACTTGCAGATGATGAGGATGACGAAGGTGCCGACCGCGCTGTAAGCGATGGTCCAGGCTAGGCCGAGCGCCTGGGTGCCGATATTGGCCCCCTCCGACAGACTGTTGATCGCGGTGGTCGCGAAGACGCCGGTCAGCAGGGCGCCGATCAGACCGCCGGCGCCGTGGATGCCGAAAGCGTCCAGAGAGTCGTCGTAGCGCAGCAGCTTTTTGATCCAGACCGACGAGATGTAGCAGACCGGTCCGGCGATCAGGCCGATGATGACCGCGCCCTTGGGATCGACGAAGCCGGCGGCCGGAGTAATGGCGACCAGGCCGGCGACCACGCCCGAGAGCATGCCGATCAGCGAGACCTTCTTCTTCTCGATCAGTTCGATGATCTTCCAGGTCAGGGCGGCGGCGGCGGCGGCCAGGACGGTGTTCAGCAGAGCCACGCCCATCAGTTCGTTGGCGGCGCCCGCCGAACCGGCGTTGAAGCCGATCCAGCCGACCAGCAGCAGCGAGGCGCCGATCATGGTCAGGACCGGATTGTGCGCGACGATGGGTTCAGCGCCATAGCCCTTACGGCGACCCAGGAAGATGGCGCAGACCAGACCGGCCACGCCCGAGTTGACGTGAACGACCGCGCCGCCGGCGAAGTCCAGCACGCCGGCCGAGCCAAGGAAGCCGCCACCCCAAACCCAGTGACAGATGGGCGAGTAGATCAGCAACGACCACAGGGCCGTGAACAGCAGAAGACCCGAATATTTCATCCGCTCGGCGAAAGCGCCGGTGACAAGGGCCGGGGTGATGATGGCGAAGGTCATCTGGAAGGCGATGAACAGATATTCGGGAATGCCCGTCAGAAGGCTGTTGGCCGTGCCCAGGGTCACGCCGTTCAGGAACAGCATTTCGATGCTGCCGACATAGGGCTGAAGGGCGGGGTCCGGGTTGGCGCCGAAGGCGATGCTGTAGCCGGCGATGAACCAGACCAGCGAGACGACGGCGAAGACGCCGACAGACTGGGTGATCGTGGCGATGACGTTCTTGCGGCGCACCATGCCGCCGTAGAACAACGCCAGGCCCGGCAGGGTCATCAGCAGGACGAGGGCTGTAGAGGTGCCCAGCCACGCCGTGCCCGCACCGTCCAGCTCGAGCGCCGACTGGTGCGCCAGAAGCGCAGGCGCCGCCTCGGGCGTCTGAGCGAAGGCCCCGCCCGCATAAAATAGCCCGATGGTCAGAAGCAGGAGCGCGACGGCTCCCGGAAGTCGATTCCAGACACGCGACATGAGCAAAAATCCCCCTTAGCAATCTCGCAGATGCGAAGGTTTTACTGCAATCGCATTTGACGCAAGGGGCTTGACCGTAAACGGTGCAACTTTCTTGCAACGGTCATTGAAGAAAAGTTAAGCCCCACATGATCGTTGCGTCATGCGGGGCCTTTTAGATCGATTAATGTTCCGCCAAACGGTGTTTGCGGTACGAAATTCGCACCCCGATCTGGTCAGGCCCAGTGCATTTGCACCCGATGCGCCGCGGCCCAGTGGATAGCGCGAATAGCGTCGATGACGGCTTCGGTCGCGGCGCGCGTGCCCAGCGCTCCGCCCAGGTCGGCGGTGACGGCGCCGGCGGCGAGGACGGCCGCCACGGCGGCCTCGATAGAATCAGCCTCGTCTTCCAACTTCAGACTATGGCGCAGCAGCAGGGCGGCCGACAGGATGGTCCCGACCGGATTGGCCAGATCCTGTCCGGCGATGTCCGGCGCCGAGCCGTGGATCGGTTCAAACAGGCCCGGCCCCTCCGTGCCCAGCGACGCCGATGGCAACAGCCCGATCGAACCGCCCAGCACCGAGATCTCGTCCGACAGGATGTCGCCGAACATGTTTTCGGTCAGGATGACGTCGTAATCGCGCGGCTTCCTGATCAGGTGCATGGCCATGGAATCGACCAGGGCGTGTTCCAGCTCGATCTCGGGGAACTCCTCGGCGTGGATGCGGGTCACCACCTCGCGCCACAGGCGGCTGGTCTCCATGACATTGGCCTTGTCGACCGAGGTCACCTTGCCGCGGCGCTGGCGTGCCGTCTGGAAGGCGGCGCGGGTGACGCGCTCAATCTCGGGCACGGTGTATTCGCACAGGTCGGTGGCGCGGTCGGCGGTCCGGGTCTTCTCGCCAAAATAGACGCCGCCGGTCAGCTCGCGGAAGACGATCAGATCAACGCCCTCGACGATCTCCTTCTTCAGCGGCGAACGGTGCGCCAGCACCGGCGACACCTGCAACGGCCGCAGATTGGCGAACAGGCCCATGGCCTTGCGGATCGCCAGCAGGCCTTCCTCGGGCCGGCGCTTGCCGCCGTCCCATTTGGGGCCGCCAACGGCGCCCAGCAGAACCGCGTCGGCGGCGACGCAGGCGGCGCGGGTCGCCTCCGGCAGGGGCTCGCCCGTCTCGTCGATGGCGGCCCCGCCGATCAGGTGTTCGGAGAACTGGAAGTCATGGCTGTAGAAGTCGCCGATAACCGCCAGAACGTCACGGGCAGCGCGCGTCACTTCCGGTCCGACGCCGTCGCCGGGCAGCAGGACGATATTATAAGTCTTGGGGGCGGCGTGGGTCATCAGACAATCTCTCTCGAACGCTCAAAGGCTTCGATCTCAGGCAGGTTTGATTGCAGCCAGCCCAGGGTGTCCACCCCGTTCAGCAGGCATTCGCGCGCGAAGGATTCGACCGCGAACGGCACGGGCTGCGCATTGCCGCGCCGGATCTGGCTGGCCTGAAGGTCGATCGTGACCGGCTGGTCCGGTTGCGACGCCAGATCGTCCCAGACCGCCTGGCTGACGACGATCGGCAGCAGGCCGTTTTTCAAGGCGTTAGATGTAAAAATGTCAGCGATTTCGGTCGAGATCACCGCCCGGAACCCATAATCGTACAGGGCCCAGGGCGCATGTTCACGCGACGAGCCGCAGGCAAAATTCTTGCCCGCCAGCAGGATGCGGTGCTCGGCCGGCTCGATCCGGTTCAGGATGGCTTCGGGCTTTTCCGAACCGTCCGTTTCGTAGCGCCAGTCATAGAAGGCGGCCTTGCCCAAACCCTCGCGCGACGTCGTGGTCAGGAAGCGCGCGGGGATGATCTGGTCGGTGTCGATATTGGCCTGGCTGAGCGTGACCGTGCGGGAGGTCAGGACCTGGAAGGGTTCAGACATTTTGCACTCCTACCGTCTCGCGCGCGGCGCTCGCCTGCTTGAGGGCCGTCTCGCTCAAAAAGACACGGGGATCGGTCAGCACACCGGCCACCGCCGTCGCCGCCGCCGTCGCCGGACTGGCCAGGATGGTGCGGGCGTCCTTGCCCTGGCGGCCTTCGAAATTGCGGTTGGAGGTCGAGACGGCCAGCTGACCCGGCGCGACGAAATCCCCGTTCATGGCGATGCACATCGAACAGCCGGGGATGCGCCATTCGGCGCCGGCGGCGATGAAGACCTCGTGCAGGCCTTCCGCCTCGGCGTCGCGCCGCACGGCCTCCGAACCGGGAACCACCAGCATGCGCAGGCCCGGCTTGACCTTGCGGCCCCGCAGCACCTCGGCGGCGGCGCGCAGGTCGGGCAGACGGCCGTTGGTGCAGGAGCCGATGAAGACCACGTCCACCGGCTGGCTGGTCGTCGCCTCTCCGGCGGTGAAGCCCATATAGGCGATGGCTTTGCGGTCGCTGTCCGACTGGGGCTGCGGCACGGGCGTCCCGATGGGAGCGCCCGCATCCGGCGTCGTGCCCCAGGTCGCCATCGGACGGATGGCGGCGCCGTCGATGGTCACTTCCTTGTCGAAGGTCGCACCCGGATCCGTGGCCAGCTTCAGCCATTCGGCCGTCGCCGCCTCGTAGTCGGCGGGGACGTGTTTGCGGCCGCGCAGCCAGTCGATGGTGGTCTGGTCCGGAGCGATCATGCCCGCGCGGGCGCCGGCCTCGATGGACATGTTGCACAGGGTCATCCGCCCCTCCATGTCCAGCGACCGCACCGCCTCGCCAGCGTATTCGATGACATAGCCGGTGCCGCCGCCGAACCCGATGGCGGCGATGACGGCCAGGGCGACATCCTTGCCCGAGACGCCGGGCTGCAGCCGCCCGTCCACCGTCACCCGCATGGCCTTGGCCTTGCGCTGCAACAGGCACTGGGTGGCCAGCACATGGCCGACTTCCGAGGTGCCGATGCCGAAGGCCAGGGCCCCGAAGGCGCCGTGGGTGGCGGTGTGGCTGTCGCCGCAGACCACGGTCATGCCCGGCTGGGTCAGACCCAGCTCCGGTCCCATCACATGGACCACGCCACGGTCGTCGGAGTCCCAGCCCGCCAGGGGCACGCCATGGGCGGCGCAGTTCTTCTCCAGCCGATGCACCTGGGCCTCGGCCTGGGCTGTGACATAGGGTTTCAGGCCGTTCAGCCCCGCCGGCAAGGTCGGGGTCGAATGGTCCAGGGTGGCGTAGGTGCGGTCGGGGCGGCGCACCTTCAGGCCGCGCGCCTCGATCTCGCTGAAGGCCTGGGGGCTGGTGACTTCGTGGACCAAGTGCAGGTCGATATACAGAACCCCGGGCGTGTCAGCCGTCTCGGACCGCACGACGTGGGCGTCCCAGACCTTGTCGAACAGGGTTTTGGGATCAGGCATACTGCGCCACCGTCTCCTCAACGCCGTCGACGCGGTCGATGATGGCGATCAGTTCGGCGTCGCTGATCTCGCCGATCTGGTCGGCGCGCTGCTTGAAGCCGGCGACCACGGCGGCCAGGCGCTCGCCCTCGATGGGACGACCGATGGTCTCGGCGCGCTTGGCGATGGCGTGGCGGCCCGAGTGCTTGCCCAGCACGAACCAGCTGCCCTCGAAGCCCACGTCCTGGGGCCGCATGATTTCATAGGTGCGGCTGTCGGCCAGCATGCCGTGCTGATGGATGCCGGCCTCGTGGGCGAAGGCGTTGATGCCGACGACCGACTTGTTACGGGCGATGACCGTCTCGGTGATCTCGCACAGGATCTTGGAGGCGCGCACCAGATGGCGGCTGTCGGCGCCGGTCGTGACGCCATAACGGTCCTCGCGGACCTTCAGGGCCATGATGACTTCTTCGATCGAGGCGTTGCCGGCGCGTTCGCCGATGCCGTTGATCGCGCCCTCGACCTGGCGCGCGCCGCCCTCGATGGCGGCCAGGGAGTTGGCGACCGCCATGCCCAGGTCGTCGTGGCAGTGAGCCGAGAAGATCACATGCGGATGGCGCTTGTGGATCCGCGCGGCCAGGGCGCGGAAGGTCTCGCGCACCTCTTCCGGGGTCGCGTAGCCGACGGTGTCGGGCACGTTCAGGGTCCGGGCGCCGGCGTCGGCGGCAGCCTCCAGCACATCGGCCAGGAACTCGGGCTCGGTGCGGAAGGCGTCCTCGGCCGAGAATTCGACGTCGTCGAACAGGCTGGCGGCATATTCGACCGAGCGGACGGCCGTGGCCAGCACTTCGTTGGTCGACATCTTCAGCTTGGCGGTGCGGTGGATCGGGCTGGTGCCGATGAAGGTGTGGCAGCGGCGATGCGACCTGGGCGCCGGCTGCAGGGCGCGGAAGGTGGCGTCGATGTCCTTTTCATTGGCGCGCGACAGGGAGCAGAAAACCGGCCCCTCGATCTCGCCGGCCACGCGGCGGATGCAGTCTTCGTCGCCCGGCGAAGCGGCGGCGAAGCCGGCCTCGATAACGTCGACGCCCAGGTCCTTCAGAACCTGGGCCATCTTCAGCTTGGCTTGGGCGCTCATGGAGAAGCCCGGCGCCTGCTCCCCGTCCCGCATCGTCGTGTCGAAGATGATGACGCGGTTGGGGTCGGCGGCGATCTCCTCAGTTCGGGATACGCCGGATACTCGTACTTTTTCGGCGGTCATTACGCGGCCTCGGATTGAATAATGTCGTTGCCGATGCGGCGCACGCCGAACAGGCGGTCGATCTGGCGACCCAGGTTGTCGATGCAACGGCCGGCGTCGCGGCCGCGCACGGTCAGGGCGATGTGGCGGAAGGCTCCCCCCGAACCGGGAACGTCGGCCATGTTCATGCCGTCGATGTGGAAGCCCCGGCGCTCCACAAGGCCGATGAGACGCTGAAGCGAACCGTCCGCACGGTCGATCTGGATGTGGATCGTGTTGCTCATCTCAGGAGCCCTCCATCATTTCAGCATTGCTCTTGCCCGGCGGAACCAGCGGCCAGACATTGTCTCGGGAATCGATGACCACATGGGCCAGGCAGGGGCCGTCGGCGGCCAGCAGGCGCTGGATGCCGTCGGACACCTGATCGCGACGATCGATACGGAAGGCCTCAATGCCGAAAGCCTCGGCCACCTTCACGAAGTCCGGATTGTCGGACAGGTCGATCTCGGAATAGTTCTCGGCGAAGAACAGCTCCTGCCACTGGCGCACCAGGCCCAGCGAGGAGTTGTCGATCAGCACGATCTTCAGCGGGATGCCGTAACGCTTCAGCGTCGCCAGCTCCTGGATGTTCATCATGAAGCCGCCGTCGCCGGCGATGGTCACGACGGTCGCCGAGGGGTCAGCGAGCTTGGCGCCGATGCCGGCGGGCAGGCCGAAGCCCATGGCGCCCAGGCCGCCCGAGGTGATGTGGGCCTCGGGCCGCGAGAAACGGCAGTGCATGGCGGCCCACATCTGGTGTTGGCCCACGTCGCAGGCGGCGACGAAATCATCGCCGGCCGCTTCGGACACTTCCTTCAGCAGGGCCGGGGCGTAGACCCCCTCGCCCGGCGCGTCATAGCGATAGGCGCCGACGGCGGCGGCCTGGACGCAATCTTCCGACCAGGACTGAATATCCAGGGCCGGACCGCCGGCCAGGCGCGCCGTCAGGGACTCGACCCCGTCCTTCAGCTCGCCGACGACAGCGACATTGGCCGCCCGCAGCTTGCCGACTTCCGAGGCGTCGATGTCGAAATGGACGATCCGGGCGTTGGGCGCGAACTCGGCCAGCTTGCCCGTGGCGCGGTCGTCGAACCGGGCGCCGACGACGATCAGCAGATCGCTGTCCTGCACCGCATGATTGGCGGCGCGGGCGCCGTGCATGCCCAGCATGCCCAGCATGCCGGGCGCGTCGGTCGGGATGGTGCCCAGGGCGTTCAGGGTCGAGACCTGGGGGATGCCGGTCGCGGCGACGAAGGCGCGCAAGGCCTCGGTCGCTCGGCCGATCTTCACCCCGCCGCCGATATAGACCAGCGGCTTCTTCGCCGCCCGGATCGCAGCCTCGGCGGCGGCGATGGCGTCGTGATCGATGCGCGGCGTCTCGTTGGGAATGTGGAAGCCGTAGTCTTCGCTGGTCGTGGCGAATTGCACGTCCTTGGGCAGATCGACCAGGACCGGACCGGGACGACCCGAGGCGGCGATATGGAAGGCCTCCTCGATGGCGGCCGGAACATCGGCGGCGGACCGGACCAGGATCGAGTGTTTCACGATCGGCAGGGTGACGCCCAGTATGTCGATCTCCTGGAAGGCGTCGGTGCCCATCAGGCCCTGCGCCACATTGCCGGTGATGCAGACCATCGGCACCGAATCCATCATCGCATTGGCGATGCCGGTGATCAGATTGGTGGCGCCGGGGCCGGAGGTGGCCATACACACCCCGACCTTGCCGCTCTTCCTGGCATAGGCGTCGGCGGCGAAGGCCGCGCCCTGCTCGTGGCGAACCAGGATATGCTTCAGCTTGGATCCGGCCAGAGCGTCATAGACCGGCATGATGGCGCCGCCCGGATAACCGAACACCACCTCCACGCCCAGCCGCTCCAGGGTGGAGACCAGCAGGCGCGCCCCCGATCGGGGGGCGGCCTCGGCTGAGGATTTGAAGGCGGCGGCGGTCATCAGGGTCATCCGGTCTATCGCTTGCGGCTCAGGCCGCTTCGGACTTGGGGGTGTTCAGCCAGGCCATCCGCTCGCGCAGACGGGCGCCGACCTGTTCGATCTGGCTTTCGCGGTCCGCCTTCAGCCAGGCTTCGTACTGCGGCTTGCCGGCCTCGTTCTCGGCGATCCAGTTGCGCGCGAAGGTTCCGTCCTGGATCTCGTCCAGAATGGTCTTCATGCGGGCCTTGGTCTCTTCGTTGACGACCCGCGGGCCGCTGGCGACCGCGCCGTACTTGGCGGTTTCCGAGATGAAGTGGTGCATCTTCGAGATGCCGCCCTCGTAGAACAGGTCCACGATCAGCTTCAGCTCGTGCAGGCATTCGAAATAGGCGATCTCGGGCTGGTAGCCGGCCTCGACCAGGGTGTTGAACCCTTGCATGACCAGTTCCTTGGCGCCGCCGCACAGGACGGCCTGTTCGCCGAACAGATCGGTCTCGGTCTCTTCACGGAAGGTGGTTTCCAGCAGGCCGCCGGTCGCGCCGCCGTTGCCCTTGGCGTAGCCCATGGCCCGGTCGCGGGCCTTGCCGGTCACGTCCTTCTCGATGGCGAACAGCGAGGGCACGCCGCGGCCGCGCTGGAACTCGCGACGGACCAGATCGCCCGGCCCCTTGGGCGCGACCAGGATGACGTCCATGTCGGGGCGCGGGGTGATGCGCTCGTAGATGATCGAGAAGCCGTGAGCGAACAGCAGGGCCGAGCCTTCCTTGGCGTTGGGCTCGATGATGTCGCGATAGACCTCGCCTTGGACCATGTCCGGGGTCAGGATGGCGATGATGTCGGCGCCCTTGACGGCCTCGGCCGGCTCGGCGGTCGGCACGCCGTCGGCGGTGGCGTGCTTCCAGCCCGTGCCGCCGTGGCGGACGCCGGCGACTACGTCATGGCCGCTGTCCTTCAGGTTCTGCGCATGGGCGCGGCCCTGAGAGCCATAGCCGATGATGGCGATGCGCTGACCGGCGATGGCGCCCGGCTTGATGTCTTCGTTGGTGTAGATGGTGATGGCCATGAGAATTCAGGCGTCCTGAGCAGCAGTGGATTTGTGAGACGCCTGGCCAAAATCGGGAATCTGGGCCGGCGGCGGGTTGGGGATGGTGACCGCACCCTGGGCCGCCGAGGCGACCGAGGCGCGGTATTTGGCGAAGACACCTCGCGCCGGGCGGACTACGTGGGGCGTAAAGCCCGCCCGGCGCGTCGCCAGGTCGACGTTGACGTCGATCCGGCGGTTGGTGACGTCGATGGTGATGCGGTCACCATCGCGAATGAGCGCGATCGGGCCGCCGACGGCGGCTTCCGGCGAGACGTGGCCGGCGACGAAACCGTAGCTGGCGCCCGAGAAGCGGCCGTCGGTCAGCAGGGCGACATTGTCGATCTTGCGACCCTTCAGGGCGGCCGTGACCTGCAGCATCTCGCGCATGCCGGGCCCGCCCTTGGGGCCTTCGTAGCGGATGATGATGACGTCGCCTTCGCCGACCGAACCGTCCTGGACGGCGTGGAAGGCGTCTTCCTCGCTGTCGAAGACGCAGGCCGGGCCTTCAAACTTATCGACCTTGTGGCCGGTCAGCTTGATGACCGCGCCCTCGGGAGCGACGTCGCCATAGATGACGGCGAAGCTGCCGCGGTCCATGACCGGGGCGTCGAAGGTGGTCACGACAACCTGGCCGGGGGTTTCCTCGGCCTCGGCCGCCTCGGCGAACAGGCTGCGGCCGCTGACGGTGGGGGTGTTCACGATCTTGCCTGCCTCGGCCATCCGCTGAGTGACCAAGCGCGTGCCGCCAACGGCGAACAGGTGCGAGGCCAGGAAACGGCCGCCCGGCTTCAGGTCACAGATGACCGGCGCCTCGACACAGGCCTGGTGACAGTCCTCGACGCCGAACTCGACGCCTGCCTCGGCCGCGATAGCCGTCAGGTGCATGACGGCGTTGGTCGATCCGCCCGAGGCTGACACCGCGACGGCGGCGTTCTTCAGGCTGGCGCGGGTGATGTATTTGCGGGCGGTGTCGCCGGCAAACACCCGCTCGACGATCAGACGGCCGCAGCGTTCGCCCTCGGCCGCCTTGCCGGGGTCCACCGCCGGTACGTCGTTGGCGCCCATGGGCGAGATGCCCATGACCGACAGGGCCATGGCCATGGTGTTGGCCGTGAACTGGCCGCCGCAGGCGCCGGCGCCGGGGCAGACGGCCTGTTCGACCGCCTTCAGGCCCGCGTCGTCCAGCGTCCCGGCGGAATGGGCGCCGATGGCCTCGAACACCTCCTGGACCGAGACCTCCTTCGCGCCGATCACGCCCGGCATAATGGTGCCGCCGTAGTAGACCAGGCCCGGGATATCCATCCGCGCCAGGGCCATGGCCGCCGCCGGGATCGTCTTGTCGCAGCCGACGATGCAGACCACGCCGTCCAGTTGATGCCCCTCGATGGCCAGTTCGATGGAGTCGGCGACGACCTCGCGGCTGATCAGCGAGGCCTTCATCCCCGCCGTGCCCATCGAGATGCCGTCGGTGACCACGATGGTGTTGAAGTCGACCGGATAGCCGCCCGCCGCAACGATGCCCGCCCGAACGTCCTTGGCCAGGCGGTCCAGGTGCATGTTGCACGGGGTGACCGTCGACCAGGTGTTGACGATGCCGATCATCGGCTTGTCGAAGTCAGCGTCCTGCATCCCGGCGGCGCGCAGATACGAGCGGGCTGCGGCCCGGTTCGGGCCAGCCGTCACCGCCGCGCTGCGCGCGTTGGGCTTTCTGGGCTGTGAGGTAGAATCTTGCGTCATCGGTCCGGTTCTTTTTGAACCGCCAAGCACGAAAAACCCCGCTTCCTTTCGGGAGCGGGGTGGTGCGAGGCGATCCTGAGTGTGTCTAGGTCAGGTCGCGTGCATCCACGCCGCTTGCATAAGCAGGCCGAGGAGTACGAGGAGAATGAGGAATACAGGGCTTTCCAGACCGATCGGCGCGCGAACGGCCGCGGCCGCCTGAGCGGTGCATCCCTTCATCATGTCGCGCGTCATCGTGGCCACGGGGGCTCCCTGTTCTGACGCCAAGAAACCATACCGGCCGGTGCGGCACAACCCCTGTCGCAAAAATTTTGCTCATTGGATGCGAAACCGCCCCCACAGGGGTGTTTCTTGCCTAGCGCCGTCCCAACCGGCCCAAACCGTAACGCTTCCTCACGCCATGTTAGGCCTAAGGCGCGGCGGCGGGGTTGAAACCGGGCCGCGACAGTTCCATTGAGACGCCCAACAACATAATCGTTCAGAGGAGCCTCCCCATGACCGTTCGCGTCGCCATCAATGGTTTCGGCCGCATCGGCCGTCTCGTCCTTCGCTCGATCATCGAGCATGGCCGCACGGACATCGAAGTGGTGGCGATCAACGATCTGGGTCCGGTCGAGACCAACGCCCACCTGTTCCGCTATGATTCAGTCCACGGCCGCTTCCCCGGCACGGTGACCTCGGGTGAAGACTGGATCGACGTCGGCACGGGCAAGATCAAGGTCACGGCCGAACGCGATCCGGCCAACCTGCCCCACGCCGAACTGAAGGTGGACATCGCCTTCGAGTGCACCGGCATCTTCACCGCCAAGGACAAGGCCAGCGCCCACCTGAAGGCCGGCGCCAAGCGTGTTCTGGTCTCGGCGCCCGCCGACGGCGCCGACAAGACCATCGTCTACAAGGTCAACCACGAGACCCTGACCGCCGACGACATTGTCGTGTCGAACGGTTCGTGCACCACCAACGCCCTGGCCCCGGTGGCCAAGGTGCTGAACGACCTGTTCGGCATCGAGCGCGGCTATATGACCACCATCCACTCCTACACCGGCGACCAGCCGACGCTGGATACGATGCACAAGGATCTGTACCGCGCCCGCGCCGCCGCCCTGTCGATGATCCCGACCTCGACCGGCGCCGCCAAGGCCCTGGGCCTGGTCCTGCCGGAACTGAAGGGCAAGTTGGACGGCTCGTCGATCCGCGTCCCGACGCCGAACGTCTCGGTCGTCGACCTTAAGGTCGTCTCCGGTCGCGACACCTCGGCGGACGAGATCAACGCCGCGCTCCAGGCCGCCGCCGACGGTCCGATGAAGGGCGTCCTGTTCACGACGACCGACCCGCTGGTCTCCAGCGACCTGAACCACATCGCCGCTTCGTCCACCGCCGCCCTGCCCCAGACGCAGGTCGTCGACGGCAAGCTGGCGCGCGTGCTGAGCTGGTACGACAACGAATGGGGCTTCGCCACCCGCATGGCCGACACGGCCCTGGTGATGGCGAAGTTCCTTTAAACCCTGCTTCCCTCTCCCGACGGGAGAGGGCTTGAGCGCACGGCGGCGCAAGTCGCCGTTCTGGCGCGAAAGGGTGAGGGTCACGGTGTGCGAACTGGCCCACCGCCTGCCCCTCATCCGTCTCGCTCCGCGAGCCACCTTCTCCCCATGGGAGAAGGATCATGAGAGATTGAAGCCATGACCTTCCGCACCCTCGACGACGCCAAAGACCTCGCCGGCAAGACGGCCCTGGTCCGCGTGGACTTCAACGTCCCGATGGAGGACGGCAAGGTCACGGACGACACCCGGCTGCGGGTCGCCCTACCAACGATCCAGCGCCTGCGCGACGCCGGCGCCAAGGTCGCGCTGCTGGCCCATTTCGACCGTCCCAAGGGCCAGCGCGTCCCGTCCATGAGCCTGAAGCCGGTCGTCCTGCCGCTGGAGGAACTGCTCGGAGCCCCCGTCCGCTTCGCCGACGACTGCATCGGCCCGGACGCCGTGGACGCCATCCGCGACCTGGACGCCGGCGGCGTGGTCCTGCTGGAAAACGTCCGCTTCCACGCGGCGGAAGAGGCCAATGATCCGGTCTTCGCCCAGAAGCTGGCCGACCTGGGCGACTTCTATGTCAACGACGCCTTTTCGGCCGCCCACCGCGCCCATGCCTCGACGGAAGGCATCGCGCACCACCTGCCCGCCTACGCTGGCGAATCCATGCGCCGCGAGCTGGACGCCCTGGACGCCGCCCTCGGCAATCCGCAAAAGCCGGTCATAGGCATCGTCGGCGGGGCCAAGGTCTCCACCAAGCTGGACCTGCTGAAGAACCTGGTCGGCCAGCTGGACCGGCTGGCGATCGGCGGCGGCATGGCCAACACCTTCCTGTTCGCTCAGGGCGTCGACATCGGCGGATCCCTAGCCGAACGCGACATGGCCGACACGGCGCGTGAAATCATGGCCGAGGCCGAGGCGCGCGGCTGCAAGCTGCTACTGCCCGTCGATTTCGTGGTGGCGACCGAGGTCAAGCCCGGCGCGGCGTCACGCCCCGTCGTCGCCGGCGCCGACCTGTCGGCCGACGACAAGATCCTGGACGCCGGCCCAGCCACGGTCGCCCGCCTGCTTGAGGCCCTGACGGCGTCCAAGACCCTGATCTGGAACGGCCCCCTCGGCGTGTTCGAGGTGCCGCCCTTCGACGCCGCCACCGTGGCCGTGGCGCGTCATGCGGCGGCCCTGGCCAAGGCCGGTGTTCTGGTCGCCGTGGGCGGCGGCGGCGACACCGTCTCCGCCCTGAACCACGCGGGCGTATCGGACGACATGACCTTCGTCTCCACCGCCGGCGGCGCCTTCCTGGAATGGATGGAGGGCAAACCCCTGCCGGGCGTCGAGGCCTTGCAGGCGTGACCGCCTACGCCGACGGGGCGCTGGCCGGCCGGGTCTGCGCCTCGGTGGCCTGACGTAAGGGAATGGTTGTAACACGGCGTGACTTTGTTGCGCCGCAACGCTAGTCTCTCGCCCAATCATAAAAGACTTTCGGCTCAGGAGATTTCATCATGGCGCGCATCACGCTGCGACAGCTGCTCGACCACGCGGCAGAGAACGACTACGCCCTGCCCGCCTACAACATCAACAATATGGAGCAGGGCCTGGCGATCATGGAGGCGGCCCACGAGGTCAATGCTCCCGTGATCATTCAAGCGAGCCGAGGCGCCCGCAACTACGCCAACGACATCGTCCTGGCCAAGCTGATCGACGCCCTGGCCGAGCTCTATCCGGACATTCCGGTCTGTATGCACCAGGACCACGGCAACGGCCCGGCAACCTGCGCCACCGCCATCCAGTACGGCTTCACCTCGGTGATGATGGACGGCTCGCTGGAAGAGGACGCCAAGACCCCCGCCTCCTACGAATACAATGTCGAGGTCACGCGCCGCGTCACCGAAATGGCCCACGCCTGCGGGGTCTCGGTCGAGGGCGAGCTGGGGGTGCTGGGTTCGCTGGAGACCGGCATGGGCGAGGCGGAGGACGGCCACGGCTTCGAAGGCAAGCTGGATCATTCGCAACTGCTGACCGACCCGGATCAGGCCGTCGACTTCGTCGCCGCCACCAAGGTCGACGCCCTGGCCATCGCCATGGGCACCAGCCACGGCGCCTATAAGTTCAGCAAGAAGCCGGACGGCGACATCCTGGCCATGAATGTGATCGAGGACATCCACCGCCGCCTGCCCAACACCCACCTGGTGATGCACGGAAGTTCTTCCGTGCCGCAAGATCTGCAGGACATCATCAACCAGTACGGCGGCGAAATGCCCCAGACCTGGGGCGTACCGGTTGAAGAAATCCAGCGCGGCATCCGCCACGGCGTGCGCAAGGTCAATATCGACACCGACAACCGCATGGCCATCACCGGCGCTATCCGTAAGGCGCTGATGGAAAACCCGCGCGAGTTCGATCCCCGCGCCTATCTGAAGCCCGCCAAGGCGGCGATGAAGAAGCTCTGCATGGAGCGGTATCAGCAGTTCGGCTGCGAGGGTCAGGCATCGCGCATCCGCCCGCTGTCCACCGCCCAGATGGCCACCCGCTATGCCTCGGGCGACCTGGACCCGTCGTTCCGCGGCGTGGCCATCAAGGCCGCCTGATCGATCAGAAGACGGAGTAGCGGCCGCTCAGTTCGCTTCGCACCTGGCGCAGGTCCCATTCGGCGCGATCCAGCGCGTCGCGCGCCTCACGGGCGTTGCGGCGCGCGTCGCGGATTTCTCCGCGCACCTCGTCGATCCGGTCGCGTATCCGCTGCTTCTGTTCGTCCGTCAGACCGTCCTGGCGCAGTTCGCGCTGCTTAGCGTCCAGCTTGTCCTCGCGATCCTCGATGCGGGACTCGGCGCTGCTCAGCGCGCTTTCGGCGTTCTCGACCGCCGCCTCGACCTCATGCAGCCTGCGCCCGTCGTTATAGGCGGGCAGGAACTCCGCCTCCTCTTCAGGGCGGCAGACGCCGTAGTAGGTGTTGCCCGCCCGCCCCTCGGTCCAGCCGCGCTGGAAAGTGCAGTAGCTTCTCAGCCCGTCCTCGCGCGCCGATCCATAGGCGGCCGGATTGGGCGACACCTGATACTTCTCACAGGCCTTGGCGTGGTCGTCTAGCCGGCTCATCGGATAGCCTGCTGCACCGTCGGCATAGCCCTTTTCGCCCCAGGCGCCGGCCAGGCACTCGTCCTTGCTCATGGTGGTGCAACTGCCCAGCAGCGCCGCTGCAGCAATACCGCCCGCCGCGATCAGAAAACGCTTCATCGGATTTCCCCTGCGCCCCAAGCTTCACTATCGAACGACGACGGGTTCTCGCGCAACCCGCGCGCCGTGCTAGGGAGCCCCGGTGTCCGACCCTGATCTGATCGACGAAGAAGACCTGCCCCCGCCCCTCGCCCCGGCCGAGGTGCTGGAGGCTCGCCTGGCCGCGCCCGGGGTTCGCCTGGACAAGGCGCTGGCCGACGCCTTCCCGACCCTGTCGCGCGCTCGGCTCCAGGCCCTGATCGCCTCCGGGGCGGTCAGCCGAGACGGCCAGCCCCTGACCGGCGGCTCCGCCAAGGCCCAGCCTGGTCTCTATGTCGTCGCCCTGCCGCCCGTCGCCCCGGCCACGCCTCAGCCCGAAGCCATCCCCCTGACGGTCCTCTACGAGGACGCCGACCTGATCGTCATCGACAAGTCCGCCGGCATGGCGGCCCACCCGGCGCCGGGCTGCGAGAGCGGCACCCTGGTCAACGCCCTCTTGGCCCACTGCGGCGACAGCCTGTCGGGTATCGGCGGCGTCGCCCGTCCCGGCATCGTTCACCGCCTGGACAAGGACACCTCCGGCGTCATGGTCGCCGCCAAGACCGACCGCGCCCACGCGGGACTTTCGGCCCTGTTCGCGACCCACGACATCGAACGCACCTACATCGCCCTGACGCGCGGCGCTCCGTCGCCGTCCAAAGGCCGGATCGAGACCCGCATCGGCCGCTCCACCGGCGACCGCAAGAAGATGGCTGTGTTGCGCGCCGGCGGCCGCGAGGCGATCACCGACTATGTCGTCCAGGCGACCTTCGGCGAACCCGCCAAATCCGGCGGCGCACCAATGGCCGCCCGTGTCGCCTGCACGCTGCACACCGGCCGGACCCACCAGATCCGCGTCCACCTGTCGTCCAAGGGTTCGCCCATCCTCGGCGACGCCACCTATGGCTCGGGCAGCCCCGCCGCGGCAGTGCGGGCCACCATCGCGGAGGCCGGCCTGACCCGCCAGGCGCTGCACGCGGCTGTGTTAGGCTTCGTCCATCCAGTCACCGGCGAAACCCTGCGCTTCGAGACCGCGCCGCCCGCTGATATGATGCGGCTCGAAGCCCTGCTCTCCGACCTCTGAGGCCGCCATGCTCGACCCCGAAATCCACGACAACGTCGAGCTCAAGCGTTATCAACTGCCCGTGGATGGCGAGGTGGCGATCGTGACCTACAACCTGTCTCCGCCGAACCTGATGATCACCGAGACTCTCGTCCCGCAACGTCTCGAAGGCCAAGGCATCGCCAGCCGGCTGGCGAAACATGTTCTGGCGGACGCCCGGGCGCGAGACCTTTTGATCTTGCCGGTCTGCCCCTTTTTCTCCGCCTATATAAAGAAGCATCCCGAGTACGCCGACGTCGTGCATCCCACCTACCGGGGAATTCTGGGACTCTGACGAAGGCCTCTTACGCCTCATACGATCACTTTGGATCGCCAAAGGGTTGTCACAGCACTCGCCTTCGGCATAGCGTCAATAGATCAGCGGGAGTTCTTGGACATGATCATTTTCGCCGTTGCCCTCGCCCTCTCCGGCCAGACCGGAAGCCTGCCGCGTCCGGCCGCGTCCTCCACACCGTCGGTCCAACCCGCCGCGCCACGGGTTGTTGAAGTCGCGAGCGCCGACGCAAACGGAAGCGAGACCGAACAACGCCGTGCCGGACGCCCTCTGATCTGCCGAAACGAGACTGTGCTCGGATCGCGGTTCCCTGTCCGGCGTTGCCGGCCCGCCGATCTGACGCCAGAGGAGCGTGCGCTTGCTGCCGACCAGCTTCGCCGTCAGCAAAGCCAGAACATGAGAGCAGACGGAACTGCGTTCTAGTAACGTCTACGCCTAATCAGCCTATCTCTCGGTCCATCTTGGGCCGCATCTGAGACTTCAATTGAGAAAGTCGCCCCGAGCACAGCGACGCTATGCAGCCAATGCGTTGCGGAACTGCGGGACATCTTACGGAGAACAGCTGCTTGGCCGCCAAGGATGCAGCCCTCTTGCATATCTGGATTGTCACCAGGGTCATATTGACATACCGTCAGTACACAAGGGGATTTTACACCATGATCATTCTCGCTTTCACCCTCGCGATTTCCGGTCAGACGACGACCCTGCCGCTTCCAACCGACTCGTCTGCCGTTCCGGGCCAAACTACCGAAGCCGCCACGGCCTCCCGCTCGAACGGAACGGCGGCGGAAGAACGACGTGCCGGACGGCCTTTGGTCTGCCGCAACGAGCCGGTCGTCGGATCGCGTTTTCCGGTTCGGCGTTGCCGGCCTGCTGATCTGACTCCGGAAGAGCGCGCGCTCGCCGCTGACCAGCTGCGCCGCCAGCAAATCGTCACCATGAATGGCGACTGATCGGCGACTAGCTCAAAGGCGGGTCTTGAATAGCAACTGACCAAGTTCTACATCAGACGCCAGTCGGCAAGAGTGGCGCCGGGGCCACGGTCACGCTTTCGTGTGACACCCCGCCTCTAAAAACGGCGGCAACCCATCGCTACCTTACCGGTTGAGGGGTGAGACGTCGGCGCACACACGGTGGCCGACGACGAAGCGCCCGCTCGTTTGACGGTCGGAGGGACCATATGGCTGCCAATAGTACGCTCGCGGTGATGTCGCCTGAACAAGGCCTCTCGCGTTATCTGACGGAAATCCGCAAGTTTCCGATGCTGACCAAGGACGAGGAGTTCATGCTCGCCAAGCGTTGGTCGGAACACCAGGACCCCGAAGCCGCCCACCGTCTCGTGACCTCGCACCTTCGTCTTGTGGCCAAGATCGCCATGGGGTATCGCGGCTACGGCCTGCCGATCGGCGAAGTGATTTCGGAGGGCAACGTCGGCCTTATGCAGGCCGTCAAGAAATTCGACCCGGACAAGGGCTTCCGCCTGGCGACCTACGCCATGTGGTGGATCCGCGCCTCGATCCAGGAATACATCCTGCGTAGCTGGTCGCTCGTGAAGATGGGCACCACCGCCGCGCAGAAGAAGCTGTTCTTCAACCTGCGCAAGGCCAAGAGCCAGATCTCAGCCTTCGAGGAAGGCGACCTGCACCCTGAACACCTCGCCGCCATAGCCACCAAGCTGGGCGTCAGCGAGGAAGAGGTCACCAACATGAACCGCCGCCTCGGCGGCGACGCCTCGTTGAACGCGCCGCTGCGCGCCGACGGCGAAAGCGAATGGCAGGACTGGCTGGCCGACGATACGGCTGTATCCCAAGAAACCCAACTCGCCGAAGACGAGGAAAAGGGCATCCGCATGAGCCTGCTCCAGGAGGCCATGGAGGAGCTAACCGATCGGGAAAAACACATCCTGACGGAACGTCGTCTAAAGGATGATCCCGTCACCCTGGAAGAGCTGGCTGGCGAATACGGCGTGTCGCGCGAACGCGTCCGCCAGATCGAGGTCCGTGCCTTCGAAAAGCTGCAAAAGGCCATGCGCGCCGCCGCTGAGGAGCGGAATCTGGTCGACGCCTGACCCAAGCTGAGGGGTGGCCCTCAGGCTTGATGCATCAAGACGCCCGCGCCATCTCGGCGGCGGGCGTCAGCCGTGCGGTCGCCAGAATTTCATCGATAGGTGACGACAACCCCGCCTTGGTCACGGCGCCTGACGCCATGAAGGCCTCCAGCCCGCCAGCCGCGATAGCCAGTTTGGCGTCGCCCGCCTTGACCGCCAGCGTCTTCAAAGTCTGAGCCTGCTGATGAATCGCGCGCACGGCCTGGGCCGGGTCCTGGTCGAACTGGGATATGGCCGCAGCCAGAATGCGGATCGCCTGATCCTTAACGTCGATCTTTCCGGCTGCGGCGGAACCGTCCGCCCGACGTTTGCGCGCCCCGGAATATTCGCCCGAGTTGAAGCGGCGTCGGTCAGGGCCGACATAGCCGACGGCCTCCACCCAAGGTCGTGACTTCAGGGCGACGTTCTCGACCCGTTTGAACAAGTCGCCGATCGTATAGGGCTTGCGCAGGAACTCATGCACGCCGGCGTCTCGCGCGCCCTTGATGGCGGCGGCGGTGGCCTCATTGGTGATCATGATGATCGGGGCCGTGCGGCACGCCATGTTGGAACGCCGAATCCGTCGCGCCAAGCTCTCGCCGTTCAGCGCTTCGCCCGCATGTTCGGTAAAGATGATTCCCGGCTCGACGTCGCGCAGCAGTTCCAGCGCGCCTTCCTCATTGACCGCGACATAGACCTCGCGCGCGCCCAGACCCTTCATGATGTCGGACAGGAGTCGCGACGAGGCGATGTTCGGCTCGACGATCACGACCCGGCGTACTGCGGGTTCGATGCGGCTCAGGGTTCTGGCGTCGGCGGTGAACAAGGGCTTCTGCTCCGGCTTCAGCCGGAAACCTAACCGTTGCTGGTTAAGGCCCGTTGAATCGAACCGCCTTTTCGTCTCACCCCTGGAAGGGATCGCGCATCAGGATCGTGTCGTCCCGCTCAGGGCTGGTCGACAGCAGGGCCACAGGCGCCCCGATCAACTCCTCGATCCGACGCACATATTTGATCGCATTGGCGTTGATGTCCTTGAAGCTGCGGACCCCGGCGGTGCTTTCGCTCCAGCCTTCCAGTTCCTCGAACACCGGCTCGGCGGCGGCCTGGGCCTTCAGGCTTGACGGCAGATAGTCCAGCACCTCGCCATCGACCTTGTAGCCGACGCAAATCTTGAGCGTCTTCAGCCCGTCCAGCACGTCCAGCTTGGTCAGGGCGATGCCGTCGATGCCGTTGATCGCCACCGATTGACGCACCAGCACGGCGTCGAACCAGCCGCAGCGCCGCGCCCGGCCGGTGTTGACCCCCACCTCACGGCCGACGGTCGCCAGATGCTGCCCCACCTCGTCGTCCAGCTCACAGGCGAACGGGCCTTCGCCGACGCGGGTCGTATAGGCCTTGACGATACCCAGCACATAGCCGACGCCGCGCGGACCGATGCCCGATCCGGCGGCCGCCTGGCCCGCTACGGTGTTGGAGCTGGTGACATAGGGGTAGGTGCCGTGATCGACGTCCAGGAAGGCGCCCTGCGCCCCTTCGAATAGCACGCGCTTGCCGTCCTTCTGCGCCTGATCCAGCACGCGCCACGCGGGCTTCACATAGGGCAGGATCTTTGGTGCGATCTCCAACAGCGACGCCAACAGCGCCTCTGGATCGATCGGCTCCAGCCCCAGACCGGCCCGAAGCGGATCATGGTGCGAACGCAGCCGGTCGATCTTGACCTTCAGGTCGTCTTCATTGGCCAGGTCACAGACGCGAATGGCGCGGCGACCGACCTTGTCCTCATAGGCCGGACCGATGCCGCGACCGGTCGTGCCGATCTTGGCGCCGGGCGCGCTGGCCGCCGCTTCGCGCGCCACGTCCAGCGCGGGATGGATCGGCAGGATCAGGCAGGCGTTGTCGGCGATCGTCAGAATATCGGGGCTTATGGCCACGCCCTGGGCCGCAATCTTCTCGATCTCGCCGACCAGGTGCCAGGGGTCCACCACCACGCCGTTACCGATGATCGACGGCTTGCCCTGCACCACGCCAGAGGGCAGCAGGGCAAGCTTATAGACCTTGCCGTCCACGACCAGCGTATGACCCGCATTGTGACCACCCTGGAACCGCACGACCATGTCGGCGCGGTTGGACAGCCAGTCCACGATCTTGCCCTTGCCCTCGTCGCCCCACTGGGCGCCGACTACAGCCACGTTCGCCAAAGCCGTCTCTCCGCTTGAATGCGGGCGCAGCCTATAGCGAGGGAATCATCCGATGTCGTCCCGTCATGCGCAATTATGCGACTTCGGCCGCAGCCGTCTCGAACGCCCACTCCAGCCACGGCGTCGCCGCCACCACATCGGCGACTTCGACCGTGCAACCGCACCACAGCCTCAGCCCGGGCGGCGCATTGCGGTGGGGCTCCATGTCAAACAGGGCCGCTTCGTCTTCCAGCAGGGCCTTGAACCGCACTACGAAGGCTTTCTGTGCCTTGGCGTCCAGGGCCGCGATGCGCGGGTCGGTGAACTTCAGGCAGACCGAGGTGGTTGAGCGGATCTCGGGCCGTTCGGGCAAGAAATCGATCCAGGCGGTCCGCGCCACCCATTCGGCCAGGGCGGCGTAGTTGGCGTCCGTCCGCCGGATCAGTTCGCTCAAGCCGCCGATCCCTTGCGCCCACTCCAGGGCGTCGATCCAGTCCTCGATGGTCAGGATCGAGAAGGTGTTGATGGCCACCCCCTGCCCCAGGGCCCGGTCGAACCCCTTGCCGTCCGTCAGCCGCAACAGCTTGGGAATGGCTCGATCCGGCCGATAGGAATCCAGCCGCGCCACCGCGCGCGGCGACAGGGCCATCACGCCGATGCCCGCCTCTCCACCCAGCGCCTTCTGGAAGCTGAACGTCACGACATCCAGCTTGTCCCACGGCAACGGCATGGCGAAGGCGGCCGATGTGGCGTCGCAGATGGCCAGCCCCTGACGGTCGTCGGCGATCCAGTCGGCGTCTGGCACGCGCACGCCCGAGGTCGTGCCGTTCCACGGAAACACCACATCCTTGGACCAATCGGCCACGCTCAAGTCCGGCAGTTCGCCCCAGGGCGCCGTCAGCACCTCCGGCTCCAGCCCCAGATGATCCTTCACGTCCGTCAGCCAGGTCAGGCCGAAATTCTCGAACGCCACCACCTGCACCGGCCGCGCGCCCAGCATCCCCCACAGGGCCGCCTCGACCGCCCCGGTGTCGGATCCGGGCGTATAGACCAGCACATGGCTCTCCGGGACTTCCAGCACCGCCCGCGTCAGCCGCAGGCCATGGGCGAACCGCTCAACCACCTCCGGCGCGCGAATGCCTCGCCCCAGCAGATCCTGCGGCAGGCCCGCCAGACTATAGCCGGGCCGTTTGGCCGTCGGCCCGGCCGAAAACCACGGCCGCGCCGGCTTCACATCAGGCTTTGCGATCATGGTCTTTTCCCTTGCGCTACCGCGCTTCGCGCTGCTTGAGCCCGGCTCAACGTCCCGGCGTATAGGGCCGCTTGGCGCGCCAGTCTTCGGCGAATTTGACCAGGGCCGCGTCCGGCTCGTCCGGCAGGGTCACGATCAGCCGCGCCAGCAGATCGCCCCGCCGCCCCTGAGCAAAGGCGCCCCGCCCCTTCAGCCGCAGCAGCTTGCCCGAGTTCGAGCCCGCCGGAATCGTCATCTGCACCGCGCCCTCGGGCGTCGGAACCCGCACCTTGGCGCCCAGAACCGCATCGGGCGCCGACACCGGCAGGTCCATGGTCAGGTCCGCACCGTCGCGCTTGTAGATCGGATGCGGCTCGATCTTCAGCTCGATGAGGGCGTCACCGTTCTCGGCTCCACGTCCAGGCGAGCCCTGTCCGCGCAAACGAATGGTCTGGCCGTCCGCCGCCCCCTTGGGAATGGTCACATCCAGGGTCCGTCCGTCCGAGAACTGGATCCGCTTCGTCGCCCCGGCGATGGCGTCTTCCAGACTAATGTCCAGCGTCGCCTTCACGTCCTGACCGCGCGCGGTGAAGTCCCGCGCCCCGCGCTGACGTCCGCCCCCGCCGAACATGCCGAATAGGTCGTCCAGATCGACGCCTTCGAAATTGCCCCGGCCGCCCGGCCCTCCACCGAACCCGCCTGCCGCGCCGCCGAACGGATTGCCGCCCGTCCGCGCCCCGCCGCCAAAACCGCGATATTGCTCGTTGCCGTCATTATCCAGTTGGCCGGCGTCGTACTTGGCCCGCTTCTCGGCGTCGCCCAGGATGTCGAACGCCCCCGTCACCCGTTTGAACTTGTCCTCGGTGATCTTGTCGCCGGGGTTCTTGTCGGGGTGCAACTCCTTGGCCAGCTTGCGGAACGCCTTCTTGATCTCCTCCGCGCTCGCACCCTTGGAAACGCCCAGTTCCTTATAGGGATCGCCTGCCACCTGAGTTGCCGCTCCAACTGAAAAACCAAGAGGCCGTCAGTTAAGCCATGCCCCCGCCGCCGCAAAGGGCCGGACCCGGCATATTTGCTCAGATCAATCCGATTTCCGCCTCCACGCCCCAGCCGAACCCCTCGCCCCATTGCGCCACGCCGATCCGCGCCGCCTGGGTCACGCCGCCCGGAAAGTCCGCCGCCAAGTCAGTTGCGGAATACAGCAGCGTCGTCCCCTCGACCTCCATCGTCCGTCGCACCGCCCCGGCGTCCCTCACCCGTACCCGGAACCGCATTGGATCGACCGCCGCAGGATCTCCGTCCCATCCGTCGCCATACAGCCGCACGCGCGGCATCCAGCGCACCGACACCCCCGCCGCACCGGCCTCGACGCCCAGCCCCGCCGGCGACCAGGGTCGGGCATACAGGCCCTGTAAGCTGAAGCCGACCTCGCGGAACCCGGCCCCGCCCGGCGCCGCCCCCGCCGGTCCGACGCGACAGATCAGCGGCAGACCCCGTTCGTTGCGCCCGATCTCCGCCCGCGCCAGCCGCTCGTCCAGAAACACCACCACCGATCCCGCCGCCGCCCCGGTCTGCATCTCGACCTCGGTCCCCTGCTGGCCGCGCAGCAAGCCCGTCAGCCGCCAGGTCTCTGCTCCGACCAGGGTCGCCGACCGATATTGCACCACCTCCCAACCCGCCGCCGTCTCGACCGCCAGGGCGTTGGCTCCGCCCAGCACCGCCAATGCCGACGCGCTCTGCGGCGCAGTTCCCTCGACTCGCACCGTCAGCGCCTGAACCTCATCCCAGCGATACCGAACCCCCGGGCCCAGCGGCTCGACCAATACGCCGACCGTCGCCGCCGTCTCGATGTCCGCGCGCGCCGTCAGGATCTCCGCCCCGGCCCCGGCGTGCAGCCGCATCGCCCGCCACGGCTCCGCTGCCGCCGCCACGACCGGCCGCCCGTCGTCCTCGCCCCCCATCAGGGGCGGCAGGTCCATCACTCGCACAAAGGGCGCCCCGACCACGGCCGGCGCCTCGCCGCCGCGCCCGCCGGCCTGGTCTTCATAGATCCGCCGAGCCCCGACCGGCTCCAGCACCGCCGACGGCGTCTCGTCCGCCGTCGTCCGCGTCACCCGCCAATCCCCGTCACAGCCGTCCAGCCGCACCACATCCCCTGGCTCCAACCGCAGCGCCTCCAGCGGCCCCAGCGCCAGGCTGGTCGTCTCCGCCCCCGCCACGTCCAGCGCCCGCTCCGCCGCCGCCCGCGCCAGGCCGCCGTCGCACGCCAGCGGCAAGTCCAGATCCACTCCGCCGCCCGTCGCCGCCGTCCCGGCGTCCTCGGCCCGCGCCGTCACCGCCCCGGTCTGATAATCCGCCGTCTCGTCGATGAACCGCACCCGCGCCTCGCCGGGTCGAGCCTCCAGCGCCCGCGTCGCCGTCTCCGCCGCCCCTTGATCCGGCAGGGCCAGGGCCTCGCGCCTCAGATCCGTGCAAGCCGCCGTCCGGCCCAGCACCGCCACCCGACCGTCCCGTTCCGCCGCCACCGCGTCGAACGCCGCCAGCAACGGCTCCAGCGCATCGCGCGACCGCATCGGCCGGTCAATCACATAGCCGGCCGCCGCCCCCTCAATGCCCTCCACCGCTATTTCGTCCGCCGCCAAACCGCCCCGCGCCAGCACCGCCGCGATCAGGTCGCGCCCGTCCCCTGCCAACCGTCCGTTCAGCCAGTGCCCGGCCCGCCACGCCCCGGCATCCGCCCAGACGTCTCCTCGCATCGGAAAGGCCGGATAGGGCCGCGCGTCCCAGCACCAGACGTCAGCCCCCTCCAGCATCGGCCCGCCATAGACCGCCGACACCGGATTGTTCTCGGCCCGGCCATAATGGCCCAGCACCGCCTCCAGGACCCCCCGCTGCACCGCGTCGTCCCGCGCCCCGTTTGATCCCGGCGGGAGACGGCTTTCGCTGCTCTTGGGGTCCTGAAACAGGTTGGGCGCATTGCCGCCCCGGTCCACGGCCGCACAGCCGAACTCCGACAGCCGGACCGGCTTCATGCCGGGAACCCAGGCCGTCGGTGTCGCCGCCCGTACCCCGCCCGACCGGTCATGATGAAGGTTCGACCACCACCCCTTCAGGTCCTTGGGCCGGAACAGCCAGTCCTCGCCATGCGCCGTATCGACGATGGGTGTCCGCACCTGCGCCACCCGATCCGCCTCATCCGCATAGTACCAGTCGAACCCTTCGCCGCCCGCGACGCCCGCCGCCAGATAGGCCGGGTCCGCCGCCCCATCGAACGCCCCGGCATCCACGCCGCCGTCGCCCTCGCGCCAGTCGGTCAGCGGCGGATACCAGTCGATGGAGACATGATCGATATTCGGATCTGCCCACAGCGGATCCAGGTGAAACACCACCTCCCCGCCCGTCTGCCGCCCGAAATATTCGCTCCAGTCGGCCGCATAGGACAGTTTCACCCCCGGCCCGACCACCGCCCGACACGCTTGCGCCAGCGCCCGGAATTGCTCGACCGCCGGAAAGCCCCCGGCTGCATCCCGCGTCCAGGTCACGCCCCGCATCTCCGAGCCGATCAACAGGCCGTCCGCCCCCTCTTCGGCCGCGATCCGGGCATAGTGCAGCGCCATCCGGCGCAGCCCCCAATCCTCGGCTCCGCCGAACAGGGCCGCGATCTCCGCTGTCGCCCCCGCCCCGTCTACGCCCGCCACCCGTCCGCGCCACGGATAGCCGGGGCAGTCCATAAAGACGAACGGATACAGCGTCACCTCCAGCCCCCGCGCCTTCAGCTCGCGGATCGCCTGTCGCACACTCTCGTCCGACGGCGTCCCGCCATAGGCCGGCGCCCCGTCCACCTGACTAACCTCATAGGCCTCTCCGCGCCCAACCCCCGCCATCGACCAGTCCATCGGCTCGGTCGGCTTGTCGCGCCGCTCCACCCCCGGCCGCACCCGGCAATGCCTGGCCCGCAGATCATCCCCGAACCAGCCGATCAGCAGACTGACCCGCTTCAGGTTCGGCAGCTGCGCCTGTAGTTGGTCCAGCGACACGATCAGGTCCGCCCGACCCTCGCCGTTATGCACATTTTCCGCCGTCGTCCGTGTCAGTCCCTTGCGCCGCACCACCGCCTGCGTCGCGAGGGCGAACTCGCCCGCGCCGGGGATCAGGCACACCCCTTCCAGCAGATCCTCCAGCCGCGCCTCTTCCCCGCGCGGTCGCCGGAACACCTCGAAACTCAACTGCGGAACCCGGTCCCCGAACGGCCCCAGCGGCAGATCCTCGAACACCACATAGGCCGTGCCGCGGTAGGCCGGAGCCTCTCCCTCGACCGTCTCGATCAACGGGTCCGGCATCTGCGCCTCGCCGCCGCGATACACCCGCATCGCCACGCCGCTCAGGTCCATCAGCCGCCCGTCGGCCCAGACCCGGCCGACCCCGTCGATTTCCCCCTCGCACAGGGCCACGGCGAAGCTCAGCGAATAGACATAATCGACCGTCTTCGGCCCGCCCTTGCCGGCCTGTCCTTTGTTCTTGCCCTCCAGGAACCGCGCCGCCCAGATCACCTGACCCGTCACCCGCGCCCGCCCGAACACACAGGCCATCGGCGCGCCTTCCGCCGTCCCCTGCACCTTCAGGGCCTCCAGCCTCGGCCCGACCTGCCGCGCCGGCGACAGCGACTCGATGACCCGATTGTCGATCGCCCGCCCGATCGTCGCCCCGATCACCCGCCCGACCGGCCCCCCGACCGACTGCCCCACCGCGCTCAGTACGACTTGCGCCATCTACGCCTCCTTAGGAAACCGGAACGCGGCGACCAGCCTTCGCCGCCACCACATCCCCATCCAGCTCTCCACCACCGCCCGTCCCCAATAGGCGTGGATCATCCTCAGCTCCGGCCCGCCGCAGTCGCTCAGAATAGCGCAGTGTTTCACCGCCGCCCCCTGCGACATCCGGAACAACAACACATCCCCGGCCCGCATGGCCTCGACCGGAACCGGCTTCAGACACCGCCCCGCCGCCTCCAGCAGGGTCTCGCGCCCGCCGGTCTCGGCCCAGTCCGGCGAATAGGCGGGCAGCCGCTCCGGCTCCGCCCCGACCACCTCGCGCCACAGCCCGCGCACCAGCCCAAGACAGTCCGCCCCCACGCCCTTCACACTGGCCTGATGCCGATACGGCGTCCCCAGCCAGGACCGGGCGGCAGCGACGACCGCCGCCGCACACCCCTCTCCCTCCCCCTGCGGGGGAGGGGGGTCGAGCCGGAGGCGAGACCGGGTGGGAAGGGCCAGGCGACCCGCGCCCGCTCCCCCTGCCGCCCCCACCCCGTCATCGCTGCGCGCTGACGCCCCTCCCCCGCAGGGGGAGGGAGAGTTCTTTATCGCCCCCCTCACCGTCGGCTCCCGCCGTCGTTCCGCGCGCCTCCCGCCGGATAGGCCGTCAGGAAGTCATCCCCCGGCACGTCCGCGAACCCTCGGAAATTCACCCCGTTCCCGAACGTCCCGACACAGGTCTCCCACCGCTTGTCACAGCGCCGCCCCGCCGCCGCGATCCCGCAGCGTTCATCCCCCAGCCGCGCATCGCACATCCGGCCATAGGTCCGCCCGACCACCCGCTCCAGCTTGGCCAGCGGCCCTTCCAGATCGGCCAGGAACCGCCCCTGCTCGCGCCGCATCCGCGCTAGGGTCCCGCCCCACAGCCGTACCTTCAACCCCGGCTCGGACCAGTCCACCCGCCACAGCTCGACCTTCGCCCCGTCGAACAGGCCCGCCGCCACGTCAGCCTCGGTGATCGAGGCGTCGTCCAGCGCCCCCGCCGCCGAGGCCGCCCCCGCCGCCAGGCCGACCGCGCTCTCCGTCGCCCCCGTCGTCCAGCCGCTCCCGGCCCGACAGATCAATCCGTCCACCACCAGGTCGCGGTCATGATCGGTGAACCCCGTCACCACTCCGTCGGCCCGCTCCAGCCGCCAGACATGACAAAGCCCTACCGCCCCGCTCTCGATGCGGGCGGCCATTTCGTCCGGTATGTCGCGCATGATCAGACCCGAACCTCGATAAGCGGAACCGCCGCCATCCGTCCTGCGTCGAAACTCTCCAGCGTCGTCTCGATCCGGTCCGTGTCGAACCGCACCGGGGTGTCGAATAGGAAGCCCGCCGTCACCATCACACCCACCCCGGGCGCGACTGCCAGCCTCACCGCCCCTGTCGCCGCGTCCACCACAAAGCCGGAAACCTCGACGCCCCCAACCGCGATCCGAACCGACCCCTCGACCGGCTTGACGATCGGTCGCTCCACATCGCCGTAGACCTTGATCAACTGGAACGCCGTCCGCACTCCGTCCCCAGCGCCCAACGCCTGATCCGTCGCCGACATCGTCCGGCTCGGCGCGCACGACTTGAAGTCGGCAAAGTCCTTAAATCTGAACCCATGCAGCCGCCCCCGCCGCGCCTCAAAGAAGGCGAGCAACTCGGCCATGTCGTCCAACGATCTCAGGTTCGCTCCGATTAGATACCGTCGCCGCCCTAGCGCCCACGGCGTCGACCGCCGCTCGAAACCCGAGGCCAGCGTCGCGATCTCCGTCCGCCGCTCAACCCCGCCGGTCGAACCAAAGGCCAGCCGCGCGGGCAGGCGCACTTCATGGAAGTCCATCCGAACCTGTCCCCTGTTTCACTTGTTCGCAAAGCCCCGCTCGTCCATGCTCTCTGCCAACGCGGCCGCAACGGCCGTATCGAGACGGGAGCGAAGACTTGCGCGGCGAAATCCTCAGCTATGACACCACCGCCGGAACCGGCCTGATCAGCGGCGACGACGGCGCGCGCTACAGCTTCGTCTCATCCGGGCTTCAGTCGCCGGCCGTCCCCGCTGCCGGCGTCCGCGTCGATTTTGTGCCTGAGGGCGCGGAGGCGACCCAGATCCTGATCCTGGCCGGCGCTCCCTCCACCGTCGGCGTCGCCGGCGGCCTGTCCGCCCCGACCGACAGCACCGTCGCCGGCTTCGATTGGCAGAAGCTGTTCCTATCGTTCGAGGGCCGCACCCGCCGCAGCCATTTCTGGATCGGCTGGTTGATCCTGCTGGGCGTCGGCGTCGTCGCCGGCTGGCTGCCGATAATCGGCGGGCTGATCTCCCTCGCACTTATCTGGCCCAACCTCGCAATCTCGGTGAAACGTCTGCACGACATGGGCAAGACCGGCTGGCTGATCGCCATCCCCTGGGCCTCGTCCATTGTCTTCTTCATCGTCGGCCTCGTCATGGTCGGCATGGCCGCCGTCGCCAACGGCATGACCGACTACGACTTCGACGAGGACCCCGCCGCCATGCTGGCCCTGATCGGCCCCGGCATGATCGCCTTCCTGCTCTCCGCCGTCGTTCCCCTGATCTTCCTGCTGTGGATCGGTCTGGTCGAAGGCCAGAAGGGCGACAACCGCTTTGGCCCGAACCCCAAGGGCGAATAAGTCCGACTAGGGCGAGTGGTCGGCCTTCTTCGCCGCCACTCGCCTCTCGAATCTACATCCGTCTCGCGCCCAGGCTGACCGCCCGCGCCAGCATCTGGGCCACCTGGGCCTCGGATCGCAGCAGAGCCGACGCCCCGCCGTCCACCGTCACATTGACCGTAACCCCGCCCGCTGACGCCAGCCCGATCTCGCCGCCCGTCACCGGCCGAAACACCTCCGGCCCGCGCTCCCCGACCAGATAGGCGGCGCCTCCCAGCACCGGTCCCCCGTCGGCCCGCGCCCCGCCGAAACTCGACATCGCCGCCTGGATCGCCGCGCTCAGTCCGCCGCCCGAACCGCCCGATCCCGCCGCCGCATTGACCGCGTTCAGCACCGCCTTCGCCAGTTCCGACAGCGACACCTCCCCGTCCGCCGCCGCGCGCGCCAGCGATCGGGTCAGGCTGTCGCCGGCCCGTCCGAACGCCGCCTCGATGGCGTTGGCCGCCTCCTCCGCCGGCCCCTTCAGCGCCTCCAGCGCCGCCCCCGCCTCGGCCGCATTCAGCGGCACATCATCAATCCCGTCGCGCCCGAACTCATCCGCCATCCGGCCAGTCCTCCATCAGTTTCGCCAGCCCCGCCCGCCCCATCGGCGCCGTCCCGCGCGGTGCCTCGGTCAGCATCCGCCACTCCTTCAATGACAGCCGCCAGAAGGCCTCGGGCGCGATCCCCATCCGCATCGCCGTCCGCAACATCTCGCCCCAAGGGGTCAATTGGGGCGTCTGTTCAGACGTCACCGCACCGCCGCCTCAAACGCCGCCGCCACCGCGCGCGCCGCCTCGCGCGGATCGACCGCCTCAACCGTCGGCTCGAACTCGCCGCCCCCGCGCAACACCGCCGCCAGCACCACCATCAAATCCCGCGCCGACAGGGCCTTCATCCGCTCTGCCGCCGCCGTCAGCCCCTCGACCCCCAGCCCGGTCTCGATCTCCGCCAGCGCCCCCAGCGTCAGACAAACCCGACGCCGCACCCCGCCCAACATCACCCCCGCCTCGCCCCGCGCTCCAATCTCCCCCCCTTGGGGGGAGAGGGCCGCCCTTCGGCCCGAGGGGGGCAAGTCACCGCCGCTCATATCGCCGCAAACCCGATCTCGCCCGCACTCGCCAGGCTCAGCGCGAACGTGGCCTCCCCCTCGTGCTCCCCGGCGTATTCCAGCGCCGCCACCAGGAACGGCCCCTCCAGCACGCCGAAGTCCGGCACCACCAACCGCCAGCGCTTCCCCGCCTGATCAAAAAAGGCCTCGCGCACCAGGGCGTCCGACGCCGCATCGCGGAAGATCCCCTGGCCCGACACCGCCGCCGACTTGACGCCCGCGCCCGCCAGCAGTTCGCGCCACCGCCCGGCTCTGTCGCCGTCGGTCGCATCCACCGTCCGCGCATTCAGCGAAATCGTCCGCGCCCTCAATCCCGCCACCGTCGTGAACACGCCCGGCGCGCCCTCGATCTTCAGCAGCATGTCCTTGCCCGCCTGTGCGGTCATCGGCCTTCTCCCACCTCTTCCGTCAACGCCCTCAGCCGCACCACCGCATAGGTCCGTCGCCCATCCCCGGCCCGAAACACGTCGGCAAAGTTCGCTCTCAGGGTCGCCGTCCGCACCCCGTCCGCCTGCAGCACCGTCTCGTGCAGACACGCCCGCACCGCCGCCGCCATGGCCTTGGCCTCTTCCGCTCCGGCGAACCGCGACACCCCCGTCAGGGTCAGCCTCTGCTCCACCCCGCCGCCTTCCGCCGCTACTGGCCGGCTCTCACACCGACCGAGCGTCAGATAGGGGCAAGCCGTCCCCTGCGGCGCCTGATCGAACACTCGCGCGCCGACGAGGGCCGCCACCGCCGCATCCGCCTTCAGCGCCGCCAGAACCGCCTTCTGCAACGCGCTCTCATGATCCCTCATCGCACCCGCTCCAAGCCCAGCTTGACCCGCCCCAGCCGCAGCGCCTCCACTGAAACCAGGTCCCAATCCGCCCCGCCGAACCGCAGAACCCGCCCGACCGTCAGGCGTTCGTCGGCCCGCGCCTCGGCGCTCAGATTCTCCACCGTCCGCCGCTGATCCCCTTCACCTCGCTCGCCCCGTCGCCGCGTCCCGCATTTCAGCCAGGCCGACCCGACCGCCTCGAACGTCACGCTCCGCCCGCCATAGGGCGTCTCCGCCTCCACCGCCCGGAACAGCCCCGCCAAGGTCCTCACAGCCGCACCACCCGATGGGGAGCCACCCATTCGTCGATCGGGGGAACACCCGCGTCCTCCCCCCGCTCATAGGCCCGCAGCACCAGCATCAGGATCGCCAGCCTCAACCCCGCCGGCGAGGTGGAGGTCAGGCTCAACCCCACATCGGCCTCCACCCGCGCCTGGGCCGCCGTGATCAGGGTCTGGATCAGCCCGTCCTCGGCCTCATGCTCCACCCGCAAAAACAGCTTCGCCTCCGCCACCGTCACCGGCTGCGCCATGGCAGTCTCCATCGTGAAATTTCGTCCTTCTCCCCTTGCGGGAGAAGGTGGCCCGAAGGGCCGGATGAGGGGTCGCTGAACTCCGAACCCTTCACCCGCCCGCGCCAGAACGACGGCTTCGCCGCCGTGCGCGGCCTCCCCCTCCCGCAAGGGGAAAGGGAGCGTCACGGTCACCCCGCGCTGAACTTCATCACCTTCACCGCGTCGAAGTTCTGCACCCCGCCGCCGACGCGCTTGGTGGTGTAGAACAGCACATAGGGCTTGGCCGAATAGGGATCGCGCAACACCCGCACCCCCGCCCGGTCTACGATCAGATACCCCCGCTGGAAGTCCCCAAACGCGATGGACAGGCTGTTCGCCGCCACATCCGGCATGGTCTCGATCTCGGTGACCGGATAGCCGAGCAGGCTCGCCGTCTCGCCCAGCCGCGTCGCCGGCTGCCAGATATAGTTGCCGTCCGCGTCCTTGAACTTGCGCACGGCCGAGACCGTCTTGCGGTTCATCACGAACCGCCCGTTCGGCCGGTACTGGGCCTTGGGCGCATAGATCAGGTCGATCAGCCGGTCCGCCGGACTGGTCGGGGCAAACCCGCCCGTCGCACCCGACGCCACATAACCGATCTGCCCCCAGGCCTGACCCGCGTCCGCCACGGTCGGATAGGTCAGGAAGCCCTTCGGCTTGTTCACCCCGTCGCCGTTGACGAAGGCCTGGGTCTCCTGCGCCGCAAAGGCGTCCTCCACCTCAGCCGCCAGCCATTCGTCCAGATCGACCATGGCGTCGTCCAACAGGGCCTGGGTCGCCGCCGGATTGGCGTACAGATCGGCTGACGGGAACTCCAGCAGGGCCAGGGTCGCCGGGTCCGTCTCCGGCCGTGCGGCCGTCTCCGCCACCCAGCCGCAGGCCACGCCCGCCGTCGACACCGGCTTTCTGAACACCCCCGCCGCCACCGTCCTGACCGTCGCGATCTCGCGCATCGGCGACGCCGCCATCAGCCGTCGCTCGATGGCCCGCTCGGTCTCATACGGCACGACATAGCCGCCCGAGGTCGCCCCGCCCGACAGCCCCGCCTTGACCTCCAGGGCGCCAGATTGACCGGTTTTCAGATACCCGTCCCAAGCCGCCTTCGCCTCCGGCGCAGACGCCGGCTCCACCGGCTCGCCGCCCGTCACGCCGCCGATTTGGGGACGCCTGTTCTGACTCATCACCCGATCCAGCCGCGCCTGCGCCGACGCCACCGCCTGGTCGATCCGCGCCACCTTCTCCTCCAGCAGTACATCGGCCGCCGCCTTCTTCTCGATCTCGCCCAGCCGGGCGTCATTCGCCCCTTTGAACGCCTCGAACGCCGCCATCATCTCGCGCACGACAGCCTGCGCCTCGGGATGCCCCGAGGCCTGTTTGGTCTCTTTCATGATGTCTCCGGTCTGAGCGCGCCCAATCGGGACACGCAGGGATTTCCGGGTCATAGGCCCGGAATTTCTTGAAGCGGGGCCGTAGCCTTAGTTGCGATCCATGCTACCAAAGCAGAATGGAAAGACTGAGTTTACGGCGGGCGGCGATTTGGGGCACGCTTGCCTTGATGCTGATCGCTAGCGTCTTTTACGGCCAGTTGGTCCCGTCGCCGCTTCCCGGTATTGGATGGCTCTGGCTCCTCATCCTATCGCCGATCCTGTTTGTCGCCGGTGTCGCCATCGGACTGCAATGTAGGTTTCCTGCTCTTCTGGCGTGGGCCCGCGCTAGACGCGCTCATGTGTCGCCGGAGCAGAAAAAGGCCCTAGCCGTCCTCACGGGATGGATGGTTCCGGTACTGCTTGCCCAAGCTTCAGGGATCAGTCTGGGCTGGCTTAGCCACTTGCTCGAGGGGGCGAACGCTTGGGGGGCTTATCTATTCGGCTATGCCATGTTCATAGCAGCCACGACTGGCGGCATGATCGGCAGACTTCGTGAAATAGACATCCTTCTGGCCACCGATCCAAAGGCTCCGGGCGGCTAGGCTTCCCTAGGGCGCGTCAGCCGAGGCCGAACCGCGCCCCCGGCAGCATGGGAAACGTCACCAGCGACACCTCCCACAGCTCGATCTCGCTCAGCACTCTTAAGCGCCCCTGCCTCCGCGCCCGCGCCGTGCGGTACCCGATCGACAGACCGTCCATCGCCCCCGCCCGGCTCAGCGCGGCGGCGAACCGGGCCTCAGGCGACCAGTCCTCGATCCGGCCACGCACGAACAGACCGCGTTCGTCCTCGATGATCTCGTCCCAGACCCCGACCGGCGCCCGCGCGTCATGCTGGTTCAGCATCCGCACCCCTTGCGCGCCCGTCTTCGCCAGACTGTCCGCAAACGCCCCCGCCTGCACCACGTCCCCGTTCAGATCCGCCACGCCCCACAGGGAGGCGTAGCCTTGGATCATCACATCCCCTCTCCCCTTGCGGGAGAGGGAGCGCGCGCACGGCGGCGCAGCCGTCGTCCTGGCGCGGTCGGGCGAGGGGTCAAACCAGCCCTTCCATCCACTACCGACCAACCCCTCATCCGACCTCGCTCCGCTCGGCCACCTTCTCCCGCAAGGGGAGAAGGGATCATTCGGCACCTTCATCTCGCCCCCTCCAACCTGCGCTCGATCCGCTCCACCGCCGCCGCCGTCGCCTCCCCTTGCGTCTCCAGCCGCGCCAGCCGTTCGGCCACCAGCCTCTGCTCCCCGACCCTCTGCTCCAGCGTCGCGATCCGCGCCGCCGCACCCCCGGCCCAGACCAGTCCCCCGACCGTCTGCACCGCAAGGGCGGCGATCAGGGCCGCCACGGCCTTCTTCACCGCATCGCTCATCCCTCAACCCCCGCCATCCGCCGCCGCTCCTCGTCCGTCAGGAAACTGGCCGCCTCCAGCCGCGCCCACAGGGCGTCCCGCTCGGGCTGCAGCGCCGGCACGGCCTCCAGGTCGGCCCGCACCTCGCAGCCGCGGAACCGTCCGCCCAGCCAGCCCGTCATCGCCCCCGCCGCCTTGCGCACCAGGGGCGCGATCGTCTGCCGCCAGAAGGCCGTGTTGGCCTCGCGATAGTTGGCGTAGGTCGCGTCCCCCGGTATCCCCAGCAGCTGCGGCGGCACCCCGAAGGCGAGGGCGATCTCACGCGCCGCCGCATGTTTGCCGGCGGTGAAATCCATCTCGGCCGGCGTCAGGCTCAGCGGCTTCCAGTCCATCCCGCCCTCCAGCAGGATCGGCCGCCCGGCGTTCTCAGCCCCGGCGTATGCGGACGACAGCTGCGCCTTCAGCGCCTCGAACTGTCCGTCCGTCAGCCGCTCGCCCTTCTGCGCCCCATAGACCAGCGCCCCCGACGGCCGCGCCGCATTGTCCAGCAGGGCCTTGTTCCAGGCGCCGGCGGCATTGTGCGCATCCACCCCCTGCGCCGCCGCCTCCAGCGGCGACAGCCCGTACCAGTCGTCCAGCGGGTGCCACAGTTTCAGCTGCATCACCGGCCCCCAGCCGTCCGCCGCCCGCCCGATCCGCACCGACCGTCCGTCGATGCAATACTCCCATGCCTCGGGCCAGCCCGACCGGCCGGGCACCACCTTCACCCGATCCGACCTCAGCGCCCACAGCTCCTCGGGGACGTCATCCCCGACCGCCTCGACCCAGGCGTTACCCGAGACCTGCAACGCGCCATAGACCGCCTCCATCAGCTCCGCCCCCGACTGTTCGGGATTGGGCCGGCGGATCAGCCGCGCCAGCGGATGGGCCTCGTCCCGCACCCCCTCCACAAACACCGCAAAGGGCGCCGAGGCCGCCGCCTCCGCGATCATGCGGATACAGCGATAGGCCACCGCATTCTTCTGATACCCCTCGCGCGCCAGGCTGGCGTAGTCGTTGGGCGTCCACCGCGCCCGCCCCACGCCCGACAGCAGCACCGCCGCCCGACTGGACTTCTCTTCCGGCGCACCCACGCGCCCCGCCTGGCCGAACGGCCACCGGATCGAAACCATCAAACTCTCCCTGAAAACTCTCCCTCCCCTTCATGGGGAGGGACGGCGAGGCGTCAGCCGAGCCCGGGTGGGGCCGTGCGATCCGGCGCGCCGCCGTCAGCCTCACCGTCTTTCAACCGCGTCCTGTCGGACCCCACCCCGATCGCTGCGCGATCGCCCCTCCCCATGAAGGGGAGGGAGAAATGCGGCCGCGCCATCCACCGCATCAACGGCCGTTCGACCCAGACATGCACCCCTGCGCCCGCCGCCAGACTGAGGCCGACGGTCAGCACCACCACCCCATCTCCCGGCAGGACCGCGCCCGCCTCGAACACCCGCCCGAGCGCCCGGATCACCAACACATGGAACAGGTAAACAGCATAGGAGGCGTCTCCCATGAAGATCAGCCCGCGCCAAACCGGCCCCTGCCGCCTCCGCGCGCCCACGACCGCCCCCAGCACCACCAGCCCCGCCGGCAGTCCCCAGATCGCCACGCGCGCCAACCCGACCCACGGCTGGTTCAGCGCCGCCTCGCCGTCGATCTCGCCATAGCCGAACCCCAGCGACAGCCCGAACCCGATCAGGCCCAGCCCCACGGCGACCACCCCCCATGCTTGGGGCTGACCGCGCCCCCAGCGCGCGATCCCCACCCCGATCAGGAACTCCAGCACCATCGGCGACCCGACGAACCTCAGCACCGGGGTGGCGACCGCAAGGCCCACGACCACCGCCACCACGGCGCCGCCCGCCAGCGCCCGTCCGGCCCGTCCGCCCCCTGCAATCGCCAGGCCGACCCCGGCATAGAACAGCATCTCGAAACACAGGGTCCATCCCGCCCCCAGGGCTGGAAACGTCATCTCCAGTCCGCTGAACGGCCAGAACAGAAAGGTCGCCGCCACCACATCGGCCGTCAGCGTCCCGCCCCGCGCCATCCCGACCAGGATCGGCAGGGACAACAGCCAGTAAATCGGCGCCACCCTTCGAAACCGTCGCCATAGAAACGCTCCCGCCGCGCGCAGCCCCGTCTGGCCCCGCGTCGTCGTGGCGATGATGAAGCCGCTGATCACGAAGAACAGATCGACCCCCGCCGCCCCGAAATCCTCCCACGGCCCGCCCGCCAGAACAGTCCCCAGCCCCAGCCGCCCCGCGCTCAGATCGACCGCATGGGCGACCACCACCCCCGTGGCCGCCACGCACCGCAACACCTGGATGTCGTCGAACCTCTGCCCCATCCGCCACGGTTAACACCGGCGCGAACCAGACCCAACCTCAGATCATCACCCGCGCCCGCACCGCCTGTGCGATCAGGGCCTGGCCCGCCGCATTGGGATGGACGGAATCGAACATCAGGCCCGGCGCAAACGTGCCGCCGAACAGGGCCGCGCCGTCGAGGGGCGCCGCCAGCCCCCTCTCCGCCGCCACCGCCACGGCCGCCGCCGCTATGGCCTGCTGCGTGGCGTAGCTGGCCTTGCTCTGGGCCGGATCCGACGGCGTCCCCGTCATCATCAGCACATCGCCACTGACCAGGGCCCGATCCACCAACAGCCTCAGACTGTTCTGATAGGCCGCGACCGCCGTCCCGTTGTTCCAGTCGTTGATGGTCAGACAGATCACCGTCAGATCCGCCCCTGCAACCGGCAAAGCCCCATAGGCCCGGTACGCCTGATCCGTCGTGGTCCAGTCCGCCACCCGCGACCCGCCCCAGCCGGCATTGATCACCTGCACCCGCCGCAGCTCGGATTTCCACGCCACGCCCCCGGCGATGAACACCGCCCCGCCCGAGGCTCGCCGCACCGAAATCGGCCCCGTCGTCTCGGGAAACCGGATCGTGTGCCGCTCCAGCCCCGGCGCCTTTAGCGTGTCGATGGTCGCGCGCACCACCCCGTCGGTCTCGACCGCGATCACCCCCAGGGCCGTGTTGCACACAGCATAGAGGTCGAACCGGTCCACCGGCCCGTCCGGCTGGAACGCCCAGGTCTCGGTTCCCCAGTCCGGCGTGGTAAACAACCGCCCGCCCAGACTGGCCAGGGTCGCGACGCTCCACCCGTTACCCAGGCTGACGCGCGGGTCATAGGCTCCGTATCCCCCGGTCGCCAGATCGCCTGCCCCCGCCCCGGCCAGCGACGCCGCCGAGGCCGGCAGACCGCCCGCGCGCATCAGATCCGCCAGCCGCTTCGGCCAGGCCGCCCCTCGCCCATCGGGCGTCCATCCGCCCGGCGCCGCGCCGAACCCCTGGGCCACGCTGTCGCTGACGACCAGCAGCCGCGCATCCCGCACGCCTGCCAACATCCCGCGCACCGCCGCCGACCAGCGCGGCAGGTCGGGCACATCGAACCCCGGTCGCGACGGCGCCAGCATCGCGCCTGGCGCCGTCGTCGTCGCCTCGACCGCCAGGCTCAATCGAACACCGCCACGACCTGGGCCGCCGTCGTCCCCGTGGCCAGAATCCGGCGCACCTGCACCGGCAACCACCCGACCGGATGATTGGCAAAGGTCACGGCCTCCCCGTCCTCGCCCCCCACCGTCAGCACCCGCAGGTTCCCCGCCGCCCCGACATACAGGGCCTTGGCATAGGTGGTCAGGTCGACCGTATCGCTGGGCGTCACCGCCGTCGCGCGCCGCCCCGGCCCGCTGGCGTCCCGCCCATGGCTCAGCAACCCATCCCGCTCCGCTATAGCCGGCATGTCTCTCTCCCTGAATGCAATGGATCGCCTCCGATCGGAGGAACGGCTGAGCGCGAGATCGGACGGGATCACCCGCCCGGCTCATCGCTATTTCCCGCCATGCCCAAACACTACCGCACCAGCGTCCTCAGGCGCGCAAACAGCCGCGACAAAAGCACAAGCCTTTGAAGTAAAAAGATTCAGACCAGCGTCATTGTAATAGAAGCCGCCGCCAACCCATCAGGCTGCGGCCATCAGCCCCGTTCGACCGCCCATTCCGGCGCCTCGAAATCCAACGCGTCTTCGGGCTCGGCAAGCGATAGTTCCGAAATCGTCTGCCCCCGCACCGACACCCCGGCCGTATGCACCGTCTCCGGGTCGCCCGAGACCAGCGGATGCCAGGCCGCCAGCGGCCGCCCCTCGTGCAGCCGGCGATAGGCGCAGGACTTGGGCATCCACCCCAGGGCCTCGATATTGTGCGGCGTCAGCTTGATGCAGTCCGGCACATGCGCCTTGCGGTTCACATAGTCCGAGCAGGAACAGGCCTGGGAATCGAACAGTTTGCAGTGGACCCGCGTCGGAATCACCTCGCCCGTATCCTCGTCCTCGAACCGGATCACGCAGCACAGGCCACACCCGTCGCACAGCCCCTCCCATTCGGCCGGAGACATCTCGACCAGGGTCTTGGTTTCCCAATAGGGCGGAACGGGGGAAGGAACGGAAAGCATGGGACGGCGCGCCTAGTCGACGGATGCGGCCATCAGATGGCGGCCGCGTCCTGAACAAGGCACCCATACCATCCCAGGCCCTCATAGGTCTCGTATCCGGGCGTGCGGGCATAGCCGACGGTCCGGTCGCCCTTTGAATAGCTGCCCATGGCGCCCGCGCCGACATCCAGTTTCACCGTCTCGTTCAGTACCCCGATCCCGTCGGAGGCGGCCAGCACCCGGTGTCTCTGATCCAGCAACAGCACCCGCGTCCGGGCCCGCTCCTCGGGCGTCAGCCGCACTCCGTCCACCACCGTTTGGGCCTGGGCCTGCCAGTCAAAATGGATGCCCAACACGCCGATTACGGCCCCGTTCGCCAGACCACCCTTGCGGATAGCGGTCGCATAGGTGGCGGTCGGCGCCCCGTTCAACGCCTCCAGCCGTGTAACATCGGCCACCGCGAAATCATCGCCCGACTTCGTCGCCATGGCGTCGCGAAACCAGGACATGTCCCGCGCCGACTTCCCCTGCACCGCGTACCGATCGGGCCGGCCGTTGGCCACGATCGCGCCGCTCCGGTCGCAGATCCACAGGTCCAGATAGACGGTATAGGCGTCCAGTATGACCTTCAGCCTCTGGCTGGCGTGCTCGGCCTTGGCGGCGTCGGGTTCGGCGACGCAGTCCACCACCGCGCTGTCGGTCGCCCACCAGCGCACGTCGCAGGTCCGTTCGTACAGGTTCCGGTCGATGATCTCGATGGCGTTCAGCGCCAGGTCCGCCAGCCTCTGCCCCCGCAGCTGACCCAGGATCGCCCCTCCGATGGCAGACAGCTCGGTAAGATCGCCCCGCACCTGCTGTTCCAGGGCGCCGGCGACGTCGTCGATCTGCCCAGAAATCCGCTTAAACTCCTCAGCCACCACCATGAAGCTGCGCCCCGCGTCCCCGCTGCGCGCCGCCACCACTTGGGCGTTGACCACCAGCATCTTGGCGGCCCGGTTGACCGAGGCGATCTCGCCAATCTTCTCGCCCGCCACGGTGTTCAGCCGGGCGGACAGCTCGAGAATACGCTCGGGCCTGGCGCCCGCCCCCACATCGCTCATTTGAGATCCCCACCTCGCCATCTTGGCGCGCCGTGGTGAAGGGAGGGGCGAAACCAAAGATGTCGCTTCACCTAAAGCTTTAAAACTTAACGCATTATAACCATTATTCAATGAACAACGGTCTTTGAAAACAGATTGATCACCACGACCCCGCCGATGATCATCGCCAACCCCGTCACTGCCGGCAGATCCAGCCTCTGGCGGAAAGCCACCGCCCCGATCACCGAGATCGCCACCACGCCCAGACCGCTCCAGATCGCATAGGCGATTCCCACCGGCATCTGTTTCAGCGCGACCGACAATAGGTAAAAGGCCAGACCATAGCACACCGCCATTCCCGCCGTGGGCCAGGGCCGACTGAATTGCTGACTCTGCTGCAAGAGGGTTGTGCCCACCACCTCCAGTCCGATGGCTCCCAGCAGGGCGGCCCAGGTTAGGGCGCTCATGCTTCGTTGGCTGTGATAGGATGTCCGGGCGTCAACAGCGACAGCAACGCCTGCCGCTGATCGGGCGATACATCATGCACGCCGAACAGATCTGACACCCACAGTCCATCGGCCAAAAGCCGCAACATCAGGGCGTCGTCCGCCCCGACCGGATCACTGGGATCGTCGACCTTCACCCGGTCGATCCAGGTCCGCCAGCGCTGTGCCAGGGCCGGCTCGATGGCGCAGGCGGCCATCACCACCCGGCCGATACTGACATCCTGCGGCGTCACCGGCTCCGTCACCGTCGCGCGCAGATAGGCCCGCGCGCTCCGACCATAGGGCTCCGGATCCCGCGCCGCCTGGGCCAGAATGCCGTCGGTGTGCATCTGGCCCAAATGGTCGATCATCCCCTCCAGAAGGGCGATCTTGGTCGGAAAATGATGCAGCAACGCCCCCTTGCTGACCGTCGTCCGCGCCGCCACCGCATCCAGCGTAAAGCCGGACGCCCCCCGTTCGGCCGCCACCTCCAGCGCCTTTTCGATGATCTGAGCCCGAGTGTCTTCGGGCGCGCGGCGGCGTGCGGTCGTGTCCATGGAGGTTACATACCAACCGGACGGTAATCCGTGAAACGATAATTTGGCGAACTGCAATCTTCGACTTGATGCCCGCAGGACCTGATCACTACAGAGAAGCGTTGCAGTAATCGGGGGTTACGCGTGATCATCGGCATTGACTTGGGCACGACCAACAGCGCGGTCGCGTTATGGCGTGACGGCAAGGCAGAACTGATCCCCAACAGCCTGGGTCATCTCCTCACGCCCTCGGCGGTCAGCCTGGATGAGACCACGGGGGAGGTCCTTGTTGGCTTGGCGGCTCGGGAACGACAATCGACCCATCCGGCCCTGACGGCGACCGCGTTCAAACGTTACATGGGCTCCAACCGCGTCACACGCCTGGGCAAAAAAGGCTTTTCACCGGAGGAGCTGTCGGCCCTGGTCTTGCGCCGCTTGGTCGACGACGCCCAGGTCTTCCTGGGACAGCCGGTGACCGAGGCGGTCATCACCGTGCCGGCCTATTTCAACGACAAGCAGCGAAAGGCCACGCGGCGCGCCGGCGAACTGGCCGGGCTCAAGGTCGAGCGCCTGCTGAACGAGCCCACGGCCGCCGCCCTCGCCTATGGCATCCATGAGTTGGACGACCAGAGCATGTTCCTGGTCTTCGACCTCGGCGGCGGCACCTTCGACGTCTCCGTTCTGGAAATCTTCGAGGGCGTGATTGAGGTGCGCGCCTCTACCGGCGACAATCGCCTGGGCGGCGAAGACTTCAACCAGGTCCTCATCGAGGACTTCGGCAAGGCGATCGGAGATCGCATTTCGACCGAAGACAGGGCCGATCCCGTCCTGCGCGAACGCATCCGGGCGGCGGCAGAAAGGGCGCGGCGCGGCCTGACCGACAGCGCCGAGGTCATCATGTCCGTGACCTGGAAGGACCAGGTGTTCGAGCATCGCTTCACCGCCGACCGTTTCGACACCCTCTGCTCTGGTCTGGTGACCCGAATGCGGGACCCGGTGCTGCGCGCGCTGCGCGATTCCGGTCTGCACGCCGGTCAGCTGAAGGAGATCGTCATGGTCGGCGGGGCGACCCGCATGCCGCTCGTTCGCCGCGCCGTGACAAAGATGTTCGGCCGCTTCCCCTCCAACGCCGTTGATCCGGACCAAGCCGTCGCCCTGGGCGCCGCCGTCCAGGCCGGCTTGAAGGCGCGCGACGTCGCTCTCAAGGAAGTCGTCCTGACCGACGTCTGCCCCTACACCCTGGGCGTAGAGGTCAGCGAACGCGGGCCCGGCAACATGATCCGCGGCGGCGTGTTCTCGCCGATCATCGAACGCAACACCGTCATCCCGGCCAGCCGGGTCCAGGTCTATTCGACCATGGAGGCGAACCAGAAGTTCGTGAAGTTGCCGATCTATCAGGGCGAGTCCCGCGCCGTGTCGGACAACATCCGCCTGGGCGAGGTGGAGATCGCGGTCCCTCCCGCCAAGGCCGGCGAGATCGCGGTCGAGGTGCGTTTCTCCTACGACATCAATGGCCTGCTTGAAGTGGACGTTCATGTCCCCGCAACGGGCGAACGGCGGGAACTGGTCATCGCCGACGAAGAGACGATGACGGCGCCCGAGTTCTCCCGACGCCGGGCCGAACTCGCCGAACTGAAGCATCACCCGCGCGACGCAGACCTGAACCGCGCCGCCTTGGCCCGAGCCGCCCGCTGCTACGAGGACTCTCTGGGCGATCAGCGGCAGTTCATCGGCCAGCACATGGATCGATTCAGCTTCATCTTGGAGCGACAGGACCCGCGCGAGATCGAGCACGCCCGCAAGGAACTGCTTCAGGTTCTCGACCAGTTCGAGGGCGCCACATGGCTGTAGATCGTTCGATCTGGCGCGAACTGGCGATTTCGCCGTCCACCGATGAGCGTGAGATTCGTCGCGCCTATGCGCGCCGGCTGAAGATCGTCCATCCCGAGGACGATCCCCAAGGCTTCCAGGCCCTGCGGGACGCCTACGAACAGGCGCTGCACCGCGCCCGACATGCCGCCTGGCAAGACCTGCAAAGCGCGGCGCCCGAAGCTGGACCAGATGCCGATCTCCATCAACCCGTCGATGAGGACCAGCCGGCGGACAGGGGCGAAACGCGCTTGGACGCCGTCGCGACGGATGATGTTCTGGCCGGAGAAATAGCGCGCGATCAGGCGGACCGTACCGAGCACCAACGACGCTGCGACGCCTTGTTGGCCGCCCTCAATCGCCCGACCGTGGACGAGGAATCGATCCTCAACGCCCTGATCGACGTCTTCCATTCGCGCGCCCTTGGCGCCTTGGACACCCACCAGTCGACGGAACACTGGCTCGGACAACTGGCGGCCCAGCGCAGCCCCGCCTTCGCCGTTCTGGTTGAACCCACCGTGGCCTTCTTCGGCTGGGATCGCCGCCCGGTCGGCGAACATTGGAGCCCAGGCCTCGGCGCGCTTCAACATCGCGAGGATCTGGATACGCTCAAGCGCCTGAGAAGTCCCGGCCACCCGGCCCACGCCTCCTTCGTCGCCCTGGCCAAGCCCATGAGGTTCAAGGATCGCGTGGCGGCCCGCTTCAGCCCAGATTTCCGCAAGCAGATCGGCGATCTTCTGGCCCGGATCGACTACGAGACGCCTTACGTCCTCAACTATCTGAACCCCAACTCCATCGCCTGGTGGCGCCAACACCTGTCGCGACCGCGTTTCGGCCTTTCCAGCCTGGCCCTGGTCATCATACCGGTCGCGATCTGCGCACTCATAGCTGCGGTGCAGAATGGAGCGGGGCGTTCGACCGTGCCTCCCCTAATCATGATTGCGGGCGGCCTGATCGGCGGCCTCCTTTCCGTTCTGGCCGGCCATTACTTCCTCATTCTGCCGCGCTGGAGACTATTGCAGTCCGGGCGGAGCTCCGACTTCTGGATTTCCTGCGGTTGGGCGGTCGCGGCGGCCGGTCTTGTGCTTCTCGCCGCTCTCGTCCCCCCCGGCCTGTCCGACGCGACCACTGGGGTTCTGGTCGTCAGCGTCGGCCTGATCGGTGCGGCTCTTGTCTGGTGGGCCGCGATCGTCCTGGACAACGACGGCTTCAAGACACGCCTGCAATGGCTCTTCACCTGGCCGCCGGTTTTCCTGCCGCTGTGGATCGTCGCCCAGTCCGCCTTGCTAGGCCGCCCCATGCTGTGGGTCTCTCTCTGGCTGTTGTTGCTGCTGTTCGCCATGGGCGCCGTCCACCTGGCCCGCCGCGCGTCGTCGACGCCCCAGACGCGCCGCACCGCCGACATCGGCCTTATCAGCCTGGCGGCGACCGGCGCCGCCCTGGCCCTGGCCTCCGATGTCCTTCCGTCCGCGCCCCTGGCGGTCGCCGTCCTTTATCTAGCGGCCGCTGGGGGCATCCTGGCCTCAGCGCACCAGTCGCTCCCCATGCTGCGGATAAGGCGCTGGGCGACGCCGATCGGCGTTGTCTTTCTTGCCCTCGTATCCTTTTCCGGGCCGGATACCGATGTTCAGACCACGGGGTCCACTCTCTTCGTCTGGGGCGGCGCCTGGATCGGCGGGCTGATCGCCCTGACCACCCTGGGCGACCGGATCGGTCTGTTCGTCAAAAAGAAGAAAAAGCCGAGACCACGTTCGCTCGCCGCCTGATCGACGACCACGGCCTATCCAAGTCAGCGGATGGCGGATTGACCTTCCCTCCTCTATATGGCCGCCCATGGCAGCCAGACCCCCCCTCGTCGCTCTCAAGGACGTCCGCCTTCAGGACGGCCAGCGCCCCCTCTTCGACGGCGTCGACCTCGCGGTCGAACCGCGCAGCCGCGCGGCCCTCGTCGGTCGCAACGGCGCCGGCAAGTCCACTCTAATGAAGGTGGTCATGGGTCTGATCGAGCCCGACAGCGGCGACCGCTCGATCCAGTCCGCCGTCCGCTTCGCCTATGTGCCGCAGGAACCCGTCATCACCGGCGAGACCCTGCTCGACTACGCTTCGTCCGGCGAGGCCGAGAGCTGGACCGCAGAAGCCTGGCTCGCCACCTTCGGTCTCGACCCCGAAAAATCCACGCAAGGATTATCCGGCGGCGAGACCCGCCGCGCCGCCCTGGCCAAGGCCTTCGCAGAAGAGCCCGATCTGCTGCTGCTGGACGAGCCGACCAACCACCTCGACATCCTGGCCATCGAACTGTTGGAGAACGAGCTGCTCCAGGCCCGGCTCGCCCTTCTGGTCGTCAGCCACGACCGCGCCTTCCTGAACCGCGTCACCAACACCGTTCACTGGCTAGAGAACCGCCGCGTCCGCACCCTGAACAAGGGCTTCGTCGAGTTCGACGAATGGTCGACCAAGGTCATGGAGGAAGAGGCCGAATCCCTGCGTCGCCTGACCAAGACCATCGAGCGCGAGACCGCCACCTTCTACAGCTCCATCACGGCCCGCCGCAGCCGCAACGAGGGCCGCGCCCGCTCGCTGAACGCCCTGCGCGCGGAACGCGCCGAGAAGATGAAGGACGCCCCGCGCGAGCTCTATCTCGGCGTCGATTCCGGCTCGACTTCGGGCAAGCTGGTCGCCGAGATCAAGGGCGTGTCCAAGGGCTTTAACGGCCGCACCCTGTTCAAGGACCTGACCACCCGCATCATCCGCGGCGACCGCCTGGGCATCGTCGGCCCCAACGGCGCGGGCAAGACCACCCTGGTCAAGACCCTGCTGGGCGAACTGCCGCCTGACGAGGGCACGGTCCGCATGGGCTCCAATCTGGAATCCGTCTATCTGGACCAGTCGCGCGAGGGGCTGAAGTCGGACATGACCCTGTGGGACGCCCTGACGCCCGGCGGCGGCGACAGCATCCTGGTGCGCGGCGTGTCCAAACACGTCGCCGCCTACGCCAAAGACTTCCTCTTTTCCGAAGCCCAACTGCGCCAGCCGATCTCGACCCTGTCGGGCGGCGAGCGCAACCGCCTGCTGCTGGCTCGCGCCCTGGCCAAGCCCGCAAACCTGCTGATCCTCGACGAACCGACCAACGACCTGGACATGGATACGCTCGACAAGCTGGAAGAGCTGCTCGAGAATTATGACGGCACCCTGATCCTGGTCTCCCACGACCGTGACTTCATCGACCGGCTGTCGACCTCGACCCTGGCCCTCAACGGGCGCGGCGACATCGTCGAGACCCCCGGCGGCTGGACCGACTTCATTCGCCAGAACCCCGGCTTCCTCCAGCCGGGCTCGAACCCTCGCCCCCAGGACAAGGCCGCCGCCCAGCGCGCCGCCGACAACCCCGCGCCCGCCGTCGCCCAGGCCGCCGTCAAGAAAACCGTCAAACTCTCGTTCAAGGACGCCCACCGCCTGAAGGAACTGGAGGCCCTGATCGACAGTCTTCCCGCCGTCATCGCCAAACACGACGTCACCCTGGCCGACCCCAACCTCTACACCCGAGACCCCAAGGCCTTCGACGCCGCCATGAAGGCGGCCGACAAGGCCCGCGCCGACCTGGAAGCCGCCGAATTGGAATGGCTGGAGCTGGAAGAGAAAAAGGCCGCCCTGGCGGGGTGAGGGTCGCGGCCTAAACCTCCGTTTCGCCGTCTTTCGCCTCACCGTCCTGTTCGGCAGGCTTCGGGGCCTCGCGCCGGTTCTGCATGACGCCCACGACGATGAAGGCGACAATCCCGAAGGCGAACCAAAGGCCGAAATTCTTGGTCAGCAGGCCGATCAGGCCAAAGATCAGCAAGACGCCAAAGGGTGTGAGCCGTTTCATGGCGCCGACCTTACGGCGGCTTTCGGCGTTTGGCGAATTGGCCGACGCCCGCGCCCTTGAAACCAAACCCGCCCTCGCCCACTCCAGCAGCATGACCCTGCGCACACACGTCGTCGACTTCCCCCCGCCCCAGCAGGCGGCGGTGCGGCGCATCAACGCCGTCCTGGCCCGCGCGCCGCGCCTGCGCACCGACGCCTGGCGCATCGAGGCCGGCCAACGCCTGTCGGTCTGGCTGGACGCCGCCGCCGGCGCCGTGACCGTGCCGCGCCTGCGCAAACGCGGCGTCGCGGTAGAGATCCTCCAGACCGACGGCGACCACGCCGTTCCCCTTCGCATCCTCCGCCCCGAGGGGCCGCCTCGCGCCGTTGTTCTGGACATCCATGGCGGCGGCTGGGTCCTGGGCAGCGCCGGCCTGAATGATCGGCTCAACGCCCATCTCGCCCGCCACGGCTTCTGCGTCGTTTCGGTCGATTACCGTCTGCTGTCCGAGCGCCGCCAGGTCTATATCGACGCCGCCATCGCCGATTGCTTGGCCGCCGCCCACTGGACTGTGACCCATGTGGACCGCCTGGGCGCCGCGACCGTCTTCCTGACCGGCGAGTCCGCCGGCGCCCATCTGGCGGCCCTGACCGCCGTGGCCCTGCGCGACCAGGGGCTGATTGATCGGGTGGCGGGCTGCGTCTTCACCTATGGGGTCTTCGACCTGTCAGGGACCGAAAGCGTCCGCTCCGCCGACCCGGACACCCTGTTGTTCAACGGCCCCACCATGCAGGCCGACCTTGCCCGCCTTGCCCCCGACCGCGACGAGGCGGGCCTTCGTCGGCCCGACGTCTCGCCCCTCTATGCCGACCTGACCGGCCTGCCTCCCGCCCTTTTCCTGGCCGGCGAATACGACCCCCTGTTCGAAGACAGCCTCTTGATGGCCACGCGATGGGGAGAGGTCGCCGAGGCTGACCTGATCCGCGTGCCCGAGACGCCGCATGGCTTCCTCCACTTCGGCGGCCCCGCCGCCCGTGGCGCACGGGGCGCCGTTCGCGCCTGGTTGAACAACCGGCTCACAAGCTGAACCATTTCACGATTGTCGCAACGACGGATTTCCCTTACCGCAGAAACCTTCACCGCCGCGCAGTCCATACGCAGGAAAGAAGAGGATGCGGCTTTTGAGTTCGGCGTGGTTTCGCAGCAATCCGATCTATGGCTACGGCTTGGCGATTTGCGCCTGGCTAACGGCCTTCGGCGTCCGCATGGCTCTGGCCGACTGGTTTCCGCCCGGCTTCCCCTACCTGACTTTCTTCCCGGCAGTCGTCGTCGCCACCTATTTCGCGGGCCTGAAGCCCGCGGTGCTGACCGCCGTCCTGTCAGGTCTCAGCGCCTGGTGGTTCTGGATTGGCGCGCCCGGTTTCGACTGGAGCTTGGCGACGGGGATGGCCCTGGCCTTTTACGTCTTCGTGGTCGCCGTCGACATCTTCTTCATCATCGGCATGAACTCCGCGACCGACAATCTACGGCGCGAGGTGGCGCGCAACGCCGCCTTGGCCGAGAGCCGCGACCTGCTGCTGAAAGAAGTCCAGCACCGCGTCTCTAACAACATCCAAGTCGTCAGCAGCCTGCTGCGGCTCGAGGCCGGAATGTCGAAGGATCCCGCGGCCCGCCGCGCCCTGTCTGAGGCCTCGGCCCGCACCGCCATGATCGCCAATGTCCAGCGCAGCCTGCTCGACGCCGACGGCGCGGCCGCGCCCTTCGACGACCTGGCGCGTCGCCTGGTCTGTGACGCCCTGAACGCCGCCGGTCGCACCGACGTGACGGTGGTGGTCGAGGACGCCCGCCACGCCCTGACGGCGGAAGAGGCGACGCCGGTCGTGCTAATCCTGCTGGAGTGCGTCAACAACGCCCTGGAACACGCCTTCCCCGGCCGCCCCGGCCGGATCGACGTCCGCCTGTATGAAGAGGGGCCCGAGCGTCGGCTCGAGGTGCGCGACGACGGCGATGGCCCCCCGCCGAACTTCGATCCCGCCAAGGGGGGCAGCCTGGGCCTGCGGATCGTCCTGGGTCTGGCCGAACAGTTGCACGGCCGCTTCAGCATCATCGACGCCGGTCCAGGCGCGCTCTGCGTTCTCAGCTATCCCAGAACGCCAGAGCACTGACATCCCGTTTCTGTGGACAAGACAAAACACTGATCCGCAAAAGCGAATTCAATCCGTCCACCGATGTTCACAGGTTTGTCCACCGCCGCCGGGCCAATCATGCACATAGGGGCGAGTTCGGGCGCTTGCCTCATACCGGGTTTCGCGAGAACGTCAACAGGCCGAGGGACACGGCGGCGCGGAAATCGGGGGAGACCCCGGCTTCAAGCGAACCGGCCCGGCTCTACGACCCGGCGCGAACGGGCGGTCTTCGGATCGTAACGGGCGACGGGCGGGATCCACGGCCCAGGCTTTAGACGATCTTCGGATCGACGGCGGCAGGGGAACCGGATCGGGATCGACGGACGACGCGGACGCAATGCCGTGGGACGCCTGAGACCCGGAGCGCGACAGGATACAGCCGACCGTCCTCGCGGGTTCGCCCCCGACGACGCCCAGGCCGAGGCCCTGACCCAACCGGCCAAGTCCAACCCGGACTTGGCGAGGGGACGAAGTTCACGGGTTCCCCCTGAACGCTTCGTCCCCTCGCTCAATTCGGGCCTGCGTCACGCCAGACCGCTTCCCTTGAGGCCCTCAGCCCCCAATCAATGCGCCGTCGCTCGCCCCCCGCCTTCCCAAGGCCGTCGTCCCCTCGTAAAGCAGGGCCATGATCCAGCGTGGGAATCGCCTGCTGACCCGACGCCGCGCCCTGCTCGCGGGCGGCGCGGCCGTGGTGGGGGGGGCGGCGCTCGGCCTGCGCGCCTGCACGCGGTCCGAAGCGCCGGTGGACGAACAGGGCCGGGTAAGGTTGCGCTTCGCCACCGACTGGCGCGCCCAGGCGGAACAGGGCGGTTTCTATCAAGCCCTGGCGACCGGCGCCTATGAGAAGCGCGGGCTGAACGTCGAGATAATCCAGGGCGGGCCCGGCGTGAACGTGCCGCAGCTGCTGGCCTCGGGCGCCGTCGAACTGGGCATGGGGTCCAACAGCTTCATCCCGATGAACCTGGTCGCCGCCGGCGCCCCGGTGAAGGCCGTCGCCGCCTTCTTCCAGAAGGATCCCCAGGTCCTGATCGCCCACCCCGATCCAGCGCTGGAAACCATCGCCGATCTGGCCGGCCGGCCGATCCTGCTGGCCGACGCCTCGATCAACGCCTTCTGGGTCTGGCTGAAGGCCAAATACGGCTTCACCGACGACCAGGTGCGCAAATACACCTTCAACCTGGCGCCCTTCCTGGCCGACGAGCGGGCGGTGCAGCAGGGCTATCTGACGAGCGAACCCTACACCATCGAACAGGAGGCGGGGTTCGAGCCCAAGGTCTTCCTGCTGGCCGACGAGGGCTATCCGTCCTACGCGACCATGGTCCTGGCCCCCAACGCCTTCGCGCGGGACAACGCCACCGCCCTGCGCAGTTTCATCGCCGCCTCGGCCGAGGGCTGGCGCGACTATCTGCGGGGCGATGCGGCGCCGGGCGACGCCTTGATCCGCAAGGACAATCCGGAAATGACCCAGGCCATCCTGGATCAGGCCCGGCAAAAGCTGCGCGACAACGCCATCGTCGACGGCGGGGATGCGGCCCTTTACGGCCTGGGGGCCATGACCGCCGACCGCTGGCAGGCCTTCTTCGAGGTCACCAGCCAGGCGGGCGTCTTTGATCCCGGCCTGAACTGGCGCGAGGCCTTCACCGACAACTACCTGCCGGGTCGTGGCTGAGTTCATCGCCGCGCTGCGGGGGGTGACGGTCGATCTGGCCGGTCGCGCCCCGCTGGGCCCCATCGACCTGACCGTGGCGCGGGGCGAGATCCTGGCCCTGGTCGGCGCCTCGGGCGCGGGCAAGTCGACGACCTTGCGGCTGCTGGCCGGGCTTCAGACCGCGAGCGCCGGCGAGCTGACGCGCGCCGCCGGCGTCGGCCGCACCGGCTTCGTCTTCCAGAGCCCCACCCTGACGCCCTGGGCCGACGCTCTGTCCAACGTCGCCCTGCCGCTGGAGCTGGCGGGCGTATCCAGGTCCCAGGCCCGCGACCGCGCCGCCGCCGCCCTGGCGGCCGTCGGCCTGAGCGACCGGCTGAACGCCCCCCCGTCCCAGCTGTCGGGCGGCATGGCCATGCGCGCCGCCCTGGCCCGCGCCCTGGTGACGGCGCCCGACCTGCTGCTGCTCGACGAGCCCTTCGCCGCCCTGGACAGCGTGACCCGGCGTCGCCTGATCGAGGATCTGCACGCCCTGTGGGCCACGGCCGCCCCCAGGCCCGCCGTCGTTTTCGTCACCCATGACGTCGAGGAGGCCGTCTATCTGGCCCAACGGGTCGTGGTGCTGGACGCCGCGAGCGGCCGCCCCGTCGCCGACCTGCCCACGCCCGGCGCCCCGCCGCGTCCCGACCGTTGGCGCGCCGACCCCGCCTTTCGCCAGACGGTGGAGGCGGTCGTCGACGCCCTGGAGGCCGCCATGGCCCCTCAAGCGGATACGGCGGCATGAGACGCCTCGCCGACCTCGCCCCGCCCCTGCTGCTGACCGCCCTGCTGCTGGCGGCCTGGGAGACGGCCTGCCGCCTCGCGGACCTGCCGGTCTACGTTCTGCCGCCGCCCAGCGCCGTGGCCCTGGCCCTGGTCGAAGCGGGCCCGCGCCTGGCCGCCTCGGCCTGGATCACCTTCGGCATGGCGGTTCAGGCCCTGATCCTGGCCGGCCTGATCGGCGGCGGCCTGGCCCTGGCGGTGTCGCTTCATCCGGGGGCCGAGCGGGCCGTGCGCCCCCTGGCCGTGGCGCTTCAGGTCACGCCCGTCGTCGCCGTCGCCCCCCTGGTGCTGATCTGGGCCGGGCTGGACCACGCTGACCGGGCCGTCGTGGCCCTGGCGGCCCTGGTCGCCTTCTTCCCCCTGTTTTCGGGCGTCCTGACCGGGCTGAAGTCGGCCGATCCCGATCTGGAGCGACTGTTCGACCTCTATGGCGCCACGCCTCTGCAAAGGCTGTGGCGGCTGCGGCTGCCCTCGGCTGTGCCGTTCGCCCTAGAAGGTCTGCGGGTCGCCGCGGGCCTCGCTGTCATCGGCGCCGTGGTCGCCGAGTTCGTTTCAGGCTCAGGCGCGACCCAGGGCCTGGCCTGGCGGCTGCTGGAGGCTGGCAACAGACTGCGCACCGCCGAAATGCTGGCGGGCGTCCTGTGTCTTACCGTGTTGGGCCTGGTTTTGAACGCGGCGGTCGCCTTGACCGCGCGATTCCTTCTGCGCCGTTAGCGGCGGGTTAAGCGATGAGCGCCTAGCGTGTGGGCTGTCTATCAATCGCGTGAGAACCGCCCCTTTGCGACGCGCCCTGATCCTGTCGAGTGTCCTGGTCGCCGCCTCTGCGACGTCGGGCGCCGCCATGGCTCAAGCCCAAGGTCAAACGCAGACCACAGCCGATGGCCTGCGCTACCTGTCCTGGCCGGGCAAGGTTAGGACCGGGCAGGCAGCCGCCCCGCGCGCTGCGGCGCCTTCGCCCACCCCGGTCGGTCGGTCGATTCCGCTGCCCCGGATCGCCACCCCGGCGCCCGCCGTCTCCCCGACCCGTCGCGGCCTGACCCCCGCCAGCGACTGGACGACGCCGCCAGCCGCCGCGTCCAGTGCGACGCTCCAACCCTATATTCCGTCGCGCGAGCCAGCGGCCCATGTGCCGACGCCGCCCGTCCACGCCCAGACAGCCGCAGCTTCTTCTCCCGCCCCCAGCGCGCTTCCCGAACAGGTTCTGGTAGAGGCCCAAGGTCAAGCCGAGGCCGCATCGGTCGCCGCCGTCTTCGACCCGATGGCCCCCCGACGCGACGCGCCGATCTTCCGGCTGCAGGCGCAGCCGGAAGCGCAGCCGCCCGTGGAAGCCCCGCTTCCGGCCTCCGAGAAGTCCGGTGCCAGCCCGGCCCCCGCACCCCAACCCCGTCCCCAGAACGGCGCCCAGCCGGAGATCGTCCAGGCCGTTCTGTCTTCCGGCCCCGTCCTGGGCGCCCGCTTCTACTCCGTCCACCGTCAGGCCGGCCGCAAACCCGACCCGATCGCCCCGGCTCAGCCCATCTATCTGGACGCCCTGCCGGTCGAGATGATCCAGACCCCGTCGTCCGCCGACCTCGCTCGACCCGACGGGCCGCCGGCCCTGCTGCGCAACAGCGACGGTACGGTCCGCGCCGCGCCCCAGACCACGGAGGACGATCTGCCGTGACCGACGCCTCCTCTACCGAACAAGACATCATTCTGTCCTCGCGCCTACCCGACCTCATCGCCCTCGCCAACGAGACCTCCAGCGAGAAGCGTCGGCTGCTGCTGCGCGAACTGTCCGACCACTTCCTTGGCGGGATCGAGCACAGCGCCGCCGAGACCGAGCTCTACGGCTCGGTGCTCGAGACCCTGTCCGACGAAATGGAGACGGCCGTCCGCGCCGAGCTGGCCGCCCGGTTCGCCACCGCGCCCAATGCGCCGGCCAGCCTGATCCGGCGTCTCGCCGAAGACCAGATCGAGGTCGCCGGCCCTGTGCTGCGCGGCTCCGCGCTGTTGACGGACGCCGACCTGATCGGCGTGGTCAGCCGCCAGGGTCAGGACCATATGCGCGCCGTCTCCGGCCGGACCGAAGTCTCCGAAGCCGTATCGGAAATCATTGTCGAACGCGGCGACGACCAGACCCTGGGCGTCCTGCTCCGCAACGACGGCGCCCAGCTGTCGCGCGCGGCGTCCGAGACCGCCGTGGAACGGGCCAAGAGCAATCCCGAGCTTCACGCTCCCGCTGTCGAACGCAAGGGCCTGCCCGCCGATCTGCTGAACGACATGTATTTCGTCGTCGAGGCCCGGCTGCGCCAGCAGATCCTCGAACAGAACGCACAGATGGACCCGGAACTGCTGGAGGCGGCCCTCGCCGCCGGCCGGACCCGCGTCGCCACCGACGACGGCGCCCTGCCCCCCGACTACGCCGACAGCCAGGCCTATGTCGAAGAGCTTTACGCCGCCGGCCAGCTGACGCCGCAGATGCTGATCCGCTTCCTGCGCTCCAAGGGCCGCACCCCCTTCCTGATCGCCCTGTCGCGCCTGTCGGACGTAGACTTCCACACCGCGCGCAGCATCGTTGATCGTCGTGACTTGGACGCGCTGTCGATCATCTGCAAGGCCGCCGACATCGACCGGGCCATCTTCCTGACCTATGCGGTGTCGCTGCTGGGGGCCGACTCCAACCCGATGGGCAAGGCCGCCGCCTATGGTAGGATGTACGGCGAACTGACCCGTGAGGCCGCCATGCGCACCCTCCGCTTCTGGCGCATGCGCCGCGTCGCCCAGGCGGCTTAAAACTCACTATATCTCCCTCCCCCTGCGGGGGAGGGGCGTCGCGCCAGCGACGGGGTGGGGGCGGCAAGGCAATAGCGCGCCGATCTAAATCTCGCCTGGTTTGCGATGCGTCGCCCGGCCCCGCCCACCCGGCTTCGCTGCGCTACGCCCCCCTCCCCAGCTGGGGGAGGGAGAGGTCCGGCCCGTACCTCCAAGCAAAAACGCCCGCCTCCTTGCGGAAGCGGGCGTCTTCTACTGGTGCAGACCGGCTCTTACTTCTTGGCGCGCGTGGCGCGGGCGGGTTTGCGGCCGCCCTGGCCCAGGCCCATCTGCTTGGCCAGTTCCGAACGGGCCTTGGCGTAGTTGGGCGCGACCATCGGATAGTCTTTCGGCAGACCCCATTTGGCGCGGTAATCTTCGGGGCTCATGTCGTACTTGGTGCGCAGGTGACGCTTCAGCGACTTGAACTTGCGACCGTCTTCCAGGCAGATCAGGAAGTCCGCATTGATCGACTTGCGGATCGGCACCGCCGGCTCTTTCGGCTCGGGCTCGACCTCGACAGGACCGTTCGAAACGCCCGACAGCGCGGCGTGAATATTGGCGATCAACGCCGGCAGGGCTTCAGCCGTGACGGTGTTGTTGCCGACATAGGCCGACACGATGTCGGCGGTCATTTCGAGCAGTTCGGGCTTCTCTTCCATTCGCGGCGTCTCTTTCGTGATCTATTTCATTCGACTGAAACGCCAGTCGAACGTTGATGCCGGGTCTTAGGGTTGTTTGGCGTTAAAAGCAATCCAGCGAAATACGTGCATTTCGCATCAGTGTCGTAACACTTACAGTGGCGCTGATCTAACGACCGAAGTCTTCGGCCAAAGCCATCATGGCCGCTCGCTCAGGAGCCGAATATTCATCAACTGCGTCATCCTCGCCCTCGCGGATCGCGCGCAAGAGATTTGGCGTCAGCGCTGACGACAGAGACCAGTTCCAGTAACGCAATACGGTCTGGGCCCGGTCCACCGCCAGAATTTCATAGGTGATCTGCACGCGATCCAGATCCGGGTGCACCGCGCCTTCGGTCGTCGTCTCGGGCCGCCGCATCGAGCGCCACAGGTTGAGCAGATCGACACGCGACAGGCCTGTGGCCTTGCACAGGATCGCCAAGGGCTCCCCCCCCGGATCACCCAGGATCTTGGCCCCGGTCAGCGGCTTCACCCCCGCCAGAAAGGCGATCTCCGACGCCAGTTCTCGCGACAGGCCGTCCTGCGCGGCGACAGCGATGGCGTGCTCCAGTCCGTCATAGGGACTTTTCTCGATCGCGGCGCGGTTGCGTTGCCGCCGCTCGATGAACTGCAACGCCTTGCGCGACACCGGATCCGACCAGGCCTCGTCCGCCGCCATGGCGAAGACGTCCTCGGACACCTCCTGCATCAACTCCCGCGACACAGCGAACCGCTGCAGGATGATGCGCCGATCGTCTGCCCCGCACCACCAGAACATCACATAGGCGCCCGACGGCCTCAGCTCGGGCCGTTTCAGCAGCAGGCCGCACAGCCGGGGCTGTTTACGGCTCAGCGCGACCACCGACTCGATTCCCACCTGGGACAGTCGCGCGCTGGAATTGCGCAGCACCGCCTCGATGGTCTCAACCTCGCCGAAGCCGAACAGGGTCTCGGTCACGATCTCGGACAGGCCGCGCCGTCCGGCCATGATCAGCCGATGTTCGGGCCCGGCGTCCCTTGCGCAGCCAACCAGGTCGGCGTCGCTCAGGGCGGCGCACTGCTCGATCAGCAGGCCCGCGACCTCGGGGGCATCGCGCAGCAGCAGTCGCGCCACACTGTCGGGCAGCTCGGCCAACGGCGTCAGGCGCGCAGCGACGCGCCGACGCTCCTGCGGCGAGGCCTGGCGCAGCATCTCAACCAGCAGGTCGCCGGTGACCGCCCGTTCGAAGGCGTTGATCCGGCTTGCCGGAAGAGACACGACGTCGGCCAGCCGCTTCAGCAGCGCATGCCGGGCCTTCAGCGCCGGCGGCGCCGCATCGTCGTCATCCAGGGCTGTCGCCTCGTTCATGGCTCCAGACTAGGGCGGCGCGGGTTAACCCGACGTATCGCCGTCCCGTTCGGTCACAGGCCTTCGAACAGGGCCGTGGACAGATAGCGTTCGGCGAAGGACGGGATGATCACCACAATGGTCTTGCCCGCATTCTCGTCGCGCGCCGCCAGGCGGAAGGCGGCGGTCAGGGCCGCGCCCGAGCTGATGCCCACCGGAATACCCTCCGTGCGGGCCGCCTTGCGCGCCATGTCGAAGGCGTCGTCGTTCGACACCTGTTCGACCCCATCGACCACCGATCCGTCATAGATGGCCGGAACAAAACCCGCCCCAATGCCCTGGATTTTGTGCGGCCCCGGCGCCCCGCCCGACAGGACCGGCGAGGCCTCGGGCTCGACCGCGATCATCTGGATCGAAGCCTTGCGGGCCTTCAGCGCCTGACCGACGCCCGAGATGGTGCCGCCGGTGCCGACGCCGGCCACGATCACGTCCACGGCGCCGTCGGTGTCGTTCCAGATTTCCTCAGCCGTGGTCGCGCGGTGGATGGCCGGATTGGCCAGGTTCTCGAACTGCGACGGGCTGACGGCGTTCGGCGTCGAGGCCAGCAGTTCCTCAGCCCGGGCGATAGCGCCCTTCATACCCTTCTCGGCGGGCGTCAGCTCCAGCTGCGCGCCCAGCAGGGCGAGCATTTTCCGCCGCTCTATCGACATGCTCTCCGGCATGCACAAGATTAGCCTCAGCCCCTTGGCGGCGGCGACGAAGGCCAGGGCGATGCCGGTGTTGCCGCTGGTTGGTTCGATCAGAACCGTGTCCGAATTGATCTTGCCCGCCGCCTCTAGCGCCTCGACCATGGCCACGCCGATCCGGTCCTTGACCGAGGCGATGGGGTTGAAGAACTCCAGCTTGGCCAGAACCGTCGCCTTCGCCCCATATTCGGCCGACAGACGCGGCAGGCGTACGATGGGGGTGTCGCCGATGGTGTCGATGATCGAGTCATAGACCTTGCCCCGCCCCTTCTTCAGATGGCGGGACGCGTCGTAGCTGAAGTCGGACATGGGGGGGCTCCGGTCGGTTCGGGTCGTTCAGTCTATGTAACAGATAGGCGGCGAGACCGATCCGCAAGGGGTCAGGGACGATGATTTCTCTCCGCCGCACTCAGATCCGGCGCCTAGCCGAAGAAGACCCCGAACATAGCGATGGCGAACAGGACGAAGATGCTGACGAACGACACCGCCGCAGCGACGGCCCCCAGCCCGAGCACGATCATAAGCAGACGGTCGGATTTGCTGGCCATGCGTCCAGCCTAACGACGCGATCCCTGGACGTCGAGCTGACGCCTGGCCGCGCCTAGAACCATCCCGCCGCCCGCAGCGGCGCGACCCGCGCCCGCGACACCGGCGCCGTCAGCCCGCCCTTCAGCCTCAGGCTCAGATTGCGGCCGTTCTCCGCCGCGCCGACGACGGCCGCTCGCGCCACCCACCAGGACCGATGGGTCTGACCCCCTTCGACCCCCGTCAGCCCCGCCATGGCCTGCGACAACGACATCAGCACGAGGTCGGACCCCAGGGGCGTGTGGACGCGCACATAGTGATCCTCCATCTGCAGACAGATCACCTCGCGCCCCAGATGCACGGGCAGTCGGTCGCGGGGATCGGCCGACAGCGGCGCTGCCGCAGCCGTCCCGGCGGCGGCGGGCGGGCGCGACATCAGCCATAGGATGGCTCCGGTCGCCACGGCGCTGACGATCAGGCTCTGGCCGAACCATTCCAGCAGCCCGACCTCGAAAGTGCGCCCCCAGACCATCTGCGCGAGGGCGCGACTGATCAGCGTCATCGGGGCCGCCAGCAGCACGACCGAAGGCGGCGCCCACAGCCACGGCGACAGCCCCCGCCGCATCGCCTGTCTGGCCAGCAGGGGCAGGGTCAGGCCGAACAAGGCCCAGCCGGCCCAGAGGCTGACCACCCAGTAAAGAACCCGCATCGGCGCCGCGCCGTTCATATAGGAGCCGAACGGCCCGACCAGACCCAGCAGCACGCCAAGACCGGTGGCCACGGCCAGCCCCAGCCGCGCCGCCCGCCCTACGCCCCATCGCGAATCCCCGATCTTCATGCGCCCTTCCTAGCCGTTCGGCGGCCGTTGCGGAATCGCCGCGCGGCACCCGGTCGCCGGATCGCGAACCCGTTCGCCCACTGGCGCAAAGCCGGTGGCGCGGGCCGGTCGGCGCACGGCAGGAAACCGGCTCTCGACCCGCTGACAGACGAAGGCTTCCATGTCCCTGATCGCCGCCCTTGTTCCTACCCTGGCCGCCCTGACCCTCCAGGCCGCCCCCCTCCCCGACGCGCGCCCGGCGTCCGTTCCATCCGCAAGCCCCTCCGTCGATCGGTCTCTCCCGCAGGCCGTGGCCTTCGCCCGGCTGGAGATCCCGGACGGCGCCGGCCCCGCCCTAGAGGCCGGGGTCTGGACGCCCGCCCCCAAGACCGAGACCCGCCTGCCGCTGATCGTCATCTCCCACGGCAACGGCGGCGATTTCCGCAGCCACGAAGCCACCGCCCGCGCCCTGGCCCAGGCCGGGTTCGCGGTCGCCGCCCTGACCCACACCGGCGACAACTGGAGGGATCAGAGCCAGGCCACCGACGTCGCCCAGCGTCCGCGCCAGCTTCACGTCCTGATCGACTACATGACGACCCAATGGGACGGGCGTAGCGGCATCGATCCGAACCGCATCGGCGCCTTCGGCTTCTCCTCCGGCGGCTTCACCGTTCTGGCGGCGGCGGGCGGCGAACCCGACCTGGGGCGCGTCCTCGATCACTGCCGCGCCCACCCCGAATTCTACGACTGCGGCCTGGTGGCGACGCACGGCGCGCCGCCGTCTGTCATGGACCAGACCTGGGTACATGACGCGCGGATCAGGTCGGTCGTAGCCGCAGCCCCGGCCCTGGGCTTCACCTTCACGCGCAAGGGCCTTTCAGGCCTGACCCAGCCGGTCCAGCTTTGGCGGGCCGAGCGCGACCGCGTCCTGCCCAGCCCCTTCTACGCCGAGCCGGTGCGCGACGCCCTGCCTCGCCCGCCAGAGTATCGCTCGGTTCCAGGCGCCGACCATTTCGACTTCCTGCCGCCCTGCTCGACCCGGTTGGCCGCGCTCGCGCCTATGATCTGCACGCCGACGCCCGGCTTCGACCGGACGGCTTTCCAGGCCGATTTCAACCGGCAGGTCATCGACTTCTTCAGCCGGACCCTGTGACCTAAAAGGACTCCCACCCGTCGGCGTCTGGCGCTGAAACCGGCGCCGGCGCCGCGCCGCCGCGGCCGACGGTCTTCAGGGCGGCGACGGGCTGACGCGGAGGGGCGGCGGCCGCCACGCGGGTCGCGCGAGCGCCGCCCACCTGGAACCGGGACACCGCAGCGGCCAAACCGTCGGCTTCCTGGGACAGCGAGTGGCTGGCGGCGGTGGATTCCTCGACCATCGCGGCATTCTGCTGCGTCATCTGGTCCATCTGGTTGACCGCCGTATTGACCTGCTGGAGCCCCGTCGCCTGTTCGGCGGCCGAGGACGAGATCTCCGTCACCAGGCCTTCGATCTGGGCCACGTGGGCCACGATCCGGTCCAGCGCCTGCCCGGTCTCGGTCACCAGTTTCACCCCCGACCCGACCTGCACGGTCGATTGCCCGATCAGGGCCTTGATCTCCTTGGCGGCCTGGGCCGACCGTTCGGCCAAGGCCCGCACTTCCGAGGCGACGACCGCGAAGCCGCGGCCGGATTCGCCGGCCCGCGCCGCCTCGACCCCGGCGTTCAGCGCCAGAAGATTGGTCTGGAAGGCGATCTCGTCGATGACGCCGATGATCTGATTGATCTCGCTGGAAGAGCGTTCGATCTCGCCCATGGCGGCGACGGCGTCACGCACCACCGCACCGCTCTTGTCGGCGTCATTCCGGGCGGCCTGAACCGCGCCGGCGGCCTGGACCGCGCCCGAGGCGGTGGCCTTGACCGTGGCCGTGACCTCATCCAGGGCGGCGGCGGTCTCTTCCAGACTGGCGGCCTGTTGCTCAGTGCGGCGCGACAGCTCGTCAGCGGCCTTGGCGATCTCGGCCGCCCCGGCGTTGATGGCGCCCGTATTGGCGGCGATGGTGCCGATGGCCTCCTGCAGCCCCTCGACGGCCGCATTGAAGTTGGTGCGCAGCTGTTCGTAGGCCGGCGGGAAGGCGTCGGTGATGCGGACCGTCAGATCCGCCTGCGCCAGGGCGTCCAGGCCCCGGGTCAGACCAGAGACGACGACGGCCTGCTCGCGCGCGGCGGCCTCACGCGACTGATCGCCCACGGCGCGGTCCTCCTCCTCCTTCGCTCGACGTCGGTCGGCCTCGGCTCCCTCGGCCTCAGCGCGGGCCAGGATGAGGGCCTGAATGTCGACGACGGCGCGGGCGATATCGCCGACCTCGTCCTTGCGGCGCGCCTCGCTCAGCTTCACCTCGGTCTGCCCTTGGGCCATGCTGCGCAGATCGCCGGTCAGGCGACGGATCGGAGCGACCAGACCACGCGAACCAGCGACCATGACGCCGAGGCTGATGGCCAGGGCGGCGAGCATGGCGGCGATCATCACCACGCGCCCGGTCGTGGCTGCGGCTTCAGCGGCCACGCGGTTCTGTTCAGCGGTGGCTTCGATCTTGTCCGCCGCCGTGCTCATGGCCGTTTCCAGCGCAGTGAACTGCACCTGAAAGTCCGCCATCTTGCCTTGCGCCGCAACAATGTCGCGTTCCGCCAGATCCACGATCTCCGCCGCCGCGGCGATATAGGCCTGAAGCGGCGCCTCGACTGCGCCCAGCGCCGCCTGCATCTCCGGCTCGGTCGCCAGCGCCTTGTTTTCGGCTATGGATGTCTGGAAGATTTCCCGATGCTCAGCCAGATCGGCCTTCACCGCATCGATCTCGACGCCATTGGCCGGATCGGGCGCCAGCATGGCTCCGAAGACATCCGACCTCAGGGCGTCGTGCATCATGTCGGCCTGCATATGATTGCGCAGAATCGACGATGAAACGGACGCGCGGCGCAGCGCCTCGCCCAGCTGTTCGTTCATGACCAGGCCGACGCCCGCCGTCCCGACCGACAGCAGCAATACGGCGATCCCGGTCGCCGCCACCTTCTTGCCGATCGTTAAACGCATGCCGCCGCTTCCCCTCGGACCTTATCCGAACATCGATACGCAGACAGGGTTAACACCGTCTTTGCACACGCCTACGTCGTTTCCCCACGCCACCCTAAGGACGATTTTCACCGGTCTTGGCCTAGATCTACCGTCGAACAGAACGGACCATGGCCATGCAGAACGCCCAGCCGGAAACAGTGAAGACCCGCCTCGTCGCCGCCTTCGGCGCCGCGCTACTCGCCCTTCCGACCGCCGCCCAGGCTGCCGACCCCGAGCCGACCTGGACCCTGTCGGCGGAGTACACGTCCGACGTCACCGGCGTCGTATCCGGCGGTGCGAAACACGCCGGCCGGTATCTGGATAATCTGAGCGTCAATCTGGACGGCGATCTCGAACAAGCCTGGGGCTGGCGCGGCGCGCGACTGCATATGTCGGGTCTCTATAACGGCGGCGGCGAGCCCAACGCCCTGGCCGGAACCCTGCAAGGCGTCGACAATATCGAGGTCGCAGCGCAGGGCGCCCGCCTGTTCGAGGCCTGGATCGAGCAGGATCTGGGCGGCTCCGCCACCCTGCTGGCCGGCCTGTATGATCTCAACAGCGAGTTCTACGCCACCGAGGCCTCCGGCCTGCTGATCTCGCCGCCGTTCGGCATCGGTTCGGAACTGGCCTCGACCGGCCCGAACGGCCCGGCCATCTTCCCCTCCTCGTCACTGGCGGCGCGCCTGCGGGTCGGCGACACGGACCGAACCTATGTCCAGGTCGCCGTCGTCAACGCCGACGCCCGCACCATCGGCGACCACGGCGGAGTGGACACGGACCTGGACCACGGCGTCCTGGCCATCGCCGAGGTCGGCGGCCACGCCCCCGTCGGCGCCGCCCCCGTCCGTTACGCCTTAGGCGTCTGGCGCTACAACCAGCGCCAGGACGACATTCGCGACCTGACGCCGGCCGGCGACCCCGCCCACAGCATCGCCCAGGGCGCCTACGCCCTGACCGAGGGTCAGATCTGGGGCGCCGCCGCCCCCGACGGCCCCCAGGTCGACGCCTTCGCCCGGCTGGGCCTGTCGGACGGCGACACCACCGACTTCAAGGGCGGCTGGCAGGCCGGCCTGTTGGTGCGCCAGGTCTTCGCCGCCCGCCCCGACAGCCAGCTGTCCTTCGGCGTGCACCAGGGCTGGCTGTCCGACAAGGCCCGCGCCAACCTGGCCGACACGCCCGCCGATCCCGCCCGCTACGAAGAAGGCTTGGAGTTGACCTACGCCGACCGCATCGGTCGTTTCACGATCCAGCCGGACATCCAGCTAATCCGCAATCCCGGCGGCCTGAAGGACGCCGACGACGTGGTGGTGGTGTCGCTGCGCGTGATTACGCCGCTGTTCTGAGCACCGTCGGGGGCGGATCAGATCATCAGCATGATCGCGTTCCCGAAGTTGTGCAGCAGGACCGGCAGAAGAAGGCTGCGTGTTTTCAGCACAAGCCATACCGCGATCAAAGACGGTAGCGCCGTCAGCGCCATGGTCATGAGATCGAACGAAAAACGCCCGTCGTTGTAGCCGAAGGCGTGAGCCAGGCCGAACAGGGCGCACGACAAGACGGCGCCGAGTCCCCAGTCCACCCCCAGGATCCTCACCCGTCCTGCGAAGGCCTCGCCGAGCGCGACCAGCAAGACGCCGCGATAGAAGGCTTCCTCCTCCAAACCGGGCATCGTCAGCTGAAAAGCGAGGGTTTCAGGCCCGGCGGGTTCGTTCGGAAATACCATGGCCAGAACCAGGAACAGGCCGACATAGAGGCCGGCCACGGGCAATACCGTTTTCAGGCTTCCCGCGGCCTGCTGCAGAGTCAGCCCAGAGCGGCGGCGGCCAAAGGCCGGCAGGGCGCCGACGGCCAGGGTCGCGACAAGCGCCAGGATCTTGCCCTGCCAATTCCAGTCGCTTTTAGGGAGCAGGTCGGGAAACAGGCCATAGCCGTTCGTCAGCATCAGGTCGTTGAGCAAGACCAGGCCGGCGGCGACCAAAAGCCAGCGCCAGGACAGCCGCCCCGGCAGACCCCATCCCAACAGCCCGCCGACGCCGAGCAACAGGGCGATCACGCCCAGAATTCCAATAAAGCCGTCCACAGTTCGCTCCATGCCTCAAGAAGAGGCCGGATCATGCGACGCAGGCGGCGGGTCGGCTTCTCGAAACCCGGCGAAAAGACCCTCAGAACCCGGCGTCGCGGCCCCTATCGTTCTGCGCCGCAGGGTCGGCCAGCATCGCGCGTCGATAGGCGCTGGGCGCCATTCCCTCGACCGACTGGAAGATGCGGTTGAAGGAAGGCAGGGACGCAAAGCCGCTGTCCATGGCGATGACGATCAGCTTATCCCCGCGTCGCGATGGATCGGCCAGCAGACGCCGCGCCTCGTCCATCCGTTGGGCGTTCACAAAAGTCCGGAAATGGTCGTAGCCGAGCTGATGATTGATCAACTGGCGCACCGCCCGCTCGGAGGCGCCCATCGCGCGCACGAAGGTCGCGAGGTCGAGCGACGGATCGAGATAGATTTTCTCGACCTCCACCAGGTGGCGCAGCCGGGCGCCAAGGCCGGTCGCCTCGTTTGGTGAAACGACGGGCGTCTGGCTTGTCGGCGCGAAACCTAGCGCTTCCAGGGGTGGGCGATCTGCCGTCAAAGCCAGAAGCCAGGCCGCGAAGGCCAGGCAGACCGTGTTCTGCGCAATGGCGTAGATCTGGGAGCTCCACCCCAGGCCCAGAATGACGTCAGCGGCCATATCGACGATCAGCAAGCCCGCCAGAAGGACCACGACCCCCAGGCGCGAGCGACGCCTCCGATCCAAAAGATCGCCATCCCGATCAAGGTACAGCCGCCCGGCCAGATGCCCCATCATGACGAAGCCGAAGACGATGAGGAGCCAGGGCAGGCCCCGGCTCTCCAGCGCCGGACCAAAGACGCCCCGGTCGGCGGCGGCGACGACGATCCACCCCAGACCCAGGGCCAACACGGGGCCTCGGGGCCTGAAGGTCCAGTCGAACACGGCCAGACAGAACCACCACAGAAAGACGGCGGTGAAGCCGCTCAGCAGGACGGCGACATGACCCAGCGCGCCTGAAAGCTGAAGCGCGGATTCCGTCGTATTGCCCGCCAGATAGCCGCAGAGACAGGCCGCGAAGGGGGCGAAGAAGCGATTGTCCGCTCGCCGCCCACGCCGCCACAGAACGACCGCCGCGACGATGAGGAGGGTCGCCCCGGCGACGCGGACAATGATGTCGAATTGGTGCACGGCCACGCTGTCGTCCTGTAGTCCGCCTACGGAAAATCATCAAATCCGTCGCTATCGTGCGCCGTGAGACCAGGCGATGGGATCCGGCGGTCCGCTGCGTCGGAAATAAAACCCCACGACTGCGGCGCCATATCCGGACAAGCGCATTTGCCTCGAATGACGTTATCGATTGCGTTCGTCGGCGCCGGTCCGACCACACTTTACACCCTGGCGGCGCTGCTGCCGGCGGCGCGGGCGGGGCTGACGGTCACGGTGTTTGAGGAGGCGGCGACGGCCGGGCTGGGCAGTCCCTATCGTCCCGGCTGGAACGACCCGGCCATGCTGTCGAACATCGCCAGTATCGAAATCCCGCCCGTCAGCGAAACCTTGCTGTCCTGGCTGCGCCGTCTGCCCCGGTCCGAGTGCGACGCCCTGGGCCTGGATCCCGAGACGGCGGATGAGCGGACGTTTGTCCCACGCGTGGCCCTGGGCGCCTATTTCCGAGACCAGTTCGCCGTTCTGGCCGAGGACCTGCGGGCGCGCGGGGCCGAGGTCGAGGTTCTGACGGGCGCCCGCGTCATCGACGCCGCCATACTGGAAGCCGGGATCCGCCTGACGGTCGCGACGCCCCGCTCGCCCGCCCAGGACCGGCTCTTCGACTACGCCGTCCTCGCGACAGGCCACCAGTGGCCCAGCCGCCAGGAGGCGCGACCGGGCTATTTCACCAGCCCCTGGCCTGCCGTCGGCCTGTCGCAGATCGGACCGGTCGCGGTCGGCATACGCGGTTCGGCCCTGACCGCCATCGACGCCGCCATTGCGGTCGCCGCCGCCCACGGTCGGTTCGAACGTCGCGACGGCCGCCTTGTGTATGCGACCAAGCCGGGGGCGGAGGGGTTCGGCGTCACCATGATGTCCCGAAAGGGATTGCTGCCCGAAGCCGACTTCTTCTTCCCCCTGCCACATGCGCCCCTGTCGATCCTCACGCCCGAGGCGATGACCGCCCTGACCGCTCAGGCCGACGACCGCCTGCTGGATAACGCCTTTGATCTGTTCAAGCGCGAGCTGACGCTCGCCGATCCTGCCTACGCCGCGGACATCGGGCTTGAGGACGCCGATCTCGAGACCTTCTCCGAACGCTATTTCCAACGCCGGACCGCCGTCGATCCTTTCCAATGGGCCGAGGCGAACCTGGAAGAGGCGCGGTTCAACCATGCGAACCGCATCACCGTGGCATGGCGCGACGCCATCCTGCGCATGCACGAGGTGATGGCCGCCATCGCGCCGTATCTGACCGGCGACGCCTTCGCTCGGTTCAATACTCACCTGAAGCCGGTCTTCGTCGACAACTACAGTTCGGTTCCCCATGAATCGATCGAGCGCATGTTGGCGCTCCACCGCGCCGGCCGGCTGGACGTCCGGGCCCTGGGCGACGATCACCAGATCGACACCCGCCCGCCCGAAGGCGGCGCCGTGCTGATGACGGCAGATGGCCGGCGACGCCATTTCCCGGCCTTCATCGAGGCCACCGGCCAGAGGGCGCTGTCCGGCCTGCAATTCCCCTTCCTGACCTTGCTGGAACAGGGGGTTGTTCAGGACCAGGTCCAGGACGAGGGCGCGCCGGCGACGCGCGGGATCCGCATCGACGCCCGTTTCCGCCCCGTCGCGGCCTCGGGCCCGGTCGAGCGCCTGTTCTGTCTGAGCCTGCCCTTCATCATGGGCCGTCATCCCTTTGTTCAGGGGGTCACCAGTTCGCATCACATCGGCCAGATCGTCGGGGCGACACTGGCCGGGTTCGTCACCGGGATCGGGCCTGATCGCGAGAGCGAGATCGGCGCCGGGATTGGCGCCTTCGGCCCCCTGACGGTAGAGGCGGCCTGATGAAACTGTTTGCGATCTACATCGGCGGCGAACATCCCCGCGCCAATATCGAGGTCCACGACATGCGGTTCGTGGTCGCCCCGTCCATCGAGGACACCTACGACGCCCTGCGGGCTCAGTGGTGGGGCAAGCCCGGCAGCCTGCACATCGACTGCTGGTCCGAAATCAGCCAGGCCGACGGCTATGAGGTGGCCTTGCGCGACACGCCGTTTCAGGGGGATGCGCGCCTCTACTACGTCAATCTGGGCGGCTACGACGGGATCGATTTTGCGGAGAAGCACCGCAATATCTTCGTCGTCGCCGACACCCTGGCCCAGGCCAAGACCCGCGCAATCAAACGGGCCAAGGGCTGGGACGCGCCCCACCGGGACGAGATGTTCGAGGCGGAACAGGCCTTTGCCTTGGACGAGGCAGCCGCGGCCGAGCGGCTGTATATTCACCTGACGCCCAGCCTGCTGACCGGCGACGCGCCCTTCACCTGCCACTACACCCCCATCAGGGACTAGCCGCATTTCCATCGTCGGCGCGGTGAACCGGCTCGGTCTTTAACCTGCGTCAACACGCCGTTAACCATGATGCCCCATTTGGTTAACACCTGTTCCTGGGGTCCGTTTTGCACAATCTCGTCGCCGCCGTCGAAGCGATCGACCCGCTGGTCGTCACCGGCAAGGTCGCGGGCGTCTCGGGTCTGCTGATCGAGTCGCGCGGCGGCCTGTCGCGTCTGGCCGTCGGCGCCCGGGCCGAGATCGGCCGCCGCGGGCTGGAGCCCCTGCCGGCCGAGGTGGTGGGCTTCCGCGACGCCAAGGCCCTGCTGATGCCGTTCGGCCCGGTCGAGGGCGTCGCCCCCGGCGCCGAGATCCGCATCATCGACCAGGCCGCCAGCGTGCGCCCGACCACCGCCTGGCTGGGCCGGATCATCGACGCCTTCGGCAATCCCATCGACGGCAAGGGCCCCCTGCCCCAGGGCCAGGCTCCCTATCCGCTGCGCGCCCCCCCGCCCCCGGCCCATTCGCGCGGCCGGGTGGGCGAGCGGCTGGACCTGGGCGTGCGGGCCATGGACGTCTTCACCACCACCTGCCGGGGCCAGCGCCTCGGCATCTTCGCCGGCTCGGGCGTGGGCAAGTCGGTGCTGCTGTCCATGCTGGCGCGCCAGGCCACCTGCGACGCCGTCGTGGTGGGGCTGATCGGCGAACGGGGCCGCGAGGTGCGCGAGTTCGTGGAAGAGACCCTGGGCGAAGAGGGGCTGAAACGCGCCGTCGTCGTGGTCGCCACCTCGGACGAGCCGGCCCTGAAACGCCGCCAGTCGGCCTATATGACCATGGCCATCGCCGAATATCTGCGCGACCAGGACCTGGAGGTCCTGTGCCTGATGGACAGCGTCACCCGCTTCGCCATGGCCCAGCGCGAGATCGGTCTGGCGGCGGGCGAACCCCCGACGACCAAGGGCTACACCCCCACCGTCTTCACCGAACTGCCCAAGCTGCTGGAGCGCGCCGGACCGGGACCAGTGCGGCCCGACGGCACCACGGCGGCGCCCATCACCGCCCTGTTCACCGTCCTGGTGGACGGCGGCGACCATGACGAGCCCATCGCCGACGCCGTGCGCGGTATTCTGGACGGCCATATCGTGATGGACCGCAAGATCGCCGAGCGCGGCCGTTTCCCCGCCATCGACGTGCTGAAATCCGTCAGCCGCACCATGCCCGCCTGCCAGACCCCGCCCGAGCGCGAACTGAACAAGCGCGCCCGCCAGTCCCTGTCGGCCTATGCGAACATGGAAGAGCTGATCAAGATCGGCGCCTATCGCACCGGGGCCGATCCCATCGTGGACCGCGCCATCGCGCTGAACCCCGCGCTGGAAGATTTTTTAAGCCAGGACAAGGACGACGCCACGCGTCTTACCGATTCCTTTACCCGGCTCGAGCAAATCCTGAACCAAGGCATGATCAGGGAGTGAATACGAAATGACCGCTTGGGCCCAATCCCTGATCCGCATCTCCAACTACGAGGTCGAGACGCTGCAGAAGCGCCTGGCCGAGATCACGGCCCGCCGCGCCACCGCCGAGATGCGTCTCGCCGTGCTGGACGCCGAGGTCGAGATCGAACGCGAGCGCGCCCGAATGGACGCCGACGCCGGCATGATGCTGGGCGCCTATCTGAACGGCTGGAAGGCCCGCAAGGCCGCCGCCGAAGGCGATCTGACCGTCGTCGACGCCGAGGAGGCCGGCGCCCGCGACGCCCTGACCGGCGCCTTCGAAGAGCTGAAGAAGTTCGAACACGTCGCCGAAACCACCCGCCTGAACACCCTGCTCGCCATCGCCAAGCGCGAAACCGCCGCCTTCGACGAGCTGGGCCTGCGGAAACGTGCGGTCTAGCGGCCGACAAACCTCTCCCTCCCCCTGCGGGGGAGGGGCGTCGCGTAGCGACGGGGTGGGGGCGGCAAGGCGCCGCCGCACAAATTTGAGACTAAACAGGTCTCTGGAACCTTGCCCGGCCCGGCCCACCCGGCTTCGGCTACGCCTTCGCCCCCCTCCCCCGCAGGGGGAGGGGGAAACCCCATGATCTCCCGCCGCGCCGTCCTCGCCTCCGCCGTCGCCGTCGCCGCCTGCGGCCCCACCTCGGCCGAACCGACCCCGCCGAACGTCCCCCCGCTGAAATCCGTCGCCCCCTGCCCCTTCGGCACAGCGATCAAGGCGATGCAGATCGACGACCCCGACTGGGTCGCCCTGGCCCGCGCCAATGTCTCCCAACTGACGCCAGAGTGGGAAATGAAGATGGAATATGTCCTGGCCGACGGCCTGGACCGCCCCCGCTTCGACCGCACGGACCGCATCGCCGCCTTCGCCGCCGCCAACGGCATGGCCCTGCACGGCCACACCCTGATCTGGTACGCGCAAGGCAAAGAAGTGTTCGAGGGCCTGTCCGGCGCCGCCTTCGACCGCGCCTTCGACGGCTATATCGCCGCCATGGCCGGTCGCTACCGCGGCAAGGTCCGCAGCTGGGACGTGGTCAACGAACCGATCCTCGACGACGGCTCGGGCCTGCGTGACTGCCACTGGAGCGCCCGCTACGGCCACGACGGCTACATCCTGCGCGCCTTCGAACAGGCCCGGCTCGCCGATCCCGAGGCCGTCCTGTTCCTCAATGAATACAATCAGGAATCCATCCCGGCCAAGGGCGCCCAGTTCCTGAAACTGGTCGAACGCCTGCTAAAGGCCGGCTGTCCGCTCCAGGGTCTGGGGCTTCAGTCCCACCTGTGGATCGACGTGAAGGAAGGGGCCATAGCCGCCTACATGCGCGAGATCGCCCAGTTCGGCCTGCCGATCCACATCTCCGAACTGGACTGCACCCTGCGCACCGACAACCGGCTGGATCTGCGCTCCCAGGCCGACCGGCTGGCGCTTCAGACCGCCCGCGTCACCGAGATGGCCGAGGCCTTCATGGCCCTGCCTCCGGCCCAGCGGTTCGCCTTCACCGTCTGGGGCCTGCGCGACACCGACAGCTGGCATCGCCAGGGCGACAAGGACGACGGCCGCGACAAGCCCCTGCCCTTCGACAGTTTCGGCCGGCCCAATCCGATGGCCGCCGCCTTGGCGACGGCGTTCCAGCGGTAGGGCCTCTCTCCCTCCCACTGCGGGGGAGGGGCGTCGCGCAGCGACGGGGTGGGGGCGGCAGGGCGAAGTCGCACGGATCTGTCGAAGTCAGCGCTCGGTCACCCGGCCCTTCCCACCCGGCTTCGGCTCCGCCTTCGCCCCCCTCCCCCGCAGGGGGAGGGAGAAACGCAAAACGCCCGCCGTTTCCGGCGGGCGTTTCAAACTTGCAGACCCTCGAAGGGTCAGGCGGCGACGCTGTTGCCGGCTTCGGCCGGGTCGCGCAACACATAGCCGCGGCCCCAGACGGTCTCGATATAGTGTTTGCCGTCGGCGGCGGTGGCCAGCTTCTTGCGCAGCTTGCAGATGAAGACGTCGATGATCTTCAGCTCGGGCTCGTCCATGCCGCCATACAGGTGGTTCAGGAACATTTCCTTGGTCAGGGTCGTGCCCTTGCGGAGCGAGAGCAGCTCCAGCATCTGGTATTCCTTGCCCGTCAGGTGCACGCGGTGACCGTTCACCTCCACCGTCTTGGCGTCCAGGTTCACGGCGATCTCTCCGGTGTGGATGATGGCCTGGGCGTGACCCTTGGAGCGGCGGACCACGGCGTGGGTGCGCGCGATCAGTTCGTCCTTGTGGAAAGGCTTGGTCAGGTAGTCGTCGGCGCCGCCGCCGAAGGTCTTGACCTTGGTTTCGATCTCGTGGCTGCCAGACAGGATCATGACAGGCGTATTGATCTTGCCGACGCGCAGCTGGCGCAGAACCTCAAGACCGCTCATGTCCGGCAGGTTCAGGTCCAGCAGAATGAGGTCGTAGTCATAGATCTTACCCAGATCGATGCCTTCTTCGCCCAGGTCGGTCGTATAGACATTGAAGCCTTCCGACTTAAGCATCAGCTCGATGCTTTGGGCAGTTGCGTGATCGTCTTCAATCAACAGGACGCGCATTCGTGCCCCTCCAGGCAAAAGCTTTGCGGTAACCACCCAGCCGCACGACCGGGTAACCTTGTTCGCAGGTTAAGACCCGAAAACCTTAAGAAGGGTTAATGCCGGGCGATTGAGTCGTTCCTAAGCTGATTTGCGAATCGCCGTCGAGAGTCCGGAGTCAATGATTCGAAATTTATTAACCATATTCGCCGCCCGCCGCTTCTGATCGCCACCGCCTCACCCGCCCCGCGCTCACAATCCCCACGTCGCAACCTCAAGTCCGCAAAGGCCGCACGTCCGCTTCTGACGTTTGATAGGACGATATTCCTATCACAGGCGCCCGCCGATCTAGGATGGGGCATCTAAGGTTTGTGATGGGAGGCATGTGATGCTGGAGGAATACAGGGCGCCGGTCGGCGACGACGATCGGCGCAAGGCGGGTCTGGCCATACATCTGGTGGCGGTGCGCACCAGCGCCCTGCCCGAGCGAATGACGGCGCGCGGGCGCTTGGACCCGCTCAGCTCCCGCGCCCGCCGCATGGCCATGTATTTGTCCCATGTGGCCTTTGGCTGGACGCTGGAGCGGGTGGGCCATGTCTTCGGCGTAAACCGCGCCACCGCCGGAGCCGCCTGCCGCTGGGCCGAGGACGAGCGCGACGTGCGCGAGGTCGACGATCTGCTGAACCAGTTGGAGGCCTGTATCTCGGGCCTCTATGCGCCGCGCGCGGAACGTCAGCCATGAGCCGATCCGTTGAACGCGCCCGCGCCCTCCTGGACAGATCAGGGGCTTGGTTGGCGGCCGAGAACGGGGTCTACGCCCTGCGTCTGGGGCCCGACCGACGCGGCCGCATCAGCCTGACCCTGGCCGAGCCCGAGTTCCGCGCCCTGATCGACCGTCCCGGCCTGCGCCGCCGCCCCCAGGGGGGATGGACCGCTCGCCCCGCCGCGCCCGAAACAGGCTCGAACCCGCAGCCCGGACGCCCCGGAGTCATCGACGGCCAACGCGACCTGATCGGCCCCGACGGCCGGATGACGCGCCACGCCGCCAATCTGGGCGAAAGCCCGATCGCCTGGCTGGCCCGCCGCAAGGACGCCGTGGGCCGCCCCTGGCTGTCCCCGGCTCAGGCCGCCGCCGGCGAACGCCTGCGGGCCGACATCGAACAGGCCCGCTCCGGCCCGTCTCTGACCATGCGCTGGGACGCCCTGCCCCGGGTCGGGTCGGGATCGGCCGAACGGTTCGAGCCCGGCGACCGCGCCCTGAGCGCCGCCCGACGGGTCGAAGAGGCCCTGCGCGCCGTCGGCCCCCGCCTGCGCCCGATGCTGACCCGGATCTGCGTCCATGGCGACAGTCTGAAACTGGCCGAAACAGGCCTCGGTCTGCGCCGCCGCCAAGGCAAGACACTGCTCAAACAGGCTTTGGAGGCTCTGGCCGAACACTACGGGATCGGGTGAGGCTGTCCCGCGCCGCCGGATCGTGTCGAGGGTCTTTGAAACCACTCCGAGGTTGCGACGTTCATCGACCACGATTCCCTACAGGAGATGCGTCGATGTCCCGCCCCCTGGCCTGCGCTGTATCGACACTCATGCTGGCGACGGCGCTGCCGGCGTCCGCCCAGACGCCTTCCTCCCTGAACGATCTGGTCGGCGCCCGCGCCGGTCAGGCCGAGGGCGAGCTGACCCGTCGCGGCTACCAGACCACGGATCGGTCCGAGGTCGTCGGCGACGGTCGCATGACCTATTGGCGGCGCGGCGATGATTGCGTGTCCATTATGACGCGTGACGGCCGCTACGCCTCGATCAACCAGGCGGGCCGCAGCGAATGCGGGTCGGGCGGGTCGGATCGGTCCAACGCCACGGCGATCGCGGCAGGTGTGGCCATCGTCGGTCTGGCCGCCGCCATCGCCGCCCACAACAACCGCCACCGCGACGCCGATTCCGATCACGACCGGGAATACCAACGCGGCTATGAGGCCGCCCTGCACGGCGCAGACTATGACGCCCGCCATGAGACCGAGGGCTATCACGAAGGCTTCCTGGCCGGTGAAGACGAAGGCCGGAACCGCCGTCACGCCAACAGCAGCTGGATGCAGACCGCCCCCTATGCGGCGCGCCAGGCCTGCGCGCGTCGCGCCGACGAGTTCCAGAACCGCCCCTATGGCTCCAGCGTGCCCATCGGCGTGCGCGACCTCGGTCGCGGAGACTACGAGCTGACCATGGCGACGGGTTCGTATCGTTCGCGCTGCACCGTCTCGGCCTCAGGCGACGTCCGCGCCATGGAACCTTACTGAGACTTCACAGGGAGGCGATCGGGATCAGGATCGCCAACAGATAGACCAGCGCCCGAACCATCGCCCAGACCGCGACGCCCACCCCATTGATGACGGAGAGGTTCAGACGCCGTGAGAACCACCGCGACTGGACGAACAGGAACCACAGGCTCCCCCCGATCATGATCGCAGCGCCCACCAGATTGGGCAGTTCCGGCCTCTGGAAGACGGCCCCGCCGACCGAGACGAAGGCGACGCAGACGGCCGCCAGATAGCATTGCGCGTAGAATGGCGCGCGCAGGGTCTCGCGACTGATCCGCCGCTTCTGACGGCGCAGCAGGGTCACGGCGGCCACGAGCGGAATCAGACTGAAGGCCAGGGAGCGGAACAGGATCAGGTTCTGTTGCGACGCGTAAACGACCTTCGTCAACTCCGTAGACTCCGGCGCCGGCGGCACGTGCAGGGCCAGGGAGATCAGATTTGTCAGGACGATGGTCGCCAGCAGGAACAGGGGCGGGCTCAACGTATCGTCATAACGATGCTCCTCGCTGTCGCTCTGTTCGCGGTCCGAATAGTCCATCGCGGCCAACGGCCCCCGAAGGATCCGCCACAGGGTCAGGGGATAGAAGACCAGCCAGCTGACGGCCTCGAAGAGAAACTCCTCGAAACTGCGTAGGATCTTCAGCAGGTCCATTCCGCCTCACTCCTCCAGACCCGCGATGGTGGTCGGCGCAGAGCCCGGAGGCAAGCGTAGCGGTTTCAGGTCACCCGGTCGCCGTCCCGTCCGCCGCCATCGCCGCCTCCCGGATCCGCCCCACCATGCTGTTCAGGCCGTTGGCGCGTTGGCGCGTCAGGGCCGAGGGCAGGCCCAGTCGGTCCAGTGCCGCCTTGGCGTCGAAGGCCAGGATCTCGTCGGGCGTACGGCCGGAATAGAGTTTCAGCAGCAGGGCGATATTGCCCTTCGACAGGGCGCTGTCACTGTCCGCTGCGAACCACAGACGCCCGCCGTCAGACGCGGTCGCCAGCCAGACCTGGGCCGCGCAGCCCGGCACCTTGTTGGCCTCGACCCGGTCGGCCTCGTTCAGAGGCGACAGTCCCTTGCCCAGTTCGATCACATATTCGATCCGCTGTTCCCAGTCGCCCAGCAGGTCGAAGTCCTCAGCCAGCTCCGCCAGAGTCTGGTCCAGGCTTTCGGTCGGGGGCGTGCGATCATTCATGGTCGCCAGATAAGGCGCGCCGCCGTTAACGACAACCGGCCGTTTTGTCCCCCGGTATTCATGGTGAACGCCCGTCAGCATCTCGCCTGGAACGGGAGCGGCCTCGCGCCGACTCGTCCGTCGGGCTAGGGTTTGAGCGAGAAAAACGGCTTCACGCGCTTGCACGTCCACACCCGACAACCCCGGCAAAGCCTGCCCCCGACGGACGCCCCGCGCCCGTCGACGGCGCCGCCGTCGCTGTCGCCCCCCTCTTTGGCCGCCCCCAACTTGCTCGCCCCCTCCCTGCTGGCCCCCTCCCTGCTGGCCATGTGGCACGCCTGCTGGGCGGTGGCGGTCTGCTTCACCGCCTTCATCGGCGAAAGTCTCGGCGGCCTGCGGGGCGAGGTTCTGGCCGCCCTGGTGATCATGGCCCTGCCCGGCGTCGGCGGGGTGGCCCTGATGGCGCGGGACTCCGTCGGCCTGCGCTTCGCCCTGATGGCGGCCTGGCTGCTGGCCTCTGTGGCGGCGGCGGGCCTGACGGGCGGCGCGACCGGCGCGGTTCCGGGCCTGCTGGTCATGCCGCTGGCGGCGGGGATCGCGCTGGATCATCCCCGTATCGGCGACGGCCGACTGACCAAGGTGGGCATCGCCGCTCTGAGCCTGCCCCTGGCGTCGGGTCTGATCTCGGCCCTGCTGAACGGCGCCGCCCCCCAGCCCCCGGTTCTGGCGGCCCTGTCCGGCCTGCTGGCCCTGGCCGCGACCGCCGCCGCCATCCGCCTGACCTGGGGCCAGCGCCAACTTCGGCTGAGCGCCGCCGAGACGAACAGCAGCCGCGTCGAAGCGGTGCTGAACGCCCAGCCGGGCCTGACCCTGCTGCTCGATCCTGCGGGCCACGCCGTCGCCGCCTGGGGAACGCCCCCCCCGTCCCTGTCGGTCGAGGCCCTGTTTGACCAGGGGCTGATCGCCGCCGTCCACGCCCCCGACCGTCCCGCCGTCGGCGCCGCCCTGCAACGCGCCCTGGCCGGCCAGCCCGCCGAGATCCTGTTCAGCCCCCGCGTCGCCCTGGACCGCCGTGTGGTCATGATACTGCGCCGTTTCGACCATGCGGGGGACCGCCCCCAGTTGATCGCCCAGGCCTTCGACGGCACGGCTCAGTTCGCGCGCGAACTGGGGCTTGAGAGCGCCCGTGTCGAGGCCGAAGCCCAGAGCGCCGGCAAGACCCGCTTCCTCGCCAATATGAGCCACGAACTGCGCACGCCCCTGAACGCCGTGATCGGTTTCGCAGACATCATGCGCGAACGCCTGTTCGGCCCCCTGCCCGACCGTTACGCCGGTTACGCCGACTCGATCCACCAGGCCGGCGGCCATCTGCTGGACCTGATCAACGACGTTCTGGACCTGTCGAAGATCGAGGCGGAACGCTACGAACTGTCGCTGGAAAACCTGGACTCGCGCGACCCCGTCTCGGCCGCGGTCGCCCTGATCCGCGTCCAGGCCGACGAAAAGGGCGTCGACCTGGCCCCGGTCCTGCCGCCCACCCCTTTGATGGTTCAGGCCGACGCCCGCGCCCTGAAGCAGATGGCCCTGAACCTGCTGTCCAACGCGCTGAAGTTCACCCCCTCAGGCGGCTCCGTGACCCTGACCCTGGACGGGGTCGGGCCCTATCTGGAGTTGGTGGTGTCGGACACCGGCGTCGGCATCGCCCCGGAAGACCTGCAACGCATCGGCCGCCCGTTCGAACAGGCCGGCGACGCCGACCAGAAGGCGCGCGGCACGGGCCTGGGCCTGTCGCTGGTCCGCTCGCTCACCGAACTCCACGGCGGCCGCATGACCATCGACAGCACCCTGGGCGAAGGCACCGCCGTGATGATCCGCCTGCCGGTGATCCCGGTGGTTGTTCCGGCAGAAACGCCGAGCGAAGCCTCTTAAGCCCGCCCCATCGACAAAAATGCGCGGCCGGCGGCGAAGTCGCCGGTCTCGAAGCTCGAGCGCGCCACGCTGCCGTCGCGGAACAGGAATTCGACGACGAATATCTCGCGCGGATCCAGGGCCGAGACGGCGTCCGCCGCCGTAGCGGGGAACAGCCACATCTGCCCCGTCTTGCGTCCCTCGACCAGCAGGCCGGCGTCAGCCGCCTCGACTCCCGCCGCCCAGATCGAGCGACGCTGCGAAACCGGCGGCAGTTCGCGCGCCAGCCAGGGCCGGGGCGCCACATTGGCGTCGCGCAGGATGATCCGCACCCCGGTCGGGCGCGACCGCCCGTGCCAGGACACCACGGCCGCCAACTGGTCGGGCCGGTCCATCCCGCCGATCACCCCGAACCGCACAGGCGAGGCCCCGGTTCGCGTACCCTGCATCAGTCGCCAGGTCGGCCGGGCGTAGGCCGCGCGATCTGCGCTCCAACCCGCCCGTTCGCCAGGAAAATTCATCCGCGCCATCCGCGACCAGCCGGAAAAGGCGTCGCGCACCCGGCCGCTGACCGTCTTCAGATCGGCGGAATCGCACCGCGTCGCCGCCGCCCGCGCCCGGGCCCGCGTCGCCGTATCGGCCAGATCGCGGTCATTGCCCCCCGCCCGCAGGGCCGCGCCGCGCGCCTGCCAGGCGGCGGCGGTCAGGGCGGCGGTCAGTTGCGGCTGGAAGAGACCACACCGGGCGTTGGCGGCCAGAACGAAACTGCGCTCGTAATAGCGATCAACCGGCGCCGCGCCCGCCAGAGTCGGGACGGCGATCAGCGCGGCGGCGATCAGGGCTTGGGTTCGCCGGGTGGAAAGGCCTATCCTCATTCCCCGATCCTGGCACATCCCGCCTTTGGGTCTGGTTTCCGTACAGGGTTAGCGAATTGCTTCTATCCAGCGACCTGTGGGTCAGCGCCCTGATCCGCCGGGCCGAGATCGAGGGCGCCTATGCGACCGTCGTCAAGAAGGGCGATGACCGCGCCGGCTCGGTCATCGTCAAGGCCTACGACACCTCGACCCGCACGGCCAAACTCTACACCGAGGCCTTCGGAAACGACGGCGAACGCCTGTGGATCCAGCCCGTATCCAGCGACAGCGAGTCCGAACTGGACGCCTATATCGCCCGCCAGCGCGGCTACGACCCCGACCTCTGGGTGGTCGAGATCGAAGACAAGCAGGGACGGCATTTCATCACGGAGAAGGTGCAGGGGTAGCCCCTCTCCCTCCCCCTTATGGGGAGGGACGGCGCAGCGTAGCGCAGCCCGGGTGGGGTCGTTCCAGCCGCCCCGCTCGCGCCCTTACGGGCCCCGCCCTGATCGCTGTGCGATCGTCCCTCTCCATATAGGGCAGGGAGAATGAGCCCCCTTACTTTCGCCCGTCGAATTCCGCCCGCGCCGCCTCGATCCGGTCGATGTTCGTCTCCGCCCAGGTCCACACCCCGCAAAACGCCTCGGCCAGGGTGAAGCCCAGGTCGGTCAGGCGATACTCCACCTTCGGGGGAATGACCGGATGGACCGTGCGCACCACCAGTCCGTCGCGCTCCATCTGGCGCAGGGTCTGGGTCAACATCTTCTGACTGATCCCGCCGACCAGTTCGCCCACGCGCGTGAACCGGGTTTCGCCGTGCTCGGCCAGCACCTCCAGGATCAGCATGGTCCACTTGTCCGCGACCCGCCCGATTACCTCGTTGACCAGGGCCTCTACCCGTGGGTCGGCGACCTCTCCGGTCTCGGGATGTGAAATTCTTGCGGGCGGAACGGCCGTCATATCCATTTCTTCCTTCGCAGTAAGTATGGCGGTTTCCAGTGCCTACTTTCCAATGGAGAGTGACCGTCATAACTGAGTTTCCGCACTGACGCCCCCCTGAGGAGAGCCCCATGAACATCAGCGGAAACACCATCCTGATCACCGGCGGCGGCACCGGTATCGGCCGCGCCCTGGCCCAAGCCCTGCACGCCCGCGGCAATCAGATCATCATCACCGGCCGTCGCGAAGACGTGCTGAAGGACGTCGCCGCCGCCAATCCCGGCATGGCTTGGGCGACCCTGGACGTCGCCGACTCCGCCGCCGTCGCCGCCTTCGGCGAACAGATCGTCAGGGACCATCCCGCCCTGAACGCCGTCATCCTGAACGCCGGAATCATGAAGCCCGAAGACCTGACGGCCCGCCCGTTCGACTTCGCCACGGTCGAGGCCACCATCGCCACCAATCTGCTGGGCCCGATCCGGCTGACGGCGGCCCTGCTGCCGCACCTCCAGGCCCAGCCCGCCGCGACGATCGTGACCGTCACCTCCGGCCTGGCCTTCATCCCCCTGGCCGCGACCCCGACCTATAACGCCACCAAGGCGGCCATCCACTCCTGGACCGAGTCCCTGCGCCATCAACTGCGGGACACCGCCGTCGAGGTGCTGGAGCTGGCCCCGCCCGCCGTCGCCACCGACCTGATGCCGGGCCATGCGCAGAACCCCAACTCCATGCCCCTGGCCGACTATACGGCCGAGGTCATCGGCCTGATCGAGCGCGGAAACACCCCGCGCGGCGAAATCCTGGTCGAACGGGTCAAGCCCCTGCGCTTCGCCGAGGCGAACGGCTACGAAGCCGTGTTCCAGATGCTGAACGGCTGAGGCGCACCCTCTCCCTCCCCCTGCGGGGGAGGGGGGCGGAGGCGGGGCCGGGTGGGAAGGGCCGGGCGACTCATCACAGGCTTGCAAAACCAGGTGCGCCCGCACCCTGCCGCCCCCACCCCGTCGCTGGGGCGACGCCCCTCCCCCGCAGGGGGAGGGAAAGTTCAGCTCACCGCCCCACCGTGATCTCCAGCGGCCGCGACATGAACAGCCGCACACCGCCCAGGTCCAGCGCCAGCCGCCGGTCCTCGAACGCCCCCATGCCGATCAGGGCCTTGGGGAAACCCGGCACGGGGACGTCGTCATAGATCGCCACTTCCGCATTGCGGTACAGCTCGTCGCCAAACGTCAGTGTACGGACTGTAACCGCCTCAGCCCGCACCGTCCCGCCCAGCACGATGCTGCGCCCCGGCGTCCGTTCGCGCCCGTCCAGCAGCCCCGCCGCCTGAGCCGTCTCGCGCGTCACGGCCAGGACAGCCGAGGCGCCGGTGTCGATCACCGCATCCACCGTCGCCCCCTCGACAGTGATCGCCGCCTGCAGCGCCTTGCCCGCCCGGGTCACGGCGACGGCGGCCAGATCCGGCGTCGGCGCCCAGCCCTCCCGCGCCAGAAACCGCATCCGCCGTCGCCCCGTATCCAGTTCCAGCACCAGTTCGCGCAACACGTCCTGCCCCAGGATCAGCGGCGCTCCCAGGCCTTGGTCGCCGGCCAGCGGCCCCAGCTCCAAAATCGCCGCCCGCAACCCGTCCAGCCTCAGTCCCCCGACAGCGACATCCAGCGCCGTCCCCCGGCCCATCTGCGGTTCGCCGCCGACGCCATAGGCGACCATCGGAATGCTGAAGACGTCGGTCAGACCCAGCCGCTGCACCAGCGACCGGTCGATTACCGAATATTGCGCCCCGGAATCCACCAGGGCCCGCACGCCCACGCCATTGACCGTCACCGCCACCGTCGGGGTCGGCGCCCGCCGCTCGGCATAGTCCAGCCAGCCGGACGAGCCTTCCGCCGCAAACCCCACGAACGGCCCCTTCCACAGCACATGGTCGCGCAGCCACCAGGCCCCGCCTACGGCCCCGGCGACCAGGCCCAGCCGGATCAGAAGATCGCGTCGTCTCATCCCCCAGACATGGACCGTCCCGCGCTTCGGCGCCAGCGGGGACGATGGTCGCAGGGGGTAGGCGCGAACCGGACCGGCATGAATTTGTCGCACAAGCCGCCCACCCGTCGCCGCGCCGACAATTTCATCCCCCGAACGACCAGAAACCGGGTGACGACGCCGCCCCGGCTGGTTACGACCAGACCATTATGAGCACCTCCAGCGCCCGTTACGTCTCCACCCGCGGCCAAGCCCCCGAGACCGACTTCACCGACGCCCTGCTGCGCGGCATCGCGCCCGACGGCGGCCTCTATATGCCGACCGCCTGGCCCACACTCTCGCCCTCCGCCTGGGACGCGACCGCCGACTACAAGTCCATCGCCCTGCAAGCCATCGCCCCCTTCATCGGCGACACGCTTCCCGCCGGCGCGCTCGACCGCGCCCTGGACCGCCTGACCGCCGGCTTCGCCAATCCGGCCGTCACCCCCCTGGTGGAGCTTGAGCCCGGCCTGTTCGTGCTGGAGCTGTTCCACGGCCCCACCGCCGCCTTCAAGGACCTGGCGATGCAGCTGGTCGCCGCCCTGACGGACGAGGCCCTGGCCGCCTCGGGCGAGCGTCTGACCATCCTGACCGCCACCTCGGGCGACACCGGCGCCGCCGCCGTCCGCGCCTTCGCCGGGGCCAAGTCGGTCGATCTGGTCGTCCTCCACCCGCTGGACCGCGTCTCCCCGGTTCAGCGCAAGCAGATGACCACGGTCCAGGCCGACAATGTGCTGAACCTGGCCGTGCGTGGCGATTTCGACGACTGCCAGCGTCTGGTGAAGGGGCTGCTGGCCGAGGAGTCCCTGCGCGAGCGCGGCCGTCTGTCCTCGGTCAATTCGATCAACTGGGCCCGGCTGGCGGGCCAGATTCCCTATTATGTCTCGGCCACGGCCCAGCTGGGCGGCCCGGCGACCTTCGTCGTCCCGACCGGCAATTTCGGCGACGCCTTCGCCGGCATCGCCGCCACGAAAATGGGTCTGCCGTCGAACGGCTTCGTCGCCGCGGTGAACCAGAACGACGCCCTGGCCCGCGCCATCAACGACGGGATCTATTCCCGCCGTCCTGCGGTCGAAAGCGGCAGCGTCTCCATGGACGTCCAGGCCCCGTCCAACTTCGAACGCCTGGTCTATGAGGCCACCGGCCGTGACGGCGACCGCACCCGCGCGGTGTTCGAAACCTTCGCCCGCGACGGCGCCGTGACCTTTGATCCCGACCTGCTGGCCGCCCTGCGCGCCGCCGTCTCGGCCGTCTCCATCGACGAGACCGAAACCCGCGCCGAGATCGCCCACGCCTATAAAACCTGGGGCCGCGTCGTCTGCCCCCACACGGCCGTGGCCCTCGCCGCCGCCCGCCGCCAGGACCGCTCGAACGGCCCCGTCGTCGCCCTGTCCACCGCCCACCCGTCCAAGTTCGGCGCCTTCGTCTCCGCCGTCCTCGGCTTCGAACCCGAACCCGCGCCGGTTATCGCCGCCCTGGGCGACCAGGCGGAGCGGATGACGATCATCGACGGCACGATGGACGCAGCCCTGGCCGCGATTCGCGCGCGCTGACACAAAATCTCCCTCCCCCGCGGGGGAGGGGCGTCGCGCAGCGACGGGGTGGGGGCGGCAGGGCGACACCGCACCGACCCAATTTAACAGAGATCTGTGGGGCCTTGCCTTGCCCGCCCCACCCGGCTTCGCTTCGCTTCGCCCCCCTCCCCCGCAGGGGGAGGGAGAGCATTTCATTACCTACCGCCGACGCGTCAGCATCCCGACCAGCATCAGGCCCACGCCCGCCACCGACAGCGTCGTCACCAGCGGCCGCTTGCGCGCCTCGCCGGCCACGGCCCGCGCCTTGTCGCGATAATCGACCGGGGCCTTCTCGACCAGCCGATCCACCGCATCCATCGCCTTGCCGAAGGTGTCCAGCGACCGGCCCTTGGCGTCCTCGAACGCCCCTTCGACCTGCAGCTTCTGGTCGCCGACCAGCTTTCCAAAACCCTTTTTCGTCTTACCGGTCGCCTGATACGCGGCGCCCTCGATCCGTTCGTCGGTCATGTCTCTCATCCTCGGGGAGCACGGCCCTCATGGCCGCGTGACGATGAAAATCCCGGAACCCGCTTCCGTTCCAGCGACAATTTCACCGCCCGCTTTTCTCCCTCCCCCTGCGGGGGAGGGGCGTCGCGTAGCGACGGGGTGGGGGCGGCCTGGCAAGGCCGCATTGCTCACACCGCTTCCAACCCCGCGTCACCACCTGAGGCGGCGGCCGCCAGGCCCACGAACCCGATCAGAATGCCGAAGGCGACCTCGGCGTAGGCCAGATTGACGGTCCACCGCCAAACATCCCCGTCAAAACCAGGCCACGCCGGCAAGCCTTCAGCATAATACCCGAATAAGCTCACCCCCCAGACCACCGGCAAGCCCACGAGGACGACGGCGACCATCAACAGCCGACTGCCGATCCCGTATCTAAGGACATAGGCCGCCACGCCGCACGCGCCGAAGATCACCCATGCGACGATGACATGGAGGGGCGCGAAAACCACAGTCTTCCAAAGCAGGTCGAAGCGCACCGCGCCTCCGTTCAGGCCGGCCAGCACAAAGCCAGCATAGGCGGCCGCAGAGACCGCCGCACCACCCCACCCGAACAACCCCACCGCCTGCGTCTTGGTCATGTCTGAGCTTACGACGAAAAGACCCAGCTTGCCTCTCTTTCTCCCTCCCCTTCATGGGGAGGGACGGCGCAGCGCAGCGCAGCGGAGCCCGGGTGGGGCCGTTCCAACCGCCACGCTCCTGCCCCTTCGAACCCCACCCCGATCACTCCGTGATCGCCCCTCCCCATGAAGGGGAGGGAGAAGCCGTCTCGCTCATCAGCGCTAAAAGGCGATGAGGCGGATTGACGCCAATGATCTGCTCCCCTGCAAATCTACAGCGTCAGATACAAGATGATCGCGTCGACTAAGGCCATTGGAACCCCGACCACAAAACTGAAAGCCACGGACCGAGCGAGATTCACTTTCGCCGTCGGAATATGGCGTTCTGCCACGCCTTGCTTCCGAAGCCTGTCATTGATCCGAATGATGCAAGCCCCGAACAAGGCCGGGAACGCAGATGTAACCGCCCACCCTGTCCACGGCGCTGGAGAAAGAACGTCGAACATCAACAAGGTGAAGACCGCTGCGCCGAAAGCTGCGACCGCCCAGCAGGCGTTCATTATGACGGCTCGGATCATGGCGCGCTCGTTTGGTGATATCGGCTTTGATCCCAAGGGCGGCGATCAACGAGTGGCAATATTCCAGGACTTCTAGCCCTCGCGGCCTCAAATACGGACGCATCCCCAAATGCGGGGGGCGGACAGCTTGCGATCCTAATTCCGCAATCAAACCCCCGCCTTTTCAACCCCCTGGCGCCCGCAAACGCCCCTCTACTCAGCGCCCCTCAAAACCGTGCCATACTCCCTGCCCGGTCTTTGAAAACTGAACCCCAGCCGCCCCAGCGAAATTGCACTCTTTTGCACATTGCACCGTCTTTTCCGCCCGGTGCAGTTTCACCCGCGCGAAAGAATAGACGAAAATAGACTCCTTTTTTTCGGAGTCTAATCATGCATTTTCCAGCGCCCGCCAGTGGTCCATGCGGCGCAGGAAGACCGCCGGATCCTTGGGCGTGACCAGTTTGGACGGGTCGTGGAAGATGCGGTCGTGCAGGCGGGTGACCGTGAACCGCAGCGCCGCCGCCTCGCCCAGTCGCGGCAGGGCCGCGCGTTCGGCCTCGCTCAGCGGCCGCACCGCCTCATAGCCGCGCTGGAAGGCGGCCAGGGCCTCGGGCATCGCCCGCCCCTCGGCGTCGAACCCCCAGGCCGACAGGGCGATGGCCAGGTCATAGACCAGCGGCCCGGTGCAGCCGAAATAGAAGTCGATCACCGCCGACACCGCCCCCTCCTCGAACAGGATATTGTCGGGGAAATAGTCGGCATGAATGGCCCCGACCGGCAAATCATCCGTAAACGGATCATCCAACCGCGCGAGCGCCGCCTCGACCTGGTCGAGCAGGCTCCGGTCCTCGCCCGAAGCCCCCGCCGCGCACCGGTCCGCCAGCCGTCGCCACATCGCCGGTCCGACCGGGTTGTCGCGCCGCCCGGCGAACCCGGACGCCGTCTGGTGCAACCGCGCCAGCACCGCCCCCGCCGCCGCCTGATCGGCCTGCGACGGGGTGCGCAGCCAGGCGCCGGTCTTCCATTCGATCACCGCCGCCGCCCGGCCGTTCAGCCGGCCAAGCCAGCCGCCCGACCGGTCCTCGATCGGCGTCGGACAGGGAAAGCCCCGGCCCGCCAGATGCGCCGTCAGCCCCAGGCAGAAGGGCAGCGACGCCTCGTCCGTCCGCGCCTCGAACAGGGTCAGGACGAACCGCCGCCGGGCCGAGCCTTGCCGGGTCTCCAGCCGGTAGTTGGTGTTCTCCACCCCCTCGGCGATGGCCGCCAACTCGACCACCTCGCCCAGGTCGTAGCCGGCCAGGAACCGCCTGGCCTCGTCCAGCGAGACGGGAGTGAAGACGGCCATGGCCTAGTTCAGGCCCGCGTCGGCGCGGCGCGCGCGCACGATCTCGGCCAGGTCGGCCATGATGCTCTCGGTCGTGGCCCAGCGGCCGGCGCCCCGTCCCCGGCAGCGCCAGACCCGGCCGTCAGCGCCGTAAACCTTCAAGGCGTTGCCCTCGCCGCGCAGGCTGGAGAACAGCGGGTCGCCGTGCTCGGCCGTCAGCTTGACCGACGGCGCGATGACCCCGTCCTTCAGATGGGCGGCGCCGATCTGGCGCACCCCGCCGTCGGCCGATGTGGCCTCGGTCAGATGGTCGCGCGGGATCTCGCCGTCGGGCGAGCGGCCAAAGGCCTCGTGGCACAGCAGCCGCACCTTGGCGGCGGCGTCCAGCCCCTCCAGATCCGCCGACGGGTCCTCCTCGGCAAAGCCCGCCGCGCGGGCGTCAGCCAGGGCCTCATTGAAGGCCGCGCCGTCGCCCAGCCGCTCCAACATGAAGTTGACCGTGCCGTTCAGCACCGCCTCGAACCCGACCACCTCGCCGGCGGCGCGGGCCCCCCGCACCGTCTCGATCATCGGCGAACCGCCCCCGACCGAGGCCGACCAGAAGATCCGCCGGCCCTTGGCCTTGGCCAGCTCCTGCAAGCCGCCGGGATCACGGCTGACCGCCTGTTTGTTGGCGCTGGCCACGTCGCAGCCGGCCTCCAGCGCGGCGCGGATGACCGCATGGCCCGCCTCGCCTTCCGACAGGGCCTCAAGGACGATGTCCGGCTTCTTGGCCCAGAGGACGGCCGGATCGGCGGTGAACAGGGATTGCGGACAGGCCACATCGCGGACCTTCTTCGGATCGCGCACCAGCACCCCGACCACGTCATAGCGCGGATCGCTGAGCAGCCGGGCCAGGACCCCGCCGCCCACCACGCCGCAGCCGGCGACCGCCACCTTCAGCGGCGGCAGGGCCGGCGCCGGTCCAGGGGGGGCCGACTTCTTGCCGATGACGGTGCCGTCGGCCCGGTCCAGGGCCGCGACCTCGATCTCCACGCCCCGGCTCTCGCCCAGGTCGATGGCGTCGTGCTGGACCAGGGCGCCGCCCAGCTTGCGCGCCACGTCCCAGGACGCGCGGCGATAGCGCAGGGCCGGGGCCGTCCGGTCGTTCGGATCATGGTCGTACAGGCCGTCGACATCCTTCACCAGCCGCACCTTCTTCAGGCCCAGCTCGGCCGCGAGGAAGACCGCCGTCAGGTCCGATCCGCCCCGGCCCAGCAGGGCGATCCGCCCGTCCGGCCGCACGGCGCCGAAGCCGGGCACCACCACCACCTCGTGGCGGTCCAGCGCCTGTTTCAGATGGTCGGGCCGCAGGCCGCAGGGGCGCGAATGCTCCGGCTCGCCCTCAGCGACGATGCCCAGTTCGCGCACCGACAGGGCGCAGGCGTCCAGGCCGATCCGGTCGCAGGCGATGGCCACCAGGGCCGCCGACTTCTCCTCGCCCAGGGCCACATAGCCGGGCAGCAGATCGTTGGAATGGGCCAGGCCGAGCGCCCGCGCCTCGCCCAGCATCTGGTCCGTCGCCCCGCCGAAGGCCGAGACCACCGCCACCACCTTCCGCCCTGCCCGCACATGGCCATAGACGGCCGAGGCCACCAGCGGCGCCTCCGCCGCGCTGCGCAGGATCGACGACCCGAACTTCAGCACCACCACCTCGGGCGCGGGCTGATTACTGGGATCTGGGTTCTCGGACTTCTCTACGACGGCGAGGGAGACGGACATTGCGGTTTCTCGGGGATGTTCGAAGGGGGTGGGGTGAATAGAAAAACCCCGCCAGGCGGACCGGGCGGGGTTCGGGTTCTGCGGTTGCCGGGGTTCGGCGCGCTAAACTCGTCCCGCCCGTAAGGGCATGGTGGTGGTGGTGCCGGTGGTGCCAATAATCATGCCGAGACGCGTCGCGGCGAGGCCGGCGACGGTCGAAACTTCGGCGATGATGACGCGCTGTTGCACGGGGCGATTCCGGTTCAAATCTAACCCTAGGGTGCTCGGACCACCCCCACAGTGTCAAGTCGTGTTGGATGATTTTTTCACGACAGCCGTTTTTGGGTCCGTTTCAGACCCCCTTCGTCCAACACAGACCGTGACAAGGGTCGAATTTTTCCCTTGACCGGCGCCGCCTGTTTGATCAACGTAAGATCACTCATCAAGACCGGCTGAGGGATTAGGCCCTTTGACGCCGGGGCAACCATCGGGTTCCGCCCGAAACGGTGCCAACTCCTGCGGGGTCCTTCGGGCCGCGAGAGATGAGTGGAGCATCGACGAGGCGACGCTCCACGATCTGTCACCGCATCGAGCCTTGCTGAGGCGAGAACGATGCGGACGACGATAGATGACCCTGGCTGAAACATCCCTGCTCGAAGAGCCCGCCTGTCGGCCCCAGCCGGCCTCGACGCCCGTGCGCGAACGCGGCGGCGCCCGCGACGTCATCGTCCCCATTCCCGCAGACTTCCGCCTCGCCTCAGGCGAACGGCTGAACCAGCCCAATGTCGTAGGCCGCATCCACGGCCGCGCCGGCGCTCCCGTCGTCGTCGTCGCCGGCGGCATATCAGCCGGCCGCTTTGTCCACCGCACCGAGACCAATGGCCTGGGCTGGTGGTCCGGCGCCGTGTCGGTGCGCGGCCCTATCGATCTGTCCCGCCTACAGGTTCTCGCCGTCGATTTCGCCCCCGGCGCCGAATTCTCCGACACCCCGGTGACCATCACCACCCACGATCAGGCCCGCCTGCTGGCCCTGGTGCTGAACCATCTGAAGATCGAGCAGGTCGCGGCCTTCGTCGGCTGCTCCTACGGCGGCATGGTCGGCCTGGCCTTTGCCGAACTTTATCCCGACTGGGCCGAGCAGTTGATCGTGGTCTCGGCCGCCCACCGCGCCCACCCCCAGGCCACCGCCTGGCGCGGCATCCAGCGTCGCATCCTTCAGTTCGCCGTCGCCGCCGGCCGCCCCGAGGAAGGCGTCGCCCTGGCCCGCGAACTGGCCATGACCACCTATCGTACAGCCGAAGAGTTCAACGACCGGTTCGACACCACCGCGCCCCAGGCCGTCGGCGGCGCCTATCCGGTCTGTGACTACCTGACGGCGCGGGGCCAGGCCTACCGCACCCACACCACCCCTGCCCGCTGGCTGTCGATGTCCGATTCCCTGGACCGCCACAGCGTGACGCCCGAGGCCATAACCACCCCCGTCACCCTGATCGGCTTCACTTCCGACCGGCTGGTGCCGATCGACGACATCCGCGAACTGGCCGCGCGGCTGCCGACCCTGTGGCGCTTCGTCGAAGCCCCCTCCCTCTATGGCCACGACGCCTTTCTGAAGGAGGACGCCTTCGTCGGCGACATCCTCCGCGCCGCTTTCAAGGACATCAAAGCATGACCCGTATCGCCAATCCGCACACCATCGCCGCCCGCACGGGCGTGGACTCGGACACGGCCCACGGCGCGGTCATGCCGCCGCTCTATCTGTCGTCCAACTATTCATTCGCCGGCTTCGAACAGAAGCGGAAGTACGACTACAGCCGGTCGGGCAATCCGACCCGCGACGTCCTGGCCGAGACCCTGGCCGAGTTGGAGAGCGGCGCCGGCTGCGTCATCACCGCCACCGGCATGGCCGCCGTCGATCTGCCTCTGGCCTTGCTGGAGCCCGGCGACCTGCTGATCGCGCCGCACGATTGCTACGGCGGCACCTGCCGCCTGCTGAACGCCCGCGCCAAGAAGGGCCATTTCGATCTGCTGCTGGTCGACCAGGGCGATCCCGCCGCCTTCGAGGCCGCCCTGGCGCTGAAGCCCAAGCTGGTCCTGGTCGAGACCCCGTCCAACCCCCTGCTGCGTCTGGTGGACGTCGCCGACATCTGCACCCGCGCCCATGCCGCAGGCGCCAAGGTCGTCTGCGACAACACCTTCTTGTCGCCGGCGCTTCAGAACCCGATCAAGCTGGGCGCCGACTTCGTCGTCCACTCCACGACCAAGTTCATCAACGGCCACTCCGACGTGGTCGGCGGCGCCGTGATCTCCGCCGACGCCGAGGATCATCAGACCCTGGCCTGGTGGGCCAACTGCACCGGCGTGACCGGCTCGCCCTTCGACGCCTATCTGACCCTGCGGGGCGTGCGCACCCTGTTCGCCCGCATCGAGCGGCAACAGGCCACCGCGGGCAGGATCGCCGAAAAGCTGGCCGCCCACCCGGCGGTCAAGGCCGTCCACTACCCCGGCCTGAAGTCGCACCCCAACCACGCTCTGGTCGCCGCACAGCAGGCCGGTCCGGGCGCCATGCTCAGCTTCGAGCTGGAAGGCGGGACTGAGGCCGTACGCGACCTGGTCGAGGCGCTGGAGATCTTCACCCTGGCGGAATCCCTGGGCGGGGTCGAAAGCCTGATCGCCCACCCCGCCACCATGACCCACGCCGCCATGACGCCGGAGCAGCGCGCGACCGCCGGCATCTGCGACGGCCTGGTGCGGCTGTCGGTCGGACTGGAGCATGTCGAGGACCTGATCGCCGACCTATTCCCGGCCCTGGACGCCGTCATCCCGGCCAAGGCCGAGGCCGCCTGATTTTTTGCTTGCAGGAGGGACCGATCCGGGGCAAATGCGCCGCCCCGGCCGCGGTCCCTTCGTCTATCGGTTAGGACGTCAGGTTTTCAACCTGAAAAGAGGGGTTCGACTCCCCTAGGGACTGCCACCGGCGGCCAATCTTCGGCCAAGTGAAGAGGGCGTATTTGAGCGATCGCTCCGCCCCGATTAAGATTTCAGTAACCATTTTGTTCGGAAGCGGACGATAAGCCTCTCGATTCATGGACTTTTTTCGGTCTCACTCAGGAACTATCCACAGACACTGTGGTTAACCCGCAGTTACCTCGGCGCAGAAGCGCCTCTCCCTCCTGAACCGAGACACCCATGTTCATCGCCATCGCCCGCCCGGCGGTGGAGCCCCAAGGCCCCGACGCCGTCGCCGTCCCCGGCTCTCCCGCCATCGCCGAACTGTCGCCCCGCGCCCTGCACGCGCGCCTTCTGGAAAACGCCGCCCTCAGACGGAGGCGCGGCCTCGAACGTCGACGCGAACGTCGGCTCGAAGACGCCGACTATTGGCTGCACGCCGCCCCCATGGCGGTCCAAAAAGCCAGCGCGCTGCGCGAGCACACAAGCTTCGCACCCCTGCCCTAACGCAGTTCGGGCATCCGCCGACGGAGCGACGCCTTCAGCTTGTCTACCCGCTGGCCTGCCGACTTGGGGCGGACCCGCTCACGATGCTCGAAGCCGCCGCCCCAGCGATCATGGACGGCCGTGGCGAGATGGGGATGTCGATCGTGCTGGTGGACGATGGGGCTGACCGTACCGTCTGGATTGACCACCCTGCCATCCTGGAAGGCCAAGCGATCACCGGGCGTGAGGCCCAGGGTCGCCACCCGGCCGTAATTCGGCTGGATAGCCGCCGCCGTCAGTCCCTGGTGGATCGCCATGTTGAAGGCGGCCTGGTCGGCGCCGAAGGCCCCGCCGATCTCGGACCGGGGCGTCGCCGCCAGAGACAGGATCAGCCGCGACAGCCGCGCCACCTCGGGCCGCGGCCCCAGGACCGTTCCGACACAGAGGCAGGCTTGGCCGCCCAATTGTCGCGCCTGCGCCTCGCCAAACAGGGCGCGCAGATACTTCATGTTGAAGGCGTGGTCGCAGAGCGGCGCCTCGGCCTCGATGAAGGCTTCCAATCCCACCGGAGCGGGCGCGAACGGCGCGGCCTGGAAGATCACGTCGCGCACATCGCAGGCCAGGGCGGCGCCGGGCCGGTCGCCCAGCAGGCCGGCGAAGGCGACGAACCTCTGCATCACCGGATGGGGCGCCCAACCGCGCCAGACCGGGGCATCGACGGCGATCACGTCATTCCGGGCCAGGAAGGCGCGCAGGTCAGGATTCGCATCAACCACGAGGGCGACGGGCCCGTCGAACACCGCCCGCAGCGACAGCACGAACGGCGCAATGTCGGCGGCGTCATACCCGGTGGCGTAGCCGACCACCGCGTCGCCGTCGGGCAAGGGCGTGATCTCGCGTCCGACCTCCAGCGCCTGGGCCAGCCAGTCCAGATAGTTCGACCGGACCGCCCCCTGTTTCATGGCGTCAGCGCGGTCCCATCAGATCGGCGAACCGGTCGAACAGGTACAGGCTGTCGGCCGGGCCGGGCGAGGCCTCGGGGTGGTGCTGGACGCTGAAGATCGGCTTGTCCTTGACGGCGATGCCGCAGTTGGTGCCGTCGAACAGGCTGACGTGGGTTTCGGTCACGGCGTCGGGCAGGCTGTCGCGATCGACGGTAAAGCCGTGGTTCATCGACACGATCTCGACCTTGCCGGTGGTCAGATCCTTGACCGGATGGTTGGCGCCGTGGTGGCCCTGTTCCATCTTCACCGTCCTCGCGCCCAGGGCCAAGGCCAGCATCTGGTGACCCAGGCAGATGCCCATCAGGGGCTTGCCGCTGGCGACCAGTTTCTGGATTTCCGGCACGGCGTATTCGCCGGTCGCGGCCGGATCGCCCGGCCCGTTCGACAGGACGACGCCGTCGGGATTGCGGGCCAGAACCTCTTCCGCCGTCGTCGTGGCCGGCACCACGGTGATCCGGGCGCCTGTCGAGGCCAGGGCGCGCAAGATGTTGCGCTTCACCCCATAGTCAATGACCACGACGTCCTTGCGGCCCTGGGTCTTGGGGTGGCCCTCCGGCCATTCCCACAGACCCTCGTCCCATTCGAACGCCTGAAGCGTCGAGGCGGGCTTGGCCAGGTCCAGGCCGACAAGGCCGGTCCATTCCCGCGCCTGGGCGACCAGGGCCTCCAGGTCGAACTGGCCGTCCGGATTATGGGCGATGACCGCGTGGGGGGCGCCTTTGTCGCGGATGATCTTGGTCAGGGCGCGGGTGTCGACGCCGGCCAGACCGACCACGCCGCGCCGCTTCATCCAGTCGTCGAAGCTCGAGTCCGAACGATAGTTGGCCGGATCAGTCGGCACGTCACGGAAGATGGCGCCCCGCGCCGAGGTGTCCGAACCGCCGCCCATCTGTTCGATGTCTTCGACATTGGTGCCGGTGTTGCCGACGTGCGGGAAGGTGAAGGCCAAGATCTGGCTCATGTAGGACGGGTCGGTCAGGATCTCCTGATAGCCGGTCATGGCGGTGTTGAAGACCACCTCGCCCAGGGCCGATCCGACAGCGCCGACGCCGATCCCTTGCAGGACCGTGCCGTCGGCGAGCGCGAGGACGCCCGTGGCGCCCGGAAGGATCTTGGTCGTCATGGGCGCGCTCCTACACACGAATCCGGCCCAAACGGAGGCCGGAGACAAACGGCGGGGTCGTTAAGCCCTGCCGTGCGCCGGGTCAACGACCATCCGCATCCTAAGCCGGGCCGACCAGCCGGAACTGGGCCGTCGAACCGCCCTGAGCATGGGGCGCCAGCCACAGATCGAACAGGCCCGGCTCGATCCGATAGGTGTTGTCCTCGCCGATAAAGCCCAGCTGGCGGGCGTTCAGGCTGAAGCGCACCGTCTCGCTCTGGCCCGGCCGCAGCGTCACCCGCTTGAAGTCCTTCAACAGCCGCCCCGGCTGGGTCAGGCTGGCGACCCGGTCGTGGATATAGAGCTGCACCAGCTCCTCGGCGACATGGGCGCCCTGGTTGATGACGGTCACGGCCACGTCCAGCGTCCCGGCCCAGGCCAGTTGATCGCTCGCCATCTGGACCGGACCATAGGCCACCTCGCCATAGGTCAGGCCATAGCCGAACGGATACAGGGCCGTATTGGTCGTCTCGCGATAGCGGGCCTTGTATTCCTCGATCGGCAGGTCCGGATTGGCCGGCCGGCCGGTGTTCTTGTGGTCGTAGGAATAGGGCTGCTGGCCCGACTTGTGCGGGAAGCTGATCGGCAGGCGGGCCGAAGGGCCGTGATCGCCGAAGAGGACGTCGGCGACGGCGTTGCCCATCTGCTCGCCCAGGAACCAGGTGACGACGATGGCCTGGGCGTTCTTGACATTGCCCTCCAGCGCCAGGGCTCGCCCGTTGCGCAGCAGGATGACCATGGGCTTGCCGGTGGCGGCCATGGCGTCGACCAGGGCCTGTTGCGGGGCCGGGACGACGATCTCGGTGCGCGACTGGGCCTCGCCGGACATCTTCTGGCTCTCGCCGATGGCCAGGACGATGACGTCGGCGTTTGCGGCGGCGCGAATGGCCTCTTCGATGCCGCCGTCCAGCGGGGTCTCAATACCCGAGCCGCGCGCGACAGTCAGGCCTTGCGGATCGGTCATGGCGGCGCGGAAACCGGCCTCCAGCGACACCCGGCGCTCAGGCGCGCCCCAGATGGTCCACGGTCCCCAGACATTGTCCACGTCGTCGGCAAAGGGCCCGACCAGGGCGATCTTCTGGTTCTTGTTCAGCGGCAGGATCTGGTTGTCGTTCTTCAGCAGCACCACAGCCTTGCGGCCCGCCTCGCGCGACAGATCGATGTGTTCGCGCGACCCGACCACGGCCTTTTCACGCACGGGGTCCGTGCCCCGATACGGGTCGTCAAACAGACCGAGGGCCGCCTTGGTCGTCAGAAGGCGGCGCACCGCCTCGTCCAGCCGAGCCATCGACACCTCGCCGCTCGCCACCAGGCTGGGCAGGTGTTCGAGATAGAGGCCCGAGACCATCGACACATCGACACCGGCGTTGAAAGCAATACGCGCGGCGTCGCGGCCGTCCTCGGCGAAGCCGTGGGCGACCAGCTCCTGTTCAGAGGTGTAGTCGGAGACGACGAAGCCTTCGAAACCCCATTCGCCGCGCAGGATGTCGGTCAGCAGTTTGCGGCTGCCCGATGCGGGCACGCCGTTCACGTCGTTGAAGGCGCTCATGATCGACAGGGCGCCGGCGTCCACCGAGGCCTTGAACGGCGGCAGATAGACCCCGCGCAGCGTCTGTTCGCTCATGTCGGTGGTGTTGTACTCGACCCCGCCAATGGCGCCCGAATAGGCGGCCATGTGTTTGGCGGTGGCCAGGACGGCGTCGCGATCGTCCAGACCCTTGTCGCCCTGGAAGCCGCGCACCCGGGCGGCGGCCAGCAGATTGTTCAGCAGCACGTCCTCGCCGGCGCCCTCGACATTGCGGCCCCAGCGTTGGTCGCGCGCCACGTCCACCATGGGGGCGTAGGTCTGGTGGACAGCCGAGGCGGCCGTCTCTACCGCCGCCGCACGCGCGGTGCGGCGCGCCAAGTCGGTGTCGAAAGCCGCAGCCTCGGCCAGGGGCACGGGGAAGATGGTGGACAGGCCGTGGATCACGTCCGCCGCAAACAGCAGCGGAATTTTCAGACGCGACTCCTCAACCGCCACCTGCTGGATACGGCGGCCGGTCTCGGCGCCGATGCCGTTGAACAGGGAGCCCACCTTGCCTTCGCGGATCATGGCGGTGACGCGCGCGGGGTCGCCCGTGCCGTCCAACGGGTTGACCGCGGTCGGCATCCAGCGGAACGGATCGGCCAACAGGTTCAGCTGCCCCGCCTTCTCTTCGACCGTCATCGCCGCGATCAGATCCTCGATCCTCTGGCGGTGACGTTGAACGGTGCGCGAGATTTCAGCGGAAACAGGCATGGGGAAGACTCCGGCGCCCATCAGGGCGAGAAGCCCCAGGCCAGACAAGAAGTTTCGACGGGAAGCCGAAGGCTTTATAGGTCGCGTCTTAATGGGGCGCTCCTTCGGGAAGTTCAGGCGGGGAAGACCAGACTACGAGTTCGTGGCCTAACCTCTGGCGACGGGCGCCGTCCAGACCCGCGTCGGATGTAAATGATGTAACTGCCCCAACGTCGACCACGACAGGCGGCTCAACCCAGGGCTATGTCCAGGAACATCATACCGACCAGACCGATCATCAGCCCGATCATCGAGCTGTCACCCTTGGACTGTTCACGGGTCTGCGGAATGATCTCGGCGGTAACGACATAGATCATCGCGCCGGCGGCAAGACCCAAGCCCCAGGGCAGGGCGCCGGGCAGCATCCCTACGACGCCGGCCCCGATCAGACCACCGACAGGCTCGACCAGACCCGAGGCAAGCGCGCCCAGGAAGGCGGGCCCACGACCGTAGCCCAGCGAAGCCATAGCGGCCGAGACCGCCAGGCCTTCAGGCATGTTCTGGATGCCTATCCCCAGGGCCGTCGCAAGCCCCTGGTGCATGTCGCCACCACCGAAACTGACGCCCACAGCCGCGCCTTCGGGGAAGTTGTGCAGGGTGATGGCGATGATGAACAGCCAGATCCGGCGGGCCAGATGTTTCGATTGGGCCGGGCCGATGGCCAGCATGTCCACCGGCGCGAACCGGTTCATCAGACCGATAGCCGTCGCCCCGATCAGCACCGCCGCCGCCATTGTTCCCGCCGCCCAGGCCTGGGAAGCGCCGCCGGCCTGGAGCACGTCCACGCCGGGAATGATCAGCGAAAAGAACGAGGCCGCCAGCATGACCCCGGCGGCGAAGCCCAGCAGGACGCTCTGGGTCTGCTCGCTCGGCTTCTTGAGGAACAGCATGGGCACGGCGCCCACCGCCGTCATCATGCCCGCCGCAAGACTGCCCAGGGCGCCCGCAGCGATCGGGGAAAGGGATTCCATCATTCGCCTGCTGTGACGGCCGACACGGCAAGAGACAAGCCCGAACAGCCGCGTTAGAGAAACCTTCATGTCCCAGGTCGCCTCCCCAGCCCCGCGCCCGGACGCCGCTTCCGCGCTGGAGGCGGCGCGCCGGGTCGTGGTCAAGATCGGATCCTCGCTGCTGATCGACGTCGAGACGCGGCGGCCGACGCACGACTGGCTGGCGGCCGTGGCCCGTGACTTGGCGACCTTGAAGGCGCAGGGGCGCGAGGTCATCGTCGTCTCGTCCGGCTCCATCGCCCTGGGGCGGGGCCGTCTGCCAAACCTGGGGATCCGACTGGAGGATAAACAGGCGGCCGCCTCGGTCGGTCAGTCCCTGCTGATGGCCGCATGGTCCGAGGCCCTGGCGCCCCACGATCTGGTCGTGGGCCAGGTGCTGCTGACGCGCGACGACACGGAACGCCGCCGTCGCTGGCTGAACGCCCGCGCCACGGTCGAGGCCCTACTGGGCCACGGGGTCATCCCCATCGTCAACGAGAACGACACCGTTGCGACGGAAGAGATCCGCTATGGCGACAACGACCGGCTGGCGGCGCGCACGGCCCAGTTGGCGCGGGCCGATCTGTTGATCCTGCTGTCGGATGTGGACGGTCTCTACACCGCCGATCCGCGCCGCGATCCCAAGGCTGCCCATCTGCCGCTCATCGAGAGCCTCAGCCCCGATATCATGGCCATGGGCGGCGGCGCGAACGCTCAGGCCGGGGTCGGGACCGGCGGCATGGCGACCAAGCTGGCGGCGGCCCAGATCGCCCGCTCGGCCGGTTGCGCCACCATCATCGCCTCGGGCCAGACGCTATCGCCGCTGAACGCTGTCCGGGCGGGCGGGCGGGCCACCCTGATCACCGCTCCCGACGGCCCTATGGCCGCCTACAAGCAGTGGATCGCCGGCAGTCTGTCGCCGGCGGGATCCCTGGCGCTGGACGCCGGCGCCGTCGCCGCGCTGAGAGCGGGCAAGAGCCTGCTGCCCGCAGGGGTGACGGCGGTGGCCGGCGACTTTGAAAAAGGCGACTGCGTGCGCCTGACCGACGCCGAAGGCCGGGCGGTCGGCGTCGGCCTGGCCGCCTATGCCGCTGACGAGGCCGCCCGCATCCGGGGGCGCCGCAGCGACGAGATCGAGACGACCCTGGGCTATCGCGGGCCCTCGGTTCTGATCCACCGCGACGACATGGTTTTGGACGACCGATGACCGACGTTAAGACCCAGATGCTGGAAAGAGGCCGCCGCGCCCGCGCCGCCGCCGCCCAACTGCGCGACGCTCCTGCGGCCGGCCGTACGCGCGTGCTGGAGATCCTGGCTGAAAAACTTGCCGCCGCCGAAGCCGACATTCTGGCGGCCAACGCCCGTGACGTGGACGCCGCGCGCGCCAACGGCATGACCGAAGCCCTGATCGATCGGCTGTCGCTGACGCCCGCCCGCATCGCCGGCATGGCGCAGGCCGTGACGACCATCGCCGCCGTCCCCGACCCCCTGGGCGTCGAGACCGAACGCTGGACGCCCGCCAACGGCCTGGACATCGCCCGGGTTCGCACCCCCATCGGCGTGCTGGGCGTAATCTACGAAAGCCGGCCCAATGTCACCGCCGACGCCGCCGCCCTGTGCGTCCGTTCTGGGAATGCGGCCATCCTCCGCTGCGGTTCCGACTGTCTCCAGTCGTCCCTGGCCATTGCCGCCCTGATCGCCGAAGCCCTGGCCGAGGCCGGCCTGTCCGCCGATGCGATCCAACTGGTCGATACGCCGGACCGCGAAGCCGTCGGCCTGATGCTGACCGGCCTGGACGGCGCAATCGACGTCATCATTCCGCGCGGCGGCAAGAGCCTGGTCGCCCGGGTTCAGGCCGAGGCCAAGACGGCGGTGCTCAGCCATCTGGAAGGCCTGAACCACACCTATCTGCATGAGGCGGCCGACCTGGAAACGGCGCGCGCCGTCGTCCTGAACGCCAAGATGCGACGGGTGTCCGTCTGCGGCGCGACCGAAACCCTGCTGGTGGATCGCGCGGGGGCCGAACGCCTGCTGCCCCCGGTCGCCGCCGATCTGATCGCCGCCGGATGTGAGTTGCGCGGCGACGCCGAGGCCGTCGCCCTGGTTCCCCAGATGAAACCCGCCGTCGAGGCCGACTGGACCACCGAATATCTCGCCGCCATTCTGTCGGTTCGGATCGTCGATGGTCTGGACGCGGCGACAGACCATATCGCGCGCTACGGCTCGGGCCATACCGAGGCCATCCTCACCACCGACGCCCAGGCCGCCGAACGGTTTGCGGCGCGGGTGGACAGCGCCATCGTGCTGATCAACGCTTCGACCCAGTTCGCCGACGGCGGCGAGTTCGGCTTCGGCGGCGAGATCGGCATCTCTACCGCCCGGCTGCACGCCCGCGGCCCGGTTGGGGCGGAACAACTCACGACCTACAAATATGTGGTGCGCGGTCAGGGCCAGACGCGGCCCTGAAGAGCCAGGATTTGCTGTGCGGAACCCGAAAAACCGCGCAACGATTTCATTCCCATGCCGTCAACACGGGATTATTTTTGCAATTTAGTCATCTTTAGCCCCCGTCACGCAAACGGTAATTGCGCGGACCACGCCATTTGCGGCATATGCGCGGCATGCATAAGACCCTGAAGCAAGGCGGGACTTTCGTCGTCGAACCACGCCGCCTCTCGAAGGCCTCAGCCGAACTGCGCGCGCGCGGTTTCGGCGAGATCACGATTCCGCCCTCGACCGAGACGGCCGAGAAACAGGCGTCGCGCTGCACCGACTGCGGCGTGCCCTTCTGCCAGAACGCCTGCCCGCTTCAGAACAACATCCCCGACTGGCTGCGCCTGTCGGCCGAGAACGAGCCGCGTGAAGCCTGGCGTGTGGCGTCCCTGACCTCGACCATGCCCGAAATCTGCGGCCGCATCTGTCCGCAGGACCGGCTGTGCGAAGGCGGCTGCACGCTGAACCAGTCCGGCTGGGACGCCGTCACCATCGGCTCGGTCGAGGCCTGGCTGGGTGATCAGGCCTTCGCCAACGGCTGGGTCGAGCCGATCCGTCCGGCGGCCGAACGCGGCGAGAGCGTCGGCATCGTCGGCGCCGGCCCGGCCGGTCTGGCCGCCGCCGACCGTCTGCGCAGTGAAGGCTATCAGGTCACCGTCTATGACCGCCACGACCGGGCCGGCGGCCTGCTGATCTACGGCATCCCCGGCTTCAAGCTGGAGAAGCACGTGGTGCAGCGGCGCGTGGACCGTCTGATCGACGGCGGCGTTCAGTTCGTGCTGGGCTGCGAGGTCGGCAAGGACGTGACCCTGCTCGAACTGCGCGAGCGCCATGACGTGGTCCTGCTGGCCATGGGCGTCTATCAGCCCCGCATCCTGTCGGCGCCGGGGCGCGGGCCGGATTCGACCGTGGCGGCCCTGTCCTATCTGACGCATCAGAACCGGCGCGACCTGGGCGACGCCGAGCAAGACGGCTGGCACGAGGCGCGCGGCAAGCGGGTGGTCGTCATCGGCGGCGGCGACACAGCCATGGACTGCGTCCGCACGGCCATCCGTCAGGGCGCGGCCAGCGTCACCTGCCTGTATCGTCGCGACCGCGAGAACATGCCGGGCTCGGCCCGCGAGGTGGTCAACGCCGAGGAAGAAGGCGTCGTCTTCGAATGGCTGGGCGCGCCCAAGGCCCTGCTGTCGCAAGGCGACACCGTCACCGGCGTTCGCGCCGCGCGGATGCAACTGACCGAGGCGGCTCCTGGCGAGCGGCGCGACATCGTGCCCGTCCCCGGCGCCGACTTCGACATTCCGGCCGACATCGTCATCGAAGCCCTGGGCTTCTCGCCCGAGCCGTTTGCCGCGCATGAGCCCGATCTGCGCCTGCGCGACGACGGCACCATCAAGGTCGGCTCCGTCAGCTTCGCCACCAGCCTGCCCGGCGTCTTCGCCGCCGGCGACGCGGTGCGCGGCGCCTCGCTGGTGGTCTGGGCCGTGCGCGAGGGCCAGGACGCCGCCGCCGAGATCGACCGTTACCTGAAGACCCGCACCGAGGAGGTCGCGGCATGACCCAATGGCTTGATAAGTACGAAGAGACCCGCGACCGCCTGGAAGCCGGCCACGCCTATGATCGCGCGTCGGAGCGCGACGCCTGCGGCGTGGGCCTGGTCTGCTCCATTGACGGCACGCCGCGTCGCGACGTGGTCGAATATGCGATCCGCAGCCTGAAGGCCGTGGCCCACCGCGGCGCGGTCGATCCCGACGGCCTGTCAGGCGACGGCGCCGGCGTCATGTGCGAACTGCCGCAGGGCTTCTTCGCCGACCAGGTGGCCTCGATCGGCCAGTCGCTGCGTCCAGGCCCGATCTGCGTCGGCCAGGTGTTCCTGCCGCGCACCGACCTGGGCGCCCAGGACCGCGCCCGCGCCATCGTCGAGACCGAGGCCCTGCGCGGCGGCTTCTGGATCTATGGCTGGCGCCAGACGCCCATCGACCTGTCGGTCGTGGGGACCAAGGCCGGCGCGACCCGGCCCGAGATCGAACAGATCATGCTGGCCCCGCCGCTGGACGACGCCGGCCAGCCGCTGGACGGCGAGGCGCTGGAGCGCGAGCTGTATCTGTGCCGCCGCCGCATCGAGAAGACGGTCAAGACCGAGAACCTGGCCGCCGTCTATATCTGCACCCTGTCCGCGCGCTCCATCGCCTACAAGGGGATGGTGCGGGCCGAGTTGCTGGGGAACCTGTACCCCGACCTGGAGGATCCGCGCTTCGTCTCGGCCTACGCCGTCTTCCACCAGCGGTATTCGACCAACACCTTCCCCGAATGGAAGCTGGCTCAGCCTTTCCGCATGCTGGCCCACAACGGCGAGATCAACACGCTGAAGGGCAACCTCAACTGGATGAAGTCGCACGAGATCCGCATGGCCGCCCAGGCCTTCGGCGACCGTGACCGCGAGGTGAAGCCGGTGGTCCAGCCGGGCGGGTCGGACTCGGCCGCCCTGGACAATGTCATGGAGGTGCTGGTCCACGCCGGGCGCCCCGCGCCGATGGCCAAGGCCCTGCTGATCCCCGAGGCCTGGGCCAAGGACGACGTGGTCATGCCCGAGGCGCACCGCGCCTTCTACGCCTATTGCAACGCGGTGATGGAGCCGTGGGACGGCCCGGCCGCCATCTGCGCCGCCGACGGCCGTTGGATCGTGGCGGGCAAGGACCGCAACGGCCTGCGTCCCCTGCGCGCGGTCGAGACCGTGGACGGCCTGCTGATGGCCGGATCCGAAGCCGGGCTGGTGCCGATCCCCGAGAGCCGGGTGAAGCGCCGCCTGCACATCGGTCCCGGCAAGCTGATCGCCGTCGATATGAAGCACGGCCGTCTGTACGACGAGCACGAGGCCATCGACGCCCTGGCCGCCGCCCACCCCTATACAGACTGGCTGGGCAATATGGTCGATCTGGAGCCGATCATCGGCCCCGGACCAGAGCCCCGCTCAGCCTCGGGCGAGGACCTGACGCGCCGCCAGATCGCCGCCGGCTACAGCCGCGAAGATCTGGACCTGCTGCTGGACGCCCTGGTGCGCGACGGCAAGGAGGCTGTCGGCTCCATGGGGGACGACGCCCCGCCGGCGGTTCTGTCGGCCCTGCCGCGTCCGCTGAGCCACTATTTCCGCCAGAACTTCAGCCAGGTCACCAACCCACCCATCGACCCCCTGCGCGAAGCGGGGGCGATGAGCCTGAAGACGCGGTTCAAGAACCTGGGCAACATCCTGGCCCAGGAAGAGGCCCAGACCGACGTCTTCGTGCTGGACAGCCCGGTTCTGACCAACGGCATGTACGAGCGGATGGTCGCGACCGTCGGCGCCGGTTCGACCGTGGTCATCGATTGCAGCTATGACACGCCGTCCGAGGGCGCCCGCGCCGGCGCCGGCCTGCGCGCGGCGCTGGACCGGATAATGGACGAGGCCGAGGCCGCCGCCCGCGACGGCGCGGCCCTGATCGTGCTGACCGATCAGCAAGGCTCGGCGACCCGTCTGGCCGCCCCGATGATCCTGGCCACGGCCGGGGTTCACGGCCGGCTGACCAGTGCGGGCCTGCGCACCTATTGCTCGATCGTCGTCCGCACGGCCGAAACGCTTGATCCGCATGGTTTCGCGGTCCTGGTCGGAGTGGGCGCCACCACCGTCAACGCCTGGCTGGCCCAGGACCTGTTCCAGGAGCGTCTGGATCGCGGCCTGTATCCCGGCCTGACGCTGCGCGACGCCTGCCTGAACTACAAGCACGGCATCGAGGCGGGCTTGCTGAAAACCCTGGCGCGCAAGGGGATCAGCGTCATCTCCGCCTATCGCGGCGGCTGCGAGTTCGAGGTGCTGGGCCTGTCGCGCGCCCTGACGGCCGAGTTCTTCCCCGGCGCCCCGTCGCGCATCTCCGGCATCGGTTTAGCCGGTCTGGAGCAGGCGGCGATGAAGCGGCACAAGGTCGCCTGGGGCGAGGCCCTTCCCTCGCCCGCCATCGGCGGCTTCTTCAAGATCCGGTCGGGCGGCGAGGCCCACGCCCACGAAGCCAAGACCATCCACCTGCTGCAGGACGCCTGCAACCGGGGCGACTATCGCCGCTTCAAGCAGTTCTCCGAGGCCGTCCGCAATCAGCCGGATCTGTCCCTGCGCGACCTGCTGGACTTCCGCGAGGGCGTCGCCATTCCGGTCGATCAGGTCGAGAGCGTGTCGGACATCCGCCGCCGCTTCCTGACCCAGGCCATGTCCCTGGGCGCGCTTGGCCCCGAGGCGCACGAGACGCTGAACATCGCCATGAACCGCATCGGCGCCCGCTCGGTCTCGGGCGAGGGCGGCGAGGATCCGGAACGCTATCACCCGCGCGCCAATGGCGACGACGCCAACTCGGCGGTCAAGCAAGTCGCCTCGGGCCGGTTCGGCGTCACGGCCGAATATCTGAACCAATGCCGCGAAATCGAGATCAAGGTGGCCCAGGGCGCCAAGCCCGGCGAGGGCGGGCAACTGCCTGGCTTCAAGGTGACCGAGTTCATCGCGCGGATGCGCCACGCCGTGCCCGGCACCACCCTGATCAGCCCACCGCCGCACCACGACATCTATTCGATCGAGGACCTGGCCCAGCTGATCTATGATCTGAAGGCCATCAATCCCGACGCCAAGGTGACGGTGAAACTGGTGTCCGCCTCGGGTATCGGGGCCATCGCCTCGGGGGTGGCTAAGGCCAACGCCGACGCCATCCTGATCGCCGGCCACAACGGCGGCACCGGCGCATCGCCCCAGACCTCGATCAAGCATGCCGGCCTGCCGTGGGAGATCGGCCTGGCCGAAGCCCATCAGGTGCTGACGCTGAACAATCTGCGCGGCTCGGTGACGCTGCGGACCGACGGCGGGGTCCGCACGGGCCGCGACGTGGTCATCGCCGCCATGCTGGGCGCCGAGGAGTACGGCGTGGGCACCGCCGCCCTGATCGCCATGGGCTGTCTGATGGTGCGTCAGTGCCATTCGAACACCTGCCCCGTCGGCGTCTGTTCCCAGGACGAGCGGCTGCGCGAAAAGTTCACCGGCACCCCGGACAAGGTGGTCAACCTGTTCACCTTCATCGCCGAGGAGACGCGCGAGATCCTGGCCTCGATCGGCGCCCGGACGATGGACGAGATCATCGGCCGCACCGACCTGTTGCGTCAGGTCCGGCGCGGCGGTTCGCACCTGGACGACCTGGACCTCAACCCCCTGCTGGTTCGGGTGGACGAGGGTGCGGCCGGCAAATGGGCGGACAAGGTTCGCAAGCCCATCGCCGACAGCCTGGACGCCCGAGTGCTGAAGGACGCCGTCCGGTTCCTGGATCGCGGCCAGACGCTGGAACTGTCCTATCCGTTGAACAACACCCAGCGCACCGTCGGCGCCGCCGTGTCGTCCGCCATCGTGCGACGGTTTGGCGCGCAAGGGCCGGCCGGTCGTCTGAAGCTGCGTCTGGAAGGCATCGCCGGCCAGAGCTTCGGCGCCTTCGCCGCCAAGGGGCTGGAACTGCATCTGACGGGCGAGGCCAACGACTATGTCGGCAAGGGCCTCTCGGGCGCCGAGATCTCGGTCCGCACGCCTGAATGGCGCGAGGATCAGCTGATCTGCGGCAACACCACCCTGTATGGCGCGACCTCGGGTCGGCTGTTCGTCGCCGGTGCGGCGGGCGAGCGGTTCGCGGTGCGCAACTCGGGCGCCGAGGCGGTGGTCGAAGGTCTGGGCGCGCACGGCTGCGAATATATGACCGGCGGTCGGGTGGTGGTGCTGGGCGGGGTCGGCTGGAACCTGGCGGCGGGCATGAGCGGCGGCGAGCTTTTCGTACTGGACCAGCCCGGCTTCGCCGAACGGGCTCTGAACGGCGACCTGGCCGGAGTGGCCGACATCGACACGGCGGCGGCCGAACGGCTGCGCGGCCTGGTCGAGGCCCACTTCGGGGCGACGGGTTCTCCCCTTGCGCGGCGCCTGCTGGGCGACTGGGAAGCCACGCTGGACCGTTTCGTGCGGATACTGCCGCTCACGGACATTGTCAGGGCGGAGGAACGGCTTAAGACTTCAGCCTGAGCCGTTCCTTACCTCTCCTCCCCGAGACGCCTGAAATGACCCGAACCGCCGCCTTTTCCGCCGTCGCCTTAGTCGGGGCGGCGGTCGCCTCTCCAGCCGCCGCCGCGCCCCTGCTGGCGCATCAGGCGCCCCTGGTGATCGACAATGCGGCGACCGCCTGGATCCTGACGTCCACCGCTCTGGTGCTGCTGATGACCCTGCCGGGTCTGGCGCTGTTCTATGGCGGCATGGTCAGGAAGAAGAACATCATCAGCGTCATCGCCCAGTCGGCGGCGGCCTTCGCCATCGTCTCGGTGCTGTGGTTCCTGGTCGGCTACAGCCTGTCGTTCGGCAAGGGACCGGATGCGATCAACGGCTTCGTCGGCGGGGTCGAGGCGGCCTTCCTGAACGGGGTCACGATGCAGACGGCGCACAGTCTGCTGCCCGGCCTGCCGGAGCTGCTGTTCGTCAGCTTCCAGATGACCTTCGCCATCATCACCCCGGCCCTGATCGCCGGCGCCTTCGCCGAGCGGATGAAGTTCTCGGCCAGCCTGCTGTTCTTCGCCCTGTGGCACTTGATCGTCTATGCGCCGATCTGTCACCAGGTCTGGGGCGGCGGCTATCTGGGCGGGCTGGGGGTGCTGGACTTCGCCGGCGGAGCGGTCGTCCACGTCAGCGCGGGCGTCGCCGGCCTGGTCTGCGCCCTTGTGCTGGGACCGCGCCACGGCTTCGGCCGCGACAACATGGCCCCCGCCAATCTGGTCTACAGCGCCATCGGCACCGGGCTGCTGCTGGTCGGCTGGATCGGGTTCAACGCCGGATCTGCGGGCGCGGCCGATGCGCTGGCCGCCACCGCCGCCTTCAACACCATTCTGGCCGCCGGGGCTGCGGCCTTGAGCTGGATGACCATCGAATGGTTCGACCGCAAGCGCCCCACCCTGCTGGGCCTGTTGTCGGGCGTCGTCGGCGGCCTGGTGGCCATCACCCCCGCCGCAGGTTTTGTCGATCCCAAGGGCGCCTTCTTCATCGGCCTGATCGCGGGCCCTGCCTGCTACGCGGGCGCCGTCTGGCTGAAGCACGCGCTGAAGTACGACGACAGCCTGGACGCCTTCGGGGTGCACGGGGTCGGGGGCATCGTCGGCGCCCTGCTGACCGGCGTCTTCGCCACCACCAGCATCAACGCCCTGTCCGAAGGCGCGACCGTGTGGAAGCAGGCGATCGGCCTGGGGGGCGCGATCGTCTGGAGCGCGGTCGGCACCTTCGTGGTGCTGATGATCTGCAAGTTCACCACCGGCCTGCGCGTCACCAAGGACGAAGAGGTTGAGGGGCTGGACTATACCCAGCATGGCGAAGCCATCCACTGAGGCCACAGACAGGGACGGTTGATCCCGCCCCTGTCCGCCCCCATCTTCATCTGTGACCGGGAGCCTTGCCGATTGCGGGAGGCCGACGGTCGGTCGCTTTGCGAGGACCCAGATGACGACGACCCGCACCATTCTTTTCGACAGCCCGTTTCTGCTGGGCTTCGACCACACCCGCGCCCTGATCGACCGCGCCGCCAAGGCCGCAGCCGAGAGCTATCCGCCCTATAATGTCGAACAGATCGGCGATGCCGGCGTTCGCATCAGCCTGGCCGTCGCCGGGTTCGCCCCCGATGAACTGGCCATCACCCTGGACGGGCGGCAGCTCACCATCGCCGGCAAGCGCGACGACGCGGGCAAGGGCGAACAGGCCTTCCTGCATCGCGGCATAGCCGCACGGGGTTTCGTGCGAAGCTTCGTCCTCGCCGACGGACTTGAGGTCCAGGGCGCGCGGCTGGAGCACGGCCTGCTGCACGTCGACCTGATCCGGCCCGAGGCCGAGCGTCAGGTGCGGCGGATTCCCATCACGGCCGGCTGAAAAGCGCGACCGTTAGAACCGCCCGGCGATCCGGGCGTTGTACATTTGAAGGAGGCGGTCCTAATGACGCCGATGATGACCAAGGAAGATTTTGCAGGCATGGGCGCGCCCGACCTCGTCTATGTGCGCGAGGTGAAGGCGTCCGATCTGCTGGAAGAGGCGGTCGAGATGAAAGACATCGCCTTTGATCCCAATCAGTCGCTGTACGCCGTGCATAGCGCAGACGGAGAACGGCTGGCGGTGATGCTCGACCGCGAGACCGCTTTCGCCGCCGCCGTGGCGCATGAGCTTGAGCCGGTTTCAGTTCACTGAGACAGACGATCAGGCCGCCGTGGCGGGGGCCTGATCCTTGACGAACAGGGCCTTGATGGCGTCCGTCGTCTGAGCTTGGCGCAACTGCTCGCGGAGTTCGGGCGAGCGCAGGGCGCGCGATACGGCGGCCAGGGCGCGCAGGTGTTCGGCGCCGTCTTTCGGCGGGGCGAACAGGGCCAGCAGAAGATCGACTGGACGATCGTCGACCGAGTCATAGGCGACAGGCGAATCCAGCCGGACGAAGACGGCCGTGACTCGATCGATCTCGGTCAAACGGGCGTGGGGCACGGCGACGCCAGAGCCCAGGCCGGTCGACCCAAGAGCTTCGCGTTCAAGCAGGGCTTCGAAGATGCGGCCCTGATCGACGCCCAGGGCCATGGAGGCCGCTTCGGCGACGACGTGAAGGGCCTGACGCTTTGAAGAGGCGCCGCCGCGCAGCACCACGCCGTTCGGCGCAAGCAGATCTGCGATGTCCATGGTAGCCCAACTCTGGATAAGCGACTGGGAGTCGCGGGCGCCCCTTTAGAGGCTCCCGCGACAATGTCAAACTAGGCCGTTAACCTAATGGCCGTTGGTCTTCTTGGTGCGCTCCGGATCGATCCAGCCCACATTGCCGTCCGGCCGGCGGTAAACCACCGCGAGGCCGCCGTGGGCGGCGTTGCGGAAGAGGACGACCGGATAGCCGGTCATGTCCAGCTCGAGCACCGCGCGACCGACCGTGATGGTGCGGATCTCGTGCTCGGTCTCGGCGATGACCATGCCCACGGGCGGCGGGCCGTCGTTCTCGCCGGTGTCGCCGAAGACGTCGTCCTCGACGCTGTCGGGATCCCGCAGCACGATGCTGCGGGCGACTTCGCGGGCGGCGTTTTCAGTCTTTTCGGGCGACAGGCCCTTGGGTCCGATGTGGTGATCCTTGAGCCGGCGCTTGTAGCGACGGACGCGCTTTTCGAGACGGTCCAGCGCCTCGGTGAAGGCGGAATGGGCGTCGCCGCCCATGCCGGTCGTCACCAGGGTCTGGCCCGACGCGAGGCGGACCCAACAGTCCACCTTGAAGTTGTGGCCGTCCTTGGACACCACGACCTCGGCGTCGTCACCGCCGCGGGCGAAGTATTTTCCGACCCCGTCTTCGAGTTCCTGGGAGATGCGCGAGCCTAACGCTTCGCCGACATCCACTTGCTTGCCGCTGACTTGGACTTGCATACGGATAGAACGCTCCCACTCGCATTTGGTGTCAATCGAGATCACCGTTTTGTGGCTACGCTTCAGGCGGTCTTAAGCATTCTGCGGCGTTCGACCGAGGATGGAATCCTCAAGGCTTCCCGGTACTTGGCGACCGTCCTACGGGCTATATCTATGCCCGTCTCCTTAAGGATTTCGACGATCCGATCATCGGACAAAACGTCGCCGTCCTGGGCCTCGCCGTCGATCATCGCCTTGATCCGGTGACGGACCGCTTCGGCCGAATGGGTCGAGGCGCCGTCGACCGACTGGATGGCGGCGGTGAAGAAGAATTTCAGCTCGAACACGCCGCGCGGGGTCGAGACATATTTGTTCGAGGTGACGCGACTGACCGTCGATTCGTGCATGCCGATGGCGTCAGCCACGGTCTTCAGGTTGAGCGGCCGCAGGAATTCGACCCCGAAGGCGAGGAAGGCGTCCTGCTGGCGCACGATCTCGGACGAGACCTTCAGAATGGTCTTGGCCCGCTGGTCCAGCGACTTGACCAGCCAGCTGGCCTGGGCGGCGCAGTCGGCGACGAAGGTCTTTTCGGTGTCGGACCGGGCGCCGGCCTGGACCAGGCCGTGATAGCGTTTGTCGATCAGCAGGCGCGGCAGGGTGTCGGCGTTCAGCTCGACCCGCCAGCCGCCGGCGGGATCGGGCCGGACATGGACGTCGGGCACGACGGTCTGGGCCGGTTCGCCGCCGAAGCCGGCGCCGGGCCGCGGCGTCAGGGCCTTCAGCTCGGCGATCATATCGGTCAGATCCTCGCCATCGACGCCGCAGACCTTCTTCAGGCCCGCCAGGTCGCGCCGGGCCAGCAGGTCCAGATTATCGAGCAGGGCGCCCATGGCCGGGTCGAAACGATTGCGCTCGATCAGCTGCAGCTTCAGGCATTCGGGCACCGAACGGGCCATGATCCCGGTCGGCTCGAACCCCTGGCAGACGGTCACCACCGCCTCGATCCGATCCAGGCCGACGCCCAGCCGGTCCGCGAACTCGGCCATTTCGCCGCGCAGATAGCCGCCCTCGTCGGTGGCGTCGATCAGGGTCAGGGCGATGGCGTGGTCGGCGGGCGACAGGCCGGCCGACGAGGCCTGGGCCTGAAGATGCTCCCATAAGGTCAGCTCGTGGGCGTCAGGACGCTCGCCGTCGCCTTCGAAGACCTGGCCGCCCTTGCCGGCGCTGGACCAGTCGGACAGGCCGGGCTGGGCCTCGTCGGTCATGCGGTCGCTGGTGCGTTCGCCGGGGGCGGCGTCGCCGTAGACGTCGTCGGATCCGGCGTCCATCGAGGCGACGGAATCCTGGCCGACCCCGTCGCCGAAGGACATTTCGCCGTCGGACGCGGCGTCGGAGACCTTGTCAGGGGCCTCGGGGCCGTCGCCCTCGGGCTCGTCGCGTTGCAGCAGGGGATTGCGTTCCAGCTCGGCCTCGACGAACGCCTCGAGCTCGAGGTTCGACAGTTGCAGCAGCTTGATCGCCTGCTGCAGCTGGGGCGTGATGACCAGCCCCTGCCCCTGTCTGATCTCTAGACGTTGCCCGATCACGTTCGAAAAATCCCCTCCGCGCGCCGAACTGGCCCGGAACTTGCTGTGCAGAATGCCGGCCTATTGGTTAACGCCCGACAAATATCGGAACACGGGTGTGCAGAAGCCCCCTCGCGCTTTCGCTGCGAAGTTGGAGGCCCATCGCGAGTGGAGGGCGGGACGGAGCGCCGGGCCTCGCCCGGAGTGAATAGTGTTTACCGTTTCGACGAAGACAGACGCTCCGCGCGCAGGGTGTTTCTGCCGGCCGGGGATATTGAAGCGGCAGTTGTGATGCCTCTTCCCCAAGGCCTGCGTCAGGTCGGCGATCCCTGCGAAGGACCGTCCCGAGTGCGACCGGGTTCCTAACCCCGTGTCCTCCGCCGACGTTTCTGCGCGGGATGAGCCCACCGATGCACCGTCATGCGGCGCGAGGGAATCCCACCCCCGCCCCTGATCCCTACGCTCCCGCCGCCGCAAGGTCGCAGGCCTTACGAGCCCTCCTAGCGACGAGACCGGGGAGATTATGCGGGGGGTTTGAGGGGTGGTTAGGAGCGGGGGGTGAGATTTTTGTAAGGTGTTGGAATCGTTGGGGTGGAGGCAGCGTCATTGTGCGCGCTGACCTCGCTTTCTTTCGTCATTCCGGGCGAAGGGCCGCTTGGCCCGCAGACCCGGAACCCCTCGTCATCCTCCGGCCCGCGAAGCGGGACCGGGGGAGGCGCCGAAGGCGAAATCTGTAAGCCGCACGATGTTGAAGATCAGAGTCCGCGACAGGTTCGCGCTCTCGCGCGCCGCTGGGTTCCGGGTCTCCGCTGCGCTGCGCCCGGAATGACGAAAGAAGGGAGGCAGGCGTCACCTCTCCGCGCGCGAAGGCGAACGGGGAGGAGAGCGTCTTAGTCAGGCGTAGTTTTCGCCGAGGTAGACGCGGCGGACCTCGGGGTCGTGGACGGCTTCGTCGGCGGTGCCTTCGAACAGGACCGAGCCGCCCGAGATGATCGAGACGCGGTCGGTGATGTCCAGGGTTTCGCGGACATTGTGGTCGGTGATCAGGACGCCGATGCCCTGCCCCGCCAGATAGCGGATGACCGAGCGGATATCGGCGATGGCCAGGGGGTCGATGCCGGCGAAGGGTTCGTCCAGCAGGATGAAGGAGGGCCGGCCGGCCAGGGCGCGCGCGATCTCGACCCGACGGCGTTCGCCGCCCGACAGGCCGGTGGCCGGGGCGTGACGCAGATGGTCGATGTGAAGCTCGTTCAGCAGGCGGTCGGTCTCGGCCTTCAGCTGATCGCGCGGATAGTTGAGCTCGACCACCGCCATGATGTTCTGCTCGACCGTCATGCCGCGGAAGATCGAGGCCTCCTGGGCCAGATAGCCCAGGCCCATGCGGCTGCGCTGGTACATGGGCTGGCCGGTGATGTCCTCGCCGTCCAGCCAGATCGAGCCGGAGTCGGGCGGGATCAGGCCGGTGATCATGTAGAAACAGGTCGTCTTGCCGGCGCCGTTGGGGCCGAGCAGGCCCGCGACCTCGCCGCGCTGGACCGTCAGGGAGACGTCGCGCACGACCTGGCGCTGGCCGAAGGCGCGGGCGATGTTGCGCACCCGCAGACCCTTTTCGGCGGCCGGAACCGCCGGCTCGGCGGCCCCGGGCTGGGGGGCCGCCGACCGGTCGACCAGGTTCAGGGCGGAGAGTTCCTTGCGGGCCAAATCGTGATCCGTGCTCAGCGCGACCGGGGCCGCAGCCTCAGTTCGTCCCGTTGGGATAGAAGACGCCCTGGATGCGGCTGCCCGCGCCCTGGCCGCGCGGGGCGCCCGACATGGTCGCCGCGTCGGTGTTGACGTTATAGGTCAGCCGACCGCCGGTCAGGACGTTCTTGCCCTGGTTCAGGATGACGTTGCCGGTCACGACCAGCTCGCCGTTCGACAGGGTGTAGACGGCGCGGTCGCCGCGCATGGTCTGGGTCGGGGTGACGAAATAGACGGTCCCCGTGGCCTCGACGCGGGTGAACTCGCCCTGGGCGTCGCGGAAGGCGGTGATGGCCTCGGCCCGCAGACGGTTCTGGCCCTGGGTGATTTCCGCGCGTCCGCGCAGGCTGATGCGATCCGTGGTCTGTTCGCCGTCGTCCGCGCCGAAGGCGATCGGCTGGCTGGAGGCGCCGCGCGCACTCTGGGCGTCGCCGACGGCGGGCAGGGCCAGAAGGGTCAGGGCCGCCAGCGCCGCAACGGTCCGGGCGTATTGGGTTTTCGATGTCATCGCCGTCATTCGCCTGATCCCGAGGGATTGATGGTGCCGCTGATCTTGGTGTCGCCAGAGCCCTTGAACACCACGCGCTCGCCCTGATCATAGATCGCATAGGACGAAGCGTTGATGGTTCCAATAGGGCCGGCGCCCTGAACGCCCCGTGAACCCGTGATGATTCCGGTCGAGGTGTCGACCACCGCCTCGGGCGTGGTCAGGACGAAGCCGGAGCCGCCGTCCGAAATCCGCACGTTCGGACCGATGGTCACGGTCTTGGCCTGTTCGTTGTAGGTGCCGCCGTCGGCGGTCATTTCGGTGACCTTGCGGCCGCCCAGGTTCAGCTTCAGCGCCGGGCCGACCAGGCGGAAATGGCCGGTGGCCGGATCGCGGATCGCGCCCTGGGCGCCGACGGTGAAGGCGCGGCCTTGCGCGTCCTGGCCGTGGAACAGGGGCTTGTCCAGGCGGACTTCCTGACCCTGGCTGGCCTTGCGCTCGACGCCCGACATGACGGTGCGGAACACGGTCCAGGTCAGGACGCCGCCCGCCAGCACCAGGATGATGATCGGCAGGATGCGGCGGAACAGCTTGACCCGCCGCGAATGCGCCCGCCAGCGCGCGCCGGCCAGGACCACCCGCGCCTCGTCGGCGGCGTCGCCTTCATGTCCGACAGGGTCGCGGGGGGCGGTCACGGGGTCAGCTGTGGGCGAAGATGTCGATCTCGTCCCAACCGGCGAGATCGAGCGCCGAACGGTCCGGCAGGAAGTCGAAGCAGCGGGCCGCCAGTTCGGTGCGGCCCTCGCGCGCCAGCATCATGTCCAGCTTGGCGCGGGCGGCGTGCAGATAGAGGACGTCCGAGGCGGCGTAGTCCAGCTGGGCCTGGGTCAGTTCGGCCGCGCCCCAGTCGGACGACTGCTGGGCCTTAGACAGATCGACGCCGACCGTCTCGCGCACCACGTCCTTCAGGCCGTGGCGGTCGGTATAGGTGCGGGCCAGTTTGGAGGCGATCTTGGTGCAATAGACCGGCCGGGTCTCGACCCCCAGGTGCAGCAGGAACATGCCGATGTCGAAGCGGCCGAAATGGAAGATCTTGGTCACCGCCGGATCGGTCAGCAGACGCTTCAGGTTCGGGCAGTCGTAGGCGGGGCGGTTCAGCCGCACGACATGGGCGTTTCCGTCGCCGGACGACAGCTGGACCACGCACAGGGGGTCGCGGCGGAAGCGCAGGCCCATGGTCTCGGAATCGATGGCGACGTCCGGTCCCAGGTCCAGGTCGTCGGGCAGGTCGCCTTCGTGCAGGTAAACGGTCATGGTCTGGTTCTTACACGGCTGGGGGACGGGACGAAACGGCTTACAGCGAGACGAACGGGCCTCAAGCAGCCGAGCGCCGCGCGCGAGGCGGTAGGCCCCAAAACGAAGATGGCCTCAAGCAGCCGAGCGCCGCGCGCGAGGCGATAGGCCCAAAAAGCAAACGGCGCCGTGTCCGAAAACACGACGCCGCTTATAATATGGTGCCCAGAAGAGGACTCGAACCTCCACGGCCGTTAAGCCACTGGCACCTGAAGCCAGCGCGTCTACCAATTCCGCCATCTGGGCCCCGTCGGCAGCGCCTTGCGGCGTTTCCATCGGGAAGGCGCGGACCTCTAAGGGAGGGTCCGGGCGGGGTCAACAGGGATTTTTCGTCGGAGGTCGGTTTTATTTCGCAAGCGCGGCCGCAACCCCCGGCGGGTGGCCATTCGGCGGGTCTGCGACTAGGGTGGCGATTGTTTTCCGCGCCTTCTCCTCCCCTTGATCGGTGCGCCCGTGATCCTGACCGTCCTTCGCGGCGGCGCCCTTGTGGCGCTGTTGATCCTTTTCGTCGCCATGCTCGGGCCCTTCCAGGGGGCCGAGGAGGGTCTCGGCCTGACCGACAAGCCGGCTCACGCCATCGGCTTCTTCATCATCACCGTCTGCCTGACCCTGATTGCGCCCGGCCTGGGGGTCTGGCGCACCGCCCTGCTGGCCCTGGCCCTGGGCACGGGCGTCGAGGGGGTTCAGGCGCTCAGCGGACGGTCGGCCAATCTGTTCGACCTGATGGCGGACGGGGTGGGCGTGGCGGCGGTCAGCGCGCTGCGGGTCTGGGCCGAGCGGGCGAGACCGGACCTGTTTTCCGCGCGTTAAGCCTGTTCGCTTACCCCGCTTTGAGGCCTGTCCCCTATGGATGGAGCATGGCGGACGCGTCCCTGATATCCCCGACGACAGAGCGTCGCACCAGCCCCCGCGCGGCCTATCGCAAGCGGCGGCGGCGGCGCGAGCGGGTGCATATGTTCGGCCAGCTGGTCGATCTGGTTAAGCCCGAAGAGGTGCTGCACCACGTTCAGGACGCGGTGGCCGAGGGCCGCAAGAGCCTGGTCGCCAACCATAATCTGCACAGCCTGTATCTGATCCAGAAACATCCCGAGATGCGGCCCTTCTACGACAAGGCCGAGATGATCGAGGTGGATTCGACGCCGATGATCTGGTTCTCGCGGGCCCTGGGCCTGCACAGCCGGGGCTTTCATCGCTGCACCTATCTGGACTGGCGCGACCATTTCTGGAGCGTGGCCAACCGCAAGGGATGGCGCGTCATGTCGGTCGGCGGCGAGCCGGGCGTGGGCGAAGAGGCGGCGCGTCGCCTGGGCGCCCGCTATCCCCGGGCCGAGATCCGCACCCGCCACGGCTTCTTCGACGCCACGCCCGGCTCGGCCGACAACGCCGAGATCGTCGCCGAAATCCAGGCGTTCAAGCCGCACATCCTGTTTGTCGGCATGGGGATGCCGCGCCAGGAGCTGTGGACCCTGGCGGTGTACGACGCCCTGCCCGACTGCGTCATCTTCTCGGTCGGGGCCGCCTTCGACTATGAGGCGGGCACCCAGACGCCGGCGCCCCGCTGGATGGGCCGCGCCGGGGTCGAATGGGCCTACCGACTGGTGCAGAACCCGCGTCGGCTGTTCACCCGCTACTGCGTCGAGCCCTGGGCCCTGATCCCGCTGGCGATCCGCGATCTGCGCGCGGCGCGGCGTCGCATGATCGGCAAGCAGGCCCGGCGGACCGAGGACTTCGGCGCCCCGCCCGTCGATAATTTCCCGCGGGGCGGCTGACGGATCAGGACGGCGCGGCGATCCGGGAGCGGCGGCGCGGCTGAGGCTCGCCAGGCGCTGCGGTCAGCGGGTTTTCGACGGTCGGGCGCGCCGGCGCCGCCGTCGGCGGGGGCGGCGCGCTCGAAACCGGCGGCGTCGCGGGTTTGGGTGCGACCGGGGCCTGAACCGGCGCCGACGACGGCAGGGGGAGCGGCAACGGAGCCATGGTGACCACAACGGGCGGCGGCGGCGCGAGCAAGGGATCGTCCAGCTCCAGCGGGTCGATCGGCGTGGCGACCAGCGCCATCTTCGCAATCGTCGGCTCGACGCCCGCGTGACGGCCGGTGAAGGCGGGCGGCAGGCCCCAGCCTCCGCCCCAGCGGTAGAAGATATGGGTCCCGATCTGGCGCATCTTGACCAGACGCTCGGCCCAATAGGGGGCGACCCAGTCGGTATGATAGTGGGTCGCCATGCCGACGCCGGAGGCGACGAAGCCGTTCAGGGCGCCGCCGGCGGCCAGACGGGCGCGGGCCCAGCCCTCGGGCGAAGGGGGACGGGTCATGGCGCCGTCGCAGGTGAAGCTGAACTGGCAACCGGTCGCCCGCTCGGATCCCTGGAAGACCACGCCGCAGATGGTCTTGGGATAGGCCGGGTGGCGCATGCGGTTGACCACGACCTGGGCCACCGCCGCCTGGCCCGCCGCCGTCTCGCTGGCCGCCTCGTAATAGACGGCGGCGGTCAGGCAATCGAGGGCGCGGGCATAGTCCTCGAGCTTGTCGGCCGGCATGATGAAGGGCTTGGCCGAGAGGATCGGCAGGGTCGAGAACGGCAGCGCGGCGTTGAAGGCCCGCGCCTCGTCCGGGGTGATGGGGCGGATTTCATCCGGCGCCAGGGTGGTGTCCAGCATCTGTTGCATGCCGGCCGGGGTCTGTTGCGCCAGTCCGGTCGGACGGACGACAGCGGGCGCGCCGCGCGCCGCGCCCTGGGATCGGAACACCAGAACCGCAGCCACCGCGAGCGCGAGGGCCAAAAGCGCCAGGCCGATCACGTGAATCCGCTGGATACGACGACGGGGCCGCTGTGACGGGCGGGGTCGGCGCGGTCCGGCGAAGGGCGGCGGCGTGGATGGCGTTTCGCGGTCGATGGTCATTCTTGCTCCGGCAGAGGGGACGCAGGGCCGCGCGGGGCGTCCGATCAATCCACACACAGCAAGTGCGGCGCCGCGATGACGACGCCGCCTGGAGAGTGATGAACCTTAAGGCGCCAGGCCGCCCTGTGCCGTTTCGACCCAGTGCTCGTCGCCAGTGTATCAGGGCGGGAGCGCGAAATCTTCCGGAAAGCGGCCTCAGCCCGCCATGCGAACCCATTCGAACGTCTTGCCGGGGGCCTGACGCTCGCGCCACTTATAGTTCGCCTCATCCCAGCGCGAGATGCGGCCCGTCAGATTGTCCAGGACGTAGTCGCCCCGGTCCGTGGCCACCAGAAGCACGGCGTGGGTCTCGCCCCAGCGGGTCTCGACCACGGCGATGGACAGCGCCCCGACCGGATAGCCGGCGCGAACCAGGGCGCGGCGCTTGGCCAGGACATAGTCCTCGCAGTCGCCACGCGCGCGGTCTCCGTTGGGCACGGCCCAGTAGTCGCCGACGCCGTAGACACGCGCATCCGAGCCGCTGCGGATATGGCGATTGACCTGACGGTTGATGTCGCTGATCGCCTTCCAGTCGCTGTCCGACAGGGCGATGACCGGGGCGGTCTTGACCGCCGCAGGGCGCGCCCAGGATCGGTCCAGATCCCTGACGCGGGCCGAGACGTCGCGACCGAAATCCTCGGCTGACGGGGCCGCATCGCCCTGGACGGCGTCGGCTTCAACGGCGGGCGTGGCGACGTCTTCCATCGCCACAGCGACGCCGTCGCGACGCGGATCCGAGACGGCAGGCGCGGCGGCGCGTTGAGGGAAGACGCGGCTCCAGTCGAAGCCGTTGGAAGGGTTCGAGGCGGCGCGTGTCGCGGCCGGACGGCTGGAGGCGACCTGTTCCGTGCGTCCGAAAACACCGGCCCAGTAGAGGGAATTGGCGCGGGCGCGCATCTCGGCGAGGTTCACACGCTCGCCCGGGGCGACGCAGTCGCGGGGCGAGCGTTCGCAGAAGTCGAGGAAGCCGACCGGGGCGGCGGCGGCAGGGCCGACCGGCATGTGCGCGGGCCCTGCGGGTCGCGGTCCCGCCGCAGCGGCTCCGGAAACGAAGACGGCGGCGGCGAAGACAGCGCCGCCGATCACGCCTGAACGGCGCGGCGAGCGAACAATCGACATGGGCGATCCCTGTTTCATGGGACCACCCTGCCTGAGCCATATCAATATGAGCCTTAGAAGTACGGTTTAGGGGGGCTGTAGAAGATTGGTTTCGGCCGCATTAAGCGTCTTTTCATCTTCGGCCCGATCTTTGCTGCGGCGCCGCATGCATCGCCTTGGAAACACCGGGCGGCTTGCGCTATGCTTGAAAGAAGCAAGGGATGATGATCATGCGGAATTGGTTGAGCGCGGCTCTTCTGGGGCTCACCCTGATGTTCACCCTGGCTGCGTGCGGGTCAGGCCCCCTGGCGGCGGCCGGGTTAACGGATGCGGCCGTGGATCCCAGCGTGGTCCGCACCGTGCCGGAATATCGGCTGGGCGCGGCGGACAAGGTTCGGGTCAACGTCTATGGCGAAGAAGCCCTGACCGGCGAGTTCATCGTCGGCGGCAGCGGGCGCATCTCCATGCCCCTGATCGGCGAGGTCCAGGCGGCCGGTCTGACCATCACCGAGTTCCAGACCGAAATCGCCGAGTCCCTGAAGAAGGGCTATATCAACGAGCCGCGCGTCTCGGCCGAGGTTCTGAACTACCGCCCCTTCTATATTCTGGGCGAGGTCAACAAGCCGGGCGAATATCCCTACACCAACAATCTGACGGTTTTGAACGCGGTGGCCACGGCGGAAGGCTTCACCTACCGGGCCAATACCCGTCAGGTCTATATCAAGCGCGCCGACGGCACGGGCGAGCAGGCCTATCCGTTGACGACGGCGACCCAGGTGGCGCCGGGCGATACGATCCGCATCGGCGAGCGCTTCTTCTGAGGCGACAGACTTGCCAAGCCCCCTGCGGTTGCTGATCTAGGGGGATGTTCTCCAAACTGTTCAAACGCCGTCCCTTGGAATCCGAACGCCGCAAGGCCTCGACTCCGGAGGACACGGCGGCCTGGGCGGTAGGGGACATCCACGGGCGTCTGGACCTGTTGTCGCCTCTGGTCGAGGCGATGATCGCGGACCTGGAGGCCTCGACCGCCAGCCGCAAGCTGATGATCTTCCTGGGCGACTATATCGACCGGGGGCCGGACTCGAAGGGAGTCATCGACCTGCTGGCCGGCCTGCGCAGCCGCGGCCTGTTCGAGCTGCACTTCCTGCGCGGCAATCACGAGGACCGGATGGAGGCCTTTCTGGTCGATCCCGACATGGGACCGGGATGGTGCGACTATGGCGGTCGCGAGGCCCTGGCCTCGTATGGGGTGAGCCCGCCGTTCGACAAGACCGACGCCGCCGGATGGGCCGCCGCCTGCGAGGCGCTGAACGCCGCCGTCGATGAGCGCCAGCGCGCCTTCCTGGCCGCCCAGGACTACAGTTTCACCCTGGGGGACTATTTCTTCGCCCATGCGGGGGCCGAACCCGGCGTGCCGCTGGACCAGCAGGATCCGCAGCAGTTGATGTGGGTGCGACACGAATTCCTGAACCATCCCGCCCCGTTCGAGCGGGTGGTCGTCCATGGCCATACGCCGACGGAAGCCGTCCACGCCGACCACCGCCGCATCGGCCTGGACACCGGCGCCTACGCCACCGGCGTGCTGACGGCGCTGAGGCTGGAGGGGGAGACGCGCGCGCTGGTGCAGACGGCCTTGGCCGGCGGACAGGTCAGCCTGAGCCGCCGCCCGCTCTGAACTCAGGCGCGCCGATCAGATCGGCATGGCCATGATTTCCTTGTAGGCGGAAATCACCTGGTCGCGCACGGAGATCACGGTTTCCAGCGACGCCTCAGCCGAGCTGAGGGCGGTCACCACATCGATCAGATTGCCGTTGCCCTGGATCGACTGGGTCATCTGGGTTTCGGCCGCCCTGGACTGCTGCGTCATGTCGGTCATGGCGCTCTTGACCAGGTCGGCGAAGCCGTTGTCGCCGGAGGCGGGCGGTTGCGCCACCGTGGGCATGGCGCCGCCCTGAACGGCGGCGTAGGCGCGGGCGGCCATCATCGGATTCATGGCCTAGTCCTCAGCGTTTGATGATGTCGAGGGTGCGGCTGTCCATCGACCGCGCCGTCTCGATGACGTTCAGATTGGCCTCGTAGGCGCGCTGGGCCTCGCGCATGTCCATGGCCTCGACCAGGGTGTTGACGTTGGGCCGCATCACATAGCCCTGGGCATTGGCGGCCGGGTGCGAGGGGTCGTAGTCCATGTTGAAATCGCTGTCGTCCGGCCGGACCTCGGCCAGGGTGACGCCGGTCGCGCCGTCGACCTCGCGCGCCTGGAAGACCGGGATCTGACGGCGATAGGGCTCGCCGCCCGGCGTGCGCGCCGTGGACTGGGCGTTGGCGATGTTCTCGGCGATGACGCGCATGCGCGACTGCTGGGCCTTGAGGGCCGAGGCCGCCACCGCCATGGCGCTGTTCGAGGGGGGGATGGGATCAGGCATGGTTCAGTCCTTCGTCTCAGCCCGCGCCGGGCTTGCGCGCGGCCATGCGGATCATGGACATGGATTTCTGGTAGAAGCCGATGGCGGCGTCATAGGCCATGCGGCTCTCGGCCATCTTCAGCATCTGCTCCTCGACCACCACCGAGTTGCCGTCGAGCGTGGTTTCCGAGTCCGGCGACTTGGAGGAGTCGAAGCGCGGCGCGCTGACGGCGGGGGCCAGATGGGCCTTGTTCGTGCGCACCATCGGCAGCCCCCCGCCCGAGCGCATAGCGGCGGCGAAGTCGGTGGGCTGTTTCAGGTCGCGACCGACGAAGCCCGGCGTATCGGCGTTGGCGACGTTCGAGGCGATGACCCGCTGGCGTTCGTCCAGCCAGCCCAGCCGGCCCTTGATCTGTCCCAGCAGCGGAATGTCGGCGACGCCCATGGCGATCTCCCGTGGCGCAGATGCGCGCGATGGGCAGAAAATGCCGCCTGCATGGTTAACAGGCCGTTATCTAAACCCATCGTTAACCGTGGTGGTTAAGACTCTGGGAACAGCGCCGACAGCGCGGGGCCCTAAGCGTATGAATTTCCTCGATCTCGCCCGCGCCGTTTTCGGCCTGGCCTTTACCCTGGGTCTGATCGGCCTGGCCGCCTACGCCGCGCGCCGCTATGCCCCGCAGCTGATGGCCCGGCTGAACGCCCAGCGCGGCGAGCGGCGGATGCAGGTGGTCGAGACCCTGGTGCTGGATCCCGCGCGGCGGCTGGTCCTTGTGCGAATCGACGAGGAAGAGCGGCTGATCCTGCTGGGCGAAGGGCGTGAGCTGATCGAGCCGCGCCAGACGGAGATCTTCAAGTGAGCGGGCCCGGCGTTCTCCCTCCCCCTGCGGGGGAGGGGCGTCGCGCAGCGACGGGGTGGGGGCGGCAAGGCAAGGCCGCACGGACTGTCGATGGATCGCCCTGCCCGCCCCACCCGGCTCCGCTACGCTCCGCCCCCCTCCCCCGCAGGGGGAGGGAGAAAGTCTTCGCGGTTCCCGCGGCATCCGAGCTGAAGCGCGCGGCCTTGCTGTCGCTGTTCACCACCCTGGTCTGCCTGGCCTGGCCGTTGGCGGCCTTCGCCCAGGATGCGGCGGCGGGGGGATCGTCGCTGAACATCGACCTGGGAACGGGCGCAGGCCTGACCCAGCGGGTGGTGCAGCTGGTCGGGCTGATGACCGTGCTGTCGCTGGCGCCGTCGATCGTGATCATGACCACCAGTTTCGTGCGAATCGTCGTGGTCCTGTCGCTCCTGCGGACGGCCCTGGGCATGCAGCAGTCGCCGCCGAACGCGGTTCTGGTGTCCCTGGCCCTGTTCCTGAGCGCCATCGTCATGGCCCCGACCTGGCAGGACGCCTATGATTCGGGCATCCGTCCGCTGCTGGATCAGCAGATGGAACTGCCCCAGGCCTTCGATGCGGCGTCGGAACCTGTGAAAACCTTCATGCTGGCCCAGGTGGACCGTTCGGACCTGGCCCTGTTCACCCGGTTGAGCCGCGTCGAGGCCCCGACCAACCTGCAGGATCTACCCCTGCGCGTGGTCACGCCCGCCTTCATGATCAGTGAGCTGAAGAAGGCCTTCGAGATCGGATTTCTTCTTTTTATTCCGTTCCTTGTGATCGACCTGGTGGTGGCCAGCGTGTTGATGTCCATGGGTATGATGATGCTGCCGCCGGTGGTGGTCTCCCTGCCCTTCAAGCTGATCTTCTTCGTGCTGGTGGACGGCTGGAGACTGGTCGCGGGAAGCCTGGTCGAGAGCTTCCAACGGGCGTCCGGAACCGGATAATCCCCGCCCCATAAGGCTTTGCGCCTTTTACCCGCTTGCAATACCGAGCGAAATCCGTGTTGATCCCCCAGTCCTCGCCCTGAATCGGGCGACTAACACTGGAAATGTTTCTTATGACCACTCAAGCCGAACTGATCGCCGCCGTCGCCAAGGACGCCGGTGTCTCGCAGGCCGACGCCGGCAAGGTGCTGACCGCCATCGTCGAGAACATCCACGCCAGCCTGAAGGCCGGCGGCGACGTGCGCATCTCGAACCTGGGCGTCTTCGACACCGCCGCCCGCGCCGAGCGTGAAGGCCGCAACCCGGCCACGGGCGCGACCATCAAGATCGCCGCGTCCAAGGCCGTCCGCTTCCGCGTGTCCAAGCCCCTGAAGGACGCCGTCAACGGCTAAGGCTTCTCGGTCCCTGCGGGGACCGATCTGCTGATCAACGGGCGGGGGTCGCTGGGCGATTCCCGCCCGTTTCTTTTCTGAAGTCCTGTTTGGCCGCATTGACCCAGCCGACGAAGGTGTCGGCATTGACCGACAGGCCCGAGAAGTCGGCCGCCCCCGCCACGCCCGACAGATCGTCGTCCAGGGCCACGCGAATCGCATTGGCGGACCGGGCCCGCGCGATGAAGGGCGAATACTGGCCGCGCAGGCGGTCCAGCGCCGCACGATTGCCGGTCAGCGAATAGCCGACGCCGGCGCGGATCAGCCAGCTTTCCTCGACCGGGGTCAGGGGCGTCGTTCCCTGCTTGTAGCGATCGCCCAGCCGGGCCTCGTACAGGGGGGCCGCCTCGGCCCATTTCTGCTGTTTCCAGAAGATGTCGCCGCGCACCTCGCGCGCCGGGCCGGACTGATCCTTGTCCAGCACTTCCAGCGCATGGTCGTAGCGGCCCAGATCCATCAGGGCGCGAGCCTCCAACGCCCGACGTTCGGCGTTGACCGCGGTCGGCAGCAGGGTGGTGCGCGAGCCCCAGAGGGCCTGCAGCGCCTTCTCCGGCTGGCGGTCCATCAGATAGACGGTGGCCAGGTTGGTGGCGACCTGGGCGCGGGCCACCCCGTCCAGTCGTTCGTCCACCTGATGCTTCAGCAGTTCGGCGGCCTGATCCAGCAGGTCGACGTCGATCAGGCGGCGCGACAGACGGCGCACCATCTCGTCGCCGTCAGCGCCGATGGGGGTCAGTTCGCGGAAGTCGTAGAAGAGGGCCAGGGCCTGGACCGGCTGAAGGCCGTCGGCGGCGCCTTCCAGGAACAGGGCGCGGAAGGCGTTGGACTGATCGGCCTGAATCTCGGCCGCGCCGGGCACGCCCGCCATCCGCTTGCCGGCGCCGCGCAGGGCGTCCAGGGCCTCGCGGTAACGTCCCTGCTGAAGATAGATGCCCGCCAGCTTGCGGACCACCGCCAGCTCGGTCGCGTCGCCGCGCCAGCGCCACTTCAGCAGCTCCAGCTGCTGGGCCGCCTGGTCGGGCGTCAGGACGCCCTTTTCCATCTCGAGACTGATGGCGCCCAGTTTGGCGGGGGTGGCGATGCCGTCCAGGGGCGCGCGAGCCACGGCCTTGTAGACCGCCAACGCCCGGTTCTTGTCGCCGGACAGGTCGAACAGCCGCGCCTGAACGACACGGGCGGTGAGTTGATCGGCGGCCGAGGCGTTCTGGCTGAAGACATAGTCCAGCAACTGGCGCGCGGCCGGCAGGTCGTTGGTTTCAATGGCCGCCAGGGCGTGGGCGGCGCCGAAGCGGGCGCGCCATTCCTTGGGGAAGTCGTCGATGACCGAGGCGCCGGCGGCGAAGGCGCGACGCGCCCCCTCCCAGTCGCCCTGTTCGGCGGCGATATAGCCCTGCCAGACCTTGGCGGCGGGATCATTGGACAGGGCCGAACCGGCGAAATCGACCTGGGCCTCCTCCAGTCGGCCGACGCCGACGCGGGCCGCGCCGCGCAGGCCGCGCACCTCGGGCTCGCCCTGCATATTGGGGGCCTTGGCGATCAGGGCGTTGATGACGCCGATCGCTTCATAGTTCAGGCCCGACCCGACCAGGAAACGGGCCAGGGCCATCCGCGCCGCAATGGGGGCGCGGGGGTTGTCGGTTCCGTCGATGGTCTCCTGGGCCGCCGCGTCCTGAAGACGGCGGTAGCGCTCGGAGAAGCCATCCTCGCCGGCGGTCGCCCATTCCTCGAGGATCAAAGCCGGGTGGGCCGCGCGTTTCGGGGCGTCGCCCTCATGATCGGCCGCTTCCAGGGTCGCAGACGGCGGCGACAGGGTCAGGCCCTGGGGACGGCTGAGAGTGACGAGGTCGCCCTCGGCCTCGATCTTCAGGTCGTCAGTGGCGGTTTCGACCGCGAGACCCTGGGCGGTGGGGATCAGGGTAAGGTCGACGGTGCTGCGCGTGCCCGAGAACCCCTTGCCGGGCGCCAGGGCGGTGACGGCGGCGAACCGGTCGCCGACCAGGGGATCGGTCAGCCAGACGGTCTTGGTCGCCCCGGCCATCCGCGCCACCAGACTGGCGGACCCGTCTTCCGAACGGCCGATCTCGACGCCCGAGGCGCCGGCGGGGGGACCGCCGATGGTCACGGTCCAGGCGCCGCCCTGCCCCTCGGCGACGACGGGCAGACCGTCGGGCGCGGCGATACGGACGGCGGTATAGTCAGGCCCGGCGGCCCAGCGCGCGTCCTTGGCGGGCCCGAGGGCCTTGGCCCCGGTCAGGTCCATCTTGGCGGCGGTGTCGAAGACGACCCAGACCGCCTCGCCCCGGCGGAAGACGGCGGCGCCCACCGGTGCGCCCCACTGGAAGGTCAGGACGGTTTTCTCGGGCGAGGAGACGGCGCGGACGGGGACGACGGAATTGACGAGGGCCGCACGCTCTTCCTGCGTCGGCTCGGGCGCCTTGCCCGGCGCATAGAGGTTCAGCCAGACGGCGCCGTCGGCGACGCCGGACCGGGCGTCGGCGCCCTCGGCCAGGGTGATGACCAGATCGGTCGCCCCGCCCCGCGCCATCCGCGTCTCAACGGCCTTGACCCCCTCGGGCGGATCGACCCGCAGGCGCGACACGTCGGGCGCGGCCGAGACGCCCAGGCGGATGATGACCTTGTCGGCCTCGCGCCGGACCTGGCTGCGCACGCCGATGACGCCGCCGAACTCGACCCGGGTGAATTCGCTGGACTGGCCGATGCTGATCGACAGGGGATCGCCCGAGCGGCCGACCTCCTGGGCCAGGGGCGCCAGGGGCGCAAAGGCGACCGCGCCGGCCGCGGCGGCGGCCACGGTCGACTTCAGGAGGCGCTTTCTGTGCGAGGTCCCGGACATATCCGTGGAGCCTTGCCTCACAAGCTCTTTAATCGCGGTTAACCGACATCAACCGGGATTCTACGGATAGGACGGTTCGTCCCCGCGACACCGCGCGCGATCCGGCTCATGATGGGGCCATGACCGATTACCCGCGCCTCAGCACCCTGAAAACCGGCCTGGCCTGTCGCTGCCCGCGCTGTGGCCAGGGAGCCCTCTTCCGCGGCTATCTGACCCTGCGCGAGTCCTGCCCCAAATGCGGGCTGAACTATGGGTTCGCCGATCCGGCCGACGGGCCCGCCTTCTTCGTCATGACGGCGGTCGGGGTGGTCGGGATGATCCTGCTGATGGTGTTCGATTTCAGCGTCAAGCCGCCCATCTGGGTGCACGCGGTCGTCACCCTGCCCATCCTGATCGCCATGTGCCTGGGCTGCCTGCGGCCGTTCAAGGCCTGGCTGGTGGCGGAGCAGTATGTGCACAAGGCCGCGCCGCCGGTGTTTTCCAGCAACGGCAAGCACGGGGACTGAGCGCGGGCTTCCCCCAAATTCGTCATCCTAGGGCTTGTCCCTAGGATCCATAATCCGGTCTCAACGCGGGAGCGCCCTGCGGATGCACCGGGAGTATGGATCCTCGCCACAAGGGCGAGGATGACGACTTTAGAGGGTGAGTATGACGGTCTTAGAGGTCGCCGCCCCCTCAGCCCTGAAAACCTTACACCTCAGTCGATGCAGAGGGTCGGGCCGGCCTTGCCGTCCTCGACCGGCGTATTGCAGCCGAAGCGGTCGCTGGTCGCCTGGCAGACGCCCGCCGTTGTCGCGCCGGCCTCGATGCCGGTGTTGCCCTCGACGCGGCAGTCGCCCTGGCACTGGTCGCCGTCGGTGCAGCGTTTGCCGGCGTCGGCGTAGCTGATGACGCACTGCCAGGATTGCATCCGGCCGACCTGTTTCATCGCGCCGCCCCGCGCGGCGCAGGCCGAGGCGTCGGCGCTCTGCATCGGGGCGTCGGAGCCCGCGCCCGTCGTCTGAGGGGTGCAGGCGGCCGCCATGAGGGCGGCGGCGGCGATGAGGGCGATACGGATCATTTGACCTGTCCTTTGGTGAAGCCTGACCAGACGTCGTCGTAGTCGAGCTGCATCTGCGGTGATTCCGACGCCCATTTCGTGACACGGATCGGCGCCCGGGTCTCGAACATGAAGGCCAGGGTGTCAGTGATCTTGTGCGGTTTCAGTTCCGCCTGGATCGCGCCCTCGTAGCTGGCCTGATCCGGGCCGTGGCCGCTCATCCGGTTGTGCAGACTGGCGCCGCCGGGCGCGAACCCCCCGGCCTTGGCGTCATAGGCGCCGGTCACCAGGCCCATGAACTCGCTCATGACGTTGCGATGGAACCAGGGCGGGCGGAAGGTGTGCTCGGCCACCATCCAGCGCGGGGGGAAGATGACGAAGTCGATATTGGCCGTGCCCGGGGTCTCGGACGGGCTGGTCAGGACCGTGAAGATCGACGGATCGGGGTGGTCGAAGCTGACGGTGTTGATCGTGTTGAACCGCGCCGTATCATAGCGGCAGGGCGCCAGATTGCCATGCCAGGCCACCACGTCCAGCGGACTGTGATCGAAGGTCGTGGCCCACAGGCGGCCGCCGTATTTCTGGACACACTGGGTCGGGCGATCCACATCCTCATAGGCCGCGACCGGGGTTTCGAAGTCGCGCGGATTGGCCAGGCCGTTGGCGCCGATCGGCCCCAGGTCCGGCAGGCGGAAGGGGCTGCCGTAGTTTTCGCAGACATAACCGCGAACGGGGCCGTCGATCTCGACGCGGAAGCGGACGCCGCGCGGGATCAGGACCACATGGCCGGGTTGGGCCTCGATGACGCCCATCTCGGTGACGAAGCGGTGGGCGCCTTGCTGGGGCACGATCAGCAGTTCGCCGTCGGCGTCGTAGAAGACGCGGTCGGTCATCGACCGGTTGGCGACATACAGGTGGATTCCCGCACCGGCGCCGGCGTCGGGGTCGCCCGCGCCGCCGTAGGTGACGAGCCCCTCGACCCAATCGGTCGCAACCTCGGGGATGGGCAGGGGATCCCAGCGCATGCGGTTGGGATTGGGCGGAGTCTCGTCGAACGGCCCGGAGCGGACGCGGCCCTGGTCGAAGGCGACATAGGGGCCGTGCTGGGCTGAAGGACGCAGGCGGTACAGCCAGCTGCGCCGGTTCTCGGCGCGCGGGGCGGTGAAGGCCGTGCCGGACAGCTGTTCGGCGTACAGGCCCATAGGCGTCTTCTGCGGCGAGTTCTGGCCCGTCGGCAGGGCGCCGGGCGCGGCCTCGGTCGCAAAATGATTGCCGAAGCCGGTTTGATAGGCGGGCGCGTTGGATCGCGTCATGTGGGTCTCCCTATCCCTTCCGTTTAGCCGGGGCGGCGACCGCCGTCACCCTTTCACCCCTGCAACAGCTTGGCCGTTGGCGCGTTGACAGCCGCCAGGGAGTTGCACGCCATGACCTATCTGACCCGCGCCGTCTTCGGCTTCGCCAGTCTTCTGCTGCTGTTGTCGGCCATGGCCCTGATCGGGTTCGGCGTGAAAGACGCGCTGGAGGGGATCGGCCGGCCGGACCGGTCCGGGGCGGACGCGGTGCTGGACATGCTGGGCTATGTCATCGTGGCCATCGCCGTGTTCGACGTGGCCAAATATATCTTCGAGGACGAGGTGCGGCGCGGCAACGAACGGCGCAGCGCGGCCGAGGCCCGGCGCAGCCTGACGAAATTCCTGTCCACCATCGTCATCGCCCTGTTCCTCGAGGCCCTGGTGGTGGTGTTCAAAACGGCGCGCGAGGATGTCGCCCTGTTGATGTATCCCGCCGCCCTGCTGATCGCCGCCGTCCTGGTGCTGGTCGGCCTGGGCGCCTTCCAGCGCTTCTCGGCGACGGTCGAGGAGAAGGTCGGCGACGACGACGAGGCGGAGGAGCGCAAGGACGCGGTCAAGCGCAAGGCCGACGCCCGCAAGACCTAGGCCGACTTGGGCAGGAAGGGCGAGAAGGTGATGACGGTGAAGGTGTCGCGGACATGCGGCCGGGTCTGGACCTGTTTGGTCACGAAGGTCCCGATGTCGGCGTCGCGCGGCAGGTTGAACTTGGCCAGCAGGTCGTGCTGGCCCGAGGTGGAATAGACCTCCGAGACGTTCTCGACATTGTCCACGATGTCGGCGGCCACGTCGTTGGCGTAGCCCAGCTCGGTTTTGATGAAGACGAAGATGGCGGTCATCATGGGGCGGCGTCCTTTGGAGCGAGGGTGCCGCTTCGTAACGGATGGCGGCCGGCAAGCCGAGACGGGATTCACACCCGTCGGTAAAAAACCGCGCGCTGAACACGGACCTGTGCGCAACCGCTCAGAACGATATGGCCGGCACGACGTTGGTGGGGCCACGCCCGCCTCGATGACAGGCCTGGGCTGTTCAAAACACAGGATGCGACATGGCCAAGACCCCAACCACCGCCGGGACGACCGCCCTGGGCGACGCAGGCGAGTTGCACCAGACCGCCTCGTCGCCCGAGACCCGCACCACCACCAATCATGGCGCCCCGATCAGCGACAACCAGAACTCGCTGAAGGCCGGGCCGCGCGGCTCGACCCTGCTGGAAGACTTCATCCTGCGCGAGAAGATCCAGCATTTCGACCATGAGCGGATCCCCGAGCGGATCGTCCATGCGCGCGGCTCGGCCGCCCACGGCTTCTTCGAGCTGACCGACAGCCTGGCCGACTACACCACCGCCAAGATCCTGACCGAGGTCGGCCAGAAGACCGAACTGTTCACCCGGTTTTCGACCGTGGCGGGCGGCGCCGGTTCGGTGGACACGCCGCGCGACGTGCGCGGGTTCGCCGTGAAATTCTACACGACCGAGGGCAACTGGGACCTGGTCGGCAACAACATCCCCGTCTTCTTCATCCAGGACGCGATCAAATTCCCCGACCTGATCCATGCGGTGAAGATGGAGGCGGACAAGGGCTATCCCCAGGCCGCCAGCGCGCACGACACCTTCTGGGACTTCATCGGCCTGATGCCGGAAAGCACCCATATGATCATGTGGGCCATGTCCGACCGGGCCATTCCCCGCTCGCTGCGGATGATCGAGGGGTTCGGGGTCAACACCTTCCGGCTGGTCAACGCCGAGGGCGTGGCGACCCTGGTCAAGTTCCACTGGCGGCCGAAGCTGGGCACCCAATCCACCTGCTGGGACGAGGCGGTCAAGATCGCCGGCGCCGATCCCGACTATCACCGCCGCGACCTGTATGAGGCCATCGCCCAGGGCGACTTCCCGGAGTGGGAGTTCGGGGTTCAGCTGTTCACCCAGGAAGAGGCCGACGCCCTGCCCTTCGACATTCTTGACGCCACCAAACTGGTGCCGGAAGAGGATTATCCGATCCGGGTGATCGGGCGGATGGTGCTGGACCGGAACCCGGACAACTTCTTCGCCGAGACCGAACAGGCGGCCTTCCTGCCCACCAATATCGTGCCCGGCATCGACTTTTCCGAAGATCCGCTGCTGCAGGGGCGGCTGTTCTCCTATCAGGACACCCAGTTGTCGCGCCTGGGCACGGTCAACTTCCACCAGATCCCGATCAACCAGGCCAAGGGCTGCCCCTTCCAGAATTTCCAGCGCGACGGCCAGATGCAGACCCAGGTCTTCAAGGGCCGGGCCAACTATGAGCCCAACAGCCTGGCCGAGGCGGGCGAGGACGGTGGGCCGCGTGAAGATCCCAAGGGCGGCTTCCGCACGGCGCCCGTCCCGGTCGAGGGCGAGAAGGTGCGGCTGAGGGCCGAGAGCTTTGCCGACCACTACAGCCAGGCGCGGCTGTTCTTCCAGTCCCAGACCGCGCCCGAACAGGCCCACCTGGCCAGCGCCATCGTATTCGAACTGTCCAAGGTGTCGCTGCCGCACGTGCGCGAGCGGGTTCTGTCCAACCTGATCAACGTCGATGAGACCCTGGCCCAGCGGGTGGCCGAGGGGCTGAACCTGCCCCTGCCCAAGGCGTCCAAACCGGCGGTCGCCCCTGTAGATCTGGAGCCGTCGCCGGCGCTGCGGATCATCGGCAAATATCCGGACACGCTGAAAGGCCGCAAGGTGGCCATCCTGGTCGCCGATGGGTCCGATGGGGCGGTAGTCGCCCAGGTCCGCAAGGCGGTGGAGGGCGACGGCGGTTCGGTCTTCGTCGTCGCGCCCAAGATCGGCGGGGCCAAGCTGGCGGACGGTTCGACCCTGGCGGCGGACGGTCAATTGGCCGGCAGCCCCTCGGTGCTGTTCGACGCCGTGGCCATCATCCTGTCGGCGGACGGCTGCGCCCAGCTGATGAAGGAAGGCGCTGCGGTCGATTTCGCCAAGGACGCCTTCGGCCACCTGAAGGCCGTCGGCTTCACCGCCGAGGCCCAGCCCCTGCTGGACAAGGCGGGGGTCGAGCCGGACGAGGGGGTGATCGACCTGTCGTCGGCCGCCGACGCCTTCCTGACGCCGGCCCGCACCCGTCAGTGGGACCGCGAGCCGAAGGTGCGCATGCTGGCCTGATCCGCCCCGCGCAGCCGCCCTCATGCCGATGAGGTCGCGTGGCGATTTCATCGGCGACGACGGGCGGGGTTGCGGCATAGGATATGGCGACGCTTGAGCGTCGTTTGGGGAAGATCGCATGTCTGTCGTCGTCGGTGTCTGGATGATCGCCGCCTTAGCCGCTGGATCGGCCGTTCAGGAGCCGGGCGCCGCCGCCGTGCCGTCGCAGGTTACGGCTTTGGCCGGATGCTGGCAGGGCGCGGGCGCGGTGATGGGCAAGCCGGTGACGATCCGGCTGGCCGCCCGGCCCATCGCCGACGGCGCTCTGTTCCTGATCGAGGCCGACAGCGAGGCGACGGCCGACCCCGCCGACCAGTATGCGGCCCATCTGATCTTCGGCGGCAAGTCGGCGCCCGAAGGCGCGGTCGAGACCATTTCCGCCTTCTGGGCCGACAGTTTCGGCGGCGACTATACGGCCACGGGATCGGGCGCGCCGACAGCGGACGGGTTCGAGGTCGCCTACGCCTATCCCGACGCCCGCTTCATCAACCGCTGGACCCTGGGTGCGGCGGAGCTGAAATGGACGATCACGATGAGGGGTGATGCGGGCGCGGAAGAGGTGTTCGCCGCCTATGAACTGACGCGGACGGCCTGCGCGCCGGGATGAGCACCGCCACGGTGAAACAATATGTTCCGCCGCCGCGCGCCAAAGCCCGCCCAGCCGCTTTCGCTTTCCGTAGCGGCTGGGATAAGCAGGGCGTGAAGGCCGGGCGACCGGTCGGTGCAACACAGGCGTTCCGGCGCGGGTCGGGACAGGCGGAGATTTTAGACATGGCCCATGATCGCGTCAGCGTGCTTCAGGCGCTCGAGACCCAGGGCGTCTGCCCGGTCTTCTATCACCCCGATCCCGAGGTCAGCCTGAACGTTATCCGCGCCTGTGCGCGCGGCGGGGCGCCGGTGGTCGAGTTCACCAATCGCGGCGACTTCGCCTGCGATCTGTTCGGCGAGATCAATCGCGAACTGATCAAGACCGACCCGGAGGTGGTGCTGGGCATCGGCTCGGTGGTCGATAACGGCACGGCGGCGCTTTACCTGAACCGGGGCGCGCGCTTCGTGGTCAGCCCCTGCCTGGTTCCCGACGTGGCCAAGGTCTGCAACCGGCGCATGGTCGCCTATTTCCCCGGCTGCGGCTCGGTGACGGACATCGGCGAGGCGCACGAGCTGGGCTGCGACATCGTCAAACTGTTTCCCGGTTCGTCGGTCGGCGGTCCGGACTTCGTCAAGGCGGTCAAGGGGCCGATGCCCTGGGTCAAGATCATGCCCACGGGCGGCGTCGATCCCGATGAAGCCTCGATCGCCAAATGGTTCGGCGCCGGCATCGTGGCGGCGGGCATGGGATCGAAACTGGTGACGGACGAGGCGGTCAAGTCGGGCGACTGGGCCTCCATCGAGGCCAAGGTCCGCGCCACCGTGGACGCCGTGGCGGCGTTCCGGGCGTCGAAGGGGTAAGGCGCCCCCACACCCTGTAACTCCGTCACCCTCGGGCTTGTCCCGAGGGTGACGGGGTGGGGAGAGAGATCAGGGCGGCGGAGGCGCGTCCAAGGGCGGCGGCGGCTCAGCCGTGCGGCCATTCCGGCCAGCGCCGCCCGGCCCCTTGCGCGCCAGCAGTTCGGCCAGGGCCGCCCGGTCCTGAACGTCCAGTTTTTGCAGCATGGCGATAGTCCCGCCCTCGAGGCGCGCCCGGCCGCGCAGCTCGGCCGTGCGGGACTGGTCCAGCAGGGCCTGGACCCGCACCGGATCCATCTGCGGCTGCTTGGCCGCCTCGACCGCCTGGCGGCGCGCCTCACGCGCCGCTTCGAAGTCGGGGCGGGCTGACAGGGCGACGGCGCGCATCGAGGTGCGAACCTCGCGGCGGGCTTCCGGGCTGAGCCGGCTGATCAGCTGGGGGAAACCGCCTTCGCGGCCGGGCCGGCGTTGTTCGGCGATCCGTTCATCCACCTTGGCGCGGCTGATCAGGAAGGCCGCTCCCCCGCCGAGGGCGAACAGGTTCAGCGCCACCGACGCCGCCAAGGCGATCTTCAGCGTGCGACCGCTCATCCCAGAACCTCCGTGTCGTCCACCGCGACCAGGGTGGATTGATACAGGACCGCATCGGCCCGCTCGTTGGCCGTGACATGGGTGGTCAGGCCCACGCCCGCGACCACGCCGGCGCAGGCCGCCGCGGCCCAGCCGGCGCCGAGATAAAAGGCGATCCGGTCCAGATGGAAACGACGAGTCTTGACCTTGGGCGCAGCAGCCAGAATGCGCGCAGCCAGATCGGCCGACGGCGTCGGGGCGGGCGACGCGTCCAGCAGGGCGTCCAGCGCCGCCGCCTGATCCAGCACGGCCCGCAGCGACGGGTCGGCCGCGATCAGGGTCTCGGCAAAGGCGCGTTCGGACGCGGGCCACCGACGCAGGTCGGCGCCGTAAGCGTCCGCCAGAGCGTGCAACCGTTCCGCCTTCATCGTCCGTCTCCTTCACTCGCCCCTGGGGCCATATCCGCCAGGGCCAGACGCAATGCGCGGCGTCCGCGCGACAACAAACTCTCCAGCGCGTCGACGCTGATCTCCATCAGGGCGGCCGCCTCGATATTGGACAGTTCCTGATAATGGCACAGGACGACGGCCTCGCGCTGTCGGTCCGGCAGGCGTTTCAGCGCCGCATCGACCCGCACCCCCGTTTCGGCCGCCAGCAGGCCTCGATCCGGCGCCGGGCCTTCGTCGGGTCGGTCGGGCGGCGTGTCCGTGGGGATCTCGCGCCGTCGCCGCAGCCGATCGTAACAAAGGTTCAGCGCCACCCGGTGCAGCCAGGTGTCGAACTTGGCTTGGCCGGGCGTCCATTTGGGCGCCTGTCGCCAGGCCTTCAGCAGCGTCTCCTGGGCCACGTCCTCGGCCTCGCCCGCGTCGCCCAGCATGCGCTGGGCCAGGGCCAGGATGCGCGGCAGCTTGCGCGCGACAAGCGTCTGCGCGGCCGCCGGGTCGCCCTGACCCACGCGGCGCACCAGATCCTCGTCGGGGTCGACGATCGCGACCAAACCCGCCTCTTCCGCTGCTGACGAAAGGGACCGATTCGCACGCGAAGGCCGACCCCGACACTGTTCTTACTCCGAAGCGGGGGGCGGGGAAGCCGGTTGTTGACCCAGGCGATGATCGAGACGGTGATGCGGACGCTCGCCCCGGCGGGCCGGCATGGCGGCGCGGCGTTCTTCGGCGGTGACGACGCCGTTCTTGTCCGCGTCCATCTTGTCGAAGCGCTCGCCCAGCTTGGCGGCGACCTCGGCGATCACCACGGGGCCGGGTTCGCGACCTTCGGGACCGCCCGGCGCGCCGGGGCCTTCAGGACCGTCCGGACCGCGCATCGCATGGCGAGGGCCGCCGCGACCCGGACCCCGTTCGCCACGGGGACCGCGGTCGTCGCCGTCAGCCCGTTCAGGCCGGCCGGCGTCGAACTCGGCGCGGCTGATGGCGCCGTCGCTGTTCGCGTCCAGCTTGGCGAAGCGTTCATCAGCCCGCTCGGCGCGCTTGGCCTGCATGGCGGCCTCGCGCTCGGCGACGCTGACCGTGCCGTCGCGGTCTGCGTCCAGCGCCGTCAGACGGGCGATGCGCGCATCGACGAAGGCGGCGCGGGTCAGGTCGGCGTCCCGATCCGGGCCGCCCCCGAAAGGACGTTCCATGTCATTGGGCGGCGGCGGCGCGGCGGCCGGAGGCGGCGGTGGCGGCGGAACCTGTGCGGTGGCGGCGCCGGCCACAGCGCCCATGGATGCGGCCAGCGCGACGGCGCCGAGGCTGTTCAGAAAGATCTTTCTCATCTCGATATCTCCTTGGGCCGCTTGGCGCGGCCTTCGACATGCCCTGTCAGGAGATTGAACGCGGCCCCCGCTCATCTCCGTCGCGGGCCTCTTCGCGACCGGCGGGGACCGCGCGTTCGAAGGCTTTGCGCGCCCGCGCCCGCAGTTCGGTCAGTTCGGTCTTCAGCGCCTCGAAATCCTGCGCCCCCGCCGCCTCGGCCAGCCGCAGTTGGAAGACCCCCGGCTCGGCCTCGGGATCGACCCGGCCTTCGAAGGCGGCGGCCAGCAGATGGGCCAGCCGCTGCTGCACTCGCCAGGCCTCGGCCAGGACGGGGTCGTCGTGCAGGGCCTCCAGGGTCGACAATGTCAGGGGCTCGCCCTCCACGGCGGCCTGGAGCTGGCGGTATTGGGCCGCGAACTCCGCGTCCACCTGACCGCCGGGCGACAGTTTCAGATCCCAGAAGCCGTGCGGGCGGCGTTCGCGGTCCATCAGGGCGCGCATCTTGCGGACATCGGCGGCGATATCGACGCCGGGGCGGGGCCGACGCAGGGCCGCCTCGATCGCCGCCGAGACCCGGTCGCCGAAAACCGGATCACTGGCCCAGACGACACGCGCGCGGGTCAGGACCATGAACTCCCAGGTCTCGGCCTCGCCGGCGTAATAGTCGTCGAAGGTGGACAGCCGCACCGAGACCGGCCCCTTGGACCCGGTGGGGCGCAGCCGCATGTCCACCTCGTACAGGCCGCCCTCGGCCGTATGGGCCGACAGGGCCGCGATCAGCCGCTGGGTGAAGCGGGCGTAGAAGACGTCGGCGGTCCAGCCCTTGATCTCGGACACGGTCTCGGGCGGGGCGTCGTACAGGGTCATCAGGTCCAGGTCGGACCCGGCCGTCATCTCGCGCGACCCGGCCTTGCCCAGGGCCACCACCGCCACCGCGCCGGGGAAGGCGCCGCCCAGCCGTTCGGTCTCGGCCAAAGCCGCGGGGGACAGGGTGCGCATGGCGGCGTCGGCCAGGGCGGCGTAGGCGCGGCCGGCCGCCTCTGGTCCCGCCCGGCCGGTAAGGGCGTGGATGCCGATGCGGAACATCTGTTCGCGGTGCAGGCGACGCACGGCGTTCATGGCGCCCTCGAAATCCTCGGTCTCGCCGGCCTCGCGCTGGATCTGTTCGGTCAGGCCGGTCTCGTCCGACAGATCGGCCAGGAAGCGCGCGTCCAGCACGCCGTCCAGGGCCGCCGGCTGACGCCCCAGGGTGCGGGCCAGACGCGGGGCGAAGGCCATGACCCCCAGCACCATTTCGAACAGTCTCGGCTGGTTCAGGAACAGGGCCTGGACCTGGACCCCGGCCGCCAACCCCGAGAAGAAGACGGCGAAGCGGCGGAAGGCGTCGTCGGGCGCGCCGGACCGGGCCAGGGCCTCCAGCAGCCGGGGCGCCAGCCGGGTGAACAGTTCGCGCCCCCGCTCGGTCCGGGTCGCGGGGATGCGGCCGTGGTGCCAGCTGCGGATGGTGTCGGCGACCGAAGGCGCTTCGGAAAAGCCCATGCGACGCAGGGTTTCAAGGGTCTCGGGATCGTTCTCCACCCCGGTGAAGACCAGGCTGCCATAGCTGGAATCCAGTTCCTCGCCGCCTTCGAACAGTTCGCCGTAGCGGGTGTTGACCCGGACCAGCAGGGCCTCGACATGGGCGTCGAAGGCGGCCAGGTCGGTCCAGCCGGCCAGGGCGGCGACGGCGGCGCGGGCCTGGGCGTCCTCGGGCAGGCGATGGGTCTGCTCGTCGTCCAGCATCTGGACCCGGTGCTCCAGCCCGCGCAGTTCGACATAGGCGGCCGACATCTCCTCGGCGACGGCGGTGGAGATGTGGTCCGCGTCGGCCAGGGCGTTCAGCGCCTCGATGGTGCGTTGACGCCGCAGTTCAGGGTCGCGTCCGCCCAGGATCAGCTGCTGGGTCTGGGCATAGAATTCGATCTCGCGGATGCCGCCCCGCCCCAGTTTCAGATTGGCGCCGGCGGCCTGCAGCCCCTCGCCGGTCTTGTGGACGTGGATCTGGCGTTTGATGGCCTGGATGTCGAGGACGGCGGCGTAGTCCAGGCTGCGTCGCCAGACGAAGGGCCGCAGGGCTTTCACGAACCGGGCGGCGGCGCGCTGGTCGCCCAGCACCGGCCGCGCCTTGATGAAGGCCGCCCGTTCCCAGTTCTGGCCGACGCTCTCATAATAGGCCAGGGCCATCGGCCCGGCGACCACCGGCGGGGTCGAGGACGGATCGGGCCGCAGCCGCAGATCGACGCGGAAGACATAACCGTCGGCCGTCCGTTCGGTCAGCAGGGTGGCGATCCCCTTGCCGACCCGGTTTGCGAAATCCTGCATCTCCTCGCCCTCGCGCATGGCCAGGCCCATCAGGCGCGGCTCGAAGAAGAGGGAGATGTCGATGTCGGACGAATAGTTCAGCTCGTTCGCGCCATGCTTGCCCATGGCCAGGCCGAACAGGCCGGGGACGGGGCCGCGCGCATCGTCGGGCGGCGAAATCAGACGGCCCCGCGCGCGCTGTTCCGCCGCGACGGCGCGCAGGGCGGCGCGGCAGGCGGCGTCGGCGAAGCTGGACAGGGCGCCGGTGACCTGATCCAGGTCCCAGACCCCGCCCAGATCGGCCAGGGCCGTCAGCAGGTGGAGATCGGCCTTCAGCACCCGCAGCGGGGCGCGCACATCATCAGGTTCGGCGTCCAGGGCGTCGGTGTCCGCGAGAATGCGGATCAGGCCCGAGGTCGGGTTCGTTTCCAGCAGCCGACGCAGGTGGGCGGGGCGGCGGCGCATCAGGCCCGCCAGATAGGGCGAGGCGCCGGCCACCGGGGCCAGGGCGGGCCAGGCTGCGTCCAGGGTCGCGCGCCAACCGTCGGCCTCGGCGGCCTCGATCAAGGTCTCCAGCAGGCGCTCAGCGGCGGCAGGGTTCGCGACAGGCCCAGCCGGGGTCAGGATTTCGAACAGGGGTTGGGGCTTGGGATCGGGCATTCAACTCTTCCGCTCATCCCGGCGAAAGCCGGGACCCAGTGCTTTCGCTTGGCACAGCGTTGGACCACGATCCTGACACGGATCACAAGGCCGCGCGCCCAAAGGACTGGGTCCCCGCTTTCGCGGGGATGAGCGGAAATATCTAGCTCAGGCTTGCCGGCGGCAGCACCAGGGCCACCCGCAGCCCCGGCCCGAAGCCGTCATAGGCGCCGGGGCCCTCGTCCAGCACCACCCGGCCGCCATGGGCCTCGGCCACCGCCGTGACCAGGGACAGGCCCAGGCCCGAGCCCGGCTCGGTGCGGCTGTTGTCCAGTCGCACGAACCGCTGGACCACCCGTTCGCGGTCCTCTTCCGGCACGCCGGGGCCGGTGTCGGTGACGGAATATTCGATCTCGCCCGACGACCGCCGCCGCGCCCGCAGCTTCACCGCCCCGCCGGCCGGGGTGTATTTGATGGCGTTGTCGATCAGATTGGCCAGGGCCTGGGCCAGGAAGGGCTGGTTGCCCTCGATCATCAGGCCGGTCTCGACCTCGGACGAGAAGTCGATCGACTTGTCCTCGGCCGCCGGTTCGTAAAGCTCGGCCATGTCGGCGGCCAGTTCGGCGGCGTCCATCAGCTTGGGGTCCGGCGCGCCCCCGGCTTGCAGCCGGGCGATGGCCAGGACGGTGTTGAAGGTCTTCAGCAGATGGTCGGCCTCGTCCAAGGCGATGCCCAGGGCGTCGACGCCGTCGATCTTGCCCGCCTCGGCGTCGATCAGGGCCACCTCCAGCTTGGCTCGCATCCGCGTCAGAGGCGAACGCAGGTCGTGGGCGATGGCGTCGCCGGCATGGCGGATCGAGGCCATCGACCCCTCCAGCCGATCCAGCATGGTGTTCAACCCCTGGCCCAGTTCGTCCAGTTCGTCGCCGGTGTGGCGGATGACGGCCCGCTGCTTCAGGTCGCCGTCCTGCACCGCCTGAACGACGCGGTTCAGCCCGCCCATGGCGCTTTCGACGCGACGACTGACGTAGAGCCCGCCGGCCAGCCCCAGCAGCATGACCAGCCCCATGGCGCCCCACAGGGCCTGGGTCAGGCGGGCCAGATATTCCTCGATGCCGCCGATGTCTTCGCCGACGAGCAGGGTGTCGCCGCCCGCCAGAGGCATGATCACCCCGATAGAACGGCGGGTCTGAACGCGTCCGTCGGGATCCGTGCTGGTCAGGCGGAAGGTGCTCCATTCGCCCCGCCCGACTTCCGGCGCCCCTTCCAGATCGAAGGGCATGACGGACAGGTTGCCGGTGACGATCTTCCCGTCCGGCCCGGTCAGCAGATACAGATAGGGGCCGCCTCGGATGGTCCGTTCGACCAGGGCCTGGTTCAGGGCGTCGATCCCGCGCGTGCGGTGGACGGCGGTCAGGGCCTCCAGCTCGGTCTCCACATCCGTCCGCGCGCGGGCCTGGGCCTCCGACGCCGAGGCGAAATAGACATAGGCCAGGATCGCCCCCGCCGCCGCCACGAACAGGGCCAGGAACAGCAGCGTCAGCCGGAAGGGCGTGCGGCGAAGGAGGGAGGGAAGGCGCATGGGTTAAGAGAACTCTCCCTCCCCCTGCGGGGGAGGGGGGGCGCCGCGCTGCGGCGACCGGGTGGGGCGGGCCAGGCAAGACCCACGCACATCTTCGATGATCTCCGCCAACTGATCCCGGACCCGGAGATTGTCATAGCGCAAGGTGATCAAACCCTCTCTTGCGAAGACCGCGTCACGCACGCGATCCTGCTTCGCACGGTCTTCATCTAAGTGGGACCCGCCGTCCACTTCCACGATCACCCCTCGGGCCCAACAGAAGAAATCAAGGTAGTAGCCGCGCAGCGGCGCCTGTCTTCGGAAATGCAAACCGTCAGATCGGAGAGCGCGCAGGGCGACCCATAGACGGGCTTCCGCTGGAGTGAGCGTTTTCCGCATGGCGCGCGCCCGAGCAATTTTCGCCATGTCGCCCTGCCCTCCCCACCCGGACGCTACGCGTCCCCCCTCCCCCGAGGGGGAGGGAGAATAGATGCGCCTAGGCCTCCAACCTATATCCGGCGCCGCGCACGGTCTGGAGCATCGCCCGCTCAAACCCCTTGTCGATCTTGGAGCGCAGGCGGCTGATGTGGACGTCGATGACGTTGGTCTGGGGGTCGAAATGATATTCCCACACCTTCTCCAGCAGCATGGTGCGGGTCACCGACTGGCCGGCGTGGCGCATCAGGAACTCCAGCAGCTGGAACTCACGCGGTTGGAGGTCGATCTCGGTCGTTCCGCGATGGACGGTGCGGGCGATCAGGTTCATTTCCAGGTCGCCGACCTTCAGCACCGTCTGGACCCCGCCGGTCTCGCGACGGCGTGACAGGGCCTCGACCCGGGCGATCAGTTCGGCGAAGGCATAGGGCTTGACCAGATAGTCGTCGGCGCCGGCCTTGAGCCCCGTGACCCGGTCCTCGACCTCGCCCAGGGCCGACAGGAACAGGACCGGGGTCTGGTCCCCGCCCTTGCGGACGGTTTCCACCATGCCGACGCCGTCGAGGCGCGGCATCATCCGGTCGACCACATAGACGTCATAGCCGCCCTTCTGAGTTTCCAGCAGGCCGAACGCCCCGTCCACGGCATGGGTCACATCATGCCCCGCTTCGGACAGACCCCGCACCATGGCCGTCGCCGCCTCTGCGTCGTCCTCGACCACCAAAATCCGCATGGAACCCCTCCCGGAATCAAAATCGCCGCCGATGGTAGCGCATCGGCGGCGATTCAGTGAGTTACGGCTTAGTCAGCTTTCTTAAGCTCCAAGACATAGGGCACATTCCCCGCGCCCCGCGCCCAAATCAGCAGATAGGCGCCCGGCCGTCCCGAAGCCCTGACCGCGTTGACGGCGTTTCGGAACTCCTCGACCGTTCGGACCGGCGTGTTCTGAACCTGCTGGATCACGACGCCCTGCGACAGCCGCGGATCAACGCCGTTGGCGACGCCTGTCACTGCCAGCCCCTCGACCGAGGCGGGCGCGCCAAGTCGCTGGCGCAGCGCCGGCGTCAGCGGCGCGACGGTGAGGCCTTCAACCGTCGCCGAGGCGCCGGGCGTTGCGCTCGGCGCGTCGCCGCCGCTGCTGCTTCCATCCTGGCTGTTCAGCTCGGTCTCTGACGGGCGCTTGGTCGAACGGGCCGTAATGGTTTGACGGCGACCGTCGCGTAGCACTTCCATTCGCAGGGTGTCGCCCGGCTTGGCCGAGCCGACCATTCGCGTCAGCTTCGTCGAGGAATCGATCGTCTCGCCGTTAAGGGAAACGATCAGATCGCTGAACCGCAGGCCGGCGCGATCCGCCGGGCCGTCCGGCGTGACGTTGGAGACCAGGGCGCCCTTCTGGTTTTCCGGCAAGCCCAGGGCCGCCAGTTCCTCGGCGGTCGGGGTGCTGATCTGAACGCCCAGATACCCCCTCTCGATCACCTCGCCACGCATCAGTTGCGTGGTGATCCGCTTGGCCGTCTCGGCCGGGATGGCGAAGCCGATGCCGACCGAAGCGCCGGTCGGCGAATAGATGGCCGAGTTCACGCCGATGACGCGGCCGTGGATGTCGAAAGTCGGACCGCCCGAGTTGCCCCGGTTGATGGCGGCGTCGATCTGAAGGAAGTCGGTATAGGGGTTTTCGCGTCCGCCGATGTCGCGGGCTTTGGCCGAGACAATACCGGCGGTCGCCGTACCGCCCAGACCGAACGGGTTGCCGATGGCGATGACCCAGTCGCCGACGCGCGGATCGGCCGTCTCTTCGAAGCTGACGTATTTGAAATTGTCCCCATCGACCTTGATCACCGCCAGGTCCGTCGCCTCGTCGCGCCCGACCAGACGCGCCGTCAGTTCGCGGCCGTCCGACATCTTGACCTTGATCTCGGTGGCGTCGGCGACGACGTGGTTGTTGGTGACGATGAAGCCGTCCTGCGAGATGAAGAAGCCGGAACCGGCGCCCTGGGTCGTCTGGGGCTCGGCGTCTTCGCCTTGACCGCCTTGTCCCTGAGGCGGGACGAACTGGAACGGCAGGCCGGGGATCTGGAAGGAACCCTGCGGCTGGTCGACCTTGACCGTCACATCGATCTGAACGACGGCGGGAGCGACCTGTTCGAAGATGTTGGCGAAGCTGTTGGGCGCGCCGGGCGGGGGCGAGAAGCTGTCGCCATTGGCCGGGACGGGGGTGATCCGGTTCACCGCCTGGGGGTCGGCGTGGGCGCCGGGCCAGCTCATGAAGCCGCCGGCGGTCGCCGCCGCCGCGAGGGTTAGGCCGGCCGCGGCCCCGAGAATGAACTCTTTGCGCTTCAGCATCTTGGTCCTTGCGATCCTTTGTCGAGGCCGACGCCCCGTCTTCGCTCTTGATATAGGCGGAACCGGCGTGACGCCAATTCCAGCGTTCGATGGATGATCCCGACTAGCGCCCGTCGTGAGGCGAGGTTGCGTCCAGATCGCGGCGAAGCTTCTCATTTGCGAGAATGTCTTGCAGCCGACGTTCCTCGTCCGGGGAAAGGGGCTCGGCCTCGGCGGAACCGCGACGGGCGCGGACCATAAGGACCAGCAGCGCCAGCGCCGCCAGGGCGAAGGGGCCGAACCACAGCAGCCAGGTTCCGGCCCGCACCGGCGGGGTGAACAGGATATAGTCGCCGAACCGGCGCACCAAGTCGTCGCGTACCGCCTGGTCGGAGGCGCCGGACGCGATTTCCTCGCGGATCAGGCGGCGCATGTCGCCGGCGACGCCCGCCGGACTGTCGGCGATGGCCTCGTGCTGGCAGACGACGCAGCGGACGTCCTTGAACAAGGCCTGGGCGCGGGCTTCCTGGGCAGGATCGTTCAGCGGACGGTCGGGCGCGGCGGGGGGCTCGGCCGCCGTCAGCATCAGCGCCAGGACCGGCGCGGCCAGCAGGATCGAGAGCCGCCTCATGCGGTCTTCCTTCGACGCGGCCCGACGCCGAGACGCAGCCGGCGGTCCAGCAGGGACAAAAGCCCCCCAAACGCCATGATCATCGGCCCGAGGAAGATCAGCCGCGCCCAGGGGTTCCAGTACAGGCGCACCACCCAGGCCGGTTGTTCGGGCGTTCCCGCCCGCTCGCCCATCACCACATAGACGTCGTCCAGACCCCGGAAATCCAGGCCCACCTCGGTCGTCGTCTGCCCCCCGGCGGGGAAGAAGCGGCGTTCCGCCGTCACCGTCTTCGCCCGACCCCGGTCGTCGGAAGGGCGCACGGTCAGCCGGCCCTGTTCCGCCAGATAGTTCGGACCCTCGACCACCCGGACCTGATCCAGGGTCACGGTCCAGGGACCGGCGGAGACGCTCGAGCCCAGGGAAAGCGCACGCGCGGCCTCGGCCTTGAAGCCGGTCTCGACCACCGCCCCCAGGATGAAGACGCCCAGGCCCAGATGGGCCAGGCTCATGCCCCAGGCGCCCAACGGCAGGCCCTTCAAGCGACGCAGGGTCTCGGCGCCCGAGGCGCGGAACAGGCGCGCCCGTTCGGCGACCTCCGCCAGCGATCCCAGGATCAACCAGGCGCCCAGGCCGACGCCGGCGGCGGCGAAGGCCTTTCTGGGCTCCCACAGGGCGTAGGCCGCAAGGGCGCTGACCAGGGCCAGGCCCGCCGCGACCGCCAGCCGTTGCATGGCTCCGGGCAGGTCGCCGCGCTTCCATGCCAACAGCGGCCCGGCCGGCAGGATGATGAAGGCGACCGTCATCAGCGGAACGAAGGTGGCGGCGAAATAGGGCGGGCCGACCGAGATGGTGGCGCCGGACGCGGCCTCCAGGATCAACGGATAGAGGGTGCCCAGCAGGACGGTCGCCGCCGCCGCCGTCAGGAACAGATTGTTCAGCACCAGCGCGCCCTCGCGGCTGACGGGGGCGAACAGGCCGCCGCCTTTCAGCTGGGGCGCCCGCCATGCGAAAAGGGCGAAGGCGGCGCCGGCCGTGATCCCGAGAATGGCCAGCAGCATCAGGCCGCGCTGCGGATCGACGGCGAAGGCGTGAACGCTGGTCAGGACGCCGGACCGCACCAGGAATGCGCCCAGCATGGAGAAGCTGAAGGCCAGCAGGGCCAGAAACACCGTCCAGCCCGCCAGGGCTCCGCGCCGCTCGGTCACCACGGCGCTGTGCAGCAGGGCCGCGCCCGCCAGCCAGGGCATGAAGCTGGCGTTCTCGACCGGATCCCAGAACCACCAGCCGCCCCAGCCCAGTTCGTAATAGGCCCAGAAGGACCCCAGGGTGATGCCGACGGTCAGGAAGGCCCAGCTGGCCAGGGCCCAGGGCCGCACCCACCGGCCCCAGGCGGGCCAGAAGGCCGTCTGCGCCCGGCCCTCGATCAAGGCGGCGACGGCCAGGGAGAAGCAGACGGAGAAGCCGACATAGCCGGCGTAGAGCAGCGGCGGATGCACGGCCAGGGCCGGATCCTGAAGCAGCGGGTTCAGCGACGCCCCCTGGAAGGGCGCGGGGTCCAGCCGGGTGAAGGGGCTGGAGGTGAAGACGGCGAAGGCCAGGAACAGCGAGCCCAGCGCCCCCTGCACCGCCACGGCCGAGGCCTTCAGCCCGAACGGCAGCCCGCGCGCGCGGGCCAAGGCTCCGCCGAAGACGGTCAGGACCAGGCACCACAGCAGCAACGACCCCTCGTGACTGCCCCAGGCGCCGGCGACCTTGTACAGCATCGGCTTGTCGGTGTGGCTGTTGGCCGCGACGTTCGACACCGAGAAGTCGGACACGACGAAGGCGTAGATCAGGGCCGCGAAACTGAGAGCCACAGCGCCCGCCGCCGCCAGGGCCGCGCCTTGCGCCGCGCCCGTCAGCACCGGACTGCGCCGGGCCCGTCCCGCCGCCGACAAGGCCGTCTGCAGGATCGACAGGGCCAGGGCCAGAGAGAGGGCGAAGGCCCCGAGTTCTGCGATCATAGGCTTTCGGTCGCGCTATCGGCCTGCGGCCTGCTTGAGCGCGTGTTCGCGACGGGGTTTTCCGGCCGCCATTCGCCCTTGGCCTTGATCCGGTCGGCGACCTCGCGCGGCATATAGTTTTCGTCGTGCTTGGCCAGGACCTGGCTGGCGTGAAAGATTCGGTCGGCCCCGAATGATCCCTGGGCCACGATCCCCTGCCCCTCGCGGAACAGGTCGGGCAGGTCGCCGTGGTACTGGACCTGGGTCACAGCGACATTGTCGGTGACGGTGAAGACGACCAGGCCGTCGCCGGATTTCTTTACGCTGCCGGTCTCGACCAGGCCGCCCAGACGGATGTTGCGGCCCTCCGGCGCCTTGTCGGCTGTGGCCTCGGACGGGGAGTAGAAGAAGGTCACGCTGTCCTGCATGGCCCACAGCGACAGGCCGACCGCCAGGGCCAGGATCGGCGCCACGGCCGCGACGACCCACAGGCGACGGCGCGCCTTCGGTGATTTCGGCAGCCAGCTCATGAGTTTGCGGTCCCGCTCCGCGACGGAATTTTCACTCCGTCTACAGAGGCCTGCGCGCCGCGCCAACGGGTCATTCCGCCCTCGGCAGGCGCCGTTCCAGATCCTGGCGGCGCGGATCGGCCGGGTCCAGGGCGGCGATCAGGGGCGTCCACTGGGCGCGCGTCGCCGCCGCATCGCCCCGCTCGAACGCCGCCTGCCCCAGGAAGAAGCGCGCGCCCAACTGGTCGGGATCCAGCCGGACCGCCTCGCGGAAGGCGGCCTCGGCGTCGCCGCCGACCCGGCCGTCATTGGCCCGCACCAGGCTTTCGCCCAGTCGCGCCCAGGCCTGGGCGTCGGTCGGCTCCAGTTCGATCAGCCGACGAAAGGCCGAGGCGGCGCCCAGCGGGTCCTCGGCCGCGAACCGGGCCGCGCCCAGCATGGCCAGGGCCTGACGATCTTCGGGATTGTCGCGCGCGACCCGCGCCGTCACCGCCGCCAGCTGCGCCGGCTCAAGACCCTCAAGATTGGCGGCCCAGTCATCGACCCGGCGCTCATAGGCCTGGTCGGGCAGGCCGGGCGATCCCGTCGCGACATAGAGGGCCAGGGCCCCCGCCGTCGTCGCTCCAATCCCGGCCAGCACCCAGACGCGGTCACGCCGTCCCACGACCGGCGCCGTCACGGCCTGCCCCGCCAGCAGTCGCCGGCCCGCTTCGGCGCGAGCCGCAGCATGGGCCGCCTCGTCCAGCAGGCCCCGCGCCTTAAGCCGGTCCAGTTCGTCCAGCTCTCGCCCGCCGATCTCGGCCTCGCCGGCCGCAGCCGTGTCGGCCCCGCGTCGCGCCCCGGTCAGCACCAGCAGCCCGGCCATCGCCGCCGCCAGGCCGGTCATTATCCAGAAGACGATCATACCCGCCGTCTATCGCATCAGACGACGCCGGGCGAGGCCTCTCGCGTCGCCCGCAGGGCCTCGGCGGCGGCGGCGCGTCGTCGCACCGCCCGTGCGGCTTCCAGCGCATCGAGCAGGGTCAGGAAGCGCGCGGCCACGCCGATGAGCCGCAAGGCCTGGTCCGGATTGTCCGCCTCTCCGTCCCCGACACTATCCAGCGCCTCGTTGGCCCAGGTCGAGAGATAGTCGGTCAGCTCGGTCTTCAACGCCAAGCGGTCCGCCTCGCAGCCAAAGGTGTTGGCCGCGCCGCGCAGGCTGGACACTGCAGCCAACAGAGCCGCCGCCGCTTCGATGGGTTCGCCCTTGGCCGGCGCCTCCAGCCAGGGACAAAGGCGGGTCATGCGGCCGGTTATGACCTGACGCTTCATCGGCAGGGCGGCGTGGACGGCGACCGAGGTGGACTTCATCAGGCCCGAAAGCTGGCCCACGACCTGGACCCGCGCCATCCGCGCCGCCCGGCCCCAAGGCGAGTCGGGCCGCACCTGAAGGGTCAGGTCCATCTCGGCCAGAACCCCGGCGCACCAGGTCACATCGGCGACGACCTCGGCCATGACCGTCTCGTCCTGCAACGGCCGGGCCGCGGCGATCCGCTGACCGCGCGTCTGGACCGAAGCCAGCAGGCGTTCGACGAAGACCCCCATGTCGGAATGGCTCAGAACGAACTCGCTGTCAGCCAGCCGGCTGGTTTGGGTCACGACCCTCAGCATCCGCTCGGCGTCGGCGACGTGGGCGAACAGGATGTCGATCATCCGCCGCCCGCCGTCCGGGGACACTGTCATGGCGTCCTGAATCAGCAGCCTCAGCCCCGCCAGCTGATTGGCGTCGGGTCGCTCCAGCCAGGCCGGCAGGCGCGGCAGGGCGCTGCGGGCCAGAGGGACAAGATCGAAACAGCCGGCCAGTTCGGCCGGGGTCGCGGGCGGCGCGTCCGCCTGAGGCTTGCGATATTCCGGCCAGACCTCGCCGGGTCGATCGCGCAGCACCGCCGCCGCATGGGCGCACAGCCGGTCCGCGACCAGGGTCCATTCCCCCTGAGAGGGACCGGCCCCGTCCAGCAAACTTAGAAACGCCTCCTCGTCCTTTTTGGCCTCGCGCCACATCCGCGCCAGAAGGAAGGACGGGAAGACCAGGGACGGGGTGGCGTCCACGCGCGGCTGAAACAGGGGCAGCACGGGTGCAAAGGCTGTATCGCGGCGGGCGCGGTCGCGCGCCTCCTGCACGATCATGACCGCCAGCTCCGCCGCCTTGTCTCCGCCCAAGCTGGGCACGGCCGCGCCCAGCTTCGCCAGGGCGGCGTCCGGCGCGGCCTGAACCACCGCCTGAAGGGCGGCGCGATGGGCGGCGGACAGCGAGGACAATGGGCGCTCCCGTCAAAGGGCGTCGAAGACGACACCGTGCCTGGTTTCGGTTAACAACGGCTTCTCGACGTGCGCCCCCTTGAGCCCGGACGACGGAACGCCATATTCGCGCCACGACGCCGGGCGCGAGAGTCTCGGATTACGGAGCGCCGATGCCGGTTATCGAAATCCAAGGCCTGACCAAGACCTACAAGTCGGGGCTTCAGGCGCTGAAACGCGTCGATCTGACCATCGAGAAGGGCGAGATCTTCGCCCTGCTGGGTCCGAACGGGGCCGGCAAGACCACCCTGATCTCCATCGTCTGCGGCATCGTCAACGCCACGACGGGGACGGTGGTCGCCGACGGTCACGACATCCGCAAGGATTTCCGCGCCGCCCGCACCAAGATCGGCCTGGTGCCACAGGAGCTGACCACCGACGCCTTCGAGACCATCCTGGCCACTGTCACCTTCAGTCGGGGCCTGTTCGGCAAGCCGGGAAACCCGGCCCTGATCGAGCAGATCCTGAAAGACCTGTCGCTGTGGGACAAGCGCGACTCCAAGATCATGACCCTGTCGGGCGGGATGAAGCGCCGGGTGATGATCGCCAAGGCCCTGAGCCACGAACCGGACATCCTTTTCCTCGACGAACCCACCGCCGGGGTCGACGTCGAACTGCGCCGCGACATGTGGGCCATGGTCCGCAAGCTGCGCGAGCGCGGCGTCACCATCATCCTGACCACCCACTATATCGAGGAGGCCGAGGAGATGGCTGATCGGGTGGGGGTGATCCTGAAGGGCGAACTGATCCTAGTCGAGGAAAAGACCGCCCTGATGAAGAAGCTGGGCAAGAAGACCCTGACCCTGAACCTGATCGAGCCGCTGGCCGCCCTGCCGGCAGAGCTGTCGGACTGGGACCTGACGCTGAAGGCCGACGGGGGCGAGCTGGAATACAGTTTCGACGCCCAGGCCGACGATACCGGCGTGCCGTCGTTGATCCGCGCCCTGGAACGGCTGAACATCGGCTTCAAGGATCTGAACACCCGCCAGAGCTCGCTGGAAGACATCTTCGTCAGCCTAGTTCACCGCGACGGGGAGGCCGCCTGATGAACTTCAACGGACATGGCGTCTGGGCCATCTATCGGTTTGAAATGGCGCGGGCCCTGCGCACCCTGTGGCAGAGCGTGGTCACGCCGGTGATCACCACGGCCCTGTATTTCGTCGTCTTCGGCAGCGCCATCGGCGGGCGGATGCAGGCGGTGGACGGCGTGGCCTACGGCGCCTTCATCGTGCCGGGCCTGATCATGCTGAGCCTGTTCACCCAGTCGATCTTCAACGCCTCCTTCGGCATCTACTTCCCCAAATTCACCGGCACCATCTACGAGATCCTGTCGGCGCCGGTGTCGTCGCTGGAGGTGGTGCTGGCCTATGTCGGGGCGGCGGCGACCAAGTCGGCGGTGCTGGGCCTGATCATCCTGGCCACAGCGGCCTTCTTCGTGCCCTTGCAGGTGCTGCACCCGGTCATGATGCTGGCCATGCTGGTGCTGATCTCGGTGACGTTCAGCCTGTTCGGCTTCATCATCGGCATCTGGGCCGGCAGCTTCGAACAGCTGAACTTCATTCCCATGCTGATCGTCACGCCCCTGACCTTCCTGGGAGGCTCCTTCTATTCGATCGACATGCTGCCTGAGGGCTGGCGTACGGTCGCCCTGTTCAACCCGGTGGTCTATCTGATCTCGGGCTTCCGCTGGACCTTCTACGGCGCCGGCGACGTGGCGATCGGGATCAGCGTGGCGGCCACCCTGGGCTTCTTCGCCCTGTGCTTGGCCGTGGTCATGTGGATGTTCAAGACCGGCTATCGGCTTAAGGCCTGAGAAACAGGGTCTGACGACCAGCCGGGGCCGTCACGAAACCGGCCAGATCGCCTGCGAGTAGAGTAAGCATGTCCGACGACTCCAAGAGCCCGCCCGCACCGAACGTCCCCGCAGGGACGACGCCGGAGCCGTTCCAGCGCAAACAGGTGACCTGGGGCCGCATGCCCACGACCACCTTCCACGTCGGCCCTGTGCCGGTGGCGCCCAATCCGCTGGACCGGATTCCCAATCGACCGCCGCTGAAGACGCCGCTGGGCCAGGCTCAAGCGGGTCAACCGCAGCAGGCGCAACCCCGCCGCGCGACGCCTGCGCCGCGGCCCGGCGCCGGCATACTGAGCGGCTCGCTGATCCCGCAGGCTCGCCCTGCATCCGCCCCTCTCCCGACCCAGCCCGCCGCCCCGCCCCAGCCCGCCGGACCGACGGCGGCCGATGTCGATCTGACGGTCCGCCCCCTGCCCGGCGCGGCGCTGGAGCCGGCGCGCCAGAGAGCGGCAGAGCCCACGCCGCCCGTCCCGGCGAGCGCCCCAGTTATTGAGACGCCCGAAACGGCCCCTGCGGCCTCGCCCATCATCGCTCGCCCGACTCGAAGAGCCTCCCGACTGCCGGCCTATATCGGTTTCGGCGCAGCGGCCGCCCTGGTCGTCGGCGGCGGCCTGTGGTTCGCGCTGCGTCCCGCACCCGAAGCTGCACCGCCACTGGACGCCGCCCCCGCCGCTGCGCCCGCGCCGACGGCGGCTACAGCCCCCGCCCCTATCACGCCGGTCGCCGAGACGCCGCCGCCCGCTCCGTCCGTCGAGGCGGCTCCGGCCGAAAGCGCAGAAGCCCGCACCACAACGCCGTCCGCCGCGCCCCGAACAACGGCCCCGGCGGCCAACCCGACCCAGGCTCCAACCCGAACGCAAACGCCGACGACGACCCAGCCCGCGCCTACCGCCGCAGCCCAGTCCCAGCCGGCGCCGACGGCCGCTCCGCCGCCGCAGGTCGTCATAGCCCCGACGCCGACCGCCGCTCGCCCGACCCAGGCGGATCCGGACGCCCCCGTCGTGACACGGCCGCAACCGCTGGACTGACCGCGCGCGGATCGGCGGCTTGAGCGCCAGAACCGCCGTTTCCTTCAACTTGGTTATCCTCCCGTTAACCATCCTCCCGGCATTTTCTGCCCAGTGAATTGCGGGAGCCTGTGACGATGAACGGCGCGGAAGTTCTGGATGTGGGGCGCGACGCCATCTGGCTGACGATCCAGCTGTGCCTGCCGGTCCTGATCGTGGGCCTGGTGGTCGGCGTGGTGATCGGCCTGTTCCAGGCCCTGACGCAGATTCAGGAACAGACCCTGATCTATGCGCCGAAGATCATCGCCATCTTCGTCTCCCTTTTGCTGTTCCTGCCGCTGATGGGCGCCCTGCTGGGCGGGTTCATGCGCCAGATCGCGGCCCGCATCGCGGGCATGTAGACGAGTGGAGGCCTACGCCACCGCCGATCAGGTCTGGGCCGGCGGGCTGATCTTCGCCCGGATCGGGGCGATCCTGATGCTGATCCCCGGCTTCGGCGAGACCTATGTGCCGCCGCGCGTGCGCCTGTCCCTGGCCCTGGTCATCAGCCTGGCCCTGTGGCCGGTGGTGCGCGGGGCTCTGCCGGGCCTGCCCGAAACGGTGGGCGGCATGGCAGGCTGGGTGATCCGCGAAGTGGTGGTCGGCCTGATGATCGGCATGCTGCTGCGGATGTTCCTGACCGCCCTGACGACAGCGGGTGAGATCGTGTCGCTTCAGACCACCCTCAGTTTCGCCCAGACCGCCAACCCGCTTCAGGCCGCGCCGGGCTCGACCATCGCCTCCTTCCTGATGCTGTTCGGGGTGACGCTGATCTTCGCGACCAACACAGATCACCTGTTCATCGCCGGCATGGTCGGCTCCTATGAACTGATCGCCCCGGCCAAGCCCCTGATCATGGGCGACTTCACCGAGATGGCGGTGCGGACCCTGGGCGACAGTTTCCTGCTGGGGGTTCAACTGTCGGCGCCGGTTCTGGTGTTCGCCCTGATCTTCAACCTGGCCTCGGGCCTGATCGCTCGGGTCATGCCGTCGTTCCAGGTCTATTTCGCCGCGGCGCCGCTGAGCGTCATCCTGGGCCTGTCGATCTTCGCGCTCAGCCTGGGCGCTCTGGGCACCGTCTTCATCGACCGCTACCGCCGCCTCGCCGAGGTGTTCGCGGCCGGCGCCTTCGGGGGAGGGGCGGGTGGCTGACGACACCGACCCCGAGTCGAAAACCGAAGAGGCCACCCCCCGAAAACTCGAGGAGGCCCGAAAAAAGGGCGATGTCGCCAAGTCCCAGGATGTCGGTCAGGTCCTGTCCCTGGCCGGGGCGGCGGCAGTCATCCTGGGGGCCGGAGGCTGGTTCTGCGGATCCATGGCGCAACAGCTGCTGCCCTTCATCGCCCAGCCGCACCAGATGCTGGGCATGCTCGACTCGGGCGCGGGAAACCAGATCCTGGCCAAGGCCCTGTGGGCCATCACGCCCTTTCTGGGCGCGGTCATGCTGGCCACCATTCTCGGGGGCGCGGGCGGTCACCTGGCGCAGTCGGGCCTGATCTTCACCGCTGAGAAGCTGAAGCCGCAGTGGTCAGCGGTGAATCCCCTGTCCGGATTCAAGCGGATCTTCGGCCCCGACGGCCTGGTGCAGTTCGTCAAGACCTTCCTGAAGCTGATCGCCGTCTGCGTCGTCTGCTGGATGGTGCTGAAACCCCATGTCCGCGAGTTCGAGAACATGGTGACGCTGAGCCCCGCCGCCCTGCTGCCGCTCGCGCGCGACATGAGCCTGGCCCTGTTCGTCGCGGCCATCATCCTACTGGGCGCCACAGCGGGCGCCGACTTCATCTGGCAGAAGATGCGCTTCGCCAAGCGGATGCGGATGACCAAGGAGGAGATGAAGGAAGACTACAAGCAGACGGAAGGCGATCCGCATGTGAAGGCCAAGCTGCGGCAGATCCGCATGCAACGCAGCCGCCAGCGGATGATGGCCAATGTGCCCAAGGCCACCGTCATCGTCACCAACCCGACCCACTATTCGGTAGCCCTGCGCTATGAACCCAGCGAGGGCGACGGGGCGCCGGTGTGTGTGGCCAAGGGCGTCGACGCCCTGGCCCTGCGCATCCGCGAAGTGGCCAAGGAACACAATGTGCCGATCGTCGAGAACGTGCCCCTGGCCCGCGCCCTTTACGCCTCGGTCGAGATCGACGCCGTCATTCCCAAGGAACATTTCGAAGCCGCCGCCAAGATCATCGGCTTCGTCTTCCAGGCCCGCAAACGCCGGTAAGACCCTGTAAGGCCCCAGGCCCGATTTGGGGGTATGATTCAGACCACTGATTCGCGAGGCCGCATGAAGTCCACCCGTCGCCTGCCGTTCGACCTGCTCGCCGTTGCGACGGCGTTCGGCGTCGTCGTGGCCATCGCCGCCCTGGCCTATCCGGCCTTCAAGGCCAATCCGATGTCGGCGCCGGGCATGATCCTGCTGGTGACGGCGGGCCTGATCGCCCTGATCGGCCTGTTCGGCTTCCGCCGCGCTGAGACGGCCAAACCGTCCAGTGACGTCGCCGTGGACATGCTGGACGCGATGGCCGAGCCGGCGGCCCTGGTGTGGGAGACGGGGCAGGTTCTGGCCTTCAACGGCGCCTGGGCCCAGGCCAACGGCACCATCACCGCCCTGCCGCGCGGCAAGTCGGCCCAGGCCCTGTATATGGCCTTCGCCCAGGCGCGGCGAGGCGAACCCGGCCACGCCATCGTTCAGATCGGCGAACGCGAGGTCGAGGTCGTGATCGGCAAGGCCGGCGACAACCGCTTCCTGCTGCGCGTCGCGCCCGAGGCCGTCCTGCCCGTGCCGGTCGCGGCGACGGCGCCGACGAACGGCGCTGCGGCGGGCGAATCCCGCGCCATGGCCGCCGGCGCCCCGTTCGGCTCGGCCGTCATCGACGGCGCCGACCTGTTCGCCGGTCGCGCGCAAGAGGCCAACGCCGCCCTGGCTGTCCTGACCGGTCCCGGCGCGGCCCGCGACGCCGCCTTCGGCCATCTGTTCGAGCCGATGGGCCTGGCCGAGGCCCGGGTGAAGCTGGCGGCCGGTTCTTCCGGCCCTATCGAACTGGTCGCCCGCGCCTATCCCGACAAGATGCTGCACCTCTACGTGGCGCCGGAAGGCGAGCGCAAACGCATCTGGCTGTTCGACGTCTCGGCGCAGAAGTCGATGGAGCTTCAGCTGTCCCAGGCCCAGAAGATGCAGGCCGTAGGCCAGCTGGCCGGTGGCGTGGCTCACGATTTCAACAATCTGCTGACGGCCATTCAGCTGCAGCTGTCAGGGCTGCTTGAGCGGCACCCTGTCGGCGACCCTTCGTACGATGGGCTGAACGAAATCCGCCAGACCGCCATCCGCGCCGCCGACCTGGTGCGCAAGCTTCTGGCCTTCTCGCGCAAGTCCACCGTTCGGCGCGAGCGGCTCGATCTGGGTGAATTGGTCGGCGAGTTCGCCGTCCTGCTGCGCCGTCTACTGCGCGAGGACGTGCGGCTGGAGACCGACTACGGCCGCGACCTGCCGGTGGTTCTGGCCGACAAGAGCCAGCTGGAAACGGCGGTTATGAACCTGGCCGTCAACGCCCGCGACGCCATGCGCGGCGTGGTCGAGCCGGGCGACGCCGTCGTGACCATCACCACCCGCCGCCTGACCGGGGACGAGGCGCGCCACCTGGGCTGGCCCGGCGCCCCGACCGAGGAGGTCGCTCTGATCGAGGTGTCCGACACCGGCCCCGGCGTGCCGCCCGAACTTGTGGACAAGATCTTCGAACCCTTCTTCACCACCAAGGCGGTGAACGAGGGCACGGGCATGGGCCTGGCCACCGTTTACGGCATCGCGCAACAGGCCGGCGGCCACATTTCGGTCAGCAATATCGAAGGCCCCCACGGCATGAGCATGGGCGCCGCCTTCCGCATCTTCCTGCCTGCGGCGGGCGAGGCGGAACTGGCGGAGGTCCAGCCGGCCGAGGTCAAGGTCAAGGCGCCGCGCGACCTTTCAGGCGCCGGCCGCATCCTGTTCGTCGAGGACGAGGACGCCGTGCGCGGCATCGCCGCCCGCCTGCTGCGCCAGCGCGGCTATGAGGTGATCGAGGCCGCCGACGGCGAGGAGGCCCTGCTTCTCGCCGAAGAACACGCGGGCCAAATCGACATGATGATCTCGGACGTGATCATGCCCGGCCTGGACGGCCCGTCGCTGCTGAAGAAGGCGCGCAAGTACCTGGGCGACGCGCCAGTCATGTTCATCTCGGGCTATGCCGAGAGCGACTTCTCGGACCTGCTGCAGGACGAGGTCGGCGTCTCCTTCCTGCCCAAGCCGCTGGACATCAAGACCCTGGCGGAACGGGTGAAACAGGAACTGCACGCGGGCTGAGACACCCGCCGCCGTCGGCCGCTCAGGCGGCGCGGCGCAGGGCGGAGGGCGACTTGACGTAGAGGCCTTGGCGGCCGCTCACGGGACGGAAGGCGACGGTCTCGCCTTCCAGCTTTTCATCCAGGCCCAGGAACAGACAGCCGTCGTCGACCAGTCGCCGCTCCAACCCGTCCAGCACACGGGCCCGGCGCGCCGGCTCCATATCGCCCAGGACGTTGCGGCAGAAGATGACGTCGAACCGGGCCTCGTCCGCCGGCTCGTCCAGCAGATTGGCGCGGGCGAAGCGCACCCGATCGGCCAGTTCGTCACGAACCCGCCAGTTGTCCTCGGCCGGCTCGAACCAGCGCAGCATGGTGTGGGCGGTAAGGCCGCGCTGAATCTCGAAACCGGTGTAGAGACCGGATCGAGCCTTCTCGATCGCGCGCTGAGAAAGATCGGTGGCGACCAGATCCACAGCGACCCCGGCGTCCAGACCGGCCATGGCGACAGACCAGGCTTCCTGGCCCGTCGAACATCCCGCGGACCAGACGTTGACCCGGCCGCCGGGACGCGCCCCGCTCAGGGCCGGCAGCAGCTCCTTCTCCAGCACCGCGAAGGGGGCACGGTCACGGCGGAACCAGGTCTCGACGTTCAGCAGGGCCTCGATCACGGCCCAGCCGAGGGAGGCCACCGGATTGGCCCACAGATTTGTCAGCAGGGCCTCGACATTGGCGTAGCCTTCACGACGCGCGATCGGACCCAGCCGGTGTTCGGCCAGGTGAATCCGATCCCGTGTCAGCCGATAGCCGGCGCGGGTGGCCAAAAGTCCCTGGAGTCTGTCGAAGTCCTCGGGGGTCATGCCGCGATCGCGCCGACCTCCGTCAATTTGGACTGCAGAATCTCGCCGTCGAACGGCTTCATTACATAGTCGTCCGCCCCGGCGGCCAATGCTTCGGCGATCCGTTCGGGCCGGGTCTCGATGGTGCAGAACAGGACCTTGGGCCCGTCGCCGCCGGGCATGGCGCGCAGGCGGCGCAGGAAGGTCAGCCCGTCCATCACCGGCATGTTCCAGTCGATCAGCAGAAGATCGGGCATGACCCCGGTGCAATAGGCCAGGGCCTCTGCGCCGTCCGCCGCCTCGTCGACCTCATAGTCGAGACCCTCGACGATCCGACGGGCCACCTTGCGGATGATCCGGCTGTCGTCGACGATGAGGCAGGTTTTGAAATCCAAGGCGAGGCTCCCCAGGGCGCTGGGCTTCCGACAGAAGTCACGCGTCCCGCACCATCGCCCGATTCCAGTTAACGAGTCGTTTGGAAACGCCTCAAAGGGGCATTTTGGCGACCAGCGAGACCCGGCCTTCCTCGACCGTCGTCTGCAGGGTCCCGCCCGCCTGAACGACGGTCAGCCACAACCAATAGGGCTGAATCCACTGGCCCGCCAGCCCCTCTGTCAGACGCTCTCCAGCCAGGCCCGTGACCGCCTCAGGCTTCAACCGCGCCCGCGCGCCCTCGGCGAAACCCTCGAAGACCAGGGCGCCGCCCTCGACATGGGACTGGATCACCGCATTGCCGCCCATCGGCAGGGCGCCGACGGTCAGATAGGCCAGGTTGATCAGGGCCCGCGCCTGGGGCTTGGAGAATTCACCCTCGGCGATCCGCCAGTCGAGCGAGGCGCGTCCGCCCTCGGTCATGGCGGCGACCAGGGACTGAAGCTCGCGGGCGTTGAACCGTTCGCTGGTCGTCGCCGCGCCGAAGGCGACCCGGGCGAAATGCACCAGGGAGACCATCTTGCGGGCGCTCTGCTCGATCAGGGACAGGGCGTCCTCGCGCATGTCCTGGGCCGTGGGATCGCGCATCAGGTCCAGGCCCGAAACAATCGCGCCCGACGGGCTGATGAAGTCGTGGCAAAGCTTGGCGGCGATGTAGGTGGCCAGCTCGGTTCCGTCGACAGGCAGATCAAGCGGGGCTTTGGCGGCGGCGGTCGAAGTCATGGAGGCGAGCATATCCTCGTCGGCGTTCAGGTCACAGTTCGTGTCGCGCGCGAAGCTGACGTGATTTGCCGGTTCATGGAACCGCCGTGATGGTCTATCGAGCGCCTAATGACGACCTCCCCTACGAACACCCTGTCCCAAGACCTCGAATCCGGCGCCCTGGCCCTGGCCATCGCCGAGATCGCCGAAGACGCCGCGCGCGTCATCCTGCCCTTCTGGCGCAACGACACCGCTGTCGAGACCAAGTCCGACGACAGCCCCGTCACCCAGGCCGACCGCGCCGCCGAGGCCCTGATTCTGGAACGCCTGGCCGCCCTTTATCCCGGCGTCCAGACGGTGGCCGAAGAAGCCGTGGCCGCGAACGGCGCGCCCGATTCGGCCGACGACTGGTTCTGGCTGATCGATCCGCTGGACGGCACCAAGGGTTTCGTGCGCGGCGGCGAGGCCTTCACCGTCAACATCGCCCTGATGCACGCCGGCTATCCAGTCGCGGGCGTGGTCACGGCGCCGGCGACGGGCACGACCTGGCGCACCGACGTCCCCGGCGCGGGCGCCTTCCGCCGCCAGTTCGGCGAGCAGCAGCAGGGCGAGGCCCACGCCGGCGCCGAATGGCGACCCATTAAGGTGCGCGACCGCCCGCAGGAGGGCATGGCCCTGCTGAGCCACAGCGTCTCCGATGAAGAGGCTACGCGCCTCGCCGCCCGCCACGGCTGCACCCGCTGGCAGGGCACGGACTCGTCGCTGAAGTTCTGCCTGATCGCCGAGGGCCGGTTCGACGCCTATCCGCGCTCGGGCCCGACGTCCGAATGGGACACGGCGGCGGGTCAGGCCGTGCTGGAGGCGGCGGGCGGCCGCGTCCTGGCCGACGATGGTCAGCGCCTGGCCTACGGCAAGCCGAAATTCCTCAACGGCCCCTTCGTCGCCATGGGCGGCTGAGGCTGAAGACGGGGAGAGGATTCTCTCCCTTCATCTTTCGGGCCTATATGAGGATCGATGACCGGCGCGCGCCGGGATAACGGACGATCCGATGGCCGACACCCCCCTGTTCCACTCCCCCAAGACCCACGGCTTCGTGCGCGTGGCGGCGGCGACGCCGGTCAGCCATGTCGGCGACCCCAGGGCGAACGCCGAGGAACACCTGACCCTGATCCGACAGGCGGCCGATCAGGGCGTGGACCTAATGGTCTTCCCGGAACTGTCGCTGTCGGCCTACGCCATCGACGACCTGCATATGCAGGCGGCTTTGCTGGACGAGGTGGAGCGTCAGATCGCGGTCATCGCCCAGGCGACGGGCGAGCATGATCTGGTCGCCGTGGTCGGCGCGCCGATCCGGAACGGCGACGCCCTGTACAACTGCGCCGTGGTGATGGGGGCGGGCGAGGTTCTGGGGGTCGTGCCCAAGACCTATCTGCCCAACTACAGGGAATATTACGAGAAACGCTGGTTCGCCCCGGCGACGGCCCGGGCCGAGGATGTGATCCGTCTGAACGGCGAGACGGTGGACTTCGCCCCCGGCCTGGTGTTCGAGGCGGTCAACCGGCCCGGCTTCGTCTTTTCGGTCGAGATCTGCGAGGACTATTGGGCGCCCCTGCCGCCCTCGACCCGTGCGGCCCTGGCGGGCGCGCGCATCCTGTTGAATTTGTCGGCCTCCAACATCGTCATCGGCAAGGCCGACGAGCGCGCCATGCTGAGCGCCAGCCATTCAGCGCGGACCTTGTCGGCCTATGTCTTCACCGCCTCGGGCTGGGGCGAGAGCACCACCGACCTGGCTTGGGACGGCCAGGCGACCATCCACGAACTGGGGTCGAAACTGGCCGAGGGCGAACGGTTCGCCCTGGAGAACCATCTGACCCTCGCCGACGTCGATGTGGACCGGATCGGCCTGGACCGGCTGCGGAACGGCACCTTCGCCGAATGCGCCCGTGTCGAGGGCGAACCGGCGACGGTCATGCCCTTCATGGCGCGCGAGGATGCGGTCGAGAGCGAGCTGATCCGCCCGCTGGACCGTTTCCCCTTCGTCCCCGACGACGCTGGACGGCTGGACCAGGACTGCTACGAGGCCTTCAACATCCAGGTCCAGGGCCTGATGCGGCGAATGACGGCGACCCAGGCCGAACGGCTGGTGATCGGGGTGTCGGGCGGGCTGGATTCGACCCAGGCCCTGCTGGTCGCCTGCCGCGCCTTCGACCGGCTGAACCTGCCGCGAACCAACATCCTGGCCTATACGATGCCGGGCTTCGCGACCTCGGACGGGACCAAGTCCAACGCCTGGGCCCTGATGAAGGCCCTGGGCGTGACGGGGACCGAGATCGACATCCGCCCCGCCGCCGAACAGATGTTCAAGGACATCGGCCACCCCTATGCGGCGGGCGAACCGGTCCACGACATCACCTTCGAGAATGTGCAGGCGGGGCTGCGGACCGACTATCTGTTCCGCCTGGCCAACCAGAACCGGGCCTTCGTCCTGGGCACGGGCGACCTGTCGGAACTGGCCCTGGGCTGGGCCACCTATGGCGTCGGCGACCATATGAGCCACTACAACGTCAACGGCGGGGTGGCGAAGACCCTGATCCGGCATCTGATCCGCTGGGTGGCCGCGCGCGAACTGGTCGGCGCCGAGGCGACCCCGACCCTGCACGCCATCCTGGACACCGAGATTTCGCCCGAACTGGTCCCGGCCAAGGAGGGGGTACTCCAGTCCACGGAAGGCACGGTCGGACCCTATGCGCTGAACGACTTCTTCCTGTACTACATCAGCCGCTTCGGCCTGAAGCCGTCCAAGGTCGCCTTCCTGGCGCACCAGGCCTGGAGCGACGCCGGCGCCGGACATTGGCCCGCGAACACCCCCGACGACGAAAAGGTCGAATACGACCTGGCGACCATCAAGGCCTGGCTGCGGAAATTCCTGATCCGCTTCTTCCAGACCGCCCAGTTCAAACGCTCGGCCCTGCCCAACGGGCCCAAGGTCGTCACCGGCGGCTCCCTGTCCCCACGCGGCGACTGGCGCGCGCCGTCTGACGGCAATGCGCGGGTCTGGCTGGACGAGCTGGACGCCAACGTCCCGGATTAAATCTCACCTCCCCGCTTAGCGGGGAGGTGGCGCGGCGCATCTTCGCGCCGTGACGGAGGGGTTCTTTCCGCATCACAGGCGTCAGTGGGGCTTCAAGAGCCCCTCCACCGCTTCGCGGTCCCCCTCCCCATTGCATGGGGAGGAGACAGCGCAAGAATCCCGCATCTCGAGTGTGGATATTCGGCGTCGCGGTCGCTAGAAGCTTCGCCATGACCGAAGACGTGACCAAAGACTCGAACGGCAACATCCTGGCCGACGGCGACAGCGTGACCCTGATCAAGGATCTGAAGGTCAAGGGCTCGGGCGGGGTGACGCTGAAGCGAGGCACCCTGGTCAAGAATATCCGTCTGACCGGCGACACCGACGAGATCGAGGCCAATGTCGACAAGGTGCGCGGCCTGGTCCTGCGCGTCGAGTTCGTGAAGAAGGCCTAACCGCCCCCTCTTCCCAAACGGCCCTCTTCCCAATTGGGACGTCAGCCGCCATCTAGCGGCCTATGACCGACACCCTCGCCGCCCCCGTTTCGACCGCCGCAACTGGCAAGATCCCCGTCACCGTCCTGACCGGCTATCTCGGCGCGGGCAAGACCACGCTGCTGAACCGGATCCTGACCGAGGATCACGGCAAGCGTTACGCCGTCATCGTCAACGAGTTCGGCGAGATCGGCATCGACAACGACCTGGTGGTCGGCGCCGACGAGGACGTGTTCGAAATGAACAACGGCTGCGTCTGCTGCACGGTGCGTGGCGACCTGATCCGCGTGGTCGCCGGCCTGATGAAGCGCCAGCGGCCCGGAAAGCCCGCCTTCGACGCCATCATCGTCGAGACCACGGGCCTGGCCGACCCCGGCCCGGTGGCCCAGACCTTCTTCGTCGACGAGGACGTCAAGGCCAAGACCCAGTTGGACAGCGTCACCACCCTGGTCGACGCCAAGCACGTGATGGCGCGGCTGGACGATTCAAAGGAGGCCCGCGAACAGGTCGCCTTCGCCGACCGCATCATCCTGAACAAGGTCGATCTGGCGACGCCGAAAGAGTTGGAGGCGGTCGAGGCCCGCCTGCGGGCGCTGAACCCGCTGGCCCCCATCGTGCGCGCTGAACGCTCCAACGTGCCGCTGGATCAGGTGCTGGGCCTGCACGCCTTCGACCTGGATCGGATCCTGGAGGTCCAGCCGGACTTCGCCAACCCGCCGCACGGCGCGGACGGCCATGTGCATGACGAACACTGCGGCCATGATCATCACGATCATAACCATGACCACGGGCATGACCATCACCACGACCATGGCCACGACGCCCATTCCCATGGCGCGCGCGGTCACGCCCACCAGGACGACATCAAGGGGATTTCCCTGTCGCTGGACCGGCCGCTGGACGGGGCCAAGTTCACGGCCTGGCTGGACAAGCTGCTGGGCGAACAGGGTCAGAACATCCTGCGCGCCAAGGGCATCATCGACGTCCAGGGCGAGAACCGCCGCTTGGTCTTCCAGGCCGTCCACATGATCCTGGAGGGCGACCTGCAACGCGAATGGGGCGAGAGCGAACGCCGCTGGAGCCGTGCGGTCTTCATCGGCCGCGAACTGGACGAGGCCGCGCTGAAGGCCGGGTTCGAGGCCTGCGCGGCCTGACGACAAGCGTCCGGGCCGAAAGGCCCGGACGGATCTCAGATCAGAACGGCAGTAGGTTGCGCTGGCGGCTGTAGCTCATGGTGCCGACATTGGCGCCCAGACGCAGGCCGACGCCGGTGCGGATCGGGGCTAGGACGATGCCGTCCGCCTGCTGATAGTTCACGCCCAGACCGGCGATCAGATAGGCCGTGCCCTCGACGCCGGGGTAGCGGCGATAGATCATGTCGGGGTGGTACAGGCCGTAGACTAGGGTGAAGACCCGGCTGGCGTTGCCGCCCCAGTCCCAACCCACCGACGCCCCCTGCCAGAAGACCTCCTGCGAGGCCGACAGATCCTTCATATGCAGGGCGCCCCGCCCGTAACGCGCGCCCACCACGACCGCGCCCGAGCCCTCCTCGCCCGCGATATAGGCGGTGGGGCGATCCCCTTGGTCGGCGAAGATCCGTTCGATGGCGCCGCCCACGGCCTCGGCCGCGATGCCCAGTTCCTTGGACCCGGCCGCGACCAGTTCGTCAAAGCTGTAGGACTGGGCCTGGTTGTCCGACCGGATCGGATAGTTGGGATTGGCCGGAGCGGTGGCGCAGGCGCCCATTGACGAGGCGCCGGCGGCGGTGGCCAGGCCGGAGAGGATCAGTTGGCGGCGATGCATGAGGGGCGCTCCGAGGGCGGCGAGAGGACAGCCGGCGGGGACGCCGGGCTTCATGTCACCGTCCCCGACCTTTGCGGCAGCCTTGCGGCTTCAAGGTTAACGGGGGCTTACGGGTTTGCCTTCCTTCTCCCCTTGCGGGAGAAGGTGGCGTCAGAAGGCCGACGGATGAGGGGTCGCTTCCTCGCCGCCTGTGTCACCCCTCGCCCGACCGCGCCAGGACGACGGCTGCGCCGCCGTGCGCGGTCTCCCTCTCCCGCAAGGGGAGAGGGAGACTGAATCAGCCCCGCAGCTTGCCGCCCTGCTTCTCCACCGCCGCCACGATCTTGGCGGTCAGAGCCTCGATCTCGGCCTCGGCCAAGGTCGCCTCGCGCGGCTGGATCACCACTTCCAGGGCGACGGACTTGAAGCCTTCGTCCACGCCCTTGCCGCGATAGACGTCGAACACCCGGACATCGGCGATCAGGGCCTTGTCGGCGCCGGCCGCAGCCCGGACCAGGTCGCCGACCGGCTTGGCGTCCTCGACCACGAAGGCGAAGTCGCGGGTCAGGGGCATGAAGGCCGACAGGTCCGCCGATCCCCGCGCCTTGCCCGACTTGCCGCGCGGCTCGGGCACAGCGTCCAGCACGATCTCAAAGCCCAGCATCGGACCATCGGCGTCCAGCGCCTTCAGCACGCGCGGGTGCAGTTCGCCGAACTCGACCATGATGTTCTTCGGCCCCAGCTGCAGCCGGGCCGAACGGCCGGGATGCCACCAGTCGCGGTTCTGACCCTGGGCCAGTTGCAGCGAGGCGACCGGGGCCCCGATCTCTTCCAGCAGGGCGGTCAGATCGGCCTTCAGGGCGAACAGGGCGTCCTCACCGGCGCCGGCCCAATGGCGGGCGGCATGCGGGGCGACCAGGGCGGCGATGACCGTGCGCTGATCCTTGGGACCGTCGCCCAGATAGATGGGGCCGATCTCGAACAGGGCGGCGTCGGCGAAACCGCGCGCGGCGTTGCGCGCCGCCGCCTGGATCAGGTTCGGCAGGGCCGAGGGCCGCATACAGTCCAGATCGGCCGCGATGGGGTTCTCCAGCACCAGCCGGTCGTCCCCACCGCCGAACAGGGCCGCCGTGGATTGCTTGGTGAAGGACCAGGTGACGGCCTCGGCGTAACCCAGGGCGGCCAAGGCCCGGCGCGCCGTGCGGACGCGGGCCTGGCGCGGGCTCAGCACCCCGCCGGCGGGCCGGGCGACCTCGGGCAGGGGCGTGTCGGGCAGGCTGTCGAAGCCCTCGATCCGCGCCACCTCTTCCACCAGATCAGCCCGGCCCTCGACGTCGCGCCGCCACGATGGCGGGGTCACGGTCCAGGGCTCGACCTGACCGGCTGGCGCGGCCGTGACCAGGAAGCCGAGTTGGCCCAGGATGGTCCCGATCCGGTCGTCGTCCAGGTCCATGCCGCTGAGTCGTTTCACATAGGCGGGGTCGAAGGCGAAGGGCGCCGGACTGGCCGGCGGCTCGCCGACGAAGACGATCTCGGACGGCTCGCCGCCGCACAGGTCCAGGATCAGGCGGGTGGCCAGCTCCAGCCCCGGCGTGACGGAGACCGGATCGACGCCGCGCGCGAACCGGTACTGAGCGTCGGAATGGATGCCGAGCGCCCGGCCGGTCTGGGCGATCACCAGTGGGTCGAACCAGGCGCTTTCGACGAAGACGTCGGTGGTGGTCTCGTCGCAGCCGGTGCTCTCGCCGCCCATAACGCCGCCCAGGCCGATGGGGCGCTCGCCCCCGGCGTCGGCGATGACGCAGTCGGTCGCGGCGGCCGCATAGGTCTTGCCGTCCAGGGCGATCAGATGCTCGGGCTCGCCGCCCTCGATATGGGCCGTCCCGGCCGAAACCTGCCCGCCGCGCACCACAATCTCGGTCCCGACCAGCTTGGCCACATCATAGACGTGCAGCGGCCGGGCGCGGTCATAGGCGATCAGATTGGTCACATCGACCAGGCGGTTGATCGAGCGCAGGCCGATAGCGGTCAGGCGTTTTTGCAGCCAGGCCGGCGACGGCCCGTTCTTCACGCCCCGGATCACCCGACCAGCGAAGACCGGGCACATCTCGGGCGCGTCCAGCCTCACAGTGATCGGCGACGGGAAGGCCCCGCGCACCACGGCGATGTCGAAATGCTTCAGCTTGCCGACGCCGGCGGCGGCCAGATCCCGCGCAATGCCGGCGACGCCCAGCCAGTCGGGCCGGTTCGGCGTCACTTCGAAGTCGATGACGGGTTCCGCGCCGAACAGGCCGGCGACGGGCGTCCCCACCGGAATCTCCGGCGGCAGTTCCTGGATGCCGTCGCTCTCATCGGCCAGCTCAAGCTCCGAGGCCGAGCACAGCATGCCGTTGGACACCAGGCCGCGCACCGGCTTCTCGACCAGGGTCACGCCCAGGCCGGGCACATAGGCGCCGATGGGGGCGTAGATGGTGGTCAGGCCCGCGCGCGCGTTGGGCGCGCCGCAGACGATCTCCTTCACGCCATCGACCGTCTCGACCTGACAGACCTGAAGCCGGTCGGCGTTGGGGTGGCGTTCGGCCGACAGGATCTTGGCCACGGTGAAGGGCGCCAGTTTGGCGGCGGGATCGAGAACCTCTTCGACCTCCAGCCCGGCCATGGTCATGGCCTCGGCGATCTGATGGACGTCGGCCTCGGTCTCGAGGTGGTCTTTCAACCAGGAAAGGGTGAACTTCATGCGTTGGGCGCGCCCCCGAGGGCCTTAATGAACTGATCGATAAATTCGTCTGTGCCGGTGAAGCCCATCCCGAAGAAGACGCAGCGGTCGAACTTGCAATTCTGCATGGCGATGGTGCCCACCACCTTCTGCGGGCTGACGGGGCGCAGCACCAGGCTGCGCAAGTCGCCGCCGTTCTCGCCCATGTTGCAGCCGTCGAAATGGACGCCGCTGAGGGCCAGAAGCACGCCGGGGCCTTCGATGACGCAGCTGGTGAAGGTCTTGTTTTCGATCAGCGACCGATTGGTCGCCTCGACCGTCTGCCGGTACAGGCTGAACAGCGGGAAGGTCATGCCCTCGTAATGGCTGCGCTGGGCCAGATCGTCCGGCACGACCACTTGGCGGCGCTGGACGACGGGGTTCTGCTGGAAGGTCATCAGCTCAGTCCGCTTGCAGGATTGGGGGCCGAAAAGGCCGAGAAGCCGTAGTGCGCCAGCCAGCGCGTATCGGCGTCGAACATGGGTCGCAAGTCGGGCACGCCGTATTTCAGCATGGCCAGGCGATCCACCCCCATGCCGAAGGCGAAGCCCTGATACTCATCCGGGTCGATGCCGCAGTTCCGCAGCACATTGGGATGCACCATCCCGCAGCCCAGGATCTCCAGCCAGTCGTCGCCGGTATTGAACACCAGTTTCCCGCCCGAACGGTCGCAGCGGATGTCCATTTCGGCCGAGGGTTCGGTGAAGGGGAAATGGTGCGGGCGGAACCGCGCCTGAACCTCGTCCAGCTCGAAGAAGCGGGCGATGAAGGTCTGAAGCGTCGTCTTCAGATGGCCCATATGGATGTCGCGGTCGATCACCAGGCCTTCGATCTGGTGGAACATCGGCGTGTGGGTGGCGTCAGAATCCTTACGGAAGGTGCGGCCCGGCGCGACGATGCGGATCGGCGGCTTTTGCGACATCATGGTGCGGACCTGCACCGGGCTGGTGTGGGTCCGCAGCACCTTGCGCTCGCCCGTCTCGGGATCGGGCTTCAGGAAGAAGGTGTCGTGCATTTCCCGCGCCGGATGTTTGGGCGGGAAGTTCAGGGCGGTGAAATTGTGGAAGTCGTCCTCGATGTCCGGGCCTTCCGCCACCGCAAAGCCCATCTCGGCGAACAGGGCGATCATCTCGTCCATCACCTGCATGGTTGGGTGGACCCCGCCCGTGCGACGCGGCCGGGCCGGCAGGGTCAGGTCGACGCGCTCGGCCTGAAGCCGGGCGTCCAGCTCGGCGGCTTCCAGCTCGGCCTTCTTGGCCGTGATGGCGGCGGCGACGCGGTCGCGCAGGCCGTTGATCATCGGCCCCTGTTCGCGGCGTTCGTCGGGGCTCATGGCCCCCATGCCCTTCAGCAGGCCGGAGACGGAGCCGGACTTGCCCAAGGCGGCGACGCGCACCTCTTCGAGGGCGGCGACGGTTTCGGCGCCGCCGATGGCGTTGATCAGGTCGAGTTCGAGTGTGGCGAGATCGGTCATTTGGCCCGTGCCTTAGCGGGCCGAAGCGGTTTCGTCACCCTTGAAGGCGCACGGCGGGCCTGATCAGGGCGCGGAGGCGATGGCGGCAAGCTGGTCGGCCGGCGCCTTGTTGGCCGCGACGATCCAGGCGGGCGGTTCCGGCTCCCAGCGAATGGGTTTGCCGTCCGTGCTGTTCCAGCGGTGCAGCCACGAAATTCCGTTGGCCCGGACATAACGATCTTCATGCGCATAGATCGGGTCCGACAGGGCCTCTTCCAGAGTCACGAACCGATAGCCGCGCGCCAGATAGAGGGCGTGGATCTGCGGATAATAGACCTGGTTCAGGCTGTTGGCGTGCAGCAGCAGGACCTGGGCCGGCTCGCGCCCGCCGGTCAGTTCGGCGCTATAGGGTTCGAAGAAGTCCAGCACCGTGGTCATATGGGCCACATAGGCCTCGCCGATCCGGCGCTTCAGCGCCTCGTCGCCCAGCCGCTCGGCCTTGCGATAGACGTCGGCGAACATCCAGTCGTTGTTGTCCAGGGTGACGGGCGCGACCGTATAGCCGCGCTGGGCCAGGCCGGCGGCGATGGCATCGTGCTTTTCCTGGGTCTCGCCGGTGAACAGATAGGGGTGGCGGAACCAGTGCAAGGTTTGGCCTCGCGCCTCCAGCGCCGCCCGCGTGGTCGGGGCGCCCGCATCGACATCGGCCAGATAGGCCTCGGCCGTCGTGCGGTGGATATTGATGTGGCTGAAGCTGTGGTTGCCCAGGTCTAGTCCGCCGTCCAGCCAGACGTTCAGAGCCGTCGGCAAGGTCGAGACCCGGGTCGGCTCGCACACCTTGCCCTCGTTGACGAAGGCCGTGCCATGGGTGTCCAGCGGCTCGAGCATGGCCACGAACTCCGTGGTCAGCCGCATCATCTGTACCGGATCGCACAAGGCCGCGTCCGCCGCCTGATAGGGCAGATCGTCGAACGTCACCGCGACCCGTCGCTCCTGCGCGAGCGCCGGCGTGGTCAAGGCCAAAGCCAACATAAGGCCGAGGATCGGAACACGTGTCATCATGCACTCAGCCTAGCCCAAACTGCGGCAGGCGAACACTCAAGCAGTATTCCGTCTGAATGCGGACGACTTGTCCGAAACGCGCCGCGAAAGGTTCATGATCGGCAAAGCCGTTGTTAAATATCCCCCGTTAAGCCCTCCCTCGTGGACATGAGGGGGGCCGAATGCCGCTGATTGGTGATTTCGTTGACTTGATCGCGCCGGTGGCTCCGTCCACCCCGTGCGCCGAGGTGTTTGACCGGTTCCAGACCGAGCCCAACACCCTGGCCCTGGCCGTGGTGGCGGACGACAACCGACCGGTCGGCATCATCGAGCGCAACGCCTTCACCCTGCGGATGGCGGCCGAGTTCGGGCGCGCGCTCTACGCCAAGAAGCCGGCCGAAAGCCTGATGGACCGCAACGCCCCCATCGCCGAGGCGGCGACCAGCGCCGAAACCTTCTTCCAGGCCTATGGCGCCGCCGAATTGGGCGCCCTGCTCAGCGGCTTCATCGTCGTGGCCGACGGGCGCTATCTGGGGGTCGGGACCGCGCTTCAGGTCGTCCAGGCCGGCGCCGCCCTGCACCGCCAGCGCGCCGAGGAAATGGGCGCCCTGGCCCGCGACCTGGCCTATGCCGAGGCCGAGGCGGTCGCCTCCAGCCGCGCCAAGTCCGAGTTCCTGGCCGTGATGAGCCACGAGATCCGCACCCCGCTGAACGGCGTGCTGGGCGTCGCCGCCCTGATGGAGAAGAAGCTCGAACAGGAAGAACTGCGCCCCTATGTCCGCACAGTCATCGATTCCGGTCAGAGCCTGCTGCGGTTGCTGACCGACGCCCTGGACATGTCGCGCGCCTCTGCCGGGATGCTGACCCTGGAGGAAGAGCCGCTGAACCTGTCGGCCGTCGCCTTCGACATCGACGCCCTGTGGCGGGCCCGCGCCGAAGAGAAGGCGCTGAGCCTGACCGTCCGCACAGACTTCGAGTCCAGCCCCTGGGTCCGCGCAGACGGCATGCGGATCAAGCAGCTGCTGAACAATCTGGTCGGCAACGCTCTGAAATTCACCCAGACCGGCGGCGTGGTCGCCACCCTGGCCAGCCGCACGACGCGCGACGGGCTCCGGGTCGAACTGACCGTGGACGACAGCGGCCCCGGCGTGCCCGAGGCGGCGGCCGCGACCATCTTCGACCCCTTCAACATCGGCAAGGCCGGGCGCGAGGGCGCCGGCGCCGGTCTGGGTCTGGCCATCTGCCGCCAGATCGCCGAGCGAATGGACGGGACCATCGGTCTCAGCGTGGCGCCTCTTGGCGGTGCGCGGTTCCATGTCGTCCTGCCGCTGAGCGCCTGCCCGGCCGACGAAGTGGGCGCCGCCCCGCCCATGGCCGAGCCGACGCCGCACGACACGCTTCATGTGCTGGTGGTCGACGACAACCCCACCAACCGTTTCGTCGCCGCCAAGCTGCTGGAGATGTTCGACTGCACCGCAGAAATGGCCGAGAACGGTCAGGAAGCGCTGGAAGCCGTTCAGGCCCGGCCCTTCGACCTGGTGCTGATGGACATCAAGATGCCGGTGATGGACGGGGTCGCCGCCACCCGCGCCATCCGCGCCCTGCCCGGCCCGGCCTCGCGCCTGCCGATCCTCGCCCTGACCGCCAACGCTGACGAGCGCGACGAGCTGGACTATATCGCCGCCGGCATGAACGGGGTGGCGCAAAAGCCGATCCAGCCCGACGCCCTGCTGAACGCCATGCGGCTGGTTCTGGCGGACGCCGAGATCGACCGCCCGGCGGAACCCCCGGCGGAACCCATGACCGAGACTGCAGCGGCCTGATGTGAAAACGAAGAACGCCCGCCCCGGCGAACCGGAGCGGGCGTTGATCTTTGCCGTACCGGCCTCGACTTAAGCGAGAGCGGCGCGGACCTTGTCAGCCACAGCCTTGAAGCCGGTAGAGTCGGCGGCGATCGCGGCCAGAACCTTGCGGTCCAGTTCGATGCCGGCCTTGTTCAGGCCGTTGATGAACTGGCTGTAGGTGAAGCCTTCGATACGCGCGGCGGCGTTGATGCGCTGAATCCACAGGGCGCGGAAGTTGCGCTTCTTGGCGCGACGGTCGCGATAGGCGTATTGCCCAGCGCGGTCGACGGCGGCCTTGGCCGTGCGGATCGTATTCTTGCGGCGGCCGGAGAAGCCCTTGGCCTGCTCCAGAACCTTCTTGTGCTTGGCGTGCGAAGTTACGCCACGTTTAACGCGAGCCATGTCGCTATTCCTTCAAATTCTTTGGGTTGAGATCCGTCGTACAGCGCGCGCCGATCAGGCGTACGGCATGTAGGACTTGATCTTCTTGGCGTCGGCGTCGGCCATGACCGAGGTGCCGCGGTTCTGGCGGATGTATTTCGAGTTGTGGCTGATCAAGCGGTGACGCTTGCCCGCAACCCCGGCCTTCACCTTGCCAGTGGCCGTGAATTTGAAGCGCTTCTTGGCGCCCGACTTTGTCTTCAGTTTCGGCATTTCGATCTCCTTTTTGGAGGGCTACCGTCCTTCGGACTACTTGAGCCCGACGACTTGACCTTCCAGAGTTTAAGAACCGCCTAGGCATGCCTATTCGCCCGGCGGTTCGGTACGCGAAGGCGCGGCTTGTAAGCGAAGACGCCCCGCGACGCAAGACGAGTCAGGACAAGGACTTGGCGGGCGCATTCGCCGCGCCCTGACCTCGCCGGATCGCCCGCCCGGCGTTCAACGCCATCACCGCCGCCGGAACGGTCAGCAAGGCGCCGACCAGGAACGGCCAGTCATGCCCCAGGCCCGAGAACAAGGCCCCGGCGACCATGGGCCCGAAGATGCGCGCCACCGAGCTGGAGGCCATGTTCAGCCCCAGCATGGCGCCCTGTCGGTCGGGCGGGGAGGCCCGGCTGATCATGGCCGAGATATTGGGCATGGCCAAGGACATGCCGCAGGCGCCTAGGGCCATGACGATGGGAATGACCCAACCCTGGACCACCGGCAGGGACAGACCGCCCAGCTCCAGCCTGGTCGCGGGGAACCACTCGACCGGCGCCAGCACCTGCAGCACCAGCGACGCCCCGAACAGCAGCATGCCGGTCGCCAGGACCCGCGCCTCGCCGAACCGGCGGGCCAGCCGCCCAGCGAAGAAGCCCTGGTTCAGCGTTGACACCACGCCCACGATCATGAAGCTCAGCCCCACCTCCCGCGCGCCCCAGGCGTAGCGGCTCTCGGACCACAGGCCGAACACGGCCTCCATGGCCGAGAAGCCGGCCATATAGATCAGGGTCACGATCAGGACCCGCGACACCACCGGATTGGTCCGGGCGTCCTTCAACCCCGCCAGGAAGGGCGGACGCGCCGCCGAAGGATCAGCCTTGGCCCGGCTTTCGCGCAGGAAGACCATCACCCCGACCGCCGCCAAGGCCGCAAGGGCCGCAGCCAGGAAGATCGGCAACTGATAACCCAGCCGCCCCAGCTGCGGCTGGGTCAGCAGTCCGCCCAGTCCCGGCCCGACGATGAAGCCCAGGCCGAAGGCCGCGCCGATCAGCCCCATCCGACCCGCCCTCTGCTCCGGCGGCGTCACATCCGCCACATAGCCCTGCACCGTCGAAATATTGCCCGCCCCCAGTCCGGTGAACAGCCGCACCGCGATGGCCAGCCAAATGTTGGGCACGAAGGCCAGCATCAGATAGCCCAAGGCATTGGCCACAAGCGTGACCAGCAGGACCGGCTTACGACCGATCCGGTCGGACAGCCGCCCCCAGAAGGGTTCGGCGAAGAACTGGCCCAGCGAATAGGCCGAGAACATCAGGGTGATCTGCCAGGCCTCGGCCTTCAGGCTTTGGGCGAAGAAGGGCAGCAGCGGCACCACCAGCCCGAACCCGACCAGATTGATGAAGACCACCGAGAACAGCACCGCCAGGGCAGGGGCGCGAACGGCGGGAGGCGTGGACGGCGTCTGGGTCATGCTCCAGGCTTAGCGCGACGCTTGGCCCGCGAGAAGCGCCGTCGCGCCGCCTCCCTTCAATCCCTCAGTTTGGCCCCACGGGATTGTTCGCTTCCAGGAACCGCACCGTCTCGCGCAGCATCTGCTGACGGGTGTCGGCGCGCGACAGCCAGTGGTCCTCGCCTCTCAGCTCGATGAACTCCACCGGCTTGCCCGCCCGGCGCATGGCCTCGGCCATGACCCGGCTCTGCTCGATCGGCACCACCGTGTCGTCCCTGCCGTGGATCAGCAACAGGGGCCGGTCGACCGTCTCGGCCAGCAGGGCCGGCGACAGGGCGTCCAACGCCCGGTCGTTCAGCCGCGCCGCCCCCATGAACCGGTTCCAGTAGCGCACCGTCTGACTGTCCTTCCGGCCCTCCTGCCGCGCCTCCCAGTTGACCATGCGGCGCAGGTCGGACACGCCGGCGACGGCCACGCCGCAGCGATAGACCCCGGCGTCCAGCGTCAGGCCCGCCATGGCCGCATAGCCGCCGTAGCTGGCGCCGACGATACAGACCCGCTCGGGATCGATGATCCCCTCGCCCGCCAGCCAGCGCACCCCGTCCGACAGATCGGTCTGCATCTTGCGCCCCCACTCGCCATAGCCCGCCTCCATAAAGGCCAGGCCATAGCCGGTGGAGCCCCGGAAATTGGCCTGAAGCACCGCATAGCCCCGCGACGCCAGGGCCTGGGCCCACCAGTCGAATCCGGCCTCGTCCTGCGACGCCGGCCCGCCGTGCGCCAGCACCACCAACGGCAGGCCCGACGGATCTTCGACACCCGGCGGCAGAGTCAGATAGCCGGGGATGTCCAGCCCGTCCGCCGCCGCATAATGGATTGGACGCATCTCGCCGACCTGATCGGACGGGATGTCCGGATAGGCTTCGGCCAGGATGTCTGCGGCCCCGCGCGTGAAATCGACCAGCTGATACAGGCCCGACTCGTCGTTGTCGTTGAAGACGACAATCAGATTCTGCCGGTCGTTCCAGGACACCAGGCGCGGCCTCTTGTCTTTAAAGGCCCGTTCGATCGCCCCCCACCGCCGCGCCGCCGCCGGCTCTATGAACTCGTAATGCGTGCCGTCCTCCTCGGTACGGCCGCCGCCGATCAGCAGACGGGTGCGCGGATGGTGAACCAGAAAATCGGGATGATGTTCGAACGGCAGCCGGCTCCACTCTCCGGTGTCCACATTGACCTCGAACAAGACGTCGGCCGTCTCCGAATCCTCGTCCTCGGCGGCCAGATCCGGCCGGTCCGCGCCGACGACGATCGTGCGCGGCGTCCGGCCCATGCCCATCAGACTGGGCGTATCGACCGGCGCGTCCACCGCCCAGGACTCGCTGAACCCATGCCCCTTGGGCAATCGCAGAGACCACCGCCCGCCGCGCTCGACGTACCGAGCCATGGCGATCACCTTGCCGTCGCTGTCCAGCACATAGTCCTCGATCTCGCGATCCATGGATTCCACCGACCGCCCCCGGCCGGTGGTCAGGCTGATCCTATGCAGGTCGATCTGGCCGGTGGTGATGTTGAAGCCCCGCGCGAACAGGGTGGGGCCCTCCTCGGTGCTGCGGATCGACGCCGGGCCGATCAGAACGGCCAGGACGTCCGGCGTACGATCCAGCACCTGGACCAGCTTCTTCTTCTCGAGGTCCAGCACCTGACCGAAGAACAGCTCCCGGCGGGACACGCCCAGCAAGGGGATGCCTTGCGTCTGAGAGGTCACGACCAGAACATGCCCCTCCCCGATCCAGCGCAGATCGCGAACCTTGGCGTCGCCGACAGCGGCGGCGAACAGGTGCTCCCCCGTGGTCATCCGCGTCACCGCGATGGCGCGGATCTCGCCCACGACCGTGATTCGGGCGATCAGATCGCCGCTGGGCGAAACCTCCATATATTCGACCGCCGGCGTGGCGCTGTAGGCCTCCAGCGGCGGCGGAGACGTGCGCCCGGGGGCGGCCTCCGACTGAACCTGCGCAGCCGCACTGCCAGCGCACAGAACCATCGCGATCGCCATGGCGACCGCCTTAACCCCCGAACTCAACACCACGCACGTCCTCCCCCGAGCCGAGCCCCACTTTCAGCCGCCCCACGCGCGGGTTGCAAGAGGTCCGCCCCCAACGCGCGAAAAAGAAAAGCCCCGACCGGGTCCGGTCGGGGCTCTTCAGATCAGCGATGGATCTTATCGATCAGCGCGGGGCCAGGATCATGATCATCTGGCGGCCTTCCATCTTGGGCGAGAACTCGACCTTGGCGACTTCCTCGAAGTCGGCCTGGACCTTGTTCAACAGCTTCATGCCCAGTTCCGGGTGCGCCATTTCACGACCGCGGAAGCGCAGGGTGACCTTCACCTTGTCGCCCTCGTCGAAGAAGCGGTGCATGGCCTTGGCCTTCACCTCGTAGTCGTGGGTGTCGATGTTCGGACGGAGCTTGATTTCCTTCAGCTCGACGACCTTCTGGCGCTTGCGCTGCTCGGCCTTCTTCTTCTGCTCCTGGAAACGGTGCTTGCCGTAATCGAGGATCTTGGCCACCGGCGGTTCGGAGGTGGAGACGATCTCGACCAGGTCCATCCCGGCTTCCTCGGCGGCTTCCAGAGCGGCGGAGGTGGGCATGACGCCCTGCTTCTCGCCATTCTGATCAATGAGCAGAACGCGAGGGGCGCGGATATCCTGGTTCATACGCGGCCCGTCTTTCACGGGTGGCGCTTGCATGGGACGGCGAATGGGCGTCGTTTCCTTATGTGGTCAAAGAAGGCGTGTGTCGTGATGAGCGAATGCACGCGGCTGTCGCCACGTTCCCCTCAAGCCCGCAATATGCGCCGGGAAGCCCGGTTTTTCAAGGGTTCGCGGGCGTTCCGGCGATATAGGCGTCGTGCAGCGCCAGCACCGCATCGAAGACATGATCGACGCTCAGATCCTCGATGGGGGCGAACTGGCCCCGCGTCTCGTTGGAGGCCGCGGTCCGCGTCTTCGCCCCCCAGGGACCATACAGCCACCACTCGGTCGGGCCGAACAGGCCCAGTGTCGGCCGCCCCAGGGCCGCGGACACGTGCATCAGGCCGGAGTCATTGCCGACGAACAGATCGGCCCGATCAATGGCGGCGGCCGAGGCCAGAATGTCGCCTTTGCCGACGAAGTCGATGCCGCGCGCGCCTGCGGCCTCCAGCGCGGGTGTCGCCGGCGGCCGGTCGCCCGGCCCGCCCACCGGCATGAACCGCCAGCCGTCGAAGCGCGGCTCGGCCTTCAGCTTCTCCACCAGGGCGCCCCAGCGGTCGGCGGGCCAGCTCTTGCCCGGCTGGTGCGCGATGGGGGCCAGGGCGATTATAGGACCAGGGCCCGCGCCGCCGGCCCACTGCGGATCGATGACGGCGGCAGCCTCAGCCCGCGCCTGATCGTCCAGGAAGATTTCGGGATCCAGCGGCGTCTGCGACCCCATCAAGCGCGACACCATCTCGACCTTGCGCAGCCCCGTCTCCCAGGAGCGATTGTAGACGATGCGCCGTTTCGCCGGGACCAGATAGCTCAGCGCCGAGCCCCGGATGTCGATCACCAGGTCCCACCGCGTGCCGACCACCTGTTTCCACAGATCGACCCAGTGTCCGGCCATCTTCTTCTTGTCGAGCACGATGGTGCGCACGACGCCGGGCGCCGAGCGGAAGAAGGGCGCGGGCGGCCGACCACAGGCGACGGTGATCTGCGCCCCCGGAACCTGACGCGCGATCTCGCGGATCACGCCCGAGGAGATGACGCAGTCGCCGATGCGATTGGAGGTGACGAACAGGACTTGGGACATGTGGCCTTATCGACCGCCTTGACGGAAGATCAAGTCGCTATTGCTTGGTTTGCTTGAACCCGCCCGTTGCTTCAGAGGTCGGAGATCTTAGCTCTCGGGCCATCGTGTCCCGGATCTCATCGAGCGCCGATGCGCTGCTTGTCTCCAGGCCCGCCGCCACGAGCGCATCGCTCAGGTGACGCGCCATGTCAGCAAGCATCACCCCCCAAGCCCTTGCTTCCCGGAATTCACTGTCTCGGTACGTCCCAACGTTAAGGACGCAATGGAGACCACGTTTCGCCACCCAGACCCGAGCCATTTCCACGGACATTTCGTCCTCCAGCGCAGCAGGGGGAATTCCAATTGATTTCATCGGCGTCTCTCACGACACGAGGAGGGAACAGGCAAATTCGGACGCTCCATGGAACACCTTACACGCCCCGATGGCGAGACGCTCGCCTTCAAATGTATCGACGGCTCCGGCCCGACTGTGATCTGGATCGGCGGCTTCCGTTCGGACATGGAGGGGACCAAGGCCCTGGCCCTGGACGCGGCGGCGCGCGAACGCGGCTGGAACTTCATCCGCTACGACCATTTCGCCCACGGCCAGTCCTCCGGCGACTGGCGCCGGGCCACCATCGGCCGCTGGCGCGAGGATGCGGTCGCCCTGATCGACGGCCTGTCCGGCCCGATCATCCCGGTCGGCTCGTCCATGGGCGGCTGGGTCTCGCTGCTGGCGACCCTGGCGCGACCGGAGCGGATCAAGGGGCTGGTCCTGATCAACCCGGCCCAGGACTTCACCGAACGGCTGATGTGGCCCGGCCTGGCCGATCACGAGCGCCAGGCCATCCTGCGCGAGGGCGAGACCCTGATCGTCGAGGAGGGCCTGGGCGAATACGTCCTGACCCGGCGCATGTTCGAAGAGGCGCGCGACTGGCTGCTGCTGGACGGCGTCATCGACATCGCCGCCCCGGTCCACATCCTGCAAGGCCGCGCCGACGACGTGGTTCCCTGGCGTCACCAGGTCGAACTGATCGAGCGGCTGACGGGCGGCGACGTACGCCTGGATTTGATCGAAGGCGGCGACCACCGGCTGTCCACGCCCGCCGACCTCGACCGGCTGGTGGCGGCGGTGGAGGGGATGCGGGCGTAGAACTCCCCGCCTTGCGATGGCGGGCTATTTCCCGCCCGTCAACGCACCGTACAGATCCGTCCGCCGATCCCGGAAGAAGCCCCAGGCCGCTCGGTACTTGTCCAGCTCATCCAGGTCGAAGCGGTGCACCAGCACCCCCTCCTCCTCGGCGCCCAGACTCTCGACCAGTTCGCCCTGCTGATCGGCGATGAAGGAATGGCCGTAGAAAGTCTGGCCGACCTCGGTCACCGTCTCATGCCCGATCCGGTTGGCCCCGACGACGGGAACCGCATTGGACACCGCGTGCCCTTGCATGGCCCGGCGCCACGGCTGGGCCGTGTGCAGGGCGGCGTCATGCGGCTCGGTGCCGATGGCCGTCGGATACATCAGGACGTCGGCGCCCATCAGCATCATCGCCCGCGCCGCCTCCGGAAACCACTGATCCCAGCAGATGCCGACCCCGACCTTGCCGAAGCGCGTCTTCCAGACCTTGAAGCCCGTATCCCCCGGCCGGAAATAATATTTCTCCTGATAGCCCGGCCCGTCGGGAATGTGGCTCTTGCGATAGATTCCCAGGGCCTCGCCGTCCGCATCCAGCATGACCAGCGAGTTGTAATATTGTGGCCCGTCCTTCTCGAAGATCGAGACGGGAATGGCCACGCCCAGGTCCTTGGCCACGGGCGCCATGGCCGTTACGCACGGATGCTCGCGCCATTCATAAGCCTGGGTGAACCAGTGCTCCTCCTGCGAGACGCAGAAATACGGTCCCTGGAACAGCTCCGACGGCAGGATCACCTGCGCGCCCTGGCCCGCCGCCTCGCGCACGAAGTCGATGGTCTTGGCGATGTTCGCCTGCATGTCCTCGCCATACGAGGTCTGGATGCCGGCGACGGAGATGGTGCGGGTCATGCGGGCTCCTGCTGGGAGATGCAGTGGAACGAGCCGCCGCCGGTCAGGATGGCCTTGGACGGAAGCGGGATGATCTCGCGATCGGGGAAGGCGGTCGCCAGGGCCTCGCAGGCGAACCGCGCGGCCTCGTCGTCGCCATAGGTCGGCACGATCACCGCCCCGTTGGCGATCAGGAAGTTCATATGGCTGGCCGGGATCGGGCGTTCGTCCTCGTCCAGCACCAGGCCCGGCGACGGGATCCTCAGCACACGGATCTTGCGTCCCGCCGCGTCCGTCATGCCCGACAGATCGCGGGCCGTGGCGTCATAGACCTCGGCGTTGGGGTCGTTCCGCCCCCAGGCGACAGGACAGGCCACGACGCCCGGCGCGACGAAGCGGGCCAGGTTATCCACGTGACCGTCGGTGTGGTCGTTCAACAAGCCGTCCCCCAGCCACAGCACAGACTTGGCGGAGATGGCCGTCTCCAACGCGGCGGTCGCGACCGCTTCGTCCTTATTCCAGGCCGGGTTGCGGTTCGGGTTCAGCAGGCACTGGCGCGTGGTCAGGATCGTCCCCTCTCCGTCGTGATCCAGCGACCCGCCCTCCATGACGAAGTCGTTCCAGGTCAGGGCCACGCCCGAATGTTCGCCGATCTGGCCCGCGACCAATTCGTCGCCCGGCATGTCATATTTCCCGCCCCAGCCGTTGAACCTGAACGCCGCCGCGGTCTTGGATCCCGCGCCGAAGATCGGTCCGGTGTCGCGCAGCCAGATGTCGCCGAACTCGCCCGGCACCACTTCGACGTTCTCGACGCCCTCAAAGCGCGCCTGGGCGTCCGCCAGCACCTCGGCCTTGCCGACCATCAGCTTGACCTGTTCACGCCCCGGCCCGGCCAGGGCCCGCACCAGGCCCTCCACCTCGTCCTGCGCCTGTTCCAGCGCCTCGAACCAGTATTCCGCATGACTGGGCCAGCCCACCCACATGGCGCGGTGCGGAGCCCATTCGGCGGGGATGAAAGCGGTCATCGGCGAACTGATCCTGTCTGTGTCCCGGCGGCGGGTCCCGGGAGGAAACGCGAGCCGCGCCATATGGCCTCTCCCGCCCCCGACTTCAACTTCGGGCGGCATCATCATCCCGGGGGCAAAGAAAAAGGGCGGCCCGCGAACGGACCGCCCTTCGTCGTTTCAGTCTTGGCTAGGCTTAGAAGCTGTAGCGCAGGCTGGCCATGATCGTCCGCGGCGCCGAGATGTTGGCGAAGGGACGGCTGTAGCCCGGCTGGCCCACGACCGACGACGTGGAGGTGCCCAGCGAGCCGTAGTAGCGCTCGTCAAACAGGTTGATGACGTTCAGCTGCAGGTAGGTGCCTTCCAGACCCAGGGGCGCGAAGTCGAAGCGGGCATCCAGATCGACGACGGTGTAGGCGTCGACCTTCTGGTCGTTGACGTCGGTGACCCAACGCTCGCCGACGTACTTGCCCTGGATGGCGGCCGAGAAGACGTCGTTGAAGTCATAGGCGACGCGCAGACCCAGGGTCTCCTTCGGCGTCTCGACAACTTCCTTGCCCTTGGTCAGCGCGATCAGGCTGGAGGAGATGTTGACGTTCTCCTTCAGTTCGCTTTCCAGCAACGCCAGCGAGGCGAAGATGCTCAGCTTGTCGGTCGGCTCCCAGCCCAGCGAACCGTCGAAGCCGTAGGATTCCACGGCGCCCACGTTGCGATCAACGTTAAAGCCCAGGTCCTGATCGTAGGAGCTGACGATCCGGTTCTGATAGTCGGTGTGCCATACGGCGGCCGACGCGATCAGGCTCGAGGTCTGGAAGCGGTAACCCAAATCGAAGGTCTTGGTGTTTTCCGGCTGGACGTCGGGGTTGCCGATCGAACCATTGGCCAGACGGGTCACCGAGTACAGGCTGTCCGTGCGCGGGGCCGACAGACCTTCAGCGTAAGACGCATAGATCATGTTGGCGCCGAAGCGGTAGGTCGCGCCGACATTAGGCAGCACATCATCATATTTCAGTTCGCGCGAGTAGGGCGCGATATACTGCGTCGCGCCAGTCGCAGCGAAGGTCACGTTGCCGTTTGCCAAGGTGGCGTTCGGGACCTCGGTGGTGCAGCGAACGCTCGACGAAGAGTTCTGCGAGTAGCAGTACTGGTTCAGCTCGCGTTTGAAGAAGGGCGCACGAACACCGATGTTGATGCGCAGGGCGTCATTCATGAAGTCGCCCCGGTATTCGGCGGCGAACTGGTTCAGAGTCGCATAGGACAGGCGATCACGGGCGCGCAGATAGAAGCCGTCCAGGTTCGTGATGCGGTTGTCCTTGTCGTCGAGACCACCGAACCAGTCTTCAAAGCGCGGGTTCGACGGATCACCGAAATCGACCGCGCCATAAGCGCCGGTCTGACGGTGGCGACCATAGTCGAGCGTGTAGGCCGCACGCAGTTGATGATCGTCGCTGAGATTCCAGATCAGCGAGCTGTTGATGCCGTAACGGTAGGTGTTCGTATTCGAGGGCGTCATCACGCGGACAGTGTCCAGCGTATCGCCGTCGCCGTTCAGATCAACGCCGCCAGTCGTCCGGGTACCGCGGAGCAACGCATTCGTTTCCGTCAGCGTCGTTTGCTGACCGCCGCCGTTGGCCTGGGTGTACTGGAACGAGGGATCGAAGGTGAAGGTCAGGCCTTCAGCCAGCGTGAACTTCGAGTTCAGGCGGATGTTGCCCGTGTCTGAAGGGTTGATGCGCAGGCCGTAGTAGGCGGCGGCGACGGTGCTGGACGTGTTGCTGTCCACATCAGCGACGCCATTGCGGAAGGTCGGAGCGACATAGTTGGCGCTGTAATCGACGTTCCAGCCAAACGGGCTGGTTTCGACTTCAGCCGGCGTGACGACACCGTTGGCAGCCGTCGATTCGAGGCTGGGGCTATAGTAGGCGAAGTTGCGGTTCTCGTTATAGTGAGCCGACAGAGCCACGAAGTCGCCGTTCGAGCTGATCGGCTGATAGATGCGGAAGTTGTACTGGGTCTTCTTCAGGTCGCCCTGACCCTTGAACTTGTCATACTCTTGGCTGGAGACGGCGAACCAGGCCGAGGTGCCCCACGGGCCGAACTCGCCGGTATCGACCAAGGCCATGATGCGGCGGAAGTTGAAGTCGCCCAGCGACCCTTGAACCCAGCCGCCAAAGTCCGTGGCGGGACGACGCGACACATAGTTGATGGTGCCGCCGGTGGCCGAAGCCGTCGGGCTGTCCACGTCCGTCGTTCCGGTATTGACCGAGGCGCGCTCGATCAGTTCCGGATCCAGTTGTTGGTTGGTGTAGCTGGCGTAGTTGCCCGTGTCGTTCAGCGGAATACCGTCGAAGGTCAGCGAGACGCGGTTGCCGTCAAAGCCGCGCAGACGAATGTTACCGCCCGACGAGCCGTAGGGATCGTTGTTGGTGAAGTTCAAACCAGGCGTCAAGTTCAGCGTCTGAACGATAGTCTGGCCGGCAGCCTGGGTGGCGATGAACTCTTGCGTCACGGTCGAACGGGTCTTACCGGCCGTTTCGGCGACGATGGTGCCATCCGTGGTGCGCACGCCGCGCACGCCGGTGACGACGACTTCCTGGACTTCCGTGGCTTCCGTACCGGTCGATTGCGCCGAGGCGGCGCCCGCGCCGGCCATGACGCCGACGATGGCGGTGGTCGCCCAGAAGAGGCGCTTGCGGTTGATCATTGCATCTATCCCCAGATGGAGGCCGGACGGGCCCAAAGGCGACAGGCGGGGTCGCCTGCCGAAATCTGGCCCCATCTACGTCCGCCATTGCAACACCAGGCGACAGTTATACGACAGTGATATGACAGGCCACATCTGTGGCCAGATCGCAACATTCATGCCGCTCTATGTCGGATTGGTTAGAAATTCCGCCCGAACATATCCGCCACGCCGTGCGCCGTCCGCTCAATCGCCCGGGGTTCGTGGAAATTGCCGTTCACCTGGCTTTGAGCGATCACATGGGCGCGGAAGCGGGCGAAGAGGGCCGGATCGGGCGCTTGGGGCGCCGCCCAGAAATCGTCCAGCGATTGCTGATCGGTCAGGCCGTCAAAGTCGAAGAAGGCGTCGCCCACCACCTTGACCGGGGTCTGAAAACCCAAGGCTGACAGGGCGGCGCTGGAGTTGTTCACCACCATGCCGCGCGAGGCCCGGCACAACTGGGCCAGATTGCCGCCGTCGATGAAATCGACCCGGCCTTGCAACCCCCGTTCTATGACCAGCCGGCGGGTCACCGCCGCCAGATCGATCACGCCGGGATCGAGCGGGTGATTCTTGACCACCAGCCGCGCCTGCCGGGGCGCATGAGCCGCAAAACTGGTCATCACGCCGGCGAGAAAGGCCGTGTTGTCTGGATAGCGGGAATAGCGAAGCAACTGCGCGTCGCCCTCCCGCTGAAGGCAGGCGATGAAGAAGTCGCCCCGTGGCGCGATGACGTCCACCTGGCTGGCGACGGGCGACTGAAAGGCCAGTCCCAGATAGCGCCGGATATGGCCCAGGCACTGGGCGAGGGGCGAAAACGTGTAGTGGTTGGAATATCTTGGAAACAGCAGCCGCCCCAGAGCTTGGACCACATGGTAGGTGCTGATATTGACCACATGATAAGGCAAAATCCGTCCAACAGGGACAGGCTCGGGCAGTTCCGGCGCCGGCGCTCCATAGGCCTGCTTAAAACGTGGCAGGCCGCTGGACCCATTGACCCCATTCCGTTCCACGGTGATCCAGTCGGGACGGAAATAGCCGTTTTCCAGCACCCAAACCCTGGCCGCCAGGCCTTCGGCGGCCGACAGCACGGCGCGATTGTAGGGTCCGCCCTCGCCGAACAGGATGACGTCGGTATAGCCCGCCGTCATTTCCGCCAGCCGCGCGCCCCAGGCTTCTTCTCCGCCCTTGAACACCACCCCGCCGCTTCGCCGCCATTCCATTGCGTCGCCGGCGTTGAAGATCATCCGCCGCACGGTCGCGCCGCGCGCCTCCAGCACCTTCGCCAGGAGGGCGCTGAAGCGTCCGAACGGCGCGGATACGATCAAAAACCGCCGACCGTGAAGACCGGCTTGGTTCGTAGATGACGTAGGGGGGAACCAATTCAGCGCGGTGGAATCGCCCGGGCCGATAGGAGGTGACGAAGGCGACGGCCTTGTTCGGGCCTGCACATAAGACGAAACCTGAGCGCGAAGTCTGTAACGACGCTGTCGACGCGTCGATACGGATTTAGCGGTGGGGCGCGCATCCACCATCAGACATCTCTCGATTGCACGGCGCCGCTCCGCAGGGGCGTACTCGCCAACTCTGCGTCTTTCAAATCACTCGCGAGAGACCCCATCATCTCGGTCACTGTGACTTTTCCAACGGAACCGTTCAACCCATTTTGGGCCTCGCCCGAGAAGATATCTTCGATGGCGAAACATAAGACACACAATCAAAAGCCGCCGCCTCCAGAAGGAGGCGGGGGGCTTCGCCGTCATCT
>NZ_BSFD01000001.1:440779-532014 GCF_027922165.1 Brevundimonas intermedia
GCCCTTGCCGTCCAGGGCGATGACGCCGCCGTTGACGCCTTGAGCGACCAGGGCGTCCGCGACGGTGCGCGAACGACGGTTCGACAGGCCGAGGTTATAGGCGGCCGAGCCGGAGGTGTCGGTGTAGCCGACGATCACGACGCGGGTCGGACGACCCGACTTGGCGTAGTTGGCGGCTTGCGTCACGACCGAGCGGGCTTCGGCCGTCAGGTCCGAACGATCCCAGTCGAAGTAAACCACGAACTGACGTGCGACCGGGGCCTGAGCGACCGGCGGGGGCGGCGGCGGGGGCGGAGGAGGCGGCGGGGGCGGAGGCGGGGGCGGCGGGGGAGGAGGCGGAGCCGCTTCGTCAGCGCCGAAGCTGTAGCGCAGACCCAGGGTCACGGTGTGCGACTGATCATAGTCGCCGTCCCATTCGCCGAAGGCGGTGCCGCCGACGGTGGCCGAATCGAACGAGACGTCGCCGGTCAGGTAGCGATAGGTCAGGTCGATGTTGGTGCGGTCGCCGATGGCCCAGGCCAGACCGGCGATCGCCTGAGCGGCGAACTCGGTCGAGTCTTCGTCAGTGGTGAACGTGGCGCCGCGGTTGTCGCGCAGATTCCCCGTGACCTTGGTGTCGACCCGGTTCACGCCGGCGCCGAGGCCGACGAAGGGACGCACGCCCCAGGCTTCATAGCCGAAGTCATAGATGACGTTCGCCATCAGGGTGGCGGAGTCCATGCTGCCTTCCGGAGAGAAGCAGCCGCCGGTCGCCGGGGTGACGTTGCAGACGCCGCCGGGGCCCGACACGGCGCGCACGGTGCCGATGTCGCCCGAGCGGTAGCCGCCTTCCAGTTCAACGCGCCAGTTGGGGTTGAAGCGATAGCCGAGACGGGCGAAAGCCGCCCAGCCGTCGTTCACTTCATAGTTCCAGTTCACGCCGGTCGTCGAAGACTCGGCGTTGACTTCGTCGATGATCTGATAACCGCCGTCGATCGCGCCGTACCAGCCGTTGGGTTCCGCCGAGGCCGCGCCGGCTGCGAACAGCCCTGCGACGGCGACGGAGGCGAGAAGTTTGAGCTTCATAGCTTCCTCAATCTGTAAAATGCCCGAAGCCGAGCTGTTGCCCGACGTTCCCGAGCCAAACGACATCACTTGGCCCTAGTTCCGCCCGGCTTCGACGAATGTGGCGACTGTGGCGCCATTTCAACACAATGAGCGAACGCGGATCCACAAGCTCGACCATTCCTTGTGACACGCGCCCTTGCGTTGCCCCCACGTGAGGCGCCTAACTTCGAGACCGAGGAAACGTCTCAAGCCACGCTTCAAGTGGCCCAACCAGTCAGAGGGAACGGGGCTCAAGCAGCCCCTAAAGGCGAAAGCCCCAGGAAAGAGAGTCTTATGCGTGAAGCCGTCATCGTCTCCACTGCCCGCACCCCCATCGGTCGGGCCTATCGCGGGGCTTTCAACGACACCCAGGCCCAGCAACTGGGCGCTCATGCGGTGAGACACGCGGTCCAGCGCGCCGGGGTCGATCCGGCCGAGATCGAGGACGTGATCATGGGGGCGGCCCTGCAGCAGGGCTCTACCGGCACGAATGTCGCCCGCCAGATCGCCCTGGCCGCCGGCCTGCCCTCGACGGTTCCGGGCATGAGCCTGGATCGTCAGTGCGCCTCTGGCCTGATGGGCATCGCCACAGCGGCCAAACAGGTCGTGTTCGACCAGCAGAAGATGGCGGTCGGCGGCGGGCTGGAGAGCATCTCCCTGGTCCAGAACCAGCACATGAACCTGTATCGGGGCAAGGACGAGGCCCTGCTGAAGCTGGCGCCCCACATCTATATGTCGATGCTGGAGACGGCCGAAGTCGTGGCCCGCCGCTATGGCATCAGCCGCGACCGCCAGGACGAATACGCGCTTCAGTCCCAGCAGCGTACGGCCCAGGCCCAGGCCGAGGGGCGGCTGGACGCCGAGATCGTGCCGATGACCACCACCATGCTGGTTACGGACAAGGCGACCGGCGAGACCGCCTCGAAGGCAGTGACCCTGTCGAAGGACGAGGGCAACCGGCCCGACACCACGCTTGAGGGCTTGAAGGCGTTGAAGCCGGTCTTCGGCAGCGGCGAAGAGATCCAGCAGGGCGAATATATCACCGCCGGCAATGCGTCCCAGCTGTCCGACGGCGCCTCGGCCTGCGTGATCATGGAGGCCGGCGAGGCGGTGAAGCGCAATCTCCAGCCGCTGGGCGCCTATCGCGGCATGGCGGTGGCGGGAGTGGAGCCGGACGAGATGGGCATCGGCCCGGTCTACGCCGTGCCCAAACTGCTGAAACGCCATGGCCTGACGATCGACGACATCGGCATCTGGGAGCTGAACGAGGCCTTCGCCGTCCAGGTCCTCCACTGCCGCGACACCCTGGGCATTCCGGACGAGCTGTTGAACGTTTCGGGCGGCGCCATCTCCATCGGCCATCCCTACGGCATGTCCGGCGCCCGCATGACCGGCCACGTCCTGATCGAGGGCAAGCGGCGCGGCGCCAAATACGGCGTCGTCACCATGTGCATCGGCGGCGGCATGGGCGCGGCGGGATTGTTCGAGATCTATTGAGGCTCTCGTCTCCTCCCCGTCGTGAAGCGATGGGGAGGTGGCGCGGCGCGCCTTCGCGCCGTGACGGAGGGGTTCTTCACCGCATCACAGGCGCCCGTGGGACTTCAAGAGCCCCTCCACCACGCTTCGCGCGGTCCCCCTCCCCGCTTCGCAGGGAGGAGACGGTCTAGACCTTCTCGCTGACCTTGATCGCCACCCGGCACCCGGCCTTGATCACCCCGCTCAGCAGCCGATAGGCCGGCGCCTCGCGGCTGCCGTGGTCGATGGCGTGGTCATGGTGGGCCAGTTCCTCGTCGCGGAACTGTTTCAGCTCGGCGGCCAGGGCCGGGTCGCGGTCGCCGATCTCGGCGATCTGGTCGGCATAGTGTTTCTCGATCACGCTCTCCACCGCCTCGGTGCAGGCGTGCGCCGCCTTTTCGCCCATCAGGGCGGTGCCGGCCCCCAGGGCCGAGGCCGCGATCCGCCACAGCGGCGTCATCGCCGTCGGCCGCACCCGGCGCTCGTTCAGCAGCCGTTCGAACCGCGCCAGATGCACCGCCTCCTGGTCCTGCATCTCGCCGAGGTCGCGCGCCATGTCTCCATGGGCCTTGCGCCCTTCGAACACCGCCTTCTGGGCGCGATAGATCAGCACCGCCGCATATTCGCCGGCGTGATCGACCCGCAGGATTTCGTCCATCCGCGCCTTGCTCGCGCCCATTCCGGGGCGCGGCAGAGGAATATGGGATGCGGCGTCGGTCATGGCGTCAGGCCTTTTCGAACCGGGGGGCGCGGGCGTCCTTGGGGCGTTTGGCCGCCAGCAGACTGAAGCCAGCCAACGCCAGGGATATCAGAGCGTTCCAGCCGGCCATCGACACGCCCAGCCAGCTCCAGGCCACGGAATCGCACATGGCCACCCGCTGGGACGGCCCCGTCCCCAGCGCCAGGGCGGTCAGGCTTTCCAGGTCGATAGCCCCCCCGCTGACGCAGGTCGCCGGCAGGCTCCACCACTTGTATTCGCCGCCCATGTGGAAGATCGCGGTCACCGCGCCGGTGGCGAAGACCGCCGCCAGCAGGAAGGAGGCGATCCGCGGCGTGCCGCGCCGGCTGCCGCTCAGTATGGTCCAGGACGTCGCCACCACCGCCACGGCCACCGCGCCCCAATAGACCTCGCGCTGCTTCAGACACAGGTTGCAGGGCGCCAGGCCCGCGAACCGCTCAAACGCATGGGCTGCACCCAGCATGGCCAAGGACGCGGCCAGGGCGAAGGCGGTCCACCAACGGGTGAGCAGGCGATAGAGTTTTCTCATCGTGAAACGGTCTTACTCCGGTCCAGTCCCGCCGTCGACTTACAGAAGCTTCAGCACGACGATCAGAGCAATCAGCAGCGCAAGCCCGATCCCGGACCACAAAGCCAGCCGCTTCTCGACCTCGGCCAGCATGACCGGCCCCCAGGTCTTCAGGATCCAGGCCTCCAGGAAGAACCGCCCGCCGCGCGTCGCCACCGACGCCGCCATGAAGATCGGGAAGCTGAAGGCCGCCAGGCCCGAGGCGATCGTCACCAGCTTATAGGGGATGGGGGTGAAGCCCTTGATCAATATGACCCACAGCCCCCACTGGGAGAACCATTCGCGAAAATGGTCCAGCCCGTCCGCATGGCCCAGCAGTCGCAGGATCGCCAGACCGACGTCGGTCAGGAAATAACCGATGGCGTACCCCAGCATCCCGCCCAGAACCGAGGCCAGGGTGCAGACCCCGGCGTAGAAATAGGCCTTCTCCGGCTTGGCCAGGATCATCGGCGCCAGCATCACGTCGGGCGGTATGGGGAAGAACGAACTCTCGGCGAAGGACACCACCGCCAGGGCGGGCGTGGCATGGCGATGGCGCGCCAGATTGAAGACGCCGTCATAAAGCTTGCGAAGCATGGATAGTCCCCCGGGAGACTTGAAGCCGTAGCAAGACCCGGCCGCCTCGTCACTCGCTGCGACACAGCAACGCTCGCGACCGCGGCCGCCGCCGTCTAAAAGGAGCGTCAAATGACCGCTCCCCGCCCGATCCGCCAGGCTGACGACGTCAGCCACAACATCACCCGCCTGCTGCGACGCCTGTCTGACGAGGGGGGCGAGGCGGGCCTGACCCTGGACGAAATCCGCGACCGCCTCGACGAGCGGGCCTACGGCCTGCTGATCCTGCTGTTGTCCATCCCCTGCCTGGTCCCCGGCCTGTACGGCGTGCCCCAGGTCGTGGGCTTCATCGTCATTCTATTGGCCGCACAGATGCTGGTCGGGCGCGAGGAGCCTTGGCTGCCCCGTTGGTTCCTGAACCTGCGCGCCAAGGGCGCGTGGCTGAAGGCCATGGCCGATTTCGCCGAGTCGAAACTGGGCTGGATCGACCGGCTGTCGCGCCCTCGCCTGCGTCGCTTCGCCGACGGACCGGGCGAGAAGCTGGCGGCGGTCTTCATGATCCTGGCCACCCTGACCATCGTCCTGCCGATGACCAACACCATCCCCTCCATCGCCCTGGCCCTGTTGTCGGTCGGCCTGATCCAGCGCGACGGCCTGTTCGTTCTCGCCGGAGCGGCGGTGACGACCGGCTGGCTGACCCTGCTGGGCGTGGTGGCGACCGGCCTGCTGCTGGGCGCCGAATGGGCGACGCGGCTGCTGCCGGGCTGACGGCTAGTCCGACCGATCCGACGCCAGTCCCCGCTCGATCCGGATCAGGTCCAGCACGCCGATGATCTGACGCGACCGCCACTGGCTCATCATATAGATAATCGGCCCGAAGCCCACGGCGACGAGGAGACTGATCACCTCCCACATATGGGCGCGCGTGAAGCTCAACAGACTGTCTCCCGCCAGCTCGGCCACCAGGGCCAGGATCGACAGGGGGACCGTCAGATAACCGACAATGACGAATCGTAAAATCTGATCCTGCCGACGCGCGTTCAGGTTCGCCAGGGCGTACAGGGCCTCGAAACTCGCCTCGTCTATCCCGTCCAACAGATCGAAGGTCTTCAGCGTCGAGGGATTCTGTCGGAACCCACTGACGAAATCCACCCCCGCATAGCCCCAGGCGCCGGGCGTATAAAAGCTCGACGGGATCAGGCTCCAGACCGGAAACAGCGCCTTCAACCGCCGCCACAGCGCCCACAGCCGGACGGGCCCATCCTCCACACCGTCACCGGCCTCCACCTTGGTCATCACGAATCCCCCGCCGCATCCACCGGTGCGTTGATCCACAAAACACGATTCCCGCAGCGGGCTGAACCACGCCCCGAATGTCCAAAGTTTAACGGGCATCGAACGTCGTTTCATCGGATGAAGCATCAAGCGTCGCCATGAAGGCGATGTCCTTCTTCCAGCCTAGAGGCGCCGCGATGATCCGTTCTTTCCGATTCCTGTCACCGGCCCTGTCGTCCGTGCTCCTGGCCCTGACCACAGGATCGCCGGCCCTGGCCCAGGAGGCCGCGCCGCCCGCCTATCGCGCCACCTTCCATCCCTCCGAACTGAAAGGCCCGCCTGCCGGAGCGCCGAACGAGGTGCTGGTTCTGGGGACATTGCACCTTTCGAATCTGGACGAAGGCTTCCAGCCGGCCCTGCTGTCCCCCCTGCTGGATCGACTGGCGGCTTGGCGACCGACCGCCATCGCGACAGAGGATCTGTCCGGCCTGCAGTGCGACAGCCTGCGCCGCTATCCGTCGCGCTACGCCGACACCATCAAGACCTACTGCTGGGACCCCGCGCCGGCGAACCAGGCGACGGGGTTGGACGTGCCCGCCGCGAACACGGAAGCCGAGCGGCTGCTGGCGGACTGGCCCGCCCAGCCGACGGCGGCGCAGCGCCGACATCTCGCGGCTGTCTTCATGGCGGCGGGCGAGCGGGGTTCCGCCCTGGTGCAGTGGCTGCGCCTGGCGACCGAGGACCGGGTGGCGGACGCGACCCTGAACACTGATCTCGTCGCCATGCTCGAGCGGATGAAGACCCGCCGCAACGAGACCTACCTCATCTCAGCGCCCCTGGCGGCCCGCCTCGGCCTCGAGCGCCTGTGGAGCGTGGACGACCATTCTGCCGACACCCCCGACCCGGTCGATCCGGCGGAAAAAAAGGCGTACGAAACCGCCATCATGACAGCCTGGGACAATCCCGCGAGCCACGCTCGCCGGGCCGACAGCGTCCGCCTGGGCGGCCTCCTGTCCCAACCGGACGGGATTCTCGACGTCTATCGCGCCTACAACTCCGCCGAGGCTCAACAGGCGGCCTACCGCTCCGACTTCGGCGCAGCCCTAATCGAACCCTCGTCCCAGGCGTTCGGTCGCAACTACGTCGGCTACTGGGAAACCCGCAACCTGCGCATGGTCGCCAATATGCGCGACGTCCTGGGTCGCTATCCGGGAGCCCGGATGCTGACCATCGTCGGCGCGTCGCACAAGGGCTACTACGAGGCCTATCTGGACCAGATGCATGACGTCCGGCTGGTCGACGTGGAGACGGTGCTGCGCTGAAGCGGCGGGGGCGGCGGCATCACGACCCCGTGGGACCGCCTTGGCTCTGTCGTCATCCGCGACTAGGTTCCGCGCCAATCGGCGGCGAGACCGCCACAGGACTATGCGGGAGACGCGCATGAACGACATGACCCAATCGGAGGTCCAGGCCCTGGACCTGGAAAATCCCCTCGGCGTCGATGGATTCGAATTCGTCGAATTCACCGGCCCGGAACCCAAGGCGATGATTGCGCGCCTTGAACTGATGGGTTTCACCCAGACCCACGTGAACCCCAAGACCGACGTTGTGCGCCTCAAACAGGGCGATATCTCCTTCCTGGTTCACCGCACGCCGAACGGTCAGGCCCAGGCCTTCGCCGCCGACCACGGCCCCTCGGCCAACGGCATGGCCTTCCGCACCACCGACGCCAAGGCCGCCTATGAAGGCGCGCTTGAACGCGGCGCTGTGGCCGCAACCGATGCGAACGGCGGGGCCCTGGGCGACTATCCCTATATCCTGCAAGGGATCGGCGGTTCGCTGCTGTACGTCATCGACCAGTACGGCGACGCCGGCTCGCTGTACGACGCCTGGGACGAGATCGAGGGCTGGGAAGAGGCCGAGCGCAAGAACTCCATGGGTCTCGAGATCCTCGACCACCTGACCCACAATGTCCGTCGCGGCCAGATGCGCACCTGGTCGGGCTTCTACGGCTCGGTGTTCAACTTCGAAGAGCAGAAATATTTCGACATCAAGGGCAAGGCGACCGGCCTGTTCTCGCAAGCCATGATCGCGCCCGACCGCGCCATCCGCATCCCGCTGAACGAAAGCCAGGACGACAATTCCCAGATCGAGGAATTCCTGCGCCGCTACAACGGCGAAGGCATCCAGCACATCGCCCTGACCACCGAGAACATCTTCGAGACGGTCGAGGCCATGCGCGCGCGCGGCGTCGAGTTCCAGGACACGATCGAGACCTATTTCGAACTGATCGACAAACGCCTGCCCAACCATGGCGAGGACGTGGAGCGGATGCGCAAGAACCGCATCCTGATCGACGGTTCGGACGAGGACGGCCTGCTATTGCAGATCTTCACCCAGGACACCTTCGGCCCGATCTTCTTCGAGATCATTCAGCGCAAGGGCAACGAAGGCTTCGGCAACGGCAATTTCCAGGCCCTGTTCGACTCCATCGAACTGGACCAGATCCGTCGCGGCGTCATCAAGGTCGACGCCTGAATGCGGATGCGGCCGCCGACCTGGCTGCCCTATCTGGGGCCGCCTCTGGCCGGGGTGGGCGCCGGGGTCGTCGGGGCGTGGCTGGGCGGCGGGTTCTGGGTCTCCCTGATCGCCGCCCTCGTCGTCGGTTTCGCCCCCATCGTCGCCTACCGCCTCTGGAAGCGGCTGCACCATCGGGGGTGATTCCCCCCCTTTGCCGTCACCCTCGGGCTTGTCCCGAGGGCCCACCTGTCCGCCGCACGGGAGAGGACCGGTAGCCCCCCTACCCCTCTCCCGTCATCCTCGGGCTTGACCCGAGGACCGGACGTTCCGCCGCATTGCGCCTGAGGCGACGCACAGTCCGCCCAACGCCTGATCCTCGGGTCAAGCCCGAGGATGACGAAGAAAAGGCGTGAACCTTCACAATCTCGTCCGCCTCGACACTGAAAACCCGCCGTTTTTCAGATTCTCACGCCGATCGACCTGACACGCCGCGACACGCGGTTAGAATGACGGTCTCAACGCGGGGAGCCGGCCATGCTGCGAACGACACGGACTGAACCACAGGCGCCCCGTCGCCCTGCGCCCGGGCGCAGCGCAGTCCAGGAATGGACGAAAATAGACTCAAAAAATTCGGAGTCGATTCGTCTATTTCCCCCGCGAGCCATCCTCGCCGCCCTCGCGGCCCTGACCGCCCTGGCGGCCGCCCCCGCAACCGCCCAAACCCCGACCGACGCCCCCCGCTGGTCCCTGGCCATCCACGGCGGCGCGGGCGTGATCGAGCGCGCCGGCCTGACGCCGGAGCAGGACGCGGCCTATCGCGCCGCCCTGCAACGGGCGCTGGACGCCGGATCGGCGGTCCTGGCGCGCGACGGCTCGGCCCTGGACGCGGTCCAGGCCGCCGTCCAGGTCATGGAGGACGACCCCCTGTTCAACGCCGGGCGCGGCGCCGTCTTCACCGCCGCCGGCCGCAACGAGCTGGACGCCGCCGTCATGAACGGCGTGGACCTGACCGCCGGCGCCGTCGCCGGCCTGACCACCACCCGCCACCCGGTCGCCGCCGCCCGCGCCGTGATGGAACAGTCGCCGCACGTCATGCTGATCGGTCCCGGCGCCGACGCCTTCGCCGCCCAGGCCGGTCTGGAACAGGTCGATCCGTCCTTCTTCTTCACCGAACGCCGCTGGCAGGGCCTGATCAAGGCCCTGACGGAGGCCGGCCTGCCCCTGCCCGCCCGCCCCGCCGGCGTCGCCGCGCCCGGAGCGCAAGCCGCCCCCCACGCCGCCGTCGCGCCACCCCTGAACGAGAAGAAGTTCGGCACCGTCGGCGCCGTGGCCCTGGACAGCCAGGGCCGCCTCGCCGCCGCCACCTCGACCGGCGGCATGACCGCCAAACGCTGGGGCCGGGTCGGCGACGTGCCGATCATCGGCGCCGGCACCTACGCCTCCAACGCCGACGGCTGCGCCGTCTCGGCCACCGGCTCGGGCGAGTATTTCATCCGCTCCACTGTCGCCCGCGACATCTGCCGCCGCACCGCCGACGGCGCGACCGTCCAGGCGGCGGCCGAGGCCGAGATCGCCGACGTCGGCTCCATCGGCGGCGACGGCGGCGTCATCGTCATGGGCCTGACCGGAACCCCGGCCTTCGCCATGAACACCTCGGGCATGTATCGGGGGGCGGCGTCCTCCCGAACGCCCTCCCGCATCGCCATCTACGCCGACGAGGACATCGCGCCCTGAGGCCCCGGCTCAGGCTCGACATCGGCTGGCGCGATCTCGCCAGCGCCCTGGCTCCGACTCGGGGCGACCCGCTGGAGAATATCCGTCGGTGCTCCCCCGGAGACGCTGTGGTCGTGGTCGGTCTGTCGGTCCGGACGCTGTTCGACGCCCTGCTTGAAGAGACCCGCCCCCGCGTCGTCGCCATGAGCGCCGTGACCATCGAGGACATGGCGTCCTTGGCGGGATCGCACGCAGCGGTCACGCCAATCGACCTGGACCTTGAGACCCTCGTTCCCTCCGAGACGCCTCCGCCTTCAGACATGCTGGTGGCCGCATGGCTGTTCGGCCGCAGGCCCACGGACGTCAGCCGACTGGCGAGTTCGACCCGGCTGCTGGTCGAGGACTGCGCCCAGGCGTTCGACGGGCGTTTGAGCCTTTCGCCCGGCGCAGACGTCGCCCTCTACAGTTTCGGTCCCATCAAGACGGCCACCGCCCTGGGCGGGGCCGTGGCCCTGTTCCGTGATCGCGATCTCGCGCGCCGCGTCCAGGCGAGGCTTCTGGCGCTGCGGCCGCTGTCCGACGGTTGGTTCATTAGGCGCGTGGCCAAATACGCCCTGCTCAAGCTGTTCAGCGGACGCACGCAGTACGGCGCGATGTTCGCCTTGATCATGGCGGCGGGCCGCGATCCAGACGCGCTGGTCGGGGGACTGGCGCGCGGATTCGCCGGGCGCGAGGACCTGCGGGCGCGGATACGGCGCGCGCCGCCGCCGCGCCTGCTCGCCCTGCTGGAGCGGCGCCTGCGGTGCTGGACGCCGTCGCCGACGGCCGAGGCAGCCGTCGCCTGGGCCGCGAGATGCTTGAACGCGCCCGGCGGAGACGCGCCCGGACGATGGTGGGTTCTTCCTGTCTTGCACGACGACCCGGACCAATTGATCGCCGGCCTGCGGCGCCGGGGCTATGACGCTACGCGGGGCGCCACCTCCCTGAGAGTGATCGGGGCGGCGGATACGAGCCAACTGGCCCACCGGCTTTTGTCTTCGATCGTCTACCTGCCCAAGCCGGGAAGCCCGGCCGATGCGCGCCAGCTTGTCAAAGTCGTCAGTAGGCTTATGTCGCACCGATGACCGACGACGAACTGACCAAGATGGCCGAGGAAGAACTGGACGCCGCCTGCGCCATGCCCTTCGTTGAGCTGAAGAAGATCACCCCCTGGGGCGACACCTTCGAGGGCTTCGCCCCCTCCGGCCGCACGGTCGAGGTCGAACGTCGCTATCTTTGGGCGGTCGAGCCCGAGGGCGGCGTCATCGTCGAGGTCGAGGTGCGCGACCCCGCCGCCCGCGCCGGCGCCGAGGCCAAGGCCCTACTCACGGAACATCGTTAACCTTTCACTTGGCCCAGCTTCGCCGCTGCGGCATCATGGGTCGGCGAACAACGGGTCAGGCAGGGTGCGGCATGTCGGTGAATGTCTCCAACTATCCGCAGGACTTCCAGGCGGCCGATCCGGCCGTCCTCGAGCCCGTTGATTCCACTCTGTTTCTGGGCGTTCACCCGCTGCTGCTCCTGCTGCTGGCCGCGCTCGTCCTCGGCCTGATGGTCCTGGCCTGGCGGGCCGGCAAGGGGGCTACGACCACCCAGCCCGACGCCGCCGAATCGATCTGGCGCGCCATCGACCGCGCCTGCCAGGCGGCCATGACCGCTAACAGCGACGCCCTGGTCGGCGCCGCCAAAGCCCTGCGCGTCACCTACGACGACTGCCTGGGCGCCGTCGTGATCCTGGCCGAAGGGCCGTCCAAGCCCCTGAAGGCTGTCGATCACGCCCTCAAGGGCCGGATCAAGGAGCCGGTCAAGGCCAAGGAAGAGACGCCGTCGCAAGACCCGACGGCCAAGCCCGACCGTCCAGGCCCTCATCACGCCGCCGTCCCGGCCAGTGTGACCGTGGTCTCCAACAGCCATGTGGTCATCAAGGGCGACCGGGTGGAGCACGCCCCCGATGGATCCGGCACCGCCCACGCCCCCGGCGCCGCCGTGCTGGACAAGCCCCCCTACGCCCCGCACCCGCCCAAGCCCGTCCCGCCGCCCGCTCCCGCCAACCCGGTCGAGAAGGAGGTCGAGCGCGAAATGACCAAGGCCGAGCAGCTGTCCGCCCTGCGCGAAGCCGTGGCCCAGTTCAACGACCACTGGTGCCGTCGCAAGGAGCGGATCGACGAACTGCGCGCCGCCCACCGCCAGCTGTCGACCCCGCGCGGCGGCCACGCGTCCGGACACAGTGTCGGGCCCCGTCACTGACCGCGCGTCTGTTCCCCCCGCCGCGAATTCGGGCTAGGCCTTGGGCATGAAACTCGCCTCGCTCAAGCACGGCCGCGACGGCCGCCTCGTGGTCGTCTCGCAGGACCTGCACTGGTTCACCGACGCCTTCCTGATCGCCCCGACCCTCCAGGCCGCCCTGGACGACTGGGACCGCTGCGGTCCCCGGCTTCTGGCCCTGGCCGAAAGCCTCGAGCACGAAGCCGTGCCGCGCGGCCGTTTCCACGAACGCGACGCCGCCTCCCCCCTGCCCCGCGCCTATCAGTGGGCCGACGGCTCGGCCTATGTGAACCATGTCGAGCTGGTGCGCCGCGCGCGCGGCGCCGAGATGCCCGCCAGCTTCTGGACCGATCCCCTGATGTACCAGGGCGGCTCCGACAGCTTCCTGGCGCCCCGCGATCCCATCCCCCTCGCCGACCCCGCCTGGGGCTGCGACCTTGAGGCCGAGATCGTCGTGGTCGTCGGCGACGTGCCCCAGGGCGCGACGCGTGACGAGGCCCTGGCCGCCGTCCGCCTGGTCGGCTTGGTCAACGACGTCTCTCTGCGCAACCTGATCCCGGCCGAACTGGCCAAGGGCTTCGGCTTCGTCCAGTCCAAGCCCGCCAGCGCCCTGTCCCCCGTCTTCGTCACGCCCGAGGCGCTGGGCGACCGCTGGAAGGACGGCAAGCTGCACGGCGAACTGACCGTCCAGTTGAACGGCGCCGACTTCGGCAAGGCCGACGCCGGCGTGGACATGACCTTCGACTTCGGAACCCTGATCGCCCACCTGGCCAAGACCCGGTCCCTGTCGGCCGGGACGATCATCGGTTCGGGCACCGTGTCGAACCGCGACGCCGACGGCGGCCCCGGCAAGCCGGTCTCCGAAGGCGGCCTGGGCTATTCCTGCATCGCCGAGGTCCGCACGGTCGAGACGATCCTGCGCGGCGCGCCCGAGACACCCTTCCTGGCCCATGGCGACACGGTCCGGATCGAGATGCTGGACGACCACCACCACTCGATCTTCGGCGCTATCGAACAGACGGTCGCCCCGCTTCCAAGCCGCACATAACGGCGCTAGGCTGACGGCGATCAGTCTCCGGGGGGAGGCGCCGGAGGATCGCCATGCCGCCCGAGAAGCTCATACCGCTGCTGGTTTTCCCAGCCGTGCTGATCCTGGTGCTGCTGAAGAACCGGCGCAAGCGGGTGCTGAAACCGCAGTTCCTATGGATCACGCCGGCCATCGTCGTGCCCCTGATCGGCCTTGGGATCTGGGGTTCGAGCTACAGTCCCCGCGCCGTCCATGCCCCCTTCGGCCCCGACGCCTGGGCCGTTCTGGCCCTGGGCGCCGTCCTGGGCGGTCTCGCGGGCTGGTATCGCGGCAAGACCGTCACCATCGAAAAGGAGCCGGACGGCTCCCTGATGGCCCAGGCCTCGCCGTTGGGCCTGATCCTGCTGGTCGTGCTGTTCGCGGGCCGCGCCGGCCTGCGGGACCTGATCGAAGCCCATGCCGCCGACTGGCATCTGAACGCCATGGCCGTCACCGACGCCTTCCTGGTCTTCGCCATGGGACTGATCGTCCTTCAGCGCGTGGAGATGTACATCCGCGCCAAGCGGGTACAGGCCGGCGGCGTTGATCCACATGTGGAGGTCGTGGCTTAAGGTTCACGCTTTACGCCGCCGTCGCCTCTGTGGCATGAGACCGGCTCCGCTGCGGGCGTGGTGGAATTGGTAGACGCGCTGGACTCAAAATCCAGTTCCGAAAGGAGTGCCGGTTCGACCCCGGCCGCCCGCACCACCTTCAAAATTTATGGAAATTCGCGCTCGCAGGCGGTCTTCATATGGAGACGGCCCGTCCCGGAGCCAGCAGGTTCGGCGCGCATGCGCGCACCGGAGCCAGATCAGGTTCGGAACGGGCCGTAAAAGATCGGTACGAATACTTAAATCCGACCCGCATCCACATTGGCATTAAGTCGCATTGTTGGAAAGGTGCTTCGCTAACGAAAATGCGCTTCACCCGCAAAAAGTCGGTCATTGACTCAGCGCCCTGTGGAAGAAGCCTGTCACATCCGCCAGCACGGTCGCCTTTTTGCGGAACAGGGGAGAGAAGGTGGCCACCAGGTCGGCATGATCCAGGCCGGGATAGAGTTTCGCCTCGGACCGCCCGCCCGCCGCCCTCATCCGCTGGTCGAGGATGGTCGTGTCTTCGGCATGGACCACGACATCCTCAGTGCCGTGGCCCAGCCAGATCGGCGGGGCGTCCGGCCGAACGAAGGTGACGGGCTGGGTCAGGGTGGGGTCGGGCGCGCGGCCGAAGGCGTTCTGCGCCGCACCCGCATCGAGCGGCAGAAAGTCGTAGGGCCCCGCCAGACCCGCCGCCGCCTTGATCAGACCCGGACGCCCTACGGCCTCCATATAGCGGCGGTCCAGCGCGATCATCATGGCGAGGTGCGCCCCCGCCGAATGGCCCAGGACACCCAGTCTCTCGGAATTTCCGCCATGAGCGGCGGCGATATCCGCCGCCCCGGCCGTGGCGGCGGCGGCGTCTTCGATGAAGGCGGGGAAGACGGCCTGGGGCGCTAGCCTGTAATCAGGGAGGGCCACGACGAACCCTTGCGCCGCCAGGGCCTGCGCCGCCCAGCCGTACAGGTCGCGCGACCCCGAATCCCAGCCCCCGCCATAGAAGAAGACCAGCGTCGGATAGGATCCCGGCGCGCTGGGGGCGTACAGATCCATCCGTTGCCGGGCGTCGTCGCCATAGGCGATGTCGCGCGCGACGCGGCGCGCGCCGGCGTCTCGAGGCCCCAGGCTGTTGAGCAGGCTCAAGGGCGAACAGGCGCCGGCGATAAGGCCCAGGACGGGTGCGAACAGCCCCCGGCGTGTCATGCAAAACGATCCATGGCTTCCAATACGTCGTCGCGCCGGGTTCGGCTCAGCCCCTTGAAGATTATCGCGCGCCGGCGATCAACCGGCCGCAGTTGGCGTCCTCGGCCAGGCCCGGATCGACGAAGGCGAACAGGGCGGTGACGGGCGCGACCACCGCGCCCAGCAGGCCGGCGAACCCGCCCTGCCCCGCAAGGGCGCGCACATCAACCCCGACCTGGGGCGCCGTCAGCGCACCCTTGACCGTAATGGGCGCCCAGACCCGCAACAGGCGCGGCTTCTTGGACTCGCCGTCCACGCGCAGGTTCAACGTCTCGGCCCCAAGATTGATCGTCCCCGTGCCCTGGGCGAGGACCACATCCGTGTCGATGACCAGGGTCTTGGCCGTCGCCGTGCCGCCCCGCACGTCGAAATCAGCGACCGCGCACCGGATCTGGGCCGTCGACTGATCGCCGCGCAACAGTTTCAGCAGACCGGCGCTGGCGTTGATGCCCAGCAGCTCGGCAAAGGCGGACCGCATCTGACCGTCGGGCACCACCAGGCTGAGCGAGCCCTTGGACGCCGCTGCGAAATCATGGATCGACGCCCCTGGTCCTTCCAGCCTGGCGCGCCCCAAGGCGCGTCCCGTCAGAGGGGCGGAACCTCCGCGCGCCGGGATGATGGATTCCAGGGGATAGCCGGCCAGGCGGAAGTCAACGACGCTGTAGGGCGTATCGCGCGTCGCGTTGATCCGCGCCGTGCCGTTCAGTTCGCCGCGATTGAAGTTGAAACTGACGGGGTCGAGATTGAGGATCCCGTCTTTCAACTCCGCCCCCAGATTCACCGCCCGCACGTCCAGGTCATTGGCCTTAACCGCGACAGCGCGGTAGGTCAGGGTGCCATCCATGGCGCGCAGGCGCTCAGTCTGCAGCGGGGCGTCGGGCAGAAGCTTGCCGCCCACGGCCACGGGCGCCTCGGTATTGGACCCCGCCTCGTTCGTTACGGTCCGCGCGCCCAAGACGGCGGCCAGATCGTCGATGTCGAGGCGTCGCGACATCAGTTTCGCATCGACCCGCAGCCGCTCTGCCGCATCCACCCTTACGTCGCCCGACAGGTCTGAGGCGCCGACCCGGCCGTCGAAACCATTGAAGGTCCAGACGTTCTCGTCCCGCTTCAACGCACCGGACAGGCGATAGGGCGGGGTGTTGGGCAAGGCGACCCCTGTCAGCAGATAGAGGTCCGACAGGTCTCGGCCTTGCAGGGTCAGGGTGGCGTCGAACCGGCCCAGGTCAAACGGCCGGGTGACGGCGCCCTTGGCGATCAGGCTGGAGCCCGCGCCGCTGACGGTGGCCTCGAACTGATAGGGTCGGTCGCGACGAATATCGATGAACGCCCCGCCTTGGATCCGTAGCTTCAAGGGCGAACCATTGACCGCGCCCGCGCCGTCCAGCACGAAGCCGGCGTCGCCGCCCTTGCCCTCGCGCGCATCGACAGCCGCCTCCAGTCTCAGGTCTCGACGCTGCTCATCAAACACCAAGCGGCCGTCGGTTATGACCAGCTGCTGAATGACCGGCAGTTTCATCCCTTCGCCCGTATCCGGCTTGTCAGGATTCAGGTCCCAGCTGTTCCGGCCGCTCTTGTCCGTGATCAGCACGACCTGGGGGCGCGTAAAACTAAGCAGCGGCATCTCGATCCGGCCCGCGAACAGTTTACGCAGCCGCACTGAGGCGCGAATCTCCTCGACATCGGCGGTGTTGCGATCCCTCGCCCAATCCGGGCCGCCGATCTTGAGGCCGCGCACCACCACCGACGGGGTCCAGCTGAACAGATTGACGTCGAGGTCGCCCTGAAGCGCGATGTCGCGATCATACTCGGCCGACGCCCAGCGCCCGATCGGCCCTCGCAGCATGTTCCAATCGAACAGGATCACCGCCAGCAGCACCAGTCCGATCAACGCCAGACCCAGCCCCCCCGCCCAGGCCTCGGCCCGGCCGGGCCGGCGAACCGCCGCATAGACCGGATCGTTCGCGCGAACCCAATCGCGCAATTCCCGCGCGCGGCCGACCGCCGGCGCCACGCCGTGAAGGCGCAGTTTCGACCAAAGTTCGTTCCATTTCAGCATTTTGGCCCAGACGTCGGCTTTAACAACCTGACTCAACGCACCAGTTGATGATTTGGCGCCGCCTGGCGGCTCTCACGTCGATCTGACGAAAATTATAGTCCGACTTCACCCTAGTTGTCGTGAAAGCTTTACAAGACGAAAAATCGGCGCATATTTCATCAGAGCCCTGATCTTAATTCAGGCCACAGGAGGATGCCCGATGACCCGTTTCGTATCACCCGCCCTGATCGCCGCCGCCCTGGCCGCGATCGCCACGCCCAGCCTGGCCCAGGCTTCGCGCGCCGAAACCGCCCGCGCCGCCACGCTTCAGTCCGTTATGGTCTGCGCCACCGACACGGCGACCCGCCGCGCCTATCAGCGCGAGTTCGGCGCCGCGCCGGTCTTCGTCACCGCCCAGGAGGCTGTCGCCGCCCGTCAGGCCGGTCAGCGCTGGGCCGTCCCGCGCTGCATGACGGCGCGGCAATACGACCGCCTGGTCTCCACGACCCAGACGCGCGCCTCGCTCTGACCTCTGAAGCGACGCAATGAAAAAAGGGGCGCAGCCTTGCGGCTGCGCCCCTCTTTCGTTTCGGCGGCGACCCGTCCCTATTGAGCCGGCGTCAGATATTTGTTGAGCCAGCCGAACACCTCGTCGTGCCATTGCAGGCTGTTGGCGGGCTTCAGCACCCAGTGGTTCTCGTTCGGGAAGACGATCAGGCGGCTGTCGATGCCCCGGCGTTGCAGCGCCGTATAGGTGGACAGGCCCTGGGCCGTGGGGATGCGGAAATCCAGGTCGCCCTGCACCACCAGCATCGGCGTCTTCCAGTTTTCGACATGGTTGGCCGGGTTGAACTTCTGATAGCCCTCCGGCTTGTCCCACGGCGTGCCGCCGTATTCCCACTCGGTGAACCACAGCTCCTCGGTCGAATAGCCCATGCCGAAGGTGTCGAAGACGCCGTCGTGGTTGACCAGGCATTTGAACGCGTCGGACCAGTTGCCGGCGATCCAGTTGATCATATAGCCGCCGTAAGACGCACCCAGCGCGCAGGCGTTGGAGCCGTCCAGGAAGTCATACTTCTGCTGGGCGGCGGCCCAGCCCTTCTGCAGATCCTCCAACGGCCTATCGCCCCAGTGCTGGCTGATGGCGTCGGTGAAGGCCTGGCCATAGCCGGTCGAGCCGTGGAAATCGATCATCACCACCGCATAGCCGGCGCCGGCGTAGGTCTCGGGGTTCCAACGATAGGACCAGCCGTCGCCGAACGACCCTTGCGGCCCGCCGTGGATCAGGAAGGCGACCGGGTATTTCTTCCCTTCCTCATAGCCGACCGGCTTGATCACATAGCCGTGCACCGTCTCGTTGTTCCAACCGGGGAAGTTGAACTGTTCGTATTCGCCAAAGGTCTTGGTCTCCAGGGCCGGGTTGGCCACGGTGAGCCGACGGGGCATTTCACGGCCCAGATAGGTCTTGAAATACAGATCGCTGGGCGACTTCAGACTGTCCTGGGCGAAGACGAAGCCTGCCGGCGTCTGCTGGAAAGCCGAGACATGGCCGGGACCAGTGACCGGAGTCACCACGCCGTTGCGCGTATCCACCGCGAACAGTTTGGTCGAGCCGACGTCGCCGGCGGTCGTATACAGGGTCTGTCCGTCGCGCGACCATTGCAGGGTGTCGGCCGAACGGTCCCAGTTCGACGCGATCTCGCGCTTCTGGCCCGACTGCACATCCATCAGCACGATCTGATAGCGGTCGGCCTCGAAGCCCGGACGCGCCATGGCGCGATAGGCCAAGGTCCGACCATCCGGCGAAAACACCGGACCCGCATCCCACGCCGGATTGTCCGGCGTCAGGTTCGAGAAGGTTCCGTCGCCGGTCAGGCCGTTGGTCTTCCACAGGTCGAAATTGGTGCTCCACGGCTCGGTCTTGCCGGCCAGTCGCGCCGAGAAGACGATGGAATCCCCCGCCGGAGTGAAGACGAAGTCGCTTTCGTCGCCGAACGGTTTGGACGGGGTGTCGCCATCGAAGCCTTTGGTCACCCAAACCGGGTTCCCGGTCGTCTGGCCGTTGCGGCCGATGGACTGGACGAACAGGTGGTTCTGGGTGTGGTCGTTCCACGTATCCCAGTGGCGCACGAACATGCGGTCATACACCTGGCCGGTCGTTTTCCGCTCGGCCACGGCCTTGCCCATCTCAACCGAGGCGTTCAGGTCGGCCGCGTCCGGATAGACGGCCAGCGACACAGCCACCTTGTCGCCGCTCGGGCTGATCCGATAGGCGTTCACGTCCAGCGGCAGATTGGTCACCTGCACCGGCGTCGCCGTGGGAGACGCCACCCGCCAGACCTGGCTGGCGCCCGACTTGCCCGACAGGAAATACAGATTTCCGTCCCCGCCCCAGCGGGCGGTGTTGGCGCCCTGATCCGAAATGGTCAAGCGGCGCGGCGCCACGTCCGGCGTCTCCAGATCCAGCATCCAAAGGCTGCCGGCGCGGCGATTCGCCTCCACATCCGTCGTCGTCACCGAATAGACCACATAACGGCCGTCCGGCGACACCTGCGGATCGCCCAGGCGGTTGGCGGTGATCATGTCGCGATAGGTGAAGGCGTCGGGCGTGGCGGGCGCAGCCGGAATCGGCGCGGGCGGAATCTGGGCCAGGGCCGGAGCGGCGCTCATCAGGGCGACCGCTGCACAAGCGGCGGACAGGAGGGAACGGTGGCGCATGGAGCATTCCTCGCAAAACTTGCAGCGGCGAGGCGTAGCACCACCGTTCGCCCTGTGGAAGTTGGCCTATCCCCATCACCGCCTCTGGTAGGCTTGCTCCCTCTCCCCGAACCGGCGACAAGCGGACGTCCATGAATTCCGCCGCCCTTCCCGTTCGCCGTTCGCCCCATATCGTCGATGTCCTCATCGCCGAGCGCGCGCCGCGTCTGACCGCCTCGCCGCTGTGGCCGGTGGCGCGGCCGGCCCTGTATTCTGTGCTGAACTACAAGGCCGCAGTGCGGATGGCCGACGCCATCCGGGACCGGTCGGGCGCTGAAACGCTCGACTATGTCTCTGACCTGCTGCGGCTCAAGGTCTCCACCACCCATCTGGACCGCCTGCCCGCGACCGGCCGCTGCGTCGTGGTCGCCAATCATCCCACCGGCATCGCCGATGGGGTCGCGGTCTATGACGCCGTCCGCCAGCGTCGCCCCGACGCCATCTTCTTCGCCAACGCCGACGCCCTGCGCGTCTCGCCGCGACTGGCCGAGACGATCATCCCGGTCGAATGGGTCCACGACAAGCGCACCCGCGAAAAGACCCGCGCCACCCTGAACGCCGCGAAAGACGCCTTCGAGGCCGAACGCTGCGTCGTCATGTTCCCCGCCGGCCGTCTGGCCCGCGAGAAGAACGGCGTCCTGACCGATCCCGAATGGGCGTCCACCGCCGCCTCCCTGGCGCGCAAATACGGCGCTCCAGTCATTCCCATGCACGTGACCGGCCCCTACAGCCGGCTGTTCCACCTGTTCGACAAGGTCTCGCAGGAGCTGCGCGATGTGACCCTGTTCCACGAACTGCTGAACAAGACGGGCAAGCCCTTCGACGTCGTGGTCGGCCGGCCCATCCCGCCCGACCGACTGGACGTTGACGCCGTCAAGGCCACAGTGGCCCTGAAACATTTCACCGAACGCACCCTGGCCGCCGATCCCGACGCGGTGTTCCCATGAAGATCGACCTTCCCGACGCCGAGGCCACCACCCGTCTGGGCCAGGTTATCGCCCCTCTGCTTGAGCCCGGCGACAGCCTGCTGCTGTACGGGCCGCTGGGCATGGGCAAATCCACCCTGGCGCGCGGCCTGATCCGCGCCCTGACCACGCCAGACGAGGACGTGCCCAGCCCGACCTTCACCCTGGTTCAGTTCTATGAGTCCGACCCGCCCGTCGCCCATTTCGACCTCTATCGCCTGACCCGGCCGGAAGAGGCCTTCGAGATCGGCCTGGACGAGGCGCTGGACGAGGGCTGCGCCGTCATCGAATGGCCCGAGCGGTTAGGCGAGGAGCCGGGCCGGTTCCTGGGGCCCGACCGCCTGGTCATCGAAATCTCCGAACACGGCGACGGCCGTGTTGCGACCGTTTCCGGCGTAGGCCGGTGGGAAGACCTGATCGACCATGTCCGTCTCTGATCGCGAACAGCTTCGCCTCGACTTCCTGAAGGGCGCCGGCCTGGCCCAGGCCGCGCGCGCGCCCCTGCCCGGCGACGCCTCGACGCGGCGCTACGAGCGGCTGATCCCGGCCGACGGCCCCACCCTGATGCTGATGGACCAAGCCCCAGCCGCCGAAAGCCCCCCCGCCGACCCGGCCTGGACCCCGCAGCAGCGTCTGGCCGCCGGCTGGAACGCCGTCGCCCGCCTGTCCGCCGGCCGGATCGAAGCCTTCGCCGCCGTCGCCGCCCATCTGAAGTCGCTGGGCCTGTCCGCCCCCGAAATCCCGGCCCTGGACGCCCCGAACGGCCTGGCGGTGCTGGAGGATTTCGGCGACGCCCTGTTCGCCCGGGTGATCGAAGACGGCGCCGACGAGACGCCCCTGTATCTGACCGCCATCGAGGCCCTGGCCGCCCTGCACGAGGCCGGGAACCCGCCGCAAACCCTGCACGGCCCCGGCGGCGACTGGCCCCTGCTGACCTATGACGAGACGGCGCTTCAGGGCGGGGCCGACCTGTTCGTCGACTGGCTGCCCCGTCTGGACGACCGCGTCGCCTTCGACGCCGCCGCCGTCGCGGAGTGGCGCGAGGCCTGGGCGCCCCTGGTCGCCTCGGGCGCAGCCGGCGCCTCGGTCATGGCCCACCGCGACTATCACGCCGAGAACCTGATCTGGCTGCCCGAGCGCCACGGCCCCGCCCGCGTCGGCATGATCGACTTCCAGGACGCGGTTCGCGCCCACCCCTCCTGGGACCTGCACTCCCTGCTTCAGGACGCCCGCCGCGACGTCTCGCCGGCGCTGGAGGCCGAGGCCCTGGACCGCTACTTCACCCTGCGGCCCCAGGTCGACCGCGCCGCCTTCATGGCCGACTACGCCGGGCTGGCCGCCCTGAACGAGGCGCGGATCATCGGCATTTTCGCCCGGCTGATCGCCCGCGACGGCAAGCCTCGCTATCGTCAGTTCCTGCCGCGCATGTGGCGGCATCTGAACGCCAATCTGGAACAGCCGGCCCTGGCGCTCGTCGCCCGCTGGTTCGACCGCCATGTCCCCGCCGAGGTGCGCGCATGACCGCTCCCAAAAATGCGCTCAAGACGGCCCGCAAGACGGCCATGGTGCTCGCCGCCGGCCTGGGCACCCGGATGCGCCCCCTGACCGACGACCGGCCCAAGGCCCTGGTCGAGGTCGGCGGCCGCGCCCTGATCGACCATGTACTGGACCGGCTGGCGGACGCGGGAGTCGAGCAAGCGGTCGTCAATGTCCACTGGTTCGCCGACCGGCTGGAGGCTCATCTGGCCGCGCGTGGACGCGGCCCACGGATCATCATCTCCGACGAACGCGCAGAGCTGCTGGAGACCGGCGGCGGCTTGAAGAAGGCCCATCCCCTGCTGGGCGAGGATCCCGTCTTCGTCGCCAATATCGACAGCGTCTGGATCGACCGGGGCGAAGCGTTGGCGGACCTCGTCCGCCTGTGGAACCCGGACACGATGGACGCCGCCCTGCTGCTGGCCCGCCGCGAGGGCTCCATCGGCTTCGAGGGCGACGGCGACTTCTTCCTGGCAGAGGATGGGAAGCTGACCTTCCGCGGCGACGCCCCATCCGCCCCCTTCGCCTATATGGGCGTCCACATCACCCACCCCGGCTATGCCGATCACGGCCCCGACGGCCCCTTCTCCCTCAGCCCCCTGTGGCGCAAATCCGCCGCCGAGGGTCGCCTCTACGGCTGCGTCCTGAACGGCGACTGGATGCACGTCGGCGATCCCCAGGCGCGGGATCAGGCCGAGGCGAAGCTGGCGGGAGACGCGTGAGCGGCTTCGACCCCTTCGCGGCGTCCAGCCCCCGTTGGTACGCCATCCCCGCCCACCGGCCCTTCCTTGAAGATCTGGCCGCCGGCGTCCTCGCCTGGCTTGGCGATCTGCCGCCCGAAACCCTGTCCGACGCCACCATCCTTCTACCCAACCGCCGCGCCGCCCGCGCCTTCACCGGCGCCCTGTCGAAACTCTCTCAGGGCCGCCCCATCCTGTTGCCCCAGGTCCGGCCTCTGGGCGATCTGGAAGAGGACGAGCCGCCCTTCACCCCCGGCGCCCTCGGCCTCGACCTGCCGCCCGCCATCCCCGCTCTGACCCGCCGGTTCGAAATGGCGCGGATGATCGTCGAACAGTTCGACAGCGGCCTGACGCCGATGCGGGCCCTGGACCTGGCCGATGCGCTCGGCGGCTTCCTCGATTCCTGCCAGCTGGAAGAAATCCAGAACCCCGAGCGGATCGCCACACTGGTGGACGGCGAAATGGCCGAACACTGGGAACGATCAGCCGAGTTCCTGGGACTCGCCGTCACCGCCTGGCCCAAACGCCTGGCCGAACTGGGCCTGGTTGATCCCGCCTGGCGCCGCGCGACCCTGCTGCGCCGCCTTGCCGAACTCTGGGACCACACGCCCCCGACCCAAGCCGTCATCGCCGCCGGTTCGACCGGCACCGTCCCCGCCGCCGGCGACGTGCTGAAGGCCGTGGCCAGGGCGCCGCTGGGCTGCGTCGTCCTGCCCGGACTGGACCTCGATCTGGATGAGGCGGTCTGGGACCGGCTGGACGAACAGCATCCGCAGAGCGCGATGAAACGGCTGCTGGACCGCTGCGAAATCCCCCGCGAAGCCGTCCGCCCCTGGTTCCGCCCTCCGGTCGCCCCCGCCGCCTCGGCGCAAGGCCTGGCGCGCCAGCGGCTGGTCAACGAAGCCCTGCGCCCCGCCGAGGCCACCGACGACTGGCGCCGCGCCATCCGCGACATCCGTTCGGCCGCCGCCGCGCGGGGCGAGGCCCGCGACCCCATCGCCGAAGGTCTGCAAGGCCTGTCCCTGCTCACCGTCCGCGCCGAGGAAGAGGCCGCCGCCGCCATCGCCCTGATGATGCGCGAGACGCTGGAGACGCCCAATCCTGATGGAACAGGAAGGACCTGCGCGCTCGTCACGCCCGACCAGGCCCTGGGCCGCCGCGTCGCCGCCCGGCTGGAACGCTGGGGCGTCATCCCGGATTCGTCGGCCGGCGCGCCCCTGTCGCGTCTGCCCGCCGGCGCCCTGGTCGATCTGTGCGCCCGCTGGATCGCCGATCCGGTACAGCCCCATCTGCTGCTGGCCGTCGTCAAACACCCGTTGGCCCGGTTCGACCTGGGCGACTCCTCTCAGGCCGCCGCCGTCGCCGCGCTGGAGGAGCACGCCCTGCGCGGCCCCCGCCCGCGCGACTTCGCCGCCATCCGCCATCGCCTGCTGGAGGCGGTCCAGCCCGACCGGCGCGGCAAGGCGCCCCCCGAATGGAAACAGGCCCGACTGTCGGCCGCGACCCGACTGGTCGATCATCTGCAAACCGCCGTCGAAGCCGCGACCGCTGTCTTCATGCCCGAGGCGGATCTAAACACGGCCGCCTCGGCTTTGACCCGGCTGATCGAAACGCTTGCCGGTCAGGACGCCTGGGCCGGCCCCGACGGCGAGGCCGCCGCCGCCCTTCTGTCCGGCCTGATCGAGGGCGGGGCCTCCCTGGGTCGCATCCGCCGCGCAGAACTGGCGGAACTGGTCGCGTCCCTGGTGCAGGAGACCGTGGTCCGCACCGGCGGCGCCACCCATCCGTCGCTACGGATCCTGGGGGCCATAGAGGCGCGGCTGGTGCGCGCCGACCGGATGATCCTGGCGGGCCTGGAGGAAGGCGTCTGGCCCCAGGCCGCCCCGACCGATCCCTTCCTGTCGCGCCCGATGCGCAAGGCCCTGGGCCTGCCCCCGCCCGAACGCCGCCTGGGTCAGACGGCCCAGGACTTCGTCCAGGCCGCCTGCGCCGACGAGGTGATCCTGGTCCATAGCGAACGGCGCGGCGGCCAGCCGGCCGTGCGTTCGCGCTGGCTGTGGCGGCTGGAGATGCTGACGCGCGGCGCCGATGCGGCGGAGACGCCCGTCTCCATCGCCCGCCCAACCACCGTCCTCGACTGGGCCCGCGCCCTGGACGCACCCCCGCCCGGACCGCCGCGCTTCGCCAAACGGCCCGAGCCGCGCCCACCGGTGCATCGCCGCCCCCGCAGCCTCTATGTCACCCGCATCGAGCGCTGGGTGCGCGATCCCTACGCCATCTACGCCCTGTGGGTGCTGGGGCTGGAGGCGATGGAGCGTCCCGGCGCCTCGGCCGAGGCCCTGGCGCGCGGCAACGCCGTCCATGCGGCCATCGAACGGCTGACCCTGGACTGGCCCTACGACCTGCCCGACGACTGCGAAACCATCCTACACGACCATCTGCTGCGCGAACTGGGCGCGCGCGGCTTCGAGGATGCGGCCATGGCCCGCGAGGCGCCCCTGGCCCGCAACTGCGCCCGATGGCTGACCGATTTCGAGCGTCGCCGCCGCGCGCGCGGCGTCGACATCCTGGTCGAGCAACAGGGGACCATGACCTTCGACGCCCCCGCCGGCCCCTTCACCGTCAAGGCCTTCGCCGACCGGATCGAGCTGGCCTCCGACGGCGCGGCGGTGATGGACTTCAAGACCGGCGCGGCCCCCAGCGCCAAACAGGTCAAGTCCGGCTTCGCCCCCCAACTGACCCTCACCGCCGCCATTCTGGCCGACGGCGGGTTCGAACGCACCAACGGCCCGGTCACGCCCGACGAACTGACCTATGTCCGCGTGGTCGGGCGCAAGACGGCGGGCGAGGTCATCACCCGCGCCTCAGGCGCAGAGGCCGCCGACTTGGCCCAGGCGGCGCTGGAGGGGCTGAAGCGCCGCGTCGCTCGTTTTGACGACCCGAATACCCCTTATGTCTCATGGGCCGCGCCCCAGTTCATGGGCAATCAGGGCGGCAACTACGACCATCTGGCCCGCGTCTGGGAATGGTCGGTGATCGGCGACGGGGACGACAGCGAATGAGCCTCTCTCCTCAGATCGTCGCCGCCGATCCCCGCCTGACCGTCTTCGTCACCGCCAACGCCGGCTCGGGCAAGACCACCACCCTGGTCAACCGAGTGGCGCGGCTGCTGCTGGACCAGGTCGATCCCGGCGCCATCCTGTGCGTCACCTACACCAAGGCCGCCGCCGCCGAGATGCAGGCCCGGCTGTTCGACCAGCTGGGCGGCTGGGCCGTGCTGGACGACGCCGCCCTGTCGCGCGAACTGGCCCGGCTGGACGACGGCGATCCGCAGGCGATGGATCACGCGGCCCTGTCGCGCGCCCGCAAACTGTTCGCCCGCGCGCTGGAGACGCCGGGCGGGTTGAAGATCCAGACCATCCACGCCTTCTGCGAAAAACTGCTGCGTCGCTTCCCGCTCGAGGCCGGGGTCTCGCCCCGCTTCACCGTGCTGGAAGACCAGGCCGCCACCGCCCTCAGCCATTCCGCGCGCGAGGATCTGGCCCGCGCCGCCGTCGCCGATCCGGACGGTCCCATCGGCCAGGCCTACAGCCATTTCGCCGTCGAACTGGACTGGCAGAGGTTCCAGGCCCTGCTGTCGATGATCGAGGCCAAGCGCGCGGACCTGCTTGACTATATCGACCGCGCCGAGGCCGGAACCGCGCCCGATCCCTACGCCCTCACCGGCGCCGAGGCGGGTCGCAGTCCAGAGGATCTGGAACAGGACTTCGTCGCCTGGATCGACCCCGCCGAATGGAACCGCATGGCCGAGGCCATGGAGACCGGCTCGACCAACGACCGCAAGATCGCCGACGCCATGAGCGTGGCCGCGCCCCCCTACGCCGGGTTCGCGGCCCTGGCCGGAGTCTTCTGCACCCAGGCGGGCGAGCCGCGAAAGAGCATGGGCACCAAGTCGGCGCCGCAAGGGGCGGTCGGCTGGCTGGTCGATCTGCAAACTCAGTTCCTCGCCACCCGCGAGGCCCTGCGCAAGGCGCGGATCGCCGACGACACGATCAAGGTCCTGACCCTGGCCCGCGCCCACGCCGCCTTCTACGAGGCCGCAAAGGCCCAGCGCGGGGCCCTCGACTTCCCCGACCTGGTCGCCCGCGCCGCCGCCCTGCTGACCCGCAGCGGGGCCGCCGCCTGGGTGCTGTACAAGCTGGACGGCGGGGTCGATCACGTCCTGATCGACGAGGCCCAGGACACCGCCCCCGAACAATGGGCCATCGTCCGCGCCCTGACCGGAGAATTCTATTCCGGCCAAGGTTCACCCAATCGGGCCTCGGGCCGCACCGTCTTCGCCGTCGGCGACGAGAAACAGTCGATCTACTCCTTCCAGGGCGCCCGGCCGGAGCGTCTGCGCCAGGAACGGGCCGACTTCCTGGCCTTGGCCGAGGGCGCCGGCGAGCCCTTCGCCGGGCCCGAGCTCAACACCTCCTACCGTTCGACCGAGGAGGTGCTCGCCTTCGTCGACGCCGTCTTCGCCGACCCCGACCGCACCCGCGCCCTGACCGGCCCCCAGGGCGACATCGCCCGTCACATCCCCGCCCGTATCGGCCAGCACGGCGCCATCGACCTGTGGCCCTTGTTCGTGGACGAGCCCGCGCCCGAGACCGACGCCTGGGATGATCCGGTCGATCAGGAGAGCGTCGGTAGCGCCCGCAAACGCCTGGCCCGCGACCTGGCCCGCGAGATCCGCCGCCAGGTCGAAAGCGGCCTGGCTGTCTTCGACAGCCGCACCCGCGCGCTCCGCCCCGCCGGCTACGGCGACTACATCGTCCTGGTCCGCCGCCGCGACGCCACCTTCGAAGAGATCATTCGCGCGCTGAAGACCGAGGGCGTCCCCGTCGCCGGCGCCGACCGGCTGAAACTGTCCAGCCATATCGTCTTCGACGACCTGATCGCCCTGGCTCGGTTCGCCCTCTTCCCCGACGACGACCTGTCCCTGGCCGAGGTGCTGCGCAGCCCCCTGTGCGACGTGGACGAGGACGGCCTCTACGCCCTGGCCGGGCGCGAGAACCGCAAGTCCGGCCAGCTGTGGCGCGACCTGCGCGACCGGGCGCACGAACGCCCCGAATGGACCCGCGCCCGCGACGCGCTTCAGGCCGCCGTCGATGCACGCGGCGGCGATCCCTTCGCCTTCTTCTCCCAGGCCCTGAACCGAGTGGACGACACGGGCCGTTCGGGCCGAGCCCGCATCCTGGCCCGGCTGGGCCGCGAGGCGGAAGAAGCCGTCGACGAAACCCTGAACCAGGTCCTGGCGGCCGAGAACCGCGGCGCGATCGACCTTGAATCCTGCCTGGCCCAGCTCGAGGCCGCCGATGTCGAGGTGAAGCGCGAACTGGAAGGCGCGCGCGGCGAGGTCCGCGTCATGACCGTCCACGGCGCCAAGGGGCTGGAGGCGCCCATCGTCATCCTGCCCGACACCACCATGAAGGCGAAGGCCCAGGGCCCGTCCCTGATGCCCGCCGTCACGGCGGAAGACGAAGGCGAAGCCTGGCTGATGGCGCCCGGCTCGGCCAAGGACGACTGCCCTGCCTCGGCCGACGCTCGCGCGGCGCGCCAGGCCCGCACCGACGACGAGACCCTGCGTCTGCTCTATGTCGCCCTGACCCGCGCGCGGGACCGCGTCATCGTCATGGGCCGCGCCTCCAGCCGGGGCGCCGAACCCGGCAGCTGGTGGTCGGTGATCGAAGAGACCTTCGACCGCCTGGGCGATCAGGTGCGCGAGGTCGAGAACGGCGTCCGCCGCTTCGGCGTCGACCCCGAACGCCGCCCGACGCAGGCCGCCCAAGACCGCACGACCTCAGCCCTGCCCACCTGGGCCGCCACGCCGCCCCCCGCCGACGCCGCCGCCCGCTTCGCCGCGCCGTCACGGATGGAGGGCTCGATCCGCATCCCCGCCCCCTCGCCCCTGGCCCGCAGCGCGGCCGGCGGCGCGGCCCTGGGCCGGTTCCGGCGCGGCGACCTGATCCACCGTCTGCTGGAGCGCCTGCCCGAGATCGGACCCGCCGACCGTCCCAACGCCGCACGGCGCCTGCTGGCGCGCGAGACCGATCTGGACGAGGCCCAGCGCGCCGAAATGATCGCCGCCGCCTTCTCGGTGCTGGACGACGCCCGCTTCGCCCCGGTCTTCGGTCCTGGATCCCGCGCCGAAGTGGCCCTGACCGGCGCCCTGCCTGGCCCGTCCAGCGTGGCGATCAACGGCCGCATCGACCGGCTGGTGGTCACGCCCGACCGGGTGCTGGTGATCGACTACAAGACCAACCGCCCCGCCCCCGACGCCCTCGACCGGGTCGATCCCGCCTATGTGCTTCAGGCCGCCGTCTATGTCGCCGTGCTGAAACGCCTCTATCCCGACCGCCCGGTCGAGGCCGCCCTGGTCTGGACCGACGGCCCCAAACTGATGCCGATCCCGCAGGCGATGCTGGACGCGGCGCTCACGCCTTAGCCCCCGTCATTCTCGGGCTTGACCCGAGGACCGGGCGTAGAGCGGGCTGTGCGTCACCGTCTTTGCAGGAGCGGCGGAACATCCGATCCTCGGGTCAAGCCCGAGGATGACGGAGAAGGAGCGCCACCCCCGCGATGGCAGGAGTTGAATTGCCCGCGATTCGCTCCCACATCTCCGACCGAACCCGGACGCTCCGGCCAACATCAACACGCGCTCAAGCAGCGAGGCCCAGCGGGCCGAGCGCCGGCGCCCCAAGGAGCCATTCATGGCGACTGTAAAAGTCACGGACGAAAGCTTCGACGCCGACGTTCTGAAATCCTCCACCCCCGTGCTGGTGGACTTCTGGGCCGAATGGTGCGGCCCCTGCAAACAGATCGGCCCGGCGCTGGAACAGATCGCCGACGAACTGGGCGGTCAGGTCACCGTGGCCAAGATCAATATCGATGACAGCCCCATGACCCCGTCCAAGCTGGGCGTGAAGGGCATCCCGACCCTGATGCTGTTCAAGGACGGCCAGATGACCTCGATGAAGGTCGGCGCCATGCCCAAGGGCAAGATCGTCGAATGGCTCGCCGAGGCGGGCGTCAAGGCCGACGCCTGATCCTTTCGCCCTGCTGAAGATCAAACGCCCGCCGGTTCCGACCGGCGGGCGTTTTCGTTTTACGGCCGGGCCGGGTCGATCTCCACCAGCACCACGTCATAGGTCTTCATCGGCACGCTCAGCCGCCCCCTCCCATCGGCGCCCACGGTGACGGACTGCACCTCGGGCGTATCGCGCGTCAGGTCGTTCAGCCGCTGCAACTGGGCGGCGTCCAGTGCGGCCGGCGCGCCCATTTCCAGATAGGCCGTATAGGCGTCATTGGACTGGAACCCGACCCGCCGCACCGTCGCGCGGTGGACGCCGGGCGTGAGATTCTGAACGACGATATCCAGCGGCGCCGCCGCCGAGGGCTCGCGCACCTGGCGGAAGAAGGGCCGGTTGCTGATCGGCTGGTCCGGCAGTTCATAGCGCCAGGCCAGCACCTGCACCGTCTCGCCCTTCAGCGCCGCGAGGCTCTGGGCGTCGCCGGTGGCCAGTTCGCGGTCGCCCAGGCTGTTCAGATATTTGTAGGCGAAGAAGGTCGGCTTGCGCACGCCCTGCGGGTTCATCAGGCCGAACCCCCCGTCGAACGGCTTGGTCTGCGGCCCCGGCTCCTCGAACAGGTCGCTGAAGGCCCAGTAGCTCATCCCCTGCACCAGGCCCTCGCTCTCGTGCAGCTTGGTCAGGACGTATGAGGCGCCGAAATAGTCGTCGTGGATCGGATCGCGCGGATTATAGCTGGTGCTCCATTCGGTGAAGAACAGCGGCAGACCGGGCCGGGTCGAGGCCTCGATCTCGCCCCTCACCTTGCGCACGTCCGAGACCACGGCGTCGGGCGCGCGCGACAGCTTGTTGTCGCCCTCGCCCTTCTCGTCCAGGAAGCCGCCCTCGACCCCATAGGTATGGGTGGTCACGAAATCGACCGGCAGCTGATGCTGGTCGGCATAGGCCAGGAATTCGGGCACCCAGGCCGCGCCGGCGGTCGAAGGCCCGCCCACCCGCAGCGCCGGATCCACCGCCTTGATGGCCCGAACCGTACGCCCGTAATAGTCGAAATAGGCCGCCTGATCGGCCCGCTCCCAGAAGCCGTCCAGGTTCGGCTCGTTCCAGAACTCGAAATACCAGGACCGCACCTCTTCGGCGCCGTAGCGGTCGATCAGATGGCGCACGAAGGCGTCGATCAGCCCGCTCCACTTCTCCGGCTGCGGGTGGGAGGTGTTGCCCTTCCAGTAGAAGATGGTCTGGTCCGAGGTCTTCATCGCATCCGGCGTAAAGCCCAGTTCGATGAAGGGCTTGATCCCCATGCCCAGCATACGATCGTAAAGCTGATCGACGCGGGTCCAGTCATAAACCGGCTGGCCGTCCACCTCGCGATACACGCCCATGTCGTCGTGGAAGATGTCGTGGAAGCGGATGTAGCGAAAGCCCAGCTCGTCACACACCGTCTTCAACTGGCCCAGGGCGTCCTCGCGGATCGTCGTCCCCGGATAGTCGGCGCCGACCGAAAACTCCGCCATCCGGTCGCGCGCGCTCGTCGCCCCCCGAGCGTCCACCACGATGGGGCGAGCGCCCGATGCGCTCTGAGCGGCCGCCGGTCCCGCCAGCACCGCCAAGGCCCCGATCAGGGCCAACCCCGCTCGGCCTGACATCTTCATCCGATCCATGGTTTCCATCCGTCGTTGTTTTCATTTTGGTAGCGCTAACAAACACGCGAGGCAACTCGTCGTTTGGCCGCAGCTTCACGTCTTCGGGACGAAGCCCCTCACGGTGTGATAGGTCAGTCGCATGAGCCAAGACGATCAAACCCCGGACGCCGACGCTCCCGCAGACGAAACCCCCGTCCAGCGCGCCCTGCGTCTGAAGAAGGCGGCGCTCGACGCACGTCCCCAGGCCCCGCGCGGCGGCCGTTTCCAACGCGAACAGAACGCCCGCATCGCCGCCGGCAAGTCCCGCCCCTGGATGAGCAAGTAAGACAGCACACCGGACTCTCCCTCCCCCTGCGGGGGAGGGGGCGGAGGCGTAGCCGGAGCCGGGTGGGAACGGCAGGGCGACACATCTCAAGTCAGATCAGTGCGCTTTTGCCTTGCCGCCCCCACCCCGTCGCTGCGCGACGCCCCTCCCCCGTAGGGGGAGTGAGACGACGTCACTCCGGCCAGGTCTCTCGGCTCGCCCCCAGCACCTCGCCCGCCAGATACAGCGACCCGCAGATCGCCACCCGCCCCGCGCCGAGCCGCAGCGCCAGATCCACCGCCTCGCCAACCGATCCCGCCGGCGTCGCCGCCAGCCCGTGCCCGCGCGCCACGGCCGCCAGGGCCGCCGGCTCGGCCGCCGCCCCGTCGAAGCCGACGGTGAAGACCGTCGCCTGGCTGTCCTTCAGCGCCGCAAAGAACCCGCCCGCATCCTTGTTCGACAATATCCCGCAGATCAGGGCCAGCGGACGCGGCGCCCGCGCCTGTCGCTCGGCCAGAAACGCCGCCAGCGCCCTCGCCGCATGGGGATTGTGCCCCCCGTCCAGCCACAGTTCGGCGTCCGCCGCCTTCGCGGCCTCGCCATACGGACCCGCCGAAATCCGTTGCAGCCGCGCGGGCCAGCGCACGGCCTTCAGCCCCTGCGCGATCGCCGCCTCGGGCAGGTCCAGTTCGACCGCCGCCGCCACGGCCAAGGCCGCATTGTCGATCTGATGCGCTCCCGCCAGAGCCGGCGCCGGCAGGTCCATGAACAGTTCGGCCGTCTGGAACGCCAGCCCGCCCCGCTCGGGCCAGGCGTCGAAATCCACCCCCAACACGGTCAGCCGCGCATGCACATCGACGGCCCGCCGCTCGATGGCCTTCATCGCCTCTTCCTGCTGACGCGCGATCACCGCCGGCGCGCCCGCCTTCAACACACCCGCCTTCTCCGAGGCGATGACAGCCAGGTCCGTGCCCAGGAACTCCGCATGATCGTAATCGACCGGAGCGATCACGCTCAGCAGCGGCCGCTCGATCACATTGGTGGCGTCCAGCACCCCGCCCAGCCCGACCTCGATAATGGCCAGGTCGGCCGGCGTCTCGGCCATGGCCAGGAAGGCGGCGGCGGTGGTGCTCTCGAACACCGTCGCCTCGCTGCCGGTTTCGGCCATGGCGGCTTCGATCCGGTCAAGGATGACGTTCAGATGATCATCCTCGATCAGCCGACCTGCCAGCCGGATCCGCTCGTTGAACCGCACCAGATGGGGCGAGGTATAGGCATGAACCTTCAGCCCCGCCGCCTCGGCGATGGCCCGGATCATGGCCACGGTGGACCCCTTGCCGTTCGTGCCCGCCACATGCACCACCGGCGGCAGCCTATGCTGCGGATCGCCCAGGGCGGCGCACAGGGCCTTCATTCGATCCAGCGACAAGTCGATCCGCTGCGGATGTCGGGCGCGCAGCCGCTCGGAGATCGGGTCCACAGCCGTCAGGCCGCCTGACGGTTTCCGCCCATCAGCATGGACAGGATCTGGCCCAGAACGCGCGGCAGGTCGGCGCGGACAACCACCCGGTCGACCATGCCCTTTTCCTGCAGATATTCGGCGCGCTGGAAGCCCGGCGGCAGTTTCTCGCGGATGGTGGCCTCGATCACGCGCGGACCGGCGAAGCCGATCAGGGCGCCCGGCTCGGCCAGATGCACGTCGCCCAGCATGGCGTAGGAGGCGGTTACGCCACCCGTCGTCGGGTCGGTCAGAACCACGGCATAAGGGAGTTTCGCGGTCTTCAGCTCTTCGATGGCCAGGGTGGTCCGCGCCATCTGCATCAGCGACAGGGCCCCTTCCTGCATCCGCGCGCCGCCGGCGGCGGTGAAGCAAATCATCGGGACCTTGCGGGCCACAGCCTCGCGCGCGGCCTTGATGAAGGCCTCGCCGGCCGCCATGCCCAGCGACCCGCCCATGAAGGTGAAGTCCTGGACGATCACCACGGCCTCCTGGCCGCCGACGACGCCATAGCCGATGGCCATGGTGTCCTTGCGACCCGCCGCCTTGCGCGCTGCGCTCAGGCGATCCTTGTAGGACTTGCCGTCCGAGAATTTCAGCGGGTCTTCCGGCACGTCCGGCGTATCGATAGACTCATACTGGCCGCCGTCGAAGGTGGCCTTCAGCCGCGTCGGCGCGTCGATCCGCATATGGCGGCCCGACGGCGTGACCCACAGCGAGGCCTCCAGATCCGAGCGATACAGCATCTCGCCCGTGTCGGGGTCCTTGACCCACAGATTGTCGGGCGTGTCGCGGCGCGACACGATCTTGCGGACGCCGGGCGCGAAACGGCTCAGCCAGCCGCCGCGCTTTTCCTGGGGTTTGTTCTTGTCGACCATGGGCGGGCTCTTAGACGGTTTCCGCCAGGGATGCACCAGTGCGCACGGACCGAACCGCGTCGCCCAGCGCCTTGACCCGGGCCAGCACGCGCGGCGCAACGGCTTCCCCGGCCTCCAGCGCGGCCGCGACCTCGTCCACCAGGGCCGAACCGACCACCACGGCGTCGGCCACCCGCGCGATCTCGGCCGCCCGTTCCGGCGTCTTGACCCCGAAGCCAACCGCGACCGGCAGACCCGACGCCTTGCGCACCCGCTCCACCGCCGGGGCCACGACCTCCGCGTTCGCCTCCTTGACGCCCGTCACGCCCGCAACGGCGACATAATAGACGAAGCCCGACGTCCCCTGGACCACGATCTTCAGCCGTTCGTCATCCGAGGTCGGCGTCGCCAGACGGATCAGCGAGATCGACACCTTGTCCAGCGCCGCGATCAGAGGCCCGGCCTCTTCCGGCGGGCAGTCCACCACGATCAGCCCATCGATGCCGCAGTCGGCGGCATAGGCGGCGAAGGCGTCATAGCCCAGGCTCTCGATCGGGTTCAGATAGCCCATCAGGATGATCGGCGTGACCTCGTCACCCTTACGGAACTCACGCGCCAGATCCATGGTCGAGCGCAGGCCGAAACCCGCCTTCATCCCGCGGATGGCGGCCCGCTGGATCGGCGGCCCCTCGGCCATAGGATCGCTGAACGGAAAGCCGAGCTCGATGATGTCGGCCCCGGCGGCGGGCAGGCCGGTCAGGATCGCCAGCGCCTCCTCGCGCGACGGATCCCCCCCCATCACATAGGGAATAAAGGCCGCGCGGCCCTCGGCCTTCAGCGCGGCGAAACAGGCGTCGATACGGGCGGTAGTCATTGCGGCGTGGTTTCCGAAGCAGGCTTCTCAGCCGCGGCCTGGGCGCACACGTCGCCAGGCACGACGGCGAACCCCAGATAGCCGGGCAGTTCGGCCACAGCGGTCTTGGTCGTGTCGTAGAAGGCGACCATCTGCATGCCCTCGCAACCGCCGCCCTCGCGACGCTTGATCAGGACGACGCGGTTCTCGTCGCCGCCCGCCGCCAGCCAGCCCTTGGTCGCCAGGTCGGCGATATAGGCGTCGGCGAGGGCGCCGATCTGGCCCAGGGGCGCGGTGACGCACCAGGCCCGGCTGGCCAGATTGTTCAGCCCGCCGCAATCCGGCGAAAGCTGCGCGGGCAGCAGCAGGGCGACATCGGCCGGCTGAACCTGTGTAGGCGCGACAGGCGTCTGGACAGGCGCCTGGGCCTGAACGGCGGTCGAAAGGCTCAGCACGGCGGTCGCCGCCAGCAGGCTACGGATCACAGTTCCACTCCCAGATGTTTGGCGACCTGGAAGATGTCCTTGTCGCCCCGGCCCGACATCAGCAGGACGACATCGCCGCCCTTGCCGACTTCGCGCGCCACTTCGCCCGTCCGCGCCAGGGCGTGGGCCGGTTCCAGCGCCGGAATGATGCCTTCCAGTTTCGAGCAAAGCTGGAAGGCCTCCAGCGCCTCATTGTCCGTCGCCGACCGATACTCGGCCCGGCCGATGTCGTGCAGCCAGGCGTGCTCCGGCCCAATGCCGGGATAGTCCAGCCCGGCCGAAATCGAATGCCCCTCGACGATATTGCCGTCGTCGTCTTGCAGCAGATAGGTCCGGTTGCCGTGCAGCACGCCCGACCGCCCGCCCTTCAGCGACGCCGCGTGGTCCGGCGTATCCAGCCCATGGCCCGCCGCCTCCACGCCGATCAGGCGCACGGCCTCATCCTCGATGAAGGGGTGGAAGGCGCCGATGGCGTTCGATCCGCCGCCGATACAGGCCACGACGGCCTCGGGCAGCTTGCCCATCCGGGCCATCGACTGGGTCTTGATCTCCTTGCCGATCACCGACTGGAAGTCGCGAACCATGGCCGGATAGGGGTGCGGACCCGCCGCCGTGCCGATGATGTAATAGGTGTCCGAGACGTTGGTCACCCAGTCGCGCATCGCCTCGTTCATCGCGTCCTTCAGGGTCGCAGCGCCGGCCGTGACCGAGAAGACTTCCGAGCCCAGCAGACGCATGCGGAACACGTTCGGCTGCTGCCGCTCCACGTCCACCGCGCCCATATAGACGGTGCAGGGCAGGCCAAAGCGCGCCGACACCGTCGCGGACGCCACGCCGTGCTGACCGGCGCCCGTCTCGGCGATGATCCGCGTCTTGCCCATGCGCCGCGCCAGCAGGATCTGGCCCATGCAATTATTGATCTTGTGCGCGCCCGTGTGGTTCAGGTCCTCGCGCTTCAGCCAGATCCGCGCCCCGCCGAAATGTTCGGTCAGCCGCTCGGCGAAATACAGCGGGCTCTCGCGCCCGACATAATGGGTCAGGAACCCGTCCAACTCGGCCTGGAAGCTCGGGTCCGCCTTGGCCGCTCTATAGGCCGCGTCCAGCTCGTGGATCAGCGGCATCAAGGTCTCGGCCACGAACTGCCCGCCATAGGGACCGAACCGCCCCTGCGCGTCCGGCCAGGCATAGGCGTTGGACAGCGGCTGAGCAGGATCAGGGGTATGGATGGGGGTTTGAGCGTTCACGGTTTCGACTTTCACGCGGAGAGGCGTCGTAATTACGTCCGGCGCGCGTTTTGGATGAAGGCCGCGATCCGGTCGGCGTCCTTAACACCCGGCGCGCTTTCGACGCCAGAGGAGACGTCCAGCATCGGCGCCCCGGTGATCCTCAAGGCCTCGGCCACATTGTCGGGATTCAGGCCGCCCGCCAGGAACCAGGGATGGCGAAACGCCCGGTCCGCCAGCAGGTTCCAGTCGAAACTATGCCCCACCCCGCCGGGCAGGACCGACCCTTCCGGCGGCTTGGCGTCAAACATCAGATGATCGGCGTGATAATCCCACTCGTCGGCGGCGGCGAAGTCGTCGCCATGCCGGATCGGCAGGGCCTTGATCACCCCGGCCCCGGTCAAGGCCCGCACCTGCTCCGCGCGCGCCGGGGTCTCGGATCCGTGCAGTTGCACGAAATCCGGCTTCAGCGCCCTTGCGATCTCTTCCAGCAGGCCGTCGTCCGGATCGACCGTCACCGCCACGATCTTCGCCCGCCCCCGCGCCCGCTCGAACAGACGCGCCGCCGCCTCCGGCGCCAGATGACGCGGGCTCTTGGGAAACACCACCGCCCCCACGAAGTCCGCCCCGCCGTCCAGCGCGGCATCCAGGGTGTCGGGCGTCGTCAGGCCGCAAATCTTGATCTTGATCGTCATGGCGTGATCACCGTCAATCCGATGTCTGTGGCGACCGTGGCCATGTCCTCGTCAAGGGTCGCCAGGCTGCAGCCATGCCTCGCCGCCAGCGCGAGATGAAGCGCATCGGGAGCGCGCAATCTCACGTCGTTTTTCACCAGGCGCCGCGCTTCCACCATGTCACCGTCAACCACAGAAAGGACGACCCTGCCTCTCAACCATTGGTCCAGTAGCAGTTCGAACTCGCGCCGATCCCTGTCGCGCAGATTGCGCATACGCGTCTTCACCGCCAAGGCGGAGGAAAACTCTGTGAGGGTCCAACTGCTTATGACGAAGGCATCGACACCCGCGATCCAGACCGACGCCCGCTCGGTGTGTTTGTCGTTCTGAAATAGGGACATCAGGACGCTAGTGTCCAGATAGACGGTCAAATCTCTTCGTCCCGCATCCGGCGCAAGAGGGTCACAGAATCCATCTCCGCTTCAGACTTGATCCGCACACGTTTCAGCCAGTCCATGTCCATCGGCCCTGACGTGGGCTCGACCTCCTGCGCCGGCTCCAGTCGCGCCACAGGCACGCCGCGCCGCGTGATGGTCACGGCCTCACCCGCCAACATGCGATCCAGCAGCTTGGGCAGGTTGTTCTTGGCTTCGGCGACGGAGTAGCTGGACATGGCCATCAAGATAGCCATCTGATCATCCAATGTCCAATCAGACGAAGATCGACGCGATCTCCTCCGGCGTCAGCAGCCGCCACTGGCCCGGCGCCAGATCGGCCGGCAGCGTCAGGCCGCCCAGCCGTTCGCGGTGCAGGGTCTCGACGTGGTTGCCGGCGGCGGCGAACATGCGCCGCACCTGGTGATAGCGGCCCTCCGTCACCGTCAGCAGGGCCTCGGTCGGGGACACCACCTCCAGCACCGCCGGCGCCAGCGGCTTGTCCTCGCCCTCCAGCACCAGTTCGCCCGAGGCGAACAGCGCCCCTTCCGTCCCGACCAGCGGCCGCGCCAGCCCGGCGCGATAGACCTTGGCCACATGGCGTTTGGGACTGATCACCCGGTGCAGCAAATCCCCGTCATCGGTCAGCAGCAGCAGGCCCGTGGTCTGCTTGTCCAGCCGCCCGATGGTCGAGATGGCCGGATCGCGCGCCCGCCAACGTCCCGGCAGGATGTCATAGACCAGCGCGCCCTCTTCCTTGTGCGAACAGGTCATGCCCAGCGGCTTGTTCAACAGGATCACCATCCCCTGAACCGGGTCCAGCGGCTCGCCGTCGATCTCCATCCGGCTGGGCAGATCCGCCGTCACGGCGATCCGCTTCGACACGTCCGTCAGGTCCGCGCCGTCCAGAACGATCCCGCCCGCCTTGGCCATCCGCGCCATCTCGGCCCGCGAGCCATAGCCCATCGATCCCAGCAGGCGGTCGACGCGAGAGGTGGGTGTCTTGGTCACGCCGCACCCCCAAAACCCGTCATCCTAGGGCTTGTCCCTAGGATCCATACCCCCGGTGCGTCCGCAGACAGCACGACCGTCGAACACCGGGCGTATGGATCCTCGCCACAAGGGCGAGGATGACGGTTTAAAGCAGGGCGGCTCACTTCACCGCCTCGAACAGCTTGTACCCGCCCGAATCCGCGACCAGCCGCACCCGGTTGAACGCCGTATTCAGCTCAGCCTCGTACGGCAGGTGCCGGTTCGCCACGATCCAGGCGGCCCCGCCCTTCTTCAGCAGTTCGGCGGCCTTGCGGATAAAGGCCTGGCCCAGCCGGCGATCCTCCGCCCCGCCGTCATGGAAGGGCGGATTGCTGATGATGAAGTTCAGCTCGCCCTCCGCCACCATCGTCCGCACATCCGCCCATTCGATGGTCGCGCGCGGGTCTTCGACGTTCTTCCGCGCCGCCTCAACCGCCCGGCGGTCCAGGTCGATCAGCCTCAGCGACGTCACCGCCGACGACCGCAGAGCCACCGTCGCCAGCGCTCCATAGCCGCAGCCCAGATCGACGCCCGCCCCCTTCAGCGCCGGCATATGCTGCGCCAGCAGGGCCGAACCCACGTCGATCCGGTCCCAGGCGAACACGCCCGGCTGCGACCAGGCCTCCAGCCCCGGCACGATCCGCGCCGCGCCCTCGGCTATGGCCTCGTCGATCCCGGCCATCGTCTCGGGCTTGATCACGATACAGCGGCGGTGGTGCGCCTTGGCCGTCTCGCCGACCTCGACGCCGAAGCCGGTCAGCTCCTTCTTCAGCCGCGACCCGCCCTTGTCCTTCAGCGCCATGACGTCCAGCCGCCCGCCGACCTTCAGCGCTCTCAGCGCCAGGGCCAGGGTGTAGCGCCGCTCCAGCACGCCGGGCGGGGCGTAGATCATGATGTCGTCGACCGAAGCCTCGGGCACGGTCTCAAGCGCGGTGGAGCCGGGGATCAGAGGCGAGGTCTGGATCGCGGCGCCCGCTCCAGTGCTGGGTGGATCGAAGACGACCGGCGGTCGGCCGTAAAGAAGCGTGGTCATGCCCGCCCCTTAGAGGTTGGGGACGAAAATCGCCAGCCGCTGGAGGATGACCACCAGGAACATCGGCACGATCAACGCAATCGCTTCAGGGCCAACGCAAGCCAGGATCCGATGAATGGAGAAATGACCGCAGATATCATCACAAAAATATTTACCCGGCCATTTTCCAGTAGAGACGCCAAGTATGTTCCCGCGAACATCACAGATACGAAAAGGCCGCAAAACCACGCCGACCTCGTAGTGTACATCTCAAATCGCACTGACAAAATCACCGCACCGATCAAGGCGAACAGTGGAAACCACACCCATTTGCTCAGCGGCAGCAACGTCCAGTCCATCTGACAATCCCCATCGCGCCGCTAAATGCTCCAGGTCGTCAGCCGACGAGCCAGAATTTCACCCACAGCTAGCGTCCAGCTCAGAACCCGGCCTGCAACAGCGCCAGCCCGACCACCCCGACCACGATCCGCCACCAGGCAAAGGGCGCAAACCCGTGCTTGGACACGAAATCCAGCAAGAACCGCACCACCACCAGGGCCGTCAGGAAGGCCACCAGGAAGCCCACCGCGATCAAGCCGACGTCGCTGAAATCCAGCGTCTTGTGGTTCTTCAGCAGGTCATAGGCCACCGCCGCCCCCATGGTGGGCAGGGCCAGGAAGAAGCTGAACTCGGCCGCCGACCGCTTGTCGGTCTTCAGCATCAGGCCGCCGGCGATGGTGGCGCCCGAGCGCGACACGCCGGGGATCATGGCCAGGCACTGGAACAGGCCGATCAGGAAATAGATTCGCATCGGATACTGGTTGGCGTCCAGCCACTGGGGCCGCTTGTCCATCCGGTCCAGCGCCAGCAGGATCACCCCGCCGACGATCAGGGCGACGCACACCACCTGCGGCGTCTCGAACAGCACGGTCTTGATGAAGTCATAGGCCAGGAAGCCGATCACCACCGCCGGCGCGAACGCAACCAGCAGGCCGATCAGGAATCGCCGCGCCTCAACATCAAAGGGCCAGCGCGTCGCCAGGGTCCACAGCCGCTTGAAATAGACGCTGACGATGGCCAGCAGGGCGCCCAGTTGGATAACGATCTCGAACGTCTTGCCCGAGCTCTCGAACCCCATGAAATGGCCGAGCAGAAGCATGTGCCCCGTCGAGGACACCGGAATGAACTCGGTCAGTCCTTCGACCAGACCAAGAATGATCGCCGCAAGCCAGTCAGACATGTGATCCCCTGAGAGCCGGGGTGTTCAGTGGGAGCCCGGCTCAGGCCCCACATAGCGCAATCTGGCCCGGATAGGCGAGCCGTCCGTGGCCTGATCCACCGCATGGGCCAGCAGACCGATCAGACGCCCCAGCACCAGCAGGTCGCCCGCCCCCGTCGGCCCCAGGTCCAGTCGCCGCGCGGTCAGGGCCAGGGCCAGGGCGAAACTCGCCGCCTGTCCCCCTGCCGCCTCGCCCTCGCTCAACACCGCCCTCAGGTCGGCGGGCAGGTCCGCAGGCTCCAGCAGGGCCGGAACGCGCGGATCGACCCGACCGAACTCGGCCGCCGCCCCGAAACCGGGCACGCCGCCCCTCAGCCCGATCCAGCGCCGGGCCGCCCCGTCCGGATCGCGCCGCGCCTCGCCGACATAGGCGGTCACCTCGTCCATCTCCGTCAGCGCCCGGCCCGACAGGGTCGTCACGCCCGCCATCACCGCCCCGGCCAGGGGCGCCCCGCCGCCGGCCGCCGCCCGCGCCGCCAGCACGGCTTCATCCAGACCGCACTCGGCCCCCAGGACCAGGGCCCGGCGGATCAGATGGCTGTCGCGCTCCGCGGTCTTGAACCCGCGCGCCAGCCGCTGGTGCAGATAAAGGCGCGGGCCCGGGCCGGACACGCTGTCCACCACCTCGCTCAGCAGCGAGGCCGCCTCGCGCTTCAGGCTGGCCGCGTCATGCGCCCGCAGCGACCGGTCCTCGATGGCGCGCCGACCCAGCACGGCCAGCACCCGCCTCTGGGTCGCGCCGCCGACGATGGGATCGATCCGGGGCTTCAACTCGGCGAAGGGATCGGCCTCGCGTGCGTCCCACAGGGTGCGCGCCGCCGCCTCCGCCGTGACGGCCTCGGACATCTGGACCGTGTCCAGACCGCGATAGAACAGCCGTCCGTCGACGATCAGGGACACCGACGACTGGATGTCCGCCTCGCCGCGCGCCGCCGCCCCCACGACCGGCCGGCGCACTTCAGACGCCTCCGCCTCCTCGCCCTCGCCGCACATCCGCGCGACGTCGGACACGGCGTACAGGCTGCGTCGGGGATCCGTAGGGTCCGGCCGGGCCGCGATCCGACCCCGGCTGACATAGGCGTACAGGGTCTGGGCCTTTACCCCCAATCGGGTCAGGGCCTCGCTTCTCGCGATCCAACGTTCGTCAGCGCTCATGTCGTCTCCACGACCGATGCCACAAGTAGAGAACGGAAACCGACATAGCGCCGTTTCATGTCCTTAACGCTAACGCTCCGCTTGATCCAGTTGGGGCGTTCGATTTGCTCCTGCTCGACGTCCCCCGGTTGGCTTTCCGCCACGATTGCGCGACAAGGGAGCCTGATGACGACGCCGCCCGCCTCTCCGCCTGCGCCCACGCCGATCGAGGACGCCCATCTGGCGACCCGGCGCATCACGCGTCTTTCGGTCGGCGTCGCCCTGGTCCTGATCGCGCTCAAGGCCTTCGCCCTGGGCGCCTCGGGCTCGGTCTCCATCCTGGCCAGCCTGGCGGACTCGACCCTGGACCTGATCGCCTCCCTCGCGACCTTCTACGCCGTCCGCTGGGCCGCCGCCCCGCCGGACGAGCACCACCGCTACGGCCGGGGCAAGGGTGAGGCCCTCGCCGCCCTGGTCCAGGCTGGCCTGGTCTTCGCCTCGGCCGTCTTCATCGGCTGGGAGGGGCTTCAGCGCATCTTCGACCCGCGCCCCGTCGCGTCCGGCGGCTGGGCGAGCGGGGTGGTGATCGTGTCCATCGCCATCACCGCCTGGCTGGTCTGGATGCAGACCAGGGCGCTGAAGAAGACCGGCTCAATGGCCGTCGCGGGCGACCGCGCCCACTACGCCGCCGACCTGGCCGCCAATCTGGTGGTGCTGATCGGGGTGATCTCGGGCGCCTTCCTGAACGCGCCCGGCCTGGACGCCGCCGCCGGCCTGGTGGTCGCCGTCTGGCTGTTCTGGGGCGCGACCGGCATGCTGAAGGCCGCCGCCGACCATCTGCTGGACCGCGCTGCGCCTGAGTCCGACCGCGTCGCCGTCACCCACGCGGTCCTGGCCGATCCGCGCATCTCGGGCGTCCACCAGCTGCGCACTCGCATGGCGGGTCAGGTGATGATGGTACAGATGCACGTCGATCTGGATCCCGAACTGACGCTGGACGCCGCCCACGCCATCGTCGTCGAGGCCGAAAACCGCATCCTCAGCCACTATCCGACCGCCGACATTCTGATCCACGCCGACCCGCGCGGCCGCCCCCGCCCCCAGCCGGCCGAGACAGCGGGCGCCTCGCCCCCGTCAGACGCCGCACCCGAGGTCAAAACCGACACCCAGGCTCCGCTCCAGCCCCGTCCCAAAGGCCCCTGGTCCTGATCCGGTAAACGGACATTAACGGATGCCGGCGCAGTAAGCGGTGATGTCCGAGTCCAGCGTCCTGTTCCATTTCGCCTTCCAGCCCGCCTCGCGCGCCGCGCGTCTGGCCCTGGGCGAAGCGCGCATCGAATGGACCGACACCCCGGTTCGTCCGTGGGAGGACGACTGCCCCGTCAATGACCTGAACCCCTCGGGCCTGCCGCCCGTGGTCCAGACCACCGACCGCGGCCGCCCCCTGACCCTGTGCGAACTGCCCGCCGTCCTGGGCTGGATCGAGGATCAACAGAAATCACCCCTGCTCCTGCCCGCCGACCCCGCCGAACGGGCCGAGGCGCGCCGCCTGACCGGCTGGTTCGAGCGCCGCTTCACCGACGAGGTCGACGCCGTCCTGCTGCACGAGCGGATGGAGAAACCCCTGCTCAAACTGGGTCCGCCCGAGGCCCGCGCCCTGCGCCACGGCCGCGACGCCCTCAAGTCCCATCTCGCCATGCTGGAAGAGCTGGTCGCCGCCCGCGACTGGCTGGCCGGCCGTAGGCTGAGCCAGGCCGACCTGATCGCCGCCGCCCACCTGTCGGTTCTCGACTATTTCGGCGAGGTCCAGTGGGCCAACTGGCCGTCGCTGAAGACCTGGTACTCCAAACTCAAATCCCGCCCCTGCTTCCGCCCCCTGCTGGCGGACCGCTTCGTCGGCGTCCCCCCGTCGGCCTGGTACGCCGACCTGGATTTCTGACCCGGATCAGGCCCCATCTAGACGGCGGGCAACGGCTCCGGCTCGGTTCCCGCTTCGAGGTGCTTGACCGAAACCTTCGTGCCGGGCGCAAGGTCCTCGACGGTGATCGACGCCGCCAGTTGACTGGCCAGAGCCGTTACGATGGCCGTTCCCAAACCCGACTCCGCCACGCCCCGTGTCTTCGGCATGCCGACCCCGTCATCCGAAACCGCCAGTTCCCAGCCCTCGGACCGCGACCGGTAATCGACGCTCACGACGCCTTTACGGCCTTTCGGAAACGCGTGCTTCAAGGCATTGATCACCAGTTCGGTGACGATCAGTCCGACGCTGACCGAGACCTCGGAATCCACCGTGCTTCCGTCGCCGTCCACCTCGATCCGCAACTGCTCATGGTCGGCGACCATTGACGCGGCGATGCTGTTGCACAGCTGCGTCAGATACGGCTTGAGCGCCACATCCCCCACCTGGGTCAGGGAAAGCTGCCGCTGGACCTCGGCCACCGACAGGACGCGATTGTGCGCCTCCGTCAGGTGCGCACGGCTCTCGACCGACGCCACCTTTCGAGCGGACTGAAGCAGCACGCTGGCGATGATCTGCAGGCTGTTGGCGACGCGATGCTGGACTTCCTGCAAAAGGACCTCCTTCTGCCGGACCAGATCGTCCATCTTCCTTTGGGTGGCGTTTAACGCGGTCACATCCACGATGGTCAGCAACAGCCGCACCGGCATGGCGTCGGAAAACGCCAGCCGCTCGGCATTGAGGCGCAGGCTGCGCGGTGCGGCGCCCTTGACAGACATCTCCAACTGATAGTCCGCCACCTCGGCGTCGCCCGAGCCGACCGCCTCCAACAGCGAATGCAGCCGGGGCAGATTCCATTCGCCGTCGCCGAGGGCGAAGATCGAGCGCCCTCGCACGGCGTCGCTGTTCAGTGCGAACGCCTGGAGAAAGGTCTCGCTGGCTGCGACGACCGTGAACTGCTCGTCCATCAGAAGCAGCGGCGCGCGCGACACGGCAATGACCGCCAAGGCCAAGGCGCCGCCGACTTCCGTCGTGTGAGATGTGGGAGCCATGGCCTCCCTTTCCGATCCCGTCGCGACATCCAGATTGGACATCAAGCCTCGGGTTCAGACGCGCCGAGGCGTCCTTGGCTCACCCTAGCATGAGCAGGGCGCAACCACGGCATCGAATGATCGCCGCGTCAGACGCGAAGATCGGCGCCCCCTAAAGCGCCTCCGCACCCAAGCGCGCGATCCACAGCTTCGCCCGGCTGACCAGTTCGTCCTTGCGCCTCAGATCCGAAATATCCTCCGGCAGGCGGTCCAACTGCTCGAACCGGAAATCCTCGGGCGCATGCGCCTTCCACGCCGCCTGTAGTGACCGATAGGGGCTGCCGCCATGGCGCAGCGCGAACCACAGGCCGTTCTGTTCGGTGTCGATGTGGCGGCTCTTGCCGACCCAGACCTGGCCCGTCGCGCTGCAGATCACGGCATAGACCCCGGCGATGATCGGCCGCTCCTTGTATGCGGCGATCAGGGTCTTGCGATTTGGCAGGGTCATGGCGCTCTCTCATTTATCCGGGTATAAATGTGACAGCTAATTTCATCCGGGTAAATACATGAGCGACGAAGATCGCGATCTGGTTCTGTTCGACGGCCCCCGCCGCATCGCCAGAGGCTCGGACGCCGCTGTGGCGGCCGGCTTCCGCAAGGCCCTGGCGGCGTCGCCTCAAGCCGCGCTGCGCGTGTTCGATCTGGCGACCGGTCGGCCGGTCGACCTGCACCTCAGCGAGACAGAACCTGCTCCGGCTCCCAAGCGCGGCCGTCCCCGCCTGGGCGTCGCCGCGCGCGAGGTCACGCTCCTGCCCCGTCAGTGGGACTGGCTGGCGACCCAGCCGGGCGGCGCCTCGGCCGCCCTGCGACGTCTGGTGGACCAGGCCCGCAAGACCGGCGCGGACGACGACGCGCGACGCCTCCGCACCGACGCCGCCTATGGGTTCATGGTCGAGATGGCCGGCGACGCCCCCGATTTCGAAGAGGCCAGCCGCGCCCTGTTCGCCGCAGACCGCGACCGTCTCGCCGCACTGATCGCGCCGTGGCCCGCGGACATCCGCGCCCAAATCCTGGAATTGTTCGACGGCGAGGCCGCATAGACTCGCCTCTCCCTCCCCCTGCGGGGGAGGGGGGTCGCGCAGCGACCGGGTGGGGTCGGCCAGGCGCCAGCGCACCGCTCCCCCTAAAACCCGTCACCCTGGGGATTGCGCCCAGAATGACGACGAGAGAGAGACAACGAGAGAGACGGCGCCTTGCCCTTCCCACCCGGCTTCGCTCCGCTTCGCCCCCCTCCCCGAACGGGGAGGGAGAAAACTATGCTATCCCCCGCCCGTGTCCGACCGCCTGAAAACCTTCATCCGCCAGCGCGCAACCGAGCTCGGCTTCGACGTCTGCCGCTTCGCTTCGGCCGCCGACGCCTGGCCGGCGGGCGAGCGGCTGCGGTATTTCGTGGACGAGGGCCGGCATGGCGACATGGAATGGATGGAAACGACGCTGGACCGCCGCCAGCATCCCACCGCCATGTGGGACGAGGCGAAAACCGCCATCGTCCTGGGCATGAACTACGGCCCCGACGACAACCCGCTGGACCAACTGGCCGACCGTTCGGCCGCCTATATCTCGGTCTACGCGCGCGGCGACGACTATCATGAGGTGATCAAGGGCCGGCTGAAACAGCTGGCGGGTCAGATCGCGGCCCGCAACGGCGCCGATATCAAGGTCTTCGTCGACACCGCCCCGTTAATGGAAAAGCCGTTGGCCCAGCGCGCCGGACTGGGTTGGCAGGGCAAACACACCAATCTGCTCAGCCGCACCCACGGCAACTGGCTGTTCCTGGGCACGATCCTGACCGCCGCCGAGATCGAACCGGACGCGGCCGAGACCGAACACTGCGGCCGCTGCACCGCCTGTCTCGACGCCTGCCCCACCAACGCCTTCCCCGCCCCGTTCCAGCTCGACGCCCGGCGCTGCCTCTCCTACCTGACCATCGAATTCGCCGGTCCCTGGCCGGTCGAGTTCCGCCCCCTGACCGGCTCGCGCATCTATGGCTGCGACGACTGCTTAGCCGTCTGTCCGTGGAACAAGTTCGCCCAAGAGGCGCGCGAGATCCGGCTGCAGCCGCGCCCCGCGTTCGACAGCCCGCGCCTGTCAGACCTGCTGACTCTCGACGACGCCGCCTTCCGCACCCTGTTCACCAAGAGCCCGGTCAAGCGGATCGGCCGCGACCGGTTCCTGAGGAACGTCCTCTATGCGGTCGGCAATTCCTACGACCCGACCCTGATCGCCCCGACGCAAGCCCTGCTGGCCGACCCCGCCCCCCTGGTGCGCGGCGCCGCCGTCTGGGCCCTGTCGCGCCTGATGGCCCCGGCCGATTTCGCCGCTCTGGCCCAGGCGACCGCTGAAACCGACCCCGAGGTTCTGCGCGAATGGCAGGGCTTGCGCGCCTAATTTCTGAACGAAAGAATCGCCTTTTCAACGACTTGGAATTCGGTTCGCGCCTTTACCGCGCCCAGGTCCAGGCCGGGATATAATCCGCCCCGGTCTTTGACATCGTTCTCAGCGTTTCAGCCTGCGCCTGGCACAAATGGCGCCTTTGGCGCCCTTGGCACGCAATTTTGCAGTGCCAACCTCGTCTCCGTGTGTGTGGCGACGGTCTGCCCTGCTTTCCTCTTTCGTCATTCCGGGCGCAGCGTAGCGGAGACCCGGAACCCAGCGGCGCCGAAGGCGAAATCTATCCGACGCACGATGCTGGACCAGCGAGTCCGCGACAGGTTCGCGCTCTCGCGCGCCGCTGGGTTCCGGGTCTGCGGGCCAAGCGGCCCTCCGCCCGGAATGACGAAAGAGGGAGGCCCGTTGAGAGCGGGCATGGCGCCTCCCCATAAAGCAGGAATGAGACGCCCTTCACTCACCCCATACCGGTCCCGACGCCCGATCCGCCGCCCGGCACGGGCGCCACATCCAGCAGCTTCAGCCGGAAGATCAGCACGGCGTTGGGCGGAATATCGCTACCCCCGCCCACTTCGCCGTAACCCAGGGCCGGCGGCACGAACAGGATCCACTCGTCGCCCACGTGCATCTTCTGCAGGGCCTCGGTCCAGCCGGGCACGACGGTCTCGGGCGTGAACACCGCCGGCGCCCCGCGCGCGAACGAGCTGTCAAACACGGTGTCGTCGACCAGCTTGCCCTCGTAATCCACCTTGACCAGGTCGTTGCGATCCGGGCTGACGCCGCCGGCAGCGCCCGACTGAACCACCCGGTACTGCAGCCCGCTCGGCAGGGTCACGACGTCCTCTGCCTTGGCGTTCTTCTCCATGAAGGCGGCCGCCTCGGCCTTGCCCGCGTTCGGATCGACCGGTTCCGACCGGCCGCAGCCGACCAGCATCAGACCGGCGACGACGGCCGCCTTACCCCATCCGAAGTTCATAGCCGCGTTCCTTCAAGGCCTCGCCGATCTCGTCGGCGTGGGCGCTATCGCGCGTTTCGACCATGATGTCGAACTCGGCGCCCTTGGCCGGCACGTCCAGGGCCAGACGGTTGTGGACCACGTCGATGATATTTCCGCCCAGGCCCCCGATCACCGCCGCCATGGCCGACAACATGCCCGGCCGGTCGTCGCCCAGGATGCGGTAGACGATCAATCTCCGTTCACGGACCATCTCGCGATTGAGCACCACGGCCAGCATCCGCGCATCGATATTGCCGCCACACAGCTCCAGCCCGACCTTCATTCCCTTGAACCGCTCGGGATAGGCCAGCAGGGCCGCCAGACCGCCCGCGCCCGCCCCCTCCGACACCGTCTTCTCATAGGTGACATAGTGGGCCACCGCCCGTTCGAAGTCCGCCTCCTCGCAGACGAAGACCTCGTCCACCAGCGGATCGGCCAGGGCGAAGGGGATCTCGCCGACCGCCTTGATGGCGATGCCCTCGGCGATGGTCTGGCCGGTGCAGACCGGCGGCTTGCCCGCCCGCCGCGCCGTAAAGGACGGGTATCGCGCCGCCTCGACCCCGAACACCTTGATGTCCGGCTTCATCGCCTTGGCCGCGATGGCGCAGCCGGCGATCAACCCGCCCCCGCCGATGGGGATCAGCAGGGCTTCCAGGTCCGGCGCGTCCTCCAGGAACTCGATGGCGCAGACCCCCTGGCCCGCCACGATCCCTTCGTCATCGAAAGCCGAGACGAAGACGAAGCCCTTCTCCGCCTCCAGCCGCTTGGCCTCCTCGGTCGATCCGGTGAAGTCCAGCCCCTCGATCACCACGGTCGCCCCATGGGACCGGGTGCCGTTGATCTTGGCGAAGGGGGTTCCCTCCGGCATCACGATGGTGACCGGCACCCCCAGCCGCCCCCCGTGATAGGCCAGGGCCTGGGCATGGTTCCCGGCGCTGGCCGCCACCACCCCGCGCTTGCGCTCCTCCGGCGTCAGCATCAGCAGCCGGTTCAGCGCCCCGCGCTCCTTGAAGCTGCCGGTGAAGTGCAGATTGTCGAACTTGACCCAGACTTCTGCCCCGGTCAGCTGAGACAGCTTGCGCGAGTAGCGGGTCGGGGTGCGATCGACCTGACCGGCGATTCGGCCCCTGGCCGCCTCGATATCGGCGAAGGTGACGGTCATGGGCGCACTCCAGTACAGCGGGCCGGGCGGCGCGCCCGACGAATTCTCCCGCCTGTTTCGCGCTTTGTCGGTTCCGGGTCCAGAGGGTGCAACCTTGACCGTGGAACAGGCGTTGTCGCTCGTGCGATAGAGGGCCGTCGCACCCCCGCGACCGGTCCACGATCATTCCGGCCCCCGCCTCCCCCAAGGGCGGACCGGATTTCCGGAGGAAGCCCATGTCGATTCGTCCCCTCGCCCCCCGCGCCGTTCTCGCCGCCGTCCTGGCCGCCGCCGCCGTATCGGCCTGCGCCCCCACGACCTATCCCGGCGGCGCACCCGTCAGCGGCCCCGCCGCCTTCAACCCGGCCGACTTCGCCTGGTCGGAACGCTCGGGCCAGGCCGCCATCGAGGGCCGCGTCGCCTATGTCCAGGACGGCAAGACCTATGCCTGCGTCGCCTCCGCCGGCCTGACGCCCGACACCCCCTACACCCGCGCCCGCTTCCGCACCCTGTACGGCTCGACCGAGCGGGCCGCCGTCCCCGCCGCCGTCGTCCGCGCCCGCACTGTGCCGGACGCCAACGCCAACTACACCGGCTTCGTCCGCTCCGAGCCCTGCGCCAACGGCCGCTTCCGCTTCAGCGGCCTGCCCGACGGCGGCTGGTTCCTGATCGTTCCGGTCCGCACGGGCGACGAAGCCCCCCTGGTGCTGATGCGCCGCGTTGACACCCGGGGCGGCCGCGTCGTCAATGTGACGCTCTAGTTCGGTAAGCCTGTCCCGTAAGGGTTTTCAGTAAGCGTCTTCAGTAAGCGTTCCCATCCGCCCCGGCCTTCGGCCGCTCTGGGGATCCACCATGAGACTCGCCCTGATCGCCGCCGTCGCCACGGCCCTGTCCTCCGTCCCGGCTGCGGCCCAGACCTGGTACGAGCCGCCGACCCGCTACGACCACGGGGCCTATCAGGGGCGGGACAACTATCGCTCCCCGAATTACGGCGCCAGGGACTACGGCGCCCGCTACGACTTCAACGGTCAGGCCGACCGCCCTGGCGACTATCGCTGCGACGCCTATTGGGACGCCGGCCGCACCGACTGCGGCGCCGCCTGGCGCGATCAAAGGCCGGTCCATCCGCGCCGCTACCGCGCCTCAGCCTATGATTACGGCCCGGGCGTCTATCCCGGCGCCTACGGTCGCCCGGATCTTGTCTATCCCGGCGGCGGCTCGACCTATGGCCATGGCGAGCGCGACGCGCGACGCATCGACTGGTGCCGCAGCGCCTACCGCTCCTACGACCCCGCCAGCGGCTATTACCGGACGTATGACGGGCGGCTGGTCTTCTGCGGCTGACCTCGCTCACGAAGATGCGACCCCGGTAACGCGGATCGCCATCTTCTGACCACTCCGACCCCGGACAGATCCCCGCTCACGAGACAGTCGGGGAGCGCCTTCTTGTCCCAGCACAACATCATCGGGTCCGAGGCCTTTACCCGAGGCCCCATGATCCTGATCCGCAAATACCGCGCAGGCGGCGCGCGGCGCCGTCGCGCCCGCACCGCCACGGCCTTCGTCGCCGGGGCCGCAGCCATGCTGATCGCCGGCGTCCTGGGCGCCGCCGCCGTCTTCGGCCCCGGCCTCGCCGCCGGCTAGATCAGGCCAGCCACACCATCATCCGCGTATCGGCCTCGGCCCGCCGCGCCCGGCTCCAGGCCCGACGTGTCTCGCCGGTGTAGAGGAAGCCCGCCTTCTCCAGCACCCGCCCTGACGCCGGATTGTCGGCGAAATGCCCCGCCACCAGCGCCCGCCGCTTCCACTTGCGGCTGGCCCAGACCAGGGCGGCGTCCAGGGCCTCGGTGGCGAAGCCCCGCCCCCAATACTCCCGCCCGATCCAGTAACCGGCCTCGGGCACCCGATCCTCGCCTTCAAACAGGCCGATGACCCCGACCGGTCCCGCCGCCTCGTGCTCGATGACAAAGGTGTTGGCCCGCGCCGGATCCTGCGACGCGACCTGCAACACGAAGTCGTCGGCGTCCTGGACGCGGAACGGATGCGGCATCCGCTTGGTCATCCGCGCAATGTCCAGATCATTGGCCAGCGCCGCGATTCGGGGCGCGTCCTGCGGCGCAGGCGCGCGCAGCACCAGACGCCGCGTCTCGACGACGGGGGAGGTTTCTATGACGCACATGGGCGATCGCCTCTCTCAGTGACCGCCTCCTTGGAGGGCTCGGACGGTCTTCGAGGCGGGGAAACGCAAACGGGGAGCCTGGTGATCCAGACTCCCCGCGGAATATCTTCCCTGGTCCGGATCGGCTGCTTGAAGGAGCAACGCGATCCGGAGATTTCCAGACTGCGTTACTCGGCGGCGAGCGCCTGAGCGGCGTCGTCATTCGCCGCCAGGATCGACACGTAACAACGGCCGCCGGCTTTCTTGGTGAATTTCACCGCGCCGTGCGTCAGGGCGAACAGGGTGTGGTCACGGCCCATGCCGATGTTCTCACCCGGGTGGAAGGTGGTGCCGCGTTGGCGCACGATGATGTTGCCGGCCAGCACGCGCTCGCCGCCATACTTCTTCACGCCCAGGCGCTTCGACTCGGAGTCGCGACCGTTACGCGACGAACCACCGGATTTCTTGTGAGCCATCTTGCCGCTCCGTCTTTCCTGAGTGTCCTACCGGCCTTTCGGCCTGCTTGAGGACGTCTCTCTTAACTGGTCTGGCGCTGTGAGGCGCCGGTGAATGTCTTAGGCTTCGTCGCCGGCGGCTTCAGCCTTGGGCGCGGCCTTCTTCTTGGCCGGGGCCTTCTTGGCGGGAGCCGAGCTCTCGACCACGACGCCCTTGACCTCGGCGCCGTCCACGTCGGTCACGACCGTCTCTGTCGAACCCAGCGAAGAGGTCGCGCCCCGGGTGGCCAGGTTGCGAGCCCGCAGGTTGATCTCGGCCTTGGTCGTCAGATCGACCGTGCCGTCCCACTTGGCGGTCTCGCCGGCGCCTTCGATGCCGGTGATGCGCAGGACCGATTCCATCTGGCGGTGGCCGTTGGTGCGGCGATAGCCCTGACGACGGGTCTTCTTGAAGATCTTGATCTTCTCACCCTTGCGGGTCTCGACCAGGGTTGCGCCGACGAAGGCGCCGTCGATCAGCGGAGCGCCCAGGGTCACGCCCTTTTCGCCGCCCAGCATCAGGACGCTGTCGAACTTCAGCTCCGAGCCGGCGTCGCCATCGAGCTTTTCGACGACAATCGTATCGCCCGGTTGGACCCGGTACTGCTTGCCGCCGGTCTTGATCACCGCGTACATGTTGAAGCCTCAGCGCAAACGCAAAAATGAAGACGCCCTCCGGAGAGACCCCCGGGGGCGAAGAGCGGCGACATATACGGAAGGGCGTCTCGGAGTCAACGCCGCACACGGCGGAAATTCAGGCGTCGCAGCATTTCGCCCCATGATCTAGCGCCCCTCGACCAATCCGGTAAGGTCGCAGCCTGCATGAAATTCGGGGACAAGATCACATGACCACCGTCGCTAAGGGCGGCCAGGATTCGCGCACGGCCGCCGCGCGTCGGATCGTTTCGCATGTTGCGGAACATCTGCAGGCCGATCTGTCGTTGCAGCTCTGGAACGGCGAAGTCCTTCCTCTGGGCCCCGACGCCCGCGACGACATCCGCATCGTGCTGTCCTCCCCCTCCGCCGTACGCCGGCTGGTGCTGAAGCCCAGCCTGATGACCCTGTTCGAACTCTACGCGACGGGCGACGTGCGCATCGAGGGCGGCTCGCCCCTGGAAGCCGCCGATCGCTGGAACCATGGCCGCGCAGTCCACCTGCCGCGCCGGGTCAACAAGGGGCTGATCGCGCGCGCCTTGCTTCCCTTCCTTTGGGCCGGCCGGACCCGCACCGTCGGCGACGCCGCCTATGATCCCACCGGCGAGGCCGGCCAGCGCAAGGACAAGTCCGCTCGCACGGACAAGGACTTCATCGCCTTCCACTATGATGTCGGCAACGACTTCTACGGCCTCTTCCTGGACCCGGAGATGGTCTACTCCAGCGCCTGTTACGCCGACGCGGACCAGTCGCTGGAGGACGCCCAGACCCGCAAGCTGGACCTCATCTGCAGGAAACTCCGCCTCAAACCCGGTCAGACCCTGCTCGACATCGGCTGCGGCTGGGGCGGTCTGTCCTGCTGGGCGGCCCGGCACTATGGCGTCAAGGTCCACGGCGTGACCCTGTCGGAGGAACAGCTCGCCTTCGCCAACGCCAAGATCGCCCGCCTCGGCCTGCAAGACCGGATCACCCTGGAGCTCAAGGACTATCGCGACCTGGAGATGACCGGACAGTTCGACGCCATCAGCCAGGTCGAGATGTTCGAACACGTCGGCTTCGCCAACCACGACCGCCATTTCCTGGAGATGCATCGTCTGCTGAAGCCCGGAGGCCTGTATTTCCACCAGGCCTCGGTCCGGCGCGGCGGCCGCGATATCGGCAACATCACCCCCCAAACGACGGCAACGCGCACAATCGGCCGCTTCATCTTCCCGGGCGGAGAACTGGACACCATCGGCATGACCGTAACCAACCTCGGCCGCCTGGGTTTCGAGGTGCTGGACGTCGAGAACCTGCGCGAACATTTCCAGGCCACCACGGCCGAGTGGTCCCGCCGCCTGATGGCCCGCAGGGACGAGGCCATCGCCATGGTCGGAGAGGAGCGCACCCGCCTGTGGCTGATCTTCTTCGCCATGTGCGCCAAGGGCTTCGAACGCGGCTCCATCCTCGTCTACCAGACCGTGGCCCAGAAGCGACGCGCCGGTAAATCGGGATTGCCGCTGGACCGCGCCTCCCTCTATCGCTGACAGCAGCTAGTCCAGCGCGCAGATGTCCGGAAGCCCCCGCAGGCCGCCTGCATTGTCCAGCCCGTAGCCGACCAGAAAGCGGTTCGGCGCCTCCCAGCCGACGAAGTCCGGCTCGGGCGCTCGGGGGGCGGGCCAGGGCTTGCGGGCGAAGACGCAGGTCAGGACTTCGGACGCTCCGGCCTCGCGAGCGATCCGCACAGCCTCGGCCAACGACAGGCCGGTGTCGAAGACGTCGTCGAGGATCAGGACCTTTCGACCGGCGATGGGACGCTGGAACGGCGCATAGACGTCGATCTTGCCGCGGCTGGTCTTGTCGTCGCCGTATGAGGCCAGCCACAAAGCGTCGAACCGGACATTGCGACCGACGCGGGACAGGGCGCGGGTCAGATCGGCGGCGAACCATAGACCGCCGGTCAGCAGCACGGCGGCGACCGTCTCATCGTCGATGACCGGCGCGATGCGCGCGGCGAGATCCGCCACAACGCGGGCGATGTCGGCCTCGGCCAGGAGGACGGTCGGCGCGGGAGAGGGATCAGCCATGCGAGGCGGATACCGCCTCGCCATGACCTCTGTCCACCACGGGAATGGGCCGGGCCTCGATTGGAGCGCCCGCGCCGCGCCCGCTGAGCCCTGGCGCCACGGCCGAACGCAGGCCGTTTGAGGCGGGCGCAAGCTCCGCATGGGCGTCTGCCGGAGCATGGTCTGCCGGGGCGGCATGAGCATCGACCGGCGCATGCGCGTCAGCCGGGGGATGCGCCGGGGCGGCGTGATCCTCGCCATGATCTTCCCCATGCGCCTTCGCCGGCGCGGCGTGGCCCTCAGCGCCGTGATCCTTGGCCGGCTTGGCGTGGGATGGTTCCGCCGTCACGAAGTTGACGCCGATATCGGCCGCGTGACCGCCGGGATCGGGGATGAGCACAGCGAACCCCTGCACCTTTCCGGGCAGGACCGGCGCGGCGTCGATGGTCACGATCTTGAACCCGACCTCGGCGCCATGCTCGTCCAGCAGGGCAACGCGGACCGGCGGGGCCACGATCTCGGCGTCGCGGACGTTGCGTAGAGCGCCCGAGACCAGAACCATCCCCGGATGGGCGGCGACCTCCTTGGCGGTCATGGCCTCGAAGTCCAGGCCGACAGGGTTCACAGGCGCGCCGACGGCGGCATAGGCGGCGGCGGCGCGTGGGAAGGCCTCCACCACCTCGATCCGGAACAGGAAGGCAGAGACGATCACGCCGACAAAGGCGCTGGCCAGGCCCGCCCAGACCACGCCATGCGCGGCGGCGCGGCGCAGGCGACGCTGCTGTTCGGCGCGGGCGCGGAAAGCCTTGGGCAATTCCGGCGCCGGGGTCTCGGCTAGACTGGCGGGTTCGGAGGCGGCGTCCGGCTCGGGCGTGGAGATGACGCGGGGCTCGGGCGCGACGTTCAATTCCAGGGGTTCATCGCTGGTCGCACGCCAGACTTCGCCGCACGATTTGCAACGCACCTTGCGCCCGTTCGCGCCCATGGCGTCGTCGGGAATGAAATAGCTGGTGGCGCAGGCGGGGCAGGTCAGTATCATGTGGCTGACTGCGAGGCTGTCGCCCCCTCCTGTAAGGCGCGATTTCGCACCCTGTCCCTGAAACAAAACTCAATGCCGTCCTCGCCAACCAGCGCCGCCGATGCCGCCCCCGTGACCGAGACCGTCCGCCTGTCGGGCGTGGGTTTCGGCTATGCGGACGCGCCCGACGTGCTGCGAGACGTTAACCTCATTCTGACGCGAGGCTCTTTCCACTTCCTTACCGGGCCGTCCGGAGCCGGAAAGTCTTCGCTGTTGAGGCTTTTGACCCTGGCCGACCGGCCGACCACAGGGACCGTCCGCCTGTTCGGAGCCGATGTCTCGGACATCGACCGGCGCGACATCCCGGCCTTTCGCCGCCGTATGGGTGTGGTGTTCCAGGATTTCCGCCTGCTGGACCATCTGTCGGCCTTCGACAACGTCGCCCTGCCCCTGCGCCTGGCGGGCGGGCGCGAGGCCGACTACGCCGCCGATGTGGAAGAAATGCTGAAATGGGTCGGCCTGGGCCGGCGGATGGACGCCCGTCCCCCGGCCCTGTCCGGCGGCGAGAAACAGCGGCTGGCCATCGCCCGCGCCGTCATCACCCGCCCCGGCCTGATCGTCGCAGACGAACCGACCGGCAGCGTGGACGCCGTCATGGCTGACAAGCTGTTGCGTCTGTTCCAGTCGCTGAACCGGCTGGGCGCCACCGTCCTGATCGCCAGCCACGACCAGGCCCTGGCCGAACGCTCGGGCGCGCAGGTGCTGCGACTGGAACAAGGCCGGCTCAGCAAGGCCCGAAGGGTCGCCGCATGATCCGGCTGTCCGACTTCCGCTTCTCGACAGGACGCCCCGGCCTGCTGCCGCCCGCCGCCGCAGGCGAGCCCTGGTTGATGACGGTCATCGCCGTTTTGTGTTTCCTGGCCTGTCTCGCCGCCGTCGCCGCCTCCGCCGCCGACCGGGCCGCCCATGGCTGGGCGCGCCAGCTGGGGTCCGAAGCGACGGTCCAGGTGCGCCCCCGCGTCGGCGAGAGCGGCGACACCGCCGCCGCCCGCGCGGCCGAGACCCTGTCCGGCGTTGAAGGAGTCGAAGAGGCGGCGGCGCTGGACCGCAAGGCGGCCGAGGATCTGTTGCGCCCTTGGCTGGGTGACGCCGTCCTGCCCGATCTGCCCATGCCCCATCTGGTGACGGTGCGTCTGAAACCCGACGCTCCCGCCAGCGCCGTGACCCTGAGCCGCGCCCTGGCCGAGGCCGGGCTGGACGCCACGGTCGACGACCACAGCCTTTGGCGCGGCGAGGTCGAACGTTCCGCCGCCCTGATCACCACCCTGGCCGGCGCCGCCTTCCTGGCCACCGCCTTCGCCGCCGCCGCCGCCATCGCCTACGCCACGCGCGCTGGTCTGGCGGCCGGGCGCGGCGTGATCGAGACCCTCAGCCTGAACGGCGCGACGGACGGACGCATCGCCTGGCTGTTCCAACGGCGTTTCGCTCTGATCGCGGCCGGCGCCGGCGCGATCGGGGCCGGGGCGGCGGGCCTGCTGCTGGCCTTCCTGCGGTTCTTGGGCGGTTCGGACGGCCTGACACAGGCGCTGCCGGTGACCTGGGGCGACCTGCTGCTGCTCTCGCCATGTCCGCTGCTGGCGGCTACGGTGGCGCTTGTCGCGGCCAGATTCGCCGCCATGCAGGTGCTGGGCTCAGGCAGGAGGAAGGCATGAGGCTACTCGCCGTTGTCGGCATCGTCGTCCTGATCTGGCTGGTTGGCCTGTTCGCCTTCGCGCACCGGGTGCGCGAACTGACCCCCGCCGAAGACCCAGTCGCCGCAGACGCCATTGTGGCCCTGACCGGCCCGTCGGCCGAGAGGGTCAACGCCGCCATCCGCCTGCTGGAACAGGGCAAGGGCCAGCGCGTCCTGATCTCGGGTGTCAATCGCGAGGTCCGTCGTCGCGAACTGCGCGAGTTGACGCCGGGCTCCAGCCGCCTGTTCAACTGCTGTGTCGACCTGGGTTTCGAGGCCGAAGACACCGTCGGCAACGCCCAGGAAATCGCCGCCTGGGCGCGGTCCAAGGGCTATGACGACCTGATCGTTGTCACCTCCGACTATCATATGCCCCGCTCGCTGGTGGAGATCCGCGGCCAGCTGCCGGGCGTTAAACTGACGCCCTATGCGGTCTCCACGCCGTCCTTGGACAACCGGCATTGGTGGCGTGCGACGGTGACTGCGCGGCGCATGACTCTGGAATACATGAAATATCTCGCCGCACTGGGCCGCGAAGGCGTCCGTCGCCTCAGTCGCGACGCCCCTGTGTCCGACGTTGGGTCCGACGTTGGGTCCGACATCCCTGTCTCCGACCTTCCCCCCGAAAAGGCCCCTGCCTAAGTGAACACCCTGCGTTCCCTGCTCTTCACCGCCTGGCTCTATCTGTCGATGCCGATCGTCGCCATCGGCCTGTCGCCCATCCTTCTGGCGCCGCACCCTTATGCGCAGGGCGTCTGCAAACTCTGGGCGAAGATCGTCCTGTTCGGCCTGCGCTGGATCGCCGGGGTGAAGGTCGAGGTGCGGGGACTGGAGCACGCGCCGTCGGGCGCAGCCCTGATCGCGTCGAAACACCAGGGCATGCTGGACATCGTCGCCCTGCTCGCCGTCCTGCCCGACGCCTGTTTCGTCATGAAGAAGGAACTGATGCCCCTGCCCTTCTTCGGCTGGTTCGCTTGGAAGGCCAAGATGATCGCTGTGGACCGCGCCGGCCACGCCAGGGCGCTGAAGGACATGACCCGTCAGGCCCGCGAGCGCCTGTCTGAGGGCCGCCAAATCGTCATCTTCCCCGAGGGCACCCGCAACGACCCCGGGGTGCCCGGCGACTACAAGCCCGGCGTCGCCGCCATCTATCGCGATCTGGAAGGCCCCTGCTGGCCCGTCGCAACCAACTCCGGCGTCCACTGGCCGGCCCACGGCTTCCGGCGTTATCCAGGCAAGGTGGTGTTCGAATTCCTGGAGCCGATTCCCGCCGGACTGAAGCGCGGCGCGATGATGGCGTTGCTGGAAAGTCGCATTGAGACGGCTTCGACTGCACTCTTGGAGCCAAAGGCACAGCTCGAACGTATGGGGTGACCGATCCCGTACGAGGAAGCTCTCAATGTCCCTGCGTCTCCTGGCTTTGACCGCCGTCGCCGCCACCGCCTTCGCCGGCTCCGCCCTGGCCCAGTCCCAGCCCTATGAGCAGATCCGCCCTGCACCCGACGGCTGGACCGTCGATCTCGGCGTCGGCGCCCTGTACAGCAAGGACAGCGGCGGGGACACGGGCTCCGAGACCCAGGTCGTGCCCTGGGTGTCCGCAAACTATCGCGACGTCGTCTATCTGAGCGCCATCGACGGCCTTGGCTGGAACGCCGTCAAGACCGACGACTTCCGCGCCGGCCTGCAACTGCGCCCGCGCTTCTCGCCCGAAGACATCGAGGGCCTGGACCTGGATCGTCCTGACTTCGGCGCAGACGTCGCCGCCTACGCCTTCAAGCGCCTGCCCGGCAATATCGTGGTCGGCGGCCGGGTCAGCCGCGACGTGACGGACGTCAGCGAGGGCACCGAATACTACGCCTCCGTCGGCCACCAACGCGTGACGCCGATCGGCCTGATGAACCTCTCGGTCTATGCACGCGGCGGCGACGCCAAGCTGGCCGACGCCTATTATGGCGTCAGCGCCGCCGAGGCCGCCCGCAACGGCATCGACGCCTACTCGCCGGGCAGCGGCCTGCAAGGCGCGGGCGCCAGCCTGTTCCTGCTGGTCCCTCTCAACGACAAATGGGGCGCCGGCGCCCTGGTCAACTATGAACGCCGGCTGGGCGACGTGGCCGACAGCCCCCTGTCCCAGGAAGACGACACCATCCGCACGGGCGTCTTCTTCGCCCGTCGCTTCGGCGGCTGAGGCAAAGGCGGCGACCACACCGGCGGTCGCCGCACTCGCGGATCAGGTCGCCGCGAACTCGCTCAGCGCGTCGATCACGGCGCGGTTTTGATCTTCCGTGCCGATGGTGATGCGCAGGCCCTGCGGCAGGCCGTAGCCGCCGACGCCCCGAACGATGATCCCCTTGGCGTTCAGGTAATCGTTAGCGGCGGCGGCGCGTTGGGCGCTGTCGAACAACACCAGCACGAAGTTGCCGGCGCTGGGCAGAACCTCAAAGCCGAAGCCGCGCACGGCCTGGGTCAGGCGCGGCTTCCAGGCCGTGATCAGGTCGCGTGACGCCTGCTGGTGCGCCTCGTCGCCCACAGCGGCGGCCGCCGCCTCCAGCCCCGGCACAGAGACATTGAACGGCAGCCGGATCCGATCCATCGCCTCGACCATCGCAAGCGGCGCATAACCGAAGCCGATGCGCAGCCCCCCCAGGCCGTGGATCTTGGAGAAGGTGCGGGTGACGACGACGTTGGCCGCGTCCTTGGCCAGCGGGAAGGCGGTCTCCCAGTCGGCCTCGGTCACATATTCCGCATAGGCCTCGTCGACCACCAAGATGACGTTGGCCGGCAGGGCCGCATGCAGACGGCGAATCTCCTCGCCGGTGTTGTAGCTGCCGGTCGGGTTCGACGGGTTGGAGACATAGACGATCTTCGTCCGCTCATCGACCTGGGCCAACAGCGCATCGACCTCGGCCTTGAAGTTGGGCTCGGGCGCAAGCTTGACCTGGGCCTCACAGCCCAGGGCGCTGATCCGGTAGGCCAGGAAGCCGTACTGGCCGCAGACGATATTATCGCCCGCCGTCAGATAGGTCTGGTTCAGCAGGGCGAAGACCTCGTCCGAGCCGTTGCCGAAGATCAGCCGCTCGGGTTCCAGCCCATGCGTGTCCGCCACCGCGTCGCGCAACTTGGTCGCCCGACCGTCCGGGTAGATGTGGATATTCTTGATCGCGGCTTCATAGGCCGCGCGCGCCTTCTCGCCCGCGCCCAGCATGTTCTCGTTCGAGGACAGCTTCATCGGCTCGGCGACGCCGGCGATGGACGACTTGCCGCCGACATAGGGGGCGATGTCGAGGATGCCGGGCTTTGCCTCGGGTCCTTGGGGCGCAGGCGCGTCGGTCATGGAAAGCCTTGAACTCAGAAGATGGGGGCGGCGCCGATGACGCCGGTCAGACGGCCGGGGGCATTGCTCAGCCGCCCGTCCTCCGCCTGCACATAGCCCGTCAACACGAACAGCTTCAAGCCGCCTGCCGCCGCAAGCGGATCGGCGACCAGCCCGGCCTCGCCCAGGGCTTCGACGATCTTGGTCTCGGACCAGCCGCTGTCGGTGACCCAGAAGGTGCGGTCGCCACCGGTGGGACCCGAGACTTCTTTGGATACCAGAAAGGCCTGGGGCCGCGCCCGGCCGTCGTCCGGCAGGGCGGCGACGATCTTCAGTTCGGGGCGCGCCAGCAGCCGTCCCCACCAGGGTCGGTCCGATGTCAGATCAAGCATGGCGCGAGACCCGCCCTCGACCGCCCTCAGGGCGTCGTCAGCGGACAGGGGCCTGGCGCCGAGACCGTAGCGGTCGGTCGCCAAGGCTTGGGCCAGACCACCGCACGTCACCAGCGACGGCCCGGTCGCCGTCTCGATCCGCCCCCACAAAGCCTTCAGCGCCGAGCGCTCGACAGGGCCGACGTCCGCCGTCAGATCGCGCAGGGCCAGAACCCCAGCGTCGAACCGATCGCGCGGACCGGCCGCGATCCTGGCCCGCACAGCCTCGACCACCGCCCGGTCCAGCCCCGACAGGACGGCGTCATCCCGAGGTTCTTCCAGCAGTCCCATCAGAACAGCTTGGGCGCCGGCGCCAGGGGGAAGGGCCCCAGCCAGGTGCGCCCGTCCCGGAAGATGACGGTCAGAGCCATGTCTTCGCGACCGGCGGCGTCGGCCGCCCCGGCGACCGCAGCGGCGCCGGCGGCGCCGACACGGTTCACCGGCCCTTGGCGCGTCTCCAACAGGCCCGACAGGGCGGGCACCGGCTTGCGCGACTGCAGGGCGACCTCGCCGGTCAGCCGTCCGTTCACATCGGCGCGGAGCACCTCGCTGCTCAGAGTGGCGCGGCTGTCGCCCGCCTGAAGATCGCCCCGCACCTTGCGGAACGTGCCCCCGCCCTTGGTCCATTGAGAAAAGACCCCGGCCGCATCCCCGACCTTCAGCAGGTCCGCCCGACCGATGGTCGCCTCAAGCTGGGTGGTCAATTGACCGTCCTGGGCGAACCCCTCGACCGGTCCGTCGCGGCGTCCCTGACCGTCCACCAGGCGGAACATCACGTCGATGTCGTCGCTCGGCGTGGTCGAGCCTTCCAGATGGGGGCGGGAATAGAATTCGATCCGCGCCGCGCGAGCGATGGGGAAGGGCTCGCCGTCGGCATGGGCTGTAAAGACCGGATTGACCAGTTCTAGAGACAGATTGGGCCAGCGCTGATCGATGCCGCTAGCGCTCATACGAATGGCGTCGCCGTTCACCGCCACCTTGCCCTTGCCGGCGCGGGTCAGGACTAGGCCTTCCGGGGCGACCACGACCCATTTGGTCGGCTGATAGGCATTGGCCTCGGCATTCAACTCAGGCGCTGCGACGGCGTGACCGGACGGAGCCGCGATGGTGACGTGGGTCAGTTTCACATTCGCGCGGAACGGCCAGCCAACGATCCGCTTGTCGGCGTAGCGCACGTCCCAGCCGGCCTGACGCATGGTCACGGCCTGGGCCTCCAGTCCCTCGTCGATCTGGCGCGTCAGATAGAACCACCACCCCGTCCAGCCGGCCAGGGCGATCAGCACGATGACGAAGGGGGCGTACAGGCCCGCGCGGCTGTGTCGCTTGGTCGGAAGCTCGGTCATGGGGTCTTCTTAGTCGAAGCGAAGGCCTGCTCGCTACCGTCAGCAACGCCGTTCTACACCCGATGTTCAGTCCGCCAGGAAGGTGCGCACCGTCTCCACCGCATCGGCCAGGCCCATCCGCTGGACCTCTGTCCCCGGCGGCAGGCTGGCGAACAGGCGCGTCGGGGTGGCGGCGTCCAGCATCAGGAACACCCCCTTGTCGTCGCCGCGCCGGATCAACCGCCCGAAAGCCTGGGCGATGCGAGCGCGGGCCAGGGCGTCATCATAACCCTTGCCCTGAGAGAATTGTCCGCCCAGCCGTTCCCGCCGCGCCTTGTGCAGCAGGTCCGGGCGCGGCCAGGGCACGCGGTCGAAGGCCAGCACGCGCAGGGACCGTCCCGGCACATCGACCCCGTCCCGCACCGCGTCGGTGCCCAGCAGGCAGGCGTTCTCTTCGACACGGAACATGTCCACCAGCGCGCCGACCTCCAGCGGATCGACGTGTTGGGCGTAAAGCGGCACCCCCGCCTTCGCCAGGTCCGGCCCCAGGCGCTCATAGACCGCCTTCAGCCGACGGATGGCGGTGAACAGGCCCAGTCCCCCGCCCCCGGCCGCCAGGAACAATTCGCGCATCGCCGCCGCCGTCTGGCGCGGATCGTCCTTGACGAGGTCGTTGACGACGATGACCCGGCTGTTGGCCGCATAGTCGAACGGGCTTTCGACCTTCAGCGTGCGCGGCGGCTCGATCAATCGCGCCGAGCCGGTCCGCAACCGCGCCAGATCGAACGGATCCTCCTGCAAAGGATCGGACAGGGTCGCCGAGGTCACCAGCACGCCATGGGACGGCGCGATCACAGCCGCCTCCAACGGCACGGTCGGGTCGATCCAGTGGCGGCGCAGGGCCACATCGTGAATGCGACCGAAGGCGGTCTCGGCCGACAGCCAGTCGACGAAGTCCGGATCAGGCTCGTCCCCGCCGTCCTCCAACGCCGCCAGCATCGAGCGCCAGCCCGGCAGGGTCATCCGCGCCCGCCGGTCCAGTCCTCGCAAGGCGCCCTCGATCCGCGACCGCTGCGACCCGTCCAGTTCGGCGGCCTCGTCGTCGAGGATGTCCTCCAGATGTCGCGAAAGGGCCAGCAGGGGCGCCTCGATGGCGGCCAGGGCCTGGGCCGCCGCGCGGGCGGTCTCGGCCACCGGCTCGGTGACGGGCTTCAGTGCGCATTCCATCCCGAATTCGGCGCCGCCGTATGGACTGTTTTCGGCCGTACGGGCGCGCAACTGGTTCAGGGCGGCGGCCAGGAAGGCCTCGATCGGCCCGATGGGATTGACCTCGCCCGAGGCCGGAGCGACGCGACCCGACACGCCCTCGCCCGGCAATGCGGCCGAGGCGCGGATGGCGTCCTGCAAGGCCTTCAGCGCCGCCTCGTTGTCCCCGACCATGTCGCCCAGCCGTTGTTCCAGCCCGCGTCCACGCCGCCCCTTGCCTTCCGGCCCCCGAATCCAGCGGCGCAGCTCCGCCGCCTCCTGGCCCGACAGACAGGCGGAAAAGGCGCTGTCGGCGGCGTCGAACAGGTGGTGGCCCTCGTCGAAGACGATGCGTTTCAGCGCCGCCGTCTCGCCGTCCTGCTTTTGGCCCCGCGCCGAGCGCGCCCCGTCGAACGCGGCCTGGGTCAGAACCAGGGCGTGGTTGGCGATGACCAGATCCGCGCGTCGGCTGGCGCGGATGGTCTTTTCGACGAAGCAGCTGCGATAGTGCGGACAGGCGGCGTGCACACATTCGCCCCGTCGATCCACCAGATTGGCCGCCCCCGCCGCATGGGCGGGCGCCATGGCGAACAGGCCGGGCAGCCAGCCCGAAAAATCCCCGCCGGTCATGTCCCCGTCGCGCGTGTGCAAGGCCCATCGCCCCGCCAGGGCCAGGCCGATCAGGTCGCCGTTCCCCAGCTGGGCCGCCTGAACCATGTCCTGCAGATTGAGAACGCAAAGATAGTTCTCGCGTCCCTTGCGGATCACGGTCTTCCTGCGGCGCTCCTCCGGATCAGGCCACAGCGACTGGCTCTCGCGGTCGATCTGGCGTTGCAGGGCGCGGGTATAGGTCGAGATCCAGGCCGCCCCCTGGTTCCGCTCCGCCCACAGCGAGGCCGGCGCCAGATAGCCCAGGGTCTTGCCCGTCCCGGTCCCCGCCTCGGCCAGCAGCACACGCGGCCGCCCCTCCTCGTTGCGCGGCGAAAAGGCGAAGGCGGCCTCGGCGGCGTAGTCGGACTGGGTCGGCCGTGTCTCGTCCAGGCCCGAGGCCTGCAGCAATTTGGCCAACCGGATGCGCGCGCTCTCGCTGTCGACCGGCGCCGATCCCGCCTCGCCGCGCGGCGCCTCGTCCTCCCACTCCGTCAAGCGGCTCCAGACGTCCAGACCCGACCCGCGATGCTGCCGCGCCCGCACCCCGCCGGCCTCCAGGGCCTGCACCACCCGTTCGCCCCAGGCCCAGGCCGCCCGTTGCAGGGTCAGGGCCAAAACATAGGCAGCCTCTCGTTCCGGATAGGCGGCCGCCGCCAGTTCGCGCAGCAGCACAGCCGCCGCCTCGCGCAGCACCGCGGCCTGCGCCTCGGCCGACTTCGGCTCCGCCAAGCCCAGCGACAGGGCCAGCCCAGTCGGCGACGGCGCGCAGAACTGCGCCGGCCGCACGAAGGCGTACAGCTCCAGCACATCCATCAGCTCGCCCGACCGCGGCGGCGGCGTCAGTCCCAGCCGCCGCGCCGTCAGCGAGGCGTGGGCCACCAGCACGGCCCCGCCGGTAAACAAGCCCTCCGCCGCTCCCCGCCCGATCTTTCTGGCCCCCGCCTCATCGCACACCGCCCCCGCGCCCGGCGGCGTGGCGAGCGCCGGCGCCAGGTCGAGCCAGGGCTCGGCGCCGGTCAGGCGGGATTCTGCGATGACGGATTCGTCGGACACGGCCGATAGATAGCGACCTCGGGGCTGAAACGGAACGGGAACATTTCATTGACCGAAGCGCTTACTCGGAGTATGGCCATAAACGATAGCCAGACCGGAGACGCAGCGATGAACTGGAGCGTGGCCAAGGCCAAGGACAATTTCTCCGAGGTCATTCGGAAATCCCGCACCGAAGGGCCGCAAGAGATTTCTCTGCACGGAGAGGCTGCCGCCGTCGTCCTCTCGGCCGAGGATTTCAGACGCCTTAAGGATCCGCGTGCGTCGCGCGACTTCAAGGACTGGCTGCTGAACGGCCCTTCTCTGGAAGGTGTCGATCTGGAACGCGACCGCCGACCGGCGAGGGAAATCGATCCCTTCTGATGTTCCTGCTCGATACCAACGTCGTAAGCGAACCCAAGCGCGCCCGTCCTGATGCGGGGGTGATCGCATGGCTTGCCGACCAGTTGCTGTCGGACCTGCACCTCAGCGTCATCACCGTGGGCGAACTGCGACGCGGCATCGTGCGACTGGAGCCGGGGCGGCGTCGCGACGATCTAGACTACTGGCTGACGGATCTCATCCTAAGATATGGCGCGCGCATTCTGCCAGTCGATCTGGAAGTCACCGAGCGTTGGGCGTCTTTAGCCGAAACTGCTCGCACCTTGGGCCGCCCGTCGGAAATGACGGACGAGTTGATCGCGGCGACGGCTCATGTCCACGGCCTGACGGTGGTGACCCGAAATCTTCGTCACTTCGAACATAGCGGGTGCCGTCTGCTGTCGCCGTGGAGCGTGTGACGATCCTCCCGCCCCTGTTCGCCGACTGGTTCGCGTCGCGAGGCTGGTCACCTCGGCGGCATCAGCTGGAGATGGTTGCGGCGGGACAGGCCCGTCAGCACGCCCTGCTGGTCGCCCCGACCGGCGGGGGCAAGACCCTGGCCGGGTTTCTGCCCAGTCTGATCGAACTGGCGGAGCGCGGGCCGAGGCCGGCGACCGGGCCAGGGTCGGGCGTGCACACCCTTTATCTGTCGCCGTTGAAGGCCCTGACCACCGACGTCGAGCGCAATCTGATGACGCCGATCCGCGAGATCGGGCTGAACATCCATGTCGAAACCCGAACGGGCGACACCAAACAGTCCAAACGCCAGCGCCAGCGTGACTTCCCCCCCGACATCCTGCTGACCACGCCCGAACAGCTGGCCCTGTTCTGCGCCTGGGAAGGGGCGCGGTCCTATTTCGCCGACTTGAAATGCGTCGTGCTGGACGAGGTCCACGCCATCTGGAGCGGCAAGCGTGGCGATCTGCTGTCGCTTGGCCTGGGGCGGCTACAGAGCTTCTCGCCGGGGATGCGGCGGGTGGGGCTGAGCGCCACGATCGAGGACCCGGATCTGATCCGGGGGTGGCTGGCCCCGAGACTTCCTTCTCCCCTTGCGGGAGAAGGTGGCTCGCGCAGCGAGACGGATGAGGGGTTGCTCCCAACCGCACCGGCATCTGCTCTCGAGGCTGAACCGACCCCTCATCCGAGCCCTTCGGGCCCACCTTCCCCCGCAAGGGGAGAAGGGGTTATTTTGGTCCGAGGCGACCCCGGCGCGCCGGCCGTCATCGACGTGCTGATCTCCGAGGGCAAGGTCCCCTGGGCCGGCCACACGGGCCAGCACGCCATTCCCGAGGTCTACGCCGCCATTCAACGGGCCGGCCTGGCGTTGATCTTCGTCAACACCCGCTGGCAGTCGGAATTCGTCTTTCAGCAGCTGTGGGCGATCAACGACGACAATCTGCCCATCGGCTTGCACCACGGCTCCCTGGCGGCGGAGCAGAGGCGCAAGGTCGAGGCGGCCATGGCGCGCGGCGATCTGCGGGCGGTGGTCTGCACCTCGACCCTGGACCTCGGTATCGACTGGGGCGACGTCGATCTGGTCATCCAGATGGCGGCGCCCAAGGGCTCCAGCCGTCTCGTCCAACGGATCGGCCGCGCCAACCACCGGCTGGACGAGCCGTCCCGCGCCCTGCTGGTGCCCGCCAGCCGGTTCGAGATGCTGGAATGCCAGGCGGCCCGCGAGGCCGTCGCCGACAACGCGTTCGACTGGGAGCCGATCCATATCGGCACGCTGGACACCCTGGCCCAGCACGTGATGGGCGTCGCCTGTTCCGAAGCCTTCGACATGCAGGCCCTGTATGACGAAATCACCGGCTGCGGCCCCTATCGCGCCCTGACCTGGGAGCAGTTCGAGGAGGTGGTCGATTTCGTCGCCACCGGCGGCTATGCGCTGCGGACCTATGACCGGTTCGCCCGCATCGTCCGCGCCCCGGACGGCCGCTGGAAGGCCCGCACCAAGGACATCGCCCAGCGGCACCGTATGAACGTCGGAGCCATCGTCTCGGCCGGAACCCTGAACGTGCGCGTGGCCGGCCGTCGCGGCGGCGCCTCGCGCCAACTGGTCGCGGGCCGCAAGGTGGGCGAGGCCGAGGAATGGTATTTCGAACAGCTGACGCCCGGCGACACCTTCCTGTTCGCCGGCCAGGTCTGGGCGTTTCAGGGCATCGTCGGGACCGACGCCCTGGTCAGCCACGCCAATGACAAGGACCCCAAGATCCCGTCCTGGGGCGGGTCCAAGTTTCCCCTGTCCACCTCACTGGCCGACCGGGTGCGCACCATGGTGCAGGACCCGGACCACTGGCGCGTCCTGCCGCCTGACGTGCAGGAATGGCTGGCGCTCCAGGCCGAACGGTCCGCGATTCCCGACGCCGAATCCATGCTGGTCGAGACCTTCCCGCGCGGTAGCCGGCATTTCCTGGTCGCCTACCCGTTCGAAGGCAATCTGGCGCACACCACCCTGTGCATGCTGCTGACCCGGCGGCTGGATCGACTGGGCGTCGGACCGCTGGGCTTCGTCGTCACCGACTATTCCCTGGCCGTCTGGTCGATCAAGCCGATGGACCAGATCGACCTGGACGCCCTGTTTCAGTCCGACATGTTGGGTGACGACCTGGAGGCCTGGCTGGAGGAGAGCTTCATGATGAAGCGGTCGTTCCGCAATTGCGCCCTGATCTCCGGCTTGATCGAACGTCGCCAGCCCGGCGCCGAAAAGACCGGCCGCCAGGTGACCTTCTCGACCGACCTGATCTACGACGTGCTGCGCCGCCACCAACCCGACCACCTGTTGCTGAAGACCGCCCGTGCCGACGCCGCGTCAGGCCTGCTGGACGTGGCGCGCCTGGGCCAGATGCTGGCGCGGATCGAGGGCCGGATCAGGCATCAGCCCTTGACGCGTCCCTCGCCCTTCTGCGTGCCGGTTCTGGTTCAGATCGGGCGCGAAAGAGTCGGTGGCGACGCCGCAGAGATGATCCTGGATGAGAGCGCCGAACATCTGATCGCCGAAGTCATGGACGAGGACGCGCCATGAACGCCGCCCTGCGCCAGACCCTGTCCCCCGCCCGCAAGCCCTGCGGTTCACTGCGGGTCCAGATCGCCGGCGAGACCTGCGTGCTGCGCTGTTCCGGCGCCCTGTGGCTTCCAGCCTACCGCGCCCTGGTCGCGGCGGATCTGCACCTGGAGAAGGGCTCGGCCTTCGCCGCGCGCGGCCAGATGCTGCCGCCCTACGACAGCCGCGCCACCCTGGACAGGCTAGAGGCGGAAGTCGCGGAACTTCACCCGGCGATGGTCGTGCTTCTGGGCGACAGTTTTCACGATGCACGAGCCATCTCTCGGATGCCCCTCGACGATCGTGAGCGACTGGACCGGCTCTCCGCTGGGCGAGATTGGCTGTGGCTGGAGGGCAATCACGACCGTGAAGCCCTGGCGAACCAGGCCGGTCTTTCATCTCCTCTGCCCGGCCGGATCGTCGGCGATCTTACCCTGGGCGGCCTGCGGTTGACGCACGAACCCGAGGCGCTGACAGCGGCCGACGACCGCCACGGCGAGGTGGCGGGCCATCTCCATCCCGCGGCGCGCGTGGTCGGCTATGGCCGCGGCGTGCGACGCCCCTGTTTCGTCACCGACGGCTCACGGCTGCTCCTGCCCGCCTTCGGAGCCTTCACCGGCGGGCTCAACGTGCGCGATCCCGCCGTTTCGGGACTGTTCCTGAAGGAACCTCTCGCCGCCGTTCTCGGTCGCGACAAGGTCCACGCCATCGCCTGGTCCAGCCTGCCCTAAGGCAGAGCACGCAGCCGCGACGTTCGTAAACGGTTCAGCATATCGCTTCACCGCATCTTGGGCAGGACCGGGCAGGATGGCGTCATCACCGCCCTGGACGCCCTCCTCCATGCTCACGTCACGCCGCATCATCCTTGCCGCTCGCCTGTTGTTCGTTTTCGCCGCGACGGGCATGGCCGTTCTGATGCTCGGCCCGTTTCAGGGCCTGGAGCAGGCGTTCGGCTTGAACGACAAGGCCGCTCACGCCATCGCCTTCTACGGCGTTACGGTTGGCCTGTTCCTGATCTCCCCGACCCGCCGTCGCGATGATCTGGCCGTCTTCGTCATCGCCGCCGCGCTCGCCGCCGAAGGGTTGCAATTCTTCACAGGCCGCAGCGTCTCTGTGGGGGATTTCCTCGCCGGAGCCGGCGGGGCCGTGGCCGCCTGGCTGCCCGGGTTTGTCGAACAGGTGCGTCATGCCGCACGGCGCCACCCGAACCTCACGCTTGCTCAGGCGTCGGCCATCAACCGTCGCCGTCGAGCGCGAGCCTCTGCCGTTCAAAATCCAGCGTCACCCGCGCGTATTCGCCGGACCTGACACATTGACCTTGTCACGAGATACGACTGTTTCTTCTCGCCGTTTACCGACGGTTTTCATGTCGCGGCTAAGTTGACGCCATGACTCTCAGAACGAGACCGTTCATGCAGGCGGAAGCACAGCATATCGACCCTTTCGCTGGCGGGGCGTTCGCGACCTCCGCCCCAGGGCCCATTGTCGCCCCGGACGTCACGGACCAGCTGGAAACGGCCCGCGCGCGGGTCGAGACCCGTTTCTCCCACGCCGGACAACAGTTGGCCGGCTCGCTGGAGATGATCGGCGGCTTGATCGAGGCGCTTGACCGTCTGGGTCTGACGCTGAACGTCGACTCGGTCTCACGGACCAGCAACGACCTGCTTTCAACCGCGTCGGGCCTCAGCGCCCTGCCGCAATCTCAGAAACGCCGCGTCGCCAACCTTGACCAGTTGAAGAACGCCAGCGCCTTGCTGGATGCAGACATCGACACGATGCGCACGACGCTGCGCTATCTGCGCGCCTTCGCCTTGAACGTGAAGATCACAGCCGGATCGACCATCCGCGGAGCGGATGAATTCGCCGGCTTCGCCGACCGCATGTGCCAGCAACTGGACTTCGGCGTCACCCAACTGGACGAACTGGCCGACGAACTGACACGCCTTCGCAATCAGCTCGACGGCGCCCTGACCTTCGAACAGGGTCTGGGCGGCAAGTACAAGCAGTTGATCCCCGCAGTGCCGGACAAGCTGACGGTCGACGCCGAGACCTTGCGCGCCCACCACGCCCGCATCGCCGAGGTCGCGGCTTCGGTCGCCGCCATCGCACGGGACATACAGATGAAGGTCGGCAAGGCCTTGATGGCGCTGCAGATCGGCGACATCACCCGCCAGCGGATCGAGCACGTTCAACTCGGCATTCAGGTGTCGGCCCGCACTGTAGCCGAAGCGGATCTCTCGCCCGAGGCGCGCGACCGCGCCGAACGCCGACTGCTGCACATGGTCGCCGACCAGATGGCGGACATTGCCTCGGACTTCGAAGCCGAGGCCGCCAAGGTGACGCAGAACCTTGCAGGCATGGCCAAGGACACGACCCAGTTGATGGTCATACACGGCCTGTCCGACAACGGCGGCGACCTTCGCGACCTCGAAGTCAGCCTCGGTCGCGCCGGCCTTCTGGTGAACGACGTCACAGCGGCCATGACCAATGCGCAGAGGATCAGCGGCGAGACCGTATCGTCGGTCGAGGCGCTGGCGCGGCGTGTTGACGCCATCCAGAAGGTCAAGCGCGACATTCAGCAGATGGCGATCAACAGCAGCCTGCGCTGCAACCGGCTCGGCGAGATCGGCAAACCGCTCAGCGTCATCGCCATCGAATTAAGCAGCCACGCCAGCCATCTGGAAGACGCCGCAGACCAGACCCTGGGTTCGCTGAAGTCCCTGGCCGAACTGGCGCACAGTGTTTCGGAAGACGAACCCGAAGGCGCCCGGCTCGACGCGGGCCGGCTCAATAGCGTGCACGAGGATCTGCGCCGCGCGGCCGACGTGGTCGAAAAGGATCTGGTCGGGCTGGGCGCTCAGGGCGAGGCGACCGCAAGGTCTCTGGCCCAGGCCGCCGACCAGTTGGGTCTCAAGGAAGATCTGGGCGACGCCCTGCATGCCGCCGCTGTCGCCCTGGCCGAGGCGGCGGGGCCCGTCGTTGATGACCTGACCGATATCTCTGGAGTGGTGGACGCCGCCCTGACCGAGATCGGCCGCTGCTACACCATGGCGCGCGAGCGGACCATCCACGCGGCTCACGCCGTTTTCAGCGAGGCCGACCGCATCGAAACCCAGCAGGATAACGCCACGGTGGACGCGCCGATCGAGCTCGCCGAGGCTGTCGACGAATTCGACGACCTGCTGTTCTGAAACCAAGACGCCTGCGATACGCCCGTGTCGCAGGCGTCGACCCAGTCTATCTGGACCGATCCACGGCCATGATCTCGCGGGCGATATGCTCCAGCGCCATCACCTTCTGGGCGGCGCCGCGTGCAATGGCTTCCTTGGGCATGCCGAAGACGATCGAGGTCGCCTCGTCCTGCGCCACCGTCGTGGCGCCGGCCTCCTTCAGCTCGAGCAGACCGCGGGCGCCATCGTCGCCCATGCCCGTCATGATCACGCCCATGGCGTTTTTGCCGGCCGCACGGGCGGCGGAGCGGAACAGGACATCGACGGAGGGGCGGTGACGCGACACGGGCGGGCCATCCTTGATCGCCACCTGATAGCGCGCACCGTGGCGTTCCAGCAGCATATGTTTGTCGCCCGGCGCGATCAGGACGTGCCCCCGCAGGACGGGGTCGCCGTGTTGGGCCTCCTTCACCTCAACCTCGCACAGGCTGTTGAGCCGCTTCGAGAAGGCGGCGGTGAAGCCTGCCGGCATGTGCTGGACGATGATGATGCCCGGCGCATTGGCCGGCAGGGCCTGAAGCACCTCGCGCAGCGCCTCGGTGCCGCCCGTCGAGGCGCCCAGACAGGCGACCATCTCGGTGGTGCGGGCCATGGCGGCGCCCGTCGGGGGCGGCAACATGGCGTCGGCGGTCAGTTTCGTGCCCGGATCCAGGCTGCGCGTCGTGGTGCGCCGCGCGCCCAACCGCGCGCGCGCCGCCGCCTTGACCACGTCGCGGATACGATCGGCGCTCTCGGCCAGATGATCCGCCGCCCCGATGCGCGGCTTCAGGATGATATCGACTGCGCCGGCTTCCAGCGCCTGCATCAGGGTCTCGGAACCGGCCTCGGTCAGGGACGAACACATGACCACCGGGATCGGCCGCTGGGCCATAAGTTTGCGCAGGAAGGTGATGCCGTCCATGCGCGGCATCTCGACGTCCAGGGTGATGACGTCCGGAACGTCCTCGGCGATACGGCGTGCGGCCACGAAGGGATCGGAGGCCACGCCCATGACCTCGATGCCGGGATCGGCGGAAAGAACATCGACCAGGGTCTGGCGAACGCTGGCCGAGTCGTCGATGACCAGGACGCGGACCTTGGGCATGGGATCAGATCTTTCTGAAGACGGTGTTGGCCACAGTGACCAGGGGCAGTTCGATACCGGTGATGCTCTCGGAATGACCGATGAACAGATGGCCGCCGCGCTTCAGCCGTTCGCACAGACGGTTCAGAACCTTGGCTTGGGTCTGTTTGTCGAAATAGATCATGACGTTCCGGCACATGATCATGTCGAACGGATCACCGACCGAATAGGTCTCGTCCATCAGATTGACCCGCGCCAGAGATAGTTTTGCCCGCAACGAAGGATGGATGCGGCCCTCGCGGCGGGCGCCGTCTCGCGCGGTCATGACCCAGCGCCGCATGTCGGCGGGCACGGGCGTCAGCATCTCGCTGGGATAGACGCCGCGCAGCGCCGTCTCAAGCACATCGGTCGACAGGTCCGTGCCCAGGATCTGATAGTCCGGCCCACCCTGCTCGTCGGCGAACTTCTGCATCACCATGGCCATGGTGTAGGGCTCGGCCCCCATCGAACAGGCGGCGCTCCAGGCGCGTATCCGGCGTACGCCCGAGGCCTTGAGTTCGGGCAAGACCTGGCTGGCCATATAGTCGAAGTGCCGCGGCTCGCGGAAGAAGTCGGTCTTGTTGGTCGTCACCGCGTCGATCAGGAAAACCGACTCGGCCTCCAGCCCGTCTTCCTTAAACAGGTAGTCGCAGTAGTCGTCGAAGGTCGGGTGGCCCGTGCTGCGCAGACGACGCCGCAGCCGCCCTTCCAGCATGGTGCGCTTCGACGAGGGCATCTTGATGCCGCTATAGTCGTAGATGTACCTCGCCAGACGCTCGAAATTGCGGGCGCTGATCTGATCGATGATCGGGACGGACTGTTCTAGCGCCGCTTGTGACAAGGCCATGCTCTTTCAGTAAGCTTTCAGCGACCGTCAGGCCGCGCGTTCGACGTCGGAGAAGGACGCCAGCGAGACGGCGTCAGTGCTGGACAGCAGCCGCCCCAGGTCGATCAGGACGACGAAATCCCCCGGCCGCCTCACCACGCCCGAGATATAGTCCGAGCGCCATTTGACTCCGATGTCGGGCGACGGCTCGATCTGGTCGGCGCTGAACACTGTGACCTCGAACACCCGGTCGGCGACCAGGCCCAGGCTCAGGGTTCGGTCTTCCAGCGGGATATCCAGCACCAGGATGCGGGTGTTCAACGTCGGTTCGACCGCCGCCATGCCCAGGCGGATCCTCAGATCCGCCGTCGGCACGCCCCGGCCCCGCACATCCGTCAGGCCCAGCAGATAGTCGGGGCCGTTAGGGATGCGCGAAGGCGGGTGATAGGTCAGGATTTCCCGCACCAGCCCGACCGGAGCGGCGAAGACCTCGTCGCCCAGGCCGAAGGTGACATACTGGCCCTCGGCCGCTTCAGCCATCAGGCGCTCTCCCGGAAGTCCATGTCCTCGGCGTCCGCGCCGCCCGTGGCCATGTCCAGGGCGAAGCCCTTGGCGCGGGCCTGTTGGGCGTGCACCGCCGGCTTGACCGGCGCGGCCTTGGCGACCGGACGGCCGGCCGGCTTGGCGGCGGACTTGAAGGTCGAGGCGCGGGCCGGAGCACGGGCGCCGGCGGCGTCGGTGCGGAAGAAGGCGATCGAGGTCTGCAGTTCTTCGGCCTGGGCCGCCAGTTCCTCGGAGGTGGCCGACATCTGCTCGGACGCGCCGGCGTTCTGCTGGGTCACCTTGTCCAGTTGCTGGATCGCCTCGTTGATCTGGCTGGCGCCGACGTCCTGCTCGCGGCAGGCGGCGCTGATCTCGGACACCAGTTCGGCCGTCTTGCGGATGTCCGGCACCAGGCGTTGCAGCATCTCGCCGGCTTCCTGGGCGGCCTTGACCGTGTCGCCCGACACGGCGCCGATCTCGGCGGCGGCCGTCTGGCTGCGTTCGGCCAGCTTGCGCACTTCCGAGGCGACGACGGCGAAGCCCTTGCCGTGCTCCCCGGCGCGGGCGGCCTCGACCGCCGCGTTCAGGGCCAGCAGATCGGTCTGACGGGCGATCTCCTGCACGATGCCGATCTTGTCGGCGATGGTGCGCATGGCGTCGACGGCGCGGTTGACCGCCTCGCCGCTGGCCTCGGCGTCCTTGGACGACTGGCGCGAGATCTTCTCGGTCTGGGCGGCGTTGTCGGCGTTCTGTTTGATGTTGGCGGCCATCTCCTCCATCGAGGCCGAGGCCTGTTCGGCGGCGGCGGCCTGTTCGGTCGCGCCCTGGCTCATCTGTTCCGAGGTGGCCGACAGTTCCTGGCTGCCGGCCGAGACATTGTCGGCTGCCGATAGGGCGTCGCCGACCACGCCGCGCAGGCGTTCGACCATGGACTGAAGCGAGAGGCCCAGTGTGTCCTTGTCCGACAGCGGCTTGGGCTGGACCGTCAGGTCGCCCTGGGCGATCTCGTCCGCCATCGCAGCGGTGATCCTCAGATTGACGACCATTCTTTCCAGAGAAATGCCCAAGGTGTCCTTGTCCGACATAGGCTTGGGCTGAACGCTCAGGTCGCCGTTGGCGATCTCGTCCGCCATCGCGGCCGTGCCTCTCAGGTTTCCGACCATCCTCTGCAGGGAAAGCCCCAAGGTATCCTTGTCCGACAGCGGCTTGGGCTGGACGCTCAGGTCGCCTTGGGCGATTTCGTCGGCCATGGCGGCCGTGGCCTTCAGGTTGGCGGTCATCCGGTTGACCGTCACGACCAGATCCTTGATCTCATCGTTGGTCGTCACGACGACGTCCTGGTTCAGATCGCCGATGGCGACCGCGTCGATCGCCGTCGAAATCTTGCGCAGACCCAGGGTGACGGTGCGCGAAATCCACAGGGCCGCGACCACGCCGATGACCAGACCCGCTATGACCAGAGCAATGAACAGGGTGCGCGCGTCGGCGAACACCTTGTCGCCTTCAAGGCTGGCGGCCTGGCCGCCTTCGACATTGAGCTCCACCAGCTTGACCAAGTCCGCAGACAGATCGTCGTAGAGCGGTTTGCTGGCCAGCATGGACTGGGCCGCCGCATCGTTCTGATTGACGCGGGACAGGCTGAGCATCCGCTCTCCGTCCTGCAAATAGCGTTCATATTTGTCCGCGAACCGATTGTAGAGATCCCGTTCCGAGTCCGACGAAATCAGGGGTTCGTATTTCGCACGGCCGGTTTTGATCGCATCCAGCGTCGCAGAGATGTCCTTCTCTACAGCCGCCATGCGGACCGGATCGGTCGATGTGATATGCGCATACTGCTGCGCGCGCAGGTCCGAGGTCGCCGTGTTGATGCGATGGATCGCATCGATGCTCGGCATCCAGTTCTCGGTAATGATCGTCGACTGGTCGTTGACGTTGCTCATCTTCATGACGCCGACGATCCCCAGGATCATCGAAATCGCCAGGACCGCAGCGAAGGCGCCGGCCAGCTTCATCTTAATCGTAGCGCGCATTGTTATGCTCTTTCAGGGAAAGGCCGGGGCCGTCAGGCCGCGCGGTCGATGTTGGAGAAGCCCCCCAGAGAGACGGCGTCCGTGCTGGACAGCAGTCGGGGCAGGTCGATCAGCACCACAAAGCCGTCGTCGCGGCGCACGACGCCGGAAATATAGTCCGAGCGCCATTTGACGCCGATGTCGGGCGAGGGCTCGATCTGGTCCGCGGTGAAGGCCGTGACTTCGAACACCCGGTCGGCGACCAGGCCCAGGCTCAGCACCCGGTCCTCCAGCGGAATGTCCAGCACCAGGATACGGGTGTTCAGCGTCGGTTCGACCGCCGCCATGCCCAGGCGGACCCGCAGATCCGCCGTCGGCACCCCTTGCCCCCGCACGTCCGTCAGGCCCATCAGATAGTCCGGGCTGTTCGGGATGCGCGAGGGAGCCTGATAGGTCAGGATCTCGCGCACCAGACCGACCGGGGCGGCGAAGACCTCGTCGCCCAGGCCGAAGCTGACATACTGGCCCTCAAAGGCGCCGGACATCAGGCGCTCTCCCGGAAGTCCATGTCCTCGGCGTCCGCGCCGCCGGTGGTCATGTCGAGCGCAAAGCCCTTGGCGCGGGCCTGTTGGGCGTGCACCGACGGCTTGGCCGGGGCGGCCTTGGCGACCGGACGCCCAGCCGGCTTGGCGGCGGGCTTGAAGGTCGAGGCGCGGGCCGGAGCTCGGGCGGGCGCGCGCCCACGGGCGCCGGCCGTATCGGTGCGGAAGAAGGCGATCGAGGTCTGCAGTTCTTCGGCCTGGGCCGCCAGTTCCTCGGAGGTGGCCGACATCTGCTCGGACGCGCCGGCGTTCTGCTGGGTCACCTTGTCCAGTTGCTGGATGGCCTCGTTGATCTGGCTGGCGCCGACGTCCTGCTCGCGGCAGGCGGCGCTGATCTCGGACACCAGTTCGGCCGTCTTGCGGATGTCCGGCACCAGGCGTTGCAGCATTTCGCCGGCTTCCTGAGCCGCCTTGACCGTGTCGCCCGACACGGCGCCGATCTCGGCGGCGGCCGTCTGGCTGCGTTCGGCCAGCTTGCGCACTTCCGAGGCGACGACGGCGAAGCCCTTGCCGTGCTCCCCGGCGCGGGCGGCCTCGACCGCCGCGTTCAGGGCCAGCAGATCGGTCTGACGGGCGATCTCCTGCACGATGCCGATCTTGTCGGCGATGGTGCGCATGGCGTCGACGGCGCGGTTGACCGCCTCGCCGCTGGCCTCGGCGTCCTTGGACGACTGGCGCGAGATCTTCTCGGTCTGGGCGGCGTTGTCGGCGTTCTGTTTGATGTTGGCGGCCATCTCCTCCATCGAGGCCGAGGCCTGTTCGGCGGCGGCGGCCTGTTCGGTCGCGCCCTGGCTCATCTGTTCCGAGGTCGCCGACAGTTCCTGGCTGCCCGACGAGACATTGTCGGCCGCCGACAGGGCGTCGGTGACGACGCCGCGCAGGCGTTCGACCATGGACTGCAGCGAAAGACCCAGGGTGTCCTTGTCCGACAGCGGCTTGGGCTGGACCGTCAGGTCGCCGTTGGCGATCTCGTCGGCCATGGTGGCCGTGGCCTTCAGATTGTCCGTCAGCCTGTTGAAGGCGTTGACCAGATCCTTGATCTCGTCGTTCGACTTGATCTCGACCCGCTCGTCCAGATCGCCGACGGCGACGGCGTCGGCCACAGTCATCAGACGGCTCAGGCCGGCGCTGATGCCCAGGGCGATCCACAGGGCGAAGGCCACGGCGATGGCCAGCGCGGCCAGGGTCAGGCCGATGACCAGGTTTCGGGTGTCGGCGTATTGTTTCGCGGCGTCCTCGGCGGCCTTCGCCATATTGCCGTGATTGCGTTCGACGATCTTGTCGAACAACTCGGTCATTTCCACCGCGACACTGCGGGCTTCACCGGTGGAAAGCGCCACGGCTTCCGCCGACTGACCCGTCCTTACAAATTCCGCCATACGGCTTTCCAGCGCGGTCATGCGAGACAGCAGAGTTTGCAAACGCTGCCAGTCCGGCTTGCCCGTAGCAGTGGCTTTTTCCTCGCCCTTGGCCAGAAGTTCGGCCATCGCTTCCCGGGCTTCTTCGCCGGTCGCGATGTGGGTCGTCATTTCTTCGGTCGAGCGCGAGAGGATAAGATTTTTTTCGGCCCGGACAGACTCGAGCAGACGTATATTGGCTTGCTGCGAGTTGGAGAGGCGCTCCGCCGGTCCTGACAGGACATCGTCCATGGCCTGATTCAGGCTGCCCAGACTGTAGATGCCCAGGCCGGCGATGCCGACGAGCAGGATGATCATCATCCCGAAGCCTGCGGCCAGTTTAGCCTTGATGGTGAAACGCATACTCGATCTCCCCGAAGAGCCGGTCAATGGCGGGTGGCGGACGTGACCGGCTGGCGGGCGTCCTGCTGTTGATTGAAGATGGTCTGGAGGTCGGGCACGACGATGAACTCGCCGTCTCTTTTCACCAGGCATTGGATGAACTCGGGCCGCCAGCGCATGCCCACGCTGGGCGGCGCCTCGGAGTCGGCCCGGGCCAGGGTGGTGACCTCATGGACCTTGTCGGTGCGTAGACCGACCAGGGTCGGCTCGCCGGACAGTTCGATCTCGATGACGACGATGCGGCTGTCGATCGTGGGGGCGTTCCGCTCAAGACCGAAGGCGACACGCAGATCGGCCAGAGGAATGACCTTGCCGCGGAAGTTGATCACGGCGCCCGCGAAGGCGCCGGCGCCGGGCACCACGGTCTCGGGCGTCAGGTCCATGATCTCCTGCACGCCGACGGCGTGAAGGGCGAACAGTTCGCCGTTCAGTTCGAAGGTCAGGACCTCGACCTGTTCGGCCCCGGTCCAGCCGGGAGCGGTGGCGAGTTCGGTCTGGGTGCTCATATGGCCTCGCGCATCTGCGCCTCCTGCTGCTGGCCCTTGGCGACCAGGTGGCCGACGTCCAGGATCAAGGCCACGCCGCCGTCGCCCAGGATGGTGGCGCCCGAGAAGGTCGGCAGGCCGGCGTGGAGCTTGGACATCGACTTGATGACGGTCTGGTGGTCGCCGATGATCTGATCGACGACCAGACCGATCCGCTCTGTGCCCGTAGAGACCACCACCACCTTCTGGTGCAGTTCGGGCGGGGTGCCGGTCTCGAACATCTCGCGCAGGCGCAGGTACGGGACCAGGCTGTTACGCAGCGAGATGAAGCTGCGGCCGCGCGACCGCAGATCCTCGTCCAGAGACAGTTCCAGGCATTCCTCGACGGCGCCCAGAGGAATGACATAACGGCCCTGGCCGACGCGAACCAGCAGGCCGTCGATGATGGCCAGGGTCAACGGAATGCGCAGCGACACTTCCGAACCCTCGCCCGGACGGCTGGCGATGTCGATGGAGCCGCGCAGCGCCTCGATGGTGCGTTTGACCACATCCATGCCGACGCCGCGGCCGGACAGATTGGTCACCGCCGCCGCCGTGGAGAATCCGGGGTGGAAGATCATCTGCAGCAGGTCGTGGTCGCTCAGGACCGCGCCGGGCTCGATCAGGCCTTGCGATTCCGCCTTGGCGCGGACGCGCTCGCGGTCGATGCCCCGACCGTCGTCGCGGATGGTGATGACCACCTCGCCGCCCGATTGATGCGCCGACAGGCGGATGCGGCCCGTGGCGGGCTTGCCGGCGGCGGCCCGATCCTCGGCCGTCTCCAGCCCATGGTCGGCGGCGTTGCGGATCAGGTGGACCAGGGGGTCGGCCAAGCGTTCGATGACGGTCTTGTCGATCTCGGTCGTCTCGCCATCGGTCGACAGGTCAATGGCCTTACCGGTCTCGCGCGCCAGGTCATGAACCAGGCGACGGAACCGACCGAACAGGGTCGCCACCGGCACCATCCGCAGCACCATCATGGTGTCGCGCAGTTCGCCCGACAGACGCTCAATCTCTTCCGACACGGCGCGCAGGGCGGTGTCGGTTCCGGAATTGGAGATCTGGGTCAGGCGCGACTGGGCGATGACCAGCTCGCCGACCCGGTCCATCAGTTCGTCCAGGCGATCAGCCGGCACGCGCACGCTTTCAACCGCCTTGGCTGTCTTGGCGCCGCTGGCTTCGACCGGATCATTGGCGACCGCCGCAGCGGCCTGAACCGCCACGGGCGCCGCAACGGGAGCGGCGACCTTGGCAGGCGCCGGCTCGACCGGTTCAGCGACGGCTGCGGCCTGGACAGGGGACGCCCCGAGCCGCGCCTCGTCCAGCGCCTCGATCGACAGGTTCATGTCGTCGATGACGAAGATGAAGACATCCTCGATCGTCGCCCGGTCCTGATCCGTGGTCAGAGTCACGTCCCAGGCCAGATAATGGTCGGTGGGTTCGATCTGGCTCAACGGCGGCACGCGCGAGGCGTCGGCGACAACCCGCGCCTCGCCCATCTCGCGCAACTCGGCCAGCAGGGCCAGGGGATTGGCTCCGTTCTTGAAGGCGTTGGCCGGCAGGTCGAACTTGATGCGCCATGTCGTCAGGCCCGGCGTCACGACGGCGGGCGGACCCGCGCCGTCCGCCTCTTGCACGGCTCGTTCCAGATCGGCCAACAGCAGGTCGCCCGCCGCGCCGTAATCGCCCGACGGATCCTCCATCAGCTGGCGCATATGGTCCCGCGCCGCCAGAACGGCCGACACCAGATCGGTCGTGGCCGCCACCTCGCCCTTGCGCACCCGATCAAAGGCCGTTTCGCAGTGGTGGGTGAAGGCGGCCAGGGCGTCGAAGCCGAACATCGACCCGGAGCCCTTCAGAGTGTGAAGCCCGCGGAAGACGGCGTCGACCAGATCGCGATCCTCCGGCCGGTCCAGCAGGTCCAGAAGCCCCTGCTCTATCAACTCCAGATTCTCCCGAGCCTCCACCTGGAAGACCGCAATGGCTTCGTCGCTCATCTGCCCAGCACCTTTTTGGCGACACGCACCAGTTGATCGGGATCGAAGGGTTTGGTCAGCCAGCCCGTGGCTCCGGCGGCCTTGGCGCGGGCCTTGAATCCTTCGTCGGATTCCGTGGTTAGGAAGACGATCGGCACGCCCATCTGATCGGGCATGCGACGCATTTCCTCAATCATGGTCAGGCCGTCCATGACGGGCATGTTCAGATCGGTGATGATCAGATCGAAGGCGCTGGCCTTGGCCTTCTCGATACCCTCGGCGCCATTGACCGCCTCGGCCACCGAATAGCCGGCGTTCGTCAGCGCGATCTTCAGCGCGACGCGAATGCTGGGCGAGTCATCGACCGTGAGAATCGAAGCCGTCATTGAGCGGATCCTTCGTGAAACCAGAACTGAAGATCATCTGAGGGGGCGTCCGTCAGGAAGCCGGCGGCGTCCAGCACCGACCTGAAACCAGCCGCCGGGCGTTCGAGAACCAGGGTCTTGCCGACAGCGCGCGCCTGGCGCCGGGCGGACTCGATCAGTTGCAGACCGCATAGATCGACAGCCTGATCATCGACAAGGTCGAGGCTGATCGTGTCGTCTTCTTCAAAGGCGTCGAGGATAGACTGCCGGATGACAGCGGCGTTCTTCACCACCAGCGCAGCATCGATGGACAAACGTTTCGTCATGCCTCGTCCCTATAGGCGCGGCCTACTGCTGCGCATCATGGGAACATGTTTGACGAGTGCGGTTAAATCGGCCTCAAGGCGTTTATACGCAATTATACCTAGCTTTGCCATTAGCTTGACTGTTAGCAACGCAAGGATGTGCTTAACCTAGATTTCATTCAGCCCCGCTAAAACTCGTCCGTCGCCAGAATGGCCAAACGGGGTTCTCAATTGCTCGACTCAGGCGTTAGGAATTCAGGCGCTCGACAGGAGGCTGTTCAGGACGGCTTCCCATACGAGGGCGACCGGTTTCACGCGCAAGTCGCCGACGCCTCGCCCGCCTATATCTGGCTGCTGGATCCACAGGGGCGGATTGTCCACGTCAATCCCGCCGCCCGCCGTTTTCAGCCGCACGTCCCTGCTGCCCACACCATGGCCTGGCAAGACGCCTGGCCTGCAGACTGCCGTTTCTCCATCGAGCGGGGCGTACAGGAGGCGCAGGACGGCAGGGTGTTCGCCTTCCGGACGCGTTTCGCAACGGACGAGTCGGAGGCGGTGTATCTGAACACCACGGTCAGCGCCGTGCGGGACGAAACCGGCCGGATCGTGCGCCTTCTGGTCAAGGCGGAGGACGTCACGGCCGAAACGGAATCCGCCGCCTTCCTGAACACTGTCATCGACGTGCTGCCTCTCGCCCTGACGGTCAAGGACGCGCGATCGGGTCGTTATATTCTGGCCAATCGCGCGGCAGAGAAGCTGTTCGGGAAGTTCGATGGCCTGACCGGTCTCCTGGCCGCTGAGGTGCTGCCGCCCGCCTTTGCGGAATGGGCGGCCGACGCAACGCCTGGCATGGGGTCCCAATCGGCGGTGCACGAGGCGCCGGCCCCTGGCGGGGTGCGATATCTATCCGCCACCAAGGTCGCCACCTATGACGATGAGGGCGTTCGTCATCTCATCGGCCTGACCGAAGACATCTCTCAAAAGCATCGCGACGCCGACGCCCTTCGGATTGCGCTCGAGGAGGCTGAACAGGCCAATCAGGCGCGCAGCGCCTTCGTCAGCAACATAAGTCACGAGATCCGAACACCGCTGAACGGCGTCATCGCCGGCGCGGACCTGCTCGCGGCCCGAGCGCGCGGGCCGGAGCTTGAGGAGGTGACGACGATGATCCGATCCTCCGCCGCGGCGCTGCAAGATCGCTTCCAGGAGCTTCTCGCCGTCGCTCACCTTGATGGCGACGAGTCGCCGCCACAGGTGGAAACCTGCCCCTTCGTGGATCTGATCGAGCGGTTGGTCCAACCGCTTCGCGGCCCCGCCGCCGCCAAGGCGTTGAAGATCGTCGTGACGACTGCGCCGGATCTTCCCTCCACCTTCACGGGGGATCCCGCCGCCTTGGGAAGGGTGTTGACGCCGCTGCTGAACAACGCCGTCAAGTTCACACAGGAGGGAGAAGTCCGCCTGGCCGTCGGACCACGCCTCGACGGCGGCCTTCGCTTTGTCTGTATCGACACCGGTGTTGGCTTCGATCCCGCGATGAAGGACGCCATGTTCGCCGCCTTCCGACAGCAGGACGACGCCCTTACACGCCGGTTCGGCGGCATGGGTCTGGGTCTATCTCTGGCGCAAGAAGCCGCCCGCGCACTGGGAGGCGTGATCGACGCCGCCCCGCGAGAAGCCGGAGGCTCGATATTCTGGCTGGACCTTCCTCCGCCTGATGCGACGGCAGAATCCGCGCTCGTTCCGGCCGCGAGGTGGCGAGTTTTGGTTGCGGATGACCATCCGACCAATAGGCGCATCCTTGAAATGATGCTGGAGACCGTCGCTGAGATCACCACAGCCGAAGACGGCCTTGAGGCTCTGGAGGCTACGCGACGCGAGCGGTTCGACGTGATCCTGATGGACATCCAGATGCCGCGGATGGACGGCATCACTGCGGTCGCTCACATTCGTCAGGCGGAACGCGAGACGGGCCAACCTCCTGTGCCCATCATCATGTTGACCGCCAATACGCAGCCCGAACATGTGGCCGCCGCCCGCAAGGCCGGCGCCGACCGACACGTGGGCAAGCCGTTCACACTGGCCCTGCTGTTAAGCGAGATACAGACGCTCCTGTCCTCTTCGCCTGTCGATACCGAAGCAGACTTCGCCAGAACCGTCCCGGCGGCCTGATACATTACAGAGCGAAGTCGAGCCGTCCCGCCCAGGCGCGAACGAGGTCAGGCCACGCCTCTGCCGGTCGGCCCATGATCAGGCGGATTCCGAACCCGTGCCCGCCTTCCTGGAACAGATGCGCCTCGGTCGGGACCTTGGCGGCCTTCAGGCTGGACAGCAGCTGAAGACTGTTCTCCACCGGCACCGCTCCATCGTCCATGGCGTGAAGCAGAAGGACCGGAGCGGCGCCGGCCCAGGCCATCTGTTCGAGGGAATAGGCGGCGATCCGCTCGGCCGTCGGCGCATCGCCCAGAAGGTGTTGGCGTGAGCCCGCGTGCACGAACGGGTCCGCCATGGTGGTCACGGGATACATCAGAACCGTAAGGTCTGGCCGCGCCGAAACCGCATCGGCGGCGTCGACAGGATCATAGGTCGCGTCCGTCCGCACACTGACCAACCCCGCCAGATGCCCCCCGGCGGAGGCGCCGAGCACGCCGATCTTGCGGGGGTTCAGACCATAATCCGCCGAACGGCTTCGGATAAGGCGAAGCGCTCGCTGGGCGTCCTGCAGGGGCGTATCAGCGCCGGCCTTCCAGCCGTCAGCGGGCAGGCGATAGCGCAACACGAAACAGGTCGTGCCCGAGGCGGCGAAGACGCGGGCGACGTCATAGCCTTCCTTGTCCAGCACCGCCCAGCGATAGCCGCCGCCGGGGATCAGCAGCAGGGCCGATCCATTCGGCCGCTCGGGTCGGAAGACCGTCAGGATCGGGTCTGTCGTATACTGGGCGTATCGGTCATGGAAGGCCGGGTCGGTCGAACGTTCCGGCACGATGGGAGTGACGGACACCCCCTCCCCGCCCGGCGCGCCGTTCGGCCACAGTCGAATGACTTCGGTGGGATCGGGCGGCGCCGGGGCCGGTGCGACGATGGCTTGGCGAGCGCGCGCGGGACGGGCGCCGCCCGCCGCCGCCACGGCGGCGGCCAGACCCAGCAGGCTTCTGCGTTCGATCTTCATGTCATCCCCGAGGAAAGGCGGCGGCCGGGACATCCCCGGCCGCTTGCGGGATCAGACCCTGGCCTGTTCGTACTTGGGCGTGATCAGGTGGATGACCAGCAGGGCGATCAGATAGGCCGAGGCGGCGACGATGAAGATGGGCGTATAGGTGCCGATCTTCTCCAGGACGAAGCCTGCGTATTTTGCCATGGCCATGCCGCCGATCGCGCCCAGCATACCGCCGATGCCGACGACCGACCCCACGGCGGAACGGGGGAAGACGTCGCCCGGCAGGGCGTAGAGGTTGGCCGAGAAGCCCTGGTGCGCCGCTGTCGCCAGCCCGATGATGCCCACGGCGACCCACAAGTTGGACGCCATGGCGGCGAAGGCCACCGGAACGGCGCACAGGGCGCAGATCAGCATGGTGATCTTGCGGGCGCTGTTTACGTCCATGCCCCGGTGCATGAAGCGCGAGGACAGCCAGCCCCCGCCAACCGAGCCGACATCCGACATCAGATAGATGACAACGATCGGCGGACCGAAGGTCTTCAGGTCCAGCCCATAGGTCTTGCCCAGGAAGTCCGGCAGCCAGAACAGGAACATCCACCAGATCGGGTCGATCAGGAACTTGCCCAGCGCATAGGCCCAGGTCTCCTTGACCGTCAGCAGCTTGGTCCATTTGACCTTCTCGACGATGTCGGCCGGATCCTGTTCGATATAGGCCAGTTCGGTCGCCGACAGGTTCTTCTGTTCCCGCGGACGGCGATAGACCAGCAGCCAGATCGGCAGCCAGATCAGACCCAGCAAGCCGGTGATGACGAAGGCCATCTGCCATCCGAAGGCCAGCACCAGGCCCGGCACGATCAACGGCGTGACGATCGCGCCGATATTGGTGCCGGCGTTAAACAGGCCCGTCGCGAGGGCGCGTTCCTTCTTAGGGAACCACTCGGCGACCGCCTTGATGCTGCCGGGGAACCCACCGGCCTCGCCGGCGCCCAGAACGGCCCGGGCCATGATGAAGTGCGTCAGGTCACGGGCGCCGGCATGCAGGATATGGCCGACCTGCCAGATGCCGAAGGCCACGCCCAAGCCCCAGCGGGCCCCGACCTTGTCCATGATCCGGCCCCACAACAGGTAGAAGACGGCGTAGGACGCCTGGAACCAGAAGACGATGTCGGCATAGTCGGTCTCGGACCAGCCGAACTCCGCCGACAGGGTCGGCTTGAGGAAGCCGATCATCTGCCGGTCGACATAGTTGATGACCATGGCTGCGAACAGCAGCCACATGACCACCCACCGGTACTTGCCCGGCGAAGGCGCCTTTATCTTAATAGGACCTGCGCTCGACGCGTCAGTCATGACTCTTACCCGTTCCTGATGTTCCTCGACGCTCCCCGTCTTCTTGTTCGAACCTCGAGGGCGAACGGGTTCAGCGTCAGATGATGTTTACTTCGCCTCGGCCCTCACGACCGAACATTGGAGTTCAGCGATACCCTTGAAGACGCACACGGCCTGATCCCCGGCGTGCACCCGATGAACCCCGGTGACCGCGCCGGTCGAGACCAGCATCCCGGCCGTCAACGGTCGGCCCCAGCGCGCACAGTGCTCCAGCAGGAACCGCACCGATTCCAGCGCCCCGCCCTCGAGCGACCGCGAACCGCCTAAGCCGACGCTGGCGTCGTTGATGAAGGTCTCGACCTGGATGTCGTCCAGCGTATCGCGCCAGTCTTCCAGCTCGGGCCCCACCACCAATCCGCCGTTGTTACCGAAGTCCGACGCCACCACGGCCGAGCCCAGGTCGTTGATCGCCGACAGGGGACTGCCGGCCAGTTCGACGCCGACGAACACCTTGTCGATCACGGCCCGGGCCTCGTCGATGGTCCACTCGGTCTTGGCGGGATCTACGCCCGTTCCGATCCTGGCGATGAATTCGGCTTCGACGGCGGCGAATCCGCCCTCGATCTCGGGAAGAGGCGTGGCCGCATCGGCCGTCGCGGGCCAGACATTCGCGGCGAAAATGGCTCCTGCCAGCCGATGTACGCCCAGCTGCGGCCGCTGGGCCGGCGGCACGCCTCCAACCTTCCAACCCACGACCCTATCGGGCGCCAGCCCGATGGCGATGTCCTGAATGGCGTAGGATTCGGCCATGGTCTGCGGAATACGGCCTGGATAGTCAGGCGTGCAGCGCCGGGCCAGGCGCGCCGAGACGAACTGCTGCGCGATCGCCGTCGCTTCGGCGGTCAGGTCCTCGGCAGCGCCGGACATCGTGACGGGCGTCGCGCTCATGCTGCGCGGCTCGCGGATTGGGGGGTGGAAGTCAAAGCCGTCGCCTCTTGAACAAGCTTCGATAAGAACCATGAAGGAAACCGGTGTCAATCCAGTTTAGAACAGGCCCATGGCGTCGGACGCGAGTCGCGGCTATGGCTTGAGCTCGACAAGAAGGAAGGAGCCGGACCTTGGCTCAAGACGATCCGCGCGCCGGCAAGCCGGGAAAGCGGGCCACCATCAACGACGTCGCGCGCGAGGCCAGGGTCTCCAAGAAGACGGTCTCGCGGGTCATCAACCAGTCGCCGTTCGTGAAGACGGACACCCGCGAACGCGTCAACGCCGTTATCAAGGCGCTGGGTTTCACCCCCGATCCCCAGGCCCGGGGCCTAGCTTTCCGGCGTTCGTTCCTGATCGGCCTGATCTACGACAATCCCAGCCCGACCTATGTGGTGAACATGCAGCAGGGGGTTCTGGACGCCCTCAAGGGTTCGGGCCTGGAGCTGGTCGTCCATCCCTGCAACCGCAATTCGCCGACCCTACTGGAAGATATTCGCGGCTTCGTCGAGCGCCAGCGCCTGTACGGCGTCATTATGCCCCCCTCGGTGTCAGAGGACGAACGGGTCATCGATCTGCTGCGCGAACTGGACTGCCCCTATGTCCGCATCGCCTCGGTGGCTCTGGACGAGCCCGAGGTCATGGTGGTGACGAACGACGGCGTGGGCGCCGCCGAAGCGGCCAATCATCTGGCGGACCTAGGGCACAGCCGCATCGGCCTGGTGCGCGGACCGGACCTGTTCCGCTCCTCGGCCGTTCGCGGCAAGGGGTTCGTCAACGCCCTGGCCGCACGCGGCATCCCGCTGGACCCAGACCTCGACTTCAAGGGCGCCTATACGTTCGAATCCGGAGTCGAGGCAGGGCACGCGCTTCTCTCCCTGGCCAAGCCGCCTAGCGCCATCTTCGCCCTCAACGACGATATGGCCATCGGCGTCATGCAGGCGGCGCGCGAGCGGGGTCTGGAACTGCCGCGCGACCTTTCGGTGGTGGGTTTCGACGACCTACCGATGGCGGCGCGTGTCTGGCCGAACCTGACGTCGGTCCGGCTTCCGATTCGCGACATGGGGCGGATGGCGGCCGAAAAGCTTCTGGCGCCCCTGCGCGGTGTCGATCCGGCCAAGCTCCAGCAGCAGGAGGTTCGCCCGGCGCTCGTGACGCGCAAGTCGGCGATCCCCTTGGGCGACTGACCGAACCTGCCGATGAGAGGGGTGTCCGGCGCGCGGTCTCCGACGCACCGAACACCCTCTGGTCGATCAGACCGTTTCGAGCACCGGCGCGGCGCTGACGACGCTCTTCAGATAGTCGCGAATGCCCTCGTCCGTCGCATTGGCGAAGAAGTATTCGGAGAAACGTTCGCCAGCGACAGCCGCCTTGAGCAGGTCCTGGTCCATGGACTTCAGAACCGTCAGCATGTCCTTGCAGGTCACGGCTTTCAGATCCTTCAGCACGCCCCGGTTCTTGCGCATGATCTCCGCGCGTTCCCGCGGATAGCCCAGGCCGCGCTCGCCTTCGAACAGCTTGCGATAGACGTCCTGCAGATTCAGTTCCGCCGCCCAGCCGAAGCCCTTGGCGTAGGGCATGGAGATGGCGTTGCCGTCGTTGATCTGGCCGAACAGGAAGGCGTCGGTCGGATCGATGACCAGGCCGCAGAACACGCCCGGCATGCTGTTGCAGGCCAGCATGGAGCCCATGCCGGTTCCGCAACCGGTGACGACGAAATCGGCGGCGCCCGAGTTCAGCAGAATGCCGGTCAGCAGGCCGTTCATGACATAGGTCAGGGACGCCTTGTCCTCAGGCGCATACATTCCATAGTGGAACACTTGGTGGCCCATGGGCTCGGCGACGGCGGTCAGGGCGGCGTGCACCGTCTCGCTCTTTGCGGCCTGGCTGTTTTCGATGATGAGCGCGATCTTCATGGGGGATTCTCCTGGGTATGACGAGCGCCACCGACCCTATCACAAACGTCGGGGCCCTCGGGCGCCACGAAGCAGCCGAAGCGGCGAACCTGTGTTTTCAGTTATGGTCTAAGCGTTTGCATCGGTATATGACACCGGTTACCAACACAGACAAGCCGGGTCCGTTCCGGCGCCTGAAATAGATCTGAGAGGAAGCGTGCCTGTCATGAGCAACCCATTCGACCTGACCGGCAAGGTCGCCCTGGTCACCGGCGGCAATGTGGGCCTGGGGCAGGGCATCGCCCTGGCTCTGGCCGCGGCCGGGGCCGACATCGTCTCCGTCGCCCTGTCGGATTCGGACGAGACCGTCGCCAAGGTTCAGGCCCTGGGCCGTCGCGCCCACGCCGTCAGCGCCGACCTGACCTCGATCGAGCCGGTTGGACGGGTGGTCGAGGAAGCCCTGGCGGCCATGGGCCGGATCGACATTCTGGTGAACAACGCCGGCCTGATCCGTCGCGCCGACGCGGTGGACTTCACCGAGGCCGACTGGGACCTGGTGATGAACATCAACCTGAAGACGGTCTTCTTCATGAGCCAGGCGGTCGCCCGCCTGTTCATCAAACAGGGCAACGGCGGCAAGATCATCAACATCGCCTCCATGCTGTCCTTCCAGGGCGGCATCCGCGTGCCGTCCTATACGGCCTCCAAGTCGGGCGTGGCCGGCCTGACCAAGCTGATGGCCAACGAATGGGCCCCGCATGGCATCACCGCCAACGCCATCGCGCCGGGCTA
>NZ_BSFD01000002.1:0-168852 GCF_027922165.1 Brevundimonas intermedia
CCGGGGCAGTCGACGTGCGCATAGTGACGGTTGGCCGTCTCATATTCCACGTGCGCCGTGTTGATCGTGATGCCGCGGGCCTTTTCTTCCGGCGCAGCATCGATGTCGGCATAGGCCATCGCCTTCGCGCCGCCGGCCTTGGCCAGCGTCATCGTGATCGCCGCCGTCAGCGTCGTCTTGCCGTGGTCAACGTGACCGATCGTGCCGATGTTGCAGTGCGGCTTCGTGCGTTCGAACTTTTCCTTGGCCATCTTCTAGCTCCTAGGTCCCCGAACCGGGGTTCCTGCAGTCTGGGGGTTAAGGGCGCCCGGCTTTCGGGCCGGGCGCTTTTAGGTCCGCTTTTCCGAAAGGAAAAGCTTAGGCGTACTTCTTGATCACTTCGTCGGCGACGTGCTGCGGCACGGGCTCGTAGTGGTCATATTGCATCGTGAACTGGGCGCGGCCCTGCGACATGCCGCGCAACGTGTTCACATAGCCGAACATATTGGCCAGCGGCACGAAGGCGTTCACGACGGTGGCGTTGCCGCGCATGTCCTGACCCTGGATCATGCCGCGACGGCCGTTCAGGTCGCCGATGACCGAGCCGAGGTATTCCTCGGGGGTCACGACCTCGACCGCCATGATCGGCTCGAGCAGCTTCGGCGCGCCCTTTTCCTTCAGTTCGCGGAAGGCGGCGCGGGCCGCGATTTCGAACGCCAGCACGCTGGAGTCGACGTCGTGGTACTTGCCGTCCGTCAGGGTCGCCTTGAAGTCGATCAGCGGGAAGCCCGCCAGCAGACCGGAGTCCTTGATGGAGTTCAGGCCCTTTTCGACGCCGGGGATGTATTCCTTCGGCACCGCGCCGCCGACGATCGCGCTTTCGAACACGAAGCCGGAGCCGGGTTCGCCCGGTTCGAAAGTGATCATGACGCGGGCGAACTGGCCCGTACCGCCGGTCTGCTTCTTGTGGGTGTAGTCGATGTCGACCTTGCGGCCCAGCGACTCGCGATAGGCGACCTGCGGCGCGCCGATGGTGGCCTCGACCTTATAGGTGCGCTTCAGGATGTCGATCTTGATGTCCAGGTGAAGCTCGCCCATGCCCTTCAGGATGGTCTGGCCCGACTCGTGGTCGGTCGAGACGGTGAAGGACGGATCTTCCGAAGCAAGCTTGGCCAGGGCGACGCCCAGCTTCTCTTGGTCGGCCTTGGTCTTGGGCTCGACCGAGATCTCGATGACCGGCGCCGGGAATTCCATCTTCTCGAGGATGACGGGCGACTTCAGCGGATCGCACAGGGTGTCCCCGGTGCGGGTTTCCTTCAGGCCGGCCAGGGCGACGATGTCGCCGGCGAAGGCTTCCTTGACGTCTTCGCGGTTGTTCGAGTGCATCTGCAGCATCCGGCCGACGCGCTCACGCTTGTCACGGCTGGAGTTCAGCAGGCTCATGCCCGTTTCCATCTTGCCCGAATACAGGCGGCAGAAGGTCAGCGAACCGACGAAGGGGTCATCCATGATCTTGAAGGCCAGGACCGACAGGGGCTCGTCGTCCGAGGCCTTGCGGGTGATCGGCTCTTCCGTCTTGAAGTCGATGCCCGGGGTCGGCGGGATGTCCAGCGGCGACGGCAGATAATCGACCACGGCGTCCAGCAGCGTCTGCACGCCCTTGTTCTTGAAGGCCGAGCCGCACAGGATCGGATAGAAGGCGCCGGTCAGCACGGCCTTACGGATGCACTTCTTCAGCACTTCGACCGAAGGCTCGGTGCCTTCGAGGTAGGCTTCCATCGCCTCGTCGTCCAGTTCGACTGCGTTGTCGATCAGGTACTGGCGGGCTTCGTTGGCCTTGTCGAGCAGGTCAGCCGGGATCTCGCCGACGGTGAAGTTGGCGCCCAGGGCGTCGTTGTCCCAGACGACCGAACGCATTTCGACGATGTCGACCAGGCCGGTCAGCGAGGACTCGGCGCCGATCGGGAACTGGATCGGCACAGCCTTGGCGCCCAGGCGGTCGCGGATCGACTGGACCGAGGCGTCGAAGTCGGCGCCGATCTTGTCCATCTTGTTGACGAAGACGATGCGCGGCACCGAATATTTGTCGGCCTGGCGCCAGACGGTTTCGGTCTGGGGCTCCACGCCGGCGTTGCCGTCCAGCACGGTCACAGCGCCGTCGAGGACGCGCAGCGAACGTTCGACTTCAATGGTGAAGTCCACGTGGCCGGGAGTGTCGATGATGTTCAGGCGCTTGCCCTGCCAGAAGGCGGTCGTCGCGGCCGACGTGATGGTGATGCCGCGCTCCTGCTCCTGGTCCATCCAGTCCATGGTCGCGGCGCCGTCGTGGACTTCGCCGATCTTGTGGTTCTTGCCGGTGTAATAGAGAATCCGCTCGGTCGTCGTCGTCTTGCCCGCGTCGATGTGGGCCATGATGCCGAAGTTGCGGTAGTCCTCGAGCTTGTGCGTACGAGCCATGAAAACGTGCCTTAGAAGTAGGTCAAGGACGCGACGGCGCCCCCGGGAATGATCGTCGATGCGGCGGATAAGCGAGCGCGGGCGATTTAGCTTAAACCGCCCGCGCCGGATAGTCTTAGATAGGAACCGACCCTTAGCTTCGAAAGGGAGACGGTTTTAAGACGCTTACCAGCGATAGTGGCTGAAGGCGCGGTTCGCCTCGGCCATCTTGTGGGTGTCTTCGCGCTTCTTGACCGCGGTGCCGCGGTTGTTCGAGGCGTCCAGCAGCTCGGCGGCCAGCTTTTCGGTCATGGTGTTTTCACCGCGCTTGCGCGCAGCGTTCACCAGCCAGCGGATAGCCAGGGCGCGGCGACGGTCCGGACGGACCTCGACCGGCACCTGATAGGTGGCGCCGCCGACGCGACGCGAGCGGACTTCGACCGAAGGCGCGACATTGTCCAGGGCGGTGTGGAAGGTCTCGACCGCAGTCTGCTCCTTCTTCTTGTCCGCCAGGATGTCGAAGGCGCCGTAGACGATGTTTTCGGCGACGGCCTTCTTACCTTCGTACATGACGTAGTTCATGAACTTGGTGACGATCAGATCGCCGAACTTGGGATCCGGCAGAACTTCACGCTTCTGGGCGCGGTGACGACGCGACATAGGTTATTCCTTGCAGTGCCCGGCGCTCGCCGGGAAGATCTCGAAAAGGCCTCCAGGCGCGATGGCCCGGACGCGAATGGCTTACTTCGGACGCTTGGCGCCGTAGTGCGAACGACGCTGCTTGCGGTCCTTGACGCCTTGCGTGTCGAGCACGCCGCGCAGGATGTGGTAGCGAACGCCGGGCAAGTCCTTCACGCGGCCGCCGCGGATCAGAACAACCGAGTGTTCCTGAAGGTTGTGGCCTTCACCGGGGATGTAGCAAACGGCTTCGTAGCCGTTCTTGGCCAGACGGACCTTGGCGACCTTACGCAGAGCGGAGTTCGGCTTCTTCGGGGTCGTGGTGTAGACGCGGGTGCAGACGCCGCGACGCTGGGGCGAACCCTCCAGAGCCGGCACCTTGTTACGGGTGGGCTTGGGCTTGCGCGGCTTGCGGATCAGCTGGTTGATCGTAGGCATTCGAAACTTATCTCGACTTCTGATGGAGGCGTGTGTCTTTCGACCGAAGCGCCTCTCGCCTTCTTGTGAACGGGGGACCATCCCCTCGCCCGGGTGTCATCGAGACTGATCGCGTGACGACAAACAGTCCTCGGTTCGCTCCGGCAAGCCGGAAAACACAAAGGGCCGGAACGCGCGCTTTGGGCGTTCCGGCGGGCACAGCCCGTCCGTTCGATTGTCACGATCTCAGCGACCGGCGAACCGGCCACGCCTCGAAAGTGCGCGGCTTCTACGCGCGATGGGGAGAAAGGTCAAGGCGGCGGGGGCTCGACGGCGCATTCCGCTGCGGTCTGAGCGTCCATATAGGTCCGCTCGAAACAACGCGACAGCCAGTAGAGGTTTCGACCGTTATAATGGTCGCCCTCGTTCGGCGAAAGTTGCAGCCTCGCCAAACGCGCTTCCAGAAGTCCCCGGTCCTTGACCAGGAAGCCATAGAGCCCTTCGACATAGGCGTTCCAGTCTAGCGGGATCTCGGCGCCCGTCCGCTGATCGGAGCGCCTCGCGCCGGCAAGCGCCTGCGCAGCTCCAGCTTCGTCACCGGCGAACGCCAAGTACCGCGCCATATGAAGGTGGGAAATGGCTGACTCTCGTACCCCGAGCAGCGGCCCGCGCGTCAGATACTCCCGACTGGCCTCGGCCGCTCGCCGGTAACAACCCTGATCGGCGTACCACATCGGACTGCCGGGCGTGTCGGTCGAAAACTCGAAATCCTCCCAGTCGCGAGCGGCATTCATCTCAACCGGTACCGCGGGACAATGCTGCAGGTCATCGACAGCAGAAGGCCTAGCGACCGCCGGGCTGGCTTGGAGGTACAGGACCAAGACCAGTAGTATCGACATCAGTCCCCTCCCTCTCGAAGACGTCACTACACAGCCGAGACGCGAACAAGTCAAACCAGCGCCCGAAAGCCGCCATGCTTGAAGCCCAGCCTCGATTTTGGGTGATGGGGGTTAGGATGCGGACCGAGAGCGGCTGGCCGGCAAGAGGGCGAACGGCGGGGCTTGTGGTCGCGTCCATGGGCCTGAATGCGGGCTTGATCGCGCTACTGTCCACGACCGAGACCCGCACCAGTCGTCCCAGCGCCCTGTCCAGCCCGCCCCTGTATCTCTATATTGAGCGGCGCCCCCGCCTGGCCCAGGAGCGGACGCCCGTTCAAGCCGTATCAGCGTCCGACACCGCTCCGGACCGCGTCATAGAGACCGCTCACGGCATCCAGCGCCCAGACGTCAGTCGGACCGGCCCGTTCACCGCGCCAGGCCCAACGCCAACGCCCGGCGACGCCTTCGATCCGCGCTGGCGGGTCGGACCCGGTGCGCCTTCGCGCGGCCTGCCCCTGGCCTGCGACGGTCCGAACAGGCTGGCGGTCGAGGCGCGTCGTTACTGCGACGAGAGGGCGGGGCGATTCGCTGCGGCAGCGCACCCTATCGCCGGCTCAGGCGACGCCGATCGCGACGCCGTCTTCGCCCGTCACGGCGCACGGCGATTGGTCGCCTGGGAAGACCGGCGGGCTGAACCGCGGCGCGGCGATCCGCCTTGCGAGACGCCCCACCCGGTCGCAGGGTGCGAGGGCGTGAATATTGAAGTCGATCTCTTCTCTTCGCGGGACGGCCTCCTGCCCAATCTGCGAAAGCGTCGTGAATGAGTGTGACCGCCCTGCCCCGTCCCAATCGCCGACGGCCTGACTGGCGCAAGGCGGGTCTGGCGACGGCGTCTGTCGCCATCAACACCGCCCTGATCGCCGCCCTGTCTTTCACGGCGCTGGGGATCGAGGGGCGAGACTTTATCGCTGAACCGTCGCCGATCTATCTGGACATAGAACCCCGCCCCCTGCTGCAAGACGAACGGCCCCGCATACCGACCGTGGCCACGCCGGACATCGAGCCCGCCGCCGCCCCGACGACGTCCTCGCCCTCCCCCTCCGTCCGCTCACCTTCGCCCGAGACACAGGCCGTTCCCCGCCCCGCTCCGCTGCGTCCGCGTCTGGCCGCCCCGGCGCCGCCCGGCGCGCCGCCCCCGGCCGACGTCTGGCGAGTCGATCCTGCCAATCGCAGCGGGGCTATGGCGCGGTCGCTGCGCCAGGGCCTGCCCGGCTGCGCCTCGCCTGACCTTTTGAGCGATGCAGAACGTCGCCATTGCCGCGATGAATTCGCCCGACGCGGTGAGAACGCCGCGCCGATCACCGGCTCGGGCAATCCCCAGCGCGACGCCGCCTTCGCCCGCGAGGGCGCGCGCCGTCTGGCGGAATGGGAGGCCAAGCGTCGTCCACTGTCGGGCGGCGTCGGCGTGGTCGGGCCCGCTGACTGCGTCGGCTCGAACTTCGGCACGGGATGCGCAGGCGCTCAGCTGCCTGACGTGCCCGGCCTCGACATGCGCCAGGGCGCGCAGACAACGATCAACCGGGGCGAACGGCCCCGGCAGACCGCCCCCTCCAACTGACGGCCATAGAAAAGGGCGGCGCCGTCGCCGGCGCCGCCCCTCTTCATTTCATCACATCCGAACCCGGAGATCAGCCTTCGCTGCTCTCCAGCTCCAGTTGCAGATCGGCCGGCAACGGCTCGATCGCGTCTTCGCGGGCTTGCGTCAGCTCTGCATCGCGATCGTTGGCGATCTTTTGCAGGGCCCGCAGATAGGCGCCCGTACCGGCCGGGATCAGACGGCCGACGATGACGTTTTCCTTCAGGCCTTCCAGCATGTCCTTCTTGCCGTGGACCGAGGCGTCGGTGAGGACGCGGGTGGTCTCCTGGAAGGACGCCGCCGAGATGAAGCTGCGGGTTTGCAGCGACGCCTTGGTGATGCCCAGCAGGACGGGCTGGGTGGTGGCCAGCCGGCCGCCGCGCTTCTCGACCTTCTGGTTTTCCAGAACGGCTTCGGCCACTTCGACGGTGTCGCCGCGGATCAGGGTGGTTTCACCCGAATCCAGGACTTCGACCTTCTGCAGCATCTGACGCACGATGACTTCGATGTGCTTGTCGTTGATCGGCACGCCTTGCAGTCGGTAGACCTCCTGCACTTCGTTCACCAGATACTCGGCCAGCGCCTCGACGCCCTGGATGCGCAGCAGATCGTGCGGATCCGGGTTGCCGTCGATGATGTAGTCGCCCTTCTGGATCAGATCGCCGTCGTGGACGGAGATGTGCTTGCCCTTCGGGATCAGGAACTCGACCGGTTCGCCCTGCACGCCGTCGGCGTTGACTTCCGGCGTGATCTTGATGCGACGCTTGTTCTTGTAGTCGCGACCGAATTCGACGCGACCATCCATCTCGGCGATGACCGCGCAGTCCTTGGGACGACGCGCTTCGAACAGTTCGGCGACGCGCGGCAGACCGCCGGTAATGTCGCGGGTCTTGGCGCCTTCGGTCGGCACGCGGGCGATGATCTCGCCCGGCTTGACCTCGTCGCCGTTCGACACGGACAGAACCGCGCCCACGGGTAGCAGGTAACGGGCGTCAGAGCCCGAGGCCAGCTTGGCGTAGGCGTCGCCCAGGGTGACGCCCATGGCCGGACGCAGATCCGAACCCCGCGGGCTGGCGCGCCAGTCGCTGACGACGCGCTGGGCGATGCCCGTCGCTTCGTCGGTTTCTTCCTTGACCGAAAGGCCTTCGACCAGGTCCTCGAAGCGGATCAGACCGCCGACTTCCGTCAGGATCGGGGTGGTGTAGGGGTCCCACTCCGCCAGACGTTGGCCCTTTTTGACCTCGCCGCCCTCCTTGACCCGGATCCGGGCGCCGTAGGGGGCCTTGTGGGTTTCGCGATCCTTGCCGTCCACGACCACGGTCACGATGACGTTGCGGCTCATCGCCACCAGGTCGCCGTGGGCGGCGGTAACGGTCGGGCCGGTGATCTTGGCCACACCCGCGTTGGTCGCCTCCATGAAGGAGGTTTCCGCCACCTGGGCCGTACCGCCGATGTGGAAGGTCCGCATCGTCAGCTGGGTGCCCGGCTCGCCGATCGACTGGGCGGCGATGACGCCGACCGCTTCACCGATGTTGACGTTGGTGCCGCGCGCCAGGTCACGCCCGTAGCAGTGGGCGCAAATACCGGCTTCAGCCTCGCAGGTCAGGGCCGAACGGACCTTGACCGACTGAACGCCGGCGGCGTCGACAGCCTCGACCACTTCTTCCACCAGATAGGTGTCGGCGGGGAACAGGACGGTGTCCGTGCCCGGCTCCTTGATGTCCTCGGCCGCATAGCGACCCAGGATACGGGCGCCCAGCGAGACCAGGACGTCGCCGCCTTCCATGACCGCACGCAGAGTGATGCCGCGCGTCGAGCCGCAGTCCTGTTCGGTGACGATGGAGTCCTGCGCCACGTCCACCAGACGGCGGGTCAGATAACCCGAGTTGGCGGTCTTCAGCGCGGTGTCGGCCAGACCCTTACGGGCGCCGTGGGTGGAGTTGAAGTATTCAAGGACGGTCAGGCCTTCCTTGAAGTTCGAGGTGATCGGCGTCTCGATGATCTCGCCGGACGGCTTGGCCATCAGGCCGCGCATGCCGCCCAGTTGCTTCATCTGCGCCTGCGAACCCCGGGCGCCGGAGTTGGCCATCATGAAGACCGAGTTGATGTCGGGATTTTCACCCTCGATCAGCACGCGCGGCTGCGCGATCTCGCCCATCATGGCGTCGGCGATCCGGTCCGTGGCCTTGGCCCAAGCATCGACGACCTTGTTGTACTTCTCGCCGCGCGTGATCAGGCCGTCGGCGTACTGTTGCTCGTACTCCTCCACCTGGGTGCGGGTTTCTGCGACCAGCTCGGCCTTCTTCGCCGGAATGACGATGTCGTCCTTGCCGAACGAGATGCCCGCCTTGGCGGCCTCGCGGAAGCCCAGGCCCATCATCTGGTCGGCGAAGATGACCGTCGCCTTCTGACCGCAGTGGCGATAGACCACGTCGATCAGATTGCCGATTTCCTTCTTGGTCAGGTTCTTCTCGAGCAGACGATAGCCGACGTTCGGGTTGCGCGGCAGCAGAGCCGCCAGCTTCATCCGGCCCGGCGTGGTGTCGATGACCTTGGTCACCTCCTTGCCTTCGGCGTCCTGTTCCGTCCAGCGCGCCTTGATGCGGCTGTGCAGGGTGACGACCTTGGCGTCCAGGGCGGCGTCGATCTCGCCGATATTGGCGAACAGCTTGCCTTCACCCGGCTCGCCGTCCTTGACCAGCGACAGATAGTACAGACCCAGGACGATGTCCTGCGACGGCACGATGATCGGCTTGCCGTTGGCGGGCGACAGGATGTTGTTCGTCGACATCATCAGCACGCGCGCTTCCAGCTGGGCCTCAAGGCTCAGCGGGACGTGCACGGCCATCTGGTCGCCGTCGAAGTCGGCGTTGAACGCCGTACAGACCAGCGGGTGCAGGCGGATGGCCTTGCCCTCGATCAGCTTGGGTTCGAACGCCTGGATGCCCAGACGGTGAAGCGTCGGCGCGCGGTTCAGCAGAACCGGGTGCTCGCGGATGACTTCGTCCAGGATGTCCCAGACGGCGGGTTGCTCGCGCTCGACCATGCGCTTGGATTGCTTGACGGTGCCCGACAGGCCCTTGGCGTCCAGGCGCGCATAGATGAAGGGCTTGAACAGCTCCAGCGCCATCTTCTTGGGCAAGCCGCACTCGTGCAGCTTCAGTTCCGGACCCACGGTGATGACCGAACGGCCCGAATAGTCGACGCGCTTGCCCAGCAGGTTCTGACGGAAGCGGCCTTGCTTGCCCTTCAGCATGTCGGCCAGCGACTTCAGCGGACGCTTGTTGGCGCCCGTGATCACGCGGCCACGACGGCCGTTGTCGAACAGCGCATCGACGGACTCTTGCAGCATCCGCTTTTCGTTACGGATGATGATGTCCGGCGCCCGCAGCTCCATCAGGCGCTTCAGGCGGTTGTTCCGGTTGATGACGCGGCGATACAGGTCGTTCAGGTCGGAGGTCGCGAAACGACCGCCGTCCAGCGGCACCAGCGGACGCAGTTCCGGCGGGATGACCGGCACGATGGTCAGGATCATCCACTCGGGCTTGTTGCCCGATTCCAGGAAGGCCTCGATCAGCTTCAGGCGCTTAGACGCCTTCTTGGCCTTCATTTCCGACGGACTGTCGGCCAGCTCACCGCGGTGCTTTTCAGCCTCGGCGTGCAGGTCGATGCCCATCAGCAGATTGCGGACGGCCTCGGCGCCGATCTCGGCGGTGAAGCCGTCATCGCCGTATTCTTCCTGGTAACGATAGAACTCGTCTTCCGTCAGCAGTTGGTTCTGCTTCAGCGGGGTCAGGCCCGGCTCGGTGACGATATAGTTCTCGAAATACAGGACGCGCTCAACGTCCTTCAGCGCCATGTCCAGCATCAGCGAGATGCGCGACGGCAGCGACTTCAGGAACCAGATGTGGGCGACCGGGGCGGCCAGGTCGATGTGACCCATACGCTCGCGGCGAACGCGGGCCAGCGTGACTTCAACGCCGCACTTCTCGCAGATGATGCCCTTGTACTTCATGCGCTTGTACTTGCCGCACAGGCATTCGTAGTCCTTGGTCGGGCCAAAGATACGGGCGCAGAACAGGCCGTCACGCTCGGGCTTGAACGTGCGGTAGTTGATGGTTTCCGGCTTCTTGATCTCACCGAACGACCACGACCGGATCTTCTCCGGCGAGGCCAGGGCGATCTTGATCTGGTCGAAGGTCGGGGTGACCGGGACCGGGTTGAAGATGTTCAGGACTTCCTGGTTCATCTTGTTTTCCTTCTGCGGCGGGGGCCGCGAAAATTATTCAGAACGGAGAGAGGCGGCGGGACCGCCCTCCCCCGCCGACGCGGGAGAGGGCCTTGATCCGGCTCAGCTGTTCTCCAGCTCCACGTTCAGACCCAGCGAACGCATTTCCTTGATGAGCACGTTGAAGCTCTCGGGAATGCCGGCCTCGAAGCTGTCGTCGCCGCGGACAATGGCCTCGTAGACCTTGGTCCGGCCGGCCACGTCGTCGGACTTCACCGTCAGCATCTCCTGCAGGGTGTAGGCGGCGCCGTAAGCTTCCAGAGCCCAGACCTCCATTTCCCCGAAGCGCTGACCGCCGAACTGCGCCTTGCCGCCCAGCGGCTGCTGGGTGACCAGCGAGTACGGGCCAATGGAACGGGCGTGGATCTTGTCGTCGACCAGGTGGTGCAGCTTCAGCATGTAGATGTAGCCGACCGTGACCGGACGCTTGAACTGCTCGCCGGTCTGACCGTCATACAGGATCGACTGGGCCGACTTGTTCAGCCCCGCCTCTTCCAGCAGACGCTCGATGTCGCCGATGTGCGCGCCGTCGAAGACCGGGGTCGCGAAGGGCACGCCCTTGGACAGGTTCTTCGCCAGTTCGATCAGCTCTTCCTCATCCTGCGGCAACGGGGTTTCCGGGCCGTAGATATGGGTCAGACGATCGATCAGGGCCTGCTTCTGACCACCCGCTTGCCAGGCTTCCAGCAGACCGGAGATCTGCTTGCCCAGGCCGGCGGCGGCCCAACCCAGGTGGGTCTCGAAGATCTGGCCGATGTTCATGCGCGAAGGCACGCCCAGCGGGTTCAGAACGACGTCAACGTGCGTGCCGTCTTCCAGGTGCGGCATGTCCTCGATCGGCAGGATTTTGGAGATGACGCCCTTGTTGCCGTGACGGCCGGCCATCTTGTCGCCGGGCTGAAGCTTGCGCTTCACGGCCACGAAGACCTTGACCATCTTCATCACGCCGGGGGGCAGTTCGTCGCCGCGTTGCAGCTTCTCGACCTTGTCTTCGAAACGACGGTCCAGTTGCTTACGGGCGTCTTCGAACTGGCGCTTCATCGCCTCCAGCTCGCCCATGGCCTTCTCGTCGTCCAGGGCGATCTGCCACCACAGACCACGGCTGACCTCGGCCAGCTTCTCTTCGGTCAGTTCGCCGCGACCGATGCCCTTCGGACCGGAGACAGCGTTCCTGCCCAGGATCAGCGGCTTCAGGCGGCCATAGACGTTGCGCTCCAGGATCTTGAGCTCATCGTCGCGGTCCTTGCCCAGGCGTTCGATCTCGGCGCGTTCGATCGCCATGGCGCGCTCGTCCTTGTCGACGCCGTGACGGTTGAAGACGCGGACGTCGACGATCGTGCCGGCGACGCCGGGCGGCAGGCGCAGGGAGGTGTCGCGCACATCCGATGCCTTCTCGCCGAAGATGGCGCGCAGCAGCTTCTCTTCCGGGGTCATCGGGCTTTCGCCCTTCGGCGTCACCTTGCCGACCAGGATATCGCCCGGCTGGACTTCGGCGCCGATGGCCACGATGCCGGCTTCGTCAAGGTTGCGCAGGGCTTCCTCGCCGACGTTGGGGATGTCGCGGGTGATTTCTTCCGGGCCCAACTTCGTATCACGCGCCATCACTTCGAATTCCTCGAGGTGGATGGAGGTGAAGACGTCGTCGCGCACGATGCGCTCCGAGATCAGGATGGAGTCTTCGAAGTTGTAGCCGTTCCAGGGCATGAAGGCGACGAGGGCGTTGCGGCCCAGGGCCAGTTCGCCCAGGTCCGTCGACGGGCCATCGGCGATGACGTCGCCGGCCTTCACCTGGTCGCCCACGCGCACGATCGGGCGCTGGTTGATGCAGGTCGACTGGTTGGAACGCTGGAACTTCGACAGGCGATAGATGTCCACGCCCGAACGGGCGGCGTCCACGTCGCCGGTGGCGCGCACGACGATCCGGGTGCCGTCGATCTGTTCGACGACGCCTTCACGACGGGCCACCACAACGGCGCCGGAGTCCACGGCCACGACCGCTTCCATGCCGGTGCCGACCAGCGGCGCGTCCGACTGCACCAGGGGCACCGCCTGACGTTGCATGTTCGCGCCCATCAGGGCCCGGTTGGCGTCATCGTTTTCCAGGAAGGGGATCAGGGCGGCGGCGACCGAAACGACCTGCTTCGGCGACACGTCCATCATGTCCACGGCGTCGCGGTTCAGCAGCTGGGATTCGCCGTTGATCCGGCCGGGGACCAGGTCCTCGACGATGCTGCCGTTCTTCAGTTCGATGTTGGCCTGGGCGATCGTATATTTCGACTCTTCCATGGCCGAGATGTAGACCACCTCGTTCTGGGCCACGCCGTCCTTCACGCGACGATACGGGCTCTCGATGAAGCCGTACTTGTTGACGCGCGCGTGGGTGGCCAGCGAGTTGATCAGGCCGATGTTCGGGCCTTCCGGCGTTTCGATCGGGCAGATACGGCCGTAGTGGGTCGGGTGAACGTCGCGGACTTCGAAGCCGGCGCGCTCACGCGTCAGACCGCCCGGGCCAAGCGCCGAAAGACGACGCTTGTGGGTGATTTCCGACAGCGGGTTCGTCTGGTCCATGAACTGCGACAGCTGCGACGAACCGAAGAACTCGCGAACCGCAGCGGCGGCCGGCTTGGCGTTGATCAGGTCGTGCGGCATGACCGTGTCGATATCGACCGAGGACATGCGCTCCTTGATGGCGCGCTCCATCCGCAGCAGACCGACACGGTACTGGTTCTCGAGCAGTTCGCCGACCGAACGGACCCGGCGGTTGCCCAGGTTGTCGATGTCGTCGATCTCGCCCCGGCCGTCCTTCAGGCCGACCAGGATCTGCAGCACCTTCAGCACGTCGTCCTTGCGCAGGACGCGGATCTCGTCGGAAACCTCGGGGGTCTCCAGGCGCATGTTCATCTTGACCCGGCCGACGGCCGACAGGTCGTAGCGTTCGCTGTCGAAGAACAGCGAGTTGAACATGGCGTCGGCGGCTTCCGGGGTGGGCGGCTCGCCCGGACGCATCACGCGATAGACGTCGAACAGGGCGTCCTCGCGGGTGTCGTTCTTGTCGATGCGCAGGGTGTTGCGCATATAGGCGCCGACTGTGACGTGGTCGATGTCCAGCACCTCGATGGTGGTGAAGCCGTTTTGCTCCAGCACCTCGATGGTCGGGGCGTCCAGCTCGTCGCCGGCCTCAGCGAAGATTTCGCCGGTCTCGAAGTTGACGGCGTCATTGGCCAGATACTTGGTGACCAGGGCGTCAGCGGCCAGCGACAGCGAGGTCGTGGTGTCGCCCAGCTTCTTGGCGGCGCGGGCGCTGATCTTCTGGCCGGCTTGGGCGATCACTTCGCCGGTGTCGGCGTCGACCAGGTCGAACTCCGGCTTCACGCCGCGCCAGCGCTCGGCCTTGTACGGCGTGACCCAGCCTTCGCCGCGCTTCTCGTAAGGCACGGTCTCGTAGAAGGTCTTCAGGATTTCTTCGCCGTCCATGCCCAGACCCATCAGGAAGGTCGTGGCCGGCAGTTTGCGGCGGCGGTCGATGCGGACATAGACCACGTCCTTGGCGTCGAACTCGAAGTCGAGCCATGAACCGCGGTACGGGATCACGCGGGCGGCGAACAGCAGCTTGCCCGAGCTGTGCGTCTTGCCCTTGTCGTGGTCGAAGAAGACGCCCGGCGAACGGTGCATCTGCGAGACGATCACACGCTCGGTGCCGTTGACGATGAAGGTGCCCTTGTCCGTCATGAGCGGGATATCGCCCATGTAGACGTCCTGCTCCTTGATGTCCTTGACCGAACGGGCTCCCGTTTCCTCGTCGGTCTCAAACACGATCAGGCGCAGCTTGACCTTCAGCGGCGCGGCATAGGTCATGTCGCGCTGGATGCACTCCTCGACGTCGTACTTCGGCTCTTCGAACTCGTACGAGACGTATTCCAGAATGGCGCGTTCGTTGAAGTCCTTGATCGGGAACACCGACTTGAAGACCGCCTCGATGCCCTGCTCCTTGCGCTGGCCCGGACGGACCTCGCGTTGCAGGAACTGTTCGTAGGAAGCGCGCTGGACCTCGATCAGGTTCGGCATCGCGACCGCTTCGGGGATGCGCCCGAAGGATTTGCGGATGCGCTTCTTGCCGGTGAACGAGGTGGCGGAGGCGATCTGACCGTTGATGGCGAGATCGTGGGCGACGTCAGTCATTCAGTGTTTCCCATGACGCACGACCCGGGGAAGTCGCGCGTGAAATGCAGCAGCCACGGCGCGCGTTTCCGCGTCCGCAGCCAGGTTTTCGGCGTCCACCCTCGGCCCGCTGCCGGGCCAGGACGCCTGAATTGTACCGGCTCCCTGGGGAAGGAGCCGCGCCTTCGCTCCGGTCGGAGGGCGACGGACCGGGCCTCGGCGCTTGCGCGCAGACTCTTTAGGAGTGTTGCGGAACGCGGACATATACTCGCTTCCACGGCGAAATAAAGACCTGGATCGCAGTTTTTCGGGAACCAGACGTCGCCTTCCCTCAATCGCTTCGTCGGCGCCCGATTGACAACCCCGACGACCGCCGCATGATCGTTCCGGGGGAGCGCGAAACATGCACCGACGCCTTATGATTCTGGCCGCCGCCGTTCTGGTGTCCGGCTGCCTGTCGATGAACGTCGCTGAGGACGCCTTCTTCTATCCCGATACCCGTCTGGTCGCCGAAAAGGTCACTCTGCCCCCTGATATTCCTATGGGCTTTGAGGCCGATGTCCTCAGCCTGCCCTACTCGGGGGGAACCGTGGGCGTCACCCGCGTTCGGACCGGTCGCGCGGACGCGCCCCTGATCCTGTTCTGCGGCGGCAATCTGTTCCGGCGCAGCGCCGGCGCGGGCAAGACCGCCGCCAAGCTGGCGCCGTTCGGCGACGCCCTGATGTTCGACTATCCCGGCTATGGCGACACAGCGGGCCAGGCGGACTATGCGAGCTTCATGGCCGCCGGCACGGCCGTCGCCGACGCCGCCCGCGCCCAGGCCGACGCCGAGGGCCGCAAGCTGATCGCCTGGGGCCATTCCCTGGGCGGCCCCGTCTGCGCCCAGGCCGCGCAATATATGCACGCCGACGCCCTGGTGCTGGAGACGACGACCCCCAGCACCCGCGCCGCCGTGGACACCATGGTCGGCTGGGCCCGCCCCTTCGTACGGATCCACATCGCGCCCAATCTGAACAGTATCGACATCCCGGCCGCGCTTCAGGGATACCCCGGCAAGGTGGTGGTGCTGGAGGCCGGGCGCGACGACACTTTGCCCGCGTCCCTCAGTCGCCGCCTGGCCAGTGAACTTGAGGCCGAAGGCGTCCATGTCGAACACCTCAGCTTCCCCCAGGCCGGCCACAACGACGTAGGCAAACAGGCCGACTTCCAGCCGCGCGTTTCGGCTGCGCTGGCGGGGCTCTGAACTGGACGCCGGCCACTCAGCGTCCTAGCGTCGCCTTATGACTCGCATCGTCCTGCCCCTGCTCGCCGCCCTCTCGCTCACCGCCTGCGCCTCGCGCGGCGAACCCGTCACCTATGCCGAGACCGCCTCGGCCGCCGCCCGCGCCGCCGCCGAGGTCGAGGGCCAATCTTCCCTGACGCCACAGCAGGCCTGGGACGTGGGCAACACCGCATATCTGGCCTGGAACGGCGCCCGGCGCGGCTGGACCACCACCGAAAGCGGCCTGCAGTACCGCCGCGTCGGCAAGGCCCATCCGAACGGCGCCCAGCCCGCCGCCACCGACACGGTCAAGGTCCACTATCGCGGCACCTTCATCGACGGGCGCGAGTTCGACAGCTCCTACGCCCGCAACGAACCGGCCGAATTCCCGCTCAACCGCGTCATCAAGGGCTGGACCGAGGGCGTCGCCCTGATGCGCGTGGGCGAGATCTACGAGTTCGTCATCCCCGCCTCGCTCGGCTACGGCTCGCGCTGGGTCGGCGGCGGCGAACTGCCGCCCAATTCGACCCTGCGCTTCTCGGTCGAATTGCTGGAGGTCAAGCCTGCGGGCTGAACGATCAGAGCGAATTGGGCGCGCAACACCCCGTCGGATTGCCTAATTCTGAAATCGTTCTTCCAATAGTTCAACGACTTGAGAACTAAATTCGCCTTCCAGCGCGCCTGAGCTGGCGGCTCAAGCAAGATGATCGGCATGACCGATGATCTTTCAAACCCCGTCGCCGCCCCGCCGTCTCCCTGGACCCGGCGCTCCCCCAAGGTCTGGGCCGCCGCCCGCGCCGACTATCTTGCCGGCGCCCCGGCCGCCGAGGTCTGCGAGCGCCATGGCCTCAGCCTGTCGACCTTTCGTTGGCGCGCCCGGACTGAAGCCTGGCGCCTTTGCGACCAGACCAAAGGCGATGTCCTCGCCCAGCAGCCTCCCGAAGATGTCGCCTTGCTGGACGCCGGCGCGCCCTGCAGCTCGGCGGACATCGCGCGTCTGGCCTGGGCCAATGTCGCCCGTGCGGTGCGCGAGGGCCGGCTGATCGAGGCGCGCGGCTGGACCAGGCTGCACCAGGATCTGTTCCAGATGGCGAACTATGACAAGGCGACCGTGCTCAGTTACGCCTGGGCCACTGACCCGGAAAGCGCACCCTTCTTGCCCGAAGTCCCCCCGCTGAGACCGAGGGAAGAAGACTGACCGGGCGAATTGCACTCTTTTGCACTTGCACTGTTTTAGGGCGCGGAGTGCAATTTCAGCCCGTCTCAAGCCTTGACGCCCCGCCCCCTGCGGCGGACTGTCGCGCCCTCCCCAGTGGCTTGAGAGTTCGTGCTGATGATCCCCTCCCGCCTGAGCGCCCTCGGGCTTAGCCTTGGCCTCCTGCTTGTCTCCGCCGCGCCTGCGGCCCTGGCCCAGCAGGCGTCGGCCGCGCCCCCCGCCCTGGCGGCGCCCCTGCCCGCCATCCCGGCCGCCCGCGACGTCGCCTATCCGGGCGTGATCACGCTCGATATCGACGCCACCAACCTGGCCCAGCACATCTTCGCGATCACCGAGACCATTCCGGTGGCGCAGCCGGGTCCGATGACCCTGTTCTTCCCCGAATGGCTGCCCGGCAACCACGGTCCCGTCGGCCCGATCACCCAACTGGCCGGGATCGAGATCACCGCCAACGGCCAGCGGGTCGAATGGGTGCGCGACACCCTGTCGCCCTTCGCGTACCACCTGACCGTCCCCACCGGCGCGACCGGCCTGACCGTGACCATGGAGCACCTGTCGCCGACCAGCGGCAATCAGGGCCGGGTGACGATGACGCCCGAGATGCTGAACATCCAGTGGGAGAAGATGCTGCTCTATCCCGCCGGCCACTGGTCGCGGAACATCATGGTCCAGCCCACGGTCAAGTTCCCGACCGGCTGGCGGTTCGGCACGGCGCTGGAGCCCGAAACCAAGACCGGCGACCTCCAGACCTTCAAGCCGGTCAATCTGGAAATCCTGGTGGACAGCCCCGTCTTCGCCGGCCTCCACTATCGCCAGATCGACCTCAACCCCGGCGGCCGCTCCCCCGTCCGCGCCAACTTCGTCGCCGACGAGGCCAAGAACCTTGAGGCCACCGACGAGCAGATCCAGATCCTGCGCAATCTGGTCGACCAGATGGACCGCCTGTACGGCGCCCGCCATTTCGACCACTACGACTTCCTGATCGCCATGACCGACAAGCTGGGCGGCATCGGGCTTGAACATCACCGCAGCTCCGAGAACTCGGTCGATCCGGAGTTCTTCACCGGCTGGGCCACCCACCTCGGCGACCGCGACCTGCTCAGCCACGAGATGAACCACTCCTGGGACGGCAAATGGCGTCGCCCCGCCGACCAGCTCGTCCCCAACTTCAACGGCCCGATGCAGAACAGTCTGCTCTGGGTCTACGAAGGCCAGACCCAGTATTACGGCCAGGTCGTCGCCGCCCGCTCGGGCCTGCTGACCAAGGACCAGGCGATGGAGTCCCTGGCCATGACCGCCGCGACCTATGACGCCCGCGTCGGCCGCCAGTGGCGGGCGCTCCAGGACACGACCAACGACCCGATCATCAGCCAGCGCCGACCCAAGGGCTGGCTGTCGTGGCAGCGGGACGAGGACTATTACTCGGAGGGCCAACTGATCTGGCTCGACGTCGACACGACGATCCGGGAGAAGACCGGCGGCCGCAAGTCGCTGGATGACTTCGCCAAGGCCTTCTACGGCGTCCAGGACGGCAGTTTCGAACCGGCGCCCTACACTTTCGAGGACGTGGTCGCGGCGCTGAACGGCGTCGTCGCCAACGACTGGGCGACCTTCCTGCGCACCCGGCTGGACGCGACCGGCCCCGACGCCCACGCCCCCCTCGACGGCCTGACGCGCGGCGGCTGGCGCCTGGCCTATGGCGAGACCCCGACCGCCTATCAGAAGACCCTGCTCGCAGAGCTGAAGCGCAACGACTTCACCTACTCCCTGGGCTTCCAGACCGGCGAGAACAACGCCATCCGCAGCGTCCAGTGGGGCAGCCCGGCCTTCGACGCCGGCCTGGCGCCGGGCATGGAGATCGTCGCCGTCAACGGCCAAGCCTCAAACCCCGATCGCCTCGCCGCCGCCGTCACCGCCGCCAAGGATCCCGCCGTCTCCGTGACCCTGATCGTCAAGGACGGCGACCAGTACAAGACCGTCGCCCTGCCCTACCACGACGGCCTGCGCTACCCCCGCCTGGAACGGATCGAGGGAACCCCCGACCGCCTGGGCGACATCCTGACGCCCCGCAAGCGTTAACGCTCACCCCTTTCGTCATTCCGGGCGAAGGGCCGCTTGGCCCGAAGACCCGGAACCCAGCGGCGCCGAAGGCGAAATCTATCCGCCCCAAGGTGTCGAAACACCCGGTCCGCGGCAGGTTCGCGCTCTCGCGCGCCGCTGGGTTCCGGGTCTCCGCTGCGCTTCGCCCGGAATGACGAAAGGAAGGTCGGCGTCGTCTCCCCCCGCGCCTTCGCGCGCGGAGAAGGTGACTATCTGTCGCTTGACGCCCCTCCCCCGCTCACCGACGGTGTGCGCCTGCCCTCATGCCCGGATGACCTGATGTCGCGTACCCGCCTGACCGCCGCCGCCTGCCTCGCCGCCTTGATGACCGCCGCCCCGGCCCCGGCCCTGGCCCAGGACTTCCAGTCCACCCCGGTCGTCACCGACGCGACCCAGGCCGCCCTGGCCCTGCCCCGGCCTCAACCCGCCATCCCGGCCCCTGCCGACACCCCCTATCCCGGCGTGATCCAGTACCGGGCCGACATCACCGACCTCGACCGCCGCATCATCCGCGTCCGCCAGACCATCCCCGTCGCCGGTCCCGGCCCCCTGACCCTGCTCTATCCGAAATACCTGCCCGGCAACCACGCCGACACCGGACCGATCCAACTGCTGGCCGGCCTGACCGTCACGGCGAACGGCCGGCGAATCGAGTGGCTGCGCGACACCCTCGAGCCCTACGCCTTCCACCTCGACATCCCGGCGGGCGTGACCCAGATCGAGGTCGCCTTCCAGCAACTGACCCAGCCGGACAGCTCCAACTGGCGCGTCCTGATGACCCCGGCCATGGTCAATCTTCAGTGGGAGAAGGCCATTCTCTATCCGGCCGGCTACTTCAGCCGCCAGATCCCGGTCGCCGCCTCGGTCGTCCTGCCCGCCGGCTGGAAATACGGCACGGCCCTGACCACGGCGTCCCGAGACGGCGACGTCGCCGCCTTCGAGACGACCGACCTCTACACCCTGATCGACAGCCCGATGTTCGCCGGCGCCCACTACCGCCGCGTCGATATCGACCCGGCCGGTGACCGCGTCCACCTGAACCTCCTCGCCGACGAGGAAAAGGGCCTGGCGGCCACCGACGAGCAGCTGAAGCTCTACGAGACCATGGTCCAGCAGGCCGACCGTCTGTTCGGCGCCCGCCACTTCGACCGCTACGAATTCCTGTTCGCCCTGACCGACCAGATGGGCGGCATCGGCCTGGAGCATCACCGCTCGTCCGAGAACACCGGCGCCCCCGGCTTCTTCACCGACTGGGCCAAGAGCGCCGGCGACCGGGGCCTGCTGCCCCACGAGTACACCCACTCCTGGAACGGCAAGTTCATGCGCCCGGCGGACGAACTGACCGCTAACCACAACGTCCCAACCCAAAACACCCTGCTGTGGGTCTATGAGGGCCAGACCGAATACTGGGGCGACGTCCTGGCGGCCCGATCAGGCCTCCATTCCAAGCCGGTGGCCCTGGCCACCCTGGCCAATGTCGCCGCCTTCTACGACAACCAGCCGGGCCGGCAGTGGCGCGCGCTTCAGGACACGAACAACCACAACCTCCTCGGCTACCGCGTGCCGGGCCAGTTCCCCTCGTGGATGCGCGGCACGGGCGACTACTACCGCGAAAGCCTGCTGGTCTGGCTCGACGCCGACACCCTGATCCGGGCCGAGACCGACGGCCGCAAGTCGCTCGACGACTTCGCCAAGGCCTTCTTCGGCCACAGCGACGGCGCCTGGGCGCCCCAGGGCTACACCTTCGACCAGGTGGTCGCCGCCCTGAACGCCGTCCATCCGCACGACTGGGCCGGCTTCCTGCGCGACCGGCTCGACGCCGTCGGCCCCGACGCCCGCGCGCCTCTGGCGGGGATCGAGCGCGGCGGCTGGCGCCTGACCTATACCGACGCGCCCAACGCCGACGAGAAGGCCGTCAACACCGGTTGGGCCAACGACTTCCAGTATTCGCTGGGCTTCACCCTGTCCGGCGACAAGATCGCCAACATCCTCTGGGGAGGTCCCGCTTTCGAACAGGGCATCGGCGCGGGCTGGAGCCTGGTCGCCGTCAACGGCAAGGCCGGCTCGGCCGAGGTGCTCCGCAACGCCGTCACCGCCGCCAAGGGCACGGAAGCCCCCCTAGAACTGCTGATCAAGTCCGGCGACCGCTTCCGCACCGTCGCCTTCAACTACCACGACGGCCTGCGCTATCCGCGCCTGGAACGAATCGAAGGAACGCCGGATCGGCTGTCGGACATCCTCGCGCCGAGGAAGCGCTGAAGCTCACACCAGCGTCATTATGCGCTGGCCTCCCTTCTCTTTCGTCATTCCGGGCGAAGGGCCGCTTGGCCCGTAGACCCGGAACCCAGCGGCGCCGGAGGCGAAATCTATCCGCCGCACGATATCCAAAGAGCGAGTCCGCGACAGGTTCGCGCTCTCACGCGCCGCTGGGTTCCGGGTCTCCGCTGCGCTTCGCCCGGAATGACGAAAGGACACCCGGGTCACCTCCCCTTCGGCCGTCGCCGAAGGGGAGGTAAGCGGTCAGCCCTTCAACAACCCCAGCAGGGCCTCGGCCGCCTCACGCGACGAGCCCGGGTTCTGACCCGTCACCAGCTTGCCATCCACCACGACATACGACCCCCAGTCCGGCCCCTTGGAATAGTCGCCGCCGTTGGCGATCAGCACATTCTCGACCAGGAAGGGCACCACGTCCGTCAGGCCGACGGCCTCCTCTTCCGAGTTGGTGAAGCCCGTCACCTTCCGGCCTTCGACCAGCGGCTTGCCGTCCGGCCCATGGACCGACTTCAGCACGCCCGGCGCGTGGCAGACAAATCCGGTCGGCTTGTCCGCCTTGGCGAAAGCCTCGATCAGACCGATGGAGTCCGCATCGTTGGCCAGATCCCATAACGGTCCGTGGCCGCCCGGATAGAAGACGGCGTCGAAGTCGTCAGCCTTCACGGACGACAGCGGCACGGTCGAAGCGAGCGCCGCCTGGGCTTCGGCGTCGGCTTTGAACCGGCGGGTGTCCTCGGTCTGGGCGTCCGCATCGTCGCTCTTGGGGTCCAGCGGCGGCTGCCCACCCTTGGGCGAGGCCAGCACGATCTCGGCGCCCGCGTCCTTCATCGCATAATAGGGGGCGGCCAACTCCTCCAGCCAGAAGCCGGTCTTCTTGCCGGTGTCGCCGAGTTGATCGTGCGAGGTCAGAACCGTCAGGATCTTCATGTGGGGGATCTCCTTTTCAGGCCTAACAAATGGGAAGCCAGACCGATCCCGCCAATGGTCGGCGACCGACCTGTGTGGCGCATCCAGGAATCGCCCCACTCTCCCGGCCAGTACACAAGGAGACACACGGCATGAGACATTGGCTCGGAGCCTTGGCGTTCGGACTGGGCGCATTTGGACTGGCGTCCGTCGCCAAGGCCGACTGCGGGATCGGGGCGCCCGGCGCCACCCGCAGCGTCGCCTTCGGTCCTGACCGGCGCACGGTGCAGATCCATATTCCGCGCGGCTTCGACCCAGCCAAGCCTGCGCCCCTGGTCTTCGTCCTGCACGGCAGCGGCGGCACGGGGGCGGCGATCCTGAGCGCTTCGGGTCTGGCCGAGACCGCCGACCGCCACGGCTTCATCGTCGCCGCGCCGGACGCGGGCATTCCGGTCGAACGGGGCTTCGTCTGGAACGTCCCCGGCGTGCCGACCATCACCGGCGACGTGCCGGGTCCACAGGACGCCGACGACGTCGCCTTCCTGCTGGAGACGGTCGAGGAACTGGCGTCCCAAGGCTGCGTCGACGACAGCCGGGTCTACGCCACAGGCCTGTCAGGCGGCGGTCGGATGACGTCCTGGCTGGGGTGCGTGGCGGCCGACCGTTTCGCCGCCATCGCGCCGGTGGTCGGCCTGCGGGCCGGCAATCCGCGCAAGGACGCCCCCGAACGCCCCAACCCCGCCACCTGCCGGCCCTCGCGCCCAATGCCGATAATCGCCTTCGCCGGCGACGCCGATACGACCAACCCGATCCAGGGCGGCGGCGCTCCCTACTGGAGCTATACGATGCACGCGGCCGAGCAGCGCTGGGCCCAGTTGAACAGCTGCGCCACGACCCGCCCGACGCTCTGGGTCTCGGCCTCGGTCTATGAGGAAGGCTACGCCGACTGCCGCGACGGCGCCGAGGTCGTCGGCCGCATCACCCGCGACGGCGGCCACAGCTGGGTCGCTGACAACGAAGCCATGTGGGCCTTCTTCGCCCGTCACTCACGGCAGGACTGATCCTCGCCAACGGCCTCAAGTAGCGCAAAGCGCGATAGGCACAAAAGAAAAGACCCGGCGGTTTCCCGCCGGGCCTTTCCGATATTCAGCAAATGCCGAAAGTCAGATCTTACTTGATCTGGACCTTGGCGCCGGCTTCCGTCAGCTTCTTGGCGACTTCGTCGGCGACTTGCTTGGAGACGTTCTCGACGACGTTCTGCGGAGCGCCTTCGACCAGGTCCTTGGCTTCCTTCAGACCCAGGTCCGAACGCACGCCACGGACTTCCTTGATCACGTTGATCTTCTTGTCGCCGCCGTCGATCAGGACAACGGTGAATTCGGTTTGCTCTTCGGCGGCTTCAGCCGGAGCGGCGCCACCACCGGCCGGCATGGCCATGGCGACGGGAGCAGCGGCGCTGACGCCCCACTTTTCTTCAAGCAGCTTGGAGAGTTCAGCGGCTTCCAGAACGGTAAGCGCGGACAGGTCTTCGACGATCTTGGCGAGGTCAGCCATTGTCAGTTTTCCTTCGGAGGATTGGGATTAGGGAGTGATGCAGAGATGAAAGGCTGGGCCGCTTACGCGGCTTCCTTGGTGGCGTAGGCGTTGAACACGCGAGCCAGCTGACCGGCGGGTGCTTGCAGCACGCCGGCGATCTTGGTCGCAGGCGCATTGAGCAGGCCGATGATTTGGCTGCGCACTTCGTCGAGCGTCGGGAGCTTGGAAAGAACTTCCACGCCCTTCTGATCGACGACGGTGTCGCCCATGAAGCCGCCGACGATCTTGAAGCGATCGTTGGCCTTGGCGAACTCGGTGGCGACCTTGGCGGCCGTACCGGGGTTCTCGGCGTATGCGATGCCCACGGGACCCTTGAACAGGCCGTGGAATTCGCTGCCTTCTTCGGCTTCGAGCGCCTTCAGCGCCAGGCGGTTCTTGACCACCTTGAACGCGCCGCCTTCTTTACGAAGACGGCCGCGCAGATCTTCCATTTCCGCAACGGTCAGACCCAGGTTGTGGGTCACGACCACGGAGCCGGCGTCGGCGAATACGCCCTTGAGCGTTTCGATCGACTCGGCTTTTTGAGCGCGGTCCATTGCGGTCTCCAGTCTTGGTATTCGCCGCCGGGCTTATTCCCGACGACGGATTGGCCAAAGCGCCGCACATCGCTGCACAGCGTTCAGGCCGGTCGTATTGTCCGAAGGATGCGTCTGACGGCGTCCGTCCCGGAATGCGGGCTGACAGCGTAAGGTTCGCGTCCCCATCTCCCCACGGCGTCAGAGGGCTCTCTGACAGTTATGGCTTGGGTGACCCCCACGCCCCGAAGTTCTCGGACAGGACCGTCAAAGGCGTGAACCTCTAACGGGAAGCGGCGCTCTTACAGGGACCTCGACAGGAAATCAAGAAGCCGAGCGTATGGCCTATGAACTCTACTACTGGCCGACCATCCAGGGACGGGGCGAGTTCGTCCGCCTGTCGCTGGAAGCCGGGGCGCCGACTATGTCGATGTCTCGCGTCAGGACGACGGCAAGGCACTGCCCGCGACAGGGTTGCCGCTCTGCCCCGTGTCAGCGCCTATCTAAAAAGCGACCGCCGCATCCCGTTCAATGATGACGGCATATTCCGCCCCCACCCCGAACTGGACGACTGAACCCTAATGTCGGCCGGATTTATGTCCTGTTTGATCATCGATCTCGCAATCGAACTGGGCGCAATATTTGGTCATCAGCTCCTCGGTGAAGGCCGTCAAATGTTCGATGGTGAGCTCATTCATCACCGCGCTTAGCTGAAGAGTCTTCGTCGCGACCTGGCGCCCTACGGGACTGTCATAGAAGGCGATCTGGGCCTCCAGCTCTTCGACTGTGAACGTGGCGGCATAGTGTGGGACCATGTCCGCCATCATGTCATCGACCATGCTGGTCAGCATGCGCGGCGCATTACTCCGCAGCCAAGCCGCCTCCTCGGCGCCCTGCCCCTCCTCATCCGCCTTGGCCAACTGGTCAGCGATCATCGCCTCCATGACCTTGGTGAAGTTCGGCCCGGCCGAGAGTCGAATAACCCGCTCCGCCAGCGCTGTTCGCTGAGCCAGGCCGCGATCCTGCGCTGCGACAGGTCCGACCGCGAACAGGCCAAACAGCGCCGCAACCGTCAAAAGTCCAATGATACGCATATCGCCCCCCTTACCATTCTTATCCGAGCACGGCGTGGAAGTGGCCAGAGGGAATCGCCCCTCGGTTGCTCAATCGCTCGGAAGCGTGGCGGCGAAGTCTCGGATCAAGGCGGCGAGGTCGGATTCGTGAACACTGTCCGCCGCCGCCTCAGGCGTCATCCAACGCCGGTCGCGCTGGTGCGCCTCGGGCCAGTCGCCCAGTTGAAGCACGACCTCCATCGGGTAGACGGCGACGACGTGTCGCCTCAGATCGCCGTTGCGAACAATCTTGGCATAGCGGAAATGACCAATGGTCGTCGCCCCGATTGGACCGTGGATCCCAGCCTCCTCCAAGGCCTCTTGCGCCGCCGCTTCGGCGTCGGTCTTGCCCGCCATGCGACCGCCCTTGGGAATGACCCAGCGCCGCGTCTCTCGCGACGTGATCATCAGGATTTCCAGACCCGCGTCGCCGCGTCGCCACGGCAGGGCGGCGACCTGACGCGTTTCCGACCGGCCTGTGCGTTTCGCGGCTTTGGCCATTCTCTATCCCCGTCAGGCGCGGCCTGCAAAACGCGGTTTCCGTCGTTCCGTCAACCGCTCCGCGTCCTGAAAGTTCAGTCGAGCCGCCGTTCATCATAGGCCGCCTGCGCCTTGCCGACCTCGGCCATATTGTCCTCGGCCCAGTCGATCATGGCCTGGAGCGCACCGACGAGGGTCTCGCCCAGCGGCGTCAGGGCGTAGGAGACCGAGACCGGCACGGTCGGCGTCACCGTACGGGTGACCAGTCCGTCCCGCTCCAGCTGGCGGACGGTCTGGCTCAGCATCTTCTGCGAGACGCCCTCGATACGCCGACGCAAGGCGTTGAACCGCATCGGTTCGTCCCGAAGCAGCGTGAGAACCAGGGTCGTCCACTTGTCGGCGACCCGATCCAGCAATTGCCGCGTCGGGCAGGCTGCGGAAAAAACGTCAGGCAAGCGGGTTTCCGCCAGGTGACCAGATGAGAGGAAAGTGCCTTCTTGTGACATGGGGCCGCTTATAACACTTGGTACCCATTGGATACCATAGGAGATCGTCCATGAAAGTTGCAGTCCTCGGCGCCAGCGGTCGCGCCGGCTCGGAAATCACCAAGGAACTGGCCGCGCGTGGCCACACCGTCGTCGCCATCGCCCGCAAGCCCGAAACCATTCCGGCCGCGCCCGGCGTCACGGCGACTGCCGGCGACGCGTCGGACGTCGCCGGCCTGGCCCAACTCATCACGGGTTCGGATGCGGTGATCAGCGCGCTGCACCACAATGTCACCGCTGACACCCTGCTGTCCGCGCTGAAGAGCGCCGGCGTGCCGCGCCTGCTGGTCACCGGCGGCGCCGGCAGCCTGGAGGTCGCTCCGGGCGTTCGCCTGATCGACACCCCGGACTTTCCTGAAGAGTTCAAACCCTACGCCCTGCCCGGCGTCGCCTTCCTGGACGACCTCCGCAACGAGACGGAGATCGACTGGACCTTCTTCTCCCCTGCCGCCTTCATCGAGGAGGGCCCTCGCCTCGGCGTCTTCCGCACCGGCGGGAACCAGTTGATCACCGACGACAAGGGCGAAAGCCGCATCAGCTTTGCCGACTACGCCATCGCCATGGTGGACGAGTTGGAACAGCACAACCACAGCCGCGCCCGCTTCACGGCCGCCTACTGAGAAACGGCCGGCGGCGGGGCTTCGGTCCCGCCGCCACAGTCCTCTGCAACACCCTCCGCCAAATCGCGCCGCTCCTCCCGATACGGACGATTCCGCATTGACCCCGGTTTGCGGCATGCAAGATTACAGAATATTCATCTGCGCTTGGGGGAGCGTCGCATGGCCAAGATCGACAGCGAGCAGGAGACGCTTCTGCTCCAGGCGGGCCAGGCGCTGGCGCGGCATGACGCCCCTACAGCCCTGACATTGCTGGATCGCGCCGACGCGTTCGGACGCACGCACAACAGCCTGCTGAACCGGTCCGTCGCCTATCGTCTTCTCGGCGACTTCACGGCGGCGATCGGCATTCTGGACCAGGCTCTTGAGCTCCAACCCTACGACTTCATGGCGCTTTTGGCCAAGGGCGCCATGGTCGAGAAGATCGCCGGCGCAAAGGCCGCTGTTCCCGTCTATCGCGACGCCCTGAAGATCGCGCCGCCGCGCACCCATATCCCGCCGACGGTGACGGCCCAGATGGACTATGCCGCCCATCTGGTCGACACCCACGCCAGCGCCTTGCGCGACTTCATGCAGGCCGAGGTCGCCGCTCTGAAGGACGGCCTGGAGGAGGCCGTTCGCGACCGTTTCGACGAGAGCCTTGAAATCTATGCGGGGCTTAAACAGCCGGTGAAACAGCAGCCTCTATTGCTGAACTACCCCAGGCTGCCCGTAATTCCGTTCTACGACCGAACGCTCTTTCCTTGGCTGGCAGAACTGGAGGCGGCTACCGAGACAATCCAGGCTGAGCTGGAGCCGCTGCTGGAAGAGAGTTTCGACGCCTTCACGCCCTATATAGCCTTCCCAAAAGGCGCCCCGGTCAACCAGTGGGGCGAGCTGAATCACTCTCGCAAATGGACGTCGCTTTTCCTTTGGAAGAACGGCGAGAAACAGCAGGCGATGTGCGACCGCTGCCCGCAGACGACGCGCATACTGGAAGGCTTGCCGATGGCGCATCAGGACGGATTCTCGCCCACGGCCGTCTTCTCGGCGCTTCAGCCCCGCACCCATATTCCGCCGCACACCGGATCTTCCAACGTTCGGCTGCTAGCCCACCTTCCACTGCGGCTGCCCGGCAGCGCGCGCTTCCGTGTGGGCAATACCGTGCGGAACTGGAAGATGGGCCAGGCCTGGGTCTTCGACGACACCATCGAGCACGAGGCCTGGAACGACGCCGACGACATTCGGGTCATCCTGATCTTCGACGTGTGGAACCCCTATCTCACCGAGCAGGAAAAACTGCTGATCACCGCCATGATGAAGGCCCAACGCGCCTTCATGCAGGACTGACGAAGCCTCCCGCTCTGGCGCAATAGGTTAGTTTCGTGTGGCCTCAGCCATGGCGGACTTCAGCTCACGTCGCTGTTCCGCAGTGCATTCAAACTCGTCGCACAGCAGATTGCCCATATCGGCCATAATCTCCGGCATGATCGACTGGATCGCCGCTGCCAGACGCGGGGCGGCCTGATAACTCTTGGCCACCATCGAGCGGCCGATATCACTTTGATAAAAGTCCACGAGACCCTGAAGTTCTTCCAGAGTGAAGATATCGGCATAGATCGGCGCCATGGCCTCGAACATGCGAGGCATCATGCGAGCGGTCATGTCGCCCATGACCTGACGGAACTTGGCCGCATCCTCGTCGGACATGCCTTCGAGCTCCCCGGGCATCATCATCGTCGTCATCTGCGCCAAGGCAGCGCCCATTTCCTCACCTTGCATCAAGGCGACAAACTTGCTCGCGAGCGCCAGCCGTGCGGCGCTGTCGTCGCGCGTCTCAGCCAAGGCGGCGGGTGCACAGAACAGGGTAAAGGCCAGCATCAGCCCGCCAAAAACGCGTCTCATCCGACACCCCCAGTTAGAAACGACACCCTGCCGGGTGGTGCGGCGGTAGACAAGAAAAAAGCGGCGGGGACTGCTCCCCGCCGCTCTTCAGTACCGATTGTCTTTCGACCCGGACGGCTTAGGCGCCCAGCGAGGCCGGGTCGACCTTGAAGCCCGGGCCCATCGTGGTCGACAGGCTGATGCGCTTCACATAGGTGCCCTTGGCGCCGGCCGGCTTGGAACGCACCAGGGCGTCCACGATGGCCTTCACGTTGGCTTCCAGGGCGTCCTGGGTGAAGGAGACCTTGCCGATGCCGGCGTGGACGATGCCCGCCTTCTCGACGCGGAACTCAACGGCGCCGCCCTTGGCGTCCTTGACGGCCTGGGCCACGTTCGGGGTCACGGTGCCGACCTTCGGGTTCGGCATCAGGCCGCGCGGGCCCAGCACCTTACCCAGACGGCCGACCAGGGCCATCATGTCCGGCGACGCGATCACGCGGTCGAACTCCATGAAGCCGCCGGCGATCTTCTCGTACAGATCTTCGGCGCCGACGTGTTCAGCGCCGGCCGCGGTGGCTTCGGCGGCCTTGGCGTCCTTGGCGAAGACGGCGACGCGAACGTCACGGCCGGTGCCCGACGGCAGGTTGACGACGCCGCGGACCTGTTGGTCGGCGTGACGCGGATCGACGCCCAGGTTGACCGAGATCTCCAGGGATTCGTCGAACTTGGCCTTGGCGTTTTCCTTGGCCAGCTTGATGGCGTCGGTGAACGGCAGCAGGTCTTGGGTGACGCCGGTACGGGCCTTTTGAGCCTTGGTTTGCTTGGCCATGGTTTAGCCCTCCACCACTTCGAGGCCCATCGCGCGGGCGGAGCCTTCGATGATCTTGGCCGCCGCGTCGAGGTCGTTGGCGTTCAGATCTTTCATCTTCTTTTCGGCGATCTCGCGCAGTTGAGCCTGCGTGATCTTGCCGGCGACTTCACGGCCGACCAGCTTCGAACCCGACTTCAGGCCCGTGGCCTGCTTCAGGTACCAGGTCGCCGGCGGCGTCTTGGTGATGAAGGTGAACGACTTGTCCTGATAGACGGTGATGACGGTCGGAAGCGGGGTGCCCTTGGCTTCCTTCTCGGTGCGCGCGTTGAACTCCTTGCAGAAGCCCATGATGTTCACGCCGCGTTGACCCAGAGCCGGGCCGATCGGGGGCGAAGGCGTGGCCGAACCGGCCGGCACTTGCAGCTTGATATAGCCGAGAATCTTCTTGGCCATTGGTCTCTCCTATGAATGACCCGACGACTTAACGGCGGGCCGGTGAGCCGTGGTGCGGCATGGCTGCCTCCCACGGATTTGTCGCTCCACGAGCCGAGGCCCGCCGAGCGAAGGCGCGCGTTTAACAGAGGGGGGGATGAAAGGCAAACGGAGGTCGAACGCGGCGCGCCGCCTCAGCCCTCTCCCGCCTTGCGTCGCTCTACCAAGGCCATCAGCCGTTGAACCCGCTCAAACGGCAAAAGCTGCGTCTGGTCATACACCGTCTCGAACACAGGAATATCGTCCGGGAACACTGCCCAGGGCATGGCGCTCTCGGTGAAGATGATCGCGTCAGGCCTGAAGGCGCCGGGTTGATCCAGCGTCCCGACCCGCAGGCCTGCGCCGAGCAGACCAAGACGGGGATAGTGGCTCCACACCGCGACGCCGCAGGATTTACAGCGCCGTATGACGTGCGGTCCGCCGCTGCCGGCCGGGACGGTGTGATCGGACAGCTCGCCTTCGATCAGGGTCAGCCGTTCCGTCTCATAGAAGGCGTTGACCACGGAGGTGGACCCCGTCTGCCTCTGGCACAGGCGGCAGTGGCAGTTGTTGACGAAGATCGGTTCGCCCTCGACCTGATAACGCACCGCGCCACAGGCGCAGCCGCCTTCGTGGATCCTATCGACCGCCATCGCATCCTCCCCAGACGCCAGAAACATCAAGTAGACGGGGGCGGAAGGCAACACGCCCCCGCTCGCCTCCCCCGTCAGGGACGAGCCGAAGCGACAAGAAAAAAGCCGCGCCCTTTCGGACGCGGCTTCAAATCTGAACCGGTCAGAGGGCGATCAGCCCGCGACCTTCTCCACCTGGGCGTATTCCAGCTCGACCGGGGTGGCGCGGCCGAAGATCGACACCGCGACGCGCAGACGGGCCTGTTCCTCGTCCACGCTCTCGACCGAACCGTCGAAGCTGGCGAAGGGTCCGTCGATGACCTTGACCTTCTCGCCGATGTCGAAGCGGATGGTGGGTTTCGGACGTTCGACGCCCTCTTCCACCTGACCGATGATGTTCTGAACTTCACGTTCCGAAACCGGCAGGGGCTTGGTGCCGCCGGCGGCGCCCAGGAAGCCCGTGACCTTCGGCGTGTTCTTGACCAGGTGATAGGCCTGGTCAGTCATTTCCATCTTCACCAGCACATAGCCGGGGAAGAATTTACGTTCCGAGTTCACCTTGCGGCCGCGACGGATCTCGACGACGTCCTCGGTCGGAACCAGGATTTCGGAGAAGGCGTCTTCCAGGCCTTGCTGCTTGGCCTGGTCGCGCAGTTGCTCCGCCACCTTCTTCTCGAAGTTCGAGTAGGCGTTGACGATATACCACTTGTGGCGCGGATTGGCGGGCTTTGCGGGCGCTGCATCGGTCATGGGCGCGTCTTTCTCAGGATCCGAGAGCGATGATGTAGCGGAAGGCGAAACCGAGACCGGTGTCGACAACCCAGAAGAAGATCGCGGCGATGACCACCATGATGAAGACCATCACCGAGGTGATCCAGGTCTCCTTGCGGCTGGGCCACACGATCTTGCGACCCTCGGCCATGACCTGCTTGTAGAAGTCGCCAGGGCTCGTGCGCGGCTTCTTGGGCGCGGGCGCATCGACGGTGATGGCGGCCGCGGCCGCAGCCGTCTGGGGCTTGGCGCCCGCCTGGGGCCGCTTGCCGGGAGATTTGGCCTTGGCCATCAGTTGCTCTTCACACAATTGTTCCTGTCGCCCCAGATGGGAAGTCCCATCCGGAAGCGACAGGGGGGATTGGCAGGAGTTGGGGGACTCGAACCCACGACCCCCGGTTTTGGAGACCGGTGCTCTACCAGCTGAGCTAAACTCCTAGACAATCGCGCGAACCCTCGGGTCCGTGCGTTCGCCAGAGGGGGGCGTATGCCCGACGCCGCCCGGCATTTCAAGGGCGATGTGACACTTGCGACTAGTCTTCCAGATGCGCGGCGATGGCGGCCCGTTCGTCCTGGGCCTGGATCAGTTCCTTGAAGATCAGCTTGTCGATGCGGCGGTCGTCCATATCGACGACCTCGACCTCGAATCGGCCGACCTGCACCACCTCCCCTTCATCCGGCACGCGCGACAGCTGGTGCAGAATCAGACCGGCGACGGTGTGGAAGCCTTCATGCTCCCCGAAGTCCTCGCCCAGAGTGTCGGCTAGTTCGTCCAGATCGGTCTGGCCGTCGACCAGCCAGCTGCCGTCGGCGCGCTGATGGATCCAGGCCTGCTCCTCGTCGTGACCCTCGTTGAAGTCGCCGGCGATCATTTCCAGGATGTCGGTCGCCGTCACCACGCCCTCGAAGGCGCCGTACTCGTCAACGATGAAGGCCATATGGACCTTGGAGCCCTTCAGGATCTCCAGCGCCTTCAGCACCGAGGTCGATTGGGGAATGAAGGCCGGTTCTGCGACCAGGGGTTCGATGTCAAACCGTCCATCGGTCAGCAGGGCGTCCAGCAGGTCCTTCTTGTGGACCACGCCCAGGGGATTATCGACGTCGCTCTCGCGCGCCACAACGATGCGAGAATACGGACAGGTGCGAATTTCCTCGCGCAGCACCGATTCGGGATCGTCCAGGGCGATCCAGAAGACGTCATGGCGCGGCGTCATGGCCACGCGCACGGGCCGGTCGCCCAGACGCAATATCTCTTCGATCATCACCTGTTCTTCAGGCTCGATCAGGCCGGCCGACGTGCCCTCCGCCAGGATGGTGGCCACTTCTTCCTGAGTGACGTCCGAACCGTCCCGGTCCTTGACGCCCAGCAGTTTGAGGATGCCCGAGGTCGAGGCCGTCAGCAGCAGGACGAAGGGCTTCAGCGCGATGGCCAGGGTCGAAATCGGCGGCGCCATCTTCGAGGCGATCGTCTCGGGGAAGATCAGAGCCAGGCGCTTCGGCACCAGCTCGCCGACGATCAGCGAGATATAGGTGATGCAGACGACCACCAGGGCGGTCGAGAAGATTTCGGTATAGGCCGCCAGCGACGGAAAGCTGACTTCCAGGATTCGGTCCAACTCGCCCGCAATGGTCGCCTGACCGTAGGCGCCCGCCAAAATGCCGATCAGGGTGATGCCGACTTGAACCGCCGACAGAAACTGTGTCGGCTCCTCCGCCAGTTTCAACGCCTTGCGCGCGCCGCGGTCACCCTTCTCCGCTCGACTTTGAAGTTTGGACCTGCGGGAGGAGACGACCGCCAATTCGGTCATGGCGAACAGGCCGTTGAGCACCACGAGGAGCAGAACGACGACAATAGCGATGAGTAACATCTAGGGGTTTTTGGAGACCAACGCGGCGCGACAGACGGCGTCCGCCCAAGGATAGTAGAGGAGGACGCGGCTTTACGCCACGTTTTCCTTTGACGTCAGCCCGCCCGCCCGGCCTCGACGGAGCCATAGGTCCCGGATGACGGCCAGCCGTCGGCGTCATATTGCGACGCGCAGGCGGACATCCCCAGCACCGTGCCGATGAACAGTCCGATATGAAGCGCGCGTCGCATCGTGGTTACCAATCACTTAATGTCAACGACAGACATAAACGATTGATTAAGCCTTGAGCAAATCAATGCGCCTGCCAGACGAACACACGGCGGGAGCGCGTCCTCCCCTTCCCGCTCCGAGACGTCTATTACAGAGGCATGCACAGTCTGGACTCGCTCGCCGCCCTGCCTGACGGGGCCCTCTCCTCGCCGGCCGCGCAACGGAACGCCAACGCGATTCTAGGTGTGCTGAGGGCGCATCTGCCTGCGTGTGGACGGGTGCTGGAAGTCGCCGCAGGCTCAGGCGAACACGCCCTGGCCTTCGCCTCTGCCCTGCCCGGCCTGGACTGGACGCCCAGCGATCCCAGCCCGGAGGCGCGCGCCAGCATCTCGGCCTGGAGGCGTGGCGGCCCATCAAACCTGCGCCCCCCGATGGCGCTGGACGCCGATGATCCGGAGACCTGGCCTCGGGACGGTTTCGACGCCTTGTATTGCGCGAACATGACGCACATCAGCCCCTGGTCGGCGACCGAGGGGCTGATGGATATGGCCGGCCGCGTGCTGAGACGCCCCGGCGGTCTTCTTGCGCTGTACGGCCCCTATCGCGAGGCGGAGGTTCCGCTGGCGGAATCGAACGCAGCCTTCGACGACAGTCTGAAAGCGCGAGACCCCGCATGGGGCCTTCGCGACCGCGAGGCGGTCGATGCCCTGGCCCGATCCCATGGCCTAGCCGCCACGCGTCGGGTGCAGATGCCGGCCAACAATCTGATGCTTCTGTTCAGAAGCGCCTGACTACAGGGCCGAGACGGCGGCCGAGAGGTCGGCGCGCTCGTTGAGCAGGGTCGCCTTGCCAGCCTTGAACAGGGCGCCATGCGCCTCTGCTGCTACGCCGAAACTTTCGGCCGCTACAGCCACGCCGTCGGCGAAGGCGATCACCAACAAATCATTGGCGCGGGCCAAATCAACCAGCGATCGCACGGCGGCCAACGAGGCCTCATCCTGCGAACCACCCGGTACGACCAGGCCCCGCAACCGCCCTTCGACGATGTCGTTTGCTGTCGCAGTCGCCAGCACAGTTACGCCGCCGGTGACAAGACTCGCGTCGCCGGTCGAGATGGGGGCCAAGCCGACGCCTTCGGCCCGCAGCGCGCCTTCAACGTCGCCCAGTTCACCGAATTCCATGTCACGTCGCATCACCAGCCCCATGCGCAGCCGGGTCGGAACGGGACGGTTGTAACCAGTGCGACGGGGTCCGGCGGAAGATTTGCTTTGAGCGTACAAGACGTCTCCTTCAATGTTTCAATATTTTTTCAAATCTGACAGCCAAGGATGCCTGATCAATGACACGAACGAGCAAGAAAAAATGAAATCGGCACGTCCGACATCAGCGGAAACGCACAATGGCTCATTTGTGGAATGACCGCAGATATAGTGAAACGGCTTGCCAGTTCAACAGCCGACGGTTCGATCGCCGCGCTTTTTATGCTGAAATAGTTCAGGAGCCGTTCTTAAAATCAGGACGACACGGGTGATCATGCGAAGCTGCAGCGTCAAAAGCTGTGCAAGTTCAATTTGAAGCGCCCGCCATGCCGTTGTTTTTGAAGTAAAAAACTCTACGAGAAAATTGCACTGTGCAGTTCCGACTGCGAATTCAGCCGGCATCCCTTCCTGTCGCCGCACGAGATTGAGGCTCTCCCCGAATGTCAAAGACCCGGCGTCCACTGTAAGGCCGCCTGGACCAGCGCCGGGTAGAGCAAGGAAATTATTTTCAAGCCCATGAAATCATGCCGCTTCCCTCACGGAATTAGGATGGCGGGAGTTCCGCAGCGACGCCGGATGGCCTAGACACCCCCATCGACTGGACGGAGCCCGATGGCCTTCACCCGCACCTATGACGGCGATGAACCCGTCCGCGTTAACAAGTGGCTGGGACAGACCGGCGTCTGTTCGCGGCGCGAGGCCGAGAGCCTGATCGCCGAGGGCCTCGTCTCCATTGATGGCGAGACCATCAGCGACGCCGGCCGCAAGATCGAGCCGGGCCAGACCCTGACCTTGAACGACACCGCCCAGCAGGCCCTGGCCTCGGGTATGACGCTGGTTCTGCACAAGCCGGTCGGCTACGTCTCGGGCCAGCCGGACCCCGGCAAGATCCCGGCCGTGCGCCTGTTGAAAGCCCCCAATCGCATCGGCGAAGGCGAGGTTCCGGCGCGCGACGCCTCCCTGCCCCCTATCGGACGGCTGGACGAAGATTCACGCGGTCTATTGCTGCTGTCGTCCGACGGCGTGGTCGCCAAGGCGGTGATCGGGCCGGCGTCTGAACTCGACAAGGAATATCTGGTCGTCGTCGACGGCGTGATCACCGAGGGCAAGCTCAGCCGCCTGCGCCACGGCCTGGTGCTGAACGACAAGCCGCTGAAGCCCGCTCGCGTGACCCAGATCGCACCGCAACGCCTGCGCTTCGTCCTGACCGAGGGCAAGTATCGCCAGATCCGCCGCATGTGCGAACTGGTCGGGCTGGAAGTCGTGGACCTGTACCGCATCCGTATCGGCCCGCTGGAGATCGGCGACTTGCCGGAAGGCCGCTGGCGTCATCTGACCGATCAGGAACGCGCCGCCCTCATCACCGCCTCGACGGCTAGTCCAACGCCCTGAACCACCGGTCCAGCAGTTCAGCCTCGGCGCGCCGGGCCGCAGTGCGTTCGGCGGCCTCCGCGTCCACGCCCCACTGTTCCTCCTGAAACAGCTCGTCGATCCGCGACAGGTCGAAGGCGAGGCCGCCCGCCAGCGCCCCCTGCTCCACCGCCAGGGCCAGCACCGCCGAACCCAGCAAAGGCACAGCCGTCGCCAGCCCCGTCAGGCGGAAATCGTCCATCGACAGGGCGTGCGCCTTAACCCGCGCGATGGCGTCCGGCGACTGCGGCCGATGCACAATCCCAGCGATGGGCTCAAGCGCCACCCCCATCTCGCGCGCCGCCCAGTCGCGCCACGGCCCCCATTCGCGCTGTTGGCGCTCGACCAACGACGTCGGATGTTCGGCGAGATAACAGACCACGTCCGACCCGGCGTAGGCCGCGATCTCTTCCGCCACCGGCTCGCGCGCCTGGCCGATCCGATCAATGGCGGTAGAGGCCAGCCGCGTCGCCGGCATGGTTGAAGGTTCGACGATCTCCCCCTGCGCAGCCCATTCTTCGGCCACGAGCTGAGCGGCGGCCTGCGTCGGAAGCACAAGCGGCGCCTTGGCCGGCGTCTTTGGCGTCCGCCCATCCAGCAGCACAGCCCAGCCGCCGTCTCCGTGCGGCCCGACCGACACAGCGCTCCAGAAGCGGCGCACCCTTTCCTCAGCTTCGCGAAAACCCTTTCGGGCCGCGACCATGGGATCGAGCGGGGGAATATGGCTCATCGAATTCTCTTCACGCCCAGGAACGGATCGTCCTCCGCCTCGTCCTCCGAGAAGCCGAAGTGGGCGAAGCCGGCCTTCATTTCGGGGCTGAGAGGCGCCGTGACCTTAAGCACGCCGCCGCGCGGATGATCCAGTTCGATGCTTCGGGCATGGAGCTGCAGCTTCAGCGGGCCGGACAGTTCCCTGGATTTCTCGTCGCCGTATTTGGGATCGCCCAGGATCGGGTGGCCTATCCCGGCCATATGGGCGCGCAGCTGGTGAGTCCGGCCGGTGAAGGGGCGCAAGGCCATCCACGAGGCGCGGTGCGAGGCGCGCGACACCGTGCTGAAGGCCGTCTCGGCCGGTTCAGCCTTGGGATCCTTGCGCTCGGCCGGGCGCATCATCTCGAAGTCGTTGATGCCGGTCTTCTTCAGCGGCATGTCGATCTGGCCCGAATAGGGTTTCGGGTTGCCGATGACGATGGCCCAATAGGTTTTCTTGGCCTGACGACGAGCGAAGGCGCCCGCGAGCCGCTTGGCCGCCTCCGGCCCCTTGCCCAGCAGGAGAACGCCCGAGGTGTCGCGGTCCAGACGGTGGACCAGGCGCGGCCGGTCCATCCCCTCGCCCCAGGCCGACAGCAGGCGGTCGACGTGGCGGCTGGTCTTGGTGCCGCCCTGGACCGCCAGGCCGTGCGGCTTGTTGATGGCGATGACCATGTCGTCCTCATAGAGGACCAGCGACTTGGCGAAGGCGATGTCCCGTTCCGACAGGGTGTGCAGATCCCCGGCCTGACGCGAGGTGTCGTCGGGGATCGGCGGCACGCGCACGGCGGCGCCGGCGGTCAGGCGGCCCTCGGGCTTGATCCGCGCGCCGTCCACGCGGATCTGACCGCTGCGGGCCATCTTCTGCACCTGTATGTTGGACAAGTGGGGCCAGCGCCTACGGAACCAGCGGTCGAGCCGGATGCCGTCCTCGTCCTCGGCGACATAGATAGTCAGGACTTCGCGCTTGGGCGCGTCCTCAATGGGGGGCTGGTCGGTCAAAGGGCGGCTCCAAAGGCGCGGCGGGCGACCATCAGGCCGATAAAAAGGGCGACGACGGCCAGGACCACCGAACCGACGACATAGGCGGCGGCCAGGGCGTAATCCCGCCGCTCGATCATCATCACCGCCTCCAGCGAATAGGAGGAGAAGGTGGTGAAACCGCCCAGCACGCCGACCGCGGCGAACAGCCGGATCGTCTCCTGCTGCGCCCCGCCCTTGAACGTCAGCCACCCGACCAGAAGCCCCATGGCCAGACCGCCCAGAACATTGGCGGCGAAGGTGCCCATTGGCCATGTGGCGTTCGGAGCCAGCCGGGCGGCCAGAAGGCCGAGGCCGAACCGGGCCATCGAGCCCAGTGCTCCGCCGGCGGCGACGAGAAGAAACCGTGTCATGATCCGGCGCTATATACGCCGACGGCGCCGAAAGCGAAGCCTCCCGCGCCGTCACGCCCGTCTGACCGAAACTTCACTTGCCCTTGGACACGGTTAACGGCGATATCCAAGATGAGCCGTCAGCGGTTTGGGGGAAGCCAAGTCATGTCGCAGGAAGACAGCCAGAGCCCGGTGATCGCACCCACTATGACTCCGCCGACGCCGCCCGCCGAACCGGAGGCGCCGCCTGCTGCGCAGCCGCATGATCTCGCGCCGCAGGAGGCTCCGGAGGCGCAGCGCGCGCCGCCGCCGAACCCGACCCCCACCGACACCCCGGCGGTGTCCGATGAAGGCGTGCTGCGCCCCATCCAGGAAAGCGACTATTTCACCCTGGACGACGCCTCGATCGCCAAGATCTCGGGCAATATCGACCTCTACTTCAACCAGCCGCTCGAAATCTTTCCCTTCTGGGAGAACGAGAAGAAGCCCGACCGTTTCCACGTCCTGTTCGCGCGCCAGATCGAGGAGCGATTCCCGGCGGACCGCGACATCCGCGGCCGGGTTCACGCCTATGGTCGGCGCATCTTCCGCGCCCTATGCGTCCATGTCGGCATCAAGCGGCTGACCCAGGCCCTGGCCCTGATCGCCTTCGCCGTCCTGGCCGAGATGGGCCCGACCCTGTTCGCCGACTGGGCCGGAGGGCAACCGGCCGGTCTGGGCCTGAGCGTCCTGGCCATGCTGATTACGGGCGGGATCTTCTTCGGCGTCTCGACCATCCTGTTCATCCAGTACCGGTTCCGGCTGGAGAACGACTCCTACGAGCTGTCGCGCGAGATCGTGCAGCGGACGCGAGAGCTGCAGAACCTGTTCACCAACGCCCGCGCCCTGTCCGACCAAGCCGAGACCACCTATCAGATGGACGGCAAGGCCTGGGGCCAGCGCGCCCTCTATCTGACGCGGCTGGTCATGTGGATCGGCGCCCGGATGGAATATCTGGAGAAGTTCATCCAGATGGAGCTGTGGCGCGTGCGGCGCGAACGCTACTGGATGCGGTGGTTCGGGCGGATCACCGCCCCGACGGTGCTGCTGATCTGGCTGGTCTTCTTCGCCTTCTTCCCCGCGCCGCAGGCCAATGAGATCGGCTTCCGCATTCTTCAGATCATCGCCGTCCTGCTGGCGGGCGGCGTGTCCTGGCTGTCCTATTTCCGCTGGCAGACGCCCGCTCAGGCGATCCAGGACAAGCTGGGCGCCGAGGGCTGGGTCCGCTACGCCTCGCTGGACGTCGACAATACGGTCGGCGACCAGGTGCGGCGCGACAAGGAGCGGCTGGTCGAATATCGCGCCCTCACCCGAGGGCGCTGATCAGCGCGGGATTGAGGCCTGCACCGACCGGGCGTCATAGGCGTTCGGACGGTCGGGCTTTTGCCCCCGTCCCATGACGATCTCAAGCGAGGTCGAGGTCGGGCTCGGCCCGCTGAAGTTCAGGCCCAGACCCACCCCGACGCCCGAGGACGAATAACCGCCATACCGGCTGGAGCCTCCGCCGATGGAGACGCTGGGCCGCACCCCGCCTGCGCCGCCGGGACGGCCGTCGGTCCAGCTCTGGGTCACTTCGAACCAGTCATAGCCTTGATCGGTTGTCAGGTCGGCCGCCCGCACCAGGGCGTAATCCGCCACAGCGCCCGGCGCACCGACGCCGTTGTAGGTGACGCGATACCTGTTGGACTCGATCCGCTGCTCCGAATACCCCTGCCCCCCCGGGGCGCGCTGGGCGCCGTAGGGGGCCAGGCTGGCGCAGGCGGCCAGGGCGAGGGTCGAGGCGGCGAGGCTGAGAATGGCGAGGCGCTTCATGGCGTTGTCTCCCTTTGACGGAGATAGCGTTGCTTGAGCCGGAGCGTTCCGTCTAGAGGCCCAGCGCGGTTCGCAAACCCGCGAAATCGGCGGGCGGCGGCGCCTCGACCGTGGTGGTCCCGCCTTCCGGATGAGGAAAGCTCAGCTTGGCGGCGTGCAGCATCAGGCGCGGCGCCGGCCCCACCTCTGTCGTCAACGCCCCGCCATAGCGGACATCTCCGATCAGCGGACGCCCCAGATGGGCCATATGAACCCGCAACTGGTGCATCCGCCCGGTCAGCGGCTCCAGCTCGACCACCGCCCCCTGATCATTGGCGGCCAGAGTCCGATAGCGGCTCTGCGAACCCTGGGCGCCGGGCGCATCGAAGGCGACGACCCGCATATAGGACTCGCGCCCGATCTCCTCGCGCCGCAGCGGGGCGTCGATCGTCCCGGATGCCGGATCCGGCGCCGCGGACAGCAGGGCCAGATACTGTTTGCGGAACCGCCGCATCTGCAGCGCCTTGCCCAGAAAACCCGCCGCCGGCTTGGTCTTGGCCGCCAGGATCACGCCCGAAGTGTCGCGGTCCAGTCGATGCACCAGTTCCGGCCGCTTGCCGTTCGACCGCGCAAAGGCCCATAGCAGATCATCGAGCGTATGTGCCTGGATCCGCCCGCCCTGGCTGGACAGGCCGGACGGCTTGGAAAAGGCGATCACATGAGCGTCCTCATGGATCACCCACGACCGGACGGCGGCGATCTCATCCTCGGACAGGGCGACGGGCTGGCGGGTTGTCATTGGGGGCTTCTAGAGGTCAGTCCCCCGCCCCGTCCACCGTCGCCTCCTTCGCCAGCCGCGCCCGCATCTCGGCCCAACGCTCCAGCCGCGCCTTGACCTTCTCCTCATGCCCCTCGCCCTTGGGCTTGTAGAAGGTGCGGCGCTCCATCTCGTCGGGGAAGAAGTTGGCGCCTGAGAAGCCCTCGGGCGTGTCGGGGTCGTACTGATAGCCCTTGCCGTAGCCCAGCGACTTCATCAGCTTGGTCGGGGCGTTGCGGATATGGGCGGGCGGCATCAGCGACCCGGTCTCATAGGCCGCCTTCTTGGCCGCCTTGAAGGCCTCGTACACCCCCACCGACTTTGGCGCGGTGGCCAGATGCACCACAGCCTGAGCCAGGGCCAGTTCGCCCTCGGGGCTGCCCAGGAAGTCGTAGGTGTCCTTGGCCGCATTGGCGACCAAGATCGACAGGGGGTCCGCCTCGCCGATGTCCTCGACCGCCATCCGCACGATCCGCCGCGCCAGATACAGCGGGTCCTCGCCCCCGTTCAGCATCCGCGCCAGCCAGTACAGGGCCGCGTCCGGATCCGAGCCCCGCACCGATTTATGTAGGGCGGATATGAGGTTGTAGTGTTCTTCTCTCGACTTGTCGTAGGCGGGCGCGCGGCGTTGCAACACGCCGGCCAGCCCCTGCACGTCCAGGACTTCGGCCGCGGGCAGGTCGAACAGAACCTCGGACATGGTCAGCAGGTAGCGACCGTCACCGTCGGCCAGGGCCAGCATGGCCTGACGCGCTTCCGGCGCCAGTGGCAGCGCCTTCTCCAGATGCGCCTCAGCCCGCGCCAGCAGTTGATCCAGCGCCGCGTCGTCCAGCCGCTTCAGCACATAGACTTGGCTGCGTGACAGCAGCGCCCCGTTCAGCTCGAAACTGGGATTCTCGGTCGTGGCCCCGACCAGGGTGACGACCCCGGCCTCGACGAAGGGCAGGAAGCCGTCCTGCTGGGCGCGGTTGAACCGGTGGATCTCATCGACGAACAACAGGGTGCTCTGCCCCGCCGCCCGGCGCATACGCGCCGCCTCAAACGCCTTCTTCAGATCGGCGACGCCGGAAAAGACGGCGCTGATCGACTGGTATTCATAGCCCGCCGCCTGGGCCAGCAGCCGGGCGATGGTGGTCTTGCCGGTGCCCGGCGGCCCCCACAGGATCATCGAGCCCAACCGCCCCGCCTCAATCATCCGACGGATCGGCCCGCCGGCGCCGAGCAGATGATCCTGCCCCACCACCTCGTCCAGCGTGCGCGGTCGCAGACGGTCTGCCAAAGGCGCGTCGGGGGGCAAGATGCCGGAGGCTTCGAACAGATCGCTCATTGCGACCTATGTAGTCGTGCCTAAAGCGGTTTTCACCCGTTAGTATGGGTCAGCGCTGTAGAGATCGATCATGACCGACGCCCATCCGAACCAAGGCCCGACCAGCGGCCTGACACCCCACCTGACGATTCCGTCGCGCGGGGCCTCGGCCGCCGTCGACTTCTACATCATCGCCTTCGGGGCCGAGGTGCTGGATCGCCGCCTGGCCGACGACGGCGAGCGGCTGATCCACGCCCATCTGAAGATCAACGGCGCCAGCCTGATGCTGAACGACGAGTTCCCGGAATACACGGGTCAGGCGGACATTCGTCCGGTCGGGGTGACCCTCCACCTCCGGGTCGCAGATCCGGACGCCTGGTGGACCAGGGCCATGACCGTCGGCGGCGCCGAGCCGCTGATGGACATGGCGGACCAGTTCTGGGGCGACCGCTACGGCGTCCTTCGCGACCCCTTCGGCCACACCTGGTCGATCGGCGGACCGAGGAAAGGCTGATCCGCGTCGCTTAGCGCAATACGCCGGGGATCTGACGACCATTGCGGACGATGACGAACTCCCACGGCCCTCGGCCAGCGCTGGCGCTCTCCAAGTCACGGGCCGTGCTGATTGGGCGACCGTTCAAACTGACGATCAAGTCGTTCTGTCGGAAGCCGGCGCGCGCGGCGTATCCCCGACCTGAAAGGCCGATAATGATGACACCGCTGGCGAACGGGTCGCCGCCAAGCCGGTCGGCTAGGGCCGGGTTCAACGCCACAACCTCGGCGCCGGCGAAGGGACCGGACTGGATGGTCACGCCCTGGTCCGGATCGGCGTCGCCCGGCAGGGTCTGGACCCGCGCGGTCAGGGTCTCGGCCCGGCCGTCACGCAGGACGGCGACCTGGACCTGATCGTTCGGATTGCGGGAGCCAATACGGTAGTTCAGCCCGTTCTGGTCGTTGATCTCCTGACCGTCCACGGCCGTGATCACATCGCCTTGGCGCAGGCCGGCGCGGGCGGCGGGACCGTTCGCATAGACGTCCGTGACGACCAGCCCCTGCGGCCGGCTCAGACCCAGGCTGCCGGCGATGTCGCCGGTGACGGTGTCGCCCTTCACGCCCAGCCAGGGACGGACCACGGCCTTGGCGCCGCCCAGGGCCGAATCGACCACCCGCTTGACCATGGCGGCGGGCACGGCGAACCCGACCCCCGCCGACGAGCCTGAGCGTGAGAAGATGGCGGTGTTGATGCCGATCAGGTCGCCGTCCATGTCCACCAGCGCCCCGCCGGAGTTGCCGGGGTTGATGGCTGCATCGGTCTGGATGAAGGAGCCGCTGTCGGAAATGCCGGTCTCGGTACGGTTCAGGGCCGAGATGATGCCGTTGGTCACGGTCTGGCCCACGCCGAACGGATTGCCGATGGCCAGGACCAGATCGCCGACCTGCTGCTCTTCCTGATCGTCGATGGCCAGGACCGGCAGCCGGTCGCTGACGTTTTCCAGCCTCAGCACGGCGATGTCGCTGCGTTCGTCGGCCAGGATGACGGTGGCGGGAAACTCGCGCCGGTCGTTCAGCACGACCTTGATCTGCTGGGCGCCCTGGATGACATGATTGTTGGTCACCACGATCCCGTCCGAACGCACGATCACGCCCGAGCCGACCGACTCAGCCACCCGCGCCTGGGGCATGCCGCCGCCGAAGAACTGGAAGAAGGGATCGACCGCCTGGACCCGCTGCACGCTGCGGGCCGAGATATTGACCACCGCCGGCGCGGCCGACCGCACCACGGGAGCGAAGCTGGACTTCATCCCCGCCGCGTCGCTGGGGGCCGTGCGCGTCGGCTGGGCGAACTCGCCCTCCTGCGCCTTGGAACTGGTGGGATTGCCGCAGGCCGACAGGGCCAGGGCGGCGGCGAGCACGATCGAGCGGGTCGTCATTGTCATCCGAGAAGCACAGCCTTCAATCCCGCCATACCGCCCGGCTTTTCGGGCGGGATCAAGGCGGGCGGCGCATCCACGGATCGGAACCAGACCAAGAAAAAGGCCGCCTCCTTGCGAAGACGGCCTCGAATTCTTCAGTTCGCGAGAACTTACCGGCTACCGGCGCCGGGCCCCGGAACGCGCGGCTTCGGCGCGGGCAGCAGGCCTTCGCGCTGGGCGCGCTTGCGGGCCAGCTTACGGGCGCGACGGACAGCTTCGGCCTTTTGACGGGCGCGCTTTTCCGAAGGCTTTTCGTAATGCACGTGGCGCTTCATTTCACGGAAGCTGCCTTCGCGTTGCATCTTCTTCTTGAGGGCTTTCAGCGCTTGATCGACGTTATTATCGCGAACGAAAATCTGTACCAGGTTGAACTCTCCTTTGGCCGCCCGCCGCGTCCTGTTGAGGGAGACGGGCGAACAAATAAAATCAGCGTCCGAAAGCCAAGCCCTCGGATGAAGGCGCGCTAGTACACGAGCCGCCCCATTCTGTCCAGATCGCCTGACCAGATCGTCGCGCCCATTGTTGAAGGCTCGAAACCCCGACCGGACGGGCGTATGCTCCGCCTCATGACACAGAACGACGACTGGGCCGACCGGACCGAACAGACCGTGCTGGACGCGGCCGTGTCCCGTGCGCCCGCCCTGGGCTGGAACGCCCGCCTGGTGCGCGAAGCCTGCGAGGCCTGCGGCCTGTCGCGCGGGGACGAAGAACTGCTGCTGCCCAATGGCGCGCGCGATCTGGCCGCCCTGCTGTCGCGCCGTCATGACGCCCGCGCGCTGGAAGCTCTGGCGGCGATCGACGCCAAGTCTTTGAAGATTCGCGAACGAATCGCCCGCGCCGTGTCCGAACGGATGGAGGCCGGCGCCGCCGACCTTGAGGCGACGCGCCGTTGCGCCGCCTTCCTCGCGCTGCCGACCAACGCCGATCTGGGGCTGAAACTGGCCTGGGAGAGCGCCGATCATCTGTGGCGCTGGTCCGGCGACGAATCGACCGACTGGAACCACTATTCGAAGCGGACCATCCTGTCGGGCATATTGATCCCCGCCCTGACCATGCGCTGGTTCGACGGCCGCGAGGCGGCGGAAGCCTTCGTCGCCCGTCGCATCGAAAACGTCATGGCCTTCGAGAAGTGGAAAGCCGGCAAGGACTTCGAAGCGCCCTTCCGCAGGGTGACGGACGTGCTGAGTCGCGTGCGGTATGGGGCGCGGGGCTAACGCCCTTCCCCTCCGTCATCCTCGGGCTTGACCCGAGGACCAGGCTGTCAGCCCCCCATGCGAATGTGAGACGCAACGCCGGATCCGCGTCCGATCCTCGGGTCAAGCCCGAGGATGACGGAGCGAGGGTCGGCAGGACTGACGGTTAGACCGCGCCCAGCACCCGGTTCACATGCGCCATCTTGCGACCCGGACGGGCCTCGGTCTTGCCGTACAGGTGCAGACGCTCGTCCGACTTGGCTGAGAGCACCCGCCATTGATCGACCTCGTCGCCCAGAAGATTGGTCATCTCGACGCGGGCGTGGGCCGTCGTCGGGCCCAGCGGCCAGCCGGCGACGGCGCGGATATGCTGTTCGAACTGGTCGCAGACGCAGCCGTCCTGGGTCCAGTGGCCGGTGTTGTGGACGCGGGGCGCGATCTCGTTGACCAGAAGCACGTCGTCCCCGAGGTCGAACAGTTCGACCCCAACGACGCCGACATAGTCCAGCCCGTCCAGAATAGCCTCGGCGATGGCGCGGGCGCGGACCTGGGTCTTCTCGTCCACCGTGGCCGGGGCCAGGGTGGTGCGCAGCACCCCGCCCTCGTGCCGGTTCTCACCCAGCGGATAGACCGCCATATGCCCGTCCCAGTCGCGGGCGGCGATGACCGATAGTTCGCGCACGAAGGTCGCCTTGGCCTCCAGGATCGCCGGGCGGCCGCCCAGGCTTTCCAGGGCGGCGGGCGCGTCCTCGATGGCGTGGATCCAGACCTGGCCCTTGCCGTCATAACCTTCGCGCCGGGTCTTCAGCAGGGCGGGCAGGCCCAGCTCCGTCAACCCCACGACCAGGTCGTCCAGCGTATCGACCACGGCAAAGGCGACCGTCGGGGCGCCGACGGCGTTCAGGAAGGTCTTCTCGTCCACCCGGTCCTGCGAAATGCGCAGGGCCGTCGGTCCCGGCGCGACCAGGGCCCCGGCCTCGGCCAGCCGCTCGATGGAGGCGGCGGGCACGTTCTCGAATTCGAAGGTCACCACGTCCGCGGCCCGGCCAAGCGCCGTCAGGGCCTCGGGATCGTCATAGGCGGCGACGATCTGGGCGGTTGAGACCCGGCCTGCGGGGCTGTCCGGCTCCGGGTCCAGGATGACCACGTCAAAGCCCAGGCGCGACGCGGCCTGGCTCAGCATCCGGCCCAATTGGCCGCCGCCGAGAATGCCCAGGGTCGAACCGGGAGGAAGCGGAAGCGTGGGCACTCAGTCCTCGACGGTTTCGGCGACGGAATCCGTCTGGGCGGCGCGGAAGGCGGCAAGACGGGCGGCCAAGGCCTCGTCCGACAGGGCCAGGATCTGGGCGGCCAGAATGCCGGCGTTGGCGGCGCCCGCCTCGCCGATGGCCAGGGTGGCGACCGGAACCCCGGCCGGCATCTGCACGATGGACAACAGACTATCCATGCCCTTCAGGGCCTTGGACTGAACCGGCACGCCCAGCACCGGCAGCTCGGTCATCGAGGCGGCCATGCCCGGCAGGTGGGCGGCGCCCCCGGCCCCGGCGATGATGACCTTGAAGCCTGCCGCCTTGGCGCCCGTCGAGAACTCGACCAGCCGCTGGGGCGTGCGGTGCGCGCTGACGACCTTGGCCGTCCAGGCGACGCCCAACTGATCCAGTTTGTCGGCGGCCAGCTTCATCGTCGGCCAATCGGACCGACTGCCCATGATGATCGCCACCGGCGTTGCGGAAGTCGCCATATCTTCAAGGCCCCTCGCGGAAAGGCCGCCCGTTACAGCACCCGGCGGACGCCCGCAACCGACCAGACCGGATTCCATACGGCGCAGCCTTCAATCCGGGGCGTTCACCCTCTAACATCGCCCTATCGCGCGTCCGGTTGAGTCGCGCCGCCGGAGCCAGCCTGCGCCGTGACCGACGTGGCCGAACACGACCTGACCGCCGAGATCGCGCGCCTGCGCGCCGAGTTGGACGCCTGGAAGCAGCGCGCCGCTGCGGCCGAGGCGGCGGCCGACCATGACGTCCTGACCCCAGCCCTGAACCGGCGGGGCTTCGTCGCCGCTCTTCAGCGCACCATGGCCTACTGCCAGCGGCACGACGTGCCGGCCGTGCTGCTGTACCTCGACATGGACGGGTTCAAGGGCGTCAACGACCGGCTGGGCCATGCGGCCGGCGACGCCGCCCTGGTGGCGGTGGCGCGGATGATGCTCGGGCATTTGCGGGAATCGGACGCCGTCGGTCGGCTCGGCGGCGACGAGTTCGCCCTGCTGATGCTGAACGCAGGCGTTGAGGAAGGCCGGGCCAAGGCGCGGCAACTGGCAGAGGCGCTGAGGACCGAAGGCTTTGTCTGGAACGGCCAGCAGACCCCGCTGGGCGGTTCGTTCGGCGTCCGCGCCTGGGACGGCCATTCGGACCCCGAGGTCTGGCTGACCGAGGCCGACGCCGCCATGTGGGTGCGAAAGAAGGGGCGCTGACGCCCCTTCCCCGCCCCTTGTCTTACAACGGCAGCCGCAGCTGAATGCCGCCCATATGGCTGTCGGCGTGTTCGCCGTATCGGCCGCGATAGGCGATCGTCACCTTGACCGGCCCGACCGACCCTTCGACCCCGGCCAAGGCCAGGAACTGGCCGCCGAAGGGATCCTCGACCTCCCGCTCCAGCACCTGCGCCGGGTTGTTATAAAGGCCGATGCGCACCGGATCCGAACTGTCGTCCAGCGCGTCGCGATAGCCGCCCTCGGCGAACAGGCCGAACCCGCCCATTTCCGCCTCGGCCCGCAGAGCAACCTCGCCGCTGATCGCCTTCATCTCGCGGTCCTCATATTCGTACTGGGCGGCGACGCCCTGCTCCCAATAGCCGTCGACGTCGCTGGTGGCCCAGGTCACGGCGGCGCGAGGCGACAGGGCCACGCCCCCCATGTCGAACCACATCCCGCCCTGCAGTCGCGCCCCGGTGCTGAGGGCGCGGGTCTCGGCCGTGTGGACGATGGGGGCCAGGCTGGTGACGCGCTCGATGTCGTCGATATTGTCGCGCGCGACCCCGACCGCCGCATTGACGAACAGATCGCCGGAGCGCCAGCCGCCATACAGGTCCAGGCCGAAGCTCTCGACATTGAAGGTCAGGGCCTGGCTCTCGACATCGGTCTTGCGCGCCGTGCCGGCCATACCGAACCGCCAGTTCGCCGACGGTCCGGCCTCAAGCGCTATCCGACCGCCCCAGCCGTCGCTGGAGGACTCAGTGACCGCGCCCCGCGCGTCCGTGTCCACACTATCGACCATGGCCGAGGTTGTGATCGCGACGCCCGCCTCCCAGGCTTCACGACCGGACAGGGCTTCGCTCGCCGCATCCAGAGCGTCCTCGCGGTGCCGGAAGGCGGTCTCGCCCTGCAAGGCGGCCTGGGACCCGATATCGCCATAGTAGAGGTAGTCGGTCGCCAGACGGGCGATGATCTGGTGCCCGGCTGCGGTGGGATGGACCCCGTCGAAATAGAAGTAGCTGTTAGGGTTCGAGCAGACCGTCACCCCGTTGAAACAGGCCTGGGTGACATTGGTGATGCCGAACTGGCCGGGATTGGCGGCGATGGTGTCGCCGATCTTGAACAGGTCCATCAGGATGATGTTGCTGCCGGGACGCGCGGCCGCCGTGGTGTTCAAACCCGTCAGCAGGCTCGAGTTGAAGGTCGTCACCGCATAGTCGGCCAGCGGCGCCGCAGCCGTACCGCGGAACTGCGGCGTCAGGCTGAGCTTCGGCAGATTGGTGACCAGTATGGTCCCCGCCCCCGCACCGGCGACGCTGTTGACCAGGCTGTTGATGTTGGCGGCGGCCGTCGTCGCCACAGGCGTGATGGCCCCTACCGGACTGGACGAGGCCCCGGCGGCAGGCAGCCCCTGGAAGATGTCGTTGGCGCCGCCCAGGACGCTGACCAGGTCATTGGCCCCGAAGGTCCCGCCTCGGCTGGTATAGGCCGCGAGCTGGGTCAGCATGCCCGGCGGTGGGCCCACCGAGGCGTCGGTGCGAGCGCCCCCGAAGGCGTAGTTGATGCTGCCGCTGACGGAGCCGGTGAAATTGACCGCGTTGAAGCCCAGCAGTTCGGTGAACACCGGGCCGCTGGAGAAGCGCCCTTGATAATAAGGCGGCGAGGCCGGCTGCGTGCCGCCGGACGCCAGATACAGATTGCCGTTGTCGCTCAGGCTGTCGCCGAACACGACCAGGCGATTATAGGTCTGGGCCGAGGCCGAGCCCGCAAAGGCGCAGGCGGCGACGACCAGAGCGGCGACGGCGCCGCCGGTGAGATAGCGTGACATTTATTTCCTCCCACGGTCGTCATGTATCGCGACCGTTACACGGGAGGATGCGCCACTCAGCGGCGAGCGCAAGATGCCGCTACGTCAGCCTTCGGAAGATATCGCCGCCTTACGTCAATGCAGGGTGCGGAATTTCAGCGTCCCCGGCACGGTCTTCAGCGTCCGCAACGCCTCGGGATCATAGTCCCGGTCCACGTCGGTGATGACATAGCCGGTGCGCTCGTCGGTCTTCAGGTGCTGACCCAGGATGTTCAGCCCCGCCGCCGCCAGGGCCCGGTTCAGCTCGGCCAACACGCCCGGCTGGTTCTTGTGGATGTGCAGGATACGGTGCGCGCCCGACACCTCGGCCAGTTGCACGTTCGGCAGATTGACGCTGAAGGTGGTGTCGCCCCGGTTCAGATAGCCCAGCAGCCGCTCAGCCGCGAACTCGGCAATGGCTTCCTGGGCCTCCTCGGTCGATCCGCCGATGTGCGGCGTCAGGATCATGTTCTTCATTCCCTGCAATGGGCTTTCGAACGGGTCCGAGTTGGTGCGCGGCTCCTCGGGGAAGACGTCCACCGCCGCCCCGGCGACCCGACCCGAGCCCATGGCCTGGGCCAGGGCGCCCACATCCACGACGTGACCGCGCGACAAGTTCAGGAACAGCGCCCCCTCCTTCATCCGGGCGAACTGGGCCGCGCCGAAGATGTTGGAATTCTCGCGCCGCCCATCGACGTGCAGAGTCACGACATCGCTCTCGGCCAGCAGGGCGTCCAGCGAGCGCATGCGCCGGGCGTTGCCCAGGGCCAGCCGCTCCGACAGGTCATAGAACAGCACCCGCATGCCCAGGTTCTCGGCCAGGACCGACAACTGGCTGCCGATGGCGCCATAGCCGACGATGCCCAGGGTCTTGCCGCGCAGTTCCTTCGACCCCGTCGCCGACTTGTTCCATTGACCCACGTGCATGGCGGCCGACTTGTCCACCACGTCGCGCATCAGGACGATCATCAGACCAATGGCCAGTTCGACGACCGAGCGGGTGTTCGAATAGGGGGCGTTGAACACCGCCACGCCGTGATCTGCCGCGGCGTCCAGATCGATCTGGTTGGTGCCGATGCAGAAGGCCGCGATCGCCATCAACCGGTCGGCCTCTTCCAGCACCCGGCGGCTGACCGTGGTCTTGGAGCGGATGCCCAGCACATGCACGCCCTTGATGGCGGCGATCAGGTCATCCTCATCCAGGGCGCCCTTGAGCGTCTCGACCGAATAGCCGGCCTCCTCCAGCCGTTCGACGGCGGCAGGGTGGATATTCTCGAGCAGCAGCATCTTCATCCGGCTGCGCGGGAAGGACCAGCGGCCGACCAGTCCCTCGGCGTGCAGCACCTCGTCCAGTGAAGCGGCCTCGGCGTCGGCGACCTCGACCACCGGCGCGCGGCGGGCGACCTCGGTGAAGGCGTAGAAGGCGTCTGCTGCGCCCGCCAACTTGACCTCGGCGTCGTTCCAGCCGTCGCCGATCATGACGACCCGGCCCGACAGCTTCAGGGCATGGATGACGGCCGGTTTGCCGTCGGCCTGCGACAAGGGATTGGCGTCATCGACGCCCGTCACCCGCCCGTCGGCGTCATAGACCAGGTCGTTGCACAGCACCCGGTCTGCGGAGACTCCGAGCATCTCGGCCACCGGCGCGATGACCTCGCGAAAGCCCCCGGACAGAATGACCACCTTGCCCTTGTGCTGCTGGAAGAAGTTCAGGTTCCGACGCACTGAGGCGGTCAGATGATCCGGCGCCGTCTCCGCCAGGGCCGCGACATGGGCGCGAGTCAGAGGCAGAAGCGCAAGACGACGACGCAAAGCCTCGCCGAAAGCCAGTTCGCCCGCCATGGCCTTGTCGGTCAGGTCCGCGATCTCGGCCCGGGTCTTCTCAGCCTCGGGCGAGTCCGCCAGGGCGACATCGGCCAAGGCTTCCAGCGTCTCGAAGGCGACGAGGGTCGAATCGAAGTCGAAGATCAATGTGGGGCGCGCGCTCATGGGCGGCGTATTAGCGGCCTTCGCGGCTGCGGCAAAGCCGAGCCGTGCTGATCAAGGCGATCAGTTGCGCTTAAACCTTGCCGCCCGTCGCTATTTTCGTCGCAACGGGCGGCAAGAAATATCAGAAGCGCGCGATGCGGCGCACGTGGCTGTCCGGACGACGGCTTTCCAAGACGGCTGCGCCGACAGCGGCCGCAATAGTGGCGACAGCCAGGAGCGCGCCGCCTTCACGGGCATGATCACGCGCATAGGCGCCGGCGTCGTCGGCGTAACGGCGCGCCGTCTTGCCGTGCTTCTTCAGCGCCTTCTTGGAGCCCTTGCGGGTCGAGCGGAACAGCTCGTCCGCACGCGAGCGCGCGTCATGCACGGCGTCTGAGGCGCGGTGACCAGCGTCGCGCGAGAACTCGCTCGCTCGCTCGCCTGCTTCCTCGGCGCGATAACGGAAGGCGTCGACAGCGTCATGGAACCGGTCCCGCAGGTCAGCGGTGTCGACCCAGCCGCGCGGATCGATGCGGGTCCGGATGCGCTGATAGCGCGTCGGTCCGCTGCGCTGAGTCAGATACAGGACCACGGCGGCGCCGGCCGCGAGGGCGACGAGGCTGCCGGCGGTGACGCCCGGATGTTTGCGGACTTCCGCCAAGGCGCTGAAATTACGGACCATGGGATAGTGAACCTCTTCATCAAGGCCGTCTTCGGTGGGATCATAGAGCCCGTCGTCATACGGCCGATAGGCGGAACGGCGGTCCCGCATCAGCGAAGGAGCGAACCGCGCCAGAAGAGGTTCCGCAATCCCCGGCAAAGCTGAGTAGAAAGACGCGATGACGCGCCCTCCCCCGCCCACCGTGATCTCGCGGATCGGATGAGTGGCGCAGTACAGGATGGTGTCGGCGACCACATGGGTCGCATAGACCGGCTGTGGATTGTGCATGGCCTGCCCCGTCAGGTTTCGGGCATGCCGGCTGTAGGGCGTGTCGATCGCACCCGGCTTCACCAGGCTGACCGTCACCGGCGCCTGTTCCCGCAACAGCTCGATCCGCAGGGCGTTGGTGAACCCCTTCACCGCATGTTTGGACGCGGCGTAGACGCCCTGCACCGGCAGAGGCAGGTCCGACAGGATCGAACCCACATTGACGATCGCCCCGCCGCCCTGCCGCGTCCGCAGATGTTCGACGGCCGCCATAGCGCCATTGACCACGCCCCAGTAGTTGGTCTCGAACAGCCGCCGCTGATCCTCCAGCGTCGTTTCGCGGATCGGTCCGAACAGCCCTACCCCGGCGTTGTTGACCCAGGTGTCGAAGCCCCCGAACAGCCGCACGCACTTGTCCGCAGCCGCCTTCAGCGCCTCGGCGTCCGACACATCGGCCACCGCCCAGGCGACACGCGATCCCTGCGCCTGCAACTCTTCGCACAGGGCCCGCAGATCCGCCTCGCCCCGCGCGATCAGAAACACCTTGGCTCCGGCCCGCGCCGCCCGACGCGCCGTCGCAAGACCGACGCCCGACGTCGCGCCGGTGACGACGATGGACTGCTCGCCCAGAGGCTTCAGCACAGGTTTAGCGTGCATGGTCGTCCTTGCATTCCGCCTCGACAAATTCTCGAGGTTCTCCATGGTTTGTAGAGCCGGATTCTACAGGTTTTTCGAGGCGACGGCGCGCCTTAGATCGCCGCACCCGGATCGGCCGATATTCACCACCGACCTCGCCCCCTTATCAACGGGGCTTTGGATGCCTAAATAGCCGCGATCCCGAAATGACGTTTTCCAAGGACTTCGCCGTGACCGATCACGCGCCTCAATCCGCCGTTTCCGACGACCTGGCCGCCGCCTTCCAGATCGAGGGCTGGCCCGTGCGCGGCCGCCTGGTCCGCCTGGGTGCGACCATCGACAAGATCCTCGCGGCCCACGCCTATCCCGAGCCGGTCGCCGCCCTGCTGGGCGAGGCCTGTGCGCTTGCGGCGCTGATCGGCTCCAGCCTGAAGTTCGAGGGCCGCCTGATGGTCCAGGCCCAGGGCGACGGACCGGTCCGCTATGTCGTCGCCGACTACGGCACCGACGGCTCGCTGCGCGGCTACTGCCGCTATGACGAGGCCGAGGTGGCCGAGGCCTCCAAGGGCTTCGCCCGTCCCGGCGCGCAGACGCTGCTGGGCCAGGGGGTCTTCGTCATGACCCTGGATCGCGGTCCCGACTTCGAGCGCACGCAAGGCATCACCCCTATCGAGGGCGAAAGCCTGTCGCTGTGCGCCGAACACTATTTCCAGCAGTCCGAACAGGTCCCGACCAAGGTCCGCCTGGCCGTAGGCGAGGTTCTGACCGAGGCCGGTTCGCAGTGGCGCGCCGGCGGGGCCATGATCCAGATCATCGCCGGGGACGAGGCGCGCGGCTCGACCGAGGAGGTCTGGGACCGCACCCGCGCCCTGTTCGGCACCCTGGGCGATGACGAGCTGATCGACCCGACCATCTCGCCGGAAACCCTGCTGTTCCGCCTGTTCCACGAGGACGGCGTGCGGCTGGAGGGGGCGCGCGAACTGACGGCGGTGTGCCGCTGCTCGCGCGACCGCATCGCCTCGGTCCTAGCCTCCTTTGACCCGGCCGAACGCGCCGACATGGTCGAGGATGACGGCAAGATCCGCGTCACCTGCGAATACTGCGCCACAGTATACGCCCTTGAGCCGGACGAGATCGTGGCTGAACAGATCTAAAACGAAGACGGGCGGCCGGTACGGCCGCCCTTCTCTCAGCCTTCCAGATCCAGCGAATAGCCGGCTGAACGGACGGTACGGATCGGGTTGGCGCTTTCGCCGATATTCAGCGCCTTGCGCAGCCGGCCGACATGGACGTCAACGGTGCGGGCTTCGACATAGACGTCCGAGCCCCAGACCGCGTCCAGCAGCTGTTCACGGCTGAACACCCGGCCCGGGTGCTGCATGAAGTGGTCCAGCAGTCGGAACTCGGTCGGGCCCAGATGCACCTCCTGGCCCGAGCGCTTCACCCGGTGCGACACGCGGTCGATGATGATGTCGCCGTGGTTCAGGCGGTCGTCGGCCAGGCCCGGCCGGATGCGGCGCAGAACGGCCCGGATGCGGGCGATCAGCTCGACCATCGAGAAGGGCTTGGTCAGATAATCGTCGGCCCCGGTGTCCAGACCCCGGACCCGGTCGCTCTCTTCGCCCCGCGCCGTCAGCATGATGACCGGCAGGTTGCGCGTCTCGGCCTTGCCGCGGATACGGCGGCAGACCTCGATGCCCGACAGTTTGGGCAGCATCCAGTCCAGCAGCACCAGGTCGGGCTGACGCTCGTCGATCTGGAGCATGCCCTCCTCGCCGTCGGCGGCGACGGTGACGTCGTAACCTTCCTTCTCGAGATTGTACTGAAGCAGGGTCGCCAGCGCGTCCTCGTCTTCCATCACAAGGATATAGGGCTGCACGTCAGGTCTCCGGTCTCGGCTTAGTGCGAGGTCGTCAGGTTGGGGGTAGAGGCTTCGTCTTCGGCGCCGGGATGCGCACGCGGGCGTTCGCCCAACATGTCGTCGCCGGTGATCTCGTAATGGACGGTCTCGGCGATATTGGTCGCGTGATCGCCGATCCGCTCAAGGTTCTTGGCCATGAAGAGCAGATGGGTGCAGGCCCCGATCGTGCGGGGATCGCCCATCATATAGGTCAGAAGCTCGCGGAACAGCGAGTTGTAGTGCTCGTCGACCTCGTCGTCCGTCTGCCAGACGGCCACGGCGCGATCCAGTTCCGAGGCCGTATAGGCGTCCAGCACGTCGCGCAGCCGCGTCGAGACCAGCCGCCCCATCCGTTCGATCGAACGGGTCAGCGGCTGCATCGGCTCGCTCTCCGCCAGGATCAGCGCCCGCTTGGCGATGTTCTTGGCCAGGTCGCCGGTGCGTTCCAGATCCGAAGCCATCTTCATGGCGCCCAGGGTGCGACGCAGGTCGCTGGCGACCGGCTGACGCAGGGCGATCAGGCGGATCGCCTTCTTCTCGATGTCGCGATGAAGGGCGTCCAGCTTCAGGTCGCGCTCAACCACAGCCCGCGCCAAGGCGATGTCGCGTCGGGCGACGGAGTCGATAGCGTCCGAAACCTGGGCCTCGGCGAGACCGCCCATGCGGGCGACTTCGGCCGTGATCTGGTTCAGCTCGTCGCCGTAGGCCTTGACCGTATGCTGGTTCATCAGCCGAACCTTCCGGTGATATAGTCCAGGGTGCGGCGCTCACGTGGGTTCTGGAAGATGTCTTCCGTGTCCCCGGTCTCGACCAGACGGCCCATGTGGAAGAAGGCGGTGCGTTGCGACACCCGCGCGGCCTGGGCCATCGAGTGGGTGACGATGACGATGCAGAACCGCTCGCGCAGTTCGTCGATCAGTTCCTCGATCCGCGCCGTGGCGATGGGATCCAGGGCCGAGCAGGGCTCGTCCATCAGGATCACTTCCGGGTTCACGGCGATGGCGCGGGCGATGACCAGACGCTGCTGCTGACCGCCCGACAGACCCATGGCGGACGACTGCAGGCGGTCGGCGACCTCATCCCACAGACCGGCGCGCTTCAGGGCGCTCTCGACCACGCCGTCCATCTCGGACTTGGCGCTGACCAGCCCGTGGATCTTGGGGCCATAGGCGACGTTTTCGTAGATCGACTTGGGGAAGGGGTTCGGACGCTGGAACACCATGCCGACACGGGCGCGCAACAGAACGGGGTCGATGGAGCGGTCGTTGATGTCTTCGCCGTCCATGGCGATCCGGCCGGTCACCTTGGCGCCGGAAATCGTGTCGTTCATGCGGTTCATGGTCCGCAGGAAGGTCGACTTGCCGCAACCCGACGGCCCGATCAGAGCCGTGACGGTCTTGTCCGGAATGTCCAGCGAGACGTCGTACAGCGCCTGCTTGCCCTCGTAGAAGACCGAGACGTCACGCGCAGCGATCTTGATCGGTCCGACGGGAGGACTGTCGACCACGGTCGGGCCAGGCAGGTCCGACGCCTCGTAAGCGCGGGGCTCCTCCGTGGCCTTCGCCTTCGAGGTCGCCGTGGCTTCAGGCAGGAGTTGGCCACCCATGCGCGGGGTTTCGGTGGGATCGACGGGGCCGGACCCGGTCTGATCTTCGGCGGAGCGGAAAATACGGAATTTCATTCTCTTACCACCGACGCTCGAAGCGCCGCCTCAGGATGATGGCCGCCGCGTTCATGATGATCATGAAGACCAGCAGAACGATGATCGCAGCGGCGGTGCGTTCATGGAACGCCCGCTCGGAGGCGTTCTCCCAGATATAAATCAGCGACGGCAGCGCCCCGACCGGCTGGTCGATGGCGTGCGGCACGCCCGGCACGAAGCTGACCATGCCGATCAGCAGCAGGGGCGCGGTCTCGCCCAGGGCGTGAGCCATGGAGATGATGGCGCCGGTCATGACGCCGGGCATGGCCAGCGGCAGGACATGACTGAACACCGTCTGCGTCTTGGAGGCGCCCATGGCCAGGGCCGCCTCGCGAATGGACGGCGGCACGGCCTTCAGGGCCGAGCGCGTGGCGATAACCAAGGTGGGCAGGGCCATGAGGGCCAGAACCAGACCGCCGACGATCGGGCTGGCGCGCGGCAGATGCATCCAGTTGATGAACAGCGCCAAGCCCAACAGGCCATAGACGATGGAGGGCACAGCCGCGAGGTTATTGATGTTGACCTCAATGATGTCGGTCAACTTGTTCTTGGGCGCGAACTCCTCAAGCCAGATCGCGGCGCCGACGCCCAGCGGAATGGCGATCAGGGCGGTGACCATCAGCATCAGAGCCGAACCGACCACGGCGCCCAGGACGCCGGCCAGTTCTGGCTGGGTCGAATCGCCGTTGGTGAACAGGGCTGTGTTGAAGTGGGATCCGACCACGCCCTCGGCCTGCATCCGCTCCAGCCAGGCGATCTGACGGTCGTTGATGCGGCGCTGATCCTGAGGCGTCGACTGGGAGATCTCCCCCTTCAGATACAGGTCCGCGTCGTCCGAAAGCGGAACCGCCAGCGGCACGGTCTCGCCAATGACGTCCGACCGCTTCGCCACCAGATCCGCGGCCACGAACTTGAGTTCGGACGAGAACAGCGCCTTCATCTGACTGGAGGCCGTACCCGCCGCGTCGTCCTGAATGCCCCAGCGCGCCAACTGCTGCTCGGCTGCAAGCTGCTCGAAGTTGGAGCCTTGCGGATAGGCGCGGTCGATGCGAGCCGGATCCATATAGACCGGCACCGTCACCGTGTGGGTATAGAAGGCGGTGTGGCCCTGCTCGACGATCCGCACGAGCAGGACCGCGAGGAAGACCATGGCGGCGGCGATCGCCAGCCGACCGAACCATTTGAACCGCGCTTCCTTGGCATGGCGGCGTTTCAGGCCGGCGCGCAGACGATCCAGCCGCCCCTTCGCGGCCGCGCCGTCGATCTGATCGGGGGTCGCGTCAGTCATATTGTTCCCGGTAGGTCTGGACGATCCGGTGCGCCACGATGTTCAGCACCAGGGTCGCCAGGAAAAGGGTCAGCCCCAGGCCGAAGGCGGACAGGGTCTTGGCGCTGTTGAACTCCTGGTCTCCGGTCAGCAGGGTGACGATCTGCACCGTGACGGTGGTGACCGTGTCCAAGGGATTGAAGGTCAAGTTCGCGGCGAGGCCGGCGGCCATGGTCACGATCATGGTCTCGCCGATCGCGCGCGACACGGCCAGCAGCAGGGCGCCGGCGATGCCTGGCAGAGCGGCTGGCAACAGCACCCGCTTCACCGTCTCGGACTTGGTCGCGCCCATGGCGAACGAACCGTCGCGCAGCGATTGTGGAACCGCGTTCAGGATGTCGTCGGACAAGGATGACACGAACGGGATCAGCATGATCCCCATGACGGCGCCGGCGGTCAGCGCCATCTGGTTCTGCACCAGGGCCAGGTATTGGCCGAGACCGTCCAAGGGACCGCCGATCAGGAACAGCCCGATCTCGTTGAAGAAGACTCGCAGGATGGGCCCGACCGTCAGGGCGGCGAAGAAGCCGTAGACCACGGTGGGCACGCCCGCGAGAATCTCGAGCAACGGCTTGATCACGGCCCGCGTAGTGCGTCCGGCGTATTCCGACAGATAGATGGCCGACAGCAGGCCGATCGGCGCCGCGACGCACATGGCGATCAGCATGATCAGCAGGGTGCCGGCGAACAGGGGCACTGCCCCAAAGGCGCCGGTCGAACCGACCTGGTCGGCGCGAATGGCGATCTGCGGGCTCCACTGGGTTCCGAACAGGAACTCGAACACCGGCACCTTCTGGAAGAAGCGCAGCGAGTCGAACGCCAGCGATGCGATGATGCCCAGGGTGGTCAGGACCGCGATGGCGGAACAGACGAACAGGGCGCCGTACACCCACCCCTCGACCCGATTGCGGGCGCGGGTCTGCGGCTTGATCTGACTGAAAGCGAACAGCCCCCCGATCAGAGCGGCGAGGATAGCGCCCAACCCGCCGCCCCATTGCAGCGTGCGTTCGATGCTGACCATGCGCCGCGCCTCGACTGGAAGCTGCTCGGCCAGCGGGCGTTCCCAGATTTGCAGGGCCGGCTCGCCGCGGCCGACACGATGGGCGTCGGCGAAGAAGGCGTCACGACGGAAGGGCTCAAGCGCCGCCACAGCCTCGGGCGTGCCGGCGGCGGTCAGCTGGCGTTCAAGCGGGGTCGCAAACACGCTGAGAAGGATCAGCACCAGCAAAGCGGGGGCCGCCACCCAGATCAAGGCATAGGCGCCATGCTGGCCCGGTCGCGAGTGCGGCTTGGCCCCAACCGCGCGACGACGCGCAAGCTCGCGACCGCCTAAAAAGGCGGCGGCGCCGAGCGCAACAAGAAACAACAGATAAATCCAGATCATTCCGGGTCCGAAGCGGGGGCAGGCGCGAATCGAAAAGCGACCGGGGATCCGGGTTCGACGCGGCGCGACTACTGCCTGTGAATGGTCAGCGCATTAAGACGAGTTGATGACAGTTCGGTAACAGCGTAGCCGCCGCACCGCTTCAGGCGGCTGTTCGGGCGTCCCGCCGCTCAATCACCATCGGGAACCAGGCGGTGAAGGCGGTGCCCAGGCCCGGGGCGCTTTCGACCACCAAACCGCCCTGGTGACGGTTGATAATGTGTTTGACGATGGCCAGACCCAGGCCCGTCCCTTGTCGCTCGCCGCTCTTTTGACCCTCGACGCGATAGAAGCGCTCGGTCAGGCGCGGCAGGTGTTCACGCGCCATGCCCGGTCCGTGGTCGCGAACCGTCACAGCGGCGTAGAAGACACCGACCGCCCGATCCGGCGTGACCAGCGGCAACCGCGTGGCCCCGGGCATGCGCGAGGCCCAGGCCTCGTCAAACGACAGGTCGGATCGCACCGAAATTTCCACCGTCGCACCCTTCGGGGAATATTTGACCGCATTGTCCAACAGGTTCTGGACAACCTGCAGAATTTCGTCGCGGTCCCCGCTGATTGACGCCCTCGCCTCCCCCTGATCGACCACCACATCGATCTGCTTCTCCTGGGTCAGCACGCTGACCGCATCGACGACGTCCGAGGCGGCGCGGTCCAGATCCACCCGACCCGACGGCGGAATATGCTCGTTCAGTTCGATCCGGCTGAGCGACAGAAGGTCGGCGACCAGCCGGCCCATGCGATCCGCCTGAGCCGACATGATGTCCAGGAAGCGGTCACGGGCGGCGACGTCGTCGCGCGCATGGCCCTTCAGCGTCTCGATAAACCCACTGAGCGAAGCCAGGGGCGTACGCAGCTCATGGCTGGCGTTGGCCAGGAAATCGACGCGCATCATCTCGGTTCGCCGCGCATCGGTCTCGTCACGCAGGATGACCATGGCCAGGGGGGCGCCGCCGCCAGCCCCCTCGCCGCGACCCAGCGGCCGGGTCCAGGCGCGCCAACGCCGATCCCTTTGCCCGCCGGTCGTATAATCCGTCGTACGCGACACCGCCCCGAACAGCGCCTCATCCACGGCTTCAAGTACGCCGGGCTCGCGCAGCACCTGCACAAGAAGCGCACCCTGGCTTTGAATTCGTAGAAGATCGCGCGCTGCGCTGTTGGCCATGACGATCCGCCGACCGGCGATATCGTCGGGCTCGCCCCCGCTGATGATCAGGACCGGATCGTCTAGAGCCTCGAACACCCGATCCTGCAGATCAGCCTTCATGGGGTCCGACGGCCTCTCGATCGGAGCGCCCGTCGATTCTGGAAGAGGCGTGGTCGATGAGGGATGGGCGTTCAGTATCCACGCCGAGATCGCCACGATCACCGCCCCGCCGATGAGCCAGTTCGCGATCTCGGGATGAATGAAGGCCAAGCCCAACAGCACGCCTACGGCGATCGCGATGCTGATTCCCACGGTCCAGAGACGCGAAGTCGAAATCGGCGCGACGGGTGAGGGCGAGGATTCGTAAGGCATATGCGGCGCAGGCCTCCATATGGGCAGCCGAGGGAATCCGATCCTTGCACGGATTCTGTGACGGCGCGCCGACACACGCCATCGTTTTATTTGAGCTTCGCCGCACGCTTTGTTTAGGAGTTTGGGTCATCGTCTCCCGTCGAAGGGGGCGCCGTGCACCGGGTACTTTATTGCATTTCGCAGGACCACGACTGGCGGGTGACGCTGCTGGCCGTGATTGTCTGCCTTGCCGGGATGGGCTCGGCCTTTCGCTTCATCGACCGCGCGCGAATCACCGACGGCGCACGCCGTCGGCGTCTTGCGGTTTCGGCGGGCTTGATTGGCTCTCTATCGATCTGGGCGACACATTTCATCGCAATGCAGGGCTACGTCGGCGCCGCTGACCTGACCTATGATGTGGCGCTCACGGCAGCGTCCGTTTTCATGATCTTCGCCGCTGTCGGCCTGGCTGTTTTCGTATTTATGTCTGGCGCCGACCGGACGCGCCGCGTCCTGGCGGGCCTGATCGCCATCTCCGGCGTCGCGGCGATGCACTATCTGGGCATGGCCGCGCTCCAGGCGCCGGTTCATCTCAGTTGGAACCCCGGTCTTGTCTTCGCCTCTCTAATCGGCGGCATGACGATAGCCGGAACAACGGCCTTCTTCTATCAGCGGGGCAGTCTCGGCCAACTGGCGCTAAACGCCTTGGGCGCCTCTCTTTCCATCGTCTTCCTGCATTTCGTCGGCATGGCCGCGATTACCGTGACGCCAGACCCCAGCATGGGTCTACAGACCGGTCTTTCGCCGGACGCCATGCGCACCGTGGTCTTCGTTGTCGCCCTGGCCATTGTGGCCGTCGGCGGCGGACTGGTCTTCATGGCCTATATGGCGCGGGCCAGCGCGCTGGGACATATCCGCGAGGCGGTCGAAGCCATGTCGGACGGTCTGGGCTTCTATGACGCCGATGACCGTCTGGTCTTGTGGAACGCCCGCTATGCAGAGGTGAATCCAGAACTCGCGCCCTTCCTGAAGGTCGGAATGACCTTCAGGGAGATACTTCAGATCGGCATCAACGAAGGCCGCTATGACGAAGCAATCGGCTGTGAGGAACAGTGGATCGCGGAACGAATCCGAATTCGCCGCCAAGGATCATCAACCATCGAGCAGCAGGTCGGCGGCGACCAATGGCTGCAGATTCAGGATCGCCGTACGCCAGGAGGCGGCACCGTCACCGTCTGCAACGACATCACGGCCCTGAAACAAGACGCCCAGGCCCTACGCGAAGCCCGGGACGCCGCCGAGGCCGCCAACGTCGCCAAGAGCCAATTCCTCGCCAACATGAGCCATGAGATCCGTACGCCGCTGAACGGCGTGATCGGCCTGTCTCAAGCTCTATCAAAGACCGAACTGACCCCCGACCAGCGCGAGATGCTGGACCTGATGCAGGCTTCAGGCCGGACGCTGCAGACCCTGCTCAGCGACATTCTGGACCTGGCCCGGGTCGAATCCGGCAAGCTTGAACTGACCGAGGACGCCTTCGATCTGGAGGTGGCCGTACGCGAAGCCGCGCAGTTGTATGCCGAGAATGCGCGAGACAAGCATCTGGGCTTCCACGTCGATATCGATGTCGAGGAAGGCCTGTGGGTTCGGGGCGACGTGGTGCGCCTCAAACAGGTCCTAACCAATCTGATCTCCAACGCCGTCAAGTTCACGTCACAGGGCTTTGTGGGGCTGACCGTCCATCGCGGTCCGGACGTCAACGGGGGCGCCACCCTGCGGTTTACGGTCGAGGATACGGGCATCGGCTTCGACGCCGCGACCCGCGAACGCCTGTTCAGCCGATTCGAACAGGCCGACGGCGGCATTACGCGCAAGTTCGGCGGTTCCGGACTGGGCCTGTCCATCTGCCGACAACTGGCCGAGATGATGGGCGGCGATCTGGACTGCGAGAGCGAGCCCGGAGGCGGTTCGGCCTTCATGCTGACCATTCCAATGATCGTTTGCGAAAGGCCGGCGCAGAGTGAACCGAAAGCCGCAGCAGCACCGGACGAGTGGCGAGATAGGGTCCGTGTCCTGGTTGCTGACGACCACCCCACCAATCGCCGCGTCATAGAACTGATTCTCGGCCAGGCTCTGGCCGACATATTCACTGTGGAAAACGGAGCCGAAGCCGTCGAGGCGTTCCGGACCCAGGATTTCGACCTGGTGCTGATGGACATGCAGATGCCGGTGATGGACGGGCTGACCGCGACGCGAGAGATTCGTCTCCACGAGGCGGCCATGGGCGACGGCCGCGTGCCGATCGTAATGCTGACGGCCAACGCAATGCCTGAACATGTCGCGGCCGGACGCGCCGCCGGGGCCGACCACCATCTGGCGAAACCGTTCGACGCCGCCGAGTTGTTGACCATCGTCGCTGATCCTGGCCTCCTGCTGAACGGTGAGGTCAAGGCGGCCTGATCTCGCGCGGGATCTCGTCCATGGCGGTTGCACATCCGTCATGATGCGTGTAATAGCCCGCGCTCTTGAATTCGAGGGTTCATGACCCCCGCCGCGCGGGCCCAGGGTTGGCGCGGTGTTTCCGTTGTTGTTGAGGCGAGCCAGATGGCCGAGATCATTCTGAACGTGGACGTCCGCGATGGCGTCGGCACCGGTGGCGCCCGCGCCGCCCGTCGCGCCGGTTTCGTGCCGGGCGTCCTGTACGGCGGCGACAAGGCCCCCGTCTCCATTTCGGTGAACGAGAAGGACTTCCGCAAGTCGCTCTACACCGGCAAGCTGCTGGGCCATCTGGTCACGCTGAAGTATGGCGAAGAGACCCAGCCGGTCATCGCCAAGGACGTTCAGTTCGACCCCGTGTCGGACCGCCCGATGCACTTCGACCTGATGCGCGTCGACGAGCACGCCCCGGTGAAGATCGAAGTGCCGGTTCACTTCAAGAACGCCGACGACGCACCGTTCGTCCGTCAAGGCGGCTCGCTGGAAGTCGTCCGCCACGCGGTCGAAATCCTGGTCAAGGCCGACAGCATCCCGGAAGAACTGGTCGTCGACCTGGCCAAGTCGCAGATGGGCGACACCATCCGCTTCTCGGACATCAGCCTGCCCAAGGGCGTCGAGGCCACCATCACCGACCGCGACTTCGTGATCGCCACGATCAAGGTCTCGTCCGCCGCCCTCTCGGCCGCCGCTGACGAAGCCACCGAGACGACCGAAGCCTAAGTCTTCGCCGCATCGACAAGATCAGGCCCCGCCCGGTTCGCCGCGGCGGGGCTTTTCTTTGTGCGACGCACACGGCATGAGGACGGCATGATCATCATCGCAGGCCTCGGCAATCCGGGCGCCAAATACGAGAAGAACCGCCACAACATCGGCTTCATGGCCGCTGACGAGATCGCACGGCGTTGGCGCTTCGGCCCCGAGCGGGCCAAGTTCCAGTCGATCGTCAGCGAGGGTCAGGTCGAGACGGCGAACGGGCCGGTCAAGGTCCTGCTCATGAAGCCCCAGACCTATATGAACGAGAGCGGCCGGGCGGTCGGCGAAGCGGCGCGCTTTTACAAGATCAAGCCGTCGGAGATCATCGTCTTCCACGACGAGATCGACCTGGCCCCCGGCCGGTTCCGCATGAAAACCGGTGGCGGCGCGGCGGGTCAGAACGGCGTCCGGTCCCTGATCAGCCACCTGGGCGCCGACTTCCGTCGCGCCCGCATGGGGATCGGCCATCCCGGCGAGAAGGAGATGGTCATGCCCCACGTCCTGGGCGACTTCCACAAGGCGGAGCAGCCCTGGCTGGACGCCCTGCTGCAGGCCTGCGCCGACGCCCTGCCCTTCGCCGCCGCCGGCGACGACGAGCGCTATCAGGGCGAGGTCATGCGCCTGGCCCCCGCGCCCAAGTTCAGCCCTCGACAGGCGGCGCGCGGCGAACTGTAGCCTGTACGCCCTTGGCGAAACGCCGTAGAGCCGAGGCGTGACCCGTTCCGACGCCGATCATTGGTCGACATCGAAATCGCTCGCCTTCCTGGCGGCGGTGTTCTCCCTCGTGCTTGGAAGCCTGCTGCCGTTCGGAGCCCTGGCGGCCGCCCAGCCGGGCCAGCCCCTGGTCATCTGTTCGGCGGAAGGCCCACAGACCATCCAGTCCGGCGGGATGGACGGCCCGGTCAACAAGCATCAGGGCGCAAAGTGCGCGGCCTGCGTCATGCCTTTGGCCGCCGCCCTGCCCGCCCCGCCAGCGCCCGAGCCCGCGTCGGTTATCCGCACGGTCAAGCAGGTCGTCTATTCGCCAGCTCGCGTCAGCCCCCCGCCGCCGGCCCGCGCCCCGCCGCGCCCGCCGTCTACAGCACCACCCCACGCCTGAACCAGACACAAAGCCCGCGTCGGCCCTCCGCCCGCGCGCCCTTCTCGTTCTGACTTCAGGATCATCATGTCTCTCAAGACCACTGCGGCGCCCTGCGCCCTGCTGCTTGCCTCATTGGCAAGCCCTGCCTTGGCCCAACAGGCTTCCGAGCCTGCCGTTCTCGACACCGTCATCGTCACCGCCCGGCGCAACGCCGACGACCCCGCGGTCGTCGCCGAGGCGCGGGAACGTCTGTCTCGCACGCCGGGCGCGGTCGCCGTCGTCTCGGCAGAATCCTACGCCGACCGCTATGCCCCCAACCTCGCCGACGTCCTGCGCGACGCGCCGGGCGTCTATGCCCAGAAGAAGTGGGGCGGCGACATTCGTCTGTCGATCCGCGGCTCGGGCATCGGCAACTCCAGCCACAATCGCGGCACCCTGCTGGCCCAGGACGGCGTGCCGTTCAACGAGGCCGACGGTTTCGGCGACTTCCAGCTAATCGACCCGCTGATCGCCCGCTACACCGAAGTCTACAAGGGCGGCAACGCCCTGCGCTTCGGCGGCGCCCTGCTGGGCGGGGCGGTCAATCTGGTCACCCCGACCGGCCGCACGGCGGCCTCGAACCTGAGCCTGCGTCTGGACGGCGGCTCCTATGGGACGGTGCGGGCCCATGCCGAGTTGGCGGGCGTTCGCGGCGACTGGGACGGCTTCGCCGCCGTCACCGGCCAGAGCGTGGACGGCTGGCGTCAGCAGAGCGAGGGCAAGTCCCTGAACTTCTCGGCCAATATCGGCCGCAGCTTCGGTCAGGACCGCGAGGTGCGGCTGCTGGTCTCGGGCGGCGACATCCATCAGGAAATCCCCGGCAGCGTCAGCCTGTCGGGCGCTCTGAACGATCCCACGGCGGCCAATCCGGGCAACATCACCCTGAATTATCAGCGCAATATGCAATCGATCCGAACGACCTTGCAGACGCGCTGGCGGCTGGACGAGTCCACCGTGTTCGAGGGCGCGGTCTATGGGACGTGGAAGGATCTGGACCACCCCATCTTCCAGGTGATCGATCAGGAAAGCCGCAACTACGGCGCCTTCGGCCGGTTCGACTGGCAGGGGCAGGTCTTTGGCATGCGCGCCGACGCCTTCTACGGCGCCTGGTACCGCCAGGGCGACCTGGACGCCAAACAATGGGGCAATCTGGCCGGCCAGCAGAACGGCCTGCGTTCCCGCAGCTTCCAGAACGGCAAGGGGCTGGACGTCTTCGGCGAGGGGCGGCTGTTCGTCACCGACCGCCTGGCCCTGGTCGCCGGGGGAACCTGGGGCCGCGCTGAGCGCGACTATCAAAGCTATGTGGTCCCCGGCGTCGCCGGCACGATCGACCTGACCGTCGATAAGACGTTTGACTGGTTCGCCCCCCGCGCCGGCCTGTTGTGGGAAAGCGAGGAAGGCGATCAGGTCTTCGCCAATGTCACCCGCTCGGTCGAGCCGCCCAACTTCTCGGCCTTGTCGCCGACCGCCAGCGGCTATCTGCCCCTGGTCCCGCAGGAAGCCGTGACCTGGGAAGTCGGCACGCGCGGCCGCCGCGGCCCGGTGACATGGGACGTCACCGCCTATCGCGCCGAGTTGGACCATGAGCTGCTGAACTACGTCGTAAACGCCGCCCAAGGCACCACCGCCACCTTCAACGCCGACCAGACCGTGCACCAGGGCATCGAGGCTGGACTCGACTGGCGGATCGCACCGCAGTGGCGCCTGCGCCAGACCTACGCCTTCTCGGACTTCTTCTTCGACGGAGACAGCAAGTACGGCGACAATGACCTGCCGGTCGTGCCGCCTCATCTGTACCGGGCCGAACTGCGGTATGATCACTCGGCCGGCTGGTTCGTGGCGCCCAGCGTGGAATGGTCGATGGCGGATTCCTGGGTCGACTACGCCAACAAGTTGAAGTCGCCTGCCTATACGGTGGCGAACCTGAACATGGGCTGGACGGTACGGCGAGGCCTGACCGTCTTCGCCGACGTCCGCAACCTGTTCGACGAAGCCTATATCTCGAACTTCAGCGCCGTGACCAACGCCAGCCTGCCCAGCATATCCACCGCCGTCTTCTTCCCCGGCGAGGGCCGCTCGGCCTATGTCGGCGTCAGGATGAGCTACTGATGGCCGGGAAGGCCGCAATCCAGGCGCCGGACGATCTGTCCGGCGCCTACCGGGCCGTCTGGCGCTGGCATTTCTACGCCGGCGTCTTCGTCATGCCCGTGCTGATGCTGCTGGCCCTGACGGGCGGCCTTTATCTGTTCAAGGACGAGATCGACGGCGCCCTCTATCGCGACATGATCCGCGTGCCGGCGGCCCAAACCCAGACCGCGCCGGAAACCTGGGTGGCCTCGGCGGCCCAGGTCGCCGGCGGCGGTCGGGTCGCCAATCTGGTCATGCCCGCCCGGAAAGACCAGGCCGTCCGCCTGCGCGTGGATCGGCCCGACGGGGTGCAGAAGACGGTCTTCGTCGATCCGCACACAGGCCGCGCGACCGGCGTCATTCCCGCCGGCGGCTTCATGGAACTGGTCAAGAAGACCCACAGCCTGACCCTGCTGGGTCGGCCGTTCAACATCCTAGTCGAGATCGTGGCGGGCTGGACCATCATACTGTTCGCCACCGGCCTCTATCTGTGGTGGCCGCGCGGACGGGCCGTGGCGACCTTCTCGCCCCAGACGAACGACACACGACGACGCCCCTTCTGGCGCGACCTGCACGCCCTGACCGGCGTCTATGTCGGCGGGGTCGTGCTGTTCCTGGCGGTCACCGGCATGCCCTGGTCGGCCTTCTGGGGCGACACGGTCATGGACGCGGTCAAGTCCAGCGGTCTGGGCCGCCCCCCGGCGCCGGTCGCGGGGGCCTGGCAGCGCGCCGAACATCATGACCAGCCCATCGGCGCCGGTTGGGCCATGGACGGCATGGTCATGACCCACGACCACGCGGGCCACGGCGCGCTGGATCGGGTGCTGAAAGCCGCCGACGACGCCGGTCTGGCCCGGCCCTACGCCGTCAACATCCCCGCCGCCGGCGGCACGGCCTATACGATCACGACCCAGGCCCGCCGGGTCCAGGACAGCCGGTCCCTGTACATCGACGCCGCCTCGGGGCGCCTGCTGGCCGACCTCGGCTACGACCGGTTCGGCGTCGGCGCCAAGGCCATCGAATGGGGCATCTACACCCACCAAGGCACCCAGTTTGGACAGGTGAACCGCATCATCATGCTGCTGGGCTGTATCGGCGTCTGGCTGCTGTCCATCAGCGGCCTGATCATGTGGTGGAAGCGCCGCCCGCCGAACCTGTCGCGCCTGCGCCTGGGCGGCCCGCCCGCCCCGCCCGGACCGCGCGTCCGCGCCGCTGTCCTGGGCATCGTCCTGCCACTTGCCCTCCTCTATCCCCTGACGGGCCTAAGCCTGGTCTTCGCCGTATTGCTCGATCGAGCCGTGCGGCCGATGATCCGGCGTCGTCCCGCCGTTTCCTGAAAGAACCGACGCCATGAAAACCCATCTGTCCCTCGCCGCCGTCGCCCTCATTCTGGCGGCCTGCAACCCGCCGGCGGACAAGCCTGCCCCTGCCGCTGAGGCGACGGCCGCTGTCGTGACCGCCGCCGACGCCTGGTGCCGCCCGTCGCCGAACGGAGCCAAGGCCGGCGGCTGCTACGTCACCCTGACCGCCGCGACCGACGACCGCCTGACCGGCGGCGCCAGCCCCCGCGCGGCCGAGCTTCAGGTCCACGAGATGAAGACCGAGAACGGCATGATGAAGATGGCCCAGCTGACCGAGGGCCTGCCGCTGCCGGCCGGTCAGGCGGTCGGCCTGGCGCCCGGCGGCAATCACCTGATGCTGATCGGCCTGACCGCGCCCCTGGTCGCCGGCGAGACCGTGCCCATCACCCTGACGTTCGCCTCGGCGCCCCAGGTGACGGTTCAGGCGGCGGTACGCCAGCCCGCAATGGCGGCCATGGCGGGCATGGATCACAGCGCCCACTGACGCCTTTTGCAGCGCGAGCCTGACAAACGGGATCGAACCCGCTAAAGGCTCGCGCTCACGAGGAATACCATGGCTCTTAAAGTCGCGATCGTCGGCCTGCCCAACGTCGGCAAGTCCACCCTGTTCAACGCCCTGACCAAGACGGCGGCGGCCCAGGCGGCCAACTATCCGTTCTGCACCATCGAGCCGAATACCGGCGACGTGGCCGTGCCCGAGGCGCGTCTGAACGCCCTGGCCGAGATCGCAGGGTCCAAGGAGATCATCCCCGCCCGCATCACCTTCGTCGATGTCGCCGGCCTGGTGCGCGGCGCGTCCAAGGGCGAAGGCCTGGGCAACCAGTTCCTGGCCAATATCCGCGACTGCGACGCCGTGGCCTTCGTGGCCCGCTGCTTCGTCGACGACGACATCACCCACGTCGAAAACCGCATCGATCCGATCGCCGATCTGGAGATCATCGAGACCGAGCTGATGCTGGCCGACATGGAAAGCCTGGAGCGCCGCCGGCCCCAGTTGGAGAAGCGCGCCAAGGGCGGCGACAAGGAGTCCGGCCTGACGCTGAAACTGGTCGATCTGGCCCTGGCCCAACTGAACGCCGGCAAGCCCGCTCGCACCGCCGAGGTGTCCAAGGAGGACGCCAAGGCCTGGCACATGCTGCAACTGTTGACCGCCCTGCCTGCCCTCTATGTCGCCAACGTCGAGGAAGGTTCGGCCGACAAGGGCAATGAGCTGTCGGACAAGGTCGCCGCACGCGCCGCCACGGACAACGCCAACTCGGTCGTCATCTCGGCCCAGATCGAGTCCGAAATCGCGGTCCTGGACGACGAGGAGCAGAAGGAGTTCCTCGAGACCCTGGGTCTGGAAGAACCCGGCCTGAACCGTCTGATCCGCGAGGCCTACAAGCTGTTGGGTCTTCAGACCTATTTCACGGTCGGCCCCAAAGAGGCCCGCGCCTGGACCATCAATGTCGGCGACACCGCGCCCCAGGCGGCCGGCGTCATCCACACCGACTTCGAAAAGGGCTTCATCCGCGCCGAAACCATCGCCTTCGACGACTTCGTCGCCCTGCGCGGAGAGGCCAAGGCGCGCGAAGCGGGCAAGCTGCGCGCCGAAGGCAAGACCTATGTCGTCAAGGACGGCGACGTGATGAACTTCCTGTTCAACTAAGCGGTCGCCCCACACGCTGAACACCCGATCGCCCCCGTCGCACCAGCGGCGGGGGCTTTTCATGATCGGTCTCGCCGCGATCAGAAATCATAGCGTAGCGAGAGGTTGACGGTGCGACCGTTGGCGGCCCGCCCCAGACCGATCCCGTTCGCCGGCACGGACGGGGTCGTGATCTCGATGAAGGCGACCTCGTCGAACAGGTTGTTGGCGTCCAGCATCAGCTGGACCCGCTCCCTAGGACGGTACTGAACGAAGGCGTTGACGAGCACATAGCCCGGCATCTTCATCTGATTGACGTCCTGCACCCAGCTGCTGGTCGTGCCGATGATATTGGCCCCCACCGAGACCTTGCGGCTGTCATACTGCGGGCTGGCCTGGAAGATGAAGTCGGGCTGGCGACGGGGGACCATGCCGGCCACGGCGGCGTTGAACTTGTCGTTCACAATCTCGGCCTGGGTCCAGGTGACCCCGCCCGTCAGGCTGAAAGGCCCCCGACGATAGGCGGCCTCTGTCTCCACGCCATAGGCGGTGTATTCCCGGTCGGTGGTGATGGCCCCGGCCTGGACGTTGGTATCCTCCGTATCGGCCGAGAAGCCGGTGACGTTCACCGTCAGCGAAGGCGTGCGGTATTTGAACCCGCCTTCCAGCTGTTCGACGATGTCATAGCCGTCTTCCGGATCGGGCATACTGCCGTCGGTCATACTGACCTTGCTCGAGAACAGCACCTTGTCCGCCCCCGCCCGCGCGCCCCGGCTATACCGAGCGAACAGGGCGAACGGCTCCGACACCCGGAAGTTGATGCCGGTAGAATAGCTGACGTAATCGTAGCTGTAGTCGACCGGCGCCGGCCGATCGAGCGGCGTGAAGGCGGTGCGTGTTTCCGCTGGCGAGATGACGCCGTCGCCGTTGAAGTCGACCGGCAGGATGCCGACTCGCCCCCCGCCCAGATCGGCCCCGTACAGTTGGCCGTTCACCTGCCCGGCGTCATAGCGGACGCTGGCTCCAACCGCGATCCGCCCGAGCCGGTAGTTGATCGAGCCATAGGGCGCAGCGATGTCGTAATCGACATCGTACCTCCGCCGGAAGAAGGCGGTGCTGCCTGAACGATTGAAGCCGCGATAGCCGTCCTGGGACTGCAGCACGCCGGCGGGGGTCGTATAGTTGATCAGGGCGGACTGACCGCCCCCGGCGATGTCTTGCAGGTGGTTCGAGTACAGCCAATCGCTTCTGTAGCTCTGGGTAGAATTATACAGCCCGCCGGTCAGAGTCAGTTCCCCGCCTTGCACGGCGAAGACCCGGGTCGCACGAAGGTCGCTGATGACATTGCCAAGGTCGCTAGAGTCGACCCGGTTCAGCGCCGAGGCCACCACTAGCCCGTTGCCGTTGATGGCCCCGAGGTCGGCGATAACCTGCCCCTTGTTCGGCCCGGTCGCATAGGTGAACGTCCCTGCTCCGCCGCCCAGCGAGGCCGGCATGGCGCTGCCGGAATAGATGGCGGAGACCAGGTTGCGGGTCGTGCCGCCGGAGACTTCGGAGTAGCGGGCGCGGTGGATGATGGTCCAGTCGCGCACGTCGAAGCGGGATTCAACCCCGATTGATCGGACGTGGGCGTCCTGTCCCTGACTGCGTCGAAGGACGGCGGGATTATTATCGGCATCCAGCGTGACAACATCGCCCAGATGGCCCGACATCATGAAGTCGCGACGGACGTCATAGCCCTCGAAGCTGCCGAAATGGGGATTGTCGTTCGTGCCGGTAATCCGGACCGGGCCAGGCAGATAATGAGGCGACCGGTCGTCCAGATATTTTCCAGACAGGCGAACATAGCCATTCGCGAAGGTCTTGGTGAGGTTGAACTTGAACTGACCGCCCTCGTAGGCCCTGAAGCCGGCGTCGCGCTGCCCCTCGCCCGAGCGATAGAAGCCGCCCATATGGAAGCGCAGGGTGTCGGTGATGGGGCCGCCGTAGCGGAAGTCCACCCGGTTGCTGTCGTAGTCCAGCCCGGTAGTCACCTGGACGGCGCCGCCTTCGACGTCGCCCGTGTTTGAGATCAGGTTGATGACCCCACCCGGCGAGTTCGAGGCGAAGGTCGAAGCCGAACCGCCTCGGATCGCTTCCACCGCCGCCAAATTGAAGTCGGCGCGAATGAAGATGTCCGTCGCCCCATTGAAGAAGTCGCCGAACTCGAGGACGGGCAGGCCGTCCTCCTGGATCTGCATGTACTTGGAGCCGCCGGACGCAAGCGGAAGCCCGCGGATCGTGTAGGCGGAGCTACCGTCGCCGGTCGACGACTCGGTCCGGACCCCAGGGATGTTCCGCAGGATGTCGCCCAGTGAACGGGCCCCGAGCACCTGGATTGCGTCCTGTCCCAGCGCGCTTGTCGAGGTCGCGCTGTCCAGCGGATCACGCCCGCGAGCAACACCCGTCGAGAAAACCTGCTGGGCCTTCGCCGGGGCGGGAGGCGACGCGGTCGAGGTCTGCGGCTGGGTCACGACGACCTCGCCGGATCCCACTTCGGGTTCAGACGCCCGCGCTGAAGTGAAAGTTGAAGCAGCAACCACGGGGAAGATGGCAAAAAATACTGGCTTTACTCGCACGGCGCTTCTCCACGCTGGACATATTTTGATCGAAATCATACCTCCACAAGTTAATGACTGGATAAAACGGCGACTTTTGAATTATAAATAGAAAAATATAGGTAGCCCTACTTAGCTACATCTACTTAAAATGTTGCCACGCGCGCGACGACTGAATGGTCACCGCGCCTAACGGCATCGTCCCGATGGAAGGCTTCGACCTGTCCATTGACAGCTCGGGTCATCGATAGTGGGCCTTACCGACCCTTCTTGATCATGTCTTGCAGCGGATTGGCAGGGTCGGGCGCCTTTGGCGATCCAGGGCAGCGGGCGAGTTTCACCGTCGTCATGTCCCGGTCGATATAAGTCAGGTTCATCACCTCGCCGCTGGCGGTCATATGAACCCGTTCCGTCCTCGCCTGGCCTTCCGCTTGGCAGGCCAGAGTCGCCACATAGCCATTGGGCGTCTCGTCTATCCGCGCGATGTCGCAATGGTTCTCATAGCCTTCAAAGCGCAGGGGCGTGATCGTGATCGGCTGACGCTCTCCCTGAGGCCGTGCACACCAGGCGGGATTGGCCGCCCATACGCCCACAAAGCTGCGCGGTCCCCGCGAGGCCAGCGACGAGGGTCCAGGCGGCTCCACCGCCTGCATAGCCTCAGCACTCCGCAGGGGCGCCGCAGGTTGGTCCGGCGGATTGACCTGATGCTCGCCACAGGCGCTCAGAACAACGGCGGCGATGGCGAGCCCGGAAAGCGAAGCGGATTTCATCGCACGGGAACGCGGCGACCATGGTCAAGGTTCAATCGCATCGCCGCCCCGTCGCGACGACTTCACTCCCGACGTTGGTCCGCCGTCGCGTCGCGAAGGGCGTTGAATTCCGCCGTCGGCTTCCATGCAGGCCAGGTCTCGCTATCCGCCACCGTCAGCCCAAGCCGGTATAGCAGGTCCAGGTTCTGTAGCGCCGCCGTGAAATCATAGTCGGCCCGCCACTCGTCCGTCAGCTTGTGGTAATAGCGGCCCATCTGGGCTTCGTAATAGGGCGTGCCCGCCTCCATGCCGCCCTCGACGAAATCTCGACCGGTCCACGGCATCAGGGCCGGCACCCCGCCCGCCGCGAAGTTGAAATGGTCGGAGCGGTAGTAGAATCCCTCCTGCGGATAGCCGTCGCCCGTAACCACGCGCCCTTGGACGGCGGCGAACCGGCCCAGGATGTCCTCCAACTCCGACTTGCCGACACCGAACACCGCCACATCCCGCGTCGCCGGCGTGAAGGGCAGCATGTCGATATTGATGTCGGCCGCCGTCTTCGCCAACGGATAGACCGGATCGGCGGCGTAGGCTTCGGAACCCAAAAGCCCCTGCTCCTCGGCCGTGACGTGCAGGAAGACCACCGTCCGCTCCGGCGCCGGCCCCGCCTTGAAGGCCCGCGCCATCTCGATCAGACCCGCCGTGCCAGAGGCATTGTCCCAGGCGCCGTTATAGATGGCGTCGCCGTCGGCGTTCGGCTCCCTGGCCTTGCCGACGTGATCCCAGTGCGCGGAATAGACGACATATTCGTTCGGCCGCGTCGTGCCCGGGATCTTCGCCAGCAGATTGTTCGAGTGGATGACCTCGGTCGTCTCGGCGATATCGACATCCAGCCGCGCCCCCAGGTCCACCACCCCGCCCAGCCCGCCGACCTTGGCGCGGGCCAGGGCCTCGGTCAGAACGTCTCCCCCTATCGCCGTCCCCGTCGCCGGGCTGATAGATCCAGTGAACCGGGCGTCCTTGGCGCCCTTCACGGTCATCTGCGGCCGCGATGCGCCCCCGACGGCGCGACGCCAGCGGCCATCGCTTTCCTGAAGACTAATCACCCCCACCGCACCGCGCTTCAGCGCCTCCTGGGTCTTGTGCGTGCCCGAGCCGTAGAAGTTGGGATCGGCTCCCAAGGCGTCGGGTTGGGCGCGCAGGATCACCACCACCTTGCCCGTCAGGTCGGCGTCGCCATAGTCGTCCCACCCCCGCTCGGGCGCCACGATGCCATAGCCGGCGAAGACCAAAGGCGCGCCTTCGATCTTGACCGTCGGGTCGGCCGGTCCGGCGCGCAAGGTGATGTCGGCGCCCGAGATCAGGACATGGCTAACGCCGTCGGCGCCGGTCCAGGCGGCCGTCGGCGCGCGCTCAGGCGTAAACCGGACCAGATCGACGGGTTGCAGCCACGCCCCGGCGCGTCCGCCCGGTTCCAGTCCGATCGACTCATACTGACGCTGCAAATAGGCCAGGGTCAGTTGCTCGCCGATCAAGCCGGGGAACCGCCCCTCCAGCTCGTCTGAGGCCAGGTATTTGATGTGGTCGGACAGGCGCTGGGCGCTGAACTGCGGCGTCGCAGCAGAGGCGGTGGCGAAGGCGTCCAATCGCGCTGCGGGCGGCGCATCGACCGGCGAACCAGCGCAGGCGGCCAGAACAAGCGCCGCCAGGGCGACCAAGGGAGAACGACGGAAAATCATCACAGATGCTCGAGACAAGGATTGGGAGCCGGCACAACGTCGTCGTCCGGCGTCGGCACGTCGATAGGCCTCAGCGGCGCTGGGCCGCCGTCGTGGCGCGTACGGGAGCGAATTCGGAGCCCGTCTTCCACTCGGGCCAGTCACGACCATTGGCCAGGCTGCGGCCCACGTCATAGAAGATCGTCAGATCCTCGATCATGCCGCGATAGTCCCAGTCCGGCGACCACTCGTCCGCCGCCTGGTGATAGCGTTTGGCGCCGTATTCGGCGCGATCGGCCTGACGCTGGGCGATCGGCTCGTCACGGAAGTCGCCCCGGCTGCCGGCATAGGCCATCGGCACCCCGCGCTTGGCCAAGGGGAAGTGGTCTGAGCGATAATAGGTGCCGGCCGCATTCTCGTAGTCCGGCGCCAGGGTGCGGCCCTGCGCCTGGATCGCCGCCGCCAGCCGCTCGTCGAAGTCGGACTGGCCGTAGCCGGTGACCCCCAACTCTGCGACGCGGCCATAGACGTTCATCGAATCCATGTTGAAACCGCCCACCGTCTTGGCCAGCGGATAGACCGGGTTCACGGCATAATATTCCGAACCCAGCAGGCCGCTTTCCTCGGCGGTGAAGCTGATCATCACCACCGACCGTTCGGTACGGGGGCTGCGTCCATACATCCGCGCCAGTTCCAGCAGGCCGGCAGTGCCCGAAGCGTTGTCGACGGCGCCGTTGAAGATCCGGTCGCCCGTCGAGTCCGGCTCGCCCATGCCGATGTGGTCCCAGTGTGCGGTGTAGAGCACCGTCTCGTCTGGATGGGTCGTGCCCGGCAGGCGCGCAATCACATTGTGGCTGGTGACCTGGTTGGTCGCCACGTCGAAGTCGGTCGAGAAGCCGGCGCCAGGCAGGGCCACGGGCTGGAAGTCGCGGCTGCGCGCCTGGACCTTCAGCGCCTCGAAGTCCAACCCCGCGCGGCGGAACAGGTCCACCGCCACATCGCGTTGGATCCAGCCCTCCATCGGCACGCGCTCGGCCGCCGCATTGGGCCTAAGGATGTCGAACTGCGGCACGCCCCACGAGTTGGCGACGGTCGCCCAGCCGTACGAGGCCGGCGCCGTCTCATGCACGATCAGGACGCCCGCCGCTCCGTGCTTGGCGGCCTCCTCGTACTTGTAGGTCCAGCGGCCGTAGTAGGTCATGGCCTTGCCGCCGAAGGTGTTCAGCGCCGGCTCGTCGAAATCGGCGTCATTGACCAGGACGACAAGGATCTTGCCGCGCAAGTCCTGGCCCTTGAAGTCGTTCCAGTTCCGCTCGGGCGCCGTAATGCCGTAGCCGACGAAGACCAGGGGCGCGTCCTTCAGGCTGACATGCTGGGCCGGACGGCGGGTCGAGATGGCGACCTCCCGCCCCTGGGTCATCGGCAGGCTCCAGTCCCCCAGCTTCAGCGAGGCGCGGACATTGGATTGCACGAAGCGGTTCAGAATCACGTCCTGGGTCCACTGACCGTTCGGCCCGCCCGGTTCGAAGCCGGCGGCCGCATATTGCGCGCTCAGATACTGGACGACCTTCTCTTCGGCCGGCGTGGCGATGCCGCGTCCTTCATAGGCGTCACTCGACAGGACGCGAATATCCTCCGAAATCCGCGCAGAGTCGAAGACCGGCGCGGCCTGATCCACACTGGCGGTGGCGCAGGCGGACAGGGTGACGCCGGCCAGCAGCACGGCGGCGAAAGACGAGACGATACGCATGAACACTAGGCCCCACAGCCGCGAATGAAGTCGCCGACCCTAGGGGGCGAAACCCACCGTGTCGATTCCAGGTCACGCGCCTTTTGTCGCAAACAAAAGCCCGCCGAAGCGGACTTCGGCGGACTGATGATCTGGAGCGGGAAGCCGACGCCTAGTGGGCGACGCCCTTCCAGACGCGGCGATAGCTGGCGTAGGTGACGCCCGCGAAGATCAGCAGGAACAGGATAACGCCGAACCCGGCCTGTTTGCGCTCGACCATCTTGGGTTCCGACGTCCAGGCGATGAAGGCCGCGACGTCTTTGGCATACTGGTCCACCGTCTGCGGCGAGCCGTCGTCATAGGTCACCTGGCCGTTCCGCAGCGGCGGCGGCATGGCGATGAAGCCGCCTTCTGGCACGTGGTGTTTGTCCCCGGTCCAGAAGGGCGTCAAGTCCCCGGCCATGTAGGGGTTGTAGTGTTGACCGTCGCGGATCTGCAGTCCCGCCGGCGCCGCGCGATAGCCCGACAGCAGCGAGTAGATGTAGTTGGCGCCGTCGTGACGGGCCTTGGCCATGACCGACAGATCGGGCGGCGCCGCTCCACCATTGCCCGCCGCCGCCGCCGTGGCGTTCGGATAGGGGCTTCGGAACTTGTCGGCCGGGGTCGCATCGCGTTGGATCGGCTCGCCGGTCTCGCTGTCGATATCCGGCACCTGCACCTCGGCGGCCAAGGCCTTCACCACCGGATTGTCGTTCGGGTTCGGATATTTGGGATTCCAGAACGGCCCGTGGCGGTCGCCCAGATTGCGGTAGTGCATCAGGTTCATGCTGTGACAGGCGGCGCAGACCTCTTGGTAGACCTTGTAGCCGCGCTGCAGCTGGCCCTGATCATAGCCCCCGAACGGCCCCTCGAAACTGAACCCGCCCGAGCGCGGATGAGCCGCACCGCCAGCCGCCAAGGCGGGAGCTGCTGCCAGAAGGCCTACAGCTACGGCCGCCGAGGCGATGAGTCTGGTCATCGAGACGGTAATTTTCATGGTCATCATGGCCCTCACCCCTTCTTCTCGGGCGAGGCCGGAGCGAGCGCCGGCATCGCGTCCGCACCAGTCAGGACCGGTTCGGAAATGGTCGCCGGGATCGGCAGGGGCGTCTCCTTCAGACCGACGAACGGCATGATCACCAGGAAGAACAGGAAGTAGTAGGCCGTGAACAGGCGCGTCAGCCAGAGGTAGGAGTTCAGATTGCCGTCCAGCAGCACCACGCCTCCGAACCCCGGAATGACCGGCGCGTCAGGCAGTTGTCCGCCGCACCAGCCCAGGCCCACGCCGACCACCAAGAAGATGAAGAAGAAGGACCGCATGGTCGGCCGATAGCGCATCGACCGGACCTTGGACGTATCCAGCCAAGGCAGGACGAACAGCACGCCGATGGCGCTGAACATGGCCACCACGCCGCCGAACTTGTCCGGGATGGCGCGCAGGATGGCGTAGAAGGGCAGCATGTACCACTCGGGCACGATGTGGGCCGGCGTCTGCAGCGGGTTGGCCGGGATATAGTTGTCGGCGTGGCCCAGGGCGTTCGGCTGATAGAAGACGAAGATCGCGAACAGCAGCAGGAACAGGATGATCGCGAACCCGTCCTTCAGCGTGAAATAAGGGTGGAAGGGCAGCATGTCCTTCTTGGTGCGATCCTTGGGGATCAGGATGCCGACCGGATTGTTCTGCCCCGCCGAGTGCAGCGCCCACAGGTGCAGGACGACGCAGCCCAGTATGGCGAAGGGCAGCAGATAGTGCAGCGAGAAGAAGCGGTTCAGCGTCGCATTGTCGATCGCCGGTCCGCCGCGCAGCCAGATCAGGATCGGCTCCCCGATCACCGGAATGGCCCCGATCAGATTGGTGATCACCTCGGCGCCCCAGAAGGACATCTGGCCCCAGGGCAGGACGTAGCCCAGGAAGGCGGTGGCGATCATCAGGAAGAAGATCACGCAGCCGATGATCCAGATCATCTCGCGCGGCGCCTTGTACGAGCCGTAGTAGAGGCCGCGCAGCATGTGCAGATAGACGGCGATGAAGAACATCGACGCGCCGTTGGCGTGGACGTAGCGGATCAGCCAGCCGCCGTTGACGTCGCGCATGATCCGCTCGACCGAGGCGAAAGCCATGTCAACGTGCGGCGTATAGTGCATGGCCAGAACAATGCCGGTGACGATCTGCGTCATCAGGCATAGGGCCAGGATGCCGCCGAAGGTCCACCAGTAGTTTAGATTTCTGGGTGTCGGCAGCGACATGTAGTCGGCGCCGAAGCGGATGATCGGCAGCCGGGTGTCCAGCCACTTCTCGACGCCCGTTTTCGGGACGTAGGTGGATTCGTGTTCGCTCATATCCTCCCCCTCGCCCTCAACCGATTCTTACGCGGGTGTCGGACGTATATTCGTAGTCCGGCACGATCAGGTTCAGGGGCGCGGGCCCCTTTCTGATCCGCCCGGACGCATCATAGTGCGAGCCGTGGCAGGGGCAGAACCAGCCGCCGTAGTCGCCAGCGTTGAAGGTCGGCACACAGCCTAGGTGCGTGCAGGAACCGACTACGACCAGATATTTTTCATGTCCGGACTTGGTGCGTTCCGCGTCGGTTTGCGGCGGGCTGCCCACCGCGCCCTCGGTCACGACCTTCTGCAGTTCGGCCGGGGTGCGATAGCGCACGAACACCGGCTTACCCTGCCATTTGATGACGACCTGCTGGCCTTCCTGAACCTTGGTCAGGTCGAACTCGATCGAAGCCAGGGCCAGGGTGTCGGCGGCGGGGTTCATCTGGTTGATCAGCGGCCAGGCGATCATCGCCCCGGCGCCGACCGCAGCGGCGCCCGCTGCGATATGGATGAAGTCGCGGCGATTCGGATCGCCCTCGCCTTCCGGAATCACACCCGTTTCGGCCACGTTTCACCTCTCGAAGACCGCCGGGACCGCCTCTATTGGCGCTCCTCTTTTGCGGCACGACCCCTAAAACCGAGACCCAGTATTCCCCCCGGCCTGTATTTGCGGCCTATGACCGCAAGTCGCTGACGTTTCTTGCGAAACGTTCGCATACAGACCGCGACAAACCCCCAGGTCGCGTATATCTAGGGATTAGAATGCGTCTCGCCCTTTTTCAACCTGACATTCCTCAGAACGTCGGCGCCTGCATCCGGCTATCGGCCTGTTTCGGGGTCGAGCTGCATATCGTGGAGCCTACAGGCTTCCGTTTTGACGACCGCGCCATGAAGCGGGCGGCCCTGGATTACGGCCCCCTGTCGCACATGCGCCGCCATGCGGATTGGGATTCTTTTCAGCGCGACCGTCCCCCCGGTAGGCTGATTCTGTTCACCACACGGGGCGCTACGTCCATGTCCGATTTTGTTTTTCACGCCGACGACACGCTTCTATTCGGCAAGGAAACCTCCGGCGCGCCAGACTATGTCCATGCCGCCGTCGACGCCCGCGTGGTGATTCCGCTCCGCCCTGAAGCGCGTTCGCTGAACCTGTCGGTCACCGCAGGCATCGCCCTGTGGGAGGGACTGCGCCAGACGGGCGAAGTCGACTAGAGGGCGATCGTTCGCTCGATCGCTATGGCGTCCAGAAAGTCGGCGTCATGACTGACGACGACAAGGGCGCCGTCATAGGCCCGCAGCGCGGCTTCCACGGCGGCCACCGAGTCGAGATCGAGATGATTGGTCGGCTCGTCCAGAATCAGCAGCTGCGCCGCCGCCGCCCCGGTCATGACACAGGCCAGGGCCGCCCGCAGCCGCTCGCCCCCCGACAACTCGCCGACTTCGCGATGCGCCGCCATGTTCCGAAACAGGAACCGCGCCAGCGCCGCCTGGGCGTCGTTGACCGAGCCTTCAGGATTGAGCCGTCGCCAGGCTTCGATCAGGGTTTCATCGGGTTTCAAAATCGCGCCCTCCTGATCCAGCAGCACCGCCCGGCCCAGCCGTTCCACCCTTCCGGTTGTCGGCTCCAGCGCCCCTTGGATCAGCCGCAGCAGGGTCGTCTTCCCGGCCCCGTTCGGCCCTGTGATCGCGACCCGTTCCGGCCCCGTCAGCCGCAGGCTGACCGGCCCCACTACAGTGCGCCCCTGCGGCGCCTCCCAGGTCGCATCGTCCAGCACCAGCAAGGTCCGGCCGGGCGTCAGCCCGCTCGACGGCATGGGGATCGACAGGGCGCGGATGCGCTCCACCCGCTCGCGCGCCAGCGCCAGAACCGCCTCCGCCTCTGCGGCTTGCCGCGCCGCCAGCAGCCGATCGCCGGCGCCGCTGTTCTCGGCTCGCTCCGCCCTCGCGCCGATCAGGATCTTCGGCATGTCGCCCTTGGCGCCCTTGCGCCGCCCGGCTGCGTCGCGCCTCGCCTTCATCTCCGTACGGCGCTGGGCGCCCGCCCCGACGCGGGCGACCGTCCGCTCGGCGCTCGCCAGATCGCGCTCCGCAGCCGCCCGCTCGGTCGCCTTGCGCTCGGCGTAGAGGTCGTAGTTCCCGCCGTGGACGGCGACGCCCAGGCTGGAGACCTCGACGATCCGGTCCATGCGCCGCAGCAGATCGCGGTCATGGCTCACCACCACTGCCCCGCCCTGCCAGCGGCTCAGCACCTCGGCGACCCGTCGCCGCGCTTCGACATCCAGATGATTGGTCGGCTCGTCCAGCAGGATCAGGTCCGGCCGCGCCAGCAGCAGGCCGGCGAGCCGCAGCCGGGTGTGTTCACCTCCGCTAAGGCTGATCGTCGCGCGTTCCATGGACAAAGCCGCCAATCCGACCTCGGCCAGGACCTCGGCGATCCGCAGCTCCAACGTCCAGTCGGCGGCCGCCAGATCTTCGGCGTCGCCCCCGCCGCCCAGAATCCGCGCGATCACCGCCAGGGCTTCGCCGACACCCAGCGTCTCGGCGACCGTCTCTGCGGGCGCCGGATCATGGCGCTGGTCCAGCACGCCGACCGTCCCGACGCGCATCACTGCGCCCTCGGCCGGCCGCTGGTCGCCCGAGATCAAACGCAGCAGCGTGCTCTTGCCCGTCCCGTTGCGACCGACGACGCCGGTGCGCTCCGGCCCGAACGTCAGGCTCAGATTATCGAAAAGCGTAACGCCAGCGGGCGTTCTAGCGGCGACCTTGTCGAGGGTCGCGAGCGCGGACGGGGACGCGCTTCGGCTTGGGCTGGTTGGCATGAAGGATCACGAGCAGCATGGCGGACAGGGCGGAACCGGTGGCCAATGCGATGATCATGATCGTCAAACCTTCTGCAAAACGCGTCAGAGCAAGGAGGATGGGTCGTAATCCTGCAATGCGCAAGTCTGACGTTGAACACGCCCGCGTGAAGCCGGACAGATCGTCCAGTGGCGTGTTCTTCAACGCCCGGCTATTCCCCGCCTTATGGAAAGTCGCTTCCGCATCGAAGATCCCGCCGGAGCCGCCGCCCGCCGCGAGGCAGCCGTCCAGCGTTTGCGTGACGAGACAGGCATAGACGAGGCGATGATCGACGCCCTGGTCGACACCTTCTACGCCCGCGTGCGGGACGATCGGCTGATTGGCCCGATCTTCGCGGACCGTGTCGCCGACTGGGCTCCCCATCTGACCCAAATGAAGCTGTTCTGGTCGTCGGTGGCCTTGTCGACCGGCGTCTATCAGGGCCGACCGATGCCGAAACACCTTCCCCTGCCCATCGACGCCCGGCATTTCGACCGCTGGCTGGAGATCTTCGTCGAAACTGCCCGCGACCTGTGCCCGCCCGTCGCCGCACGTCATTTCATCGAGCGCGCCCGCCGCATCGCGCAGAGCCTGGAGTTGGGGATCGCCACGGCCAAAGGAGTGATGCTGGCCAAGGACGAGCGGTTCATGCGGCCGGCCCAGGCGTGGACCCCCGATTAGATCACCCGGCTCAGGTGCGCCGGGCGCCGGGCGTCGCAATGTTCACACATTGTTCTTGCTTCAATCCCGCGATTCATCCCCATATAGCGATGTCGCGCCGGAGCCCTCCGGCTCCTCTCGGCGTTTCCCGGACCGCATGACCGAAAAACACAACTTCATCCGCGTTCGCGGCGCCCGCGAGCATAACCTCAAGGGCGTGGACCTCGACATCCCGCGCGAGCAGCTGGTGGTGATGACCGGCCTGTCGGGTTCGGGCAAATCCTCCCTGGCGTTCGACACCATCTACGCCGAAGGCCAGCGGCGCTATGTCGAGAGCCTGTCGGCCTATGCCCGCCAGTTCCTGGAGCTGATGGGCAAGCCGGACGTGGACCTGATCGAGGGCCTGTCGCCGGCCATCTCCATCGAGCAGAAGACGACGTCGAAGAACCCGCGCTCGACCGTCGGCACGGTGACTGAGATTCACGACTATATGCGCCTGCTGTGGGCGCGGGTCGGCGTGCCCTATTCGCCGGCCACCGGCCTGCCGATCGAGAGCCAGACCATCAGCCAGATGGTCGACAAGCTGGTCGCCCTGCCCGATGGCGAACGCATCCTGCTGCTGGCCCCCGTCGTTCGGGGCAGGAAGGGCGAATACAAGAAGGAAATCGCCGAGTGGCAGCGCCAGGGCTTCCAGCGGCTGAAGATCGATGGCCAGTTCTACCCCATCGACGAAGCCCCGACCCTGGACAAGAAGTTCAAGCACGACATCGACATCGTCGTGGACCGGATCGTCACCAAGCCTGACCAGGAAGCCCGCTACGCCGACAGCCTGCAGACCGCGCTCGGTCTGGCCGACGGCATCGCCAACGCCGAATGGGCCAGCGTCGCCGATGGCGAGACCGCGCCGCGCAGCCTGCTGTTTTCCGAGCGGTTCGCCTGTCCAGTGTCCGGCTTCACGATCAGCGAGATCGAGCCGCGGCTGTTCTCGTTCAACAATCCCTTCGGCGCCTGCCCGGTCTGCGACGGCCTGGGCGTCAAGCTGGCCTTCGACGCCGATCTGGTGATCCCGGACCGCGACAAGAGCCTGCACAAGGGCGCCGTCGCCCCCTGGGCGCGCGGCCCCTCGCCCCTCTACACCCAGACGCTGCAGTCGCTCAGCCGCCACTACGGCTTCTCGATGGACGTCGCGTGGCGCGAGCTTCCGGCGTCGGCTCACAAGGCCATCCTGTACGGAACCGGCGCCGAGAAGATCAAATTCACCTACGACGACAACGCCCGAAAGTACGAGGTCTCCAAGCCGTTTGAAGGCGTGCTGCCCAATCTGGAGCGCCGCTGGCGCGAGACCGACAGCGCCTGGGTGCGCGAGGAACTGGCCCGCTATCAGTCCGAGACCCCATGCGACGCCTGCCACGGCAAGCGGCTGAAGCCCGAGGCCCTGGCGGTCAAGGTGGGGGGGCAGGACATCGCCGACATCTCCACCCTGTCGATCAAGAAGGCCTACGACTGGGTCCAGGCCCTGCCAGATGCGCTAAGCGACAAGCAGATGGAGATCGGCCGGCGCATTCTGAAGGAGATCGGCGACCGGCTGCGGTTCCTTAATAACGTCGGCCTCGACTATCTGTCGCTGTCGCGATCCTCCGGCACCCTGTCGGGCGGCGAGAGCCAGCGCATCCGACTGGCGTCGCAGATCGGCTCGGGCCTGACCGGCGTCCTCTATGTGCTGGACGAACCCTCCATCGGCCTGCACCAGCGCGACAACACCCGCCTGCTGGAAAGCCTGAAAGGGCTGCGCGACCTGGGCAATTCTGTGCTCGTCGTCGAGCATGACGAGGAGGCTATCCTGACTGCGGACTATGTCATCGACATGGGACCGGCCGCCGGGGTTCACGGCGGCCAGGTCTGCGCCGAAGGCACGCCGGCCGAGGTCATGGCCAATCCCAACTCCCTGACCGGAAAATATCTGACCGGCGAGCGCGAGATCGAAATCCCCGTCGACGGCCGTCGCCCCATCGACCGCAAGCGGATGCTTAAGATCAGCGGCGCCAGCGGCAACAATCTCAAGAGCGTCACCGGCGAGATCCCGGTCGGGGTCTTCACCTGCATCACCGGCGTATCCGGCGGCGGCAAGTCCACCTTCACTATCGAGACCCTATACAAGGCCGCCGCGCGCCGCCTGAACAATGCGTCCGAGGCGCCCGCCCCCTTCGACCGGATCGAGGGGCTGGAGCATTTCGACAAGGTCATCGACATCGACCAGTCGCCCATCGGCCGTACCCCGCGCTCGAACCCGGCGACCTATACCGGCGCCTTCGGCCCGATCCGCGACTGGTACGCCGGCCTGCCGGAATCCAAGGCGCGCGGCTATGGCCCCGGCCGGTTTAGCTTCAACGTCAAGGGCGGCCGCTGCGAGGCCTGCCAGGGCGACGGCGTCATCAAGATCGAGATGCACTTCCTGCCCGACGTCTACGTCACCTGCGACGTCTGCAAGGGCAAACGCTATAACCGCGAGACCCTGGAGATCGTCTTTAAGGGCAAGTCCATCTCGGACGTGCTGGACATGACAGTCGAGGAGGCGGCGACCTTCTTCAAGGCCGTGCCGCCGATCCGGGACAAGATGCTGACGCTGGAGCGGGTGGGCCTGGGCTACGTCAAGGTGGGCCAGCCGGCGACCACCCTGTCGGGCGGCGAGGCCCAGCGGGTCAAGCTGTCCAAGGAGCTGTCAAAACGCGCCACCGGCCGAACCCTTTACATCCTCGACGAACCAACCACCGGCCTGCATTTCGAGGACACCCGCAAACTGCTGGAAGTGCTCCAGGAACTGGTCGAGGCCGGCAACACCATTGTGGTGATCGAGCACAATCTCGATGTCATCAAGGTCGCCGACTACCTACTGGACTTCGGTCCTGAGGGCGGCGAGGGCGGCGGCGAAATCGTCGCGGTCGGAACGCCCGAACAGGTGGCCGACAACACCGCCAGCTGGACCGGCAAATACCTCAAGGAGGTGCTGGACCGGCACGAGACCCGCCGCACGGCGCGGGTCGCGGCCTTGGGCGGATCGGTAGGCGTATCCGTGGCAGAACCGGCCAAGAAAAAGCGGGCGAAGGCCTCGGCCTAGACGCCCCGCTTCAGGGTTCCAGGTTCGTGGCGCTGGTGACGGCGCCGCTGACCCCATAGTCTTCACTGCGGCCGCGCACTGCCAGCACGATTGAGCTGACCAGCAGGACGGCCGTGGTGACGATACTGCCTTCCGGCCCGAAGGCGGCGCCTGTGACCCACCACGGCAGTTCCGCCCGCGTGGCGAGATCAAGGATCAACGGCTTGGTCTCGATCACCTGGCCCGACACCTCCAGGCCGAAACCCAGACCCAGCAGCCAGTTCCAGGCTGCATGCCAGCCACACACGCCCCACAGCGAGCCTTCGCGGGCCGCGTACAGACCGATGAAGACGCCGAACAGCATCACATTCGTTACCCCCATCACCAGTTCGGGCGACGGCTTGATGTTGGCGGCGTGCAACAGGCCGAAGAGGGCCGCGCTCAACCCGATGCCCCACCCCAGCCCATGGCGGGACGTAATGACCTGCATCAGCCAGCCGCGTGTGACGATCTCTTCAGTCGATCCCTGGATGATGAAGCCAAGTAGCAGCACCAGAATGGGGGCGAGCGCCGTTGGGATCGACGGCGCGGTAAAGGCGCCTCCGCCCTCGATCCGATAGCCGCCCAGAGCCGCGATCACGCCCACGACGACCAGCAGGAAGGCTAAGCCTATGCCGTAACCCCGCAGGAAGCGCGTCAGCCCCGAACCGTTGAAGCCAATGGTCGCCAAGCCGCGACGTTCGAACACGGCGACCCAGATGAGGGTGATCACCGCTATGGTCGCAAACCCAGCGAGCATATAGGCGGTCCCGACCCACCCGCCGACCGGTCCATCCATCGAGACCAGCCCAAGCATGATGCCGGGAACAGCGGTGATGGTCTGGCCCAGTGCAATAAAGACCACAGCAAGCACCAGAGCCGCCGCCGTCCAGGTGCGTCGATGGTGCGGCGTCCTCGGCGCGTAGAGCTCGATCCCCGCCATATCGTCTTCCCCCCTAATAATCCCGAACGCTCAGCGTTCCCGAAGCCCCTGCCAAGCCGACGAGAACGGCGCGTAAAGCACCGCGAGTTGCAAGGCCGAAAGAACGGCGTTGACCACCGACCACACGAGGATAGCGGACCAGCCCTGAGCCAGAACCTCGCCTGTGGTCAGGCCGTCGAAACGTGACAGTCCAGCGACGCCGCCCGTCGCCAAGTCAGTTCCCGCACTAATGATCGTGCCTAGGATGCTGACGACGAAGCTCATCACGATTGCCAGAAGGGCCATACCCAGAAGCGGCCAGAACTGTCCCTTGGTCGCGGCGAAGGACTCAAAAAGGCTGAACTTTCGGCGGTCCATAGTAATAGGAACAGCCAGACAGAGTTTGACCGACAGCCAGACAATCAGGCCGACCGCCCCCAGTGTCAGGACCAAGGCGAGAAGGTACATCACCGCCTGCCCGGATGCCGCCCCAATGCCGAAGGCGATTCCGACGAGTCCGAACAACACCCCGCTGGACAAACCAACGATCAAAGCGATCGCGACCGTGACCGCCAGCACCCGGACTTCGTCCATACCGAGGCGCAGATAGCCCCAGGCGCTCTCCGTCGGACGTAGGACAGACCGCGCCACCGCCGCGCTAAGCACGGCCCCGACGACGAGGCTCAGAGGCGCCATCCAGACGAATAAGCCCGCATAGGCGCGGCCCAGCGCCATCAGGTCTTCAGGCGACGGATTCGACGATTGCTCCATCGCCTCCGCTGACGCCATGATCGCCGCCCATTGCCCCGCCCCCAGACCGAACATGCCCAAAAACAGGACCAGGTAGGCCAGCCCCCAGAACAGAGCGGTCATCGGGTGGCGACGAACCACCCGGAAACCTTCGAATGCCGCTTCAGTGGCGGAAAAACTCATCACGAACTCCAGACCAGATTCGTCATACCTCTAGACCATTGCGTCAACCGCGTCCCCTTACGGCAAGCCATCTTGGGGAGCGTCGCTCGGTGCGCCGTCCATTAGTTGGCGGCAGGCCGAGACGAACGGCGCGCTAAGCAGGGTCAGCACGACGCCATAGACGAAACTGCCGAGGATCAGCAGGAGGGCGACGACGGCCCACACAGATCCAGTGGTCGGGAACAAGTCGCCGAAGGTTTCCGGAACCGCCCCCTGACCGAAGCCAGCGAAGACGCCGCTGGCGAATAGGACGACAATGATCACGAATGCCGCGACGAAGTAGAGCGCCATATAGACCAGCCAGGTACACGCCAGCAGACCCAGCAGCGGCAGGGTTCGCCGCTTGCCGAGGGTCCAGCCTTCGACAAAGGCGAACCGTTTCAGCATCATCGTCGCCGGGGCGATCAGGGACAGCCGCGCCATAGCGACGGCGACCGCCACGATCAGGGCGAGGCTCATGACGACGCCGGCGATCACGGCGGCCGGCTCGTTGATCTGCCAAAGGGTGAAGCCGAGGGCGAAGCCCAGCATGACCAAGATGATCACCGCGACATAGGCTCCGAAGAACAACGCCAGCCCCACCACCGCCAGGCGCAATTCGTCCATCCCCACTCGCAAGAAGAAGAACCGATCCGGCTGACCGATCCTCAGCGTCGCCCGCATGGTTGCGGCCCAGATGACCACCGCCAGGAACATTTGGCCGAAGTTCAGCAGCATGGACACGCCCTGAAACGCCATCAACTGACCGAACATCTCGGGCGGCGGCTCTGCGCCATCGGCCAGAGGGAAGTCGGCCAGGGCGCCGAACATCAGGGCCACGGCGCCGAGACTGAAAGCCATGATGACAAAGCCCCAAGCGAAGACCGCCAGCGGATGCCGCCGGATTACGCGCGAAGGCGTCACCATGGCTTCGCCGATGGAAAAGGACTTAGTCATGGGTCGCTCCTTGCGGGGTCCAATACTCCAGCTGTCGATAAGCCGCGCCGAGGAACGCCATCGTCAGAGGCGCTTCGAGGCCGCTCAAAACCACCACCCAGACGGTCCAGCCGAGAAGGCCCGACAGCAGTCCCCCGCCGGTCAGCACCAACAGCACGAACTTGGGCAGACCAACGACGAGCAATCCGCCCAGCAGCGGCCAGAAACTGCCTTGGGCGATCCCCATGCTGTTCAGCGACACCATATGTCCCCGCCCCAGGGTCGCCGGAGCGAACAGCGACAACCGGACGACCATCACCAGAACACCGTAAAACGCAAAAACGGTCACGACCGCCAACAGCGACAGCTTCCACACGGGCCCAACCACCGCCCAGTTCCGCTGATTGATCGCCTCCGCGTCGAGCCCCGCCATACCGAACACCGCCAGCAGCAACAGGGCGACCACGGACAGGATCATGGCCATGAAGACCGCGCACAGCAAGGCGGCGCCCAGCAAACGCAGTTCCGGCAGGCCGAACTGCAACCCCGCGCGCCCCAGGCCCAGTCGCTTCGCGCTCGTGACGTCGTCGCTGACGGCGATCCGCGTCAGGGCGCCGATCAGCACCAGGCTCCCGGCCAGACCGAAGGGCGCCCAAATCACACTGACCGCCCCCAACGCCAGATAGGCCGAACTCCACACCACAGCGCAGACCAGGATCGCACCCCATGCGCGTTTCCAAGCGCGCGGAAGCCCCGCGAAGGCCGCCGACAGGGCCTGACCCAGCCGCAGATAACGATGACTGCTCACGCTTACGCCCCCATATCCCCGTACCGACATAGCAGGGGATCATGACATCACGCCAGACGGCGGCTAGAAGGCCGCGATGACTGCTTCCCCCTCTCCTTCCCCAATCCACGTGATCGGCGGCGGCCTCGCCGGCTCGGAGGCCGCCTGGCAGATCGCCCAGGCCGGCGTGCCGGTCATCCTGCACGAGATGCGCGGCGTGCCCGGCGTAAAGACCGACGCCCACCAGACCGACGGCCTGGCCGAACTGGTCTGTTCCAACTCCTTCCGGTCGGACGACTGGGAGCATAACGCGGTCGGCCTGCTGCACGCCGAGATGCGGGCGCTGGACTCGATCATCATGGCCTGCGGGGACGTCAATCAGGTGCCGGCGGGCGGCGCCCTGGCGGTGGACCGCGACGCCTTCTCCGCCGCCGTGACGGCGAAACTGGCGGCCCACCCGCTGATCACCATCGTGCGTGAGGAGATCGCAGGCTTGCCGCCTGAGGACTGGGACAATGTCATCGTCGCCACCGGCCCCCTGACCTCGCCCGCCCTGGCCGAGGCCATCCTGAAGGCGACCGGCGAGGAGAGCCTGAGCTTCTTCGACGCCATCGCCCCCATCGTCCACGCCGACAGCATCGACTTCGACATCGCCTGGCGTCAGTCGCGCTATGACAAGGAAGGCCCGGGCGGAGACGCCGCCGCCTACGTCAACTGCCCGATGAACAAGGACCAGTACGAGGCCTTCATCGACGCCCTGCTGACCGGCCCCAAGGCCGAGTTCAAGGATTGGGAGCACGTCCCCTATTTCGACGGCTGTCTGCCAATCGAGGTCATGGCCGAACGAGGCCGCGAGACCCTGCGTCACGGCCCGATGAAGCCGGTCGGCCTGACCAATCCGCGCGATCCCCTGGTCAAGGCCTACGCCATCGTCCAGCTGCGCCAGGACAACGCCCTGGGCACCCTGTTCAACATGGTCGGCTTCCAGACCAAGCTGAAGCACGGGATCCAGGCCGAGACCTTCCGCATGATCCCGGGGCTTCAAAACGCCCAGTTCGCGCGTCTGGGCGGCCTGCACCGCAACACCTATCTGAACAGCCCCCAGCTGCTGGACAAGCAGCTGCGGCTCAAGGCCATGCCCCGCCTGCGCTTCGCCGGCCAGGTGACCGGGGTCGAGGGCTATGTCGAAAGCGCGGCCATGGGCCTGCTGACCGGCCGCCTCGCCGCCGCGCAAGCTCTGGGCCGCGACCTGTCGCCGCCCCCGCCCGAGACCGCCATGGGCGCCCTGGTCGAACACATCACCGGGGGCCATCTGGAAGGCTCGAAGTTCCAGCCGATGAACATCAACTACGGCCTGCTGCCCCCGCTGGAGGCGCCCAAGGTCGATGAAGAGGGCAAGAAGATCCCGCTGAAGGAACGCGGCCGGGCCAAAAAGCGCCTGATGAGTATCCGCGCGATGGAGAGCCTGAAGGCGTGGCGGGACGCGGGCTGATCGCTTTCAGCCGCCCACGTCCTTCAGCATGAGCATTTGCCGGATAAGACGTTCCTTGTCGTCAGGAAAGCCGCATTCGACCCAGCCGGATCGCGGATTGCGCCAGGTCCCGAAGATCATGTCCCAAATTGGTAGGCCATAGTTGCTGGCGTGGACGCCCCGTTCGTGGTGCAGCCGGTGCATCTCAGGCCGCTGCACGAAGAAGCCCAGCCACCATGGCGTTCGTACGTCGGCATGGGCGATCAGGTTGAATAGGGTGACGTAGATCAACGCCAAGCCAGCCGCTGGCGCCTGAACGCCCAAGATTAAATAGGCGACGACGGCATTGAGCAGGCTAGCCAGCAGGGCGTCGAACGGGTGGACATAGAAGGCCGTCAGCGCCTCGATCCGCGTCGGGCTGTGGTGGAGCTGATGCACCCACCGCCAGAGCCGATCTGACTTGTGGATCGCGCGATGATAGCCGTAGGCTAAAAGGCTTGAGGCCAGAAACGTCGCCAGACTTCCCCACACAACGCCCAGACTATTCCCCAGAGAAAACAGGGAATGGCCAGCGATCCAACCTTTGAACAGGAAACCCGCCGCGACGACCACGACAAAATTGGCGGCGTTCAATCCGCCAGCATATAGCCGCCAACGCCTATCACACGACGCCCCAGACGCCGGTGCGATCACTTCACGCGTGAAGATGACCGAGAATATGGTGAAGGTCGCCAAATACACCAGCATAAGCATGAAGGAACCTCCGACGGCCGCAGGTTAGATTGCGCCACGAAGTGAAGCCCAAACAAGCCGTAATCGCTTCAGCGGGTCGGGTTCATTGGAAGCGATCAGCGTCGCGGGCGCCACGGCAGGAAAGGCTCTCGGCGGCAGATGTTTGAGCATGCGATTGGCGACTCTACGAGCGGCCCTCGCCTCGTCCGTGCGGCCAACCTGCCCAAGCCCCCGCACCCGTCCCGCCTCGACCACCTTCTCCGCGTGGCCCGGCCCAGCCAGCAGATGGACCGCCGTCTGCATCGGGCCGACGTAGAAGGCGTCCAGGTCGTGGGGCTCGCCGTGGACGCGGCCGATGTGGGCCTCGATCAGGGCGTCGAAGGGGGCGCGGTCCAGGACGTGGCGGGCGACCAGGTCGGTCAGGGCCTCCAGCACCGGATGGCCTTTGCGGGCGACGCCGGCGAACACCCCTTCCATCTGTTCCGCCCACCAGGTGTAGCGCATCTCGGCCAGCAGGGGCTGGGTCACCCGCGTGGGGATGGACATCAGCTCGGCCTCAAAGGCGTAGAGCGTGATCAGGTCGGTGCGGGCGCGGTCGTCGGCGACCAGGCGGCTGGACAGCCAGCGGTCCAGATCGGCGGCGCGAACCTGGGCGTCCAGGTTCGCCGCGACCGTCGCCGCCGAACCGGGTTCATTCACTGGTTCAGGCGGCACGCGAAACGGCGAAATCGGCCAGGTCTTCCAGAGCCGTGCGCCAGTCGGACGCGGGCAGGACCGACAGGGCGGCCTTGGCCTGATCGGCATAGTCGCCGGCCAGATCCAGGGTCGCGCCTATCGCGCCCGAGCCGACGACCAACTCGCGGGCGCGGGCGAAGTCCTCGGGCGTGCGTTCGCCCTTGGTCACTGTCCGCTCCCAGAAATCGTCCTCGCGGCCCCGGGTGCGGGCCACGGCCAGCAGAAGCGGCAGGGTGGCCTTGCCCTCGTTGAAGTCGTCGCCGGCGTTCTTGCCCAGGGCCTCGGCCGTCGCGCCATAGTCCAGGGCGTCGTCGGCCAGTTGGAAGGCGATGCCCAGGGCCATGCCGTAGTCGCGCAGAGCCTGGGTCGCGGCCGCATCCGCGCCGGCGCCCACGGCCCCCGCCTCGGCGGCGGCGGCGAACAGTTCGGCGGTCTTGGCCGATATGATCTGCAGATAGGTGGCCTGATCCAGGTTCAGGTCGTGGGCGCGGGTCAGTTGCAGCACCTCGCCTTCCGAGATCACCCGCGACGCCTGGGCCAGGATGCCCAGGGCCCGCATCGAATCGGTTTCGACCATCAGTTCGAAGGCGCGGGCGAACAGGAAGTCGCCGACCAGAACGCTGGTGGGCGCGCCCCAGATCAGATGGGCCGCCACCTTGCCGCGCCTCAGTTCGGAGGCGTCGACGATGTCGTCGTGCAGCAGGGTGGCGGTGTGGATGAACTCGACCGCAGCGGCCAGCTTCTTCGGCGACAGGATGTCCCCCTCAGCGCCCGCCGCCCTCGCAGCGGCGACCGTCAGCAGGGGTCGCAACCGCTTGCCCCCGGCCGAGACCAGGTGTTCGGCCAGTTTGGGGATGATCGGCACGTCGGATTGCATCCGGTCGATGATCAGCGCATCCACCTCGGCCATGTCGGTTCCGGCCAGCCGGACGAGGGCGTTCACATCCCCCTTCGGTCGGGGAGAGGCGGCGAGGACTGCGTCCAAGGGATACTCTTTCACACGTCGCGCGACGTCCGCCGCGCAGCTAATTCCGTCCGCGTCCGCTTGCCGGATCGCGATGGCGCGCACAATGGTGATCGACCCCCGGAGGGTCAAGGAGATTGAGGTTTGGACAGCGTCCCCGCCGCGCCGGATGTCGTGGAGAACGCCCTGCTGAACGGCCGCGTGCGCCTGCGCCAACCCGCGCGCGGCTATCGCGCGGGCATGGACGCGGCCCTGCTGGCCGCCGCCGTCGCGCCCCGGCGGGGTGAGCGCCTGTTTGAGGCGGGCTGCGGCGCGGGGGCCGTGCTGATGCAGATCGCCGCACGTCATGCCGGGGTTTCGCTGACGGGGCTGGAACGCGATTCGCTCGCCGCCGGCCTGGCGCGCGAGAATGCGGCGCTGAACGGGTTTGGGGATCGCACCACCATCCTGGACGGCGATGTGGCGGCGGGGTTCCGCGCCCTGGACCTGGCGCCCTTTGACTGGGCCGTGTCGAACCCGCCCTTCTTCGACGACCCCGGCGCCCTGCGCGCGCCGGCGCCGGGCAAACAGGGCGCCTGGATGGCCGATGACGGCCTGGCCGCCTGGACCGGCCTGCTGCTGAAAGCGGTGCGCGAGGGCGGTCGGATCGTGATCATCCACCGGGCCGACCGTCTGGCTGACCTGCTGGCCCTGCTGGGGGACAAGGCCGGGTCCATCGCCATCCGCCCGGTCCAGCCCTTCGCCGACCAACCGGCCAAGCGGGTTCTGGTCCAGGCGATCAAGACCGGCAAGGCGCCCCTGCGCCTGCTGCCGCCCCTGGTGCTGCACGACCGTTCGGGGGCCAAGCACAGGCCCGAGGCCGAGGCGATCCTGAGGGGCGGGGCGGCGCTGGATTGGTGAGGGTCTGGCGCCCTGTCCTAAAAACAGGGTGACAAAGCGCCAAAAGCGCCAAACCGCCAAGGCGACAGAAAATGTATTGAGATGGCGCCGCCGTGGGTCATGGGACGCATTTTACAGGCGCGGCGAACCCCGATGGGAAAGGCGGCGCGAGAAACAGGCAAGCGGTTGAAAACCCTGAGACGGAACCAGCGTCATTGTGCGCGATGGCGCCCACTGCCTTCCTTCTCCCCTTGCGGAAGAAGGTGGCCCGAAGGGTCGGATGAGGGGTCGGCCGGTGGGCCAGCTCGCACCACCGCGCCCCTCACCCTTTCGCGCCAGAACGACGGCTGCGCCGCCGTGCGCTCAAGCCCTCTCCCGGCGGGAGAGGGGCGATCTGCCTCAGATCAAGCCCGCCAGCGGCGACGACGGGTCAGCATACATCCGCTTGGCCATCCGCCCCGCCAGATAGGCGTCGCGCCCCGCGATCACCGCATGCTTCATCGCCCGCGCCATGCGGATCGGATCCTTGGCCCCGGCGATGGCGGTGTTCATCAGCACAGCGTCGCAGCCCAGTTCCATCGCCCGGGTCGCGTCCGAGGCCGTGCCCACCCCGGCGTCCACCAGGACCGGCACCTTGGCCTGTTCGACGATCAGGCGGACATTGACCTCGTTCTGGATGCCCAGGCCTGAGCCGATCGGGGCGGCGGCGGGCATGATGGCGGCGGCGCCGGCGTCTTCCAGCCGCTTGGCCATGACGACGTCGTCGGTGCAATAGACCATGACGTCGAACCCGTCCTTGATCAGCAGGTCCAGCGCCCGCAGGGTCTCGATCATGTCGGGGTACAGGTGGGCGGTGTTGGACAGCACCTCCAGCTTGACCAGGCTCCAGCCCCCCGCCTCGCGCGCCAGGCGCAGGGTGCGCACCGCGTCCTCGCCGGTGAAACAGCCGGCGGTGTTGGGCAGGAAGGTGAACCGGTCGGGCTTCACATAGTCGACCAGCATCGGCTGGTTCGGGTCGGTCAGATTCACCCGGCGCACGGCCACGGTCACGATCTCGGCCCCCGCCGCCTCGGCGGCGGCGGCGTTCTGGGCATAGTCGGCGTATTTGCCGGTGCCCACGATCAGGCGCGAGGTAAAGGTGCGGCCGGCGACGGACCAGGTTTCGGGGGCTGTATCGGTCATGGGGGGTGACCTAGTCCTGTCGGGGACGATGCGAAAGGGTGGATCGATCACGCCGCGTTGCGAGATGGCCCCCGATGGACTAAACTAAGTGGACTAAGTTCACCCGGAGCGACGCATGGAAACGGTCAACGTCCACGAGGCCAAGACCCACCTGTCCCGCCTGCTGGACCGGGCCGCCAAGGGTGAAACCATCACCATCGCCAAGGCGGGCAAGCCCGTGGCCAAACTGGTCCCGCTGGACGAGGCGCCGATCGACACCTCGCGTCGGTTCGGTTTCATGCGCGGCCAGGTGAAAATTCCCGACGACTTCGACACCATGGGACAGGCCGAAATCGAGGCCGTGTTCTATGGCGAAGGCGTTCACGAGGGCGACGACGGCCAATGAGGCTGTTGATCGACACCCACCTGCTGCTCTGGGCGTCGGAGGATCGCGCACGGCTTCCCGCCAAGGCGGAAGCCTTGATGGCCGATCCCGACAATCAACTGGTGTTCAGCGCGGTCAATATCTGGGAGGTCGTCGTCAAGCACGCCCTGAAGCGACCTGACTTCGACGTGGACGCCCAGGTCTTCCGCCGCCAGTTGCTGGACGCGGGTTATGAGGAAATTCCGGTGACCAGCCTACACGCGCTGGAACTGGCCGGATTGCCGCTGATCCACCGCGACCCGTTCGACCGGCTGCTTATCGCCCAGGCCATGACCGAAGGCATGCGACTGCTGACGGCCGACCGGCAGATCGCCTTCTACCCCGGCCCCATCCTCAAGGTCTGATCACCCGCCGCCGACGAACTGGACCAGTTCGATCCGGTCCCCCTCGGCCAGGGCGGTGACGGCGTGCAGCGACCGGGGCACGATCTCCAGATTGCGCTCGACCGCCACCTTGCGGGGGTCCAGCGCCAGTTCTTCGACCAGCTCCGTCACGGTCGTCGCATAGACCTCGCGTGGATCGCCGTTGACTTGGATATGCAAACCGTCTGCCTCGATGTCCTGTGTGGGCGTGTCATAGCGCGTTTCGGCGCGAAGGGCATGAGGCGCCGCCGTACTCACCGCCGCATTCATCGTGGCCGCCCCCTATTCGTCATCCTCGGGCTTGACCCGAGGATCGAGTGGCCCGCCGCTTGTACGACAGCCCCGACGCAACGCCCGATCCGCGTCCGATCCTCGGGTCAAGCCCGAGGATGACGGCGGTGGGCGATGTTGGGCGCCGCGCCTCAACCTCTATCGCGACTCATCCTCTTGCCAACATCCGACGATTTAACCAGCCTCCAAGTCACGGTTCCAGGGGTGGCGAAATGAAGAAGCATTCTAGAGGTTTCGCCATTCTACAGGCGGTGGCCTGGTTCGGCGCTTTGTGTGCTGGCTTGTTATTTTATGGATTCCGCCAGGGCATTCTGGTCCCCGCAATCACCTGGATTTTGATCTTAGGTGTGATCCTTGGCCTTGCCAGCATCCTCGTTCTACGCAAGGCCACTTAACGGTTCTCGAGCGCCTAGTCTGCCGAAGGACCAAGACCGCCGCCGCCTCCAAGCGCTCCTCCAAACCGTCCGCCCCCCCGTTTTCCCCGCCTTCTCGCCCCCTGCGACGGGAAAGCCGTTGACGCCCGCGCGGATGACGTTAGGTCAAGCCGTTTCGACGCTGCGCTTTGACCCGCGCCGCGCCTAAGCTACAAGGCCGGCCCTGAACCGTCAGAGGTCGCCCGATTCCGGAGCCTCGATTCGAGAACCGATGTCCGACACGTCCGTCATCTATGTGCTGAACGGCCCCAACCTGAACCTCCTCGGGGCAAGGGAGCCGGAGATCTATGGCCGCGACACCCTGGCGGACATCGAGCAGCGCTGCTTGACGGCGGCGGGCGACGCCCGGATCGTGTTCCGCCAGACCAACCATGAAGGCGTGCTGGTCGACTGGATCCAGGAGGCGCGTGAAAAGGCGCAGGCCCTGATCATCAATCCGGCGGCCTATGGCCACACCTCGGTCGCCCTGCACGACGCGCTGAAGACCCTGACCATCCCGGTCATCGAGCTTCATCTGTCCAATCCGGCGGCGCGCGAGGCGTTTCGCCATCACTCCTATGTGTCGTCCGCGGCGACCGGCGTCATCGCCGGCTTCGGCGCGGCCGGCTATGAACTGGCCGTCCAGGCGGCTCTTACCAAGGTTCGGGAACGCGCCTAAGGGCCGACCCGTTCGCATTCCAAGACGAAAGACAAAGGCGCACCCCAATGGCCGATGACAAGAAACACGCCGAGATCGACGCCGCCCTGGTTCGCCAGCTGGCCGAGATCCTGAACGAAACCGACCTGACCGAGGTCGAGGTCGAGCGCGGCGAGCTGCGCATCCGCGTGGCGCGCGAGATCACCGTCAACGCCGCGCCGGTCCAGTACGCCGCCGCCCCGGCGCAGGCCGCTGCGCCCGCAGCCGCCGCCGCTCCGGTCTCCATGCCGTCGGACCCGGCCACCATCGTCGCCCGCGCCGGCGAAGAGGTGAAGTCGCCGATGGTCGGCACCGCCTATCTACAGGCCTCGCCCGAGGCGCCGCCCTTCGTCCAGCCGGGCGACAAGGTCAAGAAGGGCCAGACCCTGCTGATCGTCGAGGCCATGAAGACCATGAACCCGATCCAGGCCCCGCGCGACGGCGTCGTGGTCGAGATCCTGGTCGGCGACGCCCAGCCGGTCGAGTTCGGCGAGCCCCTCGTCCTGCTCGAGGGCTAAACCATGTTCACGAAAGTCCTGATCGCCAACCGCGGCGAGATCGCGCTGCGCATCCACCGCGCGTGCAAGGAGATGGGCATCTCCACCGTCGCCGTACACTCGGAAGCCGACCGCGGCGCCATGTGGGTGCGGCTGGCCGACGAGAGCGTCTGCATCGGCCCCGCCTCGGCGGCCAAGTCGTATCTGAACATCCCCTCGATCATCGCGGCGGCCGAGATCACCGGCGCCCAGGCGATCCACCCCGGCTATGGCTTCCTGTCCGAGAACGCCCGCTTCGCCGAGATCGTCGAAGCCCACGGCATGACCTTCATCGGCCCCAAGCCCGAACATATCCGGGTCATGGGCGACAAGATCAGCGCCAAACAGACCGTCATGGACGCCGGCATTCCGGTGGTCCCCGGCTCCAAGGGCGAGGTCGAGACCGTCGAGGCGGCGATCGAGGCCTCCAAGTCCATCGGCTTCCCCCTGATCGTCAAGGCGGCGGCGGGCGGCGGCGGACGGGGCATGAAGGTGGCCCTGACGGCTGACGATCTGGTCGAGGCGGTGCAGACCGCCCAGTCCGAGGCCAAGGCCGCCTTCGGCAACGGCGCCGTCTATATGGAGCGCTACCTCCAGAAGCCGCGCCACATCGAGATCCAGGTCATCGCCGACAGCCACGGCAATGTCGTCCACCTGGGCGAACGCGACTGCTCGCTGCAACGTCGTCACCAGAAGGTGCTGGAGGAGGCCCCCTCGCCCGCCCTGTCGGCCGAGGGTCGCAAGAAGATCGGCGAGACGGTCAACAAGGCCATCGCCGCCATCGGCTATCTGGGCGTCGGCACCATCGAGTTCCTGTGGGAGGACGGCGAGTTCTTCTTCATCGAGATGAACACCCGCCTGCAAGTCGAGCATCCGGTTACGGAAATGATCACGGGCGTGGACCTGGTCCGCGAACAGGTTCGTATCGCCGCCGGCCTGCCCCTGTCCTTCACCCAGGAGGACATCAGCTTCGAAGGCCACGCCATCGAGGTGCGGATCAACGCCGAGAACCCCGAGACCTTCACCCCGTCGCCGGGCAAGATCACCGACTTCCACGCCCCCGGCGGCCTGGGCGTGCGTCTGGATAGCGCCATCTACGCCGGCTATTCGATCCCGCCCTATTACGACAGCCTGATCGGCAAGCTGATCGTCCACGGCCGCGACCGCGAAGAGGCCATTGCGCGCCTGAAGCGGTCGCTGAACGAGATCGTCATCGGCGGCGTCGATACCACCATCCCCCTGTTCCAGAAGCTGTTGCAGGAGCCCGACATCCTGTCCGGCGACTATGACATCCACTGGCTGGAGAAGTGGGCCGCCCGTCAGAAGGGCGACGCCTGACGTCCGCTTGATCAGAGGAACCGGCCCATGCGTATCGCGGTGTTTGCGACCAAGGCCTATGACCGCCGGTTCCTCGACCTGGCCAATGCCGAGTTCGGCCACGACCTGAGCTGGTTCGAGGCGCGGCTGGACGAGACCACCGCGCCGCTGGCCGACGGTTTCGACGCCGTCTGCGTCTTCGTCAACGACCGGCTGGACGCCCCCGCCCTGACCCGACTGGCGCAAGGCGGGGTGCGCGCCGTGGCCCTGCGCTGCGCCGGCTACAACAATGTCGATCTGCGCGCCGCCGAGACCCTGGGCCTGACCGTCATCCGCGTGCCGGCCTATTCGCCCGAGGCGGTGGCCGAGTTCACCCTGGGCCTGCTGCTGGCGATGAACCGCAACATCCCCCGCGCCTCGGCCCGGGTGCGCGAGAACAACTTCGCCCTGGACGGCCTGATCGGCCGCAACCTGTCGGGGCGGACGGCCGGGATCGTGGGCACGGGCCGGATCGGCGCCCTGGTGGCGCGGGCGTTGAAACTGGGCTTCGGCTGTGAGGTGCTGGCCCATGATGTGGTCGAGGATCCGGCCCTGACCGAGATCGGCGTCCGCTACGTCGATCGCGAGACCCTGCTGCGCCAGTCCGACATCATCAGCCTGCACTGCCCGCTGACGCCCGATACGCGCCACCTGATCGACGGCCCGACCCTGGCGGCGGCGCGGCCGCGGGTGATGATCGTCAACACCAGCCGGGGCGCCCTGATCGACACCCAGGCCCTGATCGACGCGTTGAAGAGCCGGCGGGTCGGCGGCGTCGCCCTGGACGTCTATGAGCAGGAAGGCGACCTGTTCTTCGAGGATCTGTCGAACGAGATCGTTCAGGACGACGTGTTCCAGCGCCTGCTGACCTTCCCCAATGTCCTGGTCACGGGCCACCAGGCCTTCCTGACCGAAGAGGCGCTGACGGCCATCGCCGTGACGACCCTGTCGGGCCTGGCCGAAATCGAGGCCGGCCGCATCCCCGCCAATCGCGTCACCGCCGACCAGATCCGCCCCGCCCCATGAACGAGCCTGATTTCAGCGCCGGCGGCGCTTTCGGCGGCTTCGGCCCCGAGGACCTGCTGGGTTGCTATGCCCGGGGCGTGTTTCCGATGGCCGAGTCGCGCGACGATCCGCGCGTCTTCATCATCGAGCCAGAGCAGAGGGGCGTCATACCCCTGGACGCCTTCCACATCCCCACCCGCCTGCGCCGTACCGTGCGCGGCGAACCGTTCGAGGTGCGGGTGGACACCGCCTTCGAGGCGGTGCTGGAGGGCTGCGCGGCGACCCAGGGGCCCGAGCGCGAGGATACCTGGATCAACGCCCCGATCCGCCGCCTGTACGCTGCCCTGTTCGCCCAGGGCTTCGTCCATTCCGTCGAATGCTGGAAGGACGAGCGATTGGTCGGCGGCCTGTACGGCGTCTCCCTGGGCGGGGCCTTCTTCGGCGAGAGCATGTTCAGCCGCGAACGCGACGCCTCCAAGGTGGCCTTGGTCCATCTGGTCGCGCGCCTGCGCAAGGGCGGGTGGACCCTGCTGGACGCCCAGTTCCTGACCGACCACCTCAGCCAGTTCGGCGCGGTGGAAACGCCTCAGGCGGCCTATCTGCGACGGCTGAAACCCGCGTTGAAGGTGGCCGTGGACGAGACGGCTCTGACGGCGCCCATGACAGGGACAGAGGCTGTGGACTGGGCGCGTCAACCGGCCTGACCTCTGTCCGGACACGGTTTGCGGCCTGTCCGGACAAGCTTGAGCTGGCGCAGCCCCTCTGCTTTGCGGCCTACCACGGCGCATGACCCATTCCCCCAACGCTGCCGCCGAAGCTCCGCCCATCGCGTCCTCCTTGCGAGAAATCAGAGAGATCGGCGTCACCCTCGCCACCGCCCTGATCCTGGCGATGGCGATCCGCATCCTGCTGTTTCAGCCCTTCACCATTCCCTCCTCTTCGATGGAGCCGGGCCTGGTGACCGGCGACTATATCGTCGTGTCCAAATACGCCTATGGCTGGAGCCGGGCGTCCCTGCCCTTCAACCCGCCCCTGCCCGACGGCCGGTTGCTGGGAGGCCAGCCCGAACGAGGCGACGTGGTAGTCTTCCGGCGTCCTCACGATCCCGATCAGGTCTGGATCAAGCGTGTCATCGGCTTGCCCGGCGACACCGTGCAGGTCCGCATGGGGCAGGTCTTCGTCAACGGGCGCATGATTCGCCAGACCCCGCTCCAGATGGTCAGCGACCACGACGCCCCCCAGCGCCGCGTGCTGGAAGTGCGCGAGACCCTGGCGAGCAGCAAGACCTATGTCGCCTACGACGGCGGGCCGGATCAGCCGGGCGACGACACCCCGATCTACCGCGTGCCGGCGGGTCAGTATTTCATGATGGGCGACAATCGCGACAACTCGCTGGACAGCCGCTGGCCCGCCGATCTGGGCGTCGGCCTGCTGCCGGCTGGAAACATCGTGGGGCGGGCCGAGATCGTGGCGGCCTCGTGGAAACCCGGCGCCGGCCTGTTCAAGCCCTGGACCTGGCTGAACCTGCAATGGGGCCGGTTCCTGAAGCCTATCCGCTAGCGGGCGCGGAATTCCTCAAAGCTCACCGCGCCGTCGTGGTCCCGATCCAGACGCTCGAACGCCGTCCGATCCGGGGTCACGGATTGGGCCAGCGACGGCGCGGCGACGGCGCCCAGGGCCAGTCCGGCGACAGCGGCCGCCAGCAACTGACGCCAGCCCATGCGGATCGACGACCGGCTCGTGGTCGAGCGGTCCAGCTCGCTGTCGATAAAGCGGCGGATGGCGTCGCTGGCCGTGCGGCCTTCGGCGCGGCACTTGTCCATGAAGGCGGTCTTGGTCGCGTGCGGCAGTCGGATCTCGACCGTCTCGCTCTTCTTGAGGGGTCTTTGACGGTTCATTCCAGCCTCCTCGCCCTCAGTTCTTACAGCCCACCACCCAGGCGTCGTAGTTGGGGCTTTGCAGGCCGCTGACGGCCGGGGACGAGGCGAACATCCAGCCCCGGAACAGCTGCCGCGGATCCGCAGGCTGATTCACGCCGCGCGACTGAAGCGAGACGTCGACATAGGCGATGGCGTCCTCGGTCAGTTCGTCCGGCGTCGTGACCTCACAGGCGCGGACGCTGAAGATCAGATTGCGGTTGAAACGCACAGGACGGCCGCCGACCTCGACCTCGAACTTCATGGTCTCGGCCGTGGTCTTATCGATGGCCTGGATGACCGCGAACTTGCGCCGCTGGCGGCGGGCGGGCGTGGCCGGCTGTTCGATGGCCTTTTCGATGACCGGTTTCTCGGCTTCAGCTTCTTCTTCGGCCTTTTCGGCGACGGCGGCGTCTTCGGCGATGATGACGGACGGCGGCGGGGTCACGACCACAGGCGTAGAAGGCGCAGGCGCACCGGCAGGCGGCGTCTCGGCCGGAGCAGTGGACGCAGGCGCGGCCAGCTCCTGCACCGGGCGGGCGTCACGCGGCGAATCCTGAAGGACGCTGGCCGTCACGGCCCCGGCGCTCAGCACCGCAGCGACGGCCGCTCCGCCAAGCAGGAGCCGATTCGGTCTCACTCGGGCGTCCAGGCCTGATAGTCGCCGGTCGCGGCGGGACGCTTGGCCTCGGCGGCCAGCGAACCCTGCGGGCGCCACGCCATGGGCGTGCCGGTGAAATTGGGCAGGTGGTCCTTTTCCCACGCGCGGCGCGGCAGGGGCGCCTCGGTCGGCGGCAGGTCGAAGGTATAGCGCAGCCAGCCGTGCCAATCGGCCGAAACCTTGGACGCGTCGGCATAGCCTTCGTACACGACCCAACGGCGCTTGCGGCCGTCGTAGCTCGAGTTGTCCTTGGCCTCGTAATACTTGTTGCCGATCTCGTCGGTCCCGACGTAGCGGCCACGCTTGGCGATCGTGAAGAGGGTGCCGATCGTGGCCCCGTTCCACCAGGCGAAAATCTTGTTCAGCACGTCGTCAAACCCACGCGAAAGACACCGCAGAAAAGACCCGACGGCTGCGGCGGATCATAGAAACACTCGCCCGCTTCGTCCAGCGCGCTTGATCCATTCCAGTTCGGGTCCGCCGATGACGCGCGAGGCGGGCGCGAGCCTCAGACTTCGAGGCGGTAGCCCACGCCGGCTTCGGTGACGACCAGGGCCGGCTCCGCAGGATCAACTTCCAACTTGTGCCTGAGTTGCCCGATCACGACGCGCAGATACTGGACATCGGCCAGATGCCCGGCGCCCCAGACGGTGGTCAGAAGATCGCCGTGCCCCAGCACCTTCCCGGCGTTTCGCGCCAGATAGGCCAGGACCTCATACTCCTTGGGTCTCAGCTTCACGCGCTCGCCCGCGCGGGTGACGATGCGGCGGTCCAGGTCGATCAACACATCGCCGGCGGTGACCACTCCGCCCGCGACGGGCTTCAACGCCCCTTGGCGCAACCCCGCCCGGATACGCGCCAGCAATTCGCCGACGCCGAAGGGCTTTTCGACATAGTCGTTCGCGCCCAGGTCGAGGGCCGCGATCTTCTCCGCCTCGCGGTCGCGCGCGGACAGGATGATGATCGGTCCCTTGTAGAACTCGCGCGCCCGCAGCAGCACGTCCTTGCCGTCCATATCGGGCAGGCCGAGGTCCAGCACCACGGCGTCGGGGCTCCACAGGGCGATGGCCCGCAGACCTTCCTGACCGCTGTCGGCGCGCTTGGGCTCATAGCCAGCCGCGTCCAGGGCGGGGGACAGAAAGCGGTGGATCTGGGGTTCGTCGTCAATGACCAGAACCTGGGGGCGAACGGCGGGCATCACAGCAGATCCGGGTGGGTGGCGATGGACTTGGGCAGGCTGATCAGGATTCGGGTTCCGCGCTTCTCGCCGTCGGGGTCGTCCTGGATCGGGCTGGCGGCGGCGATACGGCCGCGCAGAGCCTCGACGAAACCCTTGGCGATGGCCAGGCCCAAGCCTGCGCCCTGGACACGGCCAGGGGCGCGGTCGGTGGACTCTTCCATGCGCCGGAACTTGTCGAACACCCGTTCCAGCTCGGCGGTGGGGATGCCCCTGCCCTCGTCCTCGATGGAGATGACTACAGCGCCCCGGTCCTCATAGGCCGCCAGTTCGATGGTCGTGCCGTCGGGGCTGTAGGCGATGGCGTTTTCCAGGATGTTGACCACGGCCTGTTCCAACAGGCCCGGATCGGCCTCGACCATGCTCAGCTGTGCGGGGAAGTCGCGCGTGATGCGCCGCGCGCCCAACCGGCGAGACACCCGTTCGGCCGCCGCGTTCAGGATGTCGCGCACGTCGGTCCAGTCGGTGCGAACGTTCAGGCCGCCGCCCTCCAGCCGGGTCATGTCCAGCAGGTCGCCGACATAGCGCGACAGGCGCTCGGCCTCTTCTCGGATGCTCAGCAGCAGGTCGTCGCGCACCTCGGGCTTGAGACTCGCGCCATAGTCGATCAGCGTCGTCGCAGAGCCCAGCACGGTCGATAACGGCGTACGCAGGTCGTGGCTGACCGAGTTCATCAGGGCGGCGCGGAAACGGTCGGCCCGGCGCAGGGTCTCGGTCTCCAGCGCCTGACCTGCCAGATCGACGCGCTCCAGGGCCACGGCCCCCTGATCGAGCAGGGCCAGGGCCAGCCGCTCCTCGTCCGAGCCCGCCGCCACGGCCGAGGCGTCGATCCCCGCCACCCCGGCCCGGCCCCGCACGCCCTGCAAGGGTTGGAACCGCCAACGGCTCTGCGGCAGGGTGCCGGTGCCGTGGCCCGCGACCTCGCCATGCATCCAGGCCCAGCGGGCGGCGGCCATGGCGTCGGCGCCCAGGATCACGCCCTCGGGACTGGCGGCCGTCAGGACGATGTCGTCGTCGTCCGGCAGCAGTACCACCGCCCCCGCCCCGGCGGCGGCAGAGGCCTGTTCGGCCAGGCTTCGGGCCGTGCCCGCGCGACCCTGGGCCGCAGACAGGGTCTGGCTGGCGGCCAGCAGAGCCGAGACGGCGGCGGCGCGCCTCTGGGCCGCCCGCGCCTGTTCGCGCACCCGTCCCGCCAGCGCGCCGGCGCCCAGGGCCACGGCCCAGAACAGCACCAGGGTGAGGAAGTCGGTGGGGGACCCGATCAGGAAGCTGTAGCGCGGCTGAAGAAACAAGAAGTTGTAGGTCAGAAAGGCCAGGGTCGCCGCCGCAAGCGCAGGCCGCAGCCCGTTCAGCACCGCCGCCGCCACGACCGCCGCCAGATAGATGACGCCCAGATCGACGCGCTCGAACCGCGTATCCAGCAGCAGGGCGACACCGGTCGCCCCCCCGATGAACCCGGCGCTCACGCAATAGGCGCGCCAATCTACGGCGCTGCGCGGTCCCGGCCGAGTCGCCGGTTCGGGCGCCGCCAGGTTGTCTTCAGTCACCACATGAACCGCGACGCCCTGGGCCTTGCGCAGCAGTTCGGTCGCAAGTGCTCGCCCGGTCCATTCGGCGAACCGCCCTCCCCGCGTCTTGCCGATGACGATCTGGGTGACGTTGTTGCGGTGGGCGTGATCCAGGACGGCGCGCACCACGTCGTCGCCGCTCAGCGTCACCGGCCGCGCACCCAGTTGCTCGGCCAATTTGAAGGCCTCGGACAGGCGCGCGATGGAGCGGGAGTCCGAGCGGGAACCTGACGGCCGTTCGACATGGGCCACCGACCAGGGGGCGTCCATCATCATGTCCGACATCCTCCGCCCGGTCCGCACCAGCGACGCGCTCATGGCGTCGCCGCCCACCAGAACCAGGATCCGCTCGCCCGCCGCCCAGGGCCCGGACACGCCGCGATCCCGCAGATGCGACAGCAGCTGATCGTCCACCGTCTGGGCCGCGCGGCGCAGGGCCAGTTCGCGCAGGGCCGTCAGATTCTCCAGCTTGAAGAAGTTCTCGGACGCCACCCGCGCCGTCTCGGGCACATAGACCTTGCCCTCGGCCAGGCGGGCGCGAAGGTCCTCGGGCGTGATGTCCACCACCTCGATGTCGTCGGCCTCGGTCAGGAGACTGTCGGGCACCGTCTCGCGCTGGCGCACGCCGGTGATCCGCAGAATGACGTCGGACAGGCTTTCCAGATGCTGGATGTTCAGGGTCGTCCAGATGTCGATCCCGGCGTCGCGCAGTTCTTCCACGTCCTGCCAGCGTTTCGGATGGCGCGAACCGGGCGCGTTGGAATGGGCGTATTCATCGACCAGAAGCAGGCCGGGGCGGCGCGCCAGGGCGCCGTCGAGATCGAATTCCATCAGCGACCGGCCGCGATGGTCGATCGGCGCGCGCGGCATGACGTCCAGCCCGCGCAGCAGGCTCATGGTCTCCTTGCGGCCGTGGGTCTCGACCAGCCCGACCACGACATCCAGCCCCTCGGCCTTTCGGCGGCGGGCGGCGCGCAGCATTTCGTAGGTCTTGCCCACGCCGGGCGACATGCCCAGAAACACCTTCAGCCGCCCGCGCTTGCGGCGCGGAACGGCTGAAGGCGCGGGCGTTTCGGGCGCCGTCTCGGGCAATCAGCCCTCCGCGCCGAAGCGGGCGTCCAGCGCGCGATTGGTCAGCAGAACATTGACTCGCGGCTGACCGATGAAGCCGAGGAAGGCCCCCTCGGTCTGGCTGTCGATGATGGTCTGGACCTGCTGCACGGAAACGCCTCTGGCGCGGGCGATCCGCGCGGCCTGAAGCCGAGCGTAGGCCGGGGACACGTCCGGGTCGAGGCCCGAACCCGAGGTCGTCACCGCATCGGCGGGGATGACGCCGGCGCCGTCCTCGGCGCGGATGGCTTGGGCGTTTTCGGCGACCCGCGCCGCCAGGTCCGGATTCAACGGCCCCATGTTCGAGCCCGACGAGGCGGCGGCGTCATAACCGTCGCCCGCCGCCGAGGGGCGCGGATGCAGATAGGTCGCGCCCACGAACGGCTGGCCGATCAGGGCCGAGCCGACGACCCGCCCTCCGGCGTCGCGGACCAGGCTGCCGTTGGCCTGCCCGGGGAAGGCGGCCTGGGCAATCCCCGTCACCGCCAGCGGATAGGCCAGCCCCAGCAGGAGGGTGAACAAAGCCATCATCACGATGGCCGGACGGAACGAATTGACCATGATCGTCGCCTCAGAAGCTGGCCTTCAGCGTCGTCACGGCGCGCGCGCCGTAGATGTCGCCGAAGTCGTGTTGATCGGTGTCGTGATAGCGCAGGTCGACCGCCAGGGTGTCGGTCAGCTGATAGGCCGCGCCCAGGTTCCAGGTGGTGTAGTCGAGGTCCGAAGACACCCACTGACGCCCGACGGCGCCCGACACGGTCCATTTGTCGGCCGGGCTGACGGCGCCGTTGATCTCGGCATAGGTCGCCTCGTCCTCCGACGCGCCGAAGAAGTCGGGCGAATAATAGACCGCCGCTCCCAGGGTGGCCAATCCAAAGGGTGTCTGGCCAACGGCGCGCGAGGCTGCGGCTTTCAGCTCGGCATAGTCATAATCCGCGCCGTCCGGCTGGCCGGCGTACAGATAGCCGACGACGCCGAAGTCCAGGGCATAGCCCGCCCACTCGGGCCGATAGCCGGCGTAGAGATCGACCTCGGCATCGGTGTCGTCGCCGAAATCGACGTTGGAGGCCCAGCCGCCGGCGTAAAAGCCATTGCGGGTCAGATCGACGCCCGCCGAGATCGCCGGATCTTCCTGGGTCTGGCTGACGCCGCGGAAGACATAGTCGGAGGTCAGGGCGACGTTTGCCGAAACATCCTGCGCCTTGGCCTCGCTGCACAGGCCCAGGCCTGCGATTGCGGCGATACAGGCGGCGGCGAACCAGGCGTCGTTACGGCCGGAGGCCTTGTTGAGACGATTACGCATGGAGATATCCTTGGAAGCGCGCATCAGGCCAGGCCCAGCGCGGAAATGACGAGGTCGATCAGCTTGATGCCGACGAACGGGGCGATCAGACCGCCCAGGCCGTAGATCAACAGGTTACGACCCAGCAGGGCGCCGGCGCCGATGGCCCGGTATTTGACGCCCTTCAGCGCCAGCGGGATCAGGGCGACGATGACCAGGGCGTTGAAGATAACCGCCGACAGAATGGCGCTCTCGGGACTGTGCAGCCCCATGACGTTCAGCGCGCCGAGCGACGGCAGGGCGACCACAAACATCGCCGGGATGATGGCGAAATACTTGGCCACGTCGTTGGCGACCGAGAAGGTGGTCAGGGCGCCCCGCGTGATCAACAGTTGCTTGCCGACCTCGACGATCTCGATGACCTTGGTTGGGTCGCTGTCCAGATCGACCATGTTGCCGGCCTCGCGGGCGGCCTGGGCGCCGGTCTGCATGGCCACGCCGACGTCGGCCTGGGCCAGGGCGGGGGCGTCATTGGCGCCGTCGCCGCACATGGCGACCAGACGGCCCTTGGCCTGTTCGGCCTTGATCAGCCGCATCTTGTCCTCGGGCGTGGCCTCGGCGAGGTAGTCGTCCACCCCGGCTTCCGACGCGATGGCGGCGGCCGTGACCGGATTGTCGCCGGTGATCATGACGGTCCGCAGGCCCATCCGGCGCAGGTCGGCGAAGCGCGCCTTCACGCCCGGCTTGACCACGTCCTTCAGATGGATGACGCCCACCAGCACGCCGTTCTGGGTGACGGCCAGAGGCGTGCCGCCCGAGCGGGCGATCCGGTCCACGGCCTGGCGGAACTCGGCCGGGGTCGAGCCGTCGGACAGGTTCAGATCCTTAAGCACCGCATCGACTGCGCCCTTGCGCCAGCCGTCCTTGCCGACGTCCAGGCCCGACTGGCGGGTGACGGCGGTGAAGGGGATGGGCATGGCGCCGGCCGGTTGTTCGACCGAGATGCCGGCGTTGCGGCCCAGTTCGACGATTGAGCGGCCCTCGGGCGTCTCGTCGGCCAGGGACGCCATGACGGCGGCGGCCAGGGCGGCTTCCGGACGCACGCCGGGAACCGGAATGACCTCGGTCGCCATGCGGTTGCCGAAGGTGATGGTGCCGGTCTTGTCGAGCAGCAGGGTGTCGACGTCGCCTGCAGCCTCCACCGCACGGCCCGAGGTGGCCAGCACATTGACCTTCAGCAACCGGTCCATGCCGGCGATGCCGACGGCGGACAGCAGTCCCCCGATCGTGGTCGGGATCAGGGTGATGAACAGGGCGCCCAGCACCATCGGGTCCAGATCGACGCCCGAATAGGCGCCCAGACCGACCAGGGTCACGACCGCGATCAGGAAGACCAGGGTCAGGCCGGCCAGCAACACGGCCAGGGCCAGTTCGTTCGGCGTCTTGCGTCGATCCGCGCCCTCGACCATGGCGATCATGCGGTCGAGGAAGGTCGAGCCCGGCTTGGCCGTGATCCGCACCTTGATCCAGTCGGACACCACGGTGGTGCCGCCGGTCACGGCCGAACGGTCGCCACCGCTTTCGCGGATCACCGGCGCGCTCTCGCCGGTGATGGCGGCCTCGTTGACCGAGGCCACGCCCTCGATAATCTCGCCGTCCGAGGCGATCACGTCGCCAGCCTCGACCAGAATGATGGATCCGATCTCAAGATCCGACGCATTGGTCGGGATCACCGTGCCGGTCTCGGGGTCGACGATCAGCTTGGCTTTGGTCGTGACGCGAGTGGCGCGCAAGGAATCCGCCGCCGCCTTGCCCCGCCCTTCGGCGACGCTTTCGGCGACATTGGCGAACAGGACCGTGGCCCACAGCCACAGCGCCAGCTGCACCGCAAAGCCCGCCGACTGACCGCCGGCCATGGCCGCCGCCGCCGAGATCGTGGACAGAAGGGCCACGATCCAGGTGGTGAAGATCACAGGGTTCTTGACCAGTTTGACCGGGTTCAGCTTGACGAAGGCGTCGCCGACGGCGCGCCCGATCATCGCCCCGGAGAGACCGCCCGCGAGGGGCGACGTACGGCCGCCCTCGCGTGGGTCCCCCCCGCGTGGATCCAATGTGATTTGTGTCATGTCAGGATGTCCGAAGGATCAGGCGCCGGCGACCGCCGCGAGCACCTGGAAGTGCTCGACGATCGGTCCCAGGGCGAGGGCGGGCAGGAACTGCAGGCCGCCGAGGATGAGGATCACGCCGATCAGCAGGCCGATGAACAGGCCGTTGTCGGTGGGCAGGGCGCCGGCGCTGGGCGCAAGCTTGGGCTTGACGACCAGACTGCCGGCGATGGCCAGAACGGCGACGGCCGGAATGAACCGCCCGAACAGCATCCCCAGCCCCAGGGTCGTGTTCCACCAGGGGGCGTTGGCGGTCAAACCCGCAAAGGCCGAGCCGTTGTTCGCCGCCGCCGAGGTGTAGGCGTAGAGGATCTCCGAAAGGCCATGCGGGCCGTCGTTCAGCAGCCCCGCCAAGGCGGTGGGGAACACCGCACTGACCGCCGAGAAGCCCAGGATGGCCAGCGGCAGCACCAGCACCGCGATCATGGCGAACTGGATCTCGCGCGCCTCGATCTTCTTGCCCAGATATTCGGGCGTCCGTCCGACCATCAGACCGGCGACGAAGACCGACAGGAGGGCCATGACCACCATGATGGCGATGCCCGACCCGATCCCGCCGGGCAGGATCTCGCCCAGTTGCATCAGAAACATCTGTAGCCCGCCGCCCAGAGGCATGAAGCTGGCGTGCATGGCGTTGACCGAGCCGTTCGAGGCGCCGGTGGTGACGACGGACCAGATAGTGGAGGCGGGAACGCCGAAGCGGACCTCCTTGCCCTCCATATTGGCCGAAGCGTCCACATGGGCCGCGACCAAGGCCGGAGCCGGCTGAGTCTCAATGGCGTACATGGCCGCGCTCGACACAGTCAGGATGATGACGGCCGCCGTCGCCAGGGCCTTGATGTCCCGCCCCGCCAGGGCCGTGCGGCCAAAGGCGAAGAAGGCGGCCCAGCCCATGACGTTGATCGCCACGGCGGTGATCAGATTGGTCAGAGGCGACGGATTCTCGAACGGATGCGCGCCGTTGACGTTGAACACGCCGCCGCCGTTGATGCCCAATTGTTTGATGGCGACCTGGCTGGCCGCCGGGAACAACGGCAGGGTCTGGGTTCCGCCCTCGACGCCCGTGGCCTGAACGTTGGCCGCCAGGCTCTGCACAATTCCCAGACCGGCCAGAACGACCGCCAGCACGAAGGCGGCGGGCAGCAGGACATAGAGGGTGGTCCGCGTCAGGTCGGCCCAGAAGTTGCCGACGCCCTCTCCGCGATGGGCCACGAAGCCCCGCGCCAGCGCCGCGGCAATGGTGGCGCCGGTCGCGGCCGAGACGAAGTTCTGCACCGTCAGCCCGACCATCTGACTGAAGGTCGACATCGTCGCCTCGCCGCCATAGCTCTGCCAGTTGGTGTTGGTGACGAAGCTGACGGCGGTGTTGAAGGCCAGGTGCGGCGAGACGCCCGCGAATCCCTGCGGGTTCAGCGGCAGCACGCCCTGCAGCCGCAGGATGGCGTACAGCAGCACGAAGCCCGCCAGGTTGAAGGCCAGCAGGGCGCCGGCATAGCCCAGCCAGCCCTGGCTGCGCTTCGGATCGACGCCGGCCGCGCCATAGAAGACAGCCTCCACCGGCTTCAGCACCGGATCCAGCCAGGTCCGCTCGCCGTTCCAGACGCGCGACATATAAATGCCGATGGGCCAGCCGAGCAGAACGGCGAGCCCAAGGGTCAGGGCGATCTCGCCCCATCCTTGAATGTTCATGAGTTCAGTCCCGGTCCTTAGAACCGCTCGGGCCGCAGCAAAGCCGCGACCATATAGACGGCGACGACCAGCGCCCCCGCCCCCCAGAGCATGGCGATCATCATCGTCACACCCGCTTCAATGCTGCGGCGAGCACAGCGAAGGCGATGAACGCCGCCGCCCCGACCGCCAGAAAAATCACGTCGGCCATACCGGCCTCCTCACGCTCAAGTTGGAGCGGGACAGGACCACGCAGGCGCATAATGGCGCGATATGAGTCCCCGCCGTGGGCGTAAAGGATTCATAAAATCCCCCCTCTTCTAGAACGAGGAATTTCAGATAAGAGGAAGGTCCGGGCCTTTGCGGGCGCCCGGAGTCGGCGGCTCCGGCCGTCCAAGTCCCGCTCCATCCGCACTTTCGTGCGGCAAGGAGCGCGAGCATGTCTCATCCTTCCCCGCCTGACCCAAACCTCGTCCAACCCGAGCCGTCCCCGCCTCCGCTGTCATACAGCGCCCTGTTCCTGCGCTTTCTGAAGTTCGGAGCCCTGGCCTTCGGCGGCCCGGTCGCCCAGATCGCCATGCTTCGTCGCGAACTGGTCGAAGAAGAAGCCTGGATGTCCGGCCAACGATTCAACCGGCTGCTGGCGGTCATGCAGGTATTGCCGGGACCTGAGGCCCACGAGCTCTGCGTCCATCTCGGCATGAGAGCCAAGGGACGATGGGGCGGGGTCTTGGCGGGACTCGGCTTCATGTTGCCGGGCTTTGTGCTGATGATGATCCTGTCGTGGCTCTACTTCCGCATCGACTTCGACAACGCCTGGATCGGCGCCGGTTTCCTCGGTGTTCAGGCCGCTGTGGTCGCCCTGATCCTGCGGGCCGTCCACCGGATCGGACAGCATATCCTCATCGACCGCTGGCTGTCGGGCGTAGGCCTCGCCTGCGCCGCCGCCACCCTGGCCGGCGTCAGCTTCTGGATCACCCTACCCGCCGCAGGGATCGCCTACGCCCTGGCGGTCTCGGGTCGGCGAGGATGGGCGCTCGGCATAGCCGCCCTCGTCGTGGCCGTCGCTGTCGCCGCCCGACTGTCGGCGCCAGGCCCCATCGCCAGGGCGTCGCTCGATTTCGTCGTCACCTCCCCGGGGGCCGTGGCCCCATGGATCCTGTTCCTGTCGGGGCTGAAGGCCGGGCTCCTGACCTTCGGCGGCGCCTATACCGCCATCCCGTTCCTGCGCAACGACGCCACTGCCCAGGGCTGGATGGGAGACGGGCAGTTCCTCGACGGTCTCGCCCTGTCCGGCGTTCTGCCCGCGCCGCTGATCATCTTTTCGACCTTCGTCGGCTATGTCGCCGGAGGTCCGCTCGGCGCGCTCGCCATCACCGCCGGCGTCTTCATGCCCGCTTTCGCCTTCTCCCTGGTCTTCTATGATCGACTGGAGGCGGTCGTCGAGATGGATGGCGTGAAGGCCCTGCTGGAAGGCGTCGCGGCCGGCGTCGTCGGCCTGATCGCCGTCACCGCGCTGCAACTGGTCATCAGCCTCTTCACACCGTTGAGCCAGACTGCGGTTCTGGGGACGATCCTCGCGGCGGCCTTCACTGCCAACTGGTTCTGGAAGAGCAAGCTCGCGCCGCCGGTCATCCTTGCGGCGGCAGGCTTGGTCGGGGTCCTGCTTCTCCGCGTCTGAGCACGCGTCAGAGTGTTTCGACGGCCAAGGCGCGGGGCGTCGCCCCGGGAGTCATGTCCACAGCATGGCCCACTCTTGTATGGGGCCGGGATCATGGCGGTATGGGCGCGACGCGGCTAGAATCGGACCGTCTGGGCGGTTGATCCCGGTCGGACACCACAGTTCGGGCTACGCCGTCCACCCCCACATTGACCTGCTGCTGGTCCTCTTGAACGCTCGGGAAGTAGTCGAGATCAGCAAAAGCGCCGTAAGCCCGAACGGCGCGAATTTCACATCTCTTCCCCAACCCACAAACCGTTATGCTATAACGCCCGAAACAAGGCTCGCAAGCCTCGCAATTCCATCCTCAATTGCGTGCTTAGGTATTAGAGCGGGAACTCAGATGGCTCACAGAGAATCCCATCGGGTCGATCGCGTCGGCTGGCTTAGGGCGGCGGTGCTCGGCGCCAACGACGGGCTGGTGTCCACCGCCAGTCTGGTGGTCGGGGTTGCGGCGGCGGCGGCCAGTCATGGCGGCATTCTTGTCGCCGGGATCGCTGGACTTGCGGCGGGGGCGATGTCGATGGCGGCCGGGGAATATGTCTCCGTCAGCTCTCAGTCGGACACCGAGAAGGCCGATCTGGCTCGCGAGGCGACCGAGCTTGCCGGCGATCACGACGCGGAGCTGCGAGAACTGGCCGGAATATACGTCGGGCGCGGGGTGGCCCCGGAGCTGGCGGCCGAGGTGGCGCAGCAGATGATGACCCATGACGCTCTCGGCGCCCACGCGCGTGACGAGTTGGGCATTTCCGAAATCACCACTGCGCGCCCCATCCAAGCGGCGTTGACCTCGGCCGTGACGTTCTCGGCAGGCGCGGCGCTGCCGCTGATCGTCGCGGCCGTCGCCCCTATGCCAGATTTGTCTCTCTGGGTCGCAGGGTCGGCGCTGATAGGCTTGGCCGTACTGGGCGCCTTGGGGGCAAGGGTCGGAGGCGCGCCGGTCGGACGGTCCGTCGTTCGCGTGGTCTTTTGGGGCGCGCTCGCGATGGCCATAACCGCCGGTGTGGGCCGGATGTTCGGCGTCGCGGCCTGATCAGAACCGCGCCGTCAGCGCCAGACGTGCGGTGACCGGCCTTTGCGGCGTGCTGATGTCGCCAGAGGCGTAGAAGGGATTGCCGAAGGCGAAGGTGTCGTCGCTGCGATCGAACAGATTGTCGATGGACGCCCGAACGCCCCAACGGCCGATCTCGGCGTTGACGCCGAGCCGGCTGGTCAGATAGCCGGCCGAAGCCCCGACCGATGTCGGCGACAGGGCGATATCGGTGGGGCCGACATAGCCCAGGCGCAGTTCGGAGCGCACGGTCGCGCGCGCCAGCCGGGCCTCATGGACCAGACCGGCCTGGACGCTGAAGTCGGCGACGGCCGGCAGACGGGTGTCTGACCCCAGGGCGAAGGCCGGATCGGGCCGCGTCAGTTCGGGATCATTGACCACCGCGTGGCCATCCAGGGTCCAGCCCCCAAGCCGCCACTCCATTTCGCCTTCAATTCCCGAGTTCCGCCCGTCCCCGAGATTGGCGGTGAAGGGCAGGCCTCGCGCATCGAAGCGGTCAGACTGGATGTCGCTCCAATTCGCGACGAAGACGGCGGCGCGTCCCCGCAGCCGCCCGTTCAGAAGACGGAAGCGCGCGCCCAGCTCGCCGGCGACCATCTCGTCGGACCGGACCTTGCGCGCAGGCTGCTGACCGCCATCGCCGAGTGTTCCCGCGTTGAAGCCCGGTCCGCGATAGCCCTCCGTCGCCAGGGCGTAGAAGACGAAGGGTCCTTGATCGTATTCCAGCACCAGACGCGGGGCGATATCGACCAGGGCCTCGTCGCCCGCGAACCTTTCCAGCGCCCCCTCGGTCTCGCTGCTATGCTCGACGCCGATGCGAAACAGGCGGGCGCCGACGGTAAGCTTCACATGGTCGGCCAAGCGATAGACCGCATCGCCGAACAGGGCGGCTTCGTCGACGTGGTCGCGGCGATGCTGGATGAGGACCGCAGTTCCGCCCTGTCCGTCCGACACCGCAACGGTCCGGTTATGGGTATATTCCGAAAAGAAGAGTCCCACGCTCCAGCTCAGGCGCGCGCCCCGATCACCGTTGAGACGAATCTCATGCACGGAAGCCGACAGATCGTCGGATTGATCCAGAGCCGCCGTACCCGCTAGGCCGAACATCGCCGCCGCAGGGGTCGCATCGTAACGGGCGTCCAGTCCGTGCGACTGAACGCTGGAAGACGCGCGCAGGCGCGCCCAGCCCAGGTCCCCGTTCACCGAGCCCCAGACCCCGTCGAAGTCGTTACGGCTGGGCTCCCTCAGGCTGCGACGCCGGGCGTAGCGGGCGTCGCCCCCCAGAGTCGCATACTGACTGTCGTCGATATCGAGGGTCTGGGCCAGAAAACCCGCCCGCAGGGTCCAGGCCGGACTGACGCTCCACAGGGCCGCAGCTCTCAAGCCCTGGCGGTGCATGCCGCCACTGTTCTGTAGGCCCAGGGCCAGATCATCGACATAGCCGCCGACGGTCTCGTCATAGCCGACCAGCCGCACGGCGAGACGGTCGCTCAACACCGGCGCATTGATCATCAGTTCGACCGCATCGCTGGACGCGCCGCCGGATGTCAGAGCCGATTCTATCGTGGCGCGTCCGTAGACGCCGCCGAGGTCCGGCGCTCGGGTCACCACCTGCACCACTCCGCCCATGGAGCCCGCGCCATAGAGGGCGCCTTGCGGCCCTCGCAACACCTCGACCCGTTCGATGTCGGCAAGCCTCAATGCCGGGTCGGGCGCGTCATAGGTCAGACGGACATCGTCGAGATACAGACCGACGAGGCTCTGCGCCTGCCCCGCCACCGGGCCGTCCGCCATGCCGCGAATAAACACCTTGTCGCGCCCCGGTCCCAGGTTCGTCACCGTCAGCCCGGACACGCGCGCGGCGACGTCACTGAGGTCGGTCGCCCCCGCCCGCTCCAGCATCACGCCGTCAAGCGAGGACAGGCCGTAGGGCGCGCGCGACAACAGCAGATTGTCGGTCCGGGCAGCGGTCACCACGACCTCGTCCAGCATCGTCGGAAGGGCGGCGGGCGCCGCTGGAACGGGCCGCGTCACGACGGGCGCAGGCGACGCGAGACGGACGATCCGCCAGGCTCCGACGCCGACTCGGCTGGCGACGCAGTGTGTGCCCAGCGTCAGTCGGGACAGAGCGGCGTCGAGGGACAGGCGCCCGCGAACGCCCCGGCTGGGACCGCACCGCTCGGCGCCTGACACGTCGATGTTGACACCCGCTTGAAGTCCGAAGTCGAGCAGGGCGGTCCGCAGCGGCTGCGGCGCCACCGACACCTCGACCCGCGAATGATCCTGGGCCTGGGCCGCCATAGGCGCCGCCGCTCCTAAAACGAAGACGAGGGCGCTGAAACTGGCTCTTACCAAGGGGCGACGTCCGAAGCGGGTTCAACGTCGTTCTAGACGAACCCCCTGCGGCCCGCGAGTCGCCTTGATGGGCAGGAAGCGCTCGAGCCGGCCGATCACCGCCGTTTCGTCGTCCAGCACCAGCACACCGGAGAAGCGCAGGTTCGCCGCATCCGGCGCCACCGTCACCGGCGTGGCGAAGGCCCGGCTGAGATCGGCGGCGATCTCGCTCAACGGTTTATCGTCATATGCGCGCCGCCCCCGAGTCCAGGCGGCGGCAGTGCGGACATCGACCGGCGCCACAGTCATCCGATCGTCGGCGTCGGCGCGTCGAACCGCCTGACCCACCGTGAGCCGAACCTTGCGACCGGACCGGTCCAGATCGCCGACTTCCACGACCCCGCGCAGCACCGAGACCTCCGTCTCCTGGGCCGACCGGCGGATGTTGAAGGCCGTGCCGACCACCCGGACCTGGCTTTCACCGACATCGATCAGGAAGGGCCGCCCGGCGTCGTGCGCGACATCGAACACCGCCTCGGCCTGATCCATGTGCACCAGCCGCCTTCCCAGTTCCATCTTCACCGACAGGGTCGATCCGCCATTGATCTGAAGCCGCGATCCATCCTCCAACGCCACCGTCCGGGTTTCGCCGGGCGCAGTCTGATAGACGACGGTCGGCGCCGACTGCAGCAGAGGCGCCAGGAACACGGCCGCCGCGAGCGCAGCCGCCATCGCCGGGGCCGCAACCATCCAACGCCGGTCGATGCCCTTACGGCGCTCGCGATGAGCCGCCAGATCGACCACGGGCGAGGCTTGGGCGTGGACCAGGTGATCCGTCGCCGCCCAAAGCCCCTCAGCCTCATCGAAGGCGCGACGATGGGCAAGGTCTGCACTCAGCCAGGCTGCGGCCGCGTCCAAGTCTTCGACCGTCACGTCATCGGCGCGCAGACGCACGACCCAGGCGGCGGCCTGGGCGGCGATCTCCTCGTCCTTGATGACGGCGTCCTGGGTCATGATCCGGTCCGGGCCCGAAGGGGCTTCGAGGGAGAGACGACGCGGTCGCGCCGCACCCTCAATGAAAAATGGCGAAATCGCGTCTTCATGGCCAACCGACCCTGAGCAGCAGGTCTTTTAGAGAGGCCGAGATATATTTCTCGACGGCGCTGCGCGACACGCCCATCCGCTCGGCCACCTCGGCCTGGCTCAGTCCGGCCATCTTGTGCAGACGAAAAGCCTCCGCGGCTTTGGGCGGCATCCGGTCGATGGCGGCGACGACCTTCTCCAGCTTCAGCCGCGCCCAGACCGCGTCCTCGGCCGATGGCGCGTCTTCAGCGTCTCCGGCGTCGTCGACGACCGCAGCGCGGCGCCATTCCAGATCGCGAGCCCCCGCACGACGCTGCGCCTTTGAGGCGTCCAGGGCCAGGTTGGCCGCCATGCGATAGAGGAAGGCCTGTGGGTGACGCACCTCGGCCGCCGCATCGTCCGTCATCGACTGGAGCCGTAGCCAAACATCCTGCGCCAAATCTTCGGCCGTGGCGGAAGACCCGGTGCGCGCCGTGAGGAAGCGGACCAGCGCCGGCCGCGCCTCAAGCCAAGCGTCCGCCAGCCCCTGTCGAGCCATCGGGCTCGGGTCGTTTTGCGAGGGGCCAGGGGGAGAGTTCACCGGCGCATGGTGGGTCGCTGCGCCGCCTGCGGCAACCGCGTTTGCGGCCTCGGAAGATTTTTTTGTGGGAGCCGCCGCGTGGCGTCGTCTCTGGCCCACAGACCCTTTGGTCCGAGGCCCGTATGTTTCCACTCCGCTCGCCCCAAGACGCCGATCCCGCCCGGCGCCGATCACGCCGGACCCTGTCGTCGCGCATCATCCGCTTCGACGACCCGTGCAGACAAGAGCGACGCCGTGTCGAACAATTCATCGAGGCCGCCTACGCCAAGGCCTACGGCGGTCAAATCCAGGCCCACTTCCCCACCTTGATGAGCGTGCAGGACGAGGCGGGCGTCATCTACGCCGCCGTCGGCTTTCGGCATGCGGCGGAAGCGCCCCTCTATCTCGAACAATATCTGGACGGCCCGGTCGAGGCGGTGCTGGGTCAGGCCGTCGGCGCCGTCATTGCCCGCGCTCAGGTGGTTGAGATCGGCAGCCTGGCCTCCAGCGGACGCGGCGCGACGGTCTTTCTGTTCGCGGCCATGGCGCATCACCTGCAGACGGCGGGGCTGAGGTTCGCCGTCGCCACCGCCACCGACGAACTGCGACGCATCTTCTACAAGGCCGGTCTGGGCGCGCTTCAACTCGCCCGAGCCGATCCTGAAAGGCTGGCGGACGGCGGCGGCAGTTGGGGCGCCTACTATCAGGCCGACCCCGTCGTGCTAGCCGGGTCGATCGACGCCGCGACCGACCCGCTGGACCATTTCTCCGAAACCGACCCGGTCGGGCGCGCAGTCCGCACCCGCCTTCACTACGAGGATCGCTCATGAGCGCCGTTCTGGACGCCCTGTCGCATCGCGCCCGCACGACGCCCGACGATGTCGTCGTCAGTTGGAGCGGCGGATCGCTGACAGCCGCCGAGCTCCTGGCCGAGGTCGGCCGTATGGCCGCAAAGCTCGCCGACGACGGCTCGCCTGTCGGCGTTCTGCTGGACAACGGCCCCGCCTGGGTCATCGTCGATCTGGCCCTCGCGCTAACCCAGCGCCCCAGCGTGCCGATCCCGCCCTTCTTCACGGCCGCCCAGCGCGATCACGCCTTGGCGGACGCCGGCGCTGGCCTGCTGATCACATTGGGCGGACCCGACGACATGGCGATGGAAGGCGGACATGTTCGCCTCACGCCGACCGGCCTGCCTTCGCGCGCGCTCCACCCCGGCACGGCCAAGATCACCTACACCTCCGGCTCGACCGGCGCGCCAAAGGGCGTGTGCCTGTCGCAGAACCAGATGGAGGCGGTCGCCGCCTCCTTGGTCGCGGTGCTGGGCCGGGATCGCGCGGGGCTGCACCTGCCGGTCCTGCCTCTCGCGGTGCTGCTCGAGAATGTCGCCGGTCTCTACGCCACCTTGCTGGCCGGCGGGCGCTATCATGCGGCCGGCCTTTCCGAAGTCGGCATGGGCGAGGCCTTCCGCCCCGACGTCGCACGCCTGCTGACCACCGTGGCCCAGACCGGCGCGACGACCCTGATCCTGGTGCCCGAACTGCTGCGCGGCCTGATCGCGGCCCAGGGCGCGATGCGGCTGGATCATCGGCTGGAGATGATCGCGGTTGGGGGCGCGCGCGTCGCTCCGACCCTGCTGGAGGCGGCCGAGACTGTCGGCCTGCCCGTGGTCGAAGGCTATGGTCTCAGCGAATGCGCTTCGGTCGTCGCCCTGAACACCCCCGACGACGCCCGTCCCGGCGCCGTGGGTCGGCCCCTGCCCCATCTGACGGTCGCCCTGGCCGAAGACGGGGAAATCCTGGTCTCGCCGCATCTCTTCCTCGGCTACGTCGGCGGTGAGCCCGCGCCCGAGATGCTTCGCACCGGCGACATCGGCAGCTTCGACGCCGACGGGCGGCTAAGGATCGCGGGCCGCAAGGCCAACACCCTGATCACCGCCTTCGGCCGCAACGTCGCGCCCGAATGGGTCGAGAGCGAGCTTCTGGCCGAGCCTCAGATCCTTCAAGCCATGGTGATGGGCGAGGCGCAGGCCGCCCTGTCGGCCTTGATCGTGCCGATGCCCGGCGTTGACCCGGCTCAGGTCGAGGCCGCCGTGACCCGCGCCAATGCGCGTCTGCCGCACTACGCCCACGTCACCGACTGGCGTCTGGTCCAGCCTTTCGATCCGGCCGCCGGCCAGGTGACCGCCAACGGTCGTCCGCGTCGCGAGACCCTTCGCCGCGCCTACGCGCCCTCCCATTCCGAAGCCGCCTGAGAGTTCACATGTCCTTTTTCGATGAGTTGGTCGGCGCGACCGCCCCAGAACGCGCCGCCTTCGCCGCCATTCCCCAGATCCGCGACGGCCTGGCCGGCCGGATCAGCCGCGACACCTATGTCGCCTATCTGGCCCAGGCCTATCATCACGTCAGCCACACGGTCCCGCTGATGCAGGCCGCCCGCGCCCGCCTGGACGACGACCACGCCGTCTTCAAGACCGCGCTCGACGACTATATCGCCGAGGAAACCGGCCATGAGCAGTGGATCCTGAACGACATCCGCGCCGCAGGCGGCGATCCCGATCAGACGGTGCGGGACGGGCCCAACGTCGCGACCGAACTGATGGTCGCCTATGCCTACGACACGATCCAGCGGATCAATCCGATGGCCTTCTTCGGCATGGTCTATGTGCTGGAAGGAACCAGCATCCAGCTGGCCAGCGTCGGGGCTGACGCGGTGCAGAAAAGCCTAGGCCTGCCGCCTGCCGCCTTCACCTATCTGGTCTCCCACGGCGCCCTGGACCAGGACCACATCCTGTTCCTGAAACAACTGCTCGACGGGGTGTCCGACACTCGGGACCGCGCCGCCATCGTCCATATGGCCAAGGTGATGTTCGGCCTGTTCGGCGGCGTCTTCGCCTCCATCCCCCACTTTACGGCCCGGGAGACGGTCGATGCGGTTTAAGGATCGCGACATCCTGATCACCGGCGGCTCGGGCGCCCTGGGCCGCCGCGTGGTGCAGCAGATCGAAAGCGAGGGCGGCCGCGTCGTCATCGTCGCCCGCGCGCCGGTCGCCGGTCGTCAGACCCTGGTGGGCGACCTCTCGACATCGCAAGGCCTTGAGGCCGTCGCGGCGCAGGCCGGCGCCCGGCCTTGGGACATGCTCATCAACATCGCCGGCATCCAGCATTTCGGTCCGCTGGAGCAGCAGACGCCCGAGCACCTGCTGGCCAGCTACATGGTCAATCTGGTGGCGCCCGCGCGTCTGGCCCAGGCCGTGTTGCCCGATATGAAAGCCCGACGACGAGGCCAGATCGCCAATGTCGGCTCGATCTTCGGCTCCATCAACTTCGCCCACTTCGCCACCTATTCCAGCGCCAAGGCGGGGATGCGCGCACTCAGCCAGTCGCTGCGTCGCGAACTGACGGGCACGGGCGTCGGCGTCACCTATGTCGCGCCCCGCGCCGTGGCGACGCCGTTCAATTCGGCCAAGGTCGACGAATACGCCCGCCTGACCGGCATGGCCGTGGACGATCCCGACCAGATCGCACAACGCATCGTCGCCGCTGTCCGCGCCGACCGCCGCGACGTCTACATCGGCTTCCCCGAAAGCCTGTTTGTCCGGCTGAACGCCCTGGCGCCCGGCCTGATCGACGGCGCCCTGAAGTCCAACGACCTGAAGGCCCGCGCCCTGTTCGCCGGCTGAAGAAATAAGGAGAAACGCCATGAAATCCGCCCTGCTCGCCCTGGCCCTGATGGCCGCCCCCCTGACGGCGGCGTCCGTCGCCCACGCTGACGCCTGCGACGACCGCGTGCGCGGCCTTCAGCAATCCTGGGACCATGTGAACTTCGAAACGCCCCAAGGTGTCCGCGCCGCCGAGATGGCGCGCCTGAAGACACAGGCCGACGCCGTCGTCGCCCAGTGCCCTGACCGCGCCGAACCCCTGGTCTGGGACGCGATCATCACCGCCTCCGAGGCCGGGCTGAAAGGCGGCATAGGCGCTTTGGGTCTGGTACGTGAGGCCCGGTCCCAGCTGGAGCAGGCCGAACGCATCAATCCTCGCGCGCTGAACGGCGCAGTCTACATCAGCCTAGGCTCGCTCTACGCCCAGGTGCCCAGCGCTCCGATCGGATTCGGCAATCGCCAGCGTGCCCGAGACTATCTCCAACGCGGTCTGACCATGGCTCCCAACGACATCGACGCCAACTTCTTCATGGGCGATCTGCTGGTGCGCGAGCACGACTGGGACGGCGCCGCCCGCTATCTGCAAAAGGCAATAGAGGCGCCCGCCCGTCCCGGCCGCGCCGCCGCCGACCGCGGTCGCAAGGCCGAGGCCCGCGCCCTGCTCGCCCGCGCACAGCAGCACCATTGAGCGACGCCGGAATGGTCCCCCACCCCCCTGTCGCCCTGTCGCTCGACATCGTCCAGCGGCGTCGAAAATGGTTCGCCGGCCTGGTGCTCGTCGCCCTTCTGATCTTGACGGCCAGCGTACATTCGGTCGCCGCCTTCAATGGCGACTGGCATGAAGGCGTCGAGGCCCTGGGTCTTTCGCTGATCGTCATCGCCATCGTCGGCCGCGCCTGGTGCTCGCTCTATATCGGTGGGCGCAAGAAGGCCGAAATCGTCGATCGCGGCCCCTACTCCATCACCCGCAATCCGCTCTATGTGTTCAGCTTCATCGGCGCTTTCGGCGTCGGCGCCCAGACCGGCAGTCTGGTGATCGGCTCGATATTCGCCCTGGCGACTTTCCTCATCTTCCTGCGCACGGTCAGCCGCGAAGAGGCGTGGTTGGCCGAACATTTCGGAGCGACCTATGCGGCCTATCGCGCCCGCACACCGCGCTTCTGGCCGAATCCTGCCCGCTGGCGAGATGCAGAAGAACTGTCGATTCGACCGGCCTTCTTCGTGCGCACACTCCGCGACGGCCTGACATTCCTGGCGGCTATTCCCGTCATGGAAGGGATCGAACACCTGCAGTCAACAGGCCTGATCGGTTTCCGGATCGGGCTGTTCTAGGGCGATTGTCGGTCGTCGTGGGCGAAGCGGCTACATCCGGCCAGCCATCCGCGCCCTCACTCCCAGCCTTTCCATCAGCATCAAACGGGTCGGAACGCTCGGCAAGAGAAGCGAGAGGATGACCATGAGATCGACAAGCATGACCGCCTCCCGATGTCGTCCTCGGTCGGAACGGCAAGCCTAATCGTGGGCGGCGCAAAACCGCTAGCGACCGTTAGTCGCCAAGATTGGTCGTCGAAATCCAGGCAGAACCAGACATTCGGCCATCGAAAAAGACTTTCGGGATGCGCTGCAGCGCTCACCTATGCCCTAACAAGGCGCCTCCCTCGATTCCGCGGCCGAGTGAAGCGCTTCCGTTCGCAGCGAGGACTTTGCTGATCTTTGGTGATATGAGCAGCTCAATGGTCAAGCCTTTGCGGGAAATCGTCCGTCGATTTGGCTTCGTCAGCACCCTGCTGCTGACGCTGGTTTTCGCCATGCCTGCTTTCGAAACCCACGCCTGCGCTGCGGAGTCGCCGGCCAGCGCACAGGTCGCCGAGGTGGCGTCCGGCGACGACGTCCAATGCCCCGACTGCGGCCCGGCGTGCGCCAACGGCTGTTGCCATGCGCCGCATTCCGCCGTGTCCAACGACGTCGCGACGCCGCGATTCGTCGCCCTGTTTGGCCAGCCACAAGCCTGGAGCGACAGCGTCGCCTCTCCGCTTGGGCGGCCTGACGGTCCCGAGCGCCCTCCCAGAACCTGATCCTGAGGCCAGACCTGGCGTCCGGCCTTCTTGAGCCCTGCGCGTGGCGGAGACGCCGCGCGTCCTGAACTCTGGGCCCGGCCGTGCGCCGGGCGAGGATCGATCATGACCTTGAAGAAACACTGGCTGATGACCGGCGCCGCCGTCATCATCGCCCTGGGTGCGGGCTTTGGCTTCGCCCGCATTCTGGACCGCCCCCCGGCCGAGGCCGGACATGCCGAGGCGGGTCACGCCGAAGAGACCGGCGAAGAGGCCTTCGTCGCCCTGACGCCCCAGGAGGCGGCGCGGGCCGGCGTCTCCGTCATCACCGTGCAACGGGGCGGCGGGGCGGAACTGAAGCTGCCCGGTCGCGTCGCCTTTGCGCCTGGCGCAGAGGCCGCGGTCGACGCCCCCCTGGGCGGCGCCGTGGTGCGGGTCCATGTCGGCCTAGGCGATCGCGTGGCGGCCGGTGCGCCATTGATCACCGTACGAAGCCCGGACGGCGCCGCCTCCCGCGCCGACGCGGACGCGGCAGGTGCGACGGTCGAGGCGGCTCGCGCCGCCGAACGCCGCGACCGCACCCTGTTCGAACAGGGCTGGGTCTCGCAAGCACGACTGGACGTCACCGCTGCCGAGACGCGTCGCGCGGAGGCCCAGCATCGCGCCGCCCGCGCCCGCGTCGGCGCCTTCGGCGCGCCAGGGTCCGACGGCCTTACAGTCGTGCGCAGCCCCATAGGCGGGGTCGTCACCCGCCTGAGCGCCGCGCCCGGCCAAGTATTGCATGAAGAGGCCTTGCAGGTCGCCGCCGTCGCTGACCCGGGCCGCGTCGAACTTATCTTCGAAGCCCCGCCCTCAGCCGCCTCCGTTCTAAAAGTCGGCGACACGCTGGAAAGCACGGTCGCGGGATCGCGCGTCGTGTCGGGCGTCGTCATCGCCATCGCCCCGGCCAATGCCAACGGCGTCGTCATCGTTCGCGCGCGGCCGTCCGCTGAGACGTCCCCGGCGGGGTCCGTCGTGTCGGCCCGCGTCTCGGCCGGCGTGAGGAGGGGCACACCCGTCGTGCCGCTGGATGCGGTGCAAACCATAGAAGGGTCGCCGTCCGTCTTCGTGCAAGAGAGCAGCGGGTTCCGCGCGCGGCCCGTCGTGACCGGGCGGACGTCAGACGGTCGTATCGAGATCGTGTCCGGTCTGACCGGGTCCGAACGCATCGCCGGGGCCGGCGCCTTCCTGCTCAAGGCCGAACTGGCCAAGGGCGAAGCCGAGCACGGACACTGATCATGCTGAACCGGATCATCGACGCCTCGGTGCGTTTCCGCTGGCTGGTCGTCGGCCTGGCCGCTGTCCTGGCTTTGCTGGGTGGACGCGAGCTGTTGCACCTGCCCATCGACGCCGTGCCCGACATCACCAATCGGCAGGTGCAGATCACCACCGTCGCCCCGGCGCTCGGCCCCGAAGAGGTCGAAAGCCAGGTCACCTTCCCGCTGGAGACCGCGCTGGCCGGCCTGCCGGGCCTGACCGAGACCCGGTCCCTGTCGCGCCATGGCTTCTCGCAGATCACCGCCGTCTTCACCGACGCGACCGACATCTACTTCGCCCGCAACCTGATCAACGAACGGCTGCAGGGCGCACGCGAAGACCTGCCCGAGGGCCTCTCGCCCTCGATGGGCCCGCTCGTGACCGGCCTGGGCGAGGTCTATATCTGGACCCTTGAGCTGACCGGCCCAGCGGCCAAGCCCGGGGCCGTCTATGTCACGCCCGAAGGCGAGCGACTGGTCACAGATCAGGAGAAGGCCACCTATCTGCGCACCGTCCAGGACTGGATCGTCGCGCCGCAGCTGAAGACCGTACCGGGCGTCGCCGGCGTGGACGTGCTGGGCGGCTATGTGAAGGAATACGCGGTCCATCCAGACCCCAGCCGGCTGGCCGCATACGGCGTCGGGCTGGTGCAACTGGTCGAAGCGCTCGAGCACGCCAATCGCATCGCCGGCGCGGGCTACGTCAACCGCGGGGGGGAGGCCTATATCGTCCGCGCCGACGCCCGACTGAAAAGCCTGAGCGACCTGGCCCAGACGCCCATCCTGAACCGCGGCGGCCAGGTGATCCGCGTATCGGACGTGGCGACCGTCGAGATCGGCCGGGCCCCACGCCTGGGGTCCGCCAGCGCCGACGGCCGTGAGACCGTGGTGGGCACAGCCCTGATGCTGCAGGGCGAGAACTCGCGCGAGGTGGCGCACCGCGTTGGCGAACGGTTGAAAGCCATCGCCCCCAGCCTGCCGCCCGGTGTGAACCTGCGACCTGAACTGGACCGCACCGAACTGGTCGAGGCGACCATTCGCACCGTCGAGCACAACCTGCTGCTGGGCGCCCTGCTGGTCGTCGCCGTGCTGTTCTTCGCCCTGGGCAATGTACGGGCGGCGATCATCACCGCCCTGGTCATTCCGCTCAGCTTCCTGTTCGCCGCCTCGGCGATGAACCGGTTCGGCATCAGCGCCAATCTGCTGAGCCTGGGGGCGCTGGACTTCGGCCTGATCGTCGACGGCGCCGTGGTGGTGATCGAGAACACCCTGCGTCGCCTGGGGTTGAAACGTACCGAGACGGGCCGTCCCCTGACCATCGCCGAACGGTTGTCGGTCGCCGCAGCCTCAGCGCGCGAGATGGCGCGGCCGGCCGCCTTTGGCCAGGCGATCATCCTGCTCGTCTATGCGCCCCTGCTGATGTTCGAAGGGGTCGAGGGCAAGATGTTCGGACCCATGGCCGCCACCGTCATGCTGGCCCTGGCCGCCGCCTTCGTCCTCAGTTTCACCTTCGTGCCCGCCATGGCCGCCTTGCTGGTCAAGGAGCCCAAGGCGGATCATGAAGAGACTCGGCTGACACGCGCCGCCAAGGCCCGCTATCAGCCCCTGCTGGAGCGCGCCATCGCTCGGCCCCGGCTAGTGCTGACCAGCGCCGGGGTCGCCCTGCTGGCGGGCGTGATCGCCTTCCTGACGCTGGGCCGTGAGTTCGTGCCCCAACTGGACGAGGGCGACGTCCTGGTCCAGGCCCTGCGCGTACCCTCGACCTCGCTGGAACAGAGCCAGGCGATGCAGTTCCAGGTCGAACGCACGCTTAAGGCCATGCCCCAGGTCGAGCGTGTCTTCACCCGCACCGGCACGGCCGAGGTGGCGTCGGACCCCATGCCTCCGTCGATCTCGGACACCTTCGTCATCCTGAAGGACCGCGGCGACTGGCCCGAGCCGCGACTGGCGAAGGCCGATCTGGTGGCGGACATGGAGGTGCGACTATCGACCCTGCTGGGCAACAGTTACGAGTTCACCCAGCCCATCGAGATGCGGTTCAACGAACTGATCGCCGGGGTCCGGTCGGACGTGGCGGTCATGATCTACGGCGACGACTTCGCCGCCATGAACCGCACGGCCCAGCAGATCGCCACCGTCCTGAATGGTATTGAGGGCGCGGCGGACGTCCGGGTCGAACAGGTGTCGGGCCAGCCGACCATCACGGCCAGCGTCGATCGCACCGTGGCGGCGGCGCAGGGCGTCCACGCCTCGGACGCCGCCGATGCCCTGGCCATCGCCTTCGCGGGTCGCGCGGCGGGTCAGGTGAACGAAGGCGACCGGCGGTTCGATGTCGTCGTGAGGCTGGACGACGCCTTGCGCGCAGATCCCACAGTCATGGAGCAGCTGCCGGTCATGCCGGAGAACGCCCAGGCCGGCGCCCCGACCGTACCCCTGTCCTCGGTCGCTCGCTTCGACGTGGCCGAAGGGCCGAACCAGATCAGCCGAGCCGACGGCAAACGTCGCATGATCGTCCAGGCCAATGTCCGCGGTCGCGACCTCGGCGGCTTTGTCACCGAGGCTCAATCGAAGGTCGCCGATCAGGTCCAGCCGCCGCTGTCCGGCTGGATCGACTGGGGGGGCCAGTTCGAGAACCTGCAGCGCGCCTCCGCCCGCCTGGCGCTGATCGTGCCCATCGTCTTCTTCACCATCGGCCTACTTCTGGTGCTGGCGCTTCGGTCGTGGAAGGACGCCGCCCTTGTCTTTGCAGGCGTGCCGCTGGCCTTGGTCGGCGGCGCCCTGGCGCTGGCGGTGCGTGGGATGCCGCTGTCCATCAGCGCGGCGGTCGGCTTCATCGCCGTGTCGGGCGTGGCCACCCTGAACGGCCTGGTCCTGATGCAGGCCATCCGGCAGCGGCTGACCGAGGGCGTCCCCCCGGGCGAGGCGGCGCTTCACGGCGCCGTCAGCCGTCTGCGCGCTGTGCTGACGACGGCCCTGGTCGCAGTGTTGGGCTTCGTTCCCATGGCGTTTGCGGCGGGCGCGGGGGCGGAGGTGCAGAAGCCGCTGGCCACGGTCGTCATCGGCGGGCTGACCACGGCCACGCTCCTGACACTGATCGTCTTGCCCGTCCTCGCGGCACGTTGGCGATCCGCTACGGCTCACGATTGACCTGAAGCGAATGAAGAACGCCTGTGCGATGTTCCGGAATCGGGAACTGATCCTCCCTCTTCTTGGTGGACACCCATGCTAGCTTTTCGGAGCTGGGGAGGAGTGTCTGATGACTGTTCACGCCGGAACTTCACAGGTTCTTTCAAGCGCAAGGCGGTTGACGGATCGCCAACAGCGGCCTGAGCGTCGGGTCTGGGGCACGCGAGCTGGGGCTCCACGAGACGGTGCTTCATCGACGGATAACGCAGTTCGGGTGTCAGGAGACGACGGGGACGCCGCGGCGCATCACAACGCAGGCGTCGTCCCCGTCGCCGTCGGATCTGGCGGCGGCTGGGGTTGCCCGGTTACCACTAGAGAACGGTCAGCTTCGGATGGAGTGGGAATCGAATGTCGGCGCGTATCGGCCCCATAAAAAAAGCGCCGCGCTCATCTTGGCTTCGCCGCGACACCTTCTATGCCCAACGACATCTCACCAGTCGACCGAACCTCCGTCACTTTCGCGCGGGGGCGGATGAGGTTTGGGCAGTGGCCACTGCTTGAGAGGCCGCCAGCATGACCGAGCTGTGGTCAGCAAACTTAACCTGACAACGCTTTCCGGCCCCCGCAGGGCGACGGATGACGTGCGGCGCCCCTTTAAGCCGGCCGTCTGCAAAAGAGACGAGGCCGCATCCGGGGATAACGGATGCGGCCTCAGGTGCGAGAATGAGCGCCCCCAACGCTCGATCTCAGACTAGGCTGACGCCGGGCCCGGATCACGTCAGAAAGTCTGACATCGACGCCAGGCTTTCTGTTTCAGACCAGATGTCGCCGCGCCCGACCCAGGCGTTCCGCCGCCTGGTCCAGAACGGCGTCGCCCTTGGCGAAGCACAGACGCGCCACGGTCCTCGTAGAAGGCGCGCGTTCGAAGGCGGAAAGCGGTATGGCCGCCACGCCGAAGTCCTGTACGATCCGTCGGCAGAAGGCGTCGTCGTCGAGCGTCAGGCCCGAGGCGGCCAGGTCCACGCACAGGAAATAGGTCCCTTCGCTGGGCGTCAGGACATAGTTTTCGGCGATCAGGGCCGCAGAAAGTCGATCCCGCGATCGCCCGAGGTCGGCCCGCATCGCCGCAAACCAGTCCTCTGGCCAGGCCAGCCCAGCCGCCACCGCGGTCTGCAGGTTGGGCGGCGTCGAAAAGGTCAGGAACTGATGCGCCTTGGCCAGGGGCGTGATCAGGTCCGGCGCCCCGCAGGCGAAGCCGACCTTCCAGCCCGTCAGGCCGAACATCTTGCCCGCAGAGCCGATCTTGACGACCCGGTCCGCCATGCCGGGCGCCGCCAGCAGCGTCAGGTGCGGCCGCCCATCGAAGACGACATGTTCCCACACCTCGTCGCTGATGACGATCAGGTCGTGCCGCACGCAGACGCGCGCCAGCGCCGCGATCTCCTCGGCGTCGAAGACCCGCGCCGCCGGGTTCAGCGGATTGTTGAACAGCACCATCCGCGTCCTGGGCCCCACAGCCGCCGCAAGGGCCGCCTCGGTCAATCGCCAGCTCGGGGGCTGCAGCGACACCGCGCGGACCACGCCGCCCGCACGCTCAATCAAAGGGCGATAGGCGTCATAGGCCGGCTCGAAGATCACCACTTCGTCGCCCGGCCGAACATGGGCCAGCAAGGCCGCCGCGATCGCCTCGGTGGCGCCCGAGGTGATCACGACGCCCTCCACCGACAGGTCCACGCCCTGCAGGCGGCGATAGTGTTCGACCACCGCTTCACGGAGAGCGGGGTCGCCGCGCGACGGCGGGTACTGGTTCGATCCGTTCAGGACCGCCTCCGCCGCCAGCCGCCGCAACGCCTCCGGTCCGGGCGCGTCCGGAAACCCCTGCCCCAGATTGATCGCACCGTGTCGGCGGGCGAGACCCGACATGGTCTCGAAGACGGTGACGGGCATGTCGGCGAAGACGGGATGGGGGTTCATGCCCTCACCCAAGCGTCTCGCGTCTGGGCTGGCAAGCCTGATGGGCGCTGACGACGCGGCGCTTTAGGATTCCTCCACTCCGCCTCAACCGATCTCGATTGCGAGGCACCCCCCTCGCGCGCCTGATGCACCGGTCAACGCGCACTGGAGCCCTCTCATGTTCGCCAAGCCCGCCGGTCTGCCCCTCCGTCCCAATGGCCCTGTGTCGTTCGACCGAGTCCGCATCGCCGTGGCCTGTGCGCCGCATGGGGGCTGGACCATCCATATGCCGAGGCGCACGGACGTCACCGCCGCTCGGCCGGGGTCAGATAGTCCGCCAGGAACAGGGCGTTGATGAGCAGCCGCTCGGTGCCCAGCCAGTATTTGCGGTGCGCCGGATCGTCGGCGAACAGCACCACATTGCCGCGGCCCGTGCGAACCGTCTGAGCCCAGACTGACCCGGCGGCCGCCTTGCGCAGATCCTCGGCTAGATAGCCGTTCACGCGCGGCTGGTCCTCAATGCGGACGACGTTGGAGAACGGATCTTCGACCGGACGCAGGACCACGTCGGTCTCCTTGTTCACCACCAGCGACCGGCCGGACAGACCGAAGGCGAGCGGATGGGTCACGTCCACATCGGCCGAAACGGCGTTTCCGGACGTTCGACGCTCGGACAGATAGTCCCGCCGCTCGGCAAAGTCGCGACGCTCGGGGGACGCCGGCGCGGCCTCGCGGTCCTCGTCCGGTTTCGCCCCGGACTTGGCCAAGCCCTTATTGATCGCCCAGGTGGAAGCGGAACCGAAGGTGACCAACGAACCGCCGCCTTCGATCCAGGTCTTGAGGGTGGCGACGCGCCGATCACTCCAGTCGTCATAAGACCCGCCGGCCAGCACGATGCTGGTATAGTCGTCCAGGCTGACGGCGCCGATTTGCGACGGATCGAGCCGCGTCGCCGGCCAGGCGAGACGTTCGCTCAGCGCGAACCATGTGGAACCGATCTCTGTAGCGTTGACACCTTGGCCCATGATCAGGGCGACCTTGGGTGCGCGGATGCGACGCACGCTGTCGCTGCCCAGATCGACGCCGGAGACGCTCTGTCCCGTGCTCAGGCTCCAGGCGTCCACGCCGGCCTGCCGAGCCGCCGCATCCACCAGGGCCCGCAATTCAGCCGCAGCCTTGGTCTGTCCAGCCGCGGTCACGACCAGGCTGCCGCGTTCAAAGGTGGTCTCGCCCTCGGCCGTACGCGCGGTGAAGGGTTGAAAGGCGGCGCGAACCGTCACGCCTTCCTTCAGCAAAGCGGACAAAACGGCCGGCGCGTTCAGGTCGCGCCAGTCGATGGCGTAGGCATAGGCGGCGTCCGCCCCCTTCACACCGCCGGCGTGGCGCTGAACCGACGTGATCAATGCGCCCAGCTGCGGCGCCCGGCGCGCGCGACCGACCGCCAGCCCATAGGCGTCGGCGATCCCATAGGAGGTGCTGCCATATACGCTGCCCTTCACCTCGGGCGTCGGCTCGAAAATCGAATGCACCAGACGGAACTGGGGCTGGGCCGACGGCACGACATAGGCGGTGTCCGGCTGGAAGGCGCGTCCGTCGATGGTCACGGCCGAGCCTAGACGATGCACCTGGATATGGTGGCGCTGCAGCAGCTCCAGCGTCCGCGCCGTCAGGCCGGGATTGGCGGGATCCCCGAAGACGAAGGCGGCGTGTTCGTGCCGCCGTCCCTGCTCCACCGCCGAGCGGAAGAAGTCGCGCTGGAGATTGCGCAGATAATCGCGCTGCTCGACGGCGCCCCGGATGGTGGCCAGCCCCACGGCGGTCTGGTTGCGAATGGTGAAGCGGAACTCCAACGGCCCGTTGTCGGTGTCCTGCACCAGGCCGCGCGAACTGGCCTGTTCGACGGTGACCCCGACCCCGCCGTGGAAGTCGGGATAGGTCGAGCCGTACACGGGCGAGAAGTTGTCGAAATTCTCCTTAGTGTAATAGAGCGACCCCAGCCCATCCAGCGCCTGGGCGTGATAGCGGGCCAGCACCACATTGGCCTCGTAAGACGCGCGCGGCAGCAGCGGACTTTCCATGCTGGCCGGCGAAGGCTCGAAGTAATAGGTGCTGCCGGCGCCCATCTCGTGGAAGTCGATCTGCACATTCGGCCGCCACTGGTGAAACACCTCAAGCTTGGCCGCCGTCTCGCGCTGGGTGACGGCCAGCCAGTCGCGGTTCAGGTCGGTGAAATAGTGATTGGTCCGACCGGCCGGGAAGGGTTCGACATGTTCCTTGTCCGCCGGGTCGCTGACCGGGGGGTTGCTGATCCAGGCATTGTGCCAGTTGGCGGCGCGGTCCCGACCGTCGGGATTCTGCACCGGGTCGATCAGGATCACCGCCTTGTCGAGCCAGTCGCGCGTCTCCGCCCCCTGCCCCGCCACCAGGTAATAGGCGGTCAGCAGCGCCGCCTCTCCGCTGGAGGTCTCGTTGCCGTGAACCCCGTAATAGAGGCCGACCACCACCGGCGCGGTCGGATCAGCCGCCGCCGACGGATCAGCGTCGCGGGCGTGCGCGGCTTTCAGAGTGTCGATCCGCGCCTGATTGGCCTCAGAAGTGACGATCACCTCCAGCAGGGCTCGGTCCTCATAGGAGCGGCCGATCTCGCGCACCGTGATCCGGTCCGACAGACGATCCAGCTCCCGCAGATACTCCACAACCCGGTCGTGGCGCGTGTAGCGCGAACCGATCGGATAGCCGAGGAACTGCTCGGGGCTGGGAATGGCGGGGTCCAAATCCGACGCCGAAACGGCCGGGAAATAATAGGCGCTCTGGGCGAGGACCGGCGCGGGCGTCGTCGTCAGGACGACGCCCGCCAGGGCGGCGACGGCGACGCCGCGCAGCAGGGTGTTCAACATGATAAGCGATCCAATGTCGGGGAAAACGAGCCTGGTTTAAGGCGTCAGCGGAATCGCAAAGCGATCCCACCTCAGCCGACCAGGCTCTAGAACCGGTAGTCGAAGCCGATGCGGAACTGGCGTCCGCGCAGGTCGTACTGGCTGAAGTCGTAGGGCGCGCGGATGCCGGGGAAGGTGCCGTCATAGGGCGGCGTCTCGTCGGCGATGTTCTCGATCTTGACGTAGACCTTGGCGTTCTCAAGCCCGGACCAGCCGAGATAGAGATCGAACTGGTTATAGGCGTCGACGCTCGATTGACCCGTGACCGGCGTCACCAGGTCGTAGCCGCTGGTGTAGTACCAGGTCAGGTCCGCCTCCAACGGACCCTTCGACCAGCCCGCGCGGGTGGTGGCCTTGTCGGCCGGCAGGCTGGAGCCCCGGTTCGTCCCCGCATAGTCGACAAGCGGCCCGCCCACAGTGACCGGACGGCGATAATCGATGACATGGGTATAGGCGGTCTGCAGTGCGAAATCGCCCCACTGGCCGGTGCGCCAGCGCTGGCTCAGCTCGACGTCCACGCCCGAGGTTTTCAGCTCGCTGAGGTTCTGATAGCGGTTGTAGACCGCGACCAGCTTGCCCCGCGCGTCGCGGATCACATCGACAGGATTGTTGGCCTGGACGATGCTGGTGGTGTTGTTGGTCCCGACCAGATTGTCCAATTCGACCCGATACCAATCCACGCTGAGGATGGTGTCGCGCAGCGGCGTGAAGACCAGGCCGAAATTATAGGACCGCGTCTTTTCCGGCTCCAGATCGGTGTTGCCGACGGTGAAGAAGGTCGGGCTCTGGCGCGAACCAGGGATGTCGGGATCATAGGGATCGACCACCGACCCATAGGAGATGTTGGTCGAGGCCGAGTTCTCGGACAAGGACGGCGCACGGAAGCCACGCGAGGCCGAGGCCCGCACCAAAACCGCGTCATGGGGGCGCCAGCGCACCCCGACCTTTGGCGAGAAGGCCTCGCCGAAGTCGCTGTAGTGGTCGCCGCGACCGGCGATCTGGACATCGAGATTCGACAGTACGGGCACATTGGCTTCGACATAGACAGCGGCCACGTCGCGTTCACCGTCGACCGCCGCGATGGCCGGCCGCACCTGCAGGCCGGCGTCGATCTCGGTCGGATTGCGGGACTCCAGCGACTCGTGCCGGTACTCGATCCCCGCCGCATAGCCGACGGGACCGGCCGGCAATTCGAACAGCTCGCCCGAGATCTTGAAGTCCGCGCCATAGAGGGACGACTCCGCCGGGCGCAGGGTGCTCAGCCGGATGCCGTCGAGCACCGCCTGCGGGGTCGCGCTCGGCTCCCACAGGTTCAGGGTCCCGTTCGCCAAGGCGTCGGCCAGGGTCCAGCGGTTGGCGAAGCCGGCGGCGACCCGCTCGCGCTCGCGGCTTTCGCTGGCGAAGACGGCGACTTCCCAGTCGAACCGCTCGCCCGTTCCGCGCAAGCCCCCCAAGGCGCGATAGGCTTGCGACGTATTAGTCTTCAGCGACTGCCCCAGATCGAAGAAGGTGTATTCGATCGGAACCGCCGTCCCGTAGGGATTATAGGGATTGTTCGCCGGCAGCAGGTTCGACACCGGTTCGGCCAGGCCCGTCTGGGCGTTCAGGGCGAACCGTCCGCCCTCGAGCGTGAAATAAGGGCTGGAGCCGAAGATCGAGGTCCCCTCGATATGGCTGTAGAGCAGTTCGCCGAAGGCCTCGATCCCCGGCGCGACGCGCGCCGTCGCATGAACATAGGCCTGATAGCGGTCCGTGGACGGGATCAGGGTCGTATAGGGGGCCAGGTTGATGGCGCAGGTGTTCCCCGCCAGGCCGTCGATCGGGGCGCTGGCGGTCAGGACCATGCCTTGCGGGCAATTGCCCTGGGCGTCCACGAAGGGAACCGAGGCGCCGTTGACCAGGAAGCGCGCGCCCTTGGCGCTCCAACCGTTCCAGCGGCCGCCCGGGCCTGAATAGATCCCGGACTTGGTCAGGTCCCGCTCGCTTTGGTCCAAGCGCTCGCGCGTATAGGCCTCCAAACTGACCAGCACATTGAAGCCGTCCTCCTCCAGATCGCCGTAACCGCCGACGATCTTGCCCTGCCAGGTGTCGAGCCCGCCCGCGTCCGACGCGCCGTAACTGCCGCCGATCTCCAGGCCTTCGAAATCCTGGCGGGTGATGATGTTGACGACCCCGGCCACGGCGTCGGAACCGTAAACGGCCGAAGCGCCGTCCTTCAGCACCTCGACCCGCTGGGTCGCGACCATCGGCAGGGCGTTCAAATTGACGAAGGTGTCCGACAGGCCGCCGGACGGGAAGCCGTAGTTGGCGACGCGCCGTCCGTTCAGCAGGACCAGGGTGTTCTTCTGCGACAGGCCGCGCAGGCCGATCCCGGCGGAGCCGGAGGCCCAGCCGCTGTTACTGGTCTCGTTGGTCGAATTGCCGGTGTTCGCCGAAATGGACCGCAGCAGGTCGGCGACCGTGACCTTGCCCGAGGTGTCGAGCTCCTCGCGGGCGATCACTTGCACGGGGTTGAAACCCTCGGCTGCGGCGCGGCGGATATTCGATCCGGTCACGACCACGTCCGTAACCGTCGTGCTCGCTATAGGCGCCGGTGGGGTTGCGGGTTCGGATTGCGCATGGGCCAGAGCGGGCAAGCTAAGTATGGCGACGCTGGAAAGGAGCGCCGTAGTGTATTTCGACATGGTTATGCTGCGTTGCGAAAACTGCGGAAGCCCCGGACTTAGGCCGCATTTTCGCCGCAACCCGCATTAGATCGGACGCGCCGGAATTAGAAATTCTAAACGACCCTGTCCGACCTTGGCGTCGCCTACGGTGACGACGAAGGCGCAAAGCCGCCCACGCGCCTCCCGCCCCGTTGCGCTCACGCCCGATGGTCTCCACAACGGGGAGTGCGATGATTTCTATGAAGACCCGATATGGGCTTCAGGCCCTTATATTTCTGGCTCGGCGATCTCCCGAGCCGGCGACCAGCGGCGTGATCGCCCAAGGCTCCGAAGCGCCGCGCAAATTCCTGGAGGCCGTTCTTCTCGAGCTGAAGCTCGCCGGCATTCTAAAAAGTCGGATGGGACGCAGCGGCGGCTATGAACTTGCGCGCGCAGCATCGAAGATCACCATGGCGGACGTCTTGCGCGCTCTGGACGGCCCGCTCGCTCTAGCCCCCTGCGCCGCGCGCAAAACCCCTCAAACCTGTCCCGGGTGCAAGGACTTACGGACCTGCGCCATCCGCCCGAGCCTGTCCGAGGCGCGTGTCGCTGTGGCGGACGTGCTGGAACACCGCTCAATCGCCCACCTTGCAAAGGTTCCCAGCCCTCTCGAAGAGTTCAGCTAGGATCACGTTTCAGAAAGACTCGACGATCTCCCACTTGGCGAGTGGGCATTTAACGTTCACCTCTACGCCCAGGCAGGGAGATTTCGCCATGTTTGATCGTCGTGGACTATTGTTGAGCGCCGGAGCCTTGGCTGCGGCGGGCTGCTCGCCGCGGGGCGGAGGCGACGCCGGCGCGGCGTCGCTTTTGAATGTTTCCTATGATCCGACGCGCGAGCTCTATCGCGCCTACAATACCCTGTTCGCGACCCACTGGCGCGATACGGGCCAAGGCGACGCGACGGTTGAACAATCCCACGGGGGATCCGGCAAACAGGCGCGGGCGGTCATCGACGGCCTGCAAGCCGACGTCGTAACCCTAGCTTTGGCGGCGGATATTGATGCGATCGCAGAGAGAGGGCTGCTGAGGCGCGGCTGGGCCGACAGTCTGCCCGACAACGCCTGCCCCTACACCTCGACCATCGTCTTCCTGGTCCGCAAGGGCAATCCGAAAGCCATCCGCGACTGGCCGGATCTGGTGCGTCCGGGGGTCCAGGTCATCACCCCGAATCCGAAAACCTCGGGCGGCGCGCGTTGGAACTATCTCGCGGCCTGGGGCGACGCGATCCGGCGTCCTGGCGCCACGGAAGCGACGGCCACCGCCTATCTGACCGAGCTCTTCAAACATGTTCCCGTGCTGGACACCGGCGCGCGCGGATCGACCACCACCTTCGTGCAACGCGGGATCGGCGATGTTCTGCTGGCCTGGGAGAACGAGGCCTTCCTGGCGGTCGAAGAGTTGGGCGCGGACAAGGTCGATATCGTCGTGCCGCCCTTCTCGATCCTGGCCGAGCCGCCGGTGGCCGTCGTCGATCAGAACGTTGACCGGAAAGGCACGCGCCCTGTCGCCGAAGCCTATCTGCGCTTCCTCTACGAAGAACCGGCTCAGGTGTTGATCGCCCAGAACTATTATCGCCCGCGAAACCAGGCTGTGGCCCAGCGATTTGGCACAAGGTTCCCGCAATTGGAGCTCGCCACCATCGGCGATTTCGGCGGCTGGACCGAAGCCCAGGCGAAACATTTCGCGGACGGCGGCGTGTTTGATCGCATCTACCAGCCGAGCGGCGCGTGACGAGCGTTCCAGTGACCCGACGATGGCGCTGGAAGGAACCGAGCGTCCTGCCGGGGTTCGGTCTGACCTTCGGCTTCGTCGTTTTCTATCTGTCGCTGTTCGTACTCATCCCCTTGGCGGCGCTGATCTTGCGGCCATGGGAACTGGGACTCGGCGGCTTTTGGGACGCCGTGACCACCCCGCGCGCCCTGGCCGCCCTCCGGCTCAGTTTCTACGCCGCTGGGGTTGCAGCGCTGATCAACGCTGTCATGGGGCTCGTCCTGGCCTGGGCGCTTGTGCGCTATGAATTTCCGGGCAAGCGGATCATCGACGCCCTGGTCGATCTACCGTTCGCCTTGCCGACGGCGGTCGCCGGCATCGCCCTGACCGCCATCTATGCGCCGAACGGGCCGATCGGAGCCTGGTTCGACGAGATCGGCGTCCGGATCGCCTACACGCCCACCGGCGTCCTCTTGGCCCTGATCTTCGTCGGACTACCCTTCGTGGTCCGTTCGGTCCAACCCGTGCTTGAGGACGTGGATCGCGAGATAGAGGAGGCGGCGGAAACCCTGGGCGCCTCGGCTTTCCAGCGCGCACGCCTGGTGATCCTGCCCGCCATCCTGCCTGCACTGATCTCCGGCGTGGGACTGGCCTTCGCGCGGGCTGTCGGCGAATACGGCTCCGTGATCTTCATCGCCGGCAACATGCCGCTCAAGTCCGAGATCGCCCCTCTGCTCATCGTGATCCAACTTGAGCAGTTCAACTACGCCGGCGCCGCCGCCATCGGCCTGGCCATGCTGGGCCTGTCCTTCATGGTCCTGCTGGCCCTGAACGGCTTGCAAGCCATCCTCTCCCGGCGGGGCCAGGCGTGAGCGCGGCGCGTCGATCGGCCGTCCGCGGCGCCGCGCCCTTTGTGATCGGCGTCGGCGTGCTGTGGTTGGCCCTGGTGGTGCTGCTGCCCCTGGGCATGGTCTTCGCGGAGGCCTTTCGGCGGGGACTGGAGGGTTTCCTGCAGGCTTTCGATGAGCCGGACGCCTGGGCGGCCGTGCGTCTGACCCTGCTCGTCGCCGCGATTTCGGTGCCTCTGAACGCCCTCTTCGGTCTGGCGGCCGCCTGGTGCATCAGCCGCTACGAGTTTCGCGGCAAGGCGCTTCTCACGACCCTGATCGATCTGCCCTTCTCAATATCGCCGGTGATTTCGGGCCTGGTCTGGGTCCTGCTGTTCGGGACGGCGGGTTGGTTCGCGCCTTTGCTCGATGCGCTCGGCGTGCGCGTGATCTTCACCGTCACGGGGCTGGTGCTGGCCACCATTCTGGTCACCCTGCCCTTCGTGGCCCGCGAACTGATCCCGCTGATGCAGCAACAGGGCGCGGACGAAGAGTTGGCGGCGCTCACCCTGGGCGCCGGCCCCTGGGCCATCTTCTCGAAAGTGACCTTGCCCAATGTCCGCTGGGCGCTGCTGTACGGGGTTCTGCTGTGCAATGCGCGCGCGATGGGCGAGTTCGGCGCGGTGTCCGTGGTCTCCGGCCACATCCGAGGCCTGACCAACACCCTGCCGCTTCACGTCGAGATTCTTTACAATGAATATGACTTCGTCGGCGCCTTCGCGACCGCCACGGTGCTGGCGGGCCTGGCCCTGGTCACCCTGCTGATCAAGAGCCTGCTGGAATGGCGCTTCGCCGACGAACTCGCGGCCACGAGGCGACACTGAATGCCCCTTTCGATCCAAAACCTGACCAAGACCTTCCAGGGTTTCTCGGCGCTTGACGCGATCAACCTCGAGGTGGGCGACGGCGAGTTTCTCGCCCTGCTCGGACCGTCAGGCTCCGGCAAGACCACCCTGCTGCGCATCATGGCGGGTCTCGACCGACCCGACAGTGGGACCGTCGATTTCGACGGCGAGGATTTCCTGGCCCAAACCCCGCGACAACGCCGCGTCGGCCTGGTGTTCCAGCACTACGCCCTGTTCCGGCACATGACGGTCGCCGACAACATCGCCTTTGGACTGAAGGTCCGACCGCGCGCCCAACGACCGTCGAAGGCCGCCGTGGCGGAGCGCGTCTCCGAGCTTCTGCGTCTGGTTCACTTGGAAGGTCTCGAAAAGCGCTATCCCGCCCAACTGTCCGGCGGCCAGCGCCAGCGTGTCGCGCTGGCGCGCGCCTTGGCCATTCAGCCGCGCCTATTGCTGCTCGATGAACCCTTCGGCGCTCTGGACGCCAAGGTTCGGCGTGAACTGCGCCGCTGGCTGCGCCATATCCACGATGAAACCGGCGTCACCACGGTCTTCGTCACCCATGACCAGGAGGAGGCCCTGGATCTGGCGGACCGGGTGGCCATTCTGAACGCCGGCCGTATCGAACAGATCGCTTCGCCGCTCGACCTCTATCAGCGTCCCGCCTCGGCCTTTGTTCACGACTTCCTGGGCGGCGCGGTCCAACTGCCCGGACAGGTGAGCGACGGTGAACTCATCGTCGAGGGTTGGCGGACGCGCGCCCCCGACGGCGCGCCGACGGGCCAAGTCATCCTCGGCGCGCGCGGCGAGGATTTAAGTCTGGCGGACGAGGGTCTGGAGACCCGGATCGTCAGCGTCAGCCCTCGCGGTTTTCGAACACGTGTGGCGGTGGAGATCAAGGGACATATGCTGGATCTGGACCGCCCGGCGCATGATCCGATTTCCGACCTGGCGCCCGGCCGAACGGTCCGACTGCGTCCTGATCCGATCCAACTGTTCAAGGCCTGACCATGGGCTTTCGGAGCCCGAGCAACGCACAAGCCCACGAGACGGCAGACGACCGTCCAGGCCAAATCCTCGTCAGGCATCGCGCGTGGCCAAGCCTGTCGCGGCGAGCGCCCCCTCGGGCTGGGCGAAGAACGCGCGCCGGCGGGACCGTCCCGCGCCCGTCTCGCGGGAGGACGCAAGAATGACCCGACAACCCCATGTGATCGTGATCGGCGCAGGATTCAGCGGCCTGCTGACCGCGATCCACATGCTGCGCGGCGCAGCGACGGTGCGCGTGAGCTTGATTGAACGCCGGAGCGCCTTTGGGCCCGGCACGGCCTACGACACAGGCAACGCAGACCACCTTCTAAACGTCCGGCTCGGCAATATGAGCGCCTTCCCCGACACGCCGACGCACCTGGCGGACTGGCTCGGTCAACAGGCCCACTGGGAAGCCAGCGGGGAATTCATCACGCGCGGGGTTTACGGCGCCTATCTGCGCGACCTTCTCGATGAAGCCGTGGCCGACAACCCAGGACGATTAGCGCTTGTTTCTGGTCAGGCTGTCTCGCTGGATCGACTGGACGCGACATGGTCCGTCACGCTCGACGGAGGCGAAAGCCTGATCGGCGACGCCGTGGTGTTGGCCATCGGCAACCAGGAGCCTTCGACCCCGGCGGGGATCGACGAGGATCTACGACGTTCCTCGCTCTATGTGGAAAATCCCTGGTCCGGGGGCGCCCTGGTCCCGGATCAGGCGCGACAGGTCCTGCTGATCGGAACAGGTCTGACGGCGGTGGATATCGCCCTCGCGCTAGAGCGACCGGGCCGCACCATAACCGCCTTGTCGCGCCATGGCCTTCTGCCTCGCGCCCACGCTACGGTCTCGACCCCGGCGGTCGCCATGACCTTCTCAGGCAGCGTGTCCCAGATCATGCAGCAGGCCCGCGCGGCCTCCCGCACACAGGACTGGCGTGAAGTCTTCGACGCGCTTCGGCATCAGGCGATCGCGATTTGGCGCGGATGGGACATGGCCGAACGCCAGCGCTTCATTCGCCATGTTCGGCCGGTCTGGGACGTCCATCGCCACCGGCTAGCGCCCGTGATCGCCCGGCGCATCGCCAGCTTGATCGCCGACGGCTCGCTCTGCATCACCCCCGGCAAGATCGTTCAGATCAAGCGAGACGGCGACGCCATCCAGGCGGTTTATCGGCCTCGGGGTCGTCGGCGCAGTGTGATCCGACGGTTCGACGCGGTCGTCAACTGCACAGGCCCCCTCGGCCGTGTCGCCGACAGCGCCGATCCCCTGATCCAAGACGTTCTGCACAAGGGTTTCGCAGCGCCCGACCCCATGGGGCTTGGCTTTCAGGTCGATGAAGACGGCGATCTCATCCACCCAACTTCGACGGCGTCAAACCTGCACGTCATCGGCCCCCTGGCGCGGGCGACCTTCTGGGAAATGACCTCCGTACCCGATCTGCGTGGCCAGGCCCAAAAGCTGGCGGAACGCATCTTGGTGGAAGTGCGCGACGCCTAGCGGGCGACGGACATGTCGGAACACGGTCGCATCCGAAACCTTCACAACGACGTCAGACGCCTTGGCTCCCTGGCCATGCTCCCTAGGTGTCTATGACAAGGAGTTTCCTATGGTTGATGAAATCCGTGCCGATATCCCCGGTCGCCCCCGCGCCGCTCTGATGGATCTCTACGAACCCCTGTTGGACCGAGACGACCATGTTCTGACGCCACAGGCGCGCGATGAGCTCTATGGGCTTGCGCGGGTGTTGGACCTGGACATCACCGTGGACACCCCGTCCGCAGAGATCTGGCGCAAGGTCCGAGCCTTCGTCAGTCGCCACCGGCAAGACGCCTCATCGGACGACGCCGCACGTCAAGGTCCCCCCTTGACCCTTCTGGTCGTGGAAGACGACCCCGACGCCGCCCAACAGCTGGTGGAGGCGCTGATCGAGGCCGGACACGGTGTCGTCGGGCCCGCCAGCAGCGCCGAGACGGCGGAAGCGCTCGCCAGCCTGTCAAACCTGGATGTCGCTCTGGTGGATATCAACCTGAGCGGCCAATCCAACGGCGTCGATCTGGCCCGGACGCTCAATACGAGTTGGGGCGTTCCGACCATCTTCCTCTCGGGGGACGTTGGAGAGACGGCGCGCAACGCCGACGCCTCCGTCGCCCTGATCCTCAAACCCTATCAAGCGGCCGATGTGGTGCGCGCCCTCGATGCGGTCGTGGCCGAGGGCCTGATCCGGACCGAGTGACCCCGGTCGGGGCCTTGCCTCAATTCTCGGGGCGTCACTTCGCCGGAATGACCGCACCCTCATAGGTTCGGGCGATATAGTCCTTGATCGTCTGACTGGTCAGGGCGGCGGCCAGGGCCTGGATGCGCGGATCGTCGCGATTGTCGGTACGCGTGACCAGATAGTTCACATAGGGGCTGTCGCCGTCTTCCAGCGCCAGGGCGTCGTTGCGTGGGCTGAGGCCGGCGTCCAGGGCGTAGTTGGTGTTGATCACCGCCAGATCGACCTGGTCCAGCACGCGCGGCAGGGTCGCGGCCTCCAGTTCACGGAAGCGGAAACCCTTGGGATTGCCGCCGATGTCGGCGACCGTCTGCAGCGGATCGACGCCCTTCTTCAGCGTGATCAGGCCGGCGGTCTGAAGCAGGAGCAGCGAGCGTCCGGTGTTGGAAGCGTCGTTGGGCAAGGCGATCTCGGCGCCGTTCGGCAGTGCCGTCAGCGCCTTGTGCCGACGCGAATAGGCGCCCAGCGGCTCGACGTGGACGCCGGCGACCGTGACCAGGGTCGTGCCTCGCCCGGCGTTGAACTCGTCCAGATAGGGCTTGGTCTGGAAATAGTTGGCGTCGAGACGCTTCTCGGCCAGCTGGGTGTTGGGCTGGACGTAGTCGTTGAACACGACGATCTCCAGGTCGATGCCTTCGCCGGCCAGGATGGGCTTCACCTGTTCCAGGATTTCCGCGTGAGGCACGGCCGTGGCGCCGACTTTCAGCGGCCCCTGCCCCTCCTCCGCCTGACGACCACAGGCCGCCAGAACCAGAACGGCGGCGGAAAGAATGAGGGAACGACGCAGCATGGGAAACCTTCGACTTAGCGGTGCGACACCCTAGCGACCCAGCGGTCGCCGAGCACTTGCAGAATTTGTACGATGACGAGCAGCAGAACTACCGTCACCACCATGACGTCGGTCTGGAACCGCTGATAGCCAAAGCGGATGGCCAGGTCGCCTAGACCGCCCGCCCCCACCACGCCGGCCATAGCGGTATAGCCGACCAGGGCGATGGCGGTGACGGTGGCCCCGGCGATCAGACCTGGCAGGGCCTCGGGCAGCAGGACACGCCGCACGATCTGCCAGGTGGTGCCGCCCATCGCCTGGGTCGCCTCGATCATGCCGCGCTCGACCTCGCGCAGGGCCGTTTCCACCAGGCGCGCATAGAAGGGCGCCGCCCCCACGACCAGGGGCGGAATCGCGCCCGCCACACCCAACGACGTGCCGACCAGCAGCACCGTCACCGGAAGCATGACGATCAGCAGGATGATGAAGGGCACAGAGCGCAGCACGTTGACGACGAACGACAGCAGGGCGTTGACGACGCGGTTCTCCAGAATCCGCCCTCGTCCCGTGGCGTAAAGGGCCACGCCCAGCGGCAGTCCCAGGATGACGGTAATGGCCAGGGAGGCGACCAGCATCAGCAGGGTGTCGCCGGCCGCTTCGGCGACCGTGGTCCAGTCGATATTGGATCCGAACATCAGGATACGACCTCCACCTCGACGCCCTCGGCGCGTAGCCGGGCGATGGCGACCTGCGGATCGCCGCCCGCGAAGGCGACCTCCAGCTGACCATAGGCCTGGTCGCGGAACCGACCGATGCGGCCCGCCAGGATGGCGTGATCCACGCCGGTCTCGCGCGACACCCGGCTCAGCACCGGCTCGAAGGTCCGTTCGCCCCGGAACACCAGCCGCGCCACGGTTCCGCCGACGGGACGCGGCGTCGCCGTGCGAGATTCGCCCTCGGCCAGCAGGCTGCGCGTGGCCTGCGTCTGCGGCTTCAGGAAGACGTCGGCGGTCGCGCCCGTCTCGACGATCTTGCCGGCCTCCATCACCGCCACCTTGTCGCAGACGCGGCGCACCACCTCCATCTCGTGGGTGATCAGCACCAGGGTCAGGCCCAGGTCGAGGTTCAACTGGTCCAGCAGGGCCAGAATCTCCTCGGTGGTCTCCGGGTCCAGGGCGCTGGTCGCCTCGTCGCACAGGAGGATGGACGGTTCGCACGCCAGGGCGCGGGCGATGCCGACGCGCTGCTTCTGCCCGCCGGACAGCTGGGCCGGATGTTTGCGAGCGTGTTCGATCAGGCCCAGCCGCTCCATCAGTTCATCCACCCGCGACGCGATCTCGACGCGCGACCGGCCGTCCAGCACCAGCGGCAGGGCGATGTTGTCGCGGATCGTGCGGCTGTGCAACAGATTGAAATGCTGAAAGATCATGCCGATGCGACGGCGCGCGGCGCGCAGGGCCGCCGGGTTCAGTCCCATCAGATCCTGATCGTCCACCCACACGCGTCCCGCGTCAGGACGCTCCAGCAGATTGAGGGTCCGAACCAAAGTCGATTTTCCGGCCCCGGAGCGCCCGACAACGCCGAACACCTCGCCGGCGGCCACGGTCAGGTCCACGCCGTCGAGCGCAAGGCGAACGCCCGCCGGGCTGCGGAACCGGCGTGTCACGCCTTCCAATCGGATCATCGGTTGTCTCGAACTCGCTGGGCGCCACAGGTGGCCCGGTCTAGTGCGACGAGGCGAACGGCGGTGCAAGAGGCTACGATCACGCGCCTCTCCTCACGCCAGACAAGACGCCCCAGCGGCGGGGTCAGAAGCACAGAGGCGCTGTTTAGGTTTTCTGATCGCCGACGAAACCGGCTTGCGGTTGACGGGGCTCACCGGCTCGGAGCATCCCGCGGCTGGACCGCACCCCTGACGCGAACGCCTATCGATCCCTGTGGGGGAACTCTCAGCGGGATCTCAGGAAGGCCGGTTCATGACGCAAACAAATCGTCGCATTCTTCTCGCCCAGCGTCCGAACGGAAAACCCAGGCTTGAGGACTTCAAGCTGGACGAGGCCCCGCTGCCGGAGCCGCAAGACGGGCAGGTTCTCCTGAAGATCCTCTACCTCTCGCTCGATCCCTATATGCGGGGACGAATGAGCGCCGGAAAATCCTACGCCAAACCGGTCGGGATCGGCGAGGTGATGGAGGGCGGCACGGTCGGCCAGATCATCGCCTCGCGGCATCCCGCCTTCAGCCCTGGCGATATTGTTCTGTCTCACTCAGGATGGCAGAGCTTCGCTGTTGCGGATGGGGCGAGCCTTCGTAAGCTCGACCCCGCCGCCGCGCCGGTCAGCACCGCTCTGGGCGTGCTCGGCATGCCGGGATTCACGGCCTACGCCGGTCTTCTGACGATCGGCCAACCGAAGCCGGGCGAAACCGTGGTGGTCGCCGCAGCGAGCGGCGCCGTCGGCTCGGCCGTCGGGCAGATCGCCAAGATCGTGGGCGCACGCGCCGTCGGCATCGCCGGCGGTGCGCAAAAATGCGCCTTCGTCCGTGATCAGCTCGGGTTCGACGCCGTCGTCGATCACCATACGTCGGATTTCCCGTCTCAGCTCAGAGCCGCCTGCCCGCAAGGCGTCGATGTGTATTTCGAGAATGTGGGCGGTCCTGTCTGGGACGCCGTTTTTCCGCTGCTGAACGATTTCGCCCGCGTGCCGGTCTGCGGCCTGATCGCTCAGTACAATGACACCGGCCGGCCTGCCGGCCCGGATCGTCTGCCACACCTGATGCGAGACGTCCTCAGTCGAAGCCTCCTCATCCGAGGCTTCATCCAGCGTGAGTTCGCCGACCAGCGCCCCGCCTTCTACACCCAGATGGCGGCCTGGATCGCCTCGGGTCAGGTCCAGTACCGAGAGGACGTCGTCGACGGATTGGATGCGGCGCCGGAAGCGTTCATCGGCCTTTTGGAAGGTCGGAATTTTGGAAAGCTTGTGGTGCACGTCGCAGATCACGCAGAAGACGAAGGTCTCTGACACGGTCGCCGCCGACGAAAACAACATCGCACAGTAAAACTGCTGCAGGCGACAGCCGTTCTCTGCTGGGCCAGCCGGTGCGCGCCCGCTAGGACGAGGCGTGAGCTTCGTTACCCTCTATCGACGCTCATCTCGCAAACGTGGGCCGTGTCCACTATCCCCGGACACGGCCCTTTTGCGTCAGAAGGCGAAAGGCAGGACCGATGATCGATTCCCTTTTTATCGAAACCGACCTGCCCCCGACCCTCTGGGACCTCGCCGGCGTCGGATATGCGCCTCCCGACCTATCGGGCTCGACGCTGCTGCTGATCGACCTGCAGAATGAATATGTCTCCGGCCCTTTGGCCCTGCCCCACGCGGCGGACGCCATCGGGCGCGCCACGGCGCTCCTTCTGGCGTTTCGCGCTCAAGGCGGACAGGTCGTCCATGTCGCCCATGCGGGTGCGGCCGGCGGCGTTTTCGACCGCGCCGACTACCGGGGCCAGATCGTCACCTCCGTCGCACCGCGAGAGGGCGAAGCGGTCGTCGAAAAGACCGCACCGAACGCGTTCGTGGGTACAGACCTCGAGGCTCGGATCGCGCCGGATCGACCGCTGGTGATCGCCGGCTTCATGACCCACAACTGCGTGGCCTCTACGGCTCGCGCGGCGTTCGAGCGCGGCTTCCAGGTCATCGTGGCGCACGACGCCTGCGCAACCCGTCCCCTGCCTGACTTGGATGGCGGCGTCCTGCCCGCAAAGGCCCTGCACCAGGCCACGCTCATCGGCCTGGCGGATCGACATATTCATGCGCGAACCGTGAAGGCCTTGGTGAACCGGCGCGCTGAGGCCTAAAGGCGTTCAATGTCGCCGGATCACCTGGGCCGCGAACCGCTCCATCTCCTCTTCCTGGGGAGACATCTGCAGCAGAAGGAGATCGACGCCGACGGCCTCGAAGGCCTCGACACGTTCCTGAACCTGCTCGGGCGTCCCGACAAAGCCGGGTCTCAGCCCGCGATTGGAGACGCTGTACTCGCGGATCTTTAGTTCGCGTTCCAACTCCGTGCCGGAGATCCACTGATCGAAATTGGCGAACCCCGCCGGCGGCTTGCCGTCCGCCAGGCCGGGAATGGTGGTGATCCGCTCCAGTTCACGCTCCGCCTCCGCCTGGCTATCGCGCACGATGGCGTAGCCGGCCATGCCGAAACTCATGGGCGGCAGGCCCAGGCCTTCGCGGCGCTCGCGCATATCGGCGATCTTGGCGCCCACATGCGCGGGATCGTCGCCGTGCATGACATAGGCGTCGCACCGGCGCGCGATCAGAGCCTTGGCGCTCTCGCTCTCGCCGCCGGCATAGATGACCGGTCGAGGCCGTTCGGGCGTGACGATGGGTTTCGGCTCCACGATCGCGTCCCGCAAGCGATACAACCGCCCCTCGTAATCGGCACGCGGCTCGGTCCAAAGCCGCTCCAGCACCTCCAGCCATTCCTCGGTGCGGGCATAGCGGTCGTCGTGCTGGTCGAACTGAAGACCATAGCTCTCCGCCTCCTTCGCCCACCAGGACGAGACCACGTTGAGCGCCAGACGGCCGCCGGAAATCCGGTCGATATTGGCCGCCTGTTTGGCGAACAGGGCCGGCTGGTGGAAGTTGGGCCGCACCGCCACCATCAGCTCGATCGACCGCGTTACGGCGGCCAGGGCGGCGGCGCTCGACCAGGCGTCCAGGGCCGGAGACTCGATCCCCTTGATGTCATTGAGATTGAGCTCGGCGATCAGCGTGAGATCCCAGCCGATCTCCTCGGAGCGCCGGACCAGTCGCGAGAGGTTGTCCCACGACGCCTCGCGCTCGTCATCGACGTTGCGCAGCCAACCACCGAAGACGGGGGCCCAGTATCCGTATCTCATGCCGCTGCGCCCTTCTCTTCTTCGATAACATCGACAAGCCAATCGACGAGGGTCTCGTGCGGGTCGAAGCCCAGGACGGCGACGGGATCGGCGACGAAGTTAGACAGGGCGTTGATGTCGTAGAACCGCACCGATCCGTCGCGCTCGTCGATCAGATACTCCACCGAGCCGACCTCGACCTGGCCCGCCCGAACGATCGCCTCGACGGCGGCGATGATATCGGCGGGCGGGTGCGCCCGCGTCATCTTCAGAGCGGCGGCCCCGGGTCGCGCCAGACAGGCGTCGGCGGGGCAAAGATCGAAGGTGTCCGAAGGGCTTTCGACGTCGAGGGCGTAGAGGTAGCGGCCGTTCAGCGTCTCGACCCGTGTGATCTTTCCGCCGACGCGCAACGCATACTCTTGAACCAGGGACACCCCGTTGACGCCAGCGGGCGCACTGCCCTCCAAAGCAGCCGCCGCGAGAGCCTCGGCGGTGTCGTAGCGAACGATCCCGGCTCCGGCGCCGCCGATGTCCGCCTTGACCAGGACGGGAAAGCGCAAGCCATGCGCCGCTTTCGGCAGGTCGGCCTGGCGATGGGCCGCGCGCGTCGCCGGCCCCTTCAGGCCCAGTCGAGCGATGAGGCTGAGTTGCCGGGCCTTGGAGGAATCGATCGCCAGGGCCGCGCCGTTGAGAATCCGCGCGCCCTGACCGGCCCAATGATCAAACAGGCTCTGGGCATAGAATATGGGATGTTCGGGCTCGCGCAGAAAGCTCGACATGGCGAGCCGGCTGAACACGACCGGCGCCGGCGCGGGCTCTGCGGCGGGATCGAACACATGGTCCGCCAAGGGCAGCTTGACGAACGCCACGCCCCGTCGCGAGAGCGCGGCGAACAGGGGCTCGAACCATTCGGGATGTTCATAGACGACAGCGAGATCGGGTCTGGAAGTCATTGGCGATCCGTCAAAGCGAGAGGCTTCGCATAACGGTCCGGAGGCATCACGCGATCCGAGGATTTCTGCACACAGCTGTTAGATCAGTTCGCGAAGAGCCCTCCGCTGCGCCTATCGCTAGGCCAAAATCGAATCCTTGGGCCCCCACCCTAAATTGTGCGTCTGTTGCTGCCGCCGTTGCAGGGTTAGCTTGTATCGTGTCCCTCAACAGATCGCCGAACGCCCATGCATCTCGCCCGCTTCGCTCGTATCCGCCTCGCCCACCTGCCGACGCCGCTGGAGCCCCTGCCCCGGCTTTCGGAAGAACTCGGCCTCGATCTGTGGATCAAGCGTGACGACTGCACCGGCCTGGCGGGCGGCGGCAACAAGACCCGCAAGCTCGAGTTTCTGCTCGGCGCGGCCGTTGAAGCGGGCGCGGACACGCTCGTCACCCAGGGCGCGGTCCAGTCCAATCACGTACGCCAGACGGCCGCCGCCGCCGCCTCACACGGCCTGGCCTGCGACATCATCCTGGAAGAACGCACCGGCTCAAAGGCCACGGACTATGTCGGCAACGGCAATGTCCTGCTCGACCGTCTATTCGGCGCCCGGCTGCGCACCGTGCCCGGCGGCGCCGACATGGCGGCCGAACTGGAGATCACGGCCGAGGCGGTGCGGACGCGCGGCGGCGTGCCCTATGTCATTCCCGGCGGCGGCTCCAACGCGATCGGCGCCCTAGGATACGCCGACTGCGCGCGCGAACTCGTGGTCCAGGCCGACGACATGGACCTGGCGATCGACCGGATCGTGACCGCGACGGGCAGCGCCGGCACCCATGCGGGTCTGGTGGCCGGGCTCGCCGTCATCGGCGCCTATATTCCGGTGCTGGGGATCGGCGTTCGCGCGCCCAAGGACCGCCAGGAAGCCAATGTCTTCAAGCTGGCCGAAGAGACGGCGGCCCTGTTGGGCCAGCCCGGTCGGATCGCGCGCGACCGCGTGGTGGCCGACTGCGACTATGTCGGCGAAGGCTACGGCCTGATCGATCAGGGCGTGATCGACGCCCTGACCCTGGCGGCGCGGCTGGACGGGATCGTCCTCGACCCGGTCTACAGCGGCAAGGCGATGAAGGGGCTGATCGCCCTGGCGCGCGGCGGCGCCTTCAAGGGCGAGACGGTCGTCTTCCTGCATACCGGCGGCGCCCAGGGCCTGTTCGGCTACCAGACCGAGATCGAGGGCGCGCTGCGATGAGCAAGGCGCTCGGCGTCATCGGCGGCATGGGGCCGGCGGCCACACTGGCCTTTCTCGACCGCCTTCAAGCCCTGACCCCGGCCCAGGGGGACGCCGACCATATCCGCGTCCTCATGGACCTCAATCCCCAGGTGCCGGACCGCAACACCCGACCCGGAGAGGCCCGACGCGTGCTCGGCGAAATGGCGGAACGGCTTCGCACCGCCGGGGCGGAGATCCTCGCCATGCCCTGCAACACCGCCCATGCCCAGGCCGACGAAATTCGGGCCGCCGGCCTTCCGTTCCTGGACATGATCGCCATCACCATCGATCGCGCCGCGACCGCGGGCGTTCAGCGGATCGGAGTCCTGGCGACCCCGGGCGGAGAGGCCCTCTACAGCGCCGCGCTGCAGGCGCGCGGCGTTTCGCCGCTGGTCCTGGAGGGCGACGACCGTGCGGCCTTCATGGGTCTGGTCTACGGCGTCAAACGCGGCGAAATCGGCGCGCCGGCCCGCGCCGAGATGCGGCGGCTCGCCGGCGCCCTGGTCGAGGCTGGGGCCCAGGCCCTGATCGCAGGCTGCACGGAAATCCCCCTGCTGCTGCCCCCGGACGAAGCCCCGGCGCCCTTGACGGATTCCGCAGAGGCCCTGGCGCAGGCCTGCGTCGCGGCCTGTCTGACCTGACCTACCGATCGCTTCGCAATTCGGTTGCAGCCTTTCGCGGGCTCATGGGTTGGCGTTCCAGTCACCGCGGCCTTGGCCGCGCAACGCGAGCCGCCGATGCAGGCCCCACACCGCTTTCCGACCGCAGTGGCCACCTTCACCCGGTCCGACGATCTTCTGGTCAATGTCCACGACCGTCGGGCCCGGGATCGCCTCGCCCAGGGCGCGGCGGCCCTGCTGGGCCTGCCCTTCCTCGGCGATCGGGGCGAGGATGACCGCGAGGACGTCTTCCTCGTGCCGGCCGACACCCTGCTGGTCGACGAGGCGGCGGCGATGGGCGTCCGGAACGACCGGTTCCTGTGGGGCGGAGCCGCCCCTTTCGCCCATGTGGCGACAAAGGCCATTTCCCATGGCCTGCCTTGGCTTGGGGCCCGGGCGCCCGCTGGCTGGAATTCCGCTCTGGGCGACGCGCTTGGCGACGCGGTCCTCACCGGCGTGACGGCCTTCGATCCGGACGAGGCCCTGGCGGCCGGGCGCGCATTGCTCCAGTTCGGGCCCGTTCGCGTCAAACAGGTGCGCGCCACCGGCGGTCGGGGCCAGACGGTCGTCACGGCGCCGGACACTCTCGAAGCGGCGCTGCGTGATCAGCCAGACGGACAGATCGCGGCGTTCGGGATCGTCCTGGAAGAAAATCTTACGGACGTCGAAACCTACAGCGTCGGGACCACGGTTCTGGGTTCACATCGGATCGCCTATTGGGGGCTGCAACGGCTTGCGCGCCTCCACGACGGCGAAGAGGTCTATGCCGGGTCAGACCTGGACGTCGCCCTGGGCGGATACGAAGACCTCCTCGCCTTCGACCTTCCTCTGAAGGCGCGCGCCGCCGTGGAGATGGCCCGCCGTTACGATCGCGAGACCTTCGCCGCCTATCCCGGCCTGTTCGCGTCGCGTCGCAACTACGACGTCATCATCGGCAAGGACCGAAACGGCGCCACGCGGACCGGCGTCCTAGAGCAATCCTGGCGCATCGGCGGGGCCAGCGGGGCGGAAATGGCGGCGCTAGAGGCGTTGGTCCGGGATCGAACACCCCGGCTCGTGCGTAGTTTCACCATGGAAGTCCGTGATGAAGCCGCCGAAATCCCGCCCGGCGCGACGCTCTACTACCAAGGCGTCGATCCTGTAGCCGGACCGATGACCAAATACGCCGGGCTGCGTCCATGACTGCAACCAAACGGTTGAACCTCCAGGTCGGCGACGAGATTCTGGAAGGCGCCCTTATGACCCCGGCCCGGTTGATCCCTGGCGTCCTGTTCGTTCACGGCTGGGGTGGATCAAAGGACCAGGACATGCGTCGAGCCGAAGACATCGCCCAGATGGGCTGTGTCTGTTTCACCTTCGATCTGCGGGGCCATGCCAAGACCGAGCCGAAGCGCCTGTCGGTCACCCGGGACGACGGCCTCGCCGACGTGCTCGCCGCCTATGATTTCCTGATCGGCCAGCCCATGGTCGACAAGAACGCGATCGCCGTGGTCGGCACCAGCTACGGCGGCTACCTCGCCACCCTCCTGACGCTTCAGAGGCCGGTCCACTGGTTGGCGCTACGCGTCCCAGCCCTCTACCCCGACGCGGATTGGAAGACCCCCAAAGCCTTGCTGGATCGCAAGAAGATCGCCCTGTTTCGCAACCGTTTCCGCGGCTATCGCAAGAACCGTTCGCTAGAAGCCTGCGCCCAGTTCAAGGGCGACGTCCTGATCGTCGAATCCGAGCATGACACCGTCGTGCCTCATCCGACCATCGCCTCCTTCATCGCCGCCTTCACCTCGGCCAATTCGCTGAGCTACCGGATTATCAAAGGCGGCGACCATGCCTTGCGCGACGAGGCGGTGCGCAAGACCTATCATGACCTCCTGGTGACCTGGGTGAGCGAGATGGTCCGCGGCGCGCGTCGAGCGGACCCGAAGACGGCCCCGCCTGCGGCCTAATCACCTAGCGGTCCTGCATACGAGGAAGGAATTCTTCGCCGCCAAGACCGGGGTAATGAGCGTCCGCGACGTCGGGATGGGAGCGCAAGCGACTTTTCAGCTGGTTCAATCCCACCTCGCGAAAGATCTGATTCAGGGGATCGACCGACACGCCGCGCACGAATCCGCGAAGGGGTTCCGGAAGGGGCAGCACCGGCACGACGGCGTCCGGCTTCGAACCGAGGAAGAAGGCGACCGAGCATCGGTCCGAGCCGGACGGCGGCGCGATGACATCGTGGATGGCGGCATGCACATAGCCGTCGGTGGCGAGCTCTAGAAGTTCGCCTGCGTTGACGACGACAGTTCCTGGAATGGGCGGCGCCGCGATCCAACCGCCGTCGTGCGCCCTTACCCTGAGCCCGGGCTGAACCTCCTGAAGCAGAAGGGTGATGAAACCGCCGTCGCGATGAGCCCCAACCCCTTGGGCCGTCTCCGTCTCACCACGACCGGGATAGCGAATGAGCTTCATCAGCTGTGACGGCGTCGGCTCGTAGATTTCGGCAAAGGCCCGCTCGGGCTGTCCGAGCGCCGTGGCGATGGCTTCAAGGAGCATAATCCCCACCCGCGTCGCCTCGGCCTGATAGGCGAGCACGATCCCCCGCAGCTCGGGCATGGCCTCTGGCCATTGGTTTGGTCCCTGCAGCCGTCGCCAGACGGGCGTGTCGGGCGTCATCGGGAACGGCTCGGCCTCAGTGTTGATGTCGAGCTGTTCGCGCCAGTCCGGCAGGCCGCGCGTCCGCTCGCACCCAATCCGGGTGTAGCCCCGAAAATGCGGCGAACGGATCATCTCGATCTGGAGCTTGTCCTTGAGTGGCAGGGCGAAAAAGCGTCGCACCGCCGCCTGCAGCCCATCCACCAACTGCGGGTCCATCCCGTGTCCGCCAAGGTAAAAGAAGCCGTAGTCGTGCAGCGCCCTGCGCAACGCCTCCAGGAAGGCCGAGCGGGCATCCGCAGGGCCGCGATAGTCGCCGAGATCGAGAATCGGCAGACGATTGTCGTGCGCTGATGAGGCGTGGGCCATGGCGAGAGCTTAACAGACAACGGGTCAGCGATCTGAGCCGAAAAGGACGGAGCCGCATCGAGGCACGGCTCCGCATAGTTTCAGGACAGGGAGAGATCAGAAGAGACGATGACAGGGCCGCAGCGCTCGCCCCACTCATAAATCGTCCGTGCCGCCTTAGATTTTCTGTCTTGGCCGCAGCCGGGCCGTCTTTGAGAGCCGAAAGCTTCGAGGCCCTAGTCAAGCCAGGCCGGCGCTTTGGGCAGAGACGCCACGTCCTCGAGTGAATGCTGGATGATCACCCGCGCGGCCTCGTGCGCGGCCACGCCCTCGAACCGGTCGAAGGACGCCAAGGTGTCGGCCCGGTCGACATTGACAGCAGGCACACGGCGATAGGCCCGGTTCTCGCGCGTGTGAAAGAGATCGCCCGTCAGAAGGATGGGGCCAGCCCTTTCCAGCCGCACCAGGAGGGACTTGTGGCCGGGCGTATGGCCTGGGGTCTTAAGGATAATCACTCGGCCGTCGCCGAACACATCGGCGTCGCCGTTCACGGCACGGATCATAGCGTGGTCCAGCACTGTCAGACGTTCGGGCTGTACGCCCAAGGGCGCTGGATCGGTTTTCAAGCCCGTCAGTTCGACAGGATCCATCAGCCAGGTCGCCTCGGGAAAGAGGTTGGCGTTGCCGGAGTGATCCGCATGAATGTGGGACAAGGCGACATAGGTGATGTCGCCCGGCTTCAGACCCAGGTCGGCAAGCTGATCGGCCAGCGTCCGCCGCACCGTCCACTGCCCGCCGAGCTGGCGCATCCCACCGGGAATGGCCGCAAGCCGATCGCCCAGACCCGTGTCCCACAACAGCCATTGCTCACGGTCATGGACCAGAAAACACGGCACAGCCATGACGCCCGCTTCACCCGCGTGCTCGCCCGTATCGGAAAAGGGCGCCATGTCGTCGAGCGCGAGGGTTCCACAATCGAGCGTGTAGAGCCGCAGGTCTCCAGAGGTTTGCGCCCAAGCGGGGGAGCCAAGGCCCAGGACGAGGGCCGCCGCTGCAGCGGCGAGAATGGGTAAAGGTCTCATCGTCGTCTCCAATCTGACCCTGTGATCTGAGCCGGCTATCGACGTTCGAAAACTCTCCATTTGCGCACGCCATTTGTGCAAGAATGATCGAATGTTCGATTGGGACGACCTGCGTGTGTTCGCCGTTCTGGCGCGACTTGGCTCTCTGACCGCCGCCGCGCGCGCGTTGAACGTCAATCATGCGACGGTCGGTCGGCGTGTCGCCGCCCTGGAGGCGGCTCTGGGCGCGCCCCTGATCGTTCGACTACCGCGCAGCACGCCGCTGACCCCGCAGGGCCAGGCCATCGCAGCGGCGGCGCAGGAGATGGAGGCTGCGGCCGATGCGGTGACGCGTCGGGCGAAGACACTCGCCGCCACCCTGACCGGCCCGATCAGCATCAGTCTGCCGCCGGCCCTGGCGAGCGGCTTCCTGGCCGAGCGCCTGCCGACCTTCCAGTCCATGCACCCCACGCTGTCCGTCACCTTGCTGGCGACCTCGACCATCACGTCCCTCGAGCGCGGCGAGGCCGATATCGCCATCCGCCTGGTCCGCCCCGACGGCCCCGCCCAGATCAGACGCCGCCTCGGCGAGATGCGCCTGGGGCTTTACGCCGCCCCTGCCGTCGCGCGATCACCCGCCTCTGGATGGCGGTTCATTCTATCGGACACGGATCAAGCCGATCTGCCGCATCAAGCCTGGCTGGCGCACTACGCGGGTGATCGCCCCGTCGCCATCCGCAGCAGCGACATACACACCCAGATCGCCGCCGCCAGGGCGGGGTTGGGGGTCGCCGCAATCCCACACTTCATGGCCAACCGTCTCGACCTGGCCCAAGTGGACGCCGCAGCGGACGTGCCTTCGCGGACGATCTGGCTGGTCGTACACGAGGGTGTGCGCAAGGCCCCCGCCGTGCAGGCGGCGGCCGCCTGGTTGACGGAGAGTTTCGCGACGTCGCCGTTTCGCGGCTGAAAACTCATCCCGCTCGAGCGCCGAAAACGCCGCTCGCTGCGCAGCCATGGGATGTCTATCAGACGGTCGTCGAAAGCGCGGTTGTAATCGGCGGGGTTTTGGACGGACGCGCCGCGCCTATGCGCGCGGGCGTCTTTGCATCGTCGGTCCGCGCCAGGGCGAGGGACAGGCTGTGGCAGCCCTCGGGCAGGTGGAGTTTCGATTTCATTTCCCAACCTCAGCCGGTTTCCAGCGGGATCGTCGGCGTGACATTGGGGAAGATCTGCTCGATCCGGTCGTCGCTGACGTTCGACGGCAGGCCGTAACCGTTCACCGGCTGGGCGCGGTTGACCCAAAGCGCATAGTGCAGGTGATCGGCCCGCGGGTCGTTGGTGTTCGGATGAAGCAGGATGGTCAGCCCCAGGCTGTTCAACTGCAGCCAAGGCACAAGCACGGGCAACAGGTCGTTGGTGAAGCCGAAATAGAAGGACGGGGTCACGTGCGGCCCGCGCGGCTCCAGATTCCAATTGCCCAGTTCGACCGGGAACCGCTCGATGGCCCAGGTCCGCAGCAAGGCCGCCTTCTCGTAGGTGTCCTCGTCGAAATAGATGTGGGCGTGATAGCTCTTGATGTCGGTATAGGCCCTGGGCAGCGTCGGCCGGGTCTGTTCGCCCGGACGAATGCTGACCGGCCGGGTCGTCGGCTCCTTGTAGGTCTCGTAGCCCCACGGACTACGGCCCGGCGTTGCGTCAGGCTGAGGGGGCGGCGCGAGGATCTGGGTCTGAACCTGGGCTTGGGCCGAGCCGGCGGCGCCGACAAGCCCGGCGGCTAGCGCCAGGCTGGAACCGACGAGCAGGTTGCGCCGTCCCGGCGAGAGCAGGTCCGCCCAATCCTGGTCCGATTGGGCGTCCGGTTGCGGCTTATGATCAGAGGTCTTGGTCATCGGTCTTTCGATCCGGAGAAATCCGTTGAGACAGGGATGAGAGACGTCACCACTTCACGCTGACGCGGCCGTAGACGAACCGCCCGTTGAAGCCGAAGGGCGAAAAGGACGACCAGGGCGCCCCGCCGGTCGTGCCCAGGAAGGCGGTCGGCGTCTGCTGCGGATAATTATCCAGCAGATTGTCCGCCCCCAAGGACAGGGTCACGCCGTTCGACAGGGTGTAGCGCCCCTCCAGATCGATCACGGCGCGCACGCCGGTATGCACGTCGCCGCTGCCGTCCACGGGCGTTCCGGCGTTCAGGGTGTCGCCGTAGAAGGTGGTGCGGGCGGTCACGCCGACCGACTGATAGGTCCAGTCAGTCTGGAGATTGGTCTTCCAACGGGGCGTGCCGCGTTCGAACCGGACCCGTTCGCGGCGGTCGAACAGATCGACCTCGGTCGGCAGGATGGCGACCGACGAGAAGGTGCTGCTGGTCGGATAGCGGGTGACCTCCAAACGGTTGAAATTCGAGGCGACGGTGAAGTCGAAGCGGCCAATGTCGTCGCTCAGCCAGCGATAGCGGCCGACGATGTCCAGGCCCCGCGTCTCGGTGTCGACGCCGTTGATGAAGAAGCGCGCCGATGTCGCGCCGCCGGGCACGGAGTCCAGCAAGTCGGCGATGATCCGGGCGTTGGTGCCGACGGCGGCCGTGCGGCTTCCGGTCAGCAGACCCGACAGGATGATCCGATCGTCGACATTGATCTGATAGGCGTCGATCGTCAGCTCGAAACCGCCGCGCCGCCACACCGCGCCCAGCGAATAGTTGACCGATTCCTCCGGCTCAAGATCCGTCCCGCCCAACGCCCGGCCGACCGCGCTGTTCGACGGGAAGGTGCCGGATTCCGTGAACGTGGTCGCGCCTCCGGGGGTGGCCGGCGCGACGATGGTGATCGAGGTCTGGGTGAAATACTGCTGTTGCAGGCTGGGCGCGCGGAAGCCCGTCGAGATCGCGCCCCGCAGCGCCAAATGCGGATTGAAGTCGTAGCGCCCCGCAAGCTTGCCGGTGAGGGTATCGCCGAAGTCGGAATAGTTTTCGTAGCGCAGGGCAGCCGAGGCGGTGAACTTCTCGATCAACTCGCCCTCGACATCGACATAGACGCCGACATTGCTGCGGTCCTCACTGACCGCGTTGGAGGGCGCGAAGCCGGAGTAGCCTTGCGACGCCGAGGCCTTGCCGGCGACCGGCCCGCGGTCCCACGACTGGTCCTCGCCGGCCTCGATCTCGTAGCTTTCGCGGCGCGCCTCCAGGCCAAAAGCCAGGTTGAGAGGGCTTGCCAGACCGAGCTCGTAAGCCCGACTGGCGTCGACGCCGAACACCAGTTGATCATAGGTCACCGCGCCGGCGTAGAAGTCGGTCTTGGAGTTGGCGCCGTATGAGGCGTTGACGGTGTTGTGGACGCTGTAGTCGATCGCATTGCGGCCGTAGCCCAGCGACACGTCCACATCGAAGCCGCCGGCCTCCCCGCGCACGCCGCCGTTGACCGTCAGGTCCTGGGTGTCCACGCCGATCAGCGGCAGATAGCCGTTCGGATAGATCTCGGTCACGCTCTGGCTGGCCTGGGTCGCCGGATTGCGATAGCTGGCCGCCGACAGGGCCGAGCGCTCCTGGTAGCCCGCCCAGCCATAGGCTTCCCAACCGGCCGCCAGGGGCTTGCCGGCGTTGGCGTACAGCGACCAGTCGGTGCTTTCGGGATCGCCGAACCGCCCGGTGATCCTTTGGGGCGAGGCGGTGGGGTTGACGTCGGCTCTATTGCTGTAGGCCCGATCGCGATATTCGGCCGAGACGGTCAGAAAGCCGTCCCCGCCTAGGGCGAAGCCCTGCCAGCCCGAGACGGTGACCTGCTCGCCGTCGGTGATGTCGGTCTTGCCGGCGTTGGGTAGATCAATGCTGGTGACATAGGCGCCGTAGGTCGCGGTCGCGCCGCCGCCGCTCGACGCTTGGCGCAGGCGAAGGTTGATCACGCCGGCGATGGCGTCGGACCCATATTGCGCCGAGGCCCCGTCGCGCAGAACTTCGACCCGGTCCAGCGCCGAACTGGGAATGGCGTTCAGATCGACCGGCGCCGAGCCGCGTCCCACCGTGCCGTTGGTGTTGACCTGGGCCGAGACGTGGCGACGCACGCCGTTGACCAGGACCAGGGTCTGGTCCGGCCCCTGCCCCCGCAGGGTCGCCGGGCGCACCGAGTCCGTACCGTCGGTCAGCGACGGACGCGGAAAGCTGATCGACGGAATAGCCGTGGCCAGTTGCGAGGCCAGTTCCGTCGTGCCGCGCTGTTGAAGCGCCTCCGAGGTGACGACATCGACAGGGACAAGGGTGTCGAGACGGGATCGGCCCTGAACGCGGGTGCCGGTGACGACGACCTCGTCCACGTCGGTCGATGGTGTCGTCGACTGCGCTGTGGCCGCGCCGGCGGCGAAGAGCGTCGAGGCTGAAACGGCCGCGAGCAGCGCCGCGCGCCGCTGAAGATGAAGCGTCATGGTGATTATCCCCCAAGGATAGGCGAGACGGCCGCGCCGATGCCGGAGGCGGTCCGTCGGTGATGAAGAGTCGCTCCGCCGACGCCCTCGCATCGGCGGACTTGGATCAGGTCCGTCGCGCGGCCTCCGCAGCGCGCAAAACGCGAAGGAAGTTGCCGCCCCAGATCGCGTCGATCTGCGCCTGGGTGTAGCCGCGCCTCAGCAACTCGCGCGTCACATTGGGCGCGTCCGCCGCGCTGTCGAACCCGATGACGCCGGCGCCGTGATCGAAGTCGGAGCCGACACCGACGTGCTCCCAACCGATGCGCTTGGCCACATAGTCGAGCTGATCGACATAGTCGGCCAGGGTCGCCTTCGGCAGCAGGGGCGCCAGGGCGTCGAGGAAGGCCTGCTGGCGATCGCCCAGGCCGCCGTAGCCGTCGTTGGCGGAGGCGAAGTCTGGTGACAAGCCGTAAGCGATCCGCACCGCGCTCACCCGCTCTCGCGCCGCCGCGTCGGGCTGGACGAGATAGCTGTTGAAGGGTGTCAGCTGGACGATCCCGCCATTGGCCTTGATGGCGTCCAGCTCGGCGTCGGTCAGGTTGCGGGTGTTTTCGATCCGCGCCCGTGCGTTCGAATGGGTCGCGGCGACGGGCGCGCGAGTCAGAGCCAGGGTCTGCGCCAGAGCCTCGCTGGACAGCTGGGACACGTCGATCAGGATGCCGAGATCGTTCAGTCTGGCCACGGCCTGCCGACCGACCGGCGAAAGACCGTGGTGTTCGGCGACCGGCGCATCGCCAGGCCGCGACGAATCCGAGAAGTCGTTGTGACCGGCATGGTTGAAGGCGAACACCCGCACGCCCTCTCGATAGAAGGCGTCGATCTGGCTCAGGTCGGCGCCGATGGAGCGCGCATTCTGGAATCCGATCAGGACGGCGACCTTGCCTTCGCCGACAAGCCGTTGAACGTCGTCGGCGCTGAGCGCAATACCGACCCGCTCGGGGTTGTCGGCCGCGAAGGCCTTGATCTTCTCCAGCTTGGCCTCGGCCTCAGCTAGGGCGTCTCGAACCCCGGCCGCATCGCGCGGTCCCGGACCGACGGCGACCGACAGGACGATGGCGTCCACGCCGCCTCGCGTCAGATGATCCAGATCCACGCGCGACCCGCCGTCAGGCAGATAGTAGCGCCGTGGCGTCGAGGGCAGGAGCACATCGGCATGGCCGTCGAGCACCAGGGCCCTGCGATGCACGGCGTCGGCGTCCTGCGCCTTGACCGCGCCCGACGCGAGCAGAGCGAGCGCGCTGGCCGCCGCGACCAGAAGTTCTGAATATCTATAGGTCAAAGAGCCCTCCTCAGAACTCAGTTCGATGAGGAAGGTTAGGCGTAAGCGCCGGCCACTGGCCCGCCAGAAGGATAGACGAGGTCTTTAGGTTTTCTGCGAGGGCGGTCGTCGTCGGACGCGGTCCGAGAGGACGATCAGAGCGCGGCTGGCGGTCGTCTTGAACCAAAACGGAAAGATCGCGTGGACCAGACACGCCAGGCCGGCGACCACCATCGGTCCGCCGACGGAGGCCGCGACGCGGAAGTGCTGGACATAGGTTTCCCCCTGTTCGGTCGGGTGGCGCAGGAACAGGTCTATCGCCCGGCTACGACGACGAGGTTGCGACATCACAATTCATCCCTGACGACGGCGTCTGCAGAAGCCTCCTGACGCAACCAAGCGACGAAGGCCTGAGCTTCCGGCCGCAAGCTGCCGCGGCGCGTCACCAACCTATAGGCCAGATCGCTGGCCAGGTATCCGTCTGCAAAGGGCGCCGCCAGCCGGCCCGAGGCCAGGTCGTTGGCGACGAAAGCCCGAGGAGCCAGGGCGACCCCACGACCATGAAGGGCGTCCTCGATCGCAAACGCGGTCTGGTCGAACCGGGGCCCTTGGCGAACATCGAACCCCTCCAGCTTTCGGGACGCGAACCAGGCCGCCCAATCCGGTCGGGGCTCCTCCATCATCCCCGGCGTGACATGGATCAGGGTGTGGCCCGCCAGGTCCGCCGGCGTTCGGAGCGGCCTGTCTCCGTCCATTAGGCGCGGGCTGCAGATCGGGATGACGCCGCCTTCGATCAGAATCTCGCTCCTGACCCCGGGATAGTCGCCTTGGCCATAGCGCACCGCGACATCGGCGCGGCCTCCCGCCACGTCGGCCAGCTTCATGTCCGCAGAGATCCAGATTTCGATCTCCGGATGAGCCGCGTAGAAACGCGACATGCGCGGGACGAGCCAGCGTACGGCGAACGAGGGCGGCACGCTGACAGCGAGCGACTGCCGGCTAGCGGGGCCGTAGATGACGTCCGCCGCCTGTTTCAGATGCTCAAACGCCTCTCGAAGCGCCGCCTGAAGCCGCAGGCCAAGGTCCGTCAGGACCAGACCGCTCGCCTCGCGACGCAGCAGAGGCGCCCCCGCATGATCCTCCAGCAGCCGCACCTGCTGGCTGACCGCGCCGGGGGTCACGCTCAGTTCCTTGGCGGCCAGTGAAATACTGGTCAGGCGCGCCACGGCCTCGAACGCCTTGAGCGCATTCAACGGCGGCAGTTTGCGGGGTTGGGCGTCCTCGTTCATCGGGTGTCCAGCCATGCAGGAACCTTGAACCCACGCGCGCGCAGGAAGGCGGGATTGTAGATCTTGCCGGCGTAACGCTGGCCGGGGTCGCACAGGATGGTGACGATGGTCTTGCCCGGTCCCAGCTCACGTCCCATTTGGATCGCCCCGGCGATATTGACGCCGCTGGACGGCCCGAGCGCCAGGCCTTCGTCCTTCACCAGATCGAACAAGACGGCCAGGGCCTCGGAATCCTCGATCCGCCAGGCGTGATCGACGCTCAGACCTTCCAGATTGCCGGTGATGCGGTTGACCCCGATCCCCTCGGTGACCGAACTGCCCTCGCCCTCCAGCACGCCGCGCGTAAACCAGGCGTGCAGGGCTGCGCCCGGGGGATCCGCCAGGCCTATGGCCACGTTCGGGTTGCGCTCACGAAGATAGGCCGACACCCCCGCGAGCGTTCCGCCCGTCCCGACGGCGCAGACGAAACCGTCGATCCGTCCCTCCGTCTGTTCCCAGATCTCGCGCCCCGTGGTCGCGTAATGGGTGTTGCGATTGGCCGGATTGTCGAACTGGTCCGTATAGAAGGCGCCGTTCGGCTCGCTCTCGTTCAACTGTTCGGCCAAGCGGCGCGAGAAATGGACGAAGTGGTTGGGATTGGAGAAGGCGGCGGGATCGACCTCGACCAGGCGTGCGCCATGCATCCGCACCGCCTGCTTCTTCTCCTCGGTCTGGCTTCGCGGCATGACGATGACCACCGGGTGGCCCAGGGCCGCGCCGACGATGGCCAGGCCGACGCCGGTGTTGCCGGCCGTGCCTTCAACGATTGTGCCGCCGGGTTTCAACGCGCCCGAGGCTCGCGCCGCTCGGATCAGGCCCAAGGCCGTCCGGTCCTTGATCGACTGGCCAGCGTTGAGAAACTCCGCCTTGCCGTAGATGTCGCACCCGGTCGCTTCCGACGCCGCCCGCAGGCGGATCAGCGGCGTATCGCCGATAAGCGAGAGAATGTCGGCGGCGGCGCGCATGAAGAGTCCGATTCTGAACCGTGTCGGACCTTGTAGAAATTCTTCTCCAAAAAGAGAACCCCCGCATTGTTCTCTGCACTTTGACGACCCAGCCTTCAGCCTAGCTGACAATCAATTCTTTGGCCGCGTCCAGGCGTCCGAGACGCAGGCGCATGCGCGAGATCGAGGGTTTGCCATCACTCAACTCGGTTCAATACGGCTCCGGCGAACACCGTATGTCGAAATAATCGCCGGGCGGAGAAGACGATCTGCGCGACGTTGGGCTCAGGGATGGGGCGCCGCCAAGCCATAGAGCTCGACCAGACAGGCGATGATGGCCCCGGCCCCGGCCACCGAACGGCGGCCTTCATGGGTCGGCCCCGCCTGTTCGGTCTGCACGCCCGCCGGCAAGACCAACCGGGGCAGCGTCTGATGGTCCGGCCCCGCCAGCGCCGCCACGGTTCGGCGCGGCCGCTCGAATCCGACGCGGTGCACGACGATCACCTCCTCCAGGCGGGGATAGGAGCGCAGCACCCCCTCCAGCAGCGCCGAGTAGCGGTCGAAATAGACCGCTCCGGGAAAGGCCGGATCCTCGAACCCTGGTTCGAGCAGGAACAGGTCGGCGCGCGCGGAAAGAGCGTCAGTCATGACCGCCACCGTCGCCAAGCTGTCGCCTTCGCTCAACCTCAGAAAATCTGAGAGGTTGTTGTCTCAATCTGATTTGCCCAGGTTATCTCGGCCGCCCGACCGTCGCTCGGCACGCAGAGCGAGGGGGTGATTATGAGATCGTCGACAAGCAGGAGCTTCCTCCGATGTCATCCTCGGTCGGGCTTGCTAGGCTGAAGTCGAGGCGAGGCGTTCGCCCTCAAAACACAATGGCGTTGGAGCCCAGCCTTGCCGCGGATTGCGCGCCGGTTACTATGCCTGAGGCGGGCCTCAACCGGATAGCCTTCGATCTTGAGCCAGGGGACGTTCTGCGTCGGCGGCGATCGCGGGTGAAGAGGCTGACTTCACACAGAAGTTCCCGGCCCGCCCCCTCGCCTCAGCAAACCCTGACCGAACCACCCATTACCACCGGGCTCCACTCAACCGCCGCCAACGGTCTTTGTCCGACTTCGGCACCTCCGCCAAATCTGCGTGATCGCGCCAATGCGTGATCACGCCCTGCTCGACCTCGAAAACGCTGATGGCGCGCACATCCAGCACGGCGCTGCGGGGAGCGGCGAGAAAATAGGCGCTCTCGGCGATCACGAGATCATCCTCGGCGACGCATTTGAGAATGTGCAGTTCAAGGAGCGAGTAGGTTTGGAACAGTCGGCGCCAAAAGCCCAGCAGCGCTGATCTGCCGCTGAAGTCGCCCGCGATTTCGAACCGCGCAGCGACATGCTCCGCGAGATACGATTCAAGCCGTCGCACATCGCGAAACGCGATCTCCTTGGCGAAAGCTTGGACGAGGGCTCCGGGCATCGACGACTTGATCACGGTTCTGATGATCGATCATGATCCGATTCTGGACTAAAAATCGCGGGCCGCGTGTGACGCTGCATCAATCTGGCTCAATCATCCCCGCCCATACGGCGACGGCGACAGCCTCAATTCTTGTCCGTACCCGGAGCTTGGCGCAGACCTTCTCCAAATAGCTGTCGACCGTGCGCGGCGACAGCCCAAGTATGGCGCCAATATCGCCCGAACTCTTTCCGCGGCAGACCCAGAGGAGACACTCGCGTTCCCTCGGGCTCAGCGCGAAGCTCTGTGGCTGGACATTCGCTTGACGGTCTGAGGTCATGATTTTACTCGCCTTTGACCGCCGCATGGTGATGCGCGCCGTGAGGCCCAGCAACGCAATCGACTTGCGTAAACTGCGCAACAAACTTGCGGAACCGCTTTGGCGCCGCGCGTCGTTTCGCTCGGGAATAATGCTCCACGGATCGCTTGCCCTGGCGACACTGGGCGCCTAAACCATTCGCGTCGGGCGCCGCCAGATAGGGGCGGAACTTGAGCCGGGGCCTGCCTTTGGCGGAGGCGGCGTTTCATCCTGAAGTAGCGGGCCTCTTCGCAGAGGATTCCTCGCCCGACCCCTCTGCCTTGCACCGAGACTCGGTTTGATTCATGATTGGATGTCGGCGCTCGCGTCGATAGGGGCCGGGAATCCCCTTTGCGAAGCTCAACCTTTACGACCGCGCCCTGACGCGCGGCGTCCGTCCGCCATCGGCTGCGGCGCACCCTGCGTGCGTCGGGCTCAACGCGGATGCGCTCTCGGATTCCCGCCGTCTCACAGCCGGCTGGAGGTCGCGTTGAGCGATGTGAAGGAGTTGAATCCGGGCGCTGCGGCGAGCCTTAGGCGCCGAGCCGATCGCTGAGCTCCTGGGCGATCTTGAGTTCCTTGGGTGCGAAGACGATCTCGACCCCGCAGTTGGTCATCACCTCCTCGGCGACGTCCGGCCCGTAGATGGCTCTCAGCTGCGACGGGCTTTGCAGCACCGCCAGCAGCCGCAGGCCGTAGCCGGCGACGCGGTCTTCTTCCAGTCGCCCGACCCCCTGGTTGTGGCGGACCGGCTCCGGCGTGAGGGCTTGATCCCGCGACCAATCGCTTCCTGATCCTCGGTGCGATCGAGGTTTGGGCCAGGCGCTGGGAGGCGCGCATTGAGCGCGTGCGGCGCGCCAAGATGGCGCTCGAGCCAGTTGAGAATGCGTAGGTGCAGGTCCCGGATATTGGCGGGACTGACGAACTCGTGGCTCTGTCCGAAATAGGTGACCAGTTCCGCCTCCCGGTTCAAACGGTAGAGCGCGCCGAAGATCGAGTCGAAGCGGGATCCATCGAAGTCGCTCTGAATGAGCAGCGTCGGCGTGTGGATCTTGTCGACCGCATAGAGCGGACTGCGCTCCACATAACGAAGCGGTTCAGTCCCCAAAGGCACGCCCAGACCGCCTTGACCGCCCTCAAGCCAGCCGCTCTGGATGGCGACGCCAGCCTCCCCGCTCAACTGCGAATACAGCCGAGGCTCGTAGGCTTCGCTGAGGTCGCCATAGCCGTTGGAGGCGATGATCGCCTTGAAGCCGTCGGTCTGCGTCGCGGCGCGAAGCGCGCCGTAGCCGCCAAAGCTGTGGCCGATCAAGGCGGCGCGCCCGGCGTCGCATCGATCGCCGGCGCAGGCGGCTTGAACGATCGCCATCAACTCGGGACCGAGCGCGTCCAGGTCCGAGGACGGCGAGGTCCGCTGAGGCAAACTGGGCATGAGCACGGCGTAGCCCACTGCGGAGAGAAGGGCCGGGTTGATGTGCAGCTTCAGTGAGCCTGGCAGCAGTCGCGCAGGCGGGGTCGGGAAGACCGCGCCGGGGTAGGCGATCACCGCCACCGGGGGCGGGGCTGAGGTCGGCGCGGCGGGCAGCAGCAACCAACTGCGCAGCGGTTGGGCGAGGCTCAATCCCCCGCGCCCGTATCGCCCCAGGGTCAGGGTCTCGCGCCGTCCGTTGAAGCGATAGTCGTAGCGAAACGAGATCGCTCCGCCGGGCGAGACATAGACATACAAGCCGTCCCTGTCGGTACTCTTGTAAGGCTTTGATTGTGAACGTAAATTCTTCAGTGCAACGTCGGTAAGCACGGTAAAAACACCTCGATCCACGCAAGTGCGAATTTGCCCGATGCACGACCAATATTTGTCTTTTAGATCAATAGGTTGATCGAAATAAATACCGTCACCGCCTTGCGATGAGGCTGACGGTACGAGGGAGATTCCGGCATCGCAACAGGAGGCGATACCGTCGCCGGTGACGACAAAACGAAAAAAGACCCTCCGAATGATATCGAAGGGTCTCGTCAGAATTCACAATGTTGTCAGGCGCTTATGGAGCGTTCCGGAAGCGATACCGAAAGGTACCGAGAGCCCCGAATTATTCCCACTCGATTACACGAAGGCCGGTAGCGCGTTGATCGGCAAGGACTTTGCACCAGAGGTCACCTAAAGCGCCGTATCGTAGTCCGAATAGATCGTGGACTGTTGAAAACAATGAAGAAATAATCGGATGTAAAAAGCGCGTGATCACGAGATCTTTCGGGGTGTATTGACAATGCCGCAGGCGTGGTGCGCGAGGGAATCGTACCGGTATACCTAGGCATAGGCGGATACCATAGCCTGACGTTTTGAAGAACAGGCGAGGCCTGGAGCTCATCGTCATCTATCGGCAGATCTCCTGCCCTTTCATTCCGCCTGGCTTCAAAGTCGCGCGCCGCCGCACGCCGACCGAGCGC
>NZ_BSFD01000002.1:168873-634856 GCF_027922165.1 Brevundimonas intermedia
CAACTATTCCCCGGCGCGCTCCGCTTCTCCGGCGTGCTGGCTTCGAGAACATCGATGCTGCCGTCCGCTCCCAAAGTTGCGATCCCCATGGCCGCCTGCCTTCCCACCGGGACGAGTGGCACGTCGGGGCCTCGGTGACCACTCCTGCCACCACAGCGAAGCGCAAAGCCAGCTTCGCGCCATGAGCGGACATGACAGTCACCGCGCAAAGGCGACATTCACCTGAGTTACCACGCCGAGCCGCCGCCATTTTATCGCGATCGCAATCGCGCGAAACCGGTGGAGGTGCAGACTGCGTCAGTCATGGTCAGAGACGTCGAACCCGTCTCCGGGCGCCATCGGCCGGTGCAGTTTGATCCCGGCCTTGTCCAGATAGGGCTCGTAGACGTCGTAACGCTGCCTGAGGAAATAGTCGCGAGCGTAGCCGTCATGGACCGGGACGACCGATTTTGGCTTCATCCGTTTGGCGAACGCATGGACAGTGAGCTCGGTCAGGTAAGGCGCCATCACCGGAAGGGCCAGCACCTCCACGCCCGCGAACCGATCCAGACGGCTGTCGAAACTGTCGCCCGGGTTGAGGAAAACGTCGTTGACGAGGAAGGCTGTCAGTTGCGGGCTCTCGTCCGACAGGATGGGCTCATGCGCGACCGGCTGAGCCTGCAGCCGGAACGCGCCGAAGGTCCGTTCGCCCTCCTCGAACACCGTGACCGACAGCCCCTTCTCGCCGAGCTTGTCGGCGACCTCGCCGTTGCCGACGAGTGTCGCGCCACTCGCCTGCACGATCCTGGCCAGAGCGTCAGGGTCGATGTGGTCGGGATGGCCGTGCGTCAGGACGATCGTCGAGACATCCGAAAAGACAGCAGGATCGACCCGTCCGTCGACGAACGAAAACTTGCCCGGATCGAAGAGCAGTCGATCTGCACCGATCGTCAGGCGCAGGCAGCTATGGACGAACTTGTCGATCCGCATGGCGGCCGGTCCTATTCCGACTGTCTCTGGACGACCGCGCCGATCGCCTCGGGCGTGCCCGAGGCGATGACCAGCCAACGGCGGGGTGCGCCGGCGTCGGCGGCGACCACCTGACGGATCGGGCCCACGGCGTTGACGACCGCAGACCCAGCCGGATTGGTCATGAACTTCGTCAGAGGCTCGAGCGTCCCCGATCCGTCCGCCGCATTGGCGAAGGCGAGGACATAGGGCTTGCCGGGTTGGAGGCCTGCGGCGGCGATCTGCAGCATCTGGACCTGCCCCTGCTCGAACAAGGTCGCCTGGGACCGGGTGTCGCCCTCGCCCGTCAGAACGAGTTGATGCGAGGCGCGAGCTGCGCCCAGGGGCGTGAGGTTGGCCCTGCCGTCACCCTGAGTGACCGCACGCGGCACATAGGTGACCCCTTGCGGTCCCTGACCGATCGGCACGGTGGCGATCACGCGGTTGGCCAGGGTGTCGATGACCGCCACGCCGTCGCCATTCTCCAGCCCGACGTAAATCCGCGAGCCGTCGCCGGAGGGCCACAGACCGTGCGGCAGCGACCCCACCTCGATCTCCGTCACGAGCGTGAAGGTGTCGGTGCGATAGACCTTGACCCGGTTCTCGGTCCCGACGGTCACATAGGCGAACTGGCCCGCCGCGTTGCGCACGATGTTGACGTGGTTGGTCAAGGGGCCGGTGTCGAGCGTCTGTAGGACAGCGAACGGCGGACGGGCGTTGAAAACCATGGTCTTGCCCACGTCCTTCAGCGTCATCCAGACCTGGCTTCCATCGGGCGTGGCGGCGATGTCGGGGCAGAACGGACTGGCCTGGGCCACCCGACCGACGATCTGACGGGTCGCGGTCTCGACTACCACCGTCTCGGGACTGAAGCTGGAGCAGATGTAGGCGTAGCGGCCGTCCGGCGAGAAGATGGTCATGCCCGGCCCGTTGGGCGTCTCGACCCGGGCGGTCTCCTGATAGGTCGCGGCGTCCAGCACCGAAACATAGGCCTCGCCCCGCACCGTGACCCAGACCTCGCGGCCGTCCGGCGTGAAGAAGGCCTCGTGCGGAGAGCGCCCGACATAGGTGGTATGTTTGACGGTGTTGCTGGCCGTGTCGATGAAGCTGACCGAGTTGGACCCGATCGAGACCACGGCGATCGTCTTGCCGTCCGGCGCCGCGCCGATGCCGTGGACCAGCAACTGGCCCTTGTAGAGCGGGCTGAGGTTGGCCGGAGTCGGTTCGCCGAGGGAAATCACCCCCAGCAGGCCGTTGGTCGAGGGATCGACCACCGAGACGGTGTTGGAGAACTGGTCGGCCGAATAGAACCGATCCTGGCTGCTGATCGGGATGGCGGGCGCCGCCGCCGCGCCCGGAACCTGATCGGCCAAGGCGTGTCCGGCGGACAGGCTGAGAACAAGGGCGGCGATGGCGCGGGCTGTCAGGGTCATGATCCGTGTCCGTGATGGGTCGAGGTCGCGCCGCCGGTCGGCGTCGGCGCATCAGAATGGCGGGTCAGGTAGTCGCGCATCAGGGCGATTTCCTGGGTCTGTTCAATGATGATCCCCTGGGCCAGACGCTTCATGGTCTCGTCCTGCCCGTACAGAAGCTCGACGCGCGCCATGTCGATGGCGCCCTGATGATGCGGGATCATCATGGCGGCGAAGTCCACGTCTGGGTCGCCGGTGGATTCTACCGCCATGTCGCGGTGCATCCGCTCCATCGCCTCGGCCATCGCCGCATCGAAGTCCGAGCCGGGCATCTGTGCGAAGGCCATAACTGCGGCACCGGCAGTCGCCGAGCCAAGCGCCAGGACGCCGGTTCTGATCCATCGGGAGGGTGGGGCGTGGGTCATGATCCGATCCTGCAGGCGATCGTCCCGGACGACCAACGCGATGTTCCGCTCGGAACGTTCGCCGTCGCCGAACGTTCCCTGTCGAAGTCGCCGCTTCGTGGGTTAGGATTGTCCCATGACCCTGGACCAGCTCCGCATCTTCGTCGCCGTCGCCGAGCGCCAGCACGTAACCCGCGCCGCCGAGGCCCTGAACCTGACCCAGTCGGCGGTCAGCTCGGCGGTGACGACGCTGGAGGGCCGCCACGGCGTCGCCCTGTTCGACCGCGTTGGCCGCAACATCGTCCTGAACGAGGCGGGCGCAACCTTCCTCGTCGAGGCCAAGGCGATCCTCGCCCGTGTCGAGGCGGCGCAGGACGCGCTCGACGACCTGGGCGGCCTGAAACGCGGACGACTGTCGATCCACGCCAGCCAGACCATCGCCGGCTGGTGGCTTCCCGCCCGACTGACCCGGTTTCATCAGGCTCATCCCGGCATCCGCATCGAGGTCTCGATCGGCAATACGCGCGAGGTGGCCGACGCTGTCCTGGAGGGCTGCGCTGAACTGGGTCTGGTCGAGGGCGAACTGAACGAGCCGGCGTTGAGCCGTTCGGTTCTGGATCACGACGAACTGGTGCTGGTCGTGGCGGCCGACCACCCCGCCGCCCAGGACGGCGCCGGGCCGCCGGACCTGAAGCAAATGACCTGGGTGTTGCGCGAGCCCGGCTCCGGCACCCGGTCGGCTTTTGAGACGGCCCTCAATCAGCGCGGGCTGGCCATCGACGCTCTGGACGTGGCCATGACCTTGCCCGGGAATGAGGCGGTCGCCGCCGCCGTCGAGGCCGGTGCGGGAGCGACGGTCGTGTCGCGCAATGTCGTCGCCGCGCGCCTGCGCGCCGGCATCCTCGCCGCCCTGCCCCTGACCTTGCCCGACCGCCCGTTCTGGCTCCTGCGGCACAAGCAGCGCTATCGCTCAAAGGCGGGCGAGGTGTTCCTGGCGTCCCTGACGGCGTCACGCCATTGAGCGCGTCGGCTCGTCAAGGCGGTGTCTGGCCTTCACTGGTGAATGACCGCGCGCCGCCTCACACGCATCTCGAGGGACTGAACGGATTCCTGAGAGCTCTGGATAGGGGCGTGGGCGCTCAACAAGGTACGCCGAAGTTCGACCCCCTCGACGGTGGAGACGAGGCGGAAATCCTTGTGCTTCTGGAGACACCGGCCCCGGGACCGCAAGCGGATCGCCTCGTCTCCATCGACAATCCCACGGGCACCGCGCGCAACCTGAAGCGCGCGATGGAAGCAGCGGGGCTCGACCGCCGCCGCATCGTCCTTTGGAACACGGTCCCCTGGCTTCGCTCGGGGTCCGCGCGACCGCTGACAAGACAGGAGATCGCCTCCGGCCTGGCCACGCTAGAGGGACTGGTCACCCCGCTTCATCGCCTCAGGGCCGCGGTATTGTGCGGCCGCGTCCGCGATGGCGGCTCCGACGCTGACCCGCCTGCGGCCTGAAGTGGAGCTGTGTCTCGCGCCACACCCGAGCCCGACGTTCATCAACACCGCCCCCGAGCATCGTCTTGGCCTGCAGGCCGCCTTTGCGTGGGCAGCCGCGCTGATCACCCCCTAGGGCGTTCATTCGATCAAAGCGAACAAACCTATCTAAAACATCCGTTGGAGCTGATGATCCAAGAGGCGCATCCCGGATGTCGAGGAGCGCGCCGAAGACTGGCCTCCACTCCGAAAGGAGAGCCGCCATGACCACCCTTCTCGCCGCTCCGGCCATGCGCCAAGGCCGCAGGTCCGTCGCCAGGCGCCAGGCCATCGGTCCTGAGAATGTAAAACCGCAGACGCCTTTCATTCCGCCTTCTCCCATCGCCGCGACTCAATCCGGCGAGACCTTGCACCGGGTCCAGCCTGGCGTCGGCCTTACCGGCGTTCACCCCGCAATGGTCAAGGCGGTCGCGGGTCTCTACGCCGCCATGGTGGCCGTGTTCTGGCTGGTGTTCGGTCACGGCGAGGCGATGCTCGCCCTGGGCTTCATCACCGTTCTCGGCCTGATGTTCTTCGGCCTTCTCACCGGGATGAGCCTGCTGGCCGATACGCCTGCGCCGGGCGAGCGCATCCGCTCCTTGAACGATTGCCTCGCCGGTCGCGTGATCATCGACACGGGCTGGATCAGCGGCCGCGAAGCCGCGTTGCAGATGCTGACCCTGCCCGCCTGCCTTCTGGTCACCGCCGTCGTGCTCGGCGCCGTCTATCGCTTCACCGCGGGCTGACCGCTCGTCTGGATAACCTCTCATGGCTCATGACATTCACGTTCGCGACGTCGCCTTCGGCCTTCGCCCGTTGGCGAGTCTGCAATCGCCCAGGGAGATCGTGCGGCAGTTCACGCCGAACTGGTTCGCCGCCACCATGGGAACCGGCATCCTCGCCCTGGCGCTGAACCAGCTTCCGGTCCCCATACCCGGCGTAAAAATCGTCGCCGAAGCCCTGTGGGATTTCAACATCGGCCTGTTCGCCCTGTTCACCGTTCTCTACGCGGCGCGCTGGATCTTCTTCTTCGACGGCGCGCGACGAATCTTCGGCCATTCGGTCGTGTCGATGTTCTTCGGCTGCATCCCGATGGGGCTGGCGACCATCATCAACGGCCTGATGGCCTTCGGCCTGGCGCGCTGGGGCGAAGGCGTCGTGCCGGTCGCCGAAGCCCTGTGGTGGATCGACGTGGCCCTTGCCGTCGCCTGCGGCATCGGCATCCCCTTCATGATGTTCACCCGCCAGGAGCACGCCATCGACCAGATGACGGCCGTCTGGCTGCTGCCGGTCGTGGCGGCCGAGGTCGCGGCCGTCACCGGCGGCCTGATCGCGCCGCACCTCGCGGACCCGAACGCCGCCCTGTCGGTGCTGGTAGTCAGCTATGGCCTGTGGGCCCTGTCCGTGCCGCTGGCGATGAGCATCCTGGTCATCCTCGTGCTCCGCATGGCGATCCACAAACTGCCGCACGCCGGTATGGCGGCCTCCAGCTGGCTGTCGCTGGGCCCGATCGGCACGGGCGCGCTCGGCATGCTGGTGCTCGGCCAGGCCGCGCCCGCCATCTTCACCGCCGCCGGTCTGGGCCAGTACGGCGACGCCGCGCGCGGGATCGGCCTGATCGGCGGCCTGCTGCTGTGGGCCTACGGCCTGTGGTGGGCCGCGATGGCCGTGCTGATCACCCTGCGCTACTTGCGTCAGGGCCTGCCGTTCAATCTGGGCTGGTGGGGCTACACCTTCCCACTCGGCGTCTTCTCTGTCGCGACGCTGAAGCTGGGAACCCTGCTCCCCATCCCGGCCTTCAACCTGTTCGGCATGGCCCTGGTCGCCGCACTGCTGGTGCTGTGGCTGATCGTCGGCGCCCGTACGGTGCGCGGCGCCTGGCGCGGAGACCTGTTCGTCGCCCCCTGCCTCGCCGAGGCGGCCAAGCGCGACATCCCTTGCGCACGCTGATCCGCCTCCACTCCGTCCTTTCTGGAATCACCAATGCCTCATGACCTTTTCACGCCGTCACGCCGCGTCCTCATGGCGGGCGGCGTCGGCGCCTTGATCACCGCCTGTGCGCCGCGCGCGGCCGAAGCCGACGACATGGTGCTGGGCCAGGCTGACGCGCCCGTGACCCTGATCGAATACGCCTCGACCACCTGCGGCCCCTGCGCCCGCTTCGCCATCGAGGTGCTGCCCGAACTCCGGCGGCGCTACATCGACGCCGGGCGGGTCCGGCTGATCTATCGCGAATTCATCACCGGCCCCGCCAACCTCTCCGCCGCCGGCGTTCTGCTGGCGCGGTGCGCAGGCGAAGATCGCTATTTCGAGGTCATCGACGCCCTGATGCACGGCCAGTCCGAATGGGCGAACGGCGGCGGCCCGCGCGACGCCCTCCTGAGGATCGCGGCGCGGTTCGGCATCAGCGAGGCGCGGCTTCAATCCTGCATCACCGATCCCGAGGCCATCGCGGCCCTGGAGCGCCGTGTCGCCCGTGCCCGCGACGCCGGGGTGAATGGAACGCCGACGCTCTTCGTCCAGCACCGACGTCTGGACACCGCCCTGACCCTCGAAGCCGTCTCCGCCTCGATCGACCAAGCCCTTTCTCAAACCCCGCAATCCTGAGGTTCCGATGCCCAACGCCCCCGTCAAGGTCGCCGTCTCCGGCGCCGCCGGCCAGATCGCCTACGCCCTGCTGTTCCGCCTGGCCCAGGGCGATGTGTTCGGGCCCGACACCCCGATCGATCTTCGCCTCCTCGACCTGCCTCAGGCTCAGGCGGCGCTCCAGGGCGTGGTCATGGAGCTGGACGATTGCGCCTTTCCGCTACTAACCTCCATCCAGACCACCGACGACCCCATTATCGCCTTCGACGACATCGACGCCGCCTTTCTGGTCGGGTCGCGCCCCCGCGCCAAGGGCATGGAGCGCCGCGACCTGCTGGCGGCCAACGCCGCCATCTTCAAGACCCAGGGCGCGGCCCTGAACGCGGTCGCCAAACGCTCCGTCAAGGTTCTGGTGGTTGGCAATCCGGCGAACACCAATGCCTGGGTGGCGATCCAGTCCGCGCCGGATCTGCCGCCCGGCGCCATCACCTCGATGATCCGCCTCGACCACAACCGCGCCGCCGCCCAGTTCGCGCGCCGCGCGGGCGTCCCCGTCGATGCCGTGGAGAAGCTCGCGGTCTGGGGCAATCACTCCCCGACCATGTTCGCCGACTGGAGCCATGCGACCGTGGAGGGCCAGTCTCTGGCCGGGCTCATCAACGACGAGACCTGGTATCGCGACACCCTCATCCCTGAGGTGGCCCGTCGCGGCACGGCCGTGCTGGAAGCCCGCGGCGCCTCCTCGGCGGCCTCGGCCGCCAACGCCGCCATCAACCATATGCGCGACTGGGTGCAGGGCTCGAACGGCCGTTGGGTTTCGATGGGCGTCGCCTCGATCGGCCAGTACGACATTCCCGAAGGGCTGGTCTGCGGTGTGCCGACGACCTGCCGCGACGGCGTCTATGCGCCCGTCACGGGTCTGGAGCTCGACGCCTTCACGCGCGCCGGTCTGGCCGCTTCGGTGCAGGAGTTGATCGAGGAGCGCGACGCCGCGCTCGCGGTCCTGGCGGACGCCTGATCATCCGACGCCGTCGAACATGCTCATGTAGTCGCCGTCGCCAAGGCAGGCGACGGCGTCCCTGTTTTCCAAACTTCGCCGAAGGATTCCCATGACCGACGCAGCTTCCCGGCCCTCGATCGCGACCGACGCCGGTCTCGGCGGCCTACAACTGACGATCACCGCGGGCCCCGCCCGCTTCGTGGTCGACGAACCCGTCGCCCTGGGCGGGCTGGATCTCGGTCCGACCCCTCACGAGCTGGTGCAGGCGGCGCTCGCCTCCTGTACGGCCCAGACCCTGCGCCTGTACGCCAACCGGAAAGGCTGGACCTTGGGCGCCATGTCCGTCGAGGTCTTGTTGACCCGGGACTTGGGGGCGACACCGTCGGATCAGTTCACCCGAACAATCACTCTGCCGACTGGGCTACCGGAGGAACAGAGGATCCGGTTGCTGGAGATCGCCGACAAGTGCCCAATTCATCGGATGCTCGTAGGTACAGTTTCGATCGAAACGATCTGGTGCAAGGCGACCATCTAGCTGCGAGGCGAAGGCCATCGCCACGTCCCGCCCATCCCCCTCTTTCTCAGTGTTGGTCGGGACACGAAAAGTGTGGTCCCACTAGACACAAACTTCCATTCCGCCGGAAGCGGACCTTCGGAAGGTCAGCAATGAGTCAGAAGCGGACCCCAAATACCCACGAGAGATCGAGCATCTCCGGCACCCTTCACCACCGTAGATCTACGGGTTCGCGCTATCCCAACCCGACCGCTAATGTCGCCCTGGCGTCAACCAAATCGCCAGAGGCCGCACCCGCATGCCCGCCGCCCCTCACTCCCACTCGATTGCTCTAAGCTGGGTAAAATCATGAATCAGTTGGTTTTTTCGCGGCCCACCTACTTTAACACCGGCTCGCCGCCCGACCGTTCGGCTTGGTTCTGAAAACATTAGATAAATAGACCGATGTAAAAACCGCGTGATTGCGCAATCTTTCGAGACGTATTGACAATCTCAAACTCGAATTAACAATCGATTCTTGCGCGTTCACTTGCCTCCGCTAGACTAGCATGAACAGAACCTACATCGCCATCGCTGACGCCGGCAGAGCGTAGTGCATAACCAGCATCCAGATCGCCATGGCGATCATCATCAGGTTCTCGGTCAGGGATAGGAAGCCAAGCGGCACATTGCTGTCTCCACCGACGCAGGCGCATTTCAGTTCGCGCTTGTCGATGTAGACAGCCTTGAAGACCGAGGCCGCGCCAATGCCGCCGATGAACAGGGCCACCGGGACCGACAACCAGGTCAGGACGCCCGCGACCATCAACGCGCCTGCCCCGAACTCGGCGAACGGATAGACCTTGCCGTATGGCACCCACCGCTTGGCCAGCAGGTCGTAGTTCAGGAACATGGATGAGAAGCTCTCGATGTTCTGGAGCTTCAGCATGGCGAGGGCCATCATAGACAGGGCGATAAACCACTCCCCTGCCCGCACGGTGAACGGCGTGCCAAAAATCGTCAGGCTGAGCATCGTCGCCATCACGGCGGTGGTCAGGAAGACGACGAGGACCGGCGTGTAGGTGGTCGCCTTGGGATCGCGGACCTTGAGACCGAGATAGCGGCGCAGATCGTCGTGGCCGCCGACGCGCTGGCCGTCGATGAAGACCTGAGGCGTCGTCTTGACGCCGTGCTCGGCCTTGAAGGCGTCGGTCTGCTCGCGGGTCGTGAGCCAGTGGTCCTCGACCTTGTAGCCCCGGCTCTTGAGAAGATGCCGGGCCTTGAGCCCCCACGGACAGGTGTGGTCGGGCATCACCATCCGATAGATGACAGCGGTCTTGGTCATTGCAGGCTCCTTGATCTTCAAATCTGAGCTGCAGGTCTTAAGTTCCGTACCGTGATACGGAGTCAAGCATGAACGTTCGGACTATCGCAGGGTTGGCGAGAGACGGCGGCGTCGGGGTGGAGACTGTTCGCTTTTATCAGCGTCGCGGATTGCTTCCGACGCCCGATAGGTGGTCTCGCGATGGCGCCGGCGCGGGGGTTCGACGTTATGGCGAGGAGGACGTGCGCCGGCTGAGGTTCATCCGCTCCGCACAGACGGCGGGCTTTACCCTGGAGCAGATCAAAGAGCTGTTGTCGCTCGACGCTGGCGAAGACCGCACGCGCGCCCGTGTGCTGGCGGCGGAGAGGCTGGAAGCGCTCGATCGAACCATCTCCGATCTTGAGACGGCGAGAGCGGCGTTGCGCCGACTGGCGAGCGCCTGCGCGGCGAACGACAGCGGACCGTGTCCGATCATTTCAGCCTTTCAGGGTGAAAAGGTTTGAAATCGTGCCCTGTCTTGGCGAACGGGTGGGATGGCCGGCATCCGTCCCGCCTGGAAAAACGCAATCCGACTGCGTAGCCGCGCAAGCGTGAGGACCGGAACGTCCCATAGCCAGAACTGTTCGTTGATCATCACTTTCGGAGAACGAAGATGTCGATCAAGCTGAACGCCGGTCTGGCGACCGCCGCCCTGTCCGTGCTCCTGACCGCGTGCAGTCCTGCGGGTCAGGCCGATAGAACCGAGACGGCCGATGCGGGCTCGGCGACTGAACAAAGCGCTCCGGCGGCCCAGCCGATGGCGGGGCCTGAGACGCCCTATTCCGCGTCCGAACAGCAGATGCATCAGGCCATGATGCAGGCGCACGGCGCAGACCCGCAGGAGACCTATGCCCTGAAGATGATCGAGCACCACCGGGGCGCCATCGCTATGTCGGAGGTCCTGATGCGGGAAAACCCCGATGCCGCGCTCCGCCAGATGGCCGAAAAGACGATTACCATGCAGCGCCAGGAGATCACGGAGCTGGAGCAGTGGGTCGCGCAACATCGATCCAGCGCAACAGCCCCCGCTGCGGGTTCGGTGCAGCCCGGAGCCTGATGCGGGACGATTACGCGCGGGAAATGGTCTGCCCGCGCGTATGTGCTTTTGGACGGCGTCGATCGTCGGCGTCGGTTCGCCGGCGGGAGGTCCCTCATGCACGACAAGAGCTATCGCAACCTGGCGATTGAACTCATCGTCCACTTCATCATCATGTATTTGGTGATGTTTACGATGATCGCGACGCTCGATCACTTCGACTTCAATCTCAACAACGTCTACATGACGCTGATGATGGTCGCACCAATGGCCGTCCTTATGCTGGTTCTGATGCGCGAGATGTATCCGAACAATCGTCTCAACCTCGCCATCGGGCTGACCGCGATGATCACCTTCGCGGGCAGCTTCTACGCCATGCGCACCCAGGCGGCGATCGGCGACAAGGAACTCATTCGCGGAATGATCCCCCATCACTCCGGCGCGATCCTGATGTGCGGCAAGGCCAAGTTGAGCGACCCGGAATTGGTCGCGCTTTGCGGAGAGATCGTCGAGGCTCAGAAGCGTGAAATCCGCCAGATGCAGGCCATTCAGGAGCGGCTCTGACCGCGTTCAGACGAGACTTTCCGCAGGTCGCCGAGCGGCTATTGCTCTTCGAGGCGACGTCAGGCGGATTGGCCCGCCCCCGCGAGGTTTGTCGACGGCTCCACGGAATTAGGCCGTCCAGCGTCGGTCGCCGTTGGCGAGGGGAATGTCGACGCGACGCGTAGACTAGTCGAAGGCCGGACCGGCCAAATCGTCAGGAGACACAGTATGCGTGCATTCAACCCCGTTCCCTATGTCGCCTTGGCGGCTGCGGTCGTCCTCGCCGCTGGACCAGCTGCGGCTCACGCCCGTCTCGTGAGCGCCACGCCCGCGCCGAACGCCACGGTGGGTGCGACCCGCACGTTGACTTTGACCTTCAGCGAGCGGTCTGTGCCGGCGTTCTCTGGTTTCGACGTCGTCAACTCGGCCGGCGAAAAGCTCGCGGTACGCACCTCGATCGCTGAAGACGGCAAGACCCTCACGGGGACACTGGCGCGACCGCTGACTGCTGGCGCCTATCGCATCGACTGGCGCATCGCCTCGAGCGACGGTCACCGCATGACAGGCTCGTACACCTTCACCGTGCGCTGACGCCGTGCTCGAGCTCGCGGTCGTCGCGCTACGGTGGCTCCAGTACGCCGGGGCCGTCGTCCTTCTCGGGACGCCGCTATTCCTGCTGTACACCTTCAGGCGCGGCGATGGCGTGGATCTCACCTGGTCGCGCGCGATCCTGATAGGGTCAGGTTTGGTGGTCTTCGCCAGCGCGCTCCTGGCTCTCCTCGCCCAGACGGCGGTCATGGCCGGCTCGCTGGCGGAAGCCATCAAGCCTGCGTCTCTGTCCTTCATGATCACCGGCACGGCCTTGGGTAAGGCCATGGTCGCCCGGGCCGCCCTCGCCCTCGCAGCCGTCGTCGCGGTCCTCGCCATAAAGCCGGGCAAGACGGCTTGGAGCGTCTCGCTAGGCCTTGGGCTCTTCGTGGTCGCGAGCTTCGCCTGGACAGGACACGGCGCGGCGACAGAAGGCTCCGGGGGCCTGGTCCACCTCGCCTCTGACATCGTCCATTCCGTCGGGGCAGCCCTCTGGCTTGGCGCGCTGGTGGCGCTGACGATCCTGCTGCGACGCCGCGCCGGGGTCGACGATGGGGTCCTCCACCGCGCCTTGCATGGGTTCTCGGGCCTTGGCACTCTCGCCGTAGCCCTGCTCGTGGCCACCGGTCTTGCGAACAGCTGGTTCCTCGTCGGACCGGAGCGTTTCGTGAACCTTGGCGACAGCCTTTACGCACAGCTGCTGATCGCCAAGCTGGCGCTCTTCGTGCTGATGCTGAGTCTGGCGGCGGACAACCGTTTCCGCCTCACACCCTCCCTGCGCCGGGAGCTGGAGCACACGGGACAGTCGATCTCGGCGGTTCGACGGCTGCGGCGCAGCATCGTCACGGAGACGACCCTCGGGCTCGTCGTCCTTGCCGTCGTTGCGCTTATGGGCACCCTCCCCCCGCCGGTCGCGACGTGATCCGGGCGAGCAAATGGCCCGCGGAGCCGAGCGCCGCTGCGGTCGCGGCTCCGTTCTTCGAGGCCGGAAGGTTGTCACGTCCGTCCCTCGGGGCGTCCGGGATTCCCGGCAAGCGGACAAATACGGTCTGAACGCCACGCGCTTGCGCACGGAGCCGTTCAGACCCGAGACGCGAACTACCGCGGAGCGCGCGACGACCAGTGAATGTGATGGATGCGCCAGCCGTCGGCATGGCGCTTCAGCACCATGGTTTCCGTTGTCAGACGGTCAACGGCGCGCCCGTTAAACTGACCGGTGGTGCGGCCTTCGCTGGTGATCCACGCCACATCACCGTCCGCCCAGCCCGATCTGCGGCTCACGGTAGCGTCCGAGGCGGCCGCGAAGGCGGCGTCCGACGCAAGATGGTGGGAGGCGTATTCCTCGCGCGAGCGCTCCGCTCCGCCCTCTTCAAAGATCATGACGTCGGGGGCCAGAAGCGACAGGGCGGCAGAGGTGTCGCCGGCCTTGAGCGCGGCATGGAAGGCATCGACGGTCGCGGCCGCGTCCGTCGCTTCCGCGCTGATCGACCCGGCGGTCTGGGCGTGGCCGTGGGAATGGTCCTGCGCGACGGCTGGCGTCACCGTCGAGACGGCGAGAGAGAGGGCGAGAACGAGAGGTTTGGGGGACATGATGGGCTCCGGTTTATAAATCAGGTGAGACAGGGTCAGGTCAGGTCGGCGGATTGTGACGGGCGAACACCCGGGTCGCGCCGGAGCGAAGCACCAGCAGCGTGTCGTAGGGATCCTTGTCTCCCTGCGGTGTGTCCATGCCGGGCGAACCGAGAGGCATGGCCGGCACCGCGAGGCCGAGCGCCGTCGGCCGCTCGGCAAGCAGCCTTATCAAGTCCCCCGCCGGGACATGGCCCTCTACGAAATAGCCATCGATCAATCCGGTGTGGCAGGAGCCCAGGTTGTCCGGAAGTCCCCGACTGCTGCGGACGGACTGCAGGCTCGGCAGAACGGTGATGGTGGTGGTGAAGCCGGCCTGCCGCATGTGCGTGATCCAGGCGTCGCAGCACGCACAGGTCGGCGTCTTGAAGACCGTGAGGTTTCTCGTCGACCGGCTCTGGGCGCAGGCCGTTCCGGTCAGGGCGACGCTGACGGCGGCGCCGAGAAAAAGCCTTCGGTGGAGCTGGGAGGTGGTCAAAAGGGCTCTCCTTGATCGCTGTGAATGGTGCGTCTGGCTTCGGCATCCGGCGTCCGGCCGACGGTCCGCCGTCTCAGCCAACTCCGGCTCGGTCGCTCGACCAGACCATAGATGGCGGCCGCCGCGGCGAGGGTGACCGCCAGCATGGCCGCCAGTTCAAGAAGACCCATCCGATAGTCGCCCGGCCAGCCCCCGAGAGTCTGGGCGGCATTGCGCCACACCATCAGGATCGGAATATGGACGAGGTAGAGGGCGAACGAGGCCTCACCGGCGAAGATTGTGATCGGGTGCGACAGGAAGGTCCTGACACCTGCCTTGGCGAGCAGCGCCAGGGCGAGAACGAAGGGTCCCGCCGCAGCGACGATAAGGCGATCGTCGGCGCCGATCTGCATGGCGAGCAAGAGCGCCACGGTGGCTCCGACGGCGCCCGCGATGGCTGTCCGCGGGGACGGCGCCCAGCGCGCTCCGAGATAGTAGAGGCCAATCCCGAGCAGGAACTCCGGAACAATGCGCAAGACGCCCATATTGTCTTCCGCGCGGGGCAGTACCGAGCCGAACCACTGCCGGTAGATCGCGTCCAGCAGGATGAACAGGCCAGTCGCCGCCGCCACGAGCATCCATGGCCTGTGTCGAAATCGCAGGGCGACCGCAGCGTAGGCCGGAAAGGCGAGATAGACGGCCCACTCGGCCGACAGCGACCAGGCGGGACCGTTCCACAGAACCATCCCGTCTCGCGGGAACCACGCCTGAATCAGAAAGAAGGTGGTCAGGAAATCCGCAGCGTTGAACCGCCCGGGCTCCAGGCCGACGTCCAGAAGCGGCGCGACGAGCACGAGCGCCAGCATCGCCACCAGAATGAACAGGTGCGCCGGGTAGATGCGGGCGAACCGCGCCGCGAGGAACCGCCTGTAGTTCACCGGCCGATCACCCTGCAGGTAAACATGGGTGAGGATGAAGCCCGACAGGATGAAGAAGATGTCGACCGCGAGACGAGCCCGGTTCAACAGTCCGGCCGCGCCCTCGGGCAGCGTCCATTGCAACTGGTAGTGAAACAGGACCACGCCGAGCGCGAGGAAGAACCGCACCCCCGTCAGCGGATCGAGCCGGTCCGGGAACGGACCCGCGGCCGGATCTGACCTCTCGCTCACATCGCCTCCCCCGACACGAGCGGGTCCTCCCGGTCGTTCTCTGGTATCTACGCGGCGGGCCGCTCTCCCCCTCGTGAGGGGCTGGGCGGTTCGGCGCGTATGGCAAAGGGGGCGTGACGCAGGTGCGTAATGACTGAAGAGATCGAGCGACTGATCGGGGCTGCGGCGCCTGGCGATACGGGGCGGTTGGAGGGTCTGGAAGAGGCTGTCTGGGCACGGATCGCCGTGCGCAGGGATTCGGCGTCGATGGGCCAGGTTCGGGTCGCCGCCGTAGGGCTCGCCCTCGTGCTCGGCGTGGCCAACGGTGGATTGCTGCTCCTGGCGTCGCCCAGGCCAGAGCCCTCTGAGTTGCGCATCTTTACAGTCTCCGCGGGCCTGTCGCCTCTCGATCCCCTGGATGTCCGGGGATGAGAGCGCGCTGGAAATCCGTCACCCTGACAGCCGTGCTGGCGGCGCTCGCCAGCGGTGCGGCGACCTGGGCGAGCGCGACCTTGGTCATGCGAGAGCGTCAGCCACCGAGTCTGCATAGCGTCGTTCACGAGCAGTTGGACCTGAGCGCCGAACAGGATCGTCGTCTGGACGCGATCGAAGCGCGCTTCGCCGCGCGTCGCCCCGCGCTGGAAGCAGAGGTGCGGACCGCCAACCGCGAGCTCGCCGCCGCCATCGCCGCGAGCGATGGAAACACGCCCCAGGTGCAGGCGGCGGTGGATCACTTCCACGCGGCCATGGGCGATCTGCAGAAAGCGACCATCGCACACGTCTTCGAGATGCGGTCGGTGCTCACCCCGGCGCAGGCTGAGGTCTTCGACGCCGCGGTGGTGGACGCCCTGCGTGCCGACGCCGGCTAGGCGCGGCGCGTGGAGGGCGACAGCATTGAAGCGCGTGCAGCTGGCGGGGACAGGGGCGCCTTCAGCGCCTTGATGGCGGCGACCAAGGGCGATCTCTACAGGTTCGTTCGGCGCTATGTCGGCGATGAGGCGGAAGCGCACGACCTGCTCCAGGAAACCTACACGGCCGCGTGGCTCGCGCTGCGGCGGTATGATGCGGCGCGGCCCTTCGATGTCTGGCTCCGGTCGATCGCCCTCAACAAATGCCGGGACTGGAGCCGTCGGCGTGCGGTGCGTCGGGTAGTGCGCGGCGTGATGGGCCTCGACGCCCCTGAAGCGTCGGCGGTTCGGATCGAGACGCCGTCTCCAGAAACCCAACTGGACGATCGCCGCCGGGCCGAGGCGCTTCATCGCGCACTGACCCGCCTGCCTGACGGCCTCAAGGCCCCTCTTCTGCTGGCCACGCTCGAAGGTCGCTCGCACGGCGAGATCGCGGCGATCATGGGCGTCACGACCAAGGCCGTTGAGACGCGGATCGCCCGCGCCCGCAAGCGGCTTGCCGAGGACATGGCCGTTCCCGGGGGCGCTTGACCTCATCGTGTCGCCGGACGGCGAAGGGCGGTTTATTTCGAGGTGTGGCGACCTGCCGCAAGGGCGTTGTCGCCGACGTGCGTATGTCTACCAGAAGCCGACACGCGTCCGAGGAACCCCCCGCCTATGCCCATGCCAAGTCTCGATCGCCGAATGCTTCTCAGGGGCGCCGCCGTAAGCGGCGGGCTGCTTGGCCTGCAGGGCCTTCTGCCGGCCTGGGCGCAGACCGGATCGGCGGGGCTGAGAGCGGACCTGCCGACGCTGAGCGGGCCCAACATCGACCTGATGGTCGGCCACTCGCCTTTCACGGTCGGAGGCCGGACCGGCCATGCCGTGACGATCAACGGGGTGCTTCCGGCGCCCTTGCTGCGCCTGCGCGAGGGACAGAACGTGCGACTGTCCGTGACCAACGGCCTGGATGAGGACACCTCGATCCACTGGCACGGCCTGTTGCTGCCATTCCAGATGGACGGCGTCCCGGGCATCAGCTTCCCGGGCATCAAGCCGCGGGAAACCTTCGTCTATGAGTTCCCGATCAAGCAGTCAGGCACCTTCTGGTACCACAGCCACTCCAATCTCCAGGAGGCGATGGGCCACTACGGTCCGATCGTCATCGATCCGGCGGGCGCCGATCCGGTCGGCTACGACCGCGAGCATGTGCTGGTCCTGTCGGACTGGAGCTTCATGCACCCGCACGAGATCCTGGAGAAGCTGAAGAAGAGCCCCGGCTATTTCAACCAGCAGCGCACCACCCTGGCCGGCCTCATGGACGGCAGCGACCGCATGAGCCTGGAAGAGCGGCGCATGTGGGGTGAGATGCGGATGGACCCGCGCGACATCCTGGACGTCAACGGCTCGACCTACACCTATCTGATCAACGGCCACGGCCCGCAGGAGAATTGGACCGGCCTGTTCCGACCCGGCGAGCGGGTGCGGCTGCGCATCATCAACGCCTCCGCCATGTCGATCTTCAACGTCCGCATCCCTGGCTTGCCGATGACCGTGGTGCAGGCCGACGGCGAGAACGTCCGCCCGGTCGAGACCGACGAGTTCCAGATTTCGGTCGCCGAAACCTACGACGTTATCGTCCGGCCGACCGAAGACCGGGCCTACACCATCGTGTCCGAAGCGATCGACCGGTCAGGCATGGGCCGGGCGACCCTGGCCCCGCGCCTTGGAATGACGGCCGAAGTCCCGCCGCTGCGGGAGGTGCCGAACCTTACCATGCGCGACATGGGCATGGGCGGAATGGACCATGGCGCCATGGGCGGCATGGACCACGGTAGCATGGCCGGGATGGATCATGGTGCGATGGCAGGCATGGACCATGGCGCCCCGGCGCAAGGCGCGACACCGGCGCATGACATGGGCGAAATGTCCATGTCGGGCATGAACATGCGCGATCCCGAGAACGCGCCTCCGGACATGGCGGTCGGCGTCGGCGTCGATGCGATCGCCATGGATCCGGCCAATCGCCTGGGCGAGCGGCCGATCGGTCTCAACAACGTCGACCACCGCGTTCTAGTCTACACCGACCTGGTGTCGCTGCAGCCGAACAAGGACCAGCGCCCGCCGTCGCGGACAATGGAAATACACCTGACCGGCAATATGGAGCGGTTCATGTGGGGCTTCGACGGTCGCAAGTTCAGCGAGCTGGTCGAGCCGATCCGCTTCGAGCGCGACGAGCGGGTGCGCGTGACCTTGGTCAACGACACCATGATGGCCCACCCCATTCACCTGCACGGCCACTTCTTCGAGCTGGTCACCGGTGGCCCCGCCGGACATCAACCCCTGAAGCACACGGTGAACGTCGCGCCCGGCGGCAAGGTGACGTTCGACCTGACCGCCGACGCGCCCGGCGACTGGGCCTTCCACTGCCATATGCTGATGCACATGCACGCGGGCATGTTCAACGTCGTCACGGTCCGCCCCCTGGACGGAGTCGCGTCATGAACCGTTTCGCCGTCGCCCTCGCGCCGCTGATCCTCGCCGCCAGCGCCTTTAGCGCCCAGGCGCAGGACCCACACGCGGGCCATGTCATGCCGGCGACCCCGGCGCCGCGACCCGCGCCTGAACCGGTCGTCCGGCCTCAGACGCCCCCTCCCTCGCCCGCTCAGGACCCGCATGCCGGTCATGTCATGCAGCCCGCGCCAACGCCGCCGGCGCCGGACCCTCATGCCGGTCATCCGATGCCGGCTGATCCCCAGAGCGTCGATCCGCACGCGGGTCACGACATGTCGACCATGGCGCCAACGACGCAGCCCGATCCGCACGCGGGCCACGACATGTCCGCCATGCCCTCCGCTCAAGCCGATCCCCATGCCGGTCACGACATGTCGACCATGAGCAAGGGGCCGCCGGACGTGCCGACCAGCGCCGACAATCCCGGCCGGCCTCCGGAGGATCCGCTCCCCGCCGCCGCCCTCAGCGGTCCCGCGCACGCCGCCGATCTGGTTTTCGGCGCCGAGGCGATGGCCGCCGCCCGTGAGACCTTGGTTCGCGAAAACGGGGACGTCCGCACCACGGCCGTCATCATCGACCGTCTGGAAGCCGGCTTCGGCGATGACGGCGAGTCGTATCTCTGGGACGTCCAGGGCTGGAGCGGCGGAGACATCAATCGCTTCTGGTGGAAGTCCGAAGGCGAAGGCGACTTTGGCGGCGAGCTGGGGCAGGCCGAGGTCCAGGCGCTGTACAGCCGCGCGATCTCGCCGTTCTGGGATATGCAGGCCGGCGTGCGCCAGGATTTCCGGCCCGACGGCGAGGATACGACGCACCTTGTTCTCGGCCTGCAGGGCCTCGCGCCCTACTGGTGGGAGATCGACGCGGCCGCCTTCCTCTCCACCGAAGGCGACCTGACCGCCCGCGTCGAGGCCGAATACGACCAGCGCATCACCCAGCGCCTGATCCTCCAGCCGCGCCTCGAAATCGACGCTTCGGCGAGCGACATTCCGGAGCTGGAGATCGGCTCCGGCTTGTCGTCGATCGAGGCGGGCCTGCGTCTGCGCTACGAGTTCCGCAAGGAGTTCGCCCCCTATGTCGGCGTTGAGTGGAGCCGAGCGCTCGGCGACACCGCCGACTACATCGAAGCCCGAGGCGGCGAGGCTGACGACACCCGTCTCGTCGTCGGCCTCAAGGCCTGGTTCTGACCGAAGGAGACCCCCCATGATCCGCACTCTCGTCCTCACGGCCGCCCTGGCCTTCGCCGGCGCCGCCGCCGCTCAGGATCCTCACGCCGGGCACACGATGCCGGCGCAGGCCGCTGCGCCGCAATCGGGCGTCACCACGGTTCCGGCGAACGGGGCGATGACCCATGGGTCGCCCGAACGCTTCAGCGTCACCTTCCCGCACGCGATGGTCCTGAAGACAGTGACCCTGACCGCCGAGGGACAGGCCCCGGTGGTCGTGAACGCCCCCGCCGCGCCGGCCGCCGCGACCGTCAGCGTGGCTCTTCCCCGGCTCGCCGCGGGAACCTACACGGCCGCCTGGACCGCTGAAGGTCCGGACGGCCACAAGATGTCCGGCTCTGTCAGCTTCATGGTTCACTAGGAGAACGACGATGCGAGTTTCCAACCTGCTGGCCGCCGCCGGCGCGATCCTGGCCCTGAGCGCTGGAGCGGCCCTGGCCGCCGAAGGCTGCGACTGTTGCGAGGACATGGCCGCTGACGCCGCCATGAGCTGCTGCGACAAGATGAAGTCTGACGCTTCGCCGCCCGCCGAACCCGCGCCGCCCGCGCCGGCGCCCTCGGATGCTCCGGCTCCCCAAGGTCACGCCGACCATAACTGACCGGCCGATCTGAACCGCTCCGGCAGGCGCTCCGACTGATCGGAGGTCTGCCCGGAGCGGACAGGCGTCAACTCTCGGTCTTCGCCGCGCTGAGCCGCGCCTCGCTCCCTGGGGCGCCGCCTGCCGCAATCCGGATGAAACGGACGGTCTCGGCCCGCGTCCGCGGTTCAGCGACGAAACCCGCCTCGGCGAAGGCGAGATGCTGGGGCATCGGCGCCCTCGCCGTATCCACGCGCCACCAAACCTCCAGCGACGCCGCCTTGGGCAAAATGCCCCCGGCGATCCGCTCGATGTCCCGAAAGGACAGGTCCACCTCGGCGCTCTTCTGACGTCGGAGAAAGGCTGCGAGCGGCGCGTATTTAGCCATCTGGGTGTCTTGCTCCACTGCTGCCGGGGGTCAAGCCCGGCTGGCGCGCTTGGGCTGGCCGATCTAGACTCGCCGGCGGCGGGTTCCGGGAACGATAGGCGCCGATCAAGAGCCAGGGGACGTGCAAACGTCGGCGGCGATCGGCGGCGAAACGCCGGGCTTCATCACAGAAGTTCCTGGCCCGCCCCCTCCCCTCATCCCGGGTCGATCAGACCTTGCCGGACCGCCGAGGCGACCGCTTCGATCCGGGTCCGGACCCGGAGTTTGGAGCAGGCCTTCTCAAGATAGCTGTCCACGGTGCGGGGCGACAGCGACAGAATGATTCCGATGTCGGAAGAGCTTTTCCCGCGACAGACCCATTGCAGACATTCCTGTTCGCGCGGGCTCAGGGTGACCGCGTGCGATCCACGGCCCGGATCTTCGGATACAGCTTCCATATTACACCACCGGTTGTCCGACTCCCTCCGTACACGGCGGGTTCGCGCCCGGGCAACGTCGATGAATTGCGGGTCGCCCGCAGGTTTCTTGCGGGACGGAAGCCTCCCCGCCGGTTGAACCGCAGACAGGTCGCGACTACAGCGGGGCCGTCGGGCGCCGCGAGATAGGCGCACAGCCGGAGCCGGGGTTCGTCGCTGACGGAGGCGGCGCTGCGCGCTGAAGTAACGGGCCTCGTTCGCAGAGGATTCCAACGCCCGACCCCTCCCGCTTGCGTCGGGATTCCGTTTGATTCATGCTCGCCAGGCCGACCTACGCGTCGGCAGGGGCTTGGAATCCCCTGTGCGATATCTTCTTCGACGACCCACGCGCGGCGTGGCTGTCGCTGACCGGATCACCGTGTCAGGCGTGTGAGCGCCTGCGCCCGGCTGTCCGTTCGCGCCCCGGATTCCAGCCGTCTGAATTGCGGTCGGAGAGGCAGGGTGAGCGAAGCGAAGCCATTGCAAGCGGAGGTCGGCGGCGGCCTGGACGGCCTGTACCGCCGCTACGCTGCGTGGTTGAACCGTCGCCTCCGGGCTCGGATCGGTCCGGACGATGCGGCCGACGTCGTGCAGGAAACCTATATCCGCATCGCGCCCTTCGCCGACGGCGGGATCGCCCATCCCCGCGCCTTCCTGCTCCGGGTCGCCCTCAATCTGGTGCGCGATGACGCCAAACATAGGCGCCGTCGGCCAAGCGACGCCGACCTCCAATCCCCCGAATCCGAAGGCGCGCCCCAGTTCGATCAGGTTCTGCTCGCCCAGATCATACGATCCATGCCGCAACTCTACCGCGACGTCTTCGTCTTGAGCCGCTTTGACGGTATGACGTATCCCGAGATCGCCAAGGAGCTCGAGATCAGCGTCAAGACGGTGGAGTGGCGGATGTCCAAGGCGCTCGACTACTGCGCGCTGCGGCTGGACCTTTAGGCGAAGACTGATGACGACCGAGGCTGACGCCGACATCAGACGCAAGGAGACCGCCGACTGGTTCGCGCGGCTCAACCAGCGCAAGGTCACCACGGCGGACGTGAAGGCGTTCAGCGCCTGGCGACGGGACTCCAGGAACGCCGAGAGTTTCGACCGCATGCAGGCGATGTGGGACGCGAGTCGCACCCTGGCCGACCAACCCGAGATGGCCGCGCTTTCGGCGGACGCCCGGACCCGCGCCGCCTCCCGCCGCAGGGCCCGCCCCCGCCTGCTCGGTGTTCTCGCCCCCGTCGGCGCCGTCGGCGCCGCGATCGCGGCCCTGTCCGTGGGCTGGTGGTTGTGGTCAGCGCAGCAGCCGACCCCCTATCTCACCCAGGTCGGCGAACGCCGCGTCGTTCAACTGGCCGACGGCTCGACGATCACGCTCGACACGGACTCCAGGATCGACGTTCGCCTGACCGGGGGCCGCCGGCTGGTCACCCTCGTCACGGGCCAGGCCCGGTTCGACGTTGAGGGCGACCCGGACCGGCCGTTCGTCGTCAAGGCCGGCGACACCGAGGTTACGGCCTTGGGCACGAGCTTCGACGTCCGGCGCTTCGGGACGGGCGCACGCGTGGTGCTTGTCGAGGGCCGGGTCGATGTGCGCGAGGGCGAACAGGCGGACCGGCGCTGGTCGATGCAGCCGGGACAGCAGCTGGTGACGTCCGTCCCCCGACCCCGGGTGGTCACGACCGATCTACCCGCGGCGACCAGCTGGGCGGCGGGCCGACTGACCTTCCACGAAACGCCGATCGGCGTCGCCGTGGCTGAGGTCAACCGCTACACCCGTCATCCGATCGAACTGCGCGCCGGGGACATTTCCTCCATCCGGGTGAGCGGGGTGTTCGACGCCGGCGACGTCGAGGGTTTCGTGGCGGCGCTGCGCGACCTCTATCCGCTCACCGCCGAACGGGCCGAGGACGGTCATGTGGTGCTTTCGGGCGCATCGAAAAATAATCTGACCCCGGACTTAGGGTAAGGCCCGCGACCGGTCGTCTCCTCCCGGTCCCGCATCAATGCGGATAAGAAACCGGGGGAGACACATGAGACAGGGCTTCACTTCAACGGCGCTCGCGGCGCTTCTGATGGCGTCGGCGACGCCGGTCTGCGCCCAGCAGGCCGAGTCCGCGCGTCGCTTCGACATCCCGGCAGGGCCGCTGGCGCGCACCCTCCCCGCCTTCGCTCGCCAGAGCGGTCAGCAGATCCTCTATCCGAGCGCCCTGGTGGCGGACCGGGCCTCGGCGTCACTTTCGGGCGACTATTCCGTCGAGACGGCGCTGGCGCTGCTCCTGCGCGACACCGGCCTGACCTATCGACGGAGCCGGCCCAATGTGTTCGTCCTCATCGACCCGTCGCAACGCGCCGAGGCCGAACAGCTGGAAGCCGTCCAGCTGGACGAGGTCGTCGTCACGGGCAGCCTGCTGCGCGGGGTGCTCGACGGCCCCTCGCCGGTGGTGGTCGTCAGCCGCGACCAGATTGATCGCGACGGCCACGCGACCGTCGCTCAAGCCCTGGCGGCGCTGCCGCAGAATTTCGCAGGCACCGCCAATGACGCCACCCTCAGCAACGGCGGCGACCGCAGCGGCACCAACGCCAACTACTCCAATGGGGTGAACCTGCGCGGCCTCGGCAGCGACGCGACCCTGGTGTTGGTCAACGGCCGGCGGATCGCCGGGACCGGCTCCAAGGGCGATTTCGCCGACGTCTCGTCGATTCCGACGGCCGCCGTTGAGCGGATCGACGTCCTGCTCGACGGAGCCTCGGCTCTCTACGGCGCCGACGCCGTGGGCGGGGTCATCAATGTGGTCCTGCGTGACGACTACGACGGCGCCGAGACCAGAGCGCGCTACGGCACGGCCGCCGACGGCGCCTTCTCCGATGTCCTGTTCGCCCAGACGATCGGGCGGCGATGGGGCAGCGGCAGTCTTATGGGCGTCTACGAATACCAGGACCGCGAAGCCCTGCCCGCGGCCGAACGCGATCGCGCGGGTGACGCCGATCTGCGCCGCTTCGGCGGATCGGATCGCCGACTGAACTACAGCAACCCCGGCAACATCATGGTGATCGACCCGGCGTCGGGCGCCTATGTCTCCGCCTTCGCCATCCCGGGCGGTCAGGACGGGACCAACCTGGCTCCGGGCGATTTCCTGCCGGGGCAGGAGAACCGCACCAATCAGCGGTTCGGCATGAACGTCTTTCCGCGGCAGACCCGCCATATCGCCTATCTGGCGGGACGGCAGGATCTCGGCGGCCGGCTGACCCTGTCCGGCGACGCGCGCTGGGCCCGGCGCGACTATGAGACCCGATCGTCGCCGATCGCCACGCTGCTGACCGTCAACCGCAATAACCCCTTCTTCGAATCCCCGACGGGCGCGAATTCGCACCTGATCGCCTATTCCTTCGCCGGTCAGACGCCCAACCCGGTGCAATCCGGGGAGGTCGAGACCCTGTCCGCGACGATCGGCGCCGATCTCGACCTGGGCGGCTCGTGGCGGTTGTCGAGCTATCTCGCCTACGGCGCGGAAGAAGCCGGCTTCGGGTCGTCGGGCACGCTGCAATCGACCTATCTGCGCGAGGCGCTGGGCGCCTTGGCGGACAATCCGGCCACGGGCTACAGCGCCGCCAGGGACGGCTTTCTCAATCCGTTCGGGGCGGGGAACGTCAATCCGCAGGCCGCGCTGGACTTCATCACGGGCGGCTGGACCCATCTGTGGAGCGAGAGCCGCATCACCACGGCGAACGTGATGCTGGACGGCGACCTGTTGGAGCTGCCCGGCGGCCCGTTGAAACTCGCGGTCGGGGCGGCGCTCCGGCGCGAGAATTTCGACCGCAAGGTGGACAGTTTCACCTCCGGCATCGCGCCCGTCCTGGGCGCGCTGAACGCCAGCGAGCGCGACGTGGCGGCGGTCTATGCGGAGGCGCGGATTCCCCTGTTCGGGGCCGGCAACAGCCGTCCGGGACTGGAACGGCTCGAACTGTCGCTGGCGGCCCGGTTCGAGGACTATGGCGATGTCGGTCAGACGACGAGCCCCAAGGTCGGTCTGGTCTGGGAACCCATGGCGGGCGTGCGCCTGCGGGCCAACTACGGCCGGTCCTTCCGGGCGCCGGCCCTGCGCGAGGTGAATGACGCGGCGACGGCCAGTCCCTCGATCCTGCCCCGCGGACCCAACCAGATCCTGACCATGATCCTGTATGGCGGCAATCCGGATCTGGAGCCCGAAACCGCCGACACCTGGACGGTTGGGGGCGATTTAGAGCCCGCCTCGGTTCAGGGTCTCCGGATCAGCGTCAACGCCTTCCGCACGGATTTCGAGAACCGGATCGGCCAACCGGCTCTGGAGAACATCCTCACCGCGCTGAGCGACACCACCCTGAGCCCGTTCGTTCGGATCATCGATCCGGCCACCAACGCCCAGGATCGCGCCGACATGCAGGCGATCCTCGATTTGCCGACCACCAACCTGCGTGACCTGTTCCCGGCCACCGATTACGGCGCCATCGTCGACGCCCGCTACGTCAACACCGCCAGCGTCCAGGTCCAGGGCGCCGACCTCACGGTCGCCTACGCCTTCGCGGTCGGCCCTGACGCCTTCGATCTGACCAGCAGCCTGACCTGGCTGGAGCGCTTCGACGCCCGGGCCACGCCCACCTCCCCCGTGGTCTCCCAGCTGGATCGACCGAACTATCCCGTGGGCCTGCGGGGTCGCACCCATCTCAGCTGGACGAGGGGCCCGCTCACCCTCGGCGGAGCGGTGGATCATGTCTCCGACTACGCCGACACCTCCGGGCGTCGCATCGGCTCCTGGACCACGGCCGATCTTCAGGTGCGCTATGCGCCGGAGACGGGTCCGATCGCCGGGACGGCCGTCGCCCTGACGATCCAGAACCTCTTTGACCGTGATCCGCCCTTCTACGACGCGCCCGAAGGCGTGGCCTATGACGCGGCGAACTCGGACGTCATCGGCCGCTACGTCTCGCTCCAGCTGACCCGGAGCTGGTGATGCACCGCACAGTTCTGATGCTCGGCCTTGCGGCCGGGCTCGCCTTCGCTTGTCCCGCGCTCGCCCAGTCCTCCGGCCCTTTCACCATCGACGCCCTGCTGCGTCAGGAGAGTCTCGGCGATGCGCGCGTCAGTCCGGACGGCCGCTGGATCGCGCTGGAACGCCGGGCGCGCTACGACCGCGCGCCCTCCTACAAGCTGTCCAGGGACACCGACCGCCTCCTCAGCGCCGTCCAGATCGTGGACGCGCGCTCTGGCGAGGTCGTCCGCACCCTGGAGACCCCGGACCATTCCGCCGGCTATACGGCTGGACGGTTCTCGCCCGACGGTCGCCGGCTGATCGTCTACGAGCTGACGCCGGACAGCTGGCGGCTGGGCGTCCTGTCGCTCGAGACCGGCGCGGTCCGTTGGACCGCGCTCGCGCCGGAAGACCCGCGGCTCGGGCTGACGGCGCTCTGGCGAACCGTCGACGAACTGCTCGTCGTCGTGCAGCCGGGCGGACAGCTGCCCGAGATCGCCCGCACCGGCTTCCAGGCCCAGGACCGTATCGCGACGCTCTGGGCGGCGACAGCGTCCGGCCGATCCGTCGGCGGCACCTTCATTCCGAGCGGCTCGGCCCGCGACACCCGCGAACATCGCCCACCGTTGTCGCTCCTCCGCCTGGATGTGCGTAGCGGCGCGCAGACGCCGCTCGCCGCGGGTGCGATCTTCGATCTCGCCCTGTCGCCGGACGGCGCCCGTATCGCCGTGCTGGAGGACCGCGAGGATCTGCAGCCCGATCCCGATCGCCCGGTCCTGGTCGGCGACCCGATCCGCCGACGCGCCCTGCGCCTGATCGACATCGACACCGGCGCCGAAACCCGGATCGACCCCGCTCTCGATTACGGCCCCTATCTGATGGCGTGGAGCCCCGACAGCCGTCGGCTTCTCGCCTTCGCGCGCCACGTGGGCCAAGCCGGCTTCGAGCGGTCCGGCGCCTATGTCGCGATCGGGCTGGACGGCTTGGTCTCCAGGTTCGCGGACAAGCCGGCGACGGAGCGAAGCCCGTGGGACGAACCGGTGGCGCTGGGCGGCTGGCTCGGCGACACGCCCGTGCTCCGGGTCCTGGATGACGCCGGCGTCGCCCAATGGCGCGTGCCGGGCGGTCTCGCGCCGATCCCGGCCCAGACGGGCGATCGGCTCGTCGACTGGAACGGCGAGACCCGTATCGAGCGCGGCGACCGGCTTCTGTCCCTGAACGGAGGCCCGGACGTCGCCGGCCGGATCAGCGACCTCGGCGAGGCTCGCGACGCCGGCTTCCGCGCCGCCTATGTGCGCGAGGCGACCCCCGGCCGCACCCTGATCAGCGACGGCTGCGCCAAGGCCGCGATCGACGCGGCGCCGGTCTGCGTCTCGCCGCTGGAACCGGATGAAACCCGCGTCGCCTCCAGCCCTGACGGCGCCTTCGTCGTCGCCCGTCAGGACTCCGCCGACGGATCCGCCCGTTTCCGGCTCCATCGCGCCGACGCCGGCCTGACCCTGGCGGAGATCAACCTCGATCGCGCGACCTTCGACTGGGGCGAAATCATCGAAGTTGCGCACACCGGTCCTGCCGGCCAGGCGCTGAAGAGCTGGCTGCTCCTGCCGCCGGGATTGGCGGAAGGGGTCAAGGCGCCGCTGGTCGTCGAGGTCTACCCCGGCCGCGTCTCGTCGCGTCCGCCGTCACCGCTCACGCGCCGCTCCGCCATGCTCCAGAACAATCCGGCGGTCATCGCCGGGGGCGGCTATGCGGTTCTCTATGTCAGCCTGCCGAACCCGCCGGATGGGCGCTGGTCCGGCGCGGCCCTTGCCGCGCAGATCGACGCCATCGCCGATGCGGCCGGCGCCACTGGCCGGGTCCGGGCCGACCGCTACGCCCTGCTCGGTCACAGCTACGGGGCCTTCAATGTGCTCAACGCGGCGCCCCACAGCGACCGGGTCGCGGCGTTGATCGCCTCCAACGGCTACGCCGACCTGATCAGCGCCTTCGAACTGCCGCCCTTCTTCCGCTCCGCACCCGACGAGGGCGTGCCCATCGGCCAGCTGTCCGGCTGGGCGGAGACAGGCCAGGCGGCGATCGGCGCCTTCCCGGCGGACGCCGCCCGCTATGTCGAGATGAGCCCGCTGTTCTCGGCGGCGGACCTGCGGGCGCCGGCCCTGCTGATCGAAAGCGATCTGGAGCGGCCGCGCATGGGCAAGTTGTTCGGCGTCCTCTACCGACTAAACCGGGACGCGGCTCTGCTGACCTACTATGGCGAGGGCCATGTGCTCGCCAGCCCCGGCAACCTGCGCGACCTACACGCCCACATCCTCGACTGGCTGGCGCGCTACCTCGGTCCGGCGACGCGCGATCCGACCCTCCCAGTGGCGCGCCCAGGCCTCCAGGACGGCGGCCAGCAACGGGGCGTTGGCGCCCTCGCGCCAGAGCAGGCGGGCCGGGTCGAGATCAACCTCGAGCGTCGCCCGGTCGAGGACGCCCTGGGCCGCTAGTCGTCCCTCCAGGAGGAAGGCGGCGAGCGCCGGCGCGCTGTCCCGTACGACCTGGCCGTAGAAGTGGCTCAGATCGCCCTTGTCCCGCCGTTCGGCGATCAAGGGCGGCAGGCGCTCCGAGAAGGCCAGGCGGGCCAGGCCCCGGTCCCGTTCGCCCAGGGTCAGCCGGTCGGACGGCACGCCGAGGCAGTGTTCGACGACCGGCTGACTGAGGAAGGGATTGAGCAGCGGGGCCTGGCGCGCCCTCAGACAGTCCGTCCAGAACAGCTGACAGTTCACGAACCGCTCCAGCTGCCCCCGCTTGGCGGGCGCAAGCTCGGCCGCGTCGTCGAGCCACCGGTGACGCGGCCCCGATCCGGTCTGCGTCCGGCCGCGCACCGCCAGTCGGCCGACGGTCCAGGCGGAGTGGCGGGTCCAGCGGCCCACCGCCGCCAGATAGGCCGGATTGAGGGCGCGCAAGCCCTGGCGGCGGAACCGGTCGGCGGCGACGAGGGGATCCGGGGCCTGGAAGAAGACGCTGTCGCCACCCTGTCCCGTCAACAGGCCGTCGGCGCCCAGCGCCGCCAGTCGGCCCGCGGCGTGCCGATCATAGGCCGGGTCCACCCCTTGGAGGGCGGGACGGAGTCCGGAGGCCAGAGTGGTGAAGTCCGCGTCGGAGATCGCCTCGACCGGCTTGCGAACGGTCTCGAGCGGAACGCCGCTCAGCGCCGCGGCCGCCTCCGCGTAACGACGCTCGTCGCCTTCGGCGTCGTCGCCATAGTAGTTGATGAAGACCGCGCGCTCGGCGTGCCCCGTCGCCCTCAGGCTTCCCGCCACGATGGCCGAGTCCAGTCCCCCGGAGAGTTCGGAGACCACCCGGCGACGCGAGCGCATGGTGCGGTCGATGGTGCGATCGACGACCCGCACGAGAGCGTCCGGGGCGTCGTCGGCGCCCCGACGGACGAAGTCGGCCGGCCGCCACAGGGGTTCGTCGGGAAGGTCTTGGTCCGGCCGGCTCCAGCAACCGGCGCCGACCGGCGTCAAACCTTGGAGGGGCAATCCGTCGGTCAGAAGCGAAGGCGTCGCCAGAAGGGCGCCCAGTTGTGGCCAGTCGATCGCGAGCGTGTCCGGCAAGACGGCGTCGAGCGCCGGCGGAGGACAGTCGGTCACCAAGGTGACGGGACCTCGCCGCCACCACACCACATCCACCGCTCCGGTCGGATCCCGCACCAGGTTCAGGTGGCCGTCGCGATCTCGCCAGACCATCAGATAGGCGCCCCAGCCTTCGCTCATGAGGCCCGCGCCGAGCGGGCGTCCTTCGGGGAAGCGGCCTGCGATCGCGGAAGGATGCGCGCCCTCCCCGCGCCATTCCCCGATCAGGGCATGGGCGCGATGAACCTGCGCGACGGGCCATGGGAAACGCGGTCCGGTCAGAATCCTCAGACCGAAGCCGTCGAGCCGCAGGGTCCAGCCGCTCCGCAGTAGCGCCGCCAGGGCCGCCTCGACGGCGGGATCGCGGGCGTCCGCGGCGTCGGCGACGAGGAGATAGCCGGCGTCGCCGCTCATCGCACCATGATCGGCGTGTAGGCCACGAGCCGCTCCACATCATCGTTGAGACAGACCTCGCCGACCTGCACCCAGCAATGGGCGGTGAACGGACACAGGCGCACGCCGAACACCCAGTCGGCCCGAAGCCCCTGACGCCGGAGAAAACGGACCAGCAGCGCCGACCGGACGAGGCATTCCCCCTCGATCGGCAAATAGGCCATCAGGGTCCAGAACCGCCGACCGGCCTCGATCGCGGCCATAGGGTCGTCACGAGGCTCGGCGCCGCCCAGACTGACATAAGGCGACAGGCCGGCCCCGCGCCGGGCGGCCCGCACCTCGTGCATCGCGCAGAGCCCCGGGATCAGGTCCCGCATCAGGTCCAGACGCCCTCCGGCGTGGATCACGGAACGCACCGGGCGAGCCGGCGGAACCCGGGGCTTCGGCGAAGGCTCCGCTCCGATCAACCCCGCCGCGATCAGGGCCGAGACGGGGCCGTTCATCCGGACGAGACCGCCTCCCGCGAGCCGCCGGCACAGGGCGGCGCCGTCCGGCAGGCAATGATAACCGTCGCCGCGCACGTCGAGCAGGACGGCGTCACCACCGACGCAGGCGTGGTGAACGTCCGGCGCGAAATACAGGCGCACGGCAGGGGCGGCGGCGTCGCCGCCGTCGCCCCCCGTCGGAGCCGTCGCGCTCAGGCGGTCCAACGCTCGACCGGGATCAGCTCGCGATTGCCGCTGGGCTGGTCCGCCCGCGTCTGCTCCGCGGCCCCGCCGATGCGGGCGACCGAGGGATCGACGTAGGTGTAGATCGGGTTGAGTTCCCGATTGTGCCCCGGGCCGTCGGCGCGGGTCTGCTCCATCGCGGAACCGAGCCCGACGATCTGGGTCGTGGACGCGTCGTCGTAGAAATAGAGCGGGATCAGCTCCATCTTTTCGACGCCGCCGCCGGCGCGGGTCAGTGCGCTGGCGCAGCCGAGCCCGATCAGGCCCGGAAGGGGATTGGTCTTCATGTCGTAGCCTCCTTGAACGGGGCCAAACGCCCCGCACCCTAAGCCAGCGCCCGCGAGGCTCTATATTCAAACTATATCTGTCCTATACTTTCGACAGATTGTCGCATGACTGCCACGACGGCGGTGGCGAGCGCCGATCTCTCTCGATGATGCAGATCGACCTCGCGCCGCAACGCGACGAGCGCGCCGTCCGCGACGTGGCGTTCGACACCGACGATCCAGGCCAGGTCCGGCGGCGCCAATTCGGCCGAGACGATCCGAATGGGTCGAAGCCGCAGCGTCAGGCGCCAATGGGTTTGCGCCAAGACCGCCCGCCCCGGCGACCGGACCAAGGCGGCGTAGAAGCGCTCCTCGCTCCTCTCGCCGACGCTCTGGAGCGCCACAGTCGTTCCGGCGGCGTCAAGAAGGTCGATCGCCAAATGCACCAGCCGCCGGTGGATTTCGTAGAGATCAACGATGTCGTCGGCGCTGGGACTGGGGGCGTAGTAGCCACGCCCGGGGCGATGTTCGATCAGACCTTCGCCGGCGAGCCGGGCCAGGGCCTCGCGCACGGGCGTCTGGGACAGTTCCAGTTCGGCGGCCAAGGCGGTGGCGACCAACGGCTCTCCCCAGCCGAAGCGGCCTGATCCGGCGAACGCCGCCAAGGCGGTCAGGGCGTCGTTATAGGGGTCTCGCGATCGCATCACGACCAACCCCCAGCGAGGGCGCTCAAGCCGCGACCCACGCCGAGTTCGGGTTGCGATGAGAATGCGACCATGTAATCGGCGACTTCCGCAAAGATTTCGCGTGCGACCCGCAGATATTTTGCGCAAATACACAAGGTTTATAAACCCGTTTGTTTCCCACCTTTCATTTGATGCACGGTTGCTTCATTTTTCAACCAGTAGGGGTGCGGTGCGCGCGAGTCGCGGTGCTCGGAAACGGAGTTAGAGCGACGTCATGGAGAGCGCCGACCGTCAGTCCCAGAGCGAGACCCTGTCCACCGCCCTTCGGCTGATCCGCACCCATCGTCGGCTGCGGGCGGCGGATGTCGCCAAGTCCATGAACATGGCGCTGCGCTCCTACGAGCATTTCGAGTCCGGCGGTGGACGCATCAACATCGAGCGCGTCCATCGTTTCGCCGAGGTCACGGACAGCGATCCCCACGCGATCCTCGCGGCGCTGGCGCTCGGGTCGCCCGCCTTCGCCTTGCGGTGCGCCGACAATAAGCTCGCCACCATTCTCGCGGTCGTGCTGCAGGAGTTCGACGAGGAGGCGGGCGACGCGATCGCGGAGCTGGAGTCCCTGACCATCATCAACACCTTCACCAAGGCCCTGCGCGAGCTGGCCGCGCAGTCCGTCCGCCGGGAGAGCGCGGCGGACGCCTGGCTTGAGGAACGGCGACATCGGCTCGTTTCCCCCACCGGAGACGACGGCGGCTCGGACAAGGGCGCACCGTAGATCCCGGGTGGCGGGCTTACGGACTGGTCCAAGGGTTCCATTCGGCGCCTCATGACCGGATGCGCCCGCTACCCGCCGACCCGCTTTCAGATTCCTCCACGCTCGACCGGCTTTCCGATCGGCAGAAGCAGTGCCTTGCCCTGGCCGCCGAGGGTCTGACATCGGCGGCGATCGGCGAAAGGGTCGGCCTGTCCGCCCGCACGGTCGATGAACATCTGATGGGCGCTTGCCGTGCGCTCGGGGTGCGGACGCGCGTCCAGGCCGTGGCGCGGCTCGCGGCCGCCCAGCGGCCGCCTGAACCCCGGACCTTCCTACCGTAAACGCCCGGCGGGAGGGTCGCGGGTCGCGGCGGCCGGGACTCATCGGCTTTGCTCGGGGCTCACGATGGAGCCTCCCTTGCTGGACCTCGCCCTCATCCTCAGCCTGTCCCAAGCCTGCGCCCCGCATGTGGCCCCCGAAACCCTGGCGGCCGTCGCCTATGCGGAAAGCCGCTTCAATCCGAACGCCATCGGGGTCAACCGCGGCCCCCGGCCGGCGCGGACGCCACGCGACGCCGCCGAGGCGGCGCGCGTGGCGCGCGACCTTCTGGCCCGAGGCGCGAACCTCGATCTCGGCGTCGCCCAGATCAACAGCGACAACCTCGACTGGCTCGGCCTGTCGGTCGAGGCGGCCTTCGATCCCTGCCGAAACCTCGCCGCCGCCGGTCAGGTGCTTCGCGCGGGCTATCGGCCGGCCGAGGGCGTCGATCCGCAGACGACGTTGAGGATCGCCCTCTCCCGCTACAACACCGGTCATCCCGAGCGCGGCTTCCGCAACGGCTATGTCGCCCGGGTCGAGGCGGCCGCCGTCCGCCTCGGCGTTCAGGCCTTGCGCCCCGTCCAGCCCCTTGCGACCGCGCCGCTGCCCGACCCGGTCCAGACCGCGCCAGCGGCGGACTGGGACGTCTTCGCGCGCGCCCGGACCAGCCTGGTCCTGACCTTCACCGCCACCCAGACCGGGAGTTCTGAATGACCGCCTCCATCTCCTCTCGCCGGTTCGGCGCCGTCGGCGCCATCGCCCTGGCGACCAGCCTGATTCTGGTCCAGCCGGCCTTCGCCTCCGCCAACGTCGAAGGCCTGCTTCAGAACGTCGTCGACATGCTGACCGGCAACACCGCGCGGCTGCTCGCCGTCCTGGCGGTCGTGGTCGTCGGCATTCTCTGGATGTTCGGCCTGTTCGACCTGCGGCGCGCGGCGATCGTGGTGCTCGGCATCGTGGTCGTCTTCGGCGCGGCCGAGATCGTCAATCTGATCACGGGCGGCGCCTGATGGACGACGCCCTCTCCTGGGTCGTGATCGGATCGGCCTCGGTGCTCCTGGCGCTGGTCCTGATGCTCGGCCTGAAGCTGATCTCGCCCAAGCGCTTCGCCCAGATCTTCGCCGGCCTCGCCTCCGGCGTCGCCATCGGCCTGGCCCTGTCGCGCCTGTCCGCCGGAGGCCCGCATGGCTGAAGAGCGCCTGACCGAAGACCCCTTGTTCCTGGCCTGCACCCGACCGGCCATGATCCTGGGCGTCCCCATGGAGGCCATGGGCGTGAATGTCATCCTTTCGGGCGTCGTCTTCCTGGTCGGCGGCAGCCTGCTCTATCTCCTCGTCGCGCCGGCCCTGCACCTGGTGTTCCGGGCGATCTGTCGGGCGGATCACAACGCCTTCCGGCTGCTGTTCGTCTATGTCGACACCAAGGGCCGGTCGCGCAACGCCGCCCTCTGGGGCGGCAGTTCGGCGACACCGTTGCCTCTCATCCGGCGCTACCGTCCGACGGAGCTGGCCCGTGGCTGAGGGCGGCGTCAGCGCGATGCGCCTGCGGCGCGAGGCCGACGCCCGGCCTCATCTGCCCTACGCGCGCCACGTCTCCGACGCCGTGGTGGCGCTCGACAACGGCGCCCTGATGATGGTTTTCCAGATCGACGGGGCCAGTTTCGAGACCGCGGATGCGCGCGATCTGAACGACTGGCATATCAAGCTGAACCAGGCCTGGCGCAATCTGGCCGACGATCGCCTGGCGATCTGGCACCATGTGGTGCGCCGCCCGGCCGAACTCGAGCGGTCCGCCGGCTTCCGCTCGGACTTCGCCGGCGAACTGGGCGCGCTCTACGACGATCGGGTCGCGGAGCGTCGGCTCTGGATCAATGAGCTCTTCGTCACCCTCGTCCTCCACCCCGGCCGCGAGGCGGGCGATCGCGCCGCGGCCCTGGCGCGTCGCCTGAAGGCGGCGCCGCGGGCGGACGCCGAGGTCGAGACCGCCCACCTCCAGCGGATCGAGGAAGCGGGCCGGGACCTGATCCAGTATCTCGACCGCTACGCGCCGCGCCGGCTCGGCCTGTATGAACGTGACGGTCTCTGGTTCTCCGAGCCGATGGAGGTGATGCGACTGGTTCTGACAGGTCGGCGCTCGGCGGTTCCGATCGTCTTCGGCCACCTCGGCGCGGCCGTTCATACGGTGCGTGTCATCTTCGGTCGCGAGACCCTGGAGCTGCGGGACGTCGCCGACGCTCGCTACGCCGGCGTCCTGGCGGTGAAGGAATATCCGGCGACGACCCGGCCGGGGCTGTGGGACGATCTGCTGAGCGTCCGCTTCGGCTTCGTGGCGAGCCAGTCCTTCGCGTTCCTGTCCAAGGCCGCCGCGCGGACGGTGATGGAGCGCAAGCAGAACCAGATGGTCTCCGCGCGCGACCGCGCGGCCTCTCAGATCACCGGCCTGTCGGACGCGCTCGACGACCTGGTCAGCAACCGCTTCGTGATGGGCGAGCACCAGGCTTCGATCCTCGTGCACGGCGATACGCCGGGGGCGCTGGCGGACCATTTATCCAAGGCGCGCGCCATTCTCGCCGATTCCGGTCTGGTCGTGGCCCGGGAGGATCTCGGACTGGAGGCGGCCTTCTGGTCCCAGTTCCCCGGCGCCTTCGCCCGCCGCACCCGGCCGGCCGCCATCACCTCGCGCAATTTCGCGGCCCTGGCGCCGTTCCACGCCCATCCGGTCGGCAAGGCGCGCGGCGCCCACTGGGGCGAGGCGGTCGCGGTGCTGCGCACCACGGCCGGCTCGCCGTTCTGGTTCAACTTCCACGTCGGCGATCTGGGCCACACCTTCATCTGCGGGCCGTCCGGATCGGGCAAGACGGTCGTCCAGAACTTCATGCTGGCCCAGCTCGAACGCTTCGGCGCCCAGCAGCTGTTCATCGACAAGGACCGGGGGGCCGAGATCTTCGTGCGCGCCTGCGGCGGGACCTATCTCGCCCTGCGCAACGGCGAGCCGACGGGCTTCGCCCCATTCAAGGCGCTCGACCCGACGCCGGCGAACCGCGCCTTCCTGGTTCGTCTCGTCCGCGCGCTGGTCGATCGCCCCCACGACCCCCTCACGGTTCCGGAGGCGCGCGCCATCGATCAGGGCGTCGCGGCGCTGGAGGCCCTGCCCCGCGAGCGACGCTCCATCGCCGCCCTGCGCAGCCTGCTCGGCCAGGGCGACGCCGGGGGCGTGGGCGCGCGCCTGGAGCGCTGGCAGCGCGGCGGTCCGCTGGGCTGGGTGCTCGACAATGAGGCGGACGCCCTGAGCCTGGAGGCGCGATTCGCCGGCTTCGACATCACCCAGATGCTGGACCACGACGAGGTTCGCACGCCCGCGATGTTGTATCTGTTTCATCGCATCGCCGAGCGTGTCGATGGCCGACGCCTCGTGCTCGACATCGACGAGTTCTGGAAGGTGCTGGACGATCCGGCCTTCACCGAGCTCGCCCGGGACGGTCTCAAGACCTGGCGCAAGCAGAACGCCCTGATGGTGTTCGGCACCCAGTCGCCGGCCGACGCGCTGCGCTCGCCCATCGCCCACGCCATCCTCGAGCAGTGCGCGACTAAGATCTTCCTGCCCAACGCCCACGGCCAGGCCCGGGACTACATCGACGGTTTCGGCCTGACCCGGGAGGAGTTCCGGCTCGTCCGCGAGGTGCTGACCCCGGAGTCGCACCGCTTCCTGGTCAAACAGGGTCACGACAGCGTCGTGGTCGAGCTCGACCTGCGCGGCATGGACGACGCCCTGGCCATCCTGTCCGGCCGGACCGAGACCGTCGCCCTGCTCGACCGTCTGCGCGCCGAGGCGGGCGACGACTACGCGCAATGGCGCGCCCCCTTCCATGACCAGAGGAGGTTCCTGTGAGAGCCCGAATCCTGTCCGCCGCGGCCGTCGCCGCCCTCGTTGTCGCCGGCGCTCCGGCCGCCCGGGCCCAGCAGATCGTCCACGACCCGAGGGCCCTCGCCCAGATGATCGAGGAGGCACGCACCACCCTGGATCAGTTGAAAGCGCTGCAGACCCAGGTCGAACAGGGCCAGCGGCTGTTCGACAGTCTCAACAACCTGTCCGATGTCAACGCCCTGGCCGGCGAGCTCGGCCTGCCGACCGTGCGCAATCCCCTGCCCGATATGCGGTCGATGCGGGCGGCGGCGAACGGCGACCTCGGCGCGCTCGGCGACCTGGCTGACCGCGCCAACGCCATCCGTCGCGACACCCGGCTGTACACGCCGCCGACGGGCGATCTGAGCCCGGCCGACGCCTATTACCGGGACAGTCTCGAACGCGCGGGCGCCCGCACGGCGCGCGATCTCGCCGTGGGCGAGGCGGTGGCCGGAGCCGCCGACCGGCGGCTTGAGGGTCTGGAGACGCTGCGCTCGGCCCTCGACACCGCGCTCAACGCCCGGGCGGTGATGGATCTGGAGGCGCGGCTCGCGGCGGAACAGGCTCTGATCCAGAACGAACAGGTGCGGCTGCAAGGTCTGGCCCTGACCCAGGCGGCCGAGGCCCGGCTGGAGGAGCAACGCGCCCGGGAACGGGCCGAAGCCGCCCGCACGGCGCGCATGAGCGTCTACGAGAGGGCCTTCCAGTGACGCGGATCGCCCTCCTCGCCGCCTTCGCGCTCGCCGGCTGCGGCGCGCCGGACCGAACGGCCGGGGAATTCGCGGCCGACCCTGACGCGGCGGCCCGGATCGTGGCCGCCTGCGACGCCGGCCGGACGCAAACGGAGTGCGAGGCGGCGCGCCGCGGCCTGGCCGAGGCCCGGCGTGACGCCCGGATGCGCGCCTATGAGCAGGCGTTCTGAGGACCGGCCATGAGCTTCCGCGTCTTCGAGCCCAGCTACGACTTCATCGACGAGCGGTTGAACGTCTTTCTCGGCGACCGCCTGTCCTCGGTCATCGCCGAGGTCGAAGGTCCGCTGCGGATCGCCTTGGTCCTCTATGTCGTGCTCTACGGCGTCGCCATCCTGCGCGGCGCGATCAGCGAACCGGTGATGGACTTCGCGGTCCGCTCGCTGAAGCTGGCCTTCCTCTATCTGCTGGCGACGACGGCGGCCTATTCCACCTTCGTCACCGAGCCGTTGTTCACCGGACTGCCCAACGCCCTGACCCGCGCGGTCAGCGGAGCGGATACGCCCAGCGTCGGCGCGGCCTTCGACCAGTTCTTCGCCTATGCCGCCTGGTTGGGCGAGGACATCTCGCGCGACGCGTCGGCCTTCAACCCCGGCCCTTATGTGGTGTCGGCGGCGGTCTTCCTAGTCGGCGCCTTGGCCGCGGCCCTCGGCTTCGGCGTTGTGCTGGTGGCCAAGTTGGCCCTCGCCCTGCTCGTCACCCTCGGCCCGATCTTCATCGCCTGCGCCCTCTTCGACGCGACCCGGCGCTTCTTCTTCGGCTGGCTCAGCCAGGCGGTGAACTATCTCGTCCTGTTCGCCCTGATCATCGTCATCTTCCAGCTCGTGCTGTCGCTGGTGCGCGATCAATGGGGCGCGATCCAGGGCGCCGATCCGATGATTGGCGGCCTGATCTTCATCGCCCTGTGCCTGCTGGGCGCGATCTTCTTCCTGCAGACCCCCGCCATCGCCGCCGGGATCGCCGGCGGCGCTAGCGCCGGCCTGGCCGACTTCGCCAACGCCGCCGCCCTGGGCGGAAGCGGCTCGGGCCGCGCCCAGGGTCCGCAGGAATCCAGCCGCCAACCCCCGAGGAGCGGCGGCTCCATCCGACCGAGAGGCGCCTGACATGACCTACCGCTCACTTCTGCTCGCTAGCCTGTTGCTGCTGGGAGCCTGCGCCCACCGCGGCGATCCCGCGCTGCCGACCTGCGACGGCTCCGCCCGGCGACCGGCCAACCCCCACGGATCGGTGCTGACGCCCGCGGCCGAGCGTCCCGCCAAACCCGTCGCCTCACCGGACACGGGAGGTTGCGCATGAGCGGCGTCCCCTCCTCCGAGCTGAAGCGTTATTTCGTCGAGGCGCGCCGCTGGGACCAGGACCGCCTGGCCTCGGCGCTCCGATCGCGCCGCCTGGCCTGGTCCGCCGCGGCGCTCGCCACGGGTCTGGCCGTGGTCTCGACCGGGGCCGTCGCCCTGCTGACGCCGCTCAAGTCGACCGAGCCCTTCGTGATCCGGGTCGACCAGGCCACCGGCGCGGTCGACGTCATGCGCGGCCTCTCCGCCGAGGGCGGGCCCGTCCGCTACGAGGAAGCGGTCAGCAAATACTTCCTCGGACAATACGTCCGCCAGCGGGAGGGGTATCTCGACCCGGCGGCGGAGGACGCCTTCCGGCTGGTGTCCATCCTGTCCGCGCCCGGCGAGCAACGCCGCTGGGCCGATCTGTTCCGGGGCTCCAACCCGGCCAGCCCGCAGAATCTCTACGGTCCGGACGGCGAGGCCATCGTGGCGATCCGCGCCATCGGCTTCATCAACGCCGGCGTCGCCAATGTCCGCTTCCGACGCACGGTCCGCCAGGCCCAACAGACCGTCGAGAGCGACTGGATCGCCACCATCGCCTTCACCTACACGCGCGCGCCGATGTCGGAGCCGGACCGGCTGAGGAACCCTCTCGGCTTCCAGGTGACCTCCTACCGCGCCGATCCGGAGGTCATCCGATGACACGTCCCCTGTCCGCCCTGGCGCTGATCGCCGGCCTGGTCGTCCTCGCCGCCCCGGCGATGGCGCAAACACCCCCCGACCCCCGGATCCGCGAGGTCGTCTACGACCCGGCGGCGGTCTACCGGATCGCCGGCGCCTTCCGGACGGCGACCCAGATCGTCTTCTCCCCCGAGGAGACCATCCGCCACGCCGCGATCGGCGACAGCGTCGCCTGGGAGGTGGCGGCAGAAGGCTCGGTTCTGTTCCTGAAGCCGCGCGAACGCCATCAGGCGACCAATCTGCTGGTGGTCACCGAGCGGGCCGGCGTCATCCGCCACTACGCCTTCGAACTGGTCGCGCGCGACCCTGGCGACCGCGCCGCCCTCGCCTATCAGGTGCGCTTCCGCTATCCGGCCGACGATCAGGCCCAGGCCGCCCGCGCCCTGGCCGTTCAGGCCGCGGCGGTCGAACAGCGCCTGATCGGCCTGGAGCTGGACCGCGGCGTTCTCGAAGGGCCGCGCAATCTGGCCTGGTCCGCCCAGGGCGATGCGGCCCTGCAGCCGAGCGAGGTCAGCGACAACGGCCGCGTCACCGTTCTACGCTTTCCAGGCGTGCAGGCCTTGCCGGCCCTGTTCGAGGTCGCCGAGGACGGCTCGGAGCGGCTCATCCCCTATGACGTGCGCGGCGAGTTCGTGGTCGTCCACGGGGTCGCGCGGGGCCTGCGGCTGAGGCGCGGGTCATCCGTCCTCTGCCTGTTCAACGACGCCTTCGATCCTCGCGGCAGGGGGCTGGGCACGGGCACGGCCTCGCCTGTCGTCGATCGGGCGCCCGTCGGAGATCCGTCATGACCGGGGCCGCGCCGACGCCTCCGGACGAGAGTCCGTCCCCGGCCTCGACGGCGGCGGACCGCGGCGTCTCGCCGATCGCCGGACGGTTCGGCGGGCCGCGCGGCAAGATGATCACCCTCGCCGCGCTCGCCGCCGGGTGCGGCGTCTTCCTGATCGCGAGCTGGGATCGGGGCGACCGCGACGCCGATCGTCCGACGACACGCGATGAGCCGCCGCGGCAGACCGCGCCGTTCGAGCCCGCGCGACGGGCTCCGCCGCCGCTGCTCAGCGATCCGGTCGTCGATCCGGAGGCCCCCGGGCTCGACGACGGGCCTTCCATTCCGCCGATCGAGGCCGGACCTGAAGGCGCGCCCCGTTCCGGTCCGTCGCCTGCGGAGGAACGGCGCGCCTTGGCCGAAAGCGCGCGGCGGGCTCCGGTGCTGGTCTACAGCCGGGCCGGCGGGGCCGCGGTTCCTCCGCCAGCTCCGGCGCCCGGCGCGCCCGCGGGACCGCAAACCGCCCTGGACCAGCTCCGTCAGGTCACCCCGGTCGGTCAGGCCCGCGCGGGCCGCCTTACCGACCGCAACCTGCTGATCACGGCCGGGACCAGCGTCCCCTGCGTGCTGCAGACGGCCATGGACAGCACCACGCCGGGCTATGTGACCTGCGTCCTGTCCCGCGACGCCTGGTCCGACAACGGCGCCGTGGTGTTGATGGAGCGCGGCACCCGGGTTCTCGGCGAGTATCGCGGCGGCCTCCAGCAAGGCCGGCGCCGGCTGTTCGTCCTCTGGACCCGGGCGGTGACGCCCACGGGCGTCGCCGTCGCCCTCGCCTCGCCGGCCGCCGACGCGCTCGGCCGATCCGGCTTCGACGGGGTGGTCGACACCCGCTTCTGGGATCGGTTCGGGGGTGCCCTTCTGCTGTCGATCGTCGATCACGGCGTCTACGCCGCCGTGGGCCGCGAGGACGGCGGCGCGACCGCCCGCCTCCCGTCCGACGCGGCCGGGGTCGCCCTCCAGGGCTCGGTCGACATCCCGCCGACGCTGCGCAAGGGCCAGGGCGCGGAGGTATCGATCTTCGTCGCCCAGGATCTGGATTTCTCCGGCGTCTATCAGCTGCGGTCGCGGTGATGGACGACACCTCCGTCCTCGATCACTACCTCGCGCCGCTGCGCCCCTTTCTGGAACCGGAGACGGTGACGGAGGTCGTCGTCAACCGCCCCGGCGAGGTCGGGGTCGAGGCCGACGGCGTCTGGCGCTGGGCCGAGGCGCCGGACTTGACCGAGGCCTGGCTGCGCACCCTCGCGGTCGCGGCCGCCGCCTACACCCGACAGGACGTCAGCCCCGAACAGCCGATCTGCTCGACCACCCTGCCCGGCGACATCCGTTGCCAGATCGTGCTGCCGCCGGCGGTCGCCGACGGCGGCCTGTCCTTGACCCTGAGAAAGCCGTCGCGGCGACGCCTCGGCCTGGTAGAGTTCGCGGCGGCCGGCCTGTTCGACCAGGTCGCCGACGCCCGTGCCGAGACCGCCGATCCCGTCGACGCCGAGCTGACGCGCCTGCGCCAGATTGGCGACTGGCCGGGCTTCCTCACCCTGGCCGTCACCGCTCGCCGCAACATCCTCATCTCGGGCGCCACCGGCTCGGGCAAGACCACCTTGGCCAAGGGTCTGATCGCCCTCATCCCCGATCACGAGCGTCTGCTGACGATCGAGGACACCCGCGAGTTCGTGACGCCCCACCGCAACGTCGTCCATCTGGTCTATTCCAAGGACGGCCAAGGTCTGGCCCGGATCGGCCCCAAACAGCTTCTGGAAAGCGCCCTGCGCATGCGGCCGGACCGCATCCTGCTGCAGGAGCTTCGCGACGGCACGGCCTTCTTCTACCTGCGCAACGTCAACTCGGGGCATCCCGGTTCGATCACCACCGTGCACGCGGATTCGGCCGCCCTCGCCTTCGAGCAACTGACCTTGCTGGTGCGGGAATCCGAAGGCGGGCGCGATCTGCCGCGCGAGGACATCCGCGCCCTGTTGCACCTGCTCGTCGATGTCGTCGTCCAGATGAAGAAGGTCGACGGCCGGTTCCGTGTGACGGAGATCTGGCATGACCCGCTTCGCAAGCGCCAGCCCGGCGACTAGGGGGGCGCTGATCGCCACCGCGGGCCTCGCCGCCGCCGCAGTCCTGGGCGTTCTCACCGTGACCATCGCCCTCATCGGCCTGGGTCGGTTCTCCGGCGATATCGACCCGACGCGCGTCCCCGGCTGGCTCTGGTACTACCGTCACGATCCCGAGTTGCGGCGCTGGCTGGCCGTGGGCCTGTCATGCGCGGGTCTGGTCGGCGGGATCCTGATCGTCGCCGTGCTGCTCCACCAGAGACGCCCGCTGCACGGCGCCGCCCGATGGGCGTCGGCGGCCGAACAGCGCCACGCCGGTCTGAGCTCGCGCCGCGGCGTGGTCCTGGGGCGGGCCGACGGCGCCTTCCTGATCGCCGACGGCCCCGAGCATGTGATGCTCTACGCCCCGACGCGCACCGGCAAGGGCGTCGGCGTGGTCATCCCGAACCTGCTTGCTTGGCCGGACTCGGTCGTGGTGCTGGACATCAAGCGCGAGAACTATGTCGCCACCGCCGGCTACCGCGCCGAGGCCGGCCAGACGGTCCATCTGTTCGATCCCCTGGCGTCGGACGGCCGAACCGCGCGGTTCAACCCCCTGGCCCACATCGACCGCGCCGATCCGATCCAGGTGCTGGACGAGCTTCAGCGCATGGCGGCGATGCTGTTTCCAGTCCATGACAGGGCCGATCCCTTCTGGGCCGAGGCGTCGCGCACTGGCTTCATCGGCGTGGGCGGCTATGTCGCCGCCACGCCCGATCGCCCCTTCACCCTCGGCGAGATCTTCCGCCAGCTCACCGCGGGCGACGCCCGTGCTCGGCTGCCCCGCATCGTCGCGGCGCGCGCGCGGGAGGGACGCCCTCTTCCGGGGCCCGTCGTCGCCGCCCTGACGGACTTCACCAGCTCCAGCGAGAACACCTTCGCCTCCGTGCGTCAGTCGATCACCACTCGCATGGGGCTGTGGCTCAACCCCCGGATCGACGCCGCCACCTCGGTCTCGGATTTCGACCTGCGCGACCTGCGCCGCGGCGATCTCTCCCTCTATCTGGGCGCCACGCCGGACAACATGCTGAGGATCCAGCCGCTCTATGCGCTGCTTTTTCAGCAGCTGGTCGATCTCAACAGCCGCAGCCTTCCCGCCCCCGCCGACCGTCCGACCCTCGTCCTGCTCGACGAATTCGCTCGCCTCGGCCCGGCGCCGGTGCTGGCCCACGCCTTCGCCTGGGTGGCGGGCTACGGACTGCGTCTGCTGGCCGTGCTTCAGAGTCCCTCCCAGCTCCGGGCGCTCTACGGACCCGATCTGGCAGAGGACGTGATGACCAATTGCGGCATCGAGATCGTCTTCGCGCCCAAGGAACTGAGGATCGCCCGGGAGCTCAGCGAACGGCTGGGCTATTATACGACGGACGGGCGAAGCCGCAGCCGGCCGGCCGGCCTCGCGCGCGGCCGACGCAGTACGACCGTGTCCGACCAGCGCCGGGCGCTGATGCTGCCCCAGGAGCTCATGCAGCTTCCGCAGACCGCCCTGATCGTCCTGAAGGCCGGTCTTCCGCCTGTTCGCGGCCGCAAGATCGCCTACTGGCGCGACCGGATTTTCCAGCGCCGTCTGCGTCCCGCTCCCACGCCCGCGCCGACGGTCGAAGCGCCGGTCGTCCCGCCCGCTCTCGAGGAGGATCCCATGGATTTCGACGTCATCGCCCGCGCCTTCGCCGCCGAAGGCCTTCCTCCGCCCCCGCCCGACGCGGATGAAACCGATGTGGCGGCCTGGCTCGACCGCGTCGTCGACGCCACCCCGCCGGAGCGCGAGCCATGACCCCGTCAGAGCCCGCTCCGGCGGTCAACCGCCTGCGGCCCGCGCCCGGCGCACCCGGCCGCTCCACCGCCAAGGGCGACGTTCCGGACGCGGTGCTCGACCGCTATCTGGTCGAGCGCGATCTCAGGGGCCGGGCGGAGCGGTTCTTCCGGGATCATCGTGCGCCCGCGCCGATGTTCCGCGACCGGGGTGGATCGCTCACCTCGACCCAGGCCTATCCCGACGCCGTCATCGACATGCTCAAGATCGCGCGGCACCGCGGCTGGGAGCGGATACAGGTCTCTGGCGACCCAGCCTTCCGGCGCGAGGTCTGGATACAGGCCCAGAGCCTGGGTCTGGAGGTCCACGGCCATCGGCCCAGGGACCGCGATCGCCAGGCGGCCGGAATCGACCGGGCTTCCTCCCAGAAGCCCCTCCAGGATCCGCTCGCCGAGCGGCTCGCCCGCGCGGCCGTGGTGGTGGCCCGTCTCATCCCCGATCCCGCCATCCAAGCCAAGCTGCTGGAGGCCGCCTGGGCGCGCGCCGGCCGCGCGCGTCCGACGGAACGGGACACGATGCGCGACCGCGAGCGGCGGCGCTAGCGGTCGCGCCTAGAAAGTGTTCTTCAGATACGGCGACACGGTGAAGGCCGGGAATCCGACGCCGTCCCTCATCCGGTTCATCAGGTCCCAATACATGCCCAGCGCCAGCGGATCGCGGATGTCCGCCGGAATATCGAAGCTGTAATCGCCCTCGAACCGGTCGCCACGTCGCCAGGCCCGGGCGAACTCCGGCGAGAGGTAGGCGAACAGGGCCCGGCGGATCTGGTCCAGGAACTCGCCGATGGTGCTGGCGTGATAGGAGAAGACGTCGGTGTAGAACCACTGCTGGAAGTCCGGCACCGACCGATAGACCATCCCCTCATCGACCTCATGGCCGTGCCGCGCGAGCATCGCCCTGATCTGCTTCACCCGGGCATCGAGCCGGGAGAAGTTGTGCTTGTTGGCGTCGCCGACGACCTTGAGCAGCCAGATGCGGGAGACGCGCAGGTCCACCGACAGGTCGAGTTCGGGAAGCCAGACCTTGGGACAGACGCACTCCGCGTTCAGCCAGTCCGCGAAGGCCGAGGCGGAAGCCGCCAGACCGGAGGCGTCGGCGCCCAGGGTCGGCTGACGGCCGATGCCGTCCAGATAGAACAGATAGGTTCGATCGGTCTCGCGCGCGCCTGCCGTCGAAGGCGCGAAGGCGAAGGGCAGCGCGGATGGCCGGGGCTGGGCCAGGAAATCGCCAGCAGGATGGCGAAGACCCGTTTGTGGGTTCCCGACTTGAACACCAGATTGGTCGGACGGGAGGTCATCGGATAGTCGAAGATCTCCAGATTGACCATGTCGTCGATCATGTCCCAGACCGCCTTGAGCAGGATCGCTTCCTGCTCGATCGGCGCGTAGCGCAGGGTCAACGGGCCGCCGCGGCGTTGGCGCGGTCCGCGAGCCCCGCGCAGGTCTCCATCAGCGCCTCGAAGGGCTCGGCGTCCGCCTCCAGCAGGCCGTCCTCGACCATCCGGCGGTAGTCGTCCCCGAGGGCCTCCAGCGAGGCGCCTTCAGGCTTCAGACGCAGGCCGCCCGTGACCGCCTGTCCATAGTCGATCTCCGCGCCGTCGGCGGTCTCGCGGAAGAACATCGCCTTGTGGCGCGCGACCGCCTCGGCGACCGCCCGATCCGCGATCGCGGTCTCGGCGAAGCCGGCCGCGTCCAGTCGGGACAGATCATGCCAATGCCGGGAGAAGCGATCGCCCCGCAGTCGTCCCTGCGCGCAATAGACGTGGGCGGCGGTGGCCTTCTCCCAGAAGGTCCGCTCGGCCGCCATCACCCGCGGCGTGGCGGTCGGGAAGACGACGCCTTGCAGATGGGCCGCCGCATCGCAGACCACGGGTCGCGGCGCGCTCGGCTCGCCGGTCGCCCGCGCGCCGAACTCGAGCATCACGCTGGGCGAGACATAGCCGGTGCCGGTGCTGGTCGGCGCATAGTCGACGAAGGCCTTGGCGCCCTCGATCCGCACCGTGGCGCCGACGCCGTCTGCGGCGATCCGGGCCTCCAGAAGCGGCCGCACCTCGCCCTCGACCCAGAGCGGCAACAGCCGCTGAACGTCCCGGGACCAGCGCCGCTCCTCAGCGCGAGTCCGCGGCACCGGGTCTTCGGGCGCATTGGCCAGATCGGGAAGCAGGCGACGGATGTCCCAGGTCAGATCGATGTCTTCCGAGAACCGCTGGATGACATCGTAGGCCTTGGACAGGGACGTCCCGCCCTTGAAGACCAGCCCCTCGCCCAAGGGCGCCTCGAACAGCGCGCTCAGGGCCCAGACGACCCAGACATCCTTCTCGAGCAGATGGGAGGGCCGGCCGGACGCCGACGCCGCCGCCGCGAGGGCTTCGGCCCGGTCCTCGGCCGAAAGCTGCAGGAAGGTCTCAGACATGCGCCGCCTGGCTGACCGACCGCGCCAGCCAGGTGGGCAGACGCGGTCCGACGGACACCAGTTCGCCGAAGGCGGCGGGTCCCAGCTTTCGCTTCAGGGTCTCCAGCGCCGTCGGGGCCTTCTCCGGCCCCAGCCAGGCCAGGGCGCGAACCGCTTCGCCGGCCGGACGATCAGCCAGGAGCAGCTGCCATGCCGGCGCATGTTTGAACTCCACCGTCTGCTTGCCAACGTTGAGGAGCCGGCTCTTGCCGTTGGTCAGATAGACCATGCGGATCGGCACCTGGGTGGTCAGGCCCAGGGCGTTGGCCGCCGCCGCCCCGTTGGAGGCGACGACCTCGCCGCGCTGCTCGCTCACCGCGCGCACGACCGTTTCCACCGAAGGCGTCCGCGATCCGAAGCGGCTTTCCAGCGGACGCATGTAGACGCCGCGCCCGGCGCGCACGAGCCGCCCCCGTCGCACGAGGCGCGACAGGGCCTGATCCACCGCCGCGCGGCTGCCCAGATGGAGCAGCCCCTTGGCGGCGACCGGCGCGCCCTCCGGCAGGGCCCGGACGCGCTCCATGATCTGTTCAGCAAGGACTTGCATGATCGTCTCCGTGTCAGAAATATAGTTCTGTTTCTGACACTCCGCAACCGGGCCCGTGGAGTCGCGCCGCTTCATCGGCTTCGCTCTCGCCCGGTCGAGCGATCGACGCCTGCGTCCCTCAAGGCCTGGTCGCGCGTCTTCGGCCCGGGCCGGTCCCGCACGAACCGCTCCACCACCAGGGCCAGGGTGCGATCCGCCAGCCGATCGGACCGACCCAGTCGAACCGCTTCCGCGACCAGAGCGCGCCGCATCGCCAGTTCACGCGCCTGAATTGCCTCCAGCCACGGTCCCTCCCCGCCGTCGCCCCGGAGCGCGTCGCGGTAGGCGGCGGCGAGCGTCTCGGGCAGATCGCCCTTCCCCGCCACGAACCGCTCCCGCATCTTGCGGATCGGCGTCCGCTCCGCCTTTCGGGTCACGCCGCGCGTCCGCCGCGGGGTGGCCTCCGCCTCGATGGACCGGTCGCGCAGCGCCCGGGCGAAGCCCTCGCGCCAGATCTGCAGGTCGGCCTTGCGCGGATTCAGCCGCTCGCCCTCGCGTCCCAGCCGGCGCACCGTCAGATGCACGTGCGGGTGCCGTCCCTCGTCGTGCAGGGCGAAGACATAGGGGAAGCGCTCGCCGAAGGTCTCGGCCGCGAACGCCCGGGCGGCGTCATGCAGACGCGCCGCGTCGGTGCCGGCCGGCATGCTGAGCACGATCGACAGGGAGATCGAGGCGTCGCGCCTGCGTCCCGGCTCCATCGCGAATTCCTCGGCCCAGGCGCGGGCGAGCGCATGCACCTCGGCGCGCCCGTCCAGCCGCTCCCCGTCCGGCCCGTCCAGAGCCAGGGCGCCGTTGCGGCTGATGTAGTCGAGATGCGCTTTCAGATGGCCGCCGTCCCGGGTTCGGCCCGTCACCTTGACCATCACCTCCGGCGCCCGGCGCGCGACGCGGACGAAACGCGCGGCTGGATCCTGATCCCTGTTCCGAGGCGACTGAAGCACCGCCGGCGTGATCCGCGCGCGGCGCGGATCGACCGGCGGCCGCAAGGCTTCCTCGAACCCGCGCGGCGAGCGGAAGTCGCTCACGGCCGCCCGGCCCAATAGGACAGGTTGCCGTCAAAGGCCTCGCCGAGCGCTTCCACCCAGGCCGCGATCTCAGCCTGAAAGGCGCCGAGCTGGGCCATCTCCAGATCGAGCACCTGCCCCTCCATCACCGCCGTGTTCAGGGCGCGGGCGATCTGGTTGATGTTCACGCCGATGCGCCGCAGCTCGCGCCGCACCTCGATCAGCGCCAAGGCCTCGGGACGGCTGAACTGCGGACGATCCCGCAACCGCCGCCGGATGAGCGCGACACTCCATTGGGTTCGCGACAGCCCGACGGCGGCGGCCTCGGCCTCCAGGAGACGCAGGTCGGTCTCGCCGAGGCGCAGGGTCAGCTTGCCCGACCTGGGCGCGCTGACCGCCTCCGGCGGCGCCGGAAAGGACGCCTGCGCAGCCCCCTCCATGAGCCGGCGAAGCAAGCGCGAGCGCCCGCCCTGCCCCGCCGCCGCGGCGTCGAACCGGCGGATCAGATCGGGCGAGACGCGAAGGGTGAGGCGGTCCATCGGGAGGTGGGTCTGTCAGACGTTGCCGGCGCAAAGCCTATCCTGCCCTTGACCGTCACCCCCCTCGCCCCGTAGGCCTCCGGTGCTGCACGTCCTCCCCTCGGCGACCGCTGCACGGCCGCTCGCCCGCCGTCCTGTCGGACGCCCCAGCCGGACGGATCATGAGGAGGGAAGCGGCCTCGGAGGCAGACGCCCGCGCTTTCGCGCGGGCGTCCTCCGTCAGCGGATCAGCAGCAGGGTCCGCCGTTACAGCAGGCCGCGAGAAGCTCGCAGCAGGAGGCGGCGGCCTTGACCACCGAGTCGGGCGCGGCCGCGAAGGCAGCCGAGGCCGAGGTCAGCAGCACGAGGGCCGCGAGCGAAAAAGCACGTTTCATTGTTGATCTCCATGGATCGGTTTTCTGAGAAAAGGATCGTCGGTGGAGATCAGGTTCGAGGGGGCGGGTCCTCCGCTTCCGGCTCCACCCCCGCGAGGGCGTCGGCCGGTAAACGATCGTGCACATCGGCGGAGGCCGCTACCGGGACGGCCGCGGCGGGCGTCGGAACCAGGCCATGGCAGAGCACGGCGCACAGCCGAGCGCAGCTCATCTTCACGGGATCGCAGGGGGCATCCGGACTGGAGCCGTCGGCGGGCGCCATCGGCATCGACATGGCCGCGGCCGGAGTCTCCCAGGCCGTGACCGGGCTCGACGCGAACAGCAGGGCGAACACGGCCAGAATGGCCGGCGCCCAGGCCGCAGTTGTTCGACGTCCGATCATCAAGCTCAATACGTCCAGCAAGACCCCAAGGTTACAGCGCAGGTGACGCGCGCGCCAGCCATGACCGGCGCGCGCCCCTGCATCTTTTACGTCCCCGGCGTCAGCCGCCCTCGCCGGCCGCATGAAGAAAGTCCACGGCGCGCTGGGCGTGGGCGGCGGCTGAGAAGATGAATCGCTTGTCGTCGCGCAGCACCTCGAGCCATGAGGCGACATAGGCGGCGTGATCCTCGCGCGGCTCGAGAGCCAGCCCCAGGTCGGCGCAGAGGAAGGCGGCGCCGATTTCGGCCACCAGTTCTTCCCGGGCGTAGCCGGCGTCTCCATGCCGGCGGCGTCCGAAGTCGCGGTCGAGCCGAGCGGGGTGCCTGGTCCAGTGCGTCAGCTCGTGGCCCAGCGTCGCGTAGTAGGCTTCCGGATCGCGGAAGCTTTCGAACACCGGCATCTGCACGAAGTCCGGTCCCGGCGCATAGAAGGCGCAGCCGCCGCCATGACGGACGTCGGCGCCCGTCGCGGCGAAGAACGTCTCGGCCCGGGCGATCCGTTGACCGAGGTTCAGGACCGGCGCGGGCGCCGGGGCGGACGAGGCCGGGAGACCCTCGATCTGTTCGACGTTGAAGACCGTGTAGGCCTTCAGGAACGGAATGCGTCGGGTCGTCTCCTCCCCGGCGTCGTCATCGTCGATGCGGACCAGCTGGTCGGCGTAGACGACGGTGGAACCCTTTTCGCCCTTGCGGACATGAGCGCCCAGGGCCAGCGCCTGCCGGAAGGTCATCCAGGTGGAGGACTGAAAGCCTCGGGCGGCGGCCTCGCCCCACAGCAGGACGACGTTGACGCCGCGGTAAGGCGTGCCGTCGTGCCGGAGGGGTCGGCTGACGCTTTCGGATGCGGCCCAGGGCTGGCTCCAGGGCCGGACGCCGGCTTCGAGCTGGGCGACGATCTGGTGGGTGATGCGGGTGTAGAGGTCGGGACGTGAGGGTTCGTTGGGGCGCGACATGGCGGCCTCCTCAAGACGGGATTTGAAGAAGGGGCGGCGGCGCTGTCGTCAGCGCCGCCGCGGCTCGCTCAGCGGGACCAGATCAGGCTGTGTCCGCCATCGATCTCGACCAGCGAGGCGTAGATCGGGGCCGGGAAGCTGGGATCGTCGAGCTTGACCGACAGGTAGTCGCGGTTCTGCTGGCTCGTTTTCTTCCAGGCCGCGCCGAACTCGGTCTGGCCGGAGAAGATGCGGAAATCAGGAGCCTTGTCGTCGGTCTTGTCATTGGCCCGGAGTTGGGCCGCCTTGACGTTGAGGGTCAGGGTCTTGATCGAACCGCTGTAGCTGCCGTCCGCTTGCTGGGTGAAGGAACCGATGGTGGCCATGGAAGTCTCTCCTTGCTGATCTCGGGCCACGCCTGCCGCGGCCTCGATGGCGATCGGCGGACCGGAGGCCGGGCGGCCCGCAGGCGAGCACAGGGAGCCCCGCAGCGCAGCGGAGGACCGGGAGCGCGACTTTCTTGCCTCGCGAGGAAGGCCGTCCGGCCGGGGAAGAAAGTCGCGCGAACGGTTGCGGAAGCCGGACGGGCTTCGGTCAGATCAGGCCATTGAGAGGCCGCGCAAGGCTTGGCGCGTCGCAGGAGAGACGGCTGGTCACCGCCGCTTAAACCATGCGGCCAATCGCGGCGCTCGTAGGGATCGTGCCGCCAATGCCGGTGCATCCGCTCCGCCACCAAAGACGTGCCCAGGATTCACCGCTTCCGCGTCGTCGCAGCTGACGCGCGGCATGGCGACGGGCGCGGCCACGCCTGGCATGAATCTGAGGTGTCTCCTGCTATGAAGGGAACCTGAAGCAACTCCAGCTTCGTTCCCCTTCCGAGCGTTCCGTTCGAGGGACAGTCGCGGTGTCGTAAGCCAGCCGGATGAGGCGGCCGGAGCGTGCTCATCGGGAGTCAGAACAATGCGCAACTCCATCAAAATCGCTGGCTGCGGAGACAGCCCTCGGCGTCATCGCCGGTCTCGTGGCCACGAGGGTAACCGAGAGGGCGCAGACGGCGCTCTACCAGATCAAGCCGCCGAAAGTACGGGAAGAGGAAGTGCTGGAGCGACCATGCTCTTGATGATCGACGAAGGTCTGACGCCTGTGTTCGGCTACAGTGCTCCCAATCGAGACAACCCCCTGCTCACCCAGGCTAGAGGGGTCGCCGGGCACCTTCTCTTTGGCGCCGTCAACGCGGTGGTGACCGAGGCACTGTACCGCCTCGTCCGTCCCAAGGTAGCCGCTACAGAGCGAGCGCGGAGCATACATCGATGACCAAACATTATGATCTTGTGGTGATCGGGACCGGGACCGCCGCCATGGTCGGAGCCATGCGGGTTCGCGCTGCTGGTCGCAGCGTCGCGGTTGTCGATTTTCGTCCCTTTGGAGGCACGTGCGCGCTCCGGGGCTGCGATCCAAAAAAAATGCTGATCAGCGGGGCCAACGCCGTCGATCATACATGGCGGATGCGAGGCAGGGGTGTCGCCGGCGACGCCCGAATTGCTTGGGCCGACCTCATGGCCTTCAAGCGGGGTTTCACCGATCCCGTTCCCCAAAAGCACCAAGAGCGGTACTCTGAAAGAGGCATCGACACTTTTCATGGACGGGCGCGCCTCACCGGCCGCAACAGCCTTGAGGTGGGCGAGGAAACGCTGGAGTTTTCGAACCTGCTCATCGCCGCCGGAGCCGAACCCAGGAAACTCGGCATCCCGGGGGAAGAGCATCTGGTCACCAACGAGGGCTTCCTCGAGCTGGGTGACATGCCAAAGCGCATTGTGCTGGTCGGCGGAGGCTATATCGCGGCCGAGTTCTCCCACATCGCCGCGCGGGCTGGCGCCGAAGTCGTAATCCTCCAGCGTGGCGAGCGATTGCTTCCCCAGTTCGACCCGGACGTGGTCGGTTGGCTCATGGAAAGCTTTCGCCAACTCGGCGTTGACGTGCGCCTCGAAACGACAGTCCAGGCGGTCGAGCAGACGCGCGCAGGCTTTCGGGTTCACGCCCAGACGAAGGGGAAAGCCGTCGATGTCCATGCTGATCTGGTCATTCACGCCGCCGGACGAGGACCTGCGATCGACGATCTCGGCCTTGACGCCGCCGGGGTCGAGCATGAAGGAGGCCGCCTGAAGCTCAACGAATTTCTGCAGAGCGTTTCCAATCCAGCCGTCTATGCCGCGGGCGACGCAGCCCAGGTCGGTCCGCCGCTGACCCCCGTGTCCAGCCACGACGCCAAGGTCGTGGCGGCCAACATTTTGAACGGTAACTCCGAAAGGCCGAACTATCGCGGCGTCCCGAGCGTGGCCTTCACAATCCCGCCTATCGCGGCGGTCGGGCTGACGGAGAGGGAGGCTAAGGATCAGGGTCTGCTCTACCGAGTCAAAAATCAGAAGGCCTCCGACTGGTTCACAGCACGCGCAGCGGCCGAACCCACCTTCGGCTTCAAGGTCTTGGTCGAGGAAGGGACGGAACGGGTGTTGGGCGCCCACCTCGTGGGCCCGAACGTGGACGAGGTCATCAATATTTTCGCTTTGGCGATCCGCCATGGACTGACTGCGGATGACCTCAAGACCACGATGTTCGCCTATCCGACGGGCGCATCGGATGTGGGCTACATGCTATGACGCTCAAGCGGTGTCGCGGTAGGTTCATGGCGCCATCCGCATCGCGGATTGGAGCGAAGGAGGGATCCCTTGGAGAGGCAGTCCGACACCATCCAGTTCACGGTGATCCGGGGCGACGGCGACTGGCGGGTGCTTCGCGATGGCCGACCCTCAGGGCATTTCGACTTCAGCGTCGACGCCATAGAGTCCGCGCTCGTGAAGGCGACGACGCTGATCGACAAGGGCGAGCAAGTGGAAGTCTTTGTCCAGGACGCGGCCGGCCAGTTGCGTCAGGTCGATCCGGTCGGCGGGGAAGTGCTCCACTAAGAGGACGGCGATTCCGACCTCGTCGCCTTTTAACCCGTCCACTCGAGTGCGAAATCCGGAGTGAGCGCGATCAAGCCTGTTTCGATCTGGTTCCAGGTCAGGCGGAGCGCCTTCAGATCTTCGGGCGTGAACAGGTGCGCATGGTGCGACGCCGCGCGCAGCTTCCCGGCCTGCTTCAGAAGATCGAACACCGCCTCTGGGTCGTCGAAACCAGCCTCGAAGATCGCCTGGAAATGCTCCGGATGGCTCATGATCCGCGCGTAGTGGGTGTAGTCGGCATGGTCGAAAACCTCGCCTCCCCGCTTCTTCCACTTCCCCAGCAAATCCTTGCAGTCGCACAGCGGCAGGCGCTCGTCCGCCCAGTCCTCACCGTAGGTCTCGGCCATCACGGCATCTAGAATTTCCCTCAAGGTCAGTTCGTAGCGGTGAACCAGAGTCTTGGCGCGCTTCACATGCGGCGGGGCCGAGTTGGCCTGAAGGCGGGCCTTCAGGCGACGGCGCTTCTCCGCCATCGTCAGGAGACGCCGTCTCGGCCAGTGCGCAAGCCGCAGTCCCGCCGCGTCGAGGAAACTGCGATAACCGGCCAGATTGGCGAACTGCGGCATCTCCGTGATGGAGAAGGCGCCGACCGCCTCTCGCACTCCCCGCGTCAGCCGGTCGCTCTCGGCGAACATGTCGGCCATCGCCGAGGCCCGCGCGAAGGCCTCGATCTGGGCGGGTCGCCCGATCGCCAGGGCGCTCGCGCCAAGACCACTGTCCGACAGTCGGAGGATGCGATCGACGAAACTGTCCGTCGGCGTCCTGAAGCGCTCGAGACCATCCGGCAAGGCGAAGCCGGCGGACAGTTGCGCGATCCGCTCGGCCTGCTCGATCAGGCCATTCGGAAACGCGGCGCGATAGACGCGGTCCGCGTCGGTCTGAGCCCTCATCAGGGCGCCGACGCCCTGCATCCGGTCCATGAACGGGTTACGACCCATCGCGGCCAAGGCCAGCGGGGTCTCCAGCTTCATGCGCTCGGCGATGCCGAGCACGCCGCTGGCCCGCAGCATATCGTGCTGTCGGCGGACGTCCTCAAAGGGATCGGCCATCCGTCTTGCGGCGTCCAGCGTCGCGCGCATGCTGGGCGGGATCAAATCACGCGGAAGGGTCATCGCTCGCCGCTTCGCGCAGATGGGCCAGCCGTTCCTCGCACACAGTCGTCGCCAGCGCGCGCAGCACCTCAACCCGCTGGGTCAACCAGGTCAGTTCCTCGACGCTGATCTTGTAGTGCTTGGAGTAACGAGCCTTCACATAGGCCTCGCGCAGCAGCTCGAAGCAGCGGCGCTCGAACTTGGTCTCGCGCGGCCAGGCCTCGGCCAGGCGGGCGTCGATCGCCTCGCACTTCTTGCGCAGGAAGGCGAGGTTGTGCGCCTTGCCGCTGTAGAGCGTCACAACCAGCAAAACGCAGTGGTAGAGGTGTTCAGCCGATTGATGAAGGTTGAACGCGGCGAGCTTAGGATCAGCGCCCTCGCCCATATAGAATTTCGCGCCACGAGCAAAGCTGGCCGAACTCTGCGTCCAATCTCCGAAGAACTCCTCCGCTTCCTTAAGGGCAACCTGAGCTTTCAGGTCAGCCGGCTTGCGCAGCTTGGCGCCGGGCGTGTCGAAGAGAACGATGCCCTCACGCACGATGTCGGCCCAGAAGTATCGCCCGCGGTCCAACTGCTCGTTCACGTCTTCCAGACTGTGCACGATAAGGCTCACCGGCGTGCGGATCAGGGTCTCGCCCGGCATCAGCTTGTTCTCGGCGTCATGCCAGAACTCGCCGTCGGTCAGATCCTCATGATCGACAACGATCAACAGATCGAAATCCGAGAAGTAGCGTCCGACCGGATCATGGACCCAATCGCCGCGCGCATACGATCCGTAGAGGATGATCTTGAGGATCTTGCCGTTCTTCAGCCGCTCGGCCCGACGGGTCGAGACGGTTTCGGCGAACGACTCGCGGATCACCTCGACCACCCGGCGCAGTTCCACCTGCTTGCGCGGCGGCAGATGATCGATCGAAGTCTTCATGACGCGAGTCTCGCGCAACGCGTGCATCGGGGCAAGGCGCGAAGCCTCAGTTCTGGATCAGGCGGATCAGGGTTCCGTCCGGGTCGATGAGCGCGCCGATCCGCATGCCCGACTCCTCGATCTTGGGCGCGTGCAATCGGGGTTGGCCCCAGCACGTCTCCGGCAGTCCGGTGCCAAGGCACACGGCGTAGAACGCGTCGAGATCGTCAAGCCGCAGGCAACAGCTGAGGTTGCTGGTCAGCGGATCAAGTTCCGGGTGCGGGAAGAACTCAAGCGTCAGCCCGCCCCGTTTCAGGATCATCCACCCTTCGTCGCGCCAGCCCTGCTGGAAGCCCAGTCGAGTGTAGAACTGGGACGTAGCTTCGAAATCCCGCGACGGCAGGTTGGGCGTGGCGTGATCGGTCACGGCGAACTCCGGAATGCAGCAGTGCCGCCTAAGCCTAGCCGCAACAGCCCTTTCCATCCACCTGGATCGGCGGACACGGCACGTCGGCATAGGAGCAGAACACGCAGCAATCGCCGGGTTGAGGCTTCAGCTTCACGCCGCAACCGAGGCAATCGTAAAACCAGATGCAGGCGTCGGTGGGCATGGTCTCGGTCGCGACGTGACCGCAGTGCGGGCAGGTCAGCGTCGATTCCAGAACGATGGCGGGGCTCATCGCATGGCCGCCAGTCGCGGCATGGCCCATGGTTCGATGTAGGGCTGCCAGGCCAGGGACAGGACGATCAGCAGGCTGGCGATCACCAGCAGCCAGAACGCCAGACGCGAGGGCCGGCGGCAGGATGCGTCCTTCCGACACATCCGCAGGCGACGCCAATGCAGCAGCCAGCCGGCGGCCAAGATGACGGCGGCCAGAAGCGTCAGCCAGGTTCGCGCGCCCGCGATGACCGCGGCGCCGGCGAAGGACACGCCCGCCACCGAGAGAGCCAGAGGCAGTACACAGCACGCGGCCCAGGCGAACACCGAGGCCACACCGCCGATGGCGGCCGAGGCGCTGACGGCGACCTCAGGAATATTGGGCCGGTCTTGATCGATGGCCATGGGGCCTCCCGTTCGATTTCTGCTACAGGCTACAACCCGTAGCCGCTACGGGATCAAGAGCCATGTCCGCACGAAGTTTGACGATCGGGCGCCTCGCAGAGAGCGCCGGGGTGAACTTGGAAACGGTGCGCTACTACGAGCGGATCGGCCTGATGCCCGCCCCGGCCCGCACCGAGGGCGGACACAGGAGCTATGAGCCGGAACACGCCCAACGCCTGCGCTTCATCCGCCGGTCCCGCGAACTGGGATTCGGCATCGACGCCATTCGGCGGCTGATCGCGTTGAGTGAGCCGGGCGTCCAGGCCTGCTGCGAAGTCCGCGACATGGCCCAGGACCACATCGCCAGCGTGGACGCCAAAATCGCGGATCTGGAGCGGCTCCGGACGGTGCTTAAGCAGGCCGTCGCGGACTGCAGCGAAGGCGGGCGGGTTCGGTGTCCGGTGATCGCAGAACTCGGATCGATCGCATAGGTGATGACCTGCGCACCCTGTCGAGCCGGTAGGGTCCTGGCAATCACGCGCCGATGACGCCGAGGTGCTCAAGCAGGATCATCAGACGGAGCGCGACAAGCGCGAGCCCTCCCAGAAGCTCGGCGATCTTGCCAAAACGCTGGCCGACGGCCCGGCCAATCAGCATGCCGATCGTGGTCAGCAGGAAGGTCGTGACGCCGATTGAGGCCGCGATAACCCAGATATTGGCTCCGATGAAGGCCAGGCCGACGCCAACAGCCGCCGCGTCGATGCTGGTCCCGACCGCCATGGCGATCAGCGCCCAAGGTCCGGACCGGCGTGGGGCATCCTCAGCCAGGGGACGGGTCGCTTCCCAGATCATCTTGCCGCCAACAGCGGCGAGGAGGCCGAAGGCGATCCAATGATCCACGCGTTCGACGAGGCCTGCAGCGACCATGCCGAGCCCCCAGCCAATCACCGGGGTGATGGCCTCGATACACCCGAATACCAGGCCTGCCTTCACGGCGCCGGCCAGGTTCGGTCGATGCAAAGCACCACGCCCAACGGCGGCGGCGAAGGCGTCGGTAGACATGCTGAGAGACAGAACGGCGATGGCGACAGGAGTCATGACGAGCATCCACCCGGCAACGAACAGCGCTTCCCTCCCCGGCCGGTGCGGCGGTGGGACGCGCTGGTCTCGCTAGGCGGCGGTTCCGCTGGTCGGACCGCGCGCCGAAACGCGAGTGTGTTGATCCGACCCCGGCGATCAGACGCCGGAAGCTACTCCCCAACAGGAAGCGGCCTCATAGGAGGTGTCGCGCGCCGGTGCAAGATACTATAGGGGAGTATCCATGGCGCATACCTCCACGAACAAGAAGAAGCTCGTCGCGCGGGTCCGGAGGATCTCGGGTCAGCTCAGCGCAATAGAGCGCGCCATCGAGTCTGAAGCCGGGTGTTCGCAAATCCTGCAGCAGGTCGCGGCCGCGCGGGGCGCCATGGGCGGGCTTCTGGAAGAGTTGATTGAAGACCATCTGCGCCACCACGTCGCTCATCCCGATCTGAGCGAGGACGCCCGGCAGGGCGGCGCCGACGAGTTGATCGCCATCATTCGCCGCTATTCAAAGTAAGGCCCGCGCCATGTCCGCGTCCGAGACCGACTATCTGACCCACGACCACTATTTCCTCAGCCGTTCGCACGACGACAGCGCACGGCGAACGCTGTGGGTGGTCGGCCTGACGGCCGTCATGATGGTCGGGGAGATCATCGCCGGCCTGGTCTACGGCTCGATGGCCCTGCTGGCCGACGGCTTTCACATGGCGACCCACGCCGGCGCCCTGGCCGTTGCGGCCGGCGCCTACGCCTACGCCAAGCGGCATGCCGCCAACCGGCGCTTCAGCTTCGGGACCGGCAAGGTCGGGGACCTGGCGGGGTTCGCCTCGGCGCTGGTTCTGGGCATCGTGGCGCTCGGGATCGCGGGAGAGTCCATCGGCCGCCTGATCGATCCGCGCTCGGTCGCCTTCGGCCAGGCGACGCTGGTCGCCATCCTGGGTCTCGTGGTCAATCTGGTCAGCGCCGTCCTTCTGTCCGGCGGGGGGCACCACCACGGTCGTCATGGCCACGGGCATGGCCATCACCACGACCACGATCATCACGACGACCATGATCACCAGCACGGTCATGGCGGCCATCGCGACAACAACCTGCGCGCCGCCTACATCCATGTGCTGGCCGACGCCCTGACCTCGGTGCTGGCGATCATCGCCCTGCTTGCGGGCCGCTATATGGGATGGGTCTGGCTAGACCCGCTGATGGGCATCGTCGGCGCGATCGTCATCGCCCGGTGGTCGTGGTCCCTGATGCGCGACACCGCCGCGGTGCTGCTCGACACAACGGACACCGCCATCGAGGCCGAGGTCCGCGAATTCGTCGAGGGGCCGGGCGACGCCCGGATCACCGATCTGCACGTCTGGCGCATCGGGCCGGACGCGCACTCGGCTATCGTCAGCGTGACCGGGGCTGTGGATGTCGCGACCGTTCGCGACCGGCTGAGGCCGGTCCACGAGCTCGGGCATCTGACGGTCGAGTGCCGTTGACGGCGATCGGCCTCAATGGCGTGACGGTGTGATCGAGGAGGCAGCCTCGCGGCAAGCGTTTTCGCAGCGGCGGCATTCCTCGGCGCAGATGCGGCAATGCTCGTGCATCTCGGCGTGTTTCTCACATTCGACAGCGCAATCCGCGCAGGCCTCGGCGCAAGTCTCGAGCATGCGCTGGATCAGTGTCTCGTGGCTGCCGGCGCGACGCGCGGCGAGGCCGGCCGTGGCCAGGCAGACGTCGGCGCAATCAAGATTGAGGCGGATGCACTGGGTGAGATCCTTCACCATATCCTCGGCCAGGCAGGCATCGGCGCAGATGTGGCACACCGCGGCGCAGCCGTAAGCCGCTTCGATCGCGCGAACGAGACTGTCGTTGACGCTTCCGCGCACGTCGGGATGGGTGCTGATCATTGGTTGGATTTGCATCGGAGGGCTCCTTGGTTGATCGGAGTCCAACCCAAGCGCCGCGACGGGGTTCCGAATGGCGACGCCTCCGGATATCCCGCGGATGACCATCGCCTCCTCCCTGGGGCTACGGACAGATAAGACTGCGGTGAAGCGCCAAAGAGCGGACATCAGTCCGCCGCCGAGAACTAGATGTTTCGACAAAATCGAAGTTGTCCGCACGCGGCGGCGGACCAACATACATCGTATGGCTGGCTGTCCGATCGCGAACCCGTAGTGGCGGGAATATCCGACAACCGTAGCCGTTGACTCGGAGGACCGCCGAGCGCAACCCAAGCGTTAGCAAGGGGCGATTCAGACCCGTGGAGGGAAACATGGCACGTCGGGTGTTCTTCAGTTTTCACTATCAACGCGACATCTGGCGTGTGAATCAGATTCGCAACATCGGCGAGATCGTGGGCACCGCGGCGGTCGGGTTCCATGACGCCTCGCTCTGGGAAGAAGCCAAAAAGAAGGGCGATACGGCGATCAAGAAGATGATCGACGACGCGCTGCTCAACACGTCGGTTACGGTTGTTTGCATCGGCGCGGCCTCAGCGGGCCGCAAGTACATCGACTACGAAATCAGCCAATCGATCGCGCGGGGCAACGGGATAGTGGGCATCCAGATTCACGAGCTCAAGGATAGGCTCGGAAATACGGATCTTGCCGGCGCTACCCCGGCTCTTCTTACGAGGGCCGGGGTGCCCGTCTACAAGTATGCCGATCACGCCCGGTTGGCGGCTCGGATTGAAGAGGCGGCCAAGCGGGCCGGACGGTAGGATGCCTACGTCAAGCCGAAATCGCTTTCTCAAGGATTTTCCAGCTGCCCTCCACGAAGGCGTTGGCGCAGTGTTCGTCGGCGCCGGTGTTTCGAAGGCCGCGGGATATCCGACTTGGGCGGAGCTTCTTAAGGACATCGGCGAGGAACTCGGTGTCCGCTCCAGCGACATCCAGGACCTCGCCGCACTGGCCCAGTGGCACATCAGCGAGAGCGGTGCCGCGACCGGCGTCCGCAACGTGATCCGGCAAGAGATCGGCAAAGATCGACCGGTTCCGCCGACCTTGGAGGTGCTGGCGCGCCTCCCCGTTCGGCAGATCTGGACGACGAACTACGACCGTCTGGTCGAGCGCGCCTTCGCCGTGATCAATCGGCCTGTCGATGTTGTCTCCGGGGCGGCCGACCTTTCGCTCCGCGCCCGGCCCGGCGCGGCACGGCTCTACAAGATGCATGGGTCCGTCGACCGAATGGACGACATCGTCATCTCGACCGACGACTACGAACTCTATCGGTCCAAGCGTGGGGCCTTCCTCCCCCTGCTGCAGGCGCATCTCAGCAGCATGTCCGTTCTTTTCATCGGGCTCAGCCTGACCGATCCCAATGTCCGGCACGTGCTATCCCTCATTCGTGAGAGCTTCACTGAAGCGCCGCCGGAGCACTTCGCAATCGTGAAGCCGCCCAGCCTGGCGGACTGTTCTTCCGAGGACGAGTTCAGGGCCCGCACGGCGCAGCATAAGCACTGGGCCAAGGACCTTCGCCGCTACGGACTGAGGACAATCGAGGTAGAGCATTACGACGAAATTCCCGAACTGATGCGCCAGGTAGAGCGCCGCGTCGCCGCGATGCGGGTATGGGTCAGTGGAAGCTGGCCGCTCGACGGCGACGACGGTCGCGCCGGCGATCTGTATCGCCTTTCCGAGGCGGTCGGCGGGTTGATCGCGGACACCGGGCGGGATCTGGTGAGCGGATCGGGCTTACTGGTCGGCCCAGCTGTGATTGGGGGCTTTATCGACCGTCTCCGTCAGGACGGCGGGTGGGATCTGGACCGCCGGCTGATCGTCCGACCCTTCCCTCAACCGCTGACGGATAGGGAGCCGGACCAGAAACGATGGACCGCGCTTCGCGCCGAGATGGCGCGACAGGCCGGGATTGTGATTTTCCTAGGCGGCGCAAAGCTCGAGGGCGGCTCTCAGATCGTTGCGGACGGCGTGTTGAAGGAGTTCGAGGTCGCGCGCGAGGCCGGGGCCTTCATACTGCCCATCGGTGCGACCGGAGGCGCGGCCGAGCAAATCGCGCAAGATCTGACTGGGTCCGCTATCCCATCGCAGGGCGCAAGCGCGGCCAGGCCAACCGACGAAGAGCTAGCCGTCCTGTCAAACCAGGCCACAACACCCGACAAGCTCCTGAAGCTCGTTCGAGAGATACTCCAACGGCTGGCGAAGCCACAGGACGACAACTGAGGTGACCCGGTTCGTAACAAGGGCGGAACTTCGGGGTTTCGCCGCGAACATCACTTTGACCGAACAGGCCTCCGTGCTTCGCACGGCTTCGGCGCGAAGCCCTGCCGGCTCAACTTTCCTGTCCCACTCCAGCAAGGACCAGGATCTTGTCGTGGGTGCCACGATCGTCCTGCAGAACCACGGCGCCGTGGTCTACATCGATGAAATCGACCCGGAGATGCCTCCCTACACCACGGACGAAACCGCCAATTTGCTGAAGTCTCGCATCAAGCAGAGCAGCAGGTTCGTTCTTCTGACGAGCAAGAACAGTAAGGAGTCGCGCTGGGTGCCTTGGGAGCTGGGAGTGGCTGACGGCTACAAGGGCCTCGGACAAATCGCTCTGTTTCCGTCCTCGGACGATCTGCACGACTCGACCTGGGCCTCATGGGAATATCTGGGCCTCTATCGCCGGATCGTTTGGGGCCAGATGAAGGGCAGCGACCAAGACATCTGGATGGTACTAAATCACAAAGCGAACACCGCAACGCCTCTCCGGAAATGGCTGACGGGTGGGTAGCTAGGTCGTGGGTCTAAGCTTATCAGCGCCACGCCGCCATTCATCATAGGACTTGTACGACCCCATCTCCGTGCGTCGTACTTGGTTCACGAATATGCTGGGGCTGCCGCTTAGGTTTGCGAAGTCTATCTTGGGATAAATCTCTAGATACTCTTCGCCTGTGAAGTCGAGTTCGCCCGTTGGAGGGATCAGCGGAAGGATCGCGACGTTGCCGTTATGGCCGTCGAAAAAACCGAGCTCCCACGGCATCCACCTCGACCGCCTCGAATGTCGGGAAAAGAGATAGAAGCAGGCGTCGCACTTCCTCATACGATGCCGCAACCTCTCTGCCGTAGCGCCGGTGACTGCGTTTCGGTCAAGGTTCGGATCGCTGATCCAGTCCACGTAGACGGTCTTTCCGGCCTCCTCCAGGATCCGCTTCACCCCCATGACGAGACTAGCGTCCCGAACGGAATGGGAGAGGAAAATGTCGAAGCGATCTGTCAGGGCGCTCAGCGCGGAGTCGAGAGCGAGCGCGAACGCCAGCACATGAGCGGGCTCGTCCTCTGCTACGCCAGCGCGAGCGCGGGCTTGAGCTTCAGTTAGATACATACGGTCAAGCTGAAGCGTAGACCCGCCCGTGTCCAATTGGAGATTGAGTAGGCATCGGAAGTCCGGGGTTCAGCAACTCGAAGCGGTTTGACGCCCTGCTCCCCGAAGCGCGATCTTGTTTTTGAAGGACCTGCCGCCGGGAGGCCGACAATGCAGCGGCCTTCATTGCGCTGGGTACTGCGGAGAGCGCCACAAGCGAACCAAGAGCGACGGCTCTATAGCGGATGTCAAATCCGGATCTGCGTGAGCGACACTTCCAATCCCTTCCAGCCATATTCTCTTTAGCAACGGCAGGTCATAACTTCCGCATGGCCTTGCCTTGGGACTTCAGCTCGGACCACTGTCCGGTCGTATACCACTACACCTCGATCGAGGCGGCGCGGGCGATCGTTGAAAACCGGACCTTTCGGCTCTCCGAGTATACCGCGCTGAACGACGCTTCGGAGTTTTCGTATGCTCGGGATCGACTGATCGGCCTTATGCGGGATCGACAGGTCTACACGGACCTCACGACCCGCATTTTCGTCGTGTCGGAGCTTGAGGGGCTGACCGCAAACACCGGCCTCATGATCGGGTCATTGACTCCTCGGCGCGACGATCTGGGGCAGTGGCGAAGCTACGCGGGCGATGGTGGCGGGTGCGTTCTGGGCTTGGACGCACGGCATCTCGAACACGACGCCGGCGTCGCGATCCGGACCGTGGTTTACGACGAAGCCTTGGTCGACCGAATGCTCTGTCTCGGCTTGGGCGTCGTCCAGCAACAGCTAGAGGATGATCCTGACGATCACCCGACGCTTTCGGACTATGCGCGGCGCCTGTGCGTCGACCTCTTTTCGATGAAACACCCTGGCTTCGCGGACGAGCGCGAAGTGCGGATATCGCGGATGCTAGTTCGCAATGGCGACGGCGCACTCGAGGACGTTGGTGGAAATCGGACGGGCGGAGAAAAGACACCTGCGCTTCCAGTGGGTCTTCGCGCCGGCCGTTTCGGGCCGACGCGATATGTGGATGTGCCCCTCGCCCGCCAGGATGGTTCGTCGGCGATAGTCAGCGTCGGCATGGGCCCGACCATGTCTGCGGACGCCGCCCCTGAGGCCAGCGACTTCTTCCAGTCTCACGGGCTCGAAATCTGGCGCTCCTCGCTCCCATACCGGGCTTGATATTCAGAAAGCCGCTTCTGCTGGGCCGAAAGGCCCGTTCTGGTGACGGCCCGACCCCGCGATGGCGACCTGCTAGCGCTTTATCAAGCCGAATGTCAGAGGCGTCCAAAAGTCGGCGCGGATCCGAGTGAGACGCAGGACACCTGCGGTATTCAGGCCCCGACTCCAAGCCCGGTTAGTCCAAGTCGGCCCGGCCATAGCCAGACCTCCACTTGCCTGTGAGCGCAAGGACAGGGTTGCGGCTCCGTCGAAACAGCCGACATCGCCGGCCTTGGGGTTCAACACCCGCCCCTCGAAGACATAGCTGAGGACGGCGTCCCCGGCTTCGTTCGCCGGCCTTAGTTCAACGGCCTTCAGGGTTGATATCTGATAGCGATCGTCGGCACTTTCGAGTTCGAGATAAATCCGGGCGAAGGTGGTCCGGATTTTCACCGACACGGGAACCTCGACCAAGTCCGGCAAGGGCCTAGCCAAGTCATCCACGTCGAGAGCGGGTGCGCCAGCCTGTTTGGCCGCCTCCTTAAGCCGCTCGACGACGGACCAATTCGAGGCGACCACGCCCGACCACTCCCCGTCAAGCTGCGGAGCCTTGCGTTGAAAATAGGGGACAAGCCACAGCAGCCGCCAGATCGGCGTCGCGACGAAAACCGTCACTAAAAGCGAGGTCAGGCTCATACCGCTTTGCAATGACGGGAGGATTTCGCTTCCGACCAACAAGCGCGCGCCAATGATCGCGACGCAGATCGCCAAAGCTGCCGTGAGCCAAGCCTTCCAACCCAGAACGGAATGCATTTCGCCCCCTTGCGGTCACAATCTTTAACCCTAGATGTAGGGTTCGGGCGCGCTCAGGACAACAACATGCGGTATAATGCACATCGGCTTCTTCATCAGGCGGCGAATCAACCGTGCCTGAGATGCGAACTGGTTATCACCGACGCGCAGAAGCACAAACTCCAGACCGCACAGAAGCTGGTCCGCAACGCGCTTCGTGCAGGGCTGCGGGTGGCCGGTGCCTATCTGACCCAGGACGAGGTCCCTCTGGTCAAGGCGCACGGGGTTCCGGACCCCGCCGCCCTGTCCTTTACCCCGAAGTTCCGCACCCAAGGATCTTGGGCGTACGGCACGCTGAATCAGCCCGCGAAGGCCTGTCAGCAACTCGACCTCGATGACGGCATGTATGTCCCCATGTCGATCGTCGGGCTCAACCCGGCCGTGGCCTCGAACACGCTGTTCGCGATCGTCGAACGCATCCTGGGCGCCCTCTGCGACGCCCAAGGCTGGACCCTCGACACAAGCAAAAGCATCTGCGTCCGGGTCGTGATTGATGCGGAAGCGCACCTCGACCTCAACATCTACGCCATCCCTGACGTGAAGATGGCCCTACTTGAAAAAGCCTTTCATGCGGCGGCCAATCGCGCAATGGACGGCTCCGCGTTCTCGTCCCCGCCGCCCGAAATCCGGCTCGATCCGAGCGAGATCTATGTCGCCCACCGGACTACAGGCTGGGAGCAGTCGGACCCGCTGGAACTCGAGGACTGGTTCGTCAATGCGGCGGCGCGTCATGCCAGCTGGACCGACCTAAAGCGGCTTACTCGCTATCTCAAGGCGTGGCGGGACTACCACTGGGACAGCTGTCGTTTGAGCTCTCTGGTCCTGATGGTCTGCGCTGTTGAAGCCTTGGACGAAGCCAATACCCCGCCCCAGCCTGGGCGGGACGACGACGGGCTGCTGGTGGTGGCCCGCGCCCTGTCCGCCAAGATCGCGGGCGTGGTGTGGAACCCGGTGGTTGACGACAAGGCCCTGAACGACAACTGGACCACAACCGAGCAGAACCAGTTCGAACTCAAAGCGCGCGCCCTCGCCAGTGAATTGGACGGTGCTCTCAACAACGAGACCAGCATCTTCAATGTCGTCGAGCGCTTCCGCAGGCTCTTCGGTCATCGGGTGCCGGACAACGCCGCTCTTGTGTCGCCCATCGCATCCGCAAGCCAGGTGCGCTCCACCGTTGCAGCGCAAAGCCCATCGCCCCGGGTGGGGTCCCAGACCTCCGGGTGACGCCTCTGGAGACCCGCGCTTGGGCGGCCCTCGACGCCGCCCTCAAGGCGCGAGGGTTCGCCTATGTGCAAAGCCGACGCGGGATCACCCGCTATCGCGGCGACCTCCGGTCGGGGAGGACCACCATCGCGGTCGCGGTCTGCGTGACTGATCCGGTGATGACGACGCCACCGAAGATCTATGTCGAAGACCTCGCGATCCGCAGGCGCCTTTTGGCCCACCTGAACGCCGATGACAGCCTCTGCTTCGCCGAGAAAGAGGTCGAGGAATATGATCCCTACAATGCCGGAGGGGCCATCCTTAGGGTGCTCGAGTCCGCCAAAGAGACGCTCGACCAAGTGCTCCACGCTTCCACGCTCGCCGACCGCCAAAGGGAGTTCGTCTCCTACTGGAACCCTGACACCTATCTCTATACGGACCTCCCCGCAGGGTTCTCCGGTCGCGCGCGCTGCTGCACCTGGAACAGGGTCGGCGGGCGAGACAGTTTGGTGATCACGACACCAGAACGGGTTAGCCGATGGAGCCGGGACAAGCCTGACGATGTACGGCAGGCATATGTGCTGCGCGGCAACCGCCCTTTCGACATTCGGCGAGGCGGAGGGCCGGGCAAAACCCTCGCCACGCTAAAGACTTGGATCGCGCATTTCGTCGATGAGCCGGACGCCATCGCCCACGCATTTGCGCCTGCCTTGGTGGACGAGGGGCACATCATCCTTGCGGCCGAGAACGGGGTCGTCGCCGCGTCATTCAAATGGCCCGAGTTCGCCAGGATCGCCTATGCGAAAGCGCCCCAGAATCGTCGCGCCCGATCCATATCTCACGGAGAGAACGAGATGACCCTCGATCGTGGCCTTGCCGACAGCGTCGCTCTCCCGGACTTGGTCAACGGCCGGCTCAGCGCGCCTTCTCCCCTTATCGGAAAGGCCGTCGCAGTCGTGGGCGCGGGCGCAATTGGTTCCCGAGTCTGCCTAGAGCTGGCGAGGTCCGGCGCCGGTCAATCTCAGCGCCCCATGTTGATCATCGACGGCGATCAGTTCTCGACCGCCAATTTTGGCCGCCATGTCCTGCCGGTTTCCGCGGTTCGCCTCGCCAAGGCCGGCGCTCTCGCCGCCGAAGTTCGACGGCTCCATCCCGACCTGACGGTGGAGGGCGTGGCCACCGACGTGTTCGGGGTCACAGCCCGACTCCAAGACTACGACCTCGTCATCGACGCGACTGGCTCAACACCTGTGGGCCTTCGTCTCAACGATTTGGCCGTAACGACCCGCCGCCTAGGCAAGCCCTTCCCCCCGGTGATCCACGCCGCCATCCACGGCAATGGTCTGGCGGCCCAGACCGTGCTGGTCACCCGCTCAGCCCATGCCTGTCTAAAGTGCTTGCGGCCTAACCACGGCGAACTCAAAGCCAATCCCCTCAAACCCGGCGTGACCACGGCGGTCGAGAGCGGCACCTGCGGCGATGGCGCTCATATCAACTATGCAGCCCCGGCGCCGATGCTCGCTGCCACCCTTGTCGTTCAAGCCGCCCTTGAATGGGCGGCGGCACCCGACATGCCAGGTCCTCGCGTCCGCACTCGGGTGCTGGATCTCGAGCATACGGCTCCTCCGAAGGACCGAAACTGGCCCATCGAGCCGCTTTGTCCGGCCTGCCAAGGCCCGGTGACTTGAGTTTCGGCCCCCGCAACGTCCTTGTCGAACACATGGTGTTGAGCCGCATCAAGGCCATCGCAGAAGCCGCAGCCTTTCGACACGAGGTCGGTGGGATTCTGTTGGGGAGCTATCGTGGCCGCGATCTTCATGTCATCGACGCTTCCGCTCCTCAGAACAGCGACCGTTGGTCCCCGACACGGTTCTGGCGATCTCCAGCCGGTCACCAGGCCTTTGCGGATGCAGCATGGAGACGGTCTGGCGGTCTGGTAACCCATATTGGCGAATGGCATTCCCACCCGGAACTCCGCCCGACCCCCTCGGTGATCGACCGGGCGTCCTGGCTCAAGTCGCGACGTGAGCAGCGACGCCCGCTCGCCTTCCTCATTGTCGGGACCGCCGATGTCTGCGTCTGCGCCGACGCGGAGCTCGGAACGATCCGGGCGCTTGTCCCCATCGACCAAGACGAAATGGGCGTTCTGTTTGGGCATCCCCTGAGCGATCCATCGCGACCTGTGACCGTAAGCTAATGACGAAGGCACGTCTCGATGTTCCCGAAGACTGGATTTCCCGGACGCTGGATCACGCGGTCCAGCGCTATGCGAACCGGACGGGTGAACTATTCTATTTCAGCATGAAGGGTCACCACGAGGCGGTCCGTCACGCTTACGAGGACCTCGGTGGCGAAGGTCAGTGGTGGATCCCCACCCTCAGCAACAATCTGCTCAAGGCCATCGCCCTGACGTTGAACGGCCAGTGGCAGAACGACGTGGTGGAATGGTTGTGCGAAACCCAGGCCTTCGGATCATCAGGTGCCACGGACTTCTCCAAATTCAGGAAAAGCGCGTCGCCGGAAGCGGTCAACAAGCACGTCCGCCGCCTACGGGGATGCGGCCTCTCGACATTCCCGGAATACGCCACGCTCCGGGAACTGCACCTCGTCGCTAATGCGGTGAGGCACGGTCCGGGACGTTCCCTGACCGAACTTTGGGAAGCCCATCCGGAACTGTGGGCACCCGATAGCGAGATCATCCGACTGCGCCCTTGGTACATGCCCGCGAAAGAGCCCTTGTCTCAGTTCATCGTCAGCGAGGCTGACATGAACCGATACAACGATGCGGTTTGCACCTTCTGGAACCGGGTCGCTGAGGCAGCCCTCACGGAGGGTGAAGGATCAGACTGACCTGCGTCAGCGGTCAAAATTAACAGAGTCCGCACCCCAAGATCTCGATACTCGATTTGCTTAGCTACCCGCTCCCGCAAAGCAGACCAGATCGACGACGGCTCAGAGTCACGAGCCGCCATCAAGCCATGAAAAAGCCGCGCGCCCCCAAAGGGCGCGCGGCGAGTTTTCGCTCGATCTGTGCGCTGCGGCTATTCGGCCGCGAACGCATAGGCGTCGTCGTTCGGCGCGGTGCGGGTTTCGTCGTCAGCACCCTCGCCTGCCTCCTGCGCCTCCGCAGGCACACCAGCCTGCGTCCGCAACACCGACGGCAGCCAGCCCCGACCCTCCACTAGCCGTTCCGCCGCCTCGGCCATGTCGCCCTTTCTGAACCCGGCGATCCGGCCCGCTTCCTCCGGATTGACGGCCTCGGTCACCGCCTCCAGCACCCGCGCCTTGGCCACCCGCGAGAAGTAACTGGCCGCCGTCGCCGTCCACGTCCCGGCCATGTCGAGCCCTACAGCCGTCGCCAGCGTCTCGGCCTGCGCCAAGGCGCCGGGCCGCCGGTCGTGCGGATCGCGCACCGCGTAGAGACCGACCCCGGCGCAGCAGGCCATCAGGTCCAACTGCTCCGAAGGCGGCAGCGCGGCCACCACGCCCCAGAGGTCTTCCGGGCGCTCGGGCAGGCGCGCGCCCCACGCCTCGCACCGGTCGCTGACCCGGCGTCCGGCGGGGCCGTCCTCCACCCCCGGCGCCAGCCGCTCCAGCCCGGTCGTCGTCAACCGAAGCTGCAACGGCGTCCAGACGCCGTAGCCCGGATAGAAGACCTGCAGGGCGAACGCGTGAACCACCGTCGCCAGCGCCGCATTCACATCGGCCTGCACCGCGTCGCGCAGACCCATGGTCTTGTGGGCGGTCAGGTCGATCAGCAGACGATCCGACAAGGCCGAGGGCGCCTCGTCCTCGGCGGCCTCCGCCTCCGAGCCCGGCGAATTGTCCGCACTCTCGTCCGCCGCCTCTTCCTCCTGCCACGGCGACGGCGGATCGGCGGGCACGTCCTCGGCGCGGACCAGTCCGCGCTCGAAGCGGGCGAGGCCGTCGTGACCCAGCGTCACCACGACCCCGGCCCGCGCCCTGGCCTCGTCGGCATAGGCGAAGTCCGGGCCGAAGGCCTGCAAGGCCTTGTCGATCTCCTCCAGCCGGGCGTCCACCTCGGGGGGGAACATTTCCGCCGCGTCGGTTTCAGAGACGAGGCGGTCGTATTCCTCGGACAGGGCCGCGATTTCGGCGACGTCCGCGTCCGACCGTTCGACCGCCACCGGATAGACCCGCCCGAACGCCGAAACGTCGGGGTAGTCCAGACAGGCCTCGGCCCATTTCCAGCCCTCGCGCTCGCGGGCCTCGTCGGCCAGTCCGGTCAGCTTGTCGCCGACCAGCCGGTCCAGCAGGACCACATCCTCCAGCCAGCCGCCGCCGTCCTCGGTGAACAGGTCGCGCAGCACCCCGCCCCCCTCGGCCTCGTAGGCCTCCACGCCGACGAAGCGGACGCGCCGGTCATCGACGCGGACCTTGGCCTCGGTCATGGCGCGGCGGATGGCGTAGGCCGGGGTGTGCGGCCCGATCTGCTCCAGCACCTGCCGTTGCCGCTCGCGGTCCTCGCTGACGCAGAAGGCGGTCAGTTGGTCGAGCGCCAGCGTCCCCTCCCGATAGGCCGTCATCAACTCCGGCGCCGCCGACCCGAGCCGCAGCCGCTGGCGCACCACATGGGCCGACACTCCGAACCGGGCGCCGATCTCTTCGGGTCCGTAGCCCTTCTCGGCGGCGAACCGCTGGAAGGCCTCGAACTGGTCGGCGGGGTGCATGGCCTCACGGGTCATGTTTTCGTCGAGGCTGATCTCGTGGGCGTCGTTCTCGGCGTCCACGATGACCCGCACCGGATGGGTCCGCTTGATGGCCTTGCGCTTGGCCAGCAGCCGCAGCCCCTGACGGCGCCCTTCGCCGATGGTGACGAGGTAGTTTCCGGTGGGCGCGCCCTCCCCGTCCCGCTCGATCTCGACCACGGGCGGCTGCAACACCCCCTTGGCCTTGATGGAGGCCGCGAAGGCCTCGATGGTCGCCGGGCTGTGCGGGGTCTTCCTCGCATTCTTCGGCGAGGCCTTGAGCCGGTTGAGCGGCACGGTGATCTCCGAGCCGTGCTGCGGCGCGGTCGCTTCGGTCGCGGCGGTTTCGATGGATTGAGCAGTCATGTCTGCCTCCTTGGGCAAGGGTTGCAGGCACGCGAACTGCGCGCCTGAAACCCTGCCCGTCGGCGAGACCGGGGTAGCAAGGGCCAGGGCGGACCGGCCGGAGGGGGATCGCCCGACCTGCACAAGCCTGCCCGTTATTCCGAGGATCGCGCCTTCGCCGGCGCGGAAGGTCGGGGAGACCGGCCGGTCCGGCGGCGTAGCCGCTTCACCCTGGCCCGCGCGGGGGCGGAGCCCCTAGCGCTTCCGACCGATGACGATCCGATCGCCCTTGCGCGGAATCACGCAGTGAACATACTGGGAACACGGAGAGGACATGGTCGCAACGGTCAGGAAGCCGCAAAGGACGTTGGAACGGGTCACCGACCTGTCGACCGGCGCGACCATCACCAGCGACCAGCTTCTCGCCATTGATCCCGACCGCTACCAGAAGATCCGCCGCAACGCTGCGGCCGCCCGCCGCGAAGGGGCGGCCGCCTATGTCTGCGAGCAATGCGGCCACGGCGTCTATGCGCCAAAGGAAGCGCGCACCTGCCTGCCCTACTGGCGTCACCACAAGGGTGCGCCGACGACCTGCCCCTGGTGGACAGGGGACCCCGCCACGGTCGATCAGCGCAGCGCCGCGCAGTTTCAGGGCGCGCAGGAGAGCCCTCTCCACAGCTGGCTCAAACATCAGGTCGGGGAGATTCTCGCCATCGATCCGGCGACGGAGGCCGGCTCAATCCATATCGACGAGTATCTGAGAGGCGAGACCGGCCACCGACGGCCCGACGTACGGGCGATCAACAACGGCCGAAGCCTGGCGCTGGAGATCCAGCTCTCAAGCACGCAACTGCCGATCATCGACAGTCGAGAGCATTTCTACGGGCGAGAGGGTTACCACTTGGTCTGGCTGACGTGGAAGTTCCAGCCCGTTCCTCGCCGGCTGCTTTTGACGGCGTTCCTCGACATTTTCTATTCGCACAACAAGAACCTGTTCTCACTCGATGAACAGGTCCTGGCCCAATCGCGCGAGGAAGGCCGCTTCCTCGTGCGCTGCCATTGGGAGGACGGGCGCGACTGGCGGTCCGCGATCTTCGCCCTGTCTGATCTGCAATGGCCCGCCTCAGGCTTGCCCTACGCCGTCGCGCCCTGGAACGTCGACTATCTGCGTCGATGGCGAGAGGCCGTCGTGGAAGGGCACCTTCCGTGGCAGGCCCGGCAGGACCTGCTGCAGGAGCTGGTGGAACGCGTCGCCCTCACGGGGGTGGAGCCCCGCGACCTCGACACCCTGCAGATCCCGGTGCTCGTCAGCCTGATTCTGTCGCTGGAGCTGCGGCAGCCTGTGGCGACCAAGCAGAGCAACCTGGTCGAGATGCTCAACACCTTCTTCAGCAACAGCGAGGAGCGCCACAAGTTCGCGGGGCTGATCCGGCGTGTGGCCGGAGCGACCGATCAGTTGGCGGCTCTGCAGAAGCCGAGCGTCGCGCGCAAGCTCCGGGCCTCCCTCACCTCTCCCCAGATCACCCAAGGCTCCGTGGAGGGCCGCATCGTCCACGCACTGTTCCCTGATATTCTCATGCGCTCGGCGGCCTGACGACCGGTTCCGGCGCGCGCGGCGGCGCCAACCGCGCTCTTGCGCTACGGGGCGGCCGGGCGAAGGAAGTCCTCAAGGCGCGGGGCAGGCTGGTCCAGGTCCGTGATATGGGTCTCCGACCAGAGGATGGAGGTCTCGTAGAAGGACGTGCACACCCGCTCGCCGTCCTGTTCGAACCAGTGGGTCGCTTCGGGCAGAAGGGCGTGCGGGACTGGGTGTCGGGCGTAGGGATTGTGGAACACCTCCATCTCCGCCGACCAAGGTTCATAGCCCTGGGGCCAGAGCCCGCGGTACTCCGGACTCGCGACGTCAAGACAGAAGGGCTCGCCCTCCAGAGCCCCCGGCCGCCGATCGAAGAAGCGCCCGATGCGGCTGTAACGCAGCCCCTTGGCCTCGGCTCCAGCGGACACCATCACCCGGTTGAGCTTCGAGATGGCGCAGGCGTTGGAGAAGATGACGGCGGACAGCTCGGCGTGGTCGGCGTTGGCGAACAGTCCGGCGGGAAAGGCCGACGGTCCCTGCAGGTGCGCCGCCCTGGTGGTCCGCGCCACCTTGCGCCCGCCGTCGTCGGCAACCTCCGCCCCTTCGCCGTAGAGGTAGCCGATCAGGCCTTCGCGGCTCCAGAGCATCGACGCGGGCGCATGGAAGTCCGCGACCGCCAGCATGAACGGCTTGCCGGTGACGTGCGGCATCCGATCGTAGCCGCGCTGCAGCTTGCTGCCGAGGGTCTTGGCGAACCGAACAGCCGCCGGTCCGAAGAACAGCGCGTCTCGCTCAGTTGGCGGCGCGCTTCTCGGCGCGTTGACGTGCTCGAACGGCACCTCGGGGTTGGCGGTCACCGCTTCGACCCAGGCCTCTCCGCCCAATGGGTTCTGGATATGGAAGTCCGGGGAGTCCACAGGCTGACTGACGAGAAGCCCCTGCTCGCGGAAGGCTGCGAGCAGCTGAGCCTCCCACATCCGCGTGTGGAAGTTCCGGGTCTGGCAGTCGCCCGCCCAGTTCCGGTCCGGATTGGGCAAGGCGAGATAGAGCTGGTTCAGGACCCATGCGGCGAGATGGTGCGTGGGTCGCAGGAGAACCGAGAACTGATCGCCGGGCGTCCGACCCTTGAGATCGTGTAGCGGAGGCCGTGGCGCGGTGTTGGGCGGGAGAGGCTCTGGGGGCGCGCCGATGCGCAAAAGGAGCTCGAGGCGGGCCTTGGCGTCCTCAAGGCTTGCAAAGCCGATCTCCTCCCCGGTCACCGTCCAGACGTGATCGACGCGGCGTCGCATGGCGATGATCCCGAGCGAACCGTCCTCCGTCTTCTGGGTGACGATGCCGCACACCATCCCCGCTGCGTCGCCCCACGCGCCAATGGGCGGGCGGTCGCCAAAACCGTGGCCCCGCGGCAGGGCGAGCGCGAAGACGTCGAACATCGTCTGTGGGATCAACTTCATGACCCTATATGGACGCGGTGATCCGGAGAGCGAACCCATGAGCTTTGATGACCTGATGCAACGCCCCTTCCGATGGCCGAAGGCGGACGACAGACTTTTTCAGGTCTCGGCCCGGTGGGACGGGAACGCCGTGTTGGCTGAGCATCCGCATAGCCGAATGGTGCTGATGCTGACCGGCTACAAGCGGGCGGCGGACAGTCTGGTCAAGCAGGCCGTCGAGGATACGGCCGATCGTGACACCCTCGTCTTCCCGATCATCTTCAACTACCGCCAATTCCTCGAACTCTCCCTGAAGTATCTGATCTCGACCTACGGCCGGACCGTCGGAGTTGATCCCATCTGGAAGTCTCACGACCTCACCAAACTGTGGACGCAGTTCGAGGCGGTGCTCCAGGCGTTCGGGAGCGACGACGAGGACGGCGCGACCGCTGCGGTCGGCAGGCTCGTCGCGGAGTTCGCGACCGTCGATCCCGGCTCTTTCTCGTTCCGATATCCGGTCGACACCCAGGGGCGGCCGATCGAGCTGGCCCACGGCTATATGGACCTCTCCGTCCTTGCCGATGTCATCGAGGGCGTAGACGGCTATTTCACCGGCTGCGACGGCTATCTGGACGCCTTGGCGAGCGCGGGACCCTGACCCTAGGCCACCGGCCGATCCGCGCTGACCCCCGGCGCAGGCGTCGCAGGCCTCGGCGGGTTCAACCAGGCCTGAACCGGCCGGTCGAACCCATACCGGAACGCCGCCGCCCCCATGAACGCCGCCGCCAGACCGGCGGCCCAGACGCCCCAGCGCATCCCGATGGACCAGTCCGACTGTCCGACGGCGTCGAAGACGCCGAACCAGACGATGCGGGCGACTTCATTGGTGAGAAACATCGCGAACGACATCAAGCCGAGGTGTTCGATCAGGCGCGACGAGCGCACCACGGGCAAGGCTCCAGCCGCCCAGATGATGATCGTCATCAGCAGCAGGGAGGCCAGGCCGAAGGGGCCAACGGCCTGACCGAGCGCGAGCGCACCGAAAGCGCCGAGTCCCAAGGCGCCCGCCACGGACGGACGCACGTAGACGCGCGCACCGACCACGGCGGCGGCCACGCCCAGCAGGAAGAGCGGAAGGGCGCGGAGGAATCCGAACCGCAGGGGGAGGCGATAGACCGGATCGCCCAGCCAGACGCGGCTGGCGACGTCGGCGGCGAGAAGCAGGGTGATCGCGATCGCGGCCGTGGCCCGGGGTCGGCTCCAGAGCGCCCGGCAGATCCAGGGCAGGAGCAGATAGCAGCCGATCAGAGCCGACAGCGTCCAGGTCGGCGCGTTCCAGCCGACGCCGCCCGGCACGCCATAGGCCTGCACGAGCAAGACCTGGGCGGGCAGCTGGCTCCAGTCGAACCATTGGGGATTGCTCGGTCGGACCCCGGCCAGAGCGGCGGCCGCGACCAAGGCCGCGAGACCGGCGATCACGGCCAGATGGGCCGGGAACACGCGCAGCAGCCGCTGGCGCGCGTAGGCCCCGACGTCGATCCCGCCCGAGGCCAGGCGCTCGCCGTAGATCCGGGCCAGCACATAGCCGGAGTCGATGATGAAGAAATTGGTCAGCAGGAACCCCCGGTCGAACACCGGATGGATCTGTCCGAGCGGCAGCGGGGCCGCTTCCCGGAAGTGGTAGAGGATGATCAGCGATCCCGCGGCGAACCGCAGCACGTCCAGCCACCCTCCGCGGGCGATGCGCGCGGGGCGGCGGGCCTGACCTTCCCCGTCGGAGCTTCTCGTCATTCGCGCTTCCCTGTGGCGGCGGGGCGTTCGTTGGCGTGAGGATGGTAGTGCACGTCCGCCCGCACCCCGTACAGGATGAGCGTTCCGGCGACGCAAAGCACGCCGAGCCCGCCGGCGATCATCAATCCGGCCCGGTCGCGGGGACCGAACACCAGACAGCCGCCCGTCACCAGGCTCATCATCACGCCGTAGCCGATGTAGAGCGGCGTTCCGTAGGCGCCGAGCAGGGAGAAGGCCATGCACAGGACGACGAAGGCCGCGATCAGGCTGGCGCCGACGGCGATTACGACATCAAGTACTGGCCGGGGCTTCGGCGGCCGGCGCGGGCTCGAGCCGCGGCGGCCCTTGTAGCGCCCTTGGCGCCAGCGGATGCTGCGGCTGCGGACCGTGAAGCGCTTGCCGGCCATGGGGTCAGGGCCGTTCTGAGACTGCCGGCGCGTCCTCGTGCCGCGCCAGCATGATCCGCATCCGCAAAATTTCGGCTTCCTGGGCGCGGATGATCTCCTGCGCCAGGCCGCGCACGTCATCCGCCTCGCCCTCCTCCACGGCGATCCTGGCCATGGCGATCGCGCCTTCGTGGTGGGCGATCATGCCGCGCAGGAAGTCGATGTCGGCGTCGCCGGAGTAGTCGATGTTCATTGTCTGGTGCATGCGGTCGGCGGCCTCCCGATAGGCGCGGGTCGACGGCGTATCCGAGGGCGCGCCCTCGTGGCCGGCGTGCCCATCAATCGCTCGCGCCTCGACCGGCGGCGGGGCGGAGGCGTCGGGGGCGCCTCGACGGGACAGAATGCCGAAGGCGAAGGCGGCGACGGCGAGGAAGACCGCGATCACCGAGATCCAACCGGTGCGCTTCATGGCGTTTTCCTTTGAGTTTGAAAAAGGGTTTGGATCTCGTCGCCCCTCATGGCGGCGGACCGGGCTGGGTCGTCGCTTCGGGTCATACGTGCAGACCTCCGGCGTCACCGCAGGGCTCGAGCTCGGTCTGGACGGTCGTGTGATGCAGGTCGAAGCGCTCTTCGAGCATGTCGCCGACGGCCTGTCGGACAGCATCGGCGTCGGCGCCCTCCGACAGCACGACGTGAACCGTGCAGCTCGCCTGATCCGCGCCCGAAACCCAGACGTGGAGGTCGTGAAGGCTGGCGACCCCGGGGGTGGCGAGGATGGCGACCCGCACGTCCGACAGGGCCACGCCGCGCGGGGCGCCCTCCAGCAGAATGTGGGTGGTGTCGCGCAGCAGGATCCAGGTGCGGGGCAGGACCCACAGGCCGATGGCGATCGCGACGATCGGATCGACCCAGCGCCAGTCCGTCACGGTGATGACGACGGCGGCGACGAGGACGCCGAGCGAGCCGAGCATGTCCGCCCAGACCTCGAGATAGGCGCCCTTGACGTTGAGGCTGCGATCCTTGCCGCTCGACAGGATGCGCATGGAGATCAGATTGATCACCAGGCCGGCGGCGGCGACGATCAGCATGCCGATCGAGCCGACGGGCTCGGGATCCAGAATGCGCTTGATCCCCTCGTAGAGGACGTAACCGGCGACGACGAAGAGCAGCACGGCGTTGAACGCCGCCGCCAGGATCTCGAACCGCCTGTAGCCGAAGGTGCGTTTCTCATCCGCCGGCCGCTGGCCGATCTTGATCGCCAACAGCGCGATGGCGAGGGCCGCCGCGTCGGTGAACATATGCGCGGCGTCCGACAGCAGGGCGAGGCTGTTGAACACCAGGCCGCCGATGACCTCAACGATCAGGAAGGTCCCGGTCAGCGCCAGGGCGATGGTGAGCTGCCGGGCGTTGGCCCCGGCGGTGTGGTCGTGAGCGTGCCCGTTGGAATGGTCGTGGATGGTCATGAAGCGCGTTCCTGTGGGTGGTCGGAGGCGGCGTTGGCGTCGCGGAGAATCTCGACGCCGCCCTTGATCGCGATCGCCGCGACGAGAACGCCGACGACGAGGTCGGGCCAGGCCTGGTCGAGCCAGAGGACCAGACCGCCGGCGACGAGGATGCCGCCGTTGGACGCGAAGTCGTTGAAGCTGAAGGTCTCGGCCGCCTTCATGTTGACGTCGCCGCTGTGCTGGCGGCGGATGAGCTGCAGGCAGATCAGGTTGACGACGGCGGCGACCAGGGCGAGCGCCATCATGGTCGGACCGATCGGCTCGGTTCCGGTGATCACCCGGCGCACGGCGTCGACGAGGACGCCGACGGCGAAGACCAGCAACATGATCCCCGACGCCCTTGCGGCGCCCCGTTTCCAGGTCCCTGCCCGACCGATGGCCAAAAAGCTGATCAGATAGACCGCCGCGTCCGAGGCGTTATCCAGCGCATTGGCCAGCAAGGCGCTGGAATCGGCGGACACGCCGCCGATCCCGAGCGCCGCCGCCAGGCCGGCGTTGAGGCCGAGAACCGTCAGCAGCGTCCGGCGCTGCTGACGGTCATCCTGGGGCCGGGCCATCAGTCTTCGATCCCCTCGTCCTTGCGATGACGCACCGCCTTGGCCGCGAAGGTCGGGAGGACCAGCAGGGTCAGGGCGGTGGCGGTGATCAGGCCGCCGATGACGACGGTCGCCAGCGGCTTCTGAACCTCGGCCCCCGCGCCGTGAGCGATGGCCATCGGAATGAAGCCGACGATCGCCACCATGGCGGTAGTGAGCACCGCCCGCAGGCGGCTGGACGCACCCTCGATGGCCGCGTCACGGGGCGGCAATCCCGCCTGAAGCCGCTCGCGGATCGCCTGCATGAGCACCAGGCCGTTGAGCGTCGCCACGCCGGAGACGGCGATGAAACCGACAGCCGCCGAGACGGAGAACGGCATGCCGCGCAGGAGCAGCGCCAGCGCCCCGCCCACCAGGGCGAGCGGCACGCAGGCGAACACCAGACCCGCCTCGGCGAAGGAGCCCAGCGCCATGAACAGCAATACGCCGATCAGGACGAAGACGATCGGAATGACCAGGCCCAGCCGCTGCTCGGCGCGCTTGAGGTTCTCGAACTGGCCGCCCCAGTCCAGGCGAACGCCCGGGGGGAGCTGAACCTGATCCACCGACTTCTGGGCGTCGGTGACGAAGCCGCCCAGATCGCGACCGCGCACATTGGCCTGGACGACCATGCGGCGGCTGCCGTCGTTGCGGCTGATCTGGTTCGGTCCCTCGGCGCTCTGGATGCGCGCGACCGAGGACAGGGGCACGGTCACGCCGGTCGATGAAACGATCGGCAAGGCCGCCAGCGCCGCCGGATCGTTGCGCGCGTCGTCAGGGAGACGGACCACGACGTCGAAACGCCGGTCGCCCTCGAAGATGCGGCCGGCCTCGGCGCCGCCGATCGCGGCCGAAACCGCTTCGGAGACGTCGGCCGCCGACAGGCCGTAGTTGGCCGCGGCGAACCGGTCCACGCTGATCGTCAGGGTCGGCAGGCCGGACGCCTGCTCCACCCTCACGTCGGCCGCCCCGTTCGTCTGGCGCAGGGCGTTGGCCACCTGGTCGGCGACCCGCTGCATGGTGGCGAAGTCGTCGCCATAGACCATGACCGCCAGATCGGTCCGCACCCCCGAGATCAGCTCGTTGAAGCGGAGCTCGATCGGCTGGCTGAATTCGAAGTTGTTGCCGATCTGCCGCGACGCGACTTCCTCGAAGCGGGCGATCAGCTCCTCCTTCTCCAGACCCGGGTTGGGCCAGTCCTTGCGGTCCTTCAGAACGATGACGCTGTCGGAGATGTTGGGCGGCATGGGGTCCACAGCCGCTTCGGCGGTGCCGGTCCGCGAGAACATGGTCTCCACTTCCGGCTGGGCCTTGATCGCCCGCTCGATCGCCATCTGCATGGCGAGCGACTGCTCGAGCGAGGCTGACGGAACCCGCAGCGCCTGCATGGCGATGTCGCCTTCGTCCAGGGTCGGGATGAACTCCCGGCCGAGGGTGGTGAAGGTGATGCCGCCGATGACCAGGGCGCCGAGCGCGGAGAGCAGGACGATCTTCGGACGATCGACGGCCGTGCGAATGGCCGGAGCGATCCAGCGGCGCGCGTGGCGCAGCAGGAAGGTCTCGTGCTCGTGGGCATGGCCGTGTTCGTCGACCTCGACCTTCTTGGGATCCCGCACCAAGAGCGCCGTCATCGCCGGCACGAAGGTGAAGGAGAAGATGAAGGCGCCGACCAAGGCCAGCATAACCGTCGCGCCCATCGGGATGAAGGTCTTGCCTTCGACCCCTTCCAGCATCAGCAGGGGGGTGAAGACGAGCAGGATGATCAGCTGACCGAAGGCGGCCGGCTTGACCATCTGGCGCGCCGCCGCGGCGGCGACGCCGAGACGCTCGCGCCGCGTCAGCATGCGCCCGGCCTCCGCGCGCTTCTGACTGAGCATCAGCAGGGTGTTCTCGACAACGACCACGGCGCCGTCGACAAGCAGGCCGAAGTCCAGCGCGCCGAGGCTCATCAGATTGCCGCTGATGCCGAACCGGTTCATGCCGATGACGGCGAACAGGAAGCTGATCGGGATCATCAACGCCGTGATGCTCGCCGCCCGGATGTTGCCGAGCAGCAGGAAGAGCACGACGATGACCAGGAGCGCGCCTTCGGTCAGATTGCGCGCCACCGTGGCGATGGTCGAGTTCACCAGGGCGCTTCGGTCCAGCACCGTCACGGCCTCGATGCCGGGCGGCAGGGTCTTCTGCACCTCCTCGAGCCGATCGCCGGCGGCTTGGGCCACGGTGCGGCTGTTGCCGCCCGCGATCATCAGGGCGGTGCCGAGGACCGCTTCGTGTCCGTCGCGGCTGGCGCCGCCCAGACGCGGGGCCTGGCCGACCTCGACGGTGGCGACGTCGGCGACGCGGACCACAAGGCCGCTTCGATTGACGACAGGCGCCTGGGCGAGGTCCTCGACGGTCGAGGCCAGCGCGTCCGTGCGAACGGTCAGGGCCTCGCCCGCACGCTGCACATAGCCGGCCCCGGCCTGGGTGTTGGCCCGGTCGAGCGCCTGGATGAGGTCGCCCATGCCGAGCCCGTAGGCCGACAGACGCGCCGTATCCGGACGAACCGCGTATTCCTTCACATAACCGCCGACCGTATCCACGCCGGCCAGGCCGGGCGCCGTCCGCATCTGCGGAGCGATGATCCAGTCCTGCACGGTGCGCAGATAGGTGGCGCGCTGTTGCGGGGTGGTGAGGAGATCGCCTTCAGGCGTCAGATAGGCGCCGCCGGCCTGCCAGCCGGTCTGGCCCGGCCTGGCCAGGTTGGCGCTGTTGAACGGCTTGTAGTCCACCGTCCACATCAGCACCTCGCCCAGGCCGGTGGTGATGGGCGCCAGCGCCGGTTCGACGCCTTCGGGCATCGTCTCGCGCGCCTGCGCCAGTCGTTCGGCGACCTGCTGACGGGCGAAATAGATGTCCGTCTGGTCGGTGAAGATGACGGTCACCTGGCTGAAGCCGTTGCGGCTCAGCGACCGGGTCGAGGTCAGACCGGGGATGCCGGCCATGGCGGTCTCGATCGGATAGGTGACCTGACGTTCGATCTGTTCGGGGGCCAGGGCCGGGGCGACGGTGGTCACCTGCACCTGACGGTTGGTGATGTCCGGCACGGCGTCGATCGGCAACCGTGTCAGTTCGAGGAGGCCGTAGGCCGCGACGAGCGCCGTGGCCAGGACGATGAACCATCGGAATTTGACCGACAGCTCGATGATGAATTTGAACATTCGCGCGCCCCCTTAGTGGCCGTGCTCGGCCTCGCCCTTGGCGAGTTCGGCTTTGAGGAGGAAGGCGTTGGTTCCGGCGACCCGCTCGGACCCGTCGAGGCCGCGCAGGATCTCCGTGCGTCCCCCGGCCTGGCGACCGACGAGCACGGGACGGAGCTGGAAGCCGTTCGGGACCTGGATGAAAACGACGCTGGCGCCGTCGACGGTCTGGATGGCTTCCGTCGGCACGGTCAGGCCGCCGGCGGCTTCACCCGTTACGATCGCGCCGGTGACGGCGGAGCCGGCCGGCGGCAGGGTCGCTCCCGTCGGGCGCGCCCGGATCACGGTGGCGCCGCTTTCCGCGCCCGCCCCGGCGGCGACGCCGGTGACGACGGCGTCGAAATCGCCCGCGGGGCTGGAGACCCGCAAGGTCGATCCCGCGCGGACGAGCGCCGCAAGGTGCGGCGGCGCATTGAACACGAGTTCGACGCGGGCGGGGTTGGTCACCTCGGCGATCACGCCGCCCTGCGGGACGAAGCCGCCCGGGCCGACCTGAACGCTGGTGACCACGCCGGCGATCGGGCTGTTCACGCTCAGCCGTCCGGCGGCGTTGGGCGATCCGGCCGCGCTCGACCGCGCGCGGGCCGCTCGGGCCGCCGCCTCGGCGCTGAGCAGCTGCGCCCGGGACGCCTCGACCTCTTGCCGGGCGACGACGCCCTGGTCGGCGAGGTTGCTGTTGCGCTGATAGGCCTGGCGCGCGACTTCGGACTGGGCCGCGGCCGCGTCCGCGTCGGCGCGGAAGGTGGCCGCGTCGCCGCTCACGAGGCTGGCCAGGGGCTGGCCGATCCGAACGGACTGGCCGGGCGCCACCAGCACCCGTTCCACCCGTCCGCCGACAGACGCGGCGACGGCGGCGCGGGCGTCGATCATGGGTTCGACGCGACCGGAGAGCCGGGTCTCGGCGCCCCCGCCCCGACCGACGCCGACGACGACCAGATTGGCGGCTTGGGCCTGGGCGGCGCTGAGAGCGACGAAGCCCTCGGGCGCTTCGGCCTCGCCTTCGGCGTGACCGCCCTCCTCTTCGGCGTGACTGGCTTCGCCTTCAGCCGCCGCGCCTTCGGCGGCGGGCGGATCCGACCGTCCCATGGCGAGGTAAAGACCCCCGGCCCCGAGGATGACGAGGGCGGCGACCCCGCCGATCAGCAAGGTCTTGTTGGAAGTGCGCTTGCGCATCATTGGGCTCCTTGGAAGGGGGCGCGGCCGTCCTGGCGCGCGAGATCGATTTCCGCGCGGACCCGGGCGAGGCGGGCGTCCACGGCGGCGGTTCTGGCGTTGACCAGGGCGGTACGGGTCGCGCGAAGCTCGAGCTGCGAGATCCGGCCCGCCTCGAAGCCGATCCGCGAGAGGCGGTAGGCTTCTTCGGCGGAGGTCACCCCGGCGTCGGCGGCGTTGACGCGGCTCACCGAGGCGCGGAGGCGCGCCTGTGCTGCGGCCCGGTCCGCCTGGGCTTCCTGACGGGCGGTCATCAGCCGGGCGTCGGCCGCCCTGAAGTCCGCCTGGGCGGCTTCGATGTTGCCGCCGTTCCGATCGAACAGCGGCAGGGGCAGGCTGAGGCCGAAGGTCAGCGCCGTCGCGTCTTCCGCCTCGTAGCGGCGAAGTCCGACGCTGGCGCTGACGTCCGGTCGCGACCGCGTGCGTTCGACCGCGATGCGGCTTTCTGCGGCCGAGCGCTCAGCCTCGGCCACGCGCACGGTCGGCGTCTGGTCCGTCGGCGAAAGGGCGGTCGCCGGCGCGAGGTCCAGCAAGCTGACGTCGATGGTCGTCACCGGCTCGGCGAGCATGGCCACCGCCGTGAGCCGGGCGAAGGCCGCGTCCCGTTCGGCGATGGCTTCGTCGAGACCGGCGCGCGCGGCGGCGGCTTCGCTCTCGCCCTGGATGCCGCGCAGAAGCGGCTCGCGCCCCTCCTCCACCAGCACCAAGGCCGCGCGGGCGTCGGCGAGGGTGAGGCTCAGGTTCTCCTCGGCCAAGGTCGCGCGCCGCTCGGCCGCCTCGGCGTCGGCGTAGACCAGCGCCAACCGTCCGGCGGCGTCGACCACGGCCAGATCTCGTCGGAGCGAGGCGGTCCCGGCATCGGCGCGGGCCGCGTTGATGCGAGCCGTGCGTCGACCCCAGAGCTCAAGATCCTGAGTGATCGAGAGCGTGGTCTCGGCATTGCCGTAGCCAGAGAAGGGCCCGCTCCCGAACGCGTTCTCGGCATCGAGCGCGAGGGTCGGGTTGGGGCGGACACGCGCCTGGCGCGCCCGGGCTTCGGCGGCGTCCAGAAGTGCGCCGGCTTCCGTGGTGGCCGGGGTCTGGTCCAGCCGGGCGAGGAGCTCGGCGAACGAAGGCGCAGGGTCAGCCCACGCGGGGCTGGCCAGCACAGCCGCGATAGCGGCGAGCGCGCAGCCGACCGCGAAACGCGGCGGCCGGCGATATGAGGCAGGCATGATTCATCTTCCAGAGGGAGTGACACGAGAGAGCCCGCGCGGAAGCGCGGTCGTCGTGTCAGGCTCTGGGAGGGCGTTTCAGTCCGTCTGGCGCGATGGAGCCGAAGAGATCGCTCAGGGGCAAGGCGTGGAGCGGCCGGTCGAAGGCCTGCAGAGGCAGGTCTTCGCCGACCGCCGTGCGAGCGGCGGCGGTGTGATGGCAATGGCCGTGCGAGCAGATGCCGTGGTCCTTGCCGCCGGTGTGGTCGCCTTCGGCCGGATCGTGATCAACCAGGGCGTGGGCGGCGGGCGGTTCGGGCTGGCAGGTCGCTGCGTCAGCGATGGGCGCGACGAAGAAGGCGGCGGCGACGAAGGTCACCGCCAGAATCAACTTCGCCCATGTCACCATCGACCAGGTCATCGGCGGCTGCATACTTTCGTTCGCCCGTATCGGCAATCTGTTACAAAATACGCTGCTCCGGCCGCCCCGGCCTTGCGCGACGGGAACGCGCTCCGGCCCGCCCTGCTGCGACGACCGGTCACGCCGGATCGGGCCCGGCGGATCAAGCGCCCGCTCGAGGCAGGGCGGCGGACGAGCGAGCGTTCACGCGGGTCTCGACGAGCGCCTGACGGGTGATCGACCATGCGGATTGAAGGAAGATGAAGGCCAGCAGGGCGCCGGCGGCGAGATCCGGCCAGCGCGATCCCGTCAGCCAGACCAGACCGCCCGCCGCGGCGACGCCGAGGTTGTGGGCCAGGTCGTTGCGCGTACAGAGCCAGACCGATCGAACATTGGCGTCTCCGTCCCTGAAGCGCAGCAGCAGGGTGGCGGCGACCAGGTTTGCGGCGAAGCCGAACAGACCCAGGCCCGTGATCACGAAGCCCTCCGGCGCGGCCCCGGTCATGGCCCGCCAGACCGCGAAGCCGAGGACCGACAGCCCCAGCACGACCAGGCTGGCGCTCTTGGCGAGGGCTGCGCCGGCGCGGAGGCGCACCGAGCGGCCGATAACCCAAAGGCTCACGGCGTAGGTCACGCTGTCGGCGAGGAAGTCGAGGGCGTTGGCGGCGAGCGCGGCCGACCCCTGCGCGAGACTGCCGGCCAAGACCGCGACGAAGCCGACGAGGTTGATGACGATCACGGCCACCAGCACGCGGCGATAGGCCGGCGTGGAGCCGTCAAACTTCACATCGTGTCCGCAGCAGCCGGCGGCCGGGCGGCAGGCGGTCTCGCTCGTGTCCATGAAGACTGGTCTACATCCTCTAGTCACTAGAGGATCAAGCGCCTATTTTCAGCCGATGACGCTCACTCCCGCTCCGCATCTGACCATCGGCAAGCTCTCCGCCGCGACCGGCGTGAAGGTGCCGACCATCCGCTTCTATGAGCAGGCCGGGCTCCTGCCCGAGCCGCCGCGCACCGCCAGCGACCGTCGGCTCTACGACGAACCCGCACTACGCCGGCTCGGCTTTATCCGGCACGCCCGCCAGTTGGGCTTCGACCTCGACGCTATCCGCTCGCTCCTCGACCTTGCCGATCACCCCGACCGCCCCTGCAGTGACGCGAACGCCATCGCGGAACGGCATCTGGCCGATGTCACGGAGAAGATTCGGCAGTTACAGGCGCTCCAGACTGAACTTTCACGGATGACGGCCGACTGCGCCGGCGGCCGGGTTTCAGCCTGCAAGGTCATCGAAGTCCTTCAGGACCGAGACTGCCGACATTAAGCAGACCGACATTCAGGCGTTTGGTCGGGATTGGGGCGCAACCGCTATCGACGAGAGATCGGTCGCTGCGTCGATCGGAATTCCGACCGCCTTGCGCTCGGAATAGCGATCGACCAGCTGCGCGGCGTGAGGCCGGGACAGGATGGTGAAACGGACCAGCTCCTCCATCACATCGACGATGCGCTCATAGTAGGCGGACGGCTTCATTCGCCCGGCGTCGTCGAATTCCTGGAAGGCCTTGGCCACGCTCGACTGGTTGGGAATGGTGATCATCCGCATCCAGCGGCCGAGCAGCCGCAGGGTGTTGACGGCGTTGAAGCTCTGCGACCCGCCGGAGACCTGCATGACGGCCAGGGTCCGCCCTTGGGTCGGGCGCACGCCGCCCATGCTCAGGGGCAGATGATCGATCTGCAGCTTCATCAGGCCCGAGACCTGACCGTGCCGCTCCGGGCTGCACCAGACCATGCCTTCGGACCACAGGGCATGGTCGCGCAGTTCGCGCACCGCCGGGTGGTCATCGTCGCCCGGCGCCCCCGGAAGAGGCAGGTCCGACGGGTCGAAGATGCGGGTCTCGCATCCCATCCATTGCAGCAGGCGAGCCGCCTCCTCGACGCAGAACCTCGAGTAGGACCGTTCGCGCAGCGATCCGTAGAGGAGCAGGATCCGGGGTGGTTGGTCGTGCGGCCCCAGACCGCGGGCCGGATCGGCCGAGAGATAGGCCTTGTCCAAGGCCGGCAGGTGATCCGGATCGGGAAGCGGGCGCAGGCGGGCGAAGGCCATCAGAGGTCCTTGGTCAGATAGGCTGCCGACGCCGGGCAGAGTCCAGCGAACTCGCGGGTCCGTCGGATCGCCTCCGGCGCCGTCTGGCGGTTCGCCGCCCGGTAGCCGTGTCGGGCGAAGAAGGGCTCGGCCGCCGTGGTGAGCAGATGCAGGCGTGCGCCGCCCATGTCGCCGGCGATGATCTCGGCGGCGGCCAGCACCCGGGCTCCCAGGCCCCGCGCTTTCCGGTCGGCGAGGACGACCAGCGAGCGGACCAGCAGGTCGCGCCCCTCCCCTTCCAGTCCGACATAGCCGACGACGGCGCCGTGGTGATCGGCGCTGAAGTAGCGGCCGGCGTCGGGCGCGGGCAGGCCTTCGGCCCGCAGCGCGGCGATCAGGCCGGCGTCGGTCGGTTCGATCAGATAGAGGACCACCATCACCCGGCGTCCGCCGGCGGGACCGTTTCCGGGAACCACCGCCGGCCCATCCAGAGGGCGACCGACACCAGCAGGATCAGCACCGGCACCTCCACCAGCGGGCCGATGACAGCGGCGAAGGCGACCGGCGAGGCCAGGCCGAACGCCGCGATGGCGACCGCGATGGCCAGCTCGAAATTGTTGGAGGCCGCCGTGAAGGCCAGCGCCGTGGTGCGCGGGTAGTCGGCCTCGATCAGCTTGCCCATCAGGAAGCTGACGACGAACATGACGAGGAAGTAGATCGTCAGCGGAATGGCGATGCGCAGGGCATCCAGCGGCAGGGCCACGACCTCTCCACCCTTCAGGCTGAACATGGCCACGATGGTGAAGAGCAGCGCGATCAACGTAATCGGTCCGATGCGCGGCAGGAAACGACGCTCGTACCAACCGGCGCCCTTGCGGGCGATCAGGCAGCGGCGCGTCAAAAAGCCCGCCACGAACGGAACGCCGAGATAGACGAGCACGGCTCCGGCGATGGTCCAGACGCTGACGTCCACCACACTGCCCCGCAGGCCGAACAGCGGCGGCAGAACGGTGAGGAAGAGCCAAGCATAGAGGCTGAAGAACAGGATCTGGAAGATCGAGTTGAAGGCCACGAGACCGGCCACATACTGGTTGTCGCCTCGGGCCAACTGGTTCCAGACCAGCACCATGGCGATACAGCGCGCCAAGCCGATCAGGATCACGCCGGTCATATATTCCGGCTGATCGCGCAGGAAGATCGCCGCTAGAGCGAACATCAGCACCGGACCCAGAATCCAGTTGTGGACCAGCGACAGCGCGAGGACCCGCTTGTCGGCGAACACGCGCGGCAAGGCCTCATAGCGGACCTTGGCCAGCGGCGGGTACATCATCAGGATCAGGCCGATGGCGATCGGGATGTTGGTGGTACCGACCGAGAGGCTGTCGACCCAGGCGGGCAGGCCCGGCACCATGGTTCCGAGCAGAACGCCGACGGCCATGGCGGCGAAAATCCACACCGTCAGCCAGCGATCAAGGAACGACAGGCGGCGTGGCGACCTGGCGGGCGCTTCGGTCATCGTCCCACCCGCCGGCCGTCGGCGTCGATGACGACCTCTCCGTCTTCCTTGGTGAAGGGCTTCAGGTTCTCGACCGGCAGCAGGTCCAGCACGGCCTCCGACGGGCGGCAGAGACGAACCCCCAGGGGACCGACGACGATCGGACGGTTGAGCAGGATCGGATGGGCCTCGATCGCATCGAGCAGTTGCTCATCCGTCCGGTCGGGGTTCTCGAGACCCAGCTCGGCGAAGGGCGTGCCCTTCTCCCGCAGCAGGTCACGCAGCGGCGCGCCGGTCCGCCCGGCCAGCCAAGCGACCATGGCGCGCGACGGCGGCGTCTTCAGATACTCGATTACGTGAGGCTCGATCCCGACGTGCCGGATCAGCTCCAAGGCGTTGCGAGACGTCCCGCACGCGGGGTTGTGATAGATTACGATGTCCATGGCGTCCTCACGAGCAACAGGGCGCGAGGTCTGCCAACAGCGGCTCGCACAGGTCCGCCCTGCCCCCACAGCAGTCCTTGAGCAGGAACAGGACCAGGTCGCGAAGCCGGTCCAGGTCGGCCCGATAGATGATCGACCGGCTGCGACGTTCCGACTGGATCAGCCCCGCCCGGCTTAGGACGGCCAGATGGGACGAAAGCGTGTTGGCCGGGATGGCGAGGTGATTGGAGATGTCACCGGCCGGCAGGCCCTCCGGTTCGTGACGGACCAGGAGACGAAACGCCTCCAACCGGGTCGACTGCGCCAGGGCAGCGAGAGCGAGAATCGAGGCTTCGGCTTCCATAGTTCCGCATTAGTCGAAATATGGAAGTATTCAAGCCGCTGACGCCAGGGGATGCGCAAGCCTACGGTGGAGAGGATACGGCTAGGCCTGTCGCAATCTTTCGGGTTCGATTCTCCCAGCAAAGCGGAGATTTCGATGGCCCAGGCCAGCCCACCCCTACGCCGCACGATCAAGAAACCTGAACTGCACCAGATGGTGCCGCTCGCCGACAGCACCATCTGGGAGATGGAGCGCCGGGGCGAGTTTCCGAAGCGGTTCCTTCTGACGCCCCGCTGCGTGGTCTGGGACCTGGCCGAGGTCGAGGCGTGGCTCGAGCGGCGCCGCAACCAGCCGATCCGCCGCGCCCCGCCGCCCGATGTCCGCCGACGCGTCAGCCGACCCGTCAGAACTTTGGATCGAAGCGAGGTCCCTCTCCCTCCGGCACACTGAGCACCGGCGTGAACGTCCGCCCGGCCTCCCAGGCCTCGACCGCGTCCGACCACTGCTGCGCCATATGCCGTCGCTGCATCTCGAACTCCGCCTTGTTGTAGACCCCGCGCGACGACCGCTCCTCGTGAGCCAAGCCCTTTTCGATCCAGTCCGAGTTGAACCCCATCTCGTGCAACAGGGTCGAAGCCGTCCGTCGCAGGTCGTGCACGGTGAACGGCTCCAAAGGCAGTCCCCGCTTCTTCGCCAGCGCGGCGATGGCGGAGGTCACGCGATTGAAGGTCGCCCGCGACATCGGCGCGTCCGCGTCGTAGCGCGACGGCAGGATGTATTTGGAGTTCCCCGCGCAGGTCTTCAGGGCGATCAGGATGTCGAGCATCTGGGTCGACAGATAGACGTTGTGGGGCCGGGAGCGCTTCATCCGCGCCGCCGGGATCGACCAGACGGCGTTCTCGAAATCCACTTCTGGCCAGACGCCATCCTGCAGTTCGCTCTTTCGCACCATGCTGAGCAGGATGAACTTCAGCCCGAGCCGGATGGTCGGCAGGGTCGCCACCTCTCCGAGAAGCCCCAGCATGATGCGGATCTCGCTCGGCGACAGGCTGCGGTCTCGCGGCCGGAAGGTCGCGATCGACGCCGGCCCGACGCCGTCGGCCGGATTGTCGATCTTCTCGCCGTGCAGAATCGCCCAGGCGTAGATCTGTTTGACGATGTCGCGCACATGGATCGCCGTCGCCGGCGCGCCGCGGTCCACGATGGTCTTGCAGTGCGCCCGGATGTCGTCGGGAGTGATCTCGCTAAGCAGGCGGTTTCGCCACTGCGGCAGCACCTCGCGATTGAAGATCGACCGGCGCATGTTCCGTGTGCTGTCCGCCATCGGTGCGGTGTCCATCCAACGCTGGGCGACATGCTCGAAGCTGCGCGCCTCTTTCAGACGACGCTTGGCGCGCTGCTTCTCCAGGGCGGGCGACACGCCGTCCGCGATGGTCCGCTTGATCTCGAACAGACGTTCCCGCGCCTGCGAGAGGCTCAGACCGCCCCGTCCGTAGCGCCCCAGGGTGAGCGTCTCTCGCCGACCGTTGAAGCGATAGTCGTAGCGGAACGAGATCGCTCCCCCGGGCGAGATGTAGGCGTACAAGCCGTCCCTGTCGGTACTCTTGTAAGGCTTTGATTTAGGCTTCAAATTCTTCAGAGCGGCATCGGTAAGCACGGTAAAACCTCCTCGCACCGGACAGGCCCGGAAATCGGCGGTTCGAGGTCGATATTTTCTCGCCTTTTCAGCGTCTTGCTTGAAAAGAATACCGTCAACGGCTCGCCGTGGCCCAGACGGTATGAGCCGGAATCCATGGGAGCAACGGAGCGCGATACCGTCAGACAGGTCGGCATCACGAAAAAAAGACCCTCCGAAAGGCTCCGAAGGGTCTCGACAGAATTCACTTTCGCGTCAGCAACTTACAGCCCATTTCGGAAGCGTTCTCGAAAGCTCCCGAAAGGCCCGAATTATTCCCACTCGATCGTCCCCGGCGGCTTCGACGTCACGTCATAGACCACCCGGTTGACCCCGCGGACCTCGTTGATGATGCGGGTGGCGGTCTTGGCCAGGACGTCCCATGGGAATTGGTAGAAGTCGGCGGTCATGCCGTCGGTCGAAGAGACGGCGCGCAGGGCCAGGACTTTTTCATAGGTGCGGGCGTCGCCCATGACGCCGACGGTCTTGACCGGCAGCAGGACGGCGAAGGCCTGCCAGATGCTGTCATAGAGGCCGGCCTTGCGGATCTCGTCCAGATAGATGGCGTCGGCCTGTTGCAGGGTCTCGACGGCCTCGGGCGTAATCTCGCCGGGGATGCGGATGGCCAGGCCCGGCCCCGGGAAGGGGTGACGACCGACGAAGGCGTCGCTCAGACCCAGCTCGCGACCCAGGGCGCGGACCTCGTCCTTGAACAGTTCGCGCAGGGGCTCGACGAGTTTGAGCTTCATATAGTCGGGCAAGCCCCCGACATTGTGGTGGCTCTTGATCACGTGGGCCTTGCCGCTGGACGAGGAGACGCTCTCGATCACGTCGGGGTAGAGGGTGCCCTGGGCGAGGAATTCGGCGCCCTCGATCTTGGCGGACTCGCGGTCGAACACCTCGATGAACAGGCGCCCGATCGTCTTGCGCTTGGTCTCCGGATCGGAAATCCCGGCCAGCTCGCCCAGGAATTCCTTGGACGCGTCCACATGGATCAGCGGGATATTGTAGTGCTCGCGGAACAGGGTGGTGACCTGGGTCGCCTCGTCCTTGCGCAGCAGGCCGGTATCGACGAAGACGCAGGTCAGCTGATCGCCGATGGCCTCGTGGATCAGCACGGCTGCGACCGAACTGTCGACGCCGCCCGACAGGCCGCAGATCACCTTGGCGTCGCCGACCTGTTCGCGAATCTGGGCGATCTTCTCGTCGCGATAGGCGGCCATGGTCCAGTCGCCCTTCAGCCCGGCGATGCCGTGGGTGAAGTTCTTCAGCATCTGGTGGCCGCGCGGGGTGTGCATCACCTCAGGGTGGAACTGCACGCCGTAGAAGCGGCGGGTCTCGTCGGCGATCACCGCATAGGGCGAACCGGCCGAGGAGGCGACGACGTCGAAGCCTTCGGGGATGGCGACGATCTTGTCGCCGTGGCTCATCCAGACCGTCTCCTCTTCGCCGACCGGGGCCAGGTCAGCCAGCAGGGGCGAGGCCTTCTCGACGGTGATCTCGGCGCGGCCGAACTCGCGGGTGTGGCCGCCCTCGACCTTGCCGCCCAGTTGTTCACACATGGTCATCTCGCCGTAGCAGATGCCCAGCACCGGCACCCCGGCCTCGAACACGGCCTGGGGCGCGCGGGGGCTGCCCTCTTCGTGCACGCTCTCGGGACCGCCCGACAGGATGATGGCCGCAGGGTTCATGGCGGCCAGGGCGGCCTCGGCCTTCTGGAACGGATGGATCTCGCAATAGACGCTGGCCTCGCGCAGGCGGCGCGCGATCAGCTGCGTCACCTGGCTGCCGAAGTCGACGATGAGGACCTTCTGGTGGTCTTGAGGCGTGGTCATGGCGTGATCGAATCCGGGGAGAGTTGCGCGGGGTCTTGGCCTTGTGCGGCCGGGATTTCAAGGGCGGGAACTTCAAGAGCGGCGGGGCCGTCGGCCTCCAGCACGGCGCTCAGACGGTCCAGGGCGGCCGCCAGGTTCTCGTCCACATGATGCAGGGTGGAGGTCCAGTCCTCCAGCGCCTTCAGCTCGGCGCGGCCGTCCGACACGCCGCGCAGGGCGATCAGAGGCACACCGAAGGTCTGGGCAGACCGGACCAGGGCCCAGGTCTCCATGTCCACCATCTCGGCCTCTATGGCGTCATAGGCGGCGCCGGAGACGACATTGGCGCCGGTCGACAGGGTCGCGGTCGGCACGCCGGGGATGGGGCACGGCAGGGCCAGGATCGCGGGCTGGTCCAGCAGCGGCGTCACGCCTTTGGGGAAACCCAGGGCGCTGGCGTCCATGTCGCGATAGGCGACCGACGCGGCCTGATAGACGGCGGCGTGGTCCAGCACCCGCGAGCCGCACGACCCCAGCGACACGATCAGGTCCGGCAGGTCGCCCGCCGCCTCCAACCGCGCCAGGGCGGCGGTCAGGGCGACGGCGGCCTCGACCGGGCCGACGCCGGTCATCAGGGGCTGGATGCGGGCGCGCAGATGGTCGCCGTACTCGGCGGGCGCAGCCATGACGTAAAGGACCGAAACCGCTCCGTGCCGCGCCAGCCCAGCCCCCATCAGGCGGCGCGCTGATAGACGGCGGCGAAGAAGCCGTCGGTGTCGGCCGTGGCCGGGGATAGGCGCAGACGCGCGCCGGGCGCCAGTTCGGCGAACCTGGCCCGCGCCGCCTCGGTCAGTTGCGGGGCCGACAGGACATAGGCGACGGCCACCGGGCGGAAATCGGGGTTGGCGGCCTCGAAGGCGTCGGCGCTGGCCTCGTTCTCGCGCGCCAGCATCGAACAGGTGACATAGACCAGACGCCCGCCCGGCTTCACAAGCTTGGTCGCCTGGCTCAGGATACGGACCTGAAGCGCGTGCAGCTTTTCGACCTCTTCACCCGTCAGACGCCAGGCGTCCTCCGGCCGACGCCGCCAGGTGCCCGAACCCGAGCAGGGCGCATCGACGAAGACCAGATCGGCCTGGCCGTTGACGGCTTCCAGTCCGCCGCCGTTCTGGCCAATCAGCACCAGCTCAGCCTCGACGCCCGCGCGTTGCAGGCGGGGGCGGATGTTCTCCAGCCGCTTGTTGACGACGTCGGAGGCGATCAGCTTGCCTTGCCCCGTCATGGCCTGGGCCAGACCCAGCGTCTTGCCGCCGCCGCCGGCGCAATAGTCCACGACGGTCGCGCCCGGTTCGGCGCCCGCCAGCCAGCAGACGACCTGGCTGCCTTCGTCCTGGATCTCGAACTTGCCGGCCTTGAACCCGTCCAGGGCCTGGATGTTGGGCGGCGGCTCCGACGGCACGCGCAGGCCCAGAACCGACCAGGGGGTGCGCGAAACCGCCAGACCGGCGTCACGCAGTTCGGCCTCGACCGCGTCAACCGTGGCGGCCGCATCATTGACCCGTAGGTCGATGGGCGCGCGCGGCGCCATCAGGGCGTGGGCTTCCTCGGCCCAACGGTCGCCGAAGGTGGCCTTGAAATCCTCGACCACGAACTCGGGCAGGCCCGCCGCGACCCAGCCGGGCAGCTCCCCCTGCCCCGCCGTGATCCGGCTGCGTTCCTGCTTCGACAGGGGCCGAGGGCCATAGCCGTCGCCCGCGTGCAGGGTCTCGATCTCTTCCAACGAAAGACCGTCGATGGCGTGCAGCGACCCGATCACCAGGGCCCGGCCGTCCTCGCGGCCGCCCATGATCCACGACAGTCGGCCCCGCACCCGCAGCACCTTGTAGACCCGGTCGGCGATGGCGCGCCGGTCCTTGGACCCGGCGTAGCGGTTGGCGGTCCCCCAGGCTTTCAGGACGGTTTCCGCCGGCTGGCGGCCCTGGGCGATGGAGTCCAGGACAGAGGCGGCGGCGGCGAGGCGGGCGGCTGGGGTCAATGCGGGCTTTCAGATCAAAGGAACAGGGAGGCCAGGACCATGACCAGTCCCGCGAGCGAGACCAGCCAGACCAGCGACCGGATATAGGGAACGCCAAAGGCGTAGAACGGCACATAGACCACGCGCGCCCAGAAATAGAGGGCCGCGCCCCACACGGTCAGAGCGCCGGACGCCCCGATGACATGGGCGATCAGCACCGCGCCGATGAACAGCGGCAGGGTTTCATACAGGTTGGCCTGGGCGCGCTCTAGACGGCCGGTCAGCGGTCGAACCGATGTCGGCGTCTGGTCGCGCGCCCCTGCATTCCATTTCGAGCCGAACTCGACCGTCCGCGCCCCGGCCGGCAGGAAGATCTGCACCAGCGCCAGAACCAGCGTCAGCGCCAGATAGGTCAGTTCGGTCGTCATGGCCCTTATCCCTGTCTGTAGTTCGGCGCCTCGCGCGTGATCATCACGTCGTGGACGTGGCTCTCCCGCAGCCCCGCGCCGGTGATGCGCACGAACCGGGCGCGCTCCTGGAAGTCGGCGATGGTGCCGGCGCCCACATAGCCCATAGAGGCGCGCAGCCCCCCGACCATCTGATGCAGGACCGGCGAGATCGGCCCCTTGTACGGCGTCTGGCCCTCGATACCCTCGGGCACCAGCTTCTCGGACGAGACTTCCTTCTGGAAGTAGCGGTCCGCCGAGCCGCGTGCCATGGCGCCCACCGACCCCATGCCGCGATACGACTTGTAGGACCGGCCCTGGTACAGGAAGACCTCGCCGGGGCTTTCGTCGGTGCCGGCGAACATCGAGCCCATCATGGCCACGTTCGCCCCGGCCGCGATGGCCTTGGCCAGGTCGCCCGAATATTTGATCCCGCCGTCGGCGATGACCGAGGCGCCCGTGCCGCGCGCGGCCCGTGCGGAGTCCATCACCGCCGTCAGTTGCGGCACGCCCACGCCCGCGACGATGCGGGTGGTGCAGATGGAGCCGGGGCCGATGCCGACCTTGACCGCATCCGCGCCCGCGTCGATCAGGGCCCGCGTCGCATCGTAGGTGGCGACATTGCCGGCGATGATCTGCAGCCGGTTGTTCTCGCGCTTGATCCGCTCGACCACCGCCGCCACCGAGGCCGAGTGCCCATGGGCGGTGTCGATCACCACCACGTCCACGCCCGCATCGGCCAGGGCCATGGCCCGCTCGTAGCCGGCGTCGCCGACGGTCGATGCGGCGCCGACCAGCAGACGACCCTGCTCGTCCTTGGCCGCATGGGGGAAGGCCTGGGCCTTCTCGATGTCCTTCATGGTGATCAGGCCGACGGCCCGATAATCCTCGTCCACCACGATGACCCGTTCGATCTTGCGGGTCTTCAGCAGGTCGCGCGCCTCTTCACGGCTCGCGCCCTCGCGCACCGTGATCAGGTCGCCCGTGGTCATCAGCGAGGCGGCCGTAAGGCTCAGATCGCTTTCGAACCGCATGTCCCGGTGGGTCAGCATCCCGACCAGCTTCCCAGTCGCCGGATCGACCACCGGGAAGCCGGTGATCTTCTTGGCGGCGACGATCTCGCGAACCTCGCCCAGGGTCGTCTGCGGACCGACGGTCACGGGGTTGACCACCATGCCGCTCTCATAACGCTTCACGGCGCGGACCTGATCGGCCTGCTCCTCGATGGTCATGTTGCGGTGAAGCACGCCCAGGCCGCCGGACTGGGCCATGGCGATGGCCAGGCGGCTTTCCGTCACTGTGTCCATCGCGGACGACAGCAGCGGGATGTTCAGTTTGATGTCGCGTGTCAGCTGGGTCGAGACATCGACCATCGCCGGCATGAACTCGGACGGGCCGGGTTCGAGCAAAACATCGTCGAAGGTCAGTCCTTCGCGTATCTCCATAGGGAGTCTCCGTTTTGCGGGCCGCGTATAACGGGGTGCGGGGGGCTACGGCAAGGGTCTTGCGGCTTATGGACCCAATAGATTTTATTGGTTTGCAACCGAGACGGCCAATGACCATTCTTGCAGCATGGTCGGCGTCATCCTCAGCACAGCGCGCAAACTGGCTCTGAAGATCGCCAGCTACGGCGTCATGCACCTTGTCGTCGCCATCCTGGTGGCCTTCGCCATCACGCGTGACTGGCGCATCGCCCTGGCCGTCGGCATGGTCGAACCCTTCTTCCAGACCATCGCCTATTCGATCCACGACCGCGTCTGGCACCGGATCGAACGCCGCCGTATGGCCTCCAACATCGAAGAAGCGGCCGAGGCCTTCACCGCCCGGCTCGACATCATGTCGCCGGACGAACAAACCCGCGTCCACGACCACCATGGGCATGGCCACAGCCACGCCCTGCCCCGTCCGCTGAAACAGGTGGCGGTCAAGACCGTCACCTACGGCGTCATGCATTTCACCGTCGCCGTGGCCGTCGCCTTCGCCCTGACCCAGGACATCCGCACAGCCCTGGCCATCGGCGTGATCGAACCCCTGGTCCAGACGGTCTTCTTCACCGTCCACGACCGTATCTGGTCGCGGATAGAGGAACGCCGCGCCGGCCGGCAACCGGCGACGGCTTAAGCCTCGGCGGCGCGATTGCCGCCGCCCGCCTATCGCTTGTTCAGCGCCACCAGAAAGACCTCGGCGCTATCTTTCCGGCTGGACGCCGGCTTGACGTATTTGACCGTCTCAAACTCTTCGCGCAGCCGCGCCAGAACCCCGCCGGCGTCGCCGCCCTGGAAATTCTTGGAGACGAAATTCCCGCCCGGCCGCAGGGTGCGGATGGCGAAGTCGGCGGCGATCTCGATCAGGGCGATGATCTTCAGGTGGTCGGTCTGGCGATGGCCGACCGTATTGTGCGCCATGTCCGACAGCACCAGGTCCGGCGCCCCGCCGATGGCGTCGATCAGCTGCTGATCCACGCCCGGATGGGTGAAGTCGGCCTGCAACAGGGTCGAACCGGGGATCGGCTCGATCATCAGCAGGTCCACGCCCGCCACCGCCCCGGCCCCGCGATTGACCGCCACCTGGATCCAGCCGCCCGGCGCCGCGCCCAGGTCGATGACCTTCGAGCCACGCTTGATCAGATGAAACCGGTCGTCGATCTCGATCAGCTTGAACGCCGCGCGCGAGCGCCAGCCTTCGGCCCGCGCCTTCTCGGACCATTTGTCGGACAGCTGGCGCTTGATCCACTGTTGGCTCGACATCGACTTGGTGTCGGCCGTCTTCATTTTCGTGCCCATGCCGCGTCCGGCGGCGGTTCCGCCCGTGGGCGGCCTCACCATTCGGCGACGTTCCTGCGGCTTTTCATCTTCACTCATCGTTCCCACATAGCCCCGACCGACGTTGCGGGCTATGTCCCGCCTCAAATCAACCACCAAGAGGACGACCGAAATGGCCGAAACCCTGACCTTCACCCTGGACACCGGCGACGGCGAAGCCCGCGACGTGGTCATCAAGCTGCGCTCCGACCTGGCTCCCGGCCACGTCGAACGCATCACCGAACTGGCCTCGGAAGGTTTCTATGACGGCGTCGTCTTCCACCGCGTGATCGCCGGCTTCATGGCCCAGGGCGGCGACCCGACCGGCACCGGCACCTCGGGCTCCAAGAAGCCGAACCTGAAGGCCGAGTTCTCGGCCGAGCCGCACAAGCGCGGCGTCTGCTCGATGGCCCGCACCTCGGACCCGAACAGCGCCAACTCGCAGTTCTTCATCTGCCTGGACGACGCGACCTTCCTGGACCGCCAGTACACGGTCTGGGGCGAAGTCGAATCCGGCATGGAACACGTCGACGCCCTGCCGAAGGGCGAGCCGCCGCGCGCGCCGGGCAAGATCGTCAAAGCGACGGTCAACTAACTCAACAACCTTGACGTTTCTCGCAGATCGTGTCGGTTGCATATCGATACGATCCGCGGGGGACGTGGGGTGCGCATACTGCTGGTAATTGAGCCGTCAGGCGGCGGCTCCGGGCGTCATGTCATCGACCTGGCTCAAGGCCTGATCGACGGCGGCCACAGGGTGTCGCTGATCTATTCGCCCACCCGGGCCGAGCCGCGCTTCGAAGCCGAGGCCGCCGCCCTCCCCTTGCAACATCTCGAACGCCTGCCGCTGCACCGCGCCGTCGGCCCCTGGGATATCCCCGCCCTGATCGGCCTGCGCCGTTTGATCGCACGCCTTGGACCGTTCGACATCATCCATGGCCACAGCGCCAAGGCCGGCGCCCTTGCGCGACTGGCGGCGCCCCAGTCCGCCGCCCGGATTTACACCCCCCACGCCCTGGCCACGCAGAACCCGATGAAGGTCGGCGCGACGCCCTACGGCCTGGTCGAGACCCTTCTGGCGCGGTTGGCCAGCGAGGCTGTCATCGCCGTGTCGGACGAAGAGGCCCTTCATGCCGCCCGCCGGGGCTTTCCAATCGAACGTCTGCACACGATCCCCAATGGTCTGACGGCTTGCCAGTCTGCCGACCGTCTCGCCGCCCGCCGGATCATGAGCCTGGCCGAAGACGCCTGGGTCGTCGGGTTCGTCGGCCGGCTCTGTCCCCAGAAGGATCCGGTCCGTTTCGCCCAGGCTCTCCGCCTGGCCCACGCGCGCGATCCGCGCATCATCGGCGCCATGATCGGCGAAGGCCCGCTGTCCGATGATGCTCGCGCCGCCGGAGGGGAAGCGGTCCGTCTGTTGGGCGCCCTCGACGCCCGTCCGCTGATGGCCGGGTTCGATCTATTCGCCATGACCAGCCGCTACGAAGGCTTCTCCTACGCCATGGTTGAGGCGGCGGCGGCGGGACTGCCAATTTTGACGACTGCCGTCGGCGGGGTCTCGACCTTGGCGCAGGCCGGCGCCCGCATCACCCCCCTGCCCCTTTGGGCGACGGCCCGACAATGGGCCGACGCCCTTGTCACGGCGTTCTCGCAGCCGACGCCGCCATCGGTCGCGCCCGGCCTTGTCGAACGCTTCTCTGCCGCGCGCATGACCGCCGACACAATCGCCGTCTACCGGATGGCCCATGCGCGCCGCTGGGCCGCTCGTGGCTGAGCCGTCCGTCTTCATCAATGGCCGGTTCCTGACCCAGTCGCTCAGCGGCGTCCAGCGCTATGCGCGCGAGATAGTCCGCGCCCTGGACCGCAGGCCCGGCGCCGGCGCCCGCTATGTGCTGCTGACGCCCCAAGGCGCTGACGCCTCGGACCTGGACCTGCAATCCATCCCCGTTCGTCCCGTCAGGGGCGGGCGCGGTCACCTTTGGGAGCAGACCGCCCTGGCCTGGGCCGCGCGCCATGGACAGCTGCTGTCCCTGGGCGGCGCGGGCCCGATCCTGCATCCGCGCCAGCGAGTCGTCATCCACGACGCCGCAGTCTTCCGCCACCCGGGCCATTTCCGCCGGGGCTACGCCGCCTTTCACCGGGGGCTGGGGCGTCTCCTCGCGGCCCGCGCCGCGCTGACGACCGTCTCGAAATTTTCCCGCGACGAACTGGCGTCGGTGCTGAACAGGCCCGCATCCTCAATTACAGTCGTCCCAAACGGCGCAGACCATCTGGCGCGCACCGCGCCCGACGATCGCGTCCGCTCAATGCTCGGCCTGTCGGGCCGCCCCTATTTCGTCGCCCTGGGCAATCTGGCGCCGAACAAGAACATCGCCGTCATGATCCGCGCCCTGCGCCGCCTGCCCGACCCAGACCTGCGGCTGGTCCTGATCGGCGCGAACGCTCCTGCCGTCTTCGACCGGTCCGCTCCGCCCCCCGATCCCCGCATCCACTTCGCCGGCCGACGCACCGACGCCGAGGTCGCAGCCCTGCTGCGCGGCGCCCGCGCCCTGATCTTCGCCAGCCTATATGAAGGCTTCGGCATCCCCCCGTTGGAGGCCTTCGCCCAGGATTGCCCCGTCATCGCCTCGAACATTCCAGCCGTGCGCGAGGTCTGCGGCGACGCCCCCGACTATTTCGATCCGCACGACGACGCCGCCCTGGCCGATTGCATGGCCAGGCTGTCGCGCACGGAATCGACCCCGCGCCGCCTACTCCAGGCCCGCGCCCGCTTGGCCTTCTATACCTGGGCCGGATCGGCGCGCCGGCTCGAGGCCCTGCTGGCCGAAGACCGCCTTGCCAACACCTCCCGATAGACGGCGAGATGGGCCTGAACCACTGACGCCTCAGTCCAGATCGGATTGAAAGCCGGCCCCGGATTTCGCCACAAGCCCGGCGCTTCAGTCACCGCCTGCAAGGCCCCCGCCAGCGCTCCCGCCTCACCGGGCGCCACCAGCTTCACTCGGCCTCCGCCCGCCGCCGCTTCCGGCAGGCCGCCTATGCGCGAGGCGATCACGCCCCGCCCCCGCATCAAGGCCTCGACCGCCACCCGCCCGAACGGCTCGGCCCAGATCGCCGGCGCCACGACCACATCGACGCCGCCGTAGAACACTTCCGCCTCCACCTGCCCCAGCCAGTCTATCCGCGGATCAGGAAAGCCCCGACGCAGCCGCGCGACATAGTCCGCCTCCCCCCGCCCGGCGACCCTGAGCCGCCAGTCGCCGCCCAGTCTCGTCGTCGCCTTCAGCAGAACCTCGATCCCCTTCTCCGGCTCGATCCGCCCGAGGAAGCCGAAAGCCGGCGGCCCGTCCCTCGGCTGGTCGATGCCGCGCCCTTGGCCCGCAGCATTGCCGATAACGGTCGCAGGCGTGTCGCCAAAACAGCCGGCCGCCCGATGCCGCTCCAGCACCGCCCCGCTGATCCCCACCACATGATCCACCCCCGCCGTCGCCCGCCGTCGGGGTTCGCTCAAAAGCACGCAGTCCCCGCAGCGCTGCTCGCAAACGCGCCCCCGCCGAAACAGGGCCGCCCGACTGCACAGGGTCGAATAGTCCCTCAGACTCTGCACCAGAGGCAGCCCCGCCCGCCGCGCCGCCCGATGGACCGCCCCCGCAAACCCGGTCAGCACATGGGCGTGGATCAGGTCCGGCTGCTCCATTTGCGCCACCCGCGACACGGCCGGATCCATCAAGGGACTGGCCGCCTCCAGTCCATGCCACAGGGCGCGCATCACGCCCGTGCGTCGTCGCCCGCCATAGGGCCAGTAGACATGCCGCAACGGCAGACGATGGACCCGCACCCCGTCGCGCATTTCGACGCCTCCGCCGGTCTCCACCAGCGTCGCCGCCGACACCGTCACGCCGGCCGCGACCAGTCCCCGCGCCAGCTGTTCGACGCTGCGTTCCGCCCCGCCCACATCCTGCGGCGGGTACAGGCTGTTGACCAGCAGCACCCTCATGGCGCGACCGGCCGGCGCCAGGCCAGGGCTGCGACCAGACAGATCAGAAAGACGAAGCCGGCCCCCTGGGCCAGATCCTCGCTGAACATCATCGTCAGCAAATAGACTGACAGGGGCGTAAAGGCGTCCAGCCGCGCCGCCGACCACAGGTGCAGAACAAGCGCCGCGACCGCCGCCAGAACCCCTACCGTTCGCCCCATGAACAGATAGCCGTTGTGGCTGACCGTCAGCGCCCGAAACGTCCCCAGTTCCTCCGCAGTGGACCACCCGACGCCGAGCGGCCGATCCGCCACGAAGTCCAGGGTGCGGGTCCAGGTTGCGATCCGCCCGCGCAGGTTCTCGTCGATCTGCTCCCGATCCAGACGCGCGGCCAGCCGGCTGACATCCACCTCGACCCGAGCCACTTGGATCGCAACCAGACCGCCGGCCAAAAGACAGACGGCCAACGACAGGCCCAGCGGATTGCCGGTCTCACGCCACCGACGTCCCACCGCCGCCCGCGCCAGCCAGGCCGCCCCCGCCGCGATCAATCCGCCCCGCGACAAGGTGCACAGGAACCCCACCACCGCCACGCCCGCCGCCGACAGCGCCACCGTCCGCCTTGACCACCGTCCGCTCAGGGCGGCGAAGGCGGCGGGAACGGCCAGGCCGATCATCCCCATGGCGGCGTTCGGATGCTCGGCGACGGTCGTGATCCGAACCTGGGCCACGACGGAGGTATAGGCTGCGCGCGGCGACGCCAGCCCCACGGCCTGAAGCCCGTCCCTTCCAACCAACGACAACAGCCCATAGGTCGCCAGATGACCGACCGCCCCCGCCAGAACGGCGGCGAAGAACAGTCGACGCCGCGCCGGATCCTCGGCGATCATGACCCCGACCGCCGGCGCGACCAGGATCGCCGCCAGCCAGCGAAACCAGAAGGCGACGTCCGAGACGTTCAACGTCTGCCCGATGCCGGAAACCTGGATCAGCATCGTCGCCAGCAGCATAAGGCCCGCCACCGGCCCCGCCGCCCGCGACGGACGCCCCATCCGCCGCCATTGAAGGACCGTCAGCGGCAGGGCGGCCGCCAGGGCCAGATCGCCCAGCCGCGGCGCACTGACCCAACCGGGAACCAGAAACACCGGCAGCGTCACCCCCGCGCCAAGCATCACCAGCACCCACGCCTCATAGGCCGCCCTGACGTCCGACAAGCGAACGCCCCGCCACTGCGCCGCGCGGACGATCAGCAGGCGCAATACTCGACCTCCGGATCGAACCGGACCCCGTCCAGAACCCCGGCGACCAGCACCCCCGCCTTGCGCCACTGGCCCTTCGCCGCCAACCTCAGCGCGATCCGCCCCCGCGACGCCGCATAGCGCAGGGCCGATCCCGCCCCTTCATGGCGGCGCTTGGCCAGAATGACGTTGCGCGTCAGCAGCCGATGCAACCGCTCGCGCCTTGGGTCGGTCTCGGTCTCCAGGCTCAGCCCGCCCGGCGCCGCCCGGACATGCTCGACCCGACTGGCCCCGACCAGAAACCCCGGCCGCTCCGCCGCCAGCCGCAGCGTATATTCGGTGTCGTCGCCCCAGATGAACATGGGCGCCAGCGGCAGGCCATATCTCTGCACCGCCGCCCGCGTGACCAGCAGGGAGACGAAGGTCGCCTGCCGCACAGGAGCCATCCCCCGCTCCAGCCGCTCGCCCCAGGCCGCATAGCCCAGGGGGTTGGTCCGTAGATCGATCTCGGCTGTATTGGTCAGCAGCCCATCGGGCGTCCGCACCGTCGAACACAGAAAGGCCGGCTCCACCCCCTCCGCCGCCAGTTCGGCCTCGGCCTGCAACAGTCGCTCCAAGGCGTCGGGCGCCGGCAGGACGTCGTCATCCATCAGCCACAGCCGCCCCGCTCCAACCTCCATCGCCGACCGTATCCCGGCGTTGAAGCCGCCCGCCCCGCCCGTATTGACCGACAACCTCAGCCGATCGATCCGCCCCGCCCACGCCAGGTCCAGCCATTCCGCCGTCCCGTCGTCGCTGGCGTTGTCCACCACCAGGATCCGGTCGCAGGGCCGCGTCTGGGCGGACAGATGATTCAGGCACCGCTCCAGCAGTTCCCGCCGGTTCCAGGTCACCACCACCGCCCAGACTCTGAAAGAAGCCCCGCTCACGCCGCCGCCTTCAGGATCGCCGGCGCCAGGGCCTTCTCGACCAGGCTCAGTCCCCGCCCCACCGCCTGATCCATATTGTAGTAGCGGTAGTCGGCCAGCCGCCCGGCGAACCAGACCCGCCCCTCCAGCGTCCGCGCCATGGCGCGGTACAGATCGGCCAGCGCCTGCGAGGCTTCAGTCGGGATCGGATAAAAGGGCTCGGTCCGCCCCGGCTCATGCGGGATCGGATATTCGGTCAGCAGACAGGTGGTCTCGCCCCGCTCCCCCGTCAGATGGCGAAAGTCTGTGACACGGGTGAAGTCGAACTCGTTCGGATAGTTGACCGTCCCGACCGGCAGCCCCGCCTCAGCCGCCACGACCTGTCGCTCGAACCTCAGGCTGCGATACGGCAAGGCCCCGGCGACCCGGCCGAAATAATCGTCCAGCGCCCCGCAATAGACCATTCGGTCGAACCGCGACGGCGCGACCTCTGCCATGTCCGTGTTCAGCGAGACATGGATGTTCGGGTGATCCAGCATCCGCTGGAACAGGGCCGCATAGCCGTCGCGCGGCATGGCCTGATAGCGATCGGTGAAATACCGGTCGTCGCGGCTGACCGCCACCGGCACCCGGGCGGTCACGGACGGGTCCAGCGCCTCCGGCTCCATACCCCACTGTTTGCGGCTGTACGCGGCGAAAACCTTGTCGAAAACATAGTCGCCCAGGAACTTCAGGTCCGCATCCTCTCCGGCCTGCCGCAGATCCGCGATGGTCGGCCGCGCGCCGAAGCCGAAGGCGGCGATCAATCGTTCCGACAGCCGTTCCGCCATCCCCGCCGGAAACAGCATCCGCATCGAATCCAGGTTGAACGGGATCGGGACCAGCTGTCCGTCCACATGGCCCCGCACCCGATGGAAATAGGGGCGCCACTCGGTGAACTGGCCCAGATGGTCGAAGATGCGCCGGCTGTTGGTGTGGAAGATGTGCGGCCCATAGGGATGGACCGTCCGCCCGCTCTCGTCGCGCCGGTCATGAGCGTTGCCGCCGACATGGTCGCGCCGGTCGATGACCAGCACCCTCTGGTCCAGTCCGCGCGCCAGCCGTTCCGCCACCGTCGCCCCGGTGAAGCCCGCCCCGACGATCAGCCAGTCATACCGCCGGGACATGACGCCCCCTTGCGAACAGGAAACGCCAGTGAGGCCGCAGGCAGACCAGACAGGTCAGCACCACTACCGCCTCCCCGATCAGCCGCGCCCCGGCCATGCCCTCCGCGCCCCCTGCCGGCGCCAGCACCGCCGCCGGCCCCAGGGTGGCGACGCAGCCCACCCCAACCATCAAGGCGAACCGCCCATCCATCCGCAGCGCTGTCATCAGTTGCAGCCCCAGCACCTGGCTGGCCGCCACCAGCGGCAGGATGAAGACGAGTGTCCTCAACGCCCCGACCGCGTCCTCGAACCCTTCCCCGACCAGCAACCGCACCAGCACCGGCGCCGCGATCCACAGCCCCGCCGCCAAGCCCAGAAACAGCCCCGGCGTCACGATCAGACTCCATCGCGCGGTGCGGAATGCGGTGGGCGCATCCTCGGCCAACAGGCCCGCGATCCTCGGCCCCACCAGTCCCGCCAGCGGCCGCATCAATGAGCTCGCGGCCCCCACGATCTTGTCGGCCACGGCATAGATCGCCGCCTGTCCCGGACCCGCCAGGGCCGCCACGACAAATCCCACCCCCCCGGTATAGGCCGTCACCGCCGCTCGACTGGCGAACAGGGCGCCGCCCTCGACCAGCCCGCGTCGGACAAACCCCCGCCTCGGCCATTCCAGCCGGACTCGGCGCAGCATCAGCCCCGCCCCGACGCCGACGCCCAACCAAAGACCCGCCGCCTGCACGGCCAGGGCTCCGGCCACGCCCAGCCCCGGCGACAACATCACCACGACCGCCGCCGCCAGCGTCCCCCCGACCTCGGCCAGGGCCGCCGGCGCCGGGTCGCGCAGGCCTTGAAACACCCAGACCAGGCTCGCCCCCTGCCCGACGCCCAGGGCGATCCCCGCCCCGACCACCGCCCAGTCGCCGTCCAGAACAGGATTGATCCACCCTAGCCATAGTCCCAGCCCGATCGCCGGCAGAACCAGCGCCGCCCGCAGCGCCAGCATCCGTCCAATGATCGACCCCGCTGCCTGTCGCGCCGCCGCGATATCGCGAGGCCCCGACAGCGACGCGCCATAGTCGACGACAACCGCCGCCATCGTCGCCAGGGACACGGCCGCCACATAGACGCCGAACCCCTCGACCCCGAACCGTCGCGTCAGCACCGGATAGAGCAGCAGGGGCGCCAGGAACCGCAGCCCATGGGCGCCATAGACCAGCCCGGCGTCGATCACGCCCCTGGCCGACAACAATGGCCGCCCGCCCCCGTCCATTATCGCCCCCGCGACAGCAACCTGTGCGAGCAGCTAATACACGTCGAAATCAGAACGACAAGGCGTGGCGCTCAGGCCGCCTCGTCCTTGCGCCCGTCGAAACGCACCGCCTGAAACTCGCGCCAGGTCTGGCGCATGCCTTCCACCGGCAGATTCGTCCCCAGCAAATCCAGCTGCTCCACCCAAACCGTCGCCAGTCGATCAACCGTTGACTGCCCCCAACCCGGCGGTTGCTGCAGCGCCCAATTCTGCACCGAACCCGCATTGAAGATCATCAGGAAGGCGCAGACGATGAACAGGGTCTGGCTGGTCCACCGCCGCGCCCGCGAGGCCTCCCCCTCCTCGTCCAACGGCGGCGCAGGCGGAAAGGCGAACCGGCCCAGAGCGACCAGGGCGTTCTCCCGCGTCGGCAAGTCATGGGCGTCGGCGGCGCCGATCCAATCGCTGGGCGGGTCCAGCGGCGGAAACGGCGACACCGGCGGGTGCGCCTGTGTCGGGAAGGGATCGACCGGGTCCTTGGGATCGCTCATCGTCGGATCAACGCCTCAGAACTGGAAATAGATGAAGGGCGCCACGCCCTCTGGCCGCATCGCCTCGACCAGCAATATCGCCGCCCCGATCAACACCCCGAGCGTCGGCGACGGCGCCGTCTTCAGCCGCTCGGCCAAGCCCTCAATTGCGCGCGGCGGCAGCCCATGCATGGCCAAGCCGCCGACGATCAACACCAGCACGAATGGCGTCACCAGGCTGAACGCCTCGAACCGCCCCAGTCCGACCAGCATCTGCACGGCCAGGTCAAAGGTCTCGGCCCGGAACAGAATCCACCCCAGGCAGACGACATGGAAGGTGATCAGCACCCCCAGCCAGGTCGGGATGACCTTGCGATCCTTAACCACCGCCCGCCCCAGCCGTTCGACCACCTGCGCGCCGCCGTGCAGCGCGCCCCAGGCCACGAAGGTCCAGGCCGCCCCGTGCCACAGCCCGCCCAGCAGCATGGTGATCATCACATTGAGGCACGACGACCACAGCCCCTTCCGTCCCCCGCCCAGCGGCACATACAGATAGTCGCGCAGCCAGCTGGACAGGCTGATATGCCACCGCCGCCAGAAGGCCTGCATCGAGGCCGCCCGATACGGCTGGTCGAAGTTGCGCGGGAAGGAATAGCCCAGCAGGGCCGCGATCCCGATGGCCATGTCCGAATAGGCCGAAAAGTCGCAGTAAATCTGAACCGCATAGGCATAGACCGCCGCCGCAATGTCGATCGCCCCATAGGCCGACGGATCGAAGAAGACCGGATCGACCAGCCGCGTCGCCAGCTCGGACGCGATCACCGTCTTCTTGAACAGGCCCCAGACGATCAGCAGCAGCCCATGGGTCGCCATCTCGCGCGTCAGCCGGGGCACGCGCGCGAACTGGGGCAACAGGTCCGACGCCCGCACGATGGGGCCCGCTACCAGATGGGGGAAGAAGCTCATCAGCAGCATGACGTCCAGCAGGCTCTCGGCCGGCGCCGTCTTGCCGCGATAGACGTCGACCACATAGCTGATGCCCTGGAAGGTGAAGAAGCTGATCCCCACCGGCAGCACCACCTGCAACAACGGCAGGTCACGCTCCCATCCAAATTGCGCCAACAGATCAACGGCCTGTTCGACGAAGAAGCCGTAATACTTGAAGAAACCCAGGATCACCAGATTGGCCGCCACCCCCAGGCCGACCCACAGTTTGCGCCGACCCGCCCGGTCGCTGCGCACGATCAGGGCGGCCACGCCCCAGTTCAACACGGCCGAGGCGATCAGCAGGCCGACGAACCGCCAGTCCCACTGGGCGTAGAAGAACCAGCTGGCCAGCAGCAGGAACAGTTTGCGCCGCCCGTTCTCCCGATCCAGACTCCAGCTGACCAGATAGACGAACAGGAAGAAGACCGCGAAGGCCAGGGTCGGAAACAGCATCAGTCCGCCTCCCCCTGCGCCACCGTCCAGCGGTCATAGGCCCCCATCAGATCGTCGCTCAGCACCCCGCCGATCCACTCCGCTCCGATCGAGGTGAAGTGCACCCGGTCGGGCCGCATATAGGGTTCGGACAGGGTCGCCAGCCGCTCCGCCGAACAGTCGCCCCCCATCCGTCCGTACCAGTCCCAGTAGGCGACGCCCAGCTCCGCCGCGATGCGCCGCTGCACGTCCCGCACCACCGCCAGAGCCTCCGGCGCTGATCGCCCGCCGCACGGTCCGACGGTTCCGGGCTTCAATCCCTCGGGCGCGCCGAGGATCAATACAGGCGCATCCATGGATCGGACCACCATCAGGGCCTGTCGGAGCCAGAGTTCATATTCGCGGGGGTCGAGGTTCGGAGCGAACCCCTCGTTCACTCCAAAGGCCAAGATGATCAAATCCGGCGTCCAAGCCGCGAGTTCTAGCCAGGCGATACTGCTGTCGCGCAAGGCGAGGTCCTGCATCGTCGCACCCACGACGCCCAAGTTCGACACCTGTACGCCCGCAGCCCGTCGCGTCAGTCGCACGTCGTAGAGCTTCAGACGCCCCGTCGGTCGGATATCGATTTGCGTCTGCGGCTTGTCGAATGTAGCCGTCTGGCATTCAGGTTGCGACGCCTCGTCTTCGCGGACCGCGAAACCCATCGTCTGCGTTTCGGCGCCAGCGGTAAGGGTCAGTTCGCCGTCCGCCTGCCATGCCTCGCCGCAGATTTGGACCTGATCAAACGCTCCGTTCGGCTCGGCGGTAATCGTCAGTGTTGCGCCGTCGCTGACATCGGCTTCGCCGCCGCTCAGGCCGACACCTATCGGCATGACTCCTCTGGCCAGCACATCCGTCCGCATCGGCCAATCGGTCGCCGTCATCTCGACCTGCATCGGCGCATAGCCGGCATAGGGCACGCCCGGCGGCAACACCCCGCGCCCGCCCGCCCCGAACCGGGCCTGCATCCTGGCGCGCAAAGCGCCGGTGATCCGATCCCCCGCCGTATGGCTGTCGCCGATTTGCAGGATGTGAACCGGCCGGTCCCGCGTCCCCGCCTCGGTCGCCGCCAAGGCTTCGAACACCCCCTCCAGCGCCTCGACGCCGCAGATCCCTTTAGGACAGACCGATGCCCCCGCCTCAGGAGCGGGCATGGGCACATACGGAACCTCGGTCCCGCTCTGCATCCCCAGCATCAGCACCGCCGCCCCCGCGCCCCCCAGATTCATGGTCAGCCGGTCGTCTGCGGTTGAGCCGCCGCCGCATCCAGGCCCGCGTCGCGCTTCAGCCGTTCCGCCACCGGCGCGCCGATGCGGCGATAGCCGGCCATGGTCATGTGAATCCCGTCATTGGCCCGCATCAGCTGCGGCCGCCCGTTGGCGCCCGGCAGATAGGCCGCGTACTCGCCCGCCGCATCGGCGGTGACGCCGGTCGTCTCGATCAGGGGCACGCCCAGGGCCGTCATCCGTTCGCGCACCACGGAGTTGATCACCGCCATCTTGGCGTCGAACCCGGCCCGCTTCATCTTCGGCAGCCCGACCCAATAGACGACCACGTCCCTGGACCTCATCAGACCGACCAGATCGTCGATCCGCTTCCCATAGGCCGCCTTCCAGCCGGGCGTGCCGAAATCATGGATGACCCCGTCCAGGCTGATGCCTTGGGCGTCATTGGTCCCGAACATCACCACCGCCGCATCGACCGGCGTCTCGCTCAACTGCCGCGCTGTCTTGGCCTGGATGTCCACATAGTCATAGCGCGACAGGCCGGTGGAGACCGCGCTGAACTGGGTCACCGCGACCCCCGTCTCGCCATGCAGGTCACGGTACAGGGCGGCCCACAGACCGTCCGCCATCGAATCCCCGAACACCCCGATCCTCAGTTCGCCCCGCGCGAGCCGCGTCTTCAGCGGCGTCACTGTCGCCTTGGCGGCAGGCGCGGGCGTCAGGCTTTCGACCGGGGCCATAGCGGTCGGCGGGCTGGCCGAAGCGTTGGCCGACCCACCCAGCATCAGGGTCGGATGCCGCAGCCAGTCGCGCCCGTCCGGCGTCAGCATCAGGCCAATCACGACCCCGACGACCAGGGCCGCCGTCAATCCGTTGATGCCTGCGCGCAAGACCGCCCCCGTCGAAAACAGGGTTAGCTATAGCTTAACGACCCCGACCTGCGCCATGCCGGTCCCGTGTCAGGCGAAAGACAGCCCGACGACAGCGACCTCAGCCGAAACGCCCCTCGGCCCAACGCGCGGCGAAATAGCCGCCGGTCGCCGACACTGTGGTCAGGACCGTGCCCCAGATCAGATCCACGACCGTCAGCTTGGTCTGCCAAATCTCCAGCGTCGCCTGGTTGGTCAGGTCGTAGGTGGCGTAGGCGACGAAGCCCAACGCCGCCCCATTGATCGCCGCCCGCGTCCAGCTTCCGTCCTTCAGGGCCGGGGCGATGGCCAGGAACACGGTCCCCGCGATGGAGATCAGATAGAAGAGAACCGCCGCCCTCATGTCCGGCTTGTCCGCCAGGATCGGCCCCAGCACGGGCTTGTAGAAGCGGTTGGTCATGGTGGTCAGCCAGACGGCGTCGATCACCGCGAAGGTGATCCCGGCGCCCAGATAGGCGAAGACATATTTGATCACGACAAACTCCTCAGGCGGGTTTCAGGCGATAGTGGCTGACCGCCCAGGTGCGGCCCTCGTCGTTGCCGAACAGACCGGCGGTCGCCAGGTAGAAACGCCGCCAGCGCCGGGTCCAAAGCTTGGCGTCGTCGCCATAGGTCTCGCGCATCAACACCGCGATCCGGGGCGCTTCGCGGTCCATATTGGCCAGCCAGTGATTGGCGGTTCGGGCATAATGGCCGCCGTTCCAGGTCCATTCCTGCTCGACCGCGAACAGGTCGGGAAACTGCCGGATCAGCCCATGGCTAGGCATGATCCCGCCGGTGAAGAAATGCTGGGCGATGAAGTCGCCGCTGTCGGTGTGGTCGAACCGATAGGGGGCGTCGCGGTGGGTGAAGACATGGATGAACATCCGCCCCTCGGGCTTCAGCCAGGACTTCGCCTTGGTCAGCAGGGCGCGCCAGTTGGCCATATGCTCGAACATCTCGACCGAGACGATCCGGTCAAACCTCTGGTCGGTGTCGAACAGGTTCATGTCCTGGGTCACGACCGTCAGATTGCTCAGCCCCCGCGCCCTGGCCTGGCCTTCGATATGTTTGCGCTGGCCATGACTGTTCGATACGGCCGTGATCCGCGCCCGGGGATAGGTCTCGGCCATCCACAGCGACAGCGAGCCCCAGCCGCAGCCCATTTCCAGAATGGTCTGGCCGTCCGCCAGATCGGCGTGGGCGCAGGTCTCCAGCAAGGCGGCCACCTCAGCCTGGTCCAGCGTCTCCGTTCCGGTTGGATACAGGCAGCACGAATATTTCAGCCGCTCGCCCAGACACAGGCGGAAGAACTCGGGCGGCAGTTCGTAATGCTGCCGGTTCGCCGCATCCGCATGTTCGGCGATGACCCGTTCGGCCATCTCGCGTGCGAACGCCGCCTGATCGTGGGGACCGTCGCGGTCCAGCCGCTTGCGCGCCTCCGTGACCAGACTGTCGATCGCCGGGCGGGTCACGAAGTCGGGAAAGGGCGCGTCCTGCAGCTGGCGAATGGCGACATTGGTCAGGCTCATGGGGCGTCCGTGGCTAGGCTTGTTCTCTCAATACGCCCGACCGTCATTTACGGATGCACGGGCCTTGAACGACGGGCGGCAGCGCCCACATCCGGGACAACGAGAACGAGGTTCTATAAGGCAGGCCACACGCAGATTTCCGACACTTCCGTCCCCGGCTCCGCACGTCGGAAAATACACGAAAATAGACTCAAAAATTATCGAGTGGATTCCGTGTAAAATGCAGCGCCTCTTCCTCCTCCCGACTTGCCCCCCGCCCCCCTCCGCGTTACGCGTGGTCAAACGCGCCGATATTCATCAGGCAGTGAAAAGGGAGAGCGATGGGTAAGATCTACGCTGACGTCACATCCGCGCTGGAGGGTTTGACCTTCGACGGCATGACGGTCATGTCCGGCGGCTTCGGCCTGTGCGGCATCCCCGAAAACCTGATCGCCGCCCTGCGCGACAGCGGCGTCAAGGGCCTGACGGTCATCTCCAACAACGCCGGCGTCGACGGCTTCGGCCTGGGCCAGCTGCTCGGCACCCGCCAGATCGCCAAGATGATCTCGTCCTACGTCGGCGAGAATAAGGAGTTCGAGCGCCAGTATCTGGCCGGCGAGCTGGAGCTGGAGTTCAACCCGCAAGGCACCCTGGCCGAGCGTATCCGCGCCGGCGGCGCCGGCATCCCAGCCTTCTTCACCGCCACCGGCGTCGGCACCCTGGTCGCCGAGGGCAAGGAGGTCCGCAACTTCAACGGTCGCGACTACGTCATGGAGACCGGCCTCATCGCCGACCTCTCCATCGTCAAGGCCTGGAAGGCCGACGAGCGCGGCAACCTCGTCTTCCGCAAGACCGCCCGCAACTTCAACCCGATGATGGCCACCGCCGGCAAGGTCACCGTCGTCGAGGTCGAGGAGATCGTCCCCGTCGGCTCGCTGGACCCCGACCACATCCACACGCCCGGCGTCTATGTCGATCGCCTGGTCCAGACGGTGTCCGAGAAGCGCATTGAGCAGCGCACCGTCCGCAGCCGGGAGACCGCATAATGGCTCGTACTCGCGAACAACTGGCCGAGCGCGCCGCTCAGGAGCTGCAAGACGGCTTCTACGTGAACCTGGGCATCGGCATCCCGACCCTGGTCGCCAACTACATCCCCGCCGGCATGACCGTGACCCTCCAGTCCGAGAACGGCATGCTGGGCATGGGCCCCTTCCCCTATGAGGGCGACGAGGATCCCGACCTGATCAACGCCGGCAAACAGACGATCACCGAGATCCCGGAGTCGTCCTACTTCAGCAGCGCCGACAGCTTCGCCATGATCCGCGGCGGCCATATCAACCTGTCCATCCTGGGCGCCATGGAGGTGGCCCAGAACGGCGATATCGCCAACTGGATGATCCCCGGCAAGCTGGTGAAGGGCATGGGCGGCGCCATGGACCTGGTCGCCGGCGTCAAGCGTGTGGTCGTGGTCATGGAACACGCCAACAAGCATGGTCAGTCCAAGGTGTTGAAATCCTGCACCCTTCCCCTGACCGGCACGGGCGTGGTCAGCCGCATCATCACCGATCTGGCCACCTTCGACGTCAAGCCTGACGGCGCGGGGCTGGAGCTGATCGAACTCGCCGACGGCGTCACCCTGGACGAGGTCGCCGCCAAGACCGAGGCCGCCTACACGGTGGCAGAGGGGCTGAAGGCGGCCTGATCTCCACCCGTTCGGGGGGCCGCCTAATCGAACCTTGTTGGGCGACGACGCGCCCGCTAGTGTCGATGACCCGCAGGTCCTTCGTGACCTCCGGGTGCGACCCCGGGGCGCCTTCCCCGTTTCCAACGGTGAACAGGCGACCTTCGTCACATGGCCACTTCGCTCCGGACGCGGCCCGCAGACTCCGACGGCCCTTCCTCGCCAGAAGCCCCGCTCGACCTCGGCGCCCGTCTGATGGCGCGCCAGCCCGGTGACCGCCGCTTCGGCGCCCCGATCCACGCCTGGTACCCCGTACGCGCCGCACGGGTCCGAACCGCCTCGCGGGCCCAGTTGCACGGCGAATGGATCGACCTGCCCGCCACGGTGGCCCCGGCCGCCGTCCAGACGACCGCCTGCGGCGGTTGGCGACTGATCAACCGGCTCGGACTGATCTGGGCCTGCCCCGCCAGCGACGTCGCCCCGCCGGACCTGCCTCCGACGCCCGAGGCGCCCCTGGCCCTGATCGCCTATTCCAAGGCCCCCGCGCGCGCCGACTACGACCAGGCGGTCCTGGGCCTGCTGGACCCGGCCCATGTGCCGATGATCCATAACGCCTGGTGGTGGCGCAGTCAGGCGCGACGCACCAAGACCAAGCGCTACAGCCCCTCGCCCTTCGGCTTCACCGCCGTCGCGGCCGACGCCTTCGCCTCCACCCCCGCCTATGATCTGGTGTCCGAGGACCGCAAGGTCAGTATCGAGTTCCGCCTGCCCTCGATCCGGCTGGAGCGCGTCACCGCGCGCGGGTTCGAACTGATCAACCTGACCACCGTCACCCCCCAGGCGGAAGGCGACGTCGTGATCCGCAACCTGATCCTCTGCTCGGTCGCCGCCCTGCGGTTCGGCAGCCCGCTGCTGTCGGCCTGGGGCCGGACCTTCCTGCGTCAGGACGTGGCCATACTGGAGCGGCTGGAGGGCCGCAGCCCGCACCTGCCGCTGGTCTTCGCCGGCGACCCGGATCGCCCGTCCGCCTTCTACTTCGCCTCAAAGGCCGCCCTTCTCCGCGCCCAGCGCGAAGACGCCGCCTATAGGAACCCGGTCGAAGCCGAGTCCCTCCAGTGGGTCACCTGAGCCTTCACTTCGCCGACTGAATCGTCCAGTCGGCGATCTGGGTATTGATGTCCCGCGTCGCCGTGTCGAAGGCGGCGACGATGGCCGAGACCCGGTTCTCCCCGGCCGGCTGGGTCACCGTGAAGACGCGCTCCACCGACCGCGCCTGTTCGGGACGGATCGCAGCGCCGCCCGCCTGGCGTTCAGGCGTCGACCGCAGCTGTGCGCGGGCCGTGATCACCACATCCGGCGTCGCCCCCGGCGCAGCATAGCGCGCCTCGAACGTCGTCACCGACACCTGAAGCACCAGCGGCGGCGTGCCGGGCTCGCGCCGGCCCAGGACGCGGATCTGGTCCGCCCGATTGGCGAAGGCCGCCTTCAGGCTGTCGTCGAACAGGGTCGAAGCCGGCGACACCCAGCGCGCGCCGCCGATATAGGCCGTCTCGGTCCCGGTGACTCCCAGAATCCGGTCGTCGCCGGTCGCCTCCGGAAACTCGATCCGGCGGATCGACACCGACAGGGGCGCGGGCGTGTCGCCCTCGACCGAGGGGGCGTCCAGCGGCAGGCCGAACCGGTAGTTCTGCACCGGATCCGGCGTGGACAGCAGCGAACAGCCGCTCAGGGAGACCACCACGCCGACGACGGCGCCCAGTTGGACCAGGGAACGGATCACGGCTGCACCTCCAGCTCTTTCGATTGCGGTTTGCCGATGAAGTCGCGCGGGCTGGCGCGGACGTCGTCGATCAGGGCCTGAAGCGACCGGGTCGCCTCCTGCAGTTCCTCTATGGTCCCGCTCAGTTGCGGCAGGCTGGAGGTGGCGAAGTCGCCCAAAGGCCGCTCCAGTCCGGTGATCGAGCGATTGGCCGAGGCGATGGCGACACGCGCCTCCGCCGTCGCCTGGTTGATGTTGGCGATGGCTTCACGGCCGTCTGTGTTGACGACGGCGCGCATGTCGGCCGCCAGTCCCTGATATTCCAGAATGGTGGCGTTGGCGTTCTTCACCGCCGCTTCCAACTCGGCAAAGATGGCCTTGCGCGCCTCAAGTTCGGTCGTCAGGGCCTCGACATTCTTCACGCTGGTCGAGAAGCTGCGGATGTTGTCGTCGGACATGACCCGGTTGATCCGGTTCAGCGCATCCACCGTCTGGGCCAGCACCGTGCCGGACCCGCTCAGCAGCTCGGCGATCGGCGACGGCTGGCTTTGCAGCACCGGCACGACATTGTCGGGATACTGGTCCTTCAGCAGGGCGCTGTTGGGTGAGCCGGCCGTGATCTGGATGTAGTTCAGCCCCGTGATGCCCTGCGGCTCCAGCTGGGCCCGCGAGGTCACGCGGACGGGCGTCGTGCCGTCCACCCGCACCCGGGCGATGACCTGGTCGCCGCGCTTGGTGTCGATGTTCAGGTCGGTCACCTCGCCGACGCGGATGCCGTTGAAGTGCACCTCGCCGCCTTCCGACAGCCCGTTGACCGGTCCGTAGAAGACGATGTCGTACAGGTCATAGTCGCTGTTGAACTGTAACCGGGCCAGCCAGATCGTGAACACCGCCAGAGCCGCCAACAGGGCGACGGTGGCGATGCCGACGGCGGCGTAGTGTGCGTCTCTTTCCATACGTGGCTCTCCTCAAGCCGCCTTGGTGGCCGCGCGACCGCGCGGCCCCAGGAAGTATTCCTTGATCCACGGATGATCGGAGCGTTCCAGCTCCTGCACCGTGGCCTTTTCGACGACCCGCTTGTCCGCCAGCACCGCCACCTTGTCACAGATGGCGTACAGGCTATCGAGGTCGTGTGTGATCATGAAGACGGACAGGCCCAGGTCGTCCGCCAACTGCCGGATCAGTTCGTCAAACGCCGCCGCACCAATGGGGTCCAGGCCCGCCGTCGGTTCGTCCAGGAACACCAGCTCCGGATCCAGCGCCAGCGCCCGCGCCAGCCCGGCGCGCTTCTTCATCCCGCCCGACAGCTCGGCCGGCTTCAGATGATGGTGCTCTGGCTTCAGACCGACCATGGCGATCTTCAGCTCGGCCAGTTCATACATGGTCGACTTGGGCAGTCTGGTATGTTCGACCAGGGGGGACGCCACGTTCTCCAGAACGGTCAGAGACGAGAACAAGGCCCCCTGCTGAAACAGTATCCCCGTCCTCTGTTCGATGTCCGCCGCCTGATCGCCGGTCAGGGTGGCGCGGTCATAGCCCAGCACCTTCACCGACCCGCCCTCGGGCTCCTTCAGGCCGATGATGGTGTTCAGCAGCACCGTCTTGCCCGCGCCGGAACCGCCGACCACCCCCATGACCTCGCCCCGCTTCAGGTCGATGTCCAGGTTCTCGTGAATAGTCCTGTCGCCGAACTGGCTCAGGAGCCCGCGCACCTCGATCAGGTTCTCGATCTGGTCCTCCGGCGCGGCGGCTGACATCGTCGCGTCGGTCATATGTCCAGCTCCAGGAAGACCAGGGCGAAGACGGCGTCCAGCAGGATGATGGCGAAGATCGCCTGCACCACCGCCGCCGTCACCCGCCGTCCCAGGCTTTCCACATCGCCCGCCACCGACATCCCCTGACGGCAGCCGATGGCCGCGATCACCAGGGCGAACACCGGCGCCTTCACCAGCCCCACCATCATGTGCTGGGCCATGTTCCCGTCCTCGACCAACCGCTGGAAGAAGAAGGCCGGTCCCAGGTTCAGCGATGTCCAGCAGACGATGAGCCCGCCCATCAGACCCCCGATCATGCCCATGAAGGTCAGCAACGGCAGCATCAGCACCAGGGCGGCCACGCGCGGGATCACCAGGGCCTGGAACGGATTGACGCCCATCACCTGCATGGCGTCGACCTCCTGGTTCATCCGCATCGACCCGATCTCGGCTGCGAAGGCCGAGGCCGAGCGCCCCGCCAGCAGGACCGAGGCGATCACCACGGCGAACTCGCGGAACATGGCCACGCCGATCAGTTGCACCGCGAACACCTGGGCGCCGAAGTCGGTCAGCAGGTCCACCCCGATAAAGGCCACCACCGCCCCGATGAAGAAGTTCGTCACCATCACGATCGGGATCGCGTCCAGACCCGCCCGCTCGCCCTGACTGACCCAGGCGGGCCAGCGGATGCCGCGGGGATGTTTCGCCGCCTCGACCACGGCCTCCATCAGGCGTCCCAGGAAGGCCAGGGACAGCATGGCCTCTGCCCCGAAATCATAAACCCCGCGCCCGATCTTGGCGAAGCTGCGGGTAAAGGCGTCCGGCTGCGGGGGCGGCGCTGAGCTCTTGCGCTCCAGCGTCTCGATCATCGTGTAGATGCGCCCGGCTTCGGGCCGATCCGTCCACGCCGACTTGGGCACGCCGCAATGCGACGCCTGCACAAGAGCCAGGGCGCCGGCCGTGTCGAACCGGCCCAGGTCTCGGGTGTCTACGCTCGCGATCTTGCGGCCGTCCAGATCCTTGTCCAGTCGCTGAGGCAGCCGCCCCAAGGCGGTCGTCGTCCAGTCGCCGACAAGGCGCAGCTTCGCCGCGCCATCGCCCGCATCCGTGATTTCGTAATCGGTCTGGCTCATCGCGCCCCGGAAGTCAGAACTGGCTTCAGGTGATCCCAACCCACGCAAGGAACAGCCGAAATCCTGAACCGCCTAATGGTCAAGGCTCCAGTTGAAGTCAACGTGCGATGACATTTGTGCGGCGCTTTCCTTTCGCACTGTGTCGAACCTGCGCGCCTCATCTGATCTCCCCTAACCGCCACGCTGGCGACCTATGCAAACGCCGCCGCCCGAAATTCGTTCGGGTCTTCAGCTCATAAGACGCTGCGTCGCGATCAGATCATCAACAAGTCCACGGCGCGCCTCGGCCTTCGCCGCCACATCGGGCAGCCGTAGCAGATAAGACGGGTGAACCGTCACCAGTCCGACCGAGCCGTCGTCCAGCGCCAGCGCCCGCCCCCTCTCCTGCATCACCGCCGGCTTGCGCCCCAGCACAGCCAACCCCGCCGTCGCTCCCAAGGCCAGCACCACCTTGGGCTGGATCAGCCGACGCTCGGCGTCCAGCCACCAACGGCAGGCCTGGACCTCCCCCGCATTCGGCGTCTTGTGCAGTCGCCTCTTGCCTTGCGGCTCGTGCTTGAAATGCTTCACCGCGTTGGTGACATAGACGTCCGACCGATCAATCCCCGCCTCTTCCAGCGCGGCGTCCAGCACCTGGCCCGCCGGCCCGACGAACGGCCGTCCCGCCAGATCCTCCTGATCGCCCGGCTGTTCGCCGACGATCATCAATCGCGCCGTCTTCGGCCCCTCGCCGCACACCCCTTGAGTCGCGTCGCGATAAAGCGGACAGCGCCGACAGGCCTGAACCCCGCGTTCGACATCAGCCAGACTGTCTGCAACCGCCTCCACGTCCGGTCGCGCCGCGTGCAGGTCTCGCGCGACAACGCGGGCGAAACGGACGTTGGGTTCGGGGGCGGGCGTGGCGACCATGACATCGGTCCGAACCGACGACGCCGCCACCAGTTCCGGGATCAGCGCCGCCTCGGGCAGGTTCTTCCAATAGCCCTTGGCCATCTCTGCCTGCATCGTCTTCACCTTCAACCGTGCGGGATTGAAGGTCGAGGCGTAGTAAGTCTTCCAGAATTCCTCAATCTCGTCCTCAGCCGGCGCCATGTCGCGTGTGGCCGGCGGCCCGAAGCTCAGCCGCTCCCTATCCCAGTGGGCCGAACCGTCAGGCGTCAGGATCGACCACCGCATAGTCGTGAACCGCCGCTGGAAGAAGGGGGCGGTCTTCTCCAGCACCCGGTGCGGCGGCTCGAACCAGGCGACCCAGGCTTCGCCCTGCGCGTCCTCGACCTGACGAAACCGGACGAAGGCCTTCATCTTGTGCGAGGCCCGACTGACGTTCTTGGCCCGCTCCAGCGCATCCGCGACATCCCGGTCCGAAATGACCTTGATCAGGTCCGGCTCGTCCCTCAGCCGCCACAGGAGTCGATACAGCAGGTCGAACCGGTCGGCCGACCGATGCAGGATCACCTCACGCGCCAGATCCACGAAGGCTTTCGGAACCGAGAATTCTCGCTCTTTTCGAGGACAACGAAGTGTGGCGGGCGGGTCAGAAAACTTCGCCGCCTCCTCGAACAAGCCACCTTGAACAGCCGCTCCCTCCACCACGAACCGCCCCGCCGCAGGCTCCACCCCCGCCAGCCGCATCTCGCGCGCTGCGGCCCTCCACCCCTCGAAATCCGTCTCCGACGTCAGCACCGCCGTCCGCATCAGAACAGGCTCAACTGTTCCGGCGCCCGCGTCGTCAGCCGCGCCTTCAGGTCCACTGCGTCGGTCAGCCCTCCCGGCGTCCAGTCCAGCGCCGTAATCCACGGCCGCAGCTTCTCCACCGACCGCGTCAGCCGTCCGACATCCTCCAGCCTCAGCGTCCGATATCGGCGCACCGCCACGATCCGGTCCGTCGCCTTCACCCCCAGCCCGGGCACCCGCAGCAGCATCTCGCGCGGAGCCCGGTTCACATCGACGGGAAACTGGGCGCGCTTGTTCAACGCCCAAGCCAGCTTCGGGTCGATCGCCAGGTCCAGCATTCCCCCGTCGGTCGCCTCCCCGATCTCGGGCGCGGAAAAGCCGTAGAAGCGCATTAGCCAGTCGGCCTGATACAGCCGATGCTCCCGCATCAGCGGCGGCTTGGACAGCGGAAGGATCGAGCTGGAATCCGGGATCGGGCTAAAGGCCGAATAATAGACCCGCCTCAATCCATAGCCGCCATACAGGGACGCGCTCCGGTCCAGGATCTCGGTATCCGGCGCGCCGTCGGCGCCCACGATCAGCTGGGTGCTCTGACCGCCCGGCGCGAACTTGGGCGGCTTGATCTTGTCGCGCTTGCCCGGCTTGGCCGCCTCGACACCCAGCCGCACCTGGCTCATCGCCTTCTTGATGACCCCGACGTCCTTCTGGGGCGCCAGCCGCGCCAGCGCCTCGTCGCGCGGCAGTTCGATATTGGCTGACAAGCGGTCGGCGTACAGCCCCGCCATTTCCACCAGTTTCGGATCGGCCTCAGGGATCAGCTTCAGATGGATATAGCCGCGGAAGTCGTGGACCTCCCTCAGCGTCTTGGCCACCAGGACCAGTTGTTCCATCGTATAGTCGCTGGTCCGGATCACGCCGGACGACAGGAACAGCCCCTCGATATAGTTCCGGCGGTAGAAGTTCAGCGTAAGGTCAACCACCTCGTCGACGTCGAACCGCGCCCGCTCCACATTCGACGACGCCCGGTTGATGCAATAGGCGCAGTCGTAGATGCAGAAATTGGTCAGCAATATCTTCAGCAGGCTGACGCATCGCCCATCAGGCGTATAGGCGTGGCAAATGCCCATGCCCTCGGTCGACCCGATCCCCTTGCCCCCGACCGAGTCCCGCTTGGAGGTTCCGGAGGACGAGCAGGAGGCGTCGTATTTGGCTGCATCCGCGAGGATCGACAGCTTTTTCCGAAGATCGAGACGCGCCATATGTTCATGATACGTTCTCGACGCATCATCGTCCAGCTGAGCCGTATCTTTTCCTTCCAGACCGACCGCTTAGCGCAGAAGATCAAGCAGCGACGTATTGCGGAGCGAGTTGATCACCTGGGCCGAGGCTTCGATCGCCACCTGGGCCGCCTGCAGGTCAGTGATCGCCCGGGCCGGGTCATAGCCAGCCTTGTCGGTCATCAGCTTGTCGAGGGCCAGCTTCTGGGATTCGTGCGCATCTAGCGCCGCCTCAACCTGGTTTTGAACCAGTCCGTTCTTGGCGGTCTGATTCGTCAGACCCTCGTTGGCTTTGCTGAATTCGCCCATTTGGGCGGTTAGGAAAGCGACGACGGTCGCACCGGGCTGCCCGGTCAGGGTTCCCGGACCTGTCGGCGTATAGGTGACGCCGCCGATGATGACCGGAGTTCCGTTCTGATAGGCCTGCATGTTGCGGAACACCTCCGTCAGAGGCCCGCCGATTTCATTGGCCAGAAAGCCCGTCTCGACCATGGTGTTTTCGTCGATGCGCGACTTCTGCTTCAGGTCGTCATTGGCGAAGGTCGAGGCGGTCGAAGGCGCGGCGGCCAGGGCCGCCATTGTCGCGGCTGTCGCCGGCGGCGCATCACCGCGCCCGCCGCCGAACAGATAAGCGCCTTGATGCTCGGCGTTCAATCCGCTCTGGACGGTCTGATACTGAAGACCCAGCTCGGTCATCATATTGGTGATGTTGCCCGCCGCGATGCCGTTAGCGATGGCCTCCCGCGCCGCCGAGCCGGCGTCGTAGATGCGGTTCATGGCCAAGTCCTGCGCGCTCAGCCGCGCCGCAGCGCTCTCTCCGGCGCCGATGAACCCGTCCAGCCGCGCCTGTGTCGAGGTCAGACTGGTCAGTTGCTCGGCGCCTCGACCATAGCCGGACATGTCGGTGGCGATGGTCCCGCTGTCGATCCGCTGCTGAGCCTGCTCGGCGCGGTTCTGGGCGCTCATCAGGTTGAGCAGCGCGGACTGATAATTTCCGAAGGTGGCGACACGCGTCATTGCAGGATCCCGATCAGCACGTCGTACATGTCCTTGCTCGCCTGGATCAGGCGAGCGGAGGCGTTGTAGGCCTGTTGGAAGGTGGTCATATTGACCAGCTCCTCGTCCATATTGACCCCCTCGGAGGCGTTGCGACGATTATCGGCTTCCTGGGCGATAGCCGTTGCAGTCTCGCTGGCGGTTTTCGCCGCCGAGGCCTTGCCGCCGATGTCGCCCGCGAAGTCCGCCGCATAGGCCGACAGGCTCTTGGTCCCGCCGCTGTTGCCACCGGCGGCGGCGAAGCTGACGTTCTTGCGGCCAGCGTCCGCCAGCAGCAGTCCGCCGCGACCGTCATTCTTGCTCAGGGCCGAGGTGCCCGCCGCCGCCGACAGGTTCAACTGGGCCAGGGCCAGCTTTTCCGGATCCTTCTGGATGTCGCTGCGGACGGAATAGGCGCCGGCGCGCGTCGCACCCGTCTCGCCCAGGCCGAACAGTTGCGACATCGTCACGCCCGAAGGGGTCTGGGTCGTATTGTCCTTGACGACGCTCAGGGTCGTGGAAGCGGCGTCATAGGCTTTGAAGCTCAACGTCCCAGCAGAATCCAGGCTGAAGGCGCCGTACCGCCCCACGCCCGCAACCGGATCGTTCAGCGCGGTCAGCAGTTCGCCCATCGTGCCCGTTCCCGTCGGCACGGGAATGGTGACATCTCGCAACCGGGCGCCGGAGGCGCTGCCGATGCGGAAAGTCAGGCTTTCCCCAGCGTCAAAGCCATGCTGCGACGTCAGCGTCAGGCCGGTGTCGTAAAAGGTGGGCGTCGTCGTGCTGACCAGATCATTCAGCCCGAACCAGTGGGAGAAGCCGCGTCCGCCCTTGCTGCTGGGCGTGGTCGCATTGTCCGCCACAGCGACGCCGTTGCCGCCCTGGCCCTCGATCCGCAGTTGCCCGTCAAAGAAGCCGACCGTGGCTTCGCCCCCCAGTTGAGCGTTGACCGTGGCCAGGAAGGTCGTCGGATCTGCGGCCACGCCGTTGACGGTCATGGTGGCGCCGGAAAAGACGATCTGGGCCGAGGCCTGGACCACCCCCGCGCTGTCCACCGCCGTGATCGTGGTCGTACCGGTGAAGCCGGTCAGGGCGGTCGTCAGAGACTGACCGGTGTTTCGACCACTCAGCAGGGTCGGAGCGGGCACGCTGCTGTTCGCGTTGTGCGCCCGGTTCAGCTCGTCCGCCAACTTGGCCGTCAGCTCGCCCAGGCGGGCTGCCGCCGCCGGGGCGTCGGTGTCGCGCAGTTCGACAAGGCCGCGGATCTCCCCTGACGACACGCCGTCCAGCAGCGGCCAGCGCGTCCCGTTGGGCTCTGTGACCATAATGTCCGAGAAGGCCGTCATGGAATCGACGGTCCCCGCAGCCTTGTACGACAGCACCGCATGCCCGTCGCCGACCAATGTCATCCCCGTCCCGGTCCGCAGCGTCACCCCGCCGTTCGCCCGCGGCTCGATCTTGACGTCCATATACTGGGACAGCTCGTTGATCAGCGTCTGCTGGGCGTTTTGGGCCCCGGTCACGTCCTGGTTGATGATCGAGCCGGCGGCGATCGTCTTGTTCAGCTTGTCGATCTGCTCCAGCAGCGGATTGACCGCATCGACGGCGCTAAGCAGACGACTGTCCGCCTCCTGCCGCGCCGTCTGGATCTGCGCCGCAATGTTCGCCGCTTCATTGAACATCGCCTGGGTCTTGTAGACCGTGTCCTGCCGCGCCGCCGAAGACGTCGGGCTTTCGCCCAGGGTCGCATAGCTGGCGAACAGCTTGTCGATCTTGGCGAAGAAGCCCCCGTCGCCGCTGGGGTCGCCGAACTGGGTCTGAATCTGGTCGTACAGTTCGTACCGCACATTCTGGCGGGCGGCGTCCGCGTTCGCGCCCATGCCTGCGGCTTGCAGAAAGCGGTTGGTGGCCAGACGAACGCGCGAGACATCGACGCCCGCGCCATAACCCTCGGTGACTGCGGCGGCCTGATCGGCGACCTTGCGGACATAGCCGGCCGTGTTGACGTTGGCGATGTTGTCCGACGTCACCCGCAATTGGGTCTGCGCGGCCTGCAGACCCGTGGTGGCGATGTTCATGATGGACGTCAGCGACATGGAACCATCTCCCTCGCCTCACCCGGCAGGCCCTGCCCTGCGGCGCGCAAATCTTGCCCGGCCACGCGCCGCCCCCGCTCAAACAGAGCGTTGTTTTCACACGACATTGCGGATCGCGCAGTCTTCATGACCCGTGAGGTGCGCAAGCCTCGGGCCAAATGTGTCGATAGCGATACCCAAGGCTCCACCTACTGACGAACTCGACACAGGACCGATGCATTCGATGCCGGGCAAAAAGTAGCGAAGGGACGGCAAGAAACGCCTCTCCGGTCGCCCCGCCCCTCAGCCAAGTTTGATTTTCTCGTGTAATATCAACGTTGACGAAACTGGCCCGCGCCTTGCGACAGGCGGTTCGAATAATCAGGCGCAGCAGGCGCCGCCCAGACCTGAAAGTCGCCTGCACTCCATGTCGTCCGCATTCGCCCTGTTCGCCTCAGCGCCTCCGGCCTCCGCCGGAACGCCCGCTGTTGCGCCCGGCAGTCAGGACAGCGAGGTCGCCGATCTGTTCTCCTCCAAACTCGCAGAGGCCTTCCAAGGTTTGGGTCAGGCCGACGCTACAAAGCTCGAAACGCCGCAACGGGCGCCGGGTCGTCTCTCCCTGCAAACGATCTCGACCACCGACCTGGCGGCGGTAGAAGCAGAAGAAGACGCGCCCGTGGCCCTCGACCTGACCGCCGAAGCTGCGGACCAAGTCGCGGCTTTACCGGCGCCATCAGAGCTCCTTCCGTCAAACGACGATGCGGAAACGGCGGACGCCGCCATCGCGGCTGCGGACGTCGTCGTCGCCGCTCAACCAGTTGCTCCACAAGCCGTCGTCCCAGCGCCCGTCCAAACTCCTGCTCTTGTTTCTGCGCCAGCTCCGGCATCCGACGCGCCCGCCCTCGGCGACGTGACCGAAACCGCCCGCCTGACGCCGGCCGGTCAGATCGGCCAAGACATAAGCATCGCCGACCTGGCTTCAGATCTGAAGGCCGACAGCGCTGCGGCGGCCAGGCCAGCCGCAGCAACGCCGGAACCCTCTCCGGCTCGACAGGCGGCCTCCAAAGACCATACGCCCGCCGTGAGCGCATCGCCGACGGCTACCACGGTCGTCGAGTCGCCCCTGTTCACGCCGAGCGTCGCTCCGGCGCCCCCGCCCCCGCCCGCGACAATGGACACGACGACGACGTCACCACAGTCGCAGCCGAAATCCGCCGAACCGACGCTCGTCAAAGTCGATCGGCCCGCAGCGGCCCCGTCCGGCGTCTCCAGCCCCTCCAATCAGACGGCGACCGAAGCCGCCGTCGCGTCCTTGCTGACTGCACCCGAAAAGCCGGCGGCGAAGCCTGGCTCCAACACAGCCAAGGCCGAGGTCGCCGAGGCGGTTCGCCTGACCGACCCATCCTCGCCCAAGCCTGAGGTGAAGATCGCCGTCCAGGTCGCAACCGCCGCCGCCCAGACCGTCGCGCCGGTTCAGACCGCCGCCGTCGTGTCCAATCTTGTCATCGCCGAAGCGGTCAGAGCGATCGAAACCCAGGTCGAAGCGCCTCAGCAAAACGCTTCCGAAACCGACCTTCCCGTGATTGAGGCCAATCAGTCGTCGCAGACCCCGCCGACCAAGGTCGCAGCGACCACACCCGCGCCCTCGACGCCCTTGCGCTCCGCGCCTGAAAACACAGCACCGACCAATAGCGCTCGGCCGATGCTGAACGGATCGGACGTCCTCGCCACGGATCATGTCGTCATGGCCGACGCCGCACCGAGCACGAGCCAGACCCAACAGGCCAGCCTGGGTCAGATCGCACCGGCGACCGACAGCATCACGCCCACCGCAGCGCCGCTCATAGACGCCTCGGTTCCGCCTCTCGACCCGACCACGCCCGTAGACACGCCGGCGGAAGTCCGTGCGCTCGATGGCGCGACCACCACGACCCAGACCGCCGCCTCGTCCCTGTCCCGCGCCACCATCGAAACGACGGCCCATCTCGCCGCACAGATCGCACGCAAACTGGAAGGCCGCTCGACCCGGTTCGACATGGTCCTGACGCCCGAGGATCTGGGTCGCGTCGACGTCAGCCTCGAGATCGGCGCCGACGGACAGCTGGCCGCCCGTCTGGCCTTCGACAATCCGGCCGCCGCCGCAGAGCTGCGCGGCCGGGCCGACGAGCTGCGCCGTCAGCTTCAGGACGCCGGCTTCCAGGTCGCCAGCGACTCTCTCGACTTCACCCAGCGCGATACGTCGTCCGGCGGCGGTTTCGACCGCGAGCAGCAGCAACGTCAATCCCTGTTCGCCGGCGCCGCGCGCCTGACCAACCAGGCCGATCTTTCCGCCACGCCCCCTCCGGGCGCCTGGACCAACCATTCCCAGACGCGCGACCGCGTCGATGTGAGGGTCTGACCCTATGGCCACCGCCGTTTCATCCGTCGACGCCGCCGGCCGCCTGAACAGCGGCACGACAATGCTGGCCTCGAATTTCGAGACCTTCCTGACCCTGTTGACCACGCAGATGAAGAACCAGGACCCGCTGTCGCCGCTCGATTCCAATGAGTTCACCGCCCAGCTGACCCAGATGGCCGGGGTGGAGCAGCAACTGCTGACCAACGACCTGCTGACCAGCCTGGTCGCCGCCCAGTCGGCCGGCGGCCTGGACAACGCCTCCAACTATATCGGCAAGGAAGTAACCGCAGCCTGGACCGCCACGTCGCTGGAAGACGGCAAGGCGACCTGGAGCTACGAACTGGGCGCCACCGCCGACAAGGTGAAGCTGCAGGTGGTCGACAGCACCGGCAAGGTGGTCTGGGAAGGTGACGCCCCCGAGAAGGGCATCGGCCTGCACGACTTCACCTGGGACGGCAAGATGACCGGCGGCGACACGGCCGAAGACGGCGGCGTCTATACGCTGAAGGTTGCGGCCACCGACGCCAAGAACGCCAAAATCGACAGCCAGGCCCTGATCCGCGGCCGCGTCACCGGCGTCGAGATGTACGACGGCGCCCCCTATCTGGTGATCGGCGATTCCATACTCCCGCTTTCGACGGTGATCTCGCTGAACGAGAAGGCCGCCGACGCAGACAATGACGATACGGAGAATCCGGACGTCCCGACCGAGCAGGCGGCCGCATGATGCGCTCCGCCGCCTTCCCGATGACTTCCATTCAAGGAGCGTATTCATGAGCTTGAACAGCGCAATGCTGGCCGGCGTGTCCGGCCTGGCCGCCAACTCCGCCGCCCTGGCGGCGATTTCCCAGAACATCGCCAACGTCAACACCGTCGGCTACAAGCGCTCGCAGGGCGAGTTCCAGACTCTGGTCAACAGCCAGACCCGCGCCGGCGGTTCCTTCTCGGCAGGCGGCGTCATGTCCGCCACCCGGACGTTCATCAGCCAAGAAGGCCAGCTGCAGCGCACGACCGAGAACACCGATCTCGCCGTCAGCGGCCAGGGCTTCTTCGTCACCACTACCCAGGCCGAAAACGTCGGCGCCACCGATACGCGCCTGTTCACCCGCGCCGGCGCCTTCCGCGTCGACAACCTTGGCTATCTGAAGAACAGCGCCGGTCTTTATCTGCAGGGCTGGCCCGTCGATTCCAACGGCGACATCTCGACCGACCCTTCGGACCTGTCGCGCCTGCGGTCGATCAATATCGGTCAGGTCGGCGGCACGGCGGAGCCCACGACGCGCGTCCAAGTCAACGCCAACCTGCGTTCGACCCAGACGGTCTCGAGTGCGGCGGGCGCAAACAAATACGCCGGCGTCGACGACGCAGCCGTTCCCCCCGTCGAGCATGACGTGGAAGTCTCCTACGTCCGGACCGGCGCCAACACCTACGACGTGACGATCAAAACCGGCATCACCAAGATCACCGGCACCGCGACCTATGCGGCCGGCGCTTTGACTGGCTTCGTTCCCTCAGGAGGAACCAACGGTTCGGCCACCGCCACGGCGACGGCCATCACCATCACGCCGACCAGCGGCACGCCGCCTGTCGCGGGCACGCCGTTCGCCCTGAACTTCGCCGACATCGGCATCACCACGGACGGCATCGCCAAGACCAAGTATGACCCTTCGGTCAACTCGATGGCGATGTACAACGCCGACGATGACAACCCGGTCGGCGTCAAGCCCGACTTCAAGATGAACATCCCGGTGTCGGACTCCAAGGGCGGTCAGCGCAACCTGGAAATCCGCTTCCTGAAGAGCGCCGAACCGAACCAGTGGTACGCCGAAGTGGTCGCGGTCCCCGCCGATGACGTCGTGACCGGTGCGCCCTACTCCAACGGCCAGATCAAAACCGGCCTGATCGCCTTCACCCCGTCAGGCCGTCTCGACATCGAGACGATGCAAGCCTGGCCGGCCGGAACCGGCTTGTTCGACGACCCTGAACAGGCGACGCTGTCCTTCCTCGAGTCCGATCCCAACAACACGATCGACCCCGCTGACCCGACCGACAACGGAAAAGTCAAATGGGCCGACGGCCTGGGCATCGCGGCCCAGACGGTGACCCTTGATCTGAACACCTCGGCTGGGGGCCTCAGCCAGTTGAACACCGCCTCGGTGGTCCAGTCGACGGTCACCAACGGTACAGCCTTCGGCAATCTGAGCGAAATCACCATCGACGAGGGCGGATTCGTCACCGCCATCTTCGACAACGGCGTCATGCGCCGCATCGCCCAGGTCGCCATCGCCACCTTCCCCAGCCCCGACAGCCTGAAGGAAGTTTCCGGCAACGCCTACGCCGTCAGCCTCGAAAGCGGCACCTTCAACCTGAAGGCGGCCGGCACCGGCGGCGCCGGCACGGTGGAGGCCCAACAGCTGGAATCCTCGACGGTCGATTTGTCGGCTGAGTTCACCGGCCTGATCACCACCCAACGAGCCTATTCGGCCTCGTCCAAGATCATCACCACGGCGGACGAAATGCTCGCCGAGCTGATCAACATCAAACGCTGATCGGCGAGTAAGTAAGCGTTAGTTTCAATGAATCGTCGCTCAAGGAAGGTTTACAGAGTCGTTCGGGTCGGGAAGGATTTTATTCGTTCCTTCACCACGACGCTTAAACCGACCTTAGCGGGCCCCGCCTACATTCATGACACTACGGTGTTGGTGAAAGAGGCATAAGCCCATGTTGCAAGAGCGACGCCTGAATAGCAAAGGCGAACAATACGTGGTCGGACCGACTGGCACGCCCCTGACCCTGAACGATCTTCCGCCGTCCAATACGGACCGGTGGGTGATCCGCCGCAAGGCCGAGGTCGTCGCCGCCGTTCGCGGCGGCCTGCTGAGCCTGGACGACGCCCTGGCGAAGTACCGCCTGACGGCGGAAGAATTCCTCGCCTGGCAGAAGGCTATCGACAAATGGGGCATGCAGGGTCTGCGTACGACGCGGATCCAGAGCTACCGCTCCTAAGGGTTCCCCCGAAGACGAGGAGGGCCGCATCCGGCGACGGATGCGGCCCTTTTCGTTGACCGGCCTCGAAATCGCGCCGGTTCCGCACTAAATGGCGGCCATGACCCTGGTCGAAGACATCTGTCCCGTCCCTGACATCCGCCGCACCGACATGGATGCGGCGGTCGAGAGCGCGCGGGCGGCGGTCGGCCTGCCTGTCGGCGCGCGCATTGTTGCAGCCATGTCGGGCGGGGTGGACTCGACCGTCGTCGCCGCCCTGCTGCACAAGGCGGGCTATGACGTCGTCGGCGTGACCCTGCAACTCTACGACCATGGCGCGGCCCTGAAGAAGAAGGGCGCCTGCTGCGCGGGCCAGGACATCCACGACGCCCGTCTGGCCGCGGAGATGATCGGCATTCCGCACTATGTCCTGGACTACGAAAGCCGGTTCAAGGACGCGGTAATCGACCAGTTCGCCGACTCCTATCTGAAGGGCCAGACCCCGGTCCCCTGCATCCGCTGCAATCAGACGGTCAAGTTCCGAGACCTGCTCGACGTCGCTCGCGACCTGGGGGCCGAGGCGATGGCGACCGGCCACTACGTCCGCCGCGCCGCCGTCGGCAATCGCTCGCAGATGCGCAAGGCGATCGACCATTCGCGTGACCAGTCCTATTTCCTGTTCGCCACCACCCAGGACCAGCTCGACTATCTGCGCTTCCCCTTAGCCGATCTGGAAAAGCCCCAGGTGCGCGGCGTCGCCGCCGAACTGGGGCTGAAGATCGCCGCCAAGCCGGACAGCCAGGACATCTGTTTCGTCCCGTCCGGCGACTATCGCACCCTGATCGACCGCCTGCGTCCGCAAGGCCGCGAGGCCGGCGAAATCGTCCATATGGACGGCCGGGTGCTGGGAAGCCACGCCGGCATCACCGACTACACCATCGGCCAGCGCCGGGGCCTGAACGTCGCGGTGGGCGAGCCCCTGTTCGTGGTCAAGCTGGAACCGGAAACCCGCCGTGTCATCGTCGGCCCGCGCGAAGCCCTGCTGACCGCCAGTCTGACGCTGGAAGAAACCAACTGGCTGGGCGACGAAGCCACCGTCGTCGAGGCCGCCGCGTCCGGCCTCCCCGTCCTGGCCCGCGTCCGCTCCACCCGCCAGCCCTCGCCCGCCCGCCTGGCCCTGATCGACGGCGACGTCCGCATCGTCTTCGACCAGGGCGAAGAAGGCGTCGCCCCCGGCCAGGCCTGCGCCCTGTACGACCCCGCGGATCCCGACCGCGTCCTCGGCGGGGGCTTCATCCGCGACACGACGGCGGTCGCGGTCTGACCTTCAGCGCGCGGATCGCCCACCCTCGCGCGGCCGATAATCCAGCCTCACCCGGAACTCGCGGGTGCGCCAGGTCGTATCGGCCGGCGGTCGGGGAAAGGGTTCTGCGGCCCTGATCTGGCTCAGAGTCGCGGCGTCCAGCGCGGCCCGGCCGCTGCCGGTCAATACACGCTCGTTGCTGACCCGCCCCCGCCGATCCAGGGTGAAGGCCACAGTCACCGTGCCGATGACGCCGCCGGGGTGCCGCTTGTGCGTTTCCACCCACCGCAGAACCTGGGCGTAATAGTCGTCCACCTGGGCGCCCGCATTGGCGCCGGACGTCGCCGCCGCGCCGCCGCCCGTCATACCCCGGCGCGAGTCTCGCGCGCCCTCGGCCCCCGCCTCTCCCCGGCCCGTCCCTTCCGTCTGGATCGTCGCGAGAGGTGTGGAGGCGACGGACGCCAGAGCGACGGGCGTCGTCTCCAGCGGAAACACCGGCGTCGGCGTGACCCTCGGCGTCGGCAGCATAGGCGCAGTGCTGGGCGTCAGAGTCTTCCGGGCCGTCGCGGCAGGCGCTTCGGCCTTGGCCGCTGTCGAGTCCGCAGATCCGTTCTCGCTGTCAAAGGCCGCACGCGGCGTCAGCGTCAGCTCGATTACCGGCGCACCGCCCTGGTCCGGCGCAGGCGGTTGGACGGCGTCTACCGCCAGCCCCGCCAGCAGACCCAGTTGGACGACCGCGACGACCAGACCGGTCGCCGCCTTGGCGAGCGGGGAAGCAAACTCGGACGGCATGAGGGTCGCATAGAACCTGATTGTTGAGAACGCAACTGAGAATGAGTTGCATATAGATTTTATCAGGAGTACCTCGCGCCCCCTTCAGCTTGGGTTTGGGTCGCCATCATGCGTATCGTTCTCGTCTCTTCCGCCAGCGCGGCGGCGCTTCTGTTGGCCGGCGCCGCACAGGCCCAAACCACACCCTCAATCGAGGACGCCATTCCAACCGTGGTGGTCGCTGACGAGTCCAAGGCCTCCACCGCCTACAGGTTCGGCTCCGCCGTCGAGTCCGGCACGACAGTCTTCAGCGGCGACTCGGTCCATGACCGGGCTCCCGGCTCGGGCGACGCCAACCAACTCCTGAAGCTGGCGCCGACCGTCCAGTTCAGCGCTGACGAGGGCATGGCTGACGACGAGAGCCTTCAAGACCTGCGGCCCTCGCGCATCTCGATCTCCGGGTCCAGCTACCTGGACAACCTCTTCGTGCTAGACGGCGTCGGCGTGAACTCGCGCCTCGACAGCTTCAACACCAACGCACAGCACTATGACGAAGTCGCCGGCGCGGCCTCGGCCCAGTCCATCTGGGTCGATTCCAGCCTCATCGGCGAGATCAAGCTGATCGATTCAAACGTCTCGGCGGAGTACGGGGGCTTCCTGGGCGGGGTGGTCGATATCAAGACCCGCGCCCCCGCCCATGCCTATGGCGCGACGGCCTATTATGGGTTCACCCAGACGGACATGGCCAGTTACCGGATGACCGACGCCGTCCGCGCCGAGTTGGAAGGCGTCTATCCCGAAAAGCCGGACTACGAGAAATCGCGCTACGGCTTTACCGTCGATTTGCCGATCAATGAGCGTCTGCGACTGCTCGGCGGCTACAACTACTCGGAGTCCACCGTCACCTACTACCGCGGCGCCACTTACGGCGGCGGCCCCTTCGGCCAAACCAGCAAGTCCGAGAACTTCCTTCTGAAGGGCGAATATGATCTGGCGGGGGACCTGACGCTGGAGGGGCAAGTCACCTGGAGCCCCTACGAGAGCATGAACGCCTCGGGCAACGGTATAGACAACCAGATGTACCAGCACGGCGGCGGCCTGGCCTCGAACCTGCGTCTGCGCGGCAAGCATGGAGCCGCCGAATGGACCGTGCAGTTGACCTATGCCGACTCCGACAATGACCGCGACGCGCCTGCCGTGAATCTCAGTCTTCCGTCGTCCGTCGCCAGCGTCAATTGGTGCACCAGCACCAACTGCACCATGGGCAGTTTCGGCGATCTGGAACAGTCGCAGCAGGACTACGGCCTCAAGACCACCTGGTCGCAGCCCCTGGCCGGCGGCAAGCTGACCTCCGGCTTCGACTTCACCCATACGACGGCGGAAAAGAACCGGCCTCAAGACAACTACGCCTATTCGCGCAGCACGGTCAGTTCGGCGATCAGATGCCTCTACCCGGAAGAAGCGGCGGCTCTCACCTGCGTTCCCAGCTCCTATGTTCTTACGCAGTATTCGGTCTACAGGGCTTACCAGACCGAGGTGGATCTCCAGACCTACAGCCTTTGGGCCAATTACGACCTCGACTGGCGCGGCTTCGATGTCCGAGCCGGTCTCCGCTACGACCATGACACCTTCCTCGGCAATCATGACTTCTCGCCGCGCCTGTCGGTCGCCCGCGACCTGCCCTGGTTCGGCATGACCGCGACGCTCGGCGTCAACCGGTACTACAGCCGCGGTTTCCTAGGTTACGCCCTTCGTGAGAACGCCCCGGACAATTACATCTATCGCCGCACGCCCGTCGGCGGCGTCTACGGCGACTGGACACTCTATTCCCACACATCGACGGCCCGCTATTCGGACTCTGATCTTAAGACGCCCTATTCCGACGAACTGACGGCGGCTGTGAGCGGCGGCCTGCTGGGCGGCGAATACCGGATCAAGGGCATTCTGCGCGAAGGCAAGGATCAGTTCTCCCTGACCGAGACGACCGAAACCTACGTCAGCGACACCCTGGGCACGCGCACCCGCACCGTCTCGACAGCCGATAACGACGGCTCGTCCAGCTATCGCGGCCTGTCGGTCGAATGGATGCGGAACTTCGGTCGCCATTCGATCTCGTTCAACAGCAACTTCTCCCACACCGAGTCCTCGATCACGGACTACTACGACGAACTCGAGGATACGGCGTCCGAGATGGTCTATTACAAGGGCGAGGTCGTGTCGCTTTGGACGGCGTTGGCCGACAACCAGCGCCCCGACTACGCCTCTCCCATCATCATCAACGCCGACTGGGGCTCGACCTGGTTGGACGGTCGGATCCGCACCAACGTCAACGCCCGCTTCAAGGACGAGTTCACCCAGATCGAGGACACGGGTGAGAACATCACTGTCGGCGGCTCGTCCTACGACATCTACGGCGAGGTCCAATACGACGCCTCCATAGACGCCAATCTGTCGCTCCAGGCCGAGATCGCCCGCACCCAGTTCGGCACGGCGAGCCTGGACCTGCGAGTCAACAACCTGTTCGACACCATCCGAAACAACAACTCGACCGCGACGACCCAGCCCTATCAACTGGGCCGGAACCTCTGGGTCACGCTGAAGTACAAGTACTGAAGACGTTGAACCCCGCCCGCGACATCACCGCCCTCGTCATCGCCGTCCTCGCGCTCCATCTGGGCGTGGGGGCGGCGGTATCACGGGTTCAGACGCCGTCCTCAGACGGCGAGCTTCGGCTCGCCTACGCCGGCGCGCCCGAGACTTGGCCGCGTCCGGACCTCCTGCCCGGTGCGACCTTCGCCGAGTTCGCCCCCCTGCCCCCGCCGCCCGAACCGGCCGAGAATCCGACTACGCCGGAAAAGGCCGCCCTGGGCCGGCGCCTGTTCGAGGATCCGAAGCTGTCCGCCTCAGGCCAGATCGCCTGCGCATCCTGCCATGCGCAGGAGCTGGGCTTCGCCGACGGTCTCCGCACCTCCTTCGGCCATGACCGCCAGAGAGGCCGGCGCAACGCCCCCTCGGTCGCCACCGCCGCCTGGGCGACCAGTCTGTTCTGGGACGGCCGGGTCAGGACCCTGGAAGAGCAGAGCCTGCACCCCATCGTCGACGCCAAGGAGATGGCCGCCGACCTGCCCGTGGTCACCGCCCGCATCGCCGCCGACCCATCCTACGCCGCCCCCTTCGCCCAGGCCTTCGGCTCGCCTGAGGTCACGACCGACCGCATCGCGAAGGCCCTGGCCGCCTTCCAACGCACCCTGAAGCCCCGCAGCGGCCCCTACGCCCGTTTCTTGGCCGGCCGGGCCGACGCCCTGAACGACCAGCAACTGCGCGGCCTGCACCTGTTTCGCACCAAGGCCGGCTGCGCCAACTGCCACTCCGGCCCCCTGCTCAGCGACCAGAAGTTCCACAATCTGGGCCTCAGCTTCTACGTCCGCGAGCGCCAGGACCTGGGCCGCTACGACGTCACCCGCGACCCCGCCGACGTCGGCGCCTTCCGCACCCCCTCCCTGCTGAACATCAGCCGCACCGGCCCCTGGATGCACAACGGCCTGTTGCCGACCCTCGAGGGCGTGGTCGCCTTCTACGACGCCGGCGGCGCCCGCCCCCGTCCCGACCCGGACCAGAAGGACGACCCCCTGTTCCCGACCACCGATCCCCTGCTGGTCAAACGCGATCTGACGCCCCACGAGCGCGCCGACCTCGTCGCCTTCCTGGGGGCGCTCTAACCCTGCAGGATTAAATCGAAGACAGGCCGCATCCGCCGTGGTCTTCTGACGCCTCTTACGGTCATCATCCCTGACAAGAGGTTCCGATGCGCACCGCCGCCTGCCTGGCTTCCGTACTGGCCCTGATGGCCGCCCTGCCCGCTTCGACGTTCGCCGCCGAGGCTGCGGCCCAGCCCGCCGCCGTCCAGCCGGCGACGCCGACCTATACGGCGGCTCAGTTCTTCGACACGACCAGCTACGGCCTGGCCTACGGCGGGGCCAAGGCCTTCTCGCCCGACGGTAAATCGGTGCTGATCCGGTCGGACAAGACGGGCGTCTTCAACGCCTACGCCCTGCCCGTCGCGGGCGGCGAGCCCGTCGCCCTGACCGCCTCGACCACCAGCGCCGCCGACCCCGTCAGCTATTTCCCCACCGACGCCCGCATCCTGTTCAGCCAGGACGGCGGCGGCGACGAGCTCAATCATCTGTTCGTTCGCGCCGTCGACGGAACCGTCACCGACCTGACGCCGGGCGACAAGCTGAAGGCCGACTTCCTGGGCTGGAGCCGCGACGGCAAGACCTTCTACGTCATGTCCAACGGTCGCGACCCCGCCGCCTTCGACGTCCTCGCCTATGACGCCGCCACCTATGAGCACCGGATGGTGTTCGAGAACACGGGCGGCTTCTCGCCCGCCGCCCTATCGCCGGACGGCCGCTGGCTGGTGCTGGACAAGGCCCTGACCAGCGCCAACAACGACCTCTATCTGGCGGACCTGACCCAGCCGGGCGAACCTAAGCTGCTGACCCCGCATGAAGGCAATGTCGCCTACGCCGCCTACGACTTCACGCCGGATTCCAAGGCCGTCCTGATCGGCACCGACCAGAACGGCGAGTTCCAGCAAGCCTTCCGCCACGACCTGACAACCGGCGCCGTCACGCCCCTGATCCAGGCCGACTGGGACGTCAGCTTCGTCTTCTATTCGCCGAGCGGCCGCTACCGGGTTTCGGGGCTGAACGCCGACGCCAAGACCGAACTGACCCTGCTGGACGCCACCACGAACCGGCCGGTCGCCCTGACCGGCCTGCCCGACGGCGACATCGGCAATGTGCGCTTCAGCGAAGACGAGAAGACCATCGCCTTCACCGTCTCGTCCGACACCTCGCCGGCCGACATCTTCGTCGCCGACCTGACGACCGGCCAGGCCCGCCGCCTGACTCACGCCCTGAACCCCGCGATCAATGAGGATGTCCTGGTCGAGGCGACCATCGTCCGCTACCCCGGCGAAGGCGGCGTGATGATCCCGGCCGTCCTCTACAAGCCCCGGGGCGCCTCGGCCGCCCATCCGGCCCCGGCCATCGTCCTGGTCCACGGCGGCCCCGGCGGCCAGACCCGGCGCGGCTATTCGGCCATGGTCCAGCATCTGGTGAACCACGGCTATGCCGTGCTGGGCGCCAACAACCGGGGCAGTTCCGGTTACGGCAAGACCTTCTTCCACATGGACGACAAGAAGCACGGCGAGGCCGACCTGCGCGACATCGTCGCCGGCGGCGAATGGCTGCGTCAGCAGGACTGGGTCGCCGACGACCAGGTGGCGGTGATGGGCGGGTCTTACGGCGGCTACATGACCGCCGCCGCCCTAGCCTTCCATCCGGACGCCTTCGCCGCAGGCGTCAACATCTTCGGCGTGACCAACTGGGTGCGCACCCTGGAGTCCATCCCCGCCTGGTGGGGCGCCAACCGCATCGCCCTTTATGACGAGATGGGCGACCCCGCGACCGACGCCGAACGCCACCGCCGCATCTCGCCCCTGTTCCATACCGAGGGGATCACCAAGCCCCTGCTGGTCGTCCAGGGCGCCAACGACCCGCGCGTGCTTCAGGTCGAGAGCGACGAACTGGTCGCCGCCGTCCGCGCCAACGGCGTGCCGGTGGAATACGTCCTCTTCCCGAACGAGGGTCACGGCTTCACCCGCCGCGACAACCGCATCACCGCCCAGGACGCCTATCTGGCCTTCTTGGACAAGTATGTGCGCAAATGACCGCTGGGCGGCGCGTGTTCGAACACGCGCCGCCTCACGCCGCCGCGAACACCCTCAGCCGGTTGCCGTCCGGGTCGCGCGCCACAAAGCCGCGCCCGGCCTCCATCTCCGTCGGCGGGATCAGGATGCGCGCGCCCCGGTCCCAGCAGTCGATGTGAGCCTGTTCGACGGCGGCCGGGTCGTCGAGCGGAAACTCCAGCTCGCGCCCCTCGCCCGCCTCAGCGCCGGCCCGCCGCATCAGGCCCAGCGCTCGACCCGAGCGCATCATGAACAGGGCGCGGTCCGGCCCGGCCATCAAGGGCCGGCGCCCCAGAAGGCCGGAATAGAAGCGGGCGCTGGCCTCGGGATCGGCCACCGCCAGAAGAATGTCGTCAATGTCGGTCATGTTCGCCCTCCGCCTTCTACGAGAACAAACCTAGACCGGACTACTGCCAGTTCCTGTCAGCATGATCCCGCCTCCCCCCGTTTTTCCTGCGCCTCGCGCCAGGTCTTCAGCAGGGCTTGGCGTCGGGCGGGATAGCGCGCCTCCGTCACCTCGGCTTCAACGATCCGGTCGGTGCGGAAACTGCGAAAATCCTGCCGCAGCTCGCACCAGGCCAGCAGCAGCCGCACCCGGTCGAAGAAGACCAGGGCGAAGGGCCAGACCACCCGTTCCGACGCCGCCCCCGCCTCGTCGCGATAACACAGCCTCAGCCGCCGCTCGGTGCGGATCGCCTTCCTCAGCAGGGCGGGATCGACCAGATCGGTCGGAAACGGCGCGCCGGGCACGACCAGCAGGGCCGAGGTCTCCATCTCGTCGCGAAGGTCGGGCGGCACCACCGCCGCGATCCGCGCCAGTGCGCCCAGGGCCGCCTCGCGCATCCGCGCATCGGCCCGGTCGGCCACCCAGCGTGACCCCAGCACCAGGGCCTCCACCTCCTCCGGCGTGAACATCAGCGGCGGCAGCAGGAAGCCCGGTTTCAATACATAGCCGACCCCCGGCTCTCCCTCGATCGTCGCCCCCTGAGCCTGCAGGCTGGCGATGTCGCGATACAGGGTGCGTAGACTGACCCCCATCTCCTCCGCCAGCGCACGACCGCTGACCGGCCGGCGACGCCGCCGCAGGGCGTTCAGAAGATCGAGCAGGCGTTCGGACCGGGACACCACGCGAACCTAGCAGACCTGCTGCCAGAAAGCGGCAGCATCCATCCCCCTCAACCTCGTTCTGGACGCCATCTGTCGCACCGGCTTTTCGTCAGTCTGTCATATGGAGCCGCTAGGCCGGGTCGAACCCTTGCCGGACCCCGTCGCATGACCCTTCGCCCTCACGCCGCGATCCTGATCGCCCTGACCGTCGTCGCTACGCCGGCCTTTGCGCACGAGGGGCACGATCACCACCATCCGGCCCGCCTCCAGCCGGTCGCGCCCGCCGCAGCCGCAGCCACGGACGAAGCGCGCACCTGGCTGGCTGGCGACCACCATGTCCACAGCCGCTACAGCGTCGGCTATACGCCCGATCCGGCGAACCCGGACGCCCCGCCCACGGCGATCATCGCCGGCGACGCCGTCTATCCGATCCCCCAGAACGCCCGCATGGCCCATCGTTTCGGCCTGGCCTGGATGGTCTCCACCGACCACGGCGGCCCCAACCATTCCAAGCTGAACGCCGAACAGGCCTATCCCGAACTGCTGATGGCGCGGCGCGAGATCCCCGACCTGCTGCTCTTCTACGGCATGGAGTTCGACACGCCCGGCGGCGATCACTCCAGCCTGATCCTGCCCCGCACCGAGGCCGAGCGCGACACCCTGCGCGATCTCGAAAGCCGCTTCGCCAAGCGCGAGGCCTGGCCCGCTGACCCCGCCCGCGATCAGGAGCCGCGCATGGTCGAGGCCCTGCGGGTCATGGACGGTCTGAACGACCGGCCCGTGGTGATCGCCAACCACCCGTCGCGCTCGGCGACGGGCCTGGGCGAATACGGTCAGTACGATCCGGCGGAACTGCGCGACTGGAACGACACCGCCCCGCGCGTGGCGGTCGGCATGGAGGGCGCCCCGGGCCACCAGGCCGCGACCCTGAACCCCGACGGCTCGATCAAGTCCGACGGCGTGCGCGGCATCTATGGCCGCGCCCCCACCATGGGCGGCTTCGACCAGATGACCGCGCGCCTGGGCGGCTTCTGGGACTCGATGCTGGGCGAGGGTCGCCGCTGGTGGATCACCTCGACCTCGGATTCGCACCGCCACTACAGCGAAGGCGGCGCTGACTTCTGGCCCGGCGAATATTCCAAGACCTATGTCCTGGCCCGCCGCGACCACGCCGATGTGCTGGACGGCCTGCGCGAGGGCCGGATCTTCGTCACCACCGGCGACCTGATCTCCGAACTGGACGTGACGGCGCAATCCGGCGGCCAGTCCGCCGGGATCGGCGGCCGGCTTGCGGCCCCGGCCGACCAGCCCGTCGTCGTCACCATCCGTCTTCGCGACCCCGCCGGCCCCAACGCCTCTGGCAAGGACAGCGCCGTCGCCCGCCTGGACCTGATCCTCGGCGACGTCACCGGCCCCCGCCCCGACCGCGACGCCGACCACAACCCCTCCACCCGGGTCGAGCGCCGCTTCACCGCCGCCGACTGGACCCGCGACGGCGAGATCATCACCATCCGCCACACCCTCCCCGCCTCGCCCACGCCCCGCTACATCCGCGTACGCGGCACCAACGGCGCCGAGCTTGAGCCCACCCCCGACCCCGCCGGCGAAGACCCCTGGAGCGACCTGTGGTTCTACGTCAACCCGGTGTTCATCACGCCGCAGGGGTGAGGGGGAGCAGGTCTCTTGTGACCCCTCCTCGCGCCCGGCGGGTTGTGCAGACGGACTTCGGAGTGTAAACGCGCCCTCCGAAGACGAGAGACCCATGTTCACCCACTACGTCACCATGAATGCGCCCAAGAGCTTGGACCGACTGCCGGTCCAGGGCGAATGCGCATGCGCGAGGGGTAGTTAGGGAACGGCCGGTCATCGACTTCGGTTTTCCAGCAACCCCTCCCGCCACCGGCCGGAGGGGTTTCTTGTATCCGCAAGCGACGTCTCTCCGTCCGGTCCGGGAGGATCACAGACAGAGAAGGAGACGTCGGCCATGTCAGGCTATGACGTGATCGAAGGGTCGGGCGCGCCGATCAAGGCGTGGACCCGAGGGGTGCCCATCGAGGATGCGGCGCTGAAACAGCTGAAGAACGTGGCCTCGCTGCCGTTCATCCACAAACACGTCGCGGTCATGCCCGACGTGCACTGGGGCATGGGCGCCACGGTGGGGTCGGTGATCCCGACCGTGGGGGCCATCATCCCGGCCGCCGTGGGTGTAGACATCGGCTGCGGCATGATGGCGGTGCGGACCTCGATCCGCGCCGAACACCTGCCCGACGACCTGTCGGCCATCCGCTCCGCCATCGAGGCGGCCGTTCCGCACGGTCGCACCGACAATGGCGGGCGCAACGACAAGGGCGCCTGGGCCGCCGAACCGCCGGCCTCGGCCGTGACGCGCTGGGCCGATCTGAAGACGGGATATGACGCCGTGGTCGAGAAACACCCCAAGGCGGCGCACCCGCGCGGCTTCGGCCACCTGGGCACGCTGGGCACGGGCAACCACTTCATCGAGCTGTGCCTCGACGAGGCGGGCGACGTCTGGGTGATGCTGCACTCCGGCTCGCGCGGCGTGGGCAACCGGTTCGGGACCTATTTCATCGAACGGGCCAAGCACGAGATGCGCCGCTGGCACATCAACCTGCCCGACCAGGACCTGGCCTATTTCCCGGAAGGGACGGACGGCTTCGTCGATTATGTGCGGGCGGTGTCGTGGGCGCAGAAATACGCGCGCGCCAACCGCGAGGTGATGATGGACAGCGTGCTCGGGGTGCTGAAGGCCTTCTGGCCGGATCTGAAGACGACGCAGGAGGCGGTGAACTGCCACCACAACTACGTCTCGAAGGAGAAGCATTTCGGCAAGGACGTCTTCCTGACCCGCAAGGGGGCCGTATCGGCCAAGGACGGCGAACTGGGCATCATCCCCGGCTCTATGGGGGCGAAGTCCTTCATCGTGCGCGGCAAGGGCAATGCGGACTCGTTCTGCACCTGCTCGCACGGCGCCGGTCGGGCCATGAGCCGGACCGAAGCCAAGCGCCGCTTCACGATCGAGGACCACGTCCGCGCCACCGAGGGCGTGGAATGCCGCAAGGACGCCGAGGTAATCGACGAAACCCCGATGGCCTATAAGGACATCGACGCGGTCATCGCAGCGCAGACCTACCTGATCGAGGTCGTGCACACCCTGCGTCAGGTGGTGTGCGTCAAGGGATGACGGGAGCCGGTTGCGCGCGAGCGTGGCCGGCTTTCGTCATTCAGGTAACGGACGCCAATACAACCCAATGCGGCTCGGTGATCAGCGGCGGCATGGACGGAATGGGTGGTTTAGGAAGCGCCTCTGGCGCAGGTGCGAAGGACGCTTTTGTCCAATCGAATGCTCGGGTGTCCAGTCCACCCGTGAAGACCTCCAGCATTACTAAGACCCCCGTCTCATCCGCCCAGAACTGTGCGCCGACGACAGCTCTTAGATCGTCCATCAGAAACCAGGACATATGGTTGGTGATGTCGTTGACCGGACTTCTGGGGTGCTGGCTGCGAAAGGTGGTTACACCACCCACACCGGAGTTGTAGCGCGCGACGACTTCGGCGCCCTCGAAATGGCGGCGCAGTAGTCCTGCATCAGGTCCCGCCACGGCCAGAAGTTCATTTATCGCGGCAACTTCCAAGGTGGAAAAACCCGGCCCCTGAATATCCTGGAACTTCAATCCTGAAAACCAGAGGCGATAGTTGCGAATGATCCCCTGCCGCCAAGCCAGGAAAGCCAGCGTCCAACCGAACACATAAAGGCCGAGAAACCACGGAATCGACGCGTTCTTGAATACAATCATGACGGCAAAACAGCCTGCGGCGAGCATGAAAGCCGCCACAAAGAAGATCGCCTTCCGCTCCCGCACCTTCCGGCTGGGACGTCGATTGAACTTATCCAAGGCTAAAACCCTGGCGGCGCACACATGCCACGCCCCTAAGCCGCCTCATCCTTCGGCATCACATCCCCCACCGTCGGCCGGTTCTCCGCGCGAGTCAGCAGGATCTCCTTCGGCTTGACGATCTCGCCGCAGCAGCCGCAGGCGATGCGCGGCGTCAGGGTCTGGCCGCAGGTCGAGTGGACCATGTCGATGCCGCAGTCGGTCTCGCCATAGACGTGTTTGGCGCCCCAGCCGTGCAAGGTCACCAGAACCCCGTACAAATCCTTGCCCTTGGCGGTCAGCACATATTCGTTGCGCGGCGGACGCTCGGAATAGGGGCGCGGCTCCAGCACCCCGTGCTGGACCAGGCTTTTCAGACGCGCGGCCAGAACGTTCCGCGCCACGCCCAGATTGTCCTGCCACTGCTCGAATCGGCGCACCCCGTTGAAGGCGTCGCGGATGACCAGCAGGGTCCACGGATCGCCGATTACCTCCAGTGTGGCGGCGATGGAGCAGCTTTGGCGGCTGTAGTCTGCGGTGCGTCCCATGCGACAAAAGTGACCTCGCGTCAGCCGCTTGGCAAGAGGGTTGCCAAACCGAACCCGCTAAGTCAGTCTTGTTTGGCAACGGACTGACGGACCTCCCGGTTCGCCGCCCTTGTTCCCGACTGGCGGAAGGCTGTCTTTTAGCCTTCCGCCCCTTCTTCGCCTGACGCAGGATCGCGCCCATGGCCCATATGACGACTCCCATCTCCCTCGACGCCGCCCTGGCCTTTCACACGCTGGACGACGGCGGCCTGTCAGCGCCCGTGCCCGGTCATTTCTCCAACGGCCCCTCGGGCCTGGCGCCGGAAAAAGGCTTCCCCTTCGGCGGCCTGCTGGCGGCCCTCTGCGCCCAGTCGATGCGTCGGGGCCTGTCCCTGACCGCGCCGCTGCGCACCCTGTCGGTCCAGTATCTGTCGGCCGCCCGGTTCGGCGATCAGGTCGCCTTCCGCCCTCGTCTGCTGAAGGGCGGCCGCAATGTGATCTATGCGGCGGTCGAGGCCGAGCAGGACGGCCGCATGACCCATCACGCCACCGGCGCCTATGGCCTGGACGGGGCTGCGCCGCCCCTGACCCCGCTTCATCTGCCGCCGCCCCCGCTGGACAGTCTGAACCCCGCCGCCACCATCCAGGGTCCGATGTCGCCCCACTTCGCCCAGCACGTCGAATACCGCTTCGACGGCGGTCCCAACATCCTGGGCGGCAATACGGGCAAGCCGGTGATCGAGCGCACCTGGATGCGGATGGCCGACCGCCGGCCGCTGGACGAGGTCGGGCTCTGCTATCTGCTGGACGCCCTCTACCCCCCGGCCTGGACGGCTTCGTCCACCCCGGCGCCCATGACCACCGTCGATCTGCGGATCGACATCCTGACCGACCCGACGCCGCAGGAGGCCCCCGAGGGCTGGGCCTTCTTCGAGTTCCGGATGCTGGACCTGGGCCTGGGCTGGACGGTGGACGAGGCGACCGCCTGGGCGGCGGACGGAACCCCGCTGGCGATCTCGCGCCAGCGCCGCAAACTGCTGCCGCAACGCGGCGGCTGATCCCGACAACGGTCAGGCCCCGTTCACCATTCGGCTGTAGTCTCCACATCTCACGAGAGATTCGTCCCATGACCGAACGCCGCCCCCTTCGCGCCGCCGCCCTGCCTCTGCTGCTGGGGTCGGCCCTTCTCCTCCAGGGCTGCGTCGTCGGAACCGTGGTCGGCGGAACCGCCGCCGTCGTAGGCGGCGCGGCCAAGGCCGGCGGCGCGGTCGTCGGCGCCGGCTTCGACGCCGTCACCACCTCCGACGAGGAAACCCGCGCCCGTCGCGAACGCGAGCAGCGCGACCACGAGCGCGAACAACGCCGCTGCGAACAGCGCCAGCGTCAGGGCAAGAGCTGCTGATCGGCTGATCCCACAGTCTCTCGTCTTCCGGCCCGAAAGCGGTTTCGTGCTACGGTCCTCAAATGACCCCGACCGTCCTGATCCCCGGCCTCGCCTGCACGGCCGAGATGTTCGCGCGCCAGACCGTCGCCCTGTGGCCTCACGGCCCGGTGACCGTCGCCTCGACGCTTGAGGGCGACAGCATCGCCGCCATGGCGGCCGCCATCCTGCGCGACGCCCCTGCCCGTTTCGCGCTCGGGGGCATTTCCATGGGGGGCTATATCGCCCTGGAGATCCTGCGCCAGGCGCCGGAGCGCGTGTCAAAACTGGCCCTGCTCGACACCTCCGCCCGCGCCGACACGCCCGAGCAGATCGAGGCGCGCCGCCTGCTGATAGAACGGGTCGGGAACGGCGAACTGGAGGCGGTCCTCGCCCAGGTCACGCCCAATCTGCTTCATCCCGCCCATCGCGACCGTCAGGATCTGATCGACATCCAGATCCGCATGGGCCGCGACGTCGGCCCAGACGGCTTCATCCGCCAGGAAGCGGCGATCACCAAGCGCATCGACTCGCGTCCACACCTTGCAGACATCAAGGTTCCGACACTGGTCCTGGTCGGCGACCGCGACCCCTTGACCCCACCGGACCGCGCAAAGGAAATCGCCGAGGCCGTCCCCGGCGCCCGACTTGTCGTCATCCCCGACTGCGGCCACGCCTCCACGCTGGAACAGCCCGAAGCGGTCAGCGCCGCCCTAGTGGAATGGCTCTCCGCCTGAGGCGCCCCGTCGGCCGCCGCCCCGGCGATGACGCCCGCTCTCGATTTAATCGATTGCACCCTCGCGTTGTCTGCGGATATCCAGAGCAGGGGATACAGTAGGGGGATACGTTTTGACCGACAGTACCGATGACGCGCCGACGCCGGCGCGCCCGCTTGCCGACGCCTTGGGTCCGATTTCCGATCCGGACGAAGGCGCCGAGACCCTGGTGTTCACAACCACGCTCCAGCCGTCGAAATTCCTGGGCCTCAGCCTGAAGAACGGCCTGCTGAACCTCGTGACCCTGACCCTCTGGCGGTTCTGGGGCAAGACCGAGGTGCGGCGTCGGATCTGGCGCGGCGTGCGCCTGAATGACGAGGCCTTCGAATACACCGGGCGCGGCGTCGAACTGTTTGTCGGATTCCTGCTGGCCCTCGTCGTGCTCGGCGCGCCCTTCCTGCTGATCGTCTTTGCGGTTCAGTTCAACCAACCGGGCTTGGCGGCCCTCATCATCTTCCCCTTCTATCTGTTCCTCTACTGGCTGTGGGGCTTCGGCGTCTTCAGCGCCTTTCGCTACATGGCCAGCCGCACGACCTGGCGCGGCATCCGTTTTCGCCTGACCGGATCGGCCAGCGGCTACGGTCTCCGCTTCCTCGGCTACCTCTTGCTTTCCGGCGTCACCGCCGGCTGGTTCTGGCCTGCGGCGGAACGCAAGTTGGCGGCGTCTCTGTGGGACGGACTGCGCTTCGGCGACCGCAAACTGACCTTCCGTGTGGGTCGCGCGGAGAGCGAGAGCGTCTATGGTCCTTATGCTATCGGCTGGTTCGGCACCATCGGGGGCTATATTCTGCTGCTCGCGGTGGTCGGCATCGTCTTCGCCGCCCTCGGTCTCGCCGGCCTGCTGCCGGAACCGGATTCCGGCGGCGCCCCGCCGGACGTCTTGATCATCGTCGGCGTCTACGGCGTGATGGCGCTGCTCGCCCCGATCTTTCTGCTGGTCTGGGCGCCCTATCAGGCAGCCATGCTGCGCTCGATCGCCAAGGGGGTGTCGATGGACGGCGCGGACTTGACCCTGAACGTCAAGGCTCTGCCCCTGTGGTGGCTGACGGTCAGCAACCTGTTCCTGGTCATCGTCACCCTGGGCTTCCTCATGCCCTGGGCCCAGGCGCGGACAGCGCGCTTCCTGATCCAGCGGCTGAAGTCGACCGGCAAGGCCAAGGTCGGGCTGGCGCATCAGACCGGCCGCGGCCCCGGATCGGGCGAAGGCCTAGCCGACGCCTTCGGCTTCTCGGCCATCTGAGATGGACGGCCGCTTCTACGACGGCAAGAGCGCCCGGTCTCATCCGGCCGTCGTCTCCGTCGATGCGGAGGCCGTGACCATATCGACGGAGGAGAAGGCACGTCGCTGGCCGTCGAAGGGCCTGTCGCTGACCTTCGAGGCGAACGAGGCCCGCCTGTCGCACAGCGCCGAACCGGACGCCCGGCTGGTGGTTTCGCGCACGGACTGGACCCAATCAGGCGGTCTGCTGGCCAAACAGACCGCCCGCCGCGACCGTTCGCGCGAGCGGCGCCTGGCCCTGACCCTCGCCGTCGTGGCGGCGGCCGTGACCGGCTTCGTCTTCTTCGGCATCCCGGCCCTGTCAGGTCCGCTCGCCCGGGCGACGCCGGTCGAATACGAACGCAACATGGGTCGGAACTTCGACCTGCAGATGAACGCCCTCTTCCCCCGCTGCGACGGCGAGGACGGCCAGGTCGCCCTCCAGGCCATGACCGACCGTCTGGCCTCCAACGCCGACACCGTGTTCGACATTCGCATCCGCGCGGTCCAGGCGCCGATGATCAACGCCTTCGCCCTGCCCGGCGGGTCGATCATCGTCACCGACGACCTGATCCGCTCGGCCGAAACCCCGGACGAGGTCGCGGCCGTGGTCGCGCACGAAATCGCTCACGTCGAAAAGCGCCACGTCATGCAGGCGGTGTGGCGCAGCCTCGGGTTCGGCCTGATCCTCGACGCCGTGGTCGGCGGCGGCTCCGGCGCAGGCCAGCAGGCGGTGATCCTGGCCGGTCAGGCGACCGACCTCAGCTACGGCCGCGCGGCCGAACACGAAGCCGACGACCGGGGCCGCGCCCTGCTCCACGAAGCCGGCTTCAGCTCAAGGGGCATGGCCGCCTTCTTCGACCGCCTGTCAAAGATGGAGGATCAGAAGCTGGCCGAGGCGGCCGAGTTCGCCGCCACCCACCCGGCCTCCGGCCGTCGCGCCCGCGAGGCTCGCGCCGCCGAACGCCCCGGCGCCCCCGCCCTCTCCGCCGAGGACTGGCGTCTGGTCAAATCGGCCTGCAAGGCCGAAGATCCGACGCTGCGCGTGATCCGCCGCAATCTGGGCCTATAGGCTCAGCACGCACCGCTCGTTGATCGTCGGCCGCGCCACCTGCACCCGGCACAGGCCCGGCCAGTCCGGCTTCAGCGTCTTCACGAACCACAGGCACAGGTTCTCCAGGCTGGGCAGTTCCAGCCCCTCGTGCTCGTTCAACATGCCGTGGTCCAGCTGTTCCGCCGCCGCCTTCAGCGCCCGGTCCAGCGCGCCCAGATCGGCGACCCAGTTATGCTCGGCGTCCAGGGTCTCGGACCGGATCGTCGCCTCGACCGTAAAGGAGTGGCCGTGGACGCGACGATAGATGCTGCCCTCGGGTTCGTTGGGGAAGTGGTGGGCCGCGTCAAAGGTGGCCTGTTTGGTGATTTCGAAGACGGGCATTAGCGGACGCCGATGTACTTATGGGTCTGGACGCTCAGGCGCCACTGGGGATGGGTCAGGCAGTATTCTATGGCGGCGGCGGTGTTGGCCGCCTGGTCGGGGCCGTCCATGGGCTGGAGCCAGAACCGCTCGAACGCCATATGCTCGAACCGCTCGGGCGGGGCCTTGGGCTGCGGATAGACCAGCTTCAGCTCCTGGCCCTTGATCTGGATCACCGCCGCATCCGCCTTGGGACTGACGCAGATCCAGTCGATTCCGTCCGGCGCCGCCAGGGTGCCGTTGCTCTCGATGGCGATCTCGAAACCGCGCGCGTGCAGGGCCTCGACCAGCGGCGCGTCCAGTTGCAGCAGAGGCTCTCCCCCGGTGCAGACCACCAGTTTCGGGTCTCCCGCCCGCCCCCGCCACATCGCCGCGACATGATCGGCCAACAGGTCTGCGGTGGCGAACTTGCCGCCGCCGTCCCCGTCCACGCCGACGAAGTCCGTATCGCAGAAGCTGCAGACGGCGCTCGCCCGATCCTGCTCGCGCCCGCTCCACAGATTGCAGCCGGCGAACCGCAGAAAGACCGCCGGCCTCCCCGCCTGTCCGCCCTCGCCCTGGACGGTCAGAAACACTTCCTTGGCCGAATAGGTCACGTCTTGGCGCCTTGGGACGCGACCCAGTCTTCATACCCCGCCGCGCGCAGTTCGCACGCCGGGCATTCGCCGCAGCCATAGCCCCAGGCGTGGCGATGCGTCCGATCGCCCTGATAGCAGGTGTGGCTGTCCTCGATGATCAGTTCGATCAGAGCCTCGCCCCCGATCCGATCCGCCAGTTCCCAGGTCTGCCCCTTGGTCAGCCACATCAGCGGCGTGTCGATCACCACCGGCTTGTCCAGCCCCAGCGACAGAGCGCGCGCCATGGCTTCCATCGTCTCATGGCGGCAGTCGGGATAGCCGGAATAGTCGGTCTCGCACATGCCGCCGACCAGCACCTCCAGCCCGCGCCGGTCCGCCAGGGCCGCAGCCGCCACCAGGAAGATCAGATTCCGACCAGGGACAAAGGTCGTCGGCAGGCCGCGCGCGTCCATCTCGATCTTGCGGTCGGCGGTCAGGGCGCTCTCCGCGATCCGGCCATAGCCGGTCAGGTCCACCACATGATCGTCGCCCAGCCGCTCGGCCCATTGCGGCAGGGCCGTCTTGATCCCGGCCCGTACCGCCTGGCGCGCCTCCATCTCGACCAGATGACGCTGGCCATAGTCGAAGCCGACCGTCTCCACCCGCTGGAACCGCTCCAGCGCCCAGGCCAGGCAAGTCGCGCTGTCCTGCCCGCCGGAGAACAGAACCAGGGCCGATGTGGCGGTGTTTTCCAGGATAACGCTCATGACAAATCTGCGGTCGGCCGGTCGGCCGCGCGCATGCACAAAGGGATAAGGACCCTATATGGGTCGGGGCGGCCTTCTACACCAGACCCGGCTTTGGCGCAAAACTTCGAATGACACCGCTGGTAACCGGCGAAACTTTTTGATCCGGCTTAACTAATCCGCAAGCGCTACCGGTGCATATGGAGCTCGAGTAAGGAGTTCCAGGCAGTATGCCGATTATCGAGACCCTTTCAGAGCAGGCGCTGCCGGTCGCACCCTCGACCCTCGGCTGCCAAGTCCTCGCCCGGTTCGAACGCGAACCGGACACGCTCGTTATTCCGGTCGTCGAGAACGACCGCCCCGTCGGCCTCGTCGAACGCACCGCCTTCCTGCAAAAGATCGCCGGCCGCTTCGGCCACGCCCTCTACGACGGGCGCCCCATCAGTTGCGCCATGGACCCTGAGCCGGCGGTCGTCGAAGGCGATGTCGAGATGGACGCCTTCTGCGACATCATTCTGAAGGGCGGCCCCGCCGCCCTGCTGCGTGGCTTCATCGTCACCAAAGCCGGCCGCTATCACGGGGTCGGCACCGCCGCCACACTGCTCAAGGTCGCCACCGATCGCCAGCGCGCGCACGACGCCCTGATGGCCGACCAGGCCGCCATGCTCGACGACACCCGCGCCCAAGCCCTCGCCGCCGCACGCGCCAAGAGCCAGTTCCTGGCCATCATGAGCCACGAGTTGCGCACGCCGATGAACGGCGTGCTGGCCGTCGCCGAACTGCTGCGCCGCCAGCCCCTGAATGCGGCGGCCCAGGCCCATGTCCAGACCATCGTCGACTCGTCGGAAAGCCTGCTGCGCATTCTTCAGGACGCCGTCGATCTGTCGAAGGCCGAGGCCGGCGAGCTGGAGCTGAACCCCGCCCCCACCCCGCTGCGCGCCGTCATGGACGACATCCAGGCCCTCTGGGAGCCGCGCGCGTCCCAGGACGGCGTCACCCTGATGGTGGGCTACGAGGGCGACACCGAACTGGCCGCCGTCATCGACGGCATGCGCCTGAAACAGGTGTTCAGCAATCTGATCGGCAACGCCCTGAAATTCGCTCGCAACGGCCTGGTCGAGGCCGGGCTCAAGGCCTGGGTCGAGGGCGATCAGGTCCGGATGGAGGCCCGTGTCCGCGACGACGGCCCCGGGGTGGACGCCGACCGCGTCGATTCCATCTTTGAACCCTTCGTCCATGGATCCGGCCCCGACGGCGCGGGTCTGGGCCTGTCCATCTGCCGCCAGGTGGTCGAACGAATGGACGGCCGTATCTGGGCCGAGAACAACAAGGGGCGCGGCGCCACTTTCGCCTTCGACCTGACCGCGCGACGCGCCGTCGCCGCCGTCGAGACGCCCTCGAACGTGTCGGACCTGTCTGAACTGAATCTTCAGTCGACGCCGCACATCCTCATCGTCGACGACAACGCCACCAACCGCGTCGTGGCCCAGGCCCTGTGCGAGATGTTCGGCTGCAGCTCCGAACTGGCCGAGGACGGGCTCGAGGCGCTCCAGGCCGTGCAGGAAAACCGCTACGACCTGATCCTGATGGACATCAAGATGCCGCGCATGGACGGCGTCCAGGCCACCCAGGCCATTCGCGCCCTGGACGGTCCCGTCAGCCGCATCCCCATCGTCGCCCTGACCGCCAACGCCGACCCGGAAGACGCCAAACACTATCTGTCCGTCGGCATGGCCGCCGTGGTGGAAAAGCCGATCAAACCGGAACGCCTGCGGATGGCCATGAACGCCGCCTTGGCCAGCGCTGAACGGGGCGAACAACGCCAATCCACCTCCAGGCGTAAGGCGGGCTGATACGCCGTCAGTCCGGCCGGACCTCCAGCGTCTCTTCGTCCTCCTCGTCGTAACCGATCAGACGAAGCGCACGCGCCTTCTGACCGTTCAACTCGGCCCAGCGCAGCAGCCCCTCCTCGCGGCCGTGGGTGATCCACACCTCATCCGGCTTCAGCTCTTCGAAGGTGGCGATCAGCTCGCTCCAGTCCGCGTGGTCCGAGATCACCAGGGGCAGCTCCACCCCCTTCTGGCGCGCCCGCGCTCTCACCCCCATCCAGCCGGAGGCGAAGGCCGTCACCGGATCGGCGAAACTGCGCGCCCACCGGTCCTGGATCGCCGACGGCGGGGCGATCACCACGTCGCCGCCCAGCGCCCCTTTTCCCAGACCGCGCGCCGGCAGGATGGGCCCCAGTTCGACCCCTTCGCGTTCATACAGGGCGTTAAGCCGCTCCATCGCCCCGTGGACATAGATGGGCCGCTCCCACCCCGCCTCGCGCAGGCTCCTGATGATCCGCTGCGCCTTGCCCAAAGCATAGGCGCCGACCAGATGCGCTCGCTCGGGAAACTGACCCAGAGACCGGACCAGCCGCCCGATCTCCTCCTCGGCCGGCGGATGGCGAAACACCGGCAGGCCGAAGGTCGCCTCCGAGATGAAGACATGACAGGGCGTGGGCTCGAACGCCGGGCAGGTCGGGTCCCGCCGGCGCTTATAGTCGCCCGACACCACTATGGTCAGGCCCTTCCACTTCACCTCGACCTGGGCCGAGCCCAGCACATGGCCCGCCGGGGACAGCCGCAGGTCCACCCCATTGATCGCGGCGGCTTCGCCGTATTCGACCCCCTGCTGTCGCCCCGCGAAATCGACGCCGTAGCGTTCGGCCATGATGGCCAGGGTCTGGCGTGTGGCCAGGACCGCGCCATGCCCGGCCCGGGCGTGGTCCGAATGGCCATGGGTGATCACCGCCCGATCCACCGGCCGCACCGGATCGACGTAGAAGTCGCCCGGCGGACAGTACAGGCCGGCGGGCGTGGGGTGCAGCAGGTCTTCGGGGCGGATCATGGGACCGTAACGCTCTCGACGCCGTCGGGTCCCCCATCCATACAGGAGACGATCATCGGCTTCACGGGCGTCCCTTCGCATGCACGACAGTTTCGTCGACACCATCCTGCCTCAGCTCGCGGCCGGGGCGGCCCACACCGGGGCCCTGGGCTTCGTCTTCGACGGGCTGCACGACGGCGAGCCTCGCATCCGCGTCCCCTGGCGCGAAGATCTGGTGGGGGATCCGGACACGGGCGTCCTGGCCGGCGGCCTGGTCACCACCCTGCTGGACCATATCGGCGGCTTGGCGGTCTGGACCGCCATGGACGAGTTCCAGCCCATCGCCACCCTGGACCTGCGCGTCGACTATATGCGCGCCGCCCATCCGGGCGTGGATCTGCTGGCCCAGGCGAAATGCTTCCGCCTGACGCCCACAATCGCCTTCGTCCGCGCCTGGGCCTTCGAGGTCGATTCGTCGGACCCGGTCGCCGCCGCCCAGTCCGCCTATGTGCTGAACCGCACGCGCGCCGCGCGGGACGAGGTTGCAGCATGAGCGACCTTCTCGACCGCATCCCCTACGCCCGTTTCCTGAACCTCCAGACCCTGGTCAGCGGCGACGAAGTCACCGTCATCCTGCCCTTCGCCGACCGGCTGATCGGCAATCCCATGCTGCCCGCCCTGCACGGCGGCTCGACGGCGGCCCTGCTCGAGATGACGGCCATGGCCCAGGTCGCCCTGGCCTTCCCCAGCCCGCGCCTGCCGCGCCCGATCAATGTCACGGTCGCCTATCTGCGCACCGGCCGACCGGTCGACGTCTTCGCCCGCGCCAGCATCAGCCGGGCCGGCCGCCGCGTCGCCCATGTCCAGGCCGAGGCTTGGCAGGAGGCCCGCAGCCAGCCCATAGCCTCCCTCACCGCCCACTTCCTGCTGGATAATCCCTAGGGATTTCCAGCGCCTCCGCTCCCTCGTCAAAAGCTTTACAAGACAAGGATCGACGAACGCCGCGTCTCGATGCGCGATTGCTTGAAAGATTAACAAGACTCTATCGAATATGGTTAAGCCGTGTTAAGATTCATCCATTGTAAACCTTAGTTTGAGGGGCTTTTCTAATGGAACGGACTGAAGTCATCGCCAGCGTCGCCGGCGATCTGCACGCGACTGAACACGCCATCGACGCCGCCATCACCCAGGCGACCGTGCTGGTGCAATCCTTCATCGGCGCCCGCGCCGCCCTCTCGCTTTCGCCCGTCGCCGCCACGGCCTCGCAGGCCAAGGCCATGGAAACCATCGCCGCCCTCGCCGCCGCGCGCGAGTCCATCGTGGCCTGCCACGCCGAACTGCAAAAAGATCACCGCCGCCTGGGCTTCGGAACCTACGCCGCCGGTCCGATCGCAAAACCGGACGACTGGCTCGACCCCAAGGATGCTCGCTTGACCAGCCATCTCCGGTCGGTCGGGTGAATTCTTGGTAAGCTTAGCAGACTGACATTTCCGCTTAACCGGAATTGGGTCATTATCGCCTCCGTGCACACAGCGCGGGGGCGATTTGCATGCTGAATGTAGGTTATGCGATCGCCGGTGGCGTCTTCATGGTTGGAATGACGCTGTTCGCTTTTCTAAAAGGCGGGATACGCGAGAAGATCGGCGCCGGAGTATACATAGCTGCTTGGTTTGGCTCGTTGGTTGCGCAAGAAAATCTCGGCTTCCGAGACTGGCCCTACAGTCTATTCGCAATCGATACCGCTACTCTTGTCGTGTTTGTCGCCATCGCGTGGAGGTCCCCCCACGCTTGGCCTACCTGGGCCGCCGGCCTCCAACTGATAGCGGTCATGGGCCATATCATGATCATGACCACGAATAAGGCGCCCACGACATCGATCTACACGGCCATGAATCTCATCGGCTACCTGATCATCGCCTGTATTGGCGTCGGCACCTTCTGGGTCTGGCAAGACCGCAAGGCCGCTACAGAATATGCGGAACGGACGATTAGGTAGATATTCCTAAGCCCCTCCCCTAAACTCCCCCGACTCACTGTCGGGATCCCCATGCCCCTGTCGCACGCCAAACTGTGGAAGGCCGTGGACGCCCTGGCGCGGCGCGAGGGCTTGTCGCCCTCGGGGCTGGCGCGGCGGGCGGGGCTGGACGCCACCAGTTTCAATCCATCCAAGCGGTTTGGCGCCGGCGATCCGCCGCGCCCCCGCTGGCCCTCGACCGAGAGCATGACCCTGATCCTCCAGGCGACCGGGGTCTCCCTGGCCGATTTCGCGGCCTTGGCGGACGACGCGCCGGCGACCCCGGCCACCGTGCCCCTGCTGGGCCTGGCTCGGGCCGGTCTGGACGGCTTCTTCGACGATGCGGGCCTGCCGACCGGCGACGGCTGGGACCAGACCGAGCTGCCCCGCGTCAACGCCACCACCTTCAGCCTGCGGATCAGCGGGGATTCGATGGCGCCCCTGTACCGCGAGGGCGACCGGGTCATCGTCGACCGCGGCGACCCTGCCGTACGGCGCGGCGACCGGGTCGTAGTCCGACTGACTTCCGGCGAGGTGGTGGCCAAGGAGCTGACCGGCCTGACCGCCCGCGCCGCCACCCTGTCCTCGATCAACCCCGACTACCCGCCCCGCGTCGTGCCCCGGCGCGAGATTGAATGGATGGCGCGCATCCTTTGGGTCAGTCAGTAAAAGGCCCCGCCCGGCGAACCGGACGGGGCCAGGCTCCAACGGCGAACCGCGAGCCTTGCGACGGTACCGGCGGCGGGAACTGGACGGGGCATGAACGGTCCCGCCGCCGAAACGGTCTTGCCGAAAGCGACCCTTAGCGGGTCACATAGTTGGCGTTGACCCAACCGCCGCCGGCGATCTGGATCCAGTCGCCTTGCGAGGCGACGGCCGTGAACTGTTGACCGGCCGACAGGCTGCCCGCCTGGCGGAAGCCGGTGCCGGGGCCGCTGCGGATGCGCAGGTTCGTGCCGGCGCGATAGGTATTGGCGTTGGCTTGGGCTGCGGCGCGGGTGCGTTGCTGGTTGCAGCCGATGTAGGAGCCGGCCGCCGCGCCGGCGCCGGCGCCGACCACGGTCCCGGCCGTCCGCTCATTGCGCGCCAGGTTCGACCCCACCACGCCGCCGACCACGGCGCCGATCAGGGCGCCCGCGCGCTGGCGACCGCCGGGAGCGTCGCAGTTGGTCACGCCATTGGCCTGGGCCTGGGCGGCCATGGGGGCGGCGGTCACCAGGGCCGCCAGAGCCGCAGCCGTGGCCAGACCCGTCTTCAGAAACTTGCTCGACATCACTGTATCTCCTGTCATCGGGTTTGCCGATGAGGACACAATGCCCGGCCGAACCTGAAGGCTCCCGGAGCTTCGCCGTTATTTTCGGTTCATCTTAGGGGCCGCAGGGCGCGTCGGCGTTCGATCAATCGGCGTGCGGCCTCGATGTCGCGCTCGACCAGGTGCTTGCGGCGCACGAACTGGAAGTCCATCACCCGGGCCCACAGGTGCAACAGCCGATCCTGGGTGACGAAGACCGTGACCGCCTCCACCTTTGGCGGCGGCCCCCAGGCCTCGGACAGCTGGGCCAGATGCTGGGTTCCGGCGTCGTCGGGCAAGGGCTCGCATTCGACGATCCAGTCCCAGCCGCACAGCTCCGGACGGGCTGTAATCAATCCCAGAATCACGTCCAGAATTCTGTCCGCCGCGCCGCCTGAGACGAGGTCCATCGACAGGATTCGCGCGCGCTCGTCGATCTCGTATCGCAACGTCGCCTCCCCGGCCACGCCGCCATCCAAGCCGAGCCGGGTTAAGAAGTCTTCCCCTAGGTCAGGCTTGCGCCAATTCGCCGCGCGCGCCCGCCTCGATCAGGGCGATGGTCTGCGGCAGGCCGTAAATGGCCGCGAACGAGCCGAAGCGCGGCCCCTGCGACGCGCCCAGCAGCACCTCGTACAGCGCCCCGAACCAGGCCCGCAGCGGCTCGAACTCATGCGCCTTGCCCACCGCATAGACCTCGTTCTGGATCAGCTCGCCGTCCGTCGTGTCCGCCGGCAAGGCCTTCAGCCGTTCCGCCAGATCCAGCAGCGCCGCCTTCTCCTTGTCGTCCGGCAGGCGATACGACTTCGAGGGCTTCACGAAGTCCTCGTAATAGTTCAGCGCCCGGTCCATCAGCTGGTCCAGCAGCGGCTCGTTCTCCGGCGTCGCCTCGGGCAGATATTTGGCGAAATAGGCCCACAGCTGGTCCTTGGTCGAGGCGTTGGCCACCCCCACCAGGTTCAGCAGCAGGGCGAAGGACACCGGCGAGGTATGGGTCGGCGGCTCGCCCGCATGGATCGACCAGACCGCGTTGTCGATCCGCTTGGCCGGCTCCTGGGTCTTGTAGCTTTCGATGAAGGCCAGATAGTCGTCGATGGCGCGCGGAATGACGTTGAAGTGCAGGCTCTTGGCCGACTTCGGCGACTGGAACATGTACCAGCTCAGGCTCTCCGGCGTGCCGTAGCGCAGCCATTCGTCCATCGTCAGGCCGTTGCCCTTGGACTTGGAAATCTTCTTGCCTTCGATATCCAGGAACAGCTCATAGTTGAACCCCTCCGGCGGCGTCCCACCCAGGGCGCGACAGATCTTGCCGCTCTCGCGCACGCTCTCGATCAGGTCCTTGCCCGACATCTCGTAATCGACGTCCAGCGCGACCCAGCGCATGGCCCAGTCCGGCTTCCACTGCAGCTTCACATGGCCGCCCGTGACCGGCAGCTCGGTGCGGCCGCCTGCCGGGTCGTCGAAGACGATGGTCCCCTTCTCGACATTCCGCTCCAGCGTCGGGACCTGAAGCACATGGCCCGTGATCGGGCTGACCGGCAGGAAGGGCGAATAGGTCGCCCGCCGCTCTTCGCCCAGGGTCGGCAGCATGATGGCCATGACCGCGTCGAACCGCTCCAGCAGGGTCAACAGGGTCGCGTCGAAGACGCCGGACTTGTAGGTCTCGGTCGAGCTCATGAACTCGTAGTCGAAGCCGAACCCGTCCAGGAAGGCCCGCAGCCGCGCATTATTGTGCGCCCCGAAACTGTCGTGCGTCCCGAACGGATCGCGCACCCGGGTCAGCGACAGGTGCAGGTCCTCGCGCAGCATCTCCGGATTCGGCACGCCTTCCGGCACCTTCCTCAACCCGTCCATGTCGTCGCTGAAGGCGATCAGTCGCGTGCGCCAATGGTCGCCGGTCAACGCCCGGAAGGCGTTGCGCACCATGGTGGTCCGCGCCACCTCGCCGAAGGTGCCCATGTGCGGCAGGCCCGAGGGCCCGTATCCGGTCTCCAGCACCACCGGCCGCCGCAGGGCCTCGAACTTCGCCAGGGCCTCGTCGGCCTTGCCCGCATCGATCAACGCCCGCGCCTCGGCCCGCTCGCTCTCGCCCAGCCGCTTTTTCAGAACATGGGCCAGCAGATTGCGGGCTTGTTCGAACGGCCAGGACTTGGCCTCACGGGCGAGGATTTCGAGGTTCTGAAGCATGGCGGCGGTTTGCAGTCTGCAAACCGCCGGGTCAACCGTTCCGCGTCCAATACCACCCCCGTCCGTCACCCTCGGGCTCGTCCCGAGGGCCCACAGCGGACACGAATGCGAGCATCACCGCATTGGCGACCTGCCGACCGTCATCGTTCGAATCCTGCGGACAGGTGGGCCCTCGGGACAAGCCCGAGGGTGACGGGTTTTAAGGGTTTCACCCCCTGGCGGCGATGACGATCACCTCGACCTTGTAGTCCGGCGAGGCCAGCCGGCTCTCGCCCGTGGCCCGAGCCGGCGGATTGGCCGTATCGACCCAGGCGTCCCAGACGCTGTTCATCGCGTCGAAATCGGCGATGTCGGCCAGCCAGATCTGGGCCATCAGGATCTTCGACTTGTCGCTGCCCGCCTGGGCCAGCAGGGCGTCGACCTCGGCCAGCGCCGTCTTCGTCTGGGCGATCACATCGTCGCCGGGCTCTCCGACCTGACCGGCCAGATAGACGGTGTCGCCGTGAACCACGGCTTCGCTCATGCGGGCGCCGGGCTGGATGCGGGTGATCATGGGGAGGGCTCCTGAGTGTTTCGTCCGCCTACCACACTCCGCCCACTCGGGCGTGTGCCGCATGGACCGATAATGGCCTGTGTAATCCAAAGGTCTATATTTAGGCCCTGTGCTCCTGGCTGCATACGACCCGTGCAGACACCGGATGGTCTTTTGAAAACGCAACGGGGAGCAATACAAAGCGCTTCAATGATCGGGCGCAAACCTATGGAGCCAGTTGATGCCTCGCTACGGATTTGATGAACGAAACAGCGGGCTTTATGTCCTCATTTGCTGGCTTTGCATGGCAGTCAGCACATTTCTGGCAATCATATCGATGTCGTCCAATCGGCTGGATTGGATGAATGATGGGCTCATACCAACCCTGTCATTCGCGATGGTAGCAGCGCTTTGCCTTGCGATAATCACTTTGATGCCGAAGCTGGCATACTTTCGAACTGCGGGAATAGGCGCCGTGTTTCTCACGTTCGGACTCGCCTATTTGATCTCGGGCGGCGCGGAGCGATTGGCATGGTTGTTTATCGCTATTGGATGCCTGTCCATCCTAATACCCGTGGCTCTCGGCAAGCGTAGCGATGAGCAGTCATCAGAGCGAACCCTGCGGATACGACTGCCGTGGACGTAAGAATAATCCAACGGCCGCTGCCGGTCATGGCGCCGTGGGCAAACATGGACTGCCCGCCATCCGATCACGAGGCTTATCCCGCGGGTCACGGGTTTTAAGCCCGCCCCCGCTCAGCGCCGTTGATCGAACGCGCCGACCGCCCAACTCACCACCGCCGCCCCGGCCGCCACGATGATCACGTCCTCGATCAGGCCGCTCTTCGTCTGCCCGATCCGCTTCATCGCCTTTTTGCGCCCCGCCAGCCCCAGATAGGCCAGCGGCACGGCCGTCCCGACCGCCAGGGCCGCGCCCAGTTTCTCACGCCCGCGCGGCGCTAGGGCCGAGCCGGCGATCCCCGCGCTCATCACCCGCGCCAGCAGGCCCAGGAACACCGTCCGGTCCGGCGCCGACTTCATCTTGTCGCCGAACAGTTCGCCCACCCCCATGGCCAGGCCGCCGAACTTGAACAACGGATGATCCAGCAGCAGCAACCGCCCCGGCGTGTTCCGGTGCGCCAGCCGCGCCCCGGCTATGGCGGCCATGGGCGTCATGGACCGGGCGCTGGCGACGGCGCCGATGAGGACGGACGGGAGGAGTGCGAGGGTTTTCATGCCCCATCAACACCGAAAGGGGACGGAGGTTCAGCCCTCGGCGCCCTCTTGTTCCCCCGCCTCGCCCCCCGTCTCGCCTGGACCGCCCGTCAGCCCCGGCACCGCGACGCACCTCTGGCGCGTCCCGCCGCCCTGCGCCGGCTCGACCCGCGGGGCCACCGAACTGACCGTCGTCCCGTCGGCGCCATAGGTGGCCAGGAACTGACACCCGGTCTGCAGATCGGTTAGCACATAGACGCCCGGCTGATCGGTCGCCGTCTTCGACAGGGTCGCCCCGACCACGGCCTGCAAGGCGCCGGCCGGGTTCTCGATGATCTGCTGCGCCTGGGCAGAGCGCGTATTGATCTGATCGGCCGTCGCCTGGGCCTTGGCGGCCGTATCCTGGATCTCCTCCAGGGCGGAGGTGTCGATCTCGCAGGCCGAGACGGCGAAGGCGAGCGCGGAGAGGACGACGGCGGTGCGGATTTTCATCTCGCCACCCTGCCCGACCGCTCCGCCTTCGTCAGCCGGACACAAGGTCACGGCCTGCGGTGCGGACCACCTTGACCCGGCCGCGCCTCCATGGCCTTTGCGCCGCCTGATGAAGACCGCCGATTTCGACTTCGACCTGCCCGAGGACCGCATCGCCCTGCGGCCCGCCGATCCGCGCGATTCCGCCCGGCTGCTGGTGGTGAACAACGGCGTCCTGGACGACCGCATCATCCGCGATCTGCCCGACTTCCTGAGGCCCGGCGACGCCCTGGTGTTCAACGACACCCGCGTCATCCCCGCCCGCCTGTCGGGCGTCCGCACCCGCCCCAACCCTGTTCCCGGCGCCGAGACGGAAACCCTGACCGTCGAGGTCGAGGCCACGCTTCACCACCGCGACGCCCCCGACGTCTGGTCCGCCTTCATGAAGCCGGGCAAGCGGATCAAGCCGGGCGACCGAATTGCTTTCCAGACGCTGGAAGCCACCGTCGCGGCCAAGGGCGACGACGGCCTGATCACCCTCAAGTTCGACCTGTCCGGCCCCGCCCTGGACGACGCCATCCGCGCCGTCGGGGTCATGCCCCTGCCCCCCTATATCGCCGCCAAACGGCCCGAGGACGACCGCGACCGGTCGGACTATCAGACCGTCTTCGCCGAACACGACGGCTCGGTCGCCGCCCCCACGGCGGGCCTGCACTTCACCCCCGCCCTGCTGGACGCGATCCGGGCCAGGGGCGTCTCCACCCACGCCGTCACCCTGCACGTCGGCGCAGGCACCTTCCTGCCGGTCAAGGCCGACGACCTGGCCGACCACAAGATGCACAGCGAATGGGGCGAGGTCTCGCCCGAGACCGCCGCCGCCCTGAACGCCGTCCACGCCGCCGGCGGCCGCATCGTCTGCGTCGGCACCACCTCGCTGCGCCTCTTGGAATCCGCCACCACCGAGGCCGGCGAGATCCGCCCCTTCCATGGCGACACCGCCATCTTCATCACTCCCGGCTACCGCTTCCGCGCCGTGGACGTGCTAATGACCAATTTCCATCTGCCCAAGTCGACCCTCTTCATGCTGGTCAGCGCCTTCGCCGGGCAGGCCACGATGAAGACCGCCTACGCCCACGCCCTCGCCGACGGCTACCGCTTCTACTCCTACGGCGACGGGTCCCTGCTGTTCCGGGCCTGACCTACCGCCCCACGGCGTGCAGGGCCGCGCCATGGTCCTTCAGCCATTTGCGCCAGGGCTTGTGATCCCCCACCAGCCGTTCGACCACGGACCAGTAGGCCGGGCTGTGGTCGGCGTGGACCAGGTGGGCGACCTCGTGGGCGGCCAGGTAGTCGATGACCGGGGGCGGGGCCATGATGACGCGCCAGGAATAGCGGATGGTGCGGTTGTGCGGGCTGCACGAGCCCCAGCGCGACCGGGTGTCGGCGATCGACATCTTCACCGGCCCCTGGCCCAGCGCCCTCAGATGGACGTCGGTGCGGGCCAGAAGCGTGTCGCGCGCCTCGCGCTTCAGCAGGTTCTCGACCCGACGGGCATAGGCCTCGCCCTCCCCGCCCGAGCGGATGACCGTCCCCTCCTCGACCAGTCGCGCCGCCCCGGCGCCGGGCGTCGCCTCCAGCCGCACAGGCTTGCCGCGCAGGGATATGACCTGGCCCGGCTGCAGCGGCCGCCCCTTGGACCGCACCGCCAGCCGTTCTGAGATCCAGACGCTCTTGGAGCGGGCGAAGGCCACGGCCTGGACCAGCCCGCGCTCGGTCGGGGCGATCACCACGGCCTCGCCCGCGCGCGCGTCGATCCGCACCGACAGACGTCGGGCGCGGGGATTGACCGACAGTCTCAGCGTGGGGCCGGAGCCCCCTTCGTCAAGCGGCAGACGCTGACCGTTGCGATACGCCACCGAGGGCCTCGTTCTGGGCGATGAAGTCGCGGACCCGGGGATAGATTTCCTCACGGAAGCGACGACCGTTGAAGACGCCGTAATGGCCCACGCTCGGCTGAACGTACAGCACCCGTCGGTCGTCGGGGACATTGGGGCACAGGCCATGCGCCGCCTGGGTCTGGCCGACGCCCGAGATATCGTCCTTCTCGCCCTCGACCGTCATCAGGCCGATGTCGGTGATCTTGCTCAGATCGACCTTGCGCCCGCGATGCTCCAGCAGGCCGCGCGCCAGCAGATGCTGCTGGAAGACGATGTCGATGGTCTGGAGGTAGAATTCCTCGGTCAGGTCCAGCACCGACATGTATTCGTCGTAGAATTCCTCGTGCTTGTCGACCCCGTCGCCGTCGCCGTCGATCAGGCTGTTGAAATAGTCCCAATGGGCGTCGCGGTGGCGCGCCTCGTTCATCGACATGAAGCTGTAGAGCTGGACGAAGCCCGGATAGACCCGCCGCCCGAAGCCCGCATACGGCAGGGGCACGGTGTGGATCATGTTCGACCGGAACCAGGTGAAGGGCTTCTCCTCCGCCAGCTGATTGGTCACGGTCGGCGACAGGCGGGCGTCGATGGGCGAGCCCATGAAGGTCATGGAGGCGGGGCGGTTGTCGTCGCCGTCCTCGGCCATGACGGCCCCGGCGGCCAGCACCGGCGGCCCAGGCTGGCAGACCCCGACCACATGGGCCCGGCCGCCGATCTCGGCCAGCATCCGGCGCACGTGATCGATATAGTCGAAGAAGTCGAACCGGCCTTCCAGCACCGGCACCTGGCGGGCGTTGATCCAGTCGGTCACATAGACGTCGTGGTCCTGCAGAAACGCCTCGACCGTACCGCGCAACAGGGTGGCGTAGTGGCCCGACAGGGGAGCCACGATCAGGACGGCGGGCCCGGCGGCGGGTTTTCCGGCCCGCTTCAGGTCGCCGATGTTGCGGGCGAACCGGACCAGGCGGCACCAGGGGCTCTGCCAGATCACCTGTTCGACGGTGCGGACCGACTTGCCGGCGATCTCGATCGTCTCCAGCTTCCAGTCGGGCTTGCCGTAGCGGCGGGTGACGCTCTCGAACAGTTCGGCCGAGGCGTAGGCGGTACGGCCCACCGCCGTATCGGACGCCGGGTTGAAGGGCGAAGACCAGAATCGCCGGGCCATCTGGGCCCCGACCCGGAACGGCAGGGCCGACTGGTAGGCGAGTTCGTGAAACGCGTAGAGCATGGCGATCCATTACTGCGCCGGGCGAACCCGACGACCTTTTGCTGCACAGCAGCATACAGGGTTTCCGGTAAATCGGCAGTTATTCGCAATCCCGTCCAATTCCCGCTCCGGTTCGACCTTCTCGCCGCCGCGCGAACGTGGTCAGATAAGCGCGATGTCCGGGGGGACGTCGATGGAGTCTTTGATGGTGGTCGCCCTGACCCTCGCCAGCCTGCTGATGCAGACCGCCCCTAATCCGGGCGCCCATTCGGGTGTGGGCCTCGTCTCCTATGAGGAGGCGGTGCGCTGCGCCGGCCTGACCCAGGCCGCGTCCGAACTGGAAGGCGGCGAAAGCACCGAGGGACAGCGCCTCTATGACGCCGCCCTGTTCTGGTCGCTGGCGGCCATGCAGGCGGGAACCGCCGCAGGCAAGCCCGCGCCGGCGGCCGAGGCGGACCAGACCCGCGCCCGGATCGAGGCGGTGCGACGCCTGAACGCCGACGCCCCCGCCGCGCGCGCGGCCTTGCAACGCTGCCTCCAGAAAACGCCCGACCTCAACTGAACAATCATCCTTAAGGCCAGGCTGAACCCCGATGGCGGCGTCGCGTTTGCAATGGAACCCTCATGGGACGCATCGGTCGTCCCGAACCGGGATTTAAAGGCGCCCAGCGTATGTTCGAGTTCGGCCGTGACCTTCGCAAACTCTTCTCCCAGGCCCGTGAGAGCGAGGATCTGGGCTGGGTTGAGCTGATCGGCGTCGATCTGCTGGCGGCCGAGGCGCGTCGGGAAGCCACCGACGCCGGCCGGGTCTCCTGCAACCGCCCGTTCGAGACCGAGCGCCGCGCCGCCGCCCTGTGGCGCGAACACGCCCGGCGCAGCGGCGCCGCCGACAGTCTGGACCGGGCCGAACGCTGCGCCGACAGCCTGATGCGCGCCGCCGTGGGCGAGGTCCAGATCGCGCGGGCCGCCGTCGACAAGGCCCAGGTTCTGATGCTGCGGTTCGACCTGTGCGGCGAACCCGCCCGCCTCGACCGCGCCCTCGCCGTCCTGGCCGGGGCAGCTCCGACGCGCCGATCCGCCGTTTCCGGCGAACTGTCCTCGGTTCATGCGCGCCTCAAGGCCCGTCAGGCGCGGCTGTCCGGCGACCCTGCGGCCCTGATGGACGCCGCCGCCCTGATGGACATGGCCCAGCACGAGGCCGGCGCCGGGGATGTCGAGCTGCGGCTGGACCGCGCAGGTCTCGCCTTGGAGACCGGGGTCGTAAAACGCGACGCCCGCCTGCTGGATCAGGCCGGACGCGATCTCGGCGTCCTGGTCGAGTCCGCCTCCCCCGACTATCGCCCCCTGACCCGAGCCCGCGCCCTGGCCCTGTGCGGAGCGGGCCTGTCGGCTCTGGCCGCCGTGGCCAGCCACGTCGAGGCCCAGGATCAGGGCCGGATGATGTTCGACGCCGCCGCCGACCAGTTCACCCCGGACCACAGCCCGCTGGACTGGGCCGTGATCCAGGTGCTGCGCGCCGGGGACGACGCCACGCCGCTGATGCTGCTGAACCAGGCCGAGGCCCTGACCCAGGGTCGCGGTCTGATCATCGGCGCCCTGGTGCGCGAGCGCCGCATGGCCCGCGAGATCGCCCTGGCCGAGGCCGTGCGCGACCTCGCCGGACTGGATCTGCTGGAAGACCGCCTGCGCCGCCGCCTGGTCGGCGCCGCGCCCCTGGACTGGGCCGCCGACCAGATCGGCCTCGCCGACCTGGCCCTGGCCCGCCATCGTTTGGGCGGTCCCGCGCCCCGCCATCTGAACCTCATCCTCAACGAGGCCGTGGCCACGGCGAATGAAATGGGCGTGCCTGTTCTGGCCGAACGGGCCGGCGTCCTGCTGTGGAAGTCGAGCCTGTCCCCCTCTTCCTGACGCGCTCGAACTCGGCTACCGGCTTCGGGCCGCGTGTTGCGAGACCCCTGAGTATGTTTGGATCCAAGCCCGCCTCTCCGGCCGATCGACGCGGCGAACCCCGCCGGTCCGCCAACGCCCGAGGGGTGGTCTGCGCGCCCGGCATCGAAACCGCCTGTCTGATCGTCGATCTTTCGGGGGCGGGCATGCGGCTGAGGCTCGATCGGGGCGCGGCCCTGCCGTCCGAGGTGGTGGTGGTCGATGTCGCCGAGGCCGTGGCCTATCCCGCGACCGTCGTCTGGCAAAAAGGACAGGAGGCGGGCCTGAAACAAACCGGCGCCAAATCGCTCCGCGGCCTGGCGCCGGCCCGCCTTATCCCCGCCCGCGACGCCTGGCTGAGGGCGGGGGGGCGTTAGCCTCGACGGCTCACCTCTCTTTCCTTTCGTCATTCCGGGCGAAGCGCAGCGGAGACCCGGAACCCAGCGGCGCCGAAGGCGAAATGGGTCCGCCGCAGGATGCTGAAAGATCGAGACCGCGACAGGTTCGCGCTCTCGCGCGCCGCTGGGTTCCGGGTCTTCGGGCCAAGCGGCCCTCCGCCCGGAATGACGAAAGATGTTGGGGGTAGCGCGCACAATGACGCTGCTTCCACCTCAAAGAATTCAACGCGCTAACAGAATCTCACCCCCCGCTCCTAACCACCCCTCAACCCCCCCGCATAATCTCCCCGGTCTCGTCGCTAGGAGGGCTCGTAAGGCCTGCGACCTTGCGGCGGCGGGAGCGTAGGGATCAGGGGCGGGGGTGAGATTCCCTCGCGCCGCATGACGGTGCATCGGTGGGCTCATCCCGCGCAGAAACGTCGGCGGAGGACTCGGGGTTAGGAACCCGGTCGCACTCGGGACGGTCCTTCGCAGGGATCGCCGACCTGACGCAGGCCTTGGGGAAGAGGCATCACAACTGCCGCTTCAATATCCCCGGCCGGCAGAAACACCCTGCGCGCGGAGCGTCTGTCTTCGTCGAAACGGTAAAAACTAATCCATCCCGGGCGAGGCCCGGCGCTCCGTCCTGCCCTCCACACTTCGCAGCGAAAGCGCGTCGTCGCCTCCGCACGCCCTGTAGCCTTCCATCGCCCAAACCCTTAAATGCCGTCCCCTGACGAAAGATCGCCCCGTGACGCCCGACGATTTCGAACTCGATCTCCCGCAAGACCTCCAGGACGGCCTGATCGCCGTCGGCGAGGCTGCGCGCGATCTCGATCAGCCCTGGTGGATCTTCGGCGGGGCGGCGATGGCCCTGTACGGCCTTACCGACCTGCATGTGCCCGACATCGACGTCCTGTGCGCCCCGCGTGACGCCCGCGCCCTGCTGGCGGCCCTGGACGGCCAGATCGTGCCCGATCCGGGCGAGGGCCTGTTCCGCTCGGCCGTCTTCGGCCGCGCCCCGGACCAGCCGATCCTGGTCGAGGTCATGGCCGATCTGGAGACCCGCGACGGCGCCGAATGGCGGCCGGTCGCCTTTACGTCGCGCCGTCCGGTCTTCATCGACGACGTGCCGCTGTTCGTGCCCGACATCCGGGACCATATCGCCCTTTACCGCCTGTTCGGCCGCCCCAAGGATCTGGCGCGGATCGAACAGCTTGAACGACTGATCGCCTGATGCCCTTCCCCTTCGAGATTTCCGCCAAACAAGGCCGCGCCCGCACCGGCGTGCTGAAGACCGCGCGCGGCGACATCCGCACCCCCGCCTTCATGCCCGTCGGCACTGCGGCGACGGTCAAGGCCATGACGGTGGACCAGGTCAAGGCGACCGGCGCCGACATCATCCTTGGCAACACCTATCACCTGATGCTGCGCCCCGGCCCCGAGCGGATGGAGCGTCTGGGCGGGCTCCACAAATTCATGGGCTGGGACAAGCCGATCCTGACCGACAGCGGCGGCTTCCAGGTCATGTCCCTGGCCGGGATTTCGAAGGTGAAGGAAGAGGCCGTGACCTTCTCCTCCCACATCGACGGCTCCAAACACGTCCTGACGCCCGAACGCTCGATCGAGATCCAGGCCGACCGGATCGGCGCCGACATCTCGATGCAACTGGACCAATGCGTCTCCTGGCCGGCCGAGCGGGACGCGGCCCAGAAAGCCATGGAGCTGTCGATCCGCTGGGGCGCCCGGTCCAAGGCCCGGTTCGGCGAGCGGGAGAACCAGGCCCTGTTCGGCATCCAGCAGGGCTCGACCTATGAGGACCTGCGCCGCCAGTCGTCGGATCAGCTTCAGGAGATCGGCTTCGACGGCTACGCCATCGGCGGCCTGGCCGTGGGCGAGGGCCACCAGGCCATGTGCGCGGTCCTGGACTATGCGCCCGAGATGCTGCCCGCCGACCGGCCGCGCTATCTGATGGGGGTGGGCAAGCCGATCGATCTGGTCGAGGCCGTCTATCGCGGCGTGGACATGTTCGACTGCGTCCTGCCCACCCGCGCCGGTCGCCACGGCCAGGCCTGGACCTGGGACGGGCCGCTGAACCTGAAGAACGCCCGCTTCGCCGAGGACCAGGATCCGCTCGATCCCGCCATCGACGGGCCGTCGTCGCAATATTCAAAGGCCTATCTGCACCACCTGATCCGCGCCGACGAAATCCTCGGCAAGGTCCTGCTCAGCTGGCACAATATCGCCTTCTACCAGGCCCTGACCGCCGCCATGCGCACCGCGATCTCCGAAGGCCGATTCGAACAGTTCCGCCGCGACTTCCACGCGCGGCATGTGTCGAACTGACCATGCGCATCGAGAAGTCAGGCTTCCACGCCTACAACACCTATCTGGAAGAGCCGCCCCGCGACGCGGGGAATGAGACGGCCCTGCACCGCCACGTCATCATCATCGGCGGCGACAAATATTCCTTCTTCGCCCACTGGTCCGGCAAGTTCGCGCACAAGGGCGAACGGATCTCCTTCAACTGGGACTGGGACCGGACCGGCGAGTTCCGCAACATCGACAAATCCTCCTTCGAGGCCTTCGCCAAGGACGGCGCGGTTCAGATCAGAGGCGATCGCACCGACAAGCGCCGGCCTGCCGGCAGACGTTAGATCCCGTCGGTCATGGGTCGAACCGCTAAGCCGCCCCTCCCCTTTCGTCATTCCGGGCGCAGCGCAGCGGAGACCCGGAACCCAGCGGCGCGCGAGAGCGCGAACCTGTCGCGGACTCGATCTTTCAGCATCCTGCGGCTTACAGATTTCGCCTTCGGCGCCGCTGGGTTCCGGGTCTTCGGGCCAAGCGGCCCTTCGCCCGGAATGACGAAAGGTGTGGGAATTCTACCGCTTCGGCCGGAACCAGCTCGGCGCCGCCGGCGGGGCGCAGTTCCTCTGCATGCCGATCCCCTTCAGAAACGCCCGCCGCATCCGCCCCGACTGGATGGCCGACTGGACATGGCGACTGTGCTGGTCGGCCCCGCTCAGCCGGCGGATCCAGCTGCGGCCCGGAATGAAGTCGGTGGTCGTGCCGCGAATGGCGTCCAGCGTCGCCTTGGCCGCCGCATCGGCCGCCCGTTCGCTGGCGTAGGAGCCGTCCTGGCGCGGCGGTTCGTCGGTGTCGGGCCCCAGGGCCTCGTCCAGCCGCGCCACCTCGGCCCCGATGGTGGTGCACTGGTTCAGATTGCGCAGGTCATAGGGATTGGCCTCGGCCTGCAGCAGGACCGTCGGAATCAGCTGGCGGCGCAAATTGAAGTCGTCCAGCGGCGCGGTGACCGCCTCGCCAAATCCAGCGCCCACCTGCTCCGCCCCGCCCATGGCGGACCGGCCGGCGTTGCAGCTGGACAGGACGACGACGGCCGCAAGGGCCGGCAAAAGGATCGGCTTCATCCGGCCCTTAGAGCACGCAAGCCGTTCCGATCAAAACATCCGGGCCAGGCCCACGACCATGACGCCCCAGGCGAGCAGGCTGAACACCAGGCCCAGGGCCAGGCCTCCCGCGAAGTCGAATTCGTGATGTTGATCGTGTCTCATACTCGCTCCCTAGGGTCTTTTTTGTTTATCCCCGGAGCTAATCCCAAAATGGGCCGATCTGCAATCAGGCTTCTTACGGATTATCCATCACGAAACCGTCGTCTTCATAGGCGACCGATGCGGAAAGGGTCAGTTCACCCCATCCCGCGCCATCAGCATGGCGCCGTCCAGCCCGGCGTGCTCACGCTCGGCGACGACCAGATAGCCGCCCTCGCCCATCACAACCGCCGCGCCATAACCGTTGATCCGGCGTCGCGCCGCCGCCTCGACCTCGGCGATCAGCCCAGGCGTCGACATCACGCCGCCGCCCATGACGATTCGGTCGGGGGACCAGGCGAACACCAGGCCGGCGACCAGCTGCCCCAGATAATCGGCGGTCACGGCGCGGACCTCGTCCGCCTCTTCCAGCCGACGCCCCGCCAGTCTGGCCTGAACCGCCGGCCCCGCCGCCAATCCTTCGGCGCAGTCGGGATGGAAGGGGCAGGCGCTGGGCTGGACGTCGCCCTCGGCGCGACGCACGAACATATGTCCGATCTCCGGGTGCAGCGCCCCCTTCAGGGTTCGGCCGTCCACGCACAGCCCGCCGCCGATTCCGGTTCCCACAGTCACATAGGCCACGGCCCGCGCGCCACGGCCCGCCCCCAGTCTCGCCTCGGCCACGGCCGCCGCGTTGACGTCGGTGTCCACCACGAAGGGCGCCTGGAGCCGCTCCGCCAGGGTTTTCGAGAGATTGAACCCGGTCCAGCCCGGCTTGGGCGTCGCCAACATCAGGCCGCGATCCTTCGACGCCGGATCGACCACCAGGGGACCGAAACTGGCCACCCCCAGGCCCGCCACGGTCCTGTTTCCCGCCGCCGCGACCAAAGCCTCCACCGCCGCCTCGGGCCGGCCCGTGGCGAATCGTCCTTCGTCCAGCACCACGCCGGCCGCGTCCTCGATCCGCCACACGATCTTGGTCCCGCCCGTCTCGACGGCGAAGAAGACAGACTGGTGCATTGGAGCTCCGCAAAAGGGAGAAATGGTACGTCCTCTCGGGCTCGAACCGAGGACCCTCTGATTAAAAGTCAGATGCTCTAACCAACTGAGCTAAGGACGCACCGCGCGACGTCCGGGGCTGGCCCGAACCGTCGAAGGGCGCCTTCTGTTGCAATCCGCCCTTCCGGTCAAGACCAGGTCTGCTACTCGATGCACATGAAACCGCTGAATGGACTTCGCATCCTCGAATTCGACGGCCTGGGACCCGTCACATTCGCGGGCATGATGCTGGCGGACATGGGGGCCGAGATGTTGCGCCTGACCCGCTCCGCTTCAGCCGGAGCCTCCGCCTTCGACGAAGTCGGCGGGGCCCTGCTGCACCGGGGTCGGACCGCCGTCCCGGTGGACCTGAAGTCGAACGCCGACCGCGAAGCCGTCCTCGCCCTGGCCGCCCACGCCGATGCGGTGATCGAGGGCTTCCGACCCGGGGTCATGGAACGGCTGGGCTACGGTCCCGAGGCGCTCCAGGCGCGCAATCCGGCCCTGGTCTACGGTCGGGTGACGGGCTGGGGCCAGACCGGGCCGCTGGCGAACCAGGTCGGCCACGACCTGAACTACATCGGCCTGACCGGCGTCTTGCACGCCATGGGCGAGCCTGACCGTCCCCCCTCGCCGCCGCTGAACCTGATCGGCGACTATGGCGGCGGAGCCATGATGCTGACGACCGGCGTCCTTGCGGCCCTGCTCGAGGCGAAGACGACGGGCCGGGGCCGGATCGTCGACGCCGCCATGACCGACGGGACCGCCCTGCTCGGCGGCCTGTTCCAGGCCCTGCGCGGCCAAGGCGTCTGGAGCGATCGCCGGGCCGCCAACCTGCTGGACGGCGGAGCCCCCTTCTATCGCTGCTACGCCTGCCGCGACGGCGGCTTCGTCGCGGTGGCGGCGTTGGAGCCGCGCTTCTACGCCGCCCTGCTGGACGGTCTCGGCGTCGACCCGTCCGACGCGCCCCAGTACGACACCGCCGCCTGGCCCTCGCTCCAGGCCCGGTTCGCCGCCCTGTTCGCCACCCGCGACCGGAACGACTGGGCCACGCATTTCGCGCAAACCGAAGCCTGCGTCACCCCCGTGCTTACCTTTGCCGAGGCGCCGAACCACCCTCACAACCTGGCCCGCGCCACATTCGACCAGGGCCTGCCCGCCCCGGCGCCCCGCTTCGACGGCCCCACGCTCGAGACCGCCGCAAAGCCCCCTGTCGCCTCGCTGAACGACGCCCTGTTCGCCTGGCGTCCGGAGGCGGGATGACCCCCGGCTTTTTCGGCGCTATGGAACGAAACGACGCCCACGGCGTTGCAACGGTCGATACCCCGGGGACTTGGTTTGATGAGACGCTCGATTTTCGTTCTGGCCGCGACCGCGCTCGGCGTGCTGGCGCTTGCAGGCTGCGACGACTTCCAGTCGGGTTCGCAGGACGACTACGCCGACGCCCCGCCGATCAAGGAGCAGGCCCCCTCCGCCGAGGATTCGGCCGAACCCGTCGTCGCCCCCGAGGTGACCGATCCCGCCCCTACGCCTGCGACGCCTCTCCCGCCGGAAGAGCGGACGTCCGAACAGTCGGTTCAGCCCGAAAGCGAAACCCTGTTCTATTGAGGCGCGCCACGTCGTCGCCACATCGGCACGCCAGGGCGTATACAGGCGCCGACTTGGAGTCCGCGCCCTTGACGAAAGCTAGAGTTTGACGTTCCGGCCCATCCTGTTTCTCGCCGCTCTGGCGACCTGCAGCCTCGCCGCCCAGGCCGCCGCCGCCGAACCGCGCGCCGCCATTCGGGGCGACATGGACGCCGAGTTGCGCCGTCTGTTGGAACGGGCGGTCGGCGAGGTGGACGGCGCGCCGGAAAGCCGGTTCGAAGCTCGCCGCCGCGCCCAGGGCGCCATGTCCGCCGCCGAAGCCCTGCTGCGGTCAGAGGCCTATTACCAGCCCGTGCTCGAAGACGTGGTCGAGGGCGAGGATCGGCCATCAGCCATCGTCGCCGTCCAGCCCGGCCGCCGTTTCCTGCTCACCCAGCCGACGATCTCCTGGATCGAGACCGCCCCCGACGCCGACAGCGCCGCCGACGCTCTGGAGGCCGTTGGGCTGAAGCCCGGCGACCCCGGCCGCGCGGTGGACGTCATCGCCGGCGAGGGCCGAGCCGTGGCGACCCTGTCCCGCAACGGCTACGCCGACGCCAGAGCCGAGGCTCGCCGCGTGGTGGTCGATCACGCCGCCTTCACCGTCGCCCCGGAATACCGCATCAACTCAGGCCGGCTGGTTCTGTTGGACGGGGTCGTTCTGCAACGGGCCGGGCGTACCAATCCCGCCTGGGTCGCCGGACTGGCGCCATGGACGGAAGGCGATCGTTACGACCCGGAACAGGTCGCCGAGCTGGAACGCCGTCTGCTGGACACGGGCGTCTATGACGGCGTCGGAGTCGCCCTCAGCCCGATTGGTCAGACCAATGCCGACGGCCACCGGCCCGTCATCGTCAATCTGACGGACCGTCCCCGTCGCGTCATCGAAGCCGGCGCCACTTGGTCGACGGCCGAAGGCGCGGGCGTCGACTTCATTTGGACCCGATACAATCGCTTCGGCCGTGGCGACACCCTGCGGCTGGAGACCCGCTGGGCCGACATCGACAGCCGGATCGGCGCCGACCTGTCCCTGCCCCACTGGCGCAAGCCGGGGCGGACGCTGAAGCTGAGCGCCGGCGTGGTCCAGGAAGACACCGACGCCTACGACCGCACCGCCCTGGTGCTGGCGGCGGAACTGCAGCAGCGGATCGGCCGGACGTCCTACTTCAACTACGGCCTCGGCCTGGACGCGGGCCAGTACAACGAGAACCGCTACGACTTTACCTCGACCCCGCCCAGCGCCGTCACCTTCGACCGCGACCTGGCCATCGTCACAGGCCGGACCAGCGCCTATATCGACAACTCGAACGACCCGCTGAACCCGACCAAGGGTTGGCGGATGACCGTCTCCGTCCAGCCCACCGCTGTGGCCGGCGAGGACACCGTCCTGTTCCTGCGCAGCGAGAGCCAGGCCACGGCCTACCTGCCCCTTCAGGACCAGGCCAGGACTGTGTTGGCCGGCCGCCTCCGCATCGGCGCCATCATCGGCGGCGATGAACTCAGCGTGCCGTCCGACCGTCTCTTCTATTCGGGCGGCGGCGGCTCGGTGCGCGGCTATTCCTACCAAGGCGTCAATCCGGAACTGCCGGACGAGACTCCGCGCGGCGGCCTTTCCCTCTTCGAAACCTCGCTTGAGGTGCGTCACGACATCGGCCAGAGCTTCCAGGCCGTGGCCTTTGTCGACGCCGGCGCCGTCGGCTTCCAGGAAACGCCGAACCTGACCAACATGCGCTACGGCGCCGGGGTCGGGGTGCGCTACAAGCTGCCCTTCGGACCCATCCGCGCGGACATCGCCGTGCCCCTCGACAAGCGCGAAGGCGACTCGGCCTTTCAGATCTACATCAGTATCGGGCAGGCGTTTTGACCGAAGCTCCGCCCGACAACACGCCGGACGCCGTCCCACCGGAAGAGACCGCCGCCGAGGTCCGCAAGAAGCGCAGCCTGTTGCAGTTGCTGGCCCTGATCGCGGGCGGCGTGATCGGCGGCCTGCTGGTCCTGCTGATCATCGCCCTGATCGGGGGCCGGATGTACATCGTGTCCGACGCCGGACGCGACCTGGTGACCGGCTTCGTTCAAGGCCAGAAGATCAGCCGCTATGGGCGCATCAACGTCTACGGGCTGAAAGGCGACCTGTTCGACGACTTCACCCTGGACCGGGTCACGGTGACCGACCGCGACGGTGTCTGGCTAGACGCCCGCAACGTCCGGGTCGACTGGTCCTATCTGCCCCTGATCACCCGCCGGTTCCACGCTACCGAAATCAGCGCCGATGTAATCCAGCTGATCCGTCGCCCGATCCTCGACGCCCCCAGCGGCGCACCAGGCGGGCCTCAGCCCATAGACGTGGACATCGATCGTTTCGCAGCGCGCGTTGAACTGCTGGAAGGCTTCTCGAAAGAATACGGCCGCTGGAATCTCGCGGGCGATGTCAGCCTGCCGCGCCGCGGCGCCAAGAGCGCCACGGTCAACGCCGCCAGCCTGAACCGTCCCGGCGATTATCTGCGGCTGGCGGCGACCTTCGGCGGCAAGCTGGAGGATACCCGCGTCAACCTGCGGGCCAACGAGGCCCAGGGCGGTCCCCTGGCCGGCGCCATGGGCTATTCGCCGGACCAACCTTTCTCTGCCGTCGCCGTGGTCAACGCCGACATGGTGCACGCCAAGGTCCAGACGGGCCAGTTTACCCCCCTGATCGTCGATGGCAGGTTCGGCGAGAACGGCTCGCGCGTCTCTGGCTATTTCGACTTCAGCGGATCCGACCTGTTCGCCCCCTTCATCGAACGCGTCGGCCGCACCGCCCGCTTCGGCTTCGCGATGGTCCCGACCGGGGACAAGGCCTATCAGGGTGTCGGCTGGAAGCTCACCTCGGACAACATCGCCTCCGAGGCGCGGGGCGTGATCCGCATGTCCGACCGCAGTTCGCCAGACGGGATCCGGCTTGAGGTTCAGGCGGCCTCGCTCAGCCGGCTGATCGGCTCGGACATCGCCGGACCGGCCGCCTATTCCGGCCTGTTTAAGGGCGACGCCCAGACCTGGACCCTGCAAGGTCAGGCCACCCTGCTGAACGCCAACCTGGCCAGCTATCGGGCCACCCGCATCACCGGCCCGCTGAACGTCCAGATCAAGGACGGCCGTATGGATCTTGACGGCGACATCCGCGCCAACGGCGGCTCGACCGAGGGTCTTATCGGCGGTCTGCTCGGCGCCGCGCCGCGCGTGCAACTTGAGGCCGCCCGGATGAAGGACGGGGCCATTTTGCTGGAGCAGGTCGATCTGCAAGGCCAGGGCCTCACACTGAAGGGCTCCGGCTCCCGTAACCTGCTGGGCGGCATGGGCTTCCGTGGCGAGGCCCAGCTGACGGACGCCTCAAGAATTCTGCCGAACGCCGGCGGAGGCTTCGGCGGCCCGATCCGCGCCTCTTCCGCCAAGACGGGCGCGCCCTGGGTGCTGAACTTCGACGGTCGCGGCCGGAACCTGACCGTAGGGCTTGATGAACTGAACCGCCTGCTGGGCCGCACGCCCCGCCTGCAATTGGCCGGTAAGCTGAACGGAGGGCGAATCGAGGTTGATCGGGGCGAGTTGACTGGCGCGGCGGGCCGCGCCGGCGCCAAGGGCCTGATCGAGACCAACGGCCGGCTACGGCTGGCGCTGAACTGGAACGCGCGCGGACCGTTCGCGGCTGGACCGGTCGAGATCGGCGGCGACATGAACGGGCAAGGCGCCCTGACCGGAACCCTTTCGCAGCCGCGCGTCGATCTGACCGCCGGCTTCGACAAGGTCACGGCCGGCGGTCTGACCCTGACTGATGCGGACCTGATCCTCAGCTTCCGCCGCGGCGCCGACGCCTCGGACGGCCGGATCACCGTGACCAGCGGCTCGAACTATGGCCCGGCCCGCGCATCGGGGAACTTCTTCCTCGGCGGCGACCGGATCCGCTTGACCGACCTCGACGTCAACGCCGGCGGCGTCACGGCCCAAGGCGCGGTGGCCCTGTCGGACAACATCCCCTCCAGCGCCGACCTGACCTTCACCGCGCGCACAGGGGCGTTCCTGGCTTCGGGCGAAGCCAACGGCCGCATCCGCCTGACCGAGGGCGGCGGCTCTGACAGCGCCATCCTGGACGTCAGCGGTCGCAACATCCGTCTGGCCGGCCAGAGCTGGAACATCCGCACCATCGACCTTGACGGGCGCGGCACGCTGGACAACCTGCCCTTCACCCTGGCCTTGGATGTCGGCGGCGGCACGCCGGCTCAATTCAACGGCACAGGCGTCTACTCACGGCGCGGCGACGCCCAGACCCTGACATTGCGCGGCGGCGGCCGGGTGCGCGAAGTGGCCTTTACGACCCGCAGCCCCGCTTCGATCATCCTAGACGGTGCGACGCGCACCGCCCACCTCGATCTCGGCGTCGGCAGCGGCGTGCTCTTGGCCGATTTGCGCCAGGACGCCCGCACGGCGATCATCCAGGCCGACCTGACCAGCGTCGATCTGCAGACCCTGTCGCCGCAACTGCGAGGCCGCGCCACCGGCCGGGTGGCGCTGCGCGGCGCCGGCGAGGACCTGTCCGGCTCGGCCAACGTCACTCTGGAAGATGTCCGCAGCATCGACGCCCCGCGCGGTCTGGCCGTCGATGGCCGGCTGGACGCGACCCTGATCAACAACAGCCTGACGCTGAAGGCGACCGCTACCGACGAAGGCGCGGTCCAGGCGTCTGCAGACCTGGTCCTGCCGGTCGAGGCCTCGGCCGCCCCCCTGCGCCTGGCCATCGCCCGTCAGCGCCCCATGTCAGGCACAGTCTCGATCAACGGCCAGATCCAGCCGATCTGGGACCTTTTCCTCGGCGGCGAACGCAGCCTGGCCGGACAGGTAGCCGGACAGGCCACGATCGCCGGCTCCCTGGCGGCGCCGCGCCTGAACGGCCGCTTCGACCTGACCCAGGGTTCCTATCGTGAAAAGAGCGTAGGCCTGGTTCTCGGCGACCTGAACCTGCGCACCAGTTTCGACGACACCGTCGCCCAGATCGAGACCTTCGCGGCCAACGACACCTCCGGGGGAACCGTCACGGGCCAAGGCCGCATCGGCCTGCGAGAAGGCTCGGGCTCGACCGCGCGACTGACGCTCAATCGTTTCCGCGTCATCGACAACGACATTGGCGAGGCGCGCGCCTCTGGCCCCATCACCATCGTGCGGGGCCAGGATGGCAACATCCAGCTTTCGGGCGAGATGACGGTCGACGAAGCCCGCATCGAGCCGGAAGTTCCGGGTTCGACCGGGATCGTCTCCATGGACGTCGTCGAGATCAATCGCCCCGGCGGCGATCCAGAAGAGACTGTGACGCGTCGAACCGGTCCGCAGATCGGCATGGACATCAGCCTCCGTTCCGCCGGCGGCAAGGTGCGGGTCAGCGGACGCGGTCTGAACGTCGTGCTCGACGTCAACGCCCGGGTGCGCGGGACCATCGCCCAGCCCCAGCTGACTGGCTCGGCCAATGTGGTGCGCGGCGACTACGAGTTCGCGGGCAAGCGGTTCATCTTCGACGATACCGGCCGCGTGACACTGTCCACCGATCCGAAGCAGATTCGCCTTAACCTGTCGGCGACGCGAGAGGACACCTCTCTGACCGCCTCGATCAATGTGACGGGCACGGCGGACCAGCCACAGATCGCCCTGACCTCGACCCCCGCCCTGCCCCAGGACGAAATCCTGTCGCAGGTGCTGTTCGGCCGATCGGCCTCTCAGTTGTCGCCGTTCGAGGCGGCCCAACTGGCGGCGGGCGTCGCGGCCCTGGCGGGCGGCGGCGGGTTCGACGTGATCGGGAACCTGCGCGAACTGGCCGGGCTCGACCGCCTGTCCTTCGGCGGCGAGGCCTCGGCCGTGACGGTCGCCGGCGGCCGCTACATCACCGACGACGTCTATCTAGAGGTCATCGGCGGCGGCGAAGGCGGAGCGGCGGTCAAGGTCGAATGGCAACCACGCCGCAACCTGGCCATCAGCTCGCAGTTCGGCGGCCAGGGCGACACCAGCCTGTCGATCCGCTGGCGCCGCGAAAGCCGCGAGGCCGGCCAGCGCGCCGACCGCCGCCCGAACCGGAACTAGCGTCAGGGCTCCCGGCGCAGGCGGTGCAGCAACATGGCGCCCTGCAGGGAGGCGACATAGATCACGGTCGAAACAACAGACGCCGGCCAGACCACGGCGAGGATCCACAGCGGCAGCTCCGGCGTCGGCATGCTTCCCAGCAGCCGCATGCCGACGTTGGCGACCAGGCTGTAGGCGATCATGGCCAGCATGATGATCGGAATGACCCGCGTCATCATCCGCCACTGCACAGCGGCGAGCACACCGTAGAGCAGGACCGAAAAGATCGCCCCGAAGCCGACCATAAACGGCCACATCGCCTTCATCACCGCGCGTTGGGTTGCGATCTGGTCCGAGGACAGGTTCATACGGGCATATTCGTCATTCATCGCCGTCTCGAACCAACCGGACGTGAACATCCACCAGGTCGGGACCAGACTCACGACCAGGGCGATCCCCAGGCCGACGACCATGGCCCGCGCGGACCGCTGCGCCTCCGCCATTCCCCTCGGCAGAATCAGCGGGTTCATCGCCCTGAGCCAGAGATCGATCGTGGAACGCGTCATAAAGCCATCCTGAGTTTCGCGGCGCGAACCTAGCCCCGATCGCTCGGAACTTACAGCGCTCGACCTTCACCTTTGGCGCGGTGACGGCTAGGGTCCGCCGATGCGGATTCTGACCACGGACCAGGCCGTCCTCGACCACGTCGCCGCGCGACGCGAGGCGATCATCGGCCGCACCATCGACTGGGCCAATATCAACTCCGGCAGCCGCAACGCCGCCGGACTGAACACCGTGCTGGACGCGCTGGAGGCCGAGGCGAAGACCCTGCCCGCCGTCGTCGAACGCATCCCGACCCAGCGCTCGACCACCGTCGCCGACGACGGCTCGGTGCGGACCGAAGCCCACGCCGACGCCCTAAAGATCACAGCTCGTCCTGAAGCGCCGATCCAGGTCGTCCTGACCGGCCACTACGACACCGTCTTCCCCGCCGACAGCCGCTTCCAGACCGTGACGCCCCGTGCTGACGGCGCGCTGAACGGCCCTGGCGTCGCTGACATGAAGGGCGGGATCAGCGTGCTGCTGGCGGCGCTCGACGCCTTCGAAACCCATCCCGACCGGCACGGCGTCGGCTGGACCGTCCTGCTCAGCCCCGACGAAGAAATCGGCTCGCCCGCCTCGGCCCCGCTACTGGCCGAACTGGGCGCGCGGGGGCATGTGGGCCTGACCTATGAACCGGCCCTGGCGGACGGCACCCTAGCCGGGGCGCGCAAGGGCAGCGGCAACTATCATCTGATCGTGACGGGCAGGGCCGCCCACGCCGGCCGCGCCTTCGACGAAGGCCGCAACGCCATAGCCGGGGCCGCCATCATCGCCGCCGCCCTGCACGGGCTGAACGGCCAAAGGGACGGCGTCACAGTGAACGTAGCCAAGATTTCCGGCGGCGGCGCACTGAACGTCGTCGCCGACAACGCCGTGGTCCGCTTCAATGTCCGCGTCCCGGACAAGGCCGCCGCCGACTGGATCGACGCTTCGGTTCGGGCCATCGCAGGCGCGCCGCCGTTCGAGGGTCTGACCCTGGATCTACACGGCGGCTTCACCCGCGCACCCAAGCCGATGGACGCCGCCCAGACCGCCCTGTTCGAAGCGGTGAAACAAGCCGGCGCCCTGCTGGGCCAGCCCATCGCCTGGAAGCCGTCGGGCGGCGTCTGCGAAGGCAATAATCTGCACGCCGCCGGCCTGCCCAATATCGACACCCTGGGCGTCCGGGGCGGCGAGATCCATTCGGACCAGGAGTTCGCCTGGCCCGACAGCTTCGTCGAACGCGCCCAGCTCAGCGCTCTCCTTCTGTGCAAGATCGCCTCGGGCGAGATCGACGCGGCCAAACTCAAAGCCCTGCGGATGGAAACCCTCTGAATGCTTGTCATCCGTCCCGCCGGTCCTGCCGATCTCGACTATCTGCTGGAGCTGGCCATCCTGTCCGGTCCCGGCTTCACCAGCCTTCCTGAAGACCCCGACGCCCTGGCTGACCGGCTTGAACTCAGCCAGGCCAGCTTCCGCGGCGAGGTCGCCTGGCAGGAGGCCTGGTACACCCTGATGCTCGAGGACGGCGACACCGGCGACATCGACGGCGTCGGCTCGGTCAAGGCGACCGTGGGTCTGAAACGGCCCTTCTTCTCGTTCCGCGTCGTCAACAACACGGCGTCCTCGCCGTCCTTGGGGGTCAAGCTGGACCACCAGACCCTGGTGCTGGTCAACGAATGCACCGGCTGGACCGAGGTCGGCTCGCTGTTCCTCAAGGCCGACCGGCGCAAGGGCGGCGCGGGTCGCCTGCTCAGCCAGTCGCGCTATATGCTGATCGGCGCCCAGCCCGAACTCTTCGCCGAGAATGTGCTGGCTGAGTTGCGCGGGGTCTTCACCCCCGACGGCGCATGCCCCTTCTGGGACCATGTCGCGCACAAGTTTTTCCCCATGGAGTTCGACGACGCCGACCGGATGAGCGGCTCGACCGACAAGCAGTTCATCCTCGACCTGGCGCCCCGCCACCCCATCTATACCGAGCTTCTTCCCGAGCCGGCCCGCGCCGTGATCGGCAAGGTCCATCCCCAGGGCGTACCCGCCATGGCCTTGCTGGAGAGCGAGGGCTTCCGCCCCAACGGTCTGGTCGACATCTTCGACGCCGGCCCCACAGTCTCGTGCGGGCGGGACAATATCCGCACCGTCCGCGACGCCCGCCGCCTGACAGTCGAGTTGGTCGATACAGTCCAGGCCGAACTGCCGGCCCTGATCTCGACCGACAGAATCGCCGCCTTCCGCGCCGTCCGCGCCAAGGCCGACATCGAAGGCGACATCGCCCGCCTGACCGCCGAAACCGCCGCCGCGCTGAAGATCAAGACCGGCGCCATCGTCCGCGTGAAATCATGACCCTGTTCAAATCCACCGATCCCGCCACCGAAGCGACCAACTGGGAGGGCGAGGCCGCCAGTCCTGTCCAGGTCCAGGCCGCCGTTGACGCCGCCCGCGCCGCCTTCCCCGCCTGGGCCGACGCCCCACGCGCAGACCGCATCGACGCCGTCAAACGTTATCAGGCCGTGCTGAAGGACCGCGCGCCCCAGATCGCCGAGGCCATCGCCCGCGAAACCGGAAAACCGCTGTGGGAGACGAAGACCGAAGCGGCCGCCATGATCGGCAAGGTGGACATCTCCATCCGCGCCTATGACGAGCGCACCGGCGAGCGCACCAGCGACACCGCCTTCGGCCGCGCGACCCTGCGTCACCGTCCGCATGGCGTGGCGGCGGTGCTGGGTCCGTTCAACTTCCCCGGCCATCTGCCCAACGGCCATATCGTCCCGGCTCTGCTGGCGGGCGATACCGTCGTGTTCAAGCCGTCGGAGGAGACGCCCCTGGTCGGCCAGGTCATGGCCGAGGCCTTTGCCGCCGCCGACCTGCCGACCGGCGTGGTCAATGTCGTCCAGGGCGGCCGCGAGACCGGCGCGGCCCTGCTGGACGCCGGGATCGACGCCCTGATGTTCACCGGCTCGGGCGCGGCCGGCGCGCATTTCCGCCGCAAGTTCGCCGACGATCCTCACGTCATCCTGGCGCTGGAGCTGGGCGGCAACAATCCTCTGGTCGTCTGGGACGCCGCCGACGCTCAGGCCGTAGCGGGCATCGCGGTGCAGTCCGCCTTCATCACCACCGGCCAGCGCTGTTCCTGCGCCCGTCGCCTGATCGTGCCGGAAGGGCCTCAGGGCGACGCCATCATCGAAGCCATCGCCGCCCTGTCCGACCGGCTGGTGTTCGGTCCTTGGGACAGCGATCCCGAACCCTATGCTGGACCGCTAATCTCCGCCCGCGCGGCGGAAGCGGCGCTGAAAGCGCTGCAGGAACGGATCGACGCCGGAGCCAAGGTCATCCGCCCCTCGGGTCCCGTCGCCAACCTGCCGGGCGCCTTCGTCAAACCCGCCATCATCGACGTAACCGGGATCGACGTCCCGGACGAGGAGATGTTCGCCCCCTTCCTGTCGGTCGTCCGCGTCCCAAGTTTCGACGCTGCGATCCAGGCGGCGAACGCCACCCGCTACGGCCTGTCCGCCGGTCTGGTCAGCGACGATCCGGCGAACTGGGACCACTTCATACGCCGCATCCGCGCGGGCGTGGTCAACTTCAACCGCCCGACCACCGGCGCCGCCGGCGACATGCCATTCGGCGGCCTGGGCGCCAGCGGCAACCACCGGCCCAGCGCCTACTACGCCGCCGACTACTGCGCCTATCCGGTCGCCAGCTTCGAGGCCGACGCGGTCGCGAACATCGAAGGCGAGATCAAAGGGCTGCAATGATCCACGCTGTCGAAGCCAATGCCGACGGCCTGATCGGGCCAACGCACTCCTACGCCGGTCTGTCGCCGGGCAATCTGGCCTCCAGCCTGAACAGGGGCGAGGCGTCGAAGCCGCGCGCCGCGGTGTTGCAGGGGCTCGACAAGATGAAGACCCTGGCGGACCTGGGCCTGCCCCAGTTCGTCCTGCCCCCGCACGAGCGGCCGAACATCCCCTTCCTGCGGACGCTCGGTTTCACCGGCTCGGACGCCCAGGTGCTGGAGCGGGCCTGGAAGGACGCGCCCTCCTTCGCCGCCGCCGCCTGCTCAGCCTCGCCCATGTGGGCCGCCAACGCCGCGACCGTGACGCCCAGCGCCGACGCCGCCGACGGGCGGGTGCATTTCACCCCCGCCAATCTGCTCACCAATCTGCACCGGTCGCTGGAACACCAGCAGACGAAACGGGCCCTGGACGCCCTCTTCCCCGATGCCGACCGGTTCGCCGTTCATGACGCCCTGCCCTCCGTCGCCCATCTGGCCGACGAAGGCGCCGCCAACCATGTGCGCCTGTGCGCCGACCACGGGGCGCGGGGCGTCAATCTGCTGGTCTGGGGCCGCGAGGCGTTCGAGTCCTGGGACGGTCCCTATCCCGCCCGTCAAACGCGCGAGGCGTCGCAGGCCGTGGGTCGTCGCCATAGCGCAAGCGGCGTCGTTCTGGCCCAACAGTCGAAGGCCGCCATCGCCGGCGGAACCTTCCACAACGACGTGGTCTGCGTCGGGGCGCTGGAGACCCTGTTCTTCCATGACCTGGCGTTCGAGGACACGGCCGGGACCCAGGACGCCATCCGACGCGCAGCCGAAGGCCTGTTCGACCCGATCTTCGTCGAGGTCTCGTCAGCCGACCTGCCCCTGGCCGACGCCATCAGCAGCTATCTGTTCAACTCCATGCTGATCCAGATTCCGGGCGAGGACCGCCTGACCCTGATCTGCCCGACCGAGACCCGCGACAACCCGCGCAGCCATGCGGTGGCGCAATCCCTGGCCACCTCCAACGGCCCCATCGGCCAGGTCCGTTACGTCGATGTGCGCCAGTCGATGCGCAACGGCGGCGGTCCGGCCTGCCTGCGCCTGCGAGTCGTCCTGAACGAAGCGGAACTCGCCGCGGCCAACCCGGCCATGCGCTTGACCGACGCTCTACACGCCGAACTCTCGGCCTGGGCTGACCGCTGGTACCGCGACGAACTGCGGCCTGCCGACCTGGCCGACCCGGCCTTGCTGGACGAAAGCCGGGGCGCCCTGGACGCACTGACCAAGATCCTGAACCTGGGCGGCGGCTTCTATCCGTTCCAGCGAATCTAGGCCGCGAACCGGCCGCCCTTGGCCGCATAGGACTGGGTGCCGCGCGTGAAGACGTGATCGGTCGACAGAACGGTCTCGATCGGCAGGTCGGCCTGGCCTTTCAGGGCGGCGTAGACAGGGCCGAAGTCTTTCAGCGTCTCGTCCTTCAGCGCCTCCAGGCTGTCGATGACGAAATAGACCTGCTGGAAGTCATCGATCCGGTACAGGGTCCGCATCACCCGCTCCAGGTCGAAGCCCAGGCGGTTCGGCGACGCGTCTTCCAGGGCGAAGACGCTCTCGGTCGCTGACGAGACGATGCCCGCGCCATAGATGCGCAGGCCGTCAGCCTCCTTCATCAGGCCGAACTCGACCGTGTACCAGTAGAGCCGGGCCAGGTTCGGCAACATGCCCAGGCCGGCGGCCCGCTGCCCGCCCTTGCCATAGGCCTCCATATAGGCGGCGAAGTCGGGGTCGGTCAGCATGGGGACATGGCCGAAGACGTCGTGGAAGATGTCGGGTTCCTGGAGATAGTCCAGCTGGTCCGGTCTTCTAATGAACTGCCCCGAGACGAAACGGCGGTTGGCCAGATGGTCGAAGAAGACCTCGTCCGGCACCAGGCCCGGCACGCAGACGACGGTCCAACCGGTCAGGGCCTGAAGCTTGGGATTGATGACTTCGAAGTCGGGAATGCCGCCGGCGTTGAGGTCCAGCGAATCCAGGCCGCGCAGGAAGGCGTCGCAGGCGCGGCCGGGCAGGATCTTCATCTGGCGGGCGTAGAGCGTATCCCAGGTCTGGTGTTCGACCTCAGTATAGGCGGCCCAGTTCTGGGCGATGGTCCAGTCGGCGGCCGCGCCCTCGGGCGGCTGTTCGAAGACGTGTTCGAAGTCGGACATGGGGACGCTCCTCTTTTGCCCCATCCTAACGCCCGGTCTGCGCCCGTTCAAAGGCTTGGTCAGTGAATGGCTTCATGCAGGGGTGCGTGATGGCCTTGAGCATCGACGGTGAACCAGCGCTGGGCGTCGTCGGGCAGGAGGACCGACTGGCCGTCTTCAAGCACGGCTTCGGCGGCATAGGCCACGAAGCCGCCGTCCTCGCCGAGGGCGAAGACGCGGTAGAAGGGTTGGTGCGGCGAGACCGCGCCCGTGTCGATGGCCGGGCCGTGGTAGGCGGGGTCAACGTCCATCACCACGCCCCGGAAGGCGTCGTCGCGGTGGCGGACGATCTGGCCGATGGCGAAACGGGCTGTGTGAACCTGGGTCATGCGATCCTAATACGCTTGGCGCGATGACCCTGATCCACGCAGGCCTGTTCATCTTCCTGACAGAATGGCTTGGCGCGGACGATCTTGGCGGGCTAGGTTGATCGGGACGGGCGCCGCTTTGGACCGCCCACATCGGAATGACGGCCCATGCCGGAGACCCACGGCGCGCCCAGGAGGCGCGACGAGCGGTCCCAGCCTTCCCGCGAGCGGGATGCGTCGGGTCGGGATGCGCCCCTGTATGGCGCGCTCGATCTGGGGACCAATAATTGCCGGCTGCTGATCGCCAGACCCTCACGGGACGGCTTTCGGGTGGTCGACAGCTTCAGCCGCATCGTGCGGCTGGGCGAAGGCTTGTCTCGCACAGGCCGGCTGGACCCCCGCGCCATGGACCGGGCCTATGACGCCCTGGCCCTGTGCGCCGACCGGATCGTCAGGAAGGGCGTCGACTCGGTCCGACTGAGCGCGGTCGCCACACAGGCCTGCCGGGCGGCCGAGAACGGGGCGGAGTTCATTGATCGGGTGCGCAAAGGCACTGGGCTGAGGCTGCGGATCATCGATCCGGCGGAAGAGGCGCGGCTGGCGGTCGAGGGCTGTCTGAACCTGATCGACCCCAGGGCCGAAGGGGTGGTGATCATCGACGTGGGCGGAGGGTCGACCGAACTGTCCTGGCTGAAGCGCGAGGGGTCGGACTGGAAGACTACCGGCTGGATGTCGGCGGCCCTGGGGGTCGTCACCCTGGCGGAACGGCACCCGGAGCCGGAGGGCGCGGGCGAAGACTGGTACGAGGCCATGGTCGCCGATATGGGCGCGGCCCTGGCGGGCGGCGGGATCGAGGATCCCGCCATGCTGGACCTGCTGCGGCGGGACCGGGCGCATCTGATCGGGACGTCCGGCGCGATCACCAGTCTGGCGGGCATCCACCTGAACCTGCCCCGCTACAATCGCGACCGGGTCGATGGGCTGTGGATGACGCGCGGCGACTGCGAGGCGGCGGCGGAACGGCTGAAGGCCCTGGGGCCGGAAGGGCGGGCCAAGGAGGCCTGTATCGGGCCGGACCGGGCCGATCTGGTCCTGGCCGGGGCGGCGATCCTGGAGGCTATTCAGCGGGCCTGGCCGTCAGAGCGGGTCCGTGTGGCCGACCGGGGCCTGAGGGAAGGCCTGCTGCTACAGCAGATGCGGGAGGACAAGAAGCCGCCCAAACGGCGCAGGCGCCGTCGAGGTCGAGGCAAAGGCCCGGCTCAGGCCTGAGGGTCAGCCCGGCGTCGCCATCCGCACGGGCACGTCGATGTCGCAGACCGAGAAGTCGGCGCCCTTGGCCTGGCGCGCCCCATCGATCAGTGTACGGAAAGTTTGCGAGGCCGTGTTCAGCATCTGCACCGCCGGACGTTCGGCGGCGGGCAGGTCGGAGGCCAGGCGGACGCGGGTCATACGGTCGGGATCGGCGACGATGCCGCTGGGCTCGGGGCTGGCCTTCAGGGCGCGCACGACCTCCAGCCCCACGACCACGCGGCCCCAGACCGTGTAGCGCTTGTCCAGGGCCGGATAGGCCTGGCGCATCAGGAAGAACTGGCTGTTGGCGGTGTCATTGCCCTCGTCCCGCGCCATGCCGGCGACGCCCGGGCAATAGAGGCCCCAGCCGTGGACCTTGCGGTCGGTCGTGCCGGCCATCAGGGCGTCGGGCTGGGTCTGGACCGGAACCGAATGATAGAAGCCGACCAGGGCCCCGGCCGGCGCGGCGGCGGGGGTGAAGGCCATGTCCGGTCCGCGTCGGAAGGTGAACTCGGCCTTCAGGTCGGGATACCAGCTCTGGCCGTCGCCGGTGCCCAGAGGATCGCCGGTCTGGGCCATGAACCAGTCGATGACCCGGTGCCAGGCCAGGTTGTCGTAGAAGCCGCGCGAGGCCAGCAGCTTGATCCGCTCGACATGGGCGGGGGCGATTTCGGGGGCCAGCTCGACCAGGATCCGCCCCTTGGTCGTGTCGATGACCAGCAGATTGTCGGGGGCCACGGCCCGCCATTCGCTCGGGCCGGGCGGGGGCGGCGGCACAGCCGCCTGCTGCGCCACGACGGGACCGGACACCAGAGCGGTCAGTCCCGCCGCGATCAGTGCGTTTCGAACAATCATAGCCCCTGCCCCCTTGCCGATATCTAACCGCCGACGACCTCGGCCACCGGCTGGACGTCGCAGATGCTGAAGCCGCCGCCGCGCGCCGTGCGGGTCGCGGCGATACGCTCGGCGAAGGCGGCGCTGGCGGGATTCAGAACCCGCACCGTGGGACGTTCGCCTTCCGGCAGGGCCGAGGCCATGCGAACCCGCGTCATGACGTCGGGGTTGGCCACCTTGCCGTCGTCGGCGTCCGAGCCCTTGTTCAGCTTGTTCACCACGTCCAGGCCGGAGACCACGCGGCCGAAGGCGGTGTAGACGCCGTTCAACTGGTCCCGGTCGCCCATCATCAGGAAGAACTGGCTGTTGGCGCTGTCCGGCGCGCCGGCGCGGGCCATACCCAGGACGCCGGGGCAGAACAGGCCGTGCGCGCCGACCTTGAAGTCAGCGGTGATCATCATCTGGGCGTCGGGCTGGGTCTCGACGGGCAGGACGCCGACCAGGCCGCGCACGCCCTGACCGGCGTTCGGCACGACGACGAAGCCGGCGTCGCGGCCGCGACGGAAGTTGAACTCGGCCTTCAGGTCGGGCAGTTCGCTGCCGCCCTCGCCCGTGCCCTGGGGGTCGCCGGTCTGGGCCATGAAGTCGGGGATGACGCGGTGGAACTTCAGCCCGTCATAGAAGCCCTGGTTGGCCAGGATGCGGATGCGTTCGGCGTGGGCGGGCGCGGCCACCGGGGTCAGCTCGACCAGAATTCGGCCCTTCGGGGTGTCGATGACCAGCAGGTTCTCGGGCGCGACCGTGCGCCAGTCCGCAGCGGGAGCCTGAACCGGGGCTTGGGCCGGGGCCTGAGCTTGGGCTACAGCCGGAGCCTGGGTCGCAACCGACGCCAGAAGAGCGGCGGCGGCGGCCGCGATCACACCAAGACGCATTGACGCACTCATCCTCTGTTCTTGACCTTGTCCCGTACGCGCGCGGCGATGGCGGGGCTGACGAAACTGTCGATCGCGCCGTCCAGACGGGCGATTTCCTTGACCAACCGCGAGGCGATGGCCTGATGCCGGGGATCGGCCATCAGGAATACCGTCTCGATGTCCTGATTGAGGCGCTGGTTCATGGCCGTCATCTGAAACTCGTATTCGAAATCGGCGACCGCGCGCAAACCGCGAATGATGACATTAGCGTTCAGCTCTTCCGCGAAATGCATCAGCAGGGTCGAGAAGGGCTGGACCACGATGTCGCCGCCCAGACCCGCGACCTCCGCCTGCAGCATCTCGACCCGCTCGACCGTGGTGAACAACGGCCCCTTGTCGTCGTTCTGAGCCACGCCGATGACCACGCGGTCCACCAGCTTCAGCGCCCGCTTGATGATGTCGGTGTGACCGTTGGTCACTGGATCGAAGGTGCCCGGATAGAGTCCGATGCGCATGGCGTGTCTCCCCAGCCTGTCGCCCGCTGTTCGGGTGACTTAGCAGGTGCGAAAGGTTCGGCCTAGCAGCCGGTTGGCGTAGTGACGTGTCGTAAAAACAGGGTGACAAGGCGCCAAAAGCGCCAAAGCAGGCGGGTAAGACGGCGGGGCGGATTTTGGCGTCACATTGGTCATTGAGCAACCTTACACCCGCCGTAAACCCAGGCGCGCCGATTGCTGAATCTGCTAACAACGGATTTGATTTTACTGGATTTTTCTTGACGAATTAGGCGTGCTGGACTGTCAAAGGCAGCGGATCATTGGCGGCCCAGGCGGTTTCGATCGCCGTCATCACGGTCGGATCAACGGCGAAAACCGTGTCGTCAACGGCCGTGATGGGACAGGCCGGCGTGGCGCTGTTGCAAAGGAAAGCGCCATCGAAGCCTGCGATTTCCGAAAGATGCACCGGGCGGGTCTGCGACGATAGGCCCAGGCCGGCTAAGCCTCGCTCGATCAGGACTTGGGTGACGCCCGCCAGCATCGGCGCCTGGGGCCAGATGATGCGGTCACCCTGGATGAAGCCGATATTCCAGGTCACGCCCTCGGACACATGGCCCTGATCATCGACGAACAGGGCGTCGTCGAAGCCCGCCGCGCGCACGGTGCGGCGGGAGCGCGTGGCGCCGAAGGTGGCGACATGTTTCAGGTGCGCCGGCTCGCGTTCGTAATTGACGGCCGTCACCCGCATTTGGGCGGCCAACGGCGGCGGGGGCGGCGAGACGACGGTCATCACCTTGGGCCGCCCGACGAAGGACGGGTTGCGATGGCCGATCTCGGGCGAGAACAGGCTGACCCGCATCCAGGCCTTGTCCCGTCCCTCGACAGCGCGCGCCAATAGACGCCGGAACTCGGCCTCGCCGGGGCTTTCGCCGAACAGTTCGACGGCGGCCAGGTCCAGACGGGCGAGATGCAGGTCGAGGCCCCGGACGGCGCCGTTCTCGACGCGAAATGAGGTGTAGGCGCCGTAGTTGACCAGGGCCTGGTGGGCCAGGTCGTCAGGGGTGGCGGGGAGGCCGTCGATCAGGATTTCAGACGTCATGGCCGCTCCCCTCTTTCTTCCCTTCTCCCCTTGCGGGAGAAGGTGGCCCGAAGGGCCGGATGAGGGGTCCGCCGGTGGGCCAGTTCGCACCACCGCGCCCCTCACCCTTTCGCGCAAGGACAACGGCTTCGCCGCCGTGCGCTCAAGCCCTCTCCCGCTGGGAGAGGGTGTGAACTCAGTCCTCGCCGCCCTCTTCACTCGCGACGTCCGCCTCATCCGAACCGCCGCTTTCCGGCAGGCGTTCGACCGAGACGACCTTTTCGTCCTTGCCGGTGCGGAAGATGGTGACGCCCTGGCTGGAGCGGCCGACGATGCGGACCTGATCAATGCGAGTGCGGATCATCTGACCGCCCGAGGTGACCAGCAGCAGGTCGTCGGTTTCCTCGACCGGGAAGGCCGCCGCCAGGCGCGTGCCTGCACGACCGCCCAGGCCGTGGGCCGTAAGGCCCTGCCCGCCGCGGCCGGTGCGGCGATACTCATAGGCCGAGGATCGCTTGCCGAAGCCGGTCTCGGTGACCGTCAGGATGAACTGTTCGGCGGCGCCCAGTTCGGCGATCCGTTCGACCGTCAGGGCGGCGTCCGCGACCTCGTCCTCGGCTTCAGCCGGAGCCGCGACATCCTCTTCCGCCTCCGCGCCGGCCAGGGCCTTGCGCATGGCGTTGGCGTGTTTGACGTAGGCCGAACGTTCCTCCGGCGTCGCATCGACGCGGCCCAGGATGGCCATGGAGATGACCTCGTCGCCGTCTTGCAGGCGCACGCCCCGGACGCCGGTCGAATCCCGGCCCTTGAACACGCGCACGTCATCGGCCTTGAACCGGATCGCCCGGCCCAGCGCCGTGGTCAGCAGCACGTCGTCATCGGCGGTGCACAGGCCGACGCCGACCATGCGGTCGTCGCCTTCCAGCTTCATGGCGATCTTGCCGGCGCGGTTGACCGTGGCGAAGTCCGACAGCTTGTTGCGGCGCACGTCGCCCGAGCTGGTGGCGAACATGATGTCATAGTCGCCCCAGGTCGTCTCGTCCTCGGGCAGGGGCAGGACGTTCATGATGCTGTCGCCCGGCTCGATGGGCAGCAGGTTGACGAAGGCCTTGCCGCGCGACTGCGGATTGCCCAGCGGCAGGCGCCAGGTCTTCAGCTTGTAGGCCTTGCCGTTAGTGGCGAAGAACAGGACCGGGGTGTGGGTCGAGGCGCTGAACACGCCGGTGATGGCGTCCTCGTCCTTCATCGACATGCCCGAACGGCCCTTGCCACCGCGATGCTGGGTCCGATAGGCGTTCAGGGCGACGCGCTTGACGTAGCCGCCGTGGGTGACGGTGACGACCATGTCCTCGCGCGGGATCAGGTCCTCGTCCTCCATCTCGCCGTCGCCTTCCCCGATCAGGGTGCGACGCGGCACGGCGAACTTGGCCTTTACGTCGATTAGGTCTTCGCGAATGATGGCCAGGACGTTCTTGCGGTCCGACAGGATGGTCAGGTGGCCCTGGATGGTGTCGGCCAGGCCGTTCGCCTCGCCGAAGATGTCGTCACGGCCCAGGCCGGTCAGGCGCGACAGGGTGAGGGCCAGGATGGCGCGGGCCTGTTCGTCGGTCAGTTGCAGGCTGTCGCCGTTGATGACGACGCTGCGGGGGTCGGCGATCAGCTCGACCAGGGCCATCATGTCGCCGACCGGCCAGGGCTTGGCCTGCAGGCGTTCGCGCGCCTCGGTCGGATCGGCCGAGGAGCGGATGATGTGGATGACCTCGTCGATATTGGCGACGGCGACGGCCAGACCGACCAGGACGTGGCCGCGGTCGCGCGCCTTGTTCAGCTCGAACTTGACGCGGCGAACGACGACTTCCTCGCGGAAGTCGAGGAAGATCTGCAGCAGGTCGCGCAGGCCCATCTGCTCGGGCCGGCCGTGGTTCAGCGCCAACATATTGACGCCGAACGAGCTCTGCATCGCCGTATAGCGCCACAGCTGGTTCAGGATGACGTCGCCCGAGGCGTCGCGCTTCAGCTCGATGACGATCCGCATGCCCTGGCGGTCGGATTCGTCGCGGACGTCGGAGATGCCTTCCAGACGCTTTTCGCGCACCATTTCGGCGATGCGTTCGATCAGGGTCTGTTTGTTGACCTGGAACGGCAGTTCGGTGACGACGATGGCTTCGCGATCCTTGCGGATCTCTTCGACCGAGGCGCGACCGCGCACGATGACCGAGCCGCGACCGTCGCGCAGGGCGTTGCGCGGCGCGGTGCGGCCCATGATCTCGCCGCCGGTCGGGAAGTCGGGACCGGGCACGATGTCCAGCAGGGCGTCGTCGGTGACGTTGGGATCGTCCAGCAGGGCCAGGGCCGCATCGACGACCTCGCCCAGATTATGCGGCGGGATATTGGTCGCCATGCCGACGGCGATGCCGCCCGCGCCATTGACCAGCAGGTTCGGAATCCGCGCCGGCAGGACGACGGGCTCCAGCTCCTTCTCGTCGTAGTTGGGCTGGAAATCGACGGTGTCCTTGTCGATGTCGGCCATCAGGGCGACGGCGGCCGGGGCCATCTTGGCCTCGGTGTAACGCATCGAGGCGGGCATATCGCCATCGACCGAGCCGAAGTTCCCCTGGCCGTCGACCAGCATCAGACCCATCGAGAAGGGCTGAGCCATCCGCACCAGGGCCATATAGACCGAGGCGTCGCCGTGGGGGTGGAACCGGCCCAGCACGTCGCCGACGACGCGGGCGCATTTCGAATAGCTGCGCTCGGGCGTCATGTTCAGGTCGTGCATCGAATACAGGATGCGACGGTGAACCGGCTTGAGGCCGTCACGGGCGTCAGGCAGGGCGCGCGAAACGATCACGCTCATGGCGTAGTCGAGGTACGAACGCTTCAGTTCGTCCTCGATCGTGATCGTGGAAATGTCGGAGCCGCCGCCTCCCGGAACGATCGGAGTTGCGGCGTTTTCGTAGCTGTCGTCGGTCAAGGAAGCGTGGCTTTATGCGGCCGGAATCGGAACGTGATCCGCTGTGACGATTTCTAGCATTCCAGGGCCTCGGTGGCAAAGCGACGTCGCCATGAAAGCCCGTCTCTGAAAGGACTTTTCTTATGCGCGCCAACCGCCTCGCCGCCGCCCTCCTCCTCGCCTCCCCCCTGGCCCTGATCGGGGCCTGCGCTTCGACCGCCGACGCGGCCCAGATGCAGGCCGAACGGGCGCCCGTCGGCGCCACCGGACAGGCCGTTCTGATCAACGCCCAGGGCGCCAATATCGGCCGGGTCGATCTGCGTCAGGGGCCGACCGGCCTGGTGATCAAGGTCGAGGCCTCGGGCCTGACGCCCGGGTGGCACGGCATCCACATCCATGCGACCGGCGAATGCGCCGCGCCCTTCACCTCGTCCGGCGCCCATATCAACCACGGCGAACCCAAGGCGCCGCACGGCCTGCTGAACGCGGCGGGGCCGGACGACGGCGACCTGCCGAACGTCTATGCCGGCGCCGACGGCAAGGTGAATGCCGAACTGTTCACCACCCGCGCGCGGATTTCCTCGGAAGGGCCGGGCCAGTGGCTGTGGGACGCCGACGGGTCGGCGATCATCATCCACGCCAATCCCGACGACCACTCGAGCCAGCCCATCGGCGGCGCCGGCGACCGGGTGGCCTGCGCGGCGTTGAGCGCGAGCTGACGCCTCACTCCCTCCGTCATCCTCGGGCTTAACCCGAGGATCGGACGCCGGTCGGGCTGTGCGTCGCCCCTTATGCAATGCGGCTGAACCTCCGGTCCTCGGGTCAAGGCCGAGGATGACGGAGGTGTGGCGTCACCGGCCCTTGTCGGCCAACAACCGCTCGATCATTTCAGTCTGTTCCTGCTGGCGGGCGGTCAAGTGCTCCACCTTCTCCAGCAGGGCCATGATCTCGATCTCGGCCTTCAGATTGACCTGGTAGTCGTTGCCGGCGTCCAGCCGGTCCTTCGTCGCCTGACGGTTCTGGCTCATCATGATGATGGGGGCTTGGGCGGCGGCCACCATGGACAGCATCAGGTTCAGGAAGATGAAGGGATAGGGGTCGAAGGCCTGACGGCCCAGGATCAGGTTGAGAACCGTCCAAACCCCGAGGAATGCCGCAAAGGCGATCAGGAAGGTCCAGGATCCGCCGAAGCTCGCCACGCGGTCTGCCAGCCGGTCGCCGAAGCTCTGGCGGTCGTCGAAAGTCTCGTTGATGTCGCGCGACACCGGCCGGCGCGCGGCGGCGCTGTCGACCACCTGCCGTTCGTCGGCGTCCAACTCAGCATGGCCGCGGCCCAGCCAGCGGCGGGACAGATGATCGGGGTCGAGGGGGGTGTGCATGGCCGGCTCCGGAAACTGCGGCCCTAGATCAAGCCTTGGCGGCGCCCGCGCGCAAGCCCCGTTCGGCCAGGGCGACCAAGGCCACCCCGCCCATGGTGATGGCCGAGCCGGTCAGGATCTGTGGCGTCAGCACGTCCCCCATCAGGCCCCAGCCGATCAGCATCGACACCACCGGCGTCACCAGCAGATAGGGCGTCACCCGCCCCGCCTCGCGCCGTTGCACCAGCCAGAACAGCAGGGTCGTCGCCAGAACCGACGAGGTGATCCCCGCCCACAGCAGCGCGGCCCAGACCATGGGGCTGGCGGCCTTCACCGCCTCCCACTGCCCATGTTCGAACACGGCCGAGCCGAAAGCCATGACCGGGAAGGCGCCCAGCGCCAGCAGACCCTGCATCTTCAGCGGCGGGATAGAGGTGGTGCGTCGCGCGACGACGGTCGTCACGCCCCAGGCGGCGCCGGCGGCGATGGCGACCAGAATGGCCTTCCAGTCCTGCAAGGCATGGGCGTCCAGCGTCATCCAGGCCACGCCGACGAAGGCCACGCCCATGCCGATCAGGGCGGCCTTGCTGAGCCGCTCGCCCAGGATCAGGAAGGCGAATAGGGTGGTGAAGGGAATCCATAACTGATTGGCCACGGTCACGGGGCTGACGTCGGTCGCCATCCAATAGGCGGTGTAGGCCAAACCGTACTGGATCGGTCCCCCCAAGATGACGATCAGGGTCAGGCTTTTCCAGTCCGGGAAAGGCGGGCGGACGAAGACGAGCAGACAGGCGGTGGCGATCCCGAACCGGATCGCCCCGACCAGCAGGGGCGACAGTTGCTCTGTCGCCAGCTTGGCCCCGGCGTTATTCACCCCCCACACGACGATGATGGCGACGATGGCGGCGATCTCGAGCCCGGTCAGGGCGTGAGGCTTGGCGGGCGGCGCGGCAGGGGGGACGGCGGTCATAGCCGCCCTATCGCACGGCGCGGGCCTGAGCGCCCTTCACATGCCGTGTCCAGGCGTTGCATTGACATGTACAGCCTCCACGCCCAACATGTACATATGACCGAAGTCACCCTGACCGCCCTGCGCAAGGACCTGTTCCGGCTGGTCGACAGCGTGCTGGAAACCGGCGAGCCGCTGGTGATCCGGCGCGGCGGACGGCGGCTGACCCTGGTCGCCGAGGCGGTCGAACGCAAGGTGACGCCCGAAGAACGCTGGGACGCCTATATGGCGCAAGGCGTGCGGGAAGGTTGGGAAGACTGCCCCGACGATATCGACACCAACAAGAGCCATTGGACCTGGGATCCGGACACCAAGTTCGATTTCGGCGACAAGTGACCCATCTCGACACCCAGGTCGCCCTCTGGCTCTACTATCGGCTGGATCGGCAGATCAGCCGCCCGGCGCAGGCGCAGTTGGCGCGGGCCCGCGATTTGCGTTTGTCCCCCTTGGTGTTGGTAGAGATCGAAATCCTGATCGAGATCGGCCGGGTCAAGCTGAAGACGGCCGATCTTCTGCTGCGGGACCTTCAGGACCGGCTCGACCTGTCGCTATCGGACGCATCGACCGCCGCCGTATCCGAGGCCGCCTGCCGTTTCGCCTGGACGCGCGATCCGTTCGACCGGCTGATCGTCGCCAACGCCGTGGTCGACGGTGCGAAGTTGATCACGGCCGACCAGGTGATCCTGCGCCATTTCCACCAGGCGGTCTGGTAGGCTCAGAAAGTCGGCTTGGCGACCATCAGCCAGTAGATGGCCAGGACGCCGGCGAAGGCGGGCCAGCCCAGAGCGAACCACCAGCGGAACAGCCGATGATAGGCGGGGGGAAGCGGCGCCCCCTGCCCGGCCGCCTGTTGGGCCAGTTTCATCATCCGGTACTGGATCCAGACGACCGGCAGCCAGCAGACGCCGACGAACACATACAGACCATAGGCCGCCAGCAGCCACGAACTGGTCAGGGACCAACCCTGCAGATGGATCAGGCCCAGACCGCTGATCGGCTGGACTACCACGGCGCTGGTGGTGAAGACGAAATCGGCCAGGACCACTATGCGGCCGACCTCCGCCACCGTGCGGGCGTCACGCGTGGCGTGGGCGCGCAGCATGAAGAAGGCGATGCCTGCGCCTGTGCCGAACAGCACGGCGCCGGACAGGATGTGGATGATCTTCAGCGCGAAATAGAGGCTCATCGGCGGGCGTCCGTTGCAGCGACGAACAGGCACAGCGCCATCATCGGCAGGACCTTGAGCCACGGGCCCAAGGGGTCGATCCAGTAGTGCGGCAGGCTGAGCGTGCCCGCGATCAGATAGCCGACGGTGGCCAGGCACATGAAGATCGCCACCCGCGCCGTCCACGGTCGCACGAACAGGGCCAGTCCCAGAACCACGTCAAGCAGGGCGCCCCACCCAGCCACCGGTCCGGCCCAGTCGCCGTAGCCGCCCTCGTGCAGGATGGCGACGGCGCCCGCCCATCCCGGCCCGAAACTGATCAGGCCGGTGATCAGCCAGAACAGACCCAGGGTCAGGATCGAAATCGGGCGGACGAACCACAGGCGGGCGTGCCAGACATCCTGGACCGAGGCCGGGGTCTCGGCCAGAAAACGGGTGAAGCCACGCGACGACACGCCCAAACGCTCGGCCCAGCCGCTGTCCTGGCCGGAGACGTCGTGGTCCATCTGGCGCATGGCCGTGGTGCGGATCGGCGAGGACCAGCCCAACCGCCCCAGCAGATCGCCGACCGCCAGGGCCGGAGCGGCCAGGGCGCGCGGGACGCGCGCCACCGGTGCCGGCTTCAAGCCGAGCCAGCCGCGATAGAGGCGCACCGTCTGGGCCAGGGTCACCGCCTCTGGTCCCGGCATGTCCAGGGTCAGACGCGAGGGGGCGTCGGGCCGCAGTGCCGCGACAATGGCGGCGGTCAGGTCGCCCAGGGGGATCGGACGGAAGGTCTGGTCGCCGCCCACCACCGGTGAGAACAGCGGGAAGGCCGCCAGCGCCCGGATCAGGCCCGTGCCGCCGAAGGCCGCCCGGTCCACCACCAGCGACGGCCGCAGGATCAGCCAGTCGAGCGCGCTGTCCTCGACCAGGCGTTCGGTCTGCGCCTTGGTGCGGGCGTAATCGGTGCCGGCCGCTTCATCGGCGCCGACGGCGGAGATGTGGATCAAACGAGACACGCCCGCCGCCTCGCACGCGGCGATCAGGGCGCGGGGGCCGTCGATGTGAGCGGCGCAAGTGCTGTCGCCGCCGCCGTCCTGCAGGACGCCGACGCAGTTCACCACGGCCGACACCCCGTCCAGAAAGGGCGCCCAGGCCTGGGCCGTCGTCAGTTTCGAAAAGTCGGCGGCGATCCAGTCGAAGGACGGGGCGCGACGGGACGGTTCGGCGACACGCCGCGCGCCCGCGCGCACGCGCCAGCCTTCGACGGACAGGGCGGCAGCGACATGGGAGCCGATGAAGCCGTTGGCGCCCAGCACCAGAACCCGTGCGCTCATCCCAGCACTCTATCCTTCAGATCGACGCCCGCCGGAGGAAGGGCGCACCAGGTCGAACCAGGAAACCGCCGACGGCGACACGCCACGAAATCATACAGGCGGTCGCGAATGAACTGCGGGACGATCCGACCGATGATCGCCCACCGATACGGCGCGGGCAGTTGGGCGGCGATGGCCAGAACCGCGTCGGATCGCTCGCGCGCCACCCCGTCCTGGATCAGCAGCATGGTGGAGGGATCTTCGGGGTTCACGCCATAATGCGCGAGCAGCGCCTGTCCCAACGCGGACTGGGTCGGGGCTAGCCGGAACACCCCAGCCCGGTCGGCCTTCAGCATCTTGCGCGCCGAGCCGGAGCAGAGCGCGCAATCACCGTCGAACAGGACCAGGGACCGGTCGTCCGGGAAGGCCGGGACGGCGGGATCCTCACGATAGCTGTAAGGCCCCCGCCCCACGTCGAAATCTTAGAACGGAATGTCGTCGTTCAGATCGTAGCTTTCCTTGGGACCGCTCGGCTTGTTGGCGCCGCCGGTGGAGAAGCCCGAGGAATAGTCGTCGTCGCCGCGACCACCGCCGCCGCCGTAACCGCCGCCTTGCGAGGCGCCGCCTTCCGCGCGGCCGCCCAGCATGGTCAGTTCACCCTTGAAGCGGCTGACCACGATCTCGGTCGAATATTTCTCGACGCCCTGCTGGTCGGTCCATTTGCGGGTCTGGAGCGCGCCCTCGATATAGACGGTCGAGCCCTTCTTCACATAGTTCTCGACCACCTTGACGATGTTGTCGTTGAAGATGACGACCCGGTGCCACTCGGTCTTTTCCTTGCGCTCGCCCGAGGACTTGTCGCGCCAGGTTTCCGAAGTGGCGATCGACAGGTTGGCGATACGGTCGCCGTTCGGCATGGACCGGATTTCGGGATCGCGGCCCAGATTGCCGACCAGAATGACCTTGTTGACGCTGCCCGCCATGGAAACTTCCTTCTCGTAGGGAGCGGCGAGTCCCTCGCCCGCTCCGTAATTCAGCCGGATGTCTTAGAGCCGCCGCCGGTCACCGCCAGCCGCTTTCGACATCAGACCCGCCAAACCGGTGGATTAACAAAATGTTCCACCTTTGTTCACGCCACGCAAGTCTCTTCTGCGATCAGACCGGCGCTCTATTTCGTTTCGGGCGGCGGGGCCGCGATCGCGATCGGACGCCCTGTCTCGTCGCGCTGCATGGCGCCGGGGATGGCCAGACGGCCGTCGCCTGTACGGGCCATGGCGAAGAAGCGGCTGCCGGTCAGGCTCTTGCCGAACTTGACCCCCTCGCGGTCGACAAAGATGAAGCGGCCTTGATAGGCGCCCGCCACCTCCTGGTTCGACCCGCCCATACGCAGGAAGCGCAGACGCATCTCCTCGAGCTGACCGGCGCAAAGTTCGATCTGGGCGACGTTTTCGCCCATCTTCTGCAGGCGCGGCGCCTCGCCGTCCGGCGTGGCGACGAAATAGCAGACGCCGGGTTCGAACTCGAACTTGGGCTGGTTGCTGCACGCCGCCAGAACGGCGGCGGCGGCGATGGCGGAGACAGTGAAGACGCGCATCAGTTCAGACCCGGGAATTGGCAGTTGCGGTCCTGCTCCGCCAGGGTGCGGAAACGGCTGTTGTCGCCCGACTGTTCCACCCGACGCGGCACCAGACGCAGCGTCGTGTCGCCCCAGCGGCCGTACTGGGCGTCGCCGGGACGGACGCAGGTTCCGGCGTACAGGGCCTGGACGCAGGCGTTCAGGCTCATGCCGCTGGACAGGACGCGCCAGTCGGAACCGGAGTGACGCAGGCACTGGGCGCCCGACGGCGCCGGCGCGGGACTGCTGGGCGCGGCCGCGCCCGGTTCGGGGCTCGGCATGGGATCGGCCTCGGCGATCTCAATGGAAGGCAGTTCCGGCGGCGGGGCGAAGGCGGCGGTCGGGGCGGCGGCCAGGGCCCCCGTCTCGTCGATGCCGACATCGAGGGCGTCGGTGGCCAGACCGTTGCGCTGGGCGCAGTCGGCCAGGGTCGCCATGCCGACGAACTGACCGTCGACGAAGCAGCGCAGCTCGCGCGTCGGCTCCAGCGAAGGGGCGTCGGCCAGATCGACCGTCAGCCCGCCCTTGGCGGCGGGCGGGGCCTCGGGCGTCTTGTCGCCGCCGCCGGTGAAGATCAGGGCCAGCACCACGGCGGCGATGATCACCAGACCTGCGCCGATGGCGATGATGACGCGATTGTCGTTCGGAAGGGCCATAGGGGGCTTTCGCAACTGAGGCGCCCAATAACCCGGAACCGGCGCCGGGCGTCAACCGCCTAGCCGCACGCACCCGACGTCACGCCGCCGATCAGGCCGTGAGACGGGTCAGGGCGGCCTGGAAATTGGCGAGTTGGGTCTGCTGATAGGCGGTTGAAGACCCGTTGCCCGTCTGGGTGTTGGTGATCGTGCCGGTGGTCGGGGCCAGGGACTTGTAGGCCGAGCGAATGGCCGTAAACGCGCCGGCTATGCCCTCGATGGCCGCCTTGATCCCGGCCGGGTCGTTCAGGTTCAGCTTGTTCGACAGGTTCAGGCCAAAGGTCTTGGGCGCGTCCTTGTCCGCCGTCGTCGGACCGATGAAGCCAGGACTCAAGCCCAGGGCTCCCAAGGCGTCCTTGCCGACGGCGCCGGACGATATGATCGCCCCTTCGCGGTTCGCCGCTGTGGAGATCTGCAGCCGCTGGGTTACGGGCACGGTCTTGAGGTCGGTCACGACCTTGGCGTCCAGCTGACGGCCCGAGGCGGTGACGATCTTCTTGGCCAGGGTCTCCAGCGTATCCTTGGCGTCGATGGTCACGGTCACGGCCCGTCCGCCGCCGACGGGGGAAATGCTGAACTGATCGCCGACCCGCGCCGCCGTGCTGATGGTCAGCAGTTTGGAGTCCGCCTGCATGATCTCGCCCTGGGGCAGGCCCAGCCGATCCAGAACGCTGGCGCCGCCCGAGGCGATGCTGAGGCTGGTGGGTTTGGCCTGGTCGTCGGCGGCGCGCCAGGTCTGGTTCTTCTCGACCGCGCCGGTCGCCAGGTCGATGCGGGCCAGATAGCCCTGGGTCGGGTCTTCCTTGACCGCGCCCGCGGCCCGGCTCGTACCCGTGATCCAGACCTTGCCGTCCTTGATCTCGACATCGGCGGCGGTGTCGTCCCCCGCCCCGCCGAAATAGGTCAGCCGGTCGGCGCCCGAGGCCTGAAGATCGGCCGACAGGCTGGCGACGAAGACGTCCTTGCCGCCCGCATGGGCGTTGGTCACCGTGCCGATATCCAGGGCCGTATTGTCGGTGTGGCCGGTCACGACGATCTTGCCGTTCTCGACGGAAATTCCCGCGACCTCCCCGCTGGCGAAGCCCAGGTCGCGGGTCGAGGCCAGGGTCGGAACGCCCGAGGCGTCCAGGGTGAAGCGGCGCACGATCATCTGACCGTTCTCGACGCCGGCTGTGTAGAGGTCCGACCCGGACACGGTCATGGCCTGGACCGAGTCATCGCCGGCCGTGCCGAACTGCAGGGTCGAGACGTTCACCCCCGTTTCCGGCCCGGTGACCGTAAGCTGCTTCTCCTCAAAGGTCTGGAGATAGGAATCCCAGCCGCCCAGGGCCGCGGTTCCCGGAAGGGCGGACTTGGACCGGCCGGCCACATAGACCACGCCGTCCGCGCCGAAACTGACCTCGGTCGCCTCGTCGGCCGCCTTGGCCCCGCGACGCTGGGTCCACAGTTCCTTGCCGGTGCTGTCGAACAGGGTGACGAAACTGTCCGCGGTCGTCGCGCTGTCGCCGCTCTTGCCAGGCTCGAGCGCGCCCGTGACGGAACCGGCCAGGGCCACCCGGCCGTCGTCGTCGATGGCGATTGAGAAGCCGTTGGCGGTGGAGGCGGCGCCCAGAAGCTTGGTCTGCACCAGATTGCCGGCGGAATCATATTTCATCAGGGCGACGTCGCGCGCGCCCTTGATCGGCTGATTGGCGTCGCCGGATTTCAGATCCGCCACGACCCAGACCGAACCGTCCGGCGCGACTGCGCTGGCGCGGACCGTCTCGACGCCGTCCGGGAGATTGGTCAGGCCCGCGCGGCCCTCGACCCAGAAGGGATCGTCGACGCCCTGCTGAGCCGCGGGCGCGGCGCCGCCCTCGGCCTGAAACTTCAGCAGCTGGCCGGCGCCGGCCTTTCCCGCGCCCTGGGTGACATAGACGGCGTCAGAGGTGTCGGTCGCCGCGAAACTGACCGTCTCGCCCGAACCGCCTGTGATCTTAAGGGCCCACTGGTCGGGCCCGGCCGGCAGGGTGATGGTCTTTTCGCCGGATTTGATCGTCTTGGGCTCGCCGGGGATGTACTGGGTGCCGACGCGGGTGGCGACGCCTGCCGCCTCGAGCTTGCCGTTCATATAGTTGACGACATTGACCATCGACCTTTCGGTCGCGCCCATCTCGGACAGGTCCATGGCGACGGTCTGGGTTCCGGTCGCGGTCTTGGCGGTCATGGAGAATTTGACGTCGCCGTCAAAGGCCGCGACGGGCGTGGTGGCCAGGCCGGTGTGGACCGGCTGGGTCGTGAAGGTGGTGGGGGCCCGTTCCTGGGCGTAGCCGGTCTTGACGGTCGTTTGCGACACGCCCTGCACCAGGCGGACATCCTCGAAGTCGGCGGTCTTCAGATAGGCCGAGATTTCGGCCAGACCCTCGCTGAAGCGTTTGGACACCTGAGCGGCTTCCGCCGACGTCAGGCCTTTGACGCCCGCCCGGTCGGCCAGGGCGCTGAGACTGGTAAGCCCCTCGTAGACGGCGAACATCTTGCGATAGTCGCTGGACGCGCCCGACAGGTCCAGTTGGACCGCGCCCTCGTTGACGATCCGCCGTCCCGCGAGGGCCGCCCGCACCAGGTCGCTGGCCTTGGGCGCCGAGGCGATTTCGGTCGAGGCCCAGGGCGCGGTGGGTTGGGTTTTTCTTGTCGTGGAGCCAGACGTGGTCGAGCCGATCAGCGACGTCGTGTCCGTCGTGATCCCGTAGAGACCCAGCAGATAGCTGTTGTTGATCATCTCACATGGCTCCGGCGGCTAAGATGCAGCGGAGCCCGATAACGAAGTCTTAAGCTGCGGTATCAGTTCTGAAACAGCGACAGGATCATCTGCGGCGCCTGGTTGGCGATCGACAGAGCCTGAACGCCCAGCTGCTGCTGCACCTGAAGCGCTTGAAGGCGGGCGCTTTCCTTGGCCAGGTCCGCATCGACCAGATTGCCGATCCCCGCTTCCAGCGAGTCGGACAGCTTGCCGACATAGGTGGTGTGGCGTTCGATCTGCTTGGCCTGGGCGCCCAGTTCGGACAGACGCGAACTGGCGACGGCGATGGCGTCATCGACCCGCTGCAGGGCGAACTTGGCCTTTTCCTGCGTCAGCAGGTCCGGCGCGGCGTTCAGCAGGGTTTCGTCTTCGGGCGTGCCCGCATTATTGGTCCAGGCGTCGATCGCCGGCGTCGCCGTATTCGAATCGTAAGAGTTGGCCGCCAAGCCAAGACCCACGAGCGTCAGATTCTGACGCTTCATCGCGATGGTTTCATTGCCGTCCGCGCTGGCCAGGAAGGTCAGGTCGGTCGTGGCGGTTCCGTCCAGGATATTGGCGCCGTCGAAGATCGCATTGTCCGCGAACGACTGGATCGAGCTCAGAAGAGACTGGAATTCCTGGTTGTAGGAGGCGCGGGTCGCCGCGCTCTGGCTTGGGTCGGCGGCCGCGGTGGCCTTCTGCTTCAGCTCAAGCAGAATGTCCGATATCTGTTCGCCCGCCGCCAGGGACACGTCGGCGATCGAGGTCGCGCGGTTCAGGCTGGTGGTGACGGCTTCCAGCGAGCCCTTGTCCGCGCGCTGCCCCTGGGCGACGGCCCAGACGGCGGCGTTGTCCTTGGCGCCCTGCACCTTCAGGCCCGTATTCACCCGGCTCTGCGTCGACGCCAACTGCTCGTTGGTGCGATTCAGGTTCTGCAGGGCGATCATCGCCGAGGTGTTGGTGTGGATACTGGTGGTCATGGCTTCAAGCCCCGGACGTTCTGTTCCCTGCAGGATTAACCATGAATCGTGAGCGTATGGTTAACGACAAAGAAACCACGTTTGCGCCGTCCGGCAAGCCGGCGGCGTCACTTTATCCGGACTGAACAGCCTCGACTAGATCGAGGTTTTCAGCAGATTTCCGCCCTTGTAATCAGGGTCCTTCGCAAGATTCTGCACGACATCTCGTGGCAGTTTCAGCACCACCTTGCCGGTAATCGGGTCGCTGACCGTGTAGACAAATCGACCGTCTTCTGCGGTTTCGATCGTCAGCCGATACTTGTTCGCCTCGGACCGCTCGACCACCTTGGCCACCTCGGTTTGAGGCGGTTGCTGCGGACGGGGGACAGACAGGCTGTCGGCGCTCTCCGATTTGAAGAGACCTACAGGGGTGATGCTCGCAACATTCTCAGCCATGGCTCCTTGCGCGACAGAATCGCGCCCTTCTGGATAAAAACGAGAGCGAAGAGCCGGAGCGGCGTGAACCGCCCCGGCCTATCGCCTTAACGGAACAGGCTCAGCAAGGTCTGGCTGGACGAGTTCGCGATCGACAAGGCCTGCACGCCCAGCTGTTGCTTGGTTTGCAGGGCCGTCAGCTTGGCGCTTTCCTTGGCCAGATCGGCGTCCACCAGATTGCCCACGCCGGCTTCAAGAGCGTCCTGAAGCTTGTTGACGAAGGTGATCTGACGGCCCAGCGACTTGGACTGGGTGCCCAGGGTCGAAAGGGCGCCCGTGACCGTGGTGATCGCCGTATCCACCGCAGCGGTGGTAGCGGCGCCGGCGGCCAGGTTGCCGGCCGTAATCGTCGACAAGCTGGTCAGAGGCGTGGTCAGGCTGTTGACGCCGTCGAACGAGGCGCCGGTGATCGCCGAGCCGATTTCAGTGCCTAGGGCGTTGAACTCGGCCAAATAGGCCGTCTGCGCGGCGCCGGTGGATCCGGCGATGCTGACAGCCAGCCCCTTCATCTCTTCCAGAGCGGTCGTGATGGTGTCGCCGGCGGCCAGGGCCACGTCGGTGATCGACTGGGTGCGTTGAAGACCCGAGCGAACCGCATCCTGGGATGAGGCGGTGGCGCGTTGGGACGTGGCGATCGCGAAGATCGCCCCGCTGTCCTTGGCCGAAGAGACCTTCATGCCGGTGTTGATGCGGTTTTGGGTCCGCTCCAGCTCCGAGTTGGTCTTGTTCAGGTTTTGCAGCGCGATAGCGGCGCCGTAGTTCGTATTCACACTCGCCATTTTGGCGGTTCCTTTTCACTTCGTGATGGCCGTCGCCATTTTGGCGACGGGAGCGTTTTGCTCGGGGTTCAAGACCTACGACCCGGCCGTCGAGACGACCGGGTCTCCGGGCCTTAGCGGAAGAGGCTCAGCAGGGTCTGGCTGGAGGAGTTGGCGATCGACAGCGCCTGCACGCCCAGCTGTTGCTTGGTCTGCAGGGCGGTCAGCTTCGCGCTTTCCTTGGCCAGATCCGCGTCCACCAGATTACCCACGCCGGCTTCGATCGAATCCTGAAGCTTGTTGGTGAAGCTGATGCTGCGGCCCAGCGACTTGGACTGGGTGCCCAGGGTCGAAAGGGCGGTGGTGACGGCCGTGATCGCCAGATCGACGTTGGCGGTCGTGTACTGAGCGGTCGTGCCTGCGGTGAAATAGCCCAGCTCCGTATTGGCGCTGAGGGCCGCCGCCGTACCCAAGACCTTGGTGTCGCCCGCGCCCGTTCCGGTCCGGACCGTGGTGGTCGCACCGGAAGCAGTGTTCAGCAGGTTGACGCCGTCAAAGCTGGCGCCGGCCAGAGCACTGTTGATTTCCGTACCCAGAGCCGTGAATTCGGCCTGGTAGGACGTCAATGCGGCGCCGGTGGACCCGGCGATGCTGACCGCCAACCCCTTCATTTCTTCCAGGGCGGACGTGATCGTATCGCCGGCGGCCAGGGCCACGTCGACCATCGATTGACCGCGTTGCATCGAACTCCGAACCGCGTCCTGAGCGGAAGCGTTGGAGCGTTGAGCCGTGGCGATCGCGAAGATCGCCCCGCTGTCCTTGGCCGAAGAGACCTTCATGCCGGTGTTGATGCGGTTTTGGGTCCGCTCCAGCTCCGAGTTGGTCTTGTTCAGGTTTTGCAGCGCGATCGATGCGCCGTAGTTCGTATTCACACTCGCCATTTTGGCGGTTCCTTTTCACTTCGTGAGGGCCGTCGCCATTTTGGCGACGGGAGCGTTTTGCTCGGGGTTCAAGACCTGCGACCCGGCCGTCGAGACGACCGGGTCTCCGGGTCTTAACGGAAGAGGCTCAGCAGGGTCTGGCTGGAGGAGTTAGCGATCGACAGCGCCTGCACGCCCAGCTGTTGCTTGGTTTGCAGGGCGGTCAGCTTCGCGCTTTCCTTGGCCAGATCCGCGTCCACCAGATTACCTACGCCGGCTTCCAGGGAGTCCTGGAGCTTGTTGACGAAGCTGATCTGACGGCCCAGCGACTTGGACTTGGTGCCGAAGTCGGAGAGGATGGCGGTGAAGGCCGTGATGGCTCCATCCACCGTCGCGACGATCGTGCCCGCGTCGCCCGCCACGGCTGTCGTCGTGGTCGCGACCGAGGTCGCGGCGCCGGCGATAGCCTTCAGGGTGTAGGAGGTCGACGTCCCGGTCTGCACGGTGATGGCGGCGGCGTTCGCGGAGAACAGATTGACGCCGTCAAACGTCGCGCCGGACAGTGCGCTGGCGATTTCCGTACCCAGGGCGTTGTATTCCGCCAGATAGGAGGTCTGGGCGGCGCCGGTGGATCCGGCGATGCTGACCGCCAGGCCCTTTTGTTCTTCCAGAGCCGCCGTAATCGTGTCGCCGGCGGCCATGGCCACGTCGACGATCGATTGACCGCGCTGGATGGAGCTGCGGACCGCGTCTTGCGCCGAGGCGTTGGCGCGTTGACCCGTGGCGATCGCGAAGATCGCCCCGCTGTCCTTGGCCGAAGAGACCTTCATGCCGGTGTTGATGCGGTTTTGGGTCCGCTCCAGCTCCGAGTTGGTCTTGTTCAGGTTTTGCAGCGCGATAGCGGCGCCGTAGTTCGTATTCACACTCGCCATTTTGGCGGTTCCTTTTCACTTCGTGATGGCCGCCGCCATTTTGGCGACGGGAGCGTTTTGCTCGGGGTTCAAGACCTACGACCCGGCCGTCGAGACGACCGGGTCTCCGGGCCTTAGCGGAAGAGGCTCAGCAAGGTCTGGCTGGAGGAGTTGGCGATCGACAGCGCCTGCACGCCCAGCTGTTGCTTGGTCTGCAGGGCGGTCAGCTTGGCGCTTTCCTTGGCCAGATCGGCGTCCACCAGATTGCCCACGCCGGCTTCAAGAGCGTCCTGAAGCTTGTTGACGAAGCTGATCTGACGACCCAGCGACTTGGACTGGGTGCCCAGGGTCGACAGGGCGTCGGTAACGGTGGTGATGGCCGTGTCCACAATCGCCGTCGTCGCCCCGGCGCGCGCCTTGCCGCCGCCGGCGACGGCGGTGACGCCGGCGACGCCCAGAGGAGTCGTCAGGCTGTTGACGCCGTCGAACGAGGCGCCGGAGATCGCCGAGGTGATTTCCAGGCTGAGGGCGTTGTATTCAGCAAGATAGGCGGTTTCAGCGGCGGAGCCGGCGGTCGATCCCTGGATCGAAACAGCCAGGCCCTTCATCTCTTCCAGAGCGGTCGTGATGGTGTCGCCGGCGGCCAAGGCCACGTCGGTGATCGACTGGGTGCGTTGAAGGCCCGAGCGGACCGCGTCCTGAGAGGCGGCGGTGGCGCGTTGGGACGTGGCGATCGCGAAGATCGCCCCGCTGTCCTTAGCCGACGAGACCTTCATGCCGGTGTTGATGCGGTTTTGGGTCCGCTCCAGCTCCGAGTTGGTCTTGTTCAGGTTTTGCAGCGCGATGGCTGCACCGTAGTTCGTGTTTACGCTCGCCATTTTGGCGTTCCTTTCACTTCGTGATGTCCAACGCCATTTTGGCGGAGGGAGCATTTTGCTCGGTTGGTAAGAAGCAATTGCCGGGCCAGAGGCGTCGGCTTAAGTCATTGATAAATCACGTTTACCTTTGATTCACCCTCCCTCTAGCTCGGCAGTTTTTGCCTGTTGAGCCACATACCCCGGCAGATCTTGCCGAGCGCGGCTTAGAAAAACGGCGCGGTCGGCGGACGACCGCGCCGGCAAGACGGCTATGCTCGAGGGCGGCGAGCCTTAGTTGCGGAACAGGCTCAGTATGGTCTGGCTGGAGGAGTTGGCGATCGACAGCGCCTGCACGCCCAGCTGTTGCTTGGTCTGCAGGGCGGTCAGCTTCGCGCTTTCCTTGGCCAGATCCGCGTCCACCAGGTTGCCGATGCCGTTCTCGGTGGCGTCTTGCAGCTTGTTGACGAAGGTGACCTGGCGGCTGACCGACTTGGACTGGGTGCCCAGGGTCGACAGGGCGCCCGTGATCTCCGTGATGGCCGCGTCGATGGCCGCAGTCGTGGCCGCGCCGGCGGCGATGGACTGGTTGGTGATGGTCGTGATGTCCGTATCGGCCGCCATGCCGCCGGCGACGGTGAAGCCGATCGCAGTCGTGCCGCCGCTGACGTCCTTGATCAGGTTCGTCGCGGTGGCGCCGGTCCACAGATTGACGCCATCGAAGGTGGCGCCGGCCAGGGCCGAGGTGATTTCAGCGCCCAGAGCCCGGAATTCGGTCAGATAGGAGGTCTGGGTGGCGCCGGTCGAGCCGGCGATGCTGACCGCGAGGCCCTTCATCTCTTCCAAGGCGGCCGTCACAGTGTCGCCGGCGGCCAGGGCCACGTCGACGATGGATTGGCCGCGCTGCAGAGACGCCCGCACGGATTCCATGGCGCCCATATTGGCGCGTTGGCCGGTCGCGATGGCGTAGATCGCGCCGCTGTCCTTGGCGGAGGAGACCTTCATGCCGGTGTTGACGCGGTTTTGCGTCACTTCCAGCTGAGCATTGGTCTTGTTCAGGTTCTGGAGCGCAATTGCTGCGCCGTAATTCGTATTGATGCTCGCCATTTTGGCTGCCCTCTTTCACTTCTGTGCATGTACGACGCCGTTTTGGCGCCGGGAGCGTTTTGCTCCGCCCTCCTAAGAGCAAGGGCGGGGCCAGGGCAAAGCGACAGAAACGACGCTTAGAGTGCTTGATTTTATTCAGTTTATTTGAGGCACACCCAAACGAACCCGGCAATTTCCGACGCTTGGCGGCAGAAGTTGCCGAGTCGTTTTTGCCGCTGTGCTCAGCGGGGAGGCTTCGGCGCAGTCAAACCGACGCGAGCTTCACTGATAGACCCTCCGGTCCAGCTCGAAATGCGGGCCGTCGCGCAAACTCTTCCAGTCGCCGCCCCAGACGATGGAGGTGTTCAGTTCCAGCGCGGCGGATTTGAAGGCCTGGGCGATCCGGCCGTAGAGCGGCCAGTCCCACCGCACCTGACCGTCCACCAGGGCCGCGACATCAACGGCGTGGCCGGTCAGATGCCGGGACTTGAGGGTGCGGCTGGCCCCGGCCTTGACCAGGCCTGCCTGCCGCGCCGGTGTCCGCAGACCTTCGGTGATCATGAAGTCCACCGAACTGCGCGTGAGCGCGGCCTCGACCACGGCGACCAAGGCGGGATGGACGCCGTTCAGACGCGAACGGGAGCGGGCGGACAATCGCGCGCTCATGAGCGGCCGCCCGTCAGGCGCAGCCGTGCATTGGCCAGCAGGGCGACCAGTTGTTCAGCCGTCGGCGCCACCAAATAGAGGATCAGGATCAGGGCCAGCAGCCCCATCAGCCCGTCGGTGATCTTGGGCAGCATCTCGGCCGGCATTCGCGCCACCGTCCGCATCAGCAGCAGCCACAGGCCGGCGCTGACCGCGAAGGCGTAGAGCCTGCGCCACAGCCAGCGGCCTTCAGCCAGAGCGCCTTTTTGGGCGCGGCCCGGCGCCGGGGTTCGGGTTCCGGTCATTCCTCATCCTCCTTGTCCTGAATTTGCCGATCGCATCGACCATCGAAGCCGGTGTGGGCGCGGCCGGCTGTGTCGTTCAGAGTCCTGGGAGCGTCCCAGGCTTCGGGATCGAGCACCTCGATCGGCTGGGGCAGATAGGGTCGCCGGCTCATCCGACGGCCGTGATGCGAACCACGCCTCCTCCACCTGCGCCGCCCGCGCCCGACTGGGTCAGACCCGCCCCGCCCCCGCCGCCGCCGGCTCCGAACAGGGCGCCGACGCCGCCTGAAGCGCCCGCGCCTGTGGCGGAGGCGTCGCCGCCCCCGCCCCCTCCACCGACCCAGGACAGACCGGGCGCGGACGAGGCGTGGCCTGCTGCGCCTGCGGCGCCGCCGTCGGCTCTTCGCCCTGCCCAGGCCCCTGCCCCGCCGACGCCGCCGGACCGGGCCGTATCGCCGGCGCTCAGCCCGCCTCCGGCGCCGCCGCCGCCGGCCCCCTCGGGACAGATGGTTTCGCCGCCGCCGAAGGCTGTGGCTGTGGTCCGGCTGTCGCCGCCTGGGTTGCCGACGCGCAGGCCCAGGCCGCCTGCGCCGCCCAGGCCCGCTGCGGCTGTTCCGTCGACGCCGCGAGCGCCGCCTCCGGCGCGAAGCAGCACGACGCCGTCCAGGCTGACCGTCGTCGGACCGCCCGCGCCGCCGGTTGCGGTCAAGCCTCCGCCGCCGACGGCGATCGCCAGGGCCTGCCCCAGATCGGCGACCGCCCAGCCGGCTTGGCTCAAACCGCCCGCCCCGCCGCCGCCGCCGCCGAAGCGCGCAGTTCCGGCCGGTCCCGCCATGCCCGCCCCGCCCGCGCCGCCCCCGCCGACACAGACCGCCTCGATCCATCGGGCCCAGGCGGGCGGCGCATAGACGCCGTCGGCGTCGAAGACCGTCGTCTCGCGCCGGATCGCACCCCGGTCGAACGCGACCCGACCGGTGGCGCGATCCACGCCGAAGGCGCGACGCCAGGTCGATCCGTCCGGGCTGACCTTGAGGCTGAGATCATCGTCGCCGACCAGGCCCAGCTCGGCCCGGCCGCCGTAGCCGCTCTGGAACAGCAGCGACAGGACGTCGCCCGCCGCCGTCTTGTTCAAGGTCAGACGCAGGTCGCCGTCGCCGCCTTCGTCTTCGGCGCGGGCGGTGAACAGGGCGGTGTTGGTCTTGACCGCCAGCGGATTGGCGGCGTCGGCCGTCGTGCCGACCCCCAGGCGCGACAGTCCCTGAACCTCGTCCAGGCGCCGCCCCAGAGGCGCCCAGCCGTCTTCGCCCCGCACCACCAGGACCGCGGCGTCCAGCACCAGCGCGATAAGGCCGACGGACGTGGCGACCCGGCTCCAGCCGCCCGCCTCGAACCGCATCAGGGCGCCGGCAGGCTGACCGCTCCAGACCGCGCCGTTCGCCCCGTCCGGCAGGATGTAGAGGTCGCCGTCAAACGGCGCCGACGGCTGGACGGCCGTCGTCGCGCTGACCACCGCCGTCTGCAACAGGGCGTCCAGCCGCGTCAGCGCCGCGTTCAGGGTCACATGTTTCTGCATCTGCCCCGCCGCCAGATAGGGCAGGCTCAAACGCGCAGTGAAATCGTCGCTCATCAGGATCTCCGTTCTTGTCGGAGATCAGTCTGCGAGCACCGCCAACTCAGGCGCGCTGGACGGTCGGATTTTTATTCAAGCCATTGATAGGTTGTGTTTCTGGCTGAAGAATTAGGAAATCAGGCGACCGCCAGCGCGCGTAATTCAGTCGTGCAGATAGACGATGCGCCGCAGCTTCTTGTCGTTGCGAACGGTCTCCAGATGCCGGTCGTGGTCGCCGCTGGCCCTGGCCGCCGCCTCAGTGTCCTCGACCCAGTGGGTCGTCTCTATGTCCTTCTGCAGGGCTTTGGCCGCCAGCAATTGTCCGGGGAAGAAGGTGTCGACCACGTCGCCGGCGATGGGCACCGTGCCGGTCGCCGTGTCCACCGCCATATAGGCGGCCATGCGCGCCAGGGTCGCTGGCGACGCCTTCGCCCGCAATGCCTGCATCACCAGCCAGGCCCCGGTTCCGACCGTATAGACGGTCCCCACGACCGGAACCCAGGTCAGCAGGCCGTCCATGCCGATCCCGAACGGCCCGATGCCGATCACCCGGTCGGACAGTTTCTTGATCCCCTCGACATTGGACCAAATCTTTTCGATATCTGTGATCGACCGTCTGGCCATGTCGCCCTCTCCCAAGCGTCGCCCTAACGCGGCATAGGCAACAGCGTTCACCAAGAAAGGCAACACAAGATGTCCCTGCTCAAGCTGGCCGCCAATACGGCTGCCTGCCTGGTCCTGATCGGCCTGTCCGTGTTCGGCGTGGCGGCGCTCAGCGGCGTGGATCATCGGTGGGTGGACATTCTGGCCCAGTTCACGGCGCCGGTGCTGCTGGCGGCGGCGGGACTGACCCTGGCCTGCGCGCTTCTGCGTCTGTGGCCGGCGGTCGGCGTCGGAGGACTGGCGATCCTGATCCTGTTCGCAGCCGTCTGGCCGCAATGGATGACGCCCATGGGCCTGCGCCAACCGGACCAACCGGTCATCCGGGTCTATTCCGCCAACCTCTGGGCCCCAAATACCGACGTCGACGCCATGCGCGCCTCGATCAAGGGGGCCGACGCGGACATCGTAATCCTGGTCGAGGTCGGCGACGCGCCGATCGCCCAACTCGACCGCCTGCTTGCGGGCTATCCCCACCGTCGCGTGAACGGACGACTGACGCCGGGGCCCTCCGCGGCGCGGTCTATCATCGCCTCCCGCTATCCGATCACGACGAAACTGCCAGGGCGGGCGGACGGGCTCAGCGCCGTCGGCGCCGTCGTGGCCACGCCGCTGGGACCGATCACCGTCTTCGGCGTCCACCTGACCCGTCCCTGGCCCTATGAATATCAGTGGGGGCAGATCACCCAGGTGATGGCCCTGACCGAACGGCGCAAGGCGGCTGCGCCGGGCGCCACCCTCGTCGCGGGCGATTTCAACAGCGTCTCCAGCGCCCGCATAGGGCGTCAGATCAAGAAGGATCTGGGCCTGGTTCCCGCGCCGGGCTTTCCGGGCACCTGGCCGACCCGCCTGCCCGCCGTTTTGGGCATCACCATCGATCAGGTGTATCGCTCGCCCGACCTGGCCCTGGTCAGCCGCCGCATCGGACGCCCGACCGGTTCAGACCACTATCCGGTCGTGACCGAGTTCACCCGAGCGAAGCCATAAGCGATTTCAGCCGGTCTTCATGGCCGTCGGTGGGGAAGTCGTCCGCGATCCAGCCGTCCTCAAAAGCTTTCAGGATACGCCCGGTCTCGGGTCCCGGCGTCCGGCCCAGTCGGGCCAGGTCCCGTCCGCCGACCGGCATGGACGGCGGCGTCCAGGCGGTCGCAAGGCGGCGCAAGGCCGCGCCGTCGCGACCGCTCATCGCCTCCGCGCGCGTCAACCGATCCTCAAAGGCGGCGCGCCCCAGCCGATAGATCGCCGCCCGCGTCGCCGCGCCAGTCATGTCGGGCGTCACAACCGGACCTTCGGCGACGGCCGCCGCCATCCGATCTCGCACCGCGTTCGACAGTCGCAGATCCTGGGCAATCCGCACGACCACGGCCGCATCGTCGGGCAGCAGGGCCGACAGACGCATCACCGGATCATCGGTCAGCCCACACGTGGCCTCGAACAGATCCAGCGGCTGGACGTCCGGCAAGACGACGGCGAGCACCCCGGTCTCCGCCATGGCGCGCACCGAAGGGCGGGGATCGACCGCCGCCAGCAGCTTCAGCAGTTCCTTGGACACCCGCTCTGCCGACAGCCGGGCCATCCCGTCCTTCAGCGCGGCGCAGGCGGCCAGACCGGTCGGATCGGGTTCGCCGCGCCCGTACCAGGCCTGGAAGCGGAAGAAGCGCAGGATCCGCAGATAATCTTCGCGGATCCGCGTTTCGGCCTCGCCGACGAAGACGATCCGGCCCTCGGCCGCGTCCGCCAGACCGCCGCCGGTGGGATCGAACACCCGCCCGGCCGCGTCGGCGTAGAGGGCGTTCAGGCGGAAGTCCCGTCGCGCCGCATCCTCGGCCCAGTCCTCGGTGAAGGCGACCACCGCGCGTCGCCCGTCGGTCTCCACATCCCGCCGCAGGGTCGTGATCTCATAGGGTTTGCGCTCGGACACCCCGGTGATCGTGCCGTGCTCGATCCCAGTCGGCACGGCCTTCAGCCCCGCCGCCTTCAGCGCTGCAACCGTCTCTTCCGGCCGCAGCCGCGTGGCGATGTCGATATCATCCACGGGCCGGCCCAGCAGACTGTTACGGACGCAGCCGCCGACGAACCGGGCGCAGTCGGGGCCGCCCGCCGCTTCCAGAGCCGCCATGACGGCGCGGGTGGCTGAGGCCTCCAGCCACGGCTGACCGAGCATGGACACGCTCACGCCGCGTCCTCTTCGGCTGCGACCTGGGGCGCAGGTTCGTCACCGTAGAGCCGGGCATGAAGCCCCTTCAGGATGCCGGCCGTGACGCCCCAAATGTAACGTTCGCCCCAGGGCATGGCCCAGAACCAGCGCCGCAGCCCCTCGTCCATGTCGTAGAAGTCCTGCCGGTGGTTGGCGGCGTCCATCAGAAAGTCCCAAGGGGTTTCGAACACCTCGGCGACCTCGTCCGGCGACGGCGTCGTGACAGGCGCCTCGTGCAGCCAGCCGATCACCGGCGTCACCAGAAACCCGGTTCCCGTCTCATAGGCGTCGGATAGGCCCAGCACCTCGACCTTCGCCGGGTTCAGCGCCACCTCCTCGTCCGCCTCGCGCAACGCCGCCTGGACCGCGTTTTCGCCGGGATCCAGCCGTCCGCCTGGAAAGGCGATCTGCCCCGTATGCCGCACCAGGGTGTCCGCCCGCCGCGTCAGCAGCACCGTCGCCCCCTCCGGCCGCGCCACCACCGGAATCAGCACCGCCGCCGGCCGAAGCTCCCGCACCGGCCGCGCCGCCTTGGGGTTCAGGTCGAAGTCGGACCGCGCCGCGACCAATTCCGGCCGCCAGGTCTCCACCGGGTCCAGCCGCTGAACCAGCCGGCTCCTCAAGGTCGCCAGCGTCACGCCACTGCCCCCAAGGAAAACGCCCGTCCGCCGGACCGCAAGATCAGCCGCCCGTCGACCTCCTCAGCCATCTCGACCAGTTCATAGAAGACCGAGCGCGCGATCCGCGCCCACAGGTCGCGCCGCACATGGACGCGCGGCGACGGTTCGCCCGTGGTAGGGTCGGTCTCGACCACGATGGGATCGGCCTCGCCCGCCCGCACCTCGTCGCCGACATCGGTAACGAAGATCAAATCGTCGCCCTCGCGCCCGACCGACACGGCCCGGAACGGCAGATCCTCGACGACGATCTTCAACTTCTCGACCGGCGTGACCAGGTGATAGCCGTCCGGATCCTTGCGCAACACGGTCGAGAACAGCCGCACCAGTTCCTTGCGACCGATGGGCGAGCCCTCGTGCATCCAGACGCCGTCGCGGCCGATGACGATGTCGATCTCGCCGCAGTGCTCGGGGTTCCACAGATGCACGGGCGGCAGGCCGCGGGCCGGCGCCTGTTTAACCGCCTCGGCGACGGCGTTCAGTCCTGACTTGGAGTCATCGGCGTTTGTCATGTCCGACATGACTTAGGCCCAGCAGACCGGCCGGGAAAGGTCAGCCGATACGGACCCGCCCCGAAACTGTCTCGGCCCTGGTCGGCAGCCACAGGACGCGACGACGATCCACCGGCCCCGGCAGGATCGCCTCAGGCGCGCCGACGAAGCCGAACCGCTCGAAATAGGCCCGGTCGCCGACCAGCAGAACCCCGCCGACCGCCATGGTCCGCGCCTGATCCAGGCAGGCCTGCACCAGTTCCGCCCCCAGGCCGTCGCTGCGACTGGCGGCGTCCACGGCGATCGGCCCCAGGAACAGGCCGCTCGTCTCGCCGATCAGGACCGGCCACAACCGCACGGACCCGATGATCCGTTCTCCCCGGCGGGCGATGAAGCCTGCCGCCGGTCGCGACCCTTCGCGCAGCCGCTCCGCCGTCTTGGTGAAACGGCCGGGACCGAAGGCGGCCATGATCAGGGCCTCGACGCCTGCGGCGTCGGCCGGGGTTTCGGCTTCGATCCGGCTGGAAGCCGCCGGCATGGCAAAATTCAGAACGGGGGCGTGCGACATGGGCGCTCCGACGGCGAGGCGCGCGCACTAGGACCAAAGCCGCGCCAAATCAAGGCGCGGTCTTGGAAGGGTCAGCCGATCTTGGAGAAGTCGGGGGCCCGTTTCTGGGTGAAGGCCATGAAGGCCTCCATGGCCTCGGGGCTCTTCATCTGCGACCCGAAGGCCTCGCCCTCGCGCTGCATCAGCGCCCACAGACCCTCGGCGTCGCGCATCAGCCGCTTGGTCTTGCGGATGGAGTTGGGCGCGCGCGCCGCCACCTTGGCCGCCAGATCCGCCGCCGCCGCCTCGACCTGATCGGCCGGGACCGCGCGGTTGGCCAGGCCCCAGGCCAGGGCCGTGCGCCCGTCCAGCGGCTCGCCCAGGGCGAACATCTCGAACGCCCGCTGATGCCCGATGACCGCCGGCAGCAGCAGGCTGGACGCCGCCTCGGGCGCCAGGGCAAGATTGACGAAGGGCACCGACAGCAGGGCGTCCTCGGCCACCACCACCAGGTCGCAGTGCAGCAGCATGGTCAGGCCGATGCCGACCGCCCGCCCCTTCACCGCCGCGACCAGCGGCTTGTCCAGGTCGGCCAGCGCCTTGAGGAAGCGGAACACCGACATGTCGAACGGCTGTTCCGTCTGGGCGCCGATGGCGATGAAGTCGCCGATATCGTTGCCGGCCGAGAAGCTGTCGCCCTCGGCGCGCAGCAGCAGGACTCGGACTGCATCGTCGTTGCGCGCCTGTTCCACGGCCTCGGACAGGGCCGAGTACATGGCCTGGGTGATGGCGTTCTTCTTGTCGGCCCGGTCCAGCGTCAGGGTCAGGACGCCGTCGGCCAGTTGGGTGCGGATATGTTCGCTCACGTCGTTTCCTCGTCCCGTTTGACGGCTGTCCACCAGTCGACGCCGTTCTCATCGCGCGTCCGCTCGGCGCGGCCACGTCGTTCCAGATAGTTCAGATGCGCCTGAGCCTCGCCCGTGGCCATGCCCAATACGCCGTCTCCGACCGCCCGACCGAACACGGCCGGGAAGCCGTCGATCACCCTAGACGGTTGACGCAACGTCCGCTCAAGCCGTTTCAGCGCTGTCTCATGACCGCGCTTCAAGGCGTCGAGCCGGGCATGAACGCCGTAGAACGGTTCGCCATGCGCCGGCAGGATAAACGCCCCCTCGGGCAGCAGCCCGCGCAGCTTGGCCAACGAATCCATCCAGTCGCCCAACGGATCGGCCTCAGGCTCGGTCGGCCAGACAGAGACGTTCGACGAAATCCGCGGCAGGATCTGGTCTCCCGCGATGAAGACGTCGTCCGACCGTCTCCACAAGCAGACATGTTCGGGACTGTGCCCGGACCCGACCACCACGGTCCAGTCGTCGCCGTCGATCTGGATCACGTCCTGGTCCGACAGCCGCAGATAGCGGCGCGGCATCGGGGCCACGCCCTTGGCGAAGCCGCCGTAGTCGTTCCTCCACCGGTCGATCTGGGCTTCGGTCCAGCCGGCGGCGCGGTAGTGACGTTCCCCGTCTTCAGGCGCGTCGCCGGCCTGTTCGGCCGTCAGCATGCGGGCGGTGACATATTCCAGCCGCGACATCAGCAGCGGCGCCCCGCTGCGTTCGCACAGCCAGCCCGCAAGACCGATGTGGTCGGGGTGCATGTGAGTGCAGATCAGCCGTTTCACCGGCCGGCCCTCCAGCGCGCCGGCCAGCGCGACCTCCCAAGCGGCTATACTGTCCGGGGTGCGCAAGCCCGTATCGATCACGGTCCAAGCGTCGCCGTCGCGCAGGACATAGACGTTCACATGGTTCAGCTGGAACGGCAGGGCGAACCGAAGCCACAGCACCCCGCGCGCGACCTCGATCGCCGCGCCGGGCGCGGGCGCATCGGGCATGGGATAGGTCAGGCCTCGCGCCCCTATCCCCGGTTCCAGGGCCGCCGCATCGTCCGCCAAGTGCGTCTCCAATTGAAACGAACAACCTTAGTCAGGTCTTGCCCAAGTCGTCCACAGTCGCCTTGACCCCGCCCGATTAGATCGCCACGAAGCCTTCAGCCGTTCCCAACCGAAGGTGTTCCATGAAAGCCCGCATCGCCGCCGCCCTCGCGGCGCTCCTGTTCAGCGCCATATCGGTCGCTCCCGCCTTCGCGCAAGAGCAGCGCGGCCCCGATAACCAGCCTCCCACCGTTGACGGCTCCTCGCGCGCCTCGGCCTCTCGTCAACGCCGCGAACGCGCGCCCGCCGCCCCCACGGCCGAGCAGATCCAGGCCGCCGCCCAGGAACAGGCGACGCTCGCCAACACCAACTGCCAGGTCACCGAGGCCAAGCTGCTCGGTCAGACCGAAGCCAAGACCTCTGTCTATGAAGTCGCCTGCGCCGTCGGTCCGGGCTTTATGATCGAGTCCAAGACCCCGCCCGAGGCGTCCAACTGCGTCCTGCTGGCCTATTCGGCCGCCGTCCTGCGCGCTCGCGACCCGGCCGCAGATCCTGGCCCGCAGTGCACGATCACCGCCAACACCGACACGCAGAAATTCCTGCGCGAATACGCTGTCCAGGCCGGCGTCGCCTGCACGGTCGATGAGGTCAAGGTTCTGGGCAAGTCCAACGACGGCGGCATCATGTACGAAGCCGGTTGCTCCGACGGCGCCGGTTTTTGGCTCAAGCAGCTGAACAACGCCTGGACCAAGACCCCCTGCATCCAGGTGCTGGCGGAAAGCGGAACCTGCGCCTTCACCACATCGGCCGAAAACGCCGCCATGGTGAAATCCTACTTCGCAGGTTCGGAGGCCGCATCATGCGATGTGACCGAGGCTCGTCTGATGGGCCGCAACGCCAATGGCGTCTTCTATGAAGCCAAATGCGCGGCCGGAGACGGCCTCATCGCCCGCCTCAACACCGAAAATGTCGTGCAGCAGGTCTATCCCTGCGCCACCGCCCAGCAGATCGGCGGCGGCTGCAAGCTCACCACCGCGCCCGCCGCCGCTCCGGCGCCGGCCGGCGGCCGCCCGTAAGCGACCCTCGCAGACCAGACGAAGGGCCGTCGGAGCGATCCGGCGGCCCTTTTGTTTTGCGCGGCCTCTTTTCCGAGACCGTGACGCGCCCTACCGTCGCCGCCATGCGCATCGCCACCTGGAACGTGAACTCGGTCAACGCCCGCCTGCCCACTGTGTTGGCCTGGCTGGAGCAGGCCGCCCCCGACGTCGCCTGTTTCCAGGAGATCAAGTGCGTGGACGAGAAGTTCCCGCGCGAGGCCTTCGAGAGCCTGGGCTACAATGTCGAGACCCACGGCCAGAAGAGCTACAACGGCGTGGCCCTGCTGTCGAAATACCCGCTGTCCGACATCCGGCGCGGCCTGCCGGGCGACGAGACCGATGAACAGGCCCGCTATCTGGAAGCGGTGGTCGAGGCGCCCCGACCGATCCGGGTGGCGTCCATCTATCTGCCGAACGGCAATCCGATCGGAACAGAGAAGTTCGACTACAAGCTGGCCTGGTTCGAGCGGCTGAACCGCCACGCCCGCGACCTGCTGGCCTTCGAGGAGCCCCTGGCCCTGTGCGGCGACTATAACGTCATTCCCGAGCCGGAAGACGCCAAGAACCCCGCCGCCTGGACCGACGACGCCCTGTTCCAACCCCAGAGCCGTCAGGCGTTTCGCGCCCTGAAGAACCTGGGCCTAGCCGACGCGCACGAGGTCGGGGGCGAACCCGCCGGGACGTACAGCTTCTGGGACTATCAGGCCGGCGCTTGGCAGAGGGATCACGGCATCCGCATCGACTTCGCCCTGCTGTCGCCCCAGGCGGCGGATCGGTTGCGGGGGATCGAGACCCATCGCGACGCACGCGACATGGACAAGCCCAGCGACCATGTGCCGGTGGTGGTCGATATCGACCTGTCGGCCGGGACGGAGGCCTGAGCCATGGCGGAGGTCGTGCGGGTGATCCTGCTGATCGCCTTGGCGGCGGCCCTGCTGACGACCCTGGCCCTGGCCCTGTCCTGGTGGATGGAGCCGCCCCGCCGCATCCGCCGCGCCCTGCTGAAGGCCCTGGGCGCTCCGCCTGAGGTCGAGGCCGTTTCGCCCCGCGAAGGCCGGGCCTGCGCCCTGAACTTCGACATCGAACAGGTGGTGGTGCTTTGGGCCAACGGCGCCCACGGCCTGGCCTACGCCTTCGAGGAGGTCGAGGGCGGAGAGATCATCGTCGACGGCCATGTGGTCGCCCGCATCCGGCGTGGCGAGGCGCGCAAGGCGCTGGACGTGCTGGCGCCCGACGCCGAACAGGTGGTGCTGCGGCTGATGTTCGCGGACGCCCGCCATCCCGAGTTCGAGCTGGCCCTGTGGGACGCCGCCTTGACGGGCGGGACCGGTTCGCCGGGCGAGGCGTTGCGGCTGGGCCGGCGGTGGCTGTCGCACCTCGAAGCCCTGTTGAAGAGCTGACCGCCCCCCTTCCGATTGGGCGGCGAGAGGTCTAGAACCCCCGCTCATTCCTATCGACACGCCTTTTTACGGGAGGCCGCCTTGGCCCGCCTATTCGACGCCTATGTCGTCGCCGACTGGACCGCCGCCGAAACCAAGAAACTCGGCGACACCTCGCTGTGGATCGGGGTGGCGAAGCGCGACGTGCGGTTCCGCCTCTATACCGAGACGCACAATGTCGCGACCCGGGCTGAGGGCGAGGCCCTGCTGGCCTCGATCCTGCAGGATCACAGGAAGCGCGGCGACCGGGTTCTGGTCGGGCTGGACTTCAACTTCGGCTATCCGGTCGGCACGGCCGCGCGGCTGAAGCTGGATGGAACGCCTTGGAATTCCATGTGGAAATTCATCGCGTCCAATGTCGTGGACAAGGCCGACAATACGAACAACCGCTACCAGGTGGCGGCCAAGATGAACCGGCTGATGACGGACGAGGCCTGGCCGCTGTGGGGCGCGCCGGCGAAACAGGCGCAGCGCTGGCTGACGACGACCAAGCCGCCGGTGGGCGCCGGGGCCGACATCCCCGAGTTCCGGGCGACCGAAAACGCGGCGCGCAAAGGCCGGCTGCAGCCCAAGAGCGTGTGGCAGATGCACGGGGCGGGCGCCGTCGGCGGCCAGACCCTGGTGGGCATCCCGGCCGTGCGCAGGTTGTTGGAAAGCCTGGGGTCTTCGGGCGCCGTCTGGCCGTTCGGCACCGGCTGGCGCGCGCTTAGCCCTGAGGATGTCGAGCCCCTGTCGGCCCTGGTGGTCGAGGTCTGGCCCTCGATGTTCGACGCCAAACCCAACGAGGGCGAGTTCAAGGACCAGGCCCAGGTCCGGTCCACCGCCGAGGCCCTGGCCCACATGGACGAGGCCGGCGATCTGGCCAAGGCCTTCGGTCCGCCCAAGGACGCCACGCCCGAGCTGATCGCCCAGGTGGAGCAGGAAGAAGGCTGGATTCTGGGGGTCTGAACCTGGAGAAAACCTCGACAAATTCTGGAGAATTTGTCGAGGTTCTATCGGTCAGGACAGGCGGTCGCGAAACTCGGAATAGTCGAATTCGCGGACCAGTTTCAGCGAGTCGGTGTCGCTGTTCCACAGGGCGATGGCCGGCAGCGGCACCCCGTTGAAGGTGTTGGTCTTCACCATCGAATAATGGGCCTGGTCCAGGAAGGCGATGCGGGTTCCCGGCGTCGGCGCAGTGGCGAAGCCATAGTCGCCGATGATGTCCCCGGCCAGGCAGGACGGCCCGCCCAGGCGATAGGTCACGCCGTTCTCGGCCTCGTTCAGCATGGCGGGGCGATAGGGCGCCTCGATCACATCGGGCATGTGGCAGGTCGCCGAGATGTCGGTGATGGCGATGGCCAGGCCATTGTGGAAGGTGTCCAGCACCTCGCCCACCAGTATGCCGGCGTCCAGCGCAATGGCCTCGCCCGGCTCGATATAGACCTGAAGCCCGTAGCGCTCGCCCAAATCCTTCAGGAAGCCGACCAGGGCGTCGATCCGATAATCGGCGCGGGTCACGTGGTGGCCGCCGCCCAGGTTGATCCACTTCAGGTCCGGCAGCAGGGGCGCCAGCTTGGGCTCCACCGCCGCCCAGATCCGCTCCAGCGGCTCAAACCCCTGTTCGCACAGGGCGTGGATGTGCAGGCCGTCGACGCCGTTCAGATGCTCGGGCGTCAGCTGCGACACCGGGAAGCCGAGGCGCGAGCCCAGCTGGCAGGGGTCGTATTTGGCGACCTCGCCTTCCGAATGCTCCGGGTTCAGACGCAGGCCGATGTCGAACGTCTCGCCCTCGGCGCGGGCGGCGGCGATCAGGTCGCCGAACCGGGCGATCTGGTCCGGGGCGTTGAAGATGACCGTGTCCGACAGGCGCAGGATCTCGGGCAGGTCGGCGGGTTTGTAGGCGGGGGAATAGGTGGTCAGGTGCCCCTGATAGAACTCGCGCGCCAACCGCGCCTCCCACAGTCCCGAGGCGCAGACGCCGTCAAGGTATTCCCCGACGACGTCGGCCAGCGACCACATGGAGAAGGCCTTCAGGGCCAGCAGGACCCGGGCGTCGCCCCGCGCGCCGACGTCCTGAAGGACCGACAGGTTGCGACGCACCGCGACCTCGTCCACCACGAAGGCGGGCGACGGGACGCGGTTCAGATCGAACCGGGCGAAGGCGCCCGGTCCGCCGGCCTGGGTCTGCATGACCATGAGCGTGTCCTCAGAAGTCCAGCGGAGCGGACAGTTCCTCGACCGTCCAGGGCAGACCGTGCTTGTTCAGCATGTCCATGAAGGGATCGGGATCCAGCTGCTCCATGTTGAACACCCCCTCGCCCTTCCACTGGCCGGTCAGCATCAGGGCCGCGCCGATCATGGCGGGGACGCCGGTGGTGTAGCTGACGGCCTGGTTGCCGGTCTCGGCATAGGCGTCCTGGTGGTCGCAGATGTTTTTGACGTAGACCGTCTTGGCCGCGCCGTCCTTTTTACCGGTGGCGATCGTGCCGATATTGGTCTTGCCCTTGGTGATCGGGCCGAGCGACGAGGGTTCGGGCAGCAGGGCTTTCAGGAACTCGATCGGGATGATCTCGCGGCCCTGGAACATCATCGGCTCGATCGAGGTCATGCCGATGTTCTCGAGCACTTCCAGATGCTTCAGATAGGAGTCGCCGAAGGTCATCCAGAAGCGGATGCGCTTGATTTCCGGATAGAATTTGGCCAGCGACTCTAGTTCCTCATGATACATGAGGTACATGTTCTTCTGACCCACGCCCTCGAAGTCGAAGGCCTGCTTGTGCGACAGAGCCGGACCCTCGACCCACTGGCCGTTCTCCCAGTGACGCGAATTGGCGGTGACTTCGCGCAGATTGATCTCGGGGTTGAAGTTGGTGGCGAACGGCAGGCCCGTGTCGCCGCCGTTGCAGTCCAGGATGTCGAGGGTCTCGATCGAGTCCAGCAGGTGCTTCTTGGTGTAGGTGGTGAAGACCGAGGTCACGCCGGGGTCGAAGCCTGAGCCCAGCAGGGCCATCAGCCCGGCGTCCTTGAAGCGGTCCTGATAGGCCCACTGCCACTTGTATTCGAACTTGGCCTCGTCGCGCGGCTCGTAGTTGGCGGTGTCGAGGTAGTTGACCCCGGCGGCCAAGCAGGCGTCCATGATGGCCAGGTCCTGGTACGGCAGGGCCAGGTTGACGACCAGGGCGGGCTTGACCGCCTGGATCAGGGCCGTGGTCGCCGCCACGTCGTCGGCGTCGATCGCCGCCGTGTCGATGGTCACGCCGAAGCGCGACTTGACGGATTCGGCGATGGCGTCGCACTTGGACTTGGTGCGGCTCGCCAGAGTGATGTGCGAGAAGATGTCCGCATTCATCGCCATCTTGTGGACCGCGACGGAACTGACGCCGCCGGCGCCAATGACCAGCACCCTGCTCATGTGTGCTTCTCCTGAAGACTGAAATGCTCTGGCGACATCGCCGCCCTTATAAAGGGCGGGGCTCTTAGCACGATGATGACAGGACCGCTAATGCGGGGGGCGTTAGGGATGAATTCGGCGAACATCCGACTGGTCGTGGGCCTTCGCCTTCCCTTTTCCAGCGTCGCACCAGGGCTTGTCCCCAAAGCCCGTACACCAAGCGCATCCGCAGTGCGCCCACTCCACCCTGCAAATTTAACGGCCATACCCAGAGAGAAAACTCTTTAGATTACATATAATTAATCTGACTTCCTGCATCTGGATCGTCGCTTGAACGCCTCTCCCTCGCATTCAAAGACGATCTGCGCGCATCGACCGGAAAGCGCGGGGTCGTGAGACCGCCGGAGGGGGCTTATGAGTAGAAATGAAATTTTCGCGCCGCGCGCCGTCAAGGGTCGGCGCACATGGACCGCTGCGGCGGTCGTCCTGATCGTCGTGTTCTTTCTGATAGGGCAGCTGGCGACCATCTTCGGCGTCCTGAAGCCCATGGGCTATCACAAGGCGGATCTCGATACGCAGTGGGAGCCGTTCGCCATCTTCCTGGCGGGCGGAGGGATCACCCTCCTTCTCATTCTGGCCTGGACGTCCCTGTTCGAGCGCCGATCACCGGCGGGCCTAGGCTTCAAGGCCAGGATCGCCGGTCCCTATATGCAGGGCCTGCTTGTCGGCGGATTGGCGCTCGGCGCCGTCGTCGGCGTTATCTTCGCCGCCGGCGGCTACGCAGCCGCCGGAAGCGGATCCTGGGTCTCGCCCACGCCGGCCCTGCTGGCGCCGCTGCTCGTCCTGTTCGGCGGCTATATGATCCAGGGCGCGACCGAAGAAGTCATGCTGCGCGGCTGGCTGATGTCCTTGATCGCCTCCCGGCATGGACTGGTCGCCGCCGTCCTGATCAACTCCGGCTTCTTCGCCCTGCTCCATGCCAGCAATATCGATCCGTCGGGTGAACTCGCGCTCGGGCTGTTCAATCTGTTTCTGTTCGCGGTCGCGCTCAGCCTCTACGCGATCAGGGAAGGATCCTTGTGGGGCGTGTGCGCGGCCCACACTGGGTGGAACGTCTTGCTTGGCATGGGTTTCGGACTGGAGGTCAGCGGTCAGACGGTGGCCGTGACGCCGCTCGTCGCGAACCTGGCTCCGGCCCCTGACGCGCCGTGGTGGTTGACCGGCGGGGCGTTCGGCCCGGAGGCGAGCGTCGTCGCGACGATCGTACTCGCGGCAGGCTGCGCCTATCTGATCGCCAAGGGCGCGTTGACGACGACGTCGAGGCCGCAGGCCACCAGGTCGCAACCCTCGACTGACCCAACCCAAAAAAGCGTCAGCCATGCCTTAGAATAGGCGTCCGCCATCTCCCCGGACTGAACGCTTGCCCCTGGGGTCCATACGCCACAAGGGCGACGGCCGGGAAATATGGGGCGAGGGTCAGCAGGCAAGGCTCACGTCATGTGCTGACGGTCGGCGCTTCCAGCGCGTCGCGAACGGTCGAAAGACGGTTACGACTGATGGGCAAGGGCTCGCCTTCGTCCATCAGCAGCCGGCCGCGCGAACCGTCACGCTCGAAGCCGAGGACATGGGTGAGATTGGCGATCACCGACCGGTGGACCCGAAGAAAGCCCGCTGGCAGCTCGGCTTCCAATCGGTCCAGGCGGGCCGCGTGCAGCAGTTTGCGCCCATCGGTCAGTCGCAGTTCCACATAGTCGTCGGCGCCCACGATGGAGACGATGTCCTTGAGCGGGATCCGCTGGACGCCGCGTGACGAGGCCACCGTCAGACAATTGGGGCGCGCGGCGGCGCGTGTGAGCGCGATCTCCCGCTGCTGATCGTCGCGGCCCAGTCGCACGACTTCGGCCATCAAAAGCGGAAGAACGAGGCCGGCGGCGAACAGGAAATAGGAGAGATCGACCAGCCAGGCGGGAAAAAGAAGTCCCGTCGCCATGAAGAGGCAAAGATAGGCCAGGGTCAGGCGGGCGCCCACGCGACGGCGGTACACACCGACGCCGGCCGCCGTGGCGGCGAGCGACAAGCCGACCATCAAGGCCAGCAGGCTCTTCAGATCGAACCCCGGAGCAAAGACGGTCGCGCCGACGGCGACCATGGCGAAGGCGATCAGCGGGCGGCGCGCCTGGGGCCAGAATCGCTCCACGACATAGGACACCAGCAGCACGGCGAAGGCGGCTGTCAGAAGCCAGATGCCGACAAGGCGCCAGCCGTGGACGGGATAGGCGTAGGGCGCGAGCGCTCGCAGGCTTTCCAGGATCGCTTGCAGCCCCGCGATGCCCGCCAGGGTCGCCAAGGCCAGGCTCGAGCCGGTACGGCGCAGGCCGTGGATGACCGCGAAACCGAAGGCGGCGGCGAAGAGCGCGCCCGCAAGCGTGAAGACCACCGCCAGGGGGACCGCGCGCGACGGCCACGGATAGGGGGCGGCCACGATGCCCGCGATGGGGCCGTCCAACCGCACAGCGCCATGAAACGACGACATATGGATCACGACCGGATTGTCGCCGGGCCGCCAGAGATGTTCGGGAACCGGGAAGGCCGCTTCGTAACGGCCGGGCGTTTCGGTCGCGGCCGAGGCGCCGGGTCGCCCGTTGGCGCCCAGCCGCTGACCATTGAGCCAGACTTCGGAAGAGGCCGTGCCGACGACGTACAGGGCGGCCGGACCAGCGCCGTCCGGACGGCGCACGATAGAGCGAAGCCACAGCGCCCGCCCCTGGGGGTCGAGGACGCCATCGACCGCCTGACAGTCCCGAAGAACCGGCGCCGCAACGCCCTGTTCGCCGCGACAGGATTGCCAATCCTGCGCCCGCAAGCCCGTTGGGAGGGCGGTCAGGAGAATCGCGATGAGAAGCAGCCGCCACATGACGAGAGCCTAGCCTGTCATTCGCCGGAAAGCGCTGCCGTTCACCGACGCAGACGCGCCGTTGGCCGAAGCCCGCTTTTGTCGGTCGGAAAGCCTGCTTCGATCCTTCCCATGACCCATGCCCTCATGAACCGCCGCTCCATCCTCGCCGCCGCCGGCCTCGCCCTGCCCGGTCTCGCTCTGCCCTCGAGGGCCCAGGAACAGGAACAGCCCGGCCCGTTCCGCTTCGTCGCCGGCGACGGCCAGGAAACCGACGCCGAACGCGGCTTCTTCGAGGTTCCCGAGGATCGGCACATCCCCGGATCGCGCCGTATTCGCCTCGGCTATGTGCGGTTCGCCTCGACCAGCGCGAACCCAGGGCCGCCGATCATCTATCTGGCGGGCGGGCCCGGCGGGTCGGGCGTCCGCACGGCGATGGGGAATCGGTTTCCGATCTTCATGGCGTTGAGAGCGGTGGCGGACGTCATCGCCTTCGACCAACGCGGCACGGGATTGTCCGCCCATATTCCAGAGCGTCCGGCCTCCCCCGCCCCCTGGCCCGCCTTGACCCACAGGGAAATGACGGACTGGTACCGCGACGCGATGCAGAAGGCCTGGGTGGACTGGACCCGCGCCGGCGTGGCCATGACCGGCTATAATACCGAACAGAACGCCTACGACATCGATGACCTGCGCCGGCATCTGGGCGTGGAGAAGGTCGATCTGTGGGGCATCAGCTACGGCACGCATCTGGCCTTGTCCGTGCTGAAGCGGCATCCCGACGTGATCGGCCGTGTCGCCCTGGCCAGTCTTGAAGGTCAGGACCAGACCGTGAAACGGCCGGCGCATATCGACGCCTTTCTGGACCGGGTGGACCGCCTGCTGGGTGAAGACCCCGTCGCCCGCGCGGCCGTTCCGAACCTGCCCGCCCTGATGCGGCGCGTCCACGCCCGGTATGAAGCCGAGCCGGCGATCGTGACCATCTCCGGCGCGACCGGCCCGGCCGATCTGAAGATCGGCGGCTTCGGCGTGCAGCTTATGGCGTCCGCCATGGTCGCCAATCCGCCGACCTTGTCCATGTTGCCCGGCGTCTACCTGGCGCTCGACGCCGGCAAGACCGACGTCCTGTCGCCGCTCTTCCCGCCGCCGGATCGCTATTTCAGTATTGCCGGCATGCCCGAGGCGACCGATCTGGCGTCCGGCATTTCGCCGGGGCGGTTGGCCCTGATCGAGAAGGAGGCGAAGACGGCCGTGCTGGGCGACGCCTTCAACATGCCCATGCCGCATCTGCTGGGCGCCATCCCCGGCGTGGACCTGGGCGAGGATTTCCGGTCGGCGATCCGGATCGAGACCCCTGCCCTTCTCGTCGCCGGGTCCCTCGACGGCCGAACTCCTCTGGAAGAACAGGCCGAGGTGATCGACCAGTTTCAGCGAAAGACCCAGGTGGTGGTCGAAAACGCCGGCCATAACGTCTTCGAGTCGCACCCGGAGGTTCAGACCCTGCTGGTCAAGTTCTTCGGCGGAGAGCCGGTCAGCGACACCCGATTGAGTTTGGCCCCGCCGAAGTTCGCGCTCGTCTGAGGGCGGTTGACCAGGGAGGGCGGCCCTTCTGGAGAGCGAAGGGTTGCGCCAAACTGGAATTACATGCGTAATCCGCAATGAGGAGACCCGCATGAACATCACCGATGCAGAGTTCAAGGTCATGGACGCCGTTTGGCGGGCCGGCCCCCTGTCGGCAGATGAACTGATAGCCGAGGTCCAAAGCCAAACCCCGTGGGGCGAGGCGACAGTGAAGACCTTGATCAATCGCCTACTCAAAAAGGGCGCGATCCGCTCCGAGCGGATCGACGGGCGGCACCGATATCAAGCGGCTCTTGAGAAGGAAGCCTTCGCAATGGCGGAAAGCGAAAGTCTGCTCGAACGTCTTTTTGGCGGTCAAGTCTCACCCCTGGTTGCGCAACTCGCATCTAACCGCACACTGTCCCAGCAGGATCGCGAGAAGCTCAAAGCAATCATCGCGACGTTTGACGATGAGTGAACTCCTCTCACTGATCGTCGAATTGAACTTTGCGCTTGCGGGCGCGGTGTCGGCGGTTCTGCTCATACGTCGCCCATGTCGAAAAGCCTTCGGGCCCCGGGCGTCTTATGGGCTGTGGTCCGCGGCGCCCGTGACGATGCTCGCCGTCTGCCTACCGCGTATCACGCCAGAGGTTGACCTCCCTGCGGCCGCTGCACCAGCGGAGTTCGCCATGATTGTGCTGGCGATCTGGATTTCGGGAGCGATCGTGTCAGCCGGCTTGATGCTGTCCGCTCAAGCCCGCTTCTTCGATCAGGCCCGACGTGGCGTGGCGGGACCTGCGGTGGTCGGCGTCATAATTGGCCGACTGGTCATGCCCGCAGACAGCGCCGACCGCTGGAGCATTGAAGAACGAGCGGCTATCCGCGATCACGAGCGCGCCCACCTCGAGCGCGGCGATCTGCGCGTCAACGCCTTGGCTGCGTTGTTGCAGTGCTTATTCTGGTGGAACCCTTTTGCTCACTTGGGAATCACCTGGTTCCGTTTCGATCAGGAATTGGCCTGCGACGCGGCTGTGATGGCCCAGCGTCCCGGTCGCCGTCGCCTCTATGCCGAAGCCCTGCTCAAGGCTGTCCCGACCGCGCCTCTCGCCTTCGGCTGCGGCTGGACCACGGCTGGTGTCGGGGCTCTGGCGACCCGTTTGGATAGTCTGCGCCTGCCTCGCCATACGCCTGACATGAAAGATCGGCTGACCATCCTCGCCTTTGCCTTGACGACGGCGACTGTGGCTTGGGCCGTTCAACCCGCTTCCGCTGAAAGACAGCGCCTCAAGCCTACGCCGGTTCTCAACCTCCGCCTCTTGCCCCCCGCGCCGCCCGACGCCTCGTGACCGGTTGACAATATTACAATTGTAAATCACGCTACCTTCATCACTCAGATGGAGGATGAGATGCGCCTGAATATTGCTTTGCCTGCCCTTGGTCTGACCGCGTTCTGGACATGCGCCGCCGCAGCGCAAAGCGTCGAGCCGGGCGGACGGGGGTTGAAAATAGCGGCGGTCTTCAACGACGCCGGCCCAGAGACCAAGCTGATCGTACTGGGTTTGGTTGCCTGCGGATTGGCCGCCGCTCTGCTCGCGCCGCGCCTGGCTCGGCAGACGCGTGACAATCCTTCGCCCCGAGGGATCGGATTCATCTCCGGCCTCAGGCTAGGCGGCCCCCTGATCGCGCTTGTCGCCGTCCTCCACAATTTGCTCAATTGGGCGGTGGCGTCAGCCTGGTTTAATCGAAGCCCCTCCCATCTGCAGTTGGCTCAGGGGTATGCCGAACTGGCTCTGATCGCCCTGGCCGGGACTGTGGCGGCGACCTTCGCGATCTTCAGCCTTGAGCATGTGCGCGCCGCTGAACAGCGGGCGCGAGGATGAGGATTCGCCATGCGCTGACGGCGGTCGCCCTGGTCGCTACATCGGCGTGCGAGGCCAACACCGACCGCTGGATCGAACGGCAAACTGCCGTCGATCCACCCGAACTGTGGCAAGTCGAGGCCTTGGGCGCAGACGTTCAGCCGGTTCGGATATGCGTCGATGGTTTCCTGCGAAAAGGGTTCAGCGCTCCCCTGCCGGAAGTTAATGGCCGACCATGCATCCCGATGGGAAAATCGATCACGACGCCCGACGCCACCCTCCAACGCTGCACGTTAGGCCATGAAGACGTTTTGGTTCGGGTCACCCGAACAGGGGACGACGACGTGTTTACTGTGGCGCTTCGGGTCACCCTGATCAGCGGACACAAAGATGCGTCGGCGGTCCAGACACGACGTTATACTCGTCTTGGCGCCTGCCCGAAGGGTTGGAAGGTCGGAGACGTGACCGACCAAAAGGGCCGGCGCACGAACGAAGTCTGGCCTCCAGTGTGGCGATAAGCCAGGGGGATAAGGTGAGCGATGGAACTGGGTTTCAAGCTCACCCCGTCCCCTACCCGATCAACGCCCGCGCCGCCGCCCTTGCCTCATCGGTGATCTCCGCCCCCGACAGCATCCGCGCGATCTCCTCCTGACGGCGCGCGTCGTCCAGGGCCACCACCGTGGTGGTGGTCGCGCCGTCGTGGTCGGCCTTCATCACCTTCCAGTGGGCGTGGCCACGGGCGGCGACCTGGGGGCTGTGGGTGACGACCAGGACCTGGGCGCCGGTGGACAGGCGTTTCAGGCGCGAGCCGACGGCCTCGGCCACGGCGCCGCCGACGCCCTGGTCGACCTCGTCGAAGATCATGACCGGCTGGCGCATGTCCTCGCGGCTGGCCAGGGCCGCCTTCATGGCCAGGGCGAACCGGGCCAGTTCGCCGCCTGAGGCAATGGCGTCCAGCGGGCCGAAATCGGTTCCGGCGTTGGTGGCGATCTGGAAGCGCACGGTCTCGACCCCGTCGGGGCCGCGCCGGCCCTCGATCGGCTCCAGGGCGACGCGGAACCGGGCGCGCTCCAGCTTCAGCGGGCCCAGTTCGCCCATGACGGCGGCGGTCAGGCGGTCGGCCGCCGCCTCGCGCGCCGAGGTCAGGAAGGTGGCGGCCAGATCATAGGATTCGGCGGCCTCGGCGGCTTCGCGGCCGGCGTTGGCCAGGGCCTCCTCCCCGTCCTCGATCAGGCGCAGCTGCTCGCGAAGACGGATGCGCAGCGACGGCAAGGCGTCGACCGTGGTGTTCAGCTTGCGGGCGGCGGCGCGCAGGGCGAACAGCCGTTCCTCGGCCTTGTCCAGGCGGCCGGGTTCATAGTCGAAGGCGTCGGCGGCGGCGTCCACGGCGGCGACGGCCTCGGCCGCCTCGACCATGGTGCGGTCGATGGCCTCGACGGCGGCGGACAGTTTGACGATGACCGGATGGTCGCCCTCGGCCCCCGCCTGGCCGGCGCGCTGGCGGGCGTGTTCGACGGCGCGAAGCGCCGCGCCCAGTTTCTGGCTCAGCTTGTCGCCGCCCAGCTGGGCGCGGGCGTCGGCCAGGTCGGCGATGGCTTTTTCGGCGGCGCCCAGCAGGGCGCGTTCGCCGGCCAGTTCCGTCTCCTCGTCGGCGCGGGGGTCCAGGGCGTCCAGTTCGGACAGGTTGAGCGTGATCTCCTCGACGCGGGCGGCGGCGTCGGCGGCCTGGGCCTTCAGCTCGGCCAGCTTGGCCTCAGCGGCCTTGAGCTTGGTCGAGGCGGCGGCGACGGCCTGGAGCTGGGGCTGGAGGCCGCCATAGGCGTCCAGCAGCCCCCGGTGGGTGCGCCAGTCCAGCAGGCCGACGGTTTCGTGCTGGCCGTGGACTTCGACCAGGGCGGCGCCGATCTCGCGCAGGGCCGTGACCCCGGCGGGCTGGTCGTTGACATAGGCCCGGCTGCGGCCGTCGGCGTTCAGCACCCGGCGCAGGATCAGGTCCTCGCCCGGCTGGACCTCGAATCCCTTGTCGGCGATCAGGGCCAGCAGGTCGGGATCGTCCGGGGCGCTGAAGATGGCGGTGGCCACGGCCTGTTTGGCCCCGTGGCGCACCAGGCCGGCGTCGCCGCGCCCGCCCAGGGCCAGGCCCAGGGCGTCCAGAATGATCGACTTGCCCGCCCCCGTCTCGCCGGTCAGCACGGTCAGGCCGGTCTCGACGTCGAGATCCAGCACGTCGACCAGGACGACGTCGCGGATGGAAAGGGCGGTCAGCATGGGCGCACGCGATTCGGCATGGGGCGCAGTCTAGCGCGCGGCGGCGTGAAAGGAATCAGAGACCGGAGGCCCGGCGAAGCGCGGCGTTGATGCCCGACTGCCACCCCGGCCCCTGGGCCCGCCAATGCTCCAGCAGATCGGCGTCCAGCCGCAGGGTGACCTGCTGTTTGGGCGCGTCGACCTTGGGGCGGCCGGGGGCGCGTTTGAACTGGTTTAGGATGTAGTCGGGCAGGACTTCACGCGCCGGGCGGAGTTTGGCAGCCATCTCCTCGGTCAACTCAGGCGCGTCGTCCTCGTCCAGAGGAACGGTTTCCCAGTCTAGCTCTCGCTTCGCCATTTCATCAGCTCCTTTGTCCGCGCCCGCCGAAGACTGATGGCCCGAACATCCTCGCCTCGCACCGTGAAGGTCAAAGCATAGAGCCGACCGTCCACATAGCCGTAAGCGTTGAAACGGGTCTCTTGATAGTCCTTGCGGGTGTCTTGCCTGACGAAGGCCGCCGCCAAATCCATCTCTTCCGCCAGGCGCAAGGATACGCCGTGCTTCGCGATATTGGCCGCGTCCTTCGCCGGGTCGAAGACGATCATTTATGTAACTACATAAATCTGACCGTCAAGGGGACGATCAGCCGGGAATGATCCGCTGCAGCCAGGATTCGCGCTTGGCTTCCGGGGCCTTCTCCGGCGACTGGCCGTTTTCGGTCAGCAGGGCGTAGGCCTCGGCGTACCAGGGGCTGCCGGGGAAGTTGTAGCCCAGGACGGCGCCGTTGCGGGTCGCCTCTTCCTTCAGGCCCAGCTGCAGATTGACCTCGACAAGACGGTACAGGGCCTCAGGCGTGTGGGAGGTGCGCTGGAACTCGGGGTTGGCGATGACGGCCTTGTAGCGGTTCAGGGCCGCCAGCGGCTGGTTGGCGCGCTGGTAATAGCGGCCGATGTTCATTTCCTTGCCGGCCAGCTGGTCGTTGACCATGTCGATCTTAACGGCGGCGTCGCTGGCGTAGGGCGTGCCCGGATAGCGGCGGGCCACGTCCTTCAGACCGGCCAGGGCGGCGTTGGCGTAGCCCTGGTCGCGGCCCACGTCGGTGATCTGTTCGAAGTTGCAAACCGCCTTCATGTAGAAGGCGTAGGCCGCCGACGGATTGCCCGGGAACAGCGAGATGAACCGGTCCGAGGCCGCGATAGCTTCAGCGTAATTATTGTTCTGGTAGTAGGCGTAGACCTGCATCAGGATCGAGCGACGGGCCCAGTCCGAATAGGGATGCTGGCGTTCCACCTCCTGGAAATAGTCGACGGCGTCGGCCCAGCGCTTCTGTTCCAGACGCTGATAACCGGTGTTGTACAGCGCCTCGACCGGCCGCTCTTCATAAGCGAGCTTTGGGCGCTTATTGCCGGCGCAACCCGAAATTGTCAGAGCGGCGGCCGCCGCGGCCATCAGCACCAGGCCGGAACGGAACTTAGAAACGGACAAGGACGACCCCATGACGAGCGGAGACCGGCCTTAGGACAGGCCTCCGGAAACGAACGCGGCGATCTCTAGCACCCACGACCGGGACACGCCATGCCGACGAAAACTCTCCGCACACGACTTGCCCTGCCCGGCTCCGCTGGTAAAGAGCGCGCCAACCGACCGCCGTTCATGGGGGTCGGATGACGGCGAAAGGATGACCAGCTGATGAAGCTGCTCTCAGGCAACTCCAACCGGGCCCTTTCCCAGGCCATCGCGGACCATCTGGACGGACCGCTGACCAAGGCCCAGGTCAAGCGTTTCGCCGACAACGAGGTCTTCGCCGTCATCGAGGAGAACGTCCGGGGAGAGGACGTCTTCATCCTTCAGTCGACCAGCTATCCAGCCAACGACAATCTGATGGAGTTGCTGATCATCACGGACGCCCTGGTGCGCGCGTCCGCCCGGCGGATCACGGCCGTCATGCCCTATTTCGGCTATGCCCGTCAGGACCGGAAAACAGGCGGCCGCACGCCGATCTCGGCGAAGCTGGTGGCCAATCTGATCACCCGCGCCGGCGCCGACCGAGTGCTGACCATGGATCTGCACGCCGGCCAGATTCAGGGCTTCTTCGACATCCCGACCGACAATCTGGTGGCCACCCCGGTCCTGGCCCAGGACATCCGCGAACATTATTCGCGTGGCGACGACCTGATGATCGTCTCGCCCGACGTCGGCGGCGTGGTGCGCGCCCGCTCTCTGGCCAGCCGTCTGAACGCCGACCTGGCCATCGTCGACAAGCGCCGCCCGAAGGCGGGCGAGAGCGAGGTCATGAACATCATCGGCGACGTCGAAGGCCGCCGTTGCATCCTGTTCGACGACATCGTCGATTCCGGCGGCACCCTGGTGAACGCGGCGAAGGCCCTGATGGATCAGGGCGCGACCGAGGTCTCGGCCTATATCAGCCATGGCGTCCTGTCGGGCCCGGCGGTGCAGCGGATCACCGACGGACCGCTGAAGGAACTGGTGATCACGGACTCGATTGAACAGCCGCACGAAGTCTCGAACTGCAAGAAAATCCGCACGGTTTCCGTGGCTCCGCTTATCGGTGAAGCTATCCGACGGATCGCCAACGAGGAATCCGTGTCGAAGTTGTTCGATTAATCTTCGGCAAACCAGTTTCGGCACGTTATAAGCGCCTTCCAGTAAGCGCCCCTGTCGGGGCACATAGTTCTGTGGACGCGCCCTATGCCCAAGGCCTTCATGACCCGCGGCCTGTCGATCGCCGCCCTTGCCGCCGCCGCAATTCTGGCGAGTTGCAGCACCAAGGAGCCGGAGGTCGCGCCTCCGCCTCCTCCGCCTCCACCTCCGCCCGTCACCCTGAACGAAGGCGTCGCCCAGGCGGCCTCGATCTATGTGGCCTTCGTGCGCGAGGCCGCCACGATCCAGCCGGGCGGCTTCCCCGACGCGGAATCCATCCAGGCGGCCATTCGCAAGGGCTCGGCCTATGAGCCGGCACAGCTGTCGCGCGGCCTGATCGCCTATGGCTCGATCATCGCGCTTCAATCGCCCGAGTTCGTCGCCGGGGTGCGCCAGTTCGCCGCTGATCCGACCCAACGCCAGCAGATGATCGCCCAGATCGTCGCCGATCCCGCCTACGCCGCCACCCTGCCGGGCGCGGACGCCGCCGCCGGCCTGATTACGGCGACCATCGGCAAGGACGCTGTCGCCATCCGCGCCATCGCCGAAGCGGTCGAGGCCGACGCCTATACCGTCCAGGAACGCCGAGACCCGCGCCGCCGTTGGGCCACCACCCATATCCCGAACCGCGAAGTGCGGCTGGAAGGCGCCAAGACCCTGTCGGCGGCGGCGATGCTGCCGTCTCCCGAAGAATCGAGCCGACTGTTTACGGCCGCCAACACGGGCCAGGGCCTGTCGGTCGAGGCGTCACGCAAGGCGCCGCCCTATACCCCGGCGGTGACCCGCTCGCTGGCGATCGCCGCCCTCGCCGCCCTTGGCGCGGCAGGCGACGAGGCGCGCGCCAACACCGACGCCCTGGTGGTCGACACAAACAGCGAATTCTGCCTGAACATGTCCAAGCTGATGCTGTTCCAGTGCCTGGCCGCCTCGCGCCCCAGCTATGAGGACATGTTCTGCCTGGGCCGCCACATCGCCCGCGACCTCGCCACCTGCACCACCCAGGCGGTGCTGACGACCTCGATCACGGTCGGCGATCCCGAAGAGACGGGCACGCCGCCCGTGTCTGCACAAACCCCTGTCGCGGTTACCCTGGCGCCTACGCCGTCGCCGACCGCATCCCTGAACACTACGCCCTCCGCGTCCCGCTGAGCTTCACAGCAAGACAAGGCCCGCCCCGAGCGATCGGGGCGGGCCTTTTTCTTTGCGAGGACGCGAGGCCTATTCGTAGCCGTGGGCGGCTTCGTTGATCACCTGGGACGGCATGGATGAGAAGTCCACCGCGATCGGATTGGCGACCTTGGCCTGATAGGTCCGCAGAACGTGCGTCATGCGGCGACGCACCTCGCGTTCGGCCTCAGTGCCAGCATCGAGCGACAGGGGGGCCAGGCAGAAGTCGATGATGGCTTCGGTTCGGGTCAGCGGTTCCATGGAGGTTCCTTTCCTTAGCTGAGGGGGCCTTAAGCCGCGTGGGTGAACTGGGCGGTCTCGGTCGAGTCCTTCAGCGCCGTCGTCGAGGACGTGCCGTTGGAGATGACCGTGGCGACCTGGTCGAAATAGCCGGTGCCGACTTCGCGCTGGTGGCGCGTGGCGGTGTAGCCGATGGCCTCATTGGCGAACTCGCGCTGCTGCAGCTCCGAATAGGCCGCCATCCCACGATCCCGATAGCCGTCGGCCAGCTCGAACATCGAGTTGTTCAACGCGTGGAAGCCGGCCAGGGTCACGAACTGGAACTTGTAGCCCATGGCCCCCAGCTCGCGCTGGAACTTGGCGATCGTGGCGTCGTCCAGCTTGGCCTTCCAGTTGAATGACGGCGAGCAGTTATAGGCCATCAGCTTGCCCGGATGCTTCTTCTGGATCGCCTCGGCGAACTTCTTCGCGTCGTCCAGATCCGGGTGCGACGTCTCCCACCACAGCAGGTCGGCGATATTGGCGTAGGACAGGCCCCGCGCGATGCAGTGGTCCAGCCCCGTGCCCTCTTTCAGGCGGAAGAAGCCCTCGGGCGTGCGGTTGTCGCGGTCGATGAAAGGCTGGTCCCGCTCGTCGATGTCCGAGGTTATCAGCTGGGCGCTTTCGGCGTCGGTGCGGGCGACCGTGATGGTCGGCGTGCCCATGACGTCTGCGGCTAAACGCGCGGCGACCAGATTGCGCTCATGCGCCTGGGTTGGGATCAGGACCTTGCCGCCCAGGTGGCCGCACTTCTTCTCGGACGCCAGCTGGTCCTCGAAGTGGACGCCGGCGGCGCCCGCCTCGATGAAGGCCTTCATGATCTCGAAGCTGTTCAGCGGCCCGCCGAAGCCGGCCTCGGCGTCCGCGACAATGGGGACGAACCAATCGCGTTTCGCGCCGCCCTCGGCATGCTCGATCTGGTCGGCGCGTTGCAGGGTGCGGTTGATGCGGCGGCACAGTTCCGGCGCGGCGTTGGCCGGGTACAGCGACTGGTCCGGATACATGGCGCCGGCCGTATTGGCGTCGGCCGCCACCTGCCAGCCCGACAGATAGATGGCCTTCAGCCCCGCCCGGACCATCTGCATGGCCTGGTTGCCGGTGACCGCGCCCAGGGCGTTGATGAAGGGCTCGTCGTGCAGCAGCTGCCACAGGCGGTTGGCGCCGCGCTCGGCGAGCGTATGGGTGACCGGCACCGAGCCGCGCAGGCGCAGGACGTCGTCCGGCGTATAGGGGCGCTCGATGCCGTCGAAACGGCCGGCGGGCGAAGGAACCAGATCGGCGAAGGTGGTCATGGTCGAACTCGGTCTCTGAATGGCGCGGCCGCAGCCGCCGTCTCGGAGACAAGAACACGCAACAGTCACGAATGACACAGCATCATCCGGCTATTTGATGTCACTTTGTCACATCATGACTTTGCATAATCGGTCATGTTGTGACATTCTGCGACCATGGACACCTCCGCCGATCGCAAGCTCTTCCTCGGCGCCCGGCTGAAGCGGCTGCGGCGCGACCTGAGCCTGACCCAGACGGCCATGGCGGCCGACCTGGGGGTTTCCCCCAGCTATCTCAATCACATAGAACGCAACCAGCGGCCCGTTTCGGCCCAGCTTCTGCTGCGTCTGGCCGAAACCTATGACGTCGATCTGCGCAGCCTGAACCAGGGCGGCGCGGCCGATCAGGCGCGGCTGACCGAGATCCTGGCCGACCCGCTGTTCAAGGGTCTGTCCGCCCCGCGCCACGAACTGGTGCAACTGCTGGAGGAGGCGCCGGGCGTCGCCGACGCCATGCTGCGCCTGTATCAGGCCTTCGACGACGGCCGCACCCGGGCCCGCGCCGCAGCCGAGAACGGCGAAGGCCTGGTCGAGACCAGCCCGGCCGAATGGGTGCGCGAATACATCCAGTCGCGCGGCAACCACTTCCCCGAACTGGACCAGATGGGCGAGGTCCTGGCCGACGCCCTGGCGGCCGAGGCGCCGGCCCACGCCGACGGTTTCGAACCCGCCGCCCGCCAGCGGCTGGCGGCCAAACACGACCTGGGCGTCCGCACTTTGCCGGCCGAGGTCATGGTGGAATGGACCCGGCGCTACGACCTGCACCGCCGCCGCCTGCTGCTGTCCGAGACCCTGGGCCCGTCCTCGCGCGCCTTCGCCATCGCCTATCAGCTGGCCCTGGTCGAACACGGCCCGGCCCTAAACGACATGGTCCAGACCGCGAACGCCGCGGACGGACCGACGCGATCCCTGCTGAAGGTGGCCCTGACCAACGCCCTGGCGGCCGCGACCCTGATGCCCTACGCCGCCTTCCAGCGCACGGCGGAAGAGACGGGCTATGACCTGGCGCGGCTCCAGGCCCGGTTCGGGGTCAGCTACGAACAAGCGGCGCATCGGCTGACCACCCTGTCGCGGCCGACGGCGCGGGGCGTGCCCTTCTTCCTGATGCGGGTGGATCAGGCGGGCAATATCTCCAAACGCTATGCGGCCGGCGCCTTTCCCTTCTCGCGCTTCGGCGGCGCCTGCCCGCGCTGGCGGCTACACTCCGCCTTCCGCACACCGGGTCGGATCATCACCCAGATCATCGAGACCCCAGATGGCGGCCGCTGGTTCACCTTCGCTCGTACGGTCGAACGCCAGGGTCAGGACGGGTACGGCGAGACCCACGACTTGGCCGTCGGTCTGGGCTGCGAGCTGCGCCACGCCCATAGGCTGGCCTATGCCCACGGCCTGGATCTGGAACGGCCCGAGGTCACCCCCATCGGCCCCGCCTGCCGCCTGTGCCACCGCCACCCCTGCGCCGAACGCGCGGCCGCGCCGATCGACCGGCCGCTCGCCGTGGACGACTGGTCAAAGTCGGTCAGCCCCTATCCTTTCGCGGCGATGTGAGTTCACAACCACTCATAGTTGTGACAGGATGCAGGGATGGCCGACCACGTCCTGACCCTGCCCCTGACCGACGAGGCGCTTGAGCGTCTCAAGGCCGCCGCGCGTACAGCGGGCATGGAGCCGGAAGCCTATGCCGTCGCGGTCCTGGAGAGGGCGCTTGCGACCGGGCCTGACGATGCCTCGAGCGAATCCGGAGTTCGAGAGAAGGACGCCGCCTTCATTATGGACGACGCCCTCACGCCCTGGCCCCCAATCACGCCTTACGACACTTCCGAAGCCAAACGCCGCCTGGCGAAGTACGACCGCACCGGCAAGTTCATCGAATTCGAAGACTGGGCGGCGGGTTTCGAGGCTGAGATCGAGGCGATGCTGAAGGCCAAGGCTTGAGGATACGGCTGTCCCCAGACGCGATCCAGGATCGCCGACGGGTCATCGCCTTTCTCCAGAACGTCAACCCAAACGCAGCCCGGCGGGCGAGCCAGACCATCATCGGGGCGATCGCTCAGTTGGCGCAGACGCCCCTTATGGGGATCGACTTGGACGGGTTGCGCCACCTTTATATCCGCTTCGGCGACAGCGGTTACGTCGTTCAATACCGCGTCGATGCCGACACCGTCTTCGTCGCCCGCATTTTCCACGCCCGCGAAGAGCGCTGAGGCTTCAGTGGCTCAGCAGCAGCCAGGATTGACTGCGGTTCAGCAGGGCCTGGGTGACGCCGCCCAGAACCCATTCCCGCATCCGCGAATGACCCCAGGCGCCGGAGACGATCAGATTGGCGCCGGTCTGTTCGACCAGGGCCAGGATGCGATCGCCGGCCGGACGTTCGTCGCGCACCTTGGCCTCGCTTTCGGCCACGATGCCGTGGCGTCGCAGCCAGGCGGCGACATCGGCGACGCGCGCAGCGGCGGCGGCCACATCGGCCGAGGCGCAGATTTCGACGACCTTGACCTCGCGCGCCTGCTTCAACAGCGGAAGAGCCGCCTGGACGGCCCGCTGGGCCTCGCGCCCTTCCTTCCACGCCACCAGGACGACCCCGTCGACCGGCGCAGCCGAGGCGCGGGGCGGCGCGACCAGAACCGGTCGGCCGACATTCATGATCAGGTCGCCGGCGTCCGGCGCGCGATAGGGCAGACGTCCCGCGTCGCGCCCCACCAGGATAAGATCCGTCGCGCGGGCGTGGTGGGAGACGCAAGAAGCGGGATAGCCGGTCTCGGCCCGCCACTCGTGATCAATGCCGGTATCCTTCATCGCCTCGAGGAAACGGGTCTTGGCGGCGGACAGCTCGCCGTCCGCCTGGTCCCGCCGCAGGGTCAGGATCTCGCCGGCCATGCCGCCGGCGACATAGGCGTCCACCAGGGGCGGCTCAGGCTCGCTGACGGATATGCCGATCAGGGTCGCGTCGTGAATGGCGGCGAGGTCCCGCGCGAAACCGATCCGCGCGACATTGTCCGGCTCGTCGTCCACATAGACCATCAGGCTCGCATAGGTCATGGCGGTGCTCCTCTTTGCCGGAGCCTGGATGCGCCCTTCGGCCCATGCCCGCCTTGATCCGAATCAAAGACGTCAGGTCAGGATCACTCGCCCGTCCTCCAGACGGAAGGCGACGCCGGTGCGCTGGAACAGGCGGGCGATGACGGCGGAAGGAGTGGCGGCGCCCTGGTCCAGCATGGTCGAGATATCGTTGGCCAGGGTGGGGTCGCGCGACAGGCGGGTCAGGGCGCCCAACCACTCATCGCGGCTCAAGACGCCGTCGTCATTGTCGCGGCGTTGGAAATCGGCGACCACATCGAAAAAGTCGCCCCCGCCCGCGCGTCGCTCCGCCGCCTCGATGACCAGGCCCCAGACGGCGCCGCAGGCGTAATAGGCGCGGTTGTCGCCCCGGTCGCCGGCCGAGGCCACGGGCTTGCCGGCCGCCAGGGTGACGCAGTCGTCCACCTCGCGCTGCAGTTCCGCGCGGTCGTCATAGGCGGGATCCATGGCCTTCAGGGCCCGCACCGCCATCAGGTCGGCCCCGCCCTCGGTGATCCAGGCCTCGCGGGCGTACTGGTATTTCAGCCCCTGCGAGCCCAGCCAGAAATGCGCCGCCTCATGGCCGATGAACCAGTGGGCGCGAGCCAGGGCCTGGGCGTCGGGGTCCAGCACCCCCTCCCCTTCGAAATTCATCGAAATCAGACCGGGCAGGACGCTGCCCCCCATGCTGGACAAGGCCTTGGTCGGGCCGGTCCAGCTGACCATCAAGGTCGGCGCCTCGCCCTGGGCCCGGCCCAGACGCTGGGCGTAATAGGCCATGACGCGCGGGGTGAAACCGGCCAGTTCATCGCCCAGCCAGCGCGGCAGGCCGGGGTCGATGACGGTGGTGATCCCGTCCCCCTGGCGCGTCGTGGCGTCACCGAACAGGACATAGGTCTGGGCGTCCACCGCCGTGACCTGAGACTGGCGCTCGCCCTTGAACAGCACGGGGCCGGCGCGGTCGCGCCAGGTCACGCTGGCCGGACCGCCGGGCACATCGACGCCATTCAGATCGCGCGGCAGGGCGCGGGCGGCGGCGGCGGACTCCAGAGGAATGACGTCGAACTGACCGGAAAACAGCGCCACCGTGCCGTCCGAGAACACCAGGGCCGGATCGTATTCTGCCTCCAGATCCCCGGCGCGCGGCGTCATGACGATACGGACGTCGCGCGGCACAGGCCCGCCGTCGGTCGAACGCAGCACGTCATAGTCGCCGATCCGCTCCAGCACGACGCCCGGCGTCTCCACCCGCCACCAATCCGGCCGCCAGGGCTGGCGGCTTTCGCGCAGCAGGGCCGAGCGGAAGAAGGCCCAGGCCGGGGCATCGCGATCCATCTGATAGTCGGCGGTCCACCGGTCGCCGTCGCGTTCGACGACGACAGCGACACGACCGTCCTCGGCCACGGCCGGGCCTTGAGGCCCGACGACGGCGGGCGAGGCGCAGGCCGTGACGGCCGAAAGGCCGATGAAGCCCGCGCAGATGAGGGCCGTCTTCAGACGCATGGAGCTCTCCGATAGGTCATGGCGGGCATAGCGACGAGCGGCGACAGCGTCACCTTAAGCCTTCGTCATCCGTGGGCCGCGTCCAGAGCGCGCCCGGCCGCCGCCAGTTCCCCGGCCATGACCGCCTTCAGCCGTTCGGGCGCCAGGATCACCGCCTGTTCGCCCCAGGTGAACAGGTGCCAGGCCAGTTCGCGCATGCCGGACGCCCGGAACCGCACGATCACGCCGCCGTCCGCCTGGTCCTCGAACGTCTGGGTCGGGTGCCAGCGCCAGCTCCGGGCCTCGGCCGCGCCTGCGGGGGCGATGCGCAGCACCACCTCCTCGATCTCGTCCTGATAGATGCCGAAGGACTGGCTGGCGAAGACGCCCAGATCGAAATCGGCGGGTGGGATCGCCACCCCGTCCTGCGGAGCGACGCTGCTCATCCGGTCCAGGCGGAAGGTCTGGATACGGCCGGTCTCGCGGTCGGCGGCGACCAGATAGTTGGCGCGGCCGAACATGACCCCGCACGGGGCGACGCTGCGGCGACGCGGTTCGGCGCCCGGTCGGGAATAGGTGAAGCCCAGCGGCTGTTGCGCCAGCACCGCCCCGCGAATGGCGGTCAACAGGCCTTCGTCCGCCGAGGGGCGCGGCCCGGCCTGGACGGCGATGGTCTCGGCCCGGACCAGGGCCTCCAGGTCCGGGGCCATCCGGTTCAGGGTGGTGGAGCGCATCGCCGCCTTCAGCTTGCGTTCCAGTCCCTCCAGCGCTGCCGCCCGCGCCGGTTCGCCCGCCGCGCGCAGGGCCGTGGCCGCCTTGGACAGTTCCAGCATCTCGGTGGCGGTGGGCGCCTGTTCGAAGGCCGACAGTCCGCCGCGGATGCGCCAGCGTTTGGACGGCGGGTCCGACACCTCCTCCACCGTCGGAAACAGCATGAAGACGGCGTCGCGCATCCGCTCGGCGGTGCGCCGGCTGACGCGCATGTCGCGCGCCATCTCATCCAGGGTCAGGCCCTCGGCGCTGGCGGCCAGCCGCCGCGCCAGGTCGATCACCATGGCCGCCTTGTCGTGTCTCACCGTCGCTCCTGAATGATACGTCCGTTTCTGACGCATCAGTGCGCCATAACACCATCATCGACAAGAGGCCGACCGCTTCAGGAGATCATCACATGGCTCGCTTCCAACCGAACACCGCCGTCAACGCCAACCGCTATCTGATCGTCCCGTGCGAGGCCGACGGATCGTCGGACCTGGCCGTCATCTGGGATCGGCTGGAGGAACAGGTGGTGGACGTCATCTCCGCCGCCGCCATCGCCCGCTATTCGGACGAGGACGCCCTGTGGGACGAAGCCCGGTCGGACCCGGCGGAAACGCCCTGGCTGATGGCGGCCTGAATTCAGGCGGCCTTGGGCTTGGTCCAGCGGTCGATCAGGCGCTGGGCCGGGCGTTCGACCCGATTGTGCGCGCAGACCGCGATCACGACGATGAAGCCGAACAGGCCCAGCGCGAACAGGTCGTTCAGCCAGACCGAGCCGAAATCGACGCGCCGCCCGCCCGGCAGCCAATCCAGCTTGCGCGCGATGATCAGCATCACGGTCAGGATGAACATGTGGACCATGTAGATGGAGAAGGACCAGCGTCCCAGGGTCACCAGGGCCGGATGGTCCAGCAGGCGCGACACGGCCCCGTCCTCGCCCGCGAACACCCAGACCAGGACGACGAAGACCAGGGTGACAGCCACAGTCACTGGCCCCTGGGCCCAGGCCACGAAAACGCAGACGGCGACGACCGCGGCGATCTCCAGCCCCGTGGCCGCAAGCCCCTTCAGGCGCGGGATATTCATCCACAGCCCCTGCAACAGACAGCCCAGGAAGAAGCCATAGACCGCGCGCGGCACGGCGAAATCATAGGTGGTGTTCATCCAGCGCCGGGCATAGCTGACCACCAGAACGCCCCCGACGATGGCCAGAACCAGGCCGATCCAGCGGAACCGCTTGGGCGCGACCAGCACCAGTCCGGCGAAGATCAGATAACAGGCCCATTCGGCGCTCAGCGTCCAGGACGGCCCGTTCCAGGTCAGATAGGGGTGGACGTGCCAGGCCTGAACCAGGGCCAGATTGGTGAAGATCGCCTCCACCGACCGGTCGCGCGTGAACGGCTCGGCCCCGTCGAAATGGAAGACGACTCGCGCCAGCTCCAGCCCGACATAGGCGGCCAGCATCAGCACGTGCATCGGCCAGATCCGCCCGAACCGCCGCACCATGAACCGCCCGGCGTCCGCCCCCGTCTTCAGCCGCTCGGCATAGGCGTGGGCGATGACGAAGCCCGACAGGACGAAGAAATAATCGACGAACAGATAGGCGTGCTGGATGAAGTCCCAGCTCCGCCAATGGCTGGCGACCGGCATGTGGAACATCACCACCAGAATGGCGCACACCCCGCGCAGGGAATCGAGCGCTTCGAAACGGCGATGGGCGACGAGGGCGGGTTTGGACAGAGCGTTCACGGATGCGTGATAGCGCTGGTCACGTTCGGGCGATAGGGGTTTCAGCGGTTGGCGAGACGATGGGCCGGACGGCTCTCTTCACCCCGGATGGCGGGCCCGGATCGCCCGCACGGATTGGTCGCACAGGTCGCGCAGCACCGCGCCGTCCAGCTGGTCCAATCGGTTGACGTAAATACAGCCCACGCCGGTCTTCACCCTGCCCAGCTTCGCCACCAAATCCTCCCGCCCTGGGAAGCCGGCGACATAGAGGACCAGGTTCGCCTTGCGCGGCGAGAAGCCGATCAGCGGCCAGTCGCCCGTCGGGCCGTCAGTATGGCCGAAGCCGACGATGGACGACCCCCACATCACCGCCGGCTCGCCGGTCGCCTCAGCCATCAGGGCGCACACGGCCCCGGCGTCGGCCCGTCGGCGCGGGTCCTCGACGGCGGCGATGAAGTCATCGACCGAGGCGTCGGTGGGTCGGGTCTTGGGTTCCTTTGCCATGATCACCCCTCCAGAGACGGCCCATCATCCGGCGCCAGCTCGAAACCGGCAAATTCGAACCCCGGCGCGACCGTGCATCCGACCAGGGTCCAGTCGCCCAGGCTGCGCGCCGCCTGCCACGCCCCGGTCGGAACCACCGCCTGCGGCCTCTGCCCCGCCGCCAGATCGACGCCCAGGGTCACGACGCCCTGCCCCTTGATCTCCAACGCCAGAGGCGCGCCCGCGTGGAAATGCCAGATCTCGGCCGCGTCCACCCTGTGCCAGTGCGACCGCTCGCCCGCCGCCAGCAGAAAATAGATCGCCGTCCCCACCGACCGCCCCTCGACCGTGCGTGGGTCGCGGAAGGTCTCGCGATAATGCCCGCCCTCGGGGTGGGGCTGGAGATCGAGCAGGCGGATGATGTCGGCGGCTGAAGTCCGCATATCAGTCAGCACGCATCCAGTGGTCATCACGATACACAAAGGCTCCGCCTGCGATCCAGGGCACGGACGCAAACCCCTTGGTCCAGCCATGCGCATACGCGTCATAGACGGCGCCGGTCCGCAAGGTCGCAGCAGGCGTCAACACGACGAAACCGGCAGGGGGCTCGCCATAGATGATCTGACCGAGACGGATGCAGTTCTTCCCTTCCGTCTCGATACTCCAGACTGCCTGACCGCGCGCGCCGTCTGCAAAGACATCCAGCCGATCGACACAAGCCCGCCGCTTTCCATCGAAGGCCACCACGGGCCGTTCCAACTCACCGGACACCCGCATGTCGAGCATGGCCGAACAACCGGCCAAAGCGAGCGCCGTCAGAAGGATCGAGCGCCGAATCACAGCCCCTTCACGATCCCCTCGACCATCTTCTTGGCGTCGGCGAACAGCATCATGGTGTTGTCGCGGAAGAACAGCTCGTTCTCGACGCCGGCATAGCCCGAGCCCATGCCGCGCTTGATGAACAGCACCGTCCCCGCCTTTTCCACGTCCAGGATCGGCATGCCGTAGATGGCGCTGGTCGGATCGGTCTTGGCGGCGGGGTTGGTGACGTCGTTGGCGCCGATGACGAAGGCGACGTCGGCGGTGGCGAACTCGGCGTTGATGTCCTCCAGCTCGAACACCTCGTCATAGGGGACGTTGGCCTCGGCCAGCAGGACGTTCATGTGGCCCGGCATCCGGCCGGCGACGGGGTGGATGGCGTATTTCACCTCGACCCCCTCCTCCTTCAGCTTGTCGGCCATTTCGCGCAGCGCATGCTGCGCCTGGGCCACGGCCATGCCGTAGCCAGGCACGATGATGACCTTCGACGCGTTCTTCATGATGAAGGCGGCGTCCTCGGCCGAGCCCTGTTTGACGGGCCGCGTCTCCTTGGCGCCGGCGGGACCGGCCGCGGCGTCCGCGCCGCCGAAGCCGCCCAGGATGACGCTGATGAAGCTGCGGTTCATGCCCTTGCACATGATGTAGCTGAGGATGGCGCCGGAACTGCCGACCAGGGCGCCGGTGATGATCAGGGCGATATTCTCCAGCGTGAAGCCCAGGGCCGCCGCCGCCCAGCCGGAATAGGAGTTCAGCATCGACACCACCACCGGCATGTCGGCGCCGCCGATGGGGACGATCAGGGTCGCGCCCAGCACCAGGGCGATCAGGAAGACGCCCCAGAAGGCCCAGGTCGCCGACCCGCCGGTGCCGATCAGAATGCCGATCAGGAAGACCAGGCCCAGGGCCAGGCCGACATTGATCAGGTGGCGCGCGGGCAGGATGATCGGCGACCCGCTCATGTTGCCGTTCAGCTTGGCGAAGGCGATGACCGAGCCGGTGAAGGTGATGGCGCCGATGGCGACGCCGAGCGACAGTTCGATGATCGACAGGGTTTTGATGCCCGTCCCGTCCTCGGACAGGATTCCGAAGGCCTCGGGCGCATAGACGGCGCCGATGGCGACCAGACAGGCGGCCATGCCGACCAGGCTGTGGAAGGCGGCGACCAGTTGCGGCATGTCGGTCATGGCCACGCGCCGCGCGATCAGAGCGCCGGCCCCGCCGCCGACCACCACCCCGCCCGCGATCAGGGCCAGGGTGACGGTGTCCAGCGCCCCGGTGGTCCCCAGGGTCAGCAGGGTCACGCCGATGGCCAGGGCCATGCCGATCATGCCGTAGGTATTGCCCCGACGGCTGGTCTCGGGGCTGGACAGGCCGCGCAGCGACAGGATGAACAGGACGCCCGAAACCAGATAGGCCAGTGCGGCCAAGGATGCGTTCATCACGCCCCTCCCCTCAAGACGTGCGCGCCAGCCGCCACAGGGCGGCGGCGATGAACAGCGGGCCGATGAAGAACAGGGCCCATTCGAAGACGCCCAACGGCCGGTCCTGGGTCACGACCCGGACCAGAATGGCCGAAAAGACAAAGGCGATGCCGCAGTCGTGCAGCCGCTGGCGCTTGATCGGAACCTTGGTCCCGAACCAGCCGTACAGCCACAGGCCGAACCCCAGGCCGGTGGCGATCCAGGAGCCGGTTATGGCGATCTGGGCGGGGTCGATCATGCGGCGCTCTTGGGAGCCGGCCGCTCCTTCTTCTTGTACATGGCCAGCATCCGCCGGGTGACCATGAAGCCGCCGAAGATGTTGACGCTGGCCAGAGTCACGGCCAGCACACCCGCGCCCTTGGCGATCCAGGCGCTGGGGCCGGTCGCATCGCCCGACACGGCCGCCGCCGCGATCAGGCCCCCGACGATGATGACGCTGGACACCGCATTGGTCACCGCCATCAGCGGCGTGTGCAGGGCCGGCGTCACGCTCCAGACGACATAATAGCCGACGAAGATGGCCAGGACGAAGATGGCCAGGCGGAAGACGGTAGGATCGACGTGTTCCATCATGCCCCTCTGAATTCGATACGTTCGTCGATGCTCAGCGCGACGATCAGAATGCCTGCAATCGCCATATTGACCAGCACCGCAGGGATTTCGTTCATAACGCTCAGGACCATGGTCCCCTGCGAATAGCGACGAGAAATGCCTAGGATAAGGACCAGCCCGATGTGGAACGCGGGTCCGACCAACAGCACGAGTAAGGCGAACTTCCTCAAGATATTTCTGGCTCTTGGCGAAATCATCCCCGCACCCCTTCATGCACCACGGCCCCGCCGTGCGTCACCACGGCCGCCTTCAGGATCTCATCCTCCAGATCGACCGCCAGCACCCCGTCCTTGATCATCAGCCCGACGAAGGCCGACAGGTTGCGGGCGTACAGGGCGCTGGCGTCGGCGGCGATGCGGCCCGGCAGGTTGGACCAGCCGACGATGGTGACGCCGTTCGCCGTTGTCACGACCTCGTTCAGCTTCGAGCCCTCGACATTGCCGCCCGCCTCGACCGCCAGATCGACGATGACCGAGCCCGGCTTCATCGAGGCCACATGGGCCGCCGTCAGCAGCACCGGCGCGGCGCGGCCGGGGATCAGGGCGGTGGTGATGACGATGTCCTGTTTGACCACATGGCTGGCGGTCAGTTCGGCCTGTTTGGCCTGGTACTCGGGCGACATCGGCTTGGCGTAGCCGCCGGCGGTCTGGGCGTTCTTGAACTCCTCGTCCTCGACGGCCAGGAATTTGGCGCCCAGGCTCTCGACCTGTTCCTTGGTGGCGGGACGAACGTCGGTGGCGGTGACGACGGCGCCCAGACGCCGCGCCGTGGCGATGGCCTGAAGCCCGGCGACGCCGACGCCCATGACGAAACATTTGGCGGCGGCGACCGTGCCGGCCGCCGTCATCATCATCGGGAACCCCTTGCCATAGGCATAGGCCGCCTCGATCACCGCCCGGTATCCGGCCAGATTGGCCTGGGACGACAGCACGTCCATGACCTGGGCGCGGGTGATGCGGGGCACGAACTCCATGGCGAAGGCGGTGGCGTTGGCGCCGGTCAGGGCCTCGACCGTGGCCTTGTCGCGCCAGGCGTCCAGCATGGCGACGACCACCGCGCCGGGCTTCAGGGCGCTGGTCTCCTGGGCCGTGGGGCCGCGCACCTTCAGCACGATGTCGGCGCCGTCCAGCACCGCGCGGGTGTCGGGCTTCACCGCCGCGCCGGCGGCGACATAGTCGGCGTCAGGAATGGAGGAGCCCAGGCCGGTCCCGGCCTCGACCGAGACGGTCGCGCCCAGGGCGATCAGCTTCTTGACCGTCTCGGGCGTGACGGCGCAGCGCGTCTCGCCTTCGCGACGTTCACGGGTGACGGCGATTGCGACAGCCAAGCGAATCCCCTTGTTCTTATATGGGACGCGAGACTAGGCGCCTTCCGAGCGCGGCGTCAAAGCAATCACTTTCGTCATTCCGGGCGAAGCGCAGCGGAGACCCGGAACCCAGCGGCGCCGAAGGCGAAATCCATCCGACGCAGGATGCTTGAACACCGAGTCCGCGACAGGTTCGCGCTCTCGCGCGCCGCTGGGTTACGGGTCTGCGGGCCAAGCGGCCCTCTGCCCGGAATGACGAAAGAAATCAGTGCCCGGCGTCGGCCTTGGGCTTCAAGGCGACGAAGCCCACGCCGCCCAGCACCACCGCGCCGATCAAGGCGGCCATGAAGCTGCCGCCCGGATGGAACCACAGGGTCAGGAAGACCAGCAGACAGGCCACGGCCAGCGAGCCCCACTTGGCCAGGTCCATGAACAGCTTGAAGGTCGCCGCCTGTTCATTGATCTGCATCCCGCCCCGGACATAGGCGGACGCGTCGGCGTCTGCTTCGGCGGTGGCGGGGTTTTGGGCCTTGGCCATGAGAGCTCCCTCAGTCTTATCGTTGGCGCGACTATAGCGCGGCTTCAGCCGGACGCTAGCCTCACCCCAACGCCTCGAACTGATCCACCAGCCGTTCCAGCCGCTTGCAGCCCACGCTCCAGAAGGCCGGATCGCGCGGGTTCAGGCCGAAGGGCTTCAGCGCCTCGACATAGGTCTTGGCCCCGCCCCCGGCCAGCAGGTCGCGGTACAGGGGGGTGAAGCCCGTCGGATCGGCCCGCCGCGCCTCCATCAGCGCCGCCACCAGCAGGTCGCCGAAGGCATAGGCGTAGACGTAGAAGGGCGAGTGGACGAAATGGCTGACATAGGCCCACCAGTGCTCGTATCCGGGGTTCAGCGTCACCGCCGGCCCCAGCGAGGCGCCCATTTCGGTCAGCCACAGCTCGTTGATCCGCTGTTGCGACACCTCGCCCTTCTGCCGCTCGTCATGGAATCGGGTCTCGAACCGGTGGAAGGCGATCTGGCGCACCACGGTGTTCAGCCCGTCCTCGATCCGTCCGGCCAGCAGGCCGCGCTGCTCGCGCTTGGGCGCCGTCGCCAGCAGACGGTCGAACGTCAGACCCTCGGCGAAGATGGAGGCGGTCTCGGCCAGGGTCAGGGGCGTATCGGCCAACAGGGTGCCCTGGTCCGCCGCCAAGGTCTGGTGCACCCCGTGGCCCAGTTCGTGGGCCAGGGTCAGGACATCGCGCCGCTCGCCCATCCAGTTCAGGAAGACATAGGGATGGCGGTCGGCGGTGACCGGATGGGCGTAGGCGCCCGACTGTTTGCCCGGCCGGGCGCGGCCGTCGATCCAGGGCTTGTCGAAGAAGCCGGCGGCGCGTTCGGCGAAGTCGCCGCCCAGGTCCGAGAAACTGTCCAACACGATCTCGCGCCCCTGGGTCCAGGTGAAGGCGCGCGGGGCGGTGGTCTCGATCGGGGCGTTGCGGTCCCAGTGGTCCAGCCGCGCCTTGCCCATGGCCTTGGCCTTCAGCGCATAATAGCGGTGCGACAGCTGCGGATAGGCGGCGGCGACGGCTTCGGCCATGGCGTCCACCGCCTCGCCGTCGACCTCATTGCCCAGGTGGCGGCCGTCGGCGGGCCGTTTGAAACCGCGCCAGCGATCCTCCATCGCCTTGTCGGCGGCGACCGTGTTCAGCACCAGGGCCAGGGTCGGGGCGCGGGCGGCCAAGGCCTCCGACAGGCCCTCGGCGGCCGCCCTGCGCCGCGCGGGCTTGGCGTCCGACAGCCGGTTCAGGGCCTCGGCCAGGGTCAGGCTTTCGTTGCCCGCCTTCGCGCGCAGGGCCGCCAGCTGTTCGTCGAACAGGCGCGGCCATTGGGCCGTGATCGGGCCGCGTTCGGCGATGAAGGTCTCCAGCTCGCTCGACAGTTCGTGCGGCTTCATCGCCCGCACCCGCCGCAGCCACGGCCGCCAGCGCGATGCGCCGGCGTGGGCGGTCAGCGCGGCCTCCAGGGCGGCGTCGTCGATCTGGTTGATCTCCAGCGTCAGCCAGACGGTCGGGGTGGCGATGGCGGTGATCTTCTCGCGCACATCGGCCTCGAACCCCTGCGCCCCCGCATCGTCGCGCGCCGTCGAGGCCGACAGGAAGGCGTAGGCGCCGAGCGCCCCCAGCACGTCCGACGCCTGTTCATACAGGCTGATCGCCCGATCCAGCGCGGCGCCCAGGGCTGCGGGGTCGCCGCCCTGCCCGGCCAGCCGGCCTTGCAGGCCGTTCATCTCGTCCACCAGGGCGCGGGCCCGGGCCAGGTCGGCGGCGATCCGGACGTCGTCGCGCGAACCATAGAGGTCGGTCAGGTCCCACAGCGGGGCTTCGATGTCGGGCGTCTTGAAGGGGGCGTTCATGCCTGCCTTTGTGGGGGCGCGGCGAGGCCGATGCAACGGCCGGAAGCCGCCAGACGACACGCGCGGATCGTCGCAAGCAGAGGACCTCACCCAGGAGATCCCGCATGACCTACCGTATCGAAGCCCTGCCGCTCGAGCCCTTCAAGTCCTATTTCGCCATGTCCGATAAAGACTTAGCCGCCGTCGGCGCACGCCGCTGGGTCGCCGACGCCCCCGGCCGCGCCCCCTGCCGGGTCAGTCTGCGCGACGCCGACGCGGGAGAGGCGCTGGTGCTGGTCAATCACGCCCATCTGACCGACTCGACCTCGCCCTACCGCGCCTCGGGACCGATCTTCGTGCGCGAGTCGGCGGTGGAACAGGCGCCGATCACCGGGCCGGCGCCGGAGATGCTGACCAAACGTCCGCTGTCGCTGCGCCTCTATGACCGGCGCAACATGATGCTGGAGGGGCTGGTGATCGACGGCGCAGACCTGGACGCGCGGCTGACCGAGGCGTTCGAGCATCCGGCGCTGGACCAGGTCCACATCCATTTCGCCCCGCGCGGCTGTTATCTGGCGCGCGCCTGCCGGATCGAGGCGACGCTTCCCTGAACACCCCCGCTTCGGTTAGATGGCGCGCCCAGGTCGGGCAAAAGGGCGCGCCATGACCACCGAAGCGGCGAATATTCTCGGCACGGGCTGGGGCGGGACCACGCCGGACGGCGACCGTCGCGGGATCGCCATCGTGCGGCTGACGGTCGGCCTGGTGCAGGGGATCGTCCTGTATCTGCTGCTGCGCGCCACCGAGGGCGACAGCGCCAGCTGGTCGCAACGCCATCCTGACCTGTTCGCCCCGGCCCTGCTGACCGCCCTGTTCCTGCCCGCCGTCCTGCTGTCCGGCGTCGGCAAGCTACGGCTCTGGGTCTATGTCGTCTGGAGCCTGATCGCGGGGGCGGCGCTGGCCTTCCTGGCCTGGCACGACATCGCCCGTCAGGCCGACGGCGCACGCGAGGCGACCTTCCCCCTGTTCGTCTTCGCCGCGGCGGCCCTGTTCATCGCCCACCACCTGATCGTGCCGGCCGACCGCGAGCGCCGGCTGGCGGCCTCCTATCCGGCCTATTTCGACGCCGCCTGGATGGCGGGGGTGCAGGGGGTGCTGTCCATCGGCTTCGCCGGCGCCTTCTGGCTGCTGCTTCTGCTTGGGGCGGCCCTGTTCAAGATCATCGGGCTGAGCTTCCTCAGCGACCTGCTGCAAGAGAGCTGGTTCTCCCTGCCGCTGACCGGCCTGGCCTTCGCCACGGCCGTGCATCTGACCGATGTGCGCGACGGCCTGATCCGGGGCGTGCGGACCGTAGCCCTGATGCTGTTGTCGTGGCTGCTGCTGGTGATCACCGTTCTGGTCGGCGGCTTCCTTGTGGCCCTGCCCTTCACCGGCCTCGACGGCCTGTGGGAGACGGGCAGCGCCACGGCCCTGGTCCTGTCGGCGGCCGCGGCCCTGATCGTGCTGATCAACACCGCTTATCAGGACGGCCGCCCCGACCACCGGCCCCCGGTCGTGCTGCGCTACGGGGTCCGGGTCGCCTCGGCCCTGATCGCGCCGCTAGTGGCCCTTGCCTTCTGGGGCTTGGCGCTGCGCATCGGCCAGCACGGGCTGACGCCGGATCGGATCATCGCCACGGCCTGCGCGGTCGTCGGCGCGGTCTATGGCCTGGGCTATCTGTTCGCCGCCGTGCGTCCCGGCCCCTGGATGAAGCCGCTGGAGCCGACCAACATCCTCGCCGCCGTCCTGTCGGTCGCGGTCATCCTGGCCCTGTTCAGCCCCCTGGCCGACCCGGCGCGGCTGTCGGCGGCGGATCAGGTCGCCCGGCTGGAACGCGGCGCCGTAGCGGCCAAGGATTTCGACTACGAGTTCCTTCGCTTCGACAGCGGCAAGGCGGGGCTCGCGGCCCTGGACCGGCTGACACGGTCGTCGGACCCACAGATCGCCGAACTGGCGCGCGCCGCCAAGGCCCGTGAGGAACGGTCGGGCTATTCGGTGGAGGACCGAGCCGCGCGGGTGGCGGGTATCCGGATCCAGCCCATCGCGGGCCAGACGGCGCCGCCCAGCTTCACGGCCCAGCTGGGTCGCCAGGACGCCCTGATGTACGCTTGCACCGTCGGCAATCCCTGCCAGCTGCGCAATCTCGATCTGGACGGCGACGGCCGGGTCGAGGTTCTGCTGGCGAACTCCAGCGCGATTTTGGCCTTCGCCCAGGACGCCCAGGGGCAATGGTCGCAAAGCGGAACCTATGTCGCCGCCTGCGCGCCTCCATCGCCCGATGAACTGGCGAAGGCTTTCGCAGAGACCTTCGCCGTCGTCCCCGCCCGCCTGCCGGACCTGGTCGTGGGCGATCAGAGACTGCAGGCTCAACCGCAGATCAGCTGCCCGCCGCCGACGTCCCGTTAACCCCCCGCTCACCACGCCCTCTCACCCGATTTTCACCTCGTCCCCCTAGAAATCGTCCCGAAACGGGCCAGTCCGATCCACGGGCGGCCCCTCGGTGATGACAAGGGACGCCCCATGGCCAAGACCGTTCTGGTGGTCGACGACGATCCGACCCAGCGCCGCCTGTTGCAGGCCGTGCTCGAACGCGACGGTCACGCCGTGGTCCATGCGGCCGGCGGCGGCGAGGCGATCGACCGGATGACGCGCGGCGGCGGCGCCGATGTCATCCTGCTGGACATGGTCATGCCCGAGATGTCGGGTCTGGAGTGCCTGGCCGAGCTGCGCAGCGCGGGCTTGACCACCCCGGTCATCGTGCTCACGGCCAACGGCGGCATCGACACCGTGGTCAAGGCCATGCAGGCCGGCGCCCAGGACTTCTTCGTCAAGCCGGTCGGGCCGGAACGCCTGCTGGTCGGGGTGCGCAACGCCCTGAAGCTGGAGCAACTGACCACCGAGGTCGGCCGCCTGACCAAACGGGCCCAGGGCCGCGCCTGCTTCGACGACATCATCGGCGACAGCGCCCCCATGCGGATGGTCAAGGCCTTCGGCGCCCGCGCGGCCAAGTCCTCCATCCCCGTCCTGATCACCGGCGAGAGCGGCGTCGGCAAGGAGGTCATCGCCCGCGCCCTGCACGGCGCCAGCGACCGGGCCGGCAAGCCCTTCGTCGCCGTCAACTGCGGCGCCCTGCCCGCCAATCTGGCGGAATCCATCCTGTTCGGTCACGAGAAGGGCGCCTTCACCGGCGCGGTCGACAAGACCCTGGGCAAGTTCCGCGAGGCGGACGGCGGCACCCTGTTCCTGGACGAGATCGGCGAACTGCCGCTGGACCTGCAGGTCAAGCTGCTGCGCGCCCTGCAGGAGAGCGAGATCGACCCCGTCGGCGGCAAACGCCCGGTCAAGATCGACGTCCGCATCGTCTCGGCCACCAATCGCGACCCCGCGCAACAGGTCAAGGACGGCGCCTTCCGCGAGGATCTCTTCTACCGGCTGAACGTCTTCCCGATCGAGGCCCCGTCCCTACGCGACCGTCGCGAGGACATTCCGGCCCTGGTCGATCATTTCATCGCCCGGTTCAACGCCGAGGAAGGCAAGCGGATCATGGGCTGCGCGCCCGAGACCCTGGCCATGCTCCAGGCCTTCGACTGGCCCGGCAATGTGCGCCAGCTCGAAAACGCCGTGTTCCGCGCCATCGTCCTGGCCGACTCGCCCTTCCTGCAGCCCTATGATTTCCCGTCCATCTCGGGCGTGACGGCGCCCATGCCGGACACGACCGCCGCCGCCCCGGCCCAAGCCGCCCCGGCCTACACGGACCTGCCGCCCCTGCCGGAACAGCCGATCCGCATCCTGGACGACCGCGGCCACCTGCGGACGCTGGAAGACATCGAACGCGACCTGATCCAGCACGCCATCGAGGTCTACGCCGGCCACATGAGCGAAATCGCCCGCCGCCTCGGCATCGGCCGCTCCACCCTGTACCGCAAGGTCCGCGAACAGGGGCTGGAGGGGCAACTGAAAGAGGCGGGGTGAGCCTAGTTTGACGGCGAACCGTACCGGTTCGCCGTCTTTGCACCGTCGAGCAGCAACAGCACGACCAACCCGATAAGGCTGGCGATATAGAGCAGGTTGTTCAGGAACAGTCCGAAGAACAGCGCCATCGGCGGGTTCGCATCATTGAGGACGCGGTTCATCAGAACCGGGAACAGCGTCAGCCCGATCAGCAAGAAGACGACGGGCGGAAGCCCCCAGTAGCCTGGCCTGCCCGTGTCATGCAGCCGCCGCGTCACCGCCGCTGCGAGCAGCGCGGCGGCCGCCAGGACCACCCCGCCTACCCCGCCTATCATCAGGGGAATGTTCGGCATATCGGCCGTCCCCGTGAGCAGGCCCATCATCGCCAGGTTCATCGCCACGGCGATCCCGATGAAGGCCAGAAGGAAAACTAGAATGGCGTAAGGCCAGAACAGCCGTCGCCCGTCGCGCCCGGCGAAGTCGCCCAGTTTCGACAAGCTTCTCGGTATGGCGTTCAGCATGAGATCGTCCCCCTCGGCGAAACCTAACGTCGTCCGTCGTTGAAGACCACGGTCATTCTGACGGCTTTGGCTTCCTCCCCCACCGTCGTTTCGACTCCTCCCCCTTCGCCTTGGCGGTGATCTCCTTCAGCTTGCGGCCCTGCATGGCCGACAGGGCCTGACCGGGCGCGCCCTTTTCGGGGTCGGCGAAGGCGCGGCCGTGGGTCTTGACCCGCTCGCCGACCGAATCGAGGAACTCCCCCTCCCATTCGGACAGAGAAACGCCCGCCTTCTCTGCCGAGCGGCGGGCGCGTTTCAAGGCGTTGAGCGCGGCGCGTTTCGCCGCTTCGCGCTGGATTTCAAACGGGCTGGGCGGAGCCTTCTTGGGCCCGCTACCGCCCTTCGGGCTGCTTGAGCGGGAAAGGCCGCCGCCTGGCTTGAAGGGGGTGCGCTTCAAGCCGGGTCAGCCTCAGATCTCGCCCAGGGCCGACATATAGAGGTCCAGGATGGCGTCCTCTTCCTGGCGCTTGGCCTTGTCCTGCTTGCGGATGCGGATGACCTTGCGCAGGATCTTGACGTCATAGCCCTCGCCCTTGGCCTCGGCGAAGACCTCCTTCATGTCGGTCATGACGGCCTGCTTGTCTTCCTCGAGGCGCTCCAGGCGCTCGATGATGGTGCGCAGCCGGCCCTGGGCCGTCGCGGTGAGAACGTCGGGACCACCGTCGAACGAGGCGTCGTCAGCCATGGGGGAATACTCCAGAAATCAGGCGCGGACGCTAACCATGCCGCAAGGCGCGACTCAACCGCGAACACGAAAAAGGCCGCGGACAAAGCCCGCAGCCTGTGGATCGTCAGCAAAACACGACGTGCGCACGCCGCCGAAGCGGCGCGCAACGAACGCAGCTTAGCCCTGCTTCGCCTTGAAGCGCGGGTCGGTCTTGTTGATGACGAAGACGACGCCCTTGCGACGCACGACCTTGCAGTCGCGGTGACGGGTCTTCAGGGACTTGAGCGAGCTGCGGACCTTCATGGTCGGACGTCCTGAGAGAAGCCAATAAGAAAGCCGCTGATCCGGGCGGATCGCGGCGGAGGCGGTCGTATAGAGAGCGGTCTTCCGAAGGTCAACCCGCTACAGGCCAAAACCCTACAAAAGCCAATCCCTGCCTGCCCGGCGGTCACTTCCCCACCCCGTGCTCAAGTAGCGCGAAGCGCGATAGCACCAAAAATAATGGAGGCCTGACCTCCGAGTCGAACGGAGGGTTTCCGGGGTTGCACGCCCGTTGCGTCGCCACTCCGCCATCAGGCCGTCAGAGCACCCTGCGCCAATACGCCGCAGTGCGTTAGCGCGTCGATGAAATTGAGGGTTAACGACGTCAATGGGGGAGTTTGCGGCAACGCTTTCGCCCCACAGGCGCTTTGGTGGCGCGTGAAGCCCATTCGCGCGTATGTCATTTCACCTATGGGCTCCGGGGCTGTAGTCTGAATCTCATGCGCTTTTCCTATCGCCTGCTCCTGATCGTCTCGGTCGCCGCCTGTGCGCCGATGTTGCCGGAACCGCCCGTCAGCCTGCCGACGCCGCAGCCCGCCCCCGCCCCGCCGGTGGTCGTCCCGACCCCGACGCCCCAGACGCCGCCGCTGAGCGCCTATGACCAGCAAGGGTTCGAGGGCTGGAAACAGACCTTCCTGGCGCGCAAGGGCGGCGCCCGACGCGCCGACTACGAACGCGAACTGGCTGGACTGACCCCCGACGCCTCGGTCGTGCGGCTGGACCGCAACCAGCCCGAATTCTCCAAGCCCGCCGGCGCCTATATCCAGAACGCCGTCACCGCCTCGCGAATCGCCCAGGCCAAACAGCGGATAGACCGCGTGCCGTGGCCGGTGGTTCAGCGGTTCGGCGTGCCGTCCGAGATTCTGGTCGGGGTCTGGGCCCAGGAAAGCGCCTTCGGTCAGGTGCAGGGCGACTATGACGTGATCCGCTCGCTGGCGACCCTGGCCTATGACGGCCGCCGCCGCGACTGGGCCGAGGCCCAGCTGAAGGACGCGCTGGATATTGTCGTCGACGGCCGCCGTGAACGCGCTGGCCTGAAGGGAAGCTGGGCCGGGGCCATGGGCCAGACCCAGTTCATGCCCGACAACTATCTGCGTCTGGGCGTCGATCAGGACGGCGACGGCAAGGTCGACATCTGGAACGACGACGCCGACGCCCTGGCCTCCGCCGCCAATCTGCTGGCCCAGGCCGGCTGGAAGCGCGGCCAGGGCTGGGGGTACGAAGTCGTCCTGCCCGCCGGCTTCAACTATGCCGAAGCCGAAGGCCCCAAGCACAACTGGGCCTATTGGGCGGCCAAGGGCGTTCGCCTGGCCCAGGGCGGCACGCCGACCGGCGCCGAGGCGGTCGAGGACGCGACCATCCTGCTGCCCCAGGGCGCCAACGGCCCGGCCTTCCTGGCCCTGCCGAACCATTATGTGATCCGCCGCTACAACAACTCGGTCAGCTACGCCCTGGCCATCGGCCTGACGGCGGACGGGATCATGGGCAAGCCGGGCCTGACCAAGGCCTGGCCCAACGACGCCTCCATGTCGCGCGAACAGCGGATCGGCGCCCAGGCGGCCCTGACGCAACTGGGCTATGACACCCAAGGCGTGGACGGGGTTATCGGCTCCAACACCCGAGCGGCGCTGCGCCGCTGGCAGCAGGCCAACGGCCGCATCGCCGACGGCTATCTGACCGCCGCCCTCGCCGACGAACTGATCCGCAAGACGAACTGAGGGGCCGCCGGTCTTCCTTTCGTCATTCCGGGCGAAGCGCAGCGGAGACCCGGAACCCAGCGGCGCCGAAGGCGAAATCTATCCGCCCCACACTGTTGGACACCTGGTCCGCGACAGGTTCGCGCTCTCGCGCGCCGCTGGGTTCCGGGTCTGCGGGCCAAGCGGCCCTTCGCCCGGAATGACGAAAGATGGGGCACAGCGGATCCGTCAAGCGCAGTCAGCCATGGACGTCCGTCCTAAACGGACAGGGTCAGCGAGTGGGGAAACGACTTCCCCTCAGGCCGCCTTGTCCCAGTTCAGCACCACCTTGCCCGACTGGCCCGACTTCATCGCCTCGAAGCCTTCGCGATAGTCGGCATAGTCCAGCCGGTGGGTGATCAGCGGCTGCAGGTCCAGACCGGCCTTCAGCAGACCCAGCATCTTGCGCCAGGTGGTGAACATCTCGCGACCATAGACGCCCTTGATGGTCAGGGCCTTCAGGATGATCGCGCCCCAGTCGGTCTCCATCGGCTTGCTGGGAATGCCCAGCATGGCCATGCCGCCGCCCATGATCAGGGTGTCGACGCACTGTTTGAAGGCGATGGGCGAACCTGACATCTCCAGCGCCACATCGAACCCGACCTTCAGGCCCAGCTCCTTCATGACGTCGTGGATGTCTTCCTTGGTCGTGTTCACGGTGCGCACACCCGGCGCCACCTTCTGCGCCAGCTCCAGCCGGAAGTCGTTGATGTCGGTCAGAACCACGGTGCGCGCCCCGGCGTGGCGGGCCACGGCGGCGGCCATCATGCCGATGGGGCCGGCGCCGGTGACCAGGACGTCCTCGCCCAGCAGGTCGAACTGCTGCGCCGTGTGCACCGCATTGCCGAAAGGATCCAAGATCGAGCCGATCTCATAGGGCACGTCGTCCGGCAGTTCGATCACGTTGAAGGCCGGGGCCACCACGAACTCGGCGAAGGCGCCCTGGCGGTTTACGCCGATGCCGCGCGTCTTGGGGTCCAGGTGGAAATGACCGGCGCGGGCCGCTTCGGAGTTCAGGTCGATGACATGCCCCTCGGCCGAGACGCGCTGGCCGATCTTCAGCGGGCGATCCACATCCTTGCCGATGGCGACAATCTCGCCGGCGAACTCGTGGCCGGTGATCATCGGCGTCGGGACGTTCTTCTGGGACCACTCGTCCCAGTTCCAGATGTGGATGTCGGTGCCGCAGACGGCGGTGCGGTGCACCCGGATCAGCACATCCTCCGGCCCCGCCTCGGGGATCGGCGCGTCGATCAGTTCCAGGCCGACGCCCGGTGCGGTCTTGGCCAGGGCTTTCATCGATTCAGCCATAACGGCGTCTCCTAAAAACTCTAAGATCGTCATCCTCGGGCTTGTCCCGAGGATCCATACTCCCGGTTTTAGCCGGTGCGCACCGTCCTCGACGGAGTCTATGGATCCTCGGGACAAGCCCGAGGATGACGGGAATAATGTGGCTCCGAGCGTGACGGAGCAAAGGGTCAGATAACCCCCAGTTCCCGGCCCGCCTGCGTAAACGCCGCCACCGTCCGGTCGATCTGTTCGAACGAATGCGCCGCCGACATCTGGGTGCGGATACGGGCCTGGCCACGCGGCACGACGGGGAACGAAAACCCGATCACATAGACGCCCAGCTCCAGCGCCCGCGCCGCGAAATCCTGCGCCAGTTTGGCGTCGCCCAGCATGACCGGAATGATCGGATGCTCGCCGTCCAGCAGGGTGAAGCCCGCGTCCGCCATGGCGTTGCGATAGCGATGGGCGTTGGCCGACAGCCGGGTGCGAAGCGCGTCGCCCTCAGACCCTTGCGCGATATGGATCGCCTCCAACGACGACCCACACACCGCCGGCGCCAGGGCGTTCGAGAACAGATAGGGCCGCGCCCGTTGTTTCAGCAGTTCGACCACCGACTTCTTCGCACAGATGAAGCCGCCCATGGCGCCGCCCAGGGCCTTGCCGAAGGTGCCGGTGACGAAGTCCACCTCGACACCGTGGTGTGCGAAGGAGCCCTTACCCTGCGGGCCCAGGAAGCCGGTGGCGTGACAGTCATCGACCATGATCAAGGCGTCGTACTTGTCCGCCAGCGTTCGGATCTCATCCAGCTTGGCGATATAGCCGTCCATCGAGAAGGCGCCGTCGGTGGCGATGATGATGTCGCGGGCCCCGGCCTCGCGGGCTTCTTTCAGCCGGGTCTCCAGCTCGTCCATGTCGGAGTTGGCGAACCGGTAGCGTTTGGCCTTGCACAGCCGCACCCCGTCGATGATCGAGGCGTGGTTCAGGCTGTCGGAAACGATGGCGTCGTTCTCGCCCAGCAGGGGTTCGAACAGGCCGCCGTTGGCGTCGAAGGCGGCGGCGAACAGGATGGCGTCCTCGAAACCGAGATAGCCGGCGATGGCGGCCTCAAGCTCCTTGTGGATCTCCAGGGTGCCGCAGATGAAGCGAACCGAGGCCGTGCCTGCGCCCCACGTCTGCTGCGCGGCGATCCCGGCCTGGACGACGCGCTCGTCGCCCGCCAGGCCCAGATAGTTGTTGGCGCAGAAGTTCAGCACGTCGCGGCCGGCGACCTGGATCACCGGTCCTTGGCGCGAGGCGATGATGCGTTCGGGCTTGGTCAGGCCCTGGGCGTCGATCTCGGTCAGTTCGCCGGCGACGCGGTCGTAGAAGCTCTGGGTCATGAGCCGCGACCTACGCCGATTTCGACCGGGTTTCCACCCGTCTTAGGTCGCCATCTCGGGATCGGCCTCGGACCGGATCGGGCTGACGCGGACCTTGCCGCCGCAGGGCTGGAAGGCGAAGGCCAGGCTGACCGCCGCCGTATCGTTCGGCGCCGTGGCTCTTAGGGTCGCCGCGCTCGGACACGCCTTCTGCATCGTCTCGTCGGGCACGACGCTCCACGCCATCTCGAAATAGGCCTTGGACCGGGGCGCCAGCTCCACCGGCGTCGGCGCCTGGCCCTGACGGAAATAGCTGCCGGGGCTCTGGTCGGCGCGGATCGAGGTCAGCGGCCGCCCCTGCCCGTCCAGCAAGGTCACGCCCGGATAGCCGGTCAGGCTGCAGGCCTGGGCGCCGAGATTCTGGAGGCTGAAGTTGCGCACCCGATTGCCCGCCCCGGCGTCGCCGCCCTCGGCCGCCAATTTCAGCTGCGGCCCCTTGCACGGCGTCGATGCGGGCAGGACGCCGCCCGGCGCCGGCGTAGTCGTCTGGCCCGGCAGGACTTGCGGAACCGGCGAGACGGGCGCCGCAGTCGCCACCGGCCGCGCGCATTGTTCCAGCACCGCCACCCCGACCTCCTCGTTGGGGCCAAGCCGGCTCAGGGTCGCGCGCTCCTGACCGTCGCGCGGCGCGGTCCACCATTCGACGCCCGAGCCGACATAACGAGCGCCGCTGGCCGCCTCGACCGAGCGCAGATCATAGGTCTGCCCCTTGTAGGCCAGCTGCGCCGTCGCCGTGTCGGGATACCGCGCCTCGACCATCGCCCCGCTCTCGCAGGCGTAGCCGACGGCCGGAGCGGTCGACGCGGGCGCCGGCTGGGGCTCGACCGGAGCGGTCGGCTGCTCCGGCTCCGCTTGCTGACAGGCGGAGACCCCCGTCAGGGCGGCGATGGCGACGAAGGCGGTCAGGCGGCGCATCATGGTCAGGTCTCTCCCGTTCGCAAAACTCAACGGCGAAGCTGGCGAAAAGCTCCAGCAATCAGTGCGCGCCTTTCGGCGTCTCCATCAGCTCGATCAACACCCCGCCCATGTCGCGCGGATGCAGAAAGACGACCGGCGTTCCATGCGCCCCGATGCGCGGCTCGCCCGTGCCCAGCAGGGTGACGCCCTTGGCCCGCATGTCCGCGATGGCGGCATGGATGTCGGCGACCTCGAAACAGACGTGATGCTGGCCGCCCTTGGGATTCTTGGCCAGGAAACCGACGATGGGGCTGGTCTCGTCATAGGGTTCGATCAACTCGATCTGGGCCGTCGGCGTGTCGATGAAACAGACCTTCACCCCCTGCGCCGGCAGGTCGAACGGCTCGCCGATCTTGGTCGCCCCCAGCACGTCCCGATACAGTTTAATCGAGTCCGCAATGGACGGGGTGGCGACCCCGACATGGTTCAGGGCGCCGATCATGACTTGTCCTTTGCAGGCGCAGGCTGGGCGTAGCCCAGCCGCTGGTTCAGTTTCTCGATCAGGTCCACCGCCGTATCGGCGATGGCCGAACCGGGCAGGTAGACGGCGGCCGCGCCCATATCGAGCAGGGGCTGGACGTCCGACGGTGGGATCACCCCCCCGACCACGATCATGATGTCGGGCCGGCCCAGCTTCTCCAGCTCGGCCTTCAGTTCCGGCACCAGGGTCAGATGCCCGGCGGCCAGCGAACTGGCGCCCACCGCGTGAACCCCCTTGTCCACTGCGTCCTTCGCCGCCTCGGCCGGGGTCTGGAACAGGGCGCCGGCGGTGACGTCGAAGCCTAGGTCGCCATAGCCGGTGGCCACCACCTTCTGGCCCCGGTCATGCCCGTCCTGCCCAAGCTTGGCGATCAGGATGCGCGGCGGCCCGCCGTCATTCTCGACGAAGGTCGCCACCATCTCGCGGGCGCGGGCGAAGCGGGGATCGGCCCCCGCCTCCTTGGCGTAGACGCCCGACACGGTCTGCACCGTCGCCACATGGCGCCCAAAGGCGGCCTCCAACGCGTCGGAGATTTCACCCACCGTGGCCTTTGCCCGCGCCGCCTGCACCGCCAGTTCCAACAGGTTCGCATTCCCCCGCGCACCGTTGGTCAGGGCCTCCAGCGCCGCATCGGTCGCCGCCTGATCCCGCTCGGCCCGCAACCGTTTCAGCTTGTCGATCTGGGCCGCCAGCACCGCCGCGTTGTCGACCTTCAGCATCGGAATATCGTCGACGACGGGGTTCAGATATTTGTTCACCCCCACCACTGTCTGCTGGCCGGTGTCGATCCGGGCCTGGGTCTTGGCGGCGGATTCCTCGATCCTCAGCTTGGGGATGCCCGCCTCGATGGCCTTGGCCATGCCGCCCAGGGCCTCGACCTCGGCCATATGGGCCCGCGCCCGCTCCGCCAGTTCGTGCGTCAGCCGCTCAACATAGAAGCTGCCGCCCCAGGGATCGATGACCTTGGTCAGCCCCGTCTCCGACTGCAGCAGGATCTGGGTGTTGCGCGCGATCCGGGCCGAGAAATCGGTCGGCAGGGCCAGGGCCTCGTCCAGGGCATTGGTGTGCAGGCTCTGCGTCTGCCCGCCCGCCGCCGCCATGGCCTCGACCATGGTGCGCGGCACATTGTTGAACACGTCCTGGGCCGCCAGGCTCCAACCCGACGTCTGGCAGTGGGCGCGCAGGCTCAACGACTTCGGATCGACCCCGCCCTCTTTCCGCACCGCCTCGGCCCACAGCAGGCGGCCCGCCCGCATCTTGGCCACCTCCATGAAATAGTTCATGCCGATGGCCCAGAAGAAGCTCAAGCGCGGCGCGAACCGGTCGATCGGCATGCCCGCCGCGACGCCCGCCCGCAGATATTCGATCCCGTCCGCCAGCGTATAGGCCAGCTCGATATCGGCCGAGGCCCCCGCCTCCTGCATGTGATAGCCGCTGATCGAGATCGAGTTGAACTTCGGCGTCTCCTGCGCCGTCCAGGCAAAGATGTCGGCGATGATCCGCATCGAGGGCTCGGGCGGATAGATGTAGGTGTTCCGAACCATGAACTCCTTCAGAATATCGTTCTGAATGGTCCCGGTCAGGGCCGCGTGCGGCACGCCCTGTTCTTCCGCCGCCACGACATAGAGGGCCAGGATCGGCAGCACCGCCCCGTTCATCGTCATCGACACCGACATCTGATCCAGCGGGATCCCGTCGAACAGGGTCCGCATGTCATAGATGCTGTCGATGGCCACGCCGGCCATGCCGACATCGCCCTTCACCCGCGGGTGGTCGCTGTCATAGCCCCGGTGCGTCGCCAGATCGAAGGCGATGCTCAGCCCCTTCTGCCCCGCCGCCAGATTGCGGCGATAGAAGGCGTTCGACTCCTCGGCGGTCGAGAAGCCGGCGTACTGGCGGATGGTCCAGGGATTGCCCGCATACATGGTCGGATAGGGCCCGCGCACGAAGGGCGCGAACCCCGGCAGGCCGTCCTGGTGATCCAGCCCCTCCAGCGCCTCGGCGCCGTATGCGGTCTCGACCGTCAGCCCCTCGGGCGTCAGCCACGGCTCGCGCCTCGGCCCCTGCCCGGTCGCGTCGAGGTTCAGGGCGATCTTGCTGAAGTCGGGGAAGCTCCCAGAAGCGCTCATTGGCCCGCCTCCTCAAAGGCCGCCGCAAATCGGATCGGCGTCAGGGGTTCGCACACCCGCTCCACCACAACCGCCGCCTCATCGCCCGCCTCGACCGGAGCCGGCCGCACGTCCGCGTCCACATATTTCGTCACCCCGATGATCTGGGCCGCGCCGGTCTTCAGCGCCGCCTCCCGCAGGGCGCGGGCGCGGGCGATGCGGGGCTGGATCACCGACCCCTTCAGGGCCTCGACCAGACCGCCCTCGGACTCGATCATCTGGAACTCGGCCCAGCCGGCCTCGGCCAGATCCCGCGTCCGGGCGTCCAGATACCAGCTCCCCGCCGCCGGATCGTCGACCCGGCCCAGATTGGCCTCTTCCATCAGCACCAGCTGTGTGTTCCTCGCCTGCCGCCGAGCAAAGGCGTCGGACCGCCCGGTCGCGCGGGTGAAGCCGTCCAGCACCACCACATCCGCCCCGCCGACCGCGCCCGCAAACCCCGCCGCCGTCAGCCGCAGCAGATTGGGCCAGGGATCGCGCGCCGCCAGCATACGCCGCGACGACCGCGCCTCGATCACCGCCGGCGCCTCGATCCCAAAGGCTCGCGTCAACCCAGCCCAGATCAGCCGCATGGCCCGGACCTTGGCCAGGCTGTCGAAATATTCCGCATCGACCGACAGGCCGACCACCGTCCCCCGCAAGGCCGCCTCGACCGACATTCCCGCGTCCACGGCCGCCTTCACATGGGCCACCACGCTGGCGGCCGCAAAGGCCAGCTCCTGCGCCGCCGATCCGCCCGCCTCGTGCGCCACGCGCCCGCTGGCCATGAAGAAGGTCGCGTCGGGATAGGCGCCCGCATGGCGCGCCGCCGTATTGGCCGCCAGGCTCAGATGCTCTTCCACCGAACGCGGCGCCCCGCCCGCCTCGGCGAAGGCCGAGACCGGGTCCATGTGGAACCTCAGCTGGGCGCGCGGCGACCCCTTGGCCACGACGGCCAGGGCGTTGGCCGCATCCGGCCCGTCGATCCCCGCGTCCAGCGCGACCGGCGCCAGCTCCAGCGCCACCCCTTCCAGCGCCCGGCCCAGAGGCCCAGAGTCCGCCAGCACTCGCCCCTTCAGCACCACCGAGGCGGCGCCGTTCTCCAGATCGGTCAGCACCGCTTCATTGACCGCCTCGGGATCATCCCCCTCGACCAGGGTCCGCAAATCCCAGGCCCGGCCTTCGGAGTCGGACGGACGCGGCGCGAAGATCGGCTGCACGCCCGTCGCCCCGGCGTACAGCGGCCGCGTCACCAGCTGGTCGGCGTCGAGCGACATCAGCGCCTCGATCGGGCGATCCTTCAACGCCTTCTGGGCCGCCTCGCGCCATTCCAGGGGCGTGGGGGTGGGGAAGCTCATGCGGCCGCCCCCTCTTCCACTTTCGTCATTCCGGGCGAAGCGCAGCGAAGACCCGGAACCCAGCGGCGCCGAAGGCGAAATCCATCCGCCGCACGATGTTTGAAGACCGAATCCGCGACAGGTTCGCGCTCACGCGCGCCGCTGGGTTCCGGGTTGCGCTGCGCGCCCCCGGAATGACGAAAGGGGGGAAACATCACCCGAATTCCACCAGCACGTCATCCGCCGCCACCGGATCCCCGTCCCTGGCCCCCACGGCCTTCACCACCCCGTCGCGCTCCGCCTTCAGGATGTTCTGCATCTTCATGGCCTCGATGATCGCCACCGTCTCGCCGGTCTTGACCTCCTGGCCCACCACCACCGGGATCGACACCACCAGCCCCGGCATCGGCGACAGCACCATCTTCGATGTATCCGCCGCCGCCTTCTCCGGCAGGCGCGCATACAGTTCGGCGACATGCGGCCTCAACACCCGCACCCGCGCCCGCGCCGCGCGGTGACGGATGTCGAAGCCGTCGGCGACGCGTTTGACCTCGGCGGTGAAGGCCTCGCCGTCCAGCTCGGCCTTGAACTGGGCCAGGCCCGGCCGCCAGTCGATGTCCGACAGACGGATGTCGCCCCCGCCCGTCAGGGTCAGGATCATCTCCTCGTCCTCGTCATAGGACAGGCCCACCCCGTGCGGAGTCTTGTCGATCATCACGATCCAGTCGGTGCGGTCCGACGGGTCGCCGTCCTGTTCGGCGATCACCTCGTGCATGGCCAGGGCCGAAGCGATCAGGATCCGCTCCTGCTCCACCGTCGGGCGCAGGCCATGGAAGCCGTCCGGGAATTCGTCCTTGATATAGCTGGTCGACAGATGGCCCGACTTGAACCGGTCCTGGTCCATCACCGCCGCCAGGAAGGGCACATTATGCCCCAGGCCCGACAGGTGGGTGTCTTCCAGCGCCCGAGCCATGCCCGTCACCGCGTCCTCGCGCGTCTCGCCCCAGGCGCACAGTTTGGCGATCATCGGGTCATAGAACATGCTGATCTCGTCGCCTTCGCGGACGCCGGAATCGTTGCGGACGGTGTAGTCGCCCTGGTCGCCTTCTTCGGGCTGCTCATAGCGAACCAGCCGCCCGATGGACGGCAGGAAGCCGCGATAGGGATCCTCGGCGTAGATGCGGCTCTCGATGGCCCAGCCGTTAATCGACAGGTCCTTCTGCTCAAAGGCCAGAGCCTCGCCCCAGGCCGAACGGATCATCTGTTCGACCAGATCGACCCCGCTGATCAGCTCCGTCACCGGATGTTCGACCTGCAGCCGGGTGTTCATCTCCAGGAAGAAGAAGCTCTTGTCCTGACCGGCCACGAACTCGACCGTGCCGGCTGAGTCATAGTTGACCGCCTGGGCCAGGGCGACGGCCTGGGCCCCCATGGCGGCGCGGGTGGCCTCGTCCAGCAGGGGCGAGGGCGCCTCCTCGATGACCTTCTGGTTGCGGCGCTGAATCGAACATTCGCGCTCGAACAGGTGGACCACATGGCCGTGCTTGTCGCCCAGCACCTGGATCTCGATGTGGCGCGGATCGATGATGAACTTCTCAAGAAAGACCCGGTCGTCGCCGAAGGCGTTCAGCGCCTCGGCCTTCACCGCCGCGAACCCCTCGGCCATGTCGGCGTCCGAATGGGCCACGCGGATGCCCTTGCCGCCGCCCCCGGCGCTCGCCTTGATCATGATCGGATAGCCGATCTCGTTGGCGATCTTGACCGCCTCCTCCGGCGTCTCGATCAGGCCCATATGCCCCGGCACGGTCGAAACCCCCGCCTCGGCCGCCAGCTTCTTGGAGCTAATCTTGTCGCCCATGGCCTCGATGGCCTCGGGATTCGGCCCGATAAAGGCGATCCCCTCGTCCCTCAGCCGCCGCGCGAACCCGGCGTTCTCGCTCAAGAACCCAAAGCCCGGATGCACCGCCTGCGCCCCCGTCTGGCGCACCGCCTCGACGATCTTGTCCGCCAGTAAATAGGACTGCGCCGCCGGCGCCGGCCCGATCAGCACCGCCTCGTCGGCCATCTCGACCGCCAACGACCCGGCGTCGGCCTCCGAATAGACCTGCACGGTCTTGATGCCCATGCGGCGGCAGGTCTTGATGATCCGAACCGCGATCTCGCCCCGGTTGGCGATGAGGATTTTGGAGAACATGGTTCAGTCCTTCATAATCGTCATCCTAGGCCTTGTGCCTAGGATCCATAGACTCCGTCGAGGCCGGGGCTCACCGGCCCAAACCGGGCGTATGGATCCTCGGGACAAGCCCGAGGATGACGGGGTGTGGGGGAGAAACAAATGGTCGGACGCGACAGCCTGATCGGCTGCTACATGATGACCAACAGAAAACACGGCGTGATCTACACCGGCGTCAGCAGCCGACTTGTCACGCGCGTCGGCGAGCACAGAGCAGGCCTCATCGACGGCTTCACCAAGCAGTTCGGCCTCAAACGCCTGGTCTGGTACGAATTCCATGACACCATCGTCGGCGCGATCCAGCGCGAAAAGTCGCTGAAACGCTGGCCCCGCGACTGGAAGGCGAACCTGATCGAACGCACCAACCCGCACTGGGACGACCTGTTCCCCGACTTGGTGCGCGCGTCGGGGGCGGAGCCCGACCCCGAAGCCTACCGCAACTGGACGCCTCCGCAGGAGTAATCCCCCCCTCCAAAAGCCGTCATCCTCGGGCTTGTCCCGAGGATCCAGACTCCCGATCTTCAACAGTGCGCCCCAGCCGACGACGCAGCGCCGGTGAGGCCGACGGCCCACGTTCGACACCGGGAGTCTGGATCCTCGGGACAAGCCCGAGGATGACGACAGGGGGGTGAAGAGCAAACGAGCGGGCTCCGACTGCACCCATCGGGCGTTATGATGAAATCCACTCATAGGAACGGCGTCACCTTCATCTTCAACACCGCCACCAGTTCGGGCTGCATGAAGGCGTAATCATCCGGGATATCGAGGCAGACGACGCGGGCCTTGCGGAGTTGCGGCTTGAACCGCCGCGCCAGCTTCGCCCGATGCTGCTTCTCCATCACAAAAATGATGTCCGCCTCCTCGACCATCTCGCCGGTCAGCAACTCCTCGGCATCCGGAGCCAGACCCGCCGAAGCCACTTCGATGTTCGGCCAGTTGGCGAACACCTGTTCAGCTGTGGGGCTGCGCAGCCGATTGCGCGAGCAGATGAAGAGGACGTGTTTCATCAGCGACAGCGGGCCATGATTTGGTGAGGAGGACGGCCGCCGACGCCGCCCCGGCCGCCTATCGAAACCGGCCCCCGCCCGAGGCGTGACCCTCCCCTCTCAAAGCCGTCATCCTCGGGCTTGTCCCGAGGATCCAGACTCCCGGTCTTCAACGGTGCGCCCCAGCCGATGACGCCGCGCCGGTGAGGCCGGCGGCCCACGTTCGACACCGGGAGTCTGGATCCTCGGGACAAGCCCGAGGATGACGGAAAGGGGGTGGCGGACGAACGAACGACCATCACAGCGGACCATGGCCGTGCGTCACCCAGGCGTTCCCCTGGAACCGATCCTTGCACTCGACCTCAGCACAGACCTGCACCGCCTGGCCGCGCATGCGGCGGCAGGTCTTGATGATCCGAACCGCGATCTCGCCCCGGTTGGCGATGAGGATTTTAGAGAACATGGCTGCTTCCCGGAGCTAGAACGCCGCTGCTTCGAGCAGCTTCAGCCTCACGCCGAATTTTTCGTTCGTGTTTGTAGTCAAAGCACCTCGACAAACGGGAAACGAACTTCCCTTTGTGAAAGCGCCACTTAGGTTGGTCGTCCAGCATCTGAACAAAGATGTCTCCAGACATGCTCGTGCCGATCGAATAGAAAACGCGCACTAGCACCAAGTCGTAGACCTGAAAGGCAAGTTTGTTGAAACGATTCAGCGTCGCGACACTTTCCATACCAGCATCCTCGCCTCGCCGATTTCGGATCAAAGACGCAGTGAATTGCGGTTCTGTGGCATGCACGAACTTGGAAAGTTCGCTGTAAAGTGACAGGATTGAAGAGTTGGCGTCCGCTGGCTTCTCAAACTCCGGATCGTATTGAAGCTCGGCGACATACTCGTCGAAACGCTTATCTCGGTCATTCAAACCGGCCAACCGATCCTCCAAGGTCGGAGCATCGGGATGAAAGTCCCGGGTCGATAATTTGACAGCAGCCTCAAGAAGAAATCGCAGCTCTCGCCGAGCCGCGTTCTGTAGTCCTTGCCGAGCGCACATTGTCGTCGCCAGCACCGACTCAGCCAAATGCGGAGCAAATCTCAACAGCAAATAGTTAGAGCTGTCCGGATCGCGAGATGCCATCAGACGAACGGCGGTTTGAGCCTGCAAAAAATCCTGTCCGATCCCGTCCAGGTAGCGGAGTGCGTCCTTAAATGGCTGCGTATCTAGTACCGTTTTTCGATAATTCTCGTGCCGTTCCGCCAGCGATTCCGCAATTTCGGCAATGGGGTCAGGGTCAGTCACGGGCTATGCTCACAGCGGAATATTATCGTGCTTCTTCCAGGGGTTCTCCTGGACCTTGTTCTTCAGCGTCCGCAACGCCTTCACCAGCCGCCGCCGCGTCCCGTGCGGCATGATGACGTCGTCGATGTATCCCAGCCCCGCCGCCACGAACGGGTTGGCGAACCGGTCCTTGTACTCCGCCTCCCGCGCCGCCAGGGCCGCCGGGTCGCCGGCCTCCTTGCGGAAGATGATCTCGACCGCCCCCTTGGCGCCCATGACCGCGATCTCGGCGGTGGGCCAGGCGTAGTTGACGTCGCCGCGCAGGTGTTTCGAACTCATCACATCATAGGCGCCGCCATAGGCCTTGCGCGTGATCAGGGTCAGTTTCGGCACCGTCGCCTCGGCATAGGCGAACAGCAGCTTGGCCCCGTGTTTGATCAGGGCGCCGTACTCCTGCTTGGTCCCCGGCATGAAGCCCGGCACGTCCACCAAGGTCACCAGCGCAATATCGAAGGCGTCGCAGAAGCGCACGAACCGCGCGGCCTTGCGGCTTGAATCGATGTCCAGCACCCCCGCCAGCACCTGGGGCTGGTTGGCGACGATCCCGACCGTCTGGCCGTCCAGCCGGCCGAAGCCGCAGATGATGTTCTTGGCGAAGTCGGCGCCGATCTCGAAGAAGTCGGCCTCGTCGACCACCTTCAGGATCAGCTCCTTCATGTCATAGGGCTGGTTCGGATTGGCCGGGATCAGGGTGTCCAGCGACGGCTCGTCCCGTTCCGGCTCGTCATAGCTCTCACGCACCGGCGGCTTTTCGCGGTTCGACAGGGGCAGGAAGCCGATCAGGCGCCGCACCTCCGACAGGGCCTCCAGATCGTTCTCGAACGCCCCGTCCGCCACGCCCGACTTGCCCGCATGGACCCGCGCCCCGCCCAGATCCTCGTGGCTGACCACTTCGTTGGTGACGGTCTTCACCACATCGGGGCCGGTCACGTACATATAGCTCGTGTCCTTCACCATGAAGATGAAGTCGGTGATGGCCGGCGAATAGACGTCGCCCCCCGCGCACGGCCCCATGATCACGCTGATCTGGGGAATGACGCCGCTGGCCAGGGTGTTCTGCAGGAAGATGTCGGCGTATCCGGCCAGGCTCTCGACCCCCTCCTGGATCCGCGCCCCGCCGGCGTCGAACAGGCCGATGATCGGCGCGCCGGTCGTCAGGGCCATCTTCTGCAACTTGACGATCTTGGCCGCATGGGCGCCCGACAGGCTGCCGCCGAACACCGTGAAATCCTTGGAGAAGACATAGACCAGCCGCCCACCGATGGTCCCGCGCCCCGTCACCACCCCGTCGCCGGGGATGCGTTGCGTCTCCATCCCGAAGTCGTGGCTGCGGTGTTCCACGAACATGTCGGTCTCCTCGAAGGAGCCCTCGTCCAGCAGAACGTCGATGCGTTCGCGCGCCGTCAGCTTGCCCTTGGCGTGCTGGGCGGCGATACGCTTTTCCCCACCGCCCAGTTTGGCGGCGGCGCGACGACGCTCCAGTTCTTCAAGGATGGCTTGAGTCATGATCGGTTTAGGCCTCGTGTTCGAACGGCAAGGCGTGGCGCCTTCATCGCAAATTGGCAAACGCAACTTTGCAAAAGATGCGGAACTGCGCGGACTTGCAAAGGCGGCGACGATGAACTGCAAACTTGCGAATGGCTGAGAAGCTTTTTCTGGGCGCCAAGCTGCGCAAGCTGCGCGAGGCGCGCGGCTGGACGCTGGAGGCCTGCGCCGAGCGGCTGGGTCTGTCGCCGTCGTATCTGTCGCAGATCGAGACCAATCAGCGCCCGGCCACCGCCCGCGTCCTGATCGCCCTGACCCGCGCCTTCCATATCGACGCCAGCCTGTTCGATCTTGAGGGCGACGCCCGCCTGATCGCCGACCTGCGCGAGGCCACCACCGACATCGCCGGCCCGGTCAGCGGCGGGGCCGAGCCCCCGACGGCGGCCGAGCTGAAACAGGCCGTCGCCAACACCCCGCGCCTGGCCCATCAGTTCCTGGCCCTGCACCAGGCCTTCCGCCAGCTGGACGAGCGGGTGAAGGCGCTGGACGACACCCTGGGCCGCGACGAACTGGGCGCCCGCGTCGCCCTGCTGCCTTACGAGGAGGTCCGCGACTTCTTCCACTACCGCGACAACTACGTCGACAGCCTGGACACGGCGGCCGAGGCCCTGGCGGCGGCGGTCCCCCAGGACGGCCCGATCGAACGGGCGCTGGAGACCCTGCTGGCCGACCGGCACGGGGTCCGCACCGTCTATGTCGCCGGCCAGGAGGCCCTGCGCCGCTACGACCCCGCCAGTCGCATCCTGAGCCTTGACGCCTGGCAGCCCGGCGCGACCCGATCCTTCCAGCTGGCCCACCAGCTGGCCCTGCTGTCCTTCCGCGACCTCATCGAGACCGAGTTGGATCAGGCCGCCTTCCGCACCCAGGCCGCGCGCGACGTGGCCCGCGTCGGCCTGGCCAACTACGCCGCCGGCGCGCTCCTGTTGCCCTATCGCGCCTTCCTCGAGGCGGCGCGGGCGGAAAAGCACGACATCGACCGGCTGCGCACCCGGTTCCAGGTCAGTTTCGAACAGGTCTGCCACCGCCTCTCGACCCTGCAACGGCCCGGCTGGCGCGGCGTGCCCTTCTATTTCGCCCGCGTGGACATGGCCGGCAACATCACCAAACGCCACAGCGCCACCCGCTTCCAGTTCGCCCGCTTCGGCGGCGCCTGCCCCCTATGGAATGTCCACGAAGCCTTCGCCACGCCCGACCGGATCGGGGTCCAGTTGGCCGAAATGCCCGACGGCTCGCGCTACATCTCCATCGCCCGCAGCGTGTCCAAGCCCAGCGGCTCCTACCTGGCCAACGACCGCCGCTACGCCCTGTCCCTGGGCTGCGAGGTCGAACACGCCGGATCCCTGGTCTATGCCGCCGGTCTGGACCTGAACGGCCCCGCCGCCCGGATCGGCGTCAGCTGCCGCATCTGCGAGCGCACCGACTGCACCCAGCGCGCCTTCCCGCCCCTGGACCGCGCCCTTCACGTGCCCGAGAATGAGCGCGGCGTGGTGCCCTATGTGCTGGATGGACCCCGTCCGGACCGCTATTGATCGGGGCATGACCTCACACGCACCCATCGGCGTCGCCGTCGTCGGCTATGGCCTGGCGGGCCAGACCTTCCACGCCCCCCTGATCGCGGCGACCCCCGGCCTGCGCCTGACCGCCGTCGTCTCGTCGCGCCCTGAAGCCGTCCACGCCGACCTGCCGGACGTCGATGTCCTGCCCGATCTGGACGCCGCCCTGGCCCGTGACGACATCGGCCTGATCGTCGTCGCCACCCCCGACGCCCTGCACGCCGACCAGTCGATCGCCGCGCTTCAGGCCGGCAAGTCGGTCGTGGTGGACAAGCCCTTCGCCGCCACGCTTGAGCAGGCCGAAGCCGTCGCCGCCGTCGCGGCCGATGCCCCCGGCGTCTTCAGCGTCTTCCAGAACCGCCGCTGGGACGCCGACTTCCTGACCCTGCGCCGGCTGATCGCCGAGGGCGAGTTGGGCGACATCGCCGTGTTCGAAAGCCACTACGACCGCTTCCGCCCCACCGTCACCGACCGCTGGAAGGACCAGCGCGACGGCGGCGTCTGGGCCGACCTGGGCCCGCACCTGATCGACCAGGCGGTGCAGCTGTTCGGCCCGCCGCTCGCCGTCTACGCCGACCTCCAGGCCCAGCGCGTCGGCGCCACCGCCATCGACTACGCCCACGTCCTGCTGCGCTACGACCGGCTGCGTGTCATCCTGAACATGAGCCACCTCGCCGCCGACGCCAGCCTCCGCTACGTCGTCCACGGCACAGGCGGCAGCTTCATCAAACACGGCCTCGACGCCCAGGAGAGCCAGTCCAAGGCCGGCCTTCGCCCCGGCCACCCCGACTGGGGCCTCGACCCCGCGCCCGGCGTCCTGACGAAACAGATCGACGGCCAAACCCTCCGCACCACCCCTGCGCCCGAACGCGGCGATTACCCCGCCTTCTACGCCGCCGTCCGCGACGCCATCCGGGGTGAAGGCCCGCCCCCGGTCCCCGCCGACCAGGCCCTGACCGTCATGCGCATCCTCGACGCGGGTCTCCGCAGCGCCGCCGAGGGCCGCGAGGTTCTGCTCTAAGCGCTCCCTCTACTTTCGTCATTCCGGGCGCCGGGCCGCTTGGCCCGAAGACCCGGAACCCCTCGTCATCCTCCGGCCCGCGAAGCGGGACCGGGGGAGGCGCCGAAGGCGAAATCTGTACGCCGCACAATTTTCAGGCAGTGAGTCCGCGACAGGTTCGCGCTCACGCGCGCCGCTGGGTTCCGGGTCTCCGCTGCGCCGCGCCCGGAATGACGAAAGAAGGGACGCCTGACCCTACCGCGAGTTCATCCCCCCGCCTCATTCCCGCCCCAATCCACTACACATGTAGCGCTACATATGTAGCGTCAACAGTCCCGGGAACAGCCTCATGATCGAATCCCTGCCCCGCCGCGAGCGCGAGATCTTCGAGACCCTGTGTCGGCTCGAGAAGGGCGCCGCAGCCGCCGTCCGCAACGCCCTGTCCGACCCGATCAGCGACTCCGCCGTCCGCACCCTGTTGTCGCGGCTGGAGGCCAAGGGTCTGATCGAACGCGCCCCTGGCCCCGACGGCTATGTCTACAGCCCGGTCCAGCGCACCGAGGCCGTCGCCGCCGGCGCCCTGCAACGGATGATCGACACCTTCTTCGCCGGCTCGGCCGCCAGCGCCGCCACCGCCCTGCTGGGCCTGGGCCAGAAGCTGACGCCGCAAGAGGCCGCCGCCCTCGAACGCATCATCGACGAATCCGTGGAGCGCGAGTCGTGACCTGGGCCCTTCTGCTGTCCCTGCTGGTCAAGTCCAGCCTGATCGCCGGCGCCGGCCTGGCCTGTTCGCGGCTTCTGGCCCAGCGGCCGGTCGACCGGGTCGACATCCTGCGCGGCGTGACCTGTCTGCTGCTGGCCCTGCCGGTGATCATGGCGGTCCTGCCGTCGCTGGAACTGGCGCTTCTGCCCGCCGCCGAACCCCTAATCACGCCCCAAACCCTGCCCATGTGGCAGGGCGAGGTCGGCCCCGTCGCCGGGGTCGAAATCTCCGGCGCCCTGCCCTGGCCCACCCCCGCGCTGATCGTCGGCCTGGTCTGGCTGATCGGCGTCGCGGCGGTCGCCGGACGGCTGCTCTTGGGCCTGCACACCCTGGAGCGCTGGACCCAGGAAGGCCGCGCGGTCAAATGCCCCGCCTGGCGCGCCGCGCTGGACACCCAGACCACCGGCCAACCGCCGCGCCTGATCGCCAATGACCGCCTGTCAGGTCCGCTCAGCTGGGGCGCCGCACCCGGCGTCATCCTGGTCGATCCGACCAGTCTCGCCGAACGCCAGGCCGCCCCCGCCATCCTCGCCCACGAACTGGCCCATCTGCGGCGCAAGGACTGGGTCTTCCTGGTCCTGTCGCGGCTCAGCCTGGCCCTGTTCTGGTTCAACCCCCTGGTCTGGGCCCTGCACCTCGACCTGGTCGCCCGCACCGAAGAGGCCGCCGACGCCGACGCCCTGACCACCGTGGACCGTCAGGTCTACGCCCGCGCCCTGGTCCGCCTGGCCGCACATCCCGTCCCCCGCTCCATTCCCTGCGCCGCCAGCCCCATGGCCGCCGACGCCCGCACCCTGAAGACAAGGATCGCCTGCATCATGTCGAACACGCCGTCCCGCCGTCGCCCGCTGACCGTCGCCCTGACCGTCGCCGCCCTCGCCGCTGTCGCCACGCCCTTGGCCGCGCTCGAGCTGAGCCGTCAGGACTGGGCCGGCCCGCCCCCGCCGCCTGAAGCGCCCGAGACGCCCGAACCCCCGGCCCCGCCCGCCCAGCCGGAACCGCCTGCCCCGCCGTCGATGGTCGTCCCGCCCGCGCCGCCTGCGCCGCCTGCGCCGCCCGCGCCTCCCGCTCCTCCTGCGCCGCCCGCTCCCCCGGCGCCGCCCATCTTCAGCTCAAGCTACACCTACACCTACAGGGGCGATCCCTCTCCCGCGGAACGCGCGGCGGCCGACCAAGCCCGAGCCCAAGCCGATCAGGCCCGCGCACGCGCCGACGAAGCCCGTCGCCGAGCCGACCAGGCCCGTCGCGGTGCCGACCAAGCCCGAGCCCGGGCCGAAGAAAGCCGCGCCCGAGCCGAGATCGCCCGCCTCGACGGCGACCAGGCCCGCGCTCATGCCGCCCAGGCCCGCGCCCGGGGCGAACAGGCCCGCGTCGAAGGCGAAAAGGCGCGGCGCATGGGTGAACAGGCCCGGCTCCAAGCGGCCAGCGCCCGCGTGGACGCCCGTCGCCAGATGGCCCTGGGCGCCGAACAGATGCGCAAGGGCGCGCAGGAGATGCGGGCCGAAGCCGTCCGCCTTCGCGACCCCGCCTACCGCGCCCGCCAGATCGCCGAGAACCGCGCGCGCGGCAACCGCGTCACCGACGCCGAACTGGTCGCGCTCTCCGCCAGCCTGCCCGCCAGAGCGGACGAGATGGACCGCGACGCGGACCGTCTGGCGCAAGACGCGCGGCGTCAGGACTGAGCTGGGCCAGCCCCCCAACCGTCACCCTCGGACTTGTTCCGAGGGCCCACTTTTCCGCCGCAGCAGCGGTTAGAGCAAACCCACTGTCTCGCCGTTCCTGCCCGCCGCCGGCGTAGGCCCTCGGAACAAGTCCGAGGGTGACGGACGGGGAGTGACGGACGGGGGTTCACGCCCCCTGCGTCCACCGCTCCACGTCCGGCTGAAGACCGATCAGGGCCAGGCCAGCGGCGATGGACTCGAACTCGCCGCCGGTCTCGATCCGCTCCGCCCCGAACCGGCGATGGAACATCCTCCGCACGGCGGGGGTCAGGGAGGTGCCGCCGGTCAGGAAGACCCGGTCGATCGCCTCCGGCGCCAGGCCCGAAACGCGCATCGCCTCTTCCAGCGCCTCGTCCAGGGCCGTTTCGATGGCGGTCAGTTCGGGCGCGATCCAGGTCTCGAACTCGGCCCGCGTGACCGGCTTCTCGATCCGCACATCGCCCGCCACGAACGAGAAGTCCGCCGCCTCGGCCGCCGACAGATCCTGTTTCAGCGTCGAGACCGCGCGGTACAGGGCGTGGCCGTGATTGTCGTCCAGCACCTCGATCAGCCGGTCGATCTTCTCGGGCTCCAGCGAGGTCGTGGCCAGGCCACGGATGTCGCGCATGTCGCGCGACGCCCGCAGCAGGGCCAGCTGATCCCAGCGGGCGAAGGCCGAATAATAGCGCTGCGGCACCGGCAGGGTCTTGCCGACGCTGGCGTAGAAGCTGCCCTTGCCCAGTTCCGGCGACACCAGATTGTCGATGATCCGATAGTCGAAGGCGTCGCCCGCCACCCCGACCCCCGACCGCGCCAGGGGCGTGGACTTCAGCCCGTCTGGCGTCCGTTCGAAGCGAATGATCGAAAAGTCGCTGGTGCCCCCGCCGAAGTCGGCGACCAGCACCGTCGCGTCCTGTTTCAGGGTCCGCGCGAAATAGAAGGCGGCGCCGACCGGCTCATAGGCGTAGCGGACGTCCTCGAACCCCAGCCGGCGAAAGGCGGTCTCGTACCGCTCCAGCGCCAGGGCCTCGTCCGGCCGCGCCCCGGCGAAGGTCACGGGCCGGCCCACGATGACGCGCGGCGGCAGATCGGCCATGGCCGCCCCCGCATGCTGACGCAGCTTCAGCAGGAAGGCCGCCAGCAGGTCCTCGAACGTATAGCGCCGGTCGTGGATACGGGTCTCGGTGAAGGCGGCGCTGGCGGCGAAGGTCTTGAACGACTGGATGAACCGGGTGTCGTGGGGATCCTCGACATAGGCCTCGATGGCCCAGGGCCCGGCCTCGACCACCCGCTCGGGCCGCCCGTCGCCCTCGGCCGCATGGAACTGGAAGCTCAGGGCCGAGCGGAAGGTCGAACTTTCGCCGCCCTCGACCACGAACTGCACCAGAATGGCCCCGTTCGTCGGGTCCGCCACCGCAACGACGGAATTGGTCGTGCCGAAGTCGATGCCGATCGTCAGCGGCTGTGGCGTGGTCATGACCCGGCTCCTTGAAGGGCGGGCTTCCTACAGTGTCCGGCGGCAATAGGAAACTGAGCTTCGTCGCCCTACGGACATTGGACCGAGCGCGAGGTCGTCGCCGCGCTGTCGGAGCGGCACGCGCTTTGGCGCTCCAGTCCGTCGCCGATCAGCCGAAACACCGCCGCCCAGACCAGCAGCGAGAAGATCACCGCGCCGCCCCAGCCGATAAATCGCCGGTAGGTTCGGCCGGCGGGATCCAGGTCCGGGATGATGTCAAGGTCGTCCATATCGACGTCCGATCAGAAACAGACCCCTTCATTCGCCTCCAGCGCGAGTCCCGCAACCCGGCAAGATACTTAATCGGATCAGCATCTGTGGACGGTCGGCGCCGTCATCGGCTCGCGGCTTTGTGGCGCGCCAGCACGGCCTCGGCCTGGACCAGGTGCAGACGCTCGACCATGGCGCCCCCCACCCGGATCGCGCCCCGGCCCTCGGCCTCCGGCGCGGCGAAGGCCGCCACCACGGCGCGGGCCGCCTCGACCTCCGCCTCGGACGGCGAGAAGGCGGCGTTGGCGAGCGCGATCTGCGACGGATGGATCAGGCTCTTGCCGTCGAACCCGTACAGCCGCCCCTGCGCCGCCTCGGCCGCCAGTCCGTCCGCATCCTCGATCCGGTTGAAAACCCCGTCGATCGCCACCAGCCCGTGCGCCCGCGCCGCGACCACCAGGGCCGCCAGCCACGGCTTGAACGGCTCTCTATCCGGCGCTGCGCCCGTCCCCAGCGCCTTGGCCAGGTCGTTGACCCCCAGCATCAGCCCGTCCAGCCGCCCGCCCGCGCCCGCAATGTCGTTCAGGGCGATCAGCCCACGCGGCGTCTCGATCATGGCCCACAGGGCGGCCCCCGGCGCGCGGGCCGAGATCGCGTGGACCGTCTCCACCGTCTCCACCTTGGGCGCGACGATCAGGCCGGCGCCCGCCTCCGCCAAGGCGTCCAGGTCATCCTCGCCCCACTCGCTGTCCAGACCGTTGATCCGCACCCCCAGCCTCGGCCCAAATCCTCCGGCCCGAACCGCCGCCACCGCCGCCGCCCGCGCCTCGACCTTGGCCTCGGGCGCCACCGCGTCCTCGAGGTCCAGAATGGCCACGTCGCAGTCCAGGGTCCGCGCCTTCTCCACCGCCCGTGCATTCGACGCCGGCAGATACAGGACGCTGCGGACCAGATCGCCCCGCATCAGACCCGCCCGGTCACCGGCACCAGGGCGCCGGTCATGGCCCGGCTCTCGGGCAAGGCCAGGAACAGGATCACCGCCGCAAGATCGGCCGGCGCGACCCAGGTCGCCGGATCGGCGTCCGGCATGTCCTTGCGGTTGGCCGGGGTGTCGATGATCGAGGGCAGGACGGCGTTGACCGTCACCGCCGTCGTCTTCAGCTCCTCCGCCAGGGCCTGGGTCAGGGCGTGGACGCCCAGCTTGGCCGCCCCATAGGCCCCCATGCCTGCGCCGGGCTTCAGCGCAGCGGCCGAGCCGACATTGACGATCCGCCCGTCGCTCGCAGCCTTCAGATAGGGCAGGGCCGCGCGGCTGGCGTTCAGGGCGGTGGTCAGGTTCAGCGCCTGCATCCGCTCCCAGGCCGGCGCCGCATCCTCAGTCGTCTGCCACACGAACCCGCCGGCGATATTGGCCAGCACATCCAGCCGCCCGAACCGGCTGATGACAGAGGCCACGGCCCCCTCGGCCTGGGCCGGGTCGGTCAGGTCGACCCCGCCGATCTCCAGCACCCCGGCCGGAACCGGATGACCCTCGGCGTGGTCGATGACCGCCACCGCCAGACCCGCCGCCCGCGCAGCCTCCAGCACGGCCCGGCCCAGCACCCCGTGCCCGCCGGTAATCACCATCACCCGTTGCGTCATCTCGTCCTCCATCCCCTCCCCCTGTGTTTCCGCTCAACCGGCGGCGAAGACCTTGGCCATCAGCCGCTCCAGCCCCGCCTGGTCCACCGCGTCGAAGGCCGCCGGCGTCGTCGCATCCACGTCGAACACGGCGATCAATTCGCCCGAGGCGTCCAGCACCGGCACGACGATCTCGCTGGCCGAGCGGCTGTCGCAGGCGATATGGCCGGGGAAGGCGTGGACGTCCTCGACCAGCTGGGTCTGGCGCGTCGCCGCCGCCGTCCCGCACACGCCGCGCCCGAAGGCGATCCGCAGGCATCCCAGCGTGCCCTGATACGGCCCGACCACCAGTTCGTCGGCCCCATCCGGCGTCTTGTCCGGCGCCACGACATAGAAGCCCGTCCAGAAATAATGGTCGAAGGCGTCGGCCAGCATCGAGGCCACGGTCGCCATCCGCGCCGTCAGATTCGGCTCCCCATCCAGCACGGCCAGAATCTCGGCCTCGACCTCGGCGTAACGGTCCGCCTTGTCGGCGGGGCGGTCGTCGCGGGCGACATAGGACATGGGCGGCTCCTTCGATTCGCAGCCGATATAGGCGGCGGCGCCCCCGGAAGCGAGCCTCCGCGCAGAAAGCTCAATTTCTTAAATATCGGAAATCGCACAACAAGGTTCGAACACCCGAAAAATGTCGCTTGCTGTGGCGCCGCTTTGTCGCAAAACATCGTTAACCATGTTTGACGGTCTGACCTGTCGGCGCCTGCGCGCCGCCCTGCGTCGCGTCGAACACGGGGCTTTGGGGAGCGACAGGACAGTATGGGGGAGTACGACAACGCGGATCGCGGTCCGTCCCGGCTCCAGCGGCATCGCATGCCCCTGGCCGGCGGAGCCGTGGCGGTTCTGGTCCTGCTGATCGCCGTCCTGCTGCTGGCCAGCTGCGGCGACGGCGCCCCCGCCTTCTGGCGGCGCGGCGGCCAGAACGACGCCGCCCTGTCCTGCCCCCGCCCCGCCTCGATCACGGGGTCCGAGTTCAACGCCCAGGAGGCCGGTCTGCGCCACCTGCGCCGCGCCGCCTTCCGCGGCGACGTCTTCGCCCAGCTCGAGCTGGGTTCGCGCTACGCCGCCGTCCGCGCCACCGACAAGAATATCGAAGATCCGATCGAAAGCTCGGTCTGGTACGCCATGGCCCTGGCCAATGACGAGGGCTACGCCCCGATCAACGGGGTGGACCGCAAGGGCGGCGTGTTCGGCGGCGGCCTGCGCCCCCTGTCGAAATACGACGACTGCCGCGCCTTCGAACGCCACCGCGCCTATCAGGTGCTGGACCGCCAGCTGTCGCGGATGAGCCGCGAAGAGCAGGAGGCGGTGCGCGACCGCGTCATCTACATTCTGTCGACCCAGGACGCCGAAGGCTATCGCACCCTGGCCCGTCTGCACGACGGCCTCTACGGCCCGTTCGGCGAGCCTGCGGACAATCGCGAGGCCCGCGAGGCCCTGGGCCGCAAGCCCGACGGTAAAGGCCTGGCCCAGCCCCGCTCGCGCGGCGGCTACTGGGCGGCGGTCAACCTGTTCCAGCGCAACGACGTCGACGCCTATCTCTACAACTATCTGGCGGTCCAGACCGGCGACGTCGGCGCCTATGTGCTGATGAAGGACTTCGAACGCTCCTCGCCCGGCCGCGCCCAGTACGCCGGCTTCGTCGAGGCCAAGGCCCGCCAGTGGACGCCCCCGTTCGAATTCTACCCGCTGGAGGCGCCGGCTTCGGGCGTGCCCTTCTCGGACGAAAGCCGCCCGCGCGGCGACGCCTATGAATACGCCCTGTCGCGGCTTCAGGGCGAACTGCCCTTCATCCATGTCGGCCGCGCCCTGCGTTATCTGGGCGTGACCCAGGAGACAGTCACCGCCCCCGAACAGCTGTCCCGGCAACAGATCGAGGCCTTCGAGGCCATGATCGGCCATGCGACCGAAAGCCGGCTGTCCCCGGTCGAACGGGTCCGCGCCATTCAGCTGGCGGCCGTCAACGGCTCGTCCGAGGCCCAGCTGGTGCTGGCGGTCATGTACGCCGAGGGGATCGGCCTGCCCGCCGACTACGCACGGTCGTTCAAATGGTTCAGCGAGGCGGCCCGCCAGGGCAGCCCCGAGGCCAAGTTCGCCATGTCCACCTATTTCGCCCTCGGCGTCGCCGGGGTGGCGGATCAGGACAAGGCCGACGCCGTCGCCTTCCGCATCGAATCCGCGCTGTCGGGCTTCGGCCCCTCGGCCTCGCGTTTGCAGGCCCTGCTGTCCCAGGTGTCCCGCGCCCAACAACAGCGCCGTTAACAGGGGGGTCTGGTCGCATGAACATCCGCTCGCTCGCGAAAGTCTCGCTCCTCGCGGCCTTCGCCCTTTCCGCCGTCACCGCCCTGCCCGACCCGGTTCAGGCTCAGGTCGCCGCCAAGGTCGAGGCCCAGACGCGGCCGAACTTCGGCGTCCTGCTGGACCCGCCGACCCGCAGCCGCCCGCGCGCCCATCGCCGCTACGACTACGGCCGTTATCGCGGCCCCGACTGGCGTCCCCTGCCCCGTCCCCCGCACCAGGAGGAAGTCGTCCTGGTCGACTGCGGCGGCAATCCCGGCTCGGGCGCGATCGAAAGCGCGGTCCAGCGCGTGCGCCCCGGCGGCACATTGATCATCCGCGCCCGGGCCGGCGCCTGCGTCGGCTGGCTCAACATCGACAAGCCGATGACCATCATCGGCGACAGCGGCTTCGATCCGCGCCGCTGGGACGCGGCGACCCCGACCCTCCAGGCGCCGGACGGCCTGCCCTGCCTGACCGTCGCGCCCGGCGTCCGGGTCGAGGTTCGCGACCTGGTCTTCGCCTCACCCCGCGCCGGCGACGCCGCCTGCGTGGTCGGCTACAACGCCGAGATCGTCATGAGCCGGGTCGGCTTCCGCCACGCCGGGGACGAGGCCGCCATCTACGCCGACGGCGGCCTGCTGGACCTGCGCGACGTCCTGATCGACGCCCGCACCGTCTCGGCCGCCATCGTCGCCGACGGCGCCGCCGCCACCCTGTACGAGCTGGCCATCACCGGGGCCCAGTCGGGCGTCGATCTGACGCCGGGCTCCGGCGCCCCCTCCACCCTGACCTCGGTCACCCTGATCGGCTCGGAACAGCCGAACAATTTCGGCCCCCGCGCCATCGGCGTCATCGTCCGATCCGCCCGCGACTACGGCCAGGTCGCCATCAGCAACGCCAAGATCTGCGGTTATGTCGAGGGCGTGGCGGTCGAGGGCGCCTCGGTCTCGGTCTCCAACAGCCGGATCTGCAAGGGCGACAAGGGCGCCGTCCTCTATAACGGCGAGCTCGTCTTCGATCAGAACCGCGTCCGCGTCAGCCAGGTCGGCGTCGCCGCCGCCTCGGGCCGGGCCGTCGTCACCGGCAACAGTTTCGCCGGCGTCCGCGAGGCCATCTACGCCGAGGACCGCGCCAATATCGAGGCCCACGACAACCGCGTCTGGTCGCGTGACCTGTGCCGCCCCCGCTTCGAAAGCCGTTACCGCGACCGCTACGCCCCGTCCTGGGGCAATCGCGCCCGCGACTACGAATGTCAGTACACCCCCTATCCCCGCGACTGGTGGGAAGCCGAGGACGGCCAATACTACGACCACGGCTATGCCCTGGACGGCTACGACCGCTATCAGCAGGGCTACGGCTGGTACGACCGCGACGGCCGCTACATCCCCGACGACCGCTACCGCGGCGACGACCGCTGGCGCCGCAGCGGTTGGTTCTAGTCAAGGCTCGAAAGCGAATTCGCGGCTAAGAGCCCCTCCACCACCGCGCAAGAGGCGCGGCGGTCCCCCTCCCCGCAAAGCGGGGAGGAGACGCGGCGGCGGCGCCTGTCTCCTCCCCACGCAGTGGGGAGGTGGATCGACGCGCAGCGGCGAGACGGAGGGGCTCTTTGACGCCGCACCGCGCAAAATGACGCTGCCTTCACACACTCACCTCCCCATTCACGCGCGGAGAGATGACGCCAGCCCCCCTTCTTTCGTCATTCCGGGCTAAGCGCAGCGGAGACCCGGAACCCAGCGGCGCCGAAGGCGAAATCCATCCGACGCACGATGCTGGACCAGCGAGTCCGCGACAGGTTCGCGCTCTCGCGCGCCGCTGGGTTCCGGGTCTGCGGGCCAAGCGGCCCTCCGCCCGGAATGACGAAAGATAAGAGGGGCCAGCGCGCACAATGACGCTGCCTTCACCCCAATGATCCACCCGCGCGCCCGGAAAGGTGACGCCCCCCCTTCCCTCTTTCGTCATTCCGGGCGCAGCGCAGCGGAGACCCGGAACCCAGCGGCGCCGAAGGCGAAATCTATCCGACGCACGATGCTGGACCAGCGAGTCCGCGACAGGTTCGCGCTCGCGCGCGCCGCTGGGTTCCGGGTCTGCGGGCCAAGCGGCCCTCCGCCCGGAATGACGAAAGATAAGAGGGGCCACCGCGCACAATGACGCTGCCTCCACCCCAATGATCCACCCCCGCGCCCGGAAAGGTGACGCCCCCCCTTTCCCTCTTTCGTCATTCCGGGCGAAGCGCAGCGGAGACCCGGAACCCAGCGGCGCCGAAGGCGAAATCTATCCGCCGCACGATGCTGGACCAGCGAGTCCGCGACAGGTTCGCGCTCTCGCGCGCCGCTGGGTTCCGGGTCTCCGGGCCAAGCGGCCCTCCGCCCGGAATGACGAAAATGATGTTCAATCACCTAGGTCAGCGCGCACAATGACGCTGCCCAGCTCTCAACGATTTCAACGCCCTAAAAGAATCTCACCCCGACTTCCGCGCCATAGCATCCGACGCGCGTAACCTCCTCTCATCCCCGCCGATGGGGAGGGCGTCGGATCCAGCGCCCTGACGGCGGCGGGGCTGTGGTCGAGCGATGAAGCCGGCGGGAAGGAGACCGCCGGGGTCCTTAGGGGCGGCGATGGATGCCGCCTCCTGCTCGCCGCACGCTTCGGAAAGCGGACCGCTGTCGATTTTCAATCGGCAGGTCCGCCCCGGCGAAGCCGTCGCAAGGCGGCCCGCCGATCCGGCAAGGCTCGAAGACGAGGGCCGCCAGCCGGAGTGCGTGTGGAAAACGACCGCGTGGGACGACGACTGCGCCGAAACGGTACTTAAAACTTCAAACCCCGGGTGCAGACCCGGCGTCCCACGCCCTCCCCGAACTTCGCCGCAAAAACGGCGAAGGCGAAAACCCGTGCCCGACGCGACACTGCGTCATCTTGTCAGACGGGGCGAAGCGCCCCACCTGAAGCCTATCCGAAAATCTTCCCCTCGCTCGCGACAGGAGCCTCAATGCCGCATGCCGACAGCCTGATCCTCACCCTGGTCGGAGGCTTCGTCCTCGCCTTCGTGTTCGGCATGTTGGCCAATCGCCTGAAACTGTCGCCCCTGGTCGGCTATCTGGTCGCCGGCGTCGTCGTCGGCCCCTATACGGGCGGCTTCGTCGCCGACACCGAACTGGCGCCCCAACTGGCCGAGATCGGCGTCATCCTGCTGATGTTCGGCGTCGGTCTGCACTTCTCGCCCAAGGATCTGATGCAGGTCCGCAAGGTGGCCATCCCCGGCGCCCTGGTCCAGATCAGCGTCGCCACGGTCCTCGGCTGGGCCCTCGGCCGCTTCGTTCTTCAGCTCGGCGACGTCGAGGCCCTGCTGATGGGCTTCGCCCTGTCCGTCGCCTCCACCGTCGTCCTGCTGCGCGCCCTGGAAGAGCGCAAACAGGTCAAGGGCGAGATCGGCCGTATCGCCGTGGGCTGGCTGATCGTCGAGGATCTGGTCATCGTCATCGCCCTGGTCATGCTGCCCATGATCATCCTGCCCGCCGGCGCCCAGACCGATCTGGCGGCCCTGGGCCTGAATGTCGGCTGGACCCTGCTGAAGGTCGTCCTGTTCGTCGTCGGCATGCTGGTCGTCGGCGGCAAGCTGGTGCCGTGGCTGCTGGTCCGCATCGCCCACACCCGGTCGCGCGAACTCTTCACCCTGGGCGTCCTGGCCATCGCCCTCGGCATCGCCTGGCTGGCCTATTATCTGTTCCATTCGTTCGCCCTGGGCGCCTTCCTGGCCGGGCTGGTGATGAACGCCTCGCCCTTGGGCCACAACGCCGCCGAACGGTCCCTGCCCCTACGCGACGCCTTCGCCGTCCTCTTCTTCGTCTCGGTCGGCATGTTGTTCGACCCGATGATCCTGGTGCGTCAGCCCTGGGCAGTGCTCGGCGTCCTGGGCATCATCATCATCGGCAAGTCGGCCGCCGCCCTGGTCATCACACATACTTTCAAACTGGACCGGCCGACCGGCCTGACCGTCGCCGCCGCCCTGGCCCAGATCGGCGAATTCTCCTTCATCCTGGCCGCCCTGGGCGTCAGCCTGGGCGCCATGAGCCGCGAGACCCACGAGACCTGATCCTGGCCGCCGCCCTGCTGTCGATCTCGCTGAATCCCTTCGTCTTCCTGTTCACCGACCGGATGGGCGGACGCCCCCGTCCTCCAGTGGCCGGCACGCCCGAGGCCAAACAGGCGGCGATCGACCACAAGGCCGAACAGGCCGCGCCCAATCCGGCCACGGCGTGAAACTCTCCTTGGCCTCAGCGACCGATCATCGTTAACTGCGCACCATGGACACGACCCTTTCCGCACAGGCGACCCTTCACTACGGCGACGGCGAATTCGCTGTTCTGAAACCCGGACGCTTCGTCCGCTGCGCCGTCACTGAACAGCCCATCCCGCTGGAGACCCTCCGCTACTGGAGCCCGACCCGGCAAGAAGCCTATCTCGGCCCGGCCGAGTTTATCGAAGGGATGAAGGCGGGGTGATCGGGCGCCGCGCCCTGCTGCTGGGCGTCGGCGCAGTCGTAGCGTCGCCGCATCGACTGGGAGCCTCCGCTCCGGCGCGGGATGAACTCGATCTGGTTCTGAACGGCGCCTGGCGTCAGGGCGGCTACGCCCTGGGTCGCACCGAACCCGGCGCCCTGATCTTCGTGGACGGCGAGGCCCTGTCCAACGCCTCGGCCGACGGCCTCTTCGTCGTCGGCTTCGACCGCGACGCCCCCGCCGGGGTCGAGATCGCCGTCCGCTCCGGCGATCGCACGACCCGCCGGGTCCTCGACATCGCCCCTCATGATTTCCCCTCCACCCGCGTCGACGGCCTGCCGCCCGCCACGGTCGAACCCAGCGACCCCGCCCTGTTGGCCCGCATCCAGCAAGAAGTCGCCGTCAAGACCGAAGCCTTCGCCAGCGACGCCGATGCAGACGATTTCCGCGACGGCTTCATTTGGCCGCTCGAGGCCTTCCGCATCTCCAGCGAATGGGGGGCGCAGCGCGTCCTGAACGGCACGCCCGCCCGGCCCCACTATGGCGTCGACCTCGCCGCCCCCGCCGGAACCCCGATCCGCGCTCCCGCCGACGGCCGCGTCATCTTCGTCCGCCCCGACATGCATTTCGAGGGCGGCCTGACCCTGATCGACCATGGACAGGGCCTGATCAGCGCCTATCTGCACCAGTCGCAGCAGGACGTGGCTTCAGGCCAGACCGTCCGACGCGGCGATCCCCTGGGTCGTGTCGGCATGACCGGCCGCGCCACCGGCCCGCACCTGTGCTGGCGCCTGAAGTGGCGCAACCGCAATCTGGACCCCTCATTGCTGATCGGCGCCCACGCGCCCTGAGCCGCCCCGGATACAACTGCAACGCTTGCAAGACTAAGGATAACCCCGTAATCTCAGCGCTCTTTTCGGTGGGGGCTCCGATGTCAGTGCTGCGATCGCTGAACGTGTTGGTGGTCGACGACCACGACCATATGCTGGCCATCGCCTCCACCATCCTGCGCGCCGCCGGCGTCCGCACCGTCCACGAAGCGACCGACGGCGCTGCGGCGCTCGACATCCTGAGCGCAAAGCCGATCGATCTGGCCCTGATCGACTACAACATGTTCCCGCTGGACGGCGTCGAACTGACCCGTCGGGTCCGCACCGGAACGGACGGGGTCAACATGCACCTGCCCATCATCATGATGAGCGGCCACGCCGAAAAAAGCCGCATCCACGCCGCCCGCGACGCCGGCGTGACCGAATTCCTGGCCAAGCCCCTGACCGCCAAATCCATCATCGAGCGGATCAAGTCGGTCATCCTCAACCCCCGCCCCTTCGTGAAGATCGACACCTATTGCGGCCCCTGCCGCCGCCGCAAGGAAGCCGCCAACTACGACGGGCCGCTGCGCCGCGCCGTAGACGCCGATCCGTCTTTCAACGCTGCATAGACCTTGTCGGGCCACCGCTTGTGGACCCAGAACCAGTCTTCCGGAACCTCGCGAACCCGGTCCTCGACGAAGCGGTTCACCGCCTGAACGCCCGCTAGGATGTCCGCGTCCCGGTCTCCGGTCTCGACGACCCGTATCGGTTCATGGGCCGTCACCCGGAACCGCACCCCCGGCAGACGCACCACCGACAGCGGCTGGATCACCGCCCCGAACTTCAGCGCCAGCCGCGCCGCCCCCGGCGAGGCGTTGACCGGCTGATCGAAGAACGCGACCTCCGGCCCCTGATTATATTTCTGGTCGACCAGCAGGGCGATCGAATCGCCCCGCTTCATGCCGGCCATCAGTTCACGCGTCCCGTCGCCCTTCGGCGCGAACAGGCGGATGCCGTAACGCTCGCGGCTCTGGCGGATCAGGGCGTCGACATAGGGATTGTTCGCCGCCCGATAGGTCACTTGGCAGGGCAGGCCCGAGGCCATGATCACCGCCGCCATCACTTCGAAGTTGGCCAGATGGCCCGAGATCAGCACCGCCGCCTTGCCGCTGTCCCGCAGGGCGTGCAGCCGCTCCATCCCCACCACCTCGACCCGCCCGCCCTCGGGCGTCAGCCGGTCCATGACCGCCAGCTCGGCGAAGGTCCGCCCCGTCCGGTCCCACTGTTCCAGCGCCAGGACTTCGCGCTCGGCCTCCGGCATGTCGGGGAAGGCGATCCGCAGATTGCGCATCACCGTCTTCTGCGTGCCCGTCTTCGGCCCCAGGGTCCGCAACAGCCAGCCGCCCAGGCCCGAAGCCCGCTCGACGCCCAAGAGGCGCAGAAAACCAAACAACGCCTGGAAGCCAAAGGCCTCCAGGCGCCAGATCAGATCTTGTCTTACGTCGGTCCGCTTACCAGGCAATCGTCAATCCACCGTCCACCACAAGGGTCTGCCCCGTCACATAGGCCGAAGCGGGGCTGCACAGATAGACCGCCGTGCCGGCGATTTCATCCGGCTGGCCGATCCTTTTCAGCGGGGCGGGCTCCGTCACCGTCTTCAGCAGCTCGGGGTTCTCCCACAGATATTTGGCGAAATCGGTCTGGACGAGGCCGGGCGCGATACAGTTGACCCGCACGTTCGACGGCCCCCACTCCACCGCCAGGTTCCGCACCAGCTGCATGTCGGCCGCCTTGGAGATGTTATAGGCCCCGATCAGGGCGTTGCCGCGCAGGCCGCCGATGGACGAAATCACCAGGATGGCCCCGTCCCGGCGCTCCACCATCTGCGGCGCGACCATCTGGATCAGCCAATGGTTCGAGATGACGTTATTCTGCAGGATCTTCTCAAACTGATCATCGGCGATCCCGCCCATCGGCCCGGCGTAGGGATTGGTGGCGGCGTTGCAGACCAGGATGTCGATCTGGCCGAAGGCGGCGTTGGTCTCGTCCACCAGCCGCTGCAAGTCCTCCTTCGAGGCGATGTTGGCGGGCGCCGCGATGGCCCGGCCTTCGCCGTACTTGGCGTTGATCTCGGCGGCGACCTCGTCACAGGGGCCAGCCTTGCGTGAGGAGATCACCACCCGGGCCCCGTGTTCAGCCAGCCGCTCGGCGATCGCCTTGCCGATGCCGCGCGATGAGCCGGTGATGACGGCGACCTTGCCGGTGAGATCGAACAGTTCCATTGCGTTTCCCTTGGGTTCCGCCGGGTTATTTGCACCCCGGCTCTAGCCGAACGCCATTGATAGCCTGATACTCAGGCGATTCCATCCGGGAGTGGCCACCGCCAGCCGATGCGTAACCTGACTACGGGCTTTCTGTATTTCGCCTATCTGTTCCTCGGCATGACCGTGGGCGCCTTCCTGTGGCGCGCCGGCCTTGGCGCAGGCGCCGGCGTGGCGGGGGCGCTTGGAGCCCTGGGTCTGCTGGGCGCCTTCCACGGCATCGTCACGGGCGTCGTCGCCCGTCGCGCCCTGAAGAAGGAGATCGACCAGGTGCGCGAGGCGCATCGGTTGCTGGCCGATGCGATGGAGTCGACTCAGGGCGCCCTGACCGAACTGGCGCACGCCATCGAAAGCGGCGCCTTGTCGGACACCGACGCCCTGACGGGCGAGGTGCGGATGCTGGAGACACTGGTCCAGCAGATGAGCGACAGCATCGACCATCGCCTGTCCACCGCGCCGAACATCGGCGTCGAGACCTTCGAGGGCCGCCGTCTGGCCCAGTCCAACGTCCTGCTGCGCACCATCCACGAGGCGCTGAGCGAGGGCCGGGTGGATCTTTATCTCCAGCCGGTCGTCTCCCTGCCCCAGCGCCGGACCATCTTCTACGAGAGCTTCACCCGCCTGCGGGATTCGACGGACCGGGTGATGATGCCGGCGGAATATCTGTCGCTGGCCGAAGGCGAAGGCCTGGTGCCGGCCATCGACAACCTGCTGCTGTTCCGCTGCGCCCAGATCGTGCGGCGGCTGGCGCGGCAGGATCGCAAGGTCGGGGTCTTCTGCAATGTGGCCCTGACCTCGCTGGGGGACGACACCTTCTTCCCGCGCTTCCTGGACTTCCTGAGCGAGAACCGCGACCTGAACCAGGCGCTGATCTTCGAGCTGGGCCAGGCGAACTTCGACGCTCGCGGCGCCATCGAAGCCCGCAACATGGCCAAGCTGGCCGACCTGGGCTTCCGCTTCTCGCTGGACAAGGTCCAGACGCTGGACCTGGACTTCGCCGATCTGCAGCGAGCGGACGTCAAGTTCATCAAGGTCTCGGCCGACCTGCTGATCGAGCAGCTTCTGGATTTGGACGGCGGCGCCCCCCTGCGCTCCATGCCCGACATCCAGGCCGCCGACTTCGCCGCCCTGACCCGCCGCTACGGCGTCGAGGTGATCGCTGAAAAGGTCGAGTCGGAACGCCAGATCGTCGATATCCTGGAGCTGGACGTCGGCATGGGACAGGGCCATCTGTTCGGCGAACCCCGCGCCATCAAGGAAAAGGTCCTGGCCGAAACCGACCCGCCGGCCGACTTCCTGCGCTCGACCCTACGCAGCGCCGAGCAGCGGCGCCGGTTCAGCTGAACCTCTTCCCTTCTCCCCTTGCGGGAGAAGGTGGCCGAGCGCAGCGAGGTCGGATGAGGGGTTACCCCCTCTGACCTTGAACGCTGTAACAACCTCTCATCCGGCCCTTCGGGCCACCTTCTCCCGCAAGGGGAGAAGGGCTATGGGATGGTCATGACCCTCCCCCACGCCCTGCCCCACCTCGGCGCCGTCGCCGGCGATTACGACATTCTGCTCTGCGACGTGTGGGGGGTGATCCATAATGGGCGGGAGAGCTGGGCGGCGCCGTGCGAGGCCCTGATGCGGTTCAATCGGGAGGGCGGCCATGTGGTGCTGATCTCCAACTCGCCGCGCCCGGCCTCCGACGTCATCGCCCAGCTGGACGGACTGGGCGTGCCGCGCGAGGCGTGGAAGGCCTTTGTGACCTCGGGGGACGCCACCCGCGCCGAACTGGCCAAGCGGGCGCCCGGGCCGGCGCTGCTGCTGGGCCCGGAGCGCGACGCGCCGCTGTACGCCGGGCTGGGCCTGGACGTGGCGAGCGACGCCGCCGACGCCGCCTTCGTCTCGGTCACCGGACTGGTGGACGACGAGACCGAGACGCCCGAGGACTATCGCGACCGCCTGACGGTCGCCGCAGCGCGCGATCTGGAGCTGATCTGCGCCAACCCCGACCGGGTGGTTCAGCGCGGCGACCGGCTGATCTACTGCGGCGGGTCGCTGGCGGACCTTTACGAGTCGCTGGGCGGCCGCGTGGTCATGGCGGGCAAACCCTACGCGCCGATCTATGATCTGGCGATCCGGGAGGCGCAGGCCCTGCTGGGCCGGCCGGTCGATCGGTCGCGCGTCCTGTGCATCGGCGACGGGGTGGTAACCGACGTCATGGGGGCCAACGCCCAGGCCTTGGACTGCCTGTTCATCGCCCAGGGCATCCACGGCGACCAAGCCAAGGGCGAGGACGGGGCGCTGGATCCGGCCCGCGCCGGCGAACTGCTGAAGGCTGAAACAACATATGCGCGATACGCCGCGCTCGAACTGGCCTGGTAAGGCTCGCCATTTTGTCGCACCGCAGCTAAAGCCTGATCCATGGTCGAATTGGTACAGCAGCATCCGTCCGGTGGTTACATCCTGGACGAACTTCACGTCGGCATGGCCGCGGAGAAAATCGTCGTCGCCACGGAGGATCGCATCCGGCTGTTCGCCGAGGCGTCCGACGATTTCAACCCGGTCCACCTGGACGAGGCCTTTGCGTCCAAGACCGCCTATCGCGGCCGGATCGCCCATGGCCTGCTGAGCGCCTCGTTCGGATCGGCCGTGGTCGGCACCATCCTGCCCGGCGCCGGGTCGATCTACATCTCCCAGACCCTGGCCTTTCATCAACCGGTGCGGATCGACGATGTCGTCCGCATCCTGATCACCGTGATCGAGGTCGAGCCCGAGAGCGCACGGGTCAAGCTCAGTTGCGAAGGCTTCGTCGGCGAGACCATGATCATGGACGGGGTGGCCGTCGTCCGCGTGCCCCGCCGGCGCAAACCGTCCCAGCGCTGATGCAGATCGTCCGCGACTGGCGCGACGTGCCGGACGCCCTGAAGGGCGCGGCGGTCGCGGTCGGCGCCTTCGACGGCGTGCACCGGGGGCACCAAGCGGTCATCGCGGGCGCAAAGGCCGCCGCCGAGCGGCTGGGCTCGCCCTTGGGCGTCGTCAGCTTCGATCCCCATCCGCGCCGCTGGTTCCAGCCAGAGGCGGCGCCGTTCCGCCTGATGACGGCGGACCAGATGGCCCGCGCCCTGGAGCCGCTGGGCGTGGACATCCTGTATCTGCTGCCGTTCGACGGAGAGATGGCCGGCATGAGCGACGCCGACTTTGCCGAACAGGTGCTGGCGGGCGGGCTGGGCGTCCGTCACGCCGCCGTCGGTTTCGACTTCACCTTCGGCAAGGGGCGGTCCGGTTCGCCCGACGCGCTAAGGACCTATGGCGAGAAGCTCGGCTTCACCGTGTCGGTGGCCGAGCGTCTGGACGACGCCGACGGGCTGAAACTGTCGTCCAGCGCGGTGCGCGAGGCCCTGAAGGCCGGGGACATGGACCGGGCCGCCGCCATCCTGGGCCGGCCCTTCGCCCTCCAGGGCGAGGTGATCCACGGCGACAAGCGCGGGCGCACCATCGGCGTGCCGACCGCCAATGTGGCGCTGGGCGACTATATGCGGCCCGCCTATGGGGTCTATGCGACCCGCAGCCGGCTGGCCGACGGCCGGGTCGTGGACGGGGTGGCCAGCCTGGGCGTGCGGCCCATGTATGCGCTGGAAGTCCCGCTGCTGGAGGTCTGGCTGTTCGACTTCGACGGCGACCTTTACGGCCAGATCATCGAGACGGAACTGGTCGCCTGGCTGCGGGGCGAGGAGAGCTTCGACGGGCTGGAGGCGCTGAAGGCCCAGATCGACGCCGATGCGGCGGCGGCGCGGGCGGTTCTGGCGGGGTCCCGCCTCTAGTCGGCGCGGCGCCGATGGATCGGGCGCTGAAATGGACGAAATCCACTCGATAAAAAAACCGTCTATTTTCGTACAATCTTCGCGACCCGTGCAATTTAGTCATGAGATTGTTTTTTAAGAACAAAAAACTGCACCCTGTGCAAAGGCGTGCAATTTCAGGGAATGAGAAAGCGCAGAGCGGCGCGTCTCGGCCGGTCATGGCTCATCCGCAACGATGTCAAAGACCCGGGCGAAAGGCCCACGCAAATCCTAGCCTGGATCCAGAGACCGATAGGTTGAAGGGCGAATTATTTCTCAAGCCCCTGAAAGTCAGGCGCTTTGCCTTTGAAATTAGGAAATCTGGAAAGTCAGGAAATGAGGCGCAGGTCCGACGCGAACCGTTTCCAGTTCTGGACATAGTGTTCGGCCGACATCTGCAGCACGGCGATCTGGTCGGGATCGCGTTCGCGCACCACCTTGCCCGGCTGACCCACCACCAGACTGTTGTCAGGGATGATCTTGCCCTCGGTCAGCAGGGCGTTCGCGCCGATGATGCAGTTGCGGCCGATCTTGACCCCGTTCAGCACCACCGCCCCGATGCCGATCAGGCTGTAGTCGCCAACCTCGCAGCCGTGCAGCATGGCCTGGTGGCCGACGGTGACGCCGCGGCCCAGGGTCAGGGGCGAGCCCATGTCGGTGTGAAGGACGCTGCCGTCCTGGATGTTGCTGTCAGGACCCACTGTGATCGGCTCGTTGTCGCCGCGCAGCACGGCCCCGAACCAGACGCTGGCGTTGGGATGCAGAATCACATTCCCAATCACCGATGCGCTCGGCGCCACCCAGTATTCGCCCTCAGGCGGAAACTGCGGTTTGCTGTCGCCCAAGGCGTAAATTGTCATCAGAACGCCGCCTAATCTTCTAAAAACGAGGGCTTTAACAGATTTCTAACCACGATAGCATCTAACTGTTGATGCGATTCGTGGGTCGCCATTTCGGCCCCGGATCCGAAGCCGGATCAAGCCCGATCCGGTCAGTTGTCGGGGCTTTCGCTTGGCGCGTTGGGATCCTGGTTCGGTTGTTCGGCGGCGGGTCTACCCCGTTGCGGACGGCCCAGCTGTCGATCCGGGCGGTCGCCGTGACGCGGGCCGCGACCTTTTCCTCCCCAAGACCAGCCAAGGCGGAACCCGTATGGGTCCGCCTTTTTTCATGCCCTGGAGGCGTCCATGACCAAGCGTGCGGCAATGAAGCGTCAGTCCCGTGAGAGCGGTATTCTCGATTCGCGGGAGTTCATCGAGGAGTCGAAAGTTCGCCGACTCCACGGCCCTCACAATGAACGGTCGGGGTGGTCGCCCCACCCGTCCAACGACGACCGCGAGCAGGGCTATCTGAAGACGCTGAAGCCGAAGTCGGAGGGCCAGATCGAACTGATGGCGGCCATCGACGCGCACAATCTGGTCATGGCCCTGGGTCCGGCAGGCACCGGCAAGACCTATCTGGCCGTGGCCAAGGCGGTCGAGGCCCTGGAGGCCGGCAAGGTCGGGCGTATCGTGCTGAGCCGCCCCGCCGTCGAGGCCGGGGAGTCGATCGGCTTCCTGCCCGGCGATATGGAGGACAAGCTGGCCCCTTATCTGCGCCCGCTGTACGACGCCCTGTCCGATCGGCTGTCGATGAAACGGGTCAAGGCCTTGATGGCGGAGGGTCTGATCGAGATCGCCCCCATCGGCTATATGCGCGGCCGCACCCTCAACAACGCTTTCATCGTCGTCGATGAGGCCCAGAACTGCACCTACGTCCAACTGAAGATGCTGCTGACCCGGCTGGGCTGGCATTCGACCATGGTGGTCACCGGGGATCCGCAGCAGTCCGACCTGTTGCCCGGGATTTCCGGCCTGTCGGACATCTCGGCCCGACTGGAGGCCATCGACAACATCGCCGTGGTGCGCCTAGCCGAACGCGACATCGTGCGGCACCCGCTGGTGGCCTCAATGATCGGGGTGCTCTGAGACAGCCTTCGCGCGTCGGTTTCACCGGCGACGGACGCGAAGCTCATGGATGAGGCGTGACGAGGGGCCGGGGATGGAAATCATCTCCGGCTTCTCTGACGTCTGCGACCGCCCCAGCCCCGGCAATTCGCGCCTTAAGGGATTTGTGTCGAAATCGGTAACAGGTCGCCTGCTGCAGCGCATCGAATGGGACTGCGAACAGTACGACGCCGCCCTGGGAAACAGGGTATCTGACGCATCCCACTGATAATCTACAGAAAATCTTGAGCTCGATCTGAAAATTGCTTTCACGTGCTTGAAACGACATGTGAACGGCCAAGTCTGATACCGGCGTTCGATCATGTCCATTTCGTGTTGTGAACGCTCTCAATCCATGCTTACCTAAGTCTGCGAGGGGCCGGAGAGCCTCCGTACAGGGAGCGGAAGATCGTCGGCCATAGCGGTCGGTGGAACCTGGCGTCACAGACGTCATCCGCAAACATGATCGAAAAGCCTGCTGCAGCGGGCGATGCTGACGGCTGTCCGCCGCCATCATGGATTGTGTGCGCGTCTCCCAAACTCTTGTTCTGACGGCGGCGCCCGTCGCGGAGTTCGGTCTTGGGGGATGTTTTGAAGTTTCGTACGCCGTCGTTGATCAGCCGTCTCGCCATGGCGCTCGCCATGGGCGCGGCGCCGCTGTCCGTTCTCGCGCATACGCCTGAAGGCGCGGCCGTCGCTGCGCCGACGAATGTGTCTGCGCGTGCGGACGCCCTGCTGGCGCAGATGACGCGCGACGAGAAGCTCCAGCTGATCCACGGCTATTTCCCGCCGATGGCGGCCCGCACGCCTGGCGCGCCGCTCGCCGACATGATTCCCTCGGCCGGCCATATCCCCGGCATTCCGCGCCTGGGCATACCGAACCTGCGTGAAAGCGACGCCAGCCTGGGCGTCGCCAACCAGGTCGAGCAGCGCAAGGGCGACGTCGCCACCGCCCTGCCCTCCAGCCTGGCCACCGCCGCTACCTTTGATCCCGAGATCGCCTATGCGGGCGGGGCCATGATCGGGTCCGAGGCGCGGGCCAAGACCTTCAACATCCTGCTGGCCGGCGGGGTCAACCTGACGCGCGATCCGTGGAACGGGCGGAATTTCGAATATCTGGGCGAGGATCCGCTGCTGGCGGGCGTCATGGCCGGGGAGCATATCCGCGGCGTCCAGTCGAACCGGATCGTCTCGACGATCAAGCATTTCGCCTTCAACGCGCAAGAGACCGGGCGGATGATCCTGGACGCGCGCCTGGACGAGGCGGCCCTGCGTGAAAGCGATCTGCTGGCCTTCCAGATCGCCATTGAACGGGGAAATCCCGGCTCGGTCATGTGCGCCTATAACAAGGTCAACGGCGACTGGGCCTGCGAGAATGACTTCCTGCTGAACCAGGTGCTGAAGCGCGACTGGGGCTATGACGGCTGGGTCATGTCGGACTGGGGCGCAGTCCATTCGACCGAGAAGGCGGCCCTGGCGGGTCTGGATCAGGCCTCGGGCCAGGAGTTGGATCGGGCGCTCTATTTCGATGCGCCGTTCCGTGAGGCGCTGGACGCCGGGCGAATCCCCGAGGCGCGACTGGACGACATGGTGCGCCGCCTGTTGGTCGGCCTGATCGCGACCGGGGTGCTGGACGCGCCCGTGGTCACGACCGAACAGCCGATCGACTACGCCCGGAACGCCGAGGTCGCCCAGCGCGCGGCCGAGGCCGGGATCGTCCTGCTGAAGAACGAGGGCGGGGTCCTGCCGCTGGCCAAGACGGCGAAGCGGATCGTGCTGATCGGCGGCCATGCCGATGTCGGCGTCCTGTCGGGCGGCGGGTCGTCCCAGGTGCGGTCGGTGGGCGGCGCCCCGGTCGAGATTCCGCTGACCTCGGGGGCGGCGGCCTCGTTCGCGCGGATCACCTGGCATGCGTCGTCGCCGCTGAACGCCATCCGCGCCGTCGCGCCGGACGCGACCGTGACCTATGTCGACGGCAAAGACCCTGCGGCCGCTGCGGCTGCGGCGCGAGCGGCGGACATCGCCGTGGTCTTCGCCACCCAGTGGACGACCGAGGCCCAGGACGTAGAGAGCCTGTCGCTGCCGGACGATCAGGACAGCTTGATCGCGGCCGTGACCGCCGCCAACGCCCGGACGGTGGTGGTGCTGGAGACCGGCGGGCCGGTGCTGATGCCCTGGCTGGAGAAGACCCCGACCGTGATCCAGGCCTGGTATCCCGGCCAGCGCGGCGGCGAGGCCATCGCCCGCATCCTGTTCGGCGAGGTCAATCCGTCGGGGCGCCTGCCGATCACCTTCCCCGCCTCGGCAGACCAGGCGCCGCGCCCGACCGCACCGGGTCTGGAGGCGCTGAAGACCGCCGAGGCCGCAGCCGCCGCCAATCCCGGAGCGCCCCAAGCCGGCGAAATCCAGGGCTTCGCGGTCGATTATACGGAAGGGTCGGACGTCGGTTATCGCTGGTACGCCCGCGAGCGCCGCACCCCCCTGTTCCCGTTCGGACACGGCCTCAGCTACACAAGCTTCGCCTATTCCAACCTGGCGGTTTCCAACGACGACGGCGTGAGCGTCAGCGTCGATGTGACCAACACCGGCGACCGCGCCGGAGCCGAGGTTCCGCAGATGTATGTCGCCTCGGGCGATCAGCCCCGACGGCTGGCCGCCTTTGCGCGGGTGACGCTGGCGCCCGGCGAGACGCGTCGCGTCGTGCTGACGGCCGAGCCGCGCATCCTGGCCGAATACGACACCAGCCTGCCCGGCTGGCGCATCGCGCCGGGCGATTACCGAATCACCGTCGCCCGCAACGCCGCCGAGGCGGGGTTGGACGCGACGGCCACACTTTCAGGGTCGACCATCAAGCCTTGAACCAATGCCGCACAACAAAACGCGGCGCCAATGAGGAGGGAGAACGAGATGAGAATCCACAAGAGGCCCATGCTGGCGGCCCTGATGGCCAGTTCGGCGCTTGTCGCGCCGGCCTATGCCCAAACGGGGGCCCAGACCGTAGAACAGGCGCCGATCCCGGCGCCGCAAGACGCGACCGAGGTCGGCGAAATCGTCGTCACCGGCATCCGGGCGTCACAGACCCAGTCGATCAACGTCAAGCGCAACGAAACCGCCATCGTCGACGCCATCTCGGCGGAAGACATCGGCAAACTGCCTGACGTCACCGTCGCCGACGCCCTGCAACGCATCGCGGGCATTCAGATCCGACGCACCGCCGGCGAGGGCTCGACCGTCAACATCCGCGGCCTGCCGCAGGTCGTGACCCTGTTGAACGGCGAGCAATATCTGAGCCCCGGCAATCTCGGCGGCGCCCAGCCGAACCTCAACGACGTGCCCTCGCAGTTGATGAGCTCGATCGTTGTCTTCAAGTCGCAGGACGTGTCGAACGCCTTGTCGGGCATCTCGGGCACTATCGATCTGCGCACCCGTCGCCCGATGGACTTCAGCTACGGCACGACCGTCACAGGCGCCGCCGAATACCAGACCGGGGAACGCACCCGTCAGGACGACTATCTGATCAACGGCCTGCTGAACTGGCGCGGCGATCGGATGGGCGCAATGATCTCGGGCGTCATGAGCAACTCGAACCTGGGCAACAACTACGCCGGTTCGGCAGGCAGCTTGCTCGGCAGCAACGACTGGGGCGGTTCGGGCAACGCTTGGTTCGCTCCCCACGGCTACGAGATGTTCAACCGCGTGGTGGAACGCGAGCGGATCGGCCTGAACGCCGCCTTCCAGTTCGACATCGAGGACGGCATCCGCCTGACGGCAGAGGCCTTCTATACCAAACAAGACGAGTATAACCGCGCTGCGGGCCTGAACGTCTCCAACCGCTGGAGCGGCCTGGGCTGGCTGACGCCGACCGAGTCGACCGACACCGGTCTGGGCTGGCTGGATGTTGAAGAATACGACGTCGACGCCTGGTGGGTGAACTCCTTCACCGTGAACCGGGTCACCAACAACGAGTCCAAGAACTTCAACCTGGAGCTGGACTACGACAAGGGCGGCCCCTTCACCTTCAACGCCCGGGCCATCAAGGCCGAAGCGTCTATGTTGAGCATGAACGGCCAAGTGCAGGGAGACCTGTCGAATTGGGAGTACGGACCGGACCGCGCCTTCACCCTGTTCCGTCAGGGCGCCGACCGGACCCGCGGCACCTTCTATCCGGCCTCCATCGCCGCCATGTATCCGGCGTCGCGCTATTCCAACGGCGTGGTCGGCAGCGAGGGCGGTCGCTACATCAGCCCCAACCCGTTTGGCTACGGAGCGGATCCGCAGTTGCACATCGACACCGGCGGCTCGAAGTTGGCCTGGAGCGGTTTTGAGAACAACATCGTCGGCGGGCTCGGCAATGTTCCGCTGAGCCAGTATATGTCGAACCTCGACTCCTACACGGTCGGCGCCTATTCGTCGGAAAGCAACCAGCGCAACAACTCCGATCTGACCGTCGTCCGCTTCGACGGTTCGTATGAGTTCCAGCAAGCGCCGGCCTTTGGCTTCCTGACCCGCGTCGACGCCGGCGTCCGCCACAGCGCGCGCGAAGTGTCGATCACCAGTTTCCACCTGTTCTCGGACTTCTACGCCGGGCAGGGCGAAGGCAATCCAGCGGGCTGCTCGGCCCAGTGGAAGGCCATCGACGTCGTGATGGACCAATCGCAGTGCCAGGCGGGTGAGTACGTCTCCAACCCTGGCTTCAACGCCGCCCTGCCGGTGGCTGCGACGCCCAGTTCGTGCGCCAATGGCGCGGTCGCCAATGCCCCGACCTGCTTCCAAGGCTATACGGTCAACCGGCCGACGCTGCTGCGGGAGAACAACAACACCTACTTCCTGACCGACTTCGGCTCGGTAACGTCGGGCATTCCTGGCGTGTGGGTGGCGGACCCCCGGGACTTCGACGATCCTCGCGCCTTCCAGGAGCGCGTGTTCGGAAACGCCTATGACGTGATCATTCCCGGCAACTCCTATGACGTCGATCTCTATGAGGACAGCGCCTATCTGAATGGAGCTATCGAGTTCGGGCAGTTGCACGGTGATGTGGGCGTTCGCTATGTCCGTACGGAACTGCGGGCGCGTCAGAACCTGACCGGCGAAACCCGCGCCTATGGCGACACCAACAACGACGTCGGCGACAGCATCTCCAGCCGCAGCTACGACGACTGGCTGCCGACAGCGAACCTGACCTACGATTTCACCGACAAGCTGAAGCTGCGCGCCGCCTACGCCAAGACCATGATCCCGTTGGATCTGGGCAACTACGGCGGTGGCGTCACGATTTCGACGGCGGATACGCCGGAATTGCAACCGGGCGAAGCACCCGATCCCACCCGTCCTCCCGTCGGCGTTCGCCGCGTCACGGGCGCGACGCTGGGCGGAACGGTGGAGCTGAACCCCTGGCGGTCCACAAACTACGACCTCGCCCTGGAATATTACCACGGGCCCGCGACGATGTTTAACGCGGCGATCTTCCGCCTGGACATCGAAAGCTTCGTCACGCGTCGTACGGTTCCGCAAAGCGGATCCTATGCCGACGGCGATGGCGTCATCCGTCGTTTGGTGGACGTCAACCGCCCGGTGCAGGGTGAAGGCGGGCAGCTTCAGGGCGTGGAACTGGGGGCTAAGATCGGCTTGTCCGACTTCATCGACACACCGATCTGGTCAGACTTTGGTTTCGACGGGAGCTACACCTACTCCGACAGCACATCGAACGACTTCGGACTAGACGGCAGAGAACTGCCGTTCCCGGACAATTCCGAACATTCGCTGAACGCTGCGGTTTGGTATCAAGGCGAGAAGCTCCAAGCTCGGGTCGCCTGGAATTATAGAACGCCTCGCCTAAGTGGAACCATGGGCACAACTCGCAACAACCTGCCTGTGTTCATCCCGATCTACCAAGACACGTCGCAATACGTGGACGTTAACGTGACCTATGACGTCAGCGACATGGTGACGATCTACGCCAACGGATCGAACGTCATGGGCGAGATCGAGGAATACTACCTCGAGTTCAAGGACGGCGCGAAACAGTTCCAGGCCCGCAACGAGTTCGAGCCGCGTTACACCATCGGCGTGCGCGCTCGCTTCTGATCTCTTTCCTGAGCCGACTGGCCGGCGGCATTCGTGTCGCCGGCCTCTTTTTTCGCGTATTGGTACCGAGCCATGGATGAGATCGACGATCCTCGCATCCGTTCCGTCGTCATCGTGGGCGGCGGCACCGCCGGCTGGATGACGGCTGCGGCCCTGGTTCAGCATTTCCGCACCACCCCGCTGAAGATCACGGTGGTCGAGTCCTCGGACATCGGCACGATCGGCGTGGGCGAGGCGACCATTCCCACCATCCGTCGGTTCTATGGGCAGCTGGGGCTGCGCGACGACGACGTGATGCGCGCCACCCAGGCGACGTGCAAACTGGGCATTCGTTTCATCGACTGGTCCGGGCCGGGCTCGGACTTCATCCACCCCTTCGGCCTATACGGGCAGGACGTGAAGGGGATCGGGTTTCATCATTACTGGCTGAAACAGCACCGCGCGGGCGAGACCGCGCCGCTGGCGGCCTATTCGCTGGGGGCGGCGCTGGCCGCCGGCGGCAAGTTCACCCTCCCCTCGCCCAATCCGCCGTCGTCGCTGTCGGTGTTCGACTGGGCCCTGCATCTGGACGCCGGCCTGTTCGCCCAGCATCTGCGCGCCTATGCCGAGGCGGGCGGCTGCGCCCGGATCGATGCGCGGATCCGCTCGGTCGAATTGCGGCCCGATGACGGGTTCGTGCGCGCCCTGACCCTGGACGACGGGCGCGAGGTCGAGGGCGATCTGTTCGTCGACTGTTCGGGCTTCAAGGGGCTGGTGATCGGCGAGGCGCTGGGGGTGGGGTTCGAGGACTGGGGCCGCTGGCTTCCGTGCGACGCCGCCTATGCGGTGCAGAGCGAGAACCGGCCCGGCGACGCGCCGGCGCCCTTCACCCGCGTCACCGCCCGCTCGGCCGGATGGCAGTGGGGCATCCCGCTGCGGCACCGGGCCGGCAACGGACTGGTCTTTTCCAGCGCCCATCTGAGCGACGATCAGGCCCTGGCCGAGCTCATGCCTCATCTGCTGGGCGATCCGTTGACGGAGCCGCGCCGCATTCCGTTCCGCCCCGGCCGTCGCACCCAGGCCTGGGCCAAGAACTGCGTCGCCATCGGCCTGTCGGCGGGCTTCCTGGAGCCGCTGGAGAGCACCAGCATCGCCTTGATCGAGACCGGGATCGAACGGCTGAAGGCCCTGTTTCCCGACCGCCGCTTCGCCCAGCCCATCCTGGACGAGTTCAATGATCAGACGGCGCGCGAGATGGAGCGGGTCCGCGACTTCATCATCCTGCACTACAAGCTGAACCGGCGAACCGACACCGACTTCTGGCGCGACTGCCGCGCGATGGCGATCCCCGAGACGCTGGAGCGCAAGATCGCCCTGTGGACCGCGCGAGGCCAGTTCGTCCGCTATCGTTGGGAGATGTTCCACCCGGCCAGCTGGCTGGCCATCTATGACGGCTTCGGCCTGTATCCCGACGGCCATGATCCGGCGGTCGATGCCATGGACCCCGCCTATCTGGCGCGCAGCCTGGCGGAGATGCGCGCCAATATCGCCGACCTGGTCGCCCGCACCCCCAATCACGCCCAATTCCTGGCCGGGCTCGATCCCGCCGCCTCTGCCGCATGAGACCCGACATGGACCAGCCCCGCCGCCCCCTGAAGAAGATCTGCATCGTCGGCGGGGGAACCGCCGGCTGGATCGCCGCCGCCTTGATGGCCGAGCATTTCAAGGGGCGGATGGCCGAGATCGAACTGGTCGAATCCGACGACATCGGCACGATCGGCGTCGGTGAATCGACCGTGCCGCCCTTCCTGGAACTGCTGGCCAAGCTTGGCGTCGACGAACGCGACTTCATCCAGAAGACCCAGGCCAGTTTCAAGCTGGGCATCCAGTTCGAAGACTGGACGCAGAAGGGCGAAAGCTATTTCCACCCGTTCGGCGCCATCGGGGTTCCGGTGGACGTCAGCGACTTCTATCCGGTCTGGCTGAAAGCGCGGATGCACGGCTATGACCGCCCGCTGATGGACTTCGCCGCCTCGGCCCGGATGGCGGCCCAGGGCCGGTTCATGCTGCCGTTCAAGGCCCAGCGCACCCCCATCGGCGGCGCCGTCTACGCGGTTCACGTCGACGCGAAACGGGTCGCCCGCTATCTGCGCGACTTCGCCGAGGCGCGGGGCGTCAAACGCACCGAAGGGATCGTCGAGGATGTGATGACGCGGCCCGACGGCTTCGTCAGCGGCCTGAAGCTGAAGTCGGGCCAGACGGTCGAGGCGGACTTCTTCATCGACTGCACCGGCTTCCGGTCCCTGCTGATCGGCAAGACCCTGGGCGTCGGCTATACGGACTGGTCCGAATGGCTGATGTGCGACCGGGCCATTGCAGTCCAGACCGAGAATGTGGGCCCGCCCAAGCCCTATACATTGGCCCAGGCCCAGGATTGCGGCTGGCGCTGGCGGATTCCGCTGCAACACCGGACCGGGAACGGCCATGTCTTCTGCAGCCGCTATATGTCCGACGACGAGGCGACGGCGCGCCTGTTGGAGCAGGTCGAAGGGCGGCCGGTGGTCAATCCGATGGTGGTCCCGTTCAAGACCGGGGTGCGCGAGAAGATCTGGGACAAGAACGTCCTGTCGCTGGGCCTGGCGAGCGGATTCATCGAGCCGCTGGAATCGACGGCCATCCACCTGATCTATCGCGGCATGGACTTCCTGTTCCGCCTGATGCCGGACCTGGACTGCGATCCGAACCTGGCGGCCGAGTACAATCGGCGGATGACCGTGGATTACGAGGAGATCCGCGACTTCATCATCCTGCACTACGCCCTGACGCGGCGAGACGACACGGCCTTCTGGCGGCAATGCCGGGACATGGTCCTGCCCGAGGGGCTGCAGCACAAGCTGGAGGTCTTCCGCGCCAACGGCAGCCTGGTCGAGGCGCTGGATCCGCTGTTCCGCAATGTCAGCTGGTACGCAGTGATGGATGGGATGGGCGTACGGCCGAGGTCCTATCCGCCGCTGGTGGACCGGATCGATTTCGCCGGCCTGACCGACGAGATGGACCGGGCCGCCGATATTCTGAACGCCTTCGTCGCCGATCTGCCGACGCACCAGGCCTTCATCGACACCCATTGTCCGGCCCCCTCCGTAGACCTGCCCGCGCCATTGGCCGTGCCGGCCTGACATCGGCGCGCTTGCCTTGGCGCGGCCAAGCCTGACACAATGACGGCGGGGATAAGGGATCAGAGTTTGCGCCGCGCCGTCACCATCAAACACGTCGCCGCTGAGGCGGGCGTTTCCCTGCAGACCGTGTCGCGGGTCATCAACAACGAGCCGAACGTTCGCCCCGTGGTGCAGGAGCGAGTGCGCGCCGCCGTGGCCAAGCTGGGCTATGTCCCCAGTCTGGCGGCGCGGCGAATGGGGGGGTCACGCTCCTATCTGCTGATGGCGCTGAACGATCGGGACCGGACCATCGAGGGCTGGAAGTCCGGCGAAGGCACCGACTGGGTCGATCAGATGCTGATGGGCGGCATGCTGAAGTGTGAGGCCCACGGCTATCGGATGATCTTCGAACTGGTCGACACCCATTCCGATCATGTCGACGCCGCCGTGCGCGGGGCGATTGCGGCCTTGCACCCCGACGGTGTCATCCTGACCCCGCCGCACAGCGAAAACCCCGCTATCACCGGCCTGTTGAGCCGGCTGGGCCTGCCCTTCGCCCGCATCGCCTCCATCGCCGAGGGAGACGGGTTCGCCGTGTCGATGGACGACGCCAAGGCGTCCGCCTTCGCCGTCGATCACCTGCTGGGCCTGGGCCATGTCCGTGTGGGATTCATCACCGGCAGCGAGGAATACGCCGTCAGCGGTGCGCGACTGGACGGCTATCGGCAGGCCATGGGAGCCTCGGCCCATGGGCTGGACGAAACCCTGATCGCGCGGGGAGATTTCTCCTATGAGTCGGGCGTGGCCGCCATGGAGGCGCTTCTGGCCCTGCCGTCGCGGCCCACGGCCGTCCTGGCCAGCAACGACCGCATGGCCCACGCGGCCCTGCGCACGGCCAAACGGCATGGCTTGTCGGCGCCCGCAGACCTTTCGGTCATCAGTTTCGACAACACGCCCCTGGCCCGGTTCGCCGACATGACCGCCGTCATCCAGCCGATCGCCGAAATGAGCGCCGTGGCCGCCGAACTGCTGATCCGCTCCACAGCCGGCGAAGCCGAACTGCCCCGGCAGAGCATGGTCGATTTCGGCTTTGCCCCGAGAGGCTCAACAGCCGCGCCGAAAGCCTGAACCACCGTCAGAGGCCTCGGCGGTTAATGAAACGTACACGGCTGGAATGTCTTTCATCCGCCGCCTCAACGTCATCCATCAGCATTCCCAGCGTCGTCTCAACGACATCGCCGCCGGTTACTGATCGCCGTTCAGGCCAAGCTGGGGGAAAACACGATGGCGAATGAATTCAAGACGCGGCTTATGGCTGCGGCGGCGATGACCGGCGCGATGGCGGCGGCGCACGGGGTGCAGGCCCAGACGACGGAGCCGGCGAGCCTCGACGAGATCATCGTCACGGCCCAGTTGCGCGAACAGAAGACGATCGAGGTGCCGTTCGCCCTGACCGCCTATTCCGGCCAGTTCCTGGAAGACCTGGGCATTCAGGAGTTTGAACAGCTGTCGGCCTTCGTGCCCGGTTTCCTGGTGCAGAACCAGTCGCCCAACAACCCGGGCTTCGTGATGCGCGGCATCACCTCCGACTCGGGCGCCGCCACGGCCGAGGCCCGCGTGTCAGTGTTCCAGGACGGCGTGTCGATCTCCAAGTCGCGCGGCTCCTATGTCGAACTGTTCGATCTGGAGCGGGTCGAAATCGCCAAGGGTCCGCAGTCGACCCTGTACGGCCGCGGCGCCCTGATCGGCGCGGTGAACCTGGTCCAGAACCGCGCCCAGCCCGGCGAGACCGAAGCCTACGCCAATATCGAGGCCGGCAACGAAGACTACCGGATGGTCGAGGGCGCGCTGAACCTGCCCGTCGGCGAGACGGCCGGCCTGCGCGTCGCCACCCGCCTGAAGACGCGCGGCGGTTCGGTCGAGAACCTGCTGGGCGGCGAGGACTACAACGCCATCGAGACCAAGGCCGTGCGCCTGTCGGGCGCCTGGGCGCCGTCGGACGCCATGCGGTTCGACGTGATCGGCAACTATCAGAACGACAACGCTTCGGGCACCTCGTTCAAGTCCATGGCCTATGAGCCCGCCAATCCGACCACCGGCGCCGTTCTGGGCGGCAAAGAGCCCTGGGAGGGCGCGGCCCTGACGCCGGGCGCCGACTTCGACGGCGGCAAGACCCTGGGCCTGAGCCGCGAAGTCTGGGGCGTGACCGGTCTGGCGCGGATCGACCTGAACGCGGCCTGGAGCCTGAACTCGACCACCGCCTATCGCGAGTTCGACAACTACGAGACCTTCGACGCGGACGGCGTCTCCCTGCCGATCCTGACGGCGGCGGAAGAGACCCATGGCGAGCAATGGAGCCAGGACCTGCGCTTGGGCTTCGACAACGGCGGCCGCCTGACGGGCTTCGTCGGCGCCGGCTGGTTCCATGAGGAAGGCTATCAGCGCACGCCGACCCAGTGGAACGAAGCCGCAGCCCTGGCGCAACTGTCCGGCCTGCTGGACGGATCGCCGACGACGGTCGGCGACAACACCCTGCCGGTCTCGGCCTATCCGACCGTGGCGCGCAGCATCCTCGCCTCGCTGTTGACCCCGCTGGGCGCCGGCGCCCTGGCCACGCCGATCACCGCCAATCTGGACTCGAACCATATCGAGACCCCGATCAACAGCTCGGAGCTGACGTCCTATGACGTCTTCGCCGACGCCACCTACGCCTTCACCGACCGGTTCGAGATGTCGGCCGGGGTGCGCTACACCCGCGACGACAAGACGACGGGCTACGCCAGCTCGGTCGAGAGCCGCTCTGCCCTGGGCGCCCTGCTGGCGATCCAGGCCGGCGCGATCCCGGCGGCCCAGTTGCCGGCCTTCCTGTCGGCCATGGCGAGCCCGGCCTTCGCCAGCCTGCCGGCCAGCGCCTTACCGCTGTTCGGCCTGACGTCGCAGCCGACCGCCAACAACGGCGACTTCTCCTACTATGACTCGGAAGACGACGGCGTGACCTGGCGGGTGACGGCCCGCTACGAACTGACAGACGACACCAATGTCTACGCCAACTATGCGCGTGGCCGTCGCCCGGAAGTGATCAGCGCCTCGGGCCCGTCCGCTCCCGGCGGAGCGCCGACCTTCAGCCCGGTCGACGCCGAGACGGTCGACAGCTACGAGATCGGGGCCAAGTCGGCCCTGCTGGACGGACGGCTGCGCGTTGATGGCGCGGTCTTCCTGTACAACTACGAAAACTTCCAGACGACGATCCAGGAAGGCACGCAGACGATCACGACTAACGCGGGCGAGGCCAAGTCCTACGGCTTCGAGGGTCAGGCGAACTTCGCCGTGGCGTCGATGCTCGATCTGTTCGCCACCTATGCCTACAACCACTCGCGCTTCGAGAACGGCATCTACGAAGGCAACCAGTTCCGCCTGTCGCCGGACAACGCCGCCTCGATCGGCGCGACCTGGCGCCTGCCGGTCGCCGGCGGCGAGATCGAGGTCCAGCCGACCTATACCTGGCAGTCCAAGGTCTTCTTCGACGACGACAACGACATCCCGGCCCTGCAGACCAGCAATATCGTCGCCGACCTGGTCCAGGACGAATACCAGGACGCCTATGGCCTGCTGAACCTGCGGGTCCGCTACACCCCGGAAGGCGGGAACTGGGGCGTCGAGGCCTTCGGCGAGAACGTGCTGGACGAGGAATATATCAAGGACGCCGGCAACACCGGCGACGCCCTGGGCATGCCGACCTTCATCGCCGGTCGTCCGGCGGCGTACGGCCTGGTGTTCAAGCTGAAACTGTAAGGATCGAACCATGACTCTGGATCGCCGCAGCCTTCTGGGACTGCTCGGCGCGGGGGCGGCGACGCCCGCCGTCGCCGCCCAGGCCGCCCACACCGGTCAGGTCGCCTTCCTTCATGGGGTGGCCAGCGGCGATCCGGATCAGCATTCGGCGGTCTTCTGGACGCGCGTCACCCCAACCGATCCGTCGGTCGGGGAGATCGCCGTGGTGCTGGAGGTGGCTCATGACGCGAGCTTCAGCGCCACGGTCCGTCGTTCGACGGGCCTGAGCGCCCTGGCCGAGCGCGACTTCACCGTCAAACACGATCTGGACGGCCAGGGCCTGGAGCCAGGCCGCGAATATTTCTACCGTTTCATCGCCAATGGCGTGACCTCGCCGGTCGGGCGGGTCCGCACCTTGGCTGCGAACGCCACGCCTCAAGTGAACCTGGCGGTCGTGTCCTGCCAACTCTATCCCGGCGGATTGTTCAACGCCTATGAGGCGATCTCGCAACTGGAGCGGCTGGACGCGGTCGTCCACCTGGGCGACTACATCTACGAATACGGCGCTGCGGCCGACGACTATGGCATGACCACCGGCGCAGCCCTGAACCGGGCGCCGCTGCCCCCGCATGAGATCGTCAGTCTGGCTGACTATCGGACGCGCCACGCCCAGTACAAGACCGACCCCGATCTGCAGGCCGCCCACGCCCGCGCCGCCTTCATCTGCGTCTGGGACGACCACGAGGTCGCCAACGACGCCTGGATGCTGGGGGCCGAGAACCATCAGTCGGCGACCGAAGGCGACTTCGCGACGCGCAAGGCCGCGGCCATGCGCGCCTATTACGAATGGATGCCGATCCGCGAGGCCAAGGCCGGCGGCCTGAAGGAGGCGATCAACCGCAGCTTCCACTTCGGCGACCTGGCCAGCCTGCATATGGTGGAGACACGTCTTCTGGCCCGCGCCGAGCAGATGGATTTCGCCAATATCCCCAAGGCCGCCGACGGCCGTCCCGACCTCGCCGCCTTCGAGGCCCAACGCCAGGATCCGTCGCGCGACCTTTTGGGCGCGGACCAAAGGCGCTGGCTGGGTGAGGCTATGAGCCAATCCAAGGCCGCAGGTCGTCCGTGGCAAATCCTGGGCAACCAGGTCGTGATGGCCCGGGTCAAGGGACCGAATATCGAAGAAATGGTCCCGCCGGCCCAGCTGGCTCAGATGATCGCCGGCCTGCCCGCCGAGTACCAGCCCCAGGTGCAGGCTGCGATCCAGCTGTTCAAGCTGGGCCTGCCGTTCAACCTCGACAGCTGGGACGGATATCCGGCCGGGCGCGAGCGCCTGTATGAGACGATGAAACAGGCCGGGGTCGAACCCATTGTCTTGGCCGGCGACAGCCATGCCTTCTGGGTCAACGAACTGCACGACAACGGCGGCCAGCGTCGGGCGGTCGAATTCGGAACCTCTTCCGTCTCAAGCCCTTCGCCGGGCGATCTGGTGGCCGGCTTGCCGCTGGGCCTGGCGCTTCAGGCCGCCAATCCCGAGATCTAGTTCTGCGACCAGTCGGCCAAGGGCTATGTGCTGCTGACCCTGGAGCGGGATCAGGCGGTGGGTGAACTGCGCACCGTCTCGACCATCCTGGCTAAGCCGTATGAGAAGAAGACGTTGAAAACCTATCGGCTGGCGCGGACCGAGACCGGTCTGGGTCCGCTGGAAGAGGTCACCTCACCCGCCTGATCGAAGCCACAGCCAGGGTCGCCCCGCCGAAACAGGCGGTGGCGGCCAGGAACAGGCTGCGGAAGTCCAGGCCCAGGGTCTCCAGCAGGACCAGGGCGATCAGGGGGGCGATCGCCTGAGGCAGGGTCACGGCCAGATTGATCAGGCCCAGGTCCTTGCCCCGGTCCTCGACCGAGGGAAGCACATCGGTCATCAGGGCGATGTCGATGGCGCCATAGCAGCCCTGGCCCACCCCATAGAGGGCGAAAGCCGCGACCACGGTCGTCCAGTCCTGAGTGGTCGCCATGACCCCCGCCGCAATGGCCAACAACACCCCGCCCGCGATGGCCAGCGGCTTTCGCCGCGTGATCCGCGAGCCGCCCATGGCGACGATAGTGCTGACGCCGACCACGCCGACCACGGCGATGGCGGTCAGCAGCGAATGACCGGCCTCGGCAGAGCGTCCGGGGAACAGGCGCGGGAACCCGATGGCGTCGGCGATGTAGAACAGCAGATAGAAGGCCACCAGCGAATAGCCGGTGACGACCAGGAACCGATACGACCAGGCCAAGGTGAAGTCGCGAACGGCGAAGGGCCGGAGCAGACTGGGCAAGGAAAAGCCCGACAAGGGCGCCCGCACCCGGTCGGCCGGCACGGGATCCTCACGCGACAGCAGGGCGAACGGGACGGTCGCGACCAGAACGACGGCGGCCAGGGTGGCGAAGCGCGCGACCTCGTCCTGCGGCCCCCAGGCCATAACGACCGAGCCGATCATGGCGGCCAGCGGATAGCCCATGCCCATGACCGCAGACATGGCGCTGCGCCGGTTTTCCGGCACGCGGTCGGCGAACAGGGCGATCAGCGGGGCCAGCAGGATATTGAAGGTCAGCTGGAAACAGACCAGACCCAACACCAGGCCCAGAGGAGTCGAGGACTGCTGGATGGCGGCGTAGCTGCCCATCGTCAGCACGGCGCCAACCACGATCCAGGGTCGCCGTCGGCCGTGCCGCGACCGAGTCCGGTCGCTGAGGGCGCCGCCGATGATATTGCCGACCCCGGCCGCCATACAGCCCCAGAACAGGGCCTGGCTGAGCAGAGGTCCCTTGGCCTGGCCGTCGATCAGCTCGGCGTGGAGGGGCGCGAGCACCTGAAGCAGGGGCGCGACGCCGATGAAGGCGCCGATATAGGCGACGGCGTAACCGATCAGGAAGGCCGACCCGACCGGCCGGGGAGACGCGCCGGCGGTCATGCTTCTGGTCTCAGGCCCGTACGGCTCGGGTCGCTTCGACCCCCAGCGCGGTCAGGGTCGCCGCCGCGATATGTTCGGCGTTCAAGCCCGCCTGGGCGTACATGGCGGTCGGGGCGTCCTGGTCCTGGAAGACGTCGGGCAGGTTCAGGGTGCGGACCTTGAGGCCGCGATCCAGCGCCCCCTTCTCGGCGAGCAGTTGCAGAACGAAGGCGCCGAAACCGCCCATGGCCCCCTCCTCCACAGTGATCAGGGCCTCGTGCTCGCGCGCCAGACGCAGGATCAGGTCGGCGTCCAGCGGCTTGGCGAAGCGGGCGTCGGCGACAGTGGCGGACACGCCCCGGGCCGCCAGCAGATCGGCGGCCTTCAACGATTCCTGCAAGCGGGTGCCCAGGGACAGGATGGCGACGGACGTGCCCTCGCGCACGATCCGGCCGCGGCCGATCTCGAACGGGGCGGCCAGTTCGGGAATCTCGACGCCGACACCGTCGCCGCGCGGATAGCGGAAGGCGCTGGGGCGGTCGTCGATGGCCAGGCTGGTCGAGATCATGCCCGCCAGCTCGGCCTCGTCCGCGGCTGCCATCAGCACCATGCCGGGCAAGGCGCCCATGAAGCCGATGTCGAACGACCCGGCATGGGTCGCCCCGTCGGCGCCGACCAGACCGGCCCGGTCCATGGCGAACCGCACCGGCAGCGACTGGATCGCCACGTCGTGGACGACCTGGTCATAGCCGCGCTGAAGGAAGGTCGAATAGATGGCGCAGACCGGCTTCATCCCGTCGGCGGCGAGACCTGCGGCGAAAGTGACGGCGTGCTGTTCGGCGATGCCGACGTCATAGGTCCGCTCGGGGAAGGCCTGACCGAACAGGTCCAGACCCGTGCCCGACGGCATGGCGGCGGTGATGGCCACGATCGAGGGGTCGATCTTGGCGTGTTTGATCAGCTCAGTCCCGAACACCTTGGTGTAGCTGGGGGCGTTGGAGACGGACTTGGCCTGTTTGCCCGAGACGACGTCGAACTTGACGACCGCGTGCAGTTTGTCGGCGCTGCTCTCGGCCGGAGCGTAGCCCTTGCCCTTTTGCGTGACGACATGGACCAAGACCGGACGATCCTCGATGGCCGCCGCCTTCTTCAGGATCGGGACCAGGTTCTCCATGTCATGCCCGTCGATGGGGCCGACGTAATAGAAGCCCAGTTCCTCGAACAGGGTGCCGCCGGTGACCATGCCGCGGGCGTATTCCTCGGCCTTCTTGGCGGCGTTGCGGAAGGGGCGCGGCAGGTGCTGGGCGACCGAACGGCCCAGCCGACGGACGTTCTGGTAGGCGCCGCCGGACACGAGACCGGCTAAATAGGCGCTCATCCCCCCGACCGGCGGGGCGATGGACATGTCGTTGTCGTTCAGGATGACCATCAGCTGGCCGTTGGTCGCCTCGGCCGCGTTGTTCATCGCCTCATAGGCCATGCCGGCGGACATGGAGCCGTCGCCGATGACCGCGACCACCTTGTTCTTCTCGCCCTTCTGGTCGCGCGCAGCGGCGAAACCGAGGGCGGCGCTGATCGAGGTCGAGGCGTGGGCGGCGCCGAAGGGATCGTATTCGCTCTCGCTGCGCTTGGTGAAGCCCGACAGGCCGCCGGGCTGGCGCAGGGTGCGGATCCGGTCGCGACGACCGGTCAGGATCTTGTGCGGATAGCACTGGTGGCCGACGTCCCAGATCAGAATGTCCTTAGGCGTCTCGAACACATGGTGAAGGGCCGTGGTCAGCTCGACCACGCCCAGGCCGGCGCCCAGGTGGCCGCCCGTGACCGAGACGGCGTCGATGGTCTCGGCCCGCACTTCTTGCGCCAGCTGCTTCAGCTGGGCGATGTCGAAGCCCCGCATGTCGGCGGGAAACTTGACGGTGTCGAGAAGCGGGGTGTCGGGCATCAGCCGGTAAAACCTTGAAAGTCTGATCGATCATCCCCTGAGGGAGATCGACGTTTCGTATCAGGACCGGCGCTTTAGCACAAAGTCCACGCTCGCCTTGAGGATTTCCGCCTCGTGACCAAAGGGCTCAAGATGGGCACGAGCCTGGTCGGACAGGTGCGCGACCCTCTGTCGCGCCGCGTCGAGCCCCAGCAGGGTGACGAAATTGGTCTTGCCCAGGGCGGCATCCTTGCCGCCGGCGGCCTTGCCCATCTCCTCGGCCGAACCTTCCGCATCCAGAAGATCATCGACGATCTGATAGGCCAGTCCGACGTCGTGGGCGAAACTGATCAGGGCGTGCTGATGCTGGGCTGAGGCGTCGGCGATGATCAGCGGAATCTCGAAGGCGTAGGCGAACAGGGCGCCGGTCTTCAGCCGCTGCATCCGGGCCACCCCGCCCAGGTCGTCGCGCACGCCCAACAGATCGATCATCTGACCGCCGGCCATGCCCCGCGCGCCCGAAGCCAACGACAGCCGCGCCGCCAGTTCGCACCGCACGGCCGCGTCGTCGTGGGTGTCCTCGTGCAGGATAATGTCGAAGGCCGCCGTCTGAAGCGCATCGCCGGCCAGGACCGCTGTGGCCTCGTCATAGGCGCGGTGAACGGTCGGGCGGCCGCGCCGCATGTCGTCGTCGTCCATACAGGGCAGGTCATCGTGAACCAGGCTGTAGGCGTGGACGCATTCCAGGGCGCAGGCGGCGCGCAGCACCGACCGTTCGTCGATGTCGAACAGCCGCGCCGCCTCCAGGGCGAAGAAGGGCCGCAGCCGTTTGCCGGGACCGAGCGCCGCATAGCGCATGGCCTCGGTCAGGCGGGCCTCCGGCCCCTCGGCGCGCGGCAGCAGTTCGTCGAGCGCCACGGTCACCAGGTCCGCGACTTCGGCGACCCGGTCGATCACGGCCTGCTCGGGCGAGTTGGCGGCGAGGATATGGGTCAAAACAGTCGCCCGCCCAGCGGCAGGTCGCGATCCACGCCGACCAGCACCACCTCGCCGTCCGCGTCGGGGAAACCCAGGGTCAGGACCTCGGACTTCACCGGCCCGATCTGGCGCGGCGGGAAGTTGACCACAGCCGCGACCTTGCGGCCTTCCAGTTCTTCCAGCGTGTAGTGGCGGGTGATCTGGGCCGACGATTTCTTGACGCCGATCTCGGGGCCGAAGTCGATCTGCAGCTTGAAGGCCGGTTTGCGCGCCTCGGGGAAGGCTTCCGCCTTGACGATCCGGCCGACGCGGATGTCGACCTTCATGAAGTCGTCGAAGGTGATCGCCTGCGTCATTCGAACGACGCCGCCTCGACGCCCTTGGCCTGACCGTCCGGTCCGACCACGATCTTCTCGACGCGCAGCTGGGCCGCCTTCAGACGGGCCTCGCAATGGGCCTTCAGCTTCGCGCCCTCTTCGTACAAGGCGATGGATTCCTCCAGCGGCGCCTGGCCTGATTCCAGGCGCGAGACGATGGTCTCCAGGCGCTGAAGGGCGTCTTCGAAGCTGAGGTCTGCAGAGATGGCGGCGGCGGTATCGGTCATGGCGCGGACCCTAGAGGGGGTCGAAGCCCGCATCAACGGTGGATGCGGCTATCGCTTCTCGTAGCGGCGCTGGGACCAGTATTTGAACCCTTGATTATGCACCAGTTTCCAGCCGTCGGCCTTCAGCCGGGCGCCGACCATGTGATTGAAATAACCGTGGGCGAAGACCAGCACGTCCTGGCCGGTTTCGGCGCGGGCGATCAGTTTGCGCGCGGCCTGTTCGGCGCGGGTCTCGGCCTGGGCGCGGGTTTCCTGGCCGCCGTGGTGGTCGAAGGCGTGCCACCAGAAGCGCGACACCACGCCCCACCATTTCGGCGACAGCCTGATCCAGTCGGGGATGGGCGGCGGCGGCAGGGGCGCCTCGATGAACAGGACGTCCGACATCACCTCGCGCCCGGCGGCGACGGCGGCGGCGGTTTCCTGGGCGCGCTGACGGGTCGAGGCGTAGATGGCGCCGGCGCCCTGGGCCGTGGCGATCAATTCCGGCGGCGGGGTCTGGCCGGCCAGCAGGCCGCCGATCTCGTATTTCGCCCACCAGTCGCCGTACTGACGCGCGGTGATCAGGCATTTGCGCGACAGGGCGGGCTCCCCGTGGCGCGTCAGGGTGATGGCGCCCGGCCGCACGCCGACTAAGGCGCGGGACGCAGAGGCCCCGGCCGGCTGGGCGGCAGAGTCTTCGGTCGAATCGAGGGACAGGGCGGGGGATGACATGGCGATCGGACGGGCCTTAAGTTTCAAGGCGTTGTACGTCCTATTCCTCCCCGAGCGCGGCGACGTGTGCGACCGCAGAGCGGCCTAGTCCTTCAAGGTCGTAACCGCCCTCGAGCGCGGACACAACCTTGCCTGCGCAGGTCCGGCGCGCGACCTCCAGAACAGCGCGGGTCGCCCAGGCGAAATCTTCGGCCTCCAGCGACTGGTGCGCCAGGGGATCGCGGCGGTGCGCGTCGAAACCAGCCGAGATCAGGATCAGGTCCGGCCGGAAGGCGTCCAGCGCCGGCATCAGTCCGCCGGCGAAGGTCGCGCGCCAGGCCTCGCGCGCCGCATGGGGCGCAACAGGGGCGTTGACGATATTGCCGACGCCGGTCTCGGACGCCGCGCCTGTGCCGGGGTACAGGGGCATCTGGTGGATCGAGGCGAGGAACAGGCTGTCGTCGTGCTGGAACGCGGCCTGGGTGCCGTTGCCGTGGTGAACGTCGAAATCGACCACCGCCACCCGGGCCATGCCTTCGGCCTGAGCCACGCGCGCCGCCACCGCGACGGACGAGAAGAGGCAGAAGCCCATGGCGCGATCCGGCTCGGCATGGTGGCCGGGGGGTCGAACGGCGGCGAAGGCGCGGTTCATCTCGCCGCGCGCCACGGCCCGGACCGCGTCGATCGCCGCCCCCGCCGCCAGCCGCGCCGCCGTAACACTGCCGGGCGACAGCACGGTGTCGGCGTCGAGCGCGTTCAGCCCCTGCGCCGGCGAGGCGTCCAGCAGGCGGGCGACATAGGCGGCCGGGTGAACCCGCTCCAGGTCGGCGACTTCGGCCAGGGTCGCGGCGCGCCGGTCGGCGGTCAGACCCGCATCGTCCAAGGCATCCAGCACGGCCTTGAGGCGCGCGGGGCTTTCGGGATGACCGACGCCCGGCGCATGGGCCAGCATCGACGGATGGGTGAACAGGGGCACGGACATTTCAGTCACGATACGCCGCCGCCTCCGCCTTGTCGCCGGTGACGCGCGCCTCGCCCCATTGTAGAGCCGGATCATGACCGAGACCCTGATCCGCCCTGCCCGCCTCGAAGACGCCGAACCCCTGGGCGCCCTCGGTCGGCAGACCTTCATCGACACCTTCGTGACCGGTTTCGGCATCCCCTATCCCGAGGCGGATCTGAAGGCCTTCCTGGACGCCAGTTTCGATCCCGAGCCGACGCTGAAAAAGCTGGCCGAACCGGGCTGCGCCTGGTGGGTGGCCGAGCGGGACGGCGAACTGCTGGCCTTCGCCAACGCCGGTCCCAACAGCCTGCCCCACCCCGACGCACGGCCGGAGCATATGGAACTGCGGCGCCTGTATGTGTCGCAGGCCGCGCAGGGTCTGGGCCTGGGCACGAAATTGCTGACCCTGTCGCTGGACTGGATGCAGGCCCATAGTCACGGTCCGCTGTGGATCGGCGTCTGGAGCGGCAACGAAAAGGCCCAGCGTCTTTACACCGCCTATGGGTTCGAGAAGGCGGGCGAGTATGAGTACCCGGTCGGCGCCTGGCGTGACCACGAGTTCATCTTGCGGCGCGGATAGACGAGGCCTATCAAAACAACCGGGGATATTTGATCCGGGGGACGAAATGATACGTCGAATCTCGCCGACCCTATTTGCAATTTTCCTCTTGGCGAGCCCCGTCGCCGCGCAGGAAGTCGCCGGCGCTCCACATGACCCCGTGGCGGCCAAGGCGGAGGGCGATCGCATTCTGGCAGAGGGTCGAGCAGCCGACGTGTTCGACAATATCACTGAAGACGGGGTCACCCGGCTACGCCACAAGGCCAGCGGCATGATCTGCATCTTCGACGCCGCAGCAAGAGGCAATGTCGTTCGCATCTATCCGCAAAGCCGTATGACGCCCAACCGTGGCGACGACGTCAGTTGCGGCAGCACCCTTATGGGCGCGACTTTCACAATCTACGCCACCCGTTATCAGGTGATGCCGAGCGAAGCGCAGGACATGGCCAGTTCCGTGGCGGGAATTCGAGATAACTGGTCCAATGTGCAGCCGCTTACGGGAGCCTTTGGTGTAGCATCGGTGGAGGGACGCCCCACGCCTCTTTTTGCCGCGTTCAAGGGACGTCATCCCTACGGATGGGACGCTTCAACCTTCATCATCCTCACTCATATCGATGGATGGTCATTCAAGACCCGCGCATCCGGCCCCGTCGCCGATGCAGACACCATCGCCTTGACTGCTGGATTGATGTCGGTTTCCAGCATTCCGCCACCAAAGAACTAAGCCACATGACGGCGTCAACGACGCCGTCGTATAGTGTAGCCATGCTCCTGCCCTTCTTCACCGCCCTGCGCGACGCCAAGGTTCCGGTGTCGATGAAGGAATGGCTCCATCTGATGGAGGCGATGGATCGCGACCTGGCCGGGCGCGAGATCGAGGCCTTCTATCACTTGTCGCGCGCGGTGCTGGTCAAGGACGAGAAACACTATGACCGGTTCGACCAGGTGTTCGGGACCGTGTTCAAGGGCGTCGAATCGATCGGCGCGGGCGAGGACCTGACCACCGACATCCCCGAGGACTGGCTACGGCTACTGACCGAAAAATATCTGACCGACGAGGAGAAGGCGCAGATCGAGGCGCTGGGCGGCTTCGACAAGCTGATGGAGACTCTGAAACAGCGGCTGGAGGAGCAGAAGGAACGCCATTCCGGCGGGTCGAAATGGATCGGCACGGGCGGGACCAGCCCCTTCGGCCACGGCGGCTATAATCCCGAGGGCGTCCGCATCGGCGGACCGGGCCGGCATGGCCGGGCGGTCAAGGTGTGGGAGAAGCGCGAGTTCCGGAACCTGGACGACACGGTCGAACTGGGCACGCGCAACATCAAGGTGGCGCTGCGTCGGCTGCGCCGGTTCGCCCGCGAAGGGGCAGCGGAAGAGCTGGACATCGACGGCACCATCGACGGCACGGCCCGCCAGGGCTGGCTGGACATCCAGATGCGGCCCGAGCGGCGCAATACGATCAAGGTCCTGCTGTTCCTGGACATCGGCGGGTCCATGGACGGGCATATCAAGCTGGTGGAGGAGCTGTTCTCGGCCGCCCGGACCGAGTTCAAGAACCTGGAATTCTTCTACTTCCACAATTGCCTGTACGAGGGCGTCTGGAAGGACAACCGCCGGCGTCATACTGAGCGGATCGCAACCTGGGACCTGCTGAACAAATATCCCGGCGACTGGCGCGCCATCTTCGTCGGCGATGCGACCATGTCGCCCTATGAGATCACCATGCCGGGCGGTTCGGTCGAGCACTGGAACGAGGAGGCCGGCGCGGTGTGGATGAAGCGGGCCCGACAGCAGTGGGAAAAGTCCGTGTGGCTGAACCCGGTGCAGGAGCGGTACTGGAGCTATACCGCTTCCGTCGGCCTGCTGCGCGAGGTGATGGACGACCGAATGTTCCCGCTGACGCTCGAGGGGCTCGACAAGGCGATGCGGGCGCTGACAAGGTAGTTTTCGCGTCCGGGGCGAACCGCCCCCTGGATAGTGTAAGAGAGGCCTGAGACATGCTCGCCGCCTTCGCTCTGTTTCTTCTGGCCCAACAGGCCGCCCCGGCCGTGGTCTGGGAGACGCCGCCCGTCGCCGTCGCCGAAGCGCCCCCGCCCCTGGCGGCGCACACCGTGCCGCAATGGGGGCTCGCCGATCCGTTCGGCTACGAGCGGGCGCGGTGCAGTCCGCAGCTACGCGGCGCCCGGTCGCTGGAGGTGTGTCAGGCCGAGGTGCGGGCCCAGCTCGCCCTGGCCCTGGGACCGGACCTGCCCGACGCCCTGCGCCCGGCGGGCATGGCGGGCGACTGTCAAATGACTCAAGCCGCGGAACGCGGCGGCTCGGCCTACGGGCTGCAATGCGGCCCCCAATCCCGCGCGCCGACGGATTCTCCCCTGCCCAAGGAGGTGGACTGCCGCCCCCGTCCTGTCGAGGGGGGCTTCAGCTCCGAATGCCGGCCGGTCGGTGAGACGGAGGACAAGGGGTTGAAGCTGAAGCTGTGGGGTAACGACTGACGGTTCGCCGTCCTCCAAAGCCAAGGCGCGCGATCCCGGCGCAAAGCTTGTATGTCGCCCTGGTCCAACCCTCGTCAGCACTGTGTTTGAGAACGTTCTCAGCCGTGCTAATTTCGTTGAGTTTGTCAGGGGGCAGCGATGAGTTCGGGTGAGGGTGAACGGCTGACCGCGCTGGATGTGCTGCGTGGCCTGGCGGTGGCGGGGATGATCCTGGTGGTCAGCCCGGGCGATTGGGGAATGACGTGGAGCGGGTTGCAGCACGCGGCATGGGACGGCTGGCGCCTGGCCGACATGGTGTTTCCGACATTCCTGTTCAGCGTGGGCCTGGCCATCGCCCTGTCCTTTCCGCGCGCCTTTGATCCGGCGGCGCAACGCGCCTTCTGGCTCAGGGTGGGACAGCGGGTCTTGTTGCTGATCGCGCTGGGGCTGGTTCTGGAGGCGACCTATAATCTGAGCCTGGCCTTGGGCGGCGGCGGGCCGGGTCAGGCTGATCTGGGACATCTACGCCTGCCCGGGGTGCTGCAGCGGATCGCCCTCTGCTATGGTCTGGCGGTGCTCGCCGTCGTCGCCACCGGACGGATCGCCACGCAGCGGATCAGCCTGCGTCCCGCCCCCGTGGCCGTTGTCATCGTTACGGTGCTGATCGGTTACTGGCTGTTGCTGACCTTCACGCCCGTGCCGGGCTACGGCGTCGGACGACTGGATCCAGAAGGCAACCTGGGGGCCTTCATTGATCGGGCCGTGTTTACGCCTCCGCATCTGTGGCCGCTGGGCTGGGCCGAGCCGGGCGGGCCGGTGGTCTATGACCCGGAGGGCCTGGTCTCGACCCTGCCAGCGACGACCAATGTGCTGTTCGGGGTTTTGGCCGGACACGTCGTCTCCACTCGAGCTGCGCGGGCGCCGCTGATCCTGGCCAGCTCTGGCCTCGGCCTCCTCCTCATCGGCCTTGCGCTGGACCCGGTCTTCGTCATCAACAAGCGGATCTGGACCTCCAGCTTCGCCCTCCTGAGCAGCGGCTTTTCATTCATGGTCCTGGCCGCCTTAATAGCGGTTACAGGGCAAAGGGTCATCGACATGCTGTCGACGCCGTTCCGCATCCTGGGCGGAAACGCCATAGCCGCCTTCGTCCTCTCGACCCTTTTGGGACGACTGTACGGCCTGCCCCTGCTCCCCAGCGCCGAGGCCGTTCAGCGAACGCCGCAAGGCTGGCTCAACGCCCGGATGCTGTCGGTGTTCGGAGAACCGTATTGGGCCTCCTTCGCCTGCGCCGTCCTGATGGTCTCGGTGGTGACGCTGATCCTGACGCCGCTCCATCGGCGGGCCATACACATCCGCCTTTGACCAAAAGAAAGGGCCGCCGGCGAACCGGCGACCCTGACTTCATCCTGATCGGGTTTGATCAGTTACGATTGTCGCGAAGACTGTCCTTCACGCCGCCGACGGCGTTCTGGACCTTGCCCTCGACCTGATCGGCCTTGCCTTCGGCCTGCAGTTTGGAATCGCCGGTCAGCTTGCCCGCGCCTTCCTTGATCTTGCCGCCGATGTTCTTGGCGGAGCCTTCGATACGGTCATGATCAGCCATGGGAATTCTCCTTTTCGAGCGACGCCGTCATGGCGCCGGGACGTGAAAGGAGAACGGGACGATCGCCCGCCTTGTTCCGTAAGGTTCAGCTTGCCCGACGCAGCCAGACCGCGACGGCCCAGGCGTGGGCGTCGTGGCGGAGGCGCGACAGAGCCACGGTCGGCTCCAGCCAGACCAGGGTGTGGTCTTCCTCGCACTTGGCGTCGGGGTTCTCGGCCGTGACCGATGCAGTCCAGAAGCCGCCGACATTATAGAGCGGCTCGCCGTTGCTCTTCAGATGATACTGGCCGGCTTCGGCGATGCGGTTCATGGGCGCAACGCAGAGCCCCGTTTCCTCGACGAACTCGCGCACCAGCGCCTCGACCTCGGTTTCCTCGCCGTCCACCGCGCCGCCGGGCAGGTCGAAATAGGCGCCGGCCGGACGCTCCACCCGGACGCAGGCGATCAGGCCTTCACGTTCAACGACGCCGAAGGCGGTCGCGCGATGGCGGTAATCAAGAGCGGGATTGCGAAGGCCAAACTGGAGCATGACGGATGTCCGACCTCAGAGGTCGAAGGCCAGCCTGGCGCGCACGCCCTTGTGAGCCCCGTCGAACTCGACCGCCGAGCGCAGGCCCGAGGCCATGGCCGAGATGATCTTGCCGCCCAGGCCGGTGCCCTTGGGCGTTCCGTCGCCCAGGCCGGGACCGTCGTCCTCGACAGTCAATATGGCGCGATGCTCGCCATCGGGTTTCAGGCTGATGCGGATCTCGCCGCCCTGCCCCGGCTGATAGGCGTATTTCACAGCATTGGTGACCAGCTCGGCGACGACGACGCCCAGGGACACGGCCTGGTCGGTCGTGACCCACATGGGGGCGGCGTCCACGACCAGACGGGGGGAGCCCTCGCCCGGACCGACCGACTTGGACAGTTCGTCCATCAGCCCTTCCAGATAATCGTCCATGGCCACGCGGCTCATGTCGCCCGAGGTATAGAGGCGGCGATGGACGTGGGCCACGGCCTCGATCCGCGCCTGGCATTCGCGCAGGGCTTCGCGGGCGCGCTCGTCGTCGATGTGCCGCATCTGCAGGGACATGAAGCTGGACACCAGCTGCAGCGAGTTGCCGACGCGGTGGTTGACCTCGCGCAGCATGGCCTCGGCGCGGTCACGGGCCAGGCGGATTTCCTCCTGCGCGATCTCGTTTTCACGCTGCAGCCGGCGGCGCAGCAGGGCGTCCTCGAGCGCGGAACGCAGCAGGGAGGTAAAGTCCTCGGAGACGTCCTTGATCACATAGTCGGCGGCGCCGGCGCGCAGGGCGGCGACGGCGATCCGCCCGTCCTGGGCGCCGGTGACATAGACGATGGGCGGCGGCGCGGTCAGGGCCAGGATGTCCGGCAGGACGTCCAGCCCGTCGCGGGTGGGCATATAGTGGTCCAGGGCGCAGACGTCGTATTCGTTGACCGCAAGCAGGGCCAGGCCCGCGTCCCCGTCGGGGGCGCTGGTCACGGCATAGCCGTGGCGGCCCAACTCCTTCTCGACCAAGCGCGACAGACCGCGATCATCGTCGATATAGAGCAGGCGAATGGCGCCCGAGGTTTCGATCACTCGATCTCCGGCGCCTGCATCACCGACAGGAACAGACCCAACTGGCGGATCGCGCCGGCGAAGGACTCATAGTCCACAGGCTTGGTGATATAGACGTTGCAGCCCAGATCGTAGCAGCGCTGGATCTCGACCTTGTCGTCCGTCGTGGTCAGGACGACCACGGGCGCGCGCTTCAGGCGATCGTCACCCTTGACCCGCTCCAGAATGTCCGTTCCCGACATGTCGGGCAGATTGAGGTCCAGCAGGATCAGCAGCGGCCCATTGGCCAGTATCTCGGGGCTGAACAGATAATCGAGGGCCGCGCCGCCTTCGTCGAAATGCTTGATCTCGTTGTTGATGTTGGCGCGACGGATGTTTTTTTCGATCAGCTTGGCGTGACCGTGGTCGTCCTCGACCATGATGATTTTGACGGCTTGCGTCACAGTACGCCTCCGGGTTCCGACAGGATCAGTCGTTTGGGGAATTTCAGCAGGAAAGTCGAGCCCTTGCCAAGCTCGGACTCCACATCGATCGTGCCGCCGATACGGCGCACGCTGTTGCGTACGAAGGCAAGCCCCAGGCCTTCGCCGGCGCGATCCTGTTTTCCGGAGCGGCGGAACAGTTCGAAGATCCGTTCATGGTCGCGGGGGGCGATGCCGCGGCCGTTGTCGGCGACCCGATAGACCACCCAGCCGCCCGCGACCTCCTCGCCCGAGACGATGATCTCGCCGGGACGGCCCGCATCCAGATATTTGACGGCGTTGTCGATCAGATTGCCGAGAATCTGTTCCATCGAAATACGGTCGCTTTCGATCGGCGGCAGGTCCTCGACGAGGATCCGTGCGCCTGAAGCCTCGGTCTGGTGGTGAACGCTGTCCGCGATGTTCTGGGCCATGGCGGTCATGTCCAGGGTCTCGGGCAGCGGGTTGCGCCGTCCCTCGCGCGAGAGTTTCAGGATAGCGTTGATCAGCCGGTCCATCTTCTCGGTCGAGGCGCGGATGAAGCCGATGGCCTCGGGCATGTCCTCGCGGACGGCCATGACAACGTCTGGCGCCACGGGTCGGTGTGTCTCCGCCTCGGCGATGGCCTTGTCTATGACCTTGCCGGCCTGCTCCAGCTCGGAGGTGTAGCCCATCACATTGACGAGGGGCGCGCGCAGGTCGTGGCTGACGATATAGGCGAAGCGCTGAATTTCGTCGTTGGCGCGGGTCAGGGCGGCCGTGCGGTCCCGCACCGTGTCCTCCAGCCCTGCATTCAGGGCGTCCAGCTCTTCGCGGGCCCTCTGGATCTCTGCGACATAACGGCGGACGACCCAGGCCGACAGGATCGCCAGCACCAGCACTAAGAGGCCGGCGATGGCGTTCATCGCGACGGTCAGGACGCCGAGCCGTTCCGACGTCCGCGTGCGCTCGGCGATACGAGTCGATTTCAGCGTGTCGAACGCCGTGATCGTGCCCCGGAGCTCATCCATATAGCGCTTGCCCTGTCCGGATCGCACCAACTGGATCGACTGGCCGATCCGGCCGGCTCGAGTCAGGTTCAAGGTCTTGTCCATCTCGCCGAACTTGGCGTCGGCGAGGGCATGAATGCGCGTCACATACGGCCGAAGCGAAGGATCCGCGGCCGCGCCTGCGTCCAGCAACCTCAAGGCCGGAGCGATCTCTCCGCGCGCCTCTTCAAACGGTTGAAGAAAGTCGGTCCGTCCGGTCAAAAGAAAGCCCCTCTGGGCCGTCTCGGCGTCCAGCATGGCGATCAGGACTGTCCGCGACGCCCGACGCATTCGCTGGGCGTTCTCGATGGAGTCGTTGATGGTCGCCGTTCGCTGGATCATCACGAAACTGGCGACATTGACGGTCAGCAGCAGGAAGAACGCCAGGGTGAGGAGCGCGGTGATCGAGCGCACCAGCGACGGCGTCCGCACGAAGTCGCTGAAACGCGACCAGTTCTGGCTTGAGCGAGGTGTCATGGCGCGGAGCATTAGCGGCGTAGCCGCGCGCGTCAAACGCCTGTTGCACGAAACCTGAGGGCGTTTGGCGACTTAGGGTTAATATGGCTTGGCTTGGACCCTGCGGGGGCAGGTCTAACGTGGGGAGCGGGACAATGATCTGGTGGTGGTGGGTTTTGCCGGCGGCGGTGGCGCTGATCGGGTTTGTCGTATTGATCCGAGGGCTGAGGGCGCTGTCCGGCGGAAAGCCTTTTCGCGGCGTAGCCGGCGCGCTGTTCGGCGGGGGTGCCCTCTGGGCGGCGTCGCTGGCCGCCCTGTTCGGCATGAACCTGCAGACCTACGAGCGGTTGACCTATGAGCGCCCGGTCGCGACCCTGGCCCTGCGCCAGCTCGGGCCGCAATATTACGAGATCAACCTGACGCAGCCGACGGTCCAGGGACAGACGGCCGACGCCGGCGCCCTTTATCCGGTTCACGGCGACGACTGGCGGATCGAGGCCCAGGTTCTCAAATGGAAACCTTGGGCCAACGTCATGGGTCTGGATTCGCAATACAGGCTGGATCGGCTGTCCGGCCGATACCGCGCCATTGAGCAGGAACTACACGGCGAACGCAGCGCCTATGATCTGGCGGCGGCGTCCAACGCTCGCAACGGCGCCGTGCCCTTCAAGGTCGAGGCCTGGGACGCGATCCGCCGGTACCGCCCCTATGTCGACGCCGCCGACACCCTGTACGGATCGGCCGCCTATATGCCCATGGCCGACGGCGCCCGGTACGAGGTCTGGATCACCCAATCGGGCCTGGTCGCCCGGCCCGTCAATGACGTGGCGCGCAACGCCTCGGCCGGCGGTTGGACGGTGGCCAACTGAGCCTCAGACCTGGCCCTTAGACCTGACCCAGCGTCCGCAGCTTGGCGCGGGGATGGATTTCGTTCTGGCTCATGACCACGGTCTGGCCCCGGAACCGCTCGATGATCGAACGGACATAGGGGCGGGTCTGCGGGCCGGTCAGCAGGACGGGGTTTTCGCCGGACATGGCGATCCGTTCGAAGGTGTCGCGCACGGTGCGGATGAAGTCCTGAAGCCGTGACGGCGCCATGGCCAGTTGCTTGTCCTCGCCGCCGCCAACCAGGCTCTCGGCGAAGGCGGCTTCCCACTCGGGCGACAGGGTGACGATCGGCAGGGCGCCGTCACCCCCTTGATGCTGCCAGCACAGCTGCCGGGCCAGCCGCGCACGAACGTGTTCAACCAGAGTGGTGACGCTAGTGCTGTGAGGCGCAGCCTCGGCCAAGCCTTCCAGGATGGCGGGCAGGTCGCGGATCGAGACCTTTTCGCGCAGCAGGGACTGAAGCACCCGCTGAAGCGTGGTGACGGTGACGACGGTGGGGATCAGCTCCTCGACCAGCTTCTTCTCTTCGACGCCCAGTTCCTTCAGCAGCTTCTGGGTCTCGCTGTAGGACAGCAGGTCCGCCATATTCTCCTTGAGGATCTCGGTCAGGTGGGTCGTCAGCACCGTCGAGGGATCGACCAGGGTATAGCCGTGGAAGGTGGCTTCCTCGCGCAGGTTCTCGTTGATCCAGGTCGCCGGCAAGCCGAAGGCCGGCTCTCGCATGTGCTCGCCCGGCAGTTCGACCTGACGACCGGAGGGGTCCATGGCCATCAGGTGGCCCAGACGCACCTCGCCCTGCCCCGCTTCCATTTCCTTGATGCGAATGGCGTAGCCCTGGGTCGGCAGACGCATGTTGTCGAGGATGCGGACCTGGGGGATGACGAAGCCGTATTCCTGCGCCAGCGACCGGCGCAGGGCCTTGATCTGATCGGTCAGCCGGCGCCCTTCGAGATCATTGATCAGGCTGAGCAGGGAATAGCCCAACTCGATCTTCACCTCGTCGATGGTCAGAACATTGCTGATCGGCTCCTCGACCTCCTCCTTCGGCTTGGCGGCGGCGGCGAGCTCCGCCTCGGTCGGCTGGGGCTTCAATCGCCCGCGTCCCAACTTCCAGGCCATGAAGCCCGAGCCGATCGCCAGGGCGGCGAACGGGATCAGCGGCATGCCGGGGATCAGGCCGATCAGGCCGGCGGCGCCCGACACAACGCCCAGCGAGACCGGGTTGGTGGCCAGCTGGGTGACCATGGCCTTGTCCGCCGTGCCCTCAACGCCCGCCTTGGACACCAGGAAGCCTGCGGCGATGGAGATGATGATGGCCGGCACCTGCGTGACCAAGCCGTCGCCGATGGTCAGCTGAACATAGGTATTGGCGGCCTCCATCGCCGGCATGCCGTGCTGCAGCGTACCGATCAGGATACCGCCGATGGCGTTGATGAAGGTGATGATCAGGCCGGCGACGGCATCGCCGCGCACGAACTTCGAGGCGCCGTCCATGGCGCCAAAGAAGGTCGATTCCTGCTCCAGCTCCTTGCGGCGCAGCTTGGCCTGGTCCTCTGTGATCAGGCCCGACGACAGGTCGGCGTCGATGGCCATCTGCTTGCCCGGCATGGAGTCCAGCGTGAAGCGGGCCGAGACTTCGGCGATCCGGGTCGAGCCCTTGGTGATGACGACGAAGTTCACCACCAGGATGATGGCGAAGATGATCACCCCGATGATGAAATTGCCGCCCATCATCAACTGACCGAAGGCGTTGATGACCTGACCGGCGGCGTCGTGGCCTTCCTGGCCGTGGGTCAGGATCAGGCGCGTCGAGGCCAGGTTCAGGCCCAGTCGGAACAGGGTCGAGACCAGAAGGACCGTCGGGAAGATGGCGAAGTCCAGCGGCCGCTTCATCATCACGGCCGTCATCAGGATCAGCACCGACGAGACCAGCGAGATGGCCAGCAGCAGGTCCAGAAGCATCTTCGGGACCGGCAGGATCAGCAGCATGATCACGCCGATCACGCCGACCGCCATCAGAACTTCGCCGCGGTTGACCCAGCCCAGGACGTCGCGCCCGGTGGGGCGCGCCATGCCGTCTTTCATCATCAAAGGCGTATCAGTCACGGCCCAGCGCCTTCAGGGCGCGGCGAGTCGCCTCGGCGATCACGGCGTCGCGCTGATCGTCGGTCGCCTCGATCGCGCCGGTGAAATAGGCGGCGACGATGACCGGCGAACCGCTCAGCGGGGTCAGCATGGCGATGTCGTTAGCCGTGCCGTTGGCGCCGGTCCCGGTCTTGTGGGCGACGGTCCAGCCTTCGGGAACGCCGGCCTTGATCCGGTTCGGACCAGTCGGCGAAGCCGTCAGCCAGCCGTTCAGCAGGGCGTCGTGTTCCGGCGTCAACCGGTCGCTGAAGGCCATCTCGCGAATATTGGCCAAGGTCTGCTCGGGCAGGCAGGTGTCGCGCGGGTCGTTGGGCAGGGCGGTGTTCAGGTCCGGCTCCAGGCGCGAGATCACAGTGGTGGTGTCGCCGAACGTCGGCCACCACGAACGCCATACGGCGATTCCACCCATTTCGCGGATCAGGATATTGGCGGCCGGATTATCGCTGACCTCGACCGTCGCCTGCATCAGCTCGCGGATCGTCAGGGTGCGGCCGATGGCCAGTTCGGTGACGGGCGCATGGGAGATCATGTCCGCTGCGGTGATCCGCACGGGGCGGTCCAGCTGTTCCTCGTCCCGCTGCACCCGTTCCAGGGTGGCCGAGGCCAGGAAGGCTTTGAAGGTCGAGCAGAAAGGGAAACGTTCTTGCGCGCGCCAAAGCACGCGCCGGCTGCTGCCGACATCCAGGGCGGCGAAGCCCAGGCGGCCGCCGTGGCGCGCCTCCAGATCATTCAGAAAGACCTCCGGCCCTTCATCCGCAGCCGCCTCGATCGGACGGGCCGGTTTACAGCCGATCAGGCCCAGCGCGCCCGCGCCGGCGATCAGCATCCGCCTGTCCAGCCCGGACTTCATGATCAGGCCGCATATCCCGAGGCCGACACGCCCGACTGCGGGGCGGGAATGGTCGTGCCCTCGTCGGCGTATTCGTTCAGCTTGTTGCGCAGGGTGCGGATCGAGATGCCCAGAATATTGGCCGCATGGGTCCGATTGCCCAGGCAGTGGGTCAGGGTGTCCAGGATCAAGGTCTTTTCCATCGCCGCCACCGTCTGACCGACGAAGCTGCGCGTCACCGCATCGGCCGCCTGGGCCGCGCGGGCGGCGACGCCGCCTCCGTACGGGTTTTCATGCCCCGCCGAGGCCGCCCCCATCATGCCCGAAGCCGGGGTCAGGGGCTGGCCGTCCGGCAGGCGGATGGCATCGACGTCGATCTCCGGGCCGGTCGCCAGCAGCACCGCCCGGTGCATGGCGTTTTCCAGCTCGCGGACGTTGCCGGGCCAGCGGTGGGCGCTGATGGCCTGGCGCGCGCGCGCCGAGATCGGTCGAACCGGCACGCCGTTGGCGGCGGCGTATTTCTTGATGAAATGCTCGGCCAGAACCCCGATGTCGCCCGGACGCTCGCGCAAGGCCGGCAGACGCAGATTGACGACATTCAGGCGGTACAGCAGGTCTTCCCGGAACGTGCCTTCCGACACAGCGCGGGCCAGATCGCGGTTGGAGGTGGCGATGATGCGGATGTTGACGGGCACGGGCTTGGAGCCGCCGACCCGGTCGATCACCCGCTCTTGGATGGCGCGCAGCAGCTTGGCCTGAAGCCGGGCGTCCATCTCCGAGATTTCGTCCAGCAGCAGGGTTCCGCCGTCGGCCTCTTCGAACTTGCCGATGCGGCGCGCGACGGCGCCGGTGAAGGCGCCCTTCTCGTGCCCGAACAGTTCGGATTCCAGCAGGTTGTCGGGAATGGCGGCGCAGTTGACGCTGATGAAGGGGCGTTCCGACCGGCGCGAATTGTCATGCATATAGCGCGCCATCACCTCCTTGCCGACGCCGCTTTCGCCGGTGATCAGGATCGAGGCTTCCGAGCGCGCCACCTGATCGGCCAGCTGCAGCACCGCCTTCATCGACGGGTCGGCCGAGATCATCGGCTTCTCGTCGTCGGCGACAGCGGCCAGAACGGCGGCGATCAGTTCCGCGTCCGGCGGCAGGGGGATGAACTCCTTGGCCCCGGCCTTGATCGCTGCGGCGGCCTCGCGGGCGTCGGCGTCAACGCCGAAGGCCACGACCGGGACCGTGATCCGTTCCGCCTCGTTCGCGGCGATCAGGGCCGCGATGTCGAGCTGGTAATCGACCATCAGCAGATCGGCGCCCTGCCCTCGTCGCAACTGCTCGGTCGCCTGGTCCGCGCGCTCGACGTGGCTGACCTTGGCGCCGTGCGCCATGGCCATTTTCACCGCCGAAGCGAGCTGTCCGCTCAGTCTGCCTACCACTAGAAGACGCATTGTTCTTCTCCTCTAAACTTTCATCCGGGTCGCTTTCGTTCCGCCGCGCAGAGCCTGCGCGGCGTCGCCTCAGCTCCCCGAGTCCTCGGTCTTGATGATTTCCGTCATGGTCACGCCCAGCCGGTCGTCGACGACGACGACCTCGCCGCGCGCGATCAGACGGTTGTTGACGAAGATGTCGATGGCCTCGCCGACCTTGCGGTCCAGCTCCAGCACCGATCCCTTGTTCAGTTTCAGCAGCTGAGCGACCGACATGTGCGACTTGCCCAGGACCGCTGAAATGTTCACCGGCACCTCGAACACCGTCGCTAGGTCGGCGGCGGTTTTGTCGCCATGATCATCGACCACGGCCAGGGCGGTGGAGTCGGGGAACTCCTCGAGCGAAAGATCGTCGGAGGCCATCAGAAATCACTCCGGTCAGTATTGATAGGGGGTTCGGCGTGCCCGGCCTCGGCGGCCAGAGCGGCGGTCAGGGCCTCGGCCACGCGCTGGGCCGAGCCTTCCGGATCGTGGTCGGCGCGACCGTCAGCCCATTCCAGCTTGAAGGCCGCAAATCCCATGCCCGGCTCGTCGCGGAAGGCGACCACGCCGGTGAAGCCGCTGTCGGCGCAGGCGCGCTCGATCTGAGCGCGGCCTTCGTCGTCCAGACCGGCCGCGCGGACGACCAGACGCGGCGAGGCGTCGATCTCTTGAGCCAGCGCCTCGAGTGCGGCCCGCAACGGCGCCTGGGGGAAGCGCTCCAGCGCTGCGCCGCCGATGGCGCGGGCGGCCGCCAGGGCCAGATCGGCCGACTGTTCGCGGTGGGCCTGGGCGACGCCCCGCAGCGACGGCATGGCCGCCGCTACGCCCTGGGCGATATTGGTCAGAGCCATGGCGCGAATATTGTCGATCTCGGCCAGCGCCTGTTGACGGGCCTCCAGCTTGGCATGCGCGACCAGCGCATCGACCTCGGCCGGCATATAGCTGCGCTTGGTCGGCTTCCAGGCGCTTTCGCGCACTACCGAGCCGTCGGCGCTGAACTCTGTATCAAAGGCGAAGGGCGTGCTCATGTCAGTAGATCAACTCGTCGTCGGAACCCTGGCCGGCCAGCATGATCTCGCCGCGCGCCGCCAGATCCTTGGCGACCTGCACCATGGCCATCTGCGCGGCGTCGACGTCCTTGAGGCGGACCGGGCCCATGGATTCCATATCCTCGCGCATGATTTTCGAGGCGCGTTCGGACATGTTGGAGAAGAACATTTCGCGCAGCGGCTCGGACGCGCCCTTCAGGGCCAGACCCAGCGAGTCCTTGTCCACCGCGCGGAGCAGGGTCTGAACGCCGCCGGGGTCCAGCTTGGCCAGGTCCTCGAACACGAACATCAGGGCGCGGATTCGCTCGGCCGACTCGCGGCTACGCTCTTCCAGGGCGCCGATGAAGCGGGCCTCGGTTTGGCGGTCGAAGCTGTTGAAGATGTCGGCCATCATCTCGTGGCTGTCGCGCTTGGAGGTGCGCGCCAGGTTCGACATGAATTCGGTGCGCAGCGTCGCCTCGATCTTGTCCAGGATCTCGCGCTGGACCGGCTCCATCCGCAGCATCCGCTGCACGCATTCCAGAGCGAAGTCTTCCGGCAGGGCCGTCAGCACGCGTGCGGCGTGGTCGGACTTCACCTTGGACAGAATGACGGCGACGGTCTGGGGATATTCGTTCTTCAGATAGTTGGCGAGGACCGCCTCGTTCACATTGCCCAGCTTGTCCCACATCGTCCGGCCGGCCGGACCGCGGATTTCCTCCATCAGGCCGTCGACGCGATCCTTGGGCAGGAATGCGGCCAACAGTTTCTGCGTCTGTTCGAAACTACCGACAACCGCGCCCGAGCCGGCCAGGCCCGAGACGAACTCGATCATCAGGGCTTCGACCGCCTCTGCGGTCACCGAACCCAGGGTAGCCATGGCCTGGGAGATCTCCTTGACCTCCTCGTCGTCCAGTCGCTCCCACAGGGCGGTGTGATCCTCGCCCAGGGCCAACAGGATGACCGCAGCCTTCTCCGGCCCGGTCAGCTTATTAGGGTCGTCGATGGAGTTCTTCTTGTTGACGAGCTTCGCCATCAGCCTTCCGCCACCCAGCTGCGCAGGATGTTGGCGGCTTCATCGGGATGGGCGGCGACGAAATCCGCCACCTTCTTCACCGACGACGCCTTCACCTGCCCCTCGATCCGGGCGATGTCGATCTTCTGGTCCATCTCGTTTGGGGCCGGCAGTTGCACCAGCTGAGGCTGTCCGTCCGGTCCAATTACCGTCGTTGCGACAGTGGTCACGGGCACGCCGTCCGCGCCGATCGTCGTGGTGGTCACCGCCCCCCCGCCGCCCGCCGTCTTCAGCAGCGGGCGCAGCACGAAGAAGATCAGCAGCAGGGCGACTACCGCCAGTATGGCCAGCTCGATCAGCCGCATGATGTCGGTGCGCGAGAAGTCGATCAGGGACGCCTTGCCTTCCAGTCCTCCGGCGATGCCGGTGTCGTGGTTGAAGCGGACATTGATCACTTCGATCTTGTCGCCCCGTGCTTCGTCGATGCCCGCAGCGGCGGCCACCAGCGACTTTATCTGGGCGATCTCCTCGGCAGTGCGCGGCGCATAGGTCGGTTCGCCCTTGCCGTCTGCAGCGGGGGTCCATTTGCCGTCGACCGCGACAGCGACCGCCAGCTTCTTGACCTCGCCCGGCTCCTTGGTCGTCGTCGTGGTGGTGTTGGAGATTTCGTAGTTGGTCGTCTCGGTGTTCTCGGCGCTGGTCGCGCCGGCCGGTGTATTGGCAGGCGGCGCGCCGCCTGGGATGTTGTTGGCGGCCGTCACACCGCCGTCGTTCTGGCCGGTCGTATCCGAGGATTGCGAGCCATTGGCGGTGGTCGAACGCACGACTTGACCATCGGGGTCGAACTTCTGCTCCTGGGTGGTGGAGCGGCTCTGGTCGATGTCGGCTGTGACCTGGACCCGCGCCGCCCCGATGCCGACGACGCCTTCGACGATATCCTTGATCCGCGCCTGCAACTGGGCCTCGGTATTGCCCTTGGTCTCGGCGGCCGAGGCGGAGGAGAAGGCCCCATCGTCGGTGCCGGCCGCCAGGGTGCGGTTATTCTGGTCGGCGACGGTGACGCGATCCGGCTTCAAGTTCGGCACGGAGGAGGCCACCAGATTGCGGATCGCCCGCACCTGATCCGGCGTTAGGTCACGACCACCCAGCCCGACCAAGACAGCCGCAGTCGGCTCTCCGGCGGCGGCGGTGAACATCTCGCGGCGCGGCATGGTGATATGGACGCGAGCAGCGGTGATGCCCCGCATCGACATGATCGTGCGCGACAACTCACCCTGCAGAGCGCGCTGCTCGTTCAGCTGTTGCTGGAATTCGGTCTGCCCCAGCACCGACTGATTATCAAAAATCTCATAGCCGACAGATCCCGAGGTAACGAGGCCCTTCTCGGCGATCAGCATCCGGGCCGTACCGACATCATCGCGATTGACCATCACGGTCGAGCCGTCGCCCTTGGAGGCGTACTTGATGCCGGCCTGCTGCAGGGCGGCGGTAATCTCGCCGGCTTCGCGCAGATCTAGGTTGGAATAGAGCAAGGCGTCCGGCGCCTGGCCCATACGCAGCATGACGGCGACCAGCACGGCGGTCACGCCTGCGGCGACGCCGAGGACCGCAGCCAGACGGCCGATCCCGAACTTCTGCAACGCCGCCGTAAAGCCGCCCACGCGTTCCCGCCCCAAACTCGCGGAAGACACAGACGCTCCGCTAGGCAGAAAATGCCGCCTGGATGGTAAACGTCGCGTTAAGAGACGTTTACGGGCATCGCCGCCTAACGGGAAAACGGGCCAGAACGCCGTTCGCGGGCTTGTGATCTCCTAGCGCCGAACCGAACAGCGACTCGCGCGTATCTTCCGTACACGTTCCCGTCAGAGGAGCATGGAGGAAGCGATGACGAGCTGGAATCCCGACCACCGCCGCCTGTCCAGCGGAAGCCTGCGCGCCGCCTTGGGCTACGCCGCCGCAGCGGTTCTGTCAGTCGCAGTCTGGGTCGTTCTGGCCAGCCTCATGGCCTGACAGCGGCGGACGTTTTCAATTGAGGCAGGACTTCAGGCGCGCCTGACGGCAGGGGGGCCGAAGGATCCTTTAGCCAGGACACGACGTCACGATAGACGATCTCTGCCTCGAGATCGCGGTTTAGCAGATGCCAGCCGTTCGGATACCAGGCGGTGCGCAGGCTCCCGCCCTCGGCCTGAGCGCGCTCCAAGGCGATCCGCATCGGCCCCTTTTTCACGATCTCGTCGTGGGCGCCATACATGAGGATGGCGTCGCCGCGAATACGACCCAGACTGCGGGACGACGTCTCCATCAGATCGACCAGTCCATAGACGGTGTCGAACCGGGTCGAGAGGATGCTCATCGGATCTCGTCCGTTACGGATCAGCTCCAATGTGTTCGACGAGGCATGGATGTCGCGGGTGATGAACTCCGGCGGCTCCAAGGCCACATCGCCCAGGGCGCGGGCGGCGATGTTCAGGGCCACGCTGTTCAGCGGCCCCTGGGTCGACCAGCCCCACACCCCCGGCGCCAGCAGTATGATCCGGTCCGCGTCCGGCGGATTGTCGGATCCAAAAGCGGCCGCCGTCACCGATCCCCCCATGCTCTCACCCACGACGGCGATGACAGCGTTCGGGTAGTGGGCGCGAGCGAGGGCCGTGATCTCGCGCAGATCGTCGGTCATCCGCTGCCGCCCGGCCCAGACGCCTCGTCCCGGCGCCGCGCCGAAGCCGCGTTGGTCATAGGACCAGGTCTCGATCCCCTGCTCGGCCCACCAGGGCCCCGCCAGACGGAAGCTGGCGTCGTGGTCATTCATGCCGTGCAGAGCCACGATCACGGCCCAAGGCGCATGATCGACCGGCCCCCAACGCAGATAGGGCAGACGCGCGCCGTCGGACATGACCAGGGCTCGATCCTCGACGTGAGCGCCGGCGAACCCCGGCGGCGGCGTCATCTGCGGCTGGATATGGGGCGTGGCGCAGGCCGACAGGCCTATCGTCAGAGCCAGCGCGGTGACGGAAACGACGGCTTTCATGCGCATATCCTCACGGGGGCCATCAAGATCGACCGCACCCGTTTCCGCAGATAGGGAACCACCTCGTCGTCGAACCAGGGGTTCTTCCTCAGCCAGCCCGTATTGCGCCAAGATGGATGCGGCAGGGGCAGAAGGTCCGGCGCATAATCCCGCCAGGCCCGCACCGTCTCGGTCATGCTCGGCTTCGCGCGCCGGCCAAGGGCCCAGGCCTGGGCATAGCCGCCCACTAGCAGGGTCAGCTCCATCTGCGGCAGGGCTTCCAGCAACTGCGGTCGCCACAAGTCGGCGCACCGTTTTGGCGGCGGATAGTCGCCGCCTCTCGGCGCTGTGCCCGGATAGCAGAAGGCCTGGGCCGCCACACCGATGCGACGGGCAGCGTAGAAGGTCTCGTAGTCCAAGCCCATCCAGTCGCGCAGTCGGTCGCCCGACGGATCGGTGAACGGAAGGCCGCTTTCATGCACCCGCCGTCCCGGCGCCTGGCCGCAGATCAGCAGTCGCGTCTCGGAAAAGACCCGCACCACCGGGCGCGGCGTATGCGGCAGCACGCCCGCGCAAGCGCGGCAGGCGCGGATGTCGCTCAGGACTGCGTCGAGATTAGTCGTCATCATCCGCAACGACCGGCGGACGGCGGCTCAGGGCCAGGGCCGTCTCTTCCTCGGTCGCTTGGCGCAGACGCGTCACGCCCCGGAAGTTGTCCGGATCGACCGGCTTGCCCTTCTTGGTGATGGTCAGCTTGCCCTGGCGCATCAGGCCGAGGGCCGTGGCCCGCACTTTGGGCAGCATACGCTGCCACTGCTCCGGCTGAAGCTCTTTGGCCACTTCAGCCGGCTCTATGCTCTTGCCTGGCTCAAGCGCAGAAATTTTGTTCAGGATTGCGGTTTCGATAGGATCGCTCATTGCGCCTATATGCTGCACAGCGAGACCAGAAGTAAGGCCGAGTCGTCATGCCGAAGAAAATCACCGTCACCGAGGGCGAATTCGCCGGCTGGCAAACCTATGACCTCCACGACACCTTCGATGTGGTGGTCGGCCCCTTCTACGGCCGGCTGGACCCCGACGGCCATATGCGCTGCGCCTTCCGCGCCGAGCAAAAACACATGAACGCCGGCGGAAGGATGCACGGCGGCTGTCTTATGACCTTCGCCGACATCGCCATGTTCCAGATCGCCTATCAGGAGATGGAGGGCGCCTCGGGCGTGACGGTCCAGTTGGACTCCACCTTCATCGACGGCGCTTATGTCGGCGAACTGATCGAGGCGACCGGCCAGGTCACCAAGGCCGGCAAGAGCCTGATTTTCGTGCGCGGCCAGATCAATACAGGCGAACGCCTGCTGATGACCTTCTCGGGCGTGATCCGAAAGTTCACGCCGCGGTGACGGCGGTCGCCGAGTAGCTGAAGTCCGTCAGCCGGACAGCGCCCGAACCCGCGCAATAGAGAGCAGGGCGCAGGCTCAGGAAACCGCCGAAGACATTGTGGTTGAGCCCTGAGACCTCCATCCGCGTGGGGTGCCGGATCCAGGTCGCCCCGTCATCGGTGGAGTATCGGTAGGTGACGACATTGTCCTGGTTCTCGATCCGTAGCCGCATTCGGCGGGCTGAGACCGGCATGCGAGCCCAAGTCTGTTCCTCCGCATACTGGTATGACTTGATCATATCACCGTCGAAACCCAGGCCGACGAAGGCCTTGTGATTATAGAAGAGCAACAGCCCGGCCTCGGCTTCGCCGGTCAGCTCCAGCCCGATTTCGACCGCATAGGCGCGATCGCCGACCAGACAGACCAGGGGGGATGAATCCGCCGGAGACAGCCCGCGCCCTTGAAGGCGCAATCCGCCTTCAACACGGCTTATCCGCGCCGCATCGTCTGCGCCGGGCTGATGGAAGCTCCACTGCGTCCCCATGCGATCGCGGCTGAAATCGTCCGACAGGGCGACGCCGGCCGTAGAGGCCTCCCACACGCGAGGCTTCGGCAACGGACGCGACAGGTCGCCGCCCATCGCCTTGAACCAGCCGTCCGCCGTCCACTCGATCGGCTCCAGCAGGGTCTGGCGCCCCAGGGTGCGGAAGCCGTTCTCATAGCCGTGATAGACCATCCACCAATCGCCGGCCGGGCCTTCCACGAGCGTGGCGTGGCCCTTGGACCACCAGGGTTCGTCAGTGGACAGGGTGCGGACCAGGGGATTGTGCGGACAATGCTCCCATGGGCCGTGCACCGACCGGGAACGGGCCGCGATGACCATATGGCCCGTAACCGGCCCCGCCGTGCCGCCGACGGCCGTGACGAGGTAGAACCAGTCGCCTCGCCTGAGCAGCTTGGGCCCCTCGGGCGCAAAATTCTCGGTCACCCAGTCTTCCGGGTACATCCACGGACTGTAAGCGGGCTCAAGCTCGCCCGCCGTCGCGAGGCCGTCGTCGGTCAGTTGGATCTTGCGGATGCCGTTGACGAACAGATAGCGACGACCATCCTCGCCCACGATATGACCGGGGTCGATACAGCCGCGAACGCCCAGGTCTATCGGGTCGCTCCATGGACCGGCGATGTCGTCGGCCCAGATCACATAGATGGACCAGCCGTCGCCGGTCGGATTGGCCGGAATATAGATGAAATAGCGGTCGTCGTGCTTGGCCAGATCCACCGCCCAGACGTCGCCCAGGTTCTTGGACAGCGCCGGTCCGACCGGGGCCCAGTTGACCAGATCCGTCGAGCGCCAGATCACCAGTCCCGGATAGGACAGGAAGGAGGAAAAGGTCATGTAATAGACCTCACCGTCCTTCAGGATCGTCGGGTCCGGATGGTCGCCGGCGACGATGGGATTCAGATAGGTCCCGTCGCCCAGGTCCGCCCGCCGCTGACCTTCGACCCCCTGCCCCCAGGCCGGCGTCTTCGGATTCGCGCTTTTCTCCGCCCTGGTCGCGCCCGCCGCGCCCAGCAACTGCAGGGTCGCGACAGCTCCGGTCACGCCGAACAAACGCCGCCGATCAATCATGAGGCCCTCCGAAAGTTAGCGCTAACATTGCAGGTTCGAAAGCGAAGGGAAAGCGGCCGTAAGGCGTCGATCCCAAAATGTCGCAACGGATTGGCCGTCTACTCCGGCCGACATTCACGCTGTACGGCTGGCCCTGGCGATGCCCGCCATGATGAGGGCGAAGGCGGCGGCGGGCCATAGGGCGGAGAGCCCCAGTCGCCCGAACGTCAGGGCGCCCAGGACGGCGCCCAACGTCAAACCGGCCCACAAGATCAGATAGGGACGATAGGCGGACCGGTCCGCGCCCTTCGCCGCGCCGGCTAGGGCCTGACCCAGCTTGACCAGGGTTCCGGTCATATAGGTCAGGCTGACCCCGACCTCTCCATTTCTCAGGAAGACCGAGTTCTCGGCGCCCATGGCCATAACCATCAGGCCGACGGCCGCAGGCGTCAGCCCCACGCCCGCCGCAGAAGCGGCGAGGGCCAACAGCAGGGCCTCGAACATCAGGACCCGGCTGCGCGAACGGACGTCCTCGCCGCCCGCGACCAGAGCGCCGAGAAACGAGCCCAGAACGAAAAGGGCCAAAATCGCCGCCAGATTTGCGGCCGCCAGCCAATGCCCTTCAGCGAGGTTGGCGGCCAAGCGTGTGGAGTTGCCGCTCATGAAGGAGACGAAGACGCCGCCGAGCTGCAGAAAGCCGAGGCTGTCTACGTATCCGGCCAACCCCGCCAGCAGCAGGGCCATCCACCGGTCGGACGGCGCCAGGGATCTCAAGGCCGCTCAGACCCCGGCCTTGGCCGCCGGGCGGGCCCGGCAGGCGTCGAACCAGCGGTGCAGGTTCTCAAACTCGGCGGGAGGCCGGTAGCGGACCATCCGCGCAAAGTCCAAACCCACCACGGCGACGATGTCGGCGATGGTGAACCGGTCCAGGGCGATGAACTCGCGCTCGGCCAGATGCCGGTCCAGGGTCTTCATGAACCGCTCGGCCGAGACCCGGTTGTAGTCCGCCACCTGGGGAATCTGCACCGCCTCCAGAGCGGCCAGGGCCGGATGGGAGTGTCGGACGTTCAGCATGATCGGATTGGACAGATAGAACTCGCACCGCCGGGTCCACATCTCGACCACCGCCTGTTCCCGGGCGTCGCGGCCGAACAGGTTCGGCTCTGGATACAGGGCTTCCAGATAGCGGCCGATGGCCACGGACTCCGAAATCGTCGTGCCGTCATCCAGCTCCAGCGCCGGCAGATGCGGCACGCCGACCTTGTTCCGATATTCCGGCTTCTTGTGATCGCCGGTCAGGATGTCAATCTCGATCAGTTCGACATCCTCGACGCCCTTCTCGGCCATGACCCAACGGACCCGCCGCGGATTTGGCGCGCGGTGCGAGGTGTAGAGCTTCATGACGGCGTCTCCGTTGTTTTGGGAAACGCTACTGCCCGAACACCGCCGCTGGCAAGGCGCCGACGATGGCGGCGCTCATCAGGGTGGCCATGAAGCCGGCGAACAGGGCCTTCCAGATCAGGCCCAGAACCTCGTGACGGCGCTCGGGCATCAGCACCGACAAACCGGTCACGGTGATGCCGACCGAGCCGATATTGGCGAAGCCGCACAGGGCGTAGGTCATCAGCATGCGAGTGCGTTCGCTCATCGCCTCGGGCGGCAGCTTGCCCAGTTCGATGAAGGCCACGAACTCGGTCAGGGTCAGTTTGACGCCCAGCAGCCAGCCGCCCAGCGCCGCTTCGCGCGTCTCGACGCCGATCAACCAGGCCAGGGGGGTGAACAGGACGCCCAGGATCCGTTCGACCGTCAGCGGCTCGCCAAAGACAACAAAGCCGCCCAGCATGATGTTGACCAGGGCCACCAGGGCCACAAAGACGATCAGCACCGCCGAGATGTTCAACACCACCATCAGGCCGTCCGACGTGCCCTTGGAGATGGCGTCGATGCTGCTGTCGTACTTCAAGGCTGAGTCATAGCTGATCGACTGGATGGCTTCCTTGTCCGGCTCGGGCACGATGATCCGCGCCAGCAACACCCCGGCCGGGGCCGAGACGATGGAGGCGACCAGGACGTGGCCGGCGGCGTTGGGCAGGCTCTGGGACAGGATGCTGGCGTAGGCGACCATGGTCGAACCGGCGACCGTCGCCAGGCCCACGGTCATCATCAGGAAGATTTCGGACCGGCTCAGCTTGTCGAGATAGGCCTTGATGACGATGGGGCTCTCGATCGTGCCCAGGAATATATTGGCCGCCACCGCCAGGGCCGAGGCGCCGCCCAGGCCCATGGTGCGCTGGAACAGCACGCCGAAGCCGCGGATCAGCCATTTCAGGATCTTCCAGTGCCACAACAGAGCCGACAGGGCCGAGATGACCATGATCAACGGCAGGACGTTGAAGGCGAACGTGAACAGGGCGCCCTCGTTCTGAACCGCATAGGGCTGATCGCCGCCGGCCAGATAGCCGAACACGAACCGCGTGCCCTGAGCCGTAGCGACCGCCAGGCCGTCGATGGCGCCCGTCACCGCCGCCAGCACCGAACGCGATCCCGGAATGGCGAACAGGGCCAGCACCAGCCCTGCCTGCACCGCGACCGCGCCGACGGCCAGTTTCCACGGGAAATCGCGGCGGTTCTCGGAGATGGCCCAGCACAGGGCGATGATGACGACCAGGCCGAACAGGCTCTGGAGGTTCAGCAGACTGAACATGAAAAGGCTATCCCCTGCCCGGCCCGCGCCGGCTTCATCCGCTTCAAGGACAAAGTGACGCGGCTGACAAGGGGCGCGCGCGTATCAGTCGATCTTCAGCACACGGTCCAGACTGATCACACCCGGTCCGCGCGCGATCAGATAGGCCAGCGGCCCGGCCCAAAGCAGGTGGACGGGCCAGCCGCCCGGCTCGACGAAGAACTGGATCACGAGGGTCATGAACAGCAGGCCCGCCGCCGCCGGCCGGGTCGCCAAACCCAGCACCAGCAGGATCGGCAGCAGATGCTCGGCATAGGTCGCCAGATGCGCCGCTAGGTCGGGCGGCAGCAGGGGCACGCGGTATTCGTCGGCGAACAGGTAGCGCGTCGAGGGCGTTATCGTCAGCAGCCCCTCGACCTTGGTCCGCCCCGACAGGAAGAAGGGCGTTGCGATCCCGAAGCGCAGCAGCAGGGCCAAGGCGGCCTCGGGCACGGCGGCGGTGATGCGGCGGTGAATATCGGCGATGAGGTTCATGGTCAGTCTTTCGGGATCGAGGATGATGTAAAAGCGCCGAGCGCGATGAGGCCGGCGAAAAGGGCGGACAGATCCAGACCGGGCGCGGCGGTCTGGGCTGCGGCCGCAGCGACGCCGAACGGCCGATTGAGGCGGCAGGCGTCCAAGAAGACCCATTCCGCGCGGCTCAATCGCCGCGCCTGCACCTCAGCGCCTGGCCGGTGCACCAGCAGGCCTTCCGCCTCAGCTCGCCATTCAAGAGACGCGTCCGGGGACGGATAGCGATGCGCCAGCCAGAGCGAGGGCGTGGTCCACTCGAACCAGAACAACTGAACCGACGGGTGCAGGTTGGCCGTCACGCCCGCCAGGGCAGGGCCGAGGGCGGCGGCCTCGCGCGCCTCGAACGGCGCTGCGTCCTTGGCCAGATGAGCTTGGGTCCAGGCCCGGTCCAACTGGGCGCAGGGCGCGAGATAGGTCATGTCCCGCGCTGGCTCGAAGCGGGCCAGCCAACCGGGGAAACCAACGCCGTAATCGACCAGCACCGGCGTATCGCCCGGCTGTTCTGCGACGAAGGCGGCGCAGGCGGCGCGGAACCAGTCTTCGCCGACCATCTGCAACACGGTGGGATAATTGGCCTCCAGGGCGTCGATCCGCGCCTTGATCGTCGTGTTGCGATAGACGGCCAGCGCCCCCAGCGTCCGGTCGCCCGGCTCCAGGTGCGGCCATAGAGACTCCAGCTCGCCGGTCAGCCCCCTGTCGAAAGCGGCGTGAAACTCCGTCACGCCACGGCCTCCACGGCGTTCATCGCTGCGGCGGCGCGCGCCTGTTCGGCCAGAAGGACCGGGAATTGGGGAACATCGCCGTCGCGCTCGACCAGGGTCGGCCGGGGACCGATCCGCGCGATCAGACGATCATAATGCGTCCAGACGGTCTCGGAAACCGGGGCGTCGTGGCTGTCGATCAACAGGGCCTCGCCCCAGACTGGATCGGGGCAATGGCCCGCGAGATGGATTTCGCCAACCAGCTCGCCAGGCACGGCGTCCAGCCAGGCCTCGGCGGAGAAACCCATGTTCGAGGCGCTGACATGGACGTTATTGACGTCGATCAGCAGGCCGCATCCTGTCCGCCGAGCCATCTCGACCAGAAACTCGACCTCGTCCCACTCATGGCCGGCCAGGGCAAGATAGGCGGATGGGTTTTCGATCAGCAGCCGTCGCCCCAGGGCCTGTTGCGCCTCGTCGACATGGTCGCACACCAAGTTCAGCACCTCGCGGCTGCGCGGTACAGGCAGAAGGTCGGGATGATAGACGCCGCCACGTCGTGACCAGGCCAGATGTTCGGACACCACAAAGGGTTCGAATCGGTCGATCAGGGCGCGGAACCGGGCCAGATGGTCGCGATCCGGGCGTTCATCTCCAGCCAGGGACAGGCCGACCCCGTGCAGAGAAAGCGGGCGACCGGCGCGCACCGTCTCCAGCCACGACAGACGGGGTCCGCCCGCGACCATGTAGTTCTCGGGATGAACCTCGAACCACAGGCCGCGCTGGGCTCCGGCCGCCGGACAGGCCGCGGCCTCCGAATAATGCTGGGGCTTCAGACCCAGTCCGGCGGTCGGAAGCGACGACATCAGCGGTTCGCGATCGGGGTCAGCGAACCATTGCCCTTGGGCGTCTGAATCGAGACGCAGGTGCCCTTCGCGACCAGTTTCCAGGCATTGCCCTGATAGTCGCGCACCGAGGTGCCGGCGCAGGTGGTGCCGGGGCCGGCGGCGCAGTCGTTCTTGCCCGCCTTGGCCACGCCATAGCATTTTTCCATGGCGGCTTCCTGCTGCGCGGTGGGGTGGTTCTGCGCAGCGGCGGCATTGGCGCCGAGGGCCAGCAGAGCGCCGGCGCCGACCAGGATCTTGGTGGAGATGTTCATGGGATCGCTTCCTGTGTGACAGCCGTCCAGGGCGGACCAGCTTGACAGGAAGGGTTTCGGTCGCGCCGCGGCCAAGGTTACGCCGACGAGCCGAAAAAGAATTCGTCGCCGATCTGCACCAGCCATGTAACCTTCGCCGCGTCCGGCGCGAATGGGATGCTGCGTGGTCGACAAGGAAGCCGAGCTCAAACGTCTGATGTTACGGGGTCTCGACGGCGACCCCGTGGCCTGGCGCGCCCTGCTGTCCGAGATGCGCGGCGCCCTGACCCCCTTTTTCAAACGTCGCCTGATCGGCTGCGAAGCCGATGCGGAGGATCTCGTGCAGGACTGCCTGATCGCCATTCACGCCAAGCGCGCGACCTATGACCGGTCGCTGCCGTTCACGGCCTGGGCCTATGCGATCGCGCGATACAAGCTGATCGACCATTTTCGCCGTCAGGGTCGTCGTCACGACGTACCGTTAGAGGAGGCCTCCGTACTGCTGGCCGAACATACCGTCGAGGACGGCGTCGTCCGCCGCGACCTGAAGAAGGTCCTGTCCATTCTGCCACTGCGCCAGCGCCGCCTCATCGAGGATGTGCGGGTCGGCGGATTCAGCCTGGCCGAAGCCGCACAGCGCAACGGCTTTACCGAGGGCGCGGCCAAGGTCAGCGTCCACCGCTCCATGAAGACGCTGGTCGCCAGCGTGAACCCCAATGAAGACTGACGACCTGATCGACGCCCTGGCCGCCGGACTGGAACCGGCCAAGCCCGCGCGGCCAAGCCCCGACCTACTGATCGCCGCCGCCTTGACGGCCGGGGCGACCGTGGCCCTGCTGTTGGGCGTGCGACCGGATCTGGCCCAGGCGCTGCAGGGGCCGATCCCGTGGATGAAGGGGCTCTATACCGCCACCCTGACGGGAACCGGGATCTGGCTGGCGACACGGCTGGGGCGGCCCGGCGTCGATCCACGCCCGGCGGCCTTCGCCATGCTCGCCGTCGTGGCGGCGGTGGTGCTGTGGGGCGTGATCGAGATGAGCCTGACCCCGCCGGAGCGGCGAATGGCCGACTGGCTTGGAGGGACTTGGACCGTCTGCGGCCGCAACATCGTGCTGGTCTCGGCCTTCGCCGCGCCGCTGGTCTTCTTGTCGGCGCGACGGCTGGCGCCGACACGGCCGACGACGGCCGGTCTGGCGCTGGGTCTGGCGACGGGCGGCCTCGCCGCCGCCGCCTACGGCCTGCTGCACTGTGGCGAGGCGACCGCCGCCTTCGTCGCCACCTGGTATACGCTGGGCGTCGCGGCCGCCGGCCTGATCGGCGCCGCCGTCGGCCGCTTCGCCCTGCGTTGGTGACGCCGCCTTAGGCTTGGCGGCGCACCAGCCTGCCGTAGGTCTCCATCAGGTCCAGCGACAGGGCGCCGGGGGTGAAGCGATAGTCGCCCACCTCCGCCACCGGCGTCACCTCGACGGCGGTGCCGGTCAGGAAGCACTCCGAAAAGTCCGACAGTTCTTCCGGCAGGATGTCGCGCACCACGACCTCGATCCCCTTAGCCTTGGCGATCTCGATCACCGTCTGGCGGGTGATGCCGTCCAGGATGTGCTCGACCTTGGGCGTGTGCAGCACCCCGTCTTTAACGAAGAAGACGTTGGCGCCGGTCGCCTCGGCCACATAGCCGCGCCAGTCCAGCATCAGGGCGTCGGCGAAGCCGTTCCGCTCGGCCGTGTTCTTGGACATGGTGCAGATCATGTAGAGACCGGCCGCCTTGGCCGTCGTCGGCGCGGTCGCCGGATCGGGACGACGCCACTTGGACCATTGCAGACGCAGGCCGCGCGCCTTGACCTCGGGGTCGAAATAGCTGGGCCAGTCCCACACGGCGACCGCCAGGTGCACCTTGTTGTTCAGGGCCGAGACGCTGGTCTGTTCCGGGCCCAAATAGGCGACCGGACGCACGTAACAGTCGGTCAGACCGTTTTTGGCGCAGGTTTCGTTACAGATGGCGTCGATTTCAGCGACGCTGTAAGGTATCTCGAAATCGAGCAGGTTCGCGGACCGCTTCAGGCGCTCCGAATGCGGCGTCAGCTTGAAGATTTCGCCGCCGTACATACGCTCACCTTCGAATACCGACGAGCCGTAGTGGAGGGCATGGGTCAGAATATGCGTCTTCGTTTCCCGCCAGGGCACGAATTCGCCGTCCATCCAGATCCAACCATCACGATCGTCGAAAGGAACCAAGGCCATTGAAACACGTCTCCCGCAGAATTGCCGGTGTTAGAGCCGCCCGAATCGCTCAGGTCAACGCCCTGATCGCGGGGAACGTCGCATGAGCATCACCGAATATCGTTCGCAAGGCCGTTCCGGCCCCATCGCCGGGCCGGGCGTGGGTCGCCATCTACTGATCGTCGACGACGACGACCGCATCCGCGAGCTGCTGAAGGAGTATCTGTCGCGCGAAGGTTATCGCGTCACCGGCGCCGCCCACGCCGCGGCGGCGAAGCGGATGATGGAGCTGATCGAGTTCGATCTGGTCGTGCTGGACGTCATGATGCCGGGCGAGAGCGGCCTGGACCTGACCTCCTGGGTTCGCGCCAAGGCCGAAACCTCGAAGACGCCGGTCCTGCTGCTGACGGCGCGTGGCGATCCCGAGGATCGTATCGAGGGCCTCTCGCGGGGCGCCGACGACTATATGTCCAAGCCGTTCGAACCGCGCGAACTGGTGCTGCGGATCGAGGCCATCCTGCGCCGCACCGGCGGCAAGCCGATCGGCCCGCGCGAGATCAAGCTGGGCACGGCCGTGTTCGACATGGAGCGGCTGGAGCTGATCCGCGACGGCGCACCCCAGCGCCTGACCGAGGCGGAAGCCCAATTGCTGAAGACCCTGGCCCTGCACGCCCACGCTCCGGTCGAGCGGATGAGCCTGTCGCCCGACACGGCCGACATCACCGGCCGCGCCGTCGATGTCCAGGTCACTCGTCTGCGCCGCAAGCTGGAAGCCGACCCCAAGAACCCGCGCTACCTCCAGACCGTACGCGGCGTCGGCTATATGCTCGCACCCGACTGATATGCGGCTGCTGCCCGCCCCCCTGTGGCCGCGCTTCCTGAAGCGTCGCCTGCCGACCTCGCTCTGGGGCCGTTCGCTGCTGATCATCGTCCTGCCCGTGCTGGTCATGCAGGTGGTGGTGACCTGGATCTTCTTCGACGCCCATTGGCAGACGGTGACTGCGCGCCTTTCCGAAGGTCTGGCCGGCGACATCGCCTGGGCCGTCGAGAGCTATGAAGACGATCCCAGTCCGCGAAATCTTGAGCGACTGGCCGACAGGGCCGAACGCTCCATGTCCCTATCGATCGCGCTTCAGGAAGGCCGCAGCCTGCCTACAGAACAGCGGCGTGGGGCCATCGGCGTCGTCGATCGGGTTCTGGACAAGGCGTTGGCGGCACGGCTGGACCGGCCCTACTGGTTCGACACCACCCGCTACCCCGCCTATGTCGATATTCAGGTGCAGGAGCCGCAGGGCGTGCTGCGCATCATCGCCCCGCGCGAGCGCGCCGTGGCGACCCAGGCCCATATCTTCGTGCTGTGGCTGACAATCGCCACCGTCCTGCTGATGGGGGTGGCCATACTGTTCATCCGCAATCAGGTCCGCGCCATCGAACGCCTGGCCGATGCGGCTGAGGCCTTCGGCCGGGGCGAGACCGTGCCCCGGTTCAAGCCGCACGGCGCGCGCGAGGTTCGCGCCGCCGCCGTGGCCTTCCTGGCCATGCGCGACCGCATCCAACGCCATATCGACCAGCGCACCGCCCTGCTCGCCTCGGTCAGCCACGACCTGCGCACCCCCTTGACCCGGCTCCGCTTGGAACTGGCCCTGGCGCCGCCGTTCAAGCGTCAGGCCGCCATGCGCGGCGACCTGGACGAGATGGAGCATATGATCGACGAATATCTGGACTTCGCCCGTGGCGAGGCCGGAGAGCCGCCTCAGCCGGTGTCGATCCCGGACCTGCTGAAGGCGGCCGGCGAGGATGCGAAACGCGCCGGCGCCGAGGTCCAGCTTGCGGTCGCCGACGGCCTAACGGCCTCGTTACGTCCGCTCGCTTTCAAACGCGCCCTAGTGAACCTGGCCGGCAACGCCGCCGCCCACGGCGAGCGGGTACGCCTGTCAGCCCGGTCGCTGGTGTCAGGCGGGCTCGAGATCACGGTGGAGGACGACGGGCCCGGCATTCCTGAAGACATGTACGACGAGGCCTTCCGGCCCTTTTCAAGGCTCGACGAATCCCGCAACCAGAACCGAAAAGGTGTTGGCCTGGGCTTGGCCATCGCCCGCGACGTGGCGCGCGGCCATGGCGGCGACGTCACCCTGGACCGCAGCGACCTGGGAGGACTGAAGGCGATCATTCGCGTGCCCGGGCAGGTCTCGATCGTCGCCCCCTCTAGCGAAACGGCGCCATAAGGGGCATCTTCATTTCCGACAGGGCATGGAGACAACTACAATGCGTAAACTCGCCTTCTTCGCTCCCCTCGCCGCGACCCTCGCTGTCGCGGCCATGGCCCAGGCACAGACCCCCACCGTCAACGTCACGGTCGGACCCGAACTTCAGCGTGAAATCGAAAAACTCGGCGACCGCGAGGTTAGCGAACAGATCGCCGGCCTACAGGCGGAGGTCGCCAAGGCCCTGGCCGAACGCTACCCGGGTGCAACCGCCAACCTGGTCCTGGTCGACCTGAAACCGAATCGACCGACTTTCGAACAGGTCCGGCAGTCCCCCGGCCTCGACCCGATCCGCAGCGTCTCCATCGGCGGCGCCGCGATTAGGGGGGAGATCATAACCGCCGACGGTCAATCCCGGCCGGTCGAGTTCTCCTACTTCTCGCCGAACATCCGCGATGTCTGGGGCTACAGCGTCTGGCGCGACGCCGATCGGGCCTTCGAACGCTTCGGCGACCGGATCGAACAGGGCCGCTATTAAAAAAACCCTCTCCAGACGGGAGAGGGCTTGAGCGCCCGAGAGCGAAGGATCGTCCTTGCGCGACCCGAAGGGCGGCGCCAAGCAGCCAAAGGGTGAGGGTTGTGGTGGTGCGAACTGGCCCACCGCAGGTCCCTCATCCGGCCCTGCGGGCCACCTTCTCCCCAAGGGAGAAGGAAACAGTCGTCAACCCATCTCGCGATTTCGCCGCACGGCCGCCGCAACCGTTTCATCCAGCATGACGCCCAGACGGCCATCTTTCGCCAGGGCGTCCAGCCCGGCGCGGGTGGAGCCGCCGGGTGAGGCGATCCGCCCGATCAGGGCCTCAAGCGCATCCTCGCCCATGGAATCCGCCGCCGACCGCAGGGTCGCGCGGGCCAGGACGTCGGCCGTCATCGCGTCCAGTCCGGCCGCCTCGCCGGCGCGGGCCAAGGCCTCGGTGAAGGCGTAAAAATAGGCGGCGCCCGACCCGGCCACGGCCGTCGCCGCATCCATCAGGGCCTCGTCCGCCAGTACGACCGTCTCGGCCATCGGCTCGAACAAGGCCTGACCCAGCGCCCGCGCCCGGTCGTCCGCCGACCAGACCGAGGCCACGCCGCGTCCGCGCGACACGCCGGTCGTCGGCATAACCCGTACGATGGGCCAGCCGCCGATCCCCTCAGCCAATGTGGGGGCCGTGACGCCCGCCATGACCGACAGGATCACGGCCCGGTCGCCGAGGAACGGCAGCAGCGGCGTCACCACATCGCGCCACATCGCCGGCTTGACCGCCAGCACGATCACGCTCGCCTCGGCCAGGGCCTCCAGCGGCGGATTGATCCGCGCCCCCTGCGCCCGCGCGACTTCTGCGGCGGGCTTTTCCGAAGGGCTGAGGATGATCAGATCAGCGGCCGCCACGGTCTGGGTCAGCAGCCAGCCTTCCAGAATGGCGGAGCCCAGCCGGCCGCAGCCGATCAGGACGACGAGGCCGACTCCGGGCATCAGGCGTTGCCGACCGTCTCGAACAGGCAGGCGTCGATCGCCTCCTGCGGCTTCTTGTTGCCACGGACCATGAAGTCGAACGCGGGGTAGTAACGATCCGCCGCCTCGATGGCCGCATCGATCATGGACGCCGCCTGGGCCAGGGTCGGCCGCTCGCCCATCGGCAGGGCCAGGGAATGGCGGAAGACGACTTCGCCGTCCTCGGCCCAGACCTCGAAATGGCCCATCCAGGTGCGCTGATTGATCAGGCCGACCAGTTCATAGGCGGCCGTCTTGCGGCTCTTGGCCACCTTCAGGTCCAGGGCGCAGCACAGTTGCAGACAATCCCCTTCCGGACGCCAGGCGAACCACAGCTCATAATCCTTCCAGTCCCCCGCCAGGGCGAAGGCCAGGTCGCCATCGTCGGTGCGGTCGAAAGGCAGATTCTCGGCCGTGAGAACATGCTCCACGACCTCCAGCGGGTCGAAGGGCACGTCCGTTTCCTCGGGCCGGGCGATGTCCATCAAGTCTCTCGATTCACGTTGCCGCGAGAATCACGGCCGTTAACAGAGTGGTAAGCCTGTTCGCGGATTCGGCTCAACCGGCTGCGTCCCCGGGTTGAGTTCCATCTGTGGACGTTCCCGCCCCTGGCTTGCTGGAAGGCTTGCCGCTGGGCTTCTTCGCCGCCTTCAGTTCCGCGATCTCGGCCCGCAGGGCGGCGATCTCGTCCTTCAGCACGTCGAATTCGTCGCGGCGAACCAGATCCATCTCGGCGGCGATCCGGTCGGCCTGGGCGCGCCAGGCGGTCTTGGCCTCCTCGCCGGCGGCCTGGGCCAGGCCCATGGCGCCGGTCGTCAGCTTGGCGAACTCGTCCAGAATGGGGTTGCGGGTCTGCATCGAAGGCTCCGACTCAAACGTCGTTAAGACAGGATCACCAATCATGGTGAACGAAACCTTTCTTTCTGCTGCTTCGCGGGCGCCATCAAGGCGTCGTGATGCGTCTTCACAGGCGACGGCGGCGGCGGCGCTTGCTAAACCGCCCTCAGAGACAGGCCAGCACAGGAACGCCCCTTGCCCTTTCCCGAATTCGATCCGGTCCTGATCCATCTCGGACCGCTTCCGATCCGCTGGTACGCCCTGGCCTATGTCGCCGGCATCGTCCTGGGCTGGTGGTACGCCGCCCGCCTGGTGAAGACCGAACGCCTGTGGACGCCGGGCAAGCCGCCGATCAACACGACCCAGCTGGACGATCTGGTGCTGTGGATCGTGTTGGGCATCATCCTGGGCGGCCGCCTCGGCTACGCTCTCTTCTACAAGCCGATCATGTACGCCCAGCTGTTCACCGGCCAGACCCTGGGCGAACGGTTCGAGCTGTTCCAGCTCTGGACCGGCGGCATGAGCTTCCACGGCGGCTTCCTGGGCGTCTGCCTGGCCATCGTCCTCTATTCCCGCAGCCAGAAGATCGACATGCTGCGCCTCGGCGACGTCGTCGCGCCGGTCGTCCCCCTCGGCCTGATGTTCGGACGCCTGGCCAACTTCATCAACGGCGAGCTGTGGGGTCGCGAGACGACCGTCCCCTGGGCCGTGCGCTTCTGCAACGCCCGCATCCAGCAGATGTACGGCTTCTGCCCCGCCGGCGACGCGCCCCGCCACCCCAGCCAGCTCTATGAGGCCGGCCTGGAGGGCATAGTGCTGCTGTCCATCCTGTCGCTGGGCATCTGGAAGTTCGATCTGCTGAAGAAGCCGGGCTATATCACCGGCCTGTTCCTGGTCGGCTACGGCGTCTGCCGCGCCGCTCTCGAGAATGTGCGCGAGCCCGACTATGGCATGCCCGACTTCCCGCTGGGCCTGACCATGGGGATGATGCTGTCCATCCCGATGATCCTGGTCGGCGGCTGGCTGATCTGGCGCGCCTGGAACCGGCCGCCCGTCGCAGCATGAATGACGTCGAAACCCTGAAGACCCGTCTGGCGCGCGAGATCGCCCTGACGGGGCCGATGACGGTCGCCGACTATGTCACCCGGTGCCTGCACGATCCCAAGGGCGGCTACTACGCGTCCCGCCCGGCCTTAGGCGAAGGCGGCGACTTCATCACCGCGCCCTTGATCAGCCAGATGTTCGGCGAACTGATCGGCCTGTGGGCGGTCGAGACCTGGAACCGCCTCGGCGCGCCCGAGCGGTTCCGCCTGGTCGAGGTGGGGCCTGGCGACGGAACCCTGATGAGCGATGCGCTGCGGGCCGCCCGCCTCGCGCCCGGCTTCCTTGAGGCCTGCGATCTGATCCTGATTGAGCCCAGCGCGCCTTTGCGTGATCTCCAGGCCAAGGCCCTGGCCGGCGCCGACCTGTCGCCCCGCTGGGTGCGCGACCTGACGCGGATCGAGACCGACGCCCCCGTCATCCTGATCGCCAACGAGGTGCTGGACTGCCTACCCGCGCGCCAGTTCGTTCGCACCGAGGGCGGCTGGGCCGAACGCCGCATCGGCGTCACCGACGACAACGACCTGATCTTCGGCCTGACCGCCATCTCGGGCGGTTTCGAGAAACCCGATTTCGATATCGACCCCGGCGGGACCTTCGAGATTTCCGAACAGCAGGCGATCTTCGGCCGCGACCTGGCCCTGCTGATGAAGGCCGCCTCGGGCGCAGCCCTGCTGATCGACTACGGCCGCGCCCGCCCCGAGGCCGGCGACACGCTTCAGGCCCTGCGCCGCCACCAGAAGGTCGATCCGCTGGAAAGCCCCGGCGAGGCCGATCTGACCCAATGGGCCGACTTCCCCCGCGTGCTGGAGGCCGCCGTCCGCGCCGGGGCCGACGTCACCGGCTGCCTGACCCAAGGCGAGTTCCTGCGCCGTCTCGGGATCGAAGCCCGCGCCGAGCGGTTGAAGTCGGGACGGCCCGACGCCGCGCCCGTCATCGACCGCCAACTGAACCGCCTGACTGCGGAGGACCAGATGGGAAGCCTGTTCAAGGCCGCCGCGATCTTCTCGCCCCGCGCGCTGATCGTGCCGGGATGGGACCTGTGAGCGACCTGGCCCCAATCACCCATCCGCTGCTGAGCGCCGCCGGGATAGCCCACGGCTTCTTCACCCGCGCGGGCGGCGTCTCGACCGGCATCTATGACGGTCTGAACGCCGGGGTCGGCTCCCAGGACGACCCCGCCGCCGTGGCGGAAAACCGCCGCCGCGTCGCCGCCCATTTCGGCGCCGACGCCGATCATCTGAACGGCTGCTATCAGATCCATTCCGCCGTCGCCCGGGTCGCCGAAGGCCCGTGGCGAGGCAACAGGCCCGAAGGCGACGCCATCGTCTCGGCCGAGCCCGGCCTGTTGTGCTCGGTCCTGACCGCCGACTGCGCGCCGGTGCTGATGGCCGATCCCGAAACCCGCATCGTCGCCGCTGTCCACGCCGGCTGGAAGGGCGCCTTAGGCGGCGTGGTCCATTCCGCCGTCGCGGCGATGGAGGCCCTGGGCGCCGATCCCCGCCGCATTCTGGCGGTCGTCGGCCCCTGTATCGCCCAGGCCAGCTACGAGGTCGGCTTCGACTTTCAGGAGCGGTTCGCCCACCACGACCCGGGCAGCGAACGCTTCTTCCGCCCCGGCGAGACCGACGACAAACGACAGTTCGACCTGCCGGGCTTCGTCCTGTGGCGGCTGCAGCAGGCCGGCGTGGGTCAAGCCGTCTGGACCGGCCACGACACCTGCGCCGACGCGGATCGCTTCTGCTCGAACCGCCGCGCGTTCCAGCAAGGCGAGCCAGACTTTGGGCGGTTGATCAGCGTGATCGGGATCTGAGAAGAGCCCTCGCCCACACTCACCCCGTCATCCTAGGCCTTGTGCCTAAGATCCATAAACACGGTCGAAGACGGTGCGCAGCCTGCCGATACCGGGAGTATGGATCCTCGCCACAAGGGCGAGGATGACGACAGTGGATTTGTCGTACGCAGTATAAAAAATCTAGCAGTGGTTCTTCACCACTCACCAGTCGCCAATCACCCGGCCTGCGCCAGCTCCGGCACGCGCGTGACCTCGCGCCACGCATGCGGCGCAGCCAGCAGGGCCCGGACCAACCTGTTGTTGACCGCGTGACCGGCCTTGTAGCCTTCGTAACGGCCCAGCATGGGCGCGCCCAGGACGTACAGGTCGCCGATGGCGTCCAGGGCCTTGTGACGCACGAACTCGCGTTCCATGCGCAGGCCGCCAGGGTTGAGGATATCGTCGCCGTCGATGACCACGGCGTTCTCCAGCGAGCCGCCGCGCGCCAGACCGGCCTGACGCAGGGCCTCGACCTCATGGGCGAAGCCGAAGGTGCGGCAGGCCATGATCTCCTTGCGGAAGGTCGGCTCGTCCACGACGAAATCGATGACCTGATTGCCGATCACGGCTGACGGGAAGTCGATCTCGAACCGCATCTCGTAACGGTCGCACGGCAGCAGAGCCGCGTGCTTGTCGCCGTCGGTGACGTGAACCGTTTCCAGGATCTCGATATAGCGCTGCGGCGTCGCCTGGGGGCGGAAGCCCGCCCGGTCCAGCAGCTGCACGAACTCCAGCGCCGACCCGTCCAGGATCGGCAGTTCCGGCCCATCCACCTCGACCACGGCGTTCGAGACGCCGAGCGCACAGAAAGCCGCCATCAGATGTTCGATGGTCGACAGACGCACCCCGGCGGCGTTCTCGATCATGGTGTTCAGGCGCGCGTCCACGACGGCCTCGCCGGAAACGGGAATACGATTGTCGCGATCCGTGATGTCCGTGCGCACGAAGACGATCCCCGTGCCCGAAGGCGCGGGACGAACCGCCAGCCGCACCCGGCGGCCGGTATGCACCCCGACGCCGGCGATGATGGCCGGCGCGACGATGGTGCGCTCGTGATGGTCGTGTCTGAACGACAAACTCAAACTCGCTTCAATCTGTGCGGTCCGCCTCGATGTGCGGATTACGCCCCACGACCGATCTAGCGCGGGGGGCTCAAGCGAGAAATGAAAGTCGAGTTTCGGATTGTTTCGTTCCGGGACTCTCGCACCCGTGACCTCGCCAAAGAAAACGCCCCGGAGCCTGGGCTCCGGGGCGCGATCTTCAGAATTTCAGTCGGTCAGTTTGCGAGCCGGCGGAGAAAAGAAGGAATCTCCAGATCGTCGTCCGCCTCGCCGCTCGTCGGCTGCGGTTGGGTCTGCGGCTGCTCAGACGTCCGCATCTGGGACGTCGGACGAGTGCTGTAGGTGGGTTCGGGCTGTGGCTGGGCGCGCTTTCCCCGGCCGAACAGGCTCCAGCCGCTGCGACGGTGATCGCGGTCGTCATAGTCTTCGACAGCCGGTTCCGGCGACCGGGCGGCATACAGGTCGCCCTGCGGCTCGGGCGCGCGGGTCGATTGCGCCGAAGGGGTGCGGGTGGTTTCGTACTCTTCGACCCAGGGATCGACGATCGGATCCAGGGCGCGCGAGGTCGGCTCCGAAACGCGGATCACCGGCTCTGGCCGGGGTTCTGGCGCGGGAGGGGCCTGAAAGGTGGGTACGACGGGCGCCGGCTCGATGCGGGGTTCGGGCGCACGTTCGGCGCGGGCCGGTTCGCGATAAGGTTCGCGGGCGGGCTCGGGCGCAGCGCGCGACGGCTGGGTTCCGTAAAGGCCGCCTGCCGAACGGCGGGCGCCGTGATCGGCCAAGGGGGCGGTTTGCGGGGCGGCCGGGGCCGAGGGCTCGGCGCGTTGCACGCCGCTCTCGTCCATGCCGGTGGCGACCACCGAGACGCGAATCTTGCCGTCCAGCGCCGGATCGAAGGCGGCGCCGAAGATGATGTTGGCGTCCCCGTCAACCTCGGCCGAGATGGCGTTGGCGGCCTCGTCGACTTCCAGCAGGGTCATGTCCAGACCGCCGGTGATGTTCACCAGCACGGCCTTGGCGCCCTTCAGCGACGTCTCGTCCAGCAACGGGTTGGCGATAGCGTTCTGGGCGGCCAGCAAAGCGCGATCATCACCGGACGCCTCGCCCGTGCCCATCATCGCCTTGCCCATTTCGGACATGACGGCGCGGACATCGGCGAAGTCCAGGTTGATCAGGCCGGGCAGGATCATCAGGTCGGTGATCGAACGCACGCCCGAGTGCAGCACCTGGTCAGCCATGCCGAAGGCGTCGGCGAAGGTGGTGCGTTCGTTGGCGACGCGGAACAGGTTCTGGTTTGGAATGACGATCAGGGTGTCGACATAACGCTGCAGCTCGGCGACGCCCGCGTCGGCCAGGCGCATGCGATGGCGGCCTTCGAAGGTGAAGGGCTTGGTCACGACGCCGACGGTCAGAATGCCGCGATCCCGCGCGCATTTGGCGATGACGGGCGCCGCGCCGGTGCCGGTGCCGCCGCCCATGCCACAGGTGATGAACACCATGTGCGCACCTTCCAGGTGCTGATGGATCTCGTCGGCGGATTCCTCGGCGGCGTTCATGCCGACTTCGGGATGGGCGCCGGCGCCCAGGCCCTGGGTGATCGTCTCGCCCAGTTGGATGCGGCGATCCGTCTTGGCGAAGCTGAGGTGCTGGGCGTCAGTGTTGGCCACGACGAACTCGACCCCTTCGAGGCCGGCGTCGATCATATTGTTCACGGCGTTGCCGCCGGCGCCGCCGACGCCGAACACGACGATACGGGGCTTAAGTTCAGTGTGTTGCGGCTTGACCAACGAGAGCGACATATTTTTCCGACCTTCCGAGCCCTGGACCCCTTGGCACCAAAGCGATTACCCCGCCGAATCGCTTTGGTTATGAGCGCGTTAATGATTGCGCCCACGAGGGTTAAGAGAAGGTTACGGCGATAATGTGAGTCGGACGCGAGAACAGCACAAACCTCGAGCTTGGCCGCAGTTTCTTCCTGAAAACAAAAAGGGCGGCCCGTGAGGGCCGCCCTTTCCGCCTTAAAGGCTCGGATCTTAATACTTGACGGTGACCGATGCGAAGTAGCGGCGGCCGAACAGGTCGAACTGATCTTGCAGACCAGCCTGGATAGACGGTTCCGCGTCGAAGATGTTGTTCACACCGCCACGCACCGTCGCCTTGTCGCTCACGTCCAAAGCGAACGAAAGATCGTTCTGGTAGAAGTTGCCGGTCGTGAAATAACCGGTTTCGCGGTTGTCCAAGTTGGCAAGGATCTGACGACGATCGACGATGATGGTCGCCATCTGAACGTCGGTGCTCCAGGTCACAGCCAAAGGTCCCTTCGACCAGGTCGCGGTGGTGCGGAAGCGAACGCGCGGATTGTTCGCCGACTTGTCCAGGTTCGTTGCGATGGACGGATCCGTCGGGTTGGTGAAGTCCTGACGACGGATCAGGTAGTTGCCCGCAAGGCCAAGGTTGATCTTCCCGTAGTCGGCGCCAAAGACATCCGACGTTTCGAAGCTATATCGTCCTTGGAAATCGATGCCGCGAGCACGCAGACCGGCGAAGTTGAACGGCCCTTCGAGGAAGTCGCTGATTTCGTATTCCTGAGGATCGCCCGCCGGACGACGCGTGAAGTTCGCGCAGGCCGACGTGTTCAGAGCCGCCTCGTCGGTGCAGAGGTTCAGCAAGGTTTGGGCGCTGAGGGTGGCGATCGCGTTGTCGATATCGATGGAATAATAGTCCGCCGTGAAGCTGAAGCCGGGCGCAAAGCGCGGCGTCAGGATCGCCGAGATCGTGTAGCTGAGCGAAGTTTCAGCCTGCAGGTTGGGGTTGCCGCCGCTCTTGCCCTCATTGGACGAGTTCGGATTCGGGTCCACGTAGGTCGTCGGAATACCCAGCAAACCGCAGTTCGTGATGCGGTTTTGACGAATACGCGCATCCGCCGTCGCATTGATGACCGCCGAAGAACAGTTGTCCGTCAGGTTGGGGAAGGTGTCGAAGGCGGAGGAGAATAGTTCGCCCAGGTTTGGAGCGCGCACTGCTTCGCCGTAAGTACCCCGGAAGGCGATGTCTTGAACCGGGCGCCAGAAGGCCTGGACGCTGTAGGTGTCGGCGGTGCCGATGGTGGAGTAGTTCGACGTCCGATAGGCGCCCGAAATCTCGAGGCGTTCCGCGAAGGGAACGTCGCGAAGCAGCGGGATGCGAAGTTCGGCAAAAGCCTCGCTTACGTCATAGCTGATCTCAGGACGGTCATCTCCGGTGTTGCCGAAGATCACCCGATTGCCGAACTGCGTCAGATCCTGGCTGGTCGTTTCCTTACGATACTCGCCGCCGAAGGCGAACCCAATCGGGCCGGCTCCCCAGAAGTCCCACAGGCTGCCCGAGGCGAAGGCTCGAACGTCCTGTTGCTCGTTCATATCGACGGTGGTCAGCGATGTCAGGATGTAGTCGCGAGCGGCGACCTGGCCACCTTGACCAAAGATGTTCTGCGGCACGCAGCCCGCGATGGTCGGATCATTCGCGGCATAGATCGAACCGTCGTTCTGGCTCTCGATGCTCACACCGCGAGCGGCCAGCAGTTGAACGCGGCAGACGATTGCGTTCGCGCCCTTACCCGTCTCGTTCAGCGTATCACGGACAGCATCGGCAGCGTACAGGAACCGCTCGACGTCGATGGTTTCGGGCTCGACGGTGGTCGATTCCGCCTTGCCGTAAGTATAGCCGATCTCCCAGTTGATGTCCTTCACGAAGGCGAGCTGGTCGAGGTCGCCACGAAAGCCGCCGACGAAGCGCGTCACTTCACGTTCAGCGACGGTCGGACGGAAGCCCAGGTCGTAGCTAAACATGCGGAACTGGGCGCGCGGATCGGCAACCGTGCCAGTTTGCACGCCGGCAGAGTTGTAGACAGCGCGCGTGTTGCCCAAGATCGCGGCGCGCACGGTGGGGTCGAGATATGCGTTATCGAGTCCGATCTCACCTGCGAGGATCGTGAAGAGCGAAGGTTGCTCCGTCGCGCCGAACTGACGGATGCCAAGATCGATGAAGTGAGGCTGGAAGATGTCGGTGTTGGTTTCACTGACGTATTTGACCTCGCCGAACGCCTGGATGTTGCTGGTGACATCGAGGTTCGCGCCGACTTGGAAGCGCTTATTTTCCTGCTCGGGAAGGCGGTTGATCTCTTGGAACACCAAGGAGTCGCCGGAGCCGCCAATGGTCGTGGTGCGGTTAACGGCGCCCACGGTGCGGCCCGAGCCGAAGTCGGCCAGATAAGCGCTGCCGTCAGCTCGGAACTGGTAGGCGAGGCCAGGGTTGGACGAGAAGCAGATGCCCGACGAGAAGGCTTGAACATTCTGAGTCGCGGAACAGTTGCCGAACGGGATGTCCGGGTCGGACGCAGGGCTGGGGCGAACGCCGTTGGCGAGCGAGAGGATGCCGCCAATCGGACGACCCAAGGTCCGCAGGTTGCTGAGGGGGACGACGTCATAAACGCCGTCATTCGGCGCGGACGCCGGATCGATGTCGACCGTTTGGAGACGGGTGTTCGACGTCAACCAGTCGATATCGAGATCGTTGTCGTTGATCCGGTCGGAAGTCTGATACTCTGCGAAACCATAGAGGTTCAGGCGATCATCGAACAGGTTCACGCCACCAATGATCGAGGCGCGCTTGTTGAATTCTGATGTGCCTTGAGCCAGCTGACCGACAGCGCCCTCGAGCTCGAGCCCCTCGAAGTCCGTGCGCATGATGAAGTTTACAACGCCCGACACGGCGTCTGCGCCGTAAAGCGCGGAAGCGCCGCCGGTGATGATCTCAACGCGTTCGATCAGCGGCGTGGGAATGGTGTCGACATCGACGGCCGAAGACCCTTGCGGTCCGCCGACGTGACGGCGGCCATCGACCAGAACCAGAGTGCGATCGCTCCCCAGGTTACGAAGGTTGAGCAGAGAGAGACCACCCACGCCGATGAAGCCACCCGTCGTGTCCTCCGGCGTCTGGCTGTTCTGGAGCGCCGGAATGTCGGCGAGGAAGTCGATGATGTTGCCTTGACCCGAGGCGAGGATTTCCTCGCGAGTCGCTTGTTGCAGCGGCGTCGGTGCAGTGGTCGGGTCGCGGCGGATCAGCGACCCCGTGACCACGATCTCTCCTACGTCAGTCGCCTCGGGCGTTTGCGTCTGCGCCAACACCGGAGCCGAGATCGCCATGACCCCGGCTAGAACTGTCGTGCCAAAAAGATGCTTGCGCTTGATCATATGTCTCTGAGCCCCACTGCAATAACATAATCGCGGACAGATCATTCCGCTGTGGGGAAATGGCTACGAGACCCGCTGTCGTCGAACAAGGTTTCAAGCCACTTTTAGACACAATTCCGACTTTGATGTAACAAACTAGACACAGTTTAAACCGAGCTAGGCCAAATTCGGTCGGCGAAGGTTTTGTTATAGGTTGTCGCGCAACCACCCGGCCACGCGCCCCACCACATTACCGCGATGGATCCGCGGCGCATCCGCCGCCGTAATCTGCCGCGCCATCAGCTTTCTGGCCGACACCGCCTCACGTGGGCCGTAGGCGGCGCGCAGAAGCACACCGGCCGTGGCGCAGAACGCAGGACCAGACGCCGCGTCGGCCAAATGTGGCGCTCTTTGGGGTTTTCCGAGGCGGACGGGGCGGTCAAACACCCGCACCGCCAGTTCGCGCACGCCGTTCAGCTGGCTGGCGCCCCCGGTAAGAACCAGGCCTGCGCCGGGCTCCAGCCCCACGCCGGCGTTCTTCAGCCGGTCGCGCAGCAACTCCAGCGTCTCTTCCACGCGCGGCGCAATCACGGTCTTCAGCATGGCGCGCGGGACGATGACCGGACCGGCCGAGGCGTCCTCGCCGCGCGGCGGGGCCTCCAGCATTTCGCGGTCTTCATTGGCGCTGGCCATGGCCGAGCCGTGCAGGGTCTTCAGACGTTCGGCGCCGGCCTTGGACGTCGACAGGCCGCGCGCGATGTCGGAGGTGACATGATCGCCGCCGACGTTCAGGCTCTCGATATGCAACAGGGACCGGCCGCCCCAGACGGCGGCGCTGGTCGAGCCGCCGCCCATGTCGATGCAGACGGCCCCCAGGTCCATCTCGTCCTCTTCCAGCGCAGCCAGGGACGAGACGACGGGCGCGGCGGCCACGCCTTGCAGGTCCAGATGCGCCAGCTCGAGGCAGTGGCTCAGGGTGGTGAAGACATTCTCGGCCATGGAGACGACCAGCAGGTCGAGTCCCAGCGAGCCGCCGCGCATGGACCGCGGATCGTGGACGCCGCGCGCGCCGTCCACCGACCAGGCGATGGGCAGGACGTGGATGGGCCTACGATTGGGCAGCCGGATCTGGGCCAGGGCCATGCCAATGGCGCGCGCCAGATCGGCGTCCCCGACCGGATTGGCGCCCAGGGACACCCGGGCCTGGACCCGATGGCTGGCCATCTGGCCGATGGCGGTGGTGACGACGACGCCGGAGACCGGGCTCTGGGCTGCGCGTTCAGCGCGTTCGACCGCGTGGCCGATGGCCTGGGCCGCCTCGTCCATATTGATGATGGCCCCGCCCTTCACGCCCTTGGACTGGACATGGCTGGCCCCCGCCACGCGGATGGTGCGGTCGGCGTGACGCACGCCGTCCGGCTTCATGATGAAGCACGAGACCTTGGACTGGCCGATATCCAGGGCGGCGATCACGGGGGCGCGGCCGGCGCGGGGATCCATGCCCCGGCCCTGGTCGTTCGCCGATCCGCGCTGCTTTCCCGCCATGTCGTACTGGTCCTTTAAGCGTCGGCGGCGGGTCGCACAGCGACCTCGTCCGGCGTTCTGAGATCGACCCGGGCGAAACCCAGGTCGAGCAGGCGTTCGCGCTGATCCAGCGCATCGAGACGGATCAGGGCCGCCTCCTGTTCCACGGCGGGCAACTGGATCAGGCTGCCGTCCTTCAGACGCAGATCCCAGCGGCGTTCGTCCACCCGCACCAGGGCGTCGATCCGGCTCATCAGGCGCGGACGCTGGCCCAGCAGGGGCAGGATCTCGCCGGCGGCTTGATCCGCCCCCTTGCCCACGACAAGAGGCAGGGTGGGATAGCGGCGGGCGTCGGCGCCCTTGATCACCTGGCCGCGCGCGTCGATGACCTTAATCTGGCCGGCGTCCTGCCAGACGGCGAGACGGTCGTGCTCCTTGATCTCGACGATCAGGGTGTCGGGCAACAGGCGCACCACCCGCGCCTCCTTGACCCAGCCGACGGCCTGCACCCGGTCGCGAATGGCGTCCAGGTCCAGGCTGGTGATCGGCTGGCCGGAATAGAGCCCCAGGGCCTGCTGGATGGCCGGCTCGGCTTCGGCCGAGGCGCCGGTGATATGAACCCGCTTCAGCGACAGACCCATGCCGGCCGTCATCCCGTCGATCCCGTGGGAGACCGACTGGCCGATCCGCTCGGCGCGCGCGCCGGTCGCCAGAACCCCGACGACCAGCAATGCGCTGGCGCCCAGGGCGATCATGACGGTGCGGGGGGAAACATCGATACGGCCGATGGCGGCCATCTTGCCGGGGATGGCGGACACGGGCTTGGGCGCGCCGCCGCGCGAACGCCCGCCCTTCTTGGACGCCGCACCGCGCTGGGAACCCGCACTCTGTCGCCGACCGCCGCGAACTACCGCGGGCATGAGGCGTCCTCCACCATCCACCGAACCAGTTCTTCGTAGCTCATTCCGGTATGGGCGGCCTGCTCGGGAGCGAGCGAGGTCGGCGTCATGCCCGGCTGAGTGTTGACCTCCAACAGAACCAGATCGTCCTTAACATCATCATAACGGAAGTCGCTTCTGGACACGCCTTGGCAACCCATGGCGACGTGCGCCGCCTCGGCCTGACGCAGGGCGGCCTCAAAAACGGCGGGCGGCAGGACGGCGGGCAGGACGTGAACCGAGCCGCCGGGCGCATATTTGGCTTCGTAGTCATAGAAGCCCTTGGTCGGGGTGATGTCGGTCACGGTCAGGGCGCGTGGGCCAGACTTTTCCCCGATCACCGCGACGGCCAGTTCCTTGCCCGCGATATAGGGCTCCACCATCACCTGCTCGCCATAGGCCCAGGCGGGATCGCCCACCTCGGCGACGGGCGCATCGTCCTCGCGCACCAGATAGACCCCGACGGACGAGCCCTCGGCGTTCGGCTTGACCACATAGGGAGGCGCGATCACATGGCGCGACGCCACCTCATGCCGGTCGTACAGACCCCCGCCGGGCACCTTGACGCCCGCCGCCTTTAACACAGCTTTTGACTTATCCTTGTCCATCGCCAGGGCCGAGGCCAGGACGCCGGAATGGGTATAGGGAATCCGCAGGGTCTCCAGCACCCCCTGGACGCAACCGTCCTCGCCCCAGGCCCCGTGCAGGCAGTTCAGCACCACGTCGGGCCTGATCAGACCCGACAGCACATTGGCCAGGTCGCGCCCGGCGTCCACGCGGCTGACGCGCACGCCCTGCCGTTCCAGCGCCTGGGCGCACTGTTCGCCGGAGGTCAGAGACACCTCCCGCTCGGCGGAAAGACCGCCCATCAGGACGGCGACATGAAGGTCGTTGAAAGCGCGGGTCATGGGCTCTCCGATTGCGGCCGACATGTTTAACAGGCCGTCAACCTTATCGCCCGCGCGACGTGAAAATTGTGCGTCAAACTCCGGCGATCAGAGACGCCGGCCGATCCGCTTGATTTCCCAGTCCAGCTGAACGCCGGTCTTCAACAGGACATCGGCGCGGACCGTCTCGCCCAGGCCTTCGATGTCGGCGGCGGTGGCCTCGCCGGGGTTGATCATGAAGTTGGAGTGGAGGTCGCTGAACATGGCCCCTCCCCCCGTTTCGGCATGCAGCTTGCCGCGCCAGCCGGCCTCGTCGACCAGTTTCCACGACGAATGGCCGGGCGGGTTCTTGAAGGTCGAACCGCCGGTCTTTTCGCGGATCGGCTGGGTGGTTTCGCGGCGGCTGGTGATTTCGTCGATCCGGGCCTGGACGGCGGCGGGGACGTCGGGCGTTCCGCGATAGACGGCCTCGACCCAGATGATGTCGGCCGGCGCTTCGGAATGGCGATAGGTGTAGCCGAAGTCGGCCAGGGCGTAATCGACCCGCTCGCCTGCCCGCGTCAGGCCCCAGGCCGAAACCAGCACATCCTTGGTCTCCGATCCGTAGCACCCCGCGTTCATGGTCAGGGCGCCGCCCACGGTGCCCGGGATGCCGGCGTAGAACTCCAGCCCCGCCAGCCCCGCCTTGGCGCTCGCCTTGGCCACCATGGAATCCAGCGCGCCGGCGCCGGCCGTGATGGCGTCGCCGTCCGTCGTCACCTGCGCCCAGGGGCGCCCGGCCAAGCGGATGACCACCCCCTCGACCCCGCCGTCGCGGACGATGACGTTCGAGCCGACGCCCAGCACAGTCACGGGGACGGACGGGTCCAACGCCTTCAGAAAGTCGGCCAGGTCCTCGGCGTCCGCCGGAATGAACAGGGCCTCAGCCGTCCCGCCCACCCGGAACCAGGTGAAGGGCGCCAGGGGTTCGTCCCGCAGGAGCTTGCCGCGCACGGTGGGGAGGTTGTCACGCCAGGTCATCAGATCCTCATCTCTCACTTTCCTTCTCCCGTGGGGAGAAGGTGGCCCGCAGGGCCGGATGAGGGACCGCTGGTGGGCCAGCCCGCACCACCTTACCCCTCACCCTTTCGCGCCAGAACGACGGCTTCGCCGCCGTGCGCTCAAGCCCTCTCCCGACGGGAGAGGGTGATTATCACCCCAGCGCCTCCAGCTGCGCCGGCAGGCCATAGGCCCAGCTGGTGATGTCGCCGGCGCCCAGCAGCACGACCACGTCGCCCGGCCTGGCCTCTTCCTTGATCAGGCGCGGCAGGACGGCGGCGTTCTCCAGCGCCTGAACGTGGCGGTGGCCATAGCGGCGGATGCCGTCGGTCAGGGCGTGCTTGTCCACCCCCTCGATCGGCTGTTCCCCCGCCGGATAGACGTCCGCGACGATCACGCTGTCGGCGTCGGAAAAGGCGGTCGAGAAGTCGTCCATCAAATCGCGCAGCCGGGTGTAGCGATGCGGCTGGACCACGGCGATCACCCGCCCCTCCGCCACCTGGCGGGCGGCCTTCAGCACGGCGACGATCTCGACCGGATGGTGGCCGTAGTCGTCCACGATCCGCACCCCGCCGACCACGCCCGTGGTGGTGAAGCGCCGCTTCACTCCGCCGAAGCTCGCCAGACCCTCGCGGATCGCCTCGTCCGACACGTCCAGTTCGCGCGCCACGGCGATGGCGGCCAGGGCGTTGGAGACATTGTGCCAACCGGCCATCGGCAGGTGCACGCCCTTGATTGTATGTGTCTCGCCATTTTGGATCACGACGTCGAACCGGCAACCGTCCGGCCCCATCTCGACATTGTCCGCCCGCACCATGGCCTGGGGATTGGTCCCATAGGTGACCAGCCGACGGTTATCGATCGAGGCGACCAGCTTCTGCACCTCGGGATGGTCCAGGCAGACGGCGGCGAAGCCATAGAAGGGGATGTTCTCGACGAAATCGACGAAGGCCTTCCGCACCGCGTCGAAGTCGCCGTAGTGGTCCAGGTGTTCCGGGTCGATATTGGTCACGATCGCAACAGTGGACTTGAGGCGCAGGAAGCTGCCGTCGCTCTCGTCCGCCTCGACCACGATCCAGTCGCCGTCGCCGACCTTGGCGTTGGTGCCATAGGCGTTGATGATGCCGCCGTTGACCACCGTCGGGTCCAGACCGGCCGCGTCCAGCAGGGCCGCGACCATCGAGGTCGTCGTGGTCTTGCCGTGCGTGCCCCCGACCGCGATGGAGAATTGCAGCCGCATCAGTTCGGCCAGCATTTCGGCCCGGCGCACGAGGGGGATGCGGCGCTCGCGGGCGGCCTTCATCTCGGGATTGTCGGCCTTGACCGCCGTCGAATAGACCACAGCCGACGCGCCCTCGCTGACGTGAGCGGCGTCGTGCCCGATGAAGATCCGGGCGCCCAGTTTCTCCAGCCGTTCGGTATTGGCGCTGGCCTTGGCGTCCGAGCCCTGAACCGAATAGCCGATCTTCAGCATGATCTCGGCGATGCCGCTCATGCCTATGCCGCCGATGCCGACGAAATGGACGGGACCGAGGTCGAATGGGACGGGGCGAAGGCGAGCGATCATCCGATGCGCTTAGCAAGGGATTAAGCGGAATGCACGGGGGCGCGTGCATCCAAGTTTCGAACCTGGATGGACGGATGGCGTGTACGACTTTAGTCGATTGGCCTTAGGCTGGCCTATCGTGCAAACAGGCTGTGAAACCGTCAGCCGTTCGGTCGAGTAGGAGTCAGTTGTGGGCAAACTCAGCACCCCCTTAATCTTTGGCGTTATCGCCATCCTGGGGGCGGTGTCCCTCGGCGTCATCGCCCTACACCAGGGCGAAAGCATCAGCGCGGTTTGGATGGTGGTGGCGGCGGTCTGCACCTACGCCATCGCCTATCGTTTCTACAGCCGTTTCCTGGCCAACAAGGTCATGCAGCTGCAGCCCTCGCGCCCGACCCCGGCCGTGCGCCGCGACGACGGCCTCGACTATGTGCCGACGCCGCGCAACGTCCTGTTTGGCCACCACTTCGCCGCCATCGCCGGCGCGGGGCCGCTGGTCGGTCCGGTGCTGGCCGCCCAGATGGGCTATCTGCCCGGCGTGCTGTGGATCCTGGTCGGGGCGGTGCTGGCCGGCGCAGTTCAGGACATGATGGTACTGTTCATGTCCACCCGTCGCGACGGAAAGTCGCTGGGGGACATGATCCGCACCGAGATGGGCAATATCCCCGGCATCATCGCCCAGGTCGGCGTGCTGATGATCATGGTCATCATCCTGGCCGTTCTGGCCCTGGTCGTGGTCAAGGCTCTGGCCGAAAGCCCGTGGGGAACCTTCACCGTCGCCGCCACCATTCCCATCGCCATCTTCATGGGCCTGTACACCCGCTTCCTGCGGCCCGGCCGCGTGGGCGAGGTCTCGGTCATCGGCGTCGTCCTGCTGATCCTGGCCATCATCGGCGGCGGCCATGTTGCGGCTGACCCGTTCTGGGGTCCGGCCTTCACTCTGACCGGCCCGACCCTGGCCATACTGATGATGGTCTATGGCTTCATCGCCTCGGTCATTCCGGTCTGGCTGCTGCTGGCGCCGCGCGACTATCTGTCGACCTTCCTGAAGATCGGCGCGATCGTGGCCCTGGCCGTCGGCATATTGATCGTGCGTCCGCATTTGCAGATGCCGGCCATCACCCCCTTCATCGACGGCACCGGCCCGGTCTTCGCCGGCGCCCTGTTCCCCTTCCTGTTCATCACCATCGCCTGTGGCGCCGTGTCAGGCTTCCACGCCCTGATCTCGTCGGGCACCACACCCAAGCTGCTGGAGAACGAGAGCCAGATCCCGCTGATCGGCTATGGCGCCATGCTGTGCGAGAGCTTCGTCGCCGTCATGGCCCTGATCGCCGCGACGGTGCTGGACCCGGCCGTGTATTTCGCCATGAACAGCCCGGTCGCCATCATCGGCAATGACGCGGTCTCGGCCGCAGCCGCCGTGGCCCAGTGGGGCTTCCACATCACCCCCGGCGAGCTGGAGCAGCTGGCCCGCGACGTCGGCGAGAACTCCATCCTGTCGCGCGCGGGCGGCGCCCCGACCCTGGCGGTCGGCATGGCCCACATCCTGTCCAGCGTCATCGGCGGCAAGGCCATGATGGCCTTCTGGTATCACTTCGCCATCCTGTTCGAGGCCCTGTTCATCCTGACCACGGTCGACGCCGGCACCCGCGTCTGCCGCTTCATGATCCAGGATCTGCTTGGCGTCGCCGTGCCCAAGATGCGCGAGACCAAGTCCTGGGGCGCCAATGTCGTCGCCACAGCCCTGACGGTCGGCCTGTGGGGCTATTTCCTCTACACCGGCGTGGTCGATCCCCTGGGCGGCATCAACAGCCTGTGGCCCCTGTTCGGCATCGCCAACCAGATGCTGGCCGCCATCGCCCTGATCCTGGGCACGGTGGTTCTGTTCAAGATGAAGCGCGAGAAGTTCGCCTGGGTCATGGCCGTCCCGGCGACCTGGCTGCTGATCTGCACCCTGACGGCCGGCTTCCAGAAGCTGTTCCACCCCGAGGTCCGCATCGGCTTCCTGGCCCACGCCCGGAAGTATCAGGAGGCCCTGGGCGCCGGCGAACTGATCGCCCCGGCCAAGAGCGTCGGCGACATGCACCGCATCATCGTCAACGATTATGTCAACTCGACGCTGACGGCGGGCTTCCTGTTCGTGGTAATCACCATGGTCGTCTATGGCGTGCTGGCGTGCCGCAAGGCTTATCTGAACAACCGGCCGACCATGCGCGAATACCCCGAGGCGCACGACCTGACGGCGGCCGACGAAGCGGCGGATGTCGCCCGTGCCTAGTCCCTCGAACGAGGATTTGCTCTGCCTGTGCCGCGACACCGCCCTGCGGTGGGGTCGCGGCGTCAAGCGGACGGCGGGCGCCATGATCGGCCAGCCGGATTACGACGCCTATGTCCGCCACGCGGCGACGACCCATCCCGACCAGCCGCCGCTGGACAAGGTCGCCTTCTTCCGCCTGCACGAACAGCGTCGCTTCGGCGGCTCCGGCGCCTTCAAATGCTGCTGACTGATTTTTGAAATTCCGCTCATCCCGGCGAAAGCCGGGATGAGCGGATAGAGAAAACTTGGCCTAAAGCCCGCTGGGCTGATCCGCAGCCTGCACACGCTCGGCCTGCAGCGCGGCGATGGCCGCCTCCAGGGTCGGGTCTTCCCCCGCCCGGCGCTGGGCCACGGTGCGGGGGGCCTCAATGTCGGGGGTGACCCCGTGCTTCTCCAGCCGCACCCCGCCCGCCGTGACGAAATTGGCCCGGCTCAAAGTCAACCGCCCGCCGTCCGGCAATTCCGTTTCCTGGGCGATCAGCACCGAGCCTATGGTCTTTTCGCCCACGACAATCCCCCGCCGAGCCTCCTGCAAAGCCGCCGGGGTCAGCTCCGCCGCGCTGCGGCTGCCGCGGTCCACCAGAACAGCGACCTCGTTGGGCACAGGCTCACGCCGGTCGCCGCAATCGCCCGATGCGGTCAACGTCACCGCCCGCCCGGTCCGCCCCGTCTGGGTCGCCCAGACGCGATCGCGCGGCAGGAAACAGGTCAGAACAGACTCCGCCTCCGACAGGCGCCCGCCCGGATTGGCCCGCAGATCCAGGATAACGTCCACATCCGGCGGCAATCCGTCCAGCTCACCGCCCAGCCAGAGCCCCAAGCCCGGATCGAATTGTTCCACGGTGAGCACCAGCACACCGGGTCGCGACTTGTCCGCCGTAAATGGCTGCGGCCCGTCCATCAGGCGCGGAACCAGGGTCGTGTCGCGCCGCGCGCCCGTCTCATCGGTCAGGACCAGATGCACAGCCCGCCCGTCCTGCACGTCGACATCCGGCCCCCAGGGACGCCCATCGACGCTGTTCAGGGTCCAGCCAAGCTGCACACCCGCCTCCTGCGCCGGCGAGCCCTCGCGCACCCGCTCCACCGTCCAGACGTCGGGATCCTCGCCCCGCATCAGGGTCATGCCCATGACCGCGCGTCGCTCATACTGGGTGTCCTGACGGCGCACGGCCGCCGGCGGGCTGGCCCCGGCGTGACCGTCGTCCAACAGGTCCAGCATCTCGTTCAGCACCCGGTACAGGGCCCGGTCGTCGCCGGCCGCGACGGCCTGCGGTCGGAAGCGATCCCGCGCCGCACCCCAGTCCACCCCGTGCAGTTTGGGATCGTAATAGCCGCGTCGCACCTCGCTCCAGACCTTGTCGAACACCCGCTGGTTCATGCGGGCGCGATCTCGAGACGGCGCCATCTGCACGATGTCGGAAAAGCGGGTCCCGGTCGTCGCCTGGGGCGCGCTCGACGCCGATCCGGCCGCAAGCAGCAAGCTTAACGACAAGGCGCTGGAAACACTCAGGAAGCGACGACCGGACATGGGACGATCCTTGGCCGAACCCCGCTCGCCGCGCAAATCACGAAGAGTCGCGCGCGTCTTGTCTTCGCCACAGGCTCGGGCCAAGAGCCCCGCACCTGATTTGCGGACCGCGCCCCGGACGACCCCCATGCCCATCACCACAGTCGGTCTCGATGCCGACGACACCCTTTGGCACAACGAGACGATCTTTCGGTTGACCCACGCCCGGTTCGTCGACCTGCTGGACGACCACGGCGACGTGGCCACCATCGAGGCGCGCCTGGCCGAGACCGAGCAGCGCAACCTCCGCCTCTACGGCTACGGCGTGAAGGGCTTCACCCTGTCGATGATCGAAACGGCCATGGAGCTGTGCGAAGGCGGCGCCCCGCCCGAGGTCGTGCGCGAGATTCTGGCCGCCGGCCGTGAAATGCTGGCCCACCCGGTCGAGACCCTGCCCGGCGTGGACGAGGTCGTCGCCCAACTCTCCGAAAACTACCGCCTGGTCCTGATCACCAAGGGCGACCTGCTGGACCAGGAGCGCAAGCTGGCCGCGTCCGGCCTCGGCGACCGGTTCGCAGCGGTGGAGATCGTCTCCGAAAAGGACCGCGCCACCTACGACCGCGTCTTCGCCCGTCACGGCACGGGCGCGGCCGAGGCCGTCATGGCCGGCAATTCGATGAAGTCCGACGTCCTGCCCGCCATCGCCGCCGGCGCCTTCGGCGTCCACATCCCCTACCACGTCACCTGGGCCCACGAACTGGCCGACGCCCCGGTGAACGAGCCGCGCTACGTCTCCCTGTCCCGGATCGGCGAACTGCCGGACTGGATCGCGGCCATCGCTGACGCATAAGCTCTTGCCCCCCCGCCCCTCCCTCTCTAAACGGGCCGCTTAACCGACAACCCGACGCGAACTCCGCATGGCGACGCCCTGCGGCGGCTACGCGCGCGCAAACTACGAAGGATCAGGTCGCCCCTTGGACGCCTCGGACATCAGTCATGACGAACGCGACGCCATGGTGCGCGCGGCGCTGGCCGAGCAGGGCGACAGCGGCGTGACCCCGCGCCATACGCTGTTCTTCTTCCTCGGCGACGAAGACGCCCACGGCGATCTGTGCGAGGTGGCGCGACGCGCCGGCTTCATCGCGCGCGGCGACGGCGACATGACGATTCTCGAGACCACCATGGCCGTCGACGCGGAGAGTTTCGCTCCCGTCTCGTCCATGATGCAGACCTGGGCCGCGGCCTTCCAGCTGGAGTACGACGGCTGGGAATGCGCGGTCGTGACCCATTAGCGTTCAATAAGAAGAAGAGCTGGCGATGCCCAAGCGCACAGACATAAAGTCCATCCTCATCATCGGCGCCGGCCCGATCGTCATCGGTCAGGCGTGCGAGTTCGACTATTCCGGCGTCCAGGCGTGCAAGGCGCTGAAGGCCGAGGGGTACCGGGTCATCCTGGTCAACTCGAACCCCGCCACCATCATGACGGACCCCGAGGTGGCCGACGCCACCTATATCGAGCCGATCACGCCCGAGATGGTCGAGAAGATCATCGCCAAGGAACGCCCCGACGCCCTTCTGCCCACCATGGGCGGCCAGACGGCGCTGAACACCGCCCTGGCCCTGGACGCGTCCGGCGCGCTGAAGAAGTACGGCGTCGAGATGATCGGCGCGAAAGCCGAGGTCATCGACAAGGCCGAGGATCGCCAGAAATTCCGCGACGCCATGGACAAGCTGGGCCTTGAAAGCCCCCGTTCCAAGGCCGCCCACTCGATGGAAGAGGCGCTGGAAGGGCTGGAGTTCGTCGGCCTGCCCGCCGTCGTCCGCCCGTCCTTCACCCTGGCCGGCACCGGCGGCGGCATCGCCTTCAACCGCGAGGAGTTCGAGGAAATCGTCCTGCGCGGCCTCGACCTTTCGCCGACCACCGAAGTCCTGATCGAGGAATCGGTGCTGGGCTGGAAGGAATACGAGATGGAGGTCGTCCGCGACACGGCGGACAACTGCATCATCATCTGCTCGATCGAGAACATCGACCCGATGGGCGTCCACACCGGCGACTCCATCACCGTCGCCCCTGCGCTTACGCTGACCGACAAGGAATATCAGCGGATGCGGACCGGCTCGATCAACGTCCTGCGCGAGATCGGCGTCGAGACCGGCGGATCGAACGTCCAGTGGGCCATCAATCCGGCCGACGGCCGGATGGTGGTGATCGAGATGAACCCGCGCGTGTCGCGCTCGTCGGCGCTGGCGTCCAAGGCCACCGGCTTCCCCATCGCCAAGGTCGCGGCCCGTCTGGCGGTCGGCTACACCCTGGACGAACTGACCAACGACATCACCCAGGTCACGCCGGCGTCGTTCGAGCCGTCGATCGACTATGTCGTCACCAAGATCCCCCGCTTCGCCTTCGAGAAATATCCGGGCTCGGAGCCCCTGCTGGGCACCTCGATGAAGTCGGTGGGCGAGGTCATGGCCATCGGCCGCACCTTCCAGGAATCGATGCAGAAGGCCCTTCGCGGGCTTGAGACCGGCCTGTCCGGCTTCGACGAGATCGAGATCGAAGGCGTCGCCGATGTCGAGGACGCCGGCGCCGCCCGCGCCGCCGTGGTCCGCGCCCTGGGCATCCCGACGCCCGACCGCATCCGTGTCATCGCCCAGGCCTTCCGCCACGGCCTGACGGTGGAAGAGGTCAACGCCGCCTGTTCCTACGAGCCCTGGTTCCTGCGCCAGATCGCCGACATCGTGCGCGAGGAAGGCCATGTCCGGGTCAAGGGCCTGCCGACCGACCCGACGGAATTCCGCCGCCTGAAGGCCAAGGGCTTCTCCGACGCCCGCCTGGCCGCCCTGACGAACCAGACCGAAAAATCCGTCCGCGCCGCTCGTCGCGGCCTGAACGTCCGCCCGGTCTTCAAGCGGATCGACACCTGCGCGGCCGAGTTCGCCAGCGCCACCGCCTATATGTATTCGACCTATGAGACCGGCGCCCTGGGCCAGATCCCCGAGTGCGAGTCCGAGCCGACGAACAAGAAGAAGGCCATCATCCTAGGCGGCGGTCCGAACCGGATCGGCCAGGGGATCGAGTTCGACTACTGCTGCTGCCACGCGGCCTTCGCCTTCGACGACATCGGCGTCGAGTCGATCATGGTCAACTGCAACCCCGAGACCGTCTCGACCGACTACGACACCTCCGACCGCCTGTATTTCGAGCCGCTGACGGCCGAGGACGTGCTGGAGCTGATCGAGGTCGAGCGCTCCAACGGCGACCTGATCGGCTGCGTCGTCCAGTTCGGCGGCCAGACCCCGCTGAAGCTGGCCCACGCGCTGCAGGAGGATAATATCCCCGTCCTGGGCACCAGCGTCGACTCCATCGACCTGGCCGAGGACCGCGAGCGCTTCCAGCAGATGCTGGAGGCCATCGGCCTGAAACAGCCCCCCAACGGCCTGGCCCGCAGCGCCGAAGAGGCCGCTCAGAAGGCGGAAGAGGTCGGCTATCCGGTCGTGCTACGCCCCTCCTACGTCCTGGGCGGGCGCGGCATGATGATCGTCCACGACCGCGAGCAGCTGGACCGCTACGTCCACGAGGCCATGCGCGTCTCGGGCTCGGACCCCGTCCTGATCGACCACTATCTGAACCGCGCCACCGAGGTGGACGTGGACGCCCTGTGCGACGACGAGACGGTCTTCGTCGCCGGCGTGCTGGAACATATCGAGGAAGCCGGCGTCCACTCGGGCGACAGCGCCTGCTCCATGCCGCCCTGGTCCCTGTCGGCCGAGACGGTGGCCGAGCTCAAGCGCCAGACCACCGAAATGGCCAAGGCCCTGAAGGTGCGCGGCCTGATGAACGTGCAGTTCGCGATTGAAGAGCCGCACAGCGAGAACCCGCGCATCTTCGTGCTGGAAGTGAACCCGCGCGCGTCCCGCACGGCGCCCTTCGTGGCCAAGACCATCGGCCAGCCGATCGCCTCGATCGCCGCCAAGGTCATGGCCGGCGTGCCGCTGAAATCCTTCGGCCTGACGGACAAGCCCTATGACCATATCGCGGTCAAGGAAGCCGTCTTCCCCTTCGCCCGCTTCGCCGGGGTCGACACCATCCTGGGCCCGGAAATGCGCTCGACCGGCGAGGTCATGGGCCTGGACTGGAAGCGTGAGGGCGAGGCCGACATGGCCCCCGCCTTCGCCCGCGCCTTCGCCAAGTCCCAGATCGGCGGCGGCACCACCCTGCCCACCTCGGGCTGCGCCTTCGTATCGGTCAAGGAGGACGACAAGCCCTTCATCGTCGATGCGGTGAAGGCCCTGCTGTCCGAAGGCTTCTCCATCATCGCCACCGGCGGCACCCGCGATTACCTGGCGACCCAGGGCATCGAGGTCGGCCTGGTCAAAAAGGTGCTGGAAGGCCGCCCGCACATCGTCGACGCCATGAAGAACGGCGAGGTCCACCTGGTCTTCAACACCACCTCGGGCAAACAGTCGCTGCAGGACAGCTTCAGCCTGCGCCGCACCGCCCTGATGATGAAGATCCCCTACTACACCACCACCGCCGGCGCCCTCGCCGCCGCCCAGGCCATCGGCGCCATCAAGGCCGGCGACCTGGATGTCCGACCGATCCAGGACTACGGGTGATCAGGGGCCAGAGGGGCGTGCAGACGCCCCTCTGGCTGCGGTTCAGAAGGCGGCGAAGGCCGTCTCGTCCACGGTGACCTGTTCGACCATTTCCACGGTCACGCCCAGGCGCCGGTCCTTCAGCAAATCACACAGGGCGTCGCCGTCCACCAGGTCCATGGCGGGCGCGCCGTCGCGCGTGGCCTCGCGCCGCGCATCGGCGGTGAAGGTCCCGGTGGTGATGATCAGCCCCTTGTCGGTGCGCCCGACCATGGCGCCGCGAAAGTCGCGCACAGCCCCGGCGCCGACCGAGCCGGAATAGCGCTTGCACTGGAACAGGACGTGGAAGGACAGCAGGTTCACCCGCAGCACGCCCGTGCCGTCGATGCCGCCGTCGCCGGACTTGCCCGTCACCTCGACCTTGATGAAGCCGAACTCGCGCAACAGACGCTGGCACAGGCGTTCGAAGGCGGCGGGCTCCATCGCGAGCAGAAGGGCCATCAGACGGTCCTTCCAGTCGTCGGCGCCGACATCGGCGGGCACGGGGTCATCGTCCACGGCTGAGGCCGAGGCGGCGTTCGCCGCACGCTCGGCGGCGCCGAGCTTCTGAACGGCTTGTTTGATCCCGGCGACCTCAGCCTCGGTCATGGCGGCGCCCTTGGGCGTCAGGCTCCACACGCCCCGCTCGCTGTTCACAAGGGCGCCCATCTTTTTCAGATAGGAGCGCGCCCAGGCCATGCGATAGGCGACGGCGTTCTCCTGCCACTTGCCGTGGGTAACGGCCCGCACCTCGTCCGACAGGCCCATGTGGGTCGCGACGTCATCGACCATCTCCTCGATGGTCATAGACCGGCCCTTGGCCCGCAGCCGCTCCACGATGGGCCACATGAACAGGTGATAGGCGGGAACATCGTTGATCATGGCCATCAGGCGTCGATCTTCTTCTGGTCGCGCGCCGAGGCCGGCAGGGCGGACATGGCGTCGGTTATGGCTAGGGTTTGCAGGCTGACGGTCACGACCCGGGCCAGCAGGTCGATGACCGTCTCCTTGTAGTCGGCGAAACGGTAGGTGTTGAACGTCTCGCGGATAGTCGGGTCCTTGGGCGTCTTTTCCTTGTGCTGGTCCAGCACCCAGTCGATGGCCGAACGGTTGCCCAGGCGATAGCGCCAAGCCTCGGTCGGAATGCCCGACAGCTGGGTGTCGGCGTCCAGCACGACGACGCCCTTGTCCGGATCGGACTTCAGCTTGACCGCCGGGGTCGTGCCCTCGGCCCGTTTGGGATCGGGCGCGTCGGTGCGGGTCAGGGCGAAGGGTTCGACGGCCTCATAGCCGATGTGCAGGTCCAGCAGGGCCTGACCCCAGTCGCGCCAGCGGCGGAAGTCCGGATACAGGGGAATGCGCGGGAACTCGCGCTTCAGGTTCAGGGCGTAGGTCTCGCGGTACATGGGGTCGTGCAGCACCGCATAGACATAGGCGAAGATGTCGTCCTTGGTGATCGCGGCGGCCTTGCCGTAGCGGTCGGTGAACTGTTTCAGGGCCCAGTCGGTGATGTTGTCGAGGCGGTCGCCTTCTTTGTTATAGCGGAACCGGGACGTGCATATCGCGGCGGCCGCTGCGCCGACAAGGTGGAGGTCCGGCACGCCATCAACCGACAGGGCCATCCAAGGCTTCTGGGCGAAGGGATCGGTGAAGATCAGAGTGAGATTTGGCCCGCGTCCGAACATCGAAGGCAGTTGGTAGGTCATCCCGTTGAAGTGGGGATCGAAGTACAGCCACCGCTTGACGAAGGGGCGATAGGCCGCCCGGATGACGGCCTTGTCGTTGAAGGCTTTCGTGACACCGCTGCCTAAATAGCGTGTCAGTTCACGATCCCACTTGATCGCCTCTCGGCCTGCGAAGCCGGGGTCCTTGCGGGTCGCTTCGTAGACAGCGACCATCTGCTGCGCTTTGGCCGTCAGGGCGTCTTTGCTGATGTCGTAGGCCCACTCGTCTCTCTGGGTCTTCAGACCATTCGATGCGAGCCTGAAGACTGCTTTGTGCTGTGCCGTCGTGCGGGCAAGTGACACGCCGGGATCAACCAACGGCAGCAAGCTTTCCCAATCGTTGTCGCTGCGGTCGAGCCAGTCGCTCTTCTTGTCCGGCTGGATCGTCTCCACGCCCAGATTGTTCAGTCCGCCGATGGACGAGATCGCCTGAAGTTTGTCCTCCGCCGTCTCCATCTCGGGCCGCCGCGCGTAGCGAATGACGGCCCCGCCCTTGTGGCCCTTCTTCTTGACCAGGAAGACCATGGCGACGCCGGTCTGGATGCCGAAGACATTGTGCTTGGTCCCCGACAGTTTGGGGTTGTCGCGCACGTCGCCGCCCAGGTCGAAGACCCAGATTTCCGCGAACTCGCGCGCGATCACCTTGCGGAACCCGTCGTAGGCGGCCTTGGCGAAGGGTTTGCGGCCGATGATGAAGGCGATGACGCCCTCGTCCTTCACCCGGTCCGAGGCCCAACGGACGAAGCGGGTGTACATGTCATAGACGCTGTTCTTGTTCTGGGCCGTGCCTTCCTTGATGTAGGTGGCGCTGATCCGCTGATCGACCCGATGATAGGGCCGATTGGCGTTGTTCTGATTATAGTTTTCCTGCCAGGCGTTGTAGGGCGGATTGCCGATGACGACGCTGATCTTGCGGCTGTTTTGACGCCGCACCCGCTCGGAATTCTCGTCTGAAATCGTGCCGAACAGGTCGTGCTGGTGGCCGGAATAGATACCCAGCGCCGCGACATTATCCAGCGTGTCCACGAAACAGAGGCCGGGGAATTCCTCATAGCTGCCGACGATGGCGGCATAGGTCGCCTCGATGTTCAGGTTGGCGACGTAATAGGGCAGGATCGCCACTTCGTTGGCGTAGAGCTCGGTCAGATATTTCCACGCCAGCTGTTCGGGACGGCCCCGGAAATGCTCCATCAGTTCCACGATGAAGGTGCCGGTGCCGGTCGCGGGATCAAGGATGGTGACGTCCCGGTCGATCAGCGACTTCTTGAAATGCTTCTCGCAGAGCCAGTCGGTCGACTCGATCATGAAGCGCACGATCTCGTTGGGCGTATAGACCACGCCCAGCTTGTCGGCGGCCTTGGGATTATAGACCTTGTAGAAGTTCTCGTAGATCGCCTTCAGGAAGCCCTGCTTTTCCGAATGGGAGCTGATCAGGGCGGCGGTCGAGCGGATCGCGGCGTAATAGGGTTCCAGCGCCGCCAGGGTCTGGCGTTTGACGTCGCCTTTCCAGAAGCTGGAATCCAGGGCGTGCAGGGCCTTGGCGACATTGTTCTCGTGGTGGAAGTCGTCATTGCCGAAGACGCGGGCGAAGATGTCCTCGGTCAGGATGTGCTGGATCAGCATTTCGCGCACATCGTCGGCCGTGACCGACGGATTGATCGCGGACTTGGCCTGTTTCAGGAAGGCGGCGGCGGCGGCCTTGAAGGTGTCGTTCGAGGCGTAGGCGTCGTCGATCCGCGCGCGTAGGGCGACCAGGACGGCGGGCAGGTCGGTCTTGAACTGGACGATGGCCTTGCGGAACTCGGCGATCTCGGGTCGCTGCCAGCCGAAGAACAGGTCCAGCAGGTGTTGCAGGCCGGCGCCGTCGTCGGTCTTGCAGCGCATGACCTCGGCGCCGTTCTGGATCAGGACGGCCTGGGTCGAATCCTCGAAGATGATGTTGGTGTTGGGATAGCCGCGGCGGAATTTCTTGGCGATCTCCTCGTCCAGATCGTCGTCGGCGTCCTTGGCCTCCCAATAGCCGAAGGGGACGCGCAGGTCGTGCATCAGGGCGCCGTCCACATAGTTGCGGACCTTGGCCGTGGTGACGATCTCATGCTCGGGGATGAAGACCAGGTTCTGGGACTTGCCCCATTTCTTCAGCAGGTCCTTGAAGGCCTCGCGCACCACGGATTCGCGCTGGGCTCCGGAAACGCGCTTCAGCGTCGCCAAATCGTTCAGATATTCCGTGATCAGCAATTGGCTCATTTCGTCCCCCGAGACCCCGCGACCTAAGCCCGCTTCGCCGTCTGATTGCAACGCGTGAACGGCTCAATCCACCGCCTTGCCGATCAGACGGCATCCTCTAAGGTGGCCTTGGGGAACAAGGGGATCACGGATGAAACGCGCGATATTGACGACGGCCGCTCTGGCTCTGGCCATGACGCTCGGGACGCCCGTCCTGGCGCAGGACGCCGGGCTGAAGGCGGCGGTGAAGGCGGACTATGACGCCAATCTCGCGACCCTGTTCGATTGGTTCCACCGCAATCCCGAACTGTCCGGACAAGAGGTCCAGACCTCGGCGCGGCTGGCGCGCGAGCTGACGGCGCTCGGCTATCAGGTCACGACCGGCGTCGGCGGCACGGGCGTGGTCGCGGTGCTGAAGAACGGCGCCGGGCCCACCGTCATGATCCGCGCCGACATGGACGGCCTGCCGCTGCAGGAGCGCTCGGGCCTGGCCAACGCCTCCACGGCGCGCCAGCTGGACGCCGACGGGGTCGAAAAGCCGGTCATGCACGCCTGTGGCCATGATGTTCACATCACCGCCCTGGTCGGCACGGCGCGTCAGATGGCGGCGCGCAAGGCCAACTGGTCCGGCACCCTGGTCCTGATCGGCCAACCGGCGGAGGAGCGGATCTTCGGCGCCCGCGCCATGATACAGGACGGCCTCTATTCCCGCTTCCCCAAGCCGGACTACGCCCTGGCCTTCCACGTCTCGGCCGACACCCCGACCGGCAAGATCGAGGCCCCGCTGGACATCACCTCGTCCAGTTCGGACAGCGTCGACATCGCGGTGCGCGGCGTGGGCACGCACGGCGCCTATCCGCACATGGGGGTCGACCCCGTCCTGGTCGCCTCCCAGATCGTGGTCTCGCTCCAGACCCTGCGCAGCCGCGAGGTCAATCCGCTGGAGGGGGCGGTCGTCACCGTCGGATCGATCCACGGGGGGATCAAGCACAACATCATTCCCGAACAGGTCGATCTGCAACTGACCGTCCGCGCCGACAGCCCCGAGGTTCGCACGACCCTGCTGGACGGGATCGACCGGGTGGCCCGCAATACGGCCCTGGCCCTGAACGTGCCCGAGGACCGGCTGCCCGTCGTGACCCGTTCCGCCACCGAGACTACGCCGGCGACCATCAATGACCGCGAGACCGCCCAGCGGGTGCGCGACATCTTCGCCTCGACCTTCGGCCCCGACGTGCTGCGCGACACGCCGCGCGGCGGCATGGGGGCCGAGGACTTCGCCTATTTCGTCCAGCCCGAGACCGGCGTGAAGGGCGTCTATTTCAGCGTCGGCGGCACGCCCGAGGCCGAGCTTGAGACCGCCGCCGGCCACCACTCCCCCCTGTTCAAGATCACGCCCGAACCGGCCGTGACCCTGGGCGTCGAGGCCTCGGTCGCGGCGGCCCAGGGGCTGATGCCCCGGACCAACTAGGGACGAACTAGGCGGTTTCGACCGCCTCGTCTTGCCCGTCCCCGCCCTGCACGATCCGCGTCGCGGCCAGGTCGGCGGTGACATTGCCGACGGTGCGGAAGATGTCAGGGATGACCTCGACCGCCAGCAACAGCGGCAGCACCCCCAGCGGCAGGCCCATGGCGAGACAGATGGGGCCGACGCTGGCGAAGAAGCTGACCTGGCCCGGCAGGCCGACCGAGGCGATGGAAACGGCGACGGCCGTCAGACCGCCCGCGACCAGGGCGGCCAGGCTCAGCTCCACCCCGTTCAGCTGGGCGACATAGAGACAGACCCCCAGATTGGCGACCGGGCTGGTGATGCGGAACACCGCCACCGCCAGCGGCAGGACCAGACCCGCCGAGGTCTGTGGCACGCCCAGCCAGTCGCGCGCCCGCTCGATCATGACCGGCAGGCTGGCCAGCGACGACTGGGTCGAGACCGCCACCACCTGGGCCGGGGCCACGGCGCGCGCGAACCGGCCCAGCGAAATCCGCCCCCAGACCGTCGCCACAACATAAATGATCAGGATCAGGCCGATCTGGCTCAGGCAGACGATGGCGACATAATGGACCAGGGTGCCCGCCACCCCCAGGCCGGCGCGCAGGCCGACGCCCAGCGCCAGGGCGAACACCCCGAACGGCGCGGCCAGCAACACCCAGTGGACGATGACCACCAGGGTCTCGGCCACCGCCTCGAAGAAGCCCGCCAGGGGCCGGCGCAGCTCGACCTTGATTCGGGTCGCGGCGAAGCCAAAGGCCAGGGCGAAGACCACCACGGCCAGCACCCCGTCGTCCGCCGCCGCCTTGATCAGATTGGACGGCGCCAGGCTGGCCAGGAAGGCCCGCAGCCCGTCGGTCCGCGCCGCCTCGCCCACCGTCGCCAGCGAATCCGCCGGAACCCCGGCCAGCAGGGCCCGCCCCGCCTCCGGGTCAATGGGCCACAAGGCCAGCAGCCCCAGGCCCGCCAGGATCGCATAGACGGTCGCCCCGACCAGCAGGACGCCGAACACCGTTAACGACCGCACCGCGATCCGCCCCGTCGCAGCGGCGTCGGCGATGGAGACGATGCCCGTCACCAGCAGGCTGAACACCAGGGGGATGACCGTCATCCGCAGCGCGTTCAGCCAGACCTGCCCCAGGCTCTCGACCAGGCCCAGCCCCCCGGTCAACCAGGGCGCGTCGGCCTCCTGGGCCAGGGCGCCGACGACGACGCCGGCCGCCAGGGCCGCAATGACGAAAAAGCTCAGGGAGGTGAAGAAGGCGGCGACGCGAGATCTTTTCATGACGCACGGCTAGCACCGCTTTCACCGTCGCGCCCGTCGAAATTCGCGGTTGCGCCTCAAGTTCATGTCGTCGCAGGTCGAAACGGGATGTCCGTCGGCGCGTTGAGCCGGGGAAGGAGCCCTCCATGTCCCGTCTGCACAAACTCGTCCCGCTGCTTGGCGGCCTGCTGTTGTCCCGTGGCGGTCGCCGCGTCGCTGGACGACACGCCGGCAAGCTGGCGCTCGCCACGGCCTATGAGGTCTGGCGCAACCGCCGCGAAGGCGCAGCGCCCAAGCCGCGTCCCGAACCCCGCACCCGCTGGAGCGGCCGCCCCCCGCGATAGGTCTGGACTTCCCCGACTGCGGCGCGGAATAGTCTGCGCCGTTCGAACGGAGCCGACCCATGATCAAAGTCCACCATCTGAACGACAGCCGCTCGCAGCGTGTTCTGTGGCTGCTGGAGGAACTGGGCCTGGACTATGAGGTCGTCCGTTACGAGCGGGATCCCGGCAGCCGTCTGGCCCCGCCGGCCTTGCTGGCGATCCATCCGCTGGGCAAGTCGCCGGTCATCGAAGACGGCGACGTCAAGGTCGCCGAGACCGGGGCCGTGGTCGAGTATCTGCTGGAAACCTATGGGGCCGGCCGCCTTCGCCCCGCCGCTGGAACCGAGGATGGGCGGCGCTTTACCTACTGGCTCCACTATGCGGAGGGCTCGGCCATGCCGCCCCTGCTGCTGAAGCTGGTCTTCTCCATGCTGCCGCAGCGCGCGCCCGGCCTCGTGAAACCCCTGGTCAAGGGCATCTCCGCCAAGACCCTGACCAGCTTCGTCGATCCGCAACTGCGCACCCATGTCGGCTTCTGGGAGGACGAACTGGGGCGTTCCGAATGGTTCGCCGGCGATCAGTTCACAGCCGCCGACATCATGATGAGCTTCCCGGTCGAGGCCGGCGCCGACCGCGCCTTCGATCCGGCCGCCAAGCCCCGCCTGAAGGCCTTCCTGGACAAGATACACGCACGCCCGGCCTATCGGCGAGCGCTCGAGCGGGGCGGCGCTTACAGCTACGCCTGATGCGTCAAGGCCCTGACGCGTAAGACAAAGGGGACGCAACCCGCCGGGCCCGGCGGCGTTAATCCCCTATGAAGTTTCAAACTCTCCAGATCGTCGCGGGCCTTGCGGCTGCTGTCGCCTTCGTCCTGGCCTTCATGGCCGCCGGCGCCGCCCTCGTGTCCGGCCTTTTCATGCTGTTGGGCCTCGCGGCCGTCGCCTGGCTGGCCTACAGCCTGATCAAGGGCGTTATGCGCCGCGATTCCAAGGCTGAACCACCCGCCCGCGCCTGATTTCCGCCATCGACGCGGGGCAGCTCTTGAATTTACGAGTGCGAAACCCTAGTATTGATGCCCGGCCGCGCCCGCCCCGCGGCCTTTTGTGTGCCTATTTCGCGTCTTTCCAGTCTCCGGGCGAACCAGAAAAATCACGACACCAATGGAAAAAGTGCCGATGACGGGCGAGGGCTATCGCGTCCTCGACGATCAACTGAAGCAATTGAAGTCGGTCGAAAGGCCGAGCGTCATCGCGGCCATCTCCGAGGCCCGCGAACACGGCGACCTGTCTGAAAACGCCGAATACCATGCCGCCAAGGAGCGTCAGGGCTGGATCGAAGGCCAGATCGCCGAGATCGAGGACAAGATCAGCCGCGCCCAGGTCATCGACGTGTCGAAACTGTCGGGCAGCCAGGTCAAGTTCGGCGCCACCGTCACCGTGGTCGATGAAGACACCGAGGACGAGGCCCGCTACCAGATCGTCGGCGAACACGAGGCCGATGTGAAGAAGGGCAAGGTCTCCATCGCCTCGCCCATCGCCCGCGCCCTGATCTCCAAGGAGGTCGGCGACGTGGTCGAGGTCAACACCCCCGGCGGTGTGAAGGCCTACGAGATCCTCAAGGTCGAGTGGAAATAAGCCGAATGGAGGGGACCGCATCCGCGCGTCCCCTCTCCATCTGGGTCGTCTCCGACGGCCGCGCCGGCATCGAGAACCAGGCCCTGGGCCTGGCCGAGGCCGTGCAACGCCTGACCCCGGCCGAGATCGTCGTCAAACGCATTCAATGGCGAAGCCTGTTTGATCGGCTGCCGTCGTCGCTGAAGACGCCGTCGATGCTGGCCTCGACCTCCGACGCCGTAACAGCCCCCCCGCCCGATATGTGGCCCGATCTCTGGATCGCCACCGGCCGCGCCACCCTGCCCCTGTCCGCCCGCATCAAGGCCTGGAGCGGCGGGCGGACTTTCGTGGTCCAGACCCAGGACCCGCGCTGGGCCAAGCCCCGCTACGACCTGATCGTCGCCCCGGCCCATGACGGCCTGTCGGGTGACAATGTCTTCGAAATCACCGGCTCGCCCCACCGCATCACGCCCGATCGGATCGCCGAGGCTGCGCCTGCTTTCGCCGACCGTATCGCCCCCCTGCCCCATCCGCGCGTCGCCGTTCTGGTGGGCGGTAGATCCAAGGCCTTCGACCTGACCGAGGCCCATGCAGCGGACCTGGCCGACCAGATCGCCGACGCCGTTCGCGCGGCAGGCGGTTCGCTGATGCTGACCTTCTCGCGCCGCACGCCCGAGGCGGCCAAGGCCGTCATGACCGCCCGCCTGTCCGACCTGCCCGGCTGGATCTGGGACGGGACCGGCGACAACCCCCTGTTCGGCTTCCTGCATTTCGCCGACCACATCCTGGTTACCGAGGACAGCGCCAACATGGCCGCCGAGGCCGCGTCCACGGGCAAGCCGGTCCACATCCTGCCCATGGTTCCACTGAAGTCCGGCGACAAGTTCGCCCGGCTGCACGACGACCTGGCCGAACGCGGCGCCACCCGTCCCTTCGACGGAACGCTGGAGAGTTGGACCTACGAACCCCTGGCCGAAACCGAGCGGGCCGCGCGGGCGGTGCTTGAGGCGATGGGGACGCGATAGCCTGACTACACTCCGCTCATCCCGGCGAAAGCCGGGACCCAGAGCTTTGGGCGTTCAGATATGGGGCGGATTCACCGCTCTTGGTCCAGCGCACTGCCGAGCGAAAGAACTGGGTCCCGGCTTTCGCCGGGATGAGCGGAACAGGTCTCGTCAGTCGCCCCCGCCTCCGCCGTCCCCACCACCGTCGGAGCCGCCGTCGGAGCCACTGTCCTTGGCTCCATGATGATGCGAGCCCCCTCCGTCAAAAATGACCGGCCCGCCGCCATCCGAACCGTCGCCCTTCTTGGACTTGGGTTTCGCGCTGAGGGCTACGCCCAGTCCAGCGCCGATGGCGACGCCCAGACCGATGCCGAGGGCCAGATTGTCCGTGGCCACGCCCAAAGCCACGCCAATCGAAATCCCCACGCCTATGCCGATCGGCAAATAGGCCGCCTTCTTGTCGCTCATCCCTGCCTCCCTTTGCGCCAAAGGCGAGACTAACATCGCGCAAACGGGAATCAGCCCCTAAATAGGGGCCATGACCCAAGCTCGTACCGTACGCGTCGCTATCATCGGTTCCGGCCCCGCCGGCTGGACCGCCGCCATCTACGCCGCCCGCGCCTCGCTGAACCCCGTCGTCATCGCCGGCCTCCAGCCCGGCGGCCAGCTGACCATCACCACAGATGTCGAGAACTATCCCGGCTTCGCCGAGACCATCCAGGGTCCATGGCTGATGGAGCAGATGCAGGCGCAGGCCCTGCACGTCGGGACTGAGGTCATCCACGACATCGTCGTCTCCGCCGACCTGTCGCAACGCCCGTTCCGGCTGAAGCTGGACGGCGGCGAAGAGATCCTGGCCGAGACCGTCATCATCTCCACTGGCGCCCAGGCCAAATGGCTGGGCCTGGAGTCAGAGGCCGCCTACCAGGGCTTCGGCGTCTCCGCCTGCGCCACCTGCGACGGCTTCTTCTATCGCGGCAAGAACGTCGTGGTCGTCGGCGGCGGCAACACCGCCGTCGAAGAGGCGCTGTTCCTGACCAATTTCGCTTCCAAGGTCACGGTGGTCCACCGCCGCGACGAGTTCCGCGCCGAGAAGATCCTCCAGGACCGCCTGTTCGCCAATCCCAAGGTCGAGGTCATCTGGAACTCGGCGATCGAGGAAATCGTCGGCGTCGTGGACGGCATGGCCAAGAATGTCACCGGCGTCCGACTGAAGAACGTCGAGGACGGCTCGTCCCAGCACATCCCGGCCGACGGTGTCTTTATCGCCATCGGCCACGCCCCGTCGTCGGAACTGTTCAAGGGGCAGCTCGAGACCAACTCGGGCGGCTATCTGCGGGTCAAGCCGGGTACGGCACAGACCGCGATCGAGGGCGTATGGGCGGCCGGCGACGTCACCGACGACGTCTATCGCCAAGCGGTCACGGCGGCGGGAATGGGCTGTATGGCTGCGCTTGAGGCCAGCCGCTTCCTCGCCGAGGAAGACCACGCCAAGGCCAACCATCCGATCAGCCACAAGGAAGCAGAGAAGATCGGGGCCTGGTGACAGGCCCCCAGCCGTCGGTCAGCCGAACAGCTGCAGGCCCGGCGGCGCATATTGCACCGGCTCGCCCTGGCGACGTCGCAGGGCGTAGTCGATGGCGGTCTGGACGGCGCGTTCGTCGGTCGGCTTGGACAGGACGCCGATCGTTCCGGCGACGCCTTCGCGCACCATGCCGGGATTAGCGGTCATGAACAGGACGGTCACGCCCATGTCCTGTCCCAGCTCCCGCCCCAAGCCGATCCCCGTAGGGCCGTCCGAAAGATGGATATCGACCAGCGCCAGATCGACGTCGGTCTCGCGCGCCATGTCCCGCGCCGACTTAGACGTCGCCGCAACCCCTACGACTTCGTGGCCCAGATCTTCCAGGACGAAGCGCAGCTCCATCGCCACAAGGGCTTCGTCTTCGATGATGAGGATACGCGCGGTCATAAGGGTCTGAACTTGTGTTCGGGAACGGACAGAACGCAGACGGGTCCGAAGGGTTTCAAGCGAGGCCTGATCAAATCGCCTTTTCCGCTGCTCGACGTCGCGAAAGCGCGGTGGATGGCAAATCCACCACAATCTTCAGGCCTTCAGGCCGCCATTCGCTCACAAACCGGCCGCCCAGCTGGCCTTCGACCGACAGCAGGGCCAGCGACGACCCGAACCCCGTCTTGGTGGGCGCTCCGTCCAGGACCGGCCCCCCAGTCTCCGTCCAGGTCAGCACGAACCGGTCTTCCTCTCCCCGCGTCGTCAACTCGACCCGGCCTCGATCATTGGACAGCGCGCCATACTTGGCCGCGTTGGTCGCCAGCTCATGGAACAGCAGAGCGACCGATGTGGCGGCCTGGTCGTCGAACACCGCATCATCCCCGGATATGACCACCCGAGCCGCCCCCGCATCGTCCGCATAAGCCCCGAACAAGTCCGACAGGAAGGCGTGCAGGGTCGTCGGCCCCACCGTCGGCTTCGACGTCTCGGTGTGCGGCCGCACGAACTCATGGGCGCGCGCCAGAGCCGCAATCCGCGTTCGCAGCGAGGCCGCGAAGGCCTTCGCCTCGGGATATTGCCGCGCCGACAGAGCGACGAGGGCCGTGATCACCGCGAAGATGTTCTTGATCCGGTGGCTCAGCTCCTGGCTGATCAGCTCCCGGCCCTGCTCCAGCCGCTTCAGTTCGTCAATGTCGGTGCAGGTCCCGAACCACCGCGTAATCTCGCCCTCGTCGTTCAACACCGCCACCGCCCGGCCCAGCGTCCAGCGATAGACGCCCGAATGATGTTTCAGCCGGTATTCGATCTCATAAGGCTCTCCGGTCTCCAGTGACCGGCTCCAGCGCTCCCACGCCCGGGCCTGATCATCGGGATGGAACATGTCGTTCCATCCCTCTCCGTCGGTCGAACCCGCAGGCACGCCGGTGAACTCGTACCAGCGCGCATTGTAATAGTCGTGAAACCCGTCCGGCCGCGTCGACCACACCATCTGCGGCATGGCGTCCGCCAGGACGCGGAACTGCGCCTCCATTTCTTTTCGCAGACGAAGAACGCGGCGCAGCTCCATGTGGGACATGACCTGACGGGCCATGGTCTCCAACGCCATGACCTGGAGGTCGGTCAGACCCTCCGGCCGGGGCTTGGTGTCCAGTACGCACAGCGTGCCCAGCGGAAGGCCTTCCGGCGTCTTCAGCAGCCGCCCGGCGTAGAACCGCAGGCCCGCCTCGCCGGTCACCAGAGGATTGTCGATGAAACGCGGATCCTGCGCCGCATCCGGCACCACCATGCCGTCTTCCTGCAACAGGGCGTGGGCGCAGAAGGACGTGGCCAGAGGCGTCTCGCGCACACCCAATCCGGTCTCGGCCTTGAACCACTGCCGGTCGGCGTCGATCAGATTGACGACCGCGATAGGGGTTTCGCAGATGCGGGCGATCAGGGCGACCACGTCATCGAACGCCGCCTCCCTCTCGGTATCCAGAACACCATAGTCCCGAAGGATCGCCAGACGTTCGGACTCGTCCCACCCCGGACTGTCTCTATCGGGCACGGTCAATCAGGCGTCCTCGTTCGGCCGTCGGTAAAGTCGGTCCATAATGCTTCAACCCGGCGAAGCGTTGCACTAGGGGCCGGCGACCTGATCAATTGGCGGGCCGCCCCACTTCCTCCACCGGCATCGTCGCCACGCCTTCGGGCGCCACGACGACACTGGGCGCAGAGGGAGCCGCCCGTTCGAGGGCTTGAAGCCGGGCGTTGATCGCGGCCACCTCGTCGTGTGTCGGCAAGCGACGGCCGCCCAGGCTGACCACCCCGACGACCCGCTGCTGTCCATCCACCTCGACAGTTTTCATCGGCGTCGCGGCGGCGTCCGGCAGCGGGGCGTCCGGGTCCGCCCCGCCGGTCGCCTGACCGGGTTGAACGCCAGGGCGCGGGCGCGAGAACCGCGCCTCGTCGATCACCGGTTCACGGCCCTTGTACTCCGTGCGGAAGGCGGCGGTTTCGCCATAGACACCCTTCCAGCGATAGAAGATGTGAACGCCGATCTGGTTCACCTTGGCCACCGACGGCGCCCACCAGGGATCGACATAGTTTGCATGGTAGTGGGTGGCTGTCCCCACCTGCTGGGCCACTTCGCCGTTCAACGCCTTCTCCGCCACCTTGCGCGCTCGCTCCCAGGCCCAGGCGACCGGCGCCTGGGACAGCGACCCGTCGCAGGTGAAGCTGAACTGACAGCCGGTGATCCGCTCGGCGCCCTCGAACACCACGCCGCAGACGGTCTTGGCATAGTTGGGATCGCGCACCCGGTTCAGCACCACCTGAGCCACCGCCGCCTGACCGGCGTCCGGCTCAAGCGCCGCCTCGAAATAGACCGCCTGGGTCAGGCAGCGCAGCGCGCGTCGTCGATCCTCGGCGCTCCCCTTGAACACGAATGGGCGTGCGGGGCGCAGAGCGCCGGTCGCCAGCAAAGACTCGTCAGGCTTGTAGGCCGCCGGCTGCAGGCCCGGGTCGTGGCGTTGGGCCAGGGCCAGCTGAGACGGCGTCAACCGCCCCTTCACCGCGTCCAGACCCGCGGCGCTCAGATCCCCGCCCGTCACCCGCGCCACCGCCTCGGCCGTGCGATCGACGTCGGGCCGGACGGTCGATCCCGCCGCCATGGCGACGCCCAGCACGGCGCCGGCGGCCGGCAGAGCCGCCGCCGAGCGCTTCAGCGCCGTCCAGATCGTCTTCCAGTGCGTCAGAGTCATTCGGGTCCACAAAAGACGAGGCTCCCGCCAAAGGGAGCCCGCTTCAACGTCGTCATGCCCGCACTTCGGGGCCGTTTTCGGGCGCCGGGAAGACCCGTGTTATCGCCCGCCCGGATCTTATCGCCCGCCCAGTGTGGACCGCAGCATCCACGCGAACTTCTCATGCGCGCCCAACCTCTGGGTCAGCAGATCGACGGTCACGTCATCGCCGTCGCCGTCCGCCACATCCAGGGCGGCGCGCATGGTGGCGATCAGTGTCTCGTGGTCCCGCATCAGCTCGCGCAGCATCTCGGGCGCTTCCTTCTCCGGATCGCCGTCGCGAATGCTCGTCAGATTGGCGAAGACTCCATAGCCCTGTGGGGCGAACTCGCCCAGCGCCCGGATGCGCTCGGCGATGGTGTCCAGCGCCTCCCACTGGTCCCGGTACTGCTGCTCCAGCAGATTGTGCAGGGCGAAGAACTCCGGACCCCGCACGTTCCAGTGATAGCCGTGCGTCTTCAGATAGACCGCATAGGCGTCGGCCAGCACGCGCGTCAGCTGCTCGGCGACATCGCCGCGCTCGGCCTGGGACAGTCCGGTGTCGATCGTTGCGGTCATATTCGTTCCATCCGTTGATTAGTCTTTACGTCGGACAGCCGCTGTCCGAGCATGACCGTCAGGAACGCGAATCACGAACAAGCGTTGCATCAACAAGTGCTGCACAAGATCGGCGCGATGAGGGCGGGGCGGCATGAACGCAAATGCGTTCTTCACGCGATTTCTGGACGCTGATCGCAGCCTCCTTGCACTGGCGCGCCTGAAGCGCGGCTCGGTCGGAACACGTATCCTGATCGGGGTTGTCGGCGCAGGGGTCGCATTGGCGGTGCGCGCGGCGGGGGCGGCCTTCTACGGCGAAATCACCGGCTTCATGATCCTTCTGCCGGGCGTCATCCTGGCGGCCCTGGCTGGCGGACGCCTGTCGGGCGCGACGGCGGTCTTCACCGCCCTGATCGGCGGTTGGGGCGTAGTGGCGCTCAGCAGCGGATCCGGCGCCGGCATGCAACCGGGCCTCAGCCTCGTCGCCACGGTGAACTTCATTATCGTCGGCCTGTTCTGCGCGTGGCTGGGCGCGTCCCTTCGCCGGACCCTGGCGCGGCTGGACGCGGTGGTCTCGGCCTTGTCCCTGTCCAACGCCCGCGTAGACGAGACCGAAGACCGGCTTCACATCATCAGCGAACTGGCCCCGGTCATGCTTTGGATGACCGATGCGAACGGCGACGTCATCCACCTGAACAGCGACCAGCGCCTGTTCTGGGGCGACCTGGCGGACCTTCGCGCGTTCGACGCAAACGCCATTCTGCACCCTGACGACCGCGACCGGGTCCTGACGGTGTCTCAACAGGCCAACGACGCCCGCACGGGCTATGTCGTGGAGGGACGCCATCGTCGTCAGGACGGCGAATGGCGCGTGCTGCGCACCGAGGCCCGCCCGCGCCTGAACGCCGCGGGCGAATTCATGGGCATGATCGGCGTCAACATCGACGTCACCGACGCCCGCGCCGCAGAGGCCGCCCTGCGCGACAGCGAGACCCGGTTCCGACTTCTGGCCGACACCGCGCCGGTCCTGATCTGGGTCACGGACCAGAATCGGCAACGCGCCTTCGTCAATCAGGCCTATGTCGCCTATTTCGGCGCCGATTATGAAACGGCGCGAGCCGCCGACTGGCGCGCCTCCCTGCACCCCGATGATGTGGAGCGCATCATCGCGGAGTCCATCGCGGGCGAAGCCACCGGCGAACCCTTCTCGCTCGAGGCGCGCTATCGCCGACACGACGGCGAATGGCGTTGGCTGAAATCCTTCTCCCGCCCCCGGCTGGCCGGAAAGACGGTGATCGGCTTCGTCGGCGTCGCCTTCGACGTCACCGACATGCGCGAAGCCCAGGCGCGCCTGGCCGAGTCCGAAGTCCGTTTCCGCACGGTCGCCGACAGCGCCCCGGCCCTGATCTGGATGACGGACGAGATGTCCCGGATCGTCTTCGCCAACAAACGCTACCGCCGCTTCTGCGGCATCCGGTCCCAGAAGCAGTTGGCCGACGCCTGGCGCAGGCTGATCCACCCCGACGACGAGATGGTGTTCGAGGCCGCCTTCCTTCGCGCCTTCCAGGCCCGCGACCGCTTTGAAGCGCTCAGTCGGGTCAATCACCCGACCCTGGGCCTGCGCTGGATCCGCACTGAGGGCGTGCCGCGTTTCGACGCCTCCGGCGGCTTCCAGGGCTATGTCGGCGCCAGTCTGGACGTCACGGACGCCAAGCAGGCCGAGGACGATCTGAAGCACATCAACGAACTGCTCGAAGTCCGGGTCGCCGAGGCCCTGGAGGAAAAGGCGGCCGCCGAGGCCCATCTGATGCATGCCCAGCGGATGGAGGCCGTGGGCCGTCTGACCGGCGGCGTTGCTCACGACTTCAACAATCTGCTCACGGTGGTTATCGGCGCACTGGACATCATCCTGCGATCAAACGATCCGGCCAAGACGAAGAAGCTGGGCGAGGCCGCCCTGGCTGCGGCGAGACGCGGCGAAAGCCTGACCCACCAATTGCTGGCCTTCTCACGCCGTCAGGCCTTGCGTCCCGAGGCGCTAGACCTGAACGGACTGATCCGCGAGGGCGAGCCTCTGCTGCGCCGCGCTGTAGGCGAGGCCGTCGATTTCAAGGTCAAGCTGAAGCGCGGCGGCGCGCGGGTGAAGGTCGACCCGGCTCAGTTCGAGGCCGCCTTGCTCAATCTGGTCGTCAACGCCCGCGACGCCCTTGGCGATGTCACGGGCGGCAAGGGCGCGCGGATCACGATCCAGACCATGAACTGCGCTATCGAGGCCGGTCAGATCGCCGAGCTGGCGCCCGGCGACTATGTCTGTGTGACGGTGTCGGACAATGGATCGGGCATGTCGGCCGAGGTGATCGACCGCGTCTTCGAGCCCTTCTTCACCACCAAGCCGGTCGGCAAGGGCACAGGCCTGGGTCTCAGCCAGGTCTATGGCTTCGCCCGCCAGTCGGGCGGCGGGGTCCACGTCGTATCGACGGTCGGGCGCGGCTCGGAGGTCCGTCTCTATCTTCCGCCGCTGCTCGCCGAAGATCTCCCCTCCCCGGTCGCTGCAAGCAACGCCGGTGAACGGGCTTCCACCCGAGGCGGTCGGATGCTGCTGGTCGAGGACGACCCCAGCGTCGCCGCCGTGGCTCTGGATCTCTTGGAAAGCTTCGGCCTGGAGGTGCAACTGGCCGAAAGCGGGCCAGACGCGCTCGAGGCGCTACGCAACGCCCGGTTCGACATCATGCTGACCGACATCGTCATGCCCGGCGGGATGAGCGGCATCGACCTGGCGCGTCAGGCGGCGCAGGACTGGCCCGAGATGCGCATCGCCCTGACTTCGGGCTATGTCGGAGACGACGTGGACCAGGCCTTGGCCGGCACGCCCTGGCCCTTCCTGCGCAAACCCTATTCAACCGAACAGCTGCGCAGCATCGTCGATGGGCGAGCCGCTCTTCCGGCGGAATAGGTCCGCTTCAGGCGCAGCGGCGCTGCAGGCAAAGAAAAGCGCGCCGCGAAACTCGCGACGCGCCAATCTTTCGGTCAGACGGCCAGTAAACTAGCGACGCGCCTTGCGGGCGGCGTAGCGGGCGTCCCGCTTGGCCTTCTGCTCTTCCTTGGTCAGTTGTTTGCGCGCCTTGCGGTCGGCGCGCTTCTCGGCCTCGATCTCTTCCTGGGCCGCGAGTTCAGCCGCCATACGAGCGGCGTCCTTCTCGGCCTTTTCACGGCGCAGCTCAGCCTTGGCCAGCTCGTGCTGCTGGCGCAGGGCTTCCTTTTCGGCGGCGCGCTTTTCAGCCAGCCGTTCGAACTCGGGGTCGGGGGCGGCGGCCTTCGGCTTGAATTTGGCGAGCAGGGCCTTTTTGGCCTCCTGCTGGGCGGTAATGCGGTCGGAAAATCCGGTCTTCAGATCTTTCATGCGAAAGCGTCAGGGTTCCTTGTGAACAGCCAGGGGCGGCTATCGGGGGTCGGGCGGCGACTAGAAACACACGACCCGAAGCGGGGCGCACAAACCCGATACACGCGCCAAAAGCAAGGTTTGCAGCGGCGAAATCGAGCCGGCGCGCCATTTGAAGCGCATATCCTGCGCCTCGGCCGCCTTAGTGATGCAGATAGGTCGCGCCCTCGCGAGGACAAGGGCACGCCTCAACCTTAGTTCGGTTTTTGCGCCTGACCGACCGCCGTGCCGGCGGCGCCGCCGACCGCCGCTCCGACCGGTCCGCCCACCAGGGCCCCGGCGACGGCGCCGCTGGCCGCCTTCTGTTCTATGGTCGTGCCGCAGGCGGCCAGGACCAAGGCTCCAGCGGTTACAGCCGCCAGGGTGAGGATTTTCGACATGGGCTTCTCTCCAAAGGTGACGCTTCAACGCTGAACAGACATTCAGGTTCCAAGGCAGGCTGAATACGCAGCTCGGCCCAAATATGAACAGACGACTCCCCCGCGTTAGCTGAAATGCGTTCGCGACCCACCGGCGAATGAAGACACAGTGAAAACCAATACAGTATTCGCTATCAGGACTGTCACATTGTTGCCCCAGCAGCAAAAAAGCCCTGAGGTTACAGTGAAAATACCTAATCCTTTCGACGCCTTAACCCCACACTTGCGAATCAGCCACATTCAGGTCACAAACTCCGTTATATAGGCCCGTCCTCGACGTCGGGCAGATTACGCCGTGCGTTGAAACGTCAGCCGGAATGCGACCGTCAAAGTCGCCTGGAAGACGAGACTACCCGGGGGCAGCGTTTCTCGCCCTGCTGAACAGGACGAACCGTTGTCGCATTCCTCTCAGACGCGCGCCGCGTCGCGCGCCGATCGTGTGGCGAAGATCAAGCCCATGACGGCTGCTGCGGCCTTTGGCGGTCTGGTGGGACTGGCGATCGGCGGCGCCTATCTGGGCGGCACCATGGCGCGCACGACGACCTTGCGCGCCCAGGCCGAGCGGATTCAGGGCGCCACCGCGGCCGGTTTCACCGAAGAGGCCCTGTCTGCGGCCGCAGGCGGCCTGGACGCTAGCGCCCTGTCCATCGCCCGTCGCCATGATCCCTATACCAGCGCGGGCTCGGCCCAGCGCGACCGTCAGGCGGAGCTGCTGACCGCCCGCCTCGACCAGCTGGACAATAACCGCGACCCTAACCTCCGTCGCGCCAACCTGACCTCGCCCGTTGGCGCCAAACCCTTCCGCATGGCCAGCGCGTTGGACGCCAGCCGCGATCTCGATTGCCTGACCCAGGTCGTCTATTACGAAGCCCGCGGCGAAGGCCGCGACGGAATGCAGGCCGTGGCTCAGGTGGTCCTGAACCGCGTCCGCCACCCCGCCTTCCCCAAGACCATCTGCGGCGTCGTCTATCAGGGCGCGGCCCGACGGACCGGCTGCCAGTTCTCCTTTACCTGCAACGGCGCCATGCGCGGCCGCGTCAACACCGCCGCCTGGAACCGCGCCAAGAGCATCGCCTCGGGCGCCTTGTCCGGCTCGGTCTATTCAGGCGTGGGCAACGCCACCCATTTCCACACCACCGGCGTCGCGCCCGTCTGGCGCAATTCGCTGATCCGGGTGAACCAGGTCGGCAGCCACCTCTTCTACCGCTTCGGCGGTCGGTCGGGCTCCAGCGGCGCCTTCACCTATGCCGCCCGTCCTTCGACTTCGGACGATCAACCCCGCCTGATCCAGGCCGGGCTCGATCCGGTGGAGGCCGCCCGCCAGGCCGGCCAGGCCGTGGCCTATTCCCTGGTCCTGGCCCAGGAAGGCCTGTCGGCGCCGGAATCGGTCGCCCCCGCGCCTCAGCCGCGCGCGCAAGCCGCGCCGCAACCGGAAGCCGGCGCATCGCGCGCCCAATCCGCGCCCCAGCCGGCTGCCCAGGCTTCAGCCCGCGCCACCCGCTCCTCGGTCACGCCCGCCAAGGCCGCCGCCAAGGTCGAGCCCACGGACGTCTCCAACCCGGCCTGAGCAGAGACGGGAGCGGCTTCGAAAGGCCGCTCCCCGTCCTTCAGGCTCAAAGCGCGTCCAGGCCGATGTCCAGCACGGGCGCCGAATGGGTCAGGGCGCCCACCGAAATCACGTCCACCCCGGTCTCGGCGATCGCGCGCACGGTCGTCAAATCGACCCCGCCCGACGCCTCCAGCGTCAATCGCCCGGCCACCCGCGCCACGGCGGTCCTCAGGTCCGCCAGGCTGAAGTTGTCCAGCATGACCACGTCCGGCGCCACGCCCTCGGCGATCAGGTCCAGCACGGCGTCCAGCTGATCCAGCCCGTCCACCTCGACCTCCACCTTCATCAGATGGGGCGCAAAGGCCCGCGCCCGCCGCACCGCCTCGCTGACGCCTCCACACACGGCCACATGGTTGTCCTTGATCAGGATGGCGTCGTCCAGGCCGAAGCGATGGTTCATCCCCCCGCCGCACGCCACCGCATGTTTCTCCAGCGCCCGCAGCCCCGGCGTCGTCTTCCTCGTATCCGCGATCCGCGCCCCGGTCCCGGCCACCGCCTCGACATAGGTCCGCGTCAGGGTCGCCACGCCGCTCATCCGACCGATCAGGTTCAACGCCGTCCGCTCGGCCGACAGGAAGGCCCGCGCATCGGCCTCCACCACCGCCAGCACAGCCCCCCTGTCGAAGGACGCGCCGTCCCTCAGCCGTACCTCGACGGCGGCCTTCGGGTCCATCGCCAGCACCGCCAGCCGCACACAGTCGATCCCGGCCAGAACCCCCGGCTTGCGCGCGACAAAGGCCGCCTTCATCCGCGCCCCTTGGGGAATACAGGCCATGGCGGTCACATCGCCCGCCCGGCCCAGGTCCTCGGCCAGGGCCATGCGTACGACCGGCTCGATCAGCATATCAGGCAGGGTCCGGCTCATTCCGCCGCCTCCAGCGCCACGACCCGCGTCGCCCTTACACGCGTATGGTCCGCCACCGCATTCGTCTGCGGATAGTCCGCCCGGTAGTGGCCGCCCCGGCTCTCGCGCCGGTCCAGCGCGCCCTGCACGATCAGCCGCGCCGCCAGCAAGGCCGCCGCCGGTCCATACTGGCCCTCCAGCCGGTCGATCAGGGCGATCAGCCCCGTCAGGCCGTCTGCAGTCCGCACCACCCCCGCATGATCCGTCATCCCCGCCCTCAGCTCGGCCAGGGCCGCCTCGGGCAGGTCCGGCGCCGTCTCGACCGGCAGGGCCCGCCCGCCGCCCGTCTCGCCCACGACCGCCCGCCCGGCGCGCCGCCCGAACGCCGCCGCCTCGAGCAGGGAGTTGGACGCCAGCCGGTTCGCGCCATGCACCCCCGTCGCCGCGCATTCCCCAACCGCATACAGGCCCGCGACCGTGGTCCGCCCATCCGCATCGGCGGCGATCCCGCCCATGTGATAGTGGCAGGCCGCCATCACCGGGATCGGGCTGACGCGCGGGTCCAGGCCGCTGCGCATACAGGCGGCGAAGACGGCCGGAAACTCGTGCGGAAACGCCTCGCCTATGGCCGTGCGCGCATCCAGAAAGGCGCCCCGCCCGTCGATCCGCGCCGCATGCACCGCCCGCGCCACCACGTCGCGCGGCTTCAGGTCGGCGTCGTCCTCGGGTCCCAGCAGGAACCGGCCCTCCCCGTCGATCAGCCGCGCCCCCTCGCCCCGCAAGGCCTCGGTCGCCAGGGGCGCCGGGTCCAGGCCCACGTCGATCGCTGTGGGGTGAAACTGCACGAACTCGGGGTCGAGGATCTCCGCCCCCGCCCACGCCGCCAGCGCCATCCCCTCGCCCTTCAGCGCCGACGGGGTCGTCGTCGCGGCGAACAGGCCGCCCGCCCCGCCGGTAGCCAGCACCACCGCCGTCGCCGTGATCTCGACCGCCCGACCGCCACGCGCCACCACCGCCCCGACCACCCGACCGGCCTCATCCTGCAACAGGCCCTTCAGCCGCGCATCGTCCCAGACCTCGATCAGCTTCTCGGCCCGCACCGCCGCGACCACGGCGGACAGGATGGCCCGCCCGGCGCCGTCGCCGCCGACCCGCGCCACGCGCGCCACCGAATGCGCGGCTTCCAGACTGACCACGAAGCCGCCATCCGCGTCCCGGTCGAACGGCGCGCCCAGGGCCGTCAGCCATTCCACCGTCTCGCGCCCCGCGCCGGTCAGGGCCCGCGTCGCGCCCGGCTCGACCAGGCCCGCGCCCGCCGCCTCGGTGTCCCTGGCGTGCAGTTCGGCCGAATCCACAGCCGTCAAAGCCGCCGCCATCCCGCCCTGCGCCCAGGCCGAGGAACAGGCGTTCAGCAAGGGCTCCGGCGTCACCACCAGCACCTTCGCCCCGGCGCGCGCCGCCTCCAGCGCGGCCGACAGCCCCGCCAGACCCGCGCCGACGATCAGCGGCCCGTCATGTCGCGTTCGGTTCATCACCGCACTCCGAGAGAGTTGAGGCCCAGGCGCACCGCGCTCGCGGGATCGCCTTCGACCATGGGCATCAGGGCGCCGACCGCCGCCGCCGCACAGACGGCCAGGGTCAGCAGATAAAGCGCCAGGCTCTTGCCCGCCTCGGGCCAGCTCAGCGTGCCCCAGGCCGCGCGCCAGACGCCGCGTTTCAGATGGCTGAACACCGAAAGGGCCAGGAAGGCGGCCAGGATGAACCGACCCGTCGACAGTCCCCACCAGACCACGGCCACGCCGATGACCAGCAGCACGATCTGCTCCAGGCGCGGATGCACCCGCGTCAGCACCGGCCCCAGAGCCTTGGACCCGTCCAGCGGCGGCGCGGGGACCAGGTTCACCAGGTTCAGCATGGCGATGAAGAAGGCCCCCATCAGCCATTCCCCCTGCCCCGTCGCCATCCACACCCCGACAAACGGGATCATGGCCAAGAGCCCGAACGCCGGCCCGGCCAGCGACACCAGAACCCCGTCCCACTCGCTCTTCGCCGCGCGCCGCGCCTTGGCCAGACCGCCCAGGAAGGGGATGATGTAGATCCGCGCCGGGCCCATGCCGAGCCTGTTCATCACCACGGCGTGCCCCGCCTCATGCACGAACAGGCCGATCAGAACAGCCCCCGCCACGATGACGCTGCCCGTGATCCACCACAGGAAGCCGGCCATCAGAGCCGTGGACAGCACGGCCCAGACCAGGCTCTGGTCCTTCTCGACCGGCTCCTCGAAGGCGGGCTGGGCCTGCGCCTCGCGAACGGCGACCTCCTCGGGTTTCAAGTCCCAAGGTCCCGGCGTGCGGTCAGGCGTGCGGGCGGGTGTGTCTGTGTTGTTCATGGCGTCCAGATGGGCGTCGCGCGCGCTCCCGGCGAGGGGACCGAACGCCGCGCCTCAGATCAGCTCCACATCGACATGGTGCCGCGCCTTGACCAGGTCATAGCGGGCCGGGACCGCCGGCGGCGGCAGGTCGATCATCCGCTGCACGGCCATGCGCCCGCGCTCGATCATCGCCTCCGGGACCGTCACCTCGAACTGCATGTGCAGCAGGCAGTCGTGGATGTTCTGCAGCGTGATCCGCTTCATGTGCGGGCACAGGTTGCACGGCCCGATGAACTGCACCCCCGGCACGTCGCCGGCGACGTTCGCGGCCATCGAACATTCGGTGATCATCACCACCTGTTTGGGCCGACGCGCCTCGACATAGTCGGTCATGGCCGCCGTCGAGCCGGCGAAGTCCGCCGCCGCCAGCACGTCTTCCGGGCATTCGGGGTGGGCCAGAATCTCGGCCCCCGGATAGGCGGCGCGCATCTCGGCGATGTCGTCCACCGTGAACCGTTCATGCACCTCGCAGCGGCCCTTCCAGGCGATAATCCCGACCGTCGTCTGGGCCGCCACATTGCGCGCCAGATATTCGTCGGGGATCAGGATGACCCGGTCCACGCCCCATTCCTTGGCCGCCCATTCCACCACCTGAACGGCGTTGGCGCTGGTGCAGCAGATGTCGGTCTCGGCCTTCACATCGGCCGTGGTGTTCACATAGGTCACGACCGGCAGGCCCGGATAGCGCTGCTTGATCAGCCGCACATCCGCCCCCGTGATCGACGAGGCCAGCGAGCATCCCGCCCGCAGGTGGGGGATCAGCACGGTCTTTTCCGGGCTCAGGATTTTCGACGTCTCGGCCATGAAGTGTACGCCCGCCTGAACGATCACCTTCGCATCCGACCGCGCGGCCTCTTTAGCCAGGCCAAGGCTGTCGCCGACATAGTCGCCGACCCCGTGGAAGATCTCGGGCGTCATATAGTTGTGGGCCAGGATCACGGCGTCGCGCTCGCGCTTCAGCCGGTTGATCTCGCTGATCAGCCGCGCCTGTTCGGGCCACTCCAGCGGCGTGACGTGGTCCTTGACCTTCGCCCACACCCCGGCGGTCTCCCGCTCCAGTTCCTTCGTCAGACCAAAGGCGCCGTCCGCCATGACCGTCTCCCTAGACCCTTATGCTCAAAGTTAGCATAAGCATGTTCAATGTAGGCCGATGCGGGACGGACGCAAGCGGATTGTTCAGTCGATCAGTTCAAACAGATCGCCCAGCGGAACATCCAGAGCCTTCGCCAGGGTCAGGGCCACCACCACGGACGGGGTGAAGACCCGGTTCTCGATCGTGTTCACGGTCTTGCGCGACAGCTTGGCCCGGTCCGCCAGCTCCTGCTGCGTCAGGCCCGCAGCCGTCCGCACCTCCTTCAGCCGCACGACCAGCCGAGGCTCAGCCACGCTCGGCATCGCGATCCAGAAGATAATAGCGCAACACCGCCGCCGTGCCGGTCAGATAGAGCAGGGCCGGCAAGGCCGCGACCGCCGCAGCAGGCCGCCAAAGCCCCAGTGCATAGACGCCGACGATCCCGACGGCTGCGACGCCCAAGGCCGTAGCCAGCGCCTTGTGCCGGAACGACAGAGTCAGATCGTCCTCGAGCAGCCGCTTCATCCGCTTGTCGCGCGGATTGTCCAGCCCGGCCACCATAAGCAGCATCAGGCCGGCAGCCATGGGGCCAACCGCCACCATCAAATAGTCCGTACCGCCGGGCGCACCCGAAGCCAGACCCCAGCCGGCCTTGACCGAAAGGAAGGTCAATAGGCCCGCACCGAACGACATAGCCGCCATGGAATGAGATCGCTCCCGCTGGACCTTGTCGCGATAGGCGGAGCCGGTTTGCAGCCTGTAGGTGTCAGCATTCGGCAGGAAGCGCCGCGCGAAGAAGGCGCTCGCAATCATGGCGACGACGCCCGCCGCCATCGTCACGCCGCCGATCAGACGCCCCATCTCAGGGTTTGCCGGCCATTCCTTCATGACCAGAAGGCCGGTCACCAGCAGGGCCAATCCACCTCCGCCCAGACCGGCGCAGATCGCCAAGCGCTGCGCGCGCTTGTGCTCTCGCGCCCGCACGTCTCGTCTTTCCTGATCGTCCATAACGGCCTCACGTCACCTACAGGTGACATATAACCTATGGGTTACTAGACCCGTCAAGAGGGTCGTTTGCCTGCGCCGCTCCCGGCGCCGTCCTGTGAGAGGTTCAGCCGCCCATCGCCCACAATGCCGCTGGTCGCCGCTTCGCAATTTCAACGCCTTACGGAACTGTCTAGGCGAGTTTCAAGCCTGAGCGCCGACCGCCCTTAAGATAGACGCGATGAAAGCCGCCCTTTCCAGTTCCGCGCCTGATCGCCCCCTCCGGCAGCCGCTCGTGGGGGGCGGTTTGGCGCCTTTGGCACGTTTGGCGCTTTGTCACCCTGTTTTTGCGCCAAGGACCGCCGTCGCCGACGGCAAGAACCGTTCCCAAGACCGGCAGGTTCGCCTAGACAGCAGCCGACTTCATTCTTCAGAACGCCGCCTTCCCGACATTTCCATGCAAGACACCATCCGCCGCATCCTCACCGCCCGCGTCTATGACGTGGCCGAGGAAACGCCCCTTGATCCGCTGCGTCGCCTGTCGGCGCGGCTCGCGCGGCCCGTGCTGCTGAAGCGCGAGGATCTGCAGCCGGTGTTTTCGTTCAAGATTCGCGGCGCTTACAACAAGATCGCCGGCCTGACCCAGGCCGAACTCTCCAGGGGCGTGATCTGCGCCTCGGCTGGCAATCACGCCCAGGGCGTGGCCCTGGCTGCGGCCCGCCGCAACATCCCCGCCGTCATCGTCATGCCGACCACCACCCCCGGCATCAAGGTCGCCGCCGTCCGCGCCCTGGGCGGCGAAGTGGTCCTGCACGGCGACAGTTTCGACGAGGCCTACGCCCACGCCCGTCATCTGGAGAGCCAGACCGGCGCCGCCTTCATCCACCCCTTCGACGACCCTGAGGTCATCGCCGGCCAGGGCACGGTGGGGCTTGAGATCGCGCGTCAGCACGCCGACCCCATCGAGGCCGTCTTCGTGCCCATCGGCGGCGGCGGCCTGGCCGCCGGGATGGCGGCCATCCTCAAATTCCTGCGCCCCGAGACCCGCGTCATCGGCGTCGAGCCGGTGGACGCCCCCACCATGAAGGCCGCCATCGACGCCGGCGAGGTGGTGACCTTGAACGAGGTGGGCCTGTTCGCCGACGGGGTGGCCGTGCGCCGCGCCGGGGATCACACCTTCCGCCTGTGCAAGGATCTGCTGGACGAGATCGTCCTGGTGGACACCGACGCCATCTGCGCCGCCATCAAGGACATCTTCGACGACAGCCGCGCCATCGCCGAACCCTCGGGCGCCGTCGCGCTTGCTGGATTGAAGGCCTGGGCCGCCGCCCATCCCGGCGCGGGCCCCTTGGTCGCCGTCAACTCGGGCGCCAACCTGAACTTCGACCGGCTGCGCCACGTCGCCGAACGGGCCGAGATCGGCGAGGGCGCCGAGGCCCTGCTGGCCGTGGCGATGAAGGACGACCGCGACGACTATCGCCGCTTCCTCGACAGTCTCGACGGCCGCTCGGTGACCGAGTTCAACTACCGCTGGTCCGGCGACGGCGCGGCCCAGATCTTCGTCGGCGTCGCCCTGCGCAACGGTCCGCACGAGCGCGACGACCTGATCGCTACGCTCCGCGGCGGCGGCTACGCCGTCGAGGACATGAGCGACAACGAGACGGCCAAACTGCACGTCCGCTACATGGTCGGCGGCCGCACCGTCGGCCTGCCCCACGAACGGATCCTGCGCTTCCAGTTCCCCGAACGGCCGGGGGCCTTTCTGCGCTTCCTCAACAGCCTCCAGCCCGCCTGGGCCCTGACCCTGTTTCACTATCGCAACCACGGCGACGACGTCGGCCGGGTGCTGGCGGGGATCAGCGTCCCCCCCGAAGAACAGGCCCAGTTGTCCGCCGCCCTCGCCGACCTGGGCTACCCCTATGTCGACGAAACCGCCAACCCCGCCTGCCGCCTGTTCCTGGACGGCGCCTGAACCACGAAAAAGGGGCGACCCTCGCCGGCCGCCCCACCTTCTTACATCACTGTAATATCAGAGCTTCTTGCTGAACCGCACGAAGAAGTAACGGCCGCGCGCCGACACCGGCGTCGCCACCGTGCTCAGGAAGGGCTCTTCGTCCGTGAGGTTGTTCACACCGACGATCAGATCGCTTTCGCCATCGATGTCCCACGACAGAGAGGCGTCATGAGTCCAGATCGGATCGTTCCACGGCGCATCATACGAGACCACGTTCTCGATCTCGACGCCCGATCGGGTCTGCTTGCTCTGATAGTTCGAGAACAGACCCGCTGTGAAATCGCCCACGCTCCACCGAACGGAGGTGTTCAGCACCCACTCCGGAGAGTTCAGCTGTTCCTTGACCGGATTGGCCAGGGACGCATCCGCCACGAACGGATAGTCGTTGCGGTCCTCCAGCCAGGTGCCCCCGACGCCCAACGCCAGCGAACCCCACTCCGGCTTGCCGAACATGTCCATGTCCAGGCGATACCTGACGTCGAAATCGACGCCCGAGGCTTCCAGCCCGGCGAAGTTGACCGAGCTCTGCTGCAGATAGTCCAGGCCGCCCTGGGTCAACGAGCCGGGACGGTCGTCGCGGCTGATCAGGGCGCAGTACTGATTGTTGATGTCGGGCGCATCATAGCAGCTGTTGACGATGTCCTGAGCCGAGACCGAGGCGATCGCATTCTCGATCTTGATGTTCCAGTAGTCGGCCGTGAACGTGAACCCGGACAGGAACCGGGGCTGCAACACCAGGCCCGCCGTCCAGGAGTCAGAGGTCTCCGCCTGCAGATCCGGATTGCCGCCCGAAGCGCCGAAGAACTGGGCCGTCAGCGGATCGGCGAAGTCGTAGGTCGATCCCACCGTCACGCCGTAGCGAGCCAGATCGGCGCGGCAGTTGGCCTCGCGGGAGCTGGAGCCCTGGGTGATGTTCTCCGCCGAGCAGGGGTCGATCGGGCGGAAGCCCTGGGTCTGCAAGGGGGTGAACAGTTCGGCGATGTTCGGCGCGCGAACGGCCTTGGACACGCCGCCGCGGAACCGCAGGTCCGAGATCGGCGCCCAGACCATGTCGGCCTTGAAGGTCTCGGTATTGCCGATATTGGAGTAGTCGCCGAACCGTGCCGCCGCGTTCAGGGTCAGGGTCTCGGCGAACGGCAGATCGGCCAGCAGCGGCAGGCTGATTTCGACAAAGCCCTCCGCGACCTCAAACTCGCCCGCCACCGCCGCCGTGGTCGCATAACGGAAGGTCACGCCCTCCTCGTCATAATCGTTCGGATTGAAGTCGCTCTGTTCCTTGCGATATTCGCCGCCGATCGCGAAGCTGACCGGACCGCCCGGCAGGCTGAACCAGCGTTCCAGGTCGCCAGCCAGGAAGCCGGACACCACCGTCTGCTGAATCAGCGAAGTGTCGGTCACCAAGGGCCCGACGAAGGCCGAGGCCTCCGGGCTGACATTGCCGAGCCCGAACAGGTTCAGCGGCCGACAGTCGGAGCCGGCGCCCGGCGTAAAGGTCTGGAACGGATTGGGCACCGGTCCGCCAAACTCCGGGTAGAGACCCGAAATCGGCGGCGCCGCCGTGGGATCCAGGGTGGAGCGGCAGACCGCCTCACCGGTCACCGGGTCGGTCACCGCGTCAATGGCGGCGAAGAAGCGGTCCTCCAGGCGAACCGCGAAGGTGCTGTCCTGCTCGGTCCGCCCATAGTTGAACGACAGTTCGTAGTTCCAACCGAGGTCAAGCTCGCCCCGCGTGCCTATCACCGCGCGATAAGTGCGACGCTCGTTCTCCGCCTTGGGATCGAAGATGTCGATATGATCACGCGACAGAGCGATTTGCGCGGTGTCGGCGATGCTGGGATCCGCCGCAATCTCCGCATCGACCAGAGCCCTCAACGCTGCCGGAATGAAGGGGTTGTCCAGCGAGATGGGAATGGAGTCGTCATAGGTGTTGTAGGGGTTGTAGGTCGTCCCCTTGCTCCACGACGCGGTCAGTTCGACGAAGGGATTGAAGAAGGTCGAGAGATTGTAATTGCCCGTGAAGCTGAGCGAATAGCTGGATTCCTTGGGCAGCAGGCTTTGATTGTCGAACACCTGGGCCGCCCCGTCGCCGCCCGACTGGTTGGACGAACCCGCATACAGGCCGTCCTGGAACGGTCGAAACTGTCCGGTGACCGGATCGACGGTGTAGCAACCGTAACCAAGCTGGCCGTTTCGGTTGGTGTTGCAGTCGGCGACCACCTGAGGATTGGAATAGAAGTTGGCCGGTTCCGCGTAGCCGTCCCCATCCAGATCGATGCCGATCAGCCCGCTCGTGCTGGAGATCGAGAAGCGCGGATCGGCGATGAAGGCGCGCGGCGTCGCCGACTGAGCCCGTGCGATCAGCGACGCATCCGTCCCAGCGTAGCGCGGCGCGCCGCCCAGCAGGATGGTCCGGCCGCGCGTATTGGCCAAGGTTCGTCCCGGCGGCAGCGGATCACCGGCCTGGAAGTAGAGCGCCGGATTGGTGTAGTCGTCGTACGTCCCGTTATTCTTCGAATAGCTGCGGTCGCCATAATAGAGTTCGGAGCGCTCATTGCCTTGGACGCCGATGGTGAAATTGCCACGCCCATTATCGAAGTTACGGCCGTGCAGCAGAGAGACGTAGAACTCCTCCGCATCGCCTTCGCCGGACAGCCCGCCCTGCACCGTCATTTCGGTGCCTTCGTAGTCGTCCTTAAGAATGAAATTCACCACGCCGGTCACGGCGTCGGATCCATAAACAGCGGATGCGCCGCCGGTCAGGACCTCGACCCGCTCAATCAGACCTGCCGGAATACTGCTGACATCGACGGCGGCCGACCCAGGCACGCCGGCGACATACCGACGGCCGTTGACCAGGGTCAGGGTCCGCGACGATCCCATGCCGCGTAGGTTCAACGTCGCCGCTCCACCATTCGCCTGGGCCGAGCTGGCGGACGACTGCAGCGCAGGAATTCGATCCAGCAGGTCGGAAACCTGGGTCACGCCCTGCGCTTCGATCGTCTCCGCAGTCACCAACTGGACCGGCTGGGCGGCCTGGGTCGCCGACGACGACGAAAGACGGGAGCCTGTTACGACAATCTCGTCCACTTCGGCGGCCTGGCCCGGTGCCGACTGCGCGAATGCCGGCGCCGACAGGCAGCTGAGCATCGACCCGCCAAGCAGGATCGAGCGGAAAACCGCTTTATTACGCATGATTATCCCCAATGGTCGCGAGAGGAGTCGCGATAAGGGAAAGATTTTGCTGCGACGCAGCGAGGGTCAATCGCTAAACGGTGGTTGGCGACACGTTTGATTAAGAACTGTCACCGTTACGCCACAAAAGCGAGGCGAACGCCTCGCTTTTGACATAAAGATTCAACCTCAGATTAACACTGAACCTGAGATGTCGCCCGCCATAGGCAAGCGGCAGCATGGCGGACGACGCTTTGACGTCAGGCCTTTTCGATAGCCGCCGCAATCTGCTCCGTGCTGTGCCCGGTCAGATCCTTGGCGATCTCGCCCGCCAGCTTCCCCTGCAGATCCTTGTGCCAGTGCTTGCGCAGCTCGCCCAGGGTCTTGGGGGCCGCAATGACCAGCAGTTCGTCGATCTTGTTGGTGACCGACCACTTGTTCAGCACCTCGGCCACGCCCATCGCGAACCCGTCCTCGGCCTGAGTATCATTGTCCGGGTTAGCCTCGCTGGAGCGCCGCCCCGCCGACCCCGAGACCCGATCCTCGATCTCCGGCGTCTCCAGGGCTGTCAGCCGGATCTCCTGGGCGTTGGTGTTCTTGAACAGGGCAAGCTTCTCGCCGTCGACCACGGCCACCAGGGCGCCATTGGATAGTTTCATCGTCGATACTCTTTCGGTCTGTGGCCTTGGGTAACGGTCCGGGACCGATGCCGTTGCCTCCCCGATCAGATCAACCGCCCGCCGGCCTCGTGCGCCAGCAGCCAGCGCTTCCGCTCCAGCCCGCCGGCATAGCCCGTCAGGGTCCCGTTCGCCCCGATCACCCGATGGCAAGGCACGATCACCCCGACCGGGTTGGAGCCATTGGCCAGGCCCACCGCCCGTACCGCTTTGGGCGACCCAATCGCCGCCGCCAGCTGCCCATAGCTGCGCGTCTCGCCCGCCGGAATGGCCCGTAGCGCGGCCCACACCGCCTGCTGGAACACGGTCCCGCCGGTCTTGACCACCACCCCGTCGAACGCCGCCAGATCACCGCCGAAATAGGCCTCCACCGCCGTGCGCACCGCCTCCGGCGCCCGCCCCTGGACCAGTTCGACCGGCCCGTAATGACGGCGCAGCAGCCGCCGCAGCCGCTCCTCGTAATCGTGAAAATCCAGCGCCCGCACCGCCCCCTCGCCATCGGTCGCCACCAGCACCTCGCCCACCGGCGAGCCGATCCGATCCAGGGTCAAGATTATCGACTGTCTAGGCATCGCCCGTCTCCTTCATGGTCCAGTACAGCGCCCCATAGGCCCGCCACGGCCGCCACCGGCCGGCCCGCGCCGCCAGGACCGCATCCGTCGTCGCCAGCCGGTCGCTGGGCGCATCCTCCCCGGCGTCGACCCAGTCGCCCGCCGGCCTCAGTCCCGGCCAGGCCTCGAGCGCCGCGCGCAGGTCGGGATCCGCCCACAGATCGCGCCGGATCGCCTCGGGGTCGGCGGCTAGGTCAAACACCCGCCGCACCCGCGCCAGCACGCCGGGCAGGGCTTTCAGTTGGTCCACCCGCGCCTCGACCACCGCCTTGCCCTGAGACCCGGCCCGAACGGACACCTCGCCGTCCGTCCCATCCGTCGCGACCCGCAGCCGCCGCCGCCAGACCCCGTCTGCCACACTCTCGTCCGGAGCGGCCCGCACTGACAGGGCCGACATCATCGAGGCCCAGTCATAAGGGGGGCGATAGGCCAGACCCAGCTTCACCGCCCCACCGCCCTCGCCCTCAACCCTCCGCCGGCGCAGCTCCGACGGCGGCCGGCCGTACAGGGCCTGAAACGTCTCGTTGAACCGTCTCACGCTGCCGAAACCCGAGCCCATCGCCACCTCGGCCATCGACAGGTCGGTCTCGTGGATCAGTTGTTTGGCCAGCAGCACGCGCCGCGTCTGAGCCACGCTAACCGGCGCCGCGCCAAGGTGCTGGCGGAACAGCCGCCGAAGATGCCGCTCTCCCACCCCCAGCCGCGCCGCCAAGGCATCAGCGTCGCCCCCGTCCAGCGCGCCCGCCTCGATCAGGGCCAGCGCCCGACCGACGGTGTTCGACGTCCCCCGCCACGCCCCCATCTCGGGCGCCGTCTCGGGCCGGCAGCGCAGACAGGCGCGAAACCCCGCCGCCTCGGCCGACGCCGCCGTGGGATGAAACACCACATTCTCGCGCCGGGGCGTCCGCGCCGGACAGACCGGCCGGCAATAGATCCCCGTCGAGGTCACGCCCGTGAAGAACCGCCCGTCGAACCGCGCATCTCGCGCGCCCAAGGCTCTCCAGCAGGCCTCCTGATCCAGCGTCTGTTCCATGACGCCAAGATGGCGGCTCGACCCGACGATGTCTCGCGGTTTTCGGACATCAATGATCAGTCCTTCAGATAGAAGATCGCCTCCACCGTCGTGTTCAGCGCCCGCGCCAGATCCAGAGCCACGATGGTCGAGGGGATGAAGACCCCGTTCTCCACCGTATTGATCGTCTTGCGTGACACCTTGGCGGCGTCGGCCAGCTGAGCCTGCGTCAGACCCGCAGCCGTGCGAGCCTCCTTCAACCTCAGCCCCAGCCGACTACTCCCCATCCCGCCCCGCCTCCCGATCGAGCCACGCGAACCGGAGCCCCGCCGACGCCCCGCCTATCGCCAGGACATAGGGCAGGGCCATAATGCCGTATTGGGCGCGCCACAGCCCCAGTCCCAAGGCCAAGGTAATCCCCGACATCAGGACGATAAACGCCAGGATCATCGACTTGGCCCGCATCAGCTGTGTCAATTCGTCTTCCAGGAACCGGCGGTGCTTCCGCGTGTGCGCGTCCCACCCCATGACGACAAGCGGGATGAGCCAGCCATACAGAACCGGCAGCAGAACCTGCACATAGGCGCCCAGATTATGGTCCCCGCCCAGGATCCGCTCCATCGCCCGATGCGCCTGCGCCATGAAGAGCAGCAGCACCACGGGCAGCATCACAAGCTGCTGGGTGCGCGCCCGCTCCAACTTGTCACGGCGCGCCCCTTCGCCGCTCCCCGCCACATCGATCGGCTGGCCGGGACGAGAGATCCACGCCCAGATCGCGCCGATGAGCGTCAGACCGAAACCCACCCCCGCCGCCACACCGGCGGCCGTCGCCTGATCGCCCTCTACGCCAGACACGATTGCAAAGCCCCCGCCACCGACCATGGCTGCGGCGCCGACTGCGGCCAGGGCGAGCGCGGTCCACCAGCACCTGTTTCTTTCCAGTTTGGCGCGCTGGATCGCTTGATCGTCGCTGTTGCTCATGCCGTCCTCCTGACGTAACCTTGAGGTGACATATCACCTATAGGTTACACGTCAAGCCCGTTTTCTTTTTCCGTGCGCCGACTAAAGTGACTGCCTCCCGGGGGTTCACAGTTATGTCCAGTCGTCGTCTTTCCGTACGTCCGCTCGCCTTCGCCCTGGCCGGCGCCTGCGCCGCCGCCCTGATCGCGACCCAGCCCGTCTCGGCGCGCCAGACCCCCGCCGACGTCCCCACCGTGCGCCAGATCCTGGGCTATGACAGCGGTCTGGAGATCACCCGCGCCGCCGACGTGCGCCGCTATTTCGAAGCGCTGAAGACCGCCGCTCCGGACCAAGTCGTCATCGGCGACTACGCCAGGACCTGGGAAGGCCGCCCCCTGTTCTGGGCCGCCGTCGGATCGCCCGCCAACATCGCCCGTCTGGACCAGATCAAGGCCCAGTCCCGCGCCCTGGCCGACCCGCGCCTGACCTCGGCCCAGCAGGCGTCAGCCCTGATCGCGGATCAGCCGGTCCTGGTGTGGATGGCCTATTCGGTCCACGGCAACGAGATCAGCCCCGCCGACGCCGCGATGGAGGCCGCGCGCCGCCTGCTGACCGACCCGACCGCCCAGGCCTGGCTGGCCAATACCGTCGTCGTCTTCGTCCCGACCCAGAACCCGGACGGGCGCGAGCGTTTCCTCAACAGCTTCGCCTCCGGTCGCGGCTCCCTGCCCAATCCCGACCCGGCCTCGGCCGAGCGCGACGAGCCTTGGCCCAGCGGCCGCTACAACCATTATCTGTTCGACCTGAACCGCGACTGGTTCATCCAGACCCAGCCGGAGACCCAGGGACACTCGGCCCAGGTCCGCGAATGGCGGCCCCAGGTGGTCGTCGACAGCCACGAGATGGGCTCGGACGAGACCTTTTTCTTCCCGCCCGAGGCCGAGCCGCTGAACCCGTGGATCTGGCCGCGCACCTTGGAGAACCGCGCCCTGTTCGGCCGCAACACCGGCGCCCGGTTCGACGCGGCGGGCCTGCCCTACTTCAACCGCAAGGTCTATGACGCCTTCTATCCCGGCTATGGCGACGGCTGGCCCGGCTATCTCGGCGCCGTCTCCATGACCTACGAAGCCGGTTCGGCGCGGGGTCTGGCCGCCCGGCGCAGTTCGGGCGAGGTCTTCACCTATGCCGACACGGTCCGCGCCCACCTGACCGCCACCCTGGCCACCATCGAGACGGCCTCGCGCAATCACGACCGGCTGTTGAACGACTTCTACGCCTACCACCGCGACGGGGTGGCGGGACGCGGCGCCTATGTCCTGTCGCGCGAGTCGGATCCGGCGGCGGCGGACCGTCTTGCGGGCCTGCTGGTCCGTTCGGGCATCGAAGTCGGAGTCGCGCGCCAGGCCTTCGGCGCCTGCGGGGGCCAGTACCGGGCCGGCGACTATGTGGTGAACCTGGCCCAGCCCCAGCGCCGGATGGCCGAGGTGCTGCTGACCCGCGACGTGCCCATCCCGCCCGCCTTCCTGGCCGAACAGGAGCGCCGTCGCGCGCGCGGCCTGGGCGACGAGATCTATGACGTCACCGCCTGGTCCCTGCCCCTGATGTTCGGCGTCGATGCGACCCGCTGCGACAGCGCGCCCGGGGTCGCTGTCGATGTGCGCGGTCCGGAGTTGGTCACGCCCGCCGCCGTCCAGAACGCCGAGGCCCGCTACGGCTTCCTGGTCGCCCCCGGGTCGAGCCAACCGCGTTTCCTCGCCGCCGCCCTCCAGGCCGGGCTGACGATCAGCTCCGCCGACCAGGCCTTCACCCAGAACGGCCGTGACTGGCCCGCCGGCACCCTGGTTCTGCCGAAAGCCGGCGCGCCCGCCGACCTGGTCGCCACCCTGAACCGTCTCGCCGCCGACACGGGCGCCGAGGTCGTGGGCGTGGACGAGTCCTGGGTCGAGCGCGGCGCCGGCTTCGGCTCCAGCGACGTGGTGCGTCTACGCGCGCCGCGCATCGCCCTGGCCTGGGACAGCCCGACCGCCCCGGACGCCGCTGGTGCCACCCGCTGGCTGATGGAACGTGACCTGGGCTATCCCGTCACCGCCATCCGCGCCGCCAGCTTCGGCGAGGCCGACCTGTCGCAATACCAGGTCCTGATCCTGCCCGAGGGCCGGGACTACAAGTCCGTCCTTGGCGAGGCCGGGGTCAAGGCCCTGCACGACTGGGTCTCGCGCGGCGGCACCCTGATCAGCCTGGGAACCGCCACCCGTCTGCTGACCGATCCCGACAGCGACATGCTGGCCTCCCGCCGCGAGACCGGCGCCTCCAGCAAGGATGACGACAAGCCCGAGAGCCCCGCCCGGATCGCCAACCATACCGACTACGCCGCCCTGCTGGCCCACAGCGACCACGGCCCGGACTCGGTCGCCGGCGTCCTGGCCCGCGCCCATGTCGATCCCGACCACTGGATCGGCGCCGGCCTGCCGTCCGAGGTGAATGTCCTGGTGCGGGGCGCCGACATCTACGCCCCGCTGATGCGCGGAGAGGGCGTCAACGCCGTCCGCTTCGAAGGCTCCGACCGGCTGCTGGCCTCGGGCCAGCTGTGGGCCGAGAACCAGGCCCAGCTCGGTTTCAAGCCGGTCGTGATGGTCGAGACGCTCGGATCGGGCCAGTTGATCGCCTTCACCCAGGACCCGACGGTGCGCGGCTATCTGGAGGGGCTGAAGCCCCTGTTCGCCAATGCGGTGTTCAAGGGGCCGGCCCACGTCTCGCCGCGCTGGTAACGTCCCAGAGCCTGATCGCGATCAGGGCTGGACACAGGCCCAGACAGGCATAACCTCGTTTTTCGCCCGCAGAGGCGCAAATAGAAAAACGGGAGCTACGCCTTGATACGACTGTCTCTTTCCACCCGCGCCACCCTCGCCGCCGCCGTGGGGGCCGCCGGCCTGGTCGCCTTCACCGCCACGGCCCAGGACCGTCCGAGCCCGGAACCGGCCGCCTCTGGTCGCGCCCTGCCGGTCGGCGCCTATCGCGAGACCTGCCGCAGCATCAGCCTGAACGGCGACCGCTTGCGCGCGCGCTGTATCGCCAAGGACGGTCAGTCGGTCTCTTCGACCCTCAGCGTCCGCAGCTGCCGGGGGGCCCAGATCCAGAACGACAACGGCCGGCTGACCTGCGCCGTCGCGACCACCCGTTCGATCTGACAGCCGTTAAGCGCCGGTCCCAGCGCGCGGGGACCGGCGCGTCCTACATCGGCCAGAACAGCAGGATGACCGGCGGACCGATCACCAGCACCAGCAGGCTCAGCGGCGCCCCCAGCTTGGGATAGTCCGAGAACTTGTATCCCCCCGGCCCCATGACCAGCGTATTGCACTGGTGCCCGATGGGGGTCAGGAAGTCGCACGCCGCCCCCACCGCCACCGCCATCAGGAACGGGTCGGGCCGATAGCCCAACTGCTGGGCCAGGGTCGCGGCGATGGGCGCCACCACCAAAACCGTCGCCGCATTGTTCAGGAAGGGCGTCACCGCCATGGCCGCGAACATCATGCCCGCCACCGCCACCACGGGCGGAATGCCCTGGAACACCGACTTCAGCCCACCCGCGATCAGATCCGCCCCGCCGGTCTGCTGGATGGCGTCCGACACCGGGATCAGGGCGGCGATCAGCACCAGCAGCGGCCCGTCCAGCGCCGCATAGGCCTCGCGCATCTTCAGCCCGCCCATGGCGACGATCACCACCGCCGCCCCGAAGAAGGCGATGGCCACGGGGATCAGGCCGAACCCGACCATCACCATGGCCGCCGCCAGCACCACGGCCGGCAGGAATTTGCGCCGCTTGCCGCCCAGGCGCATCTCGCGCTCGGCCAGCGGCAGCAGGCCCAGGGTCGCCAGCCGCGCCGGCAGGCCCGATTCCGAGCCCTGCAACAGCAGCACGTCCCCGGCCTGAAGCTTGGCCGTCCGCAGATGCTGCGTCAGTTCATAGCCGCTGCGCGACACGCCCAGCAGGTTCAGCCCATATTGGCCGTAAAGGTCCAGCGACCGCACCGACTGGCCTGTCAGGGACGAGTCCGCCCCGATCACCGCCTCGACCAGATGGACCTCGTCCTTGGCCTCTTCCAGCAGCACCGGCCGGTCGCCGCGCACCAGATTCAGCTTGGTCGCGACGATGAATTCCTCAAGCGCCTCCTGATCGCCTTTGATCAACAGGGTGTCCCCGGCCCGGACCAGGGTGTTGCCGCGCGGCCGGGTCTTGCGCCTGCCGTCACGGATCAGGGCCATCACCTGGATATCGTCCGGCGCCATGGCCCTCAGGGCGCTGATCGGTCTGACCTCCAGGGTCCAGTCGTCCGGAACACGCGCCTCGGTCAGATAGGCGTTGGCCGACAGGGCCGCCGACAGGCCGATGCTCCCCGTCCGGTCCTTGGGCAGCAGCCGATAGCCGAAGGCCAGAAACACCAGGGCCACGCCGGTCAGGATCAGACCCACCGGCGCATAGTCGAACATCTGGAACGGCTCGCCGATCATGTCCTGGCGCACCTCGGCGACCAGAATATTGGGCGCGGTCCCGACCAGGGTCACCATTCCGCCCGCCATGGCGCCAAAGGCCATGGGCATCAGCAGCCGCGACTGCTTGGTCCCCGTGCGCCGGCTGACCTGCAGCGCGACCGGCATCATGATAGCCAGGGCGCCGACGTTCTTCGTCACCATCGACAACAGGGTGACGGCCGTAGTCAGAACCGGCACCTGGGACCGTTCGGTCTTCAGATACGGCATGATCCGCTTCAGGGCCATTTCGACGATGCCCGACTTGGCGAAGGCGGCCGACACGATCAAGGCGCAGGCGATGATCACCGTCACATCGTTGGAGAACCCCTCGAACGCCGCCTCGGCCGGGATCACCCCGATGGCCAACCCCGCCACCAGGGCCGCGACGGCGACCAGGTCATAGCGGAACCGCCCCCAGATGAAGACTGCGACCGTCAGGCCCACCAGGCCGAAGGCCAAACCCTGTTGTAAAGTCACTCAGTCGCTCTCGCCCCCGGCCGCCCAGCGCCGCCGATGGACAGCAACGGTGGGCGCGGCCGGAGGTTCAACGCCGTCTATTTCCCCGCGACCAACCGCCCCGCCGCCCGCACCATCCGCCAGATCTCGCCGACAAAGGCCCAAACCACGATCATCATCAGGATCGTCGCCAGTTCACCGCCGTCGCCGGCCGAACGATCGAACAGGTCCCGCACCCGGTCCACGAATTCCGTCACCGTCCCGACCCAGATCACCGGGCTCAGCGGCGACCAGAACCACAGCCACAGCAGGCCCCAGGCCGCCGCCGCCCCAAATCCGATATCGCCCAGCGCCGTCAGCCGCACATCGCCGCCCGACGCCGCCCGCATCAGGTCGAACACCACCTTGGCCGCCGCGAACAGGGTCACGGGCCAATAGGCCGCCGCCACGACCTCGGCCAGGATCCGGCCGTAGTCGACGCCATCCAGCACCCCCGCCACCTCGTCCGGCCGGATCGAGGCGACCGGCAGCAGCCCGGTCCACCACAGCAGCAGCACCGCCCAGGCGATGGCGCTGGACACCGCCCGCGCCACCGGCGACATCTCGGCGCTCTTCTTCACCGCCGGTCCCGGCTTGGCGGCTCCCGACGCCGCCCCGCCGCGCGCCAACCGCTCGCCCCAGGTCTCGGCGTCGATGTCGCCGCCCAGTTCGAACAGGCCCAGATCCTTGACCCGCCATTTGGCGATAAAGTCCGGCTTCTTCTCCTGCCGCTCCAGCACGAAGCCGATCAGGGTCAACACCCCGATCACCGTCATCGCCCCGCTGAACAGGCTCCCAAAGGCCTGACCGATGGCCTGCCCCGCATAGAGGTCGCCGCTGAACACCCGCACCACCAACCCGATTAGGGTGACGCACGCCATGACCAGCAGCGCCGTCTTCACCGCGAACAGCCACCACGGATACAGCTCCGGCCCGATCAGCGCCTGCGGCCCCGCGCGATAGCGCGCCGCCACCGTCAACGGATGGCCGACCTCGCGCAGCAGGGCCTCGACCTCGTCGTCGCTGGGCGCCCGGCCCAGCCGCTCTTCCAGCGCCTCGAGCCGCCCCATGATCTCGTCGCGCAGCTCGGCGACGATGTCGTCGCGCGTCGCCTTGGGCAGCTGCGCCGCCACCGCCTTCAGATAGGATTCAACCAGGTCCATCCCACGCTCTCCCTCTTTCCCGATGTTCACAGCATCTTCTCCAGCGAGGCCGACAGGCCCCGCCATTCGGCCGCCAGCCGCGCCAGCATGGCCTCCCCGCGCGGCGACAGGCGGTAGAACCGCTTCTTGCGCCGCTCCTCCTCGCGCCATTCGCTGTCCAGCAGCCCCTGGCTCTCCAGCCGGCGCAGCAGCGGATAGAGGGTGCTCTCCTCCATCTCGACCCCGACCTCGCCCAGCGCGACCCGCAGCGAATAGCCGTATTGCTCGCGCCGCAAGCTCGCCAGCACGGCCAGGATCAAAGACCCGCGCCGCAGCTCCAGCCGCAGACTCTCGAACAGCAGTTCCTCATCCTGACTCAACCGACCACCTCCGTGCGTCACATAGTGTGTGACACACAGTGTATGGGACATACTGTGCGAGGGAGTCAAGAAGCTGTTGTTATGCGAGCGGCGATGCCATCATCAATGATCAAGGAAGCAGGGAAAGCACCGGAGCCCCGGCGATAAAATAAGCCTCGGGGGTTTTCAGAGGCGCGGCGCAAAGCGCCTCCACCACACCGCCGCTCCGAAGACCATATCGCACCGGCTCGCCTGTCGCGCACCGCGCCGTCACGGCGTCGAACATAGGTTTGACCTCGGCGAGGGGGTCGAAGCCTTCAATGGTCGCGATCTCAGGATCTCCCGACAGGACGCCACACGTGTCGCCCGTGTCCAGTTTGATGCCCTCTCGCGTCGTGTAATAGCCCTTGCCCGCACCGTCATTGCTGCAGTTCTGGCTGTTGAGATGCCACAAAACGGCTTGGCGGTAATCATCGTCGCTTGGCCTGTTCTCCAGAACGACCCCGAGTGCGGCAAGCCGCGCCTCGATCCCGCCCCATCGTCCCTCCCCCGCCCCATCCATCACCAGTGAGACGGCCGCATTCGCCTCAGGCCAGGCGCGAAATTCAGCGACGCCATATCCTCCGCTGCGCCGGCCGGTCGTCAAGATTTCGCGCCAAACGTCCATCACCGTCTGCTTGCCAGCCTTGCGCAGTTCCATGTCCGTCAACCACTGGATCAGAACGCCGCAGTCATAGACGGCGCTTCCGTTGCGGATACCGCGTCCATTCAGTGTCTTTGATCCGAGAAAGGACCGGCACCCGTTCAGCCGCGTCGTCAAAGAGGCGCGGCCCTGTTCTTCGGTCATATCCCCGGTGCTGACCGCACCAAGCACAGCGGCATATTCCGCCCCGCCCTCGTGCAACCAGGGCGCCGAGTCTCCGTCGGTCAACGCGACGCCGTGGCCGTTCCACAGATGGAAACTTTCATGCCAGACGAAGCTCTTCACGAACGGCCTCGTATCGTCCTGAGGCCCGCTCCAGTCGCCATGAAAACGCGTGGAGATGAGGCCGGTATCGCTGACATCGCCACGGAAACCTGACGGCCCGGGACTGTCGGCGGTGATGACCAGGGTCGGCGTATAGGGCAGCGTCAGATCCAGTCTGGCGCCATAGAAGACCCGCGCCTCAACAAAGGCCTCCCGCATCGGCGCGGACAGCGCCTCTGCGACCCCCGCCCCCGTCACCACCAGAGCGCCCTTCTCGGACAGGATTACATCAGCGGGCCCGACATAAACCGCCCCCTCGATACCGCCCTTTTCCGGCAGCACGGCCTCGCCGGGCGCGAGCTCGACCGCCAACACCGTCTCGATACCCTCGAGCGCCAAGGCGGGGCCGTGCGCGATCCAGCCATCTCCGACCCGGACCAACCCCATGTAGATCCGATCCAATTCCGCGGCATCAGGCGCAATCACAAGGTCGAACTCAGAGAAGGGCTGCTCCGAAACGATGGCGTCCTCCTCCAGACGCAGTCCGGGCGTCTCTACTGTCCAAAGCGTTCGGATCGTGTGGTCGTTGGCGAAAACCAGTCGCGAGGTCGGCTCAGCCAGGCGATAGCGAACATGGAGTCCATCCTGGCCGGTCCGGATACGAACCTCCGCCTCGCTGGCGGCCGCCGCCGGGCCTGCCCCGCCGATCGCCATGATCATCAGACACAAGAGAATACGCCCAAAAGCCATCGTCGCCCCCGCACAAACAAGGACAGAGCGTAACGCGATGCGACGCTCCACAACAACCCAGACGCACTCACCAAAGAAAAAGGCGGCGGACCGAAGTCCGCCGCCTCATTCATTCTAGAACCGAGTGATCCTTAGAAGGACTTGGTCAGGTTCACGAAGGCCGTGCGGCCCAGGTAGTCGTAGCCCGAGTACAGCGGGGCGTTGCCGACCCGGTTGTACACGCCCGACGAGATGGTCGGCGGGTTGTCGTTGAACAGGTTGCGGACGCCGAGCGTCGCGGTCCAACCGTCGGACGCATACTGGACCGAGGTGTTGTGCAGCCAGTAATCGTCCGTCGCCAGGTCGTAGTCCGACGTAGCCGGATCTTCGCCGTAGTACTCGTAGCTGTCGGTGCCCTGGATCCATTCGACACCGTAGCGCACGCGCCACTTGTCCCAGGCGTAGGAGACGTCGGCCGTTCCGGTGAACTCCGGATTGTCGATCATGCCGGTGTAGTCTTCCAGCGGATCTTCGGCGAACAGCTTGTTCGAGATTTCCGTGTACTGGGTGATCGCCAGGTTGAACAGCGCCGTGCCCGGGCCGACGTCCTTGCGATAACGGACGGTGTAATCCAGCCCCTTCACATTGTCCGTCGCCAGATTGACGTAGCTGTCGCGGACCGTGAGGCTGTTGTCAGCCGCATCGCGCGTGACGAGGCGGCAGAAGCCGGCGTCGGCCGCGAAGTCTTCCGGGTTGGAATCATAGCAGCGGGTCAGGATTTCGCCTGCGCCGGTGCGCGACACGCCGTTTTCGACCTCGATCTCGTAATAGTCGACGGCGAAGGCCAGATCGCCCCAGCCCGAGGGCAGCGGCGGCTGGATGACCAGGCCGACGGTCATGTTAGTCGAGGTTTCGGCCGCCAGACCGGCGTCGGCGCCGCCTGCGGTGATCACTTCGACGCTGGTGGTCGACAGGAAGTCGCTCGCCAGGCCTTCGGCCGTGCAGTTGGCGACGCGGTTCGGGTTCACGCCCGGCGCGCCGTAGTTGTTGCAGCGGTCGTTGGTGTTCGACAGGAAGCCGGTGGTGGCGCCGACGAACTGTTCGAACAGCGCCGGGGCGCGGTACGAGGTGCCGTAGGTGCCGCGAACCGTGACCCAATCGATCGGGCGATAGACCAGACCGACCTTGTAGGTCGTGTCGTCGCCGTACGAGTCGTAGTCGGTGTAGCGGAACGAACCGTTCAGGGTCAGTTCGCGTACGCCCGGCAGGTCGACCAGCAGCGGCGCTTCGATTTCGCCGAACACTTCCTTCACCGAGTCCGAGCCGCGCGTAATGGCCGAGGTCGAGAAGTTGTAGGTGTTGCCCAGCTGGCTATCCAGGCCCGGGGTGTCGTCGATCTCGGACTCACGCCATTCGGCGCCGAAGTAGCCCATGACGCGACCGGCGGGCAGGCTGAACAGCGGGCCGTCGATGCCGAAGCTGACCACCTTCTCGATGAACTCGGTCGTGCCGGTCACCGGACGGAAGACATAGTCGACCCAATCCTGCGGCAGAGCGCCGGCGATGGTCTGGGCGTTCAGGGCGGGTGCGGCGACGCAGCCGGGGTTCGAAGCCAGTTCGGCGCACTGGAACTGGCCAGGGGCCGTTTCCACCACGTCCAGCGACTCGATCATGCGATCGGTCAGGAACTGTTCGCTGGTGTAGGTCGACTTGGAGCGCGAATAGCTGGCGTAGGCGTCGTAACGCCATTCCGGCAGGAAGAAGTCGCCCTTGATGCCGACGACATAGCGACCGAAGTCGACTTCCTGTTCGGAATAGTCATTGCCGAAGCCGATGAAGGCGCGGGCGCCGACGTCAGCACCCTTGTTAAGACCCTGATCGGCCGAAATCGTGCTGAACGCCAGGCTGTCGGGGATCAGCGGGCTGCCCTTGGCATAGTCCAGCGAGAGCTGACGATAGTCGGTCTGCGACGACTTGCGTTGGTTGAACAGGGCTTCGCCGTAGATCTCGGCATTGCCCAGGGCTTGCAGATCGTAGCCGACTTCGCCGTACAGGGTCGTGATCTCGACCGGCGAGATCAGCGACTGGTTCAGCATACGGTCTTCGAAGGTGTCGCGAACGTTGAGGTCGTTGCCGGGCCCGCCCACGCCCTCAAACCCGGGCACGCCGCCGGCGACGCCCGCGTTCGGCCGCCAACGGTTGAACACGGTCCCGACAGAACCGGGCGCGCCGACGCCGGCCGTGCCGACGAACGTCCGGGCGCCGCTGGCGCTCGGTGCGCCCTCCACGCCCAGGGCGACGGTGTTGATCGTCACGCCGTTCGAGCCGGTCGTGGTGATCGGGTAGCATTTCGACTGGCCGGTCAGCGGGTCGATATAGTCCTGGTCGTTGCGGAAACCGTCGGTCTGGCAACGGGTGAACTCACGGTCGCGCAGGGTCAGTTCGTCACGCTCATAGCGTTCGACCGAACCGGCGGCGCGCCAGCGGTCGCCACTGGCGCCCGCCGTCAGCGAAAGACGGGTCGAACCGCCCGCGCCATTGGCTTCCAGCGGCTCGTTGCGCTGGCCCTCGAAGGTGACGCCTTCAAAGTTGTTGCGGGTCTGGATGTTGACCACGCCGGCGACGGCGTCCGAGCCATAGACCGACGAGGCGCCGTCACGCAGCACTTCGACCCGGTCGATGATGGCGGTCGGCAGCACGTTCAGGTCGGCCGCGCCGACCGAACCGCGCGAACCGGCCGGCGACACGCGACGGCCGTTCAGCAGCACCAGGGTGCGGCTCGGGCTCATGCCGCGCAGGCCGATGGTGTTGGCGCCGGGGCCGCCGTTGGTGACGTAGCCGCCGTACGAGTTGTTGATCTGCGAGGTGCCGCCGGTCACGGCGGTGCTTTGCAGCGCCTCAGTGGTCGAGGCGAAGCCCTGCAGGGTCGCCTCCTCGCGCGTCACGACCTGGGTCGGCGACGGGGCGTTGTAGTTGTCGCGGCGGATGCGCGAGCCGATGACGACGATGTCGTCGACGCTGGCCGAGTCTTCAGCCTGCGCATCGCTGTTACCTTGGGTAACAGCAGCATCCTGGGCCACAGCGCCAGATACAGCAAATATTGACAGCGAAGCTGCCGCAATTCCGCCAACCACAGTCGACGAAAGGAGATTGGATTTACGAGTACGCATACGCCTCATTCACAAACAGTATTGTACAATACTTAGGACTGACACTTGATAACGACGGTATATACCACCGATACATCGAATGCATCGGTTCTGTGACCCTGTTAGGCATGTGAGATACAGTCTGCAACTAAAAAGTCGCAGAAATGTACGAAGAATGGGCAAATTCAGCGCAAAACGAGTCATGTTGCGGCGCAATGAAGCATTATATTTCTATATATCGCCGTTTTTCGGCCTTTTTTCTACTTAAGCTTAGCCCCCCGACAGCTGTTTAAGGGCCTCTATGGCGCCGCCGCCGCCGCCGCACTAAGTTCTGTTCATGAACCGTTCTTCGACGCCGAAGCCCGCCGCCGCAATGCCGGCCAAGCCTGTCCACACGCCCGACCCCGGCGTGCGCGAGGCCGCCGCCGCCTTCAAACGCGACCACGCCGCGAACGGGGGCAAAATGCCGATGTTCGCCCCCGTCGCCGGCCCACGCCTGACGCCGGAGGAGCCCGTCGCCGCGCCCGCCGACTGGGTGCCGCACCGCCCCTCGCACGAGGGCAAGAAGAAGGGCGGCCGGTTCCGGCTCGAGACGAAATACACCCCCGCCGGCGACCAGCCCGCCGCCATCGCCGAACTGGTCGCCCAGGCCGAGGCGGGCGACCGCGACCAGGTGCTGCTGGGCGTCACCGGCTCGGGCAAGACCTTCACCATGGCCAAGGTCATCGAACAGACCCAGCGTCCGGCCCTGATCCTGGCCCCGAACAAGACATTGGCGGCCCAGCTCTATTCCGAGTTCAAGTCATTCTTCCCGGACAACGCCGTCGAATATTTCGTCAGCTACTACGACTACTACCAGCCCGAAGCCTATGTCCCCCGCACCGACACCTATATCGAGAAGGACTCGTCGATAAACGAGCAGATCGACCGGATGCGGCACTCGGCGACGCGGGCGATACTGGAGCGGGAGGATGTGATCGTGGTGGCCAGCGTCAGCTGCATCTACGGCATCGGCTCGGTCGAGACCTATACGGCCATGACCTTCACCCTGAAGGTGGGGGACCAGATCGACGAGTCGAAGCTGCGGGCCGATCTGATCGCGCTGCAGTACAAGCGCAACGACCTGAACTTCGACCGCGGCATGTTCCGCAAGCGCGGCGACGTCATCGAAATCTTCCCGGTCCACCTGGAGGACCGCGCCTGGCGCATCAGCCTGTTCGGCGACGAGCTGGAGGCGATCCAGGAGTTCGACCCCCTGACCGGCAAGAAGACCGCCGACCTGACCGAGATCACCGTCTACGCCGCCAGCCACTATGTGACCCCGCGCCCGACGCTGAACCAGGCCGCCGCCGGCATCAAGGCCGAGCTGAAGGAGACGCTGGACTGGATGATCGAGAACGGCAAACTGCTCGAGGCCCAGCGGCTGGAGCAACGCACCCGTTTCGACCTGGAGATGATGGAGGCCACCGGCAGCTGCGCCGGCATCGAGAACTACTCCCGCTGGCTGACCGGCCGCGCCCCCGGCGAACCCCCGCCCACCTTCTTCGAATACATCCCCGACAACGCCCTGCTGTTCGTGGACGAGAGCCACGTCACCATCGGCCAGATCAACGGCATGTTCCGCGGCGACTACCGCCGCAAATCCACCCTGGCCGAATACGGCTTCCGCCTGCCCTCCTGCATCGACAACCGCCCGCTGAAGTTCGAGGAATGGGAGGCCATGCGCCCCCAGACGGTGCACGTCAGCGCCACCCCCGGCGCCTGGGAGATGGACCAGGCCGGCGGCGTCTTCGTCGAACAGGTCATCCGCCCCACCGGCCTGATCGACCCGCCCGTCGAGATCCGCCCGGTCAGTGGCCAGACCCGCAACCAGGTCGACGACGTCATCGACGAGGTCAAGGCCACCACCCGCGCCGGCTACCGCAGCCTGGTCACCACCCTGACCAAGAAGATGGCCGAGGACCTGACCGAATACATGCATGAACAGGGGATCCGCGTCCGCTACATGCACTCCGACGTCGACACCCTGGAGCGGATCGAGATCCTGCGCGACCTGCGTCTGGGATCCTTCGACTGCCTGATCGGCATCAACCTGCTGCGCGAGGGGCTGGACATCCCCGAGTGCGGCCTGGTCGCCATCCTGGACGCGGACAAGGAGGGCTTCCTGCGCTCCGAGACCTCGCTGATCCAGACCATCGGCCGCGCCGCGCGCAACATCGACGGCCGCGTCATCCTGTACGCCGACCGCATGACCGGCAGTATGGAGCGCGCCATCGCCGAGACCGACCGCCGCCGCGAACGCCAGATGGCCTATAACGCCGAACACGGCATCACGCCCGAAAGCGTCAAGCGCGACATCAAGGAGCTGATGGACAGCCCCTATGAGTCCCGCGAAATGGACCGCCTGACCCGCCCCGGCGTCGCCGAGGCCTCCAAACCCTTCGTCGGCTCAAACTTCCAGGCCGCGCTCAAGGACCTGGAAGGCCGCATGCGCGAAGCCGCCTCCAACCTGGAGTTCGAAGAGGCCGGCCGCCTGCGCGACGAGATCAAGCGCATGAAGCTGCTGGACCTGGAATTCGCCAACGAGGCCCTGACGGGGGCGGGGGAAGAGGTGGACCGGTCGGCGCCGAAGAAGTGGCGCGCGGAAGCGGCGGCGGAGAAGGCGGAGGCGTTCAGGAAGGGGCGGCTTTAGAGATCGCTGGACTTTCAACCAGACCCCATGCAACCCTTGGGTAAAATTTGGGGAGGCTAGAGTTGAGTTATTTTTACGATGGCGAATTTGATTCTCTCAAAATAGAGAAAATGATCCTACACGTGGTCGGAGCAGGCGACTTCGAACCACAGCAACAGATGGATGATGTTGAGCAAGAAGCCTTCTTTCTGTCCCGAATACAGGAGATAGACGCTTCAGGACTTTTTATATTTGATGCCAATTCACAGACAAAAAGGACCATTGGCGAGATTGCCGACGGAACACTTTCATTCGAAGATGGCGCGCAACGATTAGCGAGAGACTTTTCCGGTCGACATAGCGGAACTAGTGCCGACGGAGCATTGTTCATGGTAGAACTAAGCTCTAATACACGCAACTCGTCGCTATACAGTATCTTCAAATACGATTATAGAGAAGCTGTCGAGCGCACAGACGACGGCGGACAAAATCACTTACGGCGCATCGTCGAGGCATTTGTTGCTGATAAAAAAGCTCTACAGAAATCCTGCCTTGTCAGGGTTCAGGACGGCGAAGTATTGGAGAGCGTAGCAGCCCAAGATCGTATGGGGCGAACTCCAGATCTGACGGATTATTTTGCGGCATTTCTAAATGTAAAGCGTGAGAGAAATGACCACGAACTAAATCGCGGCCTTAATGATGCACTTCGAGAAGTGTTCACAGATCGGAAGGCCGATCTTCCAAACCAGGACGCAGCCGCCGCTTTGCGCACCGCAAAGGACGCCCTGAGCCAACGTCAACGGATCGACAATGCTGCTGTCCTCGAAGCAGTCCTAGTTGCGGCAGGCAACCCCGATCAACCCGATATGGTGGCCGCATTTGAAGCCACCGTCGTCCGCAAACTTCGAAGCGCCAAGCTCACTGGCGTGGAATTTGCACCCGATCAGCAAGTGCTGCGCAGAGCTGCGCGAAAGCGGATCCAAACCGTGGAAGGTGTGACATTGGAATATCCATCCGACCTCGAGGGCATTCGCGTACGGACGGTCCCAGGAGCAAACGGCAGCCGCACGATCACAATTGAGACTGCGCGGATTGAAGACGAAACGATTATCCGTGATCGAATTCGCTAAACTGCTCGACGACCTTTCTGCCGACCAGCGGATATTTCTGACCGAATCGTCAGCGGAAGTCGTTGTGGCTCAACTAGATGCCGATCTAGCGCAAACGGCGTTAGATCATGCTCGTCGATTGGGATGGAACGTGCGGGTCGAAAATGCCGCCGCTGAAGAAGTGGCGGACGATCTTAACCCAGCATTCCAGCCCTTCCGATTTACGGTCACTAAGCCTCTAGCCCAAGGACGGGTTAGACTGCTGACACTAGCCGGCTTTGCCCAATGGCTATCTGAAACCCCCTCAGGCTTGGTGCAGGTTGCTCGTTTAGAAACACCATTCGAGACCGGGCTATTCCGGGTGGGAAATTGGACCGACGAGCAAGCCTTCGAGCCGACCCAACGCGCCAAATCCCCCCGTACGCTAGTCAGGGAGACTCAGCAGCGGCGTGATGTACCCGACGACATTCGGGCATGGCTCGTTCCGGACGAGACGCAGCCGGATTGGGACGATCCAGTATTTTGCGTGTGGGCGACACGGGCAACACGGGCGTGCCTTATGGCGATCGCGACGGAAGTGAATGCAGGTTCTGACTTTTCCTTTCGCGGAAACGCCCAACTGACCATCGGGGAACCAGAGGCTGGCTACAAACCACCAATGCGGCAGTTTTGGCAGCTGCAGCGGACCGTAAGCTGGATCTATGAAAACCCCAGCGAGACAGAAACGCGGTTCAGACTTATCAACTACGAGCTGGGCCGCTTAGGTCGGTCGTCTAATGTTGCAATAACTGATGTTCTTGAGTACATGGGAGTTGCACTTGAAAGTGCAAAATTGGCATTTCAGTACAGCCTTGCAAAGGTTAGTTCTGATACAGCTAAGTCATTATCCGATCTAAGAAAATCTCTTTCTGAAGAAACATCTCGGCTTTCAGAGATGGTCCGCCAGGTAATAAGCGCCGTATCAGGAGTTGTTTTCGTCGGTATTGGATTAATTGCCGCAAGATTTTCCACCAGTACGCCTAAACTTGCTCTAATTATTATGGGTTTTGTTTTATGTTGCTACGTATTTTTTGTTATAAGATCAGGAAAAAATCACATCGCTCAACAGCGTAATATGCGCACAGTCTGGCGAAAACGCCTCTACGGATACATCTCAGATAACGATTATAAAGCCATGATCCTAGATCCAGCGGGGAAGTCTGAGGATCAATTCCACAGTGCCGCGTTGTGGGGAGGATTTGTCACTGGCGGAATAGCGTTAGCTATCCTCGCGGCAGTTTGCTTGTAATTGATTTAATTCTGCGCAGCGATACAGGTCTTCGTGTTAATCACCAGACTGCATAAACCAACTCTACCTTCAACGCCCGCCTCAGCACCAGCGCCGCGCGGCTGAACGTGTCCCCCCCCCCTTGCTTTCGTCATCCTCCGGCAAGCCGCGCCTTCGCGGCGCAGACCGGGGGACCCAGCGGCGCGCGTGAGCGCGAACCTGTCGCGGACGCGATCTTCGAAACATCGTGCGGCGGATGGATTTCGCCTTCGGCGCCGCTGGGTCCCCCGGTCGCTTCGCGCCGGAGGATGACGAAAGGAGGGGCGGGTTGACGCCTAGACCAACTCCACCTTCAGCGAATGCCCCAGCACCCGCGCGGCGCGGCTGAGGGTGTCCAGGGTCACGTTCGACGCCTCCGGGTCGAGGACGCGGTTCAGTTGGGCGCGGCTGGTCTCCATTTCGGCGGCCATGGCGGCGCGGGTCAGGCCCTGGGCCTTCATCGCCTGCTGGAGCTGGAGGGCGATCACGCTCTTGACCGCGCGCAGGGTCACCTCCTCGCGGATGCCGTCCTCGTCGAGGAAGTCGTCCAGGGTGGCGAGGTCCGACGGATCGCGGAACTTCATGTCTGAGGTCATTGGGCGCTCCTTTGATTAAAGGCTGCGCTCCTTCATGCGGCGTAGCGCGATCTCGATCTCGGCCTTTGGAGTCTTCTGCGACTTCTTGATAAAGCCGTGGACCACGACCAGCGCCTTGTGCGCCGTATCGTGGAAGAAGATCATCCGCACCTCGCGATTGCCGCCGAGGCTGGACCGGACCTCCCACAGGCCGCCGCCCAGCGAACGGCAGAGCGGAAGCCCCATCGGAAACCCGAACTGGACCCGCTTGAGGTCGTAGCCGAGGATCGCGCGGTCCGGCTTATCGAAGGATCGCAGCCACTCCTGAATAACCGGCCGACCGGTGGGGGTCTGGTAGAAGCGGACCGTGTGCATCAGCGGCTCCTCGGAGCGAGTTTCTGTAGTTTCCGATCATCACGGTCTCTCCGTTTGCCGCCTCGACCTTTGTCGGTTTCACCCAACGCCGTGGCAATGGAAGTACTGTACCATATTTGGTCCACCCCGCAATCCATCACGGCCTTCTCCGGCACGCCCAGACGAAGGCGGCAAGCGCGGTCATTATGGCCGCTACGCCGTGGAGGATTTGAGGTTCGATAGTGATCATCGCAGGCTCCTTGATCAACCTCTGATAATCCCGGTCACAATGATCGGTGAGGCTGTTTGGAGAGCCTATGGTGGATACTCAGCGCCTCAACGCACGCTCGGCCTGTTGTGCGGTGCGGTCCTGACAACACCCTCGCCGCAAGGGGAGGACACAGGTTGCGTCCGGGTTTGGCGTAACGGCGGTTTAGGCCGTGGGGGCATGAGCCAGGGCATTCACCGCAAGATCCGATCCGACGCCGTCTGGGCCGAGGTGCGCAAGGCGTGGGAGGATGGGGAGACCGCGCGGTCGGTGGCGCGGCGGTATGACGTCGGGGTTCACGCCCTGTGGAAGCGGCGGGAGGCGGAGGGATGGACTCGGCCCGAGCCGAACGCGGGGCCGGTGGAGCCGGCCGAGGGCTGGGGCGCCTATGTGCAGGGGCGGCGTGACGCCTTCGAGGCGCGTCTGGAAGAGGCGCGGGCGCTGGCGGAGTGTCTGGTCGAGGCGATGAAGGACGAGCGGCTGACGCGGGCGCCCCACTGGCATATTCCGTGGCTGTATCGCTGGCGCGCCGACCATCTGGGGGCCGAGGCGGCGGCGCGGGACCGGGAACGGGCGCGCGAGGCGGGGCATCCGTGGGCCGAGGTGTTCTGGGACGAGGACGGGGTGCTGAGGCCGCTATGGCGGCTGGATGAAGAGATGGCGCGGCTGCACCCGCAGGACTGGCGCCGGGCGGTGGGCGTGCCGGAGGGGGTGGAGGTGGAGGCTCCGTAGCTCTCCCTCCCCGTTCCGGGGAGGGGGGTCGAGCCGGAGGCGAGACCGGGTGGGAACGGCAGGGCGACGCCCCACGGACCTGCCGAAATCAGAGCGGTGCGGCCTTGCCTGGCCGCCCCCACCCCGTTGCTTCGCAACGCCCCTCCCCCGCAGGGGGAGGGAGAGGTTGGTGCGCTAGGATCAGTCCTCGTCCATCTTCAGCGCCGCGATAAACGCTTCCTGCGGGATTTCGACCTTGCCGAACTGACGCATCTTCTTCTTGCCGGCCTTCTGCTTCTCCAGCAGCTTCTTCTTGCGCGTCGCGTCGCCGCCGTAGCATTTCGAGGTCACGTCCTTGCGGAGCGCGCGCACGGTCTCGCGGGCGATGATCTTGCCGCCGATGGCCGCCTGGATCGGGATGACGAACAGGTGGGGCGGGATCAGCTCCTTCATCTTCTCGACCATGCCCCGGCCGCGCGTCTCGGCGCGGGCGCGGTGGACCAGCATGGACAGGGCGTCCACCGGTTCGGCGTTGACCAGGATGGACATCTTCACCAAGTCGCCGACCTTGTATTCGGTGATCTCGTAGTCGAACGAGGCGTAACCCTTCGAGATCGACTTCAGCCGGTCGTAGAAGTCGAACACCACCTCGTTCAGCGGCAGTTCGTAGACCACCATGGCGCGGGAGCCGACGTAGGACAGTTCGACCTGCGAGCCGCGGCGGTCCTGGCACAGCTTGATGACGCTGCCGAGGTATTCGTCGGGCGTCAGGATGGTGGCCTTGATCCAGGGCTCGGAAATGGTCTCGATCTGCATCACGTCGGGCAGGTCGGCCGGGTTGTGCAGGTCGATCTCGGAGCCGTCGCGCAGGCCGATCTTGTAGACCACCGACGGGGCGGTCGCGATCAGGTCCAGGTTGAACTCGCGGCTGAGCCGTTCCTGGATGATCTCGAGGTGCAGCAGGCCCAGGAAGCCGCAGCGGAAGCCGAAGCCCAGGGCGGCGCTGGATTCCATCTCGTAGGTGAAGCTGGCGTCGTTCAGCCGCAGCTTGCCGATGGCGGCGCGCAGGTCCTCGAAATCGGCGGCGTCGACCGGGAACAGGCCGCAGAAGACCACGGACTGGACTTCCTTGAACCCTTTCAGCGGTTCAGCGGTCGGCTTTCTTTCATCGGTGATGGTGTCGCCGACGGCGGCGTGGGCGACTTCCTTGATCTGGGCGGTGATGAAGCCGACCTCGCCGGGGCCCAGCTGGTCCACCGGGGTGTTCTTGGGCAGGAAGACGCCGACGCGGTCGATCAGGTGGGTCGAGCCGTTGCGCATCATCTTGACCCGCATGCCGGTCTTCAGCACCCCGTCGAAGACGCGGACCAGGACGACGACGCCCAGATAGGGGTCGTACCAGGCGTCGACCAGCATGGCCTTCAGCGGGGCGTCGGGGTCGCCCTTGGGCGCCGGGAGTTTGGTGACGATGGCTTCGAGCACGTCCTCGATGCCGATGCCGGACTTGGCGCTGCACAGCACGGCCTCGGAGGCGTCGATGCCGATGACGTCCTCGATCTGGGCCCGGACCCGCTCGGGCTCGGCGGCCGGCAGATCGACCTTGTTCAGGACGGGGACGATCTCGTGGTTGTTATCAATGGCCTGATAGACGTTCGCCAGCGTCTGGGCCTCGACCCCCTGCGACGCATCCACGACCAGCAGCGACCCCTCGCACGCCGCCAGGCTGCGCGAGACCTCATAGGCGAAGTCCACGTGGCCCGGCGTGTCCATCAGGTTCAGGACATAGTCCTGCCCGTCCTTGGCCTTGTAGTTCAGGCGCACCGTCTGCGCCTTGATCGTAATGCCCCGCTCCTTCTCGATATCCATCGAGTCCAGCACCTGCTCAGACATCTCGCGCTGGGTCAGGCCGCCGGTGAATTGGATCAGTCGGTCGGACAGGGTGGACTTGCCGTGGTCGATGTGCGCGACCACGCTGAAGTTCCGGATGTTCGAGATAGGGGGAGTCGTCATCCGCGCGCCCCTATCACGCGTAGAGGTCCGGGACCAGCGGGCGCGGCGATCCGCGCCCCTGACAGTGTCAGATTAAGGCTTTGCAACAATATGTATCGGCGTTTGAGAGCGGCTCGCGGACGCTGTAAGGATCAGGCCTGCGATCACCGGCGCGAGCCGGGCGGTCCGCTTCGCCTGCAACCGAGGAAATCCCCCGTGTCCAAGACGACCCGAACCGCTTTTAGCCTTGGCGCCCTCGCCGTGTCGGCCTTCCTGCTGGCCGGCTGCGGGGGGCATGGCGACGAGGCGACCGAGGAGAAGGCCGCCGGCGGCTCGCGCCAGACCGTCACCGCCGCCACCGTGACCCAGACCAATCTGCGGCGCACCGTCACCGCCTCGGGCACCGTCTCAGCCTGGGAGGAAGTGCCGGTCGCGGCCGAGACCGGCGGCCTGACCGCCGTCGCCGTCTATGTGGATGAAGGTTCGTATGTGCGTCAGGGCCAGCCCCTGGTGCAGATGAACGACGTCCTCCTGCGCGCCCAACTGCGCCAGCAGCAGGCCCAGGTGCAACTGGCCGAGGCCAATGTGGCGCGCGACGACGCGGCCCTTGGTCGCGCTCAGCAGCTGAAGGAACGGGGCTTCCTGTCTCAGGCCTCGCTGGACACCGCCCTGGCCAACCAGCGCGCCTCGAACGCCAATCTGGCCGCCGCGCGCGCTACCCTGGCCCAGACCCAGACGCAACTGTCGCAGGCCACCATCCGCGCGCCCGTCGCCGGCCTGATCATCAGCCGCAGCGTGACCAAGGGCCAGATCATCGCCGCCGGGACCGAGCTGTTCCGCATGGTCCGCGACGGCCGGCTGGAGCTGGACGCCCAGGTGCCCGAGACCGAGTTGGCCCAGGTTCGCGCCGGCCAGTCGGCGACCGTCTCCTCCAGCGAGGCGGGAACCACCTCCGGCACGGTCCGGATCGTCACGCCCGAGGTCAATGCGAACACCCGCCTGGGCCTGGCGCGCATCTCGCTGTCGCCCGGCGCCCCGCTGCGGCCGGGCATGTTCGCCCGCGCCGACATCGACGTCGGCGACCAGCCGGCCACCACGGTGCCCACCGGCGCGGTCCTGTATCGCGACAACAAGCCCGGCGTCTTCAGCCTGGCCGCCGACGGCCGGGTTCACTTCCAGCCGGTCGTCATCCTGTCGCGGACCGACACCCAGACGGCCGTCACCGGCGTCAATGTCGGCGCCCAGGTCATCGTCGACGGCGCCGGCTTCCTGAACGAGGGCGACCGCGTCAACGTCGCCCAGGCCCCCGGCGGCGCCCGCCCCGCTACACAGCCTGCGGCCAAGTAGGACCGACCGATGAACCAGATGTCGTCCTGGGCGATCAAGAACCCGATTCCGATCATCCTGCTGTTCCTGCTGCTGACGCTCGGCGGCGTGGTCGGCTTCATGGGGATGCGGATCAATCAGAATCCCGACATCGACTTCCCGCTGGTCGCCGTCACGGCCGCCCGCCCCGGCTCGGCGCCGGCGGAAATGGAGGTCCAGGTCACACGGCTGATCGAGGATTCGCTGGCCGGTCTGTCCGGCGTGCGCCACGTCACCTCGAACATCAGCGACGGGGTGTCGTCCACGACGATCGAGTTCGAGCTGGGGACGGACACGGACCGGGCGACCAATGACGTGCGCAACGCCATGACCGGCCTGCGGGCCAGCCTGCCGCAGGACATGCAGGAGCCGGCGGTCCAGCGGATCGACATCACCGGCGACGCCCTGATCACCTATGTGGTCCGGTCGCCGACCATGACGCCGGAACAGATCAGCTGGTTCATCGACAACGAGATGAGCCGCGCCCTGCTGGCCCTCGGCGGCGTGGGCGAGGTCAACCGCTCGGGCGGGGTGGATCGCGAGATGCGGGTCGAACTGGATCCGCAGCGGCTGGCCGCCTACGGCGTCACGGCGGCCGAGGTCAGCCAGGCCCTGAACAACGTCAACAACAACCTGCCCGGCGGCCGCGTCACCATCGCCGGGTCCGAGCGCGCCGTGCGCACCCTGGGCGCCGCCACCTCGGTCGCGCAACTGCGCGAGACCCTGGTGCCGTTGGGCGACGGCAAGACCGTGCGACTGGATAATCTGGGCACGGTCGAGGACAAGTGGAGCGAGCCGCGCCGCCTGGCCCGCTACAACGGCCAGGAGGCCGTGACCTTCAACTTCCTGCGCTCGCGCACCGCCTCCGAGGTCAAGGTCGCCGAAAAGGTCCGCGAAGAAGTCCAGAAGATCGACGAAGCCCACCCCGAGCTGACGATCAGCCAGGTCACGGCCAGCGTCGAGGAGATCGAAGAATCCTATCTGGCCTCGCTTGAGGCCCTGCTGCTGGGGGCCGTCCTGGCCGTCATCATCGTCTTCATCTTCCTGCGCGACTGGCGCGCCACCCTGATCGCGGCGACAGCCATGCCGATGTCGCTGATCCCGACCTTCGCCATCCTGGGCCCGCTGGACCAGTCGCTGAACGTCGTCACCCTGCTGGCCCTGTCGCTGACCATCGGCATCCTGGTCGATGACGCCATCGTGGAGATCGAGAACATCGTCCGCCACATGCGCGACGGCAAACCGCCCTATGACGCCTCGCTGGAGGCGGCGGACGAGATCGGCCTGGCGGTCGTGGCCACCACGGCCACCATCATCGCCGTCTTCGCGCCCGTCGGCTTCATGCCGGGCATCATCGGCCAGTTCTTCAAGGCCTTCGCCCTGGCGGCCTGCGTCTCCGTGGCCTTCTCGCTGCTGGTGGCGCGGACCCTGACGCCGCTGATGGCGGCCTTTATCCTGAAACACACCCACCATGAGGATCGCGATCCCTTCTGGATGAGCGGCTATCTGAAGGCCCTGCGCTGGTCGCTGGGCAATCGCTGGAAGGTCTTCATCATCGGCATCCTGTTCCTGGTCGGATCGATCGCCACCTCGGTCGTGGCCAAGATGTCGTTCGAGTTCATGTCGCCCGGCGACACGGCCCGCGCGGCCTTCCAGGTCGAGCTGCCGCCGGGTTCGACCCTGCGCCAGACCGACGCCGTGGTGCAGCAGATCACCCGCAAGCTGGAGGCCCGCCCCGAGGTCACCTCGGTCTATGCCGCGATCGGCGGCCAGGACGTGACCCAGGCCAACATCTATGCCGACATGGTGCCCAAGGGCGACCGCGACCTGAGCCAGCAGGCCTTTGCCCGGGTCATGGTCGACGAGATGAAACAGATTCCCGGCGCCCGCATCCGCGCCGGCATCGCCCAGTCGGGCGGCGGGCCGGGCGACGGCACCACCTACACCTTCTCGATCCTGAGCGATGATCCGGTCGCCCTGACCGCTGCGGCGCGCAAGGTGGAAGAGGAGATGCGCGGGGTGCCGGGCCTGGCCAATGTGGTCAACTCGGCCGCCATCGCCCGTCCGGAAATCCTGGTCACGCCCCGTGCGGACGAGGCCGCCTTGGCGGGGGTTTCGGCCGGCGCCATCTCGCAGGCGGTGCGGGTCGCCACCATCGGCGACGTCGATCAGAACCTGCCCAAATATAATCTGGGCGACCGCCAGATCCCGATCCGACTGCAGCTGACCGAGGAGGCCCGCGAGGACCTGAGCGTGCTGGAGACCCTGCGCGTGCCCGGCAACAACGGCGCCTCGGTGCCGTTGAGCGCCGTCGCCGACATCGAGTTCGGCGCCGGTCCCGCCACCGTCACCCGTCAGGACCGGTCACGCATCGCCTCGATCAGCGCCGAACTGGACGGCATCACCACGGGCGCGGCGGGGACGGCGGTCAACCAGCTGCCCTCCGTCAAAAACCTGCCCGCCGGCGTACGCCAGGTGCCGGCCGGCGACGCCGAGTTCATCCAGGAGATGCTGACTGGGTTCGGCATCGCCTTCGCCTCGGGCATATTGCTGATGTACGCGGTTCTGACCCTGCTGTTCAAAAGCTTCGCCTATCCGATCACCATCATGGCGGCCCTGCCCCTGGCCATCGGCGGCGCCTTCATCGCCCTGGCCATCGGGGGCGCCAACTTCTCCATGTCAGCCCTGATCGGGGTGCTGATGCTGATGGGGATCGCGGCCAAGAACTCCATCCTGCTGGTCGACTATGTCATCATGGCCGAGAAGGAGGGGATGCCCCGCCACGAAGCCATTATGGACGCGGCGCACAAGCGCGCCCGCCCCATCCTGATGACCACCTTCGCCATGGGCGCGGGCATGGTGCCCATCGCCATGGGCATAGGCGCAGACGTCCAGTTCCGTTCGCCCATGGCCATCGCGGTGCTGGGGGGACTGATCTCCTCGACCTTCCTGTCCCTGCTCTACATCCCGGCCATCTTCACCATCGTCGACGATGTCGCCCAGTGGGCGCGGCGCATCCTGCGCCGGTCGACGGCGGGACAGCGGGAGCTGGCGAAGCCGAGGCAGGGGCCGTTAGTCGAATAGGCCGAAGCCCCTTGGCGGACCTTCGAAGGGTCCGCCAAGGGGATGCAGACACAACTTCCTGCGAGCCGGCGGGTGAAGCCTCAGCCGACCTGAATGGCCTTTTCCGGACGGATCGCCTGATTTTCGCCTGACTACCCGACCGACAACCTCCGCCTTGGGTCGATTTCGGTCTTGAGCTTCGGCGCCGGAACAGACGTTGGCCTCAAAGCCGGAAAGCAGCCATGGTCGACGTCAGCTAGGGGTGGCTAGCGGACGATCACGCCCCCGCGCGCCCGCTGGACCAAGGTTCGGATTTCCGACAAGCTGGCCCCACTATGGAATGGTCCAAACTCGCTTATTCAGCCGTCTTTGCGGGCTGGCTACTGTTAGCTTCGTGCAGCGAGCCGCACAACAAACCAACCCTGGAGGTGGCCCAAAGCGGTTCTGATGGCGACACCTATTTGGGAGTGCCGCTCAACGTAGAGCGAGGCGATGTAAACTGTGGCATAAGCGCCACCGCCCCGACCGTCGTATCAGTGGGGGAGACCGGAAACCGTGTCGAAGCCTCGATCTGGACAGCTCGCTGCGATGCAGATCCGCCGAAGCAAGACGACGGCTTCGCGTTAGATGTCGAATTGTTCGATTGCCGCGATCGGAAACACATTGCGCTCGAATCTGTTGATGGAGACATCAGCTATAAACCGTATTCCGTCAGAAACGGCAGTGGCCCGCCAGGGTTGGACCCGAACCCGGAACTAGCTACCCAAGCTACCTTCCTTCTGCCACCGCAGCCGCGTGGGCGGGTCCTGACGTTCAGGCTTACGAGCCAGAGACCTGGCTGTCAGGCAATGGTGACCATACCGCCAACGCACGTCGCCGCACTGGACGCTTGGGAGCAGGACAACTACCGCAGCTTCCAAGCGCTTAATCGAGACCTCCGCCAAAGAGCAACGCCTTAGGTCCGCTACGGGTCGAAAGCCGAATTGGAGGCCACGTCTGAGACCAGACGTTCCCGCCCTCCCTAACCAGACGCTCAAGAAAAAGGGCCGACCGGTTTCCCGGTCGGCCCTTCGTCGTTCCACCCTGTATGCCTACGGCCCGGGCGGCTGGACGATCAGTATTTGACCTTCAGCGTCACGCCCCAGGTGCGCGGGGCGCCCAGGTAGGCGTTGTAGGTCGCGGTGTCGGTGGCGATATTATAGTAGGTGCCGTTCGCCTGGGGCGTGGTCGTGTTGGTGAAGGCCGTGCCTTGCAGCGGGGCGGCGAAGCCGACCTGGGTGTATTGTTCCTGCAGCAGGTTCTGGCCCCAGATGTCGACGGTCCAGCGCTCGTCTTCCGAACCGATGGTGATGCGGCCGTTGACGACGGTGAAGGCTTCCTGGTCCTTGTAGGGCAGCAGGTCCGAGCCGGTGTTGTAGTCGGTCGAATATTTGGCCGACAGGTTGAACCCGCCGCGCAGACCGCCGCCCAGCGAGCGGTCGAAGGCCAGGGCGCCGGTCAGCGACCATTCCGGAGCGAACGATGCGCGGGCGCCCGGCAGCAGGGACAGTTGCGGGAAGCGCGCGGCGTTCGACAGGTCGGCGGCGGTGAAGTTCCCGTATTTGGCGTCGGTGTAGGTGACGCCGCCCTGGAACGACAGGCCCTCGACCGGGGTGAACCAGACCATGTCGGCGTCGACGCCGCGCGAGGTCAGTTCGGGGATCGACTCCACCACGAAGGCGGTGCCGAGGAAGGTGTTCAGTTGGAAGTTCTCGAACTTCTGATCGAAGTAGGTGATGTTCAACAGCATGGTGCGGTCGAACAGGGTCGTCTTCAGACCCGCTTCGTAGCTGTCGACCGTCTCGGCGTCGAAGAACAGCGAGGCGTCCGGCGTCACGCCCGTCTGCACCCGGTCCATGTTATAGCCGGCGCCCTTGTAGCCGCGAGCGTAGGAGACATAGCCCATGATGGACGGGTTGAGCCGGTACGACGCCTTGAAGGTGCCGCTGACGTCGGTGTCGCTGAACTTCTCCTGGATCCGGCGATTGTCATAGAGCGGATTGGACCAGGGCAGGCAGAGCAGCCCAAGGGCGGAGGCCGGGGTCGCCACCGTGCCGGGCAAGCGGTTGGCCGGGTTCTGGTTGGCCAGGGCGCCGCCGCAGGCCGCGCCGTTGGTTCCCAGATTGTCCTGCACGCCCAGAAGCCGCTTGCTGTCATAGGTGTAGCGCAGGCCCAGGTTCAGATCGAAGGCCTCGGTCACCCGCCAGGTGTTGTTGGTGAACAGAGCCACCGATTCCGACTTCTGGCTGTAGTGGTCCTCATAGGCCTTGCCGGCCGCGAACACGGGCGCCGTCGCGCTGGGGGCTGCTAGGCCCAGGACGCACAAGGGCTGGCCGAGCAGAGGGCCGCTGGTGCCGACCGCGAAACCGCGCGGATTGGTGAAACAGCCTGTGCGGCTGGGGCTGGGCCCGCCGAAGGTCGCCGGCACCGTCGCCGTCAGCAGGAAGGAGGCGAAGCCGTTGTAGTCCGCGCCATAGGAATAGGAGTCGTCCCGATAGACGCCTTCCTTGGTGGCGAACACGCCGACCAGCCAGTCGAACTTGTCGGTCGTCCCGGCCAGGCGGAATTCCTGGGTCAGGTTGTCGACGCCGTAGCCGTTGGACCCGTCGTTGGCGCGATAGAGGAGGTCAGCGCCGGTGTAGTCCAGGTCCATCCCCTGCTGGAACGACCAGTCGCGCCATGAGGTCTGGGACGTCAGGGTGGCGTTCAGGCTGGGCAGGTCGATGGTGGCTTCCGCCGACAGACCCATGTCCTCGATCTCCTGAGGGGTCTCGCGGTTGGAATAGGCGGTGCGGCTGAAGGGCACCGTGCCGAAGCCGGCGACGGGCGGCCGTTGACCGGGACCGTTGGGGGCGGTCAGGGCGGCGATGAAGGCCTGGGTCGGGCCGACGCGGGTCTGGACCGCCGAGCAGCAGAACTCATCGCGCTTGGTGTAGTCGGCGATCAGGCGGATCGACACCTCGTCGCTGGGCAGGATCAGCAGCTGGCCGCGGCCGGTCCAGTAGTCCTGGGTGTTGTCCTCGGTCAGGGTGCGGGGACCGTCGCCGAGATTGACGTTGTAGAAGCCGTCACGCTCGCGGTGCGCCACGAAGATACGGCCGGCGATCTGGTCGCTGAGCGGGCCCGTCGCTGAGACCGACCCACCGATCGCGCCATAGTTGCCGGCGGTCAGTTCGGCCGAGACCGAGGGATTGAACGACGGGCGTTCGGTGATGATGTTGATGACGCCGGCGGAGGTGTTCTTGCCGAACAGGGTGCCTTGCGGCCCCTTCAGCACCTCGATGCGGCTCAGTTCGCCCAGGTCGCCGAAGCCGACCGAGTTGCGCGAGCGATAGACGCCGTCGATGACCACGCCGACCGAGGATTCCAGGCCGGGGTTGTCGCCGACGGTGCCGGCGCCGCGGATACGGACCGTGGTCGAGGCTTCCGACTGGGTCGAGGTGACGGTCATGCCCGGCGTCAGGATCTGCAGATCCTTGATGTCCTGCACCCCGGCGCCGTCCAGCACTTCCTGCGACAGGGTCGTGACCACGATCGGCACGTCCTGCAGGCTCTGTTCGCGTTTCTGGGCGGTGACAATGATGTCGTCGATGGTGGCCGGCGCCTCCTGGGCGGAGGCGGTTCCGGCGAGGCCCCCGACGAAGCCAAAGACGGCGGCGCCGACGACGGCGGCGGACACAGTGGTCCTGAGATAGCGGTTAGTGTGGCGCACGAGGCGTCCTCCCGGCTCTGAAGCCCGGTCGCGCGGAGCGACCGCAGCGTTTCCTAGTTCCCATTCGGCCCGCCTCTACGTGGAGACTGGCTCAATACGGCAGAGGCTAAGCCCGCTTCGGGCCGGGGTACAAGCGAGCGTTGTTCGCCGCGACGATTTTTCGCCGCAGTTCGACCCTCCTGTGACAAGGAAGCGACATAAAATGCTGACGTTGCGTCAGTTTTGACCCGATCCGGAGCCGATCGGTTCAATCTCGGGCTTGAGGGCGGAAGGGTCCGCCTGCCGACGACGCCCGGCGAATCCGAGCACGAGCGCCGCTGTCAGAGCCGACAGAATCGAGCCGCCGATCACGCCCAGCTTGACCTCCACCTGTTCGGGCGAATCCACTGCGCCGGGGAAGGCCAGGACGCCGATGAACAGGCTCATGGTGAAGCCGACGCCGCACAGCAGCGAGACGCCATAGACCTGAAGCCAGGTCGCGTCGGTCGGGCGGGCGCCGATCTTGAGCGCCGACGCCAGCCAGGCGGCGCCGAAGACGCCGATCTGCTTGCCGAAGAACAGGCCCAGGGCGATGGCGACGACCAGGGGGGCGAAGGCCTGGTCCATTGACAGGCCGGCGAAGGAGACGCCGGCCTTGGCGAAGGCGAACAGCGGCAGGACCAGATAGGCGTTCCACGGGTGCAGATCGTGGATCGCCTCCTTCAGCGGGCTCTGGCGATCCTCCTTGCGGGCCTTGATGGGCACGATCATGGCGAAGGCCACGGCGGTCAGCGAGGTGCTGAGCCCCGACAGGACCGTCAGATACCAGACGGCGGCAAAACCCAGCACCCAGAAGGGCGTCGGAATACGCATCCGGTGAGCGACCACGCCTCCGGCCGCGATCAGGCCCAGGGCCCAGAACAGCGGCGTCCAGTCGGCGCCCTCGCTGAACAGGACAGCGATCAGGGCGATGGCGCCCAGGTCGTCGACGATGGCCAGGGTCAGCAGGAACACCCGCAGCGACGACGGCAACCCCTTGCCGACAAAACCGAAGATGGCCAGGGCGAAGGCGATGTCGGTGGCCAGGGGAATGGGCCAGCCGGCGTGCGGCGCCCCCATGGTTCCCGACAGCAACAGATAGACCGCCGCCGGCCCGGCCATGCCGCCGATGGCCGCGAGGACCGGCGTCGCCAGCTTGCGCGGATCACTGAGCTCGCCGCGCACGATCTCGTATTTGATCTCCAATCCCACGACGAGGAAGAAGATCGCCATCAGACCTTCCTTGATCCAGTCGGAGATCGACTCCTCCAGCCGGATCGGGCCGATCTGAAGCACATGATAGCTTTTCAGCCAGGTGAAATAGTCGCCCGCCCAGGGCGAGTTGGCCACCAGAACGGCGGCGATGGCCGCCAGGGCCAGGGCCGAGCCGGATGCGGCCTCGGTCTTGAGGAAGTCGAGAGTGAATTTGCGCGCCACGGCGGCCTCCAGTCGAAAGGATGAGCTGTCGTGACGCCAGGTTATCGACGGGCGTCGGACCGGATTCGTCATCTCTCTGGGAAACGACGCCAGCCTGGCCGCGCGGTGCGACCTGATATCTGCGGACGATAATACGGCGGTGCGTGGGAGGTTCAATCAAAACCGTGGCCATGTTCGCGTTCTAAAAGCAGGTTGCGAAACCAGACCGGGCGACGCACCTAGCCCCCATGCCTCCCTCCCCCGCCTACTGCCCCGAACCGCGCGTCTTCGACCTCGGCCCCGATTTCGCCGACGCCGTCGCTGCGGCGGACTTCCCCCAAACGCTACTGCGGTTCCGCAACGACCGCGCGGCGGCAGAGGTCGGGCTGGAAAGCCTGAGCGACGCCGAATGGATCGCCGCCTTCGGCCGGTTCGCGCCCTTGCCGGGCCAGCCCGGCCCTCTGGCCATGCGCTATCACGGGCATCAGTTCCGCCAGTACAATCCCGATCTGGGCGACGGGCGCGGCTTCCTGGCGGCGCAGATGCGCGACGCCTCTGGCAGACTACTTGATTTAGGCACCAAGGGCTCGGGCACGACGCCCTGGTCGCGCAGCGGCGACGGGCGGCTGACGCTGAAGGGCGGGGTGCGGGAGGTGCTGGCGGCGTCCATGCTGGAAGCCCAGGGCGTACCCACCAGCCGCGCCTTCTCCCTGATCGAGACAGGCGAGGCGCTGGAGCGCGGCGACGAGCCGTCGCCGACGCGGTCAGCCGTTCTGGTGCGCCTGTCGCACAGCCACATCCGGTTCGGGACCTTCCAGCGCGCAGCCTATCTCGGCCGTGTCGATCAGATCGAGGCGCTGATCGAGCACGTCCGCACCCTGTATCATCCGAGCGTCGCCGCCGGGGATGCGCCCGGCCTGCTGCGCGCCGTCGTCGAGGCCTCGGCGAAGCTGACGGCGCGCTGGATCGCGGCTGGCTTTGTCCACGGGGTGCTGAACACCGACAATCTGAACGTCACGGGCGAGAGTTTCGACTATGGCCCGTGGCGCTTCCTGCCCCAATACGACCCGGCCTTCACCGCCGCCTATTTCGACCAGACCGGCCTCTACGCCTTTGCGCGTCAGCCCGAGGCGGTGTTTTGGAATCTGACGCAGTTGGCCGGCTGTCTGAAACTGGTCGCCGAGGCCGAGCCCCTGACGGACGCCCTGAACAGTTTCGGCCCCGCCTATATCCGCGAACTGCGCGCGGCCTTCCTGATGCGGCTGGGCGTGCTGAGCCTGGGCGAGGCGGCGGACCAGAGGCTGGTCGATGCGACCCTGGCCCTGTTGCGTGAGGGCGACCAGGCCCTGCGCTGGGAGCCGCTGTTCTTCGACTGGTTCGGCGGCTTCGCCTCCTCGGCTCGAGCCCTGTCCGGGCCGCGCGCCAAACTGTACCAGGGCGAGGCCTTCGACGCCTTCCGCTTCGCCTTGTTGGAGCATGAGCCCGACCGGATCGACCGGCTGGAGCATCCGATGTTCGCCGCCCGCGAGCCGGAGGAGATGTTGATCGAGGAGGTGGAGGCGATCTGGGCCGCTATCGACGCCAGCGACGACTGGGGACCGTTCCAGGCCAAGCTGGCCCGGCTGGAGGCCGCGCGCACGGCCTGGGGTTTCACCGCCTGAGCCGAACCTTACGAAAGCTTCATCTCGTTTATCGATAATATCCTTGCCCGTTTATCGATAAATCCATATCGATAGTCACGAAGGCGTCGCGGAGGGCGACCCAGTTGGAGGGCTATCAGATGAAACTCGTAGGCAAATATTCGGCCGCCAGCGCCCTGCGGTGGCTGCTCGGCTTCCTGAATGTCTTCGTCATGTTGGCGACCGTGGCTGCGGGCGGCGCCCTATTGATCAGTCTCGTCTCGCCCGACTTCGCCGCCGGCCTGATCGACGGCTTGAGGGACGCGCCGAGCGACCCGAGGACCCCTATCGGCCTGGCCGAACGCCTCACCATTCTGGGCGGCTTCCTTGCCTGCGGCTTCACCTGGTGGATCATCAACCGTCTGCGCCGCATTCTGCTGTCGGTGAACCAGGGCGACGCCTTCGAGTTGGCCAATGTCAAACGGCTCCAGGCCGTCGGCTTCGGCCTGCTGGGCATCCAGCTGACAGCCCTGATGCTGGTCTTCGTCGCGCCCCAGGCCATCGGCCAGTCCGCGATCGACTATAAGTTCGACCTCGGATCCTGGCTGGGCATCCTGGTGGTCTTCATCTTGGCCGAGGTGTTCCGCCAGGGGGCGGCCATGCGCGACGAACAACTGACCACGGTTTGAGGCACGCCATGATCATGATCCAACTGGACCGGCTGTTGCTCGAACGCCGAATGTCCCTGACCGAACTGTCTGACCGGGTCGGCGTGACCCTGGCCAATCTGTCGATCCTCAAGACCGGCAAGGCCCGCGCCGTCCGCTTCTCCACCCTGGACGCCCTGTGCCGAGAACTGGATTGCCAGCCCGGCGACCTGATCGTCCAGACGCCGGGGCCTCAACCGGACGACGCCTGAAACGACGTAAAATCAAAAGCATCGGTTGCTTCGGCGGCGCGAATCGGGCCATTCGCGCCGCCCTTGAAACACAAAGTCATCAGCTGATGTCATCGATTGATGTCATCGCGTGATGACAAAATCGGAAGACGCCGCTATATCCCCCCTTGCGAACGGAGCCACTCAATCCGATATCGCGGCTGTTACGAATTAGGCCCCTTCCGATGACCACCACCCACCTCCCCGTCGCCCAGTCGCGCTCGCGCGCCGTCTATAAGAACATCACCCTCTGGACCCTGCAGGGCTGGATCGCGATGTTCTTCATCGCCGCCGGCTACGCCAAGCTGACCGAGCCGATGACCAACCTCATCACCCTGATGGGCTGGCCCGCCGTGGCGCCTGAGAACATGGTGCGTGGTCTGGGCATGGTCGAGCTGGTTCTGGCGCTCGGCGTCCTGACGCCCCTGATATCGTGGCGCGTCGGCCGTCCCCTGCTGCTGACCGCTTCCGCCGGCTTGATCGTGATGGAATCGACCATGCTGGTCATCCACGCCCTGAGCCAGGACATTGGTCTGGCGGTGGTCAACGCCATCCTCCTGGCCTTCACCCTGGCGGTGTTCCTGGGCCGCCGCTCGGCCTGAGCCTTTCGCGGCCCTAACCCTTTCGCGCCCCTAACCTTTTGCGACTGGGCCGCATCAAGATCGATCGCCGGGGCCCTCTCCCCCCTCATGCCCCGGTCGTCGCGCCCGGAGTCCTTCCCCAAGGCTCCGGGCTTTTCTTTGCCTGACAGGGCGCGCAGGGAAAGCTTACCCTTACGCGCACGTAAAGCCTTTCCTTTACGCGCACGTAAAGTTATGGTGCCCGCATGGCCACCGCCGACGATCACCGCACCTATTCCATCCGCCAGCTGTGCCGCGAGTTCGACGCCACGGCCCGCGCCCTCCGATTCTACGAGGACAAGGGCCTGCTGACCCCTGCGCGCAAGGGTCAGACGCGCGTCTACGACGCCCGCGACCGCGCCCGGCTGAAACTGATCCTGAGAGGCCGCCGCATCGGCTTCACCCTGCAGGAAATCCAGGAGATGCTGGACCTGTATGATCGCAAGGATCACAACGTCCATCAGATGGCGGTGGCCCTGCGTCGCCACCGCGCCCAGATCGAGACGCTGAAACAGCAGCTGGAGGATATCGAGGGCGCGATCCAGACGGCGGAAGACGCCTGCGCCTGGATGGAGTCCAAGCTGGGCGAACACCGCCCCGACCTGCTGCCCGGCGCCGAAGACTATGAGAAGCTGCTGCGCGCGCGTCTCAACCACGACCACCACCACCCCTTCAAAGCGAGAGCCTGACCCCCATGGCCTACAAGTCGCCCGTCCGCGATTTCACCTTCATCCTGAACGAGGTGCTGGAGATCGATCGCTACACCAACCAGCCCGGCTTCCAGGACGTGTCGTCCGACCTGGTCAACCAGATCCTGGAAGAGGGCGGCAAGTTCGCCGACGAGGTCATCGCCCCGATCAACAATCCCGGAGACAAGGAAGGCTGCCACTGGTCCGAGGGCGGCGTCGTCACCGGGCCGAAGGGGTGGAAAGAGGCCTATAAGGCCATGTCGGACGCCGGCTGGATGGCGCTGGCCGCCGACCCGGCCTACGGCGGCCAGGGCATGCCCAGCATCGTCGCCTCGGCCTTTGGTCAGATGACCGCCGGCGCCTCGGCGGCCTTCTCGATGTATCCCGGCCTGACGGCCTCGGCCTACGCCGGCATCCACGCCAGCGCCTCGGACGAGATCAAGGCCAAATACCTGCCCAAGATGGTCTCGGGCGAATGGTCCGGCACGATGAACCTGACCGAGCCCCAGTGCGGCACGGACCTGGGCATGGTGCGCACCAAGGCCGTGCCGAACGGCGACGGCTCCTATTCGATCACCGGCCAGAAGATCTGGATCTCGGCCGGCGAGCACGACTTCTCGGACAATATCATCCACACCGTCCTGGCCCGTATCGAAGGCGCGGTTCCGGGCATCAAGGGCCTCAGCCTGTTCGTCGTGCCCAAATATCTGGTCAACGAGGACGGTTCGCTGGGCGAGCGGAACACGCTCGAATGCGCCGGCCTCGAGCACAAGATGGGCATCCACGGCAACGCCACCTGCGTCATGCAGTATGACGGCGCCAAGGGCTGGCTGCTGGGCGAAGAAGGCCGCGGCATGAACAATATGTTCGTGGTCATGAACGAGGCCCGCCTGGGCACCGGTCTGCAAGGTCTGGCCATCGGCACCGCCGCCTATCAGGCCGCTGTCGAGTTCGCCAAGGACCGCCTGCAAGGCCGCAGCCTGACCGGACCCAAGAACCCGGAAGGCCCCGCCGACCCGATCATCGTCCACCCGGACGTGCGCCGTATGCTGCTCGAGGCCCGCGCCTTCGTCGAAGGCGGCCAGGCCTTCATCCTGTGGACCGCCCTGCACGCCGATCTGGAGAAGTCGGAAGACGAGGCCGTGGCGACCAAGGCCAAGGATTACATGGGCCTGCTGACGCCCGTGCTGAAGGCCTATCTGACCGACAAGGGCTTCCACGTCGCCTCGCTGGCCATGCAGGTGCACGGCGGTTCGGGCTATACCGAACACTTCCCCGCCTCGCAGTATCTGCGGGATGCGCGCATCACGATGATCTATGAAGGCGCCAACGGCATCCAGGCGCTGGACCTGGTCGGACGCAAACTGCCGGCCAACGGCGGGCGCGCTATCATGACCTGGTTCGGCGAGATCGACGCCTTCGTGGCCGAGAACGGATCGAACCAGGCGATCAAGCCCTTCGTCGACGGCCTGGCCGACGCCAAGAAGAAGCTGCAGGAAGGCACCATGTGGCTGATGCAGAACGGCATGGCCAACCCGGACAACGCCGGCGCCGCCTCGACCGACTATCTGAACGTCTTCGGCCTGACGGCGCTCGCCTATATGTGGGCGCAGATGGCCAAGGTGGCCCAGGCCCAGGTCGAGGCCGGCTCGACCGACCCCTACTACGCCACCAAGCTGCAGACCGGCCGCTACTTCGTCGAGCGCATCCTGCCCGACGCCGGCGCGCATCTGGCCAAGATGAAGACCGGCGCAGACGTGCTGATGGCCATGCCGGCCGAGGCGTTCTGATCTGATCCGTCACCCTCGGGCTTGTCCCGAGGGCCCACAGTTCCGCCGCACGAGAGGGACCGTGAGCACGACGACCTGAACTGCGCACCCCTCTGCTCGTGCGGCGGAGGGGTGGGTCCTCGGGACAAGCCCGAGGATGACGACCATAAAAAACTTCAGGGACGAAACCGATGAACGTGCTGGGCAGCCCCGACCCCGATTTCATGCGCGAAGAGGAGATCACCCTCTTCTCCGACAGCGTGGGCAAATGGATCGACGAACACGCCCCGCCGGAGAAGGTCCAGTCCTGGATCGCCAACTCGAGCGTGCCGCGCGACCTGTGGACCCAGGCCGGGGCCGACGGTCTGCTGGGCCTGTCGATGCCCGAGGAAGACGGCGGCATGGGCGGCGACTATCGGCACGAGGTCGTGCTGATGCGCCAGCTGGGCTGGAAGGGCGCGGACCATTTCGGCATCTCGCTGCACAACGCCATCGTCGCCCCCTATATCTGGCACTACGGCACGCCGGAGCAGAAGGCGCGCTGGCTGCCGCGGCTCCAGTCCGGCGAACTGGTCGGCGCCATCGCGATGACCGAACCGGGCGCAGGCTCCGACCTGCAAGGGGTCAAGACCACGGCGGTCAAGTCCGGCAACGGCTATGTCGTCAACGGCTCCAAGACCTTCATCACCAATGGCCAGTTGGCCAACTTTCTGATCGTGGTCGCCAAAACCGATCCGGCCGAGGGCGCCAAGGGCACCTCGCTGGTCGTGGTCGAGACGGACGGGGCGGAAGGCTTCGAGCGCGGCCGGAACCTGCACAAGATCGGCATGGAGGGGAACGACACCTCCGAGCTGTTCTTCAACGAGGTGAAAGTCCCCGGCGACAACATCATCGGCGGCGGCGAGGGCCAGGGCTTCGTCCAGCTGATGCAGCAACTGCCCCAGGAACGGCTGAACATCGCCGTGCAGGGTGTCGCCGCCGCCGAGCGCGGGCTGGAGGCGACCCTCGCCTACGTCAAGGAACGCAAGGCCTTCGGCAAACGGGTCATCGACTTCCAGAACACCCAGTTCAAACTGGCCGAGGTCAAGACCAAGCTGACCGTCGCCAAGGTCTTCGTCGACCACTGTATCGGCCTGCACCTGAAGGGTCAGCTCGACGCGGCCACCGCCTCCATGGCCAAATACTGGGTCACCGACATCCAGGGCGAAACCATCGACGAGATGCTGCAACTGCACGGCGGCTACGGCTATATGAACGAATACGCCATCGCCCAGCTGTACAAGGACGCGCGGGTGCAGCGGATCTACGGCGGCACGAACGAGATCATGAAGCTGCTGATCGCGCGGACGCTGTAGGATCTCCATCCGTTCCTTGTCATGCCGGCTCTGCGCTTCGCTAGGGCCGGGATGACAAGCGCCGTGCGTCAAGTCATGTAGGGCCATGATCCGCCTCCACGTCGCCAGCCCCCTCGCCCCCGCCGCCACCGTGGCTCCCACCCTCGACCAGTCGCGCTATCTGACTCAGGTCATGCGGCTGAAGCTCGGGGACGAACTGCTGGTCTTCAACGGCCGCGACGGCGAATGGCGCTGCACCATCGCCGAAGTCCTGAAGAAGGGCGTGATCCTGCGGGCCGAGGAACAGGTGAAGCCCCAGACCTATGGCCCCGATCTGGAGCTGGTCGTCGCCGTGGTGAAGAAGGCGCGGGTCGAGACCATCGTCGAAAAGGCCGCCGAACTGGGCGCGCGCCGGGTGCGGCTGGTCCTGACCAAGCGGACCAACGCCGACCGTATCCGCCTGGACCGGCTGGACGCCATCGCCGAGGAGGCCGCCGAACAGACCGGGCGGCTGGACGTGCCCGCTGTCGACGATCCGGTGAAGCTGGACGCCCTGCTGGACGGATGGGAGGCCAGTCCCGATTCTGGCCGCCGGCTGATGTTCTGTGACGAGACGGGCGGCGCGCCGGCGATGTCGGCTTTGCGCGAGGCCGGGGAAGGCCCCTGGTCCATCCTGATCGGCCCCGAGGGCGGTTTCTCGCCTGAGGAAGGCGAGCGGCTGCGGTCCCTGCCCTTCACCACCGCCGTTTCCCTGGGTCCGCGCATCTTGCGCGCCGACACTGCCGCCATAGCCGCCATGACCCTGTGGCAGGCTGCGTTGGGCGATTGGGAGCGCTGAAACTTCAAGTTTTCGGCAAGGCGTAGCGGGTCGCGGTCCACAGCTCCGAGACGGCGCAAGATTTGGAATCGCGATAGCCGCTATCGCGCAGACTCCGACGAACCGACGCCTCTCCGAAACCCTTGCCGCCCTTCGGATAGACGAGCCAAAGCGCGGTTTCCGGCCGGCGGCCGTGGGCAGTCAATACGGCCTCCAGCGCCGCGTCGGACTCCACGACAGCCAGAGCCATGTCCGCCTGCGCCTCTTCGGCCGCCGCGTCGCCGACGGCTTCCTCCAGGACAGGATCGCCGACCGGCGTCAGCAGCCAGACCGAACGTCCAGGGCTCAGCCCCAATTTTTGCGCCAGACTGGGCGGCGGTTTCAGCATGGCCTCGGCCCATTTGCGCGCCGTCTCCGCGCCGAGGGAAAGCCGCACCATCTCGCCGCCGACCACGAAGTACAGAACCTCGTCCTCCACGCCCACGCCCGACACATCCGCGAGGGCGTAACGCCGACGGATATCGCCGCGCAGAATCATCTCGCGCGCTTCCAGCAGGACGCGAACCTCTCCCGCCTCCCGGCCGACCTCGGCCTGCGTAAGCGCCTCACGTCCCATCGTCGCCCTCCAACAGCCGCAAGCTTTCTACGACCGCGTTCAAGGTCGGGCGATCCGCGCGATAGAACCAGAAGCGACCTCGCTTTTCCAAGGTCAGGAGACCCGTCTTGCGCAGCACTTTCAAATGTTCCGACACGCTGGCGAGCGCCAGGTTTGACAAGGCCGCCAGATCCCCCGCGGATCGTTCCTGATCCAGACAGGCCTTCCAGAATCGACGGCGATCGGGATGCGCCAAGGCGCGCAAGACTTCGTCGAGCGTTCCGTCGTCCAGCTTCACGCCTGGATCAGCGTCATCAGATTGCCGGCAGGATCGCGAATCTGGGCTTTCTTGACCCAGCCGTTGTCGGTCAGGGGCATCACGACCTCGCCGCCCGCCGCCACTGCGGCTTCAAGGGCGGCGTTCAAGTCGGGCGTCGCCACGCCGAGCGTAAGACTGGCCGTCTCCGACTCGACTAGGGCGCCGTCCAGGGTCGGCGTCTTGAGCTGACTGTAGCCGGGCCCTCGCGGCGCGACCGTCCAGCCCAGAACTGCGCCGTAGAATGCGCCCAGGCCGCCGATATCCGGTCCAGCGATATCAATATGACAAACCGCGTTCGCAGTCCGCAGATTCCCAGTTTGCCCGACCATAGCCCGCCCTCGTTCTTCTATCGCATTATTTCGTAATAATCCGAAATGTAAACCCATGCGAGCGCGCCCCTTGAGCCGGCCCCCAACCTCGCCCATCTAGCCGCGACACACGGTCGCTCGCGATGCGCCGGAGGGGATCTGACGCATGACCGACAACGCGCCGCTGAGCCGGGACGTCCTGATTGAAGCCATGTCCAAGGGCGCCAAGCCCAAGGATCAGTGGCGGATCGGCGCCGAGCACGAGAAGTTCGGTTTCGACAAGACCACCCTGGCCCGCCCCGCCTATGACGGTCCGAACGGCATCAAGGCCATGCTGGAAGGCCTCCAGCGGTTCGGCTGGTCGCGCGTCGAGGAGAACAGCGTCCTGATCGGGCTGGAGCGTCGCAACGACGAGGGCTTCATCGCCTCGGTCAGCCTGGAGCCCGGCGGCCAGTTCGAACTGTCCGGCGCCCCGCTGAAGACCATCCACGACATCTGTTCCGAGACCGGCCAGCACCTAATGGAAGTGAAGCAGGTGGCCGACCAGCTGGGCGTCGGCTTCCTGGGCGCCGGCTTCGACCCGCTGTGGACGCGCGAACAGGTGCCGGTGATGCCCAAGGGCCGCTACGACATCATGCGCGCCTATATGCCCAAGGTCGGAACCCTCGGCCTGGACATGATGCTGCGCACATGCACCATCCAGGCCAACCTCGACTTCGACAGCGAAGCCGACATGGTGGCCAAGTTCCGCACCTCGCTGGCGCTACAGCCGATCGCCACCGCCCTGTTCGCCTGTTCGCCCTTCACCGAGGGCCGTCCGAACGGCTTCCTGTCGGCGCGGGCCAATGTCTGGACCGACACCGACGCCGACCGCACCGGCATGCTGGGCTTTGTCTTCGAGGACGGCTTCGGCTTCGAGCGCTATGCCGACTATGCGCTGGACACGCCGATGTATTTCGCCAAACGCGACGGCAAATACGTCGACGCCTCGGGCCAGTCGTTCCGCGACTTCCAGGCCGGCAAACTGCCCGCCCTGCCCGGCGAATATCCGACCCTCAAGGACTGGAATGACCATCTGACCACCCTCTTCCCCGAGGTGCGGCTGAAGGCCTATCTGGAGATGCGCGGCGCCGACGGCGGCCCGTGGAGCCGGATCTGCGCCCTGCCCGCCCTGTGGGCCGGTGTCCTGTACGACGCCCCGTCGCTGGCCGCCGCCTGGGATCTGGTCAAGGACTGGGACATCGCCGACCACGAACGCCTGCGCCGCGACGTGACCCGCCTGGGCCTGAAGGCCGAGGTCGCCGGCCGCAGCGTGCGCGACATCGCCGTCGACCTGGTCAACATCGCCAAACAGGGTCTGAAGAACCGCGCCCGCTTCTCAGGCGGCATGGTCGATGAGCGCGGCTATCTGTCGGAACTTGAAGACATCGCTGATAGCGGCGTCACTCCGGCCGAGCGGCTGCTGGACCTGTATCACGGGGCCTGGTGCGGCGATGTGAAGCGCATCTACGCGGACTTCGCCTACTGAAGACAAGGCGTCCTTAACCCGCGGGCTGTAGGGTGAGCCCCCTAAGGATAGGCCCGCAATGATCAGCCCATCGATCACAGACCCGTTCACGGCCAGCGCCGCGCCCGACGTGGATCTGGACACATTCTTCGACGTGTCTCTGGATCTTCTGGTCGTGCGCGACATCAATGGGCCGGTGGTCAAGGCCAGCGCCTCCTGGTTCACCGTCCTCGGCTACCGTCCGGACGAACTGGTCGGCAGACTGTTGCCGACCCTGATCCATCCCGAGGATCAGGAAGCCACCCGCAAGGCCATCATCGAGGTCACCAACCGGCGTCCGGGCGATCCGGTGCTGGGTCAGATCAACCGCTACCGCCATCGGGACGGCCATTACGTCACCCTGGAATGGCGCGCCCGGCGGTTCGGCGACCGCATCTACGGCGTGGCGCGCGACGTGACCCAGAAGGTGGCTGACGAACAGGCCCTGATCGAAGCCAAGGCCGCCGCCGAAGCCGCCAACCAGGCCAAGTCCGACTTCCTGGCCAATATGAGCCATGAGATACGCACCCCCCTGAACGGGGTGATCGGCATCGTCGACGCCCTGTCGCGCACAGCGCTAGATCCGGTGCAGGCCGAGATGGTCGCCCTGATCGCCGCCTCGGGCGAGACCCTGGAACGGCTGGTGTCCGACATTCTCGACGTGTCCAAGATCGAGGCGGGGCAGTTGCAACTGGAGGCCCGCGCCTTCGACCTGGACGAGGCCCTGGCGGCGGCGCTCGACATCATGCGCCAACGTGCCGAGGACAAGGGACTGGAGTTCCGGGTCCAGCGAGGCGCGGATGCGCGCGGCGCCTTCGTCGGCGACAGCACCCGCATCCGCCAGATCCTGACCAATCTGATCTCCAATGCGGTCAAGTTCACCCACGCCGGCTCCGTCACCGTGCGCGTCGCCCTGACCGAGGCCGACGATGGCGACGCGATATTGCAGGTCGAGGTGGAGGACACGGGGGTCGGCTTCGACTCGGACCACGCCTCGCGCCTGTTCCAGAGGTTCAGCCAGGCCGACGCCAGCATCACCCGGCGGTTCGGCGGCACGGGCCTGGGCTTGTCGATTTGCCACGCCCTGGCCGATATGATGGGCGGGCGTATCGCTGCGTGTTCGACGCCCGGCGTCGGCAGCCGCTTCAGCGTGCACCTGCCGCTTGTCCGCGCGGCCGATCCTGCAGCGCTTGCCGTTCCGGCGCCCGCATCCGCAGTGTTTGACAGGCCGCAGCGCCCGCTTCGCGTGCTCCTGGCCGAGGACCACCCGACCAATCAGCGCGTGGTCCAGATGATCCTGGCGGGTCCGCAGTTCGAGCTGGTGATCGCGGAAGACGGCGCCTGCGCCGTCGCCGCTTTCGAACAGGAGCGGTTCGACCTGGTGCTGATGGACATGCAGATGCCGGTCATGGACGGGCTGACGGCGACCCGCGCCATCCGTGCGCTGGAGGCCGAACGCGCCGCCAACGCCCACACGCCCGTCATCATGCTGAGCGCCAACGCCATGGCCGAACACCGCGACCAGGCGCGGGAAGCGGGCGCGGACAGCCACGTGCCCAAACCGATCACCGCCGCCAGCCTGCTGGCCGGCATCCAATCCGTCCTGGCCGACTGACGCCGACTCCGAAAATCAGGCGACGGCGGCGATCAGGGGCGCCTCGGTCCTGCGCCAGTCGCTGCCGATCCAACTCAGCACCATGTGGGTCAGTTCGACGATATTGATCGGCTTGGCCATACAGCCGTCCATGCCGGCGGCGGCGTATTCGGTCTTCTGTTCCGCCAGGGTGTTGGCCGTCAGGGCGACGATGGGCACGGCCCCGCGATGGCCCGGCAGGGCGCGAATGGCCCGGGTGGCGGAGACCCCGTCCATGACCGGCATCTGGATATCCATCAGGATCAGGTCCCAATCGCCGGTGCGGGCGGCCTCCAGGCCCTCCGCGCCGTTCTCGGCCGTGGCGCAGACGATGCCTTGGGCGTCCAGAACAGCGACCACCAGGGCGCGGTTGCAATCGTGATCGTCGACATAGAGGACGCGGGAACCGCCGAGCCGGCCTTCAGACCCTCGGGAGGCGAGGGTGCTTGCGCGGCCAGATACGGATGAAGACGCGGGCGGCAGGGGTTCGAGCGTCTCCGGCGGCGAGGCCCCTTCGTCCGCCTCGTCAGCATTGCGTACGGACTGCTCAATCATTTCATTGACCACAGACAACAGACGCTGGCCTGCTTCGTTGATGCTCGCCACACGGGCGGCCTGCTCCGGATCCAGATGGGTCGTTGCGAGCAGGTCCGAGAAACCGATCACCGTATTCAGCGGGGTGCGCAGCTCGTGCGACATATCGGTCAGGAAGGCCTGCCGCGCCTCGGCCATGGCGGCCTTTTGCTCGGCGGCGGCGCGGGCCTTTTCGGCCTGAATTCGCGCAGTCACATCGTGTTCATCCAACAGCACGGCGATCTGGCCGGTCGCCGGATCCGTGGTGGTGCGGACGTCGAGCTGATGCCATCGCAGGCCTCCGCGCGTGACGACCTGGCACACGTCGCTGACGGCGTTTCCAGCAAGGGCGGCGTCCAGCAGCGGCTGGGCGCGATCCGGCTCCGCGAACCGCGCCGAGAAGCGGTCGGCCGCGCCATAGGCCGCGAAGGCCGCAGGATTGGAGAAGATCGGCCCTCCCTCCGTGTCGAACAGGCTGATCAGGGTGGAGGTGTGTCGCAGGGCTTCCGTCGCGCGGTTCTCGTCGCCGTCGGCGACGAGCGGCGACGCCTCCAGCAGCAGCACGGGCGTACCGTCTTCCAAATGATAGGTCGAAATCACAGCAGACACCGACACCGGATGACCGTTGGGATAGAAGGTCCACTGCTCGCAGACGGCGGCGCCGTCTGCGGTTTCACGCGCCAGCCTTTCGACCCGAGCCTCGGCGGCAGGGGACAGTTGGCCAAAGTCCCTCGCCAGGAGGGCCTCAAGACTGTCCGCCTCCCACAGCTCCAGAGCCGCCGGATTGGCGTAGACGCCGCGCCGACTGGCGGGGTCGAACAACCATATCGGACGACGCAGGTCGTCCCAATCCTGCATAGGCACGGCGCGTCCCTTCTGGACGTCGATCAACGATCATCCGTTATCAAAGCAAAGGGCTAATGATCGGCTAAGCCCCCTCTACGGGAACGCGCTTACAAGGAGTCCGCCAGGACGGGTCATCTGGCGCGGCGGAAGGTCACATCACCGCATATCGCGCCGTGATTTCGTCGGGCTGGAAATCATGCTCCGCCAGCTTGTCAAGCGATCGCAGCACGCGTCCGAGGAAGGCGGCGGGATCGCCCGCCTCCACCGCCGGACGCAGCCAGTCGGTGACGACGGCGCGGGCCGGATAGGTCCCCACCGGGCCGGAAATGCTCAGCGCCACCTCAACCCCTTCGGCGATCCAGCCCGCCACAGTCGCGAAGAAGTCCGCCGAGGCCAGGAAGTCCGAGGGGCGGATCACATACAGGGTGATGACCCCGTCCTCGATCCCGTCGGGCCGCACGATCACCCCGCTGAGATCGGGCCGCCAGTCGTCCGACAGCTCGACCACCCGCCACAGGCAGAACCAGACGCGGCAGGTGTTCGGCCGGATCGCATGGACCGAGCAGCCGGCCGCTTCGACGCAATAGGCGCAGAGTTCGCCGGTCGGCTTGGCCAGTTCGGGCAGATCCAGCGGAATGACACGGCAGCACTCGACGCAGGCCCCGCAGGTCCGGCCGGGCAGCAGGGGCAGGCTCAACCGCCCGCCCGCTCCAGACGGGCGATGCGACGGTCCATGTCGGCGACGACGGCCTCCAGCCGCGCCTTTTCCGACGCCATATCCACCGGCGTCCCGTCCTCGTAGGCGATGGTCGCCCCCTGGGCGATCAGATCGAGGCGGTAGATGGCCGTCACACGCTGGGCTTTGAAGCGTTCCAGGGCGGCCTGGGCGGCGGGATCGGGCGCCGGATTTGGGGCGGTGTTCATGGCGGTGGCTCTATCCCATCGCGCCCCCAGGGGAAACCGGGCTGTGGATACGGAGGTTTGACCGTGAACCGCGAACAGAATCCCTGTATGACGTTCACGGATGATCGGGCGCTTTCCCATCCTCTATATCGCCGAGGCCGACGCTGAGGACGCCGTGCTGTCTTCGGGCGTTCTGGCGCATCTGGTCGAGAGCCTGCCGAACGCCGCCTTCACCATTGTCGGCTCGGCCGCCAGCGCCCCCCTGTTCGCCGATACCCCGCGCCTAGAGCGACTGCTGGTGCTGGAGCGCGAGGGTCATTTCGACTGGATCGCCCTATGGAACCAGGTGCGCGGGACCAAATGGGGTCTGGTCGTTGATATGCGCGGCTCGACCCTTTCGGGCCGGCTGAGACGTCACAAGCGGGCGGTGCGCGGCAAGGACGCGCCGGGGCTCCACGCCGTCGAGGCGGCGGCGGCCGTCCTGCAGATGGAGCCGGATGAGGCGCCGACGCCGCGCATCCACGTCTCGGATCTGACGCTGGCTCAGGTCGAGGCCTTGATCCCGGCCGGGGGCGGCGATGGCCCTATTCTGGCGATCGGCCCCGGCGTGGAATGGATGGGCCGGCGCTGGCCCGCCGAACGCTACGCCAAGGTGGCGACCAAGCTGCTGGCCGACGACGGGCCTCTCGCGGGCGGGCGGCTGATGCTCGTCGGCGAGGAGATCGACCGCGAGGCGGCCCACACCATCCGCTACGCCGCGCCCCGCGCGCGGGTCATCGAGCTTCAGGGCAAATTGACGCGTCTCCAGACGGTGGCGGCCCTGTCGAAGGCCCGGTTGTACATCGGGGCGGACTCGATCTGGACCCATCTGGCCACCGCCTCGGGCGCGCCGGTCGTGGCGGTGTTCGGCCCGTCGGACGAGACGACGCGCGGCCCCTGGAAAGGCGTCTCCGTGCGCGGCCCGCGTTCATTCGAAGAGTTCAAGACCCTGGACCCCCGGCTGAACCAGGCGATCCAGCACATGATGGACCTGCCGTGGGAACGGGTGCTGAAGGCGGCGCTGCGGGTGCTGAAGGAACGGGGCTGACCCACACCTCCGTCATCCTCGGGCTTGACCCGAGGATCGAGGGTTCCGCACACGGGGCGCCTTCCGGTAGAAGCACCCTGCCCATGCGTCGTCTCTCGTGACGCGGACGGTCCGATCCTCGGGTCAAGCCCGAGGATGACGGTGATGAATAGCCAGGAGCCGCCCTATGACCCAGACCTATGACCTGATCGTCCGCGGCGGCGAGGTGGCCAATCACGCCGGACGCGGCCTGGCCGACGTCGGGGTGATCGACGGCAAGATCGCCTTCATCGGCGACCTATCCCAGGCCTCAGCCGGCGAGGTGTTCGACGCCGCCGGCCTGACGGTCCTGCCCGGCGTCATCGACACCCAGGTCCATTTCCGCGAACCGGGCCTGGAGTGGAAGGAAGATCTGGAGACCGGCTCGCGCGCCGCCGCTCTGGGCGGGGTCGTCGCCGTGTTCGAAATGCCGAACACCAATCCCAACACCACCGACCCGGACACCATGGCCGACAAGCTGGCGCGGGCGAAGGATAGGATGTGGACAGACCACGCCTTCTACGTGGGCGGCACGCACGAGAACGCAGACTATCTGGGCGAGCTGGAACGTCTGCCCGGCTGCTGCGGGGTCAAGGTCTTCATGGGCGCCTCGACCGGCGACCTGCTGATCGCCGACGACGAGGGGGTGCGCAAGGTTCTGTCCAACGTGCGCCGTCGCGCCACCTTCCACTCCGAGGACGAATACCGGCTGGTCGAACGGCGCGGCCTGGCCCGCACCGGCGACTGGACCAGCCACCCCGAGGTCCGCGACGCCGAAAGCGCCATCCGCTCGACCCGCCGCCTGGTCGGCCTGGCCCAGGAGACCGGCGCCCGCATCCACGTCCTGCACGTCACGACCAAGGACGAGATGGAGTTCCTGCGATTCCACAAGGATGTCGCCACCGTCGAGATCACGCCGCAACACCTGACCCTGGCCGCGCCCGAGGCCTATGAGCGGCTGGGCGCCTATGCCCAGATGAACCCGCCGATCCGGTCGCAGGAGCATGTGGACGCCCTGTGGCTGTGGGGCATGCAGCAGGGCGTCGCCGACGTCCTGGGGTCCGACCATGCGCCGCACACCAAGGAGGAAAAGGCCAAGCCCTATCCGGCCTCGCCCTCGGGCATGCCGGGGGTGCAGACGCTTGTGCCCCTGATGCTGACCCATGTGGCCCAGGGCCGGCTCAGCCTGGAGCGGTTCATCGACCTGACCTCGGCCGGCGCTCAGCGGGTGTTCAGCACGGCCAACAAGGGGCGGATGGCCGTCAGCTATGACGCCGACCTGACCATCGTGGACCTGAAGGCCAAGAAGACCATCACCCATGACCAGCAGGCCTCGCGCTGCGGCTGGACCCCGTTCGACGGGTTCGAGGCCACCGGCTGGCCTATGGCCACCCTCGTGCGCGGCCGGGTGGTGATGCAGGACGGCGAACTGATCGGCGCGGCCCACGGTCGGCCGGTGCGGTTCATGGAGACGCTGTGAGGCTGGCCTCTACACAATCCGTCACCCGCTCCACCCCCACCCCCGTCATCCTCGGGCTTGACCCGAGGACCGGGCGTGGATCGGGCTGTGCGCCAACCGCTGACGCAATGCGGCGGACCCTCCGGTCCTCGGGTCAAGCCCGAGGATGACGGGGGTGGAAACAGCGTTGGCCAAACCCCGCCTCGGCCTGATCGGCTTCGGCGCCTTCGGGCGGCTGACGGCGCGGCATCTGTCGCCCTGGTTCGACATCCACGCCCATGACCCGGCCGCCACGGACGCAGACGGCCACGCGACCCTGACCGACCTGGCTGTCGCCGCCGCCTGTCCCACGGTCATCCTGGCCGTCCCGGTCGAGGCCCTGGCCGCCTCCCTGACCGAGATCCACCCCCATCTGCGCCCCGACGCCCTGGTCATCGACGTCGGCTCTGTGAAGGTCAAACCCGCCCGTCTGATGGAAGACCTGCTGCCCCCCGGCGTTCGGATCGTCGGCACCCACCCCCTGTTCGGCCCTCAGAGCGGCAAGGCCGGCATCGCCGGCCTTCGCATCGCCGTCTGCGAGGTGCGCGCCAAGCGCGACGCCCGCCGCGTCGCCGCCTTCTGCCGCCGCGCCCTGGCCCTGAAGGTGTTCCAGGTCAGCCCCGAAGATCACGACCGCGAGGCCGCCACGGTCCAGGGCCTGACCCATCTGATCGCCCGGCTACTGCTGGCCATGGAGCCCCTGCCGACCCGCATGACCACCGCCAGTTTCGACCGCCTGATGCAGGCCGTCGACATGGTCCGCCACGACAGCCCCGCCGTCTTCCGCGCCATCGAACGCGACAACCCCTTCGCCGCCGAAGTCCGCAACCGCTTCTTCGCCCTGGCGGACGCGGCAAGGGGGGATTTGGACGGGGGATGAGGGGGAAGCCTAATCGAGCAGGCCGCCACATGTGAAAGCTGAGAATTTTGCTCCTAATCCTGCCTTCCCACCGGTGGCAACTTTACAAAGCGTCCCATTGCAGACACTGCGGAAGTTAGCTTTGAGCGAGGAATGCTTTGGGGGCAGTTGTGGTTTTGGCTACGCTAAAATTGATTCTGGCGCTTGGCGGCACGTTGCAAAACAACGGCATGGATGGCCTACACCCGGTTTCGTGGACACTGGGTGCAGGCCAGGACGTCTCAACGCGCTTTGTTGGGAGCTACGAAATGCAACCCGGCCCACCGCAAGCTCAATGGGAGGATGGATGCAGACCGCGCTGGACGCTCTCTAGCAACGGTTTATTCGACGCTGAAATGGGTGCCAACGTGACCCGCGGCCAATGGCGCGTTGAACAGGTTAACGGACGAGAGCTTTGGCTAGTTCTTGAAAACCTTTCCGATAACGCGCAACGCAGTTGCATCGGAAGCATTTTAGCAGGCGGAAGCACACGGCTTTATTTGGTTGTGATAGGTGATCGGTTCTTCATCGCTACGCCGCCGCGAGGGTCGGACGGTGAGCTCAAGAGGGTAAGCCCCCTATTGCGATTTCAACTGATCTACAAACCTTAGATCACATCAATGCCACGCCGACGGTCACTAATCACTCTATGCTCATGGTATCGTTGGGGATGTAGCTTCGAGATCCCTTCATCAGGTCCCTTTCGGACATCCGCATAGCCCGTTCATCCCTCCACTTTCGTCATTCCGGGCGAAGGGCCTCTTGGCCCGCAGACCCGGAACCCAGCGGCGCGCGAGAGCGCGAACCTGTCGCGGGCTTGGTATTCAGACATCCTGCGTCGGATGGATTTCGCCTGACGGCGCCGCTGGGTTCCGGGTCTCCGCTGCGCTTCGCCCGGAATGACGAAAGGGGAGTTCCAACCTTTCCAATAATTCACGCGGCAATCCAGCGTCATCAACCTACCCTACCCCAGGCTGAACCTTCGGAGGCCGGCGTGGCGAAACGGCGAGCGATTCTGGCAGGCGTCCTGGCGGCCTGCGCCCTTTGCGGAACGGCCCTGGCTCAGGCCGCGCCGCCCATCACCAGCGGCGAGGTGGCCGGCGACTGGATGCTGAAGATCACGCCGGCCGAGCGGCAGGACCTCAGCATCTCCTTTGAGTCCAAGAGCGGAAATCGGCTGGATTTTCCATTGACGGTCACGCCCCAGCCGCGCGGCCGGCTCTCGTGCGTTCTCGACGGCGAGCCGGCCGATTGCCGGATAAGGGACGGCAAGCTGATCGTCATCATGGCCTCGGGCGGCGTCAGAATGACCTATACGCTGACAGCGCGGACACGCGCGGGCTTCAGCGGCGACGTCGCTTTGAGGGTCCGCCTGCTGCCCATCGGCGGCCATATCGGCTCCGTAACGATGGCGCCGCGTTAGCCCAAAGGGGGCGACGTGATTCCCACCCCTTTCGTCATTCCGGGCGAAGGGCCTTCTGGCCTGGAGACCCGGAACCCAGCGGCGCGCGTGAGCGCTGACCTGTCGCGGACTTGATGCTCAAGCCCGTGCTGCGGATGGATTTCGCCTGACGGCGCCGCTGGGTTCCGGGCCTCCGCTGTGCTTCGCCCGGAATGACGAAAGAAGTGGGTCGCGCCGATACTGCTCCGGCAATTGACAAACTTTGCCAAGGCGCCACTCTGAACGAACAGGAGCTTACCCATGGCGACGATGAACATCTCCCTGCCCGACCCGATGAAGGCCTGGGTTGAGGAACAGGCGAAATCGGGACGCTACGCCAACGCCTCGGACGTCGTCCGCGACCTGATCCGCCGCGAACAGGTGAAGGCCGAGAAGATCGCCCACTGGCAGCAGTTGATCGACGAGGCCTACGCCTCGGGGGTCAGCGAAAAGACGCCACGCCAGATCTTCGAGGAGGTTCGCGCCGAGTATCTGGCCGAAGCACGGAATCGGACCGGCTGCGTTGAGCCTATCGAAAGCGGCGCGCGCGGACCTGAGGACCACGACAGATGACCCACCCCATCCACATCGGCGTCGGCGGCTGGACCTTCGAGCCGTGGCGCGGGGTCTTCTATCCCGAGGGTCTGGTACAGAAGCGCGAGCTGGAATACGCGGCGTCGAAACTGACCAGTATCGAGATCAACGGCACCTATTATTCGACCTTCAAGCCCGACTCCTGGCGCAAATGGCGTGACGAGACGCCGGACGGTTTCGTCTTCTCGGTCAAGGCCAGTCGGTATTGCACCAATCGCAAGATCCTGTCCGAGGGCGGCGAGAGTTTCGACCGGTTCCTGTCCCAGGGCCTGACCGAACTGGGCGACAAGCTGGGGCCGATCAACTGGCAGTTCATGGGTACGAAGAAGTTCGACCCCGAGGATTTCGAGGGCTTCCTGAAACTGCTGCCGCCCGAGAAAGACGGCCTGCGCCTGCGCCACGCGCTCGAGGTCCGCAACCCCACCTTCGCCACCGAACAATTCTATGACCTGGCCCGCCAATACGGCGTCGCCATCGTCTACGCCGTCGATGACGAGGAGCCGACCTGGCCCCAGATCGACGAGGCCACCGCCGACTTCACCTATGCCCGCCTGATGTCCAGCCGCGAAGACGAACCGACCGGTATGACCGCCGCGGAACTGTCCGCCGTCGCCGACCAGGCCAAGGCCTGGGCCAAACGCGGCGAGGTTTTCGCCTATTTCATCTCGGGCGCGAAGGTGCGGAACCCCGCGGCGGCCCAGGCGCTGATCGCCCAGCTTAAATAGCCCCGCCGCCTTGCGGCCCGTCGTCTCGGGTCACATCTGTCGGCCAAGCCCCCAGCCCTAAGGACTTCCCATGCCGATCGCCACACGCGCCTTCGCCGCGACTGCCGCCGACAAGCCGCTGACCCCCTACAGCTTCGAACGTCGCGATCCCGTCCCGGACGACGTCCTGATCGACATCAAGTTCAGCGGCATCTGCCACTCCGACCTGCACATGGCCCGCAGCGAGACCGGGCCGGCGCCCTACCCCCTGGTGCCGGGTCACGAGATCGCCGGCGTGGTCAAGGCCGTCGGGTCGAACGTCGTCCGCTTCAAGGAAGGCGACCGCGTCGGCGTGGGCTGTATGGTCGACAGCTGCCGCGAATGTTCGTCGTGCCAGGAAGGTCTGGAGCAGTATTGCGTGCCCGGCTTCACCGGCACCTATGGCGCCAAGGATACGAAGGGCGGCACGGCCGAGACCATCACCCAGGGCGGCTATTCCGACCACATTACGGTCGATCAGCATTTCGTCCTGTCCATCCCCGACAGCCTGCCGCTGGACGCCGCCGCCCCCCTGCTCTGCGCCGGCGTCACCACCTATTCGCCGCTGAAGACCTGGGGCGTCGGTCCGGGGTCCAAGGTCGCGGTCATCGGCCTGGGCGGCCTGGGCCATATGGCCGTCAAACTGGCGGCGGCCATGGGCGCCGAGGTCACGGTCCTGTCTACCTCGGACCGCAAGAAGGCCGACGCCGAGCGGATGGGCGCCAAGCATTTCCTGATCAACTCGGACAAGGCGGCGATGAAGGCCGCGGCCGAAAGCTTCGACCTGATCATCAACACCGTCTCGGCCACGCACGAGATTTCCAGCCAGGTCCAGCTGCTGGCGCGCGACGGCACCATGGTCATGCTGGGCCTGACCACCGAGGGTCTGCCGGTCTATGCCGTGCCCCTGTTGTGGCGTCGTCGCCGCATCGCCGGTTCGCTGATCGGCGGCATCGCCGAGACCCAGGAGATGCTGAACTTCTGCGCCGAACACGGCATCGCCTGCGAGATCGAGATCATCGCGCCGGACCAGATCAACGAGGCCTATGAGCGGATGCTGAAGTCCGACGTCCGCTACCGCTTCGTCATCGACATGGAAAAGCTGGCGGCCTGACCCTTCCGCGACATCAAGCCCGGTTTCCGCGAGGGAAATCGGGCTTTGCCTGCAACCCAGACGTGGTTAAACCTCTCTGGGACGGCTCGCATCAGACGGGCTTCAAGGGACAAGGAAACAACGATGCGCGTGGCGTTCGTAACCGGCGGGACCCGGGGAATCGGCAAGGCGATCGTGCAGCGCCTGACGGAGGACGGGATTCGCGTCGCCGCCGGCTACTCCGGCAATGACGAAGCCGCCTTCGCCACGGCCCAGGCCCTGGGCTGTATGGTGGTGAAGGGCAATGTCGGCAGCTTCGACGACTGCGCCCGCGCCGTGGCCGAGGTCGAGGCTCAGCTGGGGCCGGTCGACATCCTGGTCAACAACGCCGGCATCACCCGCGACGGCTTCTTCCACAAGATGAGCCATGACCAGTGGTCCGACGTGATCCGGGTGAACATGGACAGCGTCTTCAACACCACCCGACAGGTCATCAACGGCATGCGCGAGCGCGGCCACGGCCGTATCGTCAACATCTCCTCGATCAATGGGCAAAAGGGCCAGGTGGGCCAGACCAACTATTCCGCCGCCAAGGCCGGGATGATCGGCTTCACCAAGGCCCTGGCGCTGGAGAATGCGCGCAAGGGCGTGACCGTCAACTGTATCGCGCCCGGCTATATCGACACCGAAATGGTCGGCGCCATGGACCCCAAGGTGCTGGACTCCATCGTGGCCCAGATCCCGGTCGGCCGTCTGGGCAAGGGCGAGGAGATCGCCGACATGGTCTCCTGGCTGGTCGGAGAGCGTGCCGGATATGTCACAGGCTGCACACTCTCGTTGAACGGCGGCCAATACCTGGTCGGGTGAACGAGCTTCGCCCAAAATCCGCCGCGTGACGGTTTCATCCACAGTCTCATGAAGTTGACGGAAACGGCTTGGGCGAAAAAATCGCCTCGCGTGACCGCGATGGCGTTCGCGGCCGTCGTGGGCCTCGGCCTGTCCGTCGCTGCGCCCGCCGTGCTGCCGTCGGACTGTCACGCCCAGTCGCGCCGCAATCTGGAACCGTCCGCCCGCTATGTCTCGGGCACGGGTCAGGGTTTCGTGCTGGATGTGACGGGGTCACGCCCCCTGTTGCGGTTCGACCGGTCGACCGAGATCTGGGTGTTGCGCGCCACCCCCGCCCCACGCGGCGACATCGTCTATCGCAACGACAACGGCGACCAGGTTCTGCGCGTTACGGCCGACGGCCGCATGACCCTGTACACGACCAGTGCGCCGCAAGGGTCGCCGGTCTCGCCGTCGGGTCAGGCTGCGCCCCTGCTGGCTCCGGGTCTGACGGCGGTCCAGCTGTGGAATTACATCATCCGCCAGAGCGACCGGGCCAGTCGCGCCCTGGGCCGACTGGTTGTGGTGGATGTGGACATCCAGCCGGGCTCGGAAGCCGTCGCCGCCGACGCCCTGTCGACCGCTGTGGACGCCATCGCCCGCATGTCCCGCTCGCCGACCCTGCGACGCGAGGCCGACAAGATTCGCCGAATCGAGATCGTCGATCAGGGCCGAGCCACCCAGGCGACCTTCGCCCGCGGCACCCTGCGTATCGTGATCGAGCCGCGCGCCGGCGTGGCCGGACGCCCGTCCTCGGCCCGGATCGTCCGCGCCGTCGCGGACGACGTCCTCAGCCGCTGAAGCCGTCCTTCGCCGCCCGACGCGCGGCGAACTGAGCCGCATCGATCGCCGTCAGAAACGGATTGAACCGCAGCTCCGTCCCGATGGTGGTCGGCACGGTCGGCTCGCCCCGCGCCCGCTTCGCAAAGATCGCCTCGGCGTGAGCCTGGGTCTCGGGCCGGTCGTCCAGGCTCAGGGTGAAGCGGGCGTTCGAGGCCGTATACTCATGAGCGCACCAGATCACGGTCGCCTCGGGCCAGGCGGCCAGGGTCCGCAGACTGGCCCACATCTGTTCCGGCGTCCCCTCGAACAAGCGCCCGCAGCCCAGCGCGAACAGGGTGTCGCCGACGAAGGCCAGCTGATCCTCGACCGAGCGGAACACCACATGCCCCAGGGTATGGCCCGGCGTGGCCGTGACCTCGAACCGGGTCTCGCCCACCATGACCCCGTCCCCGTCCGCAACCGCCCGGTCCAGCGGCGCGACGCGGCGCACCTCCTCCGGCCCCACGATCTCGCAGCCCGTCTCGGCCTTCAGCCTTTCGTTGCCCTCGGTGTGGTCCGGGTGCCAGTGGGTGTTCAGGATCAGGTCCAGCCGCCCCCAGCCCAGGGTCTCCAGCTCTTCCAGGATGCGCGCCGCATCGGGCGTATCGACCGTGGCCACGACGCCGGTGGCCGTATCGCGGATCAGGAAGCCGTAGTTGTCGCTGCGGCACGGGAACAGGTAAACATCCAGGGTCATGACCACGTTCTAGCAGGCGGCCCCGACCCGGCCTATGGTGGATCCATGCGGCGCAGCATCGACGAGCTTCGAACCTTCTACGGCGAACCGACCGGGGCGCTGGTGCGGCGTCTGCTGGCGCGACGGCTGGACGACGCCTGGGGCGAGACGCCCGACTGCGACGTGCTGGGCATAGGCTACGCCACACCCTGGCTGGACGCCTTCGTCGGCGCGCGCCGTGTGGTCGCGGCCATGCCGGGCGGCCAGGGCGTCGAACACTGGCCCAGCGTGGGGCGCAACCGCACCCTGCTGGTGGACGACCGCCGCCTGCCCTTCGCCGCCGGTTCCTTCGACCGCATCCTGCTGGTCCACGCCCTGGAAGAGGCCGACGATCCCGCCGCCCTGCTGCTGGAGGCGGTGCGCGCCCTGGCCCCGACGGGCCGGATCATCCTGGCGGCGGCGGCGCGCGGCGGCCTGTGGGCGCGGGCCGAGAACACCCCCTTCGGCCACGGCCGCCCCTTCACCCGCAGTCAGTTGGAGCGGCTGGTGCGCGAGGCGGGGCTAGAGCCTGCGGCCTGGTCCCAGACCCTGTATGTCCCGCCCTGGACGCCGCTGCTGCCCCTCGCCGACGGTTTCGAACAGGTCGGGCGTCGGGTCGCGCCGGGCGCGGCTGGACTGATCCTGCTGGAGGCCTCGCGTCAGGCCTATGCCCGCATCCGCCCCAGCGGCCATGCCCAGCGGGTTCCCGCCAAGCCGGCCCTGACGCCCCAGCCCGCCGCTTCCGTCACCCCGGACTGGCCGCGCTGACGGGGAGTTGAGCCCGACCCATCTGGTCGCGGGACTCGAACGGCCTTATGGCGAAGCCCATGCACCGACTGATCCTCATGCGACACGCCCAGGCCGAGGGCTCCAGCCCGTCCGGCGGCGATGAAACCCGCCCCCTGTCCGCCGTGGGGCGCGGCGAAGCCCTGTTGATGGGCAAGGCCCTGGCCGAGCGCGGTCTGAAGCCCGATCTGGCCCTGGTCTCGTCGGCCACGCGCACCCGCCAGACCTGGGAGCAGATGCACGACGCCCTCGGCGACGTCGAAGTGCGCGACGAGCCCCGCCTTTACAACGCCCCGCCCGAAGTGCTGCGCCGCTTCGTCGAGGACAATGAGGACCAGGCCGGTTGCCTGCTGGTCCTGGCCCATAATCCGGGCGTCCATGTTCTGGCCGGCGAATATCTGAGCGAGAGCGCCGCCTCCCCGGCCATCCTCGAACGCCTGAGCGGAGGATTCCCGACCGGCGCCGCCGCCCTGTTCACCGTCGATGTCGCCGGCAGGTGCGCCTATGAAGGCTTCATCACCCCGCGCGGCCTGGGCGCAACCACATGACCGACATCGCCTACAAGATCCTCGCCGCCGACGAATGGCGCGCCGCCCTGGCCGAGGGCCGTTACGAAGGCTCCGCCGTCGATCTGGCGGACGGCTACATCCATATGTCGACCGGCGAGCAACTGGTTGAAACCGCGCGCCGCCATTACGCCGGCCGCACCGATCTGGTGCTGCTCACCGTGGACCTGGGGCGGTTTGGAGATGAGCTGATCTGGGAGCCGTCGCGCGGCGGCGATCTGTTTCCCCACCTCTACGCCCCCCTGTCCGCGACCGCCGTTGCAGCCACGCGCGCCTTTGAGGTCGCCGACGACGGGGCGATGATCTTCAAGGACCCGGCATGAGCCTGTTCGACCTCGGCTCGGCCGCCCTGCGTCGCCTTGATCCCGAAACCGCCCACCAGCTGGCCGTCAAGGGTCTGGCCTTCGCCCCCCTGCCCGCGCCGGCGACCGACGACCCCATCCTGCACACCAGCCTGGCGGGCCTGTCCCTGCCCAACCCCGTCGGCCTGGCCGCCGGTCTGGACAAGAATGGCGAGGCCCTGCGCGGCCTGTCGCGGCTGGGCTTCGGTTTCGTCGAATGCGGCTCGGTCACGCCCCGGCCTCAGCCCGGCAATCCCAAGCCCCGCCTGTTCCGCCTGAGCGAGGATCGGGCGATCATCAACCGCATGGGCTTCAACAACCACGGCCTGGAAGCCTTCGCCGCCCGGCTGGATCGCCGCCCGTCGGGCGTGGTCGTCGGCGCCAATCTGGGGGCCAACAAGGATACGGACGACAAGGCGGCCGACTATGTCGCCGGTCTGCAACGCCTGGCCGGCCGCGCCTCCTATTTCACCGTCAACATCTCCTCGCCCAACACGCCCGGCCTGCGCGCCCTGCAGGGGCGTGAGCAGTTGGATGATCTGCTGGGGCGGATCGAGGCCGCCCGCCCGACCGAGACCGCCGCGCGCGTGCCGGTCTTCCTGAAGATCGCGCCCGATCTGGTCGCTGACGAGGTCGGCATGATCGTCGAGGCGTCTCTGGCCCACCGGATCGACGGCCTGATCGTGTCCAACACCACCCTGGAACGACCGGAGACCCTTCGATCTCTCGACGCAGGCGAGACGGGCGGACTGTCCGGCGCGCCGATCCGCCCCTTTGCGGAGAAGGCCCTGCGCGCCGCCGCCGAGGCCGCACAAGGCCGCCTGCCCCTGATCGCCGTCGGCGGGATCGACAGCGGGGCCGAGGCCTACGCCCGCATCCGCCTGGGCGCCTCAGCCGTGCAGATTTATTCCGCCCTGATCTACGAAGGGCCGGGTCTGGTGACCCGGATCAAGCGGGATGTGGCGGCTCGCCTTCGCGCGGATGGATTTTCTTCGATTTCAGAGGCTGTGACCGCCGCCCGTTGACGGAGCGTTAGGCCCGCCTGGTGTCTAGTGCGTGCAAGCGAACGAACACGGTTCGCATTGCCGGAAAGCTGGATGTCCAAGACGCCCACCGACGAGATCGCCGAGAGCGGCTGGACCGTGGCCGCCCGCCACCGTCGCGGTACGCTGCTGCAGCGCGTCGGAATGGGCGCTGCCGTGGGTCTGGTGGTCATGCCCATGGTCGGCTGGCCGATCTGCCTGACCTGGTTCGCCGCCTATCTGTTGGTGCAGGGGCTGGAACGGCTCGCGCTCCCTTCCCCGCGCCGGAACCTGGCCGAGATATCCCTGGGGCGCAGGGCCACGACCTGTTTGATCCTGTTCGCCAGCGCCTCGGTGTTCGGCAGTCTGTCGATTCCGATGTGGCTGATCGGCGGCCCGATGGGCGGGGTCTGCGCGGCTCTTATGCTGCCGGCGCTAATGCTGTTCTCTATGATCAATTCGCCGCGGTCCAAGTCGGTTCTCGCCGCGTCTCTGGCGCCGCCAATGTTGTATCTGCTGGCGGTTCCCTTCCAGGCCGCCGCCTTCGGCGCCCCGCCGCCCATGGTGATGACGGCG
>NZ_BSFD01000002.1:634864-651311 GCF_027922165.1 Brevundimonas intermedia
CGCCGTCATCCTCGTCGCCTTCTTCACCATTATCAGCTGGCAGCGGATGAGCGATGCGACCGAAAGCCAGATGCGCGCTCGCGCCGAAGCTGAAGCCCTTCGTCTCAAGGCCGAGCAGGATCTGGTCGCACATACCGCCTTCCTCGCCGCCATCGGCCATGATCTGCGCACCCCCATCGGCGCAATCCTGACCGGCGCCGCCGAGCTTCAGAGCCTGCACCCACAGTCGAGAGCCACCACATTTCTGATCACCGACGCCGGCTTGATGATGAAATCCCTGCTGGACGACCTGCTGGATCACACCAAGATCGGCGCCGGAAGAATGACGGTCGAGGCCGTCGATTTCGATCTGCGGGTCATGCTGGCCCAGACGCTTCGCCTTTGGCGCGGCCCGGTCGAGGCCAAGGGGCTGAAACTGCGGGTTCAGGGCGCATCGCGCATGCCGCGCGGCGTCCGGGGCGACGCCATGCGCATCCGCCAGGTCCTGAACAATCTGCTGTCCAACGCGGTGAAGTTCACGCCGAGCGGTGAGATCACCCTGCGATTGGACGCCTGGCCGGAAGAACCTTCCGGCTATTGCCTGCTGCTGGAGGTCCAGGACACTGGACCGGGGCTGACCGATCAGCAGCTGACGCGGTTGTTCAATCCTTTCGACCAGACGACCGACGGCGTCAGCGCCCGTCACGGCGGATCCGGTCTGGGCCTGGCGATCAGTCGCGACCTGGTCGAACTGATGGGCGGCCGCCTGACGGCGCGCAGCGCCGAGGGTCAGGGCGCCTGTTTCACCGTCTCCCTGATGCTCCCGCGCACCGAGGAGGCCGCCGCGACGCCGATCATGATCGACGAAAGCCGCCTCGACATCGCCCAGGCCCTGACGGTGCAGGACAGGGACGCGCCGGCGCCTGTCGCAGACGTCCCCGTCGTTACGCCTGAAGACGATCAGGACCGCCCCTTGCGCGTGCTGGTCGTGGATGACCACGACATCAACCGCCGCGCCGTCCAGCTGATCCTCCAGCCCCTGGGCTGCGACATCGTCACGGCCGCCGACGGCATGATCGCCCTGGAGCGCTGCGCCGAGACCGTGTTCGACGTCATCTTCATGGATGTCCGCATGCCGGAGCTGGACGGCCGCGAGACCACCCGTCGCCTGCGCGCCGGCGGGGGGCCCAACGCCCGCACCCCGGTCGTCGCCGTCACCGCCGACACCGCGCCCGAGGACGTCGCCGCCTGCCAGGCCGCCGGCATGGCCTATTTCGTCTCCAAGCCCCTGACGCCGCCGGCCCTGCTCGGCGCCTTGCAACATGTGCTGGACGAGACGGCCGCAGCGGCCGAAACCGCCGCCGCCTGATCTCTGACGGCGGCGACCAGCCGTTCGGCCAGATCCGGCCGGCGCAGCTCGCATTCCCAAACGGTCAGCACCCGCCAGCCCGCCGCCGCCAGGTCGGCGGCCACACGGCCGTCGCGTGCGCGGTTGCGGCCGATCTTGGCGGTCCAGTATTCAGCATTGGCCTTGGGGCGGCGCGCCCCCCGCGGGCAGTCGTGGCCGTGCCAGAAACAGCCGTGGACGAACAGCGCGATCTTGCGCCCCTTCATCGTCACATCCGGCTTGCCGGGCAGACCCAGGCCGCCCAGTCGATAACCGATCCCGGCCGTGCGCAGGATCCTGCGCACGGCCAGTTCCGGCGACGTGTCCCGCCCCTTCACGCGACGCATCACGGCGCTGCGTTCTTCGGGCGTGAAGACGTCGGTCATGCGTTCATCAGATCAGAGCTGAGCCAGCAGATGTTCGGCCGAGGAGACCTTGAACTCGCCGCCTTGCTCGATGTTCAGCTGGGCGACCACGCCGTCCTTGACCAGCATGGAATAACGCTGCGACCGCTGGCCCAGGCCAAAGCCCGAACCATCCAGCACCAGCCCCAGTTCGCGGGTCAGGTCGCCGTTGCCGTCGGCCAGCATGACGATGGACTCGTCCTCGATGCCCTGGCTTTCGGCCCAGGCCTTCATGACGAAGGCGTCGTTGACCGAGATACAGGCGACCACATCCACGCCCTTGCCCTTGATGGCCTCCAGATTGTCCTTGAAGCCCGGCAGGTGGCGGGCCGAGCAGGTCGGGGTGAAGGCGCCGGGAACGGCGAACAGGGCCACGGTCTTGCCGGCGAAGACGTCGGCGGTGCTGACGGGCTTGGGGCCTTCGGCGGTCGCCTGGGCGAAGGTCGCGTCGGGGATGCGGTCGCCGATCTGGATGGTCATGAGGTCTCTCCGCGCGGGGTTGGTTGGATGCGCCCGAGACAGATAGACGCCCCGGCCGCCGCCGCAAGCATCAACGCCTTGCGCCTGGGCGTTTCGCACCCGATGATATGGTTATCATGACCGACGCCTCCTCCCTGACGGGCCGTCTCCTGGTGGCCATGCCCGGCATCGGCGACACCCGGTTCGAACACGCCGTCATACTGATCTGCGCCCATGGGCCCGATCACGCCATGGGTCTGCGCCTCGACAGCCCCGCCCAGGGCGTCGATCTGAAGACCGTGCTGGACAAGCTGGACGCCCCGGCGCCCGAACAGGCGATCGGCCGCCCGGTGCTGATGGGCGGGCCGGTCGAGCGCGAGCGCGGCTTCGTCCTTCACACCGACGACTGGAGCGTCGGCGCCGACACCCTGCCCTTCGGCGACGGCCTGGCCATGACCGGCACGCGCGAGGCCCTGGCCGCCATGACCGACGAGATCTCCGGCCCGCGTCGCTCAACCCTGCTGCTCGGCTACGCCGGCTGGGGCGAGGGCCAGTTGGAGGATGAATTGGCTGAAAACGTCTGGCTGACTGCGGACGCCGACCTGGATCTGATCTTCGACGGCGACCACGAGTCCAAATGGGCGCGCGCCCTGGCCCAGATGGGCGTCGACGCCGGCCGGCTGTCCAGCCAGGGCGGGCGGGCTTAAGACACGCTCGCCTGCGAGGCGGGCGCCTCAGACGGCGGTGATTTCCGCCTCGGCCTCGATCTCGCTTTCGAGGGGATCTTCCATCCGCGCCGCCAGGACATCCAACACCCGCAAGGCGGCCTCCAGATCCTCGTTCGAAAGCCCCTGGAACAGCAGTTCTCGGTCAAGGGCAGCTGTGGTTTCCGATCCATCCAGCGCCTTCAGGCCCGCAGGCTCCAGCTTGATCAGGTTCGCGCGTCCGTCGCCGGGCAAGCGGTGTTTCGACACCAGGCCGTCGGCCAGCAGCCGCGTCACACGGCGCGACAGCGTCGGCTCCGACAGCTGTAATCCGTCGGCGAGTTCAGACTGCGTCAGACCTTGGGGCGCATGTTTCAAGAGATGAAGCGGCGCCCTCTGCGCATTCGTAAATCCATAGGCTTTGAAAAGCCGGCTCGCGCGCGTGGACCAACGGCGGGCGATAAGCGCGATCCTTTGCTTGATGAGGATCTGAACCGTTTCCCGGCTTCCATCGCCCAAGTCCGACCCAGACGGTCGAATTAAGTCTTTCTCTCCATCTACTTGGACACTATCAGACATTGAAAGAATTCGTACCCGCCCCACACGAGGCTAAATGAGTCGCCCCGTAAAATTTACGCAGAATCACCTAGTCGGGCAGCTGTAGTTTCGCAAGCGCACATACCCTGTGGGTTGAAAATTAACCAATCATCGACGCTAAGCTTAAGTTAGCCATGCAACCATAATACGTAGTGGAATATTCAATACTTGTTTACACAAATTCGCCTTCGATGAGTGATCGCGAATGCGCGGACTTAGTTTGTCGTCGTACCAATGGCTCTCCGCATTAACGAAATCGCTAGGCGCTTGCGCGAGACTTGGACGAACTGGAGGAGTCGCGGCGGGTTTGTCCGACGCGATTAGTCCCGGCGGCCGGTTCGGCAGCGGATGGAGAGGCGTTCTGAGATGACAGTTTCCAAGGGTGGCCGTCGTGAACTGGTCGGTTTCCGCGTCGGCGAACAGGCCTTCTGCATCGACATAACCTCCGTGCTCGAAATCCGCGGCTGGACCCCGACAACACCCCTGCCCAAGGCGCCGGACTATATGAAGGGCGTCGTCAATCTTCGCGGCTTGGTGCTCCCCATCATCGATCTGGCGGCGCGGCTCGGCCTGCCGACCAAGGAACCGTCGGCCCGTCACGCCATCATGGTCGTGAAGTGCGGCACGCGGACGGTCGGCCTGCTGGTCGAGGCCGTGTCGGACATCGTCGAACTGGACGATTCCACACGTCAGGAGACGCCGGAACTGGGAGACGGCGCCGGCGGGGCGGGCGTGATCGCCGGCATCTTCGCCGTCGACGGCGAGATGATCAGCCTGCTGGATCTGGACAACGTCCTGCCCCAGATGGCCGAGGCCGCCTAAGCCCCGAGCCCCCTCCCGGAATATGAAAGACGGCCGGGGATCGCTCCCCGGCCGTCTTCATGTCCGTCCGTTGGTTCTAGAACCGGTAGTTCATGCCCATGCGGAACATGTGGGTTCCGAACTTGCCGTTGCCGCGCGTCATGTCGGTGCCGGTGGTGTTCGGCGCCGAAATGAAGGGGTTGGCCGGCGGGGTCGTGCCGGTGTTGCCGACGCGAATGACCGGGCTGTCCACGCTCAGAGACGTATAGAGGTACTCGCCGCTGACCGTCAGACCGCGACCCAGGGCGTATTCCACGCCGCCGCCGGCCTGCCAGCCGTCGCCATCGTCAGACTCGCTGGTTTCGGTGAAGCTGTTGGCCTGGTTCGAGGTGCGGAAGGTGTTGTCGAACTGTCCATAGGCGTAGCCGCCGGTTCCGTAGATCAGCGCCGGGCCATAGGCGTAGCCCAGCTTCAGACGGGCGGCCGCCGTGCTCTCCAGCTCGCGCGTAAAGGTGTAGTAGGCGGGCGTGGTGCTGAAGCCCGTCACCGAGTCCTGCACGGTGTTGACGCTGTATTCCGCCAGAACGCCGACGACGATGTTGCCGAACTGCATATCGTAACCGGCCCGCACGCCAGCTTCGACGCCGTCATTGTCGTCGCGGCATCCCGTGCCCGGTACGGTGCTGGTCGCCGTGCCGCCGCAGAAGCCGGGGCTGAAGGCGTTGTCGCCGGCGCCGGTCGATACCTGGTCGCCATAGGCGCCGTCCAGATTGCGGTCAAAGCGCAAGATTTCGTCGCCGTCGTCGTTCGACTGGTTGTAGCCGCCGAAGATCCCGACATAGGGGCCGGACCAGTCGGGGGTGCTGGACTGGGTCCAGGACTGAGCGAGGGCGGGGGTGGAGACCAAGGCCAGCGCCAGGGCGCTGCAGGCGAGTTTCATCATCGGGGAGAAGTCCTTCGTGCCATGCGGGCACGAATGTCCCGCGCAGCCGAAAATCTTGAAACCCAAGCCTGTTCCGCCCACGTCGCGCCGCCAAATGTCGCGGCATCCGATCTGTTTTCAGCGACGTAAGGGCCCTCAACGCGTGGCCAGGGCGAGCATCAGCAGGATAATCAGAACCAGACACACGCCCTGCCAGAACCGCACCGGGTCTCGCTCCATAAGCGACAGCGGGCGGGGCGCTGGGGCGGCGGCGGCGCTGCCCGTCTCCAGCACATGGATCAGTTCCTCGACGTCCTCAAACCGGTCGTTCGGATCGACGGAAACGGCGCGCATGACGGCGGCCTCCAGCCAGGCGGGCATGTCCGGTCGGCGTCGTCCGAGGGATACGGGCGCGCGATCAAAGCGCGGCGCGTCTGACGGATCGACCTCGCCCCACGGATAGGCGCCGGTAAACAGCCGGTACAGGGTCACGCCCAGGGCGAACTGATCTGTAGCGGCGTTCCCGCTCTCGCCGTCATACATCTCGGGCGCCTTGAAGCCGGGGGTGCCGGGCGCCTCGGCCTCGGCGAACTCCTCGGCCCGCTTCAGCCGCGCCACGCCCAGATCGACCAGCTTCAGCCCGCCGTTCGCCTCCAGGATCACATTGTCCGGCTTGATGTCGCGGTGGATCACCCCCGCCCGGTGCAGGGCCGCCACCCCTCGCGCCAGCTTCAGGGCCACGCCGATCCCTTCGGCGATCTCGAACGGCCCGTCCTCGGCCAGCCGCGCATGAAGGGTCTGCCCCTGATAGAAGGGCTGGACGATATAGAGGCGGCTCTGGCGGCCCACATCCAGGCTCAGCACCTTGCCGACGAAGGGGCTGTCGATGCGTCGCCCGATGAAGGCCTCGCGCAGGAAGGCGGTCCGCGCGCCCCGTTCCGACACCGCCGCAGGCTTGGGAAACTTCAGCACAACCCTTTCTTCGCCGGATCGGGCGTCGCCGGACCGCGCCAGGAACAGACGCGTATAGCGGCCGTCGGCCACCAGCCGCTCCAGATGAAACCCGTCCACCACCTGGCCCTGTTTCGGCGGCGGCAGGATGGCGAGGCCCTCGGCCTCCGCCGTGATCGCCTCCCAGTCGGGCGCCCCGATCCCCATGACGTCGAGGACCAGGACGGTGGCGTTGTCGCGCGCCCCGACCTCGGCCACCTCGGCCAGAATGGCCTGGGCGTCCGCGTCCGGCGATCCACGCCGCGCCAGCAACCGCGCCAGCGCCGCCTCCGACAGCACCCCATGAACCCCGTCCGTCGTCAGTAGCAGCCGGTCGTGCGGCGCCAGGCCGACATGGCGCACGTCCAGCTTGACGTCCGCCTCGATCCCCACGGCGCGGTACAGCACATGGCTCAGCCCCTGCTGCGCCCGGGTATGGTCCTCGGTCAGGCGGGTCAGCACCCCGTCGCGGAAATGCCAGGCTCGACTGTCCCCCACGTGCAGCGCCACCGCCTCCCGCCCCCGCAGGATCAGGGCGGTGAAGGTGGTCGCCGCCGCCTCCATGGTCGGATCGATCTTGCCCCGCGCATGGAGCCAGCGGTTGAAGCCCCGCAGCGCCTTGATCCCGTTGGCGGCGATGCCGTTCAGCGGGTTCTGATCCAAATAGCCGTCGATGAAGCTGCGCGTCGTCAGCTCGGCCGCCATCCGCCCGGCTTTCGAGCCCGACACCCCGTCGGCGATCACGGCGACGACCCCATGCTCGCGCTGCTCGGCCGCCGTGCCCAGATGCACGCCGCCGAAATCCTGATTGTCCGCCTTCGGCCCCTGTGCAGTGGCGAAACCGGCGGCGATTTCCAGTCTGGCGTCGGTCATGGCGCCGAGTGTCAGTGATTTATGAAGACCTGACTAGCCTTGCCGTTTCGCGGCGCGGTCAACCCATCAGCGTCAGTACCGCCCGGACTGCGACATAGGCCGAGACGACAAGGATCAGGCCCGCAAACAGGCCACGGCCCAGGCCGGCGTTCGCGCCCAGTCGCCGCGCCAGCGGCAGCCCGGCCGCCGTCCCCGCCACCCCGCCCACGGTCATGGCTGCGACCAGACCCAGGTCGATCCAGCCGGACAGGGCGTAGTTGCCGGCCGTCGTCGCCCCGAAGGCCGCGACGCTGAGAAGGGAGGTCGCCTGAGCGGTCGCCAGGCTCATGCCCGTCGCCGCCATCAAGCCGGGCACGATCAGGAACCCGCCGCCGATGCCGAAGAAGCCCGCCGCCGACCCGACCCCCGCCCCGGCCAGGCCGACATTGGGCGACATGGCCCAGTTGAGGCTGGGCTCGGCGCGAACGACGACGGGCTTGGGTCGCAGCATCGACACGCCCACCGCAGCCATGGCGACGGCGAAGATCAGCAGCAACTGATGGCCGTCGATCATCTTGGCCAGGGACGATCCGAACCAGGCGCCCGCCGCGCCGGTGACGGCGAACAGGATGGCGCAGGGCCAGCGCACTCGCCCGGCCTTCGCCTGGCCGGCGAGGGCGGTCAGGGCGTTCAGCGACACCCCCGCCGCCGAGACGCCGATGGCGACATGCGGATCGTGGACGCCGACGAGATAGAGCAGCAACGGCACGGCCAGCACCGACCCGCCGCCGCCGAACAGGGTCAGCAGCAGGGCGACGACGCCGCCGCTGAAGGCGGCCAAGCTCAGAGCCAGCAGGTCGGTCGTCATGGCGTCAGGCGACCCCAGCCGCGCTTCTGTTCCAGGGCATGACGGCCAGCACGCGCGCCATGCCGCAGAAGCCAGTGGCCCCCGCAAAGAACAGGCCAGCGCCGACGAAGGCGGACAACCCCCAGAAGGCGGGATTCACCAGCAGGCCCAGGGCCGCCCCGATCAGGATCAGACCCCCGGCTGCCATCTGGACCTGCCGCATCAGCTCGATGGGCTTGGACCGGTCGGTGCGGGTCGCCAGGCCTTGCGTCTTCCAGGCCTCGAGACCGCCTTCCAGCACATAGGCCTGGCCCGGAACCTGAGCCGCCAGGCGATTGCAATTCACGCCGGTCCGGTTTCCGGTCCGGCAGGTGAAGATCACGTCGCGCCCGTCCGCAAGGGTGCGCGCGGACTCTTCAAAGCTGGACAGGGGCGCATGGACCGCGCCGGCGACATGTTCGCGGACAAATTCGTCCTGCTCGCGAATGTCGATCAGGACGGCGCTGTTTTCGGTCAGGCGGCGCGAGACCTCGGCGGGCGACAGAGGGGTCAGGACGGTCATCAGGCTCATTCCTTTTCGGAAGCAACAGGGGGGCAATAGATTTCGGCCAGGACGGCGATCACCTTCAGGACGGCCGGATCGGCGATGCGATAGAAGACGGTCGTGCCGTCGCGCCGCGTGGACACCAGGGCCTCGTCGCGCAGCTTGGCCAGATGCTGGGACAGGGCCGACTGCGACAGGCCGACCAACGGCAGCAGCTGACCGACCGACAATTCGCCCTCGCCCAACTGACACAGGATCATCAGCCGCTTCTCGTTGGACAGGGCGCGCAGCAGAGCCGCCGCCTCGCCTGCGCTGGCCTGGAAACGCTCAAGTCCGATGGTGTGAAGGTCGATCATGAGCGGCAATATATTCACACTTGCTAAATTAGCAATAGCTAATATGTTGAAGCGCGAAAGGAGCCTTCCCCATGGCCCAACACCCCGAAGTTCGCGGCTTCTTCGACCCCGCGACCCATACCGTGACCTATCTGGTCAGCGACCCCGCCACCGGCATGGCCGCCATCATCGACCCGGTCCTTGATTTCGACGCCGCCTCCGCCCGCACCTCGACCCGATCCATCGACGCCGTGATGGCGGCGGTGGAGGCGGCGGGCCTGACCCTGGCCCTGACGCTCGAGACCCACGCCCATGCCGACCACCTGACGGCCGCCGCTCATCTTCGACGCGCGACGGGCGTCTCCATCGGGATCGGCGCCCATATCACCGAGGTCCAGTCGACTTTCGCCCCCCTGTTCGGCGCCGACGACGTGCGCAGCGACGGCCGGGTGTTCGACCACCTGTACGGCGACGGTGACTCATTCGCTCTGGGCGACCTGTCGGTCCAGGTGATCCACACGCCCGGCCATACCCCCGCCTGCATCAGTTACCGGATCGGCGACGCGGTCTTCACCGGCGACACCCTGTTCATGCCGGACTACGGCACGGCCCGCACGGACTTCCCCGGCGGCGACGCGCGCACCCTCTATCGGTCGATCCAGCGCCTGCTGGCCCTGCCCGACGACACCCGCGTCTTCGTCGGCCACGACTATCTGCCGCCGGGCCGCACCGACTACCGCTTCGAAACCACCGTCGCCCAGCAACGCGCCCACAACATCCACATCGGCGGCGGCGTTTCGGAAGAGGATTTCGTGGCGATGCGCCAAGCCCGCGACGCCACCCTGGGCGCGCCCCAGCTGATCCTGCCGTCGCTCCAGGTCAACATCCGCGCCGGCGACCTCCCGCCGCCGGACGCCGGCGGACAGCGCTACCTGCGCCTGCCGCTAAACGCGATCTGACGCCCAAGGCCTGCGCACGCCCACCAGTTCATTCGCGAGATCGTCAGAGCGGCAGGACGCTTCTCCGGCAAGCCACATCTGCAACATGGCAAGCTGGCCGGCCGCCGCGCCCCTCGCGACGAGTGAGGACGAAGGGCTGCTCTCGTGCAGAACCCCAGCCTTCGCTTCGATCATCGCGGCCAGCCTGCGTTGCAGTTTCGTCTGTAGCGGCGGCTCGAACAGGTGGCGCGCCAGAGCGCGGCGATCCCAGAGGTGGTCCAGCATGACCTTGAGCCGCGCCGTGTTTCCCCGTCCTGCGCCGGCGAGCGCCAAGGGCGCGAGGATCGGCTCCACGACGGCTTCGAGCACCGCCGTCTTGCTGGGGAAATGCTCATAGAAGGTCGAGCGGCCGACGTCGGCGGCCTGGATCAGATCGGTCGTCCGGATGGCGGCGTACCGGTGATCGGACATCAGGCGGATCAGGGCGTCCGTGATCGCCTGCCGCGTCCTCTTGCGGCGCCCGTCCCGATCCTGCGTCTCGCCCTCGATCATGCCGACAACCTAGCCGACCCAGGGCGCGGTCGTCAGGGCTTTCCAGCGTTTCCGGACAAGAGGGGCCGACTGTCCAGAAACGGCCGAATAGCTGGCCGCGCGGGTTTCGCGAGGATCGGACACACGGCATCATCGACCCTTAATCGGAGCCTCCAATGACCGCACAACATCACGTCGTCGCCATCGTGCCCGCGCGCGACATGGACGTCAGCGAAGCCTTCTATCGCCGGCTCGGCTTCACGGTCGTCAGCGACTACGGCGATTACCGCCTGATGGACGATGGACGCGGAGGACGTCTTCACCTGAACCTCACGCCCGGCTGGCCCGCCCAGATCGAGGACAACGCCCTCGGCCTCTACCTCTATGTCGAGGATGTGGACGCCGCCGCCGAAAAGGTGCGTGAGCTCATCATCGGCGCAGGGCCGGAAATGAAGCCGTGGGGCATGTACGAGTTCGCCGTCAGCGACCCCAACGGCGCGCTCGTCCGCGTGGGTCGTGAACCGAACTGACGCCCTAGGCCGACCGCTGCTTCAGCGGCGCCGTGCCGTCCGCCAGACTCTCGGCCAGATAGACCTCCGCCTCCTGGGCCGGGAGCGCCGGGGCATAGCCGAAGCCCTGGCCGTAGTGGCACTGGGCTTCCAGCAGCAGGGCGGCCAGTTCGGCGTTTTCCACCCCTTCGGCGACGACCTCCAGCGACAGGTCGCGGCCCAGATTGACCACCGACTTGACGATCTTGGCCGAGCCCTCGTCCTTGTTCATCGTCAGCACGAAATAGCGGTCGATCTTCAGCGTATCGAACGGCAGGCGCGCCAGATACGACAGCGACGAGAAGCCGGTGCCGAAGTCGTCAAGCGCCAGCGAAGCCCCGACATCCTTCAGCGACTGCAGCACCTCGGCGGCGTGCGCGGTGTCGCGCATGATGTCGCCCTCGGTCACTTCCAGCTTCAGCGCCCCCTTGGGCAGGCCGCTTTCCTTGATGATCCGGGCCACGTCCTCGCACAGGTGCGGGCGTTCGATCTCGCCGACCGACAGGTTGACGCTGCAGAACATCTTGCCGGCCAGGGGGTGGCGCTGGATCCATTCGGCCAGCTGCCGCGCCGACTGGGTCATCATCAGCAGGCCCAGGTCGTTCATCATGCCCAGGTCGGCGGTCAGGCCCAGGAATTCATCGGGCGGCACCAGGCCGCGTCGCGGGTGACGCCAGCGCGCCAGGGCCTCGAACCCCGCCACGGCGCCGGTCTTCAGATTCACGATGGGCTGGAAAAAGGGCGTGATCTCGCCGCGCACGAAGGCGTTCCGCAGATCCGCCTCCAGCGCCAGTCGACTCAGGCTGTCGCTTTCCAGCGCCCGGCCATAGGCGGCCGATCCGCCACGTCCCGCGCCCTTGGCCGATTCCACCGCCAGCTCGACCCGGCGCAGCAGTTCCGAGGCGTCCGGCGCATCCGGCCCGCCCTCGACCACTACGGCGCCGATGGACACCGTCGGATAGATGTCGAAACCCGCCACCCGCAACGGCTGCTCCAGCGCCTCGCGCAGACGATAGCTGGCGTGGGAGGATGTCTTGGGGATGATAACGGCGAACTCGTCCTCGCCGATCCGCGCGGGCGAGGCCTCCTTCGAAAAGGCGGCGGCCAGGCGCGATCCCAGAGCAGACAGCACCAGGTCGGTCCGCTCATGCCCCAGGGCCTCGTTCAGCCGGCGCAGACGGTCGACGTCGCCGACCACGATCTCGTACTCGCCCGGCTGGGTCAGGACCTCGCCGACCCGTGCGACGAAGGCGCGACGGTCCAGCAGGCCGGTCAGCACGTCCCGGTCCGAGCCGGCGAACTTGGTCTCCAGCGCCACCACCCCGGCGGCGCGCAGCCCGTCCTCCAGCCAGACCCCGCGCCACAGGCAGGTTTCGGATCCGCGCATCCGCAGGCGCACGGCGATCTCGGTCCCCTCCTCCTGCGGCTTCAGCATTTTCTCGGCCAGCGACCGGTCCTGCGGCATGGACGAGGCGACGAAGCCGGCGCCCGAACATTCCGGCGCCAAGGGCCCCAGCCCCAGGGCGCGGGTCGCCCCGGTGAAGCGCAGCTGATCCAGGGCGGGCGTCCACACCCACAGGGCCGTGTCGGCGGCCGCCAGCGCCTCGATGGCGCTCGTGGCGTCCCAGGCCAGGGATCGGGGTCGCGCGTTCAAAGCTGTCGCCCTCTCAAGACGGCGTCCGGCCGCCGCGATCGATCTCGTCCTCGACGAGGCCGAACAGCAGATGGTCTGCCCACTCGCCGTTAATTTTCAAATAAGCCCGCGCCAGACCTTCGTTGCGAAAGCCCGATTTCTCCAGCACCCGCCGTGACGCCTGGTTGGTCGGCAGACAGGCCGCCTCCAGCCGGTGCAGCTTCAGCCGTTCGAAGGCGTAGGCGACCACCGCCCGCATCGCCGCCGTCGCATAGCCGCGCCCGGCGTGAGGCTGGCCGATCCAATAGCCCAGGGTCCCCGTCTCGGCGACGCCGCGCCGCACGTTCGACAGGGTGACCGCGCCGACCAGGGTTTTGCCCCCGTCGACGAAGACGAAAAACGGCCAGGCGTTGCCCAGCTCCATCTCGCGGGCATAGATCGACAACCGACGCCTGAAGGCCGCCTTGCTGAGGTCGTCGTCCGGCCAGGCCGGCTCCCACGGCTGAAGATAATCGCGTGACCCGTCGCGCAGCGCGGACCAGGCCGAATAGTCGGACGCCCGCGGCGGCCTCAACAGCACGCCGTCGCCCCGGACCACCGGCCCGGCTACATCGCTCATCCAGTCCAGGAGGGCCATCGAACGGCAACCTAGCGCGCCCTTGGCCGCTTGGCGACAGACGCACGGGAATCTGATCGGCGACGGAGTTTTGTTTCCGACGCGTTACATTTGGGACCGACGGATAAGGAGACCGCCCATGGCCGCATCTTCGACCGACGCCGCTGTCGCCGTCACCCGCCTGGGTCTCGGCGCCCGCCCCGGCGAGATCGCCCAGGTCGCCGCCGATCCGCGCGGCTGGGCCCTGGCCCAGATCCGCCCCCAAGGCGCGCCCCAGCCGACCGGGACCTTCCAGACCACTGACCAGCGCATGACGGCCTTCCTCGCCTATCAGGCCCAGAACCGCCAGGGCGACCGGTCCGACCCAGAGGCGACACGAGCGGCGCGCCAGGCCGCTCGCCGCGCCATCACCGACGACACAAGCCAGGCCTTTCTGGCCCGCGCCCGCCATGGGGCCACGACGGACCAGGGCTTCGCCGAGCGCTGGGCCCTGTTCTGGGCCAACGCCCTGACCGTTTCGGCGGTCAAGTTCGACAGCGGCGCCTTCGTCGATTCGTACGAGCGTGAGGCCATTCGCCCGAACGTCTTCGGTCGATTCCAGGATCTGGTCGTCGCCGCCGAACAGCATCCGGCCATGCTCCTGTACCTCGATCAGGCGCGCTCGACCGGCCCCGGCAGCCAAGCCGGGGCTCGGCGCAAGGTCGGGCTGAACGAAAATCTGGCCCGCGAGATGCTGGAGCTTCACACCGTGGGCGCCGACGCCGGCTATACCCAGGCGGACGTCACCGAACTGGCCCGCGCCCTGACCGGCTGGTCCATTCCCCGGCCCCAGGATGCTCAAAGTCAGGGCGCCTTCGTCTTCCGCGCCAATGTCCATGAGCCCGGCCCCCGCACCGTCATGGGCAGAACCTATCCGGCAACCGGCCGCGCCGCCGGAAAGGACCAGGGCGAAGCCATCCTGCGCGATCTGGCGCGTCATCCGGCCACGGCGCGACGCCTGTCGCACCGGATCGCGGCCCATTTCGTCGCGGACGCCCCGCCGCCGTCCTTGGTCGCGCGACTGGAGACGGCCTGGACCCGCTCCGACGGCGACCTGGGTCAGGTCGCCCGCGCCCTGGTCGAGGCGCCCGAGACCTGGGCGGCCCCGCCGTCCAAGATCAAGACACCGTATGAGTTCGTGGTCTCGACCCACCGGGCGCTCGGCGTCCCGCCCGAGCGTCTAGCGCCCCTGCGCGAGACCCTGGTCGCCATGGGCCAGCCGCCGTTCGCCCCGCCTTCTCCAGAAGGTTGGCCCGACACGGCGGCCGACTGGGCCGGGCCGGACGCCCTGGTCAAGCGGCTGAACTGGGCGCGGTCCGCCGCAGTGACGGGCCGCACGGGTGACATCGTGGCCACGGCGAACGACACGCTCGGCGACCGCCTGTCCGAGCGCACTCGCCTCGCCGTCGCCCGCGCCGAGAGCCGCGCCGAAGCCCTCACCCTTCTCCTGATGTCGCCGGAGTTCCAGCGCCGATGACCCATCCCGTCCTGAACCGCCGCGCCCTTCTGGGCGCCTCCGCCGCCGGAATCGGCCTGGCCTTCGCCGGCCGCGTCGCCGCCCAGAGCCGTGGCCCGGCCAACAAGCTGGTGGTCGTCATCGCGCGGGGCGCCATGGACGGCCTGTCCGTCACCATCCCCTACGGCGACCCGAACTATATGCCCCTTCGCGGCGGCCTGGCCCTGCCCGCGCCGGGCGAGACCGACGGCGCGCTGGTCCTAGGCGAGGGTTTCGGCCTACACCCCGCCCTGACCGGCCTGCATGCCCTCCATGGCCGCAACCAGTTGCGCTTCGCCCCCGCGGTGGCCCTGCCCGTGCGGATTCGTTCGCATTTCGAGGCCCAGGACGTGCTGGAAAACGGAGGCGAGACCCTGAGCCGGCTGGACGACGGCTGGCTGAACCGCGCTCTGGTCTCGGCCGGCGGGACGCGGCTGCGGGGCCTGTCGATCGGCGCCCAGACGCCCCTGATCCTGCGCGGCGACGCCCCGGTCTCCAGCTGGGCGCCGGGCGGGCGCGTCCGGGGCGGCGACCGGATCGCCTCCCTGTTGCAGGACCTCTATGTCGATGATCCGATGCTGGGCCAGAATCTGGCGCGTGGCCTGGCGACCGAGGCCCTGGTCGCCATGGACGGTCCGGGCGAAACCATCCGCCGCAACGATGTCCAGGCCCTGGGCCGCGCCACGGCCAAACTGATGACCGGTCCAGAGGGCGCCGACATCGTCGCGGTCTCCCTGGACGGTTGGGACACCCATGCGGGCCAGCGCGGCCAGCTTCAGACCCGACTGACGGGTCTGGACCAGCTGATCGCGGGGCTTGAAGCCGGTCTGGGCGACCAATGGGCCCAGACCGTGGTGGTGGTCGCCACCGAGTTCGGCCGCACCGCCCGCGCCAACGGCACCCAGGGCACCGATCACGGCACGGGCTCGTCGCTGTTGCTGGCGGGCGGCGCGCTGAAGCCCGGCGGGCCGCTCGGCGACTGGCCGACCCTGGCCGACAACCGCCTGTTCGAGGGCCGCGACCTAGCCCCGACCCTGGACATCCGATCGGTGTTCAAGGGCGTGCTGCGCGACCATCTGGGCCTGGACCGCGCCGCGCTGGACGCCGGCGTCTTCCCCGACAGCGGCGCCGAGGCGCCGGCCCTGACAGGCCTCGTCTGATTAGGCGGCCTCGGTTTCGACCGGGATCTTGCAGATGCGGTTCAGGTCGGCGCGGATCGAACTGCCCTGGAAATGGGACATTTCCGCGCTGGAATAGCCCTCGGCCGACAGCGCCTTGACGACGTCCCCGGTGTTCAGACAATCGGGTGTGCGAGCGAGCTGATAGGCGCGCTCCACGACATGGATACGGTTCATGGTGAAGCCTTTTCGTGTCCACCAATAACGCCCTCCAAGCTGGACCGTTCCATGCCGGGAAAAATCCTTCTCTGCGGCCGCGCTTGCATTTGTCACAAAGACCTGAGCACATAGGCTTCGTCGATCTCTCTGCGTAACGCCCACTCTCTCTGCGAACGCACGAGTCCAGGCCGCTCCCATTCAGACCCGACAGGCCGAACGGACGTTCCCTCGGTCAATTTCTAACGGAGGTCTCAAAATGGCTACCGGCACTGTTAAATGGTTCAACCCCACCAAGGGTTACGGCTTCATCCAACCCGACGACGGCGGCAAGGACGTCTTCGTCCACATCTCGGCCGTCGAAGGCGCTGGCCTGCGCGGCCTGGATGAAAACCAAAAGGTTTCCTACGAGCTGGAACGCGACAAGCGTTCGGGCAAGGAATCCGCTGGCCAGCTGCAAACCATCGGCTGATTTCAGCTTCACAGCTGATT
>NZ_BSFD01000002.1:651330-690222 GCF_027922165.1 Brevundimonas intermedia
ACGGAGCCGCCGTTTTCAATTGCGCCTCTAGGCGGCCTCTAGCGAGGGTTCGTTTCTCAGAGCCCGATCAATGGGCTCCCGTCGGCGTCCCTCGACCCAGACCTCTCGGAGATTCGGCGTCGGATCAGAGCGTGAGCTTACCCCTAGCGTCAGGCGGGCTCCCAAGCTGTCGAGGAGCGAGATCAGGACAATGCCGAGATTTAGAACTTGATGGTCGAAATGATCTTCATCTTGATCGTGAGGCACATAGGTTCGCGTCCAATAACGCTGTTCCATATAACAGCGCCAAGCGAAGCATTTTGTTCCATTTCTCCAATATATGAGAACATTTTCTCTCCGATTTTATTTGTAATATTTGAATATTTTACTGTCGCTGATCTGGCGCCGCACAATCAAAAGCCAGAATAGTGTGGCATTCCAAGACGAACGACCCCTTACGCCTGGTTTCCTGATCGAGGCCCGCGGCGCTCAGACCGCGATCAACCCTTGGTCTTATCAATCCACCCTGAAAAGGCGTCGATGAACCCCTTCAGGAAGTCCCGCGTTCCGTCGTTCTTCAGCTTGCCGTGCTCGTCCAACAGGTCGGCGACATTGCCGATATAGGCTTCGGGCTGGGCCATGGTCGGCATGTTCAGGAAGACCAGGGGCTGGCGCAGGTGGTGGTTGGCGCCGAAGGCGGCCAGGGCGCCGGGCGAGACGCTGACGATGGCGGCCGGCTTGCCCGACCAGATGCTGTGGCCATAGGGGCGCGAGCCGACGTCCAGGGCGTTCTTCAGGGCGCCGGGAATCGAGCGATTGTATTCCGGCGTCACGAACAGCACGGCCTGGGTTTCCGCGACCGCATCGCGGAACCGCACCCAGGGGGCGGGCGGCGTCTCTGTCTCAAGATCGGGATTGTAGAGCGGCAGGTCGCCGATCTCGACAAGCTCCACCTCCAACTCGGGCGCAGCCAGAGCCTTCATCTCCAGACCGATGGCGCGGGAATAGGACCCCTCGCGCAGGCTGCCGACGATCAGGGCGACGCGGACGGACATGGCTCTCTCCGGGTTGGATGTTTCAAGCGTAAGCGTAACAGATCCCGACGTCGGATGTTCCCCTCATCCCCCGTCACCCTCGGGCTCGTCCCGAGGGCCCACGGGTCCGCCGCAACAGAGGTTGAAGTGGGTGCGTTGCTTCGCCGTTCCTATACGTGTCCGGCGTGGGCCCTCGGGACGAGCCCGAGGGTGACGAAATTTGAGAGAAGGCCGAACGCTCTAGCCGAACAAGGCCGCCGCGAACGCCTCCCCTGCCGGCCCCGCCGACTTCGGTCCCAGCACGGCGCTGGCCGCCTGGCCGCCCGCCAGGATCCGCCCGCCGACCGCCCTCACATCCTCGATCGTCTGGCCCTCCAGCTGTTCGGTCATCGACAGGCTGGCGCGGGGCGCGCCGAAGATCAGGGTCTGGGCGGCGTTGCGTCCCGCCCGGCTCATCGGATTCTCGTCCGACATCCACAGCCCGGCCTTCATCACCGCCTTGGCCCGCGACAGCTCCTTTTCGGTCGGCCCGGTCTCGGCCAGGGCCCGCACCTCTGCGGCAGCCACCTGGGCCAGCTCCTTGGCCCGGTCCGCCGCCGCCCCGGCGTAGATGCCCAGCACCCCCGTATCCTCATAAGGCTCCTGATAGGCGTCGATGGCGTAGGCCAGGCCCCGCTCCTCGCGCGCGCTCTGGAACAGGCGCGAAGCCATGCCCCCGCCCAGGATCTCGCCGAACAACCGCATCGACGACAGGGCCGGATCGGTCGCCGACAGGGCCGGCATCTGGAACACCAGATTGGCCTGTTCGATCTTGCGCGTCAGGGTCGCATGCCCGCCGACGAAGGCCGCCCGCGCCGGCGTCTCGACCGGGGTCGCCACCGCCGCGCCGAACCAACGCTCGGCCAAGGCCAGCAGTTCGCCCTCCTCGACCGCGCCGGAGACCGACACCACCATCCGGTCGGGCGAGTACAGCCGCGCGCGCCAGGCCTCGACGCTCGCCTTGTCCGCCGGTTTCAGACTGGCGACCGAGCCCAGGATCGGCCGGCCCAGCGGCTGGCCGGCGAAAGCCAGCGTCTGGACCATCTCGAACACATGGTCGTCGGGCGTGTCGAAGGCCTCGGCGATCTCCTGGGCCACCACGTCCTTTTCCCGCTCGATCTCGGCGGGATCCAGCGTGGGCCGGAACACCAGGTCCGACAGCACCTGCATCGCCAGCGGCAGCGACCCGTCCAGGCCGCGCACCTCGAAACTGGTCCGCTCATAGCCGGTGGAGGCGTTGATCGTGCCGCCCTCGGCCTCGATCCGTTCGACGATCTCGCGCGCGGCCATGTCGCCGGCGCCCTTGAACACCAGATGCTCCAGCAGGTGCGACCAGCCGGAACGATCCTCCGCCTCCCACCGCGCCCCGCCCTTGACGGTGACGACGACGGCTAAAGTCTTCAGGCCGGGCATGGGGTCGCAGATGACGCGGACGCCGTTGGACAGGGTGTGCAGGGAAGCCGTCAGGGGATGTCTTTCTTCATTCGACGTCGAAGCAGGGCCACATAGAAGCCCGCCAGGGCGATCGCCAGCCCGAACCACGTCAGGGCGTAGCCGAAATGATTGTTGGAAAAGGCCGCCGGCGGCGCGGACGGCCGCAGGGCCGCGAACTCGGGATTGGTCGGGGTGACCGCGAACACCGCCTCGGGCCGCACCGGCCCCGCGACGTTCAGCGCCTTGGCCATGGCCGCCGTGTCGCGTGCGTAGAAGCGTCCGTTCATCGGCGGCGGGCTCATGCCGCCCGGCTTGTCGAAGGTGCGGAACGCCCCGATCAGAACCAGCGGCAGGGTGGTCTCCACCACGCGCGGCCGCTCGGTCACCCCGTCGCCGACAAAGCCCCGGTCGATCAGCAGGCTGAACTCCGCCCCCGCCGGTTTGCACGCCGAGATCAGCCGCACCCCCGCCTCGCCGTCATGGATGGATTGCAGCTCGACATAGGGAGCGGTCGCCAGGCCCGGACAGACGATCAACGCCTTCCTGAACTCCAGATCGCCTTCCCCCAGCACCTGATCCAGCGGCGCAGGCGGCCTGGCCGCCGCCGCCTCGGACGCCGCGATCAGCCCCTCTTTCCACTTCAGCCGCTCGACCTGCCACAGGCCCAGCCCGATCAGCAGGACCAGGGCCGCGACCGTCAGCACAGTCAGGATCCACGGAAACCGCCTCATGTCTGGTTCCTGTACTGCAGGCCGATCATCAGCCCCCGCCCCGGCCGCATCAGCGCCAGCGACAGGGCGACCACCAGCGGCAGCCAGACGATCAGGTGCAGCCACATGGGCGGGTGGAATTTGATCTCCACCACCAGGGCCGAAAACCCGACCACAAAACCGGCGATCTGCATGATGAAACTGGCCGGCCCGTCGCCGGTCTGGATGGTGGTGTAGTCCAGGCCGCAGACGTCGCAGGCCGGTCGCACCTTCAGAAAGCCCGCAAACAGGGCGCCCTGCCCGCACCGGGGACAGCGCCCGCGCATCGCCGCCCGAACCGGCGTGTCGCAAACCACGACGGACNTCCCCCCCCGCCTTGAGGTCTTCAGGACCGTCTTCGATCAACCGAAGACGACGTAGACGAAGGCGAACAGGAACAGCCAGACCACGTCCACGAAATGCCAGTACCAGGCCGCCGCCTCGAAGCCGAAATGCTTCTGTGGGGTGAAGTCGCCGGCCAGCAGACGGATCAGGCAGACCGCCAGGAAGATGGTGCCAATCAGGACGTGGAAGCCGTGGAAGCCCGTCGCCATGAAGAAGATCGACCCATACAGGCCCGAGTTGACCGCTTCCTCGTTGAAGAACAGGTGCTCGTGCAGGATGTGCTGATATTCGTAGGCTTGAACACTGGTGAAGAAGACGCCCAGGACCACGGTGATGACCAGGGCGATCTTGGCGCCCTTGCGGTCGCCGACCTGAATCGCATGGTGGGCCCAGGTGACGGTGCAGCCGCTCAGCAGCAGGGTCACGGTGTTCAGCAGCGGCAGCTGCCAGGGCGAAAGGACCTCGACCCCTTGCGGCGGCCAGGTCGACCAGGCCTTGGCCGTATCCGCCCAGGTCCCGACTTCCGGCGTCAGGGCCCGCGATTCATGGAACAAGGCCATGTCGAAGAACATCCAGAAGAAGGCGACGAAGAACATCACCTCCGACGCGATGAACAGGATCATGCCGTAGCGCAGGCCGATGGACACGACCGGCGTATGGTCGCCCGCCTTGGATTCCTTGATCACGTCCGACCACCAGCCGAAGGCCGAGATCAGCACCCCCGCCAGACCGGCGAAGAACACCCCCTGGCGTCCCTCGGCCAGGAAGTTGGCGGCGATCGGCCCGTTCTCGGCCGGGGCCAGCCCCTTCATCCAGATCACGGCGCCGATGAACATGAGGGTCGCGGCGATGGAGGACAGCAGCGGCCACGGGCTGGGCGGCACGAGGTGATAGTCGTGGTGCGGAGCGGCGTGCGCGTCGGCCATGCGTTTCATCTCTATATTGGGCTGGCGATGAACTCGCCTTATCCCCCAGCTATAACCGCCGCTTTTGCGTCGCGCCAGTGCATCGCCGTGTTTCCGCCGCGATCCCGGCCTGCACCCAAACGCGTCACCCTCGGGCTCGTCCCGAGGGCCCGCCTGTCCGCCGCACCTCAGGTCGGGCGAGGGTCCGGCATCTCAACTCCACAGCTTGTAATCGCATCAGGCGTGGGCCCTCGGGACGAGCCCGAGGGTGACGGAGTGTGGGGGATAACGGACCGGATTGAGTGCGGGAATAAAGTAACCACGCCTATAACAACCTATACTTGCCGCAACACACCCCCTATGACACCCTCCCTCCATGCACCGCGAGCGCCCGTTCATCGCCGTCTACATCATGACCAACGGCGTACGAGGAACCCTCTACATCGGCGTCACCAGCGACCTCTATCAACGGGTCGGCCAACACAAGACCGGCCGTTTCGCCGGCTTCACCGACGTCCACGACCTGAAACGCCTCGTCTGGTTCGAACCCCACGCCCTGATGACAGCGGCCATCCGACGGGAAAAACTGCTGAAACACTATGTCCGTGACTGGAAGATCAACCTGATAGAGCGCGACAATCCCCACTGGGACGACCTGTCCCTTGCCTGGAACGCCCTGCCCGTGTGGCAACACGGCCCCACGGATCAATAATTCCGCCCGCCCCCCCCCGCCACTCCGTCACCCTCGGGCTTGTCCCGAGGGCCCAAGCCAGATGCGGTCACAAACTGCGGAGTAGCGATACCGGACCTCACCCCAACGGGGGTGCGGCGGACAGGTAGGCTCTCGGGACGAGCCCGAGGATGACGGGGTTGGGATCGAGCCCATCAACCCTGACTTCCTCGTCGCACGCGCGCACGGCCGGCTCACCCCCAACACCCTATATCGACACTTCCGCCACCCCATCTCCGTCACCCTCGGGCTTGTCCCGAGGGCCCACGCCGGATGCGGTCACAAACTGCGGAGTAGAGATGCCGACCCTCACCCCAAAGGGGGTGCGGCGGACAAGTGGGCCCTCGGGACAAGCCCGAGGGTGACGGTGATAGGTGGCGCTACCCCCGCCCCTCCAACGCCGCGAACGCCGTCTTCGAGAACACCGACAAGGGCTGCGGCAGGTCGTCCAGCGCGAACCAGCCGATCTCCGACAGCTTGTCCGGCTCGGTCAGCCACGGCTCGCCAGAAAAATCCCGCGCCAGATAGATCAGCGACACCCAGTGCTGACGATCCGCCGCGATGACCTCTTCCGACACGCACAGGAACTCGACCGCGCCGATCGTCAGCCCGCTCTCCTCCTCGGCCTCGCGACGCGCGGCCTCGGCGGAGGATTCGCCGTGATCGACCTTGCCGCCGACGATGTTCCAGTGCCCCGCCTCGGGCGCCTTCAGCCGTTTGCACAGCAGCACCCGCCCGTCGGCCCGCTGGATCACCAGCCCACAGCCCACGCCGGGGAAGTCCACACCCGGTCGGGCCATCGACTCAGGCGTTCGGACCCGTCGGCGCGTCGACCGACGGATAGAAGGTGTAGCTCAGGGTGATCTCGCGGGCGCCCTTGGCCTCGCGGTCGGTGGCCAGTTCGGGGGCGATGAAATACTGGACCGGGAACTGACGCGTCTCGCCCGCCGCCAGGGTCTGATCCTGGAAGCAGAAACACTGCAGCTTCTGGAAATAGGGGCCGGTGTACTCCGGCACGACATTGTAGCCGGCCCGCACCTGGATCGGCTGATTCGAGGTGTTGGTGACGTCGAAATAGGCCAGGCCCGTCGCCCCGATCCGCACCCTCTGGGTCGTCTGTTCGGCGCGGAAACTCATGGGCAGGCCGCCGCGCACATTGGTGTCGAACCGCACCAGCACCGTCTGGTCCAGCACCGTGTCCGGCGCCTTCTCCGCCCGGCGCACCGTGCCGTCGAAGCCGGTCACCTGGCAGAACATCCGGTACAGCGGCACGGCCGCGAAGGCCGCGCCCGTCATCCCCATCACGCCCAGGACGCAGACGATGGCGATCAGGTTCTTGCGGCCGGGATTGTTCATCGCGGCGCGCCCGTCGCCTCTTGCAGCAGGGCGCGTTCGGCCGCCTGGTTCTGTTGCAGACGCAGGACCGTGGTGGTGAAGACCAGAACGATGAAGGCCACCAGGGCGGCCGCGATCCAGACGTTGCGCCGTTTGCGGGCGCGCAGTTCCTCAGGGCTCAGACGCATGGCTCAGGCTCCCAGGCCGGCCACAGCCTCGACCAGGAAGGCCGAGAACAGGGCGACCAGATACAGGATCGAAAAGGCGAACAGGTCACGCGCCGGTTTGGCCTGGGCCTTCACATCATACAATGCGGCCTCGCGTCCCACCGTGTCGGCCTTGTCCGGCTCGTCCCCGGCGCGCGAGCGGTACAGCCGCCAGGCCAAACCGAGGAAGCCCAACCCCCCGGCGACCGACACCACGGCGTAGATCAGCCCGCCCATGCCCACCAGGGCCGGGGCCACGGCCGAGGCGATGAAGACGAGGGAATAGATAAGGATCTGCAACCGCGTGGATTTCGCCCCCCGCGCCACCGGCATCATCGGTATGCCCGCCTTGGCGTAGTCGCCGGCCGAATAGAGGGCCAGGGCCCAGGAGTGCGGCGGGGTCCACAGGAAAATGATCAGGAACAGCAGCCAGGCCTGCCACGGCGCGTCGCCCGTCGCCGCCGCCCAGCCGATCACCGGCGGAAAGGCGCCCGCCGCCCCGCCGATGACGATGTTCTGCGGCGTCCGCCGCTTCAGCAGCAGGGTGTAGAAGCCGGCGTAATAGACGATGGTCAGGGCCAGCAGACCGGCCGCAAACCAGTTGGTGTTCATCCCCAGCAGCATGACCGAGAACAGGCTCAGGATGACGCCATAGGCCATGGCGTCATTCTTCCGGACACGCCCCGCCGCCACCGGCCGACCGCGCGTGCGCCGCATCAGGGCGTCGGTCTCGCCCTCCAGCGCCATGTTCAGCGCCCCCGCCGCGCCGGCGCCCACGGCGATGCACAGGATGGCGATGGCGGCGACCAGCGGGTTCATCGACCCGGGCGCCATGACCAGCCCGGTCGCGGCGGTGAAGACCACCACCGACATGACGCGCGGCTTCAGCAGCTGGAAGAAGTCTTCCGGCTGGGCGGTCGAGAGGGCGGGGCGATCAAGGTCTGTCGGGGTCACTATGGTCATCTTCTACACCCTCGGCCGCAGGCTTGTCCCGAGGCTCGAGGTCTCGGCGAAACGAAAAGGGCCTCGAACATGACGCCCGAGGCCCTCGCCGTATTTTGAGGTCCGCCGTCGCCCTCGGGACAGGCCCGAGGGCGATGGACGGGCTTTAGTGTTCGTCGCCCTTGACCACCGGCAGTTCGTTGAACTGGTGCGTCGGCGGCGGCGAGGACAGGGTCCACTCCAGGGTCGTGGCGCCTTCGCCCCACGGATTGGCGACGCCCGGACGGCGACGGATCGCCGCCTCGGCCAGCATGATCAGGAAGACAACCACGCCGACGATGGTGATCACATAGCCCCAGGACGAGACCTGGTTCCACAGGGTGAAGGCGTCCGGATAGTCGATATAGCGACGCGGCATGCCCTGCAGACCCAGGAAATGCTGCGGGAAGAAGATCAGGTTCACGCCCACGAACATGATCCAGAAATGGGTCGCGCCCAGGAACTCGTTGTACTTCACCCCGAACATCTTCTCGAACCAGTAGTAGAAGCCCGCGAAGATGGCGAAGACGGCGCCCAGCGACAGCACATAGTGGAAGTGGGCCACCACGTAATAGGTGTCGTGCAGGCTGTAATCGATGCCGGCGTTCGACAGGACCACGCCGGTCACGCCGCCGACGGTGAACAGGAAGATGAAGCCGATGGCCCACAGCATAGGCGTCTTGAAGCTGATGGACCCGCCCCACATGGTGGCGATCCAGCTGAAGATCTTCACCCCCGTCGGCACCGCGATGATCATGGTCGCGGCGATGAAATAGGCGCGCAGATTGATGCTCATCCCGACCGTGTACATGTGGTGCGCCCACACGATGAAGCCGACGAAACCGATGGCCACCATGGCGTAGGCCATGGCCAGATAGCCGAACACGGGCTTGCGGCTGAAGGTCGAGACGATGTGGCTGATGATGCCGAAGCCCGGCAGGATCAGGATGTAGACCTCCGGGTGGCCGAAGAACCAGAACAGGTGCTGGTACATGATCGGATCGCCGCCGCCGGCCGGATCGAAGAAGTGGGTGTTGAAGTTGCGGTCCGTCAGCAACATGGTGATCGCCCCCGCCAGCACCGGCAGGCTCAGCAGCAGCAGGAAGGCGGTGATCAGCACCGACCAGGCGAACAGCGGCATCCGGTGCAGGGTCATGCCCGGCGCCCGCATGTTCAGGATCGTGGTGATGAAGTTGATCGCCCCCAGGATCGAGCTGGCGCCCGCCACGTGCAGGGCGAAGATGGCCAGGTCGAAGGCGGGACCGACGTGGCCCGTTGTCGACAGCGGCGGATAGGCCGTCCAGCCCCCGCCGAAGCCCTTGCCCGGCCCGCCGTCGGTGAACATCGACAGCACCAGCAACACCCAGGCCGCGACCAGCAGCCAGAAGGAGATGTTGTTCATGCGCGGGAAGGCCATGTCCGGCGCGCCGATCATGATCGGCACGAACCAGTTGCCGAAGCCGCCGATCATGGCGGGCATGACCATGAAGAAGATCATGATCAGGGCGTGGGCCGTGACCACGGCGTTATAGCCGTGCTTGGACTGCTCCACGAGACCCAGCAGCTGGATCGACGAGCCTTCCTTGAAGATCTGGATGCCCGGCTCGGCCAGTTCCCAGCGGATCAGGCCCGACAGGGCGCCCCCGACCACGCCCGCCATGATGGCGAACAGCAGATACAGGGTGCCGATGTCCTTGTGGTTGGTCGACAGGAACCAGCGGGTGAAGAAGCCCGGCTTGTGGTCGTCGTGGTGATGGGCCTCGGGCGCGTGAAGCGTGTCGCGGGTCGAGATGATAGCGTCAGCCATGGAACTGCTCGCCTCTTACTGGGCGGCCGGCGCGGCGGGGGCCGCGGCGGGAGCGGGTTGAACGGTCGGCGCCGTCGGCGTCGTCGCGGTCTGAGCGGTGGGAATGCCGGTGGTCGCGCCGGCTTCGGGGCCGGTCGTCGCGGCGCCGACCACGGGCGCGCCCGTGGTTCCGGCCTCGACCTGGGCGGTGGTGCCGCCCGGCGCGGCCTCGGCCGTCTTCGGCGTCATCGAGCCGCCCTTGGAGGCGATCCAGCGCTCGAACTCGGCCTGGGTCACGACATTGATCTGGATCGGCATGAAGGCGTGGTCGACGCCGCACAGTTCCGAGCACTGGCCGTAGAAGACGCCGGTGCGCTCGGCCTTGAACCAGGTCTCGTTGACCCGGCCGGGCACGGCGTCGGTCTTCAGCCCGAAGGCCGGCAGGGCCACGGCGTGGATCACGTCCGAGGCGGTGATCAGCAGGCGCACCGTCTTGCCGACCGGCACCACCATCGGCTCGTCTGCGGCCAGGCGATAGACGCTGTGCGACAGACCGCGCTCGGCCAGCTCGTCCTCGGGCACCATGTTGGAGATATATTCGGCCACGCCCTGGTCGGGATATTCATAGGCCCAGTTCCACTGGTTGCCCGTCACCTTCACCGTCAGGTCCGGCTCGGGCATGTCGTGATAGGCGAACAGCAGCCGGAACGAGAACAGGGAGATGAAGACCAGAATCACCACCGGCAGCACGGTCCAGATCACCTCGACCGTCGTGTTGTGGCTCCAGCGCGCGGGCGTCGGATTGGACTTCTTGTTGTAGCGGAACACGATCCAGGCCAGCAGGCCCAGCACCAGCAGCGTGATGCCGGTGATCACCGGCATCAGCACGATATTGTGGAACCAGATGGCGTCATGCTTCAGCGGCGCGGCGGCCGGCTGAAGGTCGATGCCGCCTGGCGTGGGCTGGCCCAGCAGATCCTGCGCCCAGGTCGGCGCGGCGGAGAACAGCGCGATCCCGACAGCTGCAGCCGCCGCCTTCGCTCTTCCCAGGGCTCGTGTCCCCATTCCCATACGAAGTCCCTATATTGTCTTTTACAGCAGAGACTTGCGAGTGAATCGCAAGTCTTCACATGGGCATGTTGATCCGCCCGGCACTGCTGTGAGTCCCTATCGGATCGCCCCTCGCTTGCCAAGCGATCCGCGCCGCCTCCGCCGCAAACTCGCCCCAAACCCGTCGGCCCTCGCCGAACCCCGTTGGATTAAACCTTCGTCATGTTTAAACAGGTACCTTGCGTCACAAGGTACCTTGCCGTACTCAACCTCCATCAAAGGAGACATCGAGGTGACCGAAACCATCGAGATACAGTTGAAGAAGGGGGTTCTGGGACTGTGCGTCCTGGCGCTTCTGAACCGGGCCGACAGCTACGCCTACGAGATCGCCAGCCGCCTTTCGGACGCGATCGATATGGGGGAAGGCACCATCTACCCCCTGATGCGGCGGATGCAGTCGGACGGACAGGTCGAGACCTATCTGGTCGAATCCTCGTCCGGCCCGTCCCGCAAATATTATCGCCTGACCGACGCCGGTCGCGCGGCCCTCGCCGCCCAGACCGCCGAATGGTCGGCCTTCACCCAAGCCGTCGACGCCGTCCTGGCGAGCGACGCAACCACGATCCAGACGCCGGCGCCCCAGGCGACCGACGCTCAACCGGAGGGAACGGAACAATGACGCGCGCGGAATTCATCGCCCGTCTCAGAAGCGGACTGGTCGGATTGCCGACCGCCACGGCGGCCGACATCGTCGCCGACTATGAGACCCATTTCGCCGACGGCCTGGCCGCCGGCCGCACCGAGGCCGAGGTGGCCGCCGCCCTGGGCGATCCGGGCCGTCTGGCTCGCGAACTCAAGGCCGAGGCCGGGATCCAGCGCTGGCGCCAGGAGAAGAACCCCTCCGCCGCCGCCGCCGCCGTCTTCGCCGTCCTGGGCCTGGGGGCCATCGACATCCTGATCCTCCTGCCCATTCTGATGGGCGTGATCGGGACCATCTTCGGCTTCTTCATCGCCGCCATCGCCCTGTTCATCTCGGGCGGCGGCATCATGGTGGCCGGGCCCTTCGCGGGCTTCCCGGGCGGTCCGTTCGCTGCGATCCTGATGGGGCTGGGCCTGATGGCCGGCGCCGTCTTCATCGGCGCCCTGCTGAGCATCGTCACGGTCTGGCTGATCAACGGGATCGTCTGGTTCGCCCGCCTGCACTACCGCCTGCTGAAGCCTGCGCTTGAACCCCAATCCGACGTCCAGTCCGCCGCCACGAGCACGGGAGGCTCGCTATGATCCGCACACTGTTCATCATCGCCGGCGCCGCCCTGGTGCTCTGCATCGTCACCCTGGGCGGGGCCATCGCCCTCGGCGGCCACGACCTGCAACGCCACGGCTGGGCCTGGACCATCAAGGACCGCGACGGCGAGACCATCCGCTTCGAACGGGTCAAGGGCGGCGGGACCGACGATCTCGGCCCCTTCACCACCCGCACCCTGGCCTGGACCGGCGGCGAGAGCCTCAGCGTCGAATCCAGCATCAACGTCGAATATGTCCAGGGCCCGGCCAATACCGTGGTCGTCACCGGGCCCAAGGGCCTGACCGACCGGGTCACCCTGACCGACGGCCGCCTGTCCCTGGGCGACGGCGACGAACGGGTCGTGTTCGGGTGGGACAGCGGCAACTTCTCCGCCCGGTCCGAACGCGACGAACTGCGCGTCGTCGTCACGGCGCCCAACGTCCGCCGCTTCGCCTCCAGCGGCTCCGGCGACCTGGACATCACCGGCTATGACCAGCCCTCAATGACCCTGTCGATCTCCGGCTCGTCCGACGTCACCGCCGCCGGCCGCACCGACGCCCTCGACATCGACATCGCCGGCTCGGGCGACGCCGATCTGCGAGCCCTGGACGCCAAGGACGCCACGGTTGACATCGCCGGCTCCGGCGACGCCGACATCGCCCCCACCGGCGACGTCCAGGTCAGCATCGCCGGCTCCGGCGACGTCTCCCTGGCCACCCGCCCCGCCAAACTGACCAGCGAAATCGCCGGTTCGGGCGACGTGTACCAGAACTGAAGACGCTCACCTCCCCGTTCGCGAAGGCGAACGGGGAGGACCGGCGGGAGCGTCAGCGAACGCCAGGAGGGGGCGACTCGGTGTCTGAAGCTGGTCCGGTCATCACCCCCGCCAGAGTCGCCCCCGCCTGGTCGCAAGCGCGACCTGTCCTCCCCACGCGCTCCGCGCGCGGAGAGGTGACGCTTCCTTCTTTCGTCATTCCGGGCGAAGGGCCGCTTGGCCCGCAGACCCGGAACCCAGCGGCGCCGAAGGCGAAATCTGTAAGCCGCAGGATGCTGAAAGATCGAGTCCGCGACAGTTTCGCGCTCGCGCGCGCCGCTGGGTTCCGGGTCTCCGCTGCGCTTCGCCCGGAATGACGAAAGAAAAGAGCCAGCGCGCACAATGACGCTGCCTCCACCCCAACAATTCCAACCCCTTACACGAATCTTACCCCCCGCTCCTAACCACCCCTCAAACCCCCCGCATACTCCTCCCCGGTCTCGTCGCTAGGAGGGCTCGTAAGGCCTGCGACCTTGCGGCGGCGGGAGCGTAGGGATCAGGGGCGGGGGTGGGATTCCCCCGCGCCGCATGACGGTGCATCGGTGGGCTCATCCCGCGCAGAAACGTCGGCGGAGGACTCGGGGTTAGGAACCCGGTCGCACTCGGGACGGTCCTTCGCAGGGATCGCCGACCTGACGCAGGCCTTGGGGAAGAGGCATCACAACTGCCGCTTCAATATCCCCGGCCGGCAGAAACACCCTGCGCGCGGAGCGTCTGTCTTCGTCGAAACGGTAAAAACTAAATCACTCCGGGCGAGGCCCGGCGCTCCGTCCTGCCCTCCACAACTCCGCCGAAAGGACGGAGCGCTTCGTCACGCCTTCACCCCGTCCCCTTCACCCTGTCCCCCATTCCGGCTAAGCCATGCCCATGACCTCCGCCCCCCTTCCCGACGCCGGCGCCAACTGGGTGGATCGCCATGCGCCGGAGCGGCTGAAGCCCTGGCTGAAGCTGGGCCGGTTCGACCGGCCCATCGGCATCTGGCTGCTGCTCCTGCCCGGCTGGCAGGGCATCACCCTCGCCCTGGCCGAGTATCGGCAAGCGCCCGGCCTCTATGACCTGTGGCTGTTCGTCGGATTCGGCATCGGGGCCTGTCTGATGCGCGCCGCCGGCTGCGCTTTCAACGACATCGTCGACCGCGACTTCGACGCCCAGGTGGCCCGCACCGCCCTTCGCCCCATCCCCGCCGGCCTGATCTCCGTCAAACAGGCCTGGGCCTTCGTGATCGGCTGCAGCCTGATCAGTCTCCTGATCCTGCTGACCCTGCCCGTCGTCGCCATCCTGCTGGGCGTCGGCTCCCTCGCCCTGGTCGCCGCCTATCCCTTCATGAAGCGGATCACCTGGTGGCCCCAGGCCTGGCTGGGACTGACCTTCAACTGGGGCGCCCTGATGGGCTTCGCCGCCGCCCTGCCCCTGGCCGCCGCCGCCCTTCTGCTGCCCGCCGACATCGCTGGCGAGTTCCGTCCCTTCCTCTGGTCCGCCCCGAGCGACAGCGGCCACGCCGTCGCGCTGGTCTGGCAGGCCTATGTCCCCGCCGTCCTCCTCTACCTCGGCGGCGTCTTCTGGACCCTGGGCTACGACACCATCTACGCCCTCCAGGACATCGAGGACGACGCCATGGTCGGCGTGAAATCCTCGGCCCGCCGCCTGGCCTCGGCCGTGCGTCCCGGCGTAGCCGTCTTCTATGTCGTCAGCCTGATCCTCGCCGCCCTGGCTGGCCTGTCAGCCGGCCTCGGCCTGCTGTTCTGGCTGGGTCTGGCCCTCTACGCCGCCTACCTGGTCCGCCAGGTCGTCCGCCTCGACCGCACCGACGGCGCCCTCGCCCTGAAACTGTTCAAGTCCAACCGAGAGGCCGGCTTCATCCTGCTGGCCGCCCTCGCTCTCGGATGCCTCAGCCTGTGAAGGAGCCCCCCATGACCTCCACCGTTCGTCTGCTGCTGCTGTCCGCCGCCGTCGCCGCCACCTTGGCCGCCTGCCAGAGGCGAGAGGACAAGGCCGAGGCCCCCTCGCCCGCCCCAACCGCCGCCGCGCCGGTCAACCCGGCCACAGCCGGCGCGCCGATGGGCTTTGACTCCAAGACCCAGTACGCCACGGTCAAACTGACCCTGCCGGACGCGATCAAGTCCAAGCCCGATCTACACGCCCCCCTCTACGCCGCCGCCGTGCGCGACCTGCGCCAGTTCTCCGAAGGCGCCCAGGCCGACCTGTCCGAGGCCGGCGGCGGCTCCAATCCCTATGAGAAGACCATCGCCTTCGACCCCGGCGCCGAGACCGGCAAGCTGTTCAGCCTGGCCCGCACCGATTTCGAATTCACCGGCGGCGCCCATCCCAACACCAGCTTCTCGGCCGTCCTCTGGGACAAGGCGATGAAGAAGCAGCTGGGCTTCGCCGACCTGTTCCGCCCCGGCGCCGACCTGTCCGGCCTGAATAAGGCCCTGTGCGACGCCGCCAACGCCGCCAAACAGGCCCGCTCGCCGGGCTCCGAGAGCGCGACCCCGGGCGGCGACATGTGGTCCTGCCCCAAGGCCGTCTCGACCCCCTTCGTCCTGGCCCCCGGCGCCACGCCGGGCAAGGCGGGCGGCCTGGTCTTCCTGATCGGCGCCTATCAGATCGGCCCCTATTCGGACGGCCCCTACCGGATCGCCGTGCCCCAGTCGGTCTTCCGGTCCCTGCTCAACCCGGCCTACGCCGACGAGTTCGCCGGCGCGCCGGTCAAGGCCGGGGAGGTGACGCCCAAGGCGGGCTGATCAATCCGCCAGGAACTGATCCACCAGTTCGGCGAACCGCTGCGGCTGGTCGGCCATGATGAAGTGCCGGCTGCCGTCGACGCGGATCAGCTTGACGCCGGGCAGGGTCGCATATTCGTGACCCCAGGCCCGATCCGCCTGAGCGGCCGGCGCCCCGCCGTCGGCGTCTGCGGCATAGAGGGCGGTCACCGGCACGCGCATGTTCGCCAGATCCGGCCGCGCATCCGTCAGCAGAACGTCCCGCATGGCCGCCGCCATGGCCTTGCGGTCCGACGCAGTCGTCCAGTCGACCAGCCTGACCCGCAATGCCGCATCCCGCGTCATGCCCTGGGCGGAGCCGACCTGGGCGGCGCGGAAGGACTCGTCCGACAGGGCGAGAATGCTCTGCGCCGTCTGCTCCGCCGCCGGTCTCATGGCCTCGACCGTCACCTGCGGCCCCCGCAGCGCGCCGAAGAAGGGCAGGCTGTCCACACTCATCAACCGGCCGACGGCCTCAGGATGCTGCTGCGCCAGCACCAGTCCCGTCAGGGCGCCCATCGAATGACCGACCACCGCCGGTCGCTCCAATCCCTGGACGCGGATGTAGCGGTCCAGTTCATCGACCACCGGCTGGACGAAGGGACCGTCCTCGTGGCTCCAGGCCTCTCCGGCGAAACCCGCCAACTGCACCAGATGCACCCGGTGCGTCGCCTTCAGCCGATCCGCCGTGACCCGCCACACCTCCCGCGAACAGCCGAAGCCGGGGATCAGGATCACATCGGGGCCGGCTCCCACCACCTCGACGGACAGCCGGTCCGAGACGAAGGCCGGCGCCTGGGTGGCAGGCTGGGCGAAGGCGGCGGTCACGCCGACCATCAGCGACGGGGTGCAGACCGCCAGACCGAACAGAGCGGCGCGCAGGCGCGGGCGCGCCTTGAAGAAGGCGTTGAACATCGGATGTCTCCCTTGGATTTTAGGTTTGGCCCGCCGCCCTCAGGCGTGCGGGTTCTCGAAGATCTCCTCGACCGGTCGGTCGAAGGCCGCAGCAATGCGATAGGCCAGGTCCAGCGACGGATCGTGCCGCTCGGTCTCCAGAGCGATCACCGCCTGTCGCGACACGCCCAGCGCCTGGCCCAACTGCTCCTGGGTCCAGCCGCGCTCGACGCGCAGCAGTTTCAGCCGGTTCTTCATCGGCTGGTCCGAATGAAGGGCGCGGTCAGGCCGTACATGCCCCAGAACAGCGGCACGATCAGCCAGGTCTGCATATGCGGCGCTCCCGCGAAGCTCTCCCCGAACCCCCAGAAGGTGGCGACCGCCATCGCCAACCCCGAGGCGACGATGAATTGTTTCGCCGTGACGCCCCGCACGAACTCGTCGCTCTCCCGCATCAGCGACAGCACCGCCCAGATCTGGCCGATCACCGGCGCCGAGACCACCGCCGCCAGCCCCCAGGCCGCCGGTTTCCCCATCACCTCGTCAAAGGCGTCGGTCGTCATCATGGCTACGCAAATGGCCACATAGGGAATGGTGAACGCCATGATGCGAATGACGTATCGCCGGTGCGCCGGGGTAGTTGATTTTCCGAAAGACAACATGTCCGCCTCCTTTTGTAAGGCGAACCTGACATCGGCCAAGTGTCATGTCAACCTGACTTTTTGTCAGGCCCACATTACTTCGTCGCGGCGCTGTTCCCGCACCGTCAGCACCGGTACCCTGACGCCATGACCATCCCCGACCCGGCCGCCTTCATCCACGCCAACACGCGGCTCCAGCCTGTGCCTCATGCGCCGGAAATCTCGCTCTGGCTGGCGGACGAGATCACACCCATCTGGCGGTTGACGGAAGAGGAACTGGGCGAACTGGGCCTGCCCCCGCCCTTCTGGGCCTTCGCCTGGGCCGGCGGTCAGGCCCTGGGCCGCTACCTGCTGGATCACCCGCACGAAGTGACGGGCAAGCGGGTGCTGGACTTTGCGACCGGGTCCGGCCTGGTCGGGGTCGCCGCCATGCGCGCCGGCGCCGCCTCAGTCCTGTGCGCCGACATCGACCCCTTCTGCCAAGCTGCAGTCGCCGCCAACGCCCAGGCCAACGGCGTGGCGCTGGACTTCACCGGCCAGAACCTGCTCGACGCGCCCCCACCGTCCGTGGACCTCATCTGCGCCGGCGACATCTGCTACGAAAAGCCCATGACCGAAGCCGTGCTCGCCTGGCTGGGCCAGGCCCGCGCCGCCGGAACACGCGTCCTGATCGGCGATCCCGGCCGCACATACTTCCCCCGCTCCGGCCTGGACTTCCTGGCCGAATACAGGGTGCCCACAACGCGCGAACTGGAGGACCAAGAGATCAAGCGTGCGTCGGTCTGGGCCCTGCCATGAAGCCAACCGGCGGAGCGTCGCCGCCCCGCCGGTCTCCTGCAATCAGGCCGCCGCCATCAGGCTGCCGGTCATCTCCTCCGACGCCCAACTGCCGTAGGATTCGACCTGTTTGGCCCTCATCGACTCGAAGGCCGAGGTCAGTTCGGTGACGCTGATCCCCCCGTCGCTGTCGGTGTCCACAGCCGCGAAGGCGTCGCTGATGCTGGAGGAGTCGTCTTCCTCCAGCGACGCCATCAACTCCTCGAGGCTGACCGTGCCGTCTTCATTGGTGTCAGCAGCGTCGAACACCGTCTCAGCGGTCTCCTCCGCCGAGGCCGGCGCCGCGCCGCCGCCCGGAGGCGGTCCGCCGGGCGGCGGCCCCATGGCCTGGAGGCCGGACTCGAGCTCGTCGGCGCTCATCACCCCGTCGCTGTCCGCATCCAGCGAGGCGAAAGCGTCCGAGATTTCCGAGGTGTCGGACACGCCCAGAGCGGTTCCGACCTCGGTCAGGCTCAAGCCGCCGTCCCCGTCGGAATCGAGGTCCGAGATCAGACCACTGACGAAGTCCTTCCCGGTCGAGGCCGTCTCCTGGCTTTCGAGCAGAGCGGACATTGTGTCCGAACTAAGGCTGCTGGCGGCAGTGCTGGCAGGGGGTGGTCCGGACGGCGGCGGGGACGATGAGGTCCCCTGACTGGGGCTGAACAGCCCCTCGCTGGGCGAAGTTTGCCCAGTGGATTCGGCGCTCTGGGTCTGGAACAGGTCGCGCAGGGCCTGAAGCGACAGACCGGCAGAGGCCGAGGATGCGGATGATACCGACATTCCTGGCTCCTGATCGGAGGCGACGATGTCCCGCCCGACCAGAGGCCGTGCGTCCCGTCGCTGAAGACCTTGCAAAACTCATCGTAAACTTGCCCCAAACGACTGTATTAACTTGATTATTTCAATATTGAAACAATCACCGATCAAGGATCGACCGCGTGGGGCGCGTCGCCCCTTGGCGGCGAGCGACCGCCTACCCATCTCAGATCCATGCGACGTCTGATGACCCTGTCCGCACTGATCACCGCCGGCTGCGCCACCTCGGCCCTCGCGCAGACGCCGCCCTACGTCCCGCCGTACGGCGCCTATTCCGGCGGCGTTCCCGCAGCGATCGCCGACCAGCATCGCTACGAAAACGATCGGTTGAGGCGACAGTCTGAGGCCAATGCGGCCCTAGCCCGCCAGCAGCAGGTCGAAACTCGTCAGCGCCTTATGCAGATCGAGGCGGCGCGCGAACCGACCGGGTCCGTTCTCGTCCCGGCCCGCCCTCTCTATGAGGTCGATCAGGAACGCGCCCTTCGCGAAGGCGCCGCCGTCCGACGTGAACAAACCCGTCAGGACGTGACCCAGATCGACGAGTGGCTGGATCGGCCGAACTGACGCATCCCTTCCCTTGCGACTGCGTTCCGGCCTAGCTTTAATCGATTAGGCGGAGGGGACCGGCATGCGCTGGCAGGGCGGACGGACAGGCGGCGGCGGCGTCGAGGATCGGCGGGGGCTCGGCGGCGGCGCAGTCGCTGGCGGGGGCATCGGCGTCGGGGTGTTGGCGATCATCGGTTACCTGGTGTTCGGAATCGACCCCGCGACGACGACCCAGTTGGCCAGCCAGTTCGGCGGCGTCGGGGCCGAGCAGCAGCAGGGTCAGCTCGGGACGCCTGAAGATCAGGCCGGGCGGTTCGTCGACGTCGTCGGGGGCAATATTAACGACGTCTGGGCCCAGAAGCTGAATGGCTATGAACCGCCCAAGGTGGTCATCTACGAACAGGGCACATCGACCGGCTGCGGCTTCGGCCAGTCCGCCATGGGCCCCTTCTACTGCCCGACCGACAAAACCGTCTATCTCGACCTGGGCTTCTGGCAGGAGATGGAGACGCAACTCGGGGCGTCCGGCGCCGACTTCGCGCGCGCCTATGTCATCGCCCACGAGTTCGGCCACCACGTCCAGACCCTGACCGGAACCTCCGAACAGGCCCGACAGGCTCGGCAACAGTCTCGGAGCGAGGCCGAGGCCAACCAGTATTCGGTCGCGCTGGAGCTCCAGGCCGACTGCTACGCGGGCGTCTGGGCCAAAAACGCCTCCGCCGCCTCAAGCGGACAGGTGGCGCTGGAACCCGGCGACATCGAGGAAGGCATGAAGACGGCACAGGCCATCGGCGACGACACCCTGCAACGCCGGGGCGGCGGGCGTGTCTCGCCCGAGAGCTTCACCCATGGGTCGTCGGCTCAGAGGGTCGAATGGCTGCAACGGGGCTATCAATCCGGCGATCCCGCCGTCTGTGACACCTTCAGCGCAAGCTGAGCCTTAACAGGCTTTCAATCCTACGTCGCAAATGTCAGTCATGAGGGAGACGCCGCGCGCCTCCCCGCGATCCCGGCATCTGCGATCAAATCGACACCTTTAGACGGATATTCCGCATGCACGCTCGCGCCGGCCGCCAAGCCCTTTCGGAAGACCTGATCGACCTCGACGCCCTGCTCGGCGCCTATGAGTCCAGCCGCCCGGACATGACCGATCCGGCGCAAAGGGTCGTGTTCGGCACCTCTGGCCATCGCGGCTCCAGCCTAGACGGCGCCTTCAACGAGGCTCACATCCTGGCCATCGCACAGGCCGTCGCCGAATACCGCGCAACGCAAGGTGTCGATGGCCCACTGTTCGTCGGGCGCGACACCCACGGCCTGTCCGAACCCGCTTGGCGCACGACGCTGCAAGTGCTGGTCGCCAACGGCGTCGAGGTGCTGATCGATTCACGCGACGGCTTCACCCCGACCCCGGCCGTGTCCCACGCCATCCTGGCGTACAACCGCGCCAATACCCGTGAGGCCGACGGAATCCTGATCACTCCGTCGCACAATCCGCCGCGCGACGGCGGCATCAAATACAATCCTCCCTCCGGCGGTCCGGCCGGCGGAGACGCCACGAACGCCATCGCCGCCCGCGCCAATCAGTTGATCGAAGGCGGCCTGACTGACGTTAAGCGCATCCCGTTTGGCGAAGCCTATGCGGCGGCCCGGCGGTTCGACTACCTGTCCGCCTATATCGACGACCTGCCCAGCGTGCTGGATCTGGACGCCGTCCGCGACGCCGGGGTGCGCATTGGCGCAGACCCCCTGGGCGGCGCCGCCGTAGCCTACTGGAGCGAGGTTGCCGACCGGCACCGTCTGAACCTGACCGTGGTCAATGACGCCGTCGATCCGCGCTGGGCCTTTATGCCGCTGGACGCCGACGGCAAGATCCGTATGGACTGTTCGTCGCCCAGCGCTATGGCCAATCTGATCCAGATGATGCAGGGCGGATCGACCTATGACCTGGCCTTCGGCAATGACGCCGACGCGGACCGCCACGGCATCGTTACGCCCGACGGTGGGTTGATGAACCCCAATCATTTCCTGGCGGCGGCCATCGCCTATCTGTTCGCCAATCGTCCCGGCTGGGGCCCGAACGTGGCTGTGGGCAAGACCCTGGTCTCGTCGTCGATGATCGACCGGGTCGTCGCCGGAATGGGCCGCCGCCTGCTGGAGGTGCCGGTCGGGTTCAAGCATTTCGTGCCCGGCCTGCTGGAGGGAACGGTCGGATTCGGCGGCGAGGAATCGGCAGGAGCCTCCTTCCTGCGTCGCGACGGCACGGTCTGGTCCACTGACAAGGATGGCCTGCTACTGTGCCTACTGGCGGCCGAGATCCAGGCCCGAACGGGCCAGAGCGCCAGCCAGCTCTATACCGGCCTGACCGAACAATACGGCGCCCCGGCCTATGCCCGGATCGACGCCCCCGCTGACCGGACGCAAAAGGCGCGTTTGGCCGCCCTGAGCCCCGCCGACGTCGTCGCCACCAGCCTGGCCGGCCAGCCGATCACCGACATCCTGACCAAGGCGCCCGGCAATGGCGAGGCCATCGGCGGGTTGAAGGTCGTCACCGCCGACGCCTGGTTCGCCGCCCGCCCGTCGGGCACGGAGGACGTCTACAAGATCTACGCCGAGTCCTTCCTGGGCGCCGATCACTTGGTCCAGGTCCAGGCCGAGGCCAAGACGGTGGTGGCGGCCGCCCTGGCGGGCTGAGCGGCCCGAGACTTGACTTTGCGTCCGCAAGCGCCCATTTGCGCTGCATCGCACAATCGCGATCTCCGGCGTCTCCAGCGCGTGTGGGTCCTTCCTGGACCTGTCTGTAGAAGCCGCCGGCCCCTCAAGTTCATTCGCTGCCCGGACACGCGGGGCGGCGCCCGATCCACCCCGCAGGCTTCATTCCGAAGCCCGGCCGGGACTGGCGGTGCGCGGCCCTAAGGCGTCATGCCATGGCTGAAAGCGCTCTGCCGCACGCGAAAGACACTGCTGTGAGCACCACATTCGAATCCATGGGCCTGAACAAGGCCCTTCTTCAGGCGCTGGCGTCGGAAGGCTACACCAAGCCGACCCCGATCCAGGAAAAGGCCATCCCCGACGTTATGCAGGGCAAGGACCTGCTGGGCATCGCCCAAACCGGCACCGGCAAGACCGCCGCCTTCGCCCTGCCGATCCTGCATCGCCTGGCGGAGAACCGCATCGCCCCCAAGCCGCGCACGACGCGTGTGCTGGTCCTGTCGCCCACGCGTGAGCTGGCGACCCAGATCGGCGACAGCTTCAAGGCTTACGGCGCCCACCTGGGCTTCCGGGTCGCCGTGATTTTTGGCGGCGTGAAATACGGCGGCCAGGAGCGGGCGCTGCAACAGGGTCTGGACATCCTGGTCGCCGCGCCTGGCCGCCTGCTGGACCACATCCAGCAAAAGAACCTCGACCTGTCCTCGACCGAAATCTTCGTGCTTGACGAGGCCGACCAGATGCTGGACCTGGGCTTCATCAAGCCGATCCGCCAGATCGTCTCCAAGATCCCTGCCAAGCGCCAGAACCTGTTCTTCTCGGCGACTATGCCGAGCGAGATCGGCAAGCTGGCGGGCGAGCTGCTGAAGGATCCGGTCAAGGTCCAAGTGACCCCGCAATCGACCACCGTGCAGCGCATCAGCCAGTCGGTCGTCTATATCGAACAGGGCAGGAAGCGCGCCTTGCTGACCGAAATGTTCAGCGATCCCGAGTACACGCGCTGCCTGGTCTTCACCAAGACCAAGCACGGCGCCGACAAGGTTGCGGCCTATCTGGAAGCCGGTGGCGTCGAGGCCGGCGCCATCCACGGCAACAAGAGCCAGCCCCAGCGTGAACGCACCCTGGCCGCGTTCAAGGCCGGCAAGCTGCGCGTCCTGGTCGCCACCGACATCGCCGCGCGCGGCATCGATGTGGACGGCGTCTCGCACGTCGTGAACTTCGAGCTGCCCCATGTGCCGGAAAGCTATGTTCACCGCATCGGCCGCACCGCACGGGCGGGCAAGGACGGCACCGCCGTCAGCTTCGTCGCCGGCGACGAGATGAAACTGCTGAAGGATATCGAAAAGGTCACGCGCCAGAAGATCCCGGCCATCGACCGCCGCAACGACAAGGCCCTGGGCCAGCTGGACGCCACCATCATGGCGACCGGCGTCGGCAAGAAGGCGACCATGCCGGAACGCGAAGGCGGCGACCGCAATGAAGGCGGCCGTGGTGGTCGTGGACGCAGCCGCGTCCCGCATCGCGATGGCGTGCGCCCGGAAGGCGGCGGCCAGCCGCATCGCCAGCGCCGCGCCCGTCCCGGCGAGGCGCCTGCGGCTCCGCGTCCTGAACGCGCTTACAACCCCCTAGCCGGTGAGCGCGTGCCTTCGATCAACGACAACGCGAAGCCTGCGGAAGGGGAAATGAAGCGCCGTCCCCGCCGTCGCCCGTCGAACGGCGGCAAGGGCTACGGCGGCGCCGCAAAGGGCTGATCCAACTGTTCATCCTCGGGCTTGCCCCGAGGGTGGCGGTGGAAGCCGGCAATAAAAACGGCGGCTCCTTTGCTGGAGCCGCCGTTCTTGTTTCAGCCGATGGCTGTGGACCTTAGAAGTTCCAGGTCGCGCCCATCGAGAAGCCGACGCCGTGGCCTTGAGCCTCGCCGCGCAGGTTCGAGACGACCAGGCCGTTGCCATAGACATCGCGCGTGTCGTTGATCGTGGCCGTATCGATGTCGATATAGGTCACAGCGCCGTCAAAGGTCATAGCGCCAACCGTCTTGGACAGGCCGGCGGTGTAGAGGAAGCGATCGCCGTCTGGGATACGGGCGGTGCGGTGATCGTCCGGCGTCGGGGTCGGATCGTAGCCCAGACCGGCGCGCACAGTCATCGTCGGATCGATCTTGTAGTCGAAGCCGATCGCGCCGGTGGTGACGTCGTCATAGTCCTGAACGATGGTCGAGGAGCCGGACGTTCCGTAGGTCACGCGGATGGCGTCGAACTCGCTCCATCCGATCTGGTTGACCTGAGCGTTCAGGGTCAGGCGATCGTTGACGGCGTAGCGGGCCGAAACGGTGGCGTACCAGGGCGTGTTGAAGGTAGCGACGCCGTCGGCAGAAACGTTGGCGGCCGCCAGAATCCCAGTCAGGCCTGAGATGTTCACTTCGCCTTCCAACTCATGCTCGATCTTGGAGCGGTACGACAGACCCAGATCCAGCTTGCCGAAATGCATCTGTGCGCCGGCGTTCCAGCCGTAATCCCAGCCATCGCCTTCCAGCTGGTTGCGGCCGTCGGTGCTGGGCGAGACCGCATAGGTCGGGGCGAACACGCCCGGGATGGCCACGTTCGGCAGGGCCGAGCTCAGGGTCGCCTTGGCGTACTGGGCGTCGAAGCCGGCGCCGATATCCAGCCAGTCGGTCACCGTCATGGCCGCGACCAGGCTGACGTTAGCGGAGCGCAGTTCGGACGTCAGGGCGTCGTAGCGGGCGAAGTCGGTGGGCTCATACTTGGTGGTGAAGTTGAACGGCGCCTGTACGGCCAGGCCGACGTTGAAGCGATCACCAATCGGCATGGCGACGGCGAAATTGGGGATGATGCCGCTCTCAACCACGTTGTGGACGTGCGGATCGCCATTCACGGTCTCGGTCGTGGAGCCCACGCCAGGGACATTGTACGTCAAGCTTGAGCCCGTATCGTCGACATCGGAGTCGAGGATCAGGCCGTGCATGCCGACATAGACCTGGCGCTCGGTACCGGCGATGGCGGCGGGGTTCCACCACAGCGACTGCACGCCCTTGTCAGCGCCTTCGCCCGAGTTGGCGCGACCTTGGCCGCGGGTCGATTGTTCCTGGACATAAAACGAACCGGCCATGGCTGGCGCGGCGACGCCGGCCAACAGGGCGGTGGTCAGCGCAATGCCGCCCGCACGAGCGAAATTCCTGGGAGTCATAAGCCATTCCTATAGTTTTGCCCCCGCCATTTACGCGGCGGTGGGTATCGGGGAGGTCGATCGCACCCAGCGCTTTCGTCAGGAAAGCGTTGCATGCATGGCGGGTCTCCGCCGGGAAACAGGCGAAACTGTGTCTGAAAAATCGCACACGATCACACCGGCGAGAGGTGACGCTACGGCAGGTTCATTCCGGAGGAAGACAGTGACGCGCAACACACAGTCCAGCATTACGCTCGGGAAGGAATTCGTCACCGCCGCACAATCGCCTTGCGTATCCATGATAGGATCGCCATCTGAGCCCGTCGCCGCTGCTGATTGAAACCATGTACGAAACGCCCGAACTGGAAACCGACGCCCTGGTCCGCTCCAGCGCCATCCGCATTCACACGGCGGAGGATTTTGAGGGCATGCGCAAGGCCGGCCGTCTGGTCGCCGAAGCGCTCGACATGATCACCGCCCATGTGAAGCCGGGCGTGCTGACCAGCACCATCGACGACCTTGTGCGAGAGTTCACCTTGGATAACGGCGGCCTGCCCGCCTGCCTGGGCTACAAGGGGTACGAGAAGACCGTCTGCACCTCGATCAATCACGTCGTCTGCCATGGCATCCCTGGCGATCGGGTGCTGAAGGACGGCGACATCGTCAATATCGACCACACCGTCATCGTCGACGGCTGGCACGGCGACTCCAGCCGCATGTATGCGGTCGGCGAGATCAACGCCCGCGCCAAGAAACTGATCGACGTGACCTATCAGTCGCTGGATTTAGGTTTGGCGCAAATCAAGCCGGGCAATACGTTCGGCGATATCGGCTTTGCGATCCAGAAGTTCGTCGAGGCCCAGCGAATGAGCGTGGTGCGTGACTTCTGCGGCCATGGGATCGGCCGGATCTTCCATGACAGCCCCAATGTCCTGCACTACGGCCGCAAGGGCGAGGGCGCGGTGCTGAAGACCGGCATGTTCTTCACCGTCGAGCCGATGGTGAACCTGGGCAAGCCGCACGTGAAGGTGCTGTCCGACGGCTGGACCGCCGTGACGCGCGATAAGTCCCTCTCGGCCCAGTGCGAACACACCATCGGAGTCACGGAAGACGGTCTGGAAATCTTCACCGCGTCGCCGGCTGGATTGTTCCGGCCAAACTGAACCCTTGATCCCCATTCATCTTCCGCACAGGTTGCGGAGGCTGGAGGGGATATGCCAGACGACCTGACACACGAGCCGAAAGCCAAACCGCGTCATAGCGGCCATCGTGACCGGCTGCGAGAGCGTGCGGCCAAGGGGGGCTTGGGCGCCCTGCCCGACTATGAGCTGCTGGAGTTGCTGCTTTTCCGCAGCGTTCCGTACAAGGACACCAAGCCGTTGGCCAAGGATCTGCTGGCCCGGTTCGGAGGACTCGAGGGGATTGGGGCGGCCAGCCATGAGGCCATTGAGGATCAGGTGGCGCGGTCGCTCGGCTATGTCGCCGGCAAGGCCACAAGGGCGGTGGCGCTGGACTTACAGTTGATCTTCGACGTGACGCGGCGGATCGCGCGCGAACCGACGGCCAAGAGACCGGTCATATCGTCCTGGACAGCACTGTTGGCCTATGTTCGGGTGGCCCTGCAACATGAGCCCCTCGAGCAGGTCCGTATCCTGTATCTCGACAAAAAGAACCAGTTGATCCTGGACGAGGTACAGAACCGCGGCACCGTAGACCACGCTCCACTCTATCCTCGCGAAGTGGTGCGCCGCGCCCTGGAGCTGTCGGCCAGCGCCCTGATCCTGGTCCACAACCACCCGTCCGGCGACCCTACCCCCAGCCGCGCCGACATCGAGATGACGAAACAGGTTGTACAGGCCGGCCGAGCCCTTAACGTCGAGGTTCACGACCATCTGGTCGTCGGCCGCGAAGGGGTGGCCAGCTTCAAGCAACTGGGCCTGATGTGAACGCTGCGATTTTGAAGACTGAGAGACTGGTGCTGACGCCGGTCACCGTAACCGACTTCGACGATCTATTGGCTCTCTGGTCGAACCCCGACTTCACCCGCCACATCATGGGGCGCGCCCTATCGGAGGAGGAGGTCTGGTTCCGCCTGCTACGCGACCTGGGTCACTGGGCCACTCTGGGGCACGGCAACTGGGCCGTTCGCTCCAGGGACGGCGGCGATTATGTGGGCAGCGTTGGGGTGTTCGACTATCATCGAGACCTGAATCCGCCGTTCGAGGCGCCCGAACTGGGCTGGGGCGTCGCGCCGGCCTTCCAGGGCAAGGGCTATGCCGCCGAGGCCCTGTCGGCCGTTCTGGACTGGGTGGACCAGACCCTGGCCGCGTCCCGCACTGTCTGCATGATCGCGCCGGAAAACCTGGCGTCGTTGAAACTGGCGGCGCGGGTCGGCTTCCGGCCTTATGCGATCGCGACCTACAAGGACCATGCCGTTCAGCTATTTGAACGTCGGCGCAGCGTCGGGCAAGACGGGACGTAGTCCGGCATTAAGGTTTATCAGGCATTCTCGCCGGGAACGATCGAGAGCCCGCCCATGCCCATGTCCGTCGAAACGCTGCGCCAGCACTTGGTCGACGCCTTTCCCGACGCCGAGATCGCCATCGACGATCTGGCCGGTGACGGCGACCACTATCGCGCCCGCATCGTCTCAAGCGCCTTCGAAGGCATGCCGCGCGTGCGCCAGCACCAGCTGGTCTATGCGGCGCTGAAAGGACAGATGGGGGGGGAACTGCACGCCTTGGCGCTGGAAACCGCCGCACCGCCCAGGGAGGGCTGAGCCTATGCGGTATCGCCCCTTCGGCGTGTCCGGCGCCGCCATCTCCAACCTGACGCTGAGCTTCGGCCTGGACAGTCTGGCGCGCGGTCGCGAAGGCGCGCTGAACCTGCTGTATTCCGCCCTCGAGGCCGGGGTGAACTCCTACCGGCTTGAGACGGCCGACCCGGTCGTCGCAGAGGTGCTGGGCGAAGCCCTGGCCCATGTCGATCGCAAGCTGGTCTGCGTCGGCCTGACTTTGGGAATCGGGGCTGATCGCGAAGGGACGCGCGACTTTTCGGCCGAGGGCATGACCGCCGCCATTGACCGGGCGCTGCACTTCTCCGGCCTGGGCTGGATTGACGTCGCCGTACTGCATGAGCCGGGCGAGCACGAGTTGCCGCAATCGTCACTGAACGCGCTGAAGGCCCTTCGCGCGACCGGCCGCATCAAGCTGCTGGGCGTCGCCGGCGGCGGCGACGTGATGGACACCTATGTCTCCACCGGCGCCTTCGACGTTCTGCTGACGCCGTTCGACATCAACGCCGACTGGAAGCTGCGCAACCGCGTGCGGGCCGCCCGCGAACAGGACATGGCGGTCTTCGCCTACGACTATTTCACCGACCGGCGCTCCAAGCCGCGCGGGTCCCAGGCCGCCGCAAAGAAGGGTCTGTTCGGCCTTGGAGGCGCGCCCAAACGCCCACCCCAGTCGCGACAGGCCGACGCCTTCGGCTTCCTGTATCGCACGCCTAATTGGCCCGCCGAGGCGATCTGTCTCAGCTATGTGCTGACGGATCCGACGATTTCGAGCGTGATCATCCGGGCCAACGATACGGAACGGCTGGAGATGCTGGCCGCCACGCCAGAACGCGACCTGCCGCCGGGGCTTGCCGCACAGATCGAAATGGGCCGGGTCACGGCCTCAGCCGCCGCCTGATCTTGCCCGATCGACACAACCACGCCTTGACCCGGCCGCCGGCTCTCCCTAGCTGACGACCTTCACGAAAGGCCTCTCCCGTGACCGACACCGTTTCTGCAGATCCCGTTCACGCCTTCATCGGCGACACCGTCGCCCAGCACGATGTCGTGCTGTTCATGAAGGGCACGCCGGACCAGCCGCGTTGCGGCTTCTCTTCTAACGCCGTCCAGATTCTCGACCATGTCGGGGCGTCCTTCGTCGGCGTCGATGTGTTGCAAGACGAAGCCCTGCGTGAAGGCATCAAGACCTTCACCGACTGGCCCACGATCCCACAGCTCTATGTGAAGGGCGAGTTCATCGGCGGATCGGACATTATTCGCGAGATGTTCCAGGCGGGCGAACTTCAGGCCCTGATGACGGAAAAGGGCGTTCCGCTCGGCGAAGCCTGATGGCTCGACCGGTCCTGACGCCGCGAGAAGACCGCGAGATCTTTCTCGTTCCACTCGAGGTTCGCCCCGAGCACATCGACGCCAACGGCCACGTCAACAACGTCGTCTATGTCGGCTGGCTTCAGGACGTGGGCACGGCCCACTGGGCCGCCCGTTTCGACGAACAGACCCGCGCGAGATGTTCATGGGTCGCTCTACGCCACGAGATCGACTATCTGCGCGCCATCGAGCCCGACGCGACGGGCGTCGTTGCTCGGACGTGGGTGGGCGATCCCCAGGGACCGCGTTTCAACCGCTACGTCCGGATCGAGGACGCCCAGGGCCGCGTCTGCGCCCAGGGCGTCTCCGAATGGTGTCTGGTCGACGCCGCGACCCTGAGGCCGCAGCGTATCCCATCCGCCATGGCGGCGGTTTTCAGTACTACTTCAGCGGATTGATTATCCGCGCCGGCGTGCCGGGCTCCAGACCAAGGTCGGCATAGGTCCACCGCAGCTCGACGCCGTCGGGGACCAAGGCTTTGCACATGTCCGGCTTGATGCGACGCAGGGTGATTTTGGCAGGCGAGTTCTCCGCCACCGAAACCTCGAAATCCGACGCCTGGGTGCAGCCGTTGGAATCGACCCGAGCGACCAATGCGCCATCCACGAAGCGAGCTTCGTGGATGGCCTCCGCCGGCGGCGCGTCATCGCGCAAGACGTTGACCGAGACGTTCTCGCCAGCGTCGCTGTCATAGATGACGCAGGCTGACAGCAGGGGAGCGGCAAGCGCCGCTGCCGCCAGCACCTTGAAGGCGCCGCGCATTATTGATCCGAGGCCGGCGTCGTGATCACCCGCGTAGTGGGCTTTTCAGTCGCGACGATGATGCAGCCCGACAGCAGCGGGGCGGCGATGGCGATGGCGAGAGCGAGACGAAGCATTGGTGTGATCCCCTAATGAAGCTTGAGGCTTTTGTGACGCGCGGCGGGCGTTCAGGCACGTGAATTTTCAGCAAGCCAGGTGAACAATCGGAAAGGTCGGTCCTTGACCAGGACAGCAACAGGCATAGCTACTGTCCCCTTCCCTCGGACGCCTCCCCATGAGCCAGCTCTTCTCGCCTCGCAGCATCGGCCCCCTGACGCTGAAGAACCGCATCGCCATCGCGCCCATGTGTCAGTACTCGGCCATCGACGGCGTGGCCCAGCCTTGGCATGGCCAACACCTCGGCCGCCTGGCCTTGTCCGGCGCCGGCCTTGTCATCCTGGAGGCCACAGGGGTTGAGGCTGCGGGCCGCATCACCCCGGATGATCTCGGCCTTTGGAATGACGCGCAGGAAGCCGTCCTGGCCGACCTTCTCAAGGGTCTGCGCACCTATTCCGAGACGCCGGTCGGGATCCAGCTGGGCCATGCCGGCCGCAAGGCCTCGACCTCGGCCCCATGGAAGGGTGGTCGCGCCCTGACCGCCGAGGAGGGCGGCTGGCGAACCTTCGGCCCGTCCGCCCTGCCCTTCCGCGACGACTGGCATACGCCGACGGAGATGACCGAGGCCGACATGGACCGCGTCGTCGCCGCGTTCGAGGACGCCGCGCGCCGCGCTGATCGCGCGGGGTTCGACCTGGTCGAGCTTCATGCCGCCCACGGCTATTTGCTGAGCGAATTTCTGTCGCCGCTGTCCAACCGTCGCACCGACGCCTACGGCGGCGCCGCAGAGACGCGGGCGCGGTTCCCGCTACGTGTCGCCCAGGCTCTGCGTGACGCCTGGCCGCGGACCAAGGCTCTGGGCGTCCGCTTCAACGGCTCGGACTGGGTTGAGGGCGGGGTGGCGCTGAACGAGGTGATCGGCTTTGGCCGCACCCTGCACGAGATGGGCTATGACTATCTGCACCTGACCTCGGGCGGCAATGTCGCGCGGGCTGACATCCCGGGCTCGGAGCTGGGCTATCAGGTCCGCTTCGCCGAAGCCGTCAAAAAGGCCGTACCCGAGGCGACGGTCATGGCTGTGGGCATGATCATCGACCCACGACAGGCCGAGGATATCGTCACCTCAGGACAAGCGGACATTGTCGCCATCGCCCGCGCCGCTTTGGACGACCCCAATTGGGGCCACCATGCCGCCGTGGCCCTAGGTCATGACGAAGGTCTGCCACCCCAGTACGAACGCGCCGGCAAGAGCCACTGGCCGGGCTACGGCCGCTAAGGCGAAGGTCTGGTCGTCAGGTCTGGTCGTCAGGTCTGGGGCAGTTGATAGGGGTTATTAACGCTGACGGGCGAACCGGGGGCCAAGCCCAGTTCCTCGAACGACCATTTCAGCTCGACACCGTGGACCAGGGGCTCCTTGCAGGTGTCCTCGTCGATCCGCCGCAGGGTGATGACCGCGTCTGCGCCCTTGATACTGACGATGGGGATCAGGTCTTCCTTATGGGTGCAGCCGTTTGAGCTGACCCAAAAGACGGCCGCGTCCTTGGTGAAGGCGGCGGCGTGGATCGGCTCCAACGCGCCGGGCATGCCCGCCGTCGAGACGCTGGGCGCATCGGCGCCGCCCGCGCAGGCGGATACGCCTGCCGAAAAAGCGGCGATGATCGCTAGAGATTTGAAGACGGCGCGCATCGCTTTGGCGGCCTCCCCTGTTCTGTCGAACCCTGAACAGCCCGAGAATGCGCCTGTTCGCCAAGGAAGGGAACCAGCTGAAAGATAAAGGGCCCCGGACGAATCCGGAGCCCTTCAAACTCGTTACCTCTGCTGCAATGACGCTCGCCCTTAGGACGACCGCCGCGCCAGAGACGCTTCCCTTAGGAGGCGTAGTATTCGACGACCAGGTTCGGTTCCATCTTCACGGCGTACGGGACGTCCGTCAGTTCCGGCACGCGGACGTAGCGGACCGAGAACGAACGATCCGACAGTTCCAGATAGTCCGGCACATCGCGTTCCGACGACTGCTGGGCTTCGAGCACCAGAGCCATGTTGCGCGACTTTTCCTTCACGGTGACGACGTCTTCCGGCTTCACGCGGTAGGAGGCGATGTCGACCTTCTTGCCGTTGACCAGGACGTGACCGTGGCTGACGAACTGGCGGGCGGCCCAGACGGTCGGGACGAACTTGGCGCGGTAGACGATGGCGTCCAGACGCGATTCCAGCAGGCCGATCAGGTTTTCCGAGGTGTTGCCCTTGCGACGGGCGGCCTCGTCATAGGTCTTGGCGAACTGCTTCTCGGTGATGTTGCCGTAGTAGCCCTTCAGCTTCTGCTTGGCCTTCAGTTGCAGACCGAAGTCCGAAACCTTCGACTTGCGACGCTGGCCGTGCTGGCCGGGACCGTAGGAGCGCTTGTTGACCGGAGACTTGGCGCGACCCCACAGGTTTTCACCCATGGCCCGGTCGATCTTGTATTTGGCGCTGTGGCGCTTGGACATTCTATTCTCTTTTCGACGATGCGGCCCGGCATCCCCTCGATTGGGAATGCGATCTCAACGGCGGTCCACGCATCTTCCGTCATCAATCCCGCGTCCGGCGAACCGGAAACGTGGAAGGCGGCGCTTATCGCCACACAGGCTGTCGGAGTCAAGCCGTGGCGAACGTTAAGCACGATGGACAGGAACCCCACGGCCATGGCCGATCTTCTTGTCGTCGGAGGCACATCTCCTGAACCCCTCGCGGAGGGCGAAATGGCGCATTCGATGACGACCGGCCTGAGCGATCGGGCTTTCGACGAGTTGAAACAGAAGCTGATCGATATGGTCGAGCCGCTGTCCGACAAGCAGCTGTTGGAGCTGGCCGACGGCATTCACGAGCTGTTGCGTCAACGCCGGGTTCTACGGCAACATCATTCCGAACGTATGACGGAACGGTCGGGCCTGACATCGGCGGGCTGAGCGCCGACGCCAGGCGCGCGATCAGGTCGCCGGTTGCGCCTCCTTGATGAAGATCGCGCGCCCCTCGCGGGTCTGGATCTTTCCAAGCCCCGGGAAGGGGAAGTGATAGGCGTAGATATGGGCCCCCGACGCCCTTAGCGCCGTGATTTCATCGAGACGCGCCTTCTTGCCCGCCGCCGCATCGTCGTCATAGCCGACGGTCCAGTCCGGATGTTCGACCGACAAAACCCAGTGGTGCATCAGGTCGCCCGTATACAATAGCTGGTTCTGGCCGTCGGCGATCAGATACGCGACGTGACCCGGCGTATGACCGGCCGTGTCCTGAGACTCCACGCCCGGCGCGACCTCGTCGCCCGGACGGAAGGCCTGGACCTTGGGCGCGATCACGCGAACCAGATCCGCCATTTCGGGATTGGCGCGGATCGACGCCCATTCCGCCTCCGACATCCGGATCGCGGCGTTGGGGAAGGCCAAGCCGCCATCGGCGACCAGACCACCCACGTGGTCAGGGTGTCCATGCGAGATCATGACGTCAGTGATGCTGGCGGGATCGACGCCGGCCGTCTGCAAGCTTTGCATCAACTGGCCCTTGCCGGCCCCAAGGCCGGTGTCGAACAGCATGGTCCGGGCGCCGTTCCGCACCAGCAGCGGATGGATCTCCAGCATGATGGGATCGGCCGGTTGTCCGGCGGCGGTCAGGGGGCCGGCGACCGCCTGGGGCGTCAGGCCCACACCGAAGACCGTGTTGTCATTCGGCACGGGGTTCTGCCCGTCGAACAGGGCGATGGCGTCCAGGGCGCCGATCTTGAACCTATAGACCGGCTTTTCCGCCGGAGCAGCGACCGTCGAGGTCGCGTTCGGCGGCGCAGAATCGCCCGAGTTTTGGTCATTCGCCGCCGGAGAACAGGCCGCCAGGGCCAGGGCCGTCACGGCCGCCGTCGCCATAAGAATCCGCATTGCTTCACTCCTGTGTACAAGCAGAATCGAAAACGCCCGCCGGAGGTTCCGGCGGGCGTCGTCCTATTGCTTTCGCCTGGCGTTAGACGGCGGCGGCGTACAGTTCGTTGACCTTGTTCCAGTTCACCACCGACCAGAAGGACTTCAGGTAGTCGGCGCGGCGGTTCTGGTATTTCAGATAATAGGCGTGTTCCCAGACGTCGGCGCCCAGGATGACTTCGCCGCGCTCTTCCACGACATCCATCAGCGGATTGTCCTGGTTGGGCGTGGAGGTGATCTTCAGCTTGCCGCTCTGGACGATCAGCCAGGCCCAGCCGGAGCCGAATTGGGCGGCGCCGGCGGCGTTGAAATCTTCCTTGAACTTGTCCATGCCGCCCAGATCGCTGTCGATGGCGGCGGCCAGTTCGGCCGAAGGCTCGCCGGTCTGACCGGCGGGGGCGAGCAGTTCCCAGAACAGGCTGTGATTCCAGTGACCGCCGCCGTTGTTGCGCACGGCCTTGGGGGCGGTCGAAATGCTGGTGAAGATTTCTTCCAGCGACTTGCCCTGCAGATCCGCATCCGCATCGACCGCCTTGTTCAGGTTGTCGACATAGGTCTGGTGGTGCTTGTCGTGGTGGAAGGTCATCGTCTCCTTGTCGATGGCCGGCTCCAGCGCATCATAGGCGTAGGGCAGCGGGGGCAGGGTGAAGGCCATGGGGAGTTTCCTCTCGCGACAGATTTCCGACGCCCTTCATCTAGGCGCCCGTTTGCATAACCCAAGCACCATCGCCCGGATTGGTTACGATTTATCGGCCCGGAACGGTTAAGCTGGCAAGTTCGCCTTCAGACATTCGCGCACGGCGCGCTTGACGTCGCCGGGCGCATTGGGCTCATCCACCCCCTCAGCGGCGAAGACGGCGCGTACCGCAGCGTCGAGCCCATTCGGCAAGGCGGCAATCACCCGCTTTTGCCCCTTCTCGTGCAGGCAATAGCCCACCTCGCGGCAAAGGGCGGAAAACATCGGTTCATAAGGATCGGGAGCGCTCATCGCGCCCCTCTAGCACCCCAGCCCGATCCGCGACAGCCGCCCTCAGGCCTTCAGCCGTTCGGCGTGGAAGGCGATGTGGTCGGCGATGAAGCTGGTCATGAAGAAATAGGAGTGGTCGTAGCCGGGCTGCAGCCGAATGGTGACCTTCTGGCCGGCCGCGTCGGCGGCGGCCTGGAGCAGTTCGGGCTTGAGCTGGTCGGTCAGAAAGCTGTCGGCGTCGCCCTGGTCGATCAGGATGTCGTCATAGACGCCGGGCGCAGCGCCGGCCGCGATCAGTTTCGCGGCGTCGTGGCGGTCCCATGCGGCCCGATCTTCCCCCAGATAGGCGGTGAAAGCCTTTTCGCCCCAGGGGCAGCGGGTCGGTGAACAGATCGGTGCGAAGGCCGAGACCGATCGGAACAGGTCCGGATGTTTCAGGGCCAGGGTCAGGGCCCCATGCCCGCCCATCGAATGGCCCGAGATCGACCGGACGCCGGTGGTCGGGAACTCCGCATCGATCAAATCGATCAGTTCCCCGGTCACATAGGATTCCATGCGGAAGTGCGCCGCCCAGGGCGCCTGGGTCGCATCCAGATAGAAGCCCGCACCCTGGCCCAGATCATAGGCCGGGTCGTCGGCGACGCCCTCACCCTTGAGATCGGGGCCGCGCGGGCTGGTGTCCGGCGCGACGATGATGACGCCGTGTTCGGCGGCGGCCTGGTAGGCGCCGGCCTTGGTGGTGAAATTGTCCTCGGTGCAGGTCAGGCCCGACAGCCATATCAGCACCGGAAACGGCCCCTCCCCGCCTGGAACGAAGACCGACAGGGTCATCGGCGTGCCGGTCGCGGCGCTGTCGTGTTTCAGATAGCGAAGGGTTCCGCCGTGGACGATGTGGGTCTTGGTGGTCTGCAAGGTCATGCCGTCTGGCTAGTCCACCTGACCGAAGCCCGCAACGCGCAAGCCTGTGAGAGCAGGATCATGCGCTAATGCGAAGCCCCGTTGTCAGCTGAGGCCCGTCTCACCCCACCCGGTGGACGGCGCAGACCTTGTTGCCGGACGGATCGCGCAGATAGGCCGCCAACAGCGTGCCGAACGCCCCCCGCCGCTCGCCCGGCGGATCCTCGATGGCCCGGCCACCGGCGGCGACCCCCGCATCGTGGAAAGCCTGGACCATCTCGGGCGTCTGGGCGGCGAAGCCGATGGTGCCGCCGTTGGCGTGGCAGGCCGGCTCCCCGTCGATCGGCTTGCCGACGGCGAAGGCGCCGTACGGCGTGCGCCACCAATAGCGACCCTTGGGGTCCGGCCCCTTCCCTAGCTCAACGCCCAGCGCGCCCAAGGCGGCGTCGTAAAATTGGCGCGAAGCCTCGACGTCGTCGGCGCCAACGGTAACGTGTGTGAACATATGTTCCTCCCTTTGCTCCGACAGACCTAGCAAGTCAGTTTCTTTTGGCAACTAATAAGCTGGTCAGGCCGCTGCGCAGTTCAGGACTCGATAATCTCCGCCCTTGACCGGCAGCCATACATTCCCGGAGTTGCTGAGGTCGAAAAAGCCCAGCTGCTCCTGACGCGCCCACTTCAGAGCCACTTCGTAAGCTTCGTCGGCGTGGTCCCAGCGGAAGTCTGCGTAGATGAAGGCCGCGCGGATTGAATAGCCGGTGATCCGGGTGTTGTCCTCGTCATCCGTTGCGTCCGGCCCGTTCATGGCCGGGAAGGTCTGCCGCATGTTGTCGTACCAGCGCCGTAACGGCAGAGAGGCAGTCGCCGGATCATCATCGTCCTCCTGCGTCTCCAACCAGTTGGTCTGCGCCTCGTACCACGCCATGAAGGCCACGCACTCGGTGGGCGCGACAGCAGGATCGAAGACCGCCAGATCGAAGCTCACTAGAACACCACCACCGACCGGATGCTCTCGCCCGCGTGCATCAGGTCGAAGGCCTTGTTGATGTCCTCCAGCGGGAAGGTGTGGGTGATCATCGGGTCGATCTCGATCTTGCCGTCCATGTACCAGTCGACGATGCGCGGCGTGTCGGTGCGCCCGCGCGCGCCGCCGAAGGCTGAACCGCGCCAGACCCGACCGGTGACCAGTTGGAAGGGTCGGGTGGCGATCTCCTTGCCGGCCTCGGCCACGCCGATGACGATGCTCTCGCCCCAGCCGCGGTGGCAGGCCTCCAGCGCCTGGCGCATGACCACGGTGTTGCCGGTGCAGTCGAAGGTATAGTCGGCGCCGCCGCCGGTCAGTTCGACCAGGTGGGCGACCACGTCCGAGACCTCCTTCGGATTGACGAAGTGGGTCATGCCGAAGCGACGGCCCCACTCTTCCTTGTCCGGGTTCAGATCGACGCCGACGATCATGTCGGCCCCGACCATCTTCAGCCCCTGGATGACGTTCAGGCCGATGCCGCCCAGGCCGAAGACCACGGCGTTGGCGCCCGGTTCGACCTTGGCCGTGTTCACGACCGCGCCGACGCCCGTGGTCACGCCGCAGCCGACGTAGCAGGCCTTGTCGAAGGGGGCGTCCTTGCGGATCTTGGCGACCGCGATCTCGGGCAGGACGGTGTAGTTGGAGAAGGTCGAGCAGCCCATGTAGTGGGCGATGGCCTGCCCCTTGTAGCTGAAGCGGCTGGTGCCGTCGGGCATCAGGCCCTTGCCCTGGGTCGCGCGGATCGAGGTGCAGAGGTTGGTCTTGCGCGAGAGGCAAGACTTACACTGGCGGCACTCGGGCGTGTACAGCGGGATCACGTGATCGCCGACGGCGACCGAGGTCACGCCCGGCCCGACCTCGACCACCACGCCCGCGCCCTCATGGCCCAGGATCGAGGGGAAGAGGCCCTCGGAGTCCAGGCCGTCCAGCGTATAGGCGTCGGTGTGGCAGATGCCGGTCGCCTTGATCTCGATCAGGACCTCGCCGGCGCGGGGCCCCTCCAGATCGACCTCGACGATCTCGAGCGGGCGTTTGGCTTCGAAGGCGACGGCGGCGCGGGTCTTCATGACGGGGGCTCCTTGGTTCAAGCCTGTTTGTCACGAGCGACGCCGGTAAGGCCAGCCCAAGAATCAACGGAATCGACTCGAATTTTTTTGAGTCGATTTTCGTCTATTTTTGTCAGCCAAACCTGACATGGCGCCCCACTCGATACGACGGCTTCGCGTCTAGCCTATGGGTGCGTCGAAATCGGGCGTAGGCTGACCCGAGCAGACACGTTAATGACGCGCATGACGCCTCGTAATCTCGTCGTCCTGACCGGGGCGGGCATATCGGCCGAGAGCGGCGTGCCCACGTTTCGCGCGGACGACGGCCTGTGGTGCGGGCACAGGGTCGAGGATGTGGCGACGCCGGAAGGCTATGCGGCCGATCCTGCTCTGGTGCAGGACTTCTACAATCAGCGGCGACGGCAGTTGGCGCAGGTTCGGCCCAATGCGGCGCATGTCGCCTTGGCCGAGCTGGCGGCGCGGTGGGAGGGCGACTTCCTGCTGGTGACGCAAAACGTCGACGACCTGCACGACCGAGCGCACGCCGACACGTCGCCGGGCGCCGGGTTCGAACTGATCCATATGCACGGCGAACTGCTGAAAGGCCGCTGCACCCGCTCGGGCGTGGTGATGGACTGGGCCGGCGACATGGCGGCCGACGAGGCCTCGCCGCATCATCCGCAGGGGCGGATGCGACCGCATATCGTCTGGTTCGGGGAGACGCCGCTGGAGATGGAGCGGATCGAGCAAGCGCTGGAGAGATGCGACCTGTTCGTCTCCATCGGCACCTCGGGCGCGGTCTATCCGGCGGCGGGGTTCGTGCAGTCGGCGCGATACGCCGGGGCGCGGACGGTGGAGATCAATCTGGAGCCGACGCAAGGCGCGCGCCTGTTCGACGAGGGGGTCTATGGCCCCGCGACCCAAGCTGTGCCCGCCTTCTTCGACACCCTATAGACACGAA
>NZ_BSFD01000002.1:690233-928811 GCF_027922165.1 Brevundimonas intermedia
CGCCGGTCTTTTTCCTTGGCGCTGGTTAGGCGAGGACCACGATGGTCACGCGGCGGTTCTGCGAACGGCCTTCCGGCGTGTCGTTCGAGGCCACCGGCTGCTCCTGACCATAGGAGATGGTCGCCATCCGGTTCAGGGCGACGCCCTGACGGTTCAGGAAGCGACGGACGGCCTCCGCCCGTTGCTCGCCCAGCTGGTCGTTATGTTCGGGCGTGCCGGTGGCGTCCGTATAGCCCTGGATTTCCAGATAGACGTTCTTGTTCTCGCCCTGCAGACGCTGGGCGAACTGGGCCAGGCGCTGCTCGGCTTCGGGTGACAGGGCCGCCGCGTCGGTGGGGAATTTCACGGAGTCGTCCGACAGGACGACCTGATAGAGGAACTTGCCTTCCGCCAGCTTGTGCGCGTCGTTGGCGCGTTGGAGGGCCTGGCCCGCCGTGCCTTCAACGCCGGTCACACGCGTATCCACCACCTCGACCTGATCACGCACGAAACGATGGCTGGCGCAGCCGCTGGCCGCGAAGCCGAGGGCGATAAGGGCGCCGCCTAGGACCGCCGTCCTGAGTTTCGATCTGCTCAAGTTCATGTCTCCTTCTTGCTGGGGGCGCCACGCCCAGTTCCATGCGCCAGATGAAACTGCGGTAGGAGGGAAGGCGGAGTAATGACGAGCTTTGGGCGGTAAAATGTCAGCTTAGCCGTTATATGAGCACCTGTTTCGCACAAATATTGCGGCAGATCGGAACCAGAGCGCGAGCCAGGACGTTGGCCCGCCAGTAGGCTTCGCCGTATGGCGGACACCACATTCTATTTGTGATCTTGAGCAGCGGCCGGTTGTATTCGGACTCATGCCACGTTCCTGACGCGACCAGATGTTTTCAACAGGCGGTCGTGATTTTTTACAGGGGTTCGTCGCGGATGACCATGCGAACGGCGTCTCACACCACATCACGGATAGGCGATTGAGCGCCGCAGCGACGCGACGACGGGCGCTGGCGATCGCGCCGGTGCTGGTCGGACACGCGGCCCTGGTGCTGATGATGACCGCCGTCCAGCCTAAGACGCCGACCCTGCCGACGCCGGAACCGGCGATCGTGGTCGAACTTGCCGCGCCCCCTCCACCGCCTCCGCCAGCGCGTGTCCCCGCACCCGCCCCTTCGCCCACGCCGGACGCCCCGGCCGCAGCGGAAGAGAGCCCCGCTCCGGCCAAGCCTGCCCCGCGACGCGCGCCGCCCGCCGTCGCGGCGGCGCGGCCACGCCTGGTGGTGGACCGGCTTCCGCCCGACGTGGAGCCCCTGCCCGCCGCCCCCGCGCCGCCGGGACCGCCCCTGCCCTTGCTGGGCGCGGCCCAGCTGGCGGGCGCAATGACGGTCGGCGCGGGACCAGGCGGCGGCGGCGGAAACGGGGTTGGCGGAAGCGGCGGCACCGGAGGAACGGGATCAGGCCCCGGTTCGGGCGGCGGGTCCTGCGACATGGTGCGCTGGGTTCAGGACGCGGTGCGCGACGACGCCGCCGTTCGCCGCGCCGTCATCTCCGCCAGCCACGAGATGAACGCCTCGGGCCGGGCCATGCTGGTCTGGGACGGCGACTGGCTGCAAAGCCGCAACCAGTCAGGCAAAGGCCTTGCCGGCGTGCGCCAGGCCATCGCCTTGGAAGTCGCCTTCGCTCCGGCCGAGTGCAAGAACCAGCGGATGACCGGCCTCGCCGTGCTGAAGCTGGAGGATGGCGCCGAAGGGGCGCGGATCGCCCTGGGCAAGGGGAGCTGGCGCTGGTCGGATCTGCTGGGGGCGGGGTGAGGCGCTTCCTGCTTTCGTCATTCCGGGCGAAGGGCCGCTTCGCCCGAAGACCCGGAACCCAGCGGCGCCGAAGGCGAAATCTATCCGCCGCTAGGTGTTGGAAGATCAGAGTCCGCGACAGGTTCGCGCTCCCGCGCGCCGCTGGGTTCCGGGTCTCCGCTTCGCTTCGCCCGGAATGACGAAAGAAGGGCTGGTCAGGCGCGCGGGCCAAACAGGATAATCCCCGCCCCGACCAGACAGACCAGCCCGCCGATCAGGTCCCAGCGGTCGGGCGTCGTCTTCTCGACCACCGCCATCCAGACCAGAGAGGCGCAGATATAGACCCCGCCATAGGCGGCGAAGGCCCGGCCGGCCGCGTCGCTGGGGACCAGGGTCAGCAGTCCGGCGAAGGCGATTAGGCAGACTACGCCCGGCGCCAGCCAGAACGGCGACCGGTCCAGCTTCAGCCAGGCCCAGAAGGCGAAACAGCCGCCGATCTCCGCCAGCGCCGCCAACGGATAGATCAGCAGGGACTTCACTCGGGTGTGTCCGTCTTCGACTTCGCCGCCCGTTCGGCCGCCAGCTTGGCCAGCACGCGCCCCCGGCCCTTGGCCAGGGCGTGGATGGCGCCGCGCATGGTGGCGACCTCCTGTTCGGAGAAGGCGGCGCGGCCCAGCATGACCCGCAGGTTCTGGCTCATCGAACGCTTCTTCTCGGGCGGATAGAAGAAGCCGCCGAGCTCCAGCTCCGCCTCCAGATGTTCGTACATGCCCACCAGCAGATCGTTCGACGCCGGCGGCTCGCTGTCGCGGAAGCGAGGCGGCGGGGCGTCCAGGATCAGGGTGCGCCACTCATAGGCGTTGATCGCCACCGCCTGGGCCAGGTTCAGCGAGTGGTGTTTCGGATCGATGGGAATGGTGACGATGCCGGCGCACAGGGCGATGTCGGTCGTCTCCAGCCCCGCCCGCTCGCCGCCGAACAACAGGCCGGTCTTCAGGCCCGAGGCGGTGTCGTCGTACAGGATGCGGCCGGCCTCGCGCGGGGTGCGAACCGGCTGGCGCGTCTCGCGTGGACGGGCGGTGGTGGCGAAGACGGTGTTCAGGTCGGCGACCGCCTCGGCGACGCTGTCGAACACCCGCACCCCCTCCAGCACCCAGTCAGCGCCCGAGGCCGTGGCCCAGGCCCGTTCCTGGGGCCAGCCGTCGCGCGGCGTGACCAGACGCAGGTCGGTCAGGCCGAAATTGGCCATCACCCGCGCCACGGCGCCGATGTTCTCGGCCATCTGAGACTTGTCGAGGATAACGGCGGGGGGCGTGAGATCGGCGGCGGCGAAATCGGGAGAAGCGGACATGGCCGCCTCCCTACCCGTCCAGACCGTAGCGGGCCAGACCATAGCGGTTTAGAGCTGCGCGCAGATCGTCCAGGTGCGGCGCATAGTTCTTCCACCGCCCTGACGCGCGAGCGTACAGAGGCTCACGCACCTGCCAGACGCTGGCGGTGCGGACCGGCCCTTGCCGCTGATGGAAATCCATCACCGACGGCTCCCAAGCCAGGCCGCAAGCCTGGACCAGATCGCGCACGGCCGGCTCGCCCCGCGCCACCAGGTCGTCGTAGTCGACCTCGTGCACGTCGTCCGGCCAGACCGACTTCCAGTGCGCCGCCAGCCGTCGTTCCTGGGCCGTCCAATGAGCGGCGTGCTCCAGGTCCAGCGCATAGGCCATGTCGTAGGACAGGTGCAGGAAAAAGACCGACAAGGCGTTGTCGATCGGATTGCGCACGGTGTGGATGATCCGGGCCTTGGGGAACAGGGTCTTGGCCAGGCCGATATAGAGGATGTTGTCCGGCCGCTTGTCCGTAACGACGCCGACGCCGGGCACGCGCTCGCGCACGGCGTTCAGATAGACGTCGCGGATCTTGCGCCGGCTGGCGTCGTCGAACACGCCCAGGGCTTCGGGGAAGGGATTGAAGACATTGGCGGCCAGGGTCGGCAGCAGGTCCAACTCTCCACCGGCGCGCACGCCGCTGTGTCCGCCCAGGATGCGCTCGACCAGGGTCGAACCCGAACGGAACATGCCGCAGATGAAGATCGGCGCCGCAGCGGGATCGTCGTCCTCCAGGGCCGCCACCGGGGCCGGCGTCGCCGCGATCAGCCGATCGACGAGGGCCTCGGCCTTGGCGGGATCGTAGACGACGCCCTTGGCCCGAGCCAGGGCGGCGCTGGCCTGGTTGGCGGCGGCATAGGCGTGGAAGGCCGCGTCATAGTCGCCCGCCGCGTCCAGAATCCGCCCCAGGGCGAAACCCAGATCCGCCTGTTCCAGCCCTTCCGGCGTGGCGGCCAGGGCGGACCGCAGCCGACCGATCAGGGGATCGTCCGGCGTCGCCGTCGCCTGCACCCCCGCGAGCCGCGCCAGGGCCGTCCCATGGCTCGGTTCGGCGGCGAGAACGGCCTCATAGGCCTGCCGCGCCTCGTCCCGTCGCCCGGCGTCCTCGTATAGATTGCCGAGGTTGAGCCGGGCGGGCGCATAGGCGGGCGACAGCGCGAGCGCAGTCTTCAGCTCGGTTTCAGCCGCATCGGGCCGGTTCAGATCCTCGGCGAAGATCACGGCGCGGTTCAGGTGGATTTCCTGCGGGTCGCGCGCGCCTTGGGCCAGGGCCTGATCATAGGCGGCCAGGGCGTCGTCTAGGCGACGCATGCGCCGCAGAAGCCGGCCCAGATCGTACCAGACATCGCCCAGTTCCGGGCGCTCGGCGACGACGGATTGATAGAGGACCACGGCCTCGGGGATGCGCCCTTGGCGCTCGAGGGTCGCGCCTTGAGCGAGGCGGACTTGGTGTGCGTCAGACATTAGTCTTCACCGACCATGGCGATCCAGGGATCGACGGTTCCAGCCTCAACCTCGGCGACCTTGACGGCGGGCCAGCCGATGGAGGCGCTGCCCGAGGCGGTCCAGGCGGCGGTGATGAAGTCCCGCAGCTCGGCCGCGCCCGCCGCCAGACGTTCGTTGACGAAGGCGGCGCCGCGCGGATCGCTGTCGCGGAAGCCCCCAGCCTTCTCCAGCCGGTAGAAGGGAATGACTGTGCCCACAGTCGTGGTCAGGTAGGCGACGGTGCGGGCCTTGACGTCGAACCCGTCCAAATTGGCGGCCGGCATGGGGGCCTCGACCGCGTCCAGACGAGCGACGCGGTTGGTGAACTCGCCCTCGAACAGGGCGTGGGTCTGGCGCGAACTGGTGAAGCCTTCGGGGTTCGGGAAGTCGCCCCAGCCGTTGTAGTGGATCGTCGTGTGGTGCGGCTGAGACCCGTCGCCGACATAGTGGCCCATGACCCCGATGTCGCGCAGGATCAGGGCCTCGCGACGCAGGCGGTCGGCCCGGTACCAGGCCTGGCGCTCCATATTGGTCTCGCGCTTCTCAGCGGCGTTCAACACGCGCCAGTAGGCGAAGTCGCGGCCCAGATTCTGCCAGGCGTCGATCATGGCGTAGGGCAGATAGCCGGCGTCATCGACGTCCAGCCCCGCCTTGGTCAGGGCCGCATCATACTCGGACTTCAGGCGCGGCAGTTCGGCCAGGGTCATGCCGCGCGGGTCGAAGACGTGGCCGTTGTCATCCAGGTCAATGAAGTGGGCAGTGTCGCGTTCGCGGTCGTGCGGCTGGCCGGCGCCCTTCCAGCGGTCGGGTTCGCGCGCCAGCTCGCCGACGTCGGCGATCGCGCCAGGCGTCTTCAAGAAGGCGGGCAGTGCGTCAGGCAGGGCCCGCATCGCCGCCACGCCAATGAGCCTGTGCCCGGTATTGCCCCAGGCATCGACAGTCACGGCGGGCGCGACGACGGCGATGAGCGCCAGGGCGGCGATGGCGAGACGTTTCATGAGACGGACCCGGAAGGAAAGCACTGCGCCTCTAAAAGCATGATCGGGGCGGGGCTGAATAGGGGGGCGCGAACAGGCGCCCTCGACCTCAGTCGCCGACGGTTTCTCGCGCGACCGGCGCAGGCGGTCCCGCCTCGTCTTCGTTCAGCAGTTTGCCCTCGCGGCGCGGCTTGACGTAGGGGGCGGGCTGCGGCGTCGGCATATTGCCGCGCATCAGCTGGCGGCCGGCCTTGATGCCGCCGGTCAATTGCAGGTCGAGACGCGCCTCGTCGCGGCGGCGGACGTCGCCGATCGTCTCGGCCGCCTGCCCCTCGTCCATGCCCAGCTCGATCAGGGCGCGCTTGCCGAACTTCAACGCCGACTCGAAGGTCTCGCGGATCTGATAATCGACCCCGGCCTGGATCAGCCGCATCGAATGGCCCCGGTCGAAGGCGCGGGCCATGATCTTGGTCGTCGGGAACTCGGACTTGACCAGTTCGACGATGCGGTCGGCGACCTCGGGCTTGTCGACGCAGACCAGGACGATCTCGGCCTCGTCCGCGCCGGAAGCGCGCAGCGTGTGCAGCTGGGCGCCGTCGCCGTAATAGACCTTGAAGCCGAACTGGGAGGCGGCCTGGATCATCTCGACGTCGTTTTCGATGATCGAGACATCGACGTCGCGAGCCAGCAGGGGCTGGGACACCACCTGGGCGAAGCGGCCGAAGCCGATGATCAGAACCTGGCCGCGCAGATCCTTAGCGAAGTCCACGCCTTCGGCGTCCTCGGCAGACACCCTCGGCTTTGGCAGCAGGCGCCGGGTCATCAGGCTGGTCAGGGGCGTCAAGGCCATGGACAGGATGACGATGGCCGAGAGCATGGCCCCGACCTGAGCGTCGAACAGACCGGCCGTCACCGCCGCACCGTAAAGGACGAAGGCGAACTCGCCGCCCTGGGCGAACAGGGCCGCCCGTTCCACCGCCTCGTGGTGCGAAGCCTTGAACAGGCGAGCCACGCCATAGATGCCCAGCGCCTTGACCGCCATGAAAGCGACCACGCCGCCGACGACCAGACGCCAGTCGGCGACCACGACCGACAGGTCCAGCGACATGCCGACGCTGAGGAAGAACAGGCCCAGAAGGATGGCGCGGAACGGCTCCACATCGGCTTCCAACTGATGACGGAAGGTCGATTCAGACAGCAGCACCCCGGCCAGGAAGGCGCCCATGGCCATCGACAGCCCGCCCAGCGACATGGCCCAGGCGGCGCCGACCACCACCAGCAGGGCGGCGGCCGTCATCACCTCGCGCCCGCCATACCGCGCCAACAGGCGAAAGATCGGATTGACCAGATATTTGCCGGCCAACAGCACGCCGCCGACCGCAGCAACCGCGAAGCCGATGGTCTGCCACAGCGGCGGCGCCTGCTCGTTGGCCACGCCCAGCACCGAGGCCAGAATCGCGACAATGGCCAGAAGCGGCACGATGGCCAGGTCTTCCAGCAGCAGGATCGAGACGGACCGCTGTCCGGGCCCGCCCGCGATCTCGCCCCGCTCTTCCAGCATCTGCATGATGACGGCGGTGGACGACAGGACGAAGCCCATGGCGCCGACGAAGGCGACCGGCGCCGAAAAGCCTGCGAGCATGGCGGTCAGGGTCAGGATCAGGCCGCAGAACAGGACCTGGGCCGCGCCCAGACCGAAGATCTCCTTCCGAAGACCCCAAAGGCGTTTGGGCCGCATCTCCAGCCCGATGATGAACAGGAAAATGACCACGCCGAACTCGGCGACATGCAGGATGGTCTCAGGCTCCTGAAACAGCTTCAGGCCGAACGGCCCTATGGCCAGCCCGGCCGCCAGATAACCGAGCACGGACCCCAGCCCGACCCGCTTGAACACCGGCACGGCGATGACGCCCGCCGCCAGCAGGGCCGCAGCCGCGCCCAGATCCAGTCCCGTCGCCGCCTCGGCCATCATGTCCCCTGATATGCGAACCACAATATTGGGGAAGCGGACGCGATAATGCGAGCCCTATCCGCCCACACCAACGCCGCGATCAACCAAAGACGACGCCGATTTTCGTCAGGCCGTCTCCGGCAGGGGACATGACCGACCAATCGGCGGCCAGTCCATCCGCCAGGCTTTTCAACCGCTCCAGAATGGCGCGCATCGGATAGGGGCCGGTGCTGATCCGACAAGCGCCCGCCGCGAACAGCGCCGTCGCCGGCGGCGCGTCCGGCCCCGCCATCAGGCTGATCGGCCCGCCGACCCCATCGGCCAGACGCTTCACGACGGCGGGATCGGTCACACCCGGCAGGAAGACGACATCCGCCCCCGCCTCCAACCAGGCGCGACCCCGTTCGATCGCCATTCCGACCCGCTCGACCTCGCTGTCGCCCAACCCCAACAAGAAGACGTCCGTGCGAGCGTTGATGACGATTTCAGGCACGGCGTCGCGCATCGCGGCGATGCGGGCTTGCTGATGGGACACCGATGTAAGAGCGCCGGGCGCAGCATAGTCCGCGTCCTCAAAGTTTACGCCGACGGCGCCGGCCGCCCAGGCCTGGCGCGCGGTCTCGGCCGCATCGGCCGCGGTGGGGCCGTAACCGGCCTCGACATCGGCGTTCAGCGGCAGATCGAGGGCGCGGGCGATGGTCGCGATCTCCCGCATCATCTCGGCGCGCGTCAGAGCCTCGCCGTCGCGAGCGCCGCGCGCCCAGGCGACGCCTGCGCTGGTGGTGGCCACGGCGGCGAACCCTGAGGTTTGGAACACTCGCGCGCTGGCGGCGTCCCAGGCGTTCGGCAGGATCAGACCGCGCTGGCGATGCAGGTCGCGGAAGACTTGGGCGCGGCGTGTTTGGTCGGTCATGCTGATCTCCTGTCTGGATGCGCCATCTGACATCAAATCCAGGCCCAAGGGCTGGCGATTTTCGGACGCGGGCAAAATGACAGCGTAACGGCCTCAGCTCGCCGCACTGCGGCGGGTCACAGCGGAACCCCGCTGCTTTCGACGGGTTTTACCGTCAAGCCTTCACGAGGAAATCCGATGAAAATCCGCGACGTCATGACCAGGGATGTCCACCTGGCCCACCCCGGCGATACGATCCAGGAGGTTGCGGCGCGGATGGCGAAGGGCGACTTCGGCTTTGTGCCCGTGGCGGACGGCGACCAACTGATCGGCGCCATCACCGATCGCGACATCGTCGTGCGCGCCCTCGCCGCCAGCGCCGCCCCCACGGCGCCTGTCGTCGAATATATCACCCGTGATCCGCACACTGTCTTGGACACTGACGACCTGAAGTCCGTTCTCGACCTGATGGGGTCGCGCCAAATCCGACGCGCGCCCGTGGTGGACAAACACGGCCGGATCGTCGGGGTAATCTCGCTGGGAGACCTGTCCACGCGGGTCAAGGAGAAGTACGCCGGCGAGACGCTGGAGAGTATTTCGCGTTAACCCAACCCTCACACCGGACGCTAACGCCCGTCATGCATCCTCGCGGAAATCGCTGGAGGGTGGGATGGCGCGCGCGCAGTTCCAGAAGGGTCAAAAAGTCTGGGTCGAATGCGTCGGCGCCTGGGCCACGATCGAAAAGGTTCAGCCCGTCTGGGCCAAGGGTTTCGACGAGCCGGTGCGCGTCACTTACGACGTGGGCCTTGGGCGTGAATTCGCCGCCACCGAACTGATGATGGCTGCAGAAGACGCCGCCGGCGCCGAAGTCGGTGACTGGCGCCTGCTGCGGGCGCGCAACAAATGGCAGGCGGAGGAAGACTGCCTGCATCATCCCCAGCCTGGAACCTACCCCGTCGTCGTCACCGACACCGCCGATTGGGGCGGCTGGCGGGTGCCGGGGGCGGAATATGACCGGGACCCTGAGAAAATCGAATTCCAAGCCCGGCTGATCGCCACCGCGCCGCGCCTGATGCAACTGGCCGAGAGCTTGATCGATTTGGTGGCTGAGGCGCCCGACGACGCTCCGCCCGCGCTTCTGGCGTTGGCGCGACAGGCTCGCGACACCCTACGGCCGGTCACCGAGATACTTGAATCGCCGCCGGCGCGGATTCCATCCCCGGCGGCGGCCGCCTGAGGTTCAGAAACCGTTAACCAAGCCTCGACAGGAATCCGCGACGCAGCCTAGATTCCCCCTGAAGCTGATTTGGTCGGGAGATCGCCTTGCGGGGCATGGAGCGGAGGCAGGAAGGACGGGGTCGACGCGCCACCGACCGCGCCTCCGGCGCTCCGGCCTGGATGCGGATCGGCGCCCTGGTTCTAGCCTTGGGCGCCACCGGCTACGGCCTTCTGCTGTCACGCGAGGCCGGCCGCCCCGTCCGTGAGGCGCTGCGCCTCAGCGAAGAGAATTTGACCCTCAATGCGCAATTGACGGCCCGCCGGACCGCGGACCTGATGCGCACTGCGCGCGACGGTTTGGACGCCGGCGAAGCCGCCCTGAGTGAGGACGCCGAACCCATCGCCGTCGTGGAGGCCGCGCGTCAGGCGGCGCCGGACATTGGCTTCACCGTCATCGGCGCCGATGGCGCCGTCCTGGCCAGCCAGGGCGAGGGCGAGATCGCAATGCCTGGATCCGACCTCTGGGAACGACGGCTGGAAGCGCGGATCACGCCGCCCCTTGAGAAGGACGCCGGCATACGGATCGTTTCCGCCGCGGGGATCGTCCTGGCCTCCCCAAACGCCGACGAGCAAGGCAAACCGGCCCAGGCCGTGCTGGGCGTCGCGGCGGGCGACCTGGCTTCGCTGGATCAGCCGCGCGAGATCAAGACCGGCAGTGTCGAGCGCACGGTCGTGGCCGTGCCGGTCACGCCAGGCGGTCCCTATGTGGTGGCGTCGGGCGAACCGTCGGCGCACGGGCTGGCCGCGCTGATCGACGACTCCTGGGTTCTGGGCGCGCCCATCGTTCTGGGGCTGGGCGTCGTAGGCCTGTTCCTTTGGCAAGGCGTGCGCCGGGCCCGCGCCAGCCGCGAATGGGCCTCGTCCGAGCGCCGGTTCCGCGTCGCCGTGGAAGCCGCCCGTTGCGGGGTGTGGGAATGGGACCTGGAGGCCGAGGAAGTCACACTGTCCGACTACATGGCGACCCTGTTGGGCTTCGAACGGGGCGGCGTGACGTCCAGCGATGCGGTGATGGCCCGCATCCATCCTCGTTTCCGCGACGAAGTGCGGCACGCCCTTCGCCAGGCCTCGGCCTATGGCGCCTTCGAGGTGACCTTCCCCGTCCCCGGCGAGGGCGGGCGCACCCGCTGGATCGATGCGCGGGGGCAGGCGCGCGGCGAACGCGGCGAGGCCGGTTTTTCGGTCATTCTGGGGGTGGCGCTGGACATCACCGAGGCACGCCGCGCCAAGGCGGCCGCCCAGTCGGCCGAAAGCCGGCTGCGAGACGGGGTGGAGAGCATTTCCGACGCCTTCGTCCTGTTCGACCGGCACGGCCGTCTGATCCTGTCGAACCAGGCCTTCGAGGACGCCTTCGGATTCGAGCGAGGCGTCGTGCGACGCGGTGCGGCCAAGGATGAGCTGAACCGGATCGCCGCCCTGGCCATCAAGGCCGAACATGCCCCGGCGCATGGGCGCGCAGGGCTGCGTGAGGTCGAGTTGCATGACGGGCGCTGGCTTCAGCTGTCCGAACGCTTCACCTCCGAAGGCGGATCGGTCGTCACCGCCGCCGACATCACCGCCATCAAGCGCGAGGAGGCCGAGCGCCGCCGCGCCGTCGAAGATCTGAGCCGGACCGTGGCCCAGCTGGAATCCAGCCAGCAGATGCTGTCGCAACTGGCGCGGAAATACGAGGTCGCCATGACCCGGGCCGAAGCCGCCAACCAGGCCAAGTCCGAATTCCTGGCCAATATGAGCCACGAATTGCGCACCCCGCTGAACGCCATCAACGGCTTCTCGGAGATCATGGCCGCCGAACTGTTCGGCCCCATAGGCGACAAGTACAAGGGTTATGCCGGCGACATCCTGAAGTCGGGCCAGCACCTGCTCAGCCTGATCAACGACATCCTGGACATGGCCAAGATCGAGGCCGGCAAGATGACCCTGCACTACGAGCCCGTATCGCTGCACGAGGTGTGCGACGACGCGGTCCGTCTGATGCGCGGCAAGGCGGAGGACGCAGGCCTGACCCTGACCGTCGAGGCCGGCGACCTGCCCGATATCGAGGCCGACCAGAGGGGCGTGAAACAGATCCTGCTGAACCTGATTTCCAACGCCGTGAAGTTCACGCCCGAGGGCGGCGCCGTCACCCTGTCGCTGACGCCGTTCAGGGGACCGGCCGGCGAGGATCGTATTCGGGTCGCCTGCGCCGACACGGGCATCGGGATTGCGCCTGAGGATCTGCTGCGTTTGGCTCGCCCGTTCGAACAGGTCGAGGGCCAGCATTCGAAGACCACCCAAGGCACCGGCCTGGGCCTGGCCCTGACCAAGTCGCTGATCGAGTTGCACGGCGGCCAGCTGGCGATGCAGAGCGAACCCGGCGTCGGCACCGTAGTCAGCTTCGACCTGCCGACCCGGCGGCCGACGTCTTCGGTCACGCCGATGAAGACCGCCTTGGCCGCCTGAGCCGGGGCGCCGATTGATCGACGCCCAAACGAAAACGCCCCGGAGCCTAAGCTCCGGGGCGTTTCGCCTAAGGACGCCGCCGGAGGCGGATCCCCACAGATCGTCAGAAGGCGTAACGGACCGAGGCCTGGATCGTCCGCGGCGCGCCTTGCGACGCATAGGGACGGGTAGACGCGCTGTAGCCGGGCTCTCCGGGCGTGACCGTCACGATCGTTCCGAGCGAACCATAATAGTCCTCGTCGAACAGGTTGATGACGTTCAGTTGCACATAGGTGCCGGCCATGCCGAAATAGCCCAGGTCGAAGCGGGCGTCGGCGTTGACGGTCGTATAGGCGTCGACCTTCAGATCGTTGACGTCGGTGACCCAACGCTCGCCGACGTATTTGACCTGAACGCCCGTCTGAAGCGGACCGGCTTCGTACTGGGCGCGCAGACCGAAGGTCCAGTCCGGAACCTCGACCAGGGTTTTGCCGGCCGTATTGTAGGTCGTGGTCGTGTTATAGACCACGTCGTCCTTGATCTCGCTGTCGTTGTAAGAGGCCGACAGATAGATCGACAGGGGCTCGATCGGCGAGAAACCGAGCTGGGCGTCGAAGCCCTTCAGGTCTACGTCGCCGACGTTGCGGTCGGCGTAGATTTCGGTCTCTTGATCATAGGTCGAGAGGATGCGGTTTTCGAACTTGCTGTACCAGACGCTGGCCGAGGCGATCAGGGTTCCGCTCTGATAGCGATAGCCGATGTCGAAGGTCTTGCTCTTCTCCGGATCGACGATCGGGCTGACCAGGTCGCCATCATCGTTGTAGATCACCGTGTACAGATTGTCCGTTCGCGGCAGGGTCAGGCTTTCCGCATAGGAGCCGTACACGCTGTGGGCGGAGTTGAAGCGCCAGGTGGCGTTCACGTTCGGCAGGATGTCGTCGAACGTCTTCTCGCGGCTGTAAGGGGCGATGTAGTCGGTCGTCGACGTGCCGAAGCGGTAGTAGGTATAGTTGGCCGTCGAGTTCGGCGAAACCGTCGCCGTCTGTGTGGTGCACAGCACCGAACTCGTGCCCTTCGCCGAGTAGCAGTACTGGTTCATCTCGCGCTTGAAGAAGGGCGCGCGGACGCCCAGGCTCAGACGCAGGTGGTCGTCGATGAACTTGCCGCGATATTCGACGGCGAACTGGTTCAGTTCGGCATAGGACAGGCGGTCACGCGAACGCAGGGCGTAGCCGTCCAGGTTGACGACCCGGTTGTCCTCTTCCTTCAAGCCGCCCCAGGTGTCGGCGAAGACCGGCGCGGAAGCGTTCGTATAGTCGACATAGCCGTACTGCCCCGTCTGACGGTGACGCGCCCGATCATAGGTATAGGCGAGGCGGAACGAGTGGTTCTCGCTCGGCGACCACAGCAGCGACGTGTTGATGCCATAGCGCTGGGTGTGGGTATTCGACGGCGTCATAACGCGAACGCTGTCCAGCGTGTCGCCGTCGCCGTTCAGGTCCACGCCGCCCGAGGTGTGCGAACCGCGCAGCTGGGCATCGGTCTCGCTCAGGCGGGTATTCTGCGATCCGCCATTGGCCAGGACATATTGGAACGAAGGGTCGAACGTGAAGATCAGGCCCTCAGTCAAGGTGAAGCGCGACTGTCCGCGGATATTGCCTGTGTCCGAGGGGTTGATGCGGAGACCCCAATAGGTAGATGCACCGCTACCGTTCTGATCGACGTCGGCCGAGCCGTTGACAAACGTCGGGGCCGTATAGGTCGGGGTGAAATCCACATCCCAGCCATAGGGGCTAACCTCAACGTCGGAACGCGAGTCCGTAGCCGACTGGATCAGATACGGGCCGTTGTAGGCGTTGTTGCGATTGCGGTTCCAGTGCGCGGCCAGCGAGACAAAGTCGCCGTTGTCGCGGATCGGCTGGTAGATCTTGGCGTTGTACTGGATCTTGTTCAGATCGCCCTGCCCCTTGAACTTGTCATAGGACTGGTCGGAATAGGCGAACCAGGCGCGCGTGCCCCAAGGGCCGACAGCGCCGGTGTTCAGCAGCATGGCGAAGCGCTGATAGTTGAAGTCGCCGAGCGAGCCCTGCACCCAGCCGCCGAAGTCTTCGGTCGGATTGATCGATGAGATGTTGATCGTGCCGCCGGTGGCCGAGGCGGTCGGGCTGTCGGCGTCGGTGGTGCCGGTGTTGACCGTCGCCTTGTCGATCAGATCGCTGTCGAGTTGCTGGTTTGTATAGAGAGAGTAGTTGCCCGAATCGTTCAGCGGCATGCCATCAAAGGTCTGGGCGATGCGGGGGCCGTCGAAGCCGTGCAGGCGGATATTGCCGCCCGACGAACCGTACGGGTCGTTGTTGGTGAAGTTCATGCCCGGAACCAGGTTCAGGACTTCGTTGATCGACTGGCCCGAGACCTGGGTCGAAATCAGCTCCTGATTGATGGTCGAGCGGCTCTTGCCGACCTGCTCGGCGGTGATCACGCCGTCGATGGTGCGCGGACCGCGCTGACCCGTGACAACGATTTCGTTCAATTCGGCGGCTTCGGTGCCCGTTGATTGGGCGGAGGCGGTTCCGGCGAGAGAGAGAACGCCGGCCAGGGCGGTTGTCGCCCAGATCAGCTGTTTGCGGCTTGTCATTTAATCGATCCCCGATTGATGCGTACGGGCGGCCGTATCGGCTCTCCCATCGCTCGCCCGGTAATCGGTTCAGCAGAACAATTCTCGAAAAAAATGTGAAGTATAAATGACAATCACAGTCTTTCGCCCCAATATTTCAATATTGAAAGATTACAACAAACTATATTTTCCTTGATGACGTCGTCAGGACATTTAAGACATTCAATATTTCCGATCTGAAATGTAAGAGCGCCCATGGGCAGCGGTCGCAAACGCAATATCTGACCAGATTCGTCAGTCCAAGCAGGACTTCAGGCTGTGCGAACAATCCCTGCGGTCGCAACCACCGGCCAGGGCGTCAGCCGCCCGCCTGCGCACGGACCGCCCGCGCACTCGCCCGTCAGCGGTTCGAACACCGCGCCGTGCCAGCCGCACAGGATCAGCGAGCCATCAGGCGTCAGATAGCGGTCCAGCTCCATGGCAATGGGGAAGCCGGCGTGCGGGCAGCGATCAATCCAGCCGGCGACCGCCCCGTTCTTGCGCACCAAGAAACCGTGGAAGAAGGCGTCGCCGATCTGGAGAACGAAACCGCGCGAGCCGGGATCGGCGATGTCGGCCTCGGCGCACAAAGTCACGCCGGGCGGCGTCTTCCAGACTCGCTTGCGCGCGGTCGCTTCGTCGGACACGGGGGTCAGACCCGCTCGGCCTTCAAGGGGCGCGACAACAGGCCGTCGATCAGGCCGTCCACAGTGATTTCACCCGCCAGCAGGGCGGCGATGCCCTCGGCAATGGGGGTCTCCACACCCAGACGGGCGGCCAGTTCGCGCACGGCCGGCGCGCTCTCATAGCCCTCGGCCACCGAGCGCTTGCCCGCCAAGGCCTGTTCCACCGTCTGGCCTTGGCCCAGAGCCAGACCCAGGCTCATGTTGCGCGACTGGGGACTGGAACAGGTCAGAACCAGGTCGCCCAGACCGCACAGGCCCGCAACCGTCTCGGCTTGGCCGCCCATGGCGACGGCGAGGCGGGTCATCTCCGCAAAGCCGCGCGTGATCAGGGCGGCGTGGGCGCTACGGCCCAGTTGACGCCCCTCGGACACGCCGCAGGCGATGGCGAGGACATTCTTCAGCGCCCCGCCCGCCTCGGCCCCGATCAGGTCGGTGGCCAGATAGGGACGGAAGCCCGGCGCCGACAAGGTGTTCAGCAGGGCCTGGCCCAGCACGGGATCGGCGCAGGCCAGGGTGACGGCGGTCGGAAGACCGCGCGCCACTTCGCCGGCGAAACTGGGGCCGGACAGAACCGCCGCCGGGGCGTCCGGCAGGGTCTCGGCCAGCACCTCGGTCATCAGCTTCATCGTGCCCCGCTCCACGCCCTTGGAGCAAAGCACGACCGGCACGCCGGCGCGGTGATAGGGTGCAAAAGCGGTCAGGGCGCCGCGCATATGCTGGGCCGGGGGCACGGCCAGGATCAGGTCGCAGTCGCGCAGATCAGCCAGGTCGGCGGTGAATTTGAGATCCTCAGCCAGGGTGACGCCCGGCAAATAAAGATCATTGGCCCGCGTGGCCGCCAAAGTCTCGACCAACTGGGGCTCGCGCGCCTGAAGCGTCGTGTCCAGCCCGGCGCGGACGCAGACCTGGGCCAGGGCCGTGCCCCAGGCGCCGGCGCCGATGACACCTGCGGTGCGGAATTCCATGGGCCCTCCCGGGGCGGTCTCGTTGGTCATGCTTTCGCGCCCTTGCGACCCGGCTTGTGCGAAGGATCGGCCAGAGCGCGCGCTTCGTCCAGCGGCCATCGCGGCCGGGCGACCACGTCGATCTCGCTGGTCAGGCCCAGCGCCAGCCGTTCCGCGCCCGCCAGGGCGATCATTGCCGCATTGTCGGTGCAATAGGCCATGGGCGGCGCCAGGAAGTCGAAACCGTGTTTCGCCGCCGTCGCCTGCAAGGTGGCGCGAATGGTCTTGTTGGCCGCGACGCCGCCAGCCACAACGAATAGCCGGTGCTCATGGGTCTCGGCATAGGCAGCCAGGGCCCGCTCGGACCGATCCGACAATTGTCGAGCGATGGCGGTCTGGACCGCATCGGCCAGATCAGCCTTGTCCTGCTCGGTCTCGCACGTCTGGGCGATACGGAAGGCCGCCGTCTTCAGGCCCGAGAAGGAAAAGTCGCAATCCTTGCGCCCCAGCAGGGCGCGCGGCAGGTCGATCTTCGAGCCGTCGCCCTGGGCCGCCAGCCGCTCCAGCGCGGGCCCGCCGGGATAACCCAGGCCCAGCGCCTTGGCGATCTTGTCGAACGCCTCCCCCGCCGCATCATCGATGGTGGCGCCGATGCGACTCATGTCGCCGACGCCGCGCACCTCAAGCAGTTGGCAATGGCCGCCGGACACCAGCAGCAGGAGGAAGGGATAGGCGACTTCCTCGCCCAACCGGGCCGAGACCGCATGTCCCTCCAAATGATTGACCGCCACCAGGGGCAGTCCGCGCGCCAGGGCCGCAGCCTTGCCGAAGCTCAGGCCCACCATAACGCCCCCGACCAGACCCGGCCCCGCCGTCGCAGCGATCCCGTCCAGACCGTCATAGCCCAGGCCGGATTCGGCCATGGCGCGGCGCGTGACCTCGGCGATCATCTCGACATGGCTGCGAGCGGCGATTTCTGGGACGACGCCGCCATAGGCCGCGTGGTCGTCGATCTGGCTATGGACGACCGAGGACAGGACCTCGGCCCGGCCGCCCCGCTCGGACGGATACAGGCGCACCACCGAGGCGGCGGTTTCGTCGCAGCTGGTCTCGAGACCCAGCACCGTCAGGGCTTCACCAGAAACGGGGGGGACATCCCGTCCAGTTGCCGCTGCGGCGCCGCTGCTATAGTCGGCGGAACTCTCCATCGGGTCGAGGTAGCGATCCGGCGTCCGGTAAGCAACGATCATGACCCTTCCTCTCCGCATCGGCACCCGGCGGTCGAAACTGGCCCTGGCCCAATCCGGCATGATGCAACGGGCGATCGGTCGCGCGCTGGGCGTGCCCGAAGACGAAATCGAGGCCGCCGTACCCCTGGTCGAGATCGTCACCACCGGCGACCGGATCCAGGACCGCCGCCTGATGGAACTGGGCGGCAAGGCCCTGTTTACCAAGGAAATCGAGGAGGCCCTGCTGGACGGCCGGATCGACATCGCCATCCATTCCATGAAGGACGTCCCCGCAGAACAGCCCGAGGGCCTGTGTATCGCCGCAGTCCCGGAACGCGAGGACGCCCGCGACGCCTTCATCAGCCGCGACTTCGCCAGTTTCGACCAACTGCCGTTCGGCGCCCGGTTGGGCACGGCCAGCCTGCGTCGTCAGGCCCAGGCCCTGGCCCTGCGGCCGGACCTGAAGATCGAAATGCTGCGCGGGAACATCGACACCCGTCTGCGGCGAGCGGCCGACGGGGATTTCGACGCCATACTGCTGGCTGTCTCGGGCATGACCCGGCTGGGCGTGACTGAACATATTCGCGAGAAGCTGTCGTTGGACGCCTTCCTGCCGGCGCCGGGCCAGGGCGCTCTGGCCATCCAGACCCGCGCCGCCGACATCGACGCCCCCCTGAACGCCCGCTGGGTCGCGGCCCTTAACCACCCTGAAACCGCCGTCGCCGTCGCCGCCGAACGGGGGGCCATGACGGCGTTGGAGGGGTCGTGCCGGACGGCGGTCGGCGCCCACGCCCTGATCGAGGGCGACACCTTGCGTCTGACCACCGAAATGCTCAGCCCCAACGGATCGGCGCGCTGGCGCCGCGCCGGCGAGCTGTTCCAACCCAACGAGGCCGACGCCCGCGCCCTAGGCCAGCGGCTCGGCGGCGAGGTCCACGCCTTCGCAGGCGATCAGGAGGTCGATCCCTCGACCCTGGACGGGTGACCGCCCCCCGCCCCGACAAGCCGGCGAAACCGCGCGTCTGGGTCACTCGCGCCGAGCCGGGCGCGTCGCGCACCGCAGCACGCCTGCGCGACATGGGGCTCGAGCCGCTCGTCCATCCGCTGCTGGCGGTCGAACATCTGAAGCCTGCCCTTCCAGACCTGGACCGATTCGCCGCCCTGGCCTTCACCAGCGCCAATGGCGTCGCAGCCTTCGCAGCCCTGACACCGCGTCGCGACCGTCCAGTCTTCGCGGTCGGCGAGACCACGGCCCAGGCCGCACGTCAGGCCGGATTCGTCGCCGTCCGATCCGCTGACGGCGACCTGACCGCCCTGGCGCGGTTGATCGCTGCTGAATTGAACGACGCGGTCCTGCTGGCGCCGCTGGCCGAGACACCCGCCGGCGACCTATCCGCTGCTCTGGAGGCCGCAGGCGCTCGCAACATCACCGTCGAGATCCTGAGCGCGTATCGCACGACCCACACACCGCTCATACCGCCCGTTTGCGACGCGGTGCTGATCCATTCCCCGCGCGCCGGAGAGGCGCTGGCGTCCTGCATGACCCAGCCCGCCGCTGTCATTTGCGCCTGTATCTCGGACGCAGCCGCTACGCCCCTGGTCGCCCTTGGCCTCACCCCGGCCGTGTCTGAACGGCCCGACGAGGCGACATTGTTGGCGACCTTGAAAGCGGCGCTTGGCAAGCGCGATACGCCCGTATAAAGAGCGCCTCTCGCGCGGGCTGCTTCGCCTTCGCAACCGGGCCGCTTTAGCTCAGCCGGTAGAGCACCTCATTCGTAATGAGGGGGTCGCGTGTTCGAGTCACGCAAGCGGCACCACCTTCCGGCCTTCGTTTTCGCAGGTCTGAAGCAAACACCGAGCTTGCCTTGGATCGTTTCAGAATTGAAACATAAGGCGGTACACCTGAGACTTAATATTGTAGCCTCAACACCTTAACCTTGATAATCGCTTCATGGTTGAGAAGAATGATAGTCTGAGTACGTAGCATTCCTCTAAAGTGCAGCTACGGCTTGACGCCTTCGATGATTTGGGGCCTGACGACGGCATTATCGTCCCCCCCCCGAAGGCCAAGATGAGCGACACTGTAGATCCCATCGACATCGCCATCGGCGCGCGCATCCGCAGCCGTCGCGAAGAACTCCGCATAACCCAGGCCCAACTCGCCGCCGGCGCCGGCGTGACCTTCCAGCAGATCCAGAAGTACGAGCGCGGTGTGAACCGTGTATCGGCCGCTCGACTGCTGCAGATCGCCGCCGTTCTGAAATCGACCGGCGCCGCCTTGTTGGGCGAACTGGAGACGGCAGAGGGCGACGAACTGGTTCTCGCCTCCCCAGGGGTGGCGGAATTGCTTTCCGCCTTCCGCAACATACACGACGCCGAAAAGCGCGACGCCCTGTTGGTCGTTGCAAAGGGCCTGCGCGGCTGAGATCAGGGGCGGGTTCGCAGCAGCCGTTCCATGGCTGGCCCAGCCTCCCCGCCAACCGCGAGGTCCGCCAGCCACGATTGGACGGCCTCCAGGGCCCGCGCATCGAGGCTGTCGGAACGGCCTGAGTCGGCGATGTTCTGACGGACGATTTCCAACATGCAGGCAGCCTCGAGGGCGCTGGATGGGGCGTGGTTCAGCAGCCGCGCCTCGGCCTCGACCATGGGACCCAGATCCAACTCGGCGAGAAGCAGGTTATCGCCGCTTGACGCGAGGCTGGAGACGCCGAGCTTTTCTGCGATATGGGCAGTTTCGAACCATGATCGGAACAGCGGCATGAAGTTCGCGAGAGATTTAGCAGTCACAGTTAATACCCTTAGCGTTTAAGATTAGCGCGATGTGGCGCGAACTGGTTTTTGATTGGCGTAGAGGGGCGACGTTCGCGTTCCAAATGCCGAAGAGGTCGCGAGCCATGATTGCCACCAGGCCACCACGCGCGTGCTGACGATGGACCAGGTCCGCCCCATCAGGGAAGAAGCATGGGCGCCGAGCGCCAGAACCTGAGCGCCGGCGGCGCCAGCGACGACGACCGCTAATCTTCTCCCGACGCCACGACGTGGAGCCGGCAGAAACCAGCCGGTCCAAAACGCCGGGCCGTCGTCCGGCTGACGCCGGTGCAACTGGCCCATGCACGCGGCAATCTCCGCATCCTCAAGGCCCAGCCCTGCCAGACGAACGCACTCTATCTCTCTCGACGACAGGTTGTCAGGCATTCACGCACTCCCCCACCCTTGTCATAGAGGAATTTGCAATGACAACCAGATACGACGTGTGCCCAATCGCCAAAGACCGGAAGATCACTTGAACATATAAGCATGTCTTTATATGTTTGTTGGGCTGACACAGACAGGAGCCTCTATTGGCCGCTCGTTCCTCCTTCCTCTTCACCTCGGAAAGCGTGTCCGAGGGTCACCCCGACAAGGTCGCCGACCGCATCTCCGACACCGTCGTCGACGCCTTCCTGTCGAAAGATCCCGAAGCCCGCGTGGCGTGCGAGACCTTGGTCACCACCCAGCGGATCGTGCTCGCCGGCGAAGTACGCGCCACCCAGCCGGGCAACACGAAGGAACAGAACGAAGCTTTTACTCAAGCCATCATCGACAGCCTGGAACCGCTGGTTCGGGCGGCGGTCAAGGACATCGGCTATGAGCAGGACGGCTTCCACTGGGAAACGGCCGAATACGCCTGCTACCTGCATGCCCAATCCGCCGACATCGCCGTCGGCGTCGACTCGACCAATGAGAAGGACGAGGGCGCAGGCGACCAGGGCATCATGTTCGGCTATGCCTCGAACGAGACGCCGGAGCTGATGCCGGCCACCCTGCAGTACAGCCACAACATCCTGAAGCGCCTAGCCGAGGTGCGTCATGCCGGCGGTTCGCAGCTTGAGCCGGACGCCAAGAGCCAGGTCACGATCGAGTATGAGGACGGCAAGCCCAAACGCGCCGCCTCAATCGTCCTGTCGACCCAGCACGCCAAGGGCCTGAGCTCCGAGCAGGTCGCGGAGATCGTCAAACCCTATATCTTGGAGGTTCTGCCCGAGGGCTTTACCGACGAGGACACCGTCTGGCACATCAATCCGACCGGCATCTTTGAAATCGGCGGCCCGGACGGCGACGCCGGCCTCACCGGGCGCAAGATCATCGTCGACACCTACGGCGGCGCGGCGCCCCACGGCGGCGGCGCCTTCTCGGGCAAGGATCCGACCAAGGTGGACCGTTCGGCGGCCTACGCCTGCCGCTACCTGGCCAAGAACGTCGTCGCGGCCGGCCTCGCTGACCGCTGCACCATCCAGATCTCCTATGCCATCGGCGTGGCCAAACCCCAGTCGATCCACGTCGATCTGCACGGCACCGGCAAGATCTCCGAAACCCTGCTGGAAGAGAAGCTGCTGGGCCTGATCGGCGGCGCCACGCCGCGCGCCATTCGTAGCCATCTGGGGCTGAACAAGCCGATCTACGCCCGCACCACCGCCTATGGGCATTTCGGTCGCGCGCCGGACGCCGAGGGCGGCTTCAGCTGGGAGAAGACCGACCTGGTCGATCAATTGAAGGCCTTGGCTTAAGGGCTTAGGCGGCCTGGTCGTCCAGGACTAGGCCGCAGACGCCCGTCAGATTGGCGTCCGTAAGGTCCAGTTGACGGGTCTGGGCGCCGTGCAGGATCGCCCGCCCCAGGTCCGCGCCCGTCATGACGGCGCGGCGCAGGTCGGCGCCCGAAAGGTCGGCGCCCCGCAGCACCGCCCCGCTCAGATCAGCGGAAAGCAGACGATCCGCACCGATCAACAAGGGGCCCAGTTGCGCCCCGCGCATGTCCGCCCCGTTCAGCTTGGCGTTCTTCAATCGGGCGCCCCTCAGATCGGCGCGGTAAAGCTTGGCTGAGCGCAGGTCGGCGTTTTCGAGGTGCGCGCCCTGAAGCTGCACCCCCTCCATGTCCAACCCATAGAAGACCGCCCCCTTTGCCGACAGGGCGGTAAGGTTCAGGCCCGTGATCGATTTCAGCGGGCGCAGATCGACCCCATCGAAGACGGACGGCTGGCCCTCGGCCCCGCCTGTCTCGCACCAGCGTGCATGGACACGCAGCATCTCGGCCGCCGGCATTCGGTCAACGGACTCGCCGACCGTGCTCTTGTCCGTCAGTGCGCCTTCCATATTGGCGCCGTCGGCGCACCACATGGTCATCTTGCAGCCCACCAGAATGGCGTCGCGCATGTCGGCGCCGGACAGGTTGGCGCCCGACAGATCCGCACCGGCCAAGTCGGCGCCCCGGAAGTCGGCCTGTTTGAGATTGGCGCGGATCATCTTGCAATCCTTCATAACCGCGCCCGAAAAATCGGCCTTGATCGCGATGACGCCCGACATCTTGGAGCGTTGAAGATTGGCGCCGGCCAGGCAGGCGCCGGTGGCCTCGGTCTCCTGGCGATGGCGGGGCTCGATAACCTTGAAGCCCAGTTTCGCGTCTGCGGCGGCGATGGTGCCCTCGCGTAGGTCGGCCTCAAACAGATCAGCGCCGGACAGGTCCGCGCCCCGCAGACAGGCGCCACGAAGATCGGCGCGGCGCAGGCTGGACTCGGCCAAAACCGCATCCTGCATGTCCGCGCCAAAGAAGTTGGCGTTGTCCAGCTTGGCGCCGGTCAGGTCGCAACCTTCCAGACAGGCGGCGGCGAAATCGGCATCCGCCAGGTTGCGGCCGGTCAGTTTCAGGCCGGAGATATCCATCCAGGCGAAGACCGCGCGGGCGCCGCCGGGGCGGGCCTGGAACAGTCGGTCGTGACGGGCGCAGATCACGTCCACTTCCGCCTGGGTCAGGCGTTTGCGCACAATGGGTTCAGCTGCCTGGGCCATTGAACCAGATTAACGCAGATCGACTTAAGAAAGCCTTGCGCAACAGGCGGTTGTCACTCGGTCAGCAGACCCTGTTCACGAAGCGCCTCCGCCAGCTCTCCCGGCGAGGTCCACAGACGCGTATAGCCAGCTTCGCCGAGCCGCTTCAGCTCGGTCACCAGATCCGCCTTGGGCGAAGCGGCGAACCGCCCGTCAAAACCGGCGCCGTCCTTGCTGACCCGCACCATCGGCCGTCCGGTCTCCAATCGATGTAGGAAACCCTCGCAAAGGGCCGCGCCCTCTTCGCACATCAGCCCGGTCTCGACCGTGAGGCCTTTGGCGCGCAGGCGTTCGGTGCCGCGGCCGGCGGCGAAGGGCGAGGGGTCTAGACAGGCCACGACGACACGCCCAACCTGGGCCTCGGTCAGAAAGTGGGCGCAGGACTGCCGACCCGATGACCGAGCGCCGCACGGCTCCAAGGTTACATAGACGGTTGCGCCCGCAACCTCCGCGCCGGCGGCGGGAACAGCCTGTTCTTCGGCATGGGGACGCCCGCCCGGCGCCGTGGCGGCCTGGGCGATGACCCGACCGTCTTTGACGATGACGCAGCCGACGGCGGGATTTGGCCAGGTCTCGCCCATACGGCCGGTCGCCAACTCTATGGCCTGAGCCATGAAGGCGCGATCGGCGTCGGTCCAGCTCATGCGACGGCCGGCAGCTCTTCGGCGCGGGCGGCGTCGAGATAGCGGGCGGCGGTCGGCTTCAGGTCGGCGTCGAGGTCGATCTCCAGCGGATTGCCGGTCGGGATCTCCACGCCGACAATCTTGTCGTCGGGCACCGCGAACAACAGTTTGACGATGGCGCGCAGCGAATTGCCATGGGCCGCGATCAGGACGTCTTCGCCGGCCTTCAGGCGCGGCGCAATCTCGGCGTCCCAATAGGGCTCGACCCGCTCGAGGGTGGTCTTCAGGCTTTCGGTGTCGGGAATAGCCTTGCCCGCATAGCGGGGATCAGCGTTGAAATCGAACTCTCCGCCGGGCGCCAACGGCGGGGGCGGCACGTCATAGCTGCGGCGCCAGACCTTGACCTGGTCCTCGCCGTGTTTCTGGGCCGTCTCGGCCTTGTTGAGGCCGGTCAGCCCGCCGTAGTGACGCTCATTCAGGCGCCAGTCCTCGACGACCGGCACATCCGTCAGGCCCGCAGATTGCAGCGCCAGGGCGCCGGTGCGCTTGGCGCGGGTCAGGACCGAGGTGAACATGACGGCGGGCGTGAACCCGGCCTCGGCGATCAGTTCGCCGCCGTGACGCGCCTGGGCCTCGCCCTCCGCCGTCAAATCGACATCGACCCAGCCGGTGAAACGATTTTCTAGATTCCACTGGCTCTGGCCATGGCGGAGCAGGATCAGGCGCGGCATTCGATCGGTCCTCGGCAAAACAGTCTGTCCGGGTAAGCCGCCGTCATGAGCCGGTCAAGGCTTGCGCGCGCCGCCGTGTTGCAGCGCACAGCCAAGGCAGAGCGAGCATGGCTTGTGACCGCTGGGGGCGACCGCTAGGCTGCCGCCATGTCCGACCGTCTGTTCTTTCCCCTAGCCTTGGCCGCTGTCGCCGTCCTGATCGCCCTGGCGGTGGTCTGGCCCTGATTGTTCGTCAAGCCGGCCGGAAGGCAAGACGGCGCGAGTCCGCCCTGACCTTTCCAATCAGTACAGGATCTTGCGCAGGTTGATCCGGAACACCCGCCCCTGCGGGTCCAGATAGTCACGCTGATAGTTGACCGGCGTCGCCCCGTCGCTGCTGGTTACGGAAATCCGGTCGTCAAAGATGTTCTGCACGCCCAAACCGATACGGGCGCCCTTCAGGAAGGGGAAACGCTCGACCCAGGCGGTGCGCTGGGTCAAGTCGGCGAAGGCGAACAGGTTGATCGTTGTCCGGTCGGAGAAGTCCAGATTGGCTGAACCCGCAGTATCGCCTTCGACGGTCGTGCCCGATTTCCAGTTTGCGTTGACGAAGGCGCCGAAGCCGTTCTTGAACATTCCGGTCTGCACCTGAACCTCGTGACGCGACTGGCCGCCCGAGCCGGAGATGGAATCCCCGTCCAGAAGGTCCAGCGGCGCCAGGCCGTCGCGGATCACCACCTCGTCCTGAACGCGCCACGTGTGGGTCAGCGAGAAGTTGAACATGCCCTGACCGGGCTGCATGCTGGGGGCGGTGGAGCCGCGCAACCGTCCGCCGCCGGGACCGCCCGGGCCGCCTGGGCCCCCTGGGCCGCCGCCCATACGCATCGCGCCGCCCGGAGGCGGACCGCCCGCCCCCCCTGGTCCGCCCGGCCTCTGACCTGCCAGGGCTGGATTGGCCTTGCCGAAGGGTTTGGAGAAGTTGAAGCCCCATTGGACGTCCTGCTGCTCTCGGCTGGCGAAGTTCAGCGGGCGGGCGTCGATCGACGTCAGCGTGCCGTCGTCGGCGCGGGTGAACCGCTCCGGAAGCGCCGCCTCCAAGTCAGGCGTGATGGCGGGGAAGCTGGAAATCTCGTCTTCGGCCTCAGTGCGGGTATAGGCCAGGTTCAGGCGCAGGTCGGTGGCCGAAAGCGGTTGCCAGTTGACGCCCAGCTTAAGGATTCGACGATTCTCGGCCTTCAGGTTCGGGTCGCCGCCGGTGATCTGGGTGACCTGAACGGTCTGGCCGGTCGAATAGTCGAAGACGGCGGTGTTCGGCGTCGAGATGGTCGGATCGTTAAGTTGCTGAATCGTCGGCGCCTTGTCCTCGTCGGAATAGTTGGCCGAGAGGGACAGCCGGGCGACCGGCGACCAGTTCAGGCCGCCGCCCAGCGCCGACACGCCGCCGAAATCCGACAGCTCTTGATAAGCCAGATTCATATTCGCAGACAGATCACCGATCTTCGGCAGGACGCCGCGATCCACGCTGGAGATCGGCAGGTCGAAATTGGCCTGCAGGCTGCCGAGGTCGCGCGACTGCGACCGATCGGTGGCCACGCCCGACCGGAGACTTTCAGAATCCAACGACTGATGCTCGCCCCCGACCTTGAAGGTGGTGGTGACGCCGCCGGCAGGCAGCTCCCAGGCCGTGCCGTTCAGCACGACTTCGCCCTCGAGCGACTGCGAAACCGAGTTGGCGGTGTCGCGGGCGGCCGTGACGGCCGCCCCGCTCAGATCCTCGTAAGGATTCAAGGTCGTGTCGCCTGCGTCTATAGCCGCCTGCAGGGCGTCCTCATCGACGCCGCGCCCGGTGGTGGTGTCCGTCTCGGTGCGGCTGTATTCGCCCGTGGCGGTCCAGCGCCATTCGCCCAGATAGCCGTCGAACACCGTGCCCAGCTCCGCAGCCCGCGTGTTGGTCTGGCGTTGCAGCGCGTCGGGCAGGCCGATGTAGCGGTACAGATCGACAGCCGCGCCGTCAGGCGACCAGGGATTGCCTTCAGGCAGACTCAGGCTGACGCCCGGCAAGCCCAGATAGCTGCGGCTGCTGCTGTCCTCCAAGCTTCCGCTCAAGGTCATTCCGACTTGATCGTTCAGGTCGTGCTTGTAGGTTCCAGCCACCGAGGCCTCGGCCGTGCGCGGCTGCAGGGTGCGATAGGCGTTCAGGTCGGTGTCGCCCACGGAATCGAGCTGCGCGGTCCCGCTTCGATCGATGTTCCTTTCGGACTCGTACAAGGCGTTGCTGCTGCTGCCGTTGATGTCCAGCGACCAGCGGTCCGCCCCGGCGATGTTGAGGATATTGTTCTCGCTCGCCGTCGTCGTCCTGCCGCCCTGATCAGACCGGCTGACATTGACCGAGGCGGTAAGTGAACGGAACTGGGCCTTGAGGATGATGTTCACGACGCGCTGGTTGGCGCTGTAGCCGTAAGACAGGGCCGTTTCCTCGGGCAGGACCTCGAAGCGTTCAATCGCCTCGGGCGGCACGCCACGAATTTCGCGAAAGCCCGAAATGCGGCGGCCGTTTACAAGAAAGACTGGAGAGCCGCCCCTCGCGCTGCGGGTCTGGGCCTCCAGCAAGGTCACCAGTTCCCCGATATTGGTGGCGCCGAAGGCCTGGATCTGAGTGGAGTCATAGGAGACAATTGGCTCCTGCCCGCCCAGAGCCACGCCGCGCTTGGTCGCAGTCACCTCGATATCCGGCAGGACGGTGGTCGCTTCCTCCTGCTGGGGCGACTGGATTTCAGTCCCTGCGGTGGGAGCGAGTGCGAGCAGCATGAGCGCGGTCGGGATCATGAGAACCGTGTTCCAGAGAAAGAAATCAGCCCCCTTGGGACGGGACAATCATGGCCGGAAAGCGGCTAAATTCATGAAGTTTCAGAAAGCGTTGCATGCCTTCAACACTGACAAAACTTCAGCGACGGAAACCGCTCTTACCCACGTTAAACAGGGTTTGAACGGAGTCTCATTTTCAAAGAAGAAGGGGCGGAACAAGCGCCCCGCCCCTCCATATTCTGTCAGAATTCTTCCCAGCCGTCAGAACCCGACCCCACTGGGATATGGCCTCCGTTCGCGACCTTGACGACGCGTTGCTCAACCCTCGGCGCCGGGCGCGAAGGGGGACCCGCCGGCCCACCTTGGGCAGACGAAGCCTTCCGGCCCGGCTTTCCACCGGACACCTGGAAGAAGGACACCTGAGCCGACAGTTCGGCCGTCTCCTGGCGCAGCGAATTGCTCGCCGCCGTCGCCTGTTCGACCATCGCAGCATTTTGCTGAGTGACCTGATCCATCTGGTTCACGGCGATATTGATCTCGTGCAGGCCGGTGGCCTGTTCCTTGGCGGAGGCCGCGATCTCGACCACCAGGGCGCTGATGTCGTTGACCTGGGAGGCGATGGCCTGCAGGGCGGACCCGGCCTCGCTGACCAGGCGGACGCCGTTCTCGACCTCGGAGCCGGAGCTGCTGATCAGGGTCTTGATCTCTTTGGCGGCCTCGGCCGAGCGCTGGGCCAGGGCCCGCACTTCGGAGGCGACCACGGCAAAGCCGCGGCCGGACTCGCCGGCCCGCGCCGCCTCGACCCCGGCGTTCAGGGCCAGCAGGTTGGTCTGGAAGGCGATCTCGTCGATCACGCCGACGATCTGGCTGATCTGGCGGGAGCCGTCCTCGATCTTCTGCATGGCTTGGACGGCGTTCATGACGACCGCGCCGGAGGCCTCTGCGCTTTGGCGCGCGCCGTTGGTCACAGTGGCGGCCTTGGTGGCGCCCTCCGCGGTCATGCGGACCGTGGCGGTGATTTCGTCCAAGGCGGCGGCGGTTTCTTCCAGGCTGGCGGCCTGTTGTTCGGTGCGGCGCGACAGGTCGTCGGACGCCTGACTGATCTCGCCGGCGCCGGAGTCGATGCCGTGGACCGAGCCGAGCACGCCGGTGACGGTCTCTTCAAGGCGGGCGATCGAGCGGTTGAAGTCGGTCTTCAGAATCTCGCTGCGCTCCGGGAAGGAGGCGTCGATGCGATAGACCAGGTCACCCTCGGCCAGGGCGGACAGGCCCTTGCCCAGGCTTTCGATAACGACGGCGTTTTCGGCCGCTTCCTGCTTCGCGGCGGCCTCGCGGCGGCGACGTTCGGCTTCGGACTCGTCACGCATCGACTCCGCTTCCTGCTCCAGCGCCTTGGCGCGAAGACCATTGTCTCGGAAGACCTGCATGGCCTGGGCCATGGCCCCGACCTCGTCCTTGCGGTCCGTATCAGGAATGGCGACGTCCAGCTTTCCCTGCGCCATGACCGACATGGCGCCGGTCATACGGCGGACCGGGGCGACCATCAGGATCGAAAGCTGCACGCCCAGGAAGACGGCGGCTGCGACCAGGATCAGCCCGCCGACGGCCAAGGCGATGAAGGAGGCGGTGATCGCCGACGCCTGTTCGGCGTCGCGAAGATTCATTCGCTCAACTTCGATGTCGCGGACCTGGGTGATGGCCTTGGTGATGTGGGTCACCCGAACCTTGTCGCCGGAGTCGATCACGACGCGCCGCGCGGCTTCGATACGCGCTGAATCAAGCGCGGCCTCGGTCAGCGGCGTCCCGAACTCGGTGCGCCACGCCGCCGCGTCCTGCTGAGCCTTGTCGACCAGCGCCTTCTCGTCGGCGGTGAGATTGGACGCCAGCAGAGCGGCGACGGATGCTTCGAACTGCTCCCAGCCGGTTTTATACACATCGAGATAATCAGCATTGCCGGTAAGCAGCACGCCGCGCATCTGCGAGTTCAGGCGAATGAAGCCTTTCTCGGCAACGTGGGTATGGTCGATGATCGCCTTGCTCTCTGCGTTCAGCTCGGCGGCTGTCTTCATGGCGGACAGCTGGAAGAACACGGCGCCGATCATTGCGGCGGCCACGGTCAGCAAAAGGGCGAAGGCGATCGCCAACTTCCGCTGCATCGGAATGTTCTTCGGATTCATTTTATCGTCTCGTTACGGCTCAATACTGTCTTGCGCGTTAGTTATGAAGAAACCCGAAACGGCGGGCCGTTCCGGGTTTATGTTTAGACTTAAAATGCGGTCTGGACGCGGACGGTGGCAGTATTGCCGCTGTCATCTCCAGCGAAGGTCCCTGTCGGGCTATCGACTGACCAAACACTCCAGTTCGCGGAAATGCGCGTGTTGTTCGTCGGGTACCAGTTGACCCCCAGCAGCCAGGTTTCGGCCTCGCCGCCGGCGGGGTTGTCGCTGTAGTCGGCGGTGTCGTAGCGTCCCACGACTTCCACTGCGCCGTAACCGTCAGCGCCCAGGGGATTCAGAACCTTGGGACGGGACCATGTGCCGGTGCGGGGCGAAAGCGGCGGCTTCTCACCGGTAATGAAGAAGCCGGCGGAGATGCTGTAGGCGTCCTGGTCATAGTCGCGAGCGGCGGTCTCAAGGACACGCTTACCGCCCTCAGCCATCAGCCAACCCGAACGATGCACGCCGCCCAGTTCCAGCCCCAGACCCTTGCTGCCCTTGGGATCGGCGTAAGCTCCCGACGAGAGACGTAGATTGTCGTTGCCGCGTGAGGTGACGACCAGGCTGCGCGCCGCCACCGAGCCGTTCGGCGTCAGATCTTCAACAAAGCCCCAACCGCCCAGATGCAGGAAGCCATTGTCGGTTTTGAGCGGGGACCAGTGGGTGCGGCCCATCAGGGTGACGCTGTCGTTGGTCGTGCCGCCGCTGATCGCGTCGCCGGTCAGCGAAAGCGAGGCATGCCAGACACTTCCGGTAAGCTTGGACGAAACGCCCACGCCGTATGCGCCGCGCTCTGGGCCGATGGTCGAGACCATCAAGCTGCGCTCCAGGAACGGGGTCAGATCTTCAGCCGCACCGCCTTCGACGCCGCGGTCGTTCAGGCGTTGGCCCATCGACAATTCCAGATCGCGGCCGCCCAGCTTGGTATTGTAGGCCATGAAGGCGTTAGCGATGCTTACGGCGTTGTCCGCCAGATCGGCTTCGATCCAGTAGGTAAAGCCGCCGGCGATCTTGCCCTGGCCGCCGATACGCAGGCCGCGCAGTTCGGTCGTAGTCAGGTTGCGGCTGTCGAAGTCGGAACCGAAGGTATTCGACAGATCTGCAGTGATCCGCATACGCGGCTTGAAGGTGAAGCTGCCGTCCGGGCTGCGCAGTTCAGGCAGACCCGTCGACCAGTCGACCGGCGAAGGCGCGCTGGCGGCCTGGACGGCCGGACGCGGAGCGGCTGCGGCGACGGGCGAAGGCGTTCCCGCCGCTGCGGACGCCGTGGCTTGCGTTGTGGCGTGGGCTTGAGCTTGAGCTTGAGCCTGAGACTGAGCCTCGAGTTGCTCGAGACGGGCCGACAGGGCCTGGACCTGGGCTCGAAGGGTGGAGATCTCATCCGCCGATTGAGCGAAGGCTGACGAGCTTAGCGCGGCGAAGCCGACACCTGCCAGCAGGGCGCGTTGAATCATCATGGGGCTGTACTCGTCAGTGAATGATCGTTGGCGCCAGACGTAAAGCCTGACTGTTAACGAAGGGCCAAACCTAGATAAGCAGAACTGCGTATCGCCGGTTGAACAGGTTCCGAATGCAGTACAGGCGCCGCGCTTTCGCAACGGCGCCTGTTTTCCGGGGAGGAATTCAGTCGGCGGTGACCAGATCCTTGTCACCCGGCCCGGCGGCGGGATCGGGCTGAGCCGCGATCGGTTGGGCCGGGCCGTTGAGCGCCGCGTTAAGGGCGTCCCGGTCCAGTTCGCCCTCCCATCGGGCGACGACGATGGTGGCCACCGCATTGCCGATGAAGTTGGTCAGGGCCCGGCACTCGCTCATGAAGCGGTCGATGCCGAGGATCAAAGCCATGCCCGCGACCGGGACCGTGGGGACCACCGACAGGGTCGCCGCCAGGGTGATGAAGCCGGCGCCGGTGATGCCGGCCGCGCCCTTGGACGACAGCATGGCGACCAGCAGCAGGAGAATCTGCTGTTCCAGCGTCAGGTCGATGTTCAGCGCCTGGGCGATGAACAGAGCCGCCATGGTCATATAGATATTGGTGCCGTCCAGATTGAACGAATAGCCGGTCGGCACGACCAGGCCGACCACCGACTTCGACGCGCCGGCGCGTTCCATCTTGTTCAGCAGCGAAGGCAGCGCCGCTTCAGAGGACGAAGTGCCCAGGACCAGCAGCAGTTCTTCCTTCAAATAGCGGATAAGCTTCAGGATGTTGAAGCCGTTCGCCCAGGCCACCAGACCCAGGATGCCGACCACGAAGACGATGGCGGTGATGTAAAAAGTGGCGACCAGAGCGGCCAGATTGGCGATCGAGCCGATGCCGTACTTGCCGATGGTGAAGGCGAAGGCCCCGAAGGCGCCGATGGGCGCGGCCTTCATCAGAATGGCCACCAGTTTGAAGAAGGCGTGGCTGATCGATTCCAGGAAGTTCAACACCGGCTTGCCGACGTCGCCGACCAAGGCCAGAGCCAGGCCGAACAGGACCGAGACGAAGAGGACCTGTAGAATATTGCCCTCGGAGAAGGCCGAAACCATCGTGTCCGGAATGATGCCCATCAGGAAGCCGGTGATGGTCGTCTCGTGCGCCTGCTCGGAATATTTGGCGACCGCGCCCACATCCAGGGTGGCGGGGTCGATGTTCAACCCGCGTCCCGGCTGGACGATGTTGGCGATGATCAGCCCGACGATCAGGGCCAGGGTCGAGAAGGTCAGGAAATAGGCGAAGGCCTTAGCCGCCACGCGGCCCACACGGCCGATGTCGCTCATGCCGGCAATGCCGGTGACGATGGTCAGGAAGATGACCGGCGCGATGATCATCTTCACCAGCTTGATGAAGGCGTCGCCCAACGGCTTGAGGCTTTCCCCGAAGGCAGGCCAGAAATGCCCGATGACGGCGCCCGCAACGATGGCCGTCAGCACTTGGAAATAGAGATGCCGATAGAAGGGTCGGCGAACGGCCGGCTCAGCGGCGGAAGGAATCGCGATCACGGGAGTCTCCTGTCGTTGCGGGACCAATCCCGCGGTTTCCTCGGCGGCCCCCGCTGCTGACGTCGAGGTGCACGGTCAAATGTCCCGCACGGCTTGAAACCATCCAAGCTCATTCGACAGATACTCTAAACTGTTGTTTTATAAAGATACTCATTCTTTATGGTAGCCTTGGGCGCACAAGAGCGTGCGAGATGCCGCACAATAGGCTCGCGGATTTGTGTGAAATGTCGCACAAATCCGGAATGGAACCATCCGCGCCCCATAGAATACTCGAAGGAACCTCGAGTTTTATCAGAAATCCCTGGACGGTCTTGGCCGCCGCTTGGCTGGCGGCGAGTCTTTTTCTGGGCGGCGTCGCCGGCGAGGCCGCGAGACGTAACGCGCTCGAAGAACTGGAGCGACAGGCGACCGCCGGCGCCGCCATGCATGCGGCGGTGTTGCGCAGCGAGTTGGAAAAGCAGCGCGCGGCGCCTGTCATCCTGGCAGAGGATCCCGATGTGGCGAGGCTTCTGGCGGCACCGGACGCCCGTACCGTGGATCGCGTCGATCGCAAGCTTGAGCGTCTGGCGATCCAGATGCGCGCAGCCGTCATCTATGTCCTGGACGCCAAAGGCTTGACCCTGGCGTCCAGCAATTGGCGGGCGCCGACCAGCTTCGTCGGCATACGCTACGACTTCAGACCCTATTTCACCAACGCCATGCGCGACGCGAAGGGCGAATTCTACGCGCTCGGCACACGCAGCGGACGACCCGGCCTGTATCTTTCTCGCCGCGTGGACTCGAGCGACGGAACGCCTTTGGGCGTCGTGGTGCTGAAGCTGGAATTCGACGCATTGGAGTCCGAATGGCGCAGTTCGGGCGAACCCGCCTGGGTCGCCGATCCGGGCGGCGTGGTGCTGGTGACCAGCGTGCCGGAATGGCGTTTCCGCGCCACGGGACCGATGGACGAAACCCGGCGTCGTCTCAGCCAGACCGATCTGACCCTGCGCCCCGACGCCCTCGCCCCCCTGCCCTTCCGGACGCCGGACGGCGACCGTCCGCGGCTGGTGCGCACAGCCGTCGGCGAGGGGCGCCCCCAAACCTGGATGCACTCTCAGACCGGAACGGCCATGCCGGGATGGACTCTGCATCTGCTGACGCCCGAGCGAGGCATGGTCGGGACCGCCGTGGCGGGCGGGCGCGGACTCGCCTTGCTGATCACCAGCCTGCTCGCTCTCGCTGCAGCCCTGCTGTTGCGTCGGCGTCATCAGGCCATCGCCCGCGCACGGGCCGAAGAGGAAGGCCGTCTGGAGCTTGAACGCCGCATCCGAGAACGCACCCATGAATTGCACGAAGCCAATCTGGCCCTGAACCGACAGATTGAGGAGCGTCGGCGCGCCGAAGCCGCCCGGGAGTTGCTGCGCGACGAACTGGTTCAGGCCAGCAAGCTGGCGGCTCTGGGTCAGATCGTGGCCAGCGTGGCTCATGAGATCAACCAGCCCGTCGCCGCCATCTGGACTCATGCGGACACTGCGGTCCTGTTGCTGGAGCGGGATCAGACGGACAAGGCGCGCGACGCGCTTCGGAAGATCGGCGATCTGACCCGCCGGATCGGCGCCATCACCCAGGATCTACGTCTCTTCTCGCGCAAGGCCGCGCCCAGCATCGACGAAATCCGGCTGGAAGACGCCATCCAGGGCGGCCTTCAGCTGACCCGTGGAAGGCTCGAGGAAGGCGGGATAAGTCTGGAACGGATCGGCGACGGCGACGTCAACATCCTCGCCGATCAATTCCGGCTGGAACAGGTCGTCGTCAATCTGATCAAGAACGCCGCCGAAGCCATGGAGGGCCAGGACGACGCCCGGCTGGTCCTGACGGTGGAACGCCAAGGCGAGCGGGTGCGGCTGATCTTCGCTGACAACGGCCCCGGCGTCGCGCCCGAGGTGGCCAGCCAGTTGTTCACCCCCTTCGTCACCACCCGAGCCAACGGCCTGGGCCTAGGCCTGGTCATCTGCCGCGACATAATCGCCAGTTTCGGAGGCGAGCTGGACCTGCTTCCCACGGCCCGGGGCGCAACCTTCATCGCCTCGCTAAAAGCCGCCTGATGCAGCCGTTTTCTTCGCAAACCGTCGCCCTGGTCGAGGACGACGCCGATTTCCGACAGGCGCTGGTGGAGCGTATGACGCTGGAGGGGCTGGAGGTGAAAGCCTTCGCCGCCGCCGAGCCTGCGCTGAAGGCTGTGACCGCTGATTTTTCCGGCGTTGTCGTCACCGACCTTCGTATGCCCGGCTTGGACGGACGCCAGCTTTTGACCAGGCTTCAGGTGCTAGACCCGACCCTTCCAGTCATCATGATCACAGGGCACGGCGACATCGCCGACGCGGTGGCCGCCATGCACGACGGGGCCTATGACTTTGTGGCGAAACCGTTCCCCTTCGAGCGTCTTCAGGACAGCTTGAACCGAGCGCTGGAGAAGCGCAGCCTGGTGCTGGAAAACCGACGCCTGGCCGCCCTGGCCGCCGGAGACGGCGGCCATGAACTGCCGCTGACCGGCTCATCGCGCGCCATCACGGCGCTGCGGGCCACCATCGCCCAGATCGCCGACGCCCGGATGGATGTGCTGATCGAAGGCGAGACGGGCGTCGGCAAGGAGGCGGTGGCGCGGGCCCTGCACAACGGCGGTCGCCGCCGGCTGGCGCCGTTCGTCGCCGTCAACTGCGGCGCCCTGCCCGACGGCTTGATCGAGAGCGAATTGTTCGGCCACGAACTGGGCGCCTTCGCTGGCGCCATGCGACGGCGGGTCGGGCATGTGGAGCGGGCGCACAATGGTTCGCTGTTTCTCGACGAGGTCGAGAGCATGCCGCTGGCGGTTCAGGTCAAAATGCTCCGAGTGCTCGAGGAGCGCGAAATTCACCCGATCGGCGCCAATGAACCGAGGGTGCTGGACCTGCGGATCCTGGCCTCGGCCAAGATTGATCTGGGCGAGGCGGCGCGGCGGGGAGATTTCCGCGAGGACCTCTTTTACCGGCTGAATGTCGTGCGGCTGCGGGTGCCGCCGCTACGTGAGCGTCGCGAGGATATTCCCCTGTTGTTCGCCCAATTCCTGCGCCGCGCCGCAGACCGCCACGGCGTCGAACCGCCGAGCGTGACCGACGGCGTCCGCCGGCGTCTTCTGGAAGAGGACTGGCCCGGCAATATTCGCGAACTGGCCCATTTCGCGGAACGGGTCGTCCTGGGCCTTGAGGACCGATCCGGCGTCGAGGACTCTGGCCTCAGTCTGCCCGACCGGCTGCACCGGTTCGAGGGCGAGCTGTTGCGGGGCGCCCTTCAGGTCCACCGCGGCGACATCGTTGCAGTGCTCGAAGAAATGCGAATCCCGCGCAAGACCCTATACGACAAGCTCCAGCGCCACGGGTTGAAGCCCGCCGACTTCCGCGCCTGAACATCAGGCGGCCACAGGCCTCTTCATCCGTTCCGCCGAGGCCAGCGCCGCCGCCACGCCGTCCAGCAGCCCTAGCAGGGTGATCGGCTTGGACAAATGGCCGTCGGCGCCGGCGGCCCGTCCGGCCTCGACATGATCCGGCAGGGCGTTCGCCGTCAGCATGATGATCGGCGTGCGGTCCAGACCATTCTCGGCCTCAAGCGCGCGAATGGCGGCGGTGGCGGTCAGGCCGTCCATCACCGGCATCTGCATATCCATTAGGATCAGGTCGAAACCACCCCGGCTGGCCGCTTCCAAAGCCTGCCGCCCGTCCTCGACAAGGATCAGTTCGGTCGGCATGCCCGCCAGCATGATCTCGATGACTTTGCGGTTCGCCGGATGGTCGTCGGCCAGAAGAATGCGCGCGGGGAAGGCGACGTCGTCGAAATCACCCGTGTCGCACTGGCTTTGCACGACGGCTGCGGCCGTTTCGGTCTGCGGTTGAGCCAAGGGAAGTTCGAACCAGAACTCCGCCCCTTGCCCTGGCCGCCCTTGGCAATCCAGAACGCCGCCCATCAACTCGACCAGCTCTCTCGAAATGGCCAACCCCAGCCCGGTTCCGCCAAACCGGCGTGTAATCGAGCCGTCAGCCTGCTGAAAACGGTTGAATATGCGCGACTTCTGCTCGTCATCGAACCCACAGCCGGTGTCGCTGATGGTGAACCGCACACGATCATCCCCGGCGGGCACAGCCGTGACGGTGACGGCCCCTGCCTCAGTGAATTTCAGCGCATTGGAAATCAGGTTCGACAGCACTTGGCGCAGCCGGACCACGTCGCCCTCCACCGCCCGCTCGCCAAGAGGATCGACCTGGACGCTCAGCGCGACGCCCTTTTCATCAGCCCTCGGCCTGTACAGGGCTGCAGCCCCGCGCACGGTGTCGCCCAGATCGAAGATCGACCTTTCCAGCGCAATCTGCCCCGCCTCGATCTTGGCGGAATCCAGGATGTCGGAAAGCAGCCGTTCCAGCGTTACGCCAGAGGATTGGATCACCTCCACCATCTCTCGCTCGCGCGGCTCCAGACGGGCGCGCGTCAAGGCGTCCGCCATGGCCACCACGCCGTTCAGAGGGGTGCGGATCTCGTGGCTCATATTGGCCAGGAACTCGGACTTGGACCGGCTGGCGTCTTCCGCACGTCGACGCGCGACGCGTAGATCCTTGGCCTGGCTCCACATCCACAACAGGGCGGCGCCCGCTGACAGGACGAAGATGACGCAGAAGGCGAGCAATATCCCCTGCAGCCGCGTGTTGGCCCGCGCTGTCTCCAGTTGGGCGCGACGCTCCATCAACTGCTGTTGCATGTCGCCGGTGACCTGACGGATGCCGCCGCTGAACCGACGAGCGTCTGCGACACGTTCCTGACGGGCGTGATCGCGGAGCTTGACGAAGGCCTCGGACGCCCGACCCTCGGCAAACAATATCTCGGCCTCCACATGGGTGATTTCCGACTGCCCCTCCTCCCGGAAGCGATCTACGGCGGCGCGGCGGCGGATTTGCTCCAGATCCCGGCGCGCGCCGGCGACCTGGCCGACCTTGGCGCGGGCTATGGCGCGGACCGGCAAGAGCTGCGCCGCCAGAAAGGACGCCTCCTCCAAGCCTTCTCCATAGGGCGCCAAACACTGGAGCACATCTTGCGGCGCATCGGCGGCCTCGGCCGCCATGGCGCATAGCCGGGCGTCATAGACAGCAAGACTGGGAATGCCCGCGCGCAAGGTCAGCCGATGATGGGCCTGATACAGACGCTCTGCCTGCTCAGCATCGCCCAACTGGGCCGAAAGCCGCGAGAGATTGTAGATGGCGTCGAAGTCGGGTCGTGGATAGTCCGGATTGGCGAGGTCGATCTCGAACTGACCGAAGGCGGCCGTGGCCCCGTCGATGTCGTTCAACTTCATCAAGCCCATGCCCGTCATTTCCCAAAGACCGGCCCGAGCGACCCGTGCATACGGAGCCTTGTCTGGAATGAGGGAGTCGGCGTCCGCCAGCAGCTTCAATCCCTCGCCGATCTGGTCGCGGTCCATTAGGGCCAAGGCCCAGATGCGGATCGCGTGGACGCGGGCGAACCAGTCCGGCTCCATCGCTGCCAGCCGTCGCATTTCATCGGCGGCGGCGGTTTCGCCTTCATCATAGCGCAGCGTCAGGCCATTCAACTGGGCGATCCGGACGTAGCGTTGGTCCCGCTGATGGCGCGCGGCGGCCGCCAGTCGGTCGTTCCACATCTCCGCCCTGTCGAACTCGCCCTGGTTCAGGAAAATCCAGGCCACATGATAGAGCCGCTGCAGACCTTCGCGGTCGTTGCGCCTCATCGCGTCGTGCCCGAAGGCTTCCAGCGCTGCGAAATTAGTGGCGCCGGCCCGTCGCTCGACCGCCTGGGCCAGCTCAAGAGGCGAGCGCGCCCCGCTGTTCTGCTGGGCGGACGCGTCATCGACGACGACAAGGCCCCAAAGGAAGCAAACGAGGGTTACAAGAACGGGTAATCTGAACATGCGGCTTCCGATTTGAACGGATATTGGCCGACATTTCGTTGAATAAGCTTTATCGGCCTCGTCCAAACGACGCTTGAGGGTGCGGAAATCAGAGTCCGCGTTGACCGCCTCCGGGCTTTCGGCTATAGGCCCGCCCTCTTGAGATTTCCGCGCCGTGGACGTGTGCTCCGCGGCGTTTTCCGTTCGAAGGTTTGAAATGGCTAACAACCCCGGCGCCCGCAAGGCGATCCGCAAGATCGAAGCGCGGACCGAAGTGAACAAGGCGCGTCGTTCGCGCGTCCGCACCTATCTGCGCAAGTTCCAGGAAGCCCTGGCCGGCGGCGACGCCGCCGTCGCCAAGACCGCCTTCGTGGAAGCCCAGTCCGAGCTGATGCGCGCCGTCTCCAAGGGCGTCGTTCACAAGAACACCGGGTCGCGCAAGGTCTCGCGTCTGGCCGCCCAGCTGAAGAAGCTGTCGGCCGCCTAAATCCCTTCAGGGATTCCCAGCGTACGGAGCGGCTGTCGTCGTTCCGTTACGACATTAGTTCGCGTTTTCAACGGCGAAGGAGCATCTGCTCCTTCGCCGTTTTGCGTTTGGCTATTAACTCTCTTTACGCACGAATACGGACTCCACACGCCCGAAACAGGGAATTTCCCAAGCAGGATTAGCGTTTGACGGAGTCAAACAATTTAACTGCGAATCGACCAACGAATCAGCGTTGACCGGACCGGCGTGCGGCGTAAGTTTTGGCCTCTAACGCACTTCCATCCCAACACGGATGAAGACGGCGCGGGACGATAGTTTCGCGTTGGCGGGAGATGTCTGTCCAGGAGCTCGGCCCCGCCCGAAAAGCATCGCTTTTCGGGGCAGGAGAAGTCGTCCCTGAACCGTCGCCCTGAGGTGCTGAAGGTCGGAACAGTTTTTTGAATCGGGTGGCGGAATTATGGTTGGGGGTGCGACGGCGGCAGTGAGCGGCGTGAACGGATCGAACATGACCGACCCGGATCGCATTTGGAACGAGGCCTCTGTGCGTCTGCGGGCCGAAATCGGCGACGGCCCCTTCTCGTCCTATATCGCGCCCTCCGCCGTGCGGATGGATTCCGCCGGACAGCTGATCCTGGTGACCCCGACCGCCTATGCCCGTGACTGGGTGCGCAAGAACGCCCTGCGCCGCATGAACGAACTGTGGCTGGGGCTGGACGGCCTGAACCGTCGCCTGGACGTTCGCTGCCGCGCGGAAGTGGGATCAGCGCCCCCAGCGTCGGCCGTAATCACCGGCAATGTCCTTGACGCCACACCGCGTCTGGCGGCCCTCGCCACGCCGACCGTCGCCCCTATCGCCGACGGGGCCCGCGCCGTCCGCGCCGCCGGTCTCCAGGACCGCCTGACCTTCGACAGCTTCGTCGAAGGCCAAGGCAACGCCTTCGCCCTGGCCATCGCCAAACAGGTCGCCAGCTGGGCCGACGGTCATTTCAACCCGGTCTTCTTCTGCGGCCCCTACGGCTACGGCAAGACCCATCTGCTGAACGCCATCGCCTGGGAGGCCCAGCGCCTGCGGCCCGAGGCCAAGGTCGTCTATCTGACCGCCGAACGCTTCCTGTCCACCTTCGTCAAGGCGATGCAGGACCGTTCGACCGCCGCCTTCAAGGAAAGCCTGCGCTCGGCCGACATGCTGCTGCTGGACGACGTCCAGTTCGTTGGCGGCAAGACCTCGACCCAGGAAGAACTGCTGTCGACCCTGACCGCCCTGATCGAGGACGGCAAACGGATCGTCTTCTCGGCCGACCGCGCGCCCATGGCCCTGACCGAGGTCGAGCCGCGTCTGCGCAGCCATCTGGCCGCCGGCCTGACCTGCCCGGTCGAGGCGGGCGACCGCGAGCTGAAAATCGCCGTGGCTCAGAACCGTCTGAAGGCCCTGTCGGCGCTCGGCGTCGTCCAGGGCGAGGCCAATCCCGAGGTTCTGGCCCAACTGGTCGATCGTACCCCCGGTTCGATGCGTGAACTGGAAGGCGCCGTGAACACCCTGGCCGCCGCCGCCGGATCGCGCCTGTCCACCGTCTCGGTCGATGAGGCCTCCAGCCTGCTGGGCGCGGCCCTGCGCGGCGGACCGGAACGTCGCATCACGGTCGATGAAATCCAGAAGACGGTCGCCGACCACTTCAACCTGAAACAGGCCGACCTGCTCAGCGAGCGCCGCACTCGTTCGGTGGCCCGCCCGCGCCAGATGGCCATGTATCTGTGCAAGCAGCACACCACCCGCTCCTATCCCGACATCGGCCGCCGCTTCGGCGGGCGCGATCACACCACCGTCCTGCACGGCGTGCGCAAGATCGAGGAGCTGATGGGCCAGGACGACCAGATCGCCCGCGACGTCGAGGCACTGACCCGCAAGCTGCGAGGCTGATGAATCTCCCTCCCCTTCATGGGGAGGGATGATCGCGTAGCGATCCGGGTGGGGCCGAAAGGGTGCGAACCCGAGCGATTGCACACTTCCCCACCCCGGCTTCGCTTTGCTTCGCCGCCCCTCCCCATGAAGGGGAGGGAGAAACAGAAATCTGTGAACGGCTTCCGTCGCCTTCCTTGCTCCTTGCGCCCAATCCGCTAGTGTCCAAGGCCCTCAATCGCGACGCTCCAGCCTGAGTCGCCGCATCCGGGCGAGACGACATGCAACTGACCATCGAACGATCCGCGCTCCTTAAGGCCCTGGGCCATGTGCAGAGCGTGGTCGAACGTCGAAACACCATCCCGATCCTGTCCAACGTCCTGCTCAGTGCGGGCCGGGACCGGCTGGCCTTCGCCGCCACCGACCTGGACATGGAGATGGTGGACGAGGCCGAGGCGACGGTGAACGTCGAGGGCCAGATCACCGCCCCGGCCCACACCCTGTACGAAATCGTGCGCAAGCTGCCGGAAGGCGCCGAGGTGTCGCTGCTCTACTCAGGCGACGATCCCCGTCTGGTGGTTTCGGCCGGCCGGTCGCGCTTCAACCTGCCGGTTCTGCCGGCCGGCGACTTCCCCGTCATGTCCACCGACAGCGCCGGCGCCTCCTACGTCATGCCCAAGGAAGACCTGGCGCGCCTGATCGACAAGACCCGGTTCGCCGTCTCGACCGAAGAGACCCGCTATTATCTCAACGGCCTGTACCTGCACACGGTCGCCGAGGCCGGCGTGCCCCTGCTGCGCGCCGTGGCCACCGACGGCCACCGCCTGGCCCTGGCCGAGACCCCTGCGCCCGAGGGCGCGGCCGGCGGTCCCGGCGTCATCGTGCCGCGCAAGACCATTGATCAGGTCCGCCGTCTGCTGGACGACGCCGGCGGCCCGGTCGAGATCACCGTCTCGGCCCAGAAGATCCGCTTCCAGATGGGCGAGGCGTCCCTGACGTCCAAGGTCATCGACGGCGCCTTCCCCGACTATCTGCGCGTCATTCCCAAGGGCAATGACAAACAGGCCGACATCGACAACGCCCTGTTCGCCAAGGCCGTCGACCGCGTCGCCACCATCTCGGCTGAAAAGAGCCGTTCGGTGAAACTGGCCTTCGACAACGACCGGGTGAAGCTGACCGTGCGCAACATGGAAGCCGGTCAGGCCGAGGAAGAGGTCGAGATCGGCTATTCCGACGAACCGTTCGAGATCGGCTTCAACGCCCGATACCTGCTGGACGTCGCCGGCCAGATCACCGGCGAAAACGCCGCCTTCCGCTTCGCCGACCCGGCTTCGCCGACGCTCGTGCTCGATCCGGGCGATCCGGGCGTTCAGTACGTGCTGATGCCTCTGCGGGTGTAGGCAAGAGATTTCCGCTCATCCCGGCGAAAGCCGGGACCCAGTTCTTCGTTCGTACCGGAGGCTGGCCTTGGCGTTCTTCACCTACATCATCGCCAGCCGCCGAAACGGAACAGTTTACACTGGATCGACCGACGATCTGATCAAGCGAGTGGTCGAACACCGCGACAAGCTGCGTCCCGGCTTCACGCGCAGATATGGCGTCGCGCTCCTGGTCTGGTACGAGGTTCACGAGACGCGTCATACGGCCTTCGTGCGGGAACGGCAGATCAAGGAATGGAAGCGGGTCTGGAAGCTGGAACTGATCGAGCGCAAGAACCCGGCATGGGCGGATCTGTTTCCAACATTGCTCGGTTAGATCGTGCCGAGCGAAAGGACTGGGTCCCGGCTTTCGCCGGGATGAGCGGATAGATTGAGCCTGATTTCCCTCACCCTCACCGACTTCCGCTCCTACGCGAGCGCACGGCTGGAGCTCGCCTCCGGCCCCGTAGTGCTTCACGGCCCAAACGGGGCGGGAAAGACCAATCTGCTGGAGGCCGTCAGCCTTCTGACCCCCGGCAAGGGGCTGCGGAGCGCGACCGCCGCCGAGATGGGTCGGCGCGAGCCCGGCGAGGCGGTAGGCCGCGCCTGGGCCGTCATGGTCGAACTGGACGACGAGACGCGGCTGGGCACCGGCGTCCAGACGGCGGGCGCGGCGCGGCGCATCGTCCGCATCGACGGCGAGACGGCCCAGCCGGGTCGGCTGCTGGACTATCTACGGCCCGTCTGGGCGACGCCCGAGCAGGACCGGCTGTTCTCCGACGCCCGGGCCGAGCGGCTGAAATTCTTCGACCGTCTGGTCTTCGCCGCCGATCCCGATCACGCCGCCGCCGTCTCCGCCTATGAGAAGGCCCTGCGCGAGCGGCTGCGATTGCTAAACGACGCACAGGACGGACGCGAGGCCGACCCCGTCTGGCTGGACGCCCTGGAGGCCCGGCTGGGCGAAGCCGGCGCCCGCGCCGCCCTGGCCCGCGTCGCGGCCCTGCACGCGCTCCAGGCCGCCATCGACGCCCGCAGCGACCGCCCCTTCCCCCAGGCCGACCTGGGTCTGGACGGTCCCGCCGAACAGATGGCCGAGGACGGCGCGGAAGAAGACGAGATCGCCGCCGCGATCCGCGAAGGCCTGGCCAAGGCGCGCGCCCGCGACGGCGCCGCCGGCCGCTCCCTGTTCGGCCCGCACCGCACCGACCTGACCGCCCTTCACCGCGAGAAGAACCGCCCGGCCGCAGAGGGGTCGTCCGGCGAGCAGAAGGCCCTGGTCCTGAACCTGATCCTGGCCCAGATCAGCCGCCTGTCGCACCATGACGCCGCCGGGGCCGCCCGCCCCGTCCTGCTGCTGGACGAGGCCCCCGCCCACCTGGACGAAGCCCGTCGCGCCGCCCTGTTCGACGAGATCGTCGCCCTGAACCTCCAGGCCTTCATGACCGGCACCGAACGCGGCCTGTTCGCCGGCCTGGACGGCCGCGCCCAGTTCGTCCGCGTCGCCGGCGGGGCGCTGGAGAGCGACTAGGATTCCACATCGGAATTCCTCGCTTTTTCGCCGCAAATTCCTATATGTTGCGGGCTTCGGCCCGGTGCGATCCCGGCGTCGATTCGAGCGCCAGACGCGGCGTTCAATCCCCGTCCCGGTCGGGACTTCAGAGCCACAGATTTCATGACCGATCCGATTGCCGACCAGCCCGAATACGGCGCCGATTCCATTAAGGTTCTCAAAGGCCTGGACGCCGTGCGCAAGCGCCCCGGCATGTATATCGGCGATACGGACGACGGCTCCGGCCTGCACCACATGGTCTATGAGGTGGTGGACAACGCCATCGACGAGGCCCTGGCCGGCCATGCCGACTTGGTCCAGGTCATCCTCAACGTCGACGGATCAGTCACCGTGACCGACAATGGTCGCGGCATCCCCACCGGAATTCACGAAGGCGAAGGCGTTTCGGCGGCCGAGGTCATCATGACCCAGCTGCACGCCGGCGGTAAGTTCGACCAGAACTCCTATAAGGTCTCGGGCGGTCTGCACGGCGTGGGCGTGTCTGTGGTGAACGCTCTGTCCGACTGGCTGGAGCTGAAAATCTATCGCGACGGCAAGGCGCACCAGATGCGGTTCGAGCGCGGCGACACGGTCAAGTCTCTGGTCATCACCGGCGACGCCCCGATCCGAGAGGACACTGGCAAGCCGCTGAGCGGCACCGAGGTCACTTTCTATCCGTCGGTCACCACCTTCAGCCACATCGACTTCGACCTGAAGACGCTGGAACACCGACTGCGGGAACTGGCCTTCCTGAACTCGGGCGTGGTCATCAAGCTGGCCGACCAGCGCCATGCCGAGCCGGTCGAGATGATCCTGCACTACGAGGGCGGGGTCGAGGCCTTCGTGCGTCACCTGGACAAGTCCAAAACGCCGATCCTGAAGGACGTCATCGTCATTCGCGGCAAGAAGGAAGGGATCGAGCTGGATCTGGCCCTGTGGTGGAACGACTCCTACCACGAGACCATGTTGTGCTTCACCAACAACATCCCCCAGCGGGATGGCGGCACCCACTTATCGGCCTTCCGCGCCAGCCTGACCCGCGTCATGGGCGGCTATATCGAGAGCTCGGGCGCCGGCAAGAAGGAGAAGGTCTCCGTCACCGGCGAAGACGCCCGCGAAGGCCTGACCTGCGTCCTGTCGGTCAAGGTGCCCGATCCGAAATTCTCCAGCCAGACCAAGGACAAGCTGGTCTCGTCCGAGGTGCGTCCCGCCGTTGAGGCTTTGTGCTCCGAGGGCTTGTCGACCTGGTTCGAGGAACATCCGGTCGAGGCCAAGCAGATCGTCGCCAAGATCATCGAAGCGGCGTCCGCCCGTGAAGCCGCGCGCAAGGCCCGGGACCTGACCCGACGCAAGTCGGCGCTGGAAATCAGCAGCCTGCCCGGCAAGCTGGCCGACTGCCAAGAGCGCGATCCCGCCAAGTCCGAACTGTTCATCGTCGAGGGCGATTCCGCCGGCGGTTCGGCCAAACAAGCGCGCAACCGCGAGAACCAGGCCGTCCTGCCCCTGCGCGGCAAGATCCTGAACGTCGAGCGCGCGCGCTTCGACCGGATGCTGTCGTCAGACCTGATCGGCACCCTGATCCTGGCCCTGGGCACCGGCATCGGCCGCGACGACTTCAACGCCGACAAGCTGCGCTATCACAAGATCATCCTGATGGCGGACGCCGACGTCGACGGCGCCCACATCCGCACCCTGCTGCTGACCTTCTTCTATCGGCAGATGCCCGAGCTGATCACGCGCGGCCACGTCTATATCGCCCAGCCGCCCCTCTATAAGGTCTCCAAGGGCAAGCAGTCTCGCTACCTGAAAGACCAGGCCGACATGGACGCCTACCTGATCGAGGAAGGCTCGTCCGAGGCCGAGCTGGACCTGTCGACCGGCGAACGCCGCCTGGGTCTGGACCTGCAATCCCTGGTGCGCGAGGCCAAGGCCTTCAAGGCGGGCGTTGATCGCCTCAGCCAGCGCGCCCCCGCCTTCGCCATCGAACAGGCGGCTCTGGCCGGCCTGTTCGCCGAAAACTCGGACATGGCGGCGGCCTCTGCCGCGGCCGCCGTCCGCCTGAACCTGTACGCCGAAGAGGGCGACGGCGACTGGACCGGGGCCCCGGGCGAACAGGGCGCGGTGGTCTTCACCCGCACGCGTCGTGCGGTGCAGGAAACCATCGTACTGGAAGAAACCCTGATCCGTTCACTGGACGCTCGCCGCCTGGCTGAGCGCGCCGCTGCCTTCGACGGCGTCTTCGCCGCCCCCGCCGTCTATCGCCGCAAGGAAAAGTCCACCACCATCCGTGGTCCGCTGGACCTGCTGAGCGCAGTGCTGGACGCCGGCAAGAAGGGCCTGGCCATCCAGCGCTACAAGGGTCTGGGCGAAATGAACCCCGAGCAACTGTGGGAGACCACCCTGGATTCCAACGCCCGCACCCTGTTGCAGGTCTCGGTCGAGCACGAGGAAGACGCCAACGACCTGTTCGCCAAGCTGATGGGCGACGTGGTCGAGCCGCGCCGTGAGTTCATCCAGGAAAACGCTCTGGACGCGGCGGTCGACGTCTAGACCCGAGATGGACAGGCGGCGAGGTCGACTGGCCTTCCTGCCGCCTGACGTCAACGCTCGAGTATAGACGGCATGCTTGCGTCGTAGTCTGATGACGACAAGCGACGGGGCGTCGCGGGGGGCTCGACGAGGATGAAGACCGACGAAGCGGCAGACGCCTCTGGAGTAAAAAAGCAAGTCTTCACCCTCTGGCCCATGCTGGAGAGCGCCGAGCCGAAACCGGGCGATGTCATTCCGGCTTGGGCTTTTCGGCGTCAGGAGCGACGGCCGTTCAATCCGAACGCGGCTGACCTGGCATTGATCATCGCGCTCATTTTAGCGTGTATCGGCGGCGCCCTATCGGCCTCCGTTTCCGGATTTCTGCTCTGGCTCGCGACCGGCGCAACGGTCGGACTGGCGCTGGCCTACTCATTGTGGCGACGTCGCAAGGAGGATGTAGAGACGGCGTGGCGCGAAACCCTGTTCGAACGTCCCGGCATTTCCCTGTGGCGTGAGGACTGGTCGGCCGTGGGTGAGAGCATCCTGAAGCTTAAGGGCGAGGGCGTACACGATATTGAGGCCTATTTCGCGGCACGCCCCGACGAAGCCAGAGAGCTTCGGCGGCGCGTGATTGTGAAGGACGTCAACGCCTTTACAGTTCAGACCATGGGGGCCAAATCCAAGGCGGACCTGGTCGGCCCCCTGGATCGTATCCTCCCGGACAGCGACCAGACCTTCAACCAATGGCTGATCGCCTTTGGTCGGGGCGACGCCTTCTACCGTTCGGAAACCCATATTGTGCGGCCGGACGGCACCCACCTGGATTGCCTGTTCACGGCGGCTCTGCCCACATCGCTCAGCGGCTTTCGCAACATCCTGGTCGCGGCCTTGGACGTGACGGACTACAAGGCCCTGCAGGCGCGGCTGGTCGCTGCACAGACAGAGGCGGCGCGGGCTTCGCGAATCTCGACCGTTGGCGCCCTGACCGCATCAATCACCCATGAGATCAACACGCCCCTGGCGGCCATTCTCGCCAATATTCAGGCTGCGCGGCGCTGGATGCACCGGGAGGATCCCAATTACCCCGAGGCCGAACGCGCGATCGAACGCGCGGTGGCGGATGTCAGCCGCACCCAAGAGGTCGTCGGCCGAACACGCGACTTCCTCAGCGCGTCACCGCCGAAACTGGCCCCCCTAGACATCGCCGAGACCGCGCGGATCGCGACGGTGCTGATCGATCGCGAGCTTCGTCTTCACGACGCATCCGTGCACCTGGACGCGGCCACCGACCTGCCCAGGGTGATGGCGGACTCAATTCAGATGCAGCAGGTGTTGGTGAATCTTCTCATCAATGGCGTCCAGGCGATGAAGTCTCAGCCCGCGCCCCGAGATGTCAGGGTAATGGTTCGCGCTGTCGAGGGCGATGTTGTGATCAGCGTTTCTGATCACGGCCCCGGCGTCGCGGCGGGGGTGCGATCTCGACTCTTCGAGCCCTTCACATCAGACAAGAAGGGCGGAATGGGCATGGGCCTGGCGATCTGCAAGACCTCGATAGAGGCGATCGGCGGGCGCATCTGGCTTGATGAGGACGCCAAGCTTGGCGCCACATTCCACGTCCGAGTTCCAGCGGCGTCCTGACGTCAGACGGCGGCGTCTTCTCGCGACATCCCATCGAGACGGTCAGCCAGACGAACCCAGTCCGCCAGGGTCCGGGCCTTCATCTTCTGCATTGCAGACTTGCGGTGAATCTTGATCGTGGCCTCGCTGAGGGACAGTTCCGCGGCCGCCTGCTTGTTCAGCCTGCCCGCCGTGACGAGGGCCATCACCTGACGTTCGCGCGGCGACAGGGTGGCGTAGCGCCGCTCCAGCTCAATCAAGTCCTCTTGGTCGGCCAAGCGTTCATGGTCGCGGCTGGTCGCCGCGACCACCGCGTCGAATAGGTCCTGGTCCCGCACCGGCTTGGTCAGAAAATCGACGGCGCCCGCCTTCATGGCCCGTACGCTCATCGCGATGTCGCCGTAACCGGTCATTATGATCACCGGATGGTGCACCCCATGGGCTGACATGCGAGCCTGCAGATCCAGGCCGTTGCCGTCAGGCAGTCGGACATCGACCAGCACGCAGCCGGGACGCCTGGGCTTGTCGGCCTTCAGGAACGTCTCGATGGAGGCGTGCTCCATCGTCTCGTAGTCCATCGAGCGTAGGAGCCCCCTCAAGGCTTCCCGAAGTCGGCAGTCGTCGTCGACGATATGAATCAGGGGCGGCATGAACGCGTTCGATTATGTTAAGTGAGACAATATGCCTCGTACGCACGCAGCAGTCTTTTCAACGATTGCTGTTTTCGCCGAACCACTCGATTGATCTGTCTGTCAAAAGACGTTCATATACCATTGTTGGGGAAAAGGTATGGACGGCCACGGCACCGCCAAATTTCAGGACGCCAGCCTGCTTGCGACCTCGGCGGATCGCCCGTGGAGCCTGATCGCCGCCGAGATCCGCAGTCACGGGGCGGGCGCCATCGGCGCCTTCACCCCTCAGAACGCCGAGATCACCCAGATTTTACGCGATGAGAACGCAGCGGTGTCCACCCGCGCGTCCGGCGGCGTTCGCCAGGAGGTCGCCGCCACGCCCGGAACGACCTGGCTGTGCCCGGCCGGCATCCGAGAAGAGGCGACACGGCTTTCGGCGGACATTCCCCGCGTGCTGCACGTCTATATTCCTCAGCACAGTTTTCTGTCCGGAGAGGTCGCTGACCTCGGGTTTCGGGCGCAGGATCTCCGTTATCAGGCAGAGGTCGAAAGTCCGCGCATCATGACCCTGCTGCGGACCATTCAGCTTGAGCTCGGCTGCGAGGGATCGGCGGGCGGACTGCGCATGGATGCGCTCGCCCTGGACCTGATCTCCGCCCTCGCCCAGGATCATGCCGAGGGTGGACGCCAAGCTAGCCCTCCGCGAGGTCGGGGTACCTTGGACCGGCGTCGGCTCGACCGGGTGCTGTCCTTCATCAACCAGAACCTTGAGCAGGACATCTCGCTTTCAGACTTGGCCGAGATCGCCTGCGTCAGCGTGTTCCACTTTGGCCGCGTCTTCCAGCAGACGCTGGGCGTGACACCCCACGCCTATCTGAGCGAACGACGGCTGGACGCGGCGCGGCAAAAGCTGGCGTATGGACGCGACAGCCTGGCGCAGATCGCCCAAGCCTGCCGTTTCTCAAGCCAGGCGAACTTCACCCGGGCCTTTACACGCGCCGCCGGCATGAGCCCGGGCCGCTACCGCCAGGCCACGCTGAGCCTTTGATGGGCGACGGCTTTCATCCTTTAGGATGAATGGATCACCCTGGTCGGACGTGTCACCTTCCCGGCGGGAGGATTCATGTCGTCCGAGCCTGTGATCCATATCGTCGATGACGATCAGTCGGTGCGCGAGGCGGTAAAGTCCTTGATGGAATCCGTTGGGCTGTCGGCCTGCGCCTACAGGTCGACGCAGGATTTCCTGGACGCGCGCCGTTGGTCCGAACCGGGATGCGTGCTGCTGGACGTGCGTCTGCCCGGGGGTAGCGGACTGGAGTTTCACGCCCGGATGGCCAGCCTCGGCGTTTTCCTGCCGGTGATCTTCATGACGGGACACGGCGACATCCCCATGTCCGTGCAAGGAATGAAGGGCGGAGCCGTAGATTTTCTGACCAAGCCTTTCCGGGACCAGGATTTGCTGGACGCCGTGGCGACTGCGCTGGACCGCGACCGCGCGCGACGCGCGTCAGAAATCAGCGTCGGCGATCTGCGAAGGCGTTACGAGACCCTGTCACAGCGGGAGCGAGAAGTGATGCGCCTCGTGGCCACCGGCAAGATGAACAAGCAGGTGGCCGGCGACCTTGAGATCAGCGAGGTCACGGTCAAAATTCACCGCGGCTCCGCCATGCGAAAAATGGGCGCCCGCACCCTGCCGGACCTCGTCCGCATGGCCGATCTGCTGGCTGGATCAACGGACTAACACCAGAGTATGATTTCGCTCCATGCCCACTGCCGCCATGTTGACACGCCCGTCCTGGCGCTTGTGAAAGACCCTCAGCTTGCCCCTCAACTCTTCCGTCTCGGTCGTCGAGGACGACGACTCGTTGAGGATGGCCATCGTCGGTCTGCTCGACTCGCTGGGATATCGCGTGAAGGCCTATGCGTCCGCCGAGAGCTTCCTGAGCGATCCGTCTGGGCCAGATGCAGACTGTATCATCACCGACATCCAGATGCCCGGGCTCAGCGGCATAGAACTGAAACACCATCTGGACGGCCTCGGGGTTACGACGCCGGTGATCATGGTCACAGCCCGAACCGAGTTGTCCTTGCACGCGCGCGCCAAGGCCAGCGGCGCAGCCTGCGTCCTGCTGAAGCCGTTCCAGGAGGCGGATCTGGTTCGTTGCATCGAGGGTGTCCTGACCCTGTGAATGGCGGGTCATGACGGCGTCCCCCGACCTGTTCGCATTCGTCCCCGACAGCGTCGTCATCTGGGATGACCGGGGGCGTGTGAAGGCCTGGAATCCGGCGGCCGTCGCCCTTTATGGTTGGACGGTCGAACAGGCGGTCGGCGCCAAGGTCGAGGATCTGCTGGGACTCAATCCGGCACATCAGACGGAGGCCGTGATCGAAAGACGAAACGCGGACGGACGGCCGCTTTTGATCCAGGCCATCTGGGCGCGGGGGGCGGGCGAAACCCTGGAGATCGGCCGCGACGTCACGGCTCAACGCGCGGTCGAGGACCAGCTCAAACGCTCGGAACTCCGGTACAGCAGCCTGTTCCAGGCCATGGCCGCCGCCTTCTGGGAACTGGATTTCGCGCCAGTGGGTGAGATGTTGCGCAAGCTGAAGGACCAGGGTGTCGACGATTTTCCGCGCCATTTCGACGACCATCCGGAGTTCGTTAGGGAGATGATGCGACGGACGAAGGTCGTCGACGTCAATGATACGACGCTCTCCATGTTCGGCATCGGCGGTCGTGAGCATCTCGCGTCCTCGGTCGAGCCTTACTGGCCCGAGAACAGCAGCGCGGTCTACGCCGCTTCCGTGAAGGCGGCGATCAGCCGGCAAAGCCATTACATGGCCGAGACCCGCCTCAGGCGGCGCGACGGAACGGAATTCGACGCCCTGTTCACCGCCGCATTTCCCCATGAAGGTCTGGCTCAAGGCGCCCTTCTGGTCGGCGTCATCGATATCTCGGATCGACTCTCGGCCCAGGCTGATCTGCGCCGCCTCCGAGACGAGTTCGCCCATGCCGCGCGGGTGTCGATGCTGGGCGAACTCGCGGCGTCAATCGCGCACGAGGTCAATCAGCCTTTGGCCGCCATCGCCACGAACGCCGCCGCCTGTTTGAGGTGGCTCTCGCGCGAAGAGCCCGACTTGGCGCGGGCCATCGGCCTCACGTCACGGATCGGCATGGATTCGCAACGAGCAGCCAACGTCATCGCGCGCGTTCGTAACATGGCCTCCAAACAGAGCGCGGCCTACGGCCCCCTTTCCATCCGCGACCTCGTCGACGAGACGCTGTTGTTCCTTCGCGATGAGCTTCAGGGCCGCCAGGCGCAGGTCGTAAAGACGGTAGAGAGGCTGAACGTGCATGGCGATCGCGTCCAACTGCAGCAGGTGCTGGTCAACCTCATCATGAACGCCATCCAGGCCGCAGCGCCCGGACACGCGCCCCGTCTGCGACTATCGGCCACCGACTGCGGTGACGAAGTGGAGATCGTCGTTGCAGACGACGGCCCGGGTCTTACGGCGTCGCCCGACAGTCTGTTCACCAGCTTCTATTCGACCAAGCCCGAAGGCATGGGACTGGGCCTGCCGATCTGTCGCTCCATCGTGGAATCGCACGGCGGCCGCATCGACGCCGCCAATCTTCCCGGCGCCGGAGCGGCGTTTACGGTTCGCCTACCGGTTAGCGGGGCCATACCAAGGTCTGAGGCCATGGACCTGACGTAGAATGGCGCGTCAGGGCCACGCGGTCGCATCCTCTCCCTAGACGAACCGGCTCCCCCCACGGTTCGTCCCTGATGAGGAGAGGCGTCGTGACGACCAGCGCATCCAGCCCCCCGATGTACCGCCCCGATCGCGCGGCGCTTCTCTTCATCGATCCCTACAACGACTTCCTGTCGGAAGGCGGCAAGCTCTGGCCCCAGTTGGCCCCTGTCGCGGAGAAGTACGACGTCATCGCCAATCTGCAGGCCGTCAGCCGCGCCGCAAGAAACGCTGGGTTGCGCATCTTCATCGTGCCGCATCACCGGGCCGAGCCCGACGACTTCGCAGGCTGGGACCATCCGACGCCCTACCAACTGGCGTCGTCCGAGATGCAGATCTTCGCGCGCGGCCAATGGGGGGGCGAGTGGCGGCCCGAGTTCGCGCCCCAGCCGGGCGATGTCGTCGTCAAGGAGCATATGAGCTCCAGCGGCTTCGCCAACACGGACCTCGATCTACAGCTGCGGCAACACGGGATCACCCATCTGATCCTGATTGGCATGATCGCCAATACCTGCGTCGAGACCACGGCCAAGTTCGCGGTCGAGCTCGGCTATCACGTGACCCTAGTGCGCGATGCGACCGCAGCCCTGTCCCTCGAAGCCATGCACGCGGCCCACGACATCAATGGGCCGACCTATGCCCACGTCATCCTGACGTCGGCCGAACTGCTGCCCGTCCTGCAGCCCCTCCAGAGGATCCAATCATGACCAAGACCATCGTGCTCATCCACGGCGCCTGGCTGAACAGCCGCAGTTGGGAAGCCTTCAAGGCCCGCTATGAGGCCAAGGGTTTCACGGTTGTAACGCCGGACTGGCCCCACGACGACCGGTCGCCCGCCGAGCTACGTCACGCCCCGGATCCTCAGCTTGCCCGGACTGGCCAAAAGGCGATCATCGACCACTTCGAGCGGATCATCCGAGCGTTGCCGGAAGCGCCGATCCTGATCGGCCATTCGTTGGGCGGCGTCTTCACCCAGCACCTGCTGGACCGCGGTTGCGGCGTCGCCGGCGTGGCCATCAATCCCGCTCCGACGCCCGGCGTGCCTCTGGGCCCACATGCGATCGTCTCGGCCCTCCCCATCTTCACCGATCTGTTCAGCTGGAGGAAGGCCAAGGTCATGTCGCGGCGCTTCTTCGAGACCCGCTTTGCCCAAACCGCGCCCAAGGACCGGGCGACCGAACTCTACGACCGCTACATCGTCCCGACCGCCGGCCGCGTCTACTGGGACGGCGTCACGGGGGCGTCAGGCCGCATCCAGTGGAACAATCCAGACCGCGCGCCACTGCTGTTGATCGGGGGCGACCTGGACCTGATCGCCGACGCCGACATGACGCGCGCCATCTATCGCAAACAGACCCGCGCGCCGTCCAAGACCGATTTGAAGATCTTCGAAGGACGGTCCCACTGGACCTGCATGGATGCGGGGTGGGAGGCCGTCGCCGACTACGCCCTGGACTGGGCGGTGGCGAACGCTCGTCCAGCGCGGGCATGACGGCCGACGGTAGGAGCAGGGTCATGTCCGCCGATCCCGTCGTCTTCGTTCACGGCCTCTGGGTGACCGCCGCCTCTTGGAGCCCCTTCGCGGAGCCTTGGCGCCAGGCGGGCTATCAGGTCCACACGCCGGAATGGCCGGTCATCGACCAACTGTCCGTCGCCCAGCTACGCGGCGATCCCCCAGACGCTTTGGGGTCGCTGTCTATCAAGGCGGTGGTGGACCGGATGGAGGCCCACATCCGGATGCTGGATCGACCGCCGCTTCTGGTCGGCCATTCATTCGGCGGCCTGTTCGTCCAACTGTTGCTCGATCGGGGTCTAGGCCGCGCGGGCATCGCCCTGAACCCAGCGCCGATCAGCGGCGTGGTTCCCGGTTGGTTGACACTCAGCGCGGCGGCGCCGGCGATCCTACGGCCCGCAGGTTGGCGCCGCCCCTACGCCCTGTCGCGGCGACTGTGGGCCGAGCGCTACGCCAACGCCGCACCGCCTGCGCTGCAAGCAGAAACTTGGGACCGATATGTCGTCCCGACATCGGGCCGAATAATTCATCAGGCCGCCTTCTGGCGGGGCACCCGGATCGATCCGCGGCGCCGCCGCCAGCCTCTGCTGATCACCGCCGGCGACCGGGATCGGTTGGTGACCCCCTACCTGTCGCGCGCCGCCTACCGCATCCAGCGCCGGTCGGCGGCGCCGACCGACTTCCTCGACTTTCCCGGCCGCTCCCACCTGCTGATCGCCGAACCAGGCTGGGAGACGGTCGCCCAGGCCTGCATCGCCTGGGACGCATCACACCGATCACGCCTGTCGGACATCGGCTTTATCAACGCCCCAGAAGGAGACTTCCTGTGACTACAGCTTCACTCGCCGCCGCCCGCTCCCTGCTGACGCCGACCGATCATGCGCTGATCCTTATCGACCACCAGTCGCAGATGGCCTTCCCCTTGAACTCCATCGAAGTGGGTGCGCTTCGGGCCAATACCGCCACCGTGGCCCGCGCCGCTGCGGCCTTCGCGGTACCGACCGTCCTGACCAGCGTTGCGGCCACCAGCTTTTCCGGCCCGGTCTTCCCCGAGATTCAGAAGGCCTTCCCTGGCGCGCCGATCATCGATCGCACCACGATGAACTGCTGGGAAGACGCGGCCGTGATCGCCGAGGTCAACCGGTTGGCGACAGATCGGATCGTGCTCGCGGGCTTGTGGACCTCGGTCTGTATCGCGGGACCAGCCCTGTCCGCCATCGAGCAGGGCTTCGAGGTCTATGTCATCGCGGACGCCTCTGGCGATGTTTCCAATGAGGCGCACGACCGGGCGATCCAACGGATGATCCAGGCGGGGGTCCGCCCCCTGACCTCGCTGCAATATCTGCTTGAACTGCAACGCGACTGGGCGCGGGGCGAGACCTATGACGCCACCACCGGCATCGCCATCGATCACTCCGGCGCCTACGGAATCGGCCTCCTCTACGCCAAGGCCATGCTTGGGGAGCACGCTCGCGAGGGCTGACAAGGTCGGACGTCGAGTGACGGCGATTTTAGAGGCGGACCACGGCCATGGCGGTGGCTTCTCCACCGCCGATGCACAGCGCCGCCATGCCCTTGGTTTTGCCCCGCGCCTTCAGGGCGGACAGCAGAGTTGTCAAAACGCGCGCGCCCGAGGCGCCCAGCGGATGCCCCAGGGCACAGGCGCCGCCGTTGACGTTGACCTTGTCATGCGGGATGCCCAGCTCTTGCATGGCGATCATGGGTACGATGGCGAAGGCCTCGTTGATCTCCCACAGATCGACGTCGTCCGCAGTCCAGCCCGCCTTGGCCAGCGCCTTTTGCAAGGCGAAAACGGGCGCGGTCGTGAACAGGCTAGGCTCGTGGGCGTGCGCAGCTTGGCTGACGACACGAGCGATCGGCGTCAGGCCCAGAGCCTCGGCAGTTGATTGGCGCATCATGACCAGAGCCGCCGCGCCGTCCGAGATCGAGGCGGCCGAGGCGGCGGTAATCGTGCCGTCCTTGCCGAAGGCCGGCTTCAGATTGGGGATCTTGGACGGGTCGGACTTGGTCGGTTGCTCGTCGCGGTCCACGACCACCATGCCCTTGCGGGTCTTGAGCTCAACCGGCGTGATCTCGGCGTCGAAGGCGCCGCTGTCCTGGGCGCGCTTGGCCCGGCCGGCGCTTTCGACGGCGTAGGCGTCCTGCTGTTCGCGGGTGAACTGATAGGCCTTGGCGGTGTCCTCGGCGAACTGGCCCATCAGCTTGCCGGGCTCGTAGGCGTCTTCCAGCCCGTCCAGATACATGCTGTCGGAAATGACGTCGTGGCCGATCCGGGCGCCGCCCCGGTGTTTCTGCATCAGATACGGCGCATTGGTCATCGACTCCATGCCGCCCGCCACGATCACCTCTGCGGATCCGGCCAGCAGGGCGTCACGCGCCATCATCGCGGCCTGCATGCCCGAGCCGCACATCTTGTTGATCGTCGTCGCCTCGGTCGAGATCGGCAGACCGGCACCCATCCCCGCCTGACGCGCCGGGGCCTGGCCCAAGCCGGCGGGCAGAACGCAGCCCATGATGATCTGTTCGACCTTGTTCGGATCCAGGCCCGCCCGGTCGAGCGCCGCCTTCACCGCCGTGGCGCCCAGGTCGGTGGACTTGGCGTCCGACAGCGCGCCCTGGAAACCGCCCATCGGCGTGCGGGCGTAGGAGACGATGACGACGGGATCGGCGGACATGGGCGGGCTTCCTCTTGCTTTGGCGTCTGAGATAGCGATCCGACCACCCGATGTGAACCGGCGGCCCGCTGCGGTCAGGCGAAATGAAGTCGACGGTAACGGCCACGGAAATAGAGCAGCGGGTCGCGGCGCGGTTCGAACCGGGCGCGCGTGACCCGGCCGATGAAGACCAGATGGTCCCCTGCCTCGACCACCTGATGGGTCGCGCATTCGAAACTGGCCAGCGACCCCGACAAGATGGGGGCGCCCGTGTCCCAGGTCTCCCAGGCCACGCCGTCGAACCGTTCGGCCGACGACCGGGCGAAGGCGCCCGACATCGGCTGCTGGCCGATGTGCAGGACATTGATGGCGAAATGCTCCGCGCGCTTGAACCGCTCCAGGTTGGACGAGCTTCGGGCCAGGCAGAACAGGATCAGCGGCGGGTCAAGCGACACAGAAGAAAAGGAGTTGGCGGTCAACCCCACCGGCTGGCCCGCCTCGTCCAGGGTGGTGACCACCGTCACGCCGGTGGCGAAACAGCCCAGGGCGTCGCGCAGGGTGCGGGGATCGGAGCCGGCCTGGTAGTAGAGGGCGTCGCGGGGCGCCTGCTGCTCCAGGAAGGCCAGAATGACGGCGTCGGCTGTCTCCGCCGGATCGGACAGCGTGTCGGGGTCCAGCGTCAGGATCGGCAAGCCGTCCAGGGGCGCTGTCGCCTCGACCGACGCCTGGCCCACGACGATCAGGCAACTGGCCAGGGGCGGCCCGGTGACGACCAGCGCCGACGCAACGCGCGCCAAGGTGTCGGCCGAACACAGGATAGCGGGCCGCGACGAGATGTCGGTCAGCAAGCCGCGCAGCGCAGTCGCCTCTTCGCCAGCGTCCAACGCGGGGGCCAGCAGCACATGCCGTCCGGCCTCGACCAGAGCCCGCACCCACTGGCGCCAGTCGGGCGAGACATGTTCGGCCGGGCCGATCAGAAGGACGACGGGATCTTCCGGATCGCCCCAACCCTGGACATCCAGGCCTCCGATCCGGGGCGGCGATGCGATCATGAGGCGTGGCGGTCCAGTGCGAGCGGTGAAAGGCGTCTAATAGGGCAGGTCCGGCCGCAAACGCCACGATTTACGCCTGCGCCTACGGATCGGATCACCCGGCGTCCAGATCAGCCAGCCGCCCGCGCAGCATCTGCAGCATGGCCGAGAAGTCGCGACCGCCGTGACCCAGGCCGTCGAACAGGGCGTACATCGCCTCGGCCTGGGCGCCCAGGGGCGTGGAGGCGCCCGACTTGGCGGCGGCGTCCTGGGCCAGTTTCAGGTCCTTAAGCATCATGGCCGTCGCGAAGCCGCCCTGATAGTCACGGTTCGACGGCGCCGTCGGCACCGGGCCGGGCCAGGGGTAATAGCTGGTCACGCTCCAGCACTGGCCCGAGGACTTGGACGCGATCTCGAAGAAGCGTTCGGGATCCAGGCCCAGCTTCTCGGCCAGGGCGATCGCCTCGCACGTGCCCAGCATGGAGATGCCCAGCAGCATGTTGTTGCAGATCTTGGCCGCCTGACCGGCGCCGTGATCGCCGGCGCGGATGGTGATCCGGCTCATGGGCTCAAGCGCCGCTTCGACACGCGCAAAGTCGCCTTCGTCGCAGCCGACCATGAAGGCCAGGGTCCCGGCGTCCGCCGCCGCCGTGCCGCCCGACACCGGCGCGTCGGCGAAGGCGTATCCCGCCTCCTTGGCCAGGCCCGCCACCTTGCGCGCCGTCTCGACGTCGATGGTCGAGCAATCCAGCAGCAGGGCGCTGGACGGCGCCGCGCCGATGATCTGTTCGGCGTAGACCTTCAGCACATGGGGGCCGGCGGGCAGCATGGTGATCACCACCTCGGCGTCACGCACGGCCTCGGCCACAGAAGCCGCAGGCGCGCAGCCTGCCGCCGAGGCCCGCTCCAGCGCCGCCGTGCTCAGGTCGAAGGCGGCGACCGCGTGGCCGGCCTTCGCCTGATTGGCGGCCATGCCGCCCCCCATATTGCCCAGGCCGATGAAGGCGATCTTGGTCATGGTCTCTCTCCCTGTGTCGGCGCCTCTATCTGTCTAGGGGCGTCCATTTTTCGTTGTCCGGCAGCGGCGCGAACAGCGCGTCCAGCGTCGCCTCCGTAACGCCCGACAAGTCCGCCGGGGACCATCGGGGCGTATTGTCCTTGTCCACGATCACGGCCCGCACCCCTTCCTGGAAGTCGTGGGTCCGCACCACCCGACCGCCTAGGGCGTACTCCATCGCCATGTTCTCGGCGAAGCTGGCGAGCGTCGCCCCGGTCCGGAGCTGGCGCAGAGTCACCTTCAGCGATTGCGGCGACTTGGTCTTCAGCGTCGTTAGTTGCGCCAGCGCCCACTCCGACCCGTCCGCCTCCAACTCCGCGAAAATCTCCTCGACCGTGTCGAAGGCGAACAGTCGGTCGATGGCCTCGCGGTGGGCGTTCAGCGGCGCCTCTTCCGGCTCGGTGGCGCAAACCCAACGGTTCGCCTCGTCCAGCGGGTCCGCCGGGTTCGCCAGCAACGCGTCTTTGAAGCCTTCGATATCGATCGCCGGAACGAAGTGGGTGTGGATCCCCAACGCCACCGTATCCGCCGCCTTCAGCCGCGCCCCCGTCAGAGCCAGCCAAACGCCGGTCTGGCCCGGCAGACGCGGCAGGAACCAGCCGCCGCCGACATCAGGAAACAGGCCGATCCCCGTCTCCGGCATGGCGTAGGTCGTCCGCTCGGTGGCGATGCGGATGTCCGCCGGCTCCGAAATCCCGACGCCGCCGCCCATGACGATCCCGTCCACGATCGCCGTGATCGGCTTGGGATAGTCGAACATCAAATGGTTCAGCCGGTATTCGGCCAGGAAGAAGGCCTTGGCCTCGGACGCATCCCCCGCCCCGCTCTCGGCGATCATGCGGATGTCGCCCCCGGCGCAGAAGCCGCGTTCGCCGGCATGGTCGATCAGCACCGACTGCACCGCCTCATCGTCGCGCCAGATCAGCAGGGCCTCGGTCATCGCCTCGCACATCGGACGGTTCAGCGCATGTATCGCCTTGGGCCGGTTGAGGATTATCCGGCCGACGCCGTTCTCGATGCGGGCGATGATTTCGGCGTCGCTCATCGCGCCATCTCCCGTGCAATGATCACCCGCATGATCTCGTTCGTCCCTTCCAGGATGCGGTGAACCCGCAGGTCGCGCACGATCCGCTCCAGCGGATAGTCCTTCAGATAGCCGTAGCCGCCGTGCAGTTGCAGGGCCTCGTCGGCGATCTGGAAACAGGCGTCGGTGGCCAGACGCTTGGCCATGGCGCACCATTTCGTCTTTTCCGGATGATCGGTGTCGATGGCCCAGGCGCCGCGCAGCACCATCAGCCGCGCCGTCTCCAGATCGGTGGCCATATCGGCCAGACGGAACTGCAGCGCCTGAAACTCACCCAGCGGTTTGCCGAACTGTTTGCGGGTGGCGACGTAGGCCTGCGCCGTCTCCAGCGCCAACCGCGCCCCGCCCAGAGAGCAGGCGGCGATGTTCAGTCGACCGCCGTCCAGCCCGGCCATGGCATAGCGGAAGCCCGCTCCCTCCTCGCCCAGCAGATTGGCGACGGGCACGCGGCAGTCGTCGAACTGGACGATGGCGGTGGGCTGGGCGTTCCAGCCCATCTTCTTCTCCTGCCCCCCGAACGACAGGCCTGGCGTGCCGGCCTCGACCACGACGGCGCTCACGCCCTTCGCGCCCTCGCCCCCCGTTCTGACCATGACCACATAGAGGTCGCTGGTCCCTGCTCCCGAAATAAAAGCCTTGGACCCGTTCAGCACATAGTGGTCGCCGTCGCGCACGGCCGTGGTCCGCATCGCCGCTGCATCCGACCCCGATCCCGGCTCGGTCAAGCAGTAGGAAGCGATCTTCTCCATGCCGACCAGATCCGGCACGAACCGCGCGCGCAGATCGTCCGACCCGAACCGGTCTATCATCCAGGTCGCCATATTGTGGATCGAGATGAAGGCCGCCGTCGCCACGTCTCCGTGCGACAGCTCCTCAAAGATCAGCGCCGCCTCGACCCGGCCCAGGGCCATGCCGCCGTGTTCTTCGCCGGTGTAGATGCCGCAAAACCCCATCTCGGCCGCCTGCTTCATCACGTCGACAGGGAAGTGTTTCTCTTCGTCCCAGCGGGCCGAATGCGGCGCCAGTTCAGCCTCGGCGAAAGTGCGCGCCGCGTCCTGAATGGCGCGCTGGTCGTCGTTAAGGGCGAAATCCATGATCTCTCAACCTGCTCCGTCATCCTCGGACTTGATCCGAGGATCAGACGCGGGGGCGAATTGTGAGTCCCCGTCGTCGCATTAGCGGCGGACAATCCGGCCCTCGGGTCAAGCCTGAGGGTGACGGCGTTTTAGGGTCAGCGCATCGTCGGAATGACGAACGAACTGTCCGAATGCTCCAGCGCCGAGTCCGGCCAGCGGGCCGTCACGGTCTTGGTCTTGGTCCAGAAGCGGACGCCCTCCATGCCGTGCTGGTTGATGTCGCCGAAGGCCGACCGTTTCCAGCCGCCGAAGGTGTGATAAGCGACCGGCACCGGGATCGGCACGTTAATGCCGACCATGCCGACGTTGACGCGGGCGGCGAAGTCGCGGGCGGCGCGGCCGTTCTGGGTGAAGATCGCCACGCCGTTGCCGTACTGGTGCTGCGACGGCAGAGCTAGGGCTTCCTCGAAGCTCTCGGCGCGGACGATCTGTAGCACCGGGCCGAAGATCTCCTCCTGATAGGCCGACATTTCCGGCTTCACATGGTCGAACAGCGACGGGCCGATGAAATAGCCTTTCTCGTGCCCCTGAAGGCTGAAGTCGCGGCCGTCGACGACCAGTTCGGCGCCTTCTTGAACCCCCTTTTCGATCCAGCCCAGCACGCGGTCCTTGTGAACCTGGGTGACGACCGGGCCGTAGTGGGCCTCGGCGTCGGTGGATATCCCGACCTTCAGGCTGGGGATCTCGGCGACCAGACGTTCACGCAGTTCGTCGGCCGTCTTCTTGCCCACAGGCACGACCACCGGCAGCGCCATGCACCGCTCGCCCGCCGAACCGAAGGCGGCGCCGGTCAAGTCCTTGACCACCTGGGCCATGTCGGCGTCGGGCAGGACAATGCCGTGGTTCTTCGCCCCGCCCATGGCCTGGACCCGCTTATGATTGGCGGCGCCCATCTGATAGACATAATGGGCGATGTCGGACGAACCGACGAAGCTGACGGCGTGCACCAGCGGGTGGGTCAGGATAGCGTCGACCGCCGTCTTGTCGCCGTGCACCACGTTCAGCACGCCATTGGGCGCCCCTGCTTCCAGCATCAGTTCGGCCAGGCGCGCCGGCAGGGACGGATCCCGCTCGGACGGTTTCAGCACGAAGGTGTTGCCGACCGCGATGGCCACGCCGAACATCCACATCGGGATCATGCCGGGGAAGTTGAACGGGGTGATGCCCGCCACCACGCCCAGCGGTTGGCGCATCGAATAGACGTCGATGCCGGGGCCGGCGCCCTGAGTGTATTCGCCCTTCAGCGCGTGGGGGATGCCGCAGGCGAACTCGATCACCTCCAGCCCGCGCTGGATGTCGCCCTTCGAGTCGGCGAGGACCTTGCCGTGCTCGCTGGACAGCAGCTCGGCCAGTTCGTCCATCCGCGCCTCGACCAGGCGTTTGAAGTCGAACATGACGCGGGCGCGGCGTTGCGGGTTGGTGCTGGCCCAGCCGTCGAAGGCGTTCTGCGCCGCCTGGACCGCACGATCGACCTCACCGACGCTGGCCAGCTGGACGCGGGCCTGGACCTCGCCGGTGTTGGGATTGAAGACGTCGCCGAAACGGCCGGACGCGCCTTCGAAGGCCGCGCCGTCGATGAAATGGCGAATGTCGCGCACCATACCTGAGATTCCCTATGACGTTATTGCTGTTGGCGCCGTCATAGCAGGCAGGATCATCCTCTTGCAGCCCCACCAAACGTAAAACGTCCCCCATCCCGCAAAGGCCTGTCCGCGCGAGGCTCAGAGATAACGACAGCAGTTCTCAACCAGACGACATTGTTACAGGCACCAGAATAAGGTCATTTACGTAGAAGAAAGACAGATAATATCGCTAATGATTATCATGAGTTACAGCTGTTACATCGCTGAAATAACTGTTCCCACTCCCCTCCGAGTTGATATAGAACCACCCTATACAACCGGCGACTTTAACTCTCCCGTCTAGTGGGGAGGCGTCGTTTGGGGCTGGGTGGGAGACCAGGACGTGGAGTCTTTTGCAGAGAGCATCCTCATGGATGCCCCTATGGCTATCATCGCGATCAACGGGTCCGGCACGGTTCGCTGCGCCAATGCGACCGCCGAGCGGTTTTTCGGGCGACCCTTGATCACGCCGGCGACCGATATTCGCGAGTTGCTCGAGGATTTCGACGTCGCGACGCTGAGTTCGCCATCGGTCGTCGAAGACATCAACGCCGCAAGCCGCAGCGCCGGAAAAGACCTTCATAGAAAGGCGCGGCGTGTCGATGGTCGGCAAGCCTTCGTAGACGTGCAGGCTGCGCGGTTCTCAAGGGCGGGAGAAGACTTGGTCACCCTGTTCATCCAGGACATGACGGCCTCTGTCGCGGCCGAGGCGGCGCTTCAAGACGTCAAGCTTCAGATCATTCACAACTGGCGGCTGAACTCACTCGGGGAAGTGGCGTCAATGCTGGCCCATGAACTCAATCAACCGCTTGGCGCCGCCGTCAATTATCTCGCGGCTGCCGACTCTGCCTTCGTCCGGTGTGAGAATGCGACCGAGGTGGCGGACATGATGAGAGGGGCCCGAGGTCAGGTCGAGCGCGCAACCGACATTATACGGCGCCTCCGGTCGCTCCTGACCCACGACAAGGGGTTCCAGACTCGAGAGAATGTCGCCGAAGTGATCAACGAGATCCTGCCGATCCTTCACGTTCATGCACGCGAAACAAAGGCCGAGATCACCGCCCGGATCGATCCGGGCGACTTCACGCGTTGTGACCGCGTCCAACTACAGCAAGTCGTGCTGAATCTGGCCAGGAACGCCATGGACGCGCCTGCGACGGGAGCGCCGCGCAAGGTTGAGATTTCAGGCCGATTGACGCCCGGAGGATATCTCATGGTGGTCAGCGACAACGGTCCGGGCGTGCCGTCGGAAATGGCCGACAAGCTGTTCGAACCGCTCGTGAGCAGCAAGCCGGGGGGAATGGGGCTTGGCCTCACGATCTGCCGAACCATCGTCGAAGCCCACGGCGGCGGCATTGATCTCGCACCCAGCCCGCTCGGCGGCGCCGCTTTCGCCTTCACCCTCAACGCCAATGTGCATGATCTTCATCTTCCCAACGGCGCTTCTGAACGGGACGTCGATCAAGACGAGTACAGGCAAGGCGCTGCGAAGACCGCAGGAGGCCGTTCATAATCAGGGTTACAGTCGGCAAGTCTCTGTTTTCATCGCCGATTATCGACGCCAGGTAGGTACTTGCCACTATTGAAAGCTGCAGAGACTGAATTAGAAGCGGTCTATGGGATCACGTGGAATCATTGCCGCCGGACTCCTGCCTGCTGATGACAAGGCGGCTGCGACGCTGGTCGCTTTTGACACCCTTATCCAACAACTGGATCAGCTTCTGGATCATCTGTTCATTGATGGCAGCCTGAACGAGTCGACAGTCCAGGCCTTGAATATCGTTGAAAAGGCCGGCCGGCGCGGGCTCAGGCAGTGCGCGCTGGTCGACGCCATGGACCTGCCCGCGGCGACCATCTCGCGAATGGTCGACGGGCTCGTCAAGAATGACCTGATCACCCGCAGCGCCCATCCGACGGACCGGCGCGTCACAATGCTTTCCCTGACGGCGGTGGGCGAGCAACGTCTCGCGCGTCGTCGCGCCGACTATCGCGGCTTTGCTGCGGCTCTGCCTCCTGAGGCGGTCGAGGCCATGCGCACCATGTCGCCGATGTTGGACGACTTCATCCAATCCCTCGCGATGACCGCACGGGAAGAAGCCGCTTAGGACGAAGGTTGCACACCGCAACCTTTTCACATCTCAACTCAGATTAACCCTGACTTAGGCGTAACCGCTCATCTTTTCCGAAGCATCGGAAAGGGCGAGCATGTCTGCAGATATGGAACTTCAGAAACGGCTGGATTTTCTGAAGTTGGACGCTCGCGCCAAGACGGCGCTTTCCAAGGCGCGGCCTGATATCGAGGCCGCGCTTGGGCAGAGCCTGGACGCATTTTATGATCAGGTCCGCGCCACCCCTGAAGTGTCGCACTTCTTCAATTCCGAAAGCCATATTGCGGGGGCGAAAAGCGCTCAATCCAAGCACTGGTCCCTTATCGCCTCTGGGGATTTCACACCTGAGTATGTCGAGGGCGTCCGTCGAATCGGACAGACCCATGCCCGGATCGGGCTTGAGCCGCGCTGGTACATCGGTGGTTATGGACTGATCCTCAACGGTCTGATCAAGGCCATCGTCAAGGCGCACTCCGGCAAGCGCGGCCCGTTCGGCCGCAAGGACGACGGAGACGCCTTGGGCGAGGCCATCGCCAGCGTGGTCAAGGCCGCCATGCTGGACATGGACATCGTCATTTCCCTTTATCTTGAGGCGGCCGAAACCGCTCGTCGCGAGGCGGACGAGAAGCGCGCCCAGGCCGAGGCCGAACAGAGCCGGGTCGTCGCCGCCACGGCGGACGCCCTGACCGCGCTGGCCCAGGGCGATTTGACGGCGCGGATCCACACCGACTTCCCCGGCAGCTACGCGCGGCTGAAAGAGGATTTCAACGCCGCCATGGCCCAACTGGACGCCGCCATGGCGGAAATTTCGGGCAACACCCAGGCCATGCAGGCCGGGGCGAGCGAAATCAGCGAGGCCGCCGACGACCTGTCGCGGCGGACCGAACAGCAGGCCGCGACGCTCGAAGAAACGGCCGCCGCCCTCGACGAGATCACCGCCACGGTGAAGAAGACCGCCGAGGGGGCCAACCAGGCCGCGACAGTCGTGGAGACGTCGCGCGTGGCGGCGGAGAAGTCACGGGAGATCGTGCATCGCGCGGTCGACGCCATGGGCGCGATCGAGTCGTCAGCCGACAAGATCGGCCTGATCATCGGCGTCATCGACGAAATCGCCTTCCAGACCAATCTGCTCGCCCTGAACGCCGGGGTCGAGGCGGCCCGCGCGGGCGAGGCCGGGCGCGGTTTCGCCGTCGTGGCCTCCGAGGTCCGCGCCCTGGCTCAGCGGTCAGCCGAAGCGGCGCGAGAAATCAAGTCGCTGATCACGGCCTCATCCGTTCAGGTGAAGTCGGGGGTCAGTCTAGTCGGGGAGACGGGCGAGGCCCTGTCGGCCATCGTCGCGCGCGTGATGGAAATCGATCAGTTGATGTCCGAGATCACCGCCTCGACGCAGGAACAATCCACGGCGCTGCACGAGGTCAATACGGCGGTGAACCAGATGGATCAGGTGACGCAGCAAAACGCCGCCATGGTCGAGGAATCCACCGCCGCCAGCCACAATCTGACGCAGGAAGGCGCGCGTCTGGCGTCGCTCCTGGCGCGCTTCCAGGTCACGAACCAAAACAGTGCGGGACAGGCTGGCAGGGCCGCCGCCAAGCCGTCGAACAACGCCCCACCGCCGCGCTCCCCACGACCGGTCGCCACTCCGGTCCTACGGCAGACAGGATCCGCGGCGCTCGCCGCCGCGCCAGAAGCGAACGAATGGGAAGAATTCTAACCGGGCGCGTCACCAGTCTATGGGTTTGCCGTCCCAGGCGAAGAAGCGACCGCTGTCCGACGGCTGAAGCCCATCGATAACCCGCAGGAGCGCCTGAGCCGATTCAGCCGGAGACAATCGGCCGGCGACCGGCGAACGCGCGGGAAAGGGCGCGCTGAGGCGGGTTTCGACCGTTCCCGGATGTAGCGCCGCACAAACCCCCAGGGGGTGGGTCCGTCGGTGTTCGACGGCAAGCGTGGCGATGAACATGTTGAGCGCGGCCTTGGACGCCCTGTAGCCGTACCATCCCCCCAGTCGATTGTCCGAAATGCTGCCCACGCGCGCCGACAGGGCCGCAAAGACACCGGGCCGGTCGCGGGGCGTCAAAGGCAGGAAATGCTTCGCCACCAAGGCCGGACCGATGGCGTTGACGAGAAACAACTGCTGGAGCGCAGCGGCGTCCAGAGCCCGCATGGTCTTCTCTGGCGCCACGCCCTGGCCTTGAAGCAGACCGGTCGCGACGATCACGCGCGACGGCACTCCCTGGAGAGCGACGGCCTCTGCAGCGCGGGCGATCTGCGCCTCGTCGGTGATGTCCGTCTCGATGAAGCGCCAACCCGCGTCGTCAGGCCAGTCCGACGGCCTAGTCCGCCCTAGGCCGATCAGGCCGTCATAGCGGTTCTGCGCCGCCAGTCCTTGCAGCAGGGCGGCCCCAATGCCGCCTCCGGCTCCGACCACGACGGCGAGATTTCCCGTCTCCGTCATCCGTCCCTCATTCCTCTGAAAGGATGGCGTCGATCCGCCGTGCAAGAACCTTCAGTTCGAAAGGCTTGGTCAGAATATGCATCCCCGGATCGAGGTGGCCGCCGCTCAAGACAGACGTCTCGGCATAACCCGTGATGAACAGGACCTTCAGTCCAGGCCGGCCGACCCGCGCAGCGTCCGCCAACTGTCTGCCGTTCATTCCGCCCGGCAGTCCCACATCGGTGATGAGAAGATCGATGGTTCGCCCCGAGTTCAGGATGGCCATGCCCTCACGACCGTCCCCGGCTTCCAACAGCTCATAACCGGCATCCGCCAGGCCCTCAGACAGCAGCATGCGTATCGTGGCTTCGTCATCAACGATCAGCACAGTTCGCTGTCCCTGGGAGTGCGTAGCCGCCGGCGCGTCTTCGATGGCTCCATCAAGGTCTAGCGCACCGAAATATCGGGGCAGATAAAGGCAGATCGCGGCGCCCTCGCCTGGTCGGGAACAGATCTGAACCTGCCCGCCCGACTGCTGGACGAAGCCATAAATCATCGACAGCCCGAGGCCGGTGCCCTGGCCGAGGGGCTTGGTGGTGAAGAAGGGATCAAAGGCGCGCGCGATCACGTCGTCCGTCATGCCGACCCCCGTGTCCGTCACGCAGATCCGCACATACTCGCCCGCTTCCAGATGAAAAGCCGCGTCCACGGACTTGTCCATCCAGCCGTTGGACATTTCGAGCGTCAATTGTCCGCCGTCGGGCATGGCGTCGCGGGCGTTGATGCAGAGGTTGAGAAGGGCGTTCTCAAGCTGGCCCGGATCGACCAACACAGGCCAGAGACCGGCTTGATAGCGGGTTTCGAACTGGATGGCCGGTCCGATGGTCTGACGGATCAGGTCCTCCATGCTGCGGGCCAAGGTTTCGACGTCCGTCCCCTTCGGCTCAAGCGTCTGGCGACGTGAGAAGGCGAGCAGACGATGCGTCAACGCGGTCGCCCGCTGGGCCGCCGCCTGCGCCGCAGAAATGAAGCGGCCCGCCTCCGCCACCCGCCCCTCGGCGATCCGCTTGGCCAACAGCTCCAGACTGCCCGATATCCCGGTGAGCAGATTGTTGAAGTCATGGGCGATGCCTCCGGTCAGCTGACCTACGGCTTCCATCTTTTGGGACTGACGCAGGGCGGCTTCGCTGGCCAAGAGTTCGGCGGTCCGCTCCTCGACCGTCCGCTCGAGGGACGCCGCCAGCTTGGCAAGATGCCGTTCGGCCCGTCGGCGTTCACGCGCCGCCAGGGTGCGCTCGCCGACGTCGCGAAGGAATCGAAGCTCGTCCTCTTGCCAGGCGCGCGGCGAGCCGTGGTTCAGATAGACCAAGGCCACCATCCCAGCCTGGTCCCGCAGAGGCATGTTCACGACAGCGCGCGCGTTGATAGCCTCAAGGGTTGGGGCGGTCGCCACAGTCCGCGGGTCTTCGCGGGCATCGGAAAAGGCGACGGTCTCGCCCCGCTTCAGGTCTTCGATATAGGAGCCGTAGTCGCGGAAGTTGAGCACCCCGGCCAGGGTCTCTACGCCCGCGGCATTCCAGTCGCGTGCGATCGTGATGGTTTCCTCATCGCGATCCACGATGCCGAATCCAGCGCGGCTGACCTCAAGCGTGTGTCCCAGTATCTCCGCTGCAGCATAAGTGATCTCCTCCGGGTCTTCGAGATCGCGCAAAACATCCGAGAGCTCCACCATGGCCGTTCGGAGCCGTTCGGCCCGCACACGCTCGGTGATATCCGTGGTCACGCCCGCAATGCGACGAGGTCGATCATCGGCGTCGAGCACCAGGATGCCTCTCGCCTCCATCCAGCGCACATCCCCCAACGGCGTGATGACCCGGTGGATGATGTGATAGTCAGCCCCGTCCCGAATGGTCGCCTCGCTCTGCGCGAGCACCGCATTCCGGTCGTCGGGATGGATCATCTTCTGACGATCATCGTAGGTGAAGCCCGTGTCGACCGGCCAGCCCATCAGGGTTTTGTAGGCGTCGGAGGCGACAAGCGTGCGGGTCTGAACATCGACGCTCCACGCGCCCAAACCCCCAGCCCGCATCGCCAGATCCAGCTCACGATCCCGGTCGCGATCCGCCCGCAGCCTGGTCGTCAACTCGGCTTCAAGTGCGGCCTTGTCGGTCTGCAAGCCGGCGAGGCGAGCGCGTTCGATTGTGACATCGACCTGGCTGGCGAAGAAGTAGGTCAGGGCTCCGTTCGCATCAAACACTGGGGCCATCAAAAGACGGTTCCAGAAGCCTTGCCCGTCCTTGCGATGATTGCGGATGTCGATCTCGATAGGTCGGACGGCGTCCACGGCTTCCCGTATCAGGCGTACGGTCTCGGGGTCGGTCTCAGGCCCCTGGAGGAAGCGGCAGTTACGCCCGACGATCTCCTCACGGGCGTAGCCTGTGAGCCGACAGAAGGAGTCGTTGGCAAACACCACGGGATTGTCGGCTTGCCGCGGATTCGTGATGATCATCGGCATGCGCGTCGCGCGAACCACCGAAACGAAGGGATCCGTGCCGCCGTCCAGGCCCAGAACCTCCGCCGCGATCCGCTCGGCTTCCTGCCTGACGTGGTCTGCGCTTTTCGGATCGTAGGGGTCGGACTCAGTCAATCGCCTTCACCTCGGCTACGTTGGTCAAACGAGCGCACGGGCATCAAAACACACGAAAAGCTCTACGGTTCATCGCGTCCGGCGGATGTCTGGAGCGGACGTTTAGCGTATTTGAAGAGGCCAAACCCTCCTTTGAACGATTCCGTACACAAAATGCCCGCCCTGTTCAGCTTAAACTACCGGAACCATTAAAGAAATAACGCTCACGGCGGAACCGAGTCCGCCCCCGGCCATTTCGTTCTGCGGCCCGGCTTGGCGGGTCGGAGCACACATCATGAAGATCGCGCAGGTCACACCGCTTTATGAGGCCGTTCCTCCGAAGCTTTACGGCGGAACCGAGCGCGTCGTGGCGCATCTGACTGACGCCCTGGTGGACCTGGGGCACGATGTCACCCTGTTCGCCAGCGCCGACGCCCAAACCCGAGCACGGCTGGTTCCGGTTCGCGATCAGGCCATTCGCCTTGACCCAGCGCCTCTGAAGTCCGACCTCGCCGCCCACCTGTCGATGCTGGGCGAAGTGCTGGACCGCGTCGATGAGTTCGACGTGATCCACTTCCACACAGACATGATCCACTTCCCCTTGTTCAGACCTTATGCGGATAAGACCGTGACCACCCTGCACGGTCGCCTGGACATGAAGGACCTGCCGGGGGTCTATGCGCGCTGGGATGAGTTCGGGCTCATTTCCATCTCAGACGACCAGCGCAGGCCGTTGCCGCTCGCCAACTGGAAGGCCACTGTCCATCACGGCATGCCGGGCGAGCAATATCTATTCTCGGCCCAGTCGCAGGGCTATCTGGCATTTCTGGGTCGGATTTCTCCTGAGAAAAGACCTGACCGAGCCATCGAGATCGCCACCAAACTGGGCAAACGCCTGAAGATCGCGGCCAAGGTCGACGCCGCCGACAAGATCTACTGGGAAGAGACGATCCGCCCCCTGGTCGAAGGCAATCCGCTGATCGAGTTCGTCGGCGAGATCGGCGACCATCAAAAGTCGGCCTTCTTGGGCGGCGCCGACGCCCTGCTGTTCCCCATCGATTGGCCTGAACCCTTCGGTCTGGTCATGATCGAGGCCATGGCCTGCGGTACGCCTGTCGTCGCCTTCCGTTGCGGGTCGACCCCCGAGATCATCGAGGACGGAGCCACCGGCTTCCTGGTCGACACGATGGAGCAGGCCGTCGCCGCCGCCGGTCGCGTCCATCTGCTGGACCGCGAGGCCGTGCGGGCCCGGTTCGATCTGCGCTTCTCGGCGACCGCGATGGCGCGCCGTTATCTGGACGTCTATGGCGATCTGCTGGCGCGTCGTCCGTTCGCCGGAGCAGTTTTGAAGGCAGAGGAAGTCCTGGACGACGTGGTCACGCCCCTCCGTCCCCTGGCCGAAGAACGCAGCTTCGCCGCCAGCGCATAAGCGCCGCCTTACCGGTTTCATGAAGAAAAACAGGCGGCGGAGGTGAACCCTCCGCCGCCTTCGCCATTTGATCACTCAAGCGGCTCCTGAAGGCCGCATTCGGGTGGGATAGGCTCGGGACTGGCCTCAAACGAAAGAGAGAGACCGCATGGACGACGCCTACAGCACGCAACTGACCGCAGGCGAATCCATCGAGGCCTCGGGTCTCGAACAGCTGATGGCGCTCAAGGAAGGGGACACCTTCCTGGTGGCTGACGGCTGGGGCGACATGACGGGCGGCGCCGACGGCCTTTTCGCCGGCGATACCCGCGTGCTGTCGCGCTGGACCATGACGGTCGGGCTGCTGAAGCCGTCGCGGCTGTCGTCGGGCGTCAGCCAGGACAATGTCTTCTTCTCCTGCCACACCACAAACCGGCCCCTGCCGCCGATGGGCGGGCGTTCCGCGCCGGCGGGGGTGCTGCACATCGAGCGGCGTCGCTTCCTGTGGGGTCGGCGGATGTTCGAACGGATCCAGATGGTCAACCACGGGGTCGAGGACATACTGCTGCCCCTGGCCTTCGACTTCGGCGCCGACTTCCATGACATATTCCAGGTCCGAGGCACGCACCGAGCCAAGCGCGGGACAATCCACGCCCCCACCACCGACGGCCGCCGCGTCACCTTCCGCTACACCGGCCTGGACAAGGTGGATCGCTCCAGCTGTTTGGCGTTTTCCGAGCCCCCCGCCCGCCTGACCCATCAGCGCGCCGAGTTCATGTTCAGCCTTCCCAAGGGCAGGCAGGTTGATCTGTTTATCGAATGCGGCGTCGATTCCTGTGAAGCCCCGGACGCCCGACGCTGGCGTGAAAACGCCGTCCAGGCCCGCCTGGCCATGCGCGCCAAACGTCGTCGCGGGGCCTCGGTGCGTGGGCCGCGCAGCCCGCGATTCAATGACTGGCTGGACCAGTCGCGGGCGGACATGGCCCTGTTGACGACCGACTTGCCCACCGGCCCCTACCCCTATGCCGGCACGCCCTGGTTCTCGACCCCATTTGGTCGCGACGGCATCATCGCCGCCTGGCAGATGCTGTGGCTGGACCCGTCGCTGGCCAAGGGCGTCCTGACCTATCTGGCCTCGCGCCAAGCGACCGAAACCTCGCTGTTCCAAGACAGTCAGCCGGGCAAGATTATGCACGAGACCCGCGGCGGCGAGATGAGCGCCCTGCACGAGGTGCCGTTCGGCCTCTACTACGGCGGGGTCGACACGACCTGCCTGTTCATCGCCCTGGCCGGCGCCTACGCCAGCCGCACCGGCGATCTGGACCTGATCCGCTCGCTCTGGCCCAATCTGATCGCAGCCGCCGACTGGATGCGCGACTATGGCGACTCCAACGGCGACGGCCTGATCGACTATCAGCGCGGCGCCGACACAGGCCTGTCCAACCAGGGCTGGAAGGACTCCGAGGACTCGATCTTCCACGCCGACGGCCGCTTCCCCAAGGGGCCGATAGCCCTGCTGGAGGTCCAGGGCTACGCCTTCGCCGCCTGGCGCGCGCTTGGCGATCTGGGCAAACGCCTCAATGACGACCGCGCACCCGAATGGCGTATGCGCGCCGACCAGGTCCGCGCCCTGGTCGAGGACAAATTCTGGATGGAGGACGAGGGCTTCTACGCCGTCGCTCTGGACGGCGACGGCCAGCAGTGCCGCGCCATCGCCTCCAACGCCGGCCACCTGCTGTTCACCGGCCTGCCCTCGGTGGAGCGCGCCCGGCGCGTCACCAAACGGCTTCTGTCGGCCGAGTTCCGCACGGGGTGGGGCATCCGCACCCTGGAGCTGGGTCAGGCCCGATTCAATCCGATGAGCTATCACAACGGCTCGGTCTGGCCGCATGATACGGCCATGGCGGCCGCCGGCATGGCCAACTACGGCGAGCGTCAAGCCGTCGCCGACATCCTGGCGGAGATTTACGCCGCCGCCGCCCATTTCCATCTGCGCCTGCCCGAACTGTTCTGCGGCTTCCCGCGCGAACCGGGCGAGCCTCCCATCGCCTATCCGGTCGCCTGTCTGCCCCAGGCCTGGGCGGCGGGGTCGGTCTTCCTGATGCTTCAGGCGGCGCTCGGCCTCTCCATCGACGCCTGGACCGGAACCATCGACATGGCGGACCCCGTGCTGCCCGCCGGACTGGAAAGATTGAAGATCACTGGGTTGAAGGTCGGCGACGCCGTGGTCGATCTTTCGATCCGGCACGTCGATGGCCGCGCCGTCGTCATACCGGATCATCGTCAAGGCAGGCTCGCAGTTCGGACCCTGCGTTGACCGCCTGATGAGCCTCGCCGCCTTCATCGATCCGCGTCTCGAGCGCAACTACCTCCGGGACCTCGGACGGGCGTTCGCCGGCGCTCTGGTCTTCAGCATCCCCCTGCTGATGACGATGGAGATGTGGGAGGCGGGGGTGGCGATGGCGCCCTGGCGGCTGCTGCTGTTCGTGGGGTCGGGCCTCCCGCTGCTTTACGGCCTGGCCTACTATGCCGGCTTCTCCAATCGACGGGGTCTTTTCAATGACCTGCTGGACACGGCGGTCGCCCTTGCGGTCGGCTTCATCACCGCCTCCATCCTTCTGATCCTGTTCGGCGTGGTGGACTGGAACGCATCGCCTCGCGAAGCCCTGGGCATGGTGGCGATCCAGGCCGTTCCAGGCGCCCTTGGCGCCCTCCTGGCCCGCAAACAGTTGAGCGGCGGCGACAAGGGCGACACCGACGAGGATCAGGCCTCCTATATGGGCGAACTGTTCCTGATGTCGGCCGGCGCGCTGTTCTTCGCGCTCAATATCGCGCCGACCGAAGAGATGATCCTGATCGCGTACAAGACCACCGCCGTCCATGCTCTGGGCCTGATCGCCCTGTCCGTCCTGCTGTTGCACCTGATCGTCTTCAAAGCGGGCTTTGCCGGACAGGAGGAAGCGGATCGTCCGCTCGAGGCCTTCCTGTATTTCACCCTGCCCGGCTACGCGATCGCTCTGGGGATCAGTCTATTCGTCCTGTTCGTTTTCGGGCGAACGGACGGGCATTCGATCGACGGGGTTCTGCACACCATGATCGTCCTGGGCTTTCCCTCCGCCATCGGCGCGGCCGCAGCCCGATTGCTGGTCTGAGCCATGAACGCGAAAAAGACCCCCGAGAAGCGACCCGTGCTGCAGTGGGTCATGGCCGCCCTGGGCGGAACTGTGACTTTGGCGGCCATTGGCGTCATGGTCTGGGAGGGTCTGCAACCCAGCTCGCCGCCCATCCTCATGGCCCGCATCGTCAAGGTCGAGGTTACGGCCGCAGGCCATATCGCCACGATCCAGGTGAAGAACGACGGAGACGACACCGCTGCAGCGGTGAATATTGAAGCCGCGCTGGGTGATCAGACCGCCAAAGCGACGCTGGACTATGTGCCCGGCCATGGGGAAGCCGAAGCCTATCTCCGGTTCGAAGCGGACCCTCGCACGGCCGCCGTAAGGGTCGAGGGCTGGTCCGCTCCTTAAAGCGGCCGGTCGAGCCGGCTTGCGGAAACGCCAGGGGCTCTGCGGCGTTAGGCCAACAAAGGAGACGACCATGGCCGTACGCCCCACCTGGCAGGGACATCTGAAACTGTCGCTGGTGACCTGCCCGGTCGCCCTCTACACCGCGACCTCGTCCACCGCCCACGTCAGTTTCCATCTGATCAATCCCGACACCAACAACCGGATCCGGATGGTGCCGACGGACCCGGACACCGGGCCGATCGAGCGCACGGATCTGGTCAAGGGCTATGAGGTGTCGAAGGACGAGTACGTCCTGTTCGATGACGATGACTTCGAAAAGGTGAAGCTGGAGACCACCCGGACCATCTGTATCGACAGCTTTGTCGACGAAGACGAGATCGATCGGCTGTACTGGAACGACCCCTTCTACGTCGTGCCGGAAAAGGGCGTCGGGGCCGAGGCCTTCGCCGTCATCCGCGACGCCATGAAAGCCGCCGGCAAGATCGCCATCGGCACCCTGGTGCTGCGCGGCCGCGAGCGTCAGTTGGCGCTGGAAGTGCGGAGCAAGGGCTTGGTCGCCTATTCGCTGCGCGCGCACGACGAGGTGCGCGAAGCCGACGACTATTTCGACGAGATTCCGTCGGTGAAGGCCGACAAGGACATGGTCGATATCGCCGCCAGGATCATCGCCCAGAAGCAGACCGACTTCGACCCCACGACCTTCAAGGACCGCTACGACGACGCCTTGCGCGAGATGATCACGGCCAAGCAGAAGGGCGGCAAGGACGTGATCGAGGCGCCCGAACCCGACGACACCAATGTGATCGACCTGATGGAAGCCCTGCGCAACAGCCTGAAGGGCGCGGCGACCGGCGCCAAGCCCGCAGCGAAGAAGAAGCCCGCCAAGGCGCCCGCGAAGAAGAAGACCGCCCCGCGCAAGACAGCGGCCTGACCAGCGAGGAATTGCACTGCACGACCGAAATGGGTGCAATGTGCAAAAGAGTGCAATTTCGAACCCTTACCGCCCCTGCTCCTTCATCGACTCGCATCGACCAGTATAAGGGCGTTTCGGAGAGCGGGCGGTGACTGCGGCATTTTCTGCGTCCACCGATTGAAAACGTTGGGTTTTTCTTTCAGGATTATGCGCGGAGGGCGTTCTGTCGCTATAGTCCCATGGCCTTCAGCACGGGGCGCAGACTGACTTCCCCCGCGCGAAAACCCTTCCATGGGTCGGCCTTCTTCAGCAGGGCGGGCGCGTCGTGCAGGGTGAAGGCCTTGGGATCGAGCCCGGCCTTGACCTGCCCCCAGGACAGGGGAAAGGCGATCCCCGCACCCGGCCGAGCACGCACCGACCAAGGCGCCACCGCCGTGGCCATGCGGCCGTTGCGCAGATAGTCGATGAAGATCTTCCCGCCCCGCGCCTTCTTGGCCAGGGTGGTGGTGAACCGTTCGGGATCGGCGCGCCGCACCTCCTCGGAGATCGCCTTGGCGAAGGCCTTGCACTGGTCCCATTCGATACGGCTGCGGCCGTCGGAACGGATCGGGACGACGACATGAAGCCCCTTGCCCCCGGTCGTCTTGACGAAGGGATGCAGACCCCGTTTTTCCAGCTCAGCCTTCACCGTCTTGGCCGCCGCAATTACCGCCGCGAAATCCAGGCCTTCGTCCGGGTCGAGGTCGAAGGTTACCTGCTCGGGCGTCTCGGGATCGCCCGGCCGACAGCCCCAGGGGTGAAGCTCCAGTCCGCCCGACTGAGCGACGGCGACCAGGCCGCCGACATCCGTGACGGCCACATAGGGATGGCGTTGATGGACGTCGATCAGCTTCAGGCGGGGGTTGGACCCCGGCATGGCGTGGCGCTGGAAGAAGGTCTCGCCCTCGATGCCGTCCGGCGCTCGGATGATCGAGACCGGCCGGTCGGCGACGTGGGGCAGAATCCGCTCCGCCGCCGCCTCGTAATAGCGCGCCAGATCAGCCTTGGTGATCGCCGCCCGGCCGCCGGCGGCGGGCCACAGTATCTTGTCGGGCTTGGACAGGGTGACCCCAGCGACGACGACCTTGCCAGGTGAGGAGGTTGAAGCGGTCTTGGTCTTCCGGACGGCGGGCTTGGCGGCCACAGGCGCCTGCGGATCGTCGTTCACGTCCTGGGCCGGCTTGTCCTCGCGCAGCCCCTTGAAGGCCGCGTGCCGCAACGACCCGCCCTCGGTCAGGCCGCCGTGTTCCAGCTCGGCGACGAGCACTGGCTTGACCCAATGGATGTCCTTGCCGCCACGCGGCGCGCCCTTGCCCACGAAAGGAGAGGCCTCGGCTGCCGCCTCCTTCAAGGCCGGCAACAAGGTCTTCAACAGTGGCGCGGCATAGCCCGTGCCGACCCGGCCGAGGTAGCGCAGCCCGTCTTCACCGGCCACGCCGACAAGCAACGACCGAAACCGCGTCCCGCCTTCGGACGACCAGCCGCCGATCACCACCTCGTCGCGGCCCCGACATTTGGACTTGACCCAGGTCGAGGACCGACCCGCCCGATAAGGGGCGTCCAGCGTCTTGGAGATCACGCCTTCCAGATCCATGCGGCAGGCGCTGTCCAGCACCGCCTGCCCGGTCGAGGCGAAGTGATCCACATACCGCAGCCGTTTGCGCGCCTTGGCCGGAACGCGGTCGACATGGGCCTGAAGCCGCGCCTTGCGGTGCGACAGGGGCAGGTCCCGCAGATCGTCCTCACCCTCGCGCAGCAGGTCGAAGGCGAAATAGACCAGTTCGCTCGTCTTCCCATCCGCGATGGCCGCCTGCAGGGCCGAGAAGTCGGGCGTGTGATCCTCGCTCATCGCGCACAGCTCGCCGTCCACCACCCCGTCGGGCCAGGCCGCCGCATCCGCCGCCAGTTCAGGAAAGCGATCGGTCCAGTCGTGGCCGCGTCGGGTGTAGAGTCGCGCCTGCCCGCCTCCGGTCGCCACCTGGATGCGGTAGCCGTCGAACTTGATCTCATGCACCCAGCCTGCGCCGCCGGGGGGATGATCGGCGACCTTGCACAGCTGGATGGGGACGAAGGCGGGCGGCTTCGCCAGGGTCGCCTCGCCCGATTTCGCCTTGGGCTTGGCCGGCCCCTTGCGCGCGACGGGGCGAGACGTGGTCCATTGCGTGTTGCCCTCGGCGATCTCAGCCAAACTGCGACCCGAGGCCACGGAGGCGTCGATCTCCATATTGGCGTCGCCCTCGCCCGGCACGGCCGCCTCGTCCTTTTCCTTAATCAGCAGCCAGTTGTTGCGCTTGGATGGCTTGCCCCGGTCGGACTTGAGCCGGACCAAGGCCCAGCCGCCGCTGAGACGTTCGCCGTGCAGGGTCATCTTCAGCGAGCCGCGCTTCAGGGCCGCCTCGATGTCCGGCTCCTGGGGCTCCCATTCGCCGCGATCCCACAACTGGACTGTGCCGGCGCCATAGTTGCCGGAGGGGATGGTCCCCTCGAACCCGCCATAGTCGAGCGGGTGATCCTCGACCTCCACCGCCAGACGTTTGACGGCGGGATCGCGCGAGGGGGCCTTGGTCACCGCCCACGACTTCAATACCCCATCGTGCTCAATGCGGAAGTCGTAGTGAAGCCGCGTCGCGGCATGGCGCTGGATCAAATAGGTCAGCCGGCCCTTGCGGGCCGATTTGGCCTTGCCCGCCGGTTCCGGCGTGCGGGTGAAGTCCCGCTTGGCCTTGTAGGCCTCAAGTCCGTTCGCCATGCCGCCTCGTCCAAACGCCTACTGACGCGGCGCGATCCGCCACACCGTGTTGGACAAGTCGTCGGCCACCAGCAGAATGCGGCGCTGGGCGTCGAAGGTCACGCCGACCGGGCGACCGCGCGCCTCGCCGTCCTTGATGAAGCCGGTCAGGAAATCGACCGGCGGACCGGCGGGACGACCGCCCGCGAAGGGCACCCAGGCGACCTTGTAGCCCGACAGGTCCTGACGGTTCCAACTGCCGTGTTCGCCGATGAAGGCGCCCTGGCTGAAGCCGCCGCCGAAGCCGCCGGCCGTGGCGAAGCTGAGGCCCAGGGCGGCAACGTGCGAACCGAGGGCATAGTCCGGCTTGACGGCCGTCTGCACCAGGTCGGGCTTTTGCGGATGGACGCGCGGATCGGTGTTCTGGCCCCAGTAGGAATAGGGCCAGCCGTAGAAGGCCCCTTCCCGCACCGAGGTCAGATAATCGGGGACCAGTTGCGGGCCCAGTTCGTCGCGCTCGTTGACCACAGCCCACAGGGCGCTGGTCGTCGGCTCGATGGCCAAGGCGGTCGGGTTGCGAATGCCTGTGACGAAGGTGCGGTGGGCGCCGGTCTGGCGGTCGATGGCCCAGACCACCGCCCGGTCCTGTTCGACATCCATGCCGCGCTCGCCGATATTGCTGTTCGAGCCGATGCCGACATACAGGGTCTGGCCGTCGGCGCTGGCGGTCAGGGACTTAGTCCAGTGGTGGTTGATCGCCGACGGCAGCTTGGTCAGTTCCTGACGCGGCGCGGTGATGCGGGTCTGGCCCGGCTGATAGTCGAAGCGCACCAGGGCGCCCTGTTCGGCGACGTAAAGAGCGCCGTCCACAAAGGCCATGCCGTAGGGGGCGTCCAGATTATCGATGAAGGTGGTGCGAACCTCGGGCTGTCCATCGCCATTGGCGTCGCGCAGCAGGGTGATGCGGTTGCCGCCCTTAACGGACGTCTTGCCCTTGGCCTTGATGACGCCGGCGATGAAGTCCTTTGGCCGCAGCTTGGGCGCGTGACCGCCTGAACCCTCGGCGATCAGGATATCGCCATTGGGAAGGACAAGAATCTGACGCGGAATCTTCAGGTCGGTCGCCATGGCCGTGACGACAAAACCGTCGGGCACGGTGGGAAGCTCGCCGTTCCAGCCGACCGGATTGGCGATCTTCATCGGCGGGACCAGGGTCTCGTTGAGGCCGGGAAGATCGGGGTTGGCGCCGGTCTGGTTCAGGTTCGGATCGCTGCGACTACAACCCGCCAGAGCCAGGACCGCCACGGTGGTGCAAAGGAGTTTCTTGATCATCACGCGATCTCCCGCACGGTCGTGTTGGAATAGACGATCCACCCGGCGACCAGCACCAGAACCGTCGACAGGATGGACAGGGTCAGGCCGAAGGCGCCGACCGAGCTCCAGGCGTCCTGGCTGTGCTTGAAGGCGTTGATCAGACCGACAATCCAGGCCAGGGCCAGGGCGACCACATGGATCACAGCGGCCCGGCGCGCAGGCGTGCGCCATGACAGGGCCAGATCGATGATGGCCCACACGCCGGCCACACCGCCGAACACCAGGGCGCCGACGATCAGCCAGGCCGAGAAGTTCGACCACTGCATCTGCGCGGACTTCAGATAGGCGATGTCGCTGATGACCGCGCAACTGAACAGGGCGATGGGAAAGGCCATCAGAATCCCGCGTAGCGGATTCAGCCTCTCACGGAAGGCGACGACAGCGGGCATGAGAGGGTTTTCCTGCGGCGTCGCCACGATACGGCGACGTCGAACCCAACACGCGGCCCGGTATTTGGTTCATCCGGTCGAGCGCGACCGAAGACAGCAGAACAGGCCGCCGAGCGAGACGCCGGCGGCCTGCCACAGGCTTAGAAGCGCTTGGTCAGTTGAACGCCGTAGGTCCGGGGTTCGTTGACGAAGGCGGTCAGGTTGTTGAAGTCGATGGCGCCGATGACGTTCTCTTCGTCGGTCAGGTTGCGAACATAGGCGGCCGCTTCCAGCCCCTTGTTCAGATCCCGCCAGCCGGCGCGTAGGCCGCCTTCGAAGTTGGTGTCCACCATGAACTCGACCGATTCATACAGGAACAGGTTGAAGTCCTTCTGCATGGCCCAGTCCGTCGAGGCGAAGAACTCGGTGTCGTCGCCCAGCGGCAGGACGTAGTTCAGCGTCAGGTTGGCGGTGTATTCCGGCGCCTGCGGGAAGGGGTTGCCGTCGACATTGGCCCGACGGGTCGCGCCCACAGTCACGATGGGGTCGGTGACGGTGCAGTTCGAGCCGCAGATGGCGACCAGCAGGTCGCCGTCCTTGATCTCGGTATGGTTCCACGCCGCGCCGGCCGACAGGCTGAAGCCCGCGCCCAGGTCGATGTCGCCGTCCAGCTCCAGGCCGTAGCCCTCGCCCTTGTCGGCGTTGATCAGACGGTTGGAGTTGTCCGCGCCGCCGATGGCGGTGAACTGCATATCGCTGACTTCATAGGCGTAAGCCGTCCCGTTCAGGCGAGCACGACCGTCCCACAGACGCGCCTTGAAACCCGTCTCATAGGACATGACGGTCTCAGAGTCGGCCGTGGTCAGGACCGGCAGATTGCGGCCCTGGATCGACGGACCGCGATAGCCCTTGGCCACGCGGGCGAACAGGTTGAGGCTGTCGTTGACCTCATACAGGGCGCTGACGTCCCAGCTGACCTGTTCGTCGCCCACCGAAACAGCGCCCGTGCCGCCCGCGCCCGTGCCGGTGACGATACGGCCTTGATAGTCGCGGTTGTCGTCCGTGTAACGCAGACCGGCCGTCACCTTCAGGGCCTCGGTCACCCGATAGCTGCCCTGACCGAATACCGACCAGGAGTCGGACTTCTGGGTGATGTCGGTGACTCGGGTCGGCTGAAGCCCGCCGACGCCGTTGAAGGTGCCCGAGACCAGATTGATGCGCTCGTCCCAATAGAAGGCGCCGATCTGCCAGCCGAGGCGGGCGTCGTCGTTTGAGGCCAGTCGCAGTTCGTAGGTGTTCTGCAGCAGGTCGCTGGACAGGGTGCCGGTCTCGGAGTTGAACGGCGTCTTGTAGGAGGCGGTCGTCGCGGCGCTGGCCACGCCGCCGTCGATGTCGCCGTCGCCCTGAGACCAGCCCTGGTACGAGCCGACGATGCCGGTCAGGGTGGCGGGGCCGAAATCATAGGCGACGCGCAACGACTGCGAGGTCGTCTGCTGCTTCTGGAAGTTGTTGCGGCCGCCGTCGTAATAGACGGTGTCGCGGTCGAAATTGCCGTTCAGTTCGTTGGAGCCCTTGGTCAGGGCGTTGGCGCGGTTCATCGTGCCCGTGCCGTCATAGTCGCGCGCCTGCAAGGTCAGCAGGGTCGACAGGCGGTCGGTCGGCGTCCAGGCGACGTGGACGCGGGCGGCCAGGTCGTCAAAGCCGCCCAGGTCGTCATCATTGGCGTCGGCGAAGGACGGGTTATAGGCGTTGTTGACCCAGTCGTCGCGGTGGTTCCACAGGATGGCGCCGCGCACCTGAAGCGTGTCCGACGCCGGCAGGGTGACGGCCGCCTCGGTCCGGGTCGAACCCAGGTTGCCGTAGGTCAGCGAGCCGAAGCCGGTGAAGGCGTCCGACGGCTTGACGGTGTCGATCTTGACCACGCCGGCCGGGGTGTTGCGGCCGAACAGGGTGCCCTGCGGTCCACGCAGAACTTCCAGCTGCTGCACGTCGAACAGGGGGAAGCCCTTCAGATAGACGCTTTCCAGAACGACGTCGTCCAGCACCACCGAGACCGGCTGCGAGGCGGTGAAGTCAAAGTCCACATTGCCGAGGCCGCGGATGTAGAAGCGCGGCGCATAACGACCGTTCGAGCTTTCCAGTTGAAGGCTGGGCACGCGCCCCGACAGCGACAGGATGTCGGCGCCGCCCGCCGAAATCTCTTGCAGCGTCTGGGTGTTCAGGGCGGTGACGGCGAACGGCACCTCGCGGATGTTCTCGCTGCGGCGCTGGGCGGTGACGACGATGTCGTCGACGCCGGCCGACTCAACATCGGTCTGGGCGAGGGCGGCGCCGGCGCTCAGCAGGGCGACGCCGCTGACGGTGGCGGCAAGCAGGGCTTGACGAAGCATGGGATTGTTTCCTTGGCGACATGGGAAGCTGTCGCGCGAGCCCGTAAGACTTCCCGAGACGAGTCGCCAGCCGAGACCACGTCGGAAATTTGAACCTTTGGAGACGCGGACACAGGGGCGCGACAATCGAGCAGACATCAACAGGCGCGACGTCGCGCGATATTGTGCCGCTTGATTTCAGATGCGAAAATGGAAGCTTGCGTGGCCTGGTTCCGCATCCCTCCCGACATCTTCAGGTTCGCGCATGTCCTTCGTCACGCCATCTCGCCGCCGGCTGCTTCAACTCGCCGGAGCGGCGGTCCTGACGCCCGGTCTGACGGCGGCTCGGCCAAACCCAGTGATCGGCCGCGTGCTCGCGGTCTCGGACATGCACTCGGCCTACGAAAGGACCGGCCGGCTTCTGGCGGCGTTCGAGCGCGAGGTGAAGTCTCAGGCCGTCCCCCATGTGATCGCGATCAACGGCGACATCTTCGAACACGGCAACGCCGTGTCCGTCCGCTCAGGCGGCGCCGTGGACTGGGCCTTCCTCGCCGAGGCGGCCCAGCTCGCGCCGACCGTGGTCAACCTGGGCAATCACGACAATGATCTGACGCCGGACCTGGCCGAGGTCGTGGCCCGGATGCGAAGCCTGGGCGTGCTGGTCGTGAGCAACATCGTCGACACGAGGACCGGGGCGACCTACGCCGCGTCAAGCACGACCGCCCCGTTCGGATCGCGGAGGCTGCGGATCGTCGGCCTGGCGACCAATGCCTTGAGCACCTATCCGCAGGCGTCGCGCCCGCAACTGTCCATCCCGGCGCCGGGCGAATGGGCGAGCGCCCATCTGGCCGATCTGACGCAGGGCGCCGATCCGGTCCTGGTCCTAAGCCACGCAGGCGTTGTGGCCGATCGCACCATCCTGCCCCTGCTGCCGGACGGAGCCCTTATGATCGGCGGCCATGACCACCTGCTGTTCCAGCATAGCCAGGGACGCAGCGCCTATGCGCACACCGGCTCCTGGACCAACGCCTATACAGTGGCGGACTTCCATGAAGACGGGTCGGTGACGGCTCAATCTCGAGCGGTCATGGCCGACGCCCCGTCGTGGCCGCCGCTACAGGGCCTGATCGACGCAACACTCGCAGCCCATATGACGGATGAGGACCGCGTTGTGCTGGGACGCCGGGCCGAGCCCCTGTCGCTCGGCGACACCGGCCGTCGCGTCGCCGCCGGCTTCGCCCAGGCGGCCGGCGCCGACGCCGGCTTCATCGGCCACACCACTCTGGGAACAGGCGCGCCGTCGGGACCGATCACGCGACACATGTTCAATTCCATCGTGCGGTTCGACGGCAGGCTGATGGGGGCCGATGTATCGTTCGCCCAGTTGGAAGGTTTCATGGCCCGCGCCAATCAGGACCGGCCGATTCCGCTGGACCAGCGCAGCGGCGACTTCCTCTATGGCGCGGAAGCGCGCCCGGAGACCGGCCGCTCAGGACGGGCAGGCGTTGCGCGCATCGTCACGACCGACTGGTGCGCCACAAACCAGGGCGAGTATTTTGGAACCACGATGCTCCCGTTTGCCGAAATAACGGATCGCCGCGTGAAGGCGGTCGCCGCCGCGGCGCTGTTCAAGGCCTGAGCAAGCCTTGGAAAAGGAGGGTGCTGTGCGGCTGTCGCGGGGCCCTCAGATCCTCAACGACCCCGCGCGGCTCGGGCAGGTAGCGCTGCACATAGATCTGGTCCGCCTTCAAAGTCAGCCCCTGCTCCATAAAAGCCCTACAGGCCCAATCAAGACGCTCTAGCGGGCACGGCATTGAGTGGGCTCGACATGGCCAGAATCTCCCGCACGATCCTGGCCATGATTGGTCGCATCGCATCGCGCTGTGCCTCGGCGGCTGTGGGCGTGTCGCGAACCACCTCCACCCCAGCTGCGAGAGCGAGCAAAAGCCGGGCGCGCTCTGTTGCTCCCTCCCCGCCCAAAGCCCGGGCAAGCGTGGGAATGAGGCGACGCTCGAATATATTGCAGATCAGAGCCCTCGCCGTCGGGTCAGACGCCGACCGCACCGCGACCAGGATAAGGTCATCGATACGCTCTTGTGCGACGACGCCATGCTCATCCAGTACTTCCGCCCCGTCTTCACGACCGACAGGCTGATCGAAGATCTGACTGAAAAGGTCCGTCTTGGATTCAAAATGCCGGTAGACCAAGGCATGGTCGATGTCCGCTTCCACCGCGATCTCGCGCAGGCTGGCTCCGAAACCGCGCTGGATAAACAGTTTGCGCCCAGCGCAAAGTATAGCGTCGCGCGTGACCGGCTGACCGCGTCTATGCCGGACGGAGCGTCGTCCCTGTTTTGGGGATTTGGAGCCATCCCCTTCGATGGCGCCGGGGACGTTTGGGCGTGTCATGAGATGCTCACGGCACGGACGACATCCCCGGCGCAGATCACCGCAGCCCTCCGCCGAGCGTGCGATACAGCTCCACCAGATTGGTTTCGCGGCTGAGGCGGGTGTTCAGCAGTTGCTGCTCAGCGCCGTACGCGGTTCGTTGCGCGTCCAGCGCCGTCAAGAAGGACGAGACTCCGACGCGATAGCGGGCCTCGGAAATCGTCGCCGCCGCCCGCGCAGACTCGGCTCGAGCCGTCTGGGCCGAGACCTGTTCAGTGATCGTGCCACGCTGGGCCAGGGCGTTGGCGACTTCGCTGAAGGCCGTCTGTATGGCCTTTTCATACGTCGCCACCGCCGCTTGGGCGTTCGCCTCAGCCAGGCGGACATTACCCAGCCGGCGGCCCGCGTCGAAGATCGGCAGGCTGACGCCGGGCGTCACGCTGTAGGCGTAGCTGCCGTCCGAAAAGAGGTCGGACAAGGCCGAACTGGCGCTGCCGTAGGAGGCTGTCAGAGAGATGGTCGGGAACAGGGCTGCGCGAGCCGCGCCAATGTCGGCGTTTTCCCCCCGCAACTGATGCTCGGCTTGCAGCACGTCCGGGCGCGCCAGCAGAACCTCCGACGAAACACCTGTCGGCAATTCCGCCAAGGTCGCGCCTGTGTCGCTCAGACCTTCCGGCAGAAGATCGGCGGCGACCGGCGCTCCGACGAGCAGTTCCAACGCATTGCGATCCTTGGCGACCGTGGTTTCCAGCACAGCGACGTCATTGCGCGCCGATTGATACTGGACATCCGCCTGACGGGCCTCCAGCTCGGACGCGGTGCCCAGCCGGAATTGCGCCTGGGTCAGGGATAGGGTCTCCGCATAACTGTCGAGGGTCTGGCGCGACAGTCGAAGTTGGTCCTGGTCCGCTGCGAGCGTCAGCCAAGCGGTCGCGATTTCCGCGATCAGGCTGATCCGGGTCGAGCGTTGGCCCTCCTCGGTCGCGAGATACTGCTGAAGCGCGGACTCGCTCAGATTACGGACCCGACCGAACAGATCGATCTCGAAGGCCGAGACGCCGAGATCGGCCGAATAGGACTCCACGTCCGATCCCGGCGCAGCCCCGGCGGCCGCGACCTGGGACGCATTGTCCGTATAGGTCGCCGATCCGCTGACAGAGGCGGTCGGAATCCGGTCGGCGCGGGTCACGCGGTACTGGGCGCGCGCGGCCAGGACATTGGCCGCCGCGACCCTGAGATCGCGATTGTTGTCCAGGCCCTGGGCTATGACCTGACGAAGACGGGCGTCGGTGAAGAAGTCCCTCCACCCCAGGTCAGCGACGGGCGCGGGGTTGCCCGCCGCGTCTGGATAGACCCCGCCTTGCGGCAGCGACGCCGGAACGACGCCCATTGGCTGAACGAAGGCGGGGGCGAGATTGCATCCCGACAGCAGCGCCGCCCCGGCCAACAGGATTGAGATCGGTTTGATCATGGTTTGACGCTCTCGGCGGCTGCGCCGCTCTGAAAGGTGGGACTGGGGGGCGAGGCCGGCTTGCGTGACTTGAACAGGTTGGTGACGACGACGAAGAACATCGGCACGAAGAAGATGGCCAGGATGGTGGCGCTGAGCATGCCCCCGATCACCGACTGTCCGATGGCGTTCTGTCCCCCTGCGCCGGCGCCGGTCGAGATCGCCAGCGGCAGGACGCCGAAGATGAAGGCCAGACTGGTCATCAGGATCGGCCGCAGCCGGAGCCGCGCCGCCTCGACGGCCGCCTCCATGGCGCCCATGCCTCGACGCACCCGCTCCTCGGCGAACTCGACGATCAGGATGGCGTTCTTGGCCGCCAGACCGATCGTGGTGATGATGCCGACCTGGAAATAGATGTCGTTCTGAAGCCCCGTCAGTTGCGCCGCCAGAACCGCCCCCAGAACCCCCAGCGGCACGACCAGCAACACCGCCACAGGCACGGTCCAGCTCTCATAGAGGGCCGCGAGGCACAGGAAGACGATCAAAAGCGACAGGGCGTACAGAGCCGGCGCCTGGCCGCTCGACATCTGCTCCTCATAGGACAGGCCGGTCCATTCCAGCCCGGTCCCTGGAGGCGTTTTGGCATGGATCGCCTCCATAGCGGCCATAGCCGCTCCAGAACTGACGCCTGCGGCCGGCCCGCCCTGGATCTGCATCGCGGGCTCGCCGTTGTAGCGAGTCAGTTGGACCGGGGCCTGCGCCCACGACTGGGTGGAGAAGGCCGTGAAGGGCGCCAATTCTCCCGAAGCGCCGCGAACGTAGAAGTCGCTCAGGGACTCGGGCTTCTGACGATAAGGCTGATCAGCCTGGACGTAGACCTTCTTGACCCGGCCGCGGTCGATGAAGTCGTTGATATAGGTTCCGCCCCAAACCGTGGAGACGGTGCTGTTCACAGTCGCCAGATCAAGTCCCAAGGCGGCGAGCCGGTCCTGGTCGATGTTGATCTTGAGCTGGGCGGCGTCGTCCAGCGACAGCGGACGCACCTGGGACAGGCTCGGATCCTGGGCCGCCATGCCCAGCATCATGTTCCGCGTCTGCAGCAGGCCTTCGTGGCCTGCGCCCGTGCGGTCGACCAGCCACATGTCGAAGCCGGTGGCGTTGCCGAGCTCGGACACGGCCGGCGGCACCAGGGCGAAGATCATGGCGTCACGGTATTGGGAAAAGGCGCCCATGGCCCGACCGGCGATCGCCTGGGCCGTGTTGGCGGTCCCCTTGCGCTCTTCCCAGTCCTTCAGCCGCACGAAGGCGAGGCCTGCGTTCTGACCCTGGCCGGCGAAGGAGAAGCCGCTGATCGTGAAAACGCCCTCGACATTGGCGGCCTCGGTCTTCAACAGGTGGTCGCGGACCACGTCCAAGGCCTTGTCGGTCCGGCTGAGCGTGGCGCCGGAAGGCCCCTGAACCATGGCCATCATCATGCCCTGGTCCTCTTCAGGCAAGAAGCCGCCCGGCAGGCGCATGAAGGCGAACGCCATCACGCCGCAGATCAGGAGATAGACCAGCCCCGAACGTTTCCAGCCGTTGGCCGTCTTGCGGACCCCGCCTTCGTAGCTGACGGTGGCCCGGTCGAAACTGTCATTGAACCAGGCAAAGAAGCGGCCCAGCGGTCCGGTCCCATGGCTCTGGGACGGATCGTGCGGTTTCAGAATGGTGGCGCACAGGGCCGGCGTCAGGATCATGGCGACCAGCACCGACAGGATCATGGCCGTAACGATGGTGATCGAGAACTGGCGATAGATGACGCCCGTCGATCCCCCGAAGAAGGCCATGGGCAGGAAGACCGCCGACAGGACCAGGGCGATGCCGACCAGGGCGCTGGTGATTTCGTCCATCGACTTGCGGGCGGCTTCCTTGGGGGAGAGCCCCTCGGTCTGGATCAGTCGCTCGACGTTCTCGACCACGACGATGGCGTCATCGACCAGCAAGCCAATGGCCAGGACCATGCCGAACAGGGTCAAGGTGTTGATGGAGTAGCCGAACAGACTCATCACCGCGAACGTACCCAGCAGCACGACCGGTACAGCGATGGTCGGAATAAGGGTGGCCCGCCAGTTCTGCAGGAACAGGAACATGACGATGAAGACGAGGACCACGGCTTCGATCAGGGTGTGAACCACCTGTTCAACGGAGAGCCGCACGAAAGGCGTGGTGTCATAGGGATAGGTGACCTTGACCCCGGCCGGCAGGGTCTGGGCGATGCGCGCGACTTCAGCCTGAACGGCCTCGACCGTATCCAGAGCATTGGCGCCGGGCGCCAGCTTGATCCCGAAACCGCTCGCGGGCTTGCCGTTGTACTGGCTACGGAATCCATAGGATTCCGCGCCCATTTCGACGCGGGCGACATCGCGCAGACGCACAATCGCGCCGTTGGTGTTGGTCTTGACGCGGATGGCGCCGAATTCTTCCGGGGTCTGAAGGCGCGACTGAACCGAGACGGTCGCGTTCAGCATCTGGTCTTCAGGCGCAGGCAGGGCGCCGATCTGGCCTGCAGAAACCTGCGCGTTCTGAGCCTCGACCGCGCTGGTGACATCGGCGACAGTCACTCCGTACCCCGACATCTTCAGCGGATCGAGCCAGATCCGCATGGCGTATTGGGAACCGAATACCTGGATCTCCCCCACGCCGTTGACCCGACTGATCGGGTCCTGGAACTTGGAGACGACGAGATCGGACAGATCGACTTGGGTCTGGGAGCCGGTGTCGGCATAGAGTCCGGTGATCAGCAGGAAGTTGCTCGACGACTTGGCGACGGTGACGCCAAGGCGTTGCACCTCCGTAGGCAGTTGCGAGGTGGCGGCCTGCAGTTTGTTCTGGACCTGCACCTGGGCGATGTCGGGGTCCGTTCCCTGCTCAAAGGTCAGGGTGATGGTCGCATTCCCGGCAGAAGACGAGGACGACGAGAAGTAGCGGAGGTTATCGATGCCCTTCAGCTGCTGCTCGATCACCTGGGTCGTCGTGCGCTCCAGGGTTTCGGCGTCAGCGCCGGGATAGTTGGCCGTGATGGTCACGGCCGGCGGGGCGATGGTCGGAAACTGCGCGATAGGCAGGCTGCGGATCGCCAGCACGCCGGCCAGCATCAAGCCGATCGCAAGGACCCATGCAAAGATGGGCCGATCAATAAAGAAACGGGCCATGGGCTAGTGCGCCTGCGCCGAGGTTTGAGCAGGCTTGCCCGACGGCGCACCAACGGCCTGATAGGGCGAGGCCTTGACCGGCGTACCCGGCATCAGGTTCTGGGCGCCTTCGACCACCACACGGTCTCCGGGCTGCAGGCCGGAAGTCACCATCCAGTCTTGCCCCACGGTCCGGTTGGTCGTGATGGGGCGAGGTTGCAGCTTGCCGTCAGCTCCGACCACCATCACCGAGGCGCCGCCCTTGGCGTCACGGCTCACAGCGCGTTGCGGCGCGAGGATGGCGTTTGAGGTCGAACCCTCCACCAGCACCGCACGAGCGAACATGCCCGGAAGCAGCAGCCCATCCGGGTTGTTGAAGATGGCCCGAATGTTCTGGCTGCCGGTATCGGCGTCCACGGTGACGTCAGCAAACTGAAGCGTTCCGTCCTGACCGTAGGTCGAACCGTCTTCCAGCACCAACTTGACCCGGGCGCCATTTGCATCGCGGGACAGAGCGCCGGACGCAATCTGCTGACGAAGCTTCAACAGGTCTGCGCTGGACTGCGGGATATCGACATAAACACGGTCGATCCGCTGGATCGTCGCCAGGGGCGATGCCTGGGATGCGGTCACCAAGGCGCCGACGGTGAAGCTGGAACGTCCGATCCGGCCCGAGATCGGCGCGCGGACAGTCGTCCGGGCCAGATCGATCTGAGCCGTGCGAAGCGCCGCGACCTGGGCCTGAACATCGGCTTCGGCCTGCTGCGCGCTCGTTTGGGCGTCTTCCAGCTCTTGCTGCGAAACGCCGTTGATCTTGACCAATTCCTGATAGCGGCGCGCCAACCCGGCGGTGGAAGCCACAGCCGCTCGCGCCCGAGCCAGACTCGCCTGAGCGCTGGCCACTTGCGCCTCATAAGGGGCGGCGTCGATGCGATAGAGCGCCTGGCCGGCACGGACGTAGTCGCCTTCCTCGAACAGGCGCGCCGTGACGAGGCCGTTCACCTGCGGACGAACCTCCGAAGTTTCGGCCGCGCTGATCCGACCCGGCAACTCCGTCGTCAGGGTGATGGGGCTGATCTTGATTGTAACGACCGAGACCTGCGGCGGACCAGCGGTCGGCTGCTGAGGCTGTGACGAACAGCTCGCGAGGAGCAACGCCAGACCCATCGCCGGAGCGACAACTTTCATCCTTAACCTCTCGCAAACCATATGTGAACGAACGCTCACTCACTGTTGCACAGGTGTTAGTCGTGGGCTATGGGCCCTGTCAAGTGAGGATGAGTACCAGATGGCTTCGGCGGCGAAGGCGAGAGAGCAACGAGCGCGTGATCGGCGCCAGACGTTGATCGACGCAGCGCGCGCGCTGTTCGTGAAACAGGGTTTTCACCAGACCGGGATGGCTGAACTCGCTACAGCCTCAGGTATAAAAATGGGCCAGATCTATCGGGATTTCGACAGCAAGGACGATATTATCGCCGCCATATGCGAGCAAGACATCTCTCTATTGTTGTCGGATGTCCGCTTGTTCGACGACTCCAGGATCGGCGGGCCTGAGGCTTTGAGAACTTGGATCGAGGACTATGTCGCTCATCAACCCGGGCTGGACCAATGCAGGATGATGACGGAAATTTCGGCAGAAGCCGGCAGAAACCCACGTGTCGCACACATTCTGATGGATTTAGAATCCCGACTGCTGACGAAGCTTGATTCTACCCTGAACGCCCTGACCAATGGTCGGATCGAGCCCATCGTTCGCTTGCGCATCGTCAAAATCATGTTCGCCCTGAACTTGGGTCTGATGATCCAAAGAGCGGCTCAGCCCGACTATGACACCACAGGCGCCCTGCGTCCGGCGATGGACCTGATCCTCGGCAAACTCGAACGCCTGATGCTCCCCAAATAGATCAACGCAAGCCACGAACCAGCTTGTGCCCCAGATAGAAGACACCCGACCCGCCAGCGAAGACAGCCGCCCCCAAGAGAAACCACAGTGGGCTTCCATCACTCTGAACGCCGGGGAGAAAGCTTGCGACAAAGCCAGCGAGACAAAGTGCGGCGCCCATTCCGCCGAGATCGCTACTCCACTTCAGCATCGTCCCCGCACCGGGCATAGGCCGAAGGCGCGTGGCTAGCTTCGATTTTGGGTCGTCGTAATCTGGTGCGGACATGGTGGCTCTGCTCACTAGAAAGTCACATCTCCCCGGAAGGTCCGCAACGGGTCGAGACCAGGAATCGAAGCCCGTCCGGAATGCAGACTTTGGACCGCGGTGCCCGACAGCAGACCTTTCGAACTTCAGAGAGGGGTGGGAAACGAACGTGTGTTCGTGATAATTGGCGAACATGGGTATTCCTGGCGTCATACTGGCCGAGTTGCGCCGAATCATCGGTACGGGTGATGGCCAGCTTGAATGGCTGGACCTCATTAGATGGTCTCACGCCCAAAACATCAGCATCCCGGAATTTTATAACGATATAGCGGAAGCTGTTGCTCGATCGTACCAAGGCCGAGAGATTTCATACATCGAAGCAGACGGTATTGTGAACAAACTGTACCTTAACTGGGTGCTACATGAGCAATGCAAAACGCCCATACCTCCTTGGCCAGACTTGTTTTTGGATATCTATCTGGCGTTTGATGGCGGCGAATATCGTCGAACCGACGCGAAGGAACATGACCCGATTGTGGATTGTACCGATCCCGCTGTGGAAGCCATTCTTTCACGGTTGGATAGCTGATCGGCGATAGGCGACAAGTGCGGGTCCGCTAAGGGTCGGAGTACGACTTCGGTGTCAGGCCGAAAGACGGACTCACGTGTCCCCTACGACGGCGGAATAGCGCTCGGGATCATCCACAGCGGCGGGGCATCTACGACAGGTCTAACAGGAGCCCTCTATGGTGCGATCATCTACGACCAGACCTGGCTCAAAGTCACCGTCAGCAGAGACTTTCTGGACATTACCTCATCAGAACGATGTCTTTCGCTACTACCGGTCTGATTCCGCCTCGGCGTTGGCATCCGGAGCGGACATCCGCACCGCCCTCGTCCGTTTCGGGATCGACGCCAGCCACGGCTATGAACGAATCCATGAAAGCGCCTTGGCGGACCTGACGCGCCTCCTGATCGCCTATGCCGACAGCGACGTTGAAATCGGCCGTGGCGCAGATCGGCTATCACCCCCTAGGCTTTCATAATGATCAAGGGACCAGAGGGGGCACGTCACTGCAGAGAATGGGATCGGATCACCGGCGTCATCGTTGATCACGAAAACGGAATGAGTTGTCAGGCGTGTATCTCGCACTCTCTCGACACGCAGAAGGTGAAGGCCGCTCCACCCAAGTCACTGTACGTCACGTCAAGAGATCCCCCGTGGCGTTCCACAATTGTTCGCGTAACGGATAGACCGAGCCCCATCCCAGACGTCTTCGTTGTCATGAGCGGTCTGAAGATCGTCTCAATCTGGTCAGGCGCCACGCCGGGACCGTTGTCCGAGACGCTGAGTTCAAAGATCGTGTCGGAGATCGCTCTTCCCACCACCCGGATTATGCCGTCGGTACGGCCAGTTAAGGCTTCGGCGGCGTTCCGCACCAAGTTGACCACCGCCTGTTGGAACTGGATGCGTTCAGCGCGGACGTGATCATTGGTCTCATCGATGATGATCTCCAGAGCGACGCCGGCGTCGCTCTGGATTAAGGAGAGGATCCCATTCAGATCACCCACCATTTCTGAGACACGCTCGACCTGAAGGTCGCGGCTCTCATGGGAAAGCAATTGCCGCATGCGACGTATGATCGATCCTGCGCGCAAGAGCTGCGCCTTCGCAAGGTCGAGGGTTTGGCTCGCGCTTGCGCTGATGGGATCGGCTCTCTGAAGGACGCGTTGGCAGGCGTGGATGTAAGTGGTGGCGGCCCCTAACGGCTGGTTCAGCTCGTGCGAGAGGGTCGCCGCCATCTCTCCGAGGGAGTTCAAACGCCAAACCTGATTGAGCTGAGCCTTAAGCTCCCTAGATCGCGCCTCCGCACGCTCGATATTCCGGGCCTGGGCCCTGCGAGCGGAGATGTCTCTGATATTGGCATGTATTCGAGGCCCTCCGCATTCATGAGTCACCGACATCCAAAGTTCGATGTCGAGATCAGAGCCGTCTCGCCGCTTGGCCGGCAGTTCAATTCGACGCCCCAAGCGCGCCGCCCCGCTCTCCTGCCACCGCCGTATTCCCTGCCGATGCGCTTCCTGCTGCTCCGGAGGAACGATGATCGTCACGTTAGCGCCGAGGGCCTCCTTTGCGGGGAAACCAAACAGGCGTTCTGCGCCCACCGACCAACCCACGATCCGGCCTGCGACGTCGCAGTCAATGAGGGCGTCTGCAGAAGCGGCCAACGCCTGACGCATCGCTGCGGTGCGGTGACGTTCCGTGAGTTCGGCTTCGCACGCTTCCGCCAGGAGCTTCAATCTGGAGACCAGACGTGGGTCACAGACTCTCGGTCGGGGATCAAGCACGCTGAGCGTGCCCACCGTTTGGCCGTTTACCGTCAGCGGAACCCCGGCGTAGAAGCGGATGTAGGGCTCCCCCGTCACGTAACGACTGTTGCGAAACTGCGGGTCCGCCAACGCATCGGACACCCACGACACGCTTGCTGGGTTCAACACCGCGTGGCTGCAAAAGCTATCGGCGGGATCTATGAAATCACTGTCGAACCCCGCTCCGCCCACGACATAGATGCATGAGCGTTCGACGAGGCTGACTAACCCCACGGCGGATTCGGAGATGTTGGCGGCTAGCGCGGCAAGAACCTGCAGGCTTGGATCACGCTGGCCTGGGACGAGCCCGAGGGACTGAAGCATCGCCAGACGCTGGCTCTCCGCTGTCAAACTCTCAGCCTCCATCAGGTGATCGTGGCACGGTGAAGCCTGTTTGCACAGCCCAACCGCGCGAGCCCAGATCAACAGATCGCCCACCGTACTGCTGAGCCCGGCCTCGCCATACACGCCCGGTCATCGATAGCGGCGCGGCCTCGATGAATGTGGAGCCGAGGGAATATTAGCTCATCGCCAGATGAGGGATCACGAGGCGAGAGGCGTTGAAGACGGCCTTGGTGAAGCTTGATCGTGCTGAAAGGGATCAGACGGAAGCCCTGCCGCATCGGCTTGTGGTTTCCGCTGGGGGAGAGGCGCTCCGCCAGGCGCAGAGCCACGGCCCCAGGCCAGCCGCTTCAGGCGGAGCCTGTGGCCCTCGTGCCCGGCCGAAACCGTCGCCAATCTAGGTTTATTCGCCCTCTCCTGCATCCGAACAGCATGGCCGGCGCCTCCTGACTGAGGAGGCCTGATGATCACAACTGTCGTTTCCGAAACCGGCCGCCATCGTCTGGTTCTGACCCATTATGCGCCGGACGAGGAATGCCGGGCGCACCGGCATAGCGTGTCTCAGATCTCCGTTCTGCTCGTGGGCGCCTATGAGGAGGTCAGCGCCGAGGGGCGTCGAGCGGTCGCCGGCCCGAGCCTGAGTTGCAAGCCGCAGGGCTTTGAGCATGAGAACCGGTTCGGTGAACACGGGGCTCTGATGCTGTCGTTACAGGGCGAGGACCCAGCCGGCCCGGCGACATCCTATTTCGTGACGCAGTTGGAAAATCGGCGCGCTGGGACGAAGGTGCTCGATGGGGCGGCTGGGACAGGGCCGTGGGCGCATGGCCTGCACGGGGGCAGGTCGATGGGCTTAGCAGCGCCCCCGGCGATCAATCCTGGGTTACAGAAGGCTCGTCGCCGGTTGCTGGCCGAGCCGGATCTGTCCATCGCGGGGCTGGCCCGCTCCCTGGATTTGCACCCCGTCCATGTCGCGCGGCTCTTTCGAAGCACGTTCGGCCGATCACCGGCCGAAATGCGCCGCGAGGCGCGGGCGGCGCGCGCCGTCGACCGCATCATCCGCTCCCCCGACGCACTAGCCGATATCGCCGTTTCGGAAGGCTTCTCCGACCAAGCCCATATGACCCGGTCGGTCGGCGAGGTCAGCGGCTGGAGTCCCGGCGCTTTGCGCCGGCTTCTGGCGACGTGAGGCGATGTTTCCTCCGTTCAAGACGGCTGGGGCGTTCCCGATGCACATCAAAACGGTCGTTCACTCAAAGGCCGTTGTCGTGACAGTCCTTCATACCCTCGCCGCCGGCCTCATGTCGGCCAGCCTGCTCATCGCCTCAACGGCCCAGGCCGATCCTTCGCGCGCCTCCGAAGCCGCCGACATAGACGCCTTCATTCACAAGGCGATGACCGTAGTTGAGGCCGTGCCCGGGCTGGCGATTGCGGTCGTCGATGGCGACGGCGTCGTCCTGACCGCCGGTTACGGCGTCGCCAATGTCGAGACGGAGACGCCCGTCGACGCCGACACCGAATTCTACATCGCCTCCGCGACCAAATCCTTCACCGCCTTGGCCATTGCAGCCATGGCCAGGCGCGGCGAGGTGTCTCTGGATGAACCGCTCTCCGCGTGGATCGGGAAGACGAGCTTGTCGCCCAGCCTGGCCGAATCCGTCTCTCTCGCCGACCTGCTCAGCCACAGGTCCGGTCTCGACAACACTCCCATGGCTTTCCGCGCCGCCTATTCCGGCGATCATTCGCCCGTCGTCATGCAGGCCCTGGCTGCGGCGACCGTCCAGCGAGACGACACGCCGCACGGCGTGTTCCGATATTCGAACGCCGGCTACAACTTGGCGACCACCCTGCTGGAAGCGCGCACGGGACGGGACTGGCGCGCCATGGTCCGAGACGAAGTGCTGGCGCCCGCCGGCATGGACCACACGACGGCCTGGATTTCGCAGGCGAGCGTCGATCATGTCCTGGCGGCGGGCCATTTCGGCGACGGCCTGACCCCGAGGGTCAGCCCCTTGCAAAAGGTCGACGCCACCATGCAGTCGGCGGGAGGCCTGGTCTCAACGGCTCACGATATGGCGCGCTGGCTCGAGTTGCAGATCAACGACGGCGCCATCGACGGACGCCAGGTCTTCCCCGTCGGACTGATCGCCTCGACCCATCGCCCCCTGGTGACGCAAGACACCGAATTCGGCGCCTATCACCGAAACGGCTACGCCCTTGGATGGCAGACGGGTCAGTACGGCCCCGATCGGCTCCTCCATCATTTCGGAAACTTCTCCGGATCGCGCGCCCACGTGTCCTTCATGCCCGACCGGCGTCTCGGCGTCGTGGTCCTGGTCAACGAGGACCTGGTCGCCGGTGAACTCGCCGATGTCGTGGCCAACTATGTCTATGATCGTTTCGCGGAAAGGCCGGAGCTGGACGCAGTCTATGCTGCGGAACTGGCGACCCTGGCCTCGCGTCGGGACCGCAGACGCGCCGGGTTGGCGGCGGCACGGGCGGACCGCGCCAAACGACCGTCCTCGCTATCCCGGCCCGTCAGCAGCTATGTCGGAACCTATGTGAGCCCGACCATGGGGACGCTGCACATCGACGAGGCCGGCGAACAACTGGTCATTCACATCGGCGTACTGTCCGCCGCAGCCGAACCCTACACCGATCCCGAGAGTGTCCGCATCGAACTGGTTCCTTTCCAAGGGGAGGTGCTGACCTTCGACGGACCGGACCGTCTGACGTTCGAGGGCGAGACCTTCTTGCGGACAGACAAGGGGTCCGTCGGCCATAAGGCGCCTCGCAGGCGGCTGGGCTTGGGGGCTGTGGAGCCGCCCATCGTCTGAAAAGACGCGGTGGAGCGCAGATCGTCGCGGCGTCGAAATTTACCTCTCATCTCGTCCCAATATCGCCTCGCCAAGCTCCGCCATATTGTATTCCGCATGTTGTCAGCCACCCGAATGCCCACCTGTCGCCAGCGAAGGCGCCCACCTCACGCCAACGAACTTGCACACTGTCAGAGGGAGCGAGGGCCACGGCGGCGCAGCTTTCATATCGCGCAGCCGTCGTGGCCCTCGCGGGCACACGACGGCTTTGAGAGAAGGACTATTGCTCTATCGACCGACGCCAGGCCATTTGCCGGCGGCGAGTCTCTTCGGCGTCGCCACACGCGCTTTGGTCGTTGACCCCATCGCCGGCCAAGAAAGCGACGCACCGCTCAACAGCCTGCCACTGCGCATCAGAGACTGCCTGGACCGGAACATTGATGATGTTCACGCGAGACGGCGATCCGTTGAAGGCGGCGGTATACTGGGTGATGGGCATAAAGCGGCGGTTTGATCGCGCCTGTTGACGCCAGCGGCTCGCGGCGGCGGCATCGAGCCTGCGACCGCCCAGGCCATAGGTTGAGACGATCACCATGGCGAACTGCGCTTGACCATCGCCGCTGTGGGCTTGCGCCTCGAGGACGTCAGGCGCTGCGGACAGAGCAAGGTCCAGCGGCGCGAGTTGCTGGGACAACGGAACCGTCGTCACCAGGCTCTGGCAGGCGGCGAGCCCGGCCGCCGCCAGAGCCAGCCCCGCGCCGGCCGCCAGCCTAGTTGAGCGTCGAGATGTCGGGAGCTTCATAGACCTTCACCACGCGTTGACCGTCGGGCGTCGCCGTATGGAAGCTGAACGGCTTGCCGCCGAAGACGGAGTTGGACAGATCGGCCAGGATCTCGTCCTGACCGCCGAAGGGGGCGACCAGTTCGATCAGCCAGGGCCGATCCCCACCCTGCCATTCGTCGGCCCGCAGCTTGTGAGCACCGTCCTTCAGCCGGGCTTCCGTCTCTTCGGAGACCATGGCCCACAGGGCCACGGCCGCCGGGCTGTTGGGCCCATAGAAGATGCGGAACTGCTCGACCAGGATGGCCGGCATGGCGAACCATTCCAGATCTCCGATGAACAGCTGCTTGTGGATCGGCGATTGGGTCATCAGCCAGGTGATCTCGCCCAGCATCTGGGCGACGGTCTTCGGGGCGGGATTGGTGTCGGTCATGCGGTCACTCGAACAAAAGCCTAGGCGTGGATACGCGACGCTCCGGCGAACCGCCAGCGGCCGGCCTCAGAAGACGCCCCTGCCAGTTGGCCGTCTTCGATCTCGCCCGATCGTTTCCAGATAGCCGAGCTTCCGCTGCCCGCCTTCGGCCCGAACGCCGCAAGGGCTTGCACCAGCTGCTGGTGCTGGGACGCAACTGCGCCCTGGGCGTTGGCTTCAATCGCGCTCGACAGATCGAACGTCCCGACCGGCGCCGCGACCGACAGATCATCGGGCGAGAGAACCTCGGACCGCCACCATTGCCGACCCACGCCGCTGGAGGCGCGGCTGAACTCAGCCGGCGCCCAGACATCGCTTTCGTCCGTAACGGCGCTCAACAGGCTAGCGGCCTGATCGATCTCAGGCATCGGGGAGGAGCCGTCCGCACGGAGACCCAAATCGCTCTCGAGAACGCGTTCCGGCCGCCCGATCTGACTATCGACCAAGGAAAGCGGCGCGCGGCCGGCGGAATCGGACAACTCCGTCCCCATGGCAGCGTCCGAGACGCCATCGTCGATGTCAGGACGACCGAAGGCATGACCGAAGGCGCCGCGCATGCCGTCCCCGTCGAACAGACTGCCCAGAACCCCCTCGTCGGTACGGACATAGTCATCCCCGCGTAGAGCCGCCTCAAGCTTCTCGCGCAGCCGCTGTTCGTCCTCGGTGTAGGTGTTGTCGTGGTCCGAGAAATCGAACTGAGCGTTCGCCAGGATCGTCTCAAGGGTGATCAGGGAAGACGCGTCGGGGACGACGACATCGAGGTCGATATCTTCGAGCATGGGTTCGGCGGACAGGATGTCGGCTCTCGTCATCCCTTTCTGCACGAGAGCCGAAGGCCGGCGCAGCGTCGTTTCGCCGAGCGTCGCCGCCAACAGGGCTTGGGCCGCCGGATCGTTGAGCAGACGACCGAGTTCGCCGTCCGCGCCCAGGGCTCCCCAGGCCGCGACGACCTGCTCGCGTGTCAGCCCCTTCTCCTGAAGCAGCTTGCGCGCCAGGTTCACGTCATAGGCCGTGCCCTGGCGTCCGTCGGACCAGGTGAAACTCAGGGTGTTGTGCACGAAGTTGTCGCGGGTCATGGCGGCGGTCATGCCTGTGCCCTGGCCGGTCAGGTCGATGGCCGTGATTCCCGCCTGTTCCAGGCTGCGCAGCTCGCCATCGGTCGAGCGGCCGTTCTGGTTCCGATCAACCCAGACCTTCAGCTTCGACCAGCCTTCGTCCAGGATCGTGATCTTGCCGTCGCCGTTCGTATCCCAGGCGCGCAGACCTTCGAGATCGGTCTTGGCGCCTTCCTTGTCCTGGGTGAACGAGATTTCCGAAAGGTGATTGATCTGACCGTCGCCGTCGCGATCCACGGCCAGCATGCCGTCGGTCGCGCCGACCCACCCGGTCCGCGCCACCTGGCCGCTTTCAAGACGAGACACGATCTGGGACTGATCAACACCGACCAGATCCAGCCCGTCATCTCCCAGATCGAGGACGATCGGCGCCCAGCCGCCGCCGTAGTAATCTTGGTTGAGCCAGTTGATATCCAGCTTGCGGATATCGATCCAGGTTCCCCCGGCGTTGATGAACTCGACGGTGTTCCAGGTTGTCACACCCGTGCTGATGTCGTTCAGGCGCGTGCCTCCCCCGGACACGGTGACATAGTCTCCGTTGCCGCCGTAGAAGATGCGCAGGTCGCCGTTGACGACTTCGGTGCGCACCGAATCCGCCGTCACAGTCGCGCCGAACACCAGGGTGTCGTCGCCGCCAGTGTCGTAGATGACGTCCTGGCCGTCGCCGACGTCGAAGGCGTACTGATCGTCACCCGTTGAGGCGTTGAACTGATCATTGCCGGACCCGCCGATGAAGACGTTGCCCTGCGACTCCCAGCCGTTGCTCGGCGCGCCGTAGAGGATGTCGTTGCCGCCATAGCCGGCGATCAGGTCGGACTGTCCATTGGGTTCGCCATAGACGACGTCATTACCGTTCCCGCCGACCTTCATCCGCGTCAGCTGCGACACGTCCAGCTGCCCGGCGCCGTTGAAGTCGATCACCTTCAGCTTGTTGTTGCCGACGGCGACGACATTGCCGTTGATCTGGATGTGGTCGCTGGTGCCTTGGATGTAGATGTCGAACACGCCCGTGGAGTGGCTTTGCCAGCCGAAGCCCAGGTCGCCGACCTTGACGTCCCCCGAGAAGGACAGGGTGTTGGAGCCGGAGTTGTCCTCGACCAGTTGGTCGAAGCCGTCTCCGCGATTGAAGTAATAGGTGTCCGATCCGCCGCCGCCCGCCAAGGTGTCGTTGCCCTTGCCGCCGGTGATGTAGTCGTCGCTGCCCGTCATGCCGATGTAGTCGTCGCCAGACGTGCCGATGACGTGCTCGACCCCGATCAGACTATGCGTGCCGGCCGTCCCATCGACCGCCCGCCAGTCGGCGATCCCGCCATTGACCTGCAGGCCGGCGCGGTAGCCGGTCTGAGTCTCGTAATGACCTTCGCCCGTGGAGATCCAGACGTCCTGTTGGAGCCACTGATCGTATTCCCAGTAACCGCCCTCTACCCAAACTTGGTAGTTCGCGTTGCCTGACGCGAAGCCGGTCGAATAATCGACCGTGTCGAGGCCGTCGCCGCCTTCGTAGACATCGGACCCGACCGTCGCGACGATCCAGTCATCGCCGTCCAGACCCTTAATCCGGTTCGAGCCCACATCGCCCTTCAACTCGTCGGCGAAGCGGGAGCCAGTCAGATGGTCCATGGCGTGCCAACGGTCGCCGGTCGCATGGCCGCCGAACGCCTCACCCGTAGTCATGTCGATGAAGACGCCAGCGCTCGAACCTTCGTAGGACAGCGTGCCCTCGCCAGGTCCGACCATATAGTCCGCGCCAGCGCCGCCCTCCAGAATGTCGTTGCCGAGATGGCCGTCGAGGAAGTCGTCGCCGTCGCCGCCCTTGAGGATGTTGTCGCCCGCGTCGCCCCACAAATAGTCATTGAACCGGCTCCCGGTGACGTTCTCGACGCCCTTGATCCAGTCCCCCATGATGTACTTGGCATCGGCCCAATAGGCGTCCCCGTTGGTCCAACTGGTCGGGTGGTTCCACAAAGCCACCCGAACACCATTGATGCCGCCGGCGGGCATGAGGGTCGCATTGCCCGCATGAGGCCAGAAGTTCGCATCCAGAGGCGCGGTGATCGGCACGGTGAACCGCTCGTACGAGACAGTGTCCGAGCCTGCACCGGCGTCGACATAGTCCATGATGTTGCCATCATAATTTCCGGACGCCTCCAGTCCCAGAGTATAGCCATCCTGCTCCATCAGGAAGACGTCGTCGCCATTCTCGCCGAAACCGCCGTCGGTGCCGCCGTTGAAGACGATGGTGTCGTTCCCTTCTCCCCCGAACATGCCTGCGCTGACGCCATTCCAGGGATTGTCGTCGCCGGCCCCGCTGACGAGATAGTCGTCTCCCGCTCCACCGACGAGGCGATCCCTTCCCTGGCCGCCCAACAGCACGTCATTGCCATCGCCGCCCTCGATGGTGTCGTCGCCGTCGCCGCCGTCCAGCCAATCCCATCCCGCCGCGCCCGCCAGATAGTCGCCGTAACGGCTGCCGACCACGATGTCGTCGCCGCCGGTATGGGTGACCGTGACCTCTTGCTGATATTCGTAGCCGTATTGGTCGGAGTAGGTTTCGTACTCTGTCGTCTGGCTCCAATCGCTCCAGCCGACCGCCGCAGTGCGTTGCGCGAAGTCAAGGTAGTCCTTGCCCGACGTATTGCCCTCGGTCAGCTTGACGTAGCCGATCTTGGCCAGGTCATCGATGCGGATGGCGTTGCCGTCCGCCTCCCAGTCGATGGCGGGCGATCCCGCCCTCTTAATGGTTGGCTGCGTGAAGAACGCGTACGGATCGGCTTCGCCGGTGGCGAGGATCCTGAGCACCATTCGAGCATGAGTGGCTCCAGCCGGAACAGTCATCGTGTCCGCCAGGAGGTTGAAATTGGCTAGATCGCCGTGCCATCCGCCGTAATCGCGAGGAGATCCGGCGACAGAACCCACGGCTACCTGAAGACCATTGGCGTCGAGGAACTCGACGTACATGCCGCCAACCCCGCGGTGCTGAGCAGCCATGACGCTGAATTGATAAGCGACTCCAGCATCGACCGCCACCAGTTCCGATCGGACATCCGCGATAGCCCCGCTGACGGGCGTTCCAGTCATACGCGCCCAGAAGACGTCATTCCCACTGCCAGACCAATCAGCATTCAAATTGACGCCGTATTCGGCGGCAGAGGTTTGCCAAGTCGCCATCCACCAACCGGCCGCGCCCTGCGAAAAGTGCGGGTTCAGCAGATCATTGCCCAGCGGCTTGTCCAGCGCCTGGGGCAGGATGGAGAAGACGCCGTCCTGGACTGTCGGGCCCTTCACCGACAGGGTCATGCCGCCCAGAAGGTCCGTGACCCGCACGTTCTCCATATAGGCGCCGTAGCTTTCCAGACCCATGCTGGTCAGGAAGCCCTGAAGACCGCCGAAGAAGTCTGTGCTGTTCCACTGGTCCAGCTTCAGTTCGTTGATGCGCTGGAGGGTGATGATCCAGGGGTTGGCGATGGCCTGGTCTTCCAGGGCCGAGATGATCTTGTCGATCGTCGCCTTATTGCCGTTGTAGAAGGCAAGCTCATTCCCATCCAGAGCGCTGACGCCCTGGGTGTGCGCCTTGTCGATCGTGGCCTTGTGGGCGGCGTAATAGTCCTTCTCGCCCTGGTTCAGGCTGTTGTAGGCGCCGGTGATGTAGCCGTTGATGAGCTCGCGGTTCTCCGCATAGAAGCGGTAGTCGGACGCGATCTGCAGGTCGCCCAGCAGGGCCGTCAGATCCGTCGCGACCGAGTTGGCCAGCGCCCGCTTGGCGAAGATGTCGCCGCCGATGATCTGGGTCTGTTTGATCGACCACATCACCCCCTTGGACACGGCGTCATCGGCCGAGGCCACGTTCTGCTGCGTCGCATTGGGGTTGCCCAGCTTCACCCACAGCTGACCGCCGGTGTGGCCGTAGAAGCTCTGAAGACCGGCGTCCGAGGCGATGTATTTGCCGTTCCGCCACAGACCGTTGCCCCAGCTCGTCGCTTCATAGGGCATGTCGCCGGCGAGGACGGTCAAGAAACCGTTCAGCGTATCCCGAGCAGTCTCCGCCATGTTGCGGACGAGCTGGAGATTGCCGCCGTTCGACGCAGAGGACGCGCCAAGCTGGAACTGGTCGCTGGTGTAGTCGAGATAGACTTCGGCGTTGGCAGTCGGGGTCTTCGGCTTCTTGCGGCCGAACAGATTGCCGATCAGAGCGCCGAGGACGAAGCCGACGAAGGCACCTATGCCGGGAACAACCAAGTTCCCTAGCATAGTCAGTTTATATGCACCGCCGACTACAGCCATCTTCACGGCAACAAAGGCTCCAGCCGCACTCCCAACAGACGAGAGCACGTTTCCGGCTTGAGTCTGGGGGGCAACGACCATGGCTCCTAGCTTGGCGCCAAGGAAAGATCCTACAGCATTTAATGCTAAAGCTCCGGCACCGCCGGTAGAGAATCCGCCTTCTCCAAATCCATTTCCAATATTTTCTAAGTTGAAACCTGTAAATGGACCTGACGAAGATGTCAGAACATTACTGAATGCTTTACTGATAACAGATGAACCGACCGTGTTAAACAACTCCGCACCAAACCCCTTTAGCCCCAGAGCTTCGCCTAGCTCCATAGCCAAAAGAGAGCTTACTGTCCCGATCGCAGCTTGCTGCATCCTAGAAGCGACATCGGATGAAAAGCCACGCTCAGAAGCGGTTGCTGAAACCGCCTGACCGGTCGTTTGGTCGATATTTATTTCTAAGGTAGCCTTCAGATTTCCATTTGCGATAGCGACGGCTAATCTTTCACCTATTTCCCCCAAGAAGGAGGAATAAACGATGCCCTTAATCATGTTTCGGCCAGCGAGAGCGCTTCCTAACGAGGAGCCAATCACACTTCCGAATTCACCGGCAGTAACAGTTCCCGGAGCCATAACATCGAAAGAGTCGGTGTACTGTCGTTTGAATCCTGAAATCACTAGGTCGCTCGGCGCTGACGAGCTAATCTTTTCGGCCCATTTCATGGCCTTTATAACAATCTGAGCCGCCCTATCAGAATAAGCTTCCCAGCTCAGATTAGAGCTAACCTCATAAGCGCTGCCGCCGGGCTCCCCGCCCGACTTCATATATGCATCGAATATAGACTGCCCGGTTAGCCACGAATCTCGAATGGCTTGATAGTAAGTCTTATCCGCCAGAACCATAGCCGTTGTGAGGGTACTAGCGGGCGCCAATCTAAGGCTGGCATGCCCGCCAGCCCTCCTCACATAGTCACCAGAAACAACATTTGAATGTTCCCAGGGCGAATTAAACTCGTGGGATATTCTGTTAATTAGATTAGCCAATACACTCGATGCATCACCATTAAATAGTGATGGACCAAAAAATATTTGGCCTTCTGGAGTAAGGGGGCTGGGAATTATTGTGAACGCACCAAAAACCGGATTTGGGTCGTCAATAAAATCCTGAACACTCATGCGCCAATTGGCACCGGCGGAACCACCGCCGTCAGTCCTGTAATTTAATCTCATATCCCACCCATTCTGGGCGTACATATCGAGATCCATAACGACGTTTACGCGCGATGATGGGGTGTCGTGCCAGTATAAGACTTCCAATGCATTGACTATGCTCCTCACATCGGCAGTCGAAAAGGACGTCGAAAATGTAAGTTTTGGAAGATTAATGCCGGCGTTAGCTGCCGTCGGCGGGACGACAATCGTTCGGACACCATTGACCGTAGCCACCTCGAAAACTGGGCGCTGCGCTCGCTTCGGAGAATTGGGCATAGACATATTCCCTTTATGATCGACAGGCTAAAGCAGCTAAGGTTGACCCTTGGTCGCGCGCCTCGCGACAAAGTTGAAGGAACTCGCTTCGGTCGCGCCTGCAACCGGCCAGACCGTCGCGATGGCAAATAGATAACCAATATTTGGCTTCCGGCAGTCCAGTTCGGCACCCAAAGAATTCTCTACCTTCCGCCGGAACGCCACTGCAAACCGACTGGCGCGCAGCTATAGAAAGCCAATAAATTGCCTCTTTGTTTCGATCTATTACGTCAAGCGAAAGATCATCTAATGATGATATTTCTGATATTGACAGAGCTATGAGATAAGATGAGAAACCGCTTCCTTTTTTTGACCAACACTTCAGCGCCTCTACTGAGTACATATCAATAGTCGCGTTTGGGTCTAGTGAGCGAAGTTCCCCATCAAACGACTGACCAATGTCCTCATTCGCCTTTTCGTTCAGGTCGTTTGCTCTTTCGTTTTCCCAGTAATATTCCTCTGGAGACTCCCCAGTACAGTCAATATTCTCATTGAATGTTCGATTTTCTATTAGAGCGGTCGATTTGCATGACTGCAAAGTGAAAGAAGCGATCATGATCGCAGCAATGACCGCTAAGGATAAAGATGTCCGACACGGAATTATGACAAGTTTTCTTGATTTTCGACTGCTCATCGCTCCCTCCCCGCCGTCCCAACCGCCCGCGCAATGGGCGAGAGCACATAGTCGATCACCCGCCGACGCCCGGTGACGATCTCCACGGTCGCGGCCATGCCCGGCTGCATCACGGCTTGTTCCCCCGTCCCGGTGCGCAGTTGCGACGCAACCAGTCGTATGCGTGCAGGGAACACCAGTCCGCGCGTTTCGTCTACCGTGGCGTCGGGCGACACATGCTCGACCACGCCCGTCAGACTGCCGTGGCGGGTGAAGGGATAGGCCTCCAGCTTGACGATGGTGCGCATGCCCGGCCGCACGAAGCCGACGTCGCGGTTCAGGATCAGGGCCTCGACGATCAGGGCCTCGCCATCCGGCACCAGGGTGACCAGGGCCTGGCCCGCCTCGGCCACCTCACCCAGGGTTGTCACCGAGACCTCGTTGATCGTGCCGGACACCGGCGCCTTCAGCCGCTGTAGGGATTGCCGCTGGTCGGCCTTGGTCAGGCTTTCGGTGCGGGTGGCGACGACAGCTTCGGCCTCGGCCTTTTCCTGCGCCGCCTGACCGCGGAACTGCTCCAGGGCCTGGGCGCGTTCGCGGTCGATCATCCGGGCCTGGGCGCGGGCCTCGGCTTCGCGGTGGCGTTCGGCCGCGAGTTCGCGGCTGACGGAGATATAGCGTTCCTCCTGCTCCAGCACCCGCAACCGGGCGCCGTAGCCTCTGCGCTCCAGATCCTGGCGGGCGGTCAGTTGCTGGCGCGCCAGGGGCTGAACCTCCTCGTAGCGGGCGATGTTCTCGGCCGAAGTCATGGCCGCCGAGACCGCGCCTGAGCGACGCGCAGTCAGGGCCGCCAGATTGGCCTGGTGCTCGCGGATGCGGGCCTCGACCACCTGGCGCTCGGCGGCGACGGCGGCAGGCTCGGCCCCTTGCGGCGCGACGAACTGGATGCGGCCTGTGGCCAGATAGCCCAGGATGGCGTCGGCGCGAGCGCGGGTGAGGCGGGCCGAGGCCAGTTCCGCCCGCGCCGTGTCCACATCGGCGTCGGCCAGGGTGGGGTCCAGTTCGATCAGGGGCTGACCCGCCGTGACGTGCTGGCCTTCGCGCACGTCGATGGCGCGGATGACACCGGCCTCAGCCGCTTCGACGCTGCGCAATCGTCCGGTGGGGACCAGCCGGCCTTCGCCCACCGCCACCACGTCCACGAAGCTGAAGATGGACCACAGCAGGGCGGCGACGGCGGCGGCGATGATGGTCCAAAGGATGGCCCGGCCGATCGGCGACGGCGGCGTCTCCGAGATCTCCAGCGCAGCGGGCAGGAACTCCTTCTCGCGCCAGTCCTTCACCCCGGCACGGCGGCGCGCGTTCTCTTCCTTCCAGGCGTCCTTGAGGACCGATAGGTGGCGTCTCAGGCTCATGCCCCGGCCTCCACGACGTCGCCGTGCATCTGGGTGCGCCACAGCTGAGCGTAGCGACCGCCGGCGGCCATCAGACTGTCGTGCGTGCCCATCTCGGTGATGGCGCCGTTCTCCATGGTGATGATCCGGTCGGCCATGCGGATCGCCGACAGCCGGTGGGCGATGATCATCACCGTGCGGCCCTTGGCTATGGCGCGCATGTTTCGGTGGATGATGGCCTCAGATTCGGCGTCCAGGGCGGAGGTCGCCTCGTCCAGGATCAGGATGCGGGGATTGGTGACCAGGGCGCGGGCGATGGCGACCCGCTGGCGCTGACCGCCGGACAGGTTGGAGCCGCGCTCCTCGATCTGGGTGTCATAGGCCTCGGGCAGTTCGAGGATGAACTCATGAGCGCCGGCCAGGGTGGCGGCGGCGATCACCCGCTCGGTCGCCATGCCGGGGTCGGCCAGGGCGATGTTGTCGCGGACCGAGCGGTTGAACAGCAGGTTCTCTTGCAGCACCACCCCGACCTGACGCCGCAGCCAGGCCGGATCGACCAGGGACAGATCCGTGCCGTCCACCATGACCCGCCCGCTCTCGGGCACATAGAGGCGCTGGACCAGCTTGGTCAGGGTCGACTTACCCGAACCGGACGGGCCGACGATGCCGAGCACCTCGCCCGGCTTCACATCCAGCGACACGCGCCGCAGCACCTCGCGTCCGCCCGGACGATAGCGGAAGGTGACGTCGTCGAAGGCCACCGCCCCCTTCACCGGCGGCAGGGCGGCGCGCGAGGCGGAGAACTGGGATTCCGTCGGGGCGTTCAGCACGTCGCCCAGACGATCCACGCCGACGCGGGCCTCCTGGAACTGCTGCCACAGGCCCGCCAGGCGCAGCACCGGTTCGGCGACCCGTCCGGCCAGCATGTTGAACGCCACCAGTTCGCCGACGGACAGGTTGCCGCCTATGACCAGGCGCGCCCCGACATAAAGAATCAGGGCGGTGGAGACCTTGTTGACCAGCTGGATGGCCTGACCGCCCCAGATGTTCAGCTGGGCGGCCTTGAAGCCGGCCTTGACGTAGGCGGCCAGCAGCTTCTCCCAGCGGCTCTGCATCTGCGGTTCGACCGCCGCAGCCTTCAGGGTCTGAACGCCGGTGACGCTCTCGACCAGAAAGGCCTGGCTCTCGGCGCCGCGCTGGAACCGCTCCTCGATCCGGCGACGCAGCGGCGGCGTGATGACGAAACAGATGATGGCGTAGAGGACGATGGTCCCCACCACGATCGCCAGCAGGAAGGGCGAATAGAACCACATCACCACCAGGAAGATGACGGTGAACAGCAGGTCCACGAACAGGGTCACGGACGAGGAGGTCAGGAACTCCCGGATCGTCTCCAACTCACGCACCCGGGCGATGGTGTCGCCGACCCGCCTGGATTCGAAATAGGCCAGCGGCAGGTTGAGCAGGTGGCGATAGAGCTTGGCGCCCAGCTCGACATCGACCCGGCTGGTGGTGTGTGAAAACACATAGGCGCGCAGTCCGCCCAGGAAGCTCTCGAACACCACGACCGTGATCAGGCCGATGGCCAGGACATCCAGCGTGGTCAGCCCCTGGTGGACCAGCACCTTGTCGATGACGACCTGGAAGATCATCGGCGTGGCCAGGGCGAATAACTGCAACGCCAGCGAGGCCGCCAGCACGTCGCCCAGCATCCAGCGATATTTGACCAGGGCCGGAATGAACCAGGTCACGTCGAACTTGGCCGACGCCGCGCCGGCGACGCGCGTCGTGATGAAGACGGCCCTGCCGGACCACAGCTGCTGGAACGCTTCCAAGGTCAGGGCGGCCGGCGCCTCGGCCGGTCGCTGGATCAGGACCTGTCCCTCTCGGAAGGCGCCGACGAGGAGATACAGACCCTGCCGATCTCGAACGATCGCCGGCAGGGGCGAATTCTCAAGGGCCGCCACATCCAAGGTGGCGGTCTTGGCCTTGGCCCCGACGCGTTTGGCAAGACGGACGAGATCGGCGTCATCGGCCGGCGCGGCGTGCCCGAGGTCATGCCGCAGCTGGCTCTGATCCGCCGGAATCTGGTGGAACCCGAGCAACAGGGTCAGGCAGGACAGACCCGTATCCTGCGCGACCGGCGCTTCAGCCCCCAACTCACCCAACGCCACTCAAAGCCCCCGCTTCACTCGCGCGAGAGGTGTATTGCGGCCATGAAACAAACGAAAGCGAATTTATCGCGACGTGGCGTGCGCCTTTTGTCGATCCGCGATGCGCATGAACACCAGAGCCAGAACCATCAGGCCAAAGCTCAAGATGGATGGCGCCACCTCGGCCTGGCCCGACCACCCTTGGCTCACGATTAGGCCGTAGCTGCCGCCGAAACCGCAAAGAAGCGACGCTCGCCGCCATCGACCTTCGCGATGAAACGGGGGAGGCGCGAAGTCGTCAGCCAGGACGTCGTTCAACAATGCCCGTGCCTGTTCGCGCACATCGACAAGATCCGGCCTAACCGGCCTCTCTTTTGTTTTAAAAGGCAGGCGAATGAGGTTGTCGTCCTTCATCATCAAGCGGCCAGCCCCAGCGCTTGATTGACGAACTCGTCGTCAGACCCGCCCTGCGCGGCGAAGTGTCGATAGATCAGCAGGATCAAATCCGCCTTCTTGGTTGGCGTCAGCGTCTTGCGGGACTTGGCGAGCTTCGCCTCCACCTCTTCGATTGCGATCCTCATCAGGGCTAGATCCAGCCCGTTACGCCGGAACTCCGGGGCCTCTTCTTGGCCGTCCAGGACCCAGACGGGATCGGCATCGAACAGGCGATGAAGATCACGAACAGAGGATGCGGCGATCTCTCGCTCACCCCGCTCGTAGTTTTGATAGGTACGCGGCGCGACATTCAAAGCCTGAGCCATCTCGATCTGGGTCTTGCCCAGACGCGTGCGAAGGGACGCGAGGCGCTGACCGAGGCGCCGGTTGTCTAGGCGGGTTGCCAATGTCACCATTCTTGCTAACCTGAGACTCATTATTGCTAGTTCCGGATATAGCCATGATGATCGCCGAACGGCAACACCAACGTATCAAGGGGGCGCTGAAACTGCGGGGATCCTCGCTCTCTGCGGTCGCACGATCGCTGGACGTGGCTCCGACGACCGTGACGATCGTCAGCAAGGGCATTCGGCGCTCTCGACCTATCGAGGCTGCGATCGCCAGCGCGCTCGGCATGACGCCGGATGCACTTTGGCCGGATCGCTACAACGATTCCAAATCCGTGGAGGTGCGATGATCTGATCCGCAGAAACCATGCATCCAAGGAAAAGGGGCCCGCGTCGCCAAACGCAGAGCCCCTGAGATCAATGTCGTTTCTACCCGACCACTGATCTTCCCTTCGGACAGGCAAAAAGTCAACGCGCTCCTAGAGGCGCGCGATGAATCACGCCTGCGTCGGGCTCCGGCCGATGCCTTCGAACTCCATACCGCCGCAGTCGCGGCCATACGCATCCAAGGCCTTTCAAATGATTGATCTCGTGCGCGACCTGTCGCGCCTCATCCTCACGACCGAGTTCGGCAACCGCCAGATCTCCCGCATTCTCAAATGCGCACCCAACACAGTTCGCCGTTATCGACACCGGCTCGAAGAACTCCAGATGTCGTGGGACCAAGTCCAAATCATTAGTGACGCGGCGCTTTTGTCCCTGATCAACGACGGCCGGACAGGCCTCGCCAAGCCGTTCGTGATTCCGGATTGGTCTTTGGTTGAGCGAGAGCTCCGCCGTCCCGGCGTCACCGTCACACTGCTGTTTCAGGAATACCGTTCGACCTTGCCGCCGGAGGGGCAAGTCATGCTGTCCGAACGCGAGTTCGGGCGTCGCCTTCACGCGTTTCGAAACACCCTCTCCGCCTCCATGCGACAGGCCCACAAGGCGGGGGAGAAGCTCTTTGTGGACTTCAGCGGAAAGAGGATCGGCTACCGAACCGATGAGGGACGGAAAGTCCTCTGCGAAGTCTTCGTCGCCACACTGGGCGCCTCCGGCTACACCTATGTCGAAGCCGTGCGCAGTCAGACCCTGCCGGATTGGACCATGGCCCATGTCCGAGCGCTGGAGTTCTTCGGCGGCGCCCCGAAGATTTTCGTTCCCGACTGCCTGAAGTCCGGAGTCACGAGTTGGCGGCGGGGCGAGGTCGAGATCAATCCGACCTATGCCGAGGTGGCGGCGCATTACGGCGCCGTCGTCATTCCGGCACGACCGCGCAAACCCAAGGATAAAGCCCAGGTCGAACGCGCCGTTCTACTGGCTCAACGCTGGATTCTGGCGGCGCTGCGCAATCGCACCTTCTATTCGGTGGACGAGGTGAACGCCGCCATTCGACCGTTGCTTCAGGCCTACAATGATCGCCGCTTCACGCGTCGTAAGGATCAGAGCCGGCGTCTGCTGTTCGACAGCGTCGAACGTGCGGAACTGCGCTCCCTGCCTCTAAATCGGTTTGAGTTCGGCGCTTGGTCGAGCATGAAGACGCCGCGCGACTACCATGTCCTGGCCGATGGCCGGGCCTATTCCGTCCCTCACACTCTGATCGGGAAGTCCGTCAGAATCAGGCTCGGCGACCGGCTGGTTCGGATCTATCATCAGGGGCAGGAGGTCGCTGTTCATCCCCGCCGGACAGAAGGTTACGAGCCCACGACCCTGGCGACCCATCGTCCTCCCAACCATCGCGCCTGGGCGGAGCGTGATCCCGACGACGCCATTGTCTGGGCGACCGGCGTCGGACCGGGCGTAAAATCCATGGTCGAATCCTATCTCGAAGAGAACGCTAATCCCCTGATCCGGCAGCAGAAGCTGGGCGCGCTCAGAGCCCTTGCGCGTGAACATGGGCCTGAGCGGCTGGACAAGGCTTGCCGACGCGGGCTGCTGATCGGGGCACGGGCCGTCAGTTCGATCCGATCCATGCTCAAGACCCATATGGAGGACGCACCGATACATGAAGCCCCGCCGCAGCCCTCTGCCGTCAGTCCACATCGGAATGTGCGCGGCGCCGTCTATTTCGGCGGTGAAGCATGACCAGCCAGAACACCGACCGCCTGCACCAACTGGGTCTGAGCGGCATGGCCACCGCCTTGGACCGGCAGCGTGGGCTTCCCGCCTTCATGGGCTTGGGGTTCGACGAGCGTCTGGCGACTTTGATCGACGCCGAAAGCTCAGCCCGCGAGGATCGTCGCCTAAAACGCATCCTCAAACTGGCGAAACTCAAGACCCAGGCCATGCCGGAGGACATCGACTTCCGCAACGGTCGGGGTCTGGACCGTGCAATGGTGGCGGACCTATTGACCTGCGACTGGATCGAGCGCGGTCGCAACGGCATCATCACCGGTCCCTGCGGCGCCGGAAAGACCTGGCTCACTTGCGCCCTCGGGATGCAGGCGGCGCGTAATGGCTTCCCGGTCCTCTACCATCGCGTCAGTCTGTTGCTCGAAGCCATGGCGTTGGCGCATCAGGACGGGTCGATCTCCAAACTCCGCGCGACCTTGGCCAAGGCCAGATTGCTCATCCTGGACGACTTCGGGCTGGCCCGGTTCTCACCCCGAGGCAAGCAGGATCTCCTCGAGATCCTCGACGCCCGTGTCGGCGCCCAGTCCACCATCATCGCCGGCCAACTGCCGTTCCAGGACTGGCATGATCACATCGACGAACCTGCCCTCGCCGACGCCATACTGGATCGTATCATGCACACCTCCTTCCGGCTGGAACTGACCGGGGAGAGCATGCGCCGGCTGAAGTCGGGCGACTGAACAGTTGGGCCGGTCGAGCCGCGCTCACCGGCCCAATCTTCCATCAAAAGTGGGCATGGCTCTGGCACGGGGTGGTCATCTCGGCCGGCAGCCCCTGGGCAGCGATCTTGACGCCAGGTGGGCAAGTTCGTGGCTGACTACATTCCGCAGCCTGAGTAGGGGCTGAAGCGTCTCCGAGGACAGCCATGACGTTCCGGTTTATCCGCCACCCTGCCGGCTTGGCTGCGGCCGTACTGTCGCTGCTGTCCGGAAGCAGCGCAGCCGCACAGTCGCGGCTGGATCCCAAATCGGCCTCGATGGCGTTCGACCACGCCGGGTCCTTATGCGAAGCGGACCAAGGCCGCGCGTGGGGCGTCAGCCTGTGTGGCCCGATGCTTGTCGCCGACCCCGCGACGCGAGATTTCATCGCCGATATGGACGGTGCGGACACGACGCTTGAACGGGACGGAGAGGTCTTCAAGGGACATCTTCCCGATAGCGTGCCCATCGCCAATACGGCCGTGCGTTGGAACTGTCGCGTCTGGACCATGTTGCTCTCTCCCCTGCCGCTATGCCCGCTTCCCCGAGGCGCAGGCCGCTGAGGACGCCATGGAGCGGCACGAGGGGCTCGCCGAATACACCGGACGGATTCTGTCGCGTGACGACGAGATGATCCGCCATCTGACGGCTCTTCTGTCAGCCGACTGGTCGAGGCTGTCCGTCGAACACACCCGCGCGGTTCACACAGAAGACGGCTTTAAAGGCAGGGGGTGGACGCTTAAGCTTACGCCCGGCTGGGCGCTGACGCCGGGGCCGCGTGGTGGCGACTGGACCATTGAGCGACGACCTTGAGATCGACGGCCCGGTCTGAAATCTACAGATCGAGGTCAAGCTCCGGGCAGGCCCTCAGGAACGCAGGAAACGCGTGGGCGAAGGCCGTGGGGCAGGCGACGCGCGCTCAACATCGCGCCTGGATCGAGTTTTCGTCCGCGACCCTGTGCATTCGGAACGCGCAGCGGAATGAAATCCTGAAATGCTCGCCCCGCCAATCCGCGGGGAGGACGGACTCAAGCCGCCGAGCGTCCATGAAGGCCCTCCGCCTGATTATCGCGGAACGCGAATCTGCAGTTCGCCGCGCGGAAAATCGAGCGCATAAGCCTCTAGGCCATTCAGCAAATCGGCGCCGAGGATCAAATTCGGGCCGCCGTCAGCGCCCGCCTCGGCCGTCTCGTCTGCGGCGAAAATCAAGGGCACGTCGCGGAAGTTGACCGGGCCCAGTTTGATGCGGCCAACAGTCCCTCTCAGAACAGTCGTTCCGTGCTGAGTCGCACCGCGAATCTGTCCGGCCGGCGTGAGACGCGGATCGGTTTGCGCCCACCCCAAGGCGCTAAGAGCTCCTCCAGAAGCCACGGAGACGGCGGCGCCGGTATCGACCAGGGCCGTGAAGGCCACGCCGTCGATTTCAACCGGCACGGTCAGAAGTCCCTGATCATCCAGCCGTCCGGCTACGGCGGTAAAACCTTCTCGCGCGCCAGACGGTGCGATGCTTATGCGATTGGCGGACAGGTCGAACAAGACGCTGCTGTTGGAGAACATTTCCATGCCGATTATGCCGCGCGCCTCGGTGACGCTGGCATTGGGCAGGACAAGCATCCCGATGTCCTCGACCTCGAACAGAGCCGTTCTGAAGCGATCAACACCGTACAGTCCGGCCTGCTGTCGTCCCGCGACACCGCCGAGATTCATCTCGCCAACCTTGGGGAGCGCCAGTTCGTCAACCAGAAGCGGCGTCACAAGACTGGTCTGAGCGGCGGTGTCGACCACCAGACGAAATGGCCCCTTGCCGTTGATCTCGGCGTCGATGGTGGGCCGACCGCGTGTGTCACGGGTCAAGACCGCACCCGCCTGTCCGGACGAGCGCGCCTCGCCGGCTGGGGGCTGTCGCTGCGGTTCGTCGGCCGCGAGCGGCGTGTCAGCCAAAGCCAGGCTGGCGATCAGGATCAGCAGGTGCATGATGGGGCTCCGGGGCAGATGGAGCTTCTGTAGCGGGCCAAGCTGATCGGAAACTGGCGCCGTCCCAATTTCGGCCTAACGCAATGGGCTCGTCGTCAGGGTCTCGAAGAAATGTCCGGATCGAACCGTAGCGCCACCTCCGCGCCGCCGTCCAAGCCTTCGCCAATCTTCACCGCGCCCTCATGCCGATCGACCACCGCCTTGACGATGGCGAGACCCAGGCCATAGCCTGCGCGGCCGGTCGAAAACCGCGTGAACGGCTCGAACAGGGTTTTGATCTGCTCGCTGGGAATGCCAGGTCCCTGGTCGCGCACCCTGACCCACCCGTCCTTGTCCAACCTCACCACGACACGCTGACCTTCGGCCGAAAATGACAGAGCGTTGTCGATGACATTGCCGATCGCCGTCTCGACAAGGCTCGGATCGGCCCAGAGGTCATACCGTGTGACTTCCCGTTCGAAGACCAGATCCAGACCACGGCGCCGCGCCACCACTTCCCGCTCTCCGACTGCACGGCCGGTCAGGGTCACTAGGTCAGTCGCCTTCAGAGGGGCCGGCGCCTCGCCGATCGTCATGAGCTTCAGCAACTGGTTGGCGAGATCGGTCAATCGACGCACGTCCGAGATCAGCTTCTCCTTCAGCCGGCCGTCGTCCATGATCTCCAGACGCGTCCGCAGGACCGTAAGCGGCGTGCGCATCTCGTGCGCCGCCGCCGAAAGGAAGAAGCGCTGGCGCCGCTGCGCTTCATCGACGCGCAGGATCATCTGGTTGAGCGCCGAGACCAAGGGCGCGACTTCCAGAGGCAGACCCTTTTCCGGAAACAGCTCCCCTAGATTGTCGGGATCGAGATCGCGCGCCAGGGCGGCCACCCGGCGTATCCTAAGAACATTCGCCAAAAGGATGACGGCGAAGACCACGAAGGCCGCCGCCACGGTGAATAAAAAGATGCCGCCGTAGGACCAGATGAACTTGCCGTAGAGCCGAACCGAGCCGGTTGCGGCGCTCGCCGTGGCGTATTCGATCCCAGCATATTCGTAATAACTGGCCTGGCCGCCGCAATCCGCATAGGCGAGGAAACTGCGTCCGGGGCCACCGGGATCATTGATGGTGCTGTTCAGGCAAAGTCCAGGATAGGCGGCGGTCAGATTCTGACGCTGAAGCCGATCAAACGCTAGGCTGATGAAGAAGGGCGTCCCTTCGCCTGAGCGGAACTCCTTCCCCTGAACACGGACGAAATAGCGAAACTGCGGATTATGGGCCTTGATGTCGCGCAACACCGGATCGGCCTCAAGATCGCCTCCCGTTCCCGCCTGCTCGCGCTCGGCGAAAGCAAACCGCCCAAGCGCTTCTGAGGCGCTGGACGCCGTGATCTCCAGCGGGTCTGCGACGCCGCTGGGCTCGACCGAAAGGAGCGGCCGAAGCGTGAAGAAATAGACCCCAAAGCCGACGAACAGGATGGTGATGATCGCCAGTTGTCCGAACATGGATCGGTACAGACTTCGTATCGTCAGGCCCAATCCATCCTCCCCGCCCCGAGGCGCTTTCGCAGCATCTTAACCTAGGCTGGTCTGGGCCCAAACACCGTGCTTGCAGCAGCCTATGGCTCAGTCGCCGGCGACCAAGTCCGTGAAACGGTTGCTGACGGAACTCGCGGCTTGTCGCCTCAGAAGCGCCGCGAGGTCTTTTCTGATCCGATCTGCAGCGGGCGGGTCCGAGAATGCGGCCAAGGCCTGGGAAAAGGCGTCTGCGTCCAATGGCGGATCACCGGGATCTGCATAGTCGCGGCTTGTCGGATACAGGCTTTGCAGCAGGGCGGCTTGGATCAGCGCCGAAGCGATCGCGCTCTCGCCGGCGCGTCCATAGGCCCGCGCAGCCGCCAACCTCAGGCCGGCCGATGGCGTCGCGACGAAGCGCAACTGTCGGGTCAGCCCGACCAGACGACCGCTGTCGAGCGCCTCAGGCGCCCGGTTTTCCAGGGCGAGAAAAAGGGCCAGGTCGTCCACCCCGATCGGCGGACCGGACAAGCGCTCGGCCAGGGCGTCAAGCCGGGCCCGCCCGGCGCCCTGGGTCCAGAGCCCCTGCGCCACCCGGTCATAAAGCCGCATCTGCCGCGCCTGCATGATTGCGGACAGGCTCGAAAGCTCGCTTTCCAGCTCCGCCGTCACAGCGGGGTCGTTCGTGACGGCCGCAACGACCGACGCGCCGTAGCCGGCGGCGGCCGGATCGGCCAGGCTGTCGATCAGGGCCTGACGATCGGCCGTGTCGCCGTCTTCGCGCCCGCGTGGCGCCGTGGACCGCCAAAGGCCTCGCAAGGCATCGGCTCTCGCAGCGCCCTGCATCTGCGGCGCAATCAGTCGATCAAGCGGCCGGTCGGCCGCCGCGGGCGTCCACTCGGGCTCTTGGACCGCTAGGCCGACGACAGCCGGCGCTTGCGGAAAGCGTTGTCGATAGGCGGACCAGACCGGCTCGAAAGCGCTCAATAGGTCAAATTCGCCGGAACGCGGCTCTGCGGCTCGGCTTGCAAGCTGGCCGATCCATTCGGGGTCGTCCAGGTCCACGCTGGCGGATTCAGCGATGCGCGCCGCGCCCTCTGCATTGTCCGTCAGCCGATAGGCCAGGCCCAGCACCGTCCCGAGCACCTGATCATCCGATCGGGTGGCCGCATAGGGCGCGGCGCTCGCGACAAGAGCGCTAAAATCTTCCGCCTTGGCCTGGATCAAGATGAGGCCTGCGACATAGACGCCGTTCCCCGGCTCAATGGAAACCAGTCTGGCGTAGGCGGCCGCGACCTTGGCGTCGACCGGCGTCTTGGTCGCTTCGCCTCGCAGGAACCGTGTCTGGAAACGGGCCGTCTCCTCGCGGGTCGGCCGAGGCGTCGCCAGAAAAGCGTCGAACGCGGCCTGACGTTCGGCCTCGAACCTCTGGGTCAGCAGGGTGGTCAGGCTCAACGGCGGCGTGTCCATCGCCTCAATCACCGCCGTCAGGGCGTCGAAAGCCCGGGCGCGATCACCCGCAAACCAGGCTGTGAGAACCTCCGGCAGGCGGGCGCTATCGACATGGCGCGCCGCCAGGGCCCGGGCGCCCGCGATCAGAACATCCCGATTGGCGGTCGGCGCATCCAAGCGCAGCAGCAGAGCGGCAAATCCGGCGCCGGTATTGGGCGCCTCGGATCTTTCAGCGCCAATGTCCCGGATCAGCACGGCTTGAAGCCGCGCCCTTTGCGCGGCGTTGATCTCCGCGTCCAACAGGTGGTCGGCGATGGCGTCCTGAAGGCCCGACGCCGAACCGGTCTGTTCCAGACGTTCGACGAGGGCTTCGTAGAGATCGATGAGCCGATCCGGATCGAACCTTTGGGTCATCACCTGCAAAGGCGTCGGCCCGCCTCGCGTGCGACCTGCGGCGCCTGCGACCGGAAGCGGGTCATTGCCTCGCGAGACCAGCAGCGGGATGAGGACGTCATCCGAGAGCAGGCGACGACCGGCGACGGCCTCCAGTTTGGCGAACCGAGCGGGATCAATGCGATAGACGTCATACAGGGCAAGATCGTTGAAGGGCGTGCGCGCCAGCGGCGCCAGAATATCCTCTCGCACGATCTCGGGACGATCCACGTCCGCCGCCTTCAGCAATAATGACACAAGCATCGGCGGTTGATTTTCGGTCACGCCCCTTTCGCGTTCAACTCGCCAGGGCGCGTCCGCCGCGATCGCCTGGTCGGTCAGGGTGCGAATGCGGGCGCGGTCGCCGGCTTCGAAAGCAAGCGTCAGCCCCAGGTCGAAATCGCCGTTCGCCTCCGCCTGGCGCCGCAGATCCGCAATGGGCCAGTCGCGGCTCGTCGCGGTGCTCGCCTGAGCAACCGGCCCCGGAAGATCGGCCAGGACGCCCCTCGCCTCAGGATCGTCAGCGAAAGGCGTAAGGAGCGACGTCTGGAGCTCGTCCAGATCGGCGTCGCCCAAGAAGGTCGCGAGCCGCTGGTTAATCCGGGCGATCAAGGCCAGTCTGGGATAGGCAGCCAGTTTGGCTGATCCGCCTGGTGCGGTTTGCGGACGCAGCGCGGCAGAGGACGCCGTACCGCGCCAGGCGGCGAGCCGTGCGGGGGTTTCACCGGCGGGCCAAGTCAACAGCGCGCCTTCGATCAGGGTTGGGGCGTACTGCGCCGCATCGAGCGCCTTCAAGGCGTCGCCGGCCCTCTGCGAGGGCTGGCGCTGCACAAGGGCGTTCAGCCCGCGCCAATACAGGGCGCTCGCCTCCGACGTCTGTCCCGACTGTTCCAACAAGACGGCCGTGCGGGCGATCAGGTCCAGATTGTCCTGATCCTGCAAAAGGGCCACGCGGTAGCTCGCCAAGGCTTCACGCGTCAGTCCGGCCTCCGCATAGGCCTCGCCCCGCAAGGCGTCCACATTCACCAGCCCCCCGATGTCGCCCATCAGCCCAAAAGCGCGTTCGGCGCCGGCGACATCGCCTGCCTTGAGGAAGGTCTGAGCGAGGTCCGCATAGACTTCGGGCGGATAAGGCTTTCGCATGGCCACCAGGCGACGGCCATAGATCGCCTTTCGCGCGGGATCGCCCACAGCCGTTTCACTGGCGGAGGTGAGGCTGATCAGCTGGCGAAGAACCGCCGGCTTCTGGTCCCCCGCAACCGCCAGGGACGACTGGAGGGCCCGCAACTGCAGCTCCGGATCGCCGCGCTCCTGGCCGATGTCGCCGACCAGCGACGACAGCCGCACATCGTCTCCATCTTGCAGGATGCGCTCCAGCGCCGCGCGCCTCGCCCAGCCCAACCGGGCCTGGGACAGATCGGTTGGAACCGGATCGCTGTTGGCGTCGCCGGCGGCCAGGCCGTCCAGAAGGCCGTTCAGGGCGGCCACGAAGGCCGCGCCGCTGGGCGCCGTCTCAGCCTTGAACTGCAAGAGACCGGCGGCTTGCGCCACCCATCCTTCAGCCTTCAGCGCAGCGGTGTATTCCAGCAGGGCGTCGACGTCCGCAGGGGCCAGAGCCAAGGCGCGGCGGTGTTCGGACAGCGCCTCGGCCCGCCGATATCCGGAGGTATAGATCGAGGCCGCGAACCGCGCCGCCTCGACATCGTCGAGTTTGCCGGCCGCGCGCATCTGCGCCATCAGGTCATCGATCCGGCGATTGCGATCCGCCTCGCTCTCGGCGGCGTCCGGGAAACGCAGCACATTGATGATCAGGCGGCGCAGATAGGCGTCCGCATTGGCCGGATCGACCTGGGCCAATCGGGCCAGGCTGGCGTTGAGCCCAGGATAGTTCCTGAGCCGCGCCTGGACGGCCGCGAGTTGCTCTAGGGTTCGGACCTCGCCCGACCGCGAGCGTTCGGCGTAACGCCGGACGGCTAGCTCGGCGCCGGCGCCGTCCTGCTGCGCGATGCGGATTTCGACCAACAGGCTCACTTCGCCCTGGTCTGCGGCGCCCGAGGTGATCCGCCCTTCGAGTTCGGCAGCGATCGGCTCAAGCTGACCCGTCTGCTGAGCGGCGCGAATGATCTGGCGCTGAAGGAAAACCTTCCGCGCCGGAAGCTGGGTTCGCGCCCAAAGCACGCGCCAGCGTGCCAATGCCTCCGCAGGCTTGCCGGCGGCGAAGGCCAGATCCGCGATATGGGCCTGCTGATCGTCATCCAGAACGCCGCCGCGCGACTCTACGCCCAGCAAGGTTTCAAGCGCCAAGTCCTGGCGGCCCAGGCGCTCATAGTCTTCGGCGACCGCCACAAGCACCGCCGTATCGCGCGGCGCGGCTGCGGACAGGGCGCGAAGACCCGCCTCGGCCTCGGCCTCCCGACCCTGATCTATGGCGGTCTCGACCTCGAAGCGACGGATCGCAGCGGTGACCGCCGGGGACGAACCGGCGTCACCAAGGATGCGGGACGCCTGTTCGCCCATTCCCATGCCGATCATCTTGCGCGCGGTCTCGATCTGCACGTCCGGGTCGGCGCGATTGGCGACAGCGAGGCCGCGATAGACCTCTACGGCCTCATCCGCCTTGCCCTGCTCGAGATAAAGGGCCGCGAGGCCGTCCGCCCAACGGGAATCGTCCGGTCGAGCGCGGATCAGACGCCGATACTCAGCCTCGACCTCAGCCGCGCGACCCGCCGTCTTGAGAACGCTAAGGAGCCGCTCGCGCAGCGCCGGGTCGCCAGTCTGTTGAACCATGGCGACGGCGTCGTCGTAACGCCGCAACTCCAAAAGGACATCCAGCCGCGCCTGATCTACGTCCGGTCCGCGCGGCTTCTCCGCCAGGAAGCGCTCGGCGCCCGTAAGCTGATCTGCTGTTCGATAGGCTTCAACCAGAAGCGCCAGGGCGTAGCGTCGATCCTCGGTCGTCCCGGCAGCCTCCACGGCGCGCCAGGCCGAGGCTGCGGCCGCATCCGGCGAACCCTGCCCGATAGCCCAGTCCGCCAACCGCACGGCGTCGCTGTAGCGCGCACCGGCCTCCGTTCGTGGTCGATAAAGCGCGGCGGCGTCGCTGGGCCGTCCGAGGAGGCCGAGAACGGCCGCCGCCCGGTTGGCCATGACCACGTCCCCGGATCCCGCCAGCTGAGCCAGGGCGTCTGGTTTTCGTCCCATCGCCCCGATGATGGCCAGGCGACGGTCCAGCAGGGCGCGTTCTTCGGCGTCGCCCGACTGCGCCCGCGCCCGTTCATACCAGACCGACGCCGCGCCCGCCTGGTTCTGAATGTCCAGCAGCCGACCGCGCAGAAGCAGGGCGTCGGTGGACTGGCAGCGGTCGAGGGCGGCGGAGACCGTGTCGGTCGCCGCATCGACATCGCCGTCACGCCATTCCAGAACCGCTTTCAGAACGGCGATCCGGCAGGCGTGCTCCGGATCGGCGCCCACCGCCAGTTCGTCCAGGCGGCCATAGACGCCGCTCAGGTCGTTTGCGAGCACGGCGCGGGCGTACAGACGATCCGCCATGGCGAAGTCGAGCCGCGCGCCGGACAGCACCACGTCGATCATGGGGCGGGCGTCGGCGCTGTTCTGCGTCGAGAGCGTCGAAACCTCGCCGGCAGGCGACGCGGTCTGCGCCGTCACGGGCGCGGCGACCGCGCCGCCCAGGCTGAGGCCGAGCGCGAGAAACAGGGAGCGTGATCGCAAGGTCATGATCTCGATCTCAAACGGCGATCCGCCGGGGCGGCCAGCGACGATAGACGATGTCGACGACATAGAGAGCCAGCGCCAGCCAACAGAGCCAGCCCCAAAGGTCCAGCGCCGACGCCGGAGATCGCGCCGGCGGGGGGACGACAGCGCCGACACGAGAGGGATCTTCGATCACGGTCCCGCCTGTCAGACGCGCGAGTTGGTCCAGCGGCAGGCCGTCGGTCTCAGAGACCGGGCGGTCAGCCTGACCGCCGGCGATCGCCGCAAGAGCCGCACGGGTCACACCGCGCCCGTCGCGAACCTCGACCTGCGCCGGCGCATCCGCCGGCGCCCCCCCTTCCACCGTGAACAGGCCCGGCGCCCGCTCGACGGCCGAAAGGGCAGGACCGGCCTGGCCGGCGGGGTTCAACAGGCGGATTTGCGGCGCATCGCCGTCGCCGCCGCGAATGCGCTGAGCCACAATCTTTAGCCGGTCGCCCACGCGACCGAGACGAACGTCCCACTCGGGGCGGGGATCGGCCGTGCGGGCGATCAGACCCTGTATCCAGTCACCGTAGCCGGACCAAGCCCGCCAGTTGGCCGTTCCCGCCCCGACCGGTTCGGTCATCAGCGCCGTGACCCGGCCGGCGCCCCATTGCCAGGAGGCCAGGACCGGTTCCCCGGCCGTGGTGCGGATCAGGGTCTCAGCCGGCGGCTTCACGCCCGCCTGGGCGTAGCCGTCCAACTGTCGGGGTGGGGCCGCCGCCAGGCCGCCCCATCCGTAGGACGGAGCCGACGCGGCCAGGACGAACCCACCGCGCTTGACGCCCGGCTGAGGTTTCTGCTGCGGCTGTTTGAGGTTGATCTCCACCAGACTGAACTCGTCGCTGACGACATAGAAGCGGCCCCGCCCGAGCCGCGCCCACTGCGCCATGCGGGCCTCGCCCTCGGGGCTGCCGCCGACAAGAACGGTCGAAACGGTCACCTGATCCTGAGCGATGTGCCGGATCAGTTGCGGATAGCGGTCGGCGTTCACCCCCGCGTCCGAGATCACCAGGATATGGCGATAGCGGGCCTGGGTGTTCTGCAGCCCATAATAGGCTTCTTGAAGAGCGCCGAAGAGATGTTCGCTCCCGCCCTGGGCCTGGACACGGCCGATGGCGCGCTCCACCTCAGGAATGTCCCGCGCGGGCTGCATCGGCGCCACCCATTGGCGACCGCCGTAGAACTCGACCACGCCGACGCTGTCGGCCGGCGTCAATTTGCGCACCGCAAGACGCGCGACCTGTTTGCCGAGTTCAAGCGGGGCGCCCAGCATCGAACCTGATGTGTCGATCACCACGGCGACGGCGACGCTGGGGTCCTCGGTCTGCACCTCCTGGCGGATCGTCACGGGCAAGGCGGCGGAGAGCGGCGAGCCGGCGTAACCGCCCGCGGCGAAGGCGCTGTCGCCACCGGACACCATCAGGCCGAGCCCTTGAGTGCGCACCGCCTCGATCAGCCTATGCTGCGACGGCGCCGGCAGAGCCGACGCGGGCACGTCATCGAGCAACACCGCGCGATAGGCGGACAGATCGACGGCGGCGAGGGCCGCAGGCGCCTGGCTGTCGATGCGGAGACCTTGGCCCGCGAGCCTCTGGAGCGCCGCCGCCCCTCCCGTCTGGCGCCCGTCAACATAGAGAATCGGCAGCGGATCCTGGACGGCCGCCGCCGTCTCGAACACACTGACAACGGCGCCGCCGCGCATCAGCTCGACACGCAGCGGCATGAAGCCGGACTTGTCGACCGGCACGTCCAAAGCCACACCGACGGTGCCGTCGAGGTCGAAGGGTCCCGCCCCGCCCAGGCGCCGATCGCCGCTGAACACCGCCAGGGACATATCCTGCCCCGCTCCGTCCAGCCGCACGCGAACCGAGACGCGTTCGCCGGCGCGCACTGGGGGGATGGCGACGTCGGCGATGAAGGCGTCGCGTCGTCCGGCGCTGATCGGGACGCTGTCCACGACCACGCCGCGCGCCAGCAGGGCGTCGACGGACCGCCCCCAGGCGCGATCGGCGCCCAGGCCGTCGCCAATCATCGTGACCCGCCCCTCGGATCCCAAAGGAAAGGCGGCCAGAGCCAGGTTGAGGGCGTGAGGCAGGCCGCCGGTCTCGCCGCCGTCCGGCAGGGTGACATGTCGCGTGGCCTTCAGCGCCAGAGGGGCGCCGCCGCGCTGGATGACCACCACGGGCCCGTTTCGTTCCGCGCGGGCCAGGACAGACTGGGCCGCCGAGACAGCTTGGGCGCGTGAAGCCGGCGAAAGCGCGGCGCCCTGATCCACTATGATAACCGACGTCGAGCCGCCCCGCCGCACGATCAGGCTGGGCTGAGCCAGCGCCGCCACGAGCGCGAGGAAGACGACCGTACGAAGCCCTACCCGCATCCTGGCGGCCTTGCGCGCCCACCAGACGAACCCGGGAATCAGGAGCAGGAGCCAGCCCGCCTCGGGGTGGAGAAAGGTCAGGGTCACGACGCGGTCCTCAAGCCATCGCGCCGCGCTGGTGCAGCCGCCACTCGAACAGCAGCAGCAGACCGGCGATCACGACGAGCAGGATGAAAAGAAGATCGACCGCCGGTCCGCGCACCGAGGTCACGACCATATCGGCGGGCGCAGCGCGGGCGGCGTCCATCGTGATCTCGCGGTTCGTCAAGGCGACGGCCAGGCGCAGGTCGCCGATCCGGGTTTCGCCCGCCTGGTTCAGGAACAGATCGCCCTTCATTGCGCGATCAGCGATCCGGCGATCGGACGACAGACCGAACAGATCCGACTGGTCGGTCAGATCGGTTCCGGCCTGGGCGTAAGGAATCCAGGGCCCAGCGTCCGCCAGCCAGGACAGGGTGCGCGCCACAAAGACGGGAAAGCTCGAGGCCGCCGGAAAGCCGCCGGCCTCGTCGAAAAGGGCCGACCAGACGGCGACGCCTCGCTGCTGACCCGGACGAGTTTCAGCCGCAACGTCGCGTCGGGTGAAACGGGCCAGCGCCTGGGTCTCGATCGCCGACACGCCCAGGGCGTCGAGCGCGCCGGCCAGGTTGGGCTCTGCCTCGTCGGCGCCATAGGTGAAGACGAAGGCGCTCTGATCCCCGGCCTGGCTCACGACCAGGGCCGGCCGCCCCTCCCCGAACCACTCGCTCCCGCGCCGCACCACGACCTGGGCGTCTTGCGGCGCGGTGACTGTAAAGGCGGGATTGAGCCGAACGGCGCGCACGACGGCGGCAGGCGCTCCGGGCGACAGGGCGACGCGCACCGGACGTCTGTCCGGCAGACGCAACCCGGCTTGATCGTCCGCCGGGAATGCGTCGGAGCGCGCAAGCCGGACGGCGAACAGGCCGCCGTCCGCGATCACGTCGCGAACGACCAGTCGTCCGTCGGGACGGGCAAGGGTTTCGACCGCGACATCGCGCCCGTCGCGGCTGAACCGCAGGGCGTCGGCCGGCAGAGAAACGCCATCCGCGCCGATCGCCTCGACGAGTATATCCGCTCGCCCGGCGTCTCCAGAGGCGGCGGGCGAGGCGCCGAGGGCGACTATGCCCCGATTGTCCGGAGTCGGCGCGGCCAGATAGCCGTAGACGAGACGCCGACCCGCCGACGGGGTGACAGGCCGCGCGCCCGACCAGGCGCCGTAATAGTGGAAGACAGTGGGCCGACGGGGCGACGCTGCGCCATCCAGCTCCGGACTGACGAAGGCCTCCGCAAAGCTGGAGGGCGCGGGCCGAGCTCGAACGCCGTCCAGCCGTTGGCTCAGAAGGGCGAGGTTTTCGCCGGGTTGGAGAAGCGGCGTGGCGACGGCGCCGTCGAGATAGACCCTGCGGCGGGCGGGGTCGGTGTTGCGGGCATCCGCGATCAGGGCGCGGCGCGCCTGCGCCAGGTCGTCGCGGCCCATCAGTCCGGCCGAGGCGTCGAGATAAAAGATATGATCCGCAGCATCTCGCGCGGGCGCCATCTCGGGTCGCGCCCCCGCGAACCAGAGCAATAGGGCGATCGCCACGATCAGCAGATAGGCCAACCATCGCTGGAACCGCTGCCGAAACACCCGCAAGGGCGTGACCCTGGCCGCCTGCGCCCAAAGACCGGCCGCAGCGATCCGCACAAGCTTCTGGCGCGCCTTCAGAATCTGCAGCGCGAAGAGCAGGGCGGCGAGGCCGAAGGCGCCGGCGATGACGGCCCAGACCGGAAGAGACAGGAAGCTCACAGCTTGACCCCGCCCTGGCCGAACAGGACAGACAGTTGGTCGCGCACCGGCCGGTCGGCGTCGATCTGGACCAGACCCGCGCCGCGGCTCCGGGCGAAGTCCGACAAGGTGTCGCTGAAACGGCGGTAGGCGGCCTTGTAGCGCGCCATCAGATCGGGCGTAACCGTGACCGAGGTCGGCTGAACCTGTTCGCCGTCTTCCAGCAGGATGTCGCCGTTCAGCTCCGGATGACGCTCGGGATCGGCGTCATAGGATTTGACGATCTGCACCAGGAGCAGGCGATGCGGCAGCTGTTCCAGCCCCCGCACCACCGCCTCGACGCCTGCTTCGTCGAAAAAGTCCGACACCACAATCACCAGGCCTTGGCGCAGACGAAGGCTGGCCAGGTGTGAAAGGGCCGCCGCCAAGCCTGTGCCTTGCAGCGCCGAATATCCGGCCAGACTGTGGGCCACGCGCGAGAGATTGCCCTTGCCCGACACCGCTCGGAACTCGATCTCGAGCGTGTCCGAGAAGGGGAACAGGCCGACGGAATCATGCTGGTCCAAGGCCACGGTCGCCAGGGCCAGGGTCGCCGCCTGCGCGGCGTGGATGCGCGGCGGCTGCTCGACGAACAAGCTGCGAGACCGGTCGACCAGGAAATAGACCGGCATATCCTGGCTTTCCTCAAACACCCGCACGAACAGGCGCCCCAGGCGGCGATAGACGTTCCAGTCGATGGCGCGCAGGTCGTCGCCCGCCACATAGGGTTTGAAGTCGGCGAACTCGGCGCCCTGCCCGCGCGCGTTTGTCCTTTGCTCGGCCAGGCGCCCGCCCTTCTGAGCCCGCGAAATCCGCAACGAAAAGGGCCGAACCGCAGCCAGAAAGGCCGGATCGAACAGGGCCTCGAAGGTCAGGGGGTCGGCCAGACCCGCGACGGCGGCAGGAGCGGCGACGGCCGCGCGACGGCGAAACAGCATCAACGGCCGCCCCCGTTTCGCGCGTTGAAATAATCGCGCGTGACACGCTGTTCCTGGGCGCTGGCCGGCCGAGAGGCCGTCCGCCCCGCCTCGCCCTGAGCGGTTCCACGGTCCTGCGCGCTCGCGCTTCCCGCCGGTAGGGGCTGGGGCGCGCCGTCGCGGGTCGTGGTGCGAATGCGACCGGGACTGATCATGCCGCTGAGGCGATCCTGCATCGGGGTCGCCAGCATCAGGCTGGAGACCCCACGCCCCTTCTTCGGCCCAGTGTCGGCCCCGCTCGGGTTGCCGTTCTCACCCTGTCCCCCGCCCTGCTCGCGACCGGACTGGCCCTGATCGCCGCGACGACTGCGGCCCGGCTGCTGACCTTCACCGTTTTGCGACGGCCCGGAGCCTTCCTGGGGCGGCTGCGGCCGGCTGGCCGGCGGCGCGGCCTGACGGGCGCCGGCGAACTGTCCGCTCGACGCTTGGGACGCCGGCGCGTCGGCGTCGTCCTTTTCGCCAGGCTCGCCAGGGGTCTGTTGCGCCTCATCGCGAGGTTGTTCCCCCTCGTGGTCTTGGGCGGCGGCGCTTTGCGAGGCGCTGGTTCCCGCCGCGCCCTGAGCGCCGCGCCCCGCGCCCTCGCCGCCGGCGGCGGCCTGGGACGGCGCCGACGGCCTGACGGTGGCGCTTTGCGCCGCAATGGCGGCGCCGCCCGACGACGACAGGCGCGCCATCAGGCGCTGGAACGCCGCAACCAGCCTCGCCCCGGGCGTATCCTGACCGGGCCGAACCGCAGCCTTGACGTCCCCCTCTTGCGTTGAAGACGGCGCCGCACCCGGGATCGACGGCGGCCGGATCGAAGAGGCAGGGAGCTCCGCGACGGACGGTCGTGACGTGACGCCGAACGTCGCAGGATTCGACTCGCCGGCGCCGGCTCCAGCAGCGAACTGAGGAGCGACGAAGGCGGCGACAAGGCACACAAGGCCCGCGACCGGCCACAGCCACAGGCGCGACCGGCCCAACTTCAAAGGGGCGGCCTCATCATCCACTGCGCTGGCTTGGGCCCGCGCCACCCAGGGCGCGGCCTCCTGCAGGGCGGCGTCATGAAAAGCGGTTCGGCGATCCAGTCGCTCGAACTCGTCGGACGTTTGCAATCGGTCGTTCAGCCGCAACCGATGGTCGAGAAGGGCCAGAGCGGCGGCGCGGGGACGCGCGGGGACGCGACGCGCCCGGACATAGCCGAAGGCCGCCGAAGCGATCGGCACGCCGGCGAGGGCGATGACCGCCGTCGTCAGGGTCGGTGCGACGAAGGGGGCGGAAAGGAGAAGCGCCAGCGGACCGATCGCCGAAGCGGCGGCCGCCCAAGTCAAGGCCTGCCGGAAGGCCTGACGGCGTTCCTTCGTCGACAGCATATTGCGCCCGCGCGTCTCGAGGCGATCGAGGCGACGACGCAATCCATCATCGACGCCCTGGATCATCCGTTCCATTTCGACCCGCGCAAACTCATCACCCCCGATCCTTAGGACCGGCAGCTTGCACCAACCTTACAGCCCGCGCGCTTTGGAGGGCCATTTTTCCTTGCGTTCCAATGGTGAAGCTCATCGGTGTCAGGCTGGCGCAAGCTTCGTGTGCTTGGTGGCGCGCGCCCGACATCGGCGTGTGAGGATCGACCTTGAAGACCTTCGGAAAACCCATCGCCGGCGCAGTGCTGGCCGCCCTTCTGTCCTGCGGCGTCTCGACTGCGGCCTTGGCCCAGGCGCGGCCCGAACTGGGTCAGGTCCGCATCCCCTATGAGACCTTCACCCTGCCGAACGGCCTGACCACCCTCGTCTACACCGATCACACCGCGCCCACCGTCTTCGTCGGCGTCTGGTACCGGATCGGATCCAAGGACGAACCGGCCGGCAAGACCGGGTTCGCGCATCTGTTCGAACACCTGATGTTCCAACCGACGGTCCATCGGCCCACCGAATATTTCACGCCGCTGGAGGCTGTCGGAGCCACCGACATCAACGGCAGCACCACCGCCGACTACACCAACTACATCCAGACGGCGCCGACAAACGCCCTCGACCGCGCGCTGTGGATGGAAGCGGACCGCATGGGCCACCTGACGGACGGCATGACGCAAGCCCTGCTCGACGAGCAGCGGGCTGTGGTCAAGAACGAGAAGCGCCAGAACGAACTCGGTCCAGGCCAGGCCTCGGAGGCGCAGTTCCTGAAAGGCTATTATCCCGCCGGCCACCCCTATGCTCACACGACCATCGGCTCGATGGAGGATCTGGACGCCGCCACCCTGGACGATGTGAAGGCCTGGTTCGACGCCAATTACGGTGCCTCCAACGCGGTGCTGGTTCTCGCCGGCGACATCGACGCCGCGACCGCGCGCGAGAAGGTGGCCTTCTATTTCGGCGGCGTCCGCCAGGGCGAGCCGATCAGCCGACCCGACCGATGGACTCCGTCCATTCCAGACATCCGCCGCGACATCGTTTACGAGAACATCCCGGCCGCCGTCATTTCGCGGACCTGGCCGCTCAGCAACGCCTCGCCGCGCGACAACACCCTGCTGCAACTGGCGGCGCGCGCCATGGCGGCGGGACGCGGCACGCCCCTGCACGACGCCCTTGTCGAGGATTTGCAACTCGCCGACGACGTGTCTGCGTCGGTCGGCGAGAGCCAGCTGGCCAGCGCCTTCACCCTGTCCGTCGCACTGAAGCCCGGCGTGACGCCCGAGGCCGCCGGCGCGGCGCTCGACCGCGAACTTGCGAAGTTTTACGCTGCGGGGCCCAACAAGGATCGCCTGGACGAAGTCGTCACGGCCACCGACATCTCTCTGTTGCAGACCATGGAGAGCAGCGCCGCAATCGGGGCCTGGCTGGCCGAGGGCGCCGTGACCCACGACGACCCGGTCTATTTCCTCAAGCAGCGCGAATGGATCGGCGACGTCGACGCCAAGGCGGTGGCGCGGCTGACCCAGGCCGTGCTGTCGCGCCCCTATTATGAACTGGTCCAACTTCCGACGCCCGTACCCGTCGCGGCGCCGACCGTCTTCGCCGACCCCAAGCACATGCCCGAACCCGGCCCGGCGGACACGACGATCGCCTTTCCTGCCGTCGCCGAGGCGACCCTCGCCAACGGACTGAAGCTCGTGGTGGCCCATCGTCCCAACCTTCCGATCGTGAGCGCCAGCCTGCAGTTCTCGACCGGCGCCCTGGCGGAAGACGCCTATGGACGCGGCACGGCGGGCCGCGCCTTCGGCATGCTGACCAACGGCTCACGCCGTTACGACGCCGAACAGCTTCAGCGCGAGGCGACCAGAGCCGGCGTAAACATAACCGCCGGCGCCCAGAGCCGGCAAAGCGCCGTGACCTGGACCATGCTCGCCGCACGACTCGACGAAGGCTTTGGTTTCGCCGCCGAGGTGGTGCGACGCCCCACCTATCCTCAGGCCGAGATCGACAAGGCGCTGGACCGCGTCGGTCCCCAGTTCGACGCCTATGAACGCAATCCGCTGCAGTCAGCCGCACCCGTCTATTCTCGGGCCATCTGGGGCGAGGACCATCCCCTGGGGCGGATCGGCACGCGCGAGGACGCCAAAGCCGTGTCGCGCGACGAAATCCAGGCCTTCCATGACCGTGAGATCGGCCCGAACAACGCCACGCTCTACCTCGTCGGCGACATTACCCTCGACCAGGCCAGGACACTGGCCCAGACCCATTTCGGCGACTGGCGTCGCATCACCCCCACCCCGCTGAACGAAAGAGCGCCGGCGACGGGCCTGCCCGGCCGCATCATCCTCGTGGACGCGCCCGGCGCCGCTCAGACGAGCGTAATGGTCGGCGAACTGACCACCCCGTTCGTCGCGGACCAGGCGGCGGCGGGGTCCCTGGCGGACTCCATCCTGGGCGCGGCCTTCAACAGCCGGCTGAACATGAACCTGCGTGAGGAGAAGGGATGGACCTACGGCTTTACCGGCGGTGTTTCGGACACCCCGGTCGGCCCGCGCACCTTCACCGCCTCGGGCACGGTTGAAGCCGACCGAACGGCAGACGCCATGGCTGAGATTCGCAAGGAGATCACCGCCTATGTCACCGACAGACCGGCGACCGCCGAAGAGCTGGAACGGGAGCGCACGGCCCGCGTGCTCGCCCTGCCTTCGGCCTTCTCCGGGAACAGCGCCTTCCTCTCGGCGATCACCAGCGCCGCCGCCTATGGACAGCCTTATGATCGCGCCGCCTCCTCTGGCGCCCGACTGGCTGCGGTCACGCTCGATCAGGTCCAGAACGTCGCGCGTCAGACCTATGACCCGGCGCGCCTAACCTGGGTGGTGGTCGGCGACCTCTCAAGGATCGAGACGTCTGTCCGCGCCCTGAACTATGGCTCCGTCGAGGTCTGGGACGTCTACGGCCATAAGGTCCGCTGATCCGCAGGCTGGATCCAGAATAAAAAAGGGCGCCGCGGACCAAGCAGGATCCCGCGGCGCCCTTAAGCACCCTCATCGACAAACCGGGTTGGCGACTAGTCTGTCGCGTAGGGACGCTTCACGTGCGCCAAGACCTCTGTCAGGAGATCGTCGGCCGAAAGATTGTTCGCCTGGGCATGGAAGTTCAGCACCAGGCGGTGGCGCAGCACGGGCATGACCACGGCCGCGACGTCGTTGGTTGAGACGGCGAACCGGTCATCCAGCAGCGCCTGGACCTTGGCGGCCAGCATCAAGCTCTGCACGCCGCGGGGCGAGGCGCCCAAAGCCACGCTGCGGTTGATGCTGTCAGGCGCATAGTCGCTGCCGGGCTGGGTGCCCATGACCAGACGAATGGCGTAGGCCTTGGCCGCCTCTGTCACTGGCGTCTGGCGCACAACCGCGCGCATCCGTTGCAGGGTGTCGGCATCCGTCACGGCATTCAACACGACGTCGTGGCCGCTCGTCGTTCGGTCGATGATGGCGTGATAATCGGCCTCGGACGGATATCCGACCACCAGTTTGAACAGGAACCGGTCCAGCTGGGCCTCGGGCAGCGGATAGGTGCCTTCCTGGTCCACCGGGTTCTGGGTCGCCATGACGCAGAAGGGCTCGGGCATCTTGATGGTGCGGCGCCCCACCGTCACCTGGCGCTCCTGCATCACTTCCAAGAGGGCGGACTGGGTCTTGGGCGTGGCGCGGTTGATTTCGTCGGCCAGGACCAGATTGGAGACGATCGGCCCTTGTTGGAAGGTCAGTTCATGACCCCCGCCGTCGGCTTCGGTCAGGACCGTGGTGCCGATAATGTCGGCCGGCATCATGTCGGGCGTGAACTGGATGCGCGAGAACGGCAGGTCGATCGCGCGGCTGATCGAAGAGACCAGCATGGTCTTGCCCAGTCCCGGCACGCCTTCCAACAGGACGTGGCCGCCGGCCATCAGCGCGGTCAGAACGCCATCGACCACATCGGCCTGGCCGACGATCATCCGGCCGACCTCGGCGCGGACCTTGATGAAGGTTTCCTTGAACTCGGCCGCGCTCTGGCGGGCCAGTTCTACGTCGTCAGTCGAAACCATTGAAAACCCGCATACTTAGATCCAGTCAGCTAGGGTATGGCACACAAGGCTTGCACCAGTCTGGCCGGCTTTTCGAAAGGCGCGCCGGGTCAGCCTTCATCCGCCAGACAGTAGCCGAGCCCCCTCACCGCCCGGATCCGTACCCTGTCGGTGCGTCGCGCCAGATTGGTGCGCAGTCTTGAAATCTGTGACTCAAGCGAATTGGCGTTGACCACCTTGTCATAGCCATAGACCCGCGCCTCCAGCGTCTCGCGCTGGATCACCGCGCCGGGCCGCGCCATCAGCGCCTCAAGCACGAGCGCTTCGGTTCGCCGCAATGTCAGAGGGACTTCGTCGATGAAGAAGACCCCGCTCTCCAGATCGTGCAGCAGTGGGCCGAACTGGCGGGTCTCGCGGCGCACCTCGATCGAGCGGCGTAGCGCGATGCGGATGCGCGCCAGGAGTTCGCGCGGCTCGAACGGCTTGGCGATATAGTCGTCGGCGCCGGATTCCAGCCCTTCGACCCGGTGATCCGGCGTCGCCATGGCCGTGAGGATGATATAGCGCTGACGCCGGTTGCGATGGGCCGAATAGGCGATCAGCGAGACGCCGTCTCCGTCCGGCAACCCCCGGTCCAACAGCACCAGATCGAACTCATTGGCATCCACAGCGCTGCGCGCAATCGCCAGTGAAGGCGCGACGTCAACGACAAACCCCTGACGCTCCAGGTAGATAACCAGCGTCTCGGCGACGTCGGCGTCGTCTTCGACAAGCAATAGACGCATAACCCATATTACTCCGTCGAAGGCGTCGACCTCTGGCGCGACGCCCCGCTCTCCTCTTTAAAGAATGAGCTGGTGCAAACGCTAGAGACAGGGCGCGCTCGCACGCGCCCTGTCCGTGTCAGAACGAATACTGAAGTTCGATGGAGAAGGTCCGCCCCGCCGCATTGTAGCGCGCCGTATCGTAAGGACGACCTTGAACGACCACGAAGGGCGGATCCTGATCCAGGATATTGCGTCCCGCGAAGTTTAGACGGATGTCGTTGTTGATACGCCAGGCCGCCGTCAGGTCCACGATCAACAAGTCATCAACCGGCATCAGGCGATCCTCCTCGAAGTTGACGCCAGCCGCGCGGAAGATATCGTAATCGTTGATATATTCCGGAGTGTAATAGGCCCACACCGCCGCACTTAGATCGTGGTAATACCAGCCAACCGACCCGACCACCTTGTAGTCGTCAGGGCCCTGCAGCAGCCCGAGCGTCGAAAGCGGCTCACGATTTTCGAACGCCTGTCGTTCCGCCGTGAGGTTGTCGAGCACGTTGATCTTGGGTTCGAAAGTGCCCCATTTCGTGCCCCATAGGTAGCTAAGCTCATAGTTGATCGAGGTATATTCAGAACCCACGATATTGAAGGTCATGTTTCTTGCTTCGATGATCTTCCCGTTGGCGTCCCGCGGGTAGAACTGGGTCAGCCTGTATATTTCGTCCTGACGCAGGAAGGTCTGGAGGTCTCGCGGATTGGCGTACTCGCTGTCGATCTTGGTCGAGTTATACGACACGTCCAAAGTCAGTCCGTCCAACATACCTTTCGGACGCCAGGTCAGGCCATAGGTGACTTGGGTTGATGTCTGGGGCTCGAGGTCGGGGTTGGGCGCAACCACTTGTGGAACGGCGTAGGTTCCGGGGCGGACGCAGTCCGTCGTGCAGGTGTACAGCGGATCATTGCTTATAAACGTCGTATAGACTTGGTTGCCTGTGGGGCTGAACAGTTGGGTGTAGGGCGGCGCCTGGAAGCCTTCCGTCCACCGCGCACGCAGCGCCAAACCGTCGAACGGCTCCCATCGCACGCCCACGGCTGGCGTCGTATTGGCGAAGGTGTTGGAGTCGTAGAGCAGTTCCCCGCCCAGCGAGTAGGGAACATTGTTGACGGTGCCGATCGGGCCCTCGGTGGTGTAGCTGTCGCGACGCGCCGCCAAGCTGACAAGAAGCGATTTAATGCCGGGATAGTTGAAGCTCTCACCGAAGATCGGGATCGTGAATTCCGCGAAGTAGGCATGGCGATCCCGCGTGACGGGATTGACGGTTCGCACGCGGACTTCTTGGCTGTCGTTGTCATCCGAGGTCATCTCGGCACCGACGGCGTAGAGCAGCTTGCCGGCAGGCAAGGTCCACAGCGAGCCTGTCAGACGGGCTTCCCAGTTCTCCGTGCGCGACGACCGTTCCTCTGTCACGGGGATATAGTAGAAGTCGGCGACGCTGGATCCGCCGCCATTGGCGGTAGACTTCCACGGATTGAACGCGAGCGTCGGGTCGCTGCTCGTCAAGGCGAGGCACTGACGATCAAACACCCCTTGAAGATACTCGCGTTCCGCGCCGGTGACGCGGTTCTCCGCCAGCTGGAAATTGTAGCAGCTCACCCCGTTCGGGGATGTCGCGTCCGCGCGGAAATCCACAACCGAACCCAGGTTCGGGCTTTGACCGGAGGTTTCCGACTTCGATGTGGTGTAGAGGAGCTCCAGCTTGGTGTCGGGATTGAATTGATAGCTCAGGCCCGCGTTGATGTTCCACTGGGTCGCGGTATTGGAAATCCGGCCTGTCGGCAGCTCTCCAGCCTCCACTTCAGCCTGAGGATTATAGGCGACGTTCGCACCAGGCGTGAACGAGTCGAAATAATAGGCCGGGAAGGGATTATAGGCCTGGCCCGGAGCCAACTGAACGCGCAGCCCTGTAGCGTAGAGGATGTCCTGCTCACTCTCAGATCGCGTATAGAGCGCGTCGCCGAAGAATGTGAGCTTTTCTGTAATCTTCTGTTCAAAGTTCAACGTCCCGCTGATGCTATCAGACTCGGGCCCGGCGAGTTCCGGCACCACATCCGGGAGGGCTTCCGCGCCCACCGTTATGAAGTCGCCAAGTCCCGGGCGACCGACGAAGCCGGGTCGTACGGTCAGGCCTTGCGCAACATAGATGCTGTTAAATGTAACCGGATCAAAATCGTAGTAGCTTTGGTCGATAACTCCGGGTTGTAGCCCCCGACTAAATGAACGTGTGTCGAATGCAGTGTCGCCGCCGTAGTAGCTGGCGTAGTTTTCGGTGACGTAACCGCTCTTGTAGTTGTTAATGGGCTTGCGACGGCTGAAGTCGAGAGTTCCCGAGAGATTTCCTGAAGCCCAGGAATAGCCGGAGAAGAGGCTGATGCGGCTGTTGTCCGCGTCGTTGGCGGACACTTCATGTTGAACCGTCAGGGTCGATCCAATGAAGTCCTTGCGCAGTATGAAGTTGATGACGCCGCCGATGGCGTCGGCCCCGTAGATGGCGGAAGCGCCCCCCAGAGAAATTTCCACGCGCTCAACAGCGCTGAGCGGAATGCCGTTCAGGTTGGCGAAACCGTCTTCGATGCCGGCCGCGCCGGCGACCCGTCTGCCATTGACCAGGATCAGTGTATTGCCCGCGCCCATGCCGCCGAGGTTGGCTGCAGAAACGCCCAGAGAACCGATCTGCGACACGCTGACCTGACCGCGATTGGAAAGGGGTCCGCGTTGACGCTCGTTTGTGATGGCGCCGATGGTGGCGACGTTCTGCGGCAGGGTCCGGATCAGCTGCTCGACGCTGGTTACGCCGCGCGCCTGGATCTCCTCCTTGGAGATGACGATGACGCGCGAGGTCGGGTCGCCGGTCCGCAGGCGGCTGCCCGTCACCTCGACCGAGTCCACGACCGCAGCTTCGCCAGCATCGATTGCCGCCTGCTCGGCGCGCGCGCGCTCCGCTTCCGTCGTCTCAGTCACCGTTTGCGCCCAGGCTCCGCCCGCCGATGCGCAGAGCACCAGAGCCAGCATGGAAGTGCTCATCATCCTTGTCTTCACGTCATTCCCCCTGCCAGCCCCAGCCGGCGCAGATTTCACCTCCGTTGCAGGGTGACAGGAATGACGCGGCGTTCAGTGACCGGCAGAAATTCCGCAGCACGTTGCAACACCGTCATGGTTACGTCGCCAAGCTTGCACCAAACTGGCAGCCCTAACGGCGTGCGGCATAATCGAACGCGACCCACCGAGATCCGCAATAATATTGCCGACGGTGTCCTTGCAGACACAGTCCGTGCACGATCCGCGCCATTCCCACGCCACGCAGGTGATCCATGCCTTTCCAGCGATGCGACGCGCCCAAGCCTTGGCGTTTTCTAACCATTGCGCAGCACTTGGACGCGCCACCGGCCAGACTTTCGTTTGCGGATGGAGGCCATGATTTCGGTGCAAAATGGGTGCAGTGAGATATCGTAGAGAGGCGAAAACCGTCGAAAAAGCGCGTAGAAGCGCTGGCAAACATCGTCTGCCAACCGCCTGAAATTAAAGAAAAATGTTTATAAATCAAGCGCGTAGACTGGCCGTGGCGCCGATGATGGACTGGACGGATCGGCATTGCCGCGCCTTCCATCGGGCTCTGACGACGCGCGCCTTGCTCTATACGGAGATGGTGACGGCGCCGGCCGTGCTGCACGGTGATCAGGATCATCTGCTGGGGTTCGACGCCGTCGAACATCCGGTCGCCCTGCAACTGGGCGGGTCTAATCCGGCGGAACTGGCCGAGGCGGCCAGGATCGGCGCGGCCTATGGTTATGACGAGATCAATCTGAACGTCGGCTGCCCGTCGGACCGGGTCCAGTCGGGTCGGTTCGGCGCCTGTCTGATGCGCGAGCCGGAACTCGTGGCTGACTGTATGGCGGCGATCAAGGCGGCGGTCGCCGTTCCCGCCACCGTAAAATGCCGGATCGGCGTCGATGATCAAGACCCGGCGACCGGCCTGTTCGCCACGGTGGACGCCTGCGCCGCCGTCGGGATCGAGGTCTTCATCGTCCATGCTCGCAAGGCCTGGCTGCAAGGCCTGTCGCCGAAAGAGAACCGCGACGTGCCGCCGTTGGATTACGACCTGGTGCGCCGGCTCAAGCGCGAGCGACCGCATCTGAACATCTCTATCAACGGCGGGGTCGCTGATCTGGACCAGGCCGAGTTCCATCTGGCGGAAGACGAGGACGGCGTTCGGCTGGACGGCGTGATGCTGGGCCGCGCCGCCTATCATGAGCCGGCTTTGCTGGGTCAGGCGGACCGACGCCTGTACGGGGCCGATACGACGGATGTGGACGCCTTCGCCGCTTTGGATCGCTATCGTCCCTATGTGGCCGCCCGTTTGGACGAGGGGGTGCGGCTGGCGGCCATGACCCGCCACATGCTGGGCCTAATGCACGGCCGCCCCGGCGCGCGCGCTTTCCGCCGAATCTTGACCATCGAGGCGATCCAGCCCGGTGCAGGCCTGGAGGTGTTGGATCGCGCGGTCGACGCCGTGCGAGAGGCTGAAGCGCGGCGCGAAGACGCAGCCTAGGAGCAAAAGAGCTTTAGAGATTCAGTCGCTTAACGCAGCCCGGACAGGCCGCCACAGCGGCGGAGCGCGGCGCGCCCCTTTCTGGCCACAAGTTAACGCGACAAAACCGGCGCCGGCGGCGTTGGGAGCCGGTGCTGTCATGAGCAAATCGGATGATCGGCGCTTCCGCTGCCTTCGCCATTCTGTGGGCCGCCGTGTCTTCGCTTTCGAGCGAGCCGGTGCCTTACAATGTCGCTGTCGCGGCGGATGAAGCCAGGGTTGAAACCCCGGCGCCCGAGATCGGTTCCACCGACGTCTCGTCCGAAATTACCCCGAGCCTCAGCCCCGACCAGGCCGAACTGATGGTCGGCGACCCGGATTGGCGCGCCTCGGCCCGCCTCTATCATGCAGGCGGCGGCGGAGCGACGGGCAATGATTCCCTGGGTTGCCGTCCCATCGCCATGCGTACGGTCGCGGTCGATCCCCGCGTCATCCCCCGCCGCACCAAGCTGTTCATCCGCGAGACGGTCGGTCTGCGTCTGGCCGATGGTTCGGTCCACGACGGCTACTGGTATGCGTCCGACACCGGCGGCGCCATCAAGGGGCAGAAGGTCGATCTGTTCACGGGCAACGGCCGCGGCTCGATGGCCCAGGCCCGCCGCCTGAACATGCAGACCCTGACCATCGCCGACGCCGGTCGCTTCGACGGCTGCCCTCCCGCCTGGGAAAACGCCTCCAACTGATCGTTCCAGGCAAGAAAAAACGCCGGCGAGCCTTAGGGCCGCCGGCGTCTTCATGTCTTGTCGATGCTGCGGCCTAGTCCAGTTCGCTGACCTTCAGCGTGGACTGCACCATGTCGTCCCCATAGGTCCCGACCCAGACGTCATAGCGACCGACCTGCGGATTGGTGATCAGCACCTTGGGGTTCACGCCGCCGCCGCTGTCGTCGTCGCAATACCAGCGGCCGTTCGGGGCGTTGATCAGCAGGGTGGTGTCCTCGGACGCCTCGACCAGGAAGGTCAGATCCAGGTCGCCCGGCTCGAAGAAGACCTGATAGTCCGCCGCCGCGCTGACCTTGCCCTCGCAGCCCGACTTTGCGCTGGCCGCCGGGATCGAGCCGCCGGCCAGGATCGCCTTCTCGTGCGGGTCGGGCGTGAAACCGGTCTGCAGCGTCACAGAACCGAAGTTGGGCTCCAGTTCGGTGTTCGGCGCGCCGTCGTCGGTCCCGTCCGATCCGCCCAGTTCGCTGATCTCCAGCGTCGACTGCACCATGTCGTCGCCATAGGTGCCCAGCCAGATGTCGTAACGCCCGCTCGTGGGATCGGGGATCAACACCTTTGGATTCACGCCGCCGCCGTTGTCGTCATCGCACAGCCATTCCCCACTCGGCGTATTGACCAGCAGGGTGGTGTCCTCTGACGCCAGCGCGCGGATGGTCAGGTCGAACTCGCCCGCTTCGAAGGTCAGTTGCAGGTCCGGCGCGGCGCTGACCGAGCCCTCGCAGCCCGACTGGACGGCTGCGGCGGGCACGGAGCCGCCGGCCAGGATGGACTTGGTCCAGGGATCCGGCGTGAAGCCGGTCTCCAGCGCGACCTCGCCATAGTTGGGATCAAGCGTGAAATCCGGCTTGGCGCCGCTCTTTTGCGCGACGCTGACGCCGGGCGTCAGTACGAGCGCGGCGCTAGCCGCGATGGCGATGATCTTCATGGACGATCTCCCTCCCCTGCGGCCTCCCGCCGCAGGGCGATCCTATCCGCTTCCGCTGCAAGGCACAGCTTCAAATCACAGAGGCTAGGTTCAGAACCGCCGCCGGCCGGACGCCGTCTCGAAGAACAGGCGAAAGTCGCCCATCAGGCTCCACAGCGGATATTTGAACGTGGCCGGCCGGTTTTTCTCGAAGAAGAAATGGCCGACCCAGGCAAAGCCGTAGCCGACCAGCGGCATGGCCAGCAGCCACCAGGGGTTCAACGTCAACACGAAGGCGACGAAGGCCAGGATCACCAGACCGGTGCCCACGACGTGGATCCGCCGACAGGCCCGGTTTGAATGCTCGTGGATGTAATAGGGATAGAAGGCCTCGAACGAGGCGTATCGTCCCTCAGGTTCGGACGGGGTGCTCATGGGCGGAGGGTGCGCCTCCGCCCATGAGCAATCAAGTCTCAGCCCTTGGGCTTGCCCTTGAAGCCTTCCTTCTTGAAGCCCGGCTTGGCCTTGAACGGCTTCTTGGCGAACGGCTTGTCGGCGGCCGCGTTGGAGCGCGGGTTGGCGCCGCCGCCATCGGACTTCGGCGCCCAGGGCTTCTTCTTGAACGGCGGGCGGGCGTCGCCCTCGCCGCCGTCGGCGCGCTTGTAGGGGGTCTTCTTGAACGGACGATCGCCTTCGTCGCGGTTCGGCTTGCCGGAGAAGCGGCCGGCCTTCATCGAGCCCGGCGTCGGAGCTTCCGACGACGTGATCTTGACCTCGTCGTTCGAGGCGGCGACGGCCTCGCGGAAGGCCTTTTCGTGGGTCTTGGCGATCTCGAACCGGGTCTCTTCCGGGAAGGTGCGGATGGCGCCGATCTGGGGCTTGGAGATGCCGCCGATGCGGCAGATCAGCGGGATCAACCATTTGGGATCGGCGTTCTTGTTTCGGCCCACGTCCAGGCGGAACCAGACCACGTCGTCCGCGCCCAGGCGGTCGCCCGGCCAGGGTTGGGCGGCCGTGCCGTCTTCGTTGCGCACGGTGCGCTCGCGCTTGACGGGGCTGCGATCCGAGCCCGGATCGGACAGTTCTTCCGGCGCCGGCTGCTCCTTGCGCAGCAGACGCACCAGGGCGGCGGCGATCTCGTCGGGCGTGCGCTCGGCGATCATCCGCTTGGCTACGATCATGTCCTCGTCGGACACGTCGGCCTCGAAGAACTCGGGCGACAACAGACGGCCTTCATCGGCCTTGCGTATCTCGTCGAAGGTCGGGGCGCCGGACCAGACGGCGTCGATGCCGGCGTCGTCCATCAGACGCTCGGCCTTACGGCGACGCGAGTGCGGCACCAGCATCACGGACACGCCCTTCTTGCCCGCCCGGCCAGTCCGGCCCGAACGGTGCAGCAGGCCGGCGCGGTTCATCGGCAGTTCGGCGTGGATGACCAGGCCCAGGTCCGGCAGGTCCAGACCGCGCGCGGCCACGTCGGTGGCGACGCAGACGCGGGCGCGGCCGTCACGCAGCGCCTGCAGGGCGTCGGTGCGTTCGCGCTGACCCATCTCGCCCGACAGGGACACGGTCGAGAAGCCGCGCTCCAGCAGCGAGGCCTGGAGGTGACGGACGGAATCGCGCGTCGAGCAGAAGACCATGGCGCGCGGCATCTCATACCAGCGCAGGGTGTTGACCACCGCGTGCTCGATCTCGTTCGGGGCGATGCGATAGGCGCGGTATTCGATGTCGGCGTGCTGGCGCGTCTTGTCGGTGGCGTCGATGCGCACCGCGTCCTTCTGGTAGCGCTTGGCCAGGGTCGCGATCTCGCGCGCGATGGTGGCCGAGAACAGCAGGGTGCGGCGTTCGGCCGGCGCATGGTCCAGGATGAACTCCAGGTCCTCGCGGAAGCCCATGTCCAGCATCTCGTCGGCCTCGTCCAGGACGGCGACCTTCAGCTCGGACAGGTCCAGATTGCCCCGGTCGATATGGTCCTTCAGACGGCCCGGCGTGCCGACGACGATATGGACGCCGAAGCCCAAGGCGCGCGCTTCACGTCGTGCATCCATGCCGCCGACGCAGGTGGCGATCTTGGCGCCGGAGTCGGCGTACAGCCACTGGAGCTCGGCCGCGACCTGCATAGCCAGTTCCCGCGTCGGCGCGATGGCCAGGCACAGGGGGGCGCCGCCCGGACCGAAGATCGGCTTGTCGCCCAACAGGGTCGGCGCGGCGGCCAGGCCGAAAGCGACCGTCTTGCCCGATCCGGTCTGGGCCGACACCAGCAGGTCGCGGTCCGCATGCTCGCCTTCCAGGACGGCGGCCTGGACCGGGGTCGGCTCGGCATAGCCCTTGTTGATCAGTGCGCGGTCGAGCGCGGGATGGACGGCGGGAAAGGGCATCGGCTACCTGGAATGACGGACAAGGGCGGTCGCCGAAACGACCGCGCCCGGCCGAGGACAGACCTCAGGCCGGGCGAATGATGGGCGCTCTATACACGGATAAAGGCGCAAGCGGGGCGGAAAACGCCGTTCACCCTGTTTGTTGCAGGGGCGTTGACCGGGACGGGTCCAGAGTACGGGTTGAAGGAGACCGCCCATGCAGGCCCTGTCTATCGCCGCCGCCGGAATGCTCGGGGCGCAATCCCGGTTCGAAGCCAGCGCGCGCCGCACCGCGTCTGCCCCGCTCGACAATCTCGCCGAGGAAACTGTCGAACGCATCCAGGCCAAAACCGCCTTCACCGCCAACGCCGCCGTGGTGCGCACTGCGGACGAGATGAGCGGGACCCTGCTGGACATGCTGGCCTAGCTGTCGGTCGCCGGCTCAGGCCCAAGGATGCGCCGGATATAGGGCCAGGCCCTGGCCACGGCCGAAATCACGCCGACCAGGCTGGCGAAGAACTGAAAGCCCGCCCAGACGGCGCTGAACACCGCGCCGCCCAGAAACAGCTCGGACAAGGGATAGAGCACAGACGCGATCGCGATCTGGAAATCGGCATAGGCGACCGAATATTCGATCGACCGGTCGGCGAAGAAGGCGATCACCACCGCCGCCGACACCGGCGACCAGAGCAGGGGCAGAACCAGCAGCACGGCCGCTGAAAGCACCGCCAGTTTCGTCCCCAGGGTCCGGTTCGACAGAAAACTGGCGACCACGCCCACGCCGAGGATCAGGGCGACCAGGGCCAGCAGGACCGGCAGAACCAGATCCGCCGCCGCCATCAGGTCCATGAACAGCATGCCGATCAGTATGGCTGCGCCGCTGATCAGGAATCCCGCCACCCACAGGGCGGCGTACTGGCTGAACCGCTGCTTCAGATGACCGATGTCGAACATGGCGTTCCCCGACGACGCCTCCCCCGAGGCCGCCTAAGGATACTCGCCTTCGACGCGAAGTCGACTCAGAGAACCGCGATCACCGGAACATCGCAGTCCTCCGGTCGACGGGGATCAGAATTCCTCCCAGCCCTCCGCCGCGGGCGCGGCCTGGGCCTTGGGAGCCGCGCCGCCGCGACCGAGGGTCTTGAGGGCGGCGACCATATGGTTCGAGCGGGCCGGTGCCGACGCCTTGGGCGCGGCGCGTTCCGTCGGCGTCGAGGCCGATGCGCCCACCTTGAACTGCGCCATCGAGGTCTGCAGGGCCTCCGCGTCCTGGGCCAGCGCCTGGCTGGCGGCGGTCGATTGCTCGACCATGGCCGCATTCTGCTGGGTGACCTGGTCCATCTGGTTTACGGCCGTATTGACCTGGGCCAGGCCCACGGCCTGTTCCTGGGCCGAGGCGGCGATTTCCGACACCAGATCGTCGATCTCGGCCACCCGGTCCACGATCCGTTGCAGGGCCTCGCCGGTCTGGCCGACCAGGCTCACGCCCGACCCCACCTGGGTGGTCGAGGTCGAGATCAAGGTCTTGATCTCCTTGGCCGCGTCGGCGGAGCGCTGGGCCAGGGCCCGCACTTCGGAGGCGACCACCGCAAAGCCGCGACCGGCCTCGCCCGCGCGCGCCGCTTCCACGCCGGCGTTCAGCGCCAGAAGATTGGTCTGGAAGGCGATCTCGTCGATGACGCCGATGATCTGGCTGATCTGAGACGACGACCCCTCGATCGCCTGCATGGCTTGGACAGCGTCGCGAACGATGACGCCCGAGGTCTCGGCGTCGCCCTTGGCGGCCTGGACGACTTCGGAGGCCTGGCGGGCGCCCGAGGCGGTCTTGTTCACCGTGGCCGTGATTTCATCCAGAGCGGCGGCGGTTTCTTCCAGCGAGGCCGCCTGCTGTTCGGTGCGACGCGACAGATCGTCGGCGGCTTGCGAGATCTCGCCGGCGCCCGAGCGGATGCTGGCTACATTGTTCAGAACCACGCCCATGGCCTGCTGCAGCCGGGCGATCGCGGTGTTGAAATCAGCCTTCAGCTGTTCGCCACGCGGCGACACATCGGTGGTAAACCGGTGGGTCAGGTCGCCGTTCGACAGGGCGGACAGACCCTCCGCCAGAGCGGTCAGGGCCACACGGTCCTCTTCGGCGATCCGCGCCTTTTCGGCCTCGTTGGCGCGGTGTTCGGCTTCACTCAGTGCGCGCTGGGACTGGGTTTCCGCCTCGAGCCGGATCTTCTCAGCCGCATTGTCGCGGAAGGTCCCGACAGCGATCGCCATGCGGCCGATCTCGTCGCTCCGTCCCTGTGCTGGAATGGCGACATCGAGGTCTCCCCCGGCCAGTCGATCCATAGCGCGGGTCATGGCGACGATCGGCTGGCTCAAGGCCCGCACAAGCCACAGGGTCATAGCGCCGGCGACCAACAAGGCCAGAATCCCGCCGATGACCAGGGCGGCGTATCCGGCCTCGAACGCGATCTTCTTGTCGACCTCCCTCTGGGTCAGCACACGCCCCGCCGCCTCATCCACCGCCGCGACGGCCGCGCGGATGTCTTCCAGTCCGGCCGTCTGCATCAGTTGGGCTCCGGCCTGGGGCCGGGTGGCGGGATCGCGGGCCAGGCCCATCAGGCCTTCGGACTGTTGGTGGAAGGCGGTCGTGGCGGTGCTTAACGCCTGATGCTGGGCGGCGTAGACGTGGGTCGCGTCGCTGGCGTCCAAGGCCGCAACCGCCTGGTCGAAGGTCGCCTTGCGCGCCGTATAGTCCTGAAGGGCCTCATCGCGGCCTGTCGCCACATAGGCGCGCATGGCGTTCTGTTCCTCGACCGCCGCCGCCATCGCCCGGTTCGCCGCGTCGCTGATCTCTCGTGCGGACTGTTCGGCCGTATCGGACTGCTGGATCGTCATCAGGCTGAACAGCACCACCAAGGTGGCCACGCCGCACGCGCTCATCATGGCCCCGAGGGCGATCATGAGCTTGATGGATACCGATAGGGACCTGAACACGTCCGCCTCCGAATACTAGGGTGCGTCAGGACCTAAGGGATACTCCTTACCAAACCTTCTAAGGCTAAGCTTCCATCACGGCCTTTTCCGGCAGGTGGAAGAAATCCGTGAACCGTTCGAAGACGCGAACATCACCCTTGATCGAGAGATCCCCCTCCGCGTTCAAAGCCGCAATTGGAACCTTGCCGTAGACCGCCGCCGCGACCAGGGAGGGCCGCGTGGTCAGGGTGACGTCCGCATCTTCGATCTGGCCGCGTAGAGCCTCCAGCTTGCCGTCCGCGATCTCGACGCGGAAGGCGGTCTCATCGAAAACGAAGCCGACGACCATGGCCGCTTCACCGGCGCGAACGGGATCGAACATGGTCTTGAACGACAGCATGGTGGAAACTGCGCTGATCGGCAGGGTCGGATCATGCTGGGGCGAACGCGCGGCCCAGCGTCCCAGGACGATGAAGACCGGTTCGATCTCGCGCCCCCACTCCGTCAACTCATAGACCTGAACCGAGGCCGGGGGCGGCAGTTTTCGACGCCGCACCACGCCCGAGCCCTCGAGCCCCTCCAGTCTCTGGGTCAGCACATTGGCCGAGATTCCATGCAGATCCTTCTTCAGATCGCCGAACCGGCGCGGGCCCAGCATCAGTTCGCGCACGACCAGCAGCGCCCAGCGTTCGCCGATCAGGTCCAGTCCGTGCGCGGCCCCGCACGCATCGTGGTACCGACGCCCAGCCTTTGCAGTTACTTTTTCTAACTTCATAGTTGACTATTTTAATCTCTCACGGCACGGTTAGCAAACATAGGGAGAGGAAAGACGAATGACCCAGCTGATTTTCATTAACCTGCCCGTCGCCGACCTGACCCGATCCATCGCCTTCTATGAGGCGGTCGGCGCCACGAAAAACCCGATGTTCAGCGACGACACGGCGGCCTGCATGGTCCTGTCGGAGGTGATCCACGTCATGCTGCTGACCCACGACAAATGGCGCACCTTCACGGATCGCAAGATTCCAGACGCCCACAACTCCGCCCAGATGCTGCTGTGCCTCTCGCGCGACAGCCGCGACGCGGTCGATGCGGTGGTGGCCCAGGCCGAGGCGGCCGGCGGGGCGGCGGACCCGAATGCGCCCCAGGACTACGGCTTTATGTACGGCCGCAGCTACGCCGACCCGGACGGCCATATCTGGGAGACCATGTGGATGGATCCCGCCGCCGTCGCCGCCGGCCCCGAAGCTTTCGCCGCCAATCAACTGACACCGGCCTGACCGGAAGGCCGATATGTCCGACCCCTTCGAACTCAGTGTCACCCGCCTGATCCAGGCCTCGCCCGATGACGTGTGGAATATCTACGTCGAGCGGACCGGCGAATGGTTCTGCCCCCGCCCCTGGACCACGCCCGTCGTCGATTGGGACCTTCGCACCGGCGGCCGCGCCAATGTGGAGATGCAATCGCCCGAAGGCGAGCGCCACGCCTATTCCGGCGTCTTCCTGGAGGTGGTCCCCGGTCGGCGACTGGTTTCGACCGGCGCCCTGACCGAGGGCTGGGTTCCTCAGGCGGGCGAGATGAACTTCGTCCGTATCGACACCTTCGAACCAGAAGGCGACGCCACCCGCTACACCGCCGTCGCCCGCCACTGGGACGAAAAGGCGATGCAGACCCACCGCGCCATGGGCTTCGAACAGGGCTGGGGCGCCGTCGCGGATCAACTGGCCGAACTGGCCGAAACCAACAGCTGAGGAGAACGACCATGACCTATGTAAGCGGCTTCGTGACCCCTGTGAAAACGGCCGACAAGGACGCCTATCTGCGGTGCGCCCAGGCCGCCGCGCCCATCTTCAAGGAGTTCGGCGCCCTGGCCGTCGTCGAGAACTGGGGCGTGGATATTCGCGACGGCAAGCTCACCGACTTCAAGATGGCGGTGAAGCTGGAGCCCGAAGAGACCGTGGTCCTGTCGTGGATCATCTGGCCCGACAAGGCGACCGGCGACGCCGCCGAGAAGAAGATGATGGAAGATCCCCGCTTCCACGAAATGGAAATGCCCTTCGACGGCAAACGGATGGTCGTCGGCGGCTTCGAGACGATCTTCCAGGCCTGACGCGCTCAGGCGCGGCCGGCCTTGAGCGCCGCCGTCAGGTCCTTGCGTCGCTTGGCGTGGCTGCGCTCCAGGTCCGAGCGTTCGGCTTCCAAGGCTTTCAACCTTTCGGCCAAGGCCGCGTCAGCCTCTTGATAGTCGGCGTCTAGCGTCTCCAGCTCGGTCTGCAGACGCTCGATCTTGGCGATCCGCGCGTGCGATGGGCCGGCCGCCTTCTTCGGCTTTGCCGCCTTGCCGATCTTGCCGATCTTGCCGACGTCAATGGACAGGCCGCGCTCGATCACCTCGCCCGGAGCCGCCAGGGCCGCGTCATAATCAGGTCCACCGCTCAGCTCGCTGGCCAGGCCGGTGGCGAACAGATCCTGCTTCGATCCCCAGGCTTCCAGCGCCTTGGATCGCGAGCTGACCGCGATCGTAAAGGCGTGAAACCCGTCCGACCAGGTGAAGACTTTCAACCTCGGCGCCATACCACCGTCCCTCCGGCGACTGGATCGGCGCCCTATCGGCAGAAACGCGTGTCGGTCGCTTCCAGATGCAGGTGGTCATAGTGGACGGCGTTGTAGTCGGGGCTCAGCACCGTACCGAAGATGCGGCAGGCGTCGTCACGGATGCGGCGCAGGAACCTGGCCTCGGGCGCATCGCCATTCCAGTCGGCGGTGACGCTGATCCGCCGCCCGTCGCGCAGCCGCACCCCTGCGAAATCCAGCGCCGCCGCCTGGGCGTGGGCGCTGATCCGGGTTGATCCGGCGCCATTGTTCACATTGCGGCAGGCGTAGGCGCCCATATGGTCGATCTGGACCACGTCAGAGCCCAGGATCTCGCGCGCCGCCGGCTCCAGCGACTGGCGCCGCCAGATGCTCAGGGCCAGGGCGGTCTGGCAGGTCATCTGGACATCCCCCGGCGCCATACGCGCCACCGTGCCCATGTCGGCGCCCAGCACCCCGCCCTGGCTCAGTCCACAGACGGCGGAGTTCTGGCGGTCCGGCACAGGACTGAAGCGGACGCGCGCGGCGTTGAGCTCGGCCAGACACCGGCCCAGATCGGCGCCCACCCGCACCACCGCCCCTTGAGTTCCCCCATCTATGGGCCGGTCGATCAGGCCCCCGACCAGCGGCGCCTCGGACCGCCCCGGATAGGGCGACGGCCTTAGCGGCTCCGGCGCACGCCGCACGCAACCGCTCAGGACCAGCAGGACCGCCAGGCCGGCCGACAGACGCATCATCAGAACATTTGAAGCCATCGGCCGGATTCTATCCGATTCCCGAAGAGAGGCCGGTCACGAGGCGGAGAGCCGCCTATCGCCGTTCCGGCGACGCACCCTTCTCCCGACACCGGTCGGAGCAGAATCGCACCCGATCCCAGTCGCGCACCCACTTCTTGCGCCACGCGAACGGCAAGCCGCAGGCGACGCAGACCTTTTGCGGCAGATCGGCCTTGGCAGGCGCATGGCCCAGATTGACGTGCTTTCGACCCATGACATTCCGCAATGAAAAAGGGCGGCCCCGTCGGAGCCGCCCCTGATCGTCTTAGCTGTCCAGGAAGGACCGCAGTTTGCGCGACCGGCTGGGGTGTTTCAGCTTGCGCAGCGCCTTGGCCTCGATCTGACGGATGCGTTCGCGCGTCACCGAGAACTGCTGGCCGACTTCTTCCAGCGTGTGGTCGGTGTTCATGCCGATGCCGAACCGCATCCGCAAAACCCGCTCCTCGCGCGGCGTCAGGGACGCCAGCACACGGGTGGTGGTCTCGCGCAGGTTCGACTGGATGGCGGCGTCGATCGGCAGGACGGCGTTCTTGTCCTCGATGAAGTCGCCCAGGTGGCTGTCTTCCTCGTCCCCGATCGGGGTTTCCAGCGAGATCGGCTCCTTGGCGATCTTCAGGACCTTGCGCACCTTCTCCAGCGGCATGGCCAGCTTCTCGGCCAGTTCTTCCGGGGTCGGCTCGCGGCCGATCTCGTGCAACATCTGGCGGCTGGTGCGGACGATCTTGTTGATCGTCTCGATCATGTGCACCGGGATACGGATGGTCCGCGCCTGGTCGGCGATGGACCGCGTAATCGCCTGACGGATCCACCAGGTGGCGTAGGTCGAGAACTTGTAGCCGCGGCGGTACTCGAACTTGTCGACGGCCTTCATCAGGCCGATGTTGCCCTCCTGGATCAGGTCCAGGAACTGCAGGCCGCGGTTGGTGTATTTCTTGGCGATGGAGATCACGAGGCGCAGGTTGGCCTCGACCATTTCCTTCTTGGCCTGCCGGGCTTCGCGCTCGCCCTTTTGCACCGTCTGGACGATGCGGCGATAGTCGTCGATCGGCAGGCCGGCTTCCAGCGCTACGGCGGCGATGTCACCGCGGATAGTCGCGATCTGGCTGGCTTCATTGTCGCTGAACTTGGTCCAGCGCACGCCCTGGTCCTTGATCCGGTCGGTCCAGGTCGGGTCCAGTTCGGCCCCGAAATAGGCCTTCAGGAATTCGGGACGCGAAATGCCGTAGCTGTCGGCCAGGCGCAGCAGACGCCCTTCCAGACCGATCAGGCGCTTGTTGATCGCATACAGCTGTTCGACCAGGGCCTCGATGCGGTTGTTGTTCAACTTCATCGTCTTCAGACGATCCGAAATGGACGTCGTCAGCGCCTGGTAGGCCTTCTCGTCCTTGGCGCTCAGCGCCTCGCCCTTCAGGCGGGTCTGGACCAGCTTGTCCTGAAGCGCGCGGAAGGCGCCGAAGTCGGCGGCGATGAGATTCAGAACCTCCATCACCCCATCGCGCAGCTCAGCTTCAAGCGCCGAGATCGACATGCCGCCGCCGTCGTCGAAATCGTCGTCATCGTCGTCGTCAGATTCAGGCTTGTCTTCGGCGACCGGCTTTTCCTCGGCCTCCTCTTCCTCTTCGCCCTCAGGCTGGGCGGCGCCCGGCAGGGATGAGGGGTTCAACACGCCGTAAGTCGCGTCCAGGTCGATGACCTCGCGCAGCAGGATGCGGTTATTCTCCAGCTCGTCGCGCCAGACCATGATGGCCTCGAAGGTCAGGGCGCTTTCGCACAGACCCGAGATCATGGCGTCGCGGCCGGCCTCGATGCGCTTGGCGATGGCGATTTCGCCCTCGCGGCTCAGCAGCTCGACCGAGCCCATTTCACGCAGATACATCCGCACCGGGTCATCGGTTCGGTCATAGGCGGCCTTGGCCGGGGCTTCGGCCACGCCGGTGGAGGCGGCGGCGGCGACGTCGGTGGACTGCTGCTCCTGCGCGTCCTCCTCGGCCTCGACGACGTTGACGCCCATTTCCGACAGCATGGCCAGGGTGTCTTCGATGGCGTCCGGGGTGACTTCCTCGGACGGCAGGACCTTGTTCAGTTCCTCCATCGTCACATAGCCGCGCGCCTTGGCCTGTTTGATGAATTTCTTGACGCCGGCGTCGGTCAGATCGAGCAGGGGCCCGTCGGTCGAAACCTCGGCGTCCTGCGTCTCGGTCTGTGCGTTCATAGTCAGTTCGTCTCCAGCCGGAGGGGGTGATCAATCCACCCCGGCGAAAATACAATGCCTGGCGAGGCGTAAGGTTACGCGCCCGCGCTGTCTTCCCAAATCATCCCGGCTTTGATCGCACGACAAAGCAAACCCCGCGCGACCCACGTCGGCGGAACCCTTCATCCTGCCCCGGCGCATCTCACGCCAGGACCGAGGCGTCGTCGAACGCCTGCGACCATCGGACCCTTGCCTCGGCGAGGGGCGCATTTGCGGCCTGGAATGGCGCGCCGGACTTTGCCGCCGCCTTCTCGACCTCGCGCACTAAGGCATCATGACCCGATTGCGCCAGATGGCGTCGCAAGCGGGCAGAGTCAAGCGCATCCGCCAATCGACGCGCCTCAGACTAGAGTCGTCCAGAAATCCGGTGCGGCGAACGAGCGTGTTATGGCGTCGCGTTCGGCCTTCAGCCGGATCAGAGCCTCAATGCCCGTACCCTGGCCCAGGTCCTGTTTGGCCGTCTCTATGGCGCGGGACAGGGCGGCCAGATGGGTCATCAGACCGAACACCTTCAGCCATTGGGCGCGCGATTCCGCCACGGTGAGATCGGCCGACAGAAAGGCCGCGCCCGACTTGGACGCCGCCTTTTCGATCTCTTTCAGAAGGAGATCGAAGCCGGAATCGCTCAGCCGATGCCGCACAACGGCCGCGTCCGACGCCTGGCCGGACAGGCGCAGCCGCACCAACTCCTGCGCCAGCCCCTCCAGCGCGGCGTCGCCGAACCCCTGGACGCTGACTTCTTCGAGGTGATCGTCCAACCGCTCGATGTCGTCGATGGCGGCATAGGCCAGGGCCGCCGCCACCGGATTGACGGCGCGGAATAGGGACTGCATCGCCTGAGCGCCCTCGACCGTCTGGCCCAGTTTCGGCGGCGGGCCGAAGCGTCCACGACCCTGGCCCGGCGTCCAGGGCGCGCGCTGCGGGGCGCGCGGAAACAGGGCGTCGAAACGGTCGAACAGGTCGCGGCGATATTGTTCGGCCAGGTCCTTGTCCTGAATGGCCGAGGCGGCGGTCCGCAATCGGGCCTTGAACCCGGCCTTGCGTTCCGGCGTGTCCAGCGGCTCGACGTCCTGCTCGCGGCGGAACAGGACTTCAGCGAAGCCGTGGGTGTCGGCCAGGGCCTGGCGCAGGGCCGGCGCCCCCTTGTCGCGCAGGATGTCGTCGGGGTCTTGCCCCCCGCTCAGCAGCGAGAACCGGAACGACCGCCCCGGCTTCAGCAGCGGCAGCGAGCGTTCGATAGCGCGATAGGCGGCCCGCAGCCCCGCCGCGTCTCCGTCGAAACACAGCACCGGCTCATGACTGACCCGCCACAGCCGCTCCATCTGTTCTTCCGTCAGGGCCGTGCCCATAGGCGCCACGGCCGGCAGGCCCGCGCGCTGGCAGGCGATGACGTCCATATAGCCTTCGACCACGATGATGGCCTGGTTGTTCTTGCTCTCCGCCCCCAGGATGCGCCGCGCCTCGGGCAGGCCGTAAAGCGTCGCGCCCTTGTGAAACAGCGGGCTTTCCGGACCGTTCAGGTATTTGGCCCGGTCGTCGGGGTTCATAGCTCGACCGCCGAAGCTGACGATCCGCCCTCGTGCGTCCAGAATGGGGAACATCAGCCGGTCGCGGAACCGGTCATAGGGCTGCCCCCCGCTGTCGGGCGCGATCAGCAGCCCGGCCTCGACCAGTTCCGCCGGCCGCGCCCCGCGTTGCACCAGGGCCTGTTTCAGCCCCTCGCGGTCATTGGGCGCATAGCCCAGACCGAACCGCTCCCACTGATCTTCGGGCAGCCCGCGTTTCTCGAGGTAGTCGCGCGCCGCCTTGCCCGGCGTACGGCGCAGATTGGCGGCGAACCATTTCTGGGCCAGGTCCATCCAGTCCGACAGACCCTGACGTTTCTGCTCGCGCTCAGCCTCCTTGGGGTCTTCGACAGGAAGCTGCATCCCCGCCTCGCCCGCCAGCCGCTGCACCGCCTCGACGAAGCTCAGCCGCTCGGTCTCTTGCAGGAAGGAGATGATGTCGCCGTGCTTGCCGGACGAGAAGTCGTGGAAGAAACCCTTGTCATCATTAACGAAAAACGACGGCGACTTCTCCTTGGAGAAGGGCGACAGGCCGACATATTCGCGCCCCTGCCGCTTGAGCTTCACCGTCCGCCCGATCACGTCGGACGGGCGAAGGCGGGCCTTCAGTTCATCGATGAATCTTTCGTCGAAGCGCACCCGGCGATCCTTAAGCCCTGCGGCGCTTCACGTCGATGATCGGGCAGGTCGATGATCGGAGAACGATCAGGCGGTTCGTCCGGGCATCCCCCGAAGTCCGAACGAACCGCCGCATCGCAGAAGGCGTAAACCGCAGCGTCCCCCAACGCCTTGGCTTAACGAAGTCCTAACGCCTCGCGGACCGGCATCTGACGTTCACTCGCATCCTCTGTCGAGAGGGCGCCGACCGGCGTGATGCGGATCGTGGCCGGACTGTGTCTTTCTCGCCGCGCCTGGTTTTTGTCACCGGCGTCCGAAGGGCACCACCTTGTTGAAGTGGTCATGCCCAATATCGGCTGAACCTAGGAATTCTATGCCCGACCTCAGGCACCAGTAGCGAACAATCTCATCCGGAGACTGGCCGAAATCGGGATCGTTTGGCGTGACATCTGAAACACGTCCCAGGCGAATTCCGGCCACACGTCGGATAGAGTTCTGACCCGTCAAGTGAAACATCATTCGGTCGATCCGGTAGGCCGCCTCCGACACCTCCTCCAGCATCAGCACATGGCCAGACAGATCGGGCTCAAGGTCCGTGCCCAGCAACTGGTCGATGATGGTCAGGTTGAAGGCGACGGCCGGTCGGGGGTCGGTCGCCAGCGACGGCTCGATCCAGTCCGACCGTCCGGTGGTCAGCCAGGCCAGGGCGCCTTTCGCCGTCGCATCGTCGCGCACCGAATCCGAGGCCATCGGCCCGTGCGCCAGATGTTCGAACCCGGCCTTGTACATTCCCGCCAGCAGGCTGCCGGCGTCGGAATAGCCCAGATAGCGCTTCTTGCGGGCCACGGCGTTCAGGCGCGGTATGACAGACTCAGCGACCCGGCAGGATCCATAGCCGCCGCGCGCGAACCAGATGGCGTCGATGCGCGGGTCGTTGGCGAACTCGACGAAGGCGTCCGCCCGCGCCCGGTCGTCCCCGGCGAAATGGCCGTGCTTGAGAAAACAGGCGGGATGAAACGCCACCACTACGTCGCGGTCGGGATGGTGCTCGGCCATCCAGGCCTCGACGGCGTCGGCCCGCTCTTTCGAGAACCGTGAGCTGGCGCAGACCACGCCGATCTTGAAGCTGTTGCTCGTCACGTCCGTCTTCTTCGTCGAATATTGCAATCCGCCTCTGGCGGATCGGCCCGATCCCCTGTTCTAAGGGGGCATGAACCAAGACGCCTCCTATTTCTTCTGCGGCATCGGCGGGTCGGGCATGCTGCCCCTGGCCCTGATCGTCCAGGCCCAGGGCCACCGTATCGAAGGCTCCGACCGGGCGCTGGACCAGGGCCGCACGCCCGAGAAGTTTGACTGGCTGCGCGCCCACGGCGTGACCCTTCACCCTCAGGACGGATCGGGCGTGACCCGCGCCGCCCAGACCGTCGTCGCGACCGGCGCGATTGAAGAGACTGTGCCCGATATCGGCGCTGCCCGTCGCGTCGGCGCCGTCATCAAGACCCGGCCCCAGTTGCTGAGTCAGCGGTTCAACGCCGCCCCGACCTCGGTCGGCGTGGCGGGCACCAGCGGCAAGTCCACCATCACCGGCATGATCGCTTGGATCCTGAGCCAGACCGACCGCAATCCCACCGTCGTCAACGGGGCGGTGATGAAGAATTTCGCAGACGCAGACCATCCCTTCGCCAGCGCCTTGGTCGGCGGGCCGGACCTTTTCGTGGCTGAGGTGGACGAGTCCGACGGCTCCATCGCCGGCTATGACCCCACCGTCGCCGTCGTCTCCAACATCTCGCTGGATCACAAGTCGATGGAGGAGTTGCGCGACCTGTTCGGCGGCTTCACCGGCCGCGCGACCACGGCGGTGCTGAACCTCGACAATCCCGAGACGGCGGCCCTGGCCCAGACGCTTCCGGCCGACAGGGCGATCACCTTCGCCCTGGGCGAGGAAAAGGCAGACCTGTCCGCCCATGACCTGCTCCCCCTGCCGACCGGCATGAAGTTCCGCCTGATCGAGGGCTGGAGCGAATATGACGTCGTCCTGAACGTCCCCGGCGCCCACAATGTCGCCAATGCCCTGGCGGCGCTGGGCGCGACCAAGGCCCTGAGCGTGCCGACAAGCCAGGCGGTCAAGGCGCTGGAGAGCTTCGCCGGCATCCGTCGCCGGATGGAGGTGGTCGGGACCGTCAACGACATCACCGTCATCGACGACTTCGCCCATAACCCGGACAAGATCGCCGCCACGCTCAAGACCCTGCACGCCTTCGACGGCCGCTTGCTGATTCTGTTTCAGCCCCACGGCTTCGGCCCGCTGAAACTGATGCGGCAGGAGTTCATCGACGGCTTCGCCGGCCTGATGCGTCCCGACGACGTCCTTTTGATGCCTGAACCGGTCTATTACGGCGGCACCACCGACCGCAGCGTGGGCTCAGAAGACATCGCCTCGGGCGTCCGCGGCGCCGGTCGTCAGGCAGAGGCCCTGCCCGACCGCGCTGCTTGTGGCGACCGGATTGTGGAAATGGCGCAACCGGGGGACCGGATCATCGTCATGGGCGCCCGCGACGACACCCTGTCCAGCTTCGCGGCTGACCTGCTGGGCCGACTGGGTCAGTCGGCAGGCTGATAGACCCGGACGTAGTCGACCTCCATCCTCTGAGGGAAGACGGCGTCGTCGACGCCCTCCTCGCCGCCCCAGGTTCCGCCCACGGCGACGTTCAGGATCAGATGGAACGGCTTGTCGAACGGCCAGGTCTCCACATCGCGCGCCTGATCGTTGGTGAAGCGGTGGAAGGGTTGGTCATCGATCAGGAAAACGATCTCGTCCGGCGTCCAGCGCACCTGATAGCGGTGAAAGGCGTCGCAGGCGTCCGCGACCTGGCGCGTCGCCGTGCTCTGGGTGCCCTTCACGTGGTTGTAGGCCTCGGTGTGGATCGAGCCGTGCACAACGCCGGGGCGATGGCCGACGTGCTCCATGATGTCGATCTCGCCGCCGATGGGCCAGCCGGCCGCCTTTTCGGGCAACATCCAGATGGCCGGCCAGCTGCCGCGTCCACAAGGGATCTTGGCGCGCGTCTCGATGAAACCGCGTGACCAGGCGGCCGTCGAGATCATCCGCGCCGAGGTGTAGGCCTGTCCACCCCAGTCGGCCGGGGGCGGGTCGAGGATCTCTCGCCGCGCCTCGATGATCAGCACGCCGTCCTCGATGCGGGCGTTCTCAGGCCGCGCGGCGGAATAGTACTGCAGCTCCTCGTTATACCAGCCGGTCTTGTTGGCCTGGGTGTCGTATCGCCACTTCGAGGCGTCGGGCAGGCCATCGCCAGAGAATTCGTCGGACCAGGTCAGGGCGTATCCAGCCGGAGCGGCGGGCGTTTGCGGCAGGGTCGAAAGCGCTGCCGCCAGCAGCATGGAAATCATCGGTTCCTCCCTTTCTTTGCCCCATTGATGGCAGGAAGGTCCGGCGGGCGGCAGCCCTAATAGACGTCGCGGCGGTAACGACCGGTTTCGAGCAGGTCCAGCAGGGCCTCGGCGCCCAAGGCGGTCTCCAGCGCCGCGTGAACGCCTGCGGCCATGCCCTCCAGACTGCCGCAGACATGGATGGTGGCGCCGCGACCGATCCAGTCCCGCAGTTCGTCCCCCGCCCCGGCGACCAGATCCTGCACATAGCGGCCGTCGCCCGCATCGCGCGAGAAGGCGCGGTCCAGCCGCCGCAGCACGCCCGACCCCAGCCACCCCTGAAGCTCGGCGTCGAAGAAGGCGTCGTGCGCCCGCGTCCGTTCGCCGAACAGCAGCCAGGCCCCGCCCCCCGCCGCCGTCCGCGCCTTCAGATGCGCCCGCAGCCCCGCGATCCCCGTGCCGTTGCCGATCAGGATCATCGGCGTCTCGTTCGCCGGCCCATGGAAGCTGCGGTTGGTCCTCAGCCGCATGCCGATCTTGTCGCCGAGCGCCAGATCTTGGGTCAGCCAGCCGGACGCCAGACCCGGCGTCCCATCCGGATGGCGCATCAGGCGGATCAGGCATTCGACCCGTCCGTCCGACGGCAGGGAGGCGATGGAATATTCGCGCGCGCCCGGCGTCGCCCCGTCGCGTTCTGGCAGGCCGACCTCGGCGATATCGCCCGCCGCCCAGTCCGGCGCCGACCCGACCGCCTCAAACGCCAGGTGATAGGCCGCCCCGCCGGGACTGCCCGGATTGACCAGGGTCCGCTCGACCAGCCGCCACGGATAGAAGGCCGCCGGCGCCCAGTCGGGGGCCCCGACGCTGCCGGTGATCTGGTTCAGCTGGTGTTGCCAATGGCGGATCGCCCCGGCCTCGCCGTTGTCGACTTCGACCGTATCGAACAGGGGCTCGGCGCCCGATCGCCGCAACCAGCCGTCCACCACATGACCGAAGCCGCAGAACTGGTCATAGCTGCGGTCGCCTAGGGCCAGCAGCCCGAACCGCAAACCCGCCAGGTCCGCACCCTCGCCCATCAGCTTGCGCACGAACCGGGCTGCAGTGTCGGGCGGATCGCCCTCGCCGGTCGTTGAGACGATCAGCAGGGCTCGCCCCGCCGCCTTTAGGGCCGCCAGATCCAGATCGGCGAACGACAGCACCCGCGCCCCGACCCCGCCGTCCTGCAAGGCCTTGGCCGTCATCCAGGCCAGCTCCTCGGCGAATCCCGTCTGGCTGGCGAAGGCGACCAGGACCGCCTCCCCCGGCCCGGCCATCGCGTCCGACCATGCGCGGGCCGCCGCCTTCACCCGGCGCTCGCGCCAGACGACGAAGCCCGTCAGGACCAGCCACAGGGCTGCCGCCCCGGCGGCCCAGAGCCAACGCGTCGGCTCGCCTGTCACCAGGGCTCTTCCATCATGGCGGCCAAGGCCGGCGTCATTCGTTCCACCGGCCCGCGCGGCGTCCGCTCGACGAACAGGGCCGCCAGACCGATCGCCTCGGCATGTTCAGGCCCGTCGAACGGCCCCATGACCGTCAGGGCGGTGGCGTAGGCGTCCGCCTTCATGGCCGAAGAGTGCAACACCGTCACCGAGGCCACGGCGTTGGTCACCGGCCGCCCGGTCGAACCGTCGATGGTGTGCGGATAGACCCGTCCGTTATGTTCGAAGGCGCGGCGGTAGTCGCCGCTGGTGGCCATGGCCATTTCGTACAGCGCGGCCACCGTGCGCGGCTCGGTCGAGCCCTCGACCCGCTCGATCTCGACCCACCAGGGCTGGGCGTCCGGCTTGACTCCGCGCCCCTTCAGTTCGCCGCCGATCTCGACCAGGTGCGAGGTCGCGCCGATGGCGGTCAGCCGGTCCGAGACTCGGTCCACGGCATAGCCCTTGGCGATACCGGAGAAATCCAGCCGCATCCCGCCCATCTGCATCAGGCCCCGCGCCTCGCGGTTCATCCTCAGCCGGCGCCAGCCCGACACCGCCAGCGCCGCCTCGACCTCTTCGTCGGACGGCACCGGCAGAAGCGCGCTGCGTGGTCCCGGCGGGCCGAACCCCCACAGATCGACCAGGGCGCCCAGGGTCGGATCGACGGCGCCATTGGTCTCGTCGCCCAGGTCCATAGCCGCGTCCAACAGGCCCCAGAAGGTCTCCGACACCGACCACATGCCTTCGGGCGCGGCGTTGAAGCGGCTGATCTCGCTGTTCGGCTCCCAGGGGCTGAAAGCGGCGATGACGGCCGCCAGCTCCTGTTCGATAGCCGCCCGCGCCTCGACCGGCCCCAGCAGGGGCGGACCGATCAGGCGCACGCTCCAGGTCGTGCCCATGGTTTCGCCGTCCAGCGCCAAAACCACGTCGCCGGGCGGACGGGGCGGAACCCCGTCCATGGGCGGAATCAGAACCCGGTTGTCAGCGCGGTCCGCAAGCGGAAACCGGTCGCCGAGCGAGACCGTGGGCGGGGCGGCGCGGGATCCGCGCGAGAAGGGACTGTCAGACATGCCCGTGGCTTAGGGCAGGACTTCCATCACCGCCACATAGCTGGCGTTCGAACCGAGCGCCTCGCCCTGGGCCGGCGCGCGGACCGAGGCGTTCAGCCAGTACATGCCGGCTTCCGGCCAAGTCACGGTGAAGGCGCCGTCGGCGCCGGTCTTGACCGTCATTTCCTCGGGATTGTCGCGATAGCGCACGCCGCCGCGGGCAATAGTGACCTCCAGATCGGCGGCCGGTTGCCCGTCCTTGACCAGTTTGAAGGTCGCGGCCTCGCCGGCGGCCAGGTCATTGGGATGGGTCACGGGAACCAGCTCCAGCCCCTCGCCCGTCGGCTTGAACACGCCGTCGGTGGCATTGTTCAAGGTGACGAAGGTTTCGATCCGGCTGGCGGTGCGGGTCGCCTGCACCTCGGTGGCGCCTTCGGGCAGAGCGGCCGGATACTCGGCCGCCGAACCGCGCCAGCGCTTCTGTTCGCCGTTCAGCTTGTAGCTGGCCATGACGCCGCCCATCACATTGGCGACCTTGTAGGTGCCGTTCTGCGTCAGATGGACGTCGAAGGTGGTGCGGTACTGGCCCTGCATCAGGTGCTCGGGCTGAACGGCCGAGCCGTCCGGCGCCGTCACCACCAGGCCGTTCATGCGCATGGCGGCGTGGTCGGGGATGAAGACCCCGTTCGACATGCCGGCGTCGAACCCGACCCAGGCGTCATTGCCCGACAGGCTGGTCGAGGTCGGCGCCATCCAGGCGCGGTGAGCCTGGGCGGCCATGGGCGCGGCCAGGGCGGCGGCGAAGGCCAGAAGCGTGATCGTCTTTTTCATGGGTCTGTTCCTCAGCGAGAGACGGTGACGCGCACTGCGCCCAGTTCGGTGGAGCCTGAAGCATTGGCGGTGTTGGCGCCGCCCCAACGGAAGGGTACGCGCACGACTTCACGGCCGCCCAGTTCGCGCGCCGCCTCGACGACGACCGTATATTGGCCGGGTTGCAGGCCGCGCAGGCGGGCGGCGGGCACGGTGACGGTCTGACGCCCCGGCGCGCGGGTGGCGCCCGAAACGCCGTCGGCCGGCAGGCTCATGGCCCGGCCGCCCTTGCGCCACCAGGTGCGCAGATCCTTCAGCCAGTCCTTGCCGTCGCCCTCGTTGTTGCGCGTCTGCTGGTACCAGACGGCCAGGGTCTGGACCGCCGTCTGGTCCGGCCGCTCGATCCACACCGCCACATAGGGCCGGTGATAGGAGGCGGTGTTCAGCCGCGGCACATCGACGGTGACCGACAGGTCCGCCGCCAGGGCCGGCGCGGCGGCGGCCAGGGAAAGCCCGGCCGTGGTGATGACGATGGGAAGCAGGCGCATCCGGAAAACTCTCACGAAGTTCAATGAATGAAGATCAGGGCGATGACGACGGGGATAAGCAGGCCCAGGGCCGCCAGCGGCCAGGTGGACGGCCGCCCCTTGGCGTGCAGCCACATCAGGCCCAGCCCCGTCAGGGCGAAGATCACGCAGGCGACTGCGAAGACGTCGATGAACCAGAACCAGACGCCGCCGGCGTTGCGGCCCTTGTGCAGGTCGTTCAGGTAGGCGATCCAACCCCGCGTGGTCTTCTCGTGCAGAACATCGCCCGTCGAGCGGTCGATGGTCACCCACCCATCGCCGCCGGGCGTGGGCAGGGCCACATAGATTTCCTCGGCCGTGGTCTCGGTCGGCTTGCCGGCGATCTCGGCCTTCAGCGTCTGCGCCGACCAGCGGGCGACGGCGTCGGGGACGGGATCGGTTGTCTCCTCGGGGAAGTCCGCCAGTCGCTCGACCAGGGGCGCAGGCAGGGCCGCGGTCTGTTCGACCGTCACCGGATCGGCGGGGATCGAGGCCGCGTGGTTCAGGGTGATGCCGGTGAAGGCGAACAGGAGCAGGCCGACCAGACTGACCGCCGCCGAAATCCAGTGCCAGGAATGAAGCTGTTTCAGCCAGAAGGACCGCGCGCCGTTCAGCGCCGCCTTGGGCTTCTTCGAGCCCTTGGCGGGGGGCTCGACCTGATGTTGTGCGGCGAGTTCGGTCACAAGGTGGCTGTGCCACTGTTGCGAACCGTTTTCAATAGCAGTCCGTGCGACGAAATCGCCGCACCGAGCGTCAGTAGCTGAATCTCACGCCTGCCCGCAACGTGCGCGGCGGAGCGTAGCCGGCGACATCGGTTCCGGTCATCGACACCTCGACCTCTTCATCAAAGGCGTTATCCAGGGCGGCCCAGATCATGACGCCCTCGCGCGCCGCCCATTCCGCCCGGGCGTCCAGGGTCACGGCGGCGTCCAGCGACCGGCTGTTCAGATCATCGTCGAACCGCGCCGATTCATAGCGCGCGGCCAGGCCCAGGGTCAGGCGCTCGGTCGCCCGCCAGTCCAGGCCCGCCGTCGCGCTCCACTCCGGCGCCTGGGCCGGCCGCAGGCCGGTCAGCTGCGGCGCCGCGGTCCCGCCGTCCACCTCGGCGTCCGTCCACGACAGGGCGGCGTTCAGCGACAGGGCCTCGGTCGCCTGGACCGATCCGTTCAGCTCGACGCCCCAGGCCTCGATGGTCCCGGCGTTCTGGCGCTGGCGCAGCACGCCCCCGGCCGGCACGAAGCCCGCGCGGGGGAAGGTGCCCGGCCCTTCGCCGATGGTGACGTTGACGATGGCGTCCTCGATCTCGTTCCAGAAGACCGTCGCCCCCCAGGCGATCCCGTCCCGGTCGAAGGCCAGACCCGTCTCGATCCCGCGCAGGGTCTCGGGCTCCAGCGCAGAATTGGCCTCTGTGATGTCATTGCCGACCCGGAACGGCCGGTGCAGTTCGTTGAGCGTCGCCGGCCGGAAACCGGAATAGGCCGCCGCCCGCCAGGCGTAGCCGGCGCCCAGAAGGCTGCTCAGATCGCGTCGCGCCGCCAACCGCGCGCTGAACACCTCGCCCGACCGGTCTTCGTCCATCTCGTCCAGGATGGGAGCGCCGGTCGCCAGCGTGTATTCGTAGCGGAAGCCCGCCTCGTTCTTCCACTGGTCGTAACGCAGCCCGCCCGCGACCAACCAGGCGCCGTCGGTCCACGACCCGTCCACATAGGCCCCGGCCACCGACGTCTCCCCGCCCGCCCGTCGTCCCCGGGCGAAGCCTGCGCCGGTGGGATTGCTGAAGAACTCGTTGGTCTCGCCCTCGTTGAACCGCGCGTCGGCCCCGACCTCCCACTCCAGCCGTCCGCCAGCGAAGTCGGACACGCGGCGGCGCAGGGCCGCGTTCAGCCCCCAGCCCGTCGCCGGAGTCCTGTACTGATCATTGGCCGGGGTCGTGGTTGATCGATCCGCCGCCACCGAGGCCGAGGTATTGGCGAAATCGCTCTCGATCCGCCAGGCCTGCAGCCGCCAGCCGTATCCGTCGACGGGCGGCGCCTTGGCCGCCGTGGCGCTCAGACTGTGGCCGCTGGCGTTGGAGCGGGTGTTCAGCAGGCCGGACCCGCGATCCTCCTCCCAGGTCGCCGCCCGCAGCGACAGGTTCGCCCCTTCGAGATTGAGCCCGTCCAGCGGCGCATCGACCCGCAGGGCGGCGCTGCGGCTGTCCAGGTCCAGCGGCGTATCCGCCGCCCCGGCCGCCGATCCACGCACCGGCGTATAGCCGTCGCTGGTCTCGTACAGGCCCGACAGGGTAACACCGACCGGTCCCAGCATCGTCGATCCCGAGCCCGCCGCCCGCGCACCGCCGCGCTCGCCGACCGAGAGGTCCAACACTCCGCCGCGGTCCCTTTCCGTCAGGCCGATGGCGCCTGTCAGTGCGCCGGCGCCGTAGGGTCCCGCCCCTGCGCCACGCACGATATCCACCCGCTCCAAGGATTCCGGCGCGACCTGGGACCAGATGACCCAGCCCCCGAACGGATCGTTCAGAGGAACCCCGTCTAGCGTGACCAGGGTCCGGCCCGCGCCCGACGGCGCGATGGCCCGCAGCGAAATCCCCTGGGTCGTCGGATTGGCGGCCAGACTGGACGTCCGCCGAAACAGAGACACCGCCGGCACGGTCCGCAAGGCCTCGTCCAGCCGCGTCGAACGCTCCAGCACGGCCTGATCCAGCCGCACCACCGAAAAGGCGGCGTCGGCGGCGGCAGGCGGAAGCCGGGCGGCCGTCACCGTGATTTCGGAAAGCTGGGCGGGCGGTGCGGGGGGCGCGTCTTGGAACATCCCGGTCACAATAGACCAGCTTCGCCTTGGTTCACCCCCGCCGCCTTATAAAGCGGACTGCGCCCCCCGGGTCACAGCGTCACACCTCGGACCAACGCCGCAGCAGGTTGTGATAGACTCCCGTCAGCTCGATCACCGCCTGATCCTTCGGTCCCTTCTCTCGCGCCACGCGCTGGGTCGCGACGTCTAGGCGGAACAGCATCTCGCGGTCGCCGTCGTCGCGGATCAGGCTCTGCATCCACATGAAGGACGAGACCCGCGCCCCGCGCGTCACCGGCATGACCTTATGAAGGCTCTTGGACGGATACAGCACTAGGTCCCCGGCCGGCAGCTTGACCGACTGCGGCCCGTACATCTCCTCGATGATCAGCTCCCCGCCGTCATAATCCTCGGGTTCGGACAGGAACAGGGTCGCCGACAGGTCGCTGCGGATGCGGATCGAACCGCCGCCGCGCTGTTGCCGGATGGCGTTGTCCACGTGCAGCCCGAACTCGCCCCCGCCCTCGTAGCGATTGAACAGCGGCGGAAAGATCGTGTGCGGCAGGGCGGCGGCGACGAACATCGGATTGGCGTTCAGCGCCTGAACCACCAGGGCCGAAACCTCCCGGGCCACGTCCGAGTCTTCCGGCAGTTGCTGGTTCCGCTTCGCCGTCGCCGACTGATGGCCCGACGTCATATTGCCGTCGGCCCAGGGTCCGGCGTCCAGCCGCTCGCGCAGCGCCTTCACTTCAACCTTGGAGAAGACTTCGGGAATCTGCAGCAGCACGACAGGTCTCGCTGAATAGAAAACGGCCCCGCCGGAAGGACGGGGCCGTCAGGATAGGCCGGGGATCGGGCCTTTAGAAGCGCAGGTTCAGCGCCAGGATCGCCTGCCGCGCCGGGGCGACGTCGGCGTGGTGAACCCCGTTGGTGCGGATGATATATTCCTCGTCCGTCAGGTTCTTCACGTTCAGCTGCAGGCTGGCGCGATCCGTCAGATCATAAGAGGCGAAGGCGTCCACACGGGTCCATTCCGGGGCAAAGACGCGGTTGTTGCCGCCGCCCGCGCCGCCCTGGTTCCCGCCGAAGGAGTCGGAGGTGTAATAGACGCCGCCGCCAAGGGTCAGCTTGCGCGTGACGCGGTAGGTGCTGAACAGGCTGGCGGTATGTTCGGGCGTATTGGCCAGAGAATCGCCTTCGAAGGCGCTGGGCGTGCAGACCGGCGGCGTCACCGTGTTATCGACCGTGCAGGCGCCCTTCACCAGTTCGGAGTCCATATAGGTATAGCCGCCGAACACCGTCCAGGCCGGGGTGATGCTGCCGGAAACGCCCAGTTCCAGACCACGGACCTCCACTTCGCCGACCTGCTCATAATCACCGACGTCGACCAGGATGGCGGCGTTCTTGCGCGTCGTCTGGAACAGTGCGGCCGACAGGGCCAGTCGGTCGTTGAAGACATTGGCCTTGGCGCCGATCTCGAAGCTTTCGCTGTCTTCGGGATCCAGAACCGTATTCGCCAAATCGCCCGTCCCTGTACCGCCGGAGGCGTTTTGATCTCCCGCCGAGATGGTCGGCGGTGTCGAGGAGGTGGACCAGGAGGCGTAGACACTGCTGCTCGCCGTCGGCTTGAACACTAGGCCGACTTGATAGTTGGTGAACTCCCAGGTGCGCTTGGGCACGGACGTATAGCCCGTCGTCGTCCAGACGCCGGCCGACTGGTTCGCCGTCGCATTGACGCCGCTCACCGAATACTGATCCCAGCGCACGCCCAGGTTCAGGATCAGGCGCTCCGTCAGGGTGATGCTGTCGTTCGCATAGACGCCGATGGTCTCGGTCGTGTTCGAGCTGGTCGGCCCCCGGTTGATCACGCCGGTCCAGGCGTCATCGGCGTTCGGGCTATAGACCGGGGTGCAGTCGTCAGCGCCCAGCGCGCTCGCCGCCGTCGGGCGAGATCCCGAGACCGTGGTCAGGCCCGTCGGGCAGGCCGCGCCCGAGGTGGTGTAGGTCGAATAGGTGGCGTTGCGGTTCCGCTCGCGCGACAGTTCCACGCCGACGTCATAGCTGTGCTTGATCGAACCGGTGGCGAACTGACCGTATACGTCGGTCACATTGGCCAGGGTGGTGACCGGGTTCCAGCGGGTCTTGGTGCCCCGCTTCATCCAGTAGGTCCCGTCGGCCGCCCGCCCCACATAGCCGCCGTCGCCGGGGTTGGTGACGATATAGTCGTTCAGGGTCTCGGAATAGCGGCTGACGTTGCGGATCGTGGCCACATCATTGAGGCGATGCTCGGCCTTGAAGGTGAAGGTGTCCACCTCATTGGTCAGGTAGTCGCGATCCTTGACGCCGTAGAAGCTGTCGTACGGCACATCCAGAATGCCGCTGTCGGTCGTGCGCACCCCGATCTTGGTGAACAACGGGATGCCGTAGTCCGGCATCTGGTCGCTGGTCAGGTGATAATAGCTGAACACCATCGACGACGGCGTGCCCAGGCCGGCGCCCAGGCTGATCGCCGCGCCCCATTTGTCGTAATCGACGCTGTCGCGACCGGGCACATCGCCCTGCGCGCCCATCAGATTGACCCGCAACGCCGCCGTCTCGCCCAACGGCATGTTGCTGTCGATCGTGCCGCGTAGATAGGAGTCCGTGCCGACGCTGGCGCCGATGTTGGTGAACTCGTTCAGTTGGGGCGCCTTGGAGCCGAGATTGATGCTGCCGCCGCCGGAGCCCCGGCCCGAATAGACCGCATCAGGCCCCTTGATGACTTCGACCTGCTCCAGGTTGAAGACTTCGCGTTGCTGGCCGCCTGTGTCGCGCAGGCCGTCGACGAAGATGTTGTTGCCCGACGACTGGCCCCGGATGAAGGGCCGGTCCGCCAACGGCTGCCCGCCTTCCCCCGCGCCGAAAGTGATGCCGGGCGAGTTCATCAACACATCCTGCAGCGACGACGCCGCCGTTTGTTCGATGATCTGCTGCGGAATGATCGTCACCGCGCGCGGCGTGTCCAGCAGGGGTGCGACGAACTCGGGGCTTTGCGGCTCGCGCTTCTTGAGTTGGCCGTTGACGTTGATCGTCCCAAGATTGGCCGGCTGCTGCTGTTGGTCGGCGGTGACGACCACGCCGTCCTCGGCGGGAACCTCGGCGGCCAGGGCCGGCGCGGCCACCAGCATTCCGGCGGCGCTGGAAGCGAACAGGAGAGAACGAAGCGCGGCGGCGCGGGACTCGGACATAGTGAGGCGACCTTTTGGCCTGATTTTGCGATGCGGTCGCAATAGAGCGCTTCACAGTGTCGCACAAGCACAATTGCGACTTAATCGCATCATGATCAGAAGGGCGTCAGGTCACGGCCTTCATTCGCGCCGTTTTCGTCGGCGTCAGGTCCAGCCAAGTGGGATCCGGCATGGCCTTGTGCGCCGCCGCCAGGGCTTCGGACCAGCGCCGGCCCAGGTCGCGGAAATAGGGATCGTCCGCATCGATGCGCCGCTCCATCCCGGTCAGACCATCACGCGGAATGACGATCAGATCCAGCGGCGGCCCCACGGCGATATTGGAGCGAATGGTCGAGTCGAACGAGATCAGCCCCAGTTTCACCGCCTCGGACAGGGGGGTGTAGTCATGCAGGGCGCGGTCCAGGATCGGCTTGCCGTATTTCAGCTCGCCGATCTGAAGATAGGGGGTGTCGGCCCCGCATTCGATGAAATTGCCCTGACCATAGATCAGATACAGGCCCATCTTGCCCCCGCCGATCTGGCCGCCCAGCAGCATGGAGGCGTTGACGTTCAGGGCGTCGGCGGTGGGCGAGGCCGGGGTGTTGATCGTGGCCCGCACCATGGCCATGGCGTGCCCCAGGATCTGGGCGGCGCGGAACAGGCTGGGCGCGGTCTCCAGCGTCTCCGGCCCGGTCGAGTCGGGCAGTTTCACCCCCTCGGCCACCATCGCCAGGGCCGTCTGCGTGACCGACAGATTGCCGGCCGTCGCCACGGCCAGGATCCGCTCGCCCGGCGTCTTGAACACGTGCAACTTGCGATAGGACGAGATGTTGTCCACGCCCGCATTGGTGCGGGTGTCGGCGATCATCGCCAACCCCTCCTCCACCAGCATGCCTACGCAATAGGTCACTTGCCTCTATCCGCTCCCCGTTTCGCGAATCGTTCGACGCTAACAGATTCCTGCGTCATGGCGATCAGGACCATCCCCGGCTCTGATGTTGTTGCTGGCTCTGTTGCACAGGCCGCACATGAAGCGCGACCGTCAGGCTGCCGACCCCGCCGCCGTAGCTTGTGCCCCGGATCGGCGTCGCGCCCAGAGCGTCCAGGCCTGTGGCGATGCGGACATAGTTGTCGGTCGGGCAGATGCCGTTGGCCGCGTCGAACCCGACCCAGCCCAACCCCTCGATCCAGGCTTCGGCCCAGGCGTGGGCGGCGTCCTGATCGTGCTGACCGTCCGACCGGTTCAGGTGGCCGGAGACGTAGCGGGCCGGCACGCCCAGGGTTCGGGCGCAGGCGATGAAGATCTGGGCGTGGTCCTGGCAGACGCCCCGCCGGATGTCGAAGGCCTCGGCCGCCGTATGGGTGGCGGACGTCGCCCCGACCTCGAAAGCCACCCCGCCGTGGATCGCCCCCATCAGCCGGTGCATCCGCTCCAGCGGCGCGCCCTCGCCGATCTCTCGCGCGAACTCGACCAGGGCGGGATTGGCCTGGGTCAGGCGGGTGTCGCGCAGATACACGCCCGGCTGCAGCCGCTCGTTCTGGCCGCGGATCACCCCGCCGGTGTCCACGGTCGAAACCTCGCCCGTCACCCGGATGGTCAGGGCGTCGGTCGGGCGCTCGGTATAGAGGCTGTGAACAATATTGCCGAAGGCGTCCTCGCTGCGCCGAAGCCGGGCGTCGACGTCGGTCTCGATGCGCCATTCGCGCACCTGCTGGCTCTCACACGACTTGGGCGTCAGCCGCAGCATCTGCACGATGAACCGCGCCGGGCGGGCGTAGGCGTAGCGGGTGGAGTGATCGATCCGGATCCGCATGGTCAGACCAGATACTGTTCGTGGACGGCGGCGGCCAGGGCGTTGTTCTCGTTCAGGAAGCCCTGGATGTATTCGTGTAGGCCGGACTGGAAGATGTCCTCGATCCGGGCCTCGTTGAACTGGGTCAGACGGCTGGAGGCCAGCCTCTGCGCCGGGCCGCGCCGGCCGTAGTCCGTCGCCAGCCGCTCCAGATAGCTGACGATCATGCCCTGGCACGACGCCAGCGACCGCGGCATCTGCCGGTTCAGCACCAGCAGGTCCGCCACCAGCCAGGGCCGCACGCTCTCCCGGTAAACCCAGCGATAGGCGGTCAGGGCCGAGACCTCGCGCAACAGGGTGGTCCACTGGAAATAGTCCAGCTGTCCCCCCACCCGTTCGCCGGGCGGCAGCAGCAGGTGGTATTTCACGTCCAGCAGGCGGGCGGTGTTGTCGGCCCGCTCGATCGCCATGCCCAGCCGCAGGAACCAGTAGGCGTCATTGCGCAACATGGTCCGCGACGAGGCCCCCTCCACCGCCAGCGACGTCGACTTCACGAAGTCGAGGAAGTTGGTGAAATCATCCCGCTTGGTCGGCTCGCCCAGCTCGTTCAGCCCGTTCCAGGCGCCGTTGATCGCCTCCCACAGCTCAATGGTCAGGGCGGTCCGCACCGAGCGGGCATTGGTCCGCGCCCGGGTGATACAGGCCTTGATCGAGGTCGTATTGTCCGCCCCGAAGGCCAGATATTCACGGACGGACTTCTCCGACACCGTCCGGCCGGTCGCATCGAACGCCGACTTCACGCCTGACGAAGCGATGGCGCCGGCCCAGGCCGTAACGGTGGCCTGATCCTTGGCCGGCAGGGCCGCCAGGCGGATCGCCGCCTCCAGAATGCGCGCGAGAAAATCCGCCCGCTCCATATAGCGGCCGGTCCAGTACAGACTGTCTGCGGTGCGAGAAAGCATCAGTTGTCCAGCACCCAGGTGTCCTTGGTTCCGCCGCCCTGGCTGGAGTTGACCACCAGCGACCCCTCCTTCAGCGCCACCCGCGTCAGTCCGCCGGGCGCGACCCGCACCCCCGCCGGACTGGACAGGACGAACGGCCGCAGATCGACGTGCCGCGGCGACAAGTCGCCTCCATTCAGGGTCGGCGCCGTCGACAGGCTCAGCGTCGGCTGGGCGATGAAATCGTCGGGGTCGGCGATCAACTTGGCCCGGAACGCCTCGATCTCGGCCTTGGTCGAGGTCGGCCCCACCAGCATGCCGTAACCGCCCGATCCGCCGACCTCCTTGACCACCAGCTCATCGAGTTTGCCCAGCACCTCCTTCAGCGCGTCCGGCTCGCGGCAGCGCCAGGTCGGCACATTCTTCAGGATGGCGTCCTCGCCGGTGAAGAAGCGGATGATCTCGGGCATATAGGTATAGACGGCCTTGTCGTCGGCCACCCCCGTCCCCACCGCATTGGCCAGGGTCACGCGCCCGGCGAAATAGGCCGACATCAGCCCCGGAACCCCCACCGCCGAGTTCGGCATGAAGGTCAGGGGGTCGATGAAGTCGTCGTCGATGCGGCGATAGATGACGTCGACCCGCTTGGGCCCCTCGGTCGTGCGCATATAGACGGTGTCGTCATTGACGAAGAGATCCCCGCCCTCGACCAGCTCGACCCCCAGCTTGTCGGCCAGGAAACTGTGCTCGTAATAGGCCGAGTTGAACGGCCCCGGCGTCAGCACAACGATGGTCGGATCCTCGCCCGCCCCCGACGGCGCCGAGGCCTGCAAGGACCGCAACAGCATGTCGGTATAAATCTCGACCGGCCGCACCGCATGTTCGGCGAACAGGTCGGGGAACAGCCGCATCATCATCTCGCGGTTCTCCAGCATATAGGAGACCCCGGACGGCGTGCGGACGTTGTCCTCCAGCACATAGAAGCCGTCCTCGCCCGTGCGGACCAGATCGACCCCGGCGATATGGCACCAGACGTCGCCCGGCGGCCGGCGGCCCTGCATCTCGGGCCGATAGTGCGGATTGGTCAGGATCAGGTCGGCGGGCACGATCCCGGCGCGGATACAGTCCTGCGGCCCATAGATGTCCTTCAGGAAGGCGTTGATGGCGGTGACCCGCTGCTTCAGCCCCTTCTCCAGCCCGCCCCATTCATCGGCGCCGATGATGCGCGGCACGACGTCGAACGGGATCAGCCGCTCGTTAGACTCCTCGTCGCCATAGACGGCGAAGGTCACGCCCATACGGCGGAAGAACAACTCCGCCTGACGCGAGCGCGCCTGCAGCAGATCCGGCGGGGCGTTTTCCAGCCAGGCCGCCAGGGTCTTGTAGCTGTCGCGGATCGTCCCCGATCCGCCGCCGTTCATTTCGTCGAAAGCTCTCGTCATTCGCCCCCGCCGCGTTGAGTTCGCAGCTTGATCGATCCCCAACGAAAAGCGCAACAGTTTTGTTGCACTGCGGCGACGACGAAGCGGCGGGGCGCCTCTCCCTTCCCCTGCGGGGGAGGGGGGCTGAGCCGAAGGCGAAGCCGGGTGGGGGCGGCAGGGCGACACGGGACATATCTCGCGAGGCAGAACCCGTGCGACCCTGCCGGGCCGCCCCACCCGGTCCCTACGCGACCGCCCTCCCCCGCAGGGGGAGGGAGAAGGCCTGCGTCACACCCCCACCGCCTTCATCGAAACCGAGACGTCCGCCAGCTTCGCCACATCCACCGGCGTCCCCCTCCCGATCAGCTGTTTGCCCGCCATGAATTCCGGCGGCGCATTGACCGCCTCGACGCAGACCACTCGGTCGCCGCTCAGGTGAAACACCGCAAATCCTCCCGCCGTCGGATCGCCCCGCACCACCTGACGGTCCGCATCGAACGGCAGGCCCGCGATCTGAAGCTTGAAGTCATATTGATCGGACCAGAACCACGGCACCTCGGCCGCCGGGCCCGGTCGTCCGACGATGGCCGCCGCCGCCTGCTTCGCCTGTTCCAAAGCATTGGGCACGCTCTCCAGCCGGCGCGAGACGCCGCCGTGCACGGGGATCGGCCGGCGCGTCATGTCCCCGACGGCGAAGACGGCCGGGTCGCTGGTCCGCGCCTGCTCGTCCACCACCACCCCGTCGTCGCAGCGCAGGCCCGCCGACCCCGCCAGGCTGTCGCACGCCAGGGCCCCGACCCCGACCAGAACCGCATCCGCCCGCACCACCGATCCGTCCGCCAGGGTCACGCCGTCATGGGCCACGGCGACCACCTCGGCCCCGGTCAGGATCTCGACCCCATGCGCCCGATGCTGGGCGGTGAAGAAGGCCGACAGGGTCTCGGACGCCACCCGCGCCAGCACGCGCGGCGCGCGCTCGATCACCACCGCCTCGGCGCCCAGAGCCCGGGCCGAGGCCGCCGCCTCCAGCCCGACATAGCCGCCGCCGACCACCGCCAGCCGCTTGCCCGGCCCCAGCACGGCCTTCAGCCGTTCCGCGTCCTTCAGCGTCCGCAGTTCCAGCAGGTCGGGATGATCCCCGCCCGGAACCGGCAGTTTGCGCGCCGTCGATCCCGTCGCCAGCACCAGGACGTCATAGGCCTCTGACGTCCCGTCATGGAAGGCGACCGTCTTCGCCTCCGGGTCCACCGACACGGCGACCGTCGACGGCCGAAACTCGATCCCCTGTTCCTCATAGAAGCTCAGGGGCCGCAGCATCAGCCCCTCCAGATTCGCCTCGCCCTTCAGCCAAGCCTTGGACAGGGGCGGCCGCTGATACGGCGGCGCATCCTCCTCTCCGACCAGCATGATCGGCCCCTCATGGCCGTACTGCCGCAGAAACGCCGCGACGGAGCCGCCGGCATGTCCGGCGCCGATGATCAGGATCTTGGTCATGACGACGCAGATAATGCGCGCCGCACGTCCTGTCTCCTCCCCGTCGCGAAGCGATGGGGAGGTGGCGCGGCGCCTGCGCCATGACGGAGGGGTTCTTCACCGCATCACCGGCGCCCGTGGGACTTCAAGAGCCCCCTCCCCGCTTCGCAAGGAGGAGACGAACAAACCCTTGACCGTTCCACTGTTACAGCATAGTGGAACGCGCATGACGACCCCGCCCGCCCGCGACGCCCTCTATGACGCCCTGCTGTCGATGCAGACGCGCGCCGAGATCGACGCCTTCCTGGCCGATCTCTGCACCCCGGCGGAACTGCGCGCCTTCGCCGAGCGCTGGCAGGTGGCGCGCCTGCTCGACGCCGGCGACAAGTCCTATCGCGAGATTGCGGCCGAGGCCCACGCCAGCCCCACCACCGTCGTCCGCGTCGCCCGTTATCTCAAAGACATGCCGCACCAGGGCTACCGCATCGCCCTGGACCGCCTGAAGAACACGAACTGAGTATCCGAACATGAGCACCGTCCAAGGCCGGCTTCGCATCGCCGTCCAGAAATCCGGCCGTCTGGCCGACCGCAGTCTCGACCTGATCCGCGACGCGGGTCTGAAATGGGTCAAGGGCCACAACGACCTGCTGTACCGGGTCGAGAACTATCCGATCGACCTGCTGCGCGTCCGCGACGACGACATCCCCACCTTCGTGGCCGACGGCGTCTGCGACCTGGGGATCGTCGGCGAGAACGTGTTGGAGGAGGGCCGCAACGGCGGCGCCAACGCCTCCGTGGTCATGCCCCTGGGCTTTGGCCGCTGCACCCTGAAGATCGCCACCCCCCCGACCCTGGCCTATGACAGCCCGGCCTCGCTGGACGGGCTACGCATCGCCACCTCCTATCCCAAGATCCTGCGCCGCTTCCTGGACGAGCGCGGGGTCAAGGCCGACATCGTCGTCATGCGCGGCGCCGTCGAGGTCGCGCCCCGGCTGAAGCTGGCCGCCGCCATCTGCGACCTGGTCTCGACCGGCGCGACGCTGGAGGCCAACGGCCTGGGCGCCAAGGACACGGTGCTGGAAAGCCAGGCCGTCCTGATCCAGTCCCCCGTCGCCCCCGAGCCCGCCCTGCAACATCTGCTGGACAGTATCATCGAGCGGATGTCGGGCGTCGTGTCCTCGCAAGGCGCTAAATACGTCATGCTGAACGCCCCGCGTTCGGCGCTGGATCAGATCACCGCCATCCTGCCCGGCGCCGGCTCGCCCACCGTCATGCCCTTGATGGGCCGCGACGACGCGGTCGCCGTCCACGCCGTCTGCCAGGAGGCCGTCTTCTGGGAGACGCTGGAGAAGCTGAAGGCCGCCGGCGCCTCGGCCATCCTGGTCCTGCCCATTGAGAAGATGATGTGATGAAACTCATCGACTGGTCCTCCCTCGACGCCGCCGGGAAAAAATCGGCCCTCGCCCGCCCGGCCCAGCGCACCGCCGGCGACGTGACCGAGGTGGTCCGCACCATCCTGGACGACGTGCGCCAACGCGGCGGCGCGGCGGTCACCGACTGGTGCCTGAAGCTGGACAAGGCCCCGCCCCGCCGCATCGCCATCACGCCCGAGGCCGTGGCCGAGGCCCGCAACGCCCTGCCCCCCGGCGACGTGCGCGCCCTACGCATGGCGGCCGAGAATGTGCGGGTCTTCCACCAGGCGACCAAGCCGGAGGACACCCCCTTCATCGAGACCACCCCCGGCGTGCGTTCAAAACTGGCCTGGCGTCCCATCGCCTCGGCCGGGCTCTACATCCCCGGCGGCACCGCCCCCCTGTTCTCGTCCCTGCTGATGCTGGCCATACCGGCCGGCGTCGCGGGCGTGGGCCAGCGCGTCGCCGTCACCCCGCCTTCAAAAGACGGCGGCGTCCACCCCGCCATGATCCTGGCCGCCGCTGAGGCGGAGCTGGACGCCCTCTGGCTGATGGGCGGCGCCCAGGCCATCGCCGCCCTGACCTTCGGCGTCGAACTGGAGGACGGAATCATCCCCGCCTGCGACAAGCTGTTCGGCCCCGGCAACGCCTATGTCGCCGAAGCCAAGAAGCAGGCGAGCGCTCTGCCAGGCGGCCCCGCCGTCGACATGCCCGCCGGTCCGTCCGAACTGATGGTCATCGTCGACCGCGACGCCGCGCCCGAGATCGCCGCCGCCGACCTGCTCAGCCAGGCCGAGCACGACGCCGACGCCCAGGTCATCCTGGTCTCCACAAGCCGCGCAACCGTCGACTACATCCTGTCGGAGGTTGAGACCCAGGTCGCGACCCTGCCGCGCGAAGCCATCGCCCGCGCCTCGCTGACCGAAGCCCGCGCCATCCTGGTCCGCGATCTCGACGCCGCCGCAGAGGTCGCCAACCTGTATGGCCCCGAACACCTGGCGATCCAGGTGGACGATCCCGAGCCCCTGGTGGATTCGATCAAGGCCGCCGGCGCCGTCTTCGTCGGCCGGTTCGCAGCCGAGACCCTGGGCGACTACGCCGCCGGCCCCAGCCACGTCCTGCCGACCGACGGCGGCGCCCGCACCCTGGGCGGCGTCACCACCGCCAGCTTCATGACCACCATGTCGGTCCAGCTGGTCACCGAGGCCGGCGCCCGCGCGCTTGCGCCCATCGCCGCCCGCCTGGCCCGGATGGAAGGCCTGGAAGCCCACGCCCGCGCCGCCGACCTGAGGGCCGAAGGATGACCCTGCCCGCCCCCTATCCCCCGCTCGTCTCCGGCGGCGACGGCCTGGACCGCTATCCCGGCGAGCCTGCCGCCCTCGCCGCCCGCATGGCCGCCATCTACGCCGTGCCCGCCGACCAGGTCCTGCCGGTCCGCGGCCTGACCCACGGGCTGGAACTGGCCTATCGCCTCGCCGCCCGCGACGGCGGTTCGGTCGAGGCGCCCAAGGCCGAGCCCTATGACAGTCTCGCCGCCATCTATCCGGCCAAGGGCGAACCGGCAGTGGTGGTCATCCGCGCCCTCGGCTCGCCAGAGGCCGTCGCCGAAATGGCCGCCCGTGTCGCCCCCGCCCTGCTGGTGGTGGACGAAGGCCTGATCGAGTTCTCCGACAGCGTCTCCGCCGCCACCGTCGTCGCCGACCAGCCGAACCTGGTCGTGCTGCGCAGCCTGTCCCTGGCCTATGGTTTAGCCGGCGCCCGCGTCGGCGCCGCCATCGCCCAAGCCCCGACCCTGGCCCGCCTCGCCTCGGTGCTCGAGCCCTACGCCCTGCCCGAACCCCTGGTGCGGCTGGCGCAACAGGCGCTGGACCCGTCGCGGATGATCGAGACTGCCGAGCGGATCGCCTCGGTCCGGCGCGAGCGCGAGCGGATCGCCCGCGAACTGGGCCGCCAGATGCCGGTCGAGCCCGGCGTCGGCCCCATCGTCATGGCTCGACCGGAAAACCCCGCCGCCGCCCTGGCTGCGTTGGCCACCTATGGCGTCGCGGCCGACCTGTCCGGCGAGCGCCTGCGCCTGCCCGTCTCGATCAAGCCCGAGGTCAACGACCGGCTGCTGGCCGCCTTCGGCCTGACGCCCGCCAAGCGCCGCCCGGCCCGCGTCGGCCAGGCCGTGCGCGATACGAAGGAGACCCGTATCGTCTGCGCCGTCGACCTGGACGCCCCCGGCCCCATCAAGATCGAGACCGGCGTCGGCTTCTTCGACCATATGCTGGAGCAGATCGCGGCTCACGGCGGCTTCTCCCTGCGGCTCCAATGCGAGGGCGACCTGCACACCGACCCGCACCACACCATCGAGGACAGCGCCATCGCCCTGGGCCAGGCGCTGAAACAGGCGCTGGGCGAGCGAAAGGGCATCGCCCGCTACGGCTTCGTCCTGCCGATGGACGAGGCCAACGCCACCGTCTCCATCGACCTGTCCGGTCGTCCCTATCCGCTGTTCGAAGGCACGTTCGACACCCCCTTCATCGGCGACTACCGCACCGACCTGACGGCCCACGTCTTCCGCTCCCTGGCCGAGGCCATGGGCGCCGCCGTCCACATCTCGGTCACAGGCCAGGACGACCACCACAAGACCGAAGCCGTCTACAAGGCCTTCGGCCGCGCCCTACGCCAGGCCATCCGGGTCGAGGGCGACGCGGTGCCGTCCACCAAGGGGGTGCTGTGACCGAGGTCGCCGTCATCGCCTATGGCGCCGGCAACGTCGCCTCGGTCCAGTTCGCGCTCGAGCGTCTGGGCGCCACCGTCCGCCTGACCGACGATCCCGCCGTGATCGCCGAGGCCGAACGGGTCATCCTGCCCGGCGTCGGCGCGGCCGGCTACGCCATGAGCCGCCTGTCGGAACTGGGCCTGGTCGAACCGATCCGCGCCTTCCCCCGCCCCCTGCTGGGCGTCTGCCTGGGCCAGCAACTGCTGTTCGAAACCAGCCAGGAGGGCGAGGGCGTCGATCTGCTGGGCTTCATCCCCGGCGCCGTCTCCCGGCTGGAGCCGGCGGGCGCCCTGCCCGTGCCGCATATGGGCTGGAGCCGGCTGACGCGCGACCGCGACGACCCGCTGCTGGAGGGCGTCGCCGACGGCGCCTACGCCTATTTCGTCCACGGCTATGTCTGTCCCGACGGCCCCGCCACCCTGGCCCGCTCCGACTATGGCGGCCCGGTCCCCGCCATGGTCCGATCCGCCAACCGCTGGGGCTGCCAGTTCCACCCCGAACGCTCGGCCGAGGCCGGGGCCATGATTTTGCGGAACTTCCTGCAGGTCGCCGCTTGACCGGCGCCGCCTCCCCCTCTCCGTCATCCTCGGGCTTGACCCGAGGACCGGACCATCCGCCGCTCGTGCGAACGAGGCCCCGCACGAACCGATCCACGCCCGATCCTCGGGTCAAGCCCGAGGATGACGAACGGAAGCCGACCCCATGCTGATCTACCCCGCCATCGACCTGAAGGACGGCGTCTGCGTGCGCCTGATGCACGGCAAGTTCGACCAGGTGACGCAATACGACGAGCAGCCCGCCGTCCGCCTCAGCGCCTTCGCGGCCGAGGGCGCCGAGTGGATTCACATCGTCGATCTGGACGGCGCCGAGGCCGGCCAGGCCATGCAGCACGCCCTGATCGGCGACCTGACCCGCGCCATCCAGGTCAAGATCCAGTCCGGTGGCGGCGTCCGCGGCGCCAATGACGTGGCCAAGCTGCTGGACGCCGGCGTGTCGCGCGTCGTCGTCGGCTCGCTGGCGGTGACCCAACCCAACGACGTCGCCGCCTGGCTCAAGGGCTTCGGCGTCGAGCAGATCACCCTGGCCCTGGACGTCAAGATCGAGGACGGCATGCCCGTTCCCGCCCTGAAGGGCTGGACCCAGTCGTCGGGCGTCACCCTGTGGGAGGCGCTGGATCGGTATCCCAAGGGGACGGCCAAACACCTGCTGGTCACCGATGTCGGCCGCGACGGCGCAATGACCGGCCCCAATCTGGAGCTGCTGGCCGAAATCCGCCGCCGTCGCCCGGATCTGGTGCTGCAGGCCTCGGGCGGGGTCTCGTCGCTGGAGGATCTCGCGGCGGTGAAGGCCCTGGGCTGCAACGGCGCCATCGTCGGCCGCGCCCTGTACGAGAACCGCTTCACCCTGCCCGAAGCCATCGCGACGGCTAAACGGTCGTGACCGCCCGGCGCATCATCCCCTGCCTGGACGTCAAGGACGGCCGGGTGGTCAAGGGCGTCAAGTTCGTCGGCCACACCGACATGGGCGACGCCGCGGAGCTGGCCGCTCGATACCGCGACGCGGGCGCCGACGAACTGGTCTTCTACGACATCACCGCCAGTCCCGAAGGCCGGACCCTGGACTATGGCTGGATCAAGGATATCGCCCGGCTGCTGGACATCCCCTTCTGCGTCGCCGGCGGCATCCGCAGCGTCGATCAGGCCGCCCGCTGCCTGGACCACGGGGCCGACAAGGTGTCGATCAACTCCCCCGCCCTGGAACGCCCGGAACTGATCGCCGAAATGGCCGCGCGGCTGGGCAGCCAGTGCGTCGTCGTCGGCGTCGACAGTCGTCTGGAAGACGGCGAATGGGTGGTCCACAAATACACCGGCGATCCCGACGCGCGCCGCCGCGCCGGCAAGCGCACACTCGACTGGCTCGATGAGGCGCAGGGCCTGGGCGCCGGCGAGATCGTGCTGAACTGCATCGACCAGGACGGGGTCCGCAAAGGCTATGACATCGAACAACTGTCCGCCGCCCGCGCACGCCTGACCATCCCCCTGATCGCCTCGGGCGGCGCCGGCGCGCCCGAACATTTCAAGGCCGTGTTCGAACAATCGGACGTCTCCGGCGCCCTCGCCGCCAGCGTCTTCCACACGGGCGCGATAGCCATCCCCGACTTGAAGGCCTATCTGGCGGGCGAAGGGCTGGAGATGAGATTGTGATTTTATATCTCCGCTCATCCCCGCGAAAGCGGGGACCCAGTGCTTTGGGCGATCATCCTCGCGCCTCTGGCACAGAGCCCTATCCAAGACCCGTCAGACAACAGAACTGGTCCCCGCTTTCGCGGGGATGAGCGGTGAATAAAATGATCGACCCCAACACCATCGATTTCGAAAAAGGCGCCGGCCTGGTCCCCGTCGTGGTGCAGGACGCCGCCACGCTCCAGGTCCTGACCCTGGCCTATATGGACCGCGCCGCCCTGGACGAGACCCTCCAGTCCGGCGAGGCCACCTTCTTCTCACGCTCGCGCGGCGGACGCTGGCGCAAGGGCGAGACCTCGGGCGACCGGCTGCACGTCGTCGGCATCACGGCCGACTGCGACAGCGACGCCCTCGTCCTGGCGGTCAATCCGGTGGGCGACGCCTGCCACCTGCACCGCACCAGCTGCTTCGGCGAGGCCGACGCGCCGGGTCTCGGCCGCATCGCCCGGCTGGAACAGACCATCGCCGAACGCGCCGCCGCCGATCCGTCCGAAAGCTGGACGGCCAAACTGATCGGCAAGGGCGTCAAACGCATCGCCCAGAAGGTCGGCGAAGAAGGCGTAGAGACCGCGCTGGCGGGCGTCGCGGGTCCGGATGAGGAACTCGCCAGCGAGGCTGCGGATTTGATCTATCACCTCTTGGTGCTTCTCCACGCCCGTAACATGGTGTTTCAGGACGTGCTGGACGTGTTGGCCTCCAGAGCGGAAGCGGGCAAAGCGACGCCCAGACCTTAAAGGCGACTGATCCCGGATAATGGGATCGAGCAGGGGACAAGTATGGCGGCTCTCATTCTGTTCGGCGGCGGCGGCGATCTGGCGATGCGCATGCTGTTGCCGTCGCTCTATTTCCTCGAGCACGACGGGCTCTTGCCGGACGATCTCAAGATCATCGGCGCCGCCCGTTCCGAGGAAACCGCCGAAGAATATGTGGCCAAGGTCCACGACGCCGTGAAGGCCAAGGCCGAGACGGACAAGGCCTGGGACGATCACTCCTGGGCCAAGATGAAGGCGCGCCTCGACTATCTGGCCGTGGACGCCACCTCCGCCGACAGCCTGAAGCCGCTGAAGGACAAGGTCGGCGACGGCGAGGTCACCTCCTTCCTGGCCGTCTCGCCGTCGCTTTACGGCCGTATCGTCACGGCGATGAAGACGGCCGGCCTGGCCGAGCGCAACTGCCGCATCGTGTTGGAAAAGCCGGTCGGCCGTGACCTCAAGTCCTTCCTAGAGATCGACGACGCCGTGGCCCACGCCTTCCGCGAGGACCAGGTGTTCCGCATCGACCATTATCTGGGCAAGGAGACGGTCCAGAACCTGACGGCGCTGCGCTTCGGCAACACCATCTTCGAGCCGCTGTGGAACAATCTGACGATCGACCACGTCCAGATCACCATTGGTGAAACGGTCGGCGTCGGCGACCGCTGGCCCTATTATGACGAATACGGAGCATTGCGTGACATGCTCCAGAACCACATGCTCCAGCTGCTGTGCCTGGTGGCCATGGAGCCGCCGTCGGACCTGGACCCCGAGTCCCTGCGCAACGAGAAGGTCAAGGTGCTGCGGTCCCTGCGCCCCATCACTCACGAAGAGGCGGAACGCGTCACCGTGCGCGGCCAGTATGTGGCGGGCGTGTCCGAGGGCAAGCCGGCCAAGGGCTATGACGAGGAGCGCGGCGCGGATTCCGACACCGAGACCTTCGTCGCCATCCGCGCCGACATCGACAACTGGCGCTGGGCCGGCGTGCCCTTCTTCATGCGGACCGGCAAGCGGCTGCCGGAGAAGCGCACCGAGATCGTCATCCAGTTCAAGCCCGTCCCCCACTCCATCTTCGACAACGAAGAGGGCGAGGCGCCGGCCAACCGCATGATCATCGAGCTTCAGCCCGAGGAAGACATCTCCCTGACGGTGATGAACAAGCGCCCCGGCCTGGACAAGCGGATGCAGCTCCAGCCCATCACCATGAGCCTGTCGTGGGGGGTGGACGGCAAGTCGGCCGCCCCGCCGCGCCGCCGCATCGCCTATGAACGTCTGCTGCTGGACGCCATGCACGGCGACTCGACCCTGTTCGTCCGTCGCGACGAGGCCGAACAGGCCTGGAAATGGGTGGACGAGGTCGCCGAGGCCTGGGCCGAGTCCGGCCAGAAGCCCGACGAATATGTCGCCGGCACCTGGGGCCCCGACAGCGCCGACATGCTGATGATGCGCACCGGCCGCGACTGGAACACCACCGATGTCTGAGACGCCCGTGATCGAAACCTTCCCCACCGTCGACGCCTGGGCCGAGGCCATCGCCGCCCGCCTGTCCGAGACCCTGGGCGCCGCCGTCCGTGACAACGGCCGGGCCGTCTTCGCCGGTCCCGGCGGCACCACCCCCGCCCCCGTCTATCGCCGCCTCGCCGCGACCGACCTGGACTGGGCGAAGATCGCCGTCACCCTGGTGGACGAACGCTACGTCCCCGAGACCTCGCCTGAGTCCAACGCCCGGCTGATCCGCGACGTCCTGTTGCAGGACAAGGCCGCCGCCGGCCGGTTCATCCCCCTCTATACGCCCGAAGTCACGGTGGACCGCGCCGCCATCGTCGCCGCTCATGCTCTGGCGGCTGAAGGCGGTCGTTTCGACGCGGTCCTTCTCGGCATGGGTGAGGATGGCCATATCTGCTCCATGTTCCCCGACAGCCCCACCCTGAAGACCCTGCTGACCCCGACGCTGAAGCCGACCGTCCTGGGCGTGCCCCACGGCCGCGACGGCGCGGCGCCGACCCTCGAGCGCCTGTCGATCAACCTGGCCTATCTGATGTCCGCCGGCCGGGTGATCCTGGGCCTTAAGGGCGCAGCCAAACGCCGCGTGTTCGAGGAACAGGCTAAGGGCGACCCCAAGATCCAGCCCATCGCCGCCCTGATCGCCGCCGGCGTCCCGCTTGAAGTTCTGTACACGGAAGCCAGCTGACATGACCCTGCACCCCACGGTGGCCGCGGTCACCGCCCGGATCGTCGAGAAGAGCCGCGCCACCCGCGCCGACTACATCCGTCGCATGGACGCCGCCCGCGACAGCGGGACCGGCCGCGCCAAGCTGAGCTGCGCCAACTGGGCCCACGCCTTCGCCGGCCAGACCATCGCCGACAAACTGACCGCCATGGACGGGTCCAAGCCCAATCTGGGCATCGTCACCGCCTATAACGACATGCTGTCGGCCCACCAGCCGTTCGAGCGCTTCCCCGGCGTTGTTCGCGAAGCTGTGCGTCAGGTCGGCGCGACGGCCCAGGTCGCCGGCGGCACCCCCGCCATGTGCGATGGCGTCACCCAGGGTCGCCCCGGCATGGAGCTGTCGCTATTCAGCCGCGACGTCATCGCCATGTCCACCGGCGTCGCCCTGACGCATGACGCCTTCGACGCCGCCCTGATGCTGGGCGTCTGCGACAAGATCGTGCCCGGCCTGTTCATGGGGGCCCTGGCCTTCGGCCATCTGCCCGTCGTCTTCGCCCCCGCCGGCCCCATGCCCTCGGGCATTCCGAACGCCGAAAAGGCCCGCGTCCGTGCCGAGTACGCCCAGAACAAGGTCGACCGCCAGACCCTGCTGGAAAGCGAGATCGGCTCCTATCACTCGCCCGGCACCTGCACCTTCTACGGCACGGCCAACTCCAATCAGATGATGATGGAGCTGGCGGGCCTGCACATGCCCTCGACCGCCTTCGTCCATCCGGACACCGGCCTGCGCGACGCGCTGACCGCCGCCGCCGCCCAGCGCGCCGTCGAACTGGCCCGCAGCGGCGAAAGCCGCATGGCCGACGTCATCGACGAGAAGTCCATCGTCAACGCCATCGTCGCCCTGCTGGCCACCGGCGGCTCGACCAACCACGCCATCCACCTGGTCGCCATGGCTCGGGCGGCGGGCGTGCTGATCGACTGGACCGACATGGACGAGCTGTCGTCCGTCACCCCCCTGCTGGCCCGCGTCTATCCCAACGGCTCGGCCGATGTGAACGCCTTCCAGGCCGCCGGCGGCGTCGCCTTCGTGGCCCGCGAACTGGCCCAGGCCGGCCATATCCACTCGGACGTCACCACCATCATGGGCAAGGGTATAGAGCCCTATTTCCAGGAGCCGTCGATGGTGGACGGCCAGCTGGTCTGGCGCGACGGGGTCAAGGAAAGCCTGGATCTCGACATCCTGCGCCCCGCCTCCAACCCCTTCGACAAGGAGGGCGGTCTGCGCCTGGTCAAGGGCGACCTGGGCCGCGCGGTCATCAAGGTCTCGGCGGTCAAGCCCGAGAACCGCATCGTCGAGGCCCCTGCCGCCGTCTTCGAAACCCAGGAAGACGCGCTTCAGGCCTTCAAGGACGGCAAGCTTTACCGCGACGTCGTGGTGGTCCTGCGCTTCCAGGGGCCCAAGGCCAACGGCATGCCCGAACTGCACAGCCTGTCGCCCGCCCTGTCGATCATCCAGGACAAGGGGTTCAAGGTCGCCTTCGTCACCGACGGCCGCATGTCGGGCGCCAGCGGCAAGACTCCCGCCGCCATCCACGTCTCGCCCGAAGCCCTGGCCGGCGGCCCCCTGGCCCATGTCAAGGACGGCGACATCATCCGCCTGGACGCCGAGGCCGGGGTTCTGACCACGGTCGGGGTCGACGATCTGACCGCCCGCCCCGCCGCCGCCCGCTCCTCCGCCAACGCCGCCGGCTCGGCCTGGGGCTATGGCCGCGAGCTGTTCGGGGCCTTCCGCCACGTCGTCACCACCGCTGAAGAAGGCGCCACCGTCTGCTTCGCCTTCCCCAGCGGCGGCCAATCGCATACGGACACGCCACCCGATCCCAACTTCGTCGACCGGACCGTGGACGCCTGATCCGACGCACCGACCGCAGGAAACGATTATATGACTGACAAGACCCTCCTCGTCGGCGACGTCGGCGGCACCAATGCGCGCTTCGCCGTCGCACGCATGGTGGACGGCCGTCCCGTGCTGGACCACCACGAAAGCTTCCCGGCCGAGACCTATCCCACCTTCCTGGAAGGCGTAGCCGCCTTCATCGAGGGCTGCGAGGTCAAGCCCACCGGCGGCGTCATCGCCGTCGCCGGCCCCGTCACCGACGGCGAGATCGACCTGACCAACTCGCCCTGGCGCGTATCGGAGGCCGAGCTTCAGACCCTGGGTCTGAAGCCGGTCAAGCTGATCAACGACTTCGAGGCCCTGGCCTGGGGCGCCCCCGTGGTGCCGGAAGACCAGCTGGAAAGCCTGGGCGGCCCCGTCGACGGCGATCCGCACGCCACCATCGCCGTCCTCGGCCCCGGCACCGGCTTCGGCGTCTCAGCCCTGGTGCGCGACGCCCACGGCAAGGAAATGGCCATGCCGTCGGAAGGCGGCCACGCCTGTTTCCCCCCCGGCGATCCGGTCGAGGACGAGATCCTGCGCATCCTGCGCCGCCGCTATGACCGCGTCTCCATCGAACGCCTGATCTGCGGCCCCGGCCTGCTGAACATGCACCGGGCGCTGGCCGAGATCGACGGCCGCGAGACCCATATCGACGACCCGGCCCAGATCACCGAAACGGCGATGAACGACCCCAACAGCCCGTGCGGCGCCACCCTGGCCCGCTTCTGCGCCATCCTGGGCGCGGTCGCCGGCGACATCGCCCTGACCACTGGTTCGCGCGGCGGCGTCTATATCGCCGGCGGCATCGTCCCGCGCATCCTGCCCTTCATCAAGGCCAGCCCCTTCCGCCAGAGGTTCGAGCGCAAGGGCCGGTTCAAGGACTATATGTCCGAGATCCCGACCAAGGTGATCATGCACAAACACGCCGCGCTTCTGGGCGCCGCGCGGGTCGCCTTCGCCGAATCCGAAGGCTGATCTTCACGAAAAACTCACGGCGGCGTGAACCCATCCGCCGCCGTGACGTTTCCTCCGCTCCAAAACGGAAGGAAACCCCATGAAGAAGTTCGCCATCGCCGCCGCCTCGCTGTTCGTCCTGTCGGGCGTCGCCGCCTGCGGTGAAAGCGCCGCCGACAAGGCCGCCGAAAGCCGCGCCGACGCCGTCGAGGCCACGGGCGAAGCCCGCGCCGACCAGCTGGAAGCCCAGGCCGACGCCGCCCCGACCAACGCCCAGGAAGACGCGCTGAACCGCCAGGCCGACCAGGTCGAGGAAAACGCCGACCGTCGCGCCGACCAGATCGAGCAGCAGGGCGGCAACGCCGACGGCGGCATGACCACCAACAACACCCCGACCACCAACTAAGGTCGGCGCATAGGCGATCCGTCGCCCCGCCCCCCGTCCGTCATCCTCGGGCTTGACCCGAGGACCGGGCGCGGGGCGGTCTGTGCTTCGCCCGTTCGCACCAGGGGCGGATCGTCTAATCCTCGGGTCAAGCCCGAGGATGACGGGAGGGCGGCCACGGCACAAACGCACTCGTCCGCTTCACATAGTCCGCATACCCCGGCCGCGACCTGTTGATCGCCTTCTCGGTAATCCCGATCCCCGACCAGCGCGTCAGGGTGAAAGTCAGGAAGATCGGCCCCGCGATCGACCACAGGCCGACGCCCGTCTCCGCCGCGATCAGCCACAGCCCCCACCAGACACAGGCGTCGCCGAAATAGTTCGGATGCCGCGTATAGCGCCACAGGCCGGTGTCCAGCACCTTGCCCTTGTTGGCCGCATCGCGTTTGAACGCCGCCAGCTGAGCGTCGCCGACGCTTTCGAACACGATCCCGACCACCGCCAGAACCGCCCCGACCCCGGCGATCACGCCGAGCCCCGGCTGGGCCGCGACCTGTCCCAACTGCACCGGCAACGACGTCAGCCAGGCCAGCACGGCCTGGGGCAGAAACACGAACAACAGCGCCGTCTTGGCGAACGACCAGCCCTTGTTCCGTTCCTGATCCTCGACGATCTGAACATACCGCCCATCCGCCCCGCTGGCCCGCCAGCGCCGGAACAGGTGCCAGCCCAGCCGCAACGCCCAGACCGCGCACAGCCCGACCAGCAGCGCCTTGCGCGCCGGGTCGCCGTCCGCACGCGGCAGGGTCGCCACCGCCAGCAGCAACATCCCCAACGGCCAGACCGCATCGATGAAACTGACGTCCTTCAGCCTCAGCGCGACCCGCCAAAGCCCCAGCATCACGGCCACGATCAGGGCCAGGTTCAGTCCCAGCAGGATGAGGATGTCGGTCAGGGTCATGGGCATAGTACGCCGATCGTCAGTCTATGGATGGCGCCTAGGCCGCCTCCACCACCGCCAGCTCCGGCCATCGCCCCCGCGCATTCTCGATGGTCTTGACCCAGCCCTTGGCCAGCGGCCGGTTCGGGTTCGGCCGGACGACCATGGCGAACACATCCTCCAGCCCGAACGGCGCCGCCACGGTGATCGTGTCGTCCGCCTCCAGCCGCACCCCGACGGCGAAGGTCGGGGCCACGAACTGGCCCAGGGCTTCGTCGGTCGCGTGCAACGGCGCATAGGGTTCGCCGAACCGGTTCTGGAACCACAGGTGCACCCGCGCCTGATTGCGCACCTCGACCTGGCTGCGGAAGGGTTCGTCGAAGGCGGCGGCGACCTGTTTGATCACCACGTCCTCTGCCTCGTACGACAGGTCCGCGCCGTCGAAATAGGCCAGGTCATAGTCCTTGATCCCGTATCCCGCCGGTCGTCCTGTCTTGGCGTTCCACACCGCCTGATAGACGGCGCCCGACACCAGCCGCCAGTCGGGCAGGCCCAGCCCCCGCACCGTCCGCAAGACGTGCATCAGGGCGGGATCGGCGCGGACGATTTCGATTAGCTTCAGGCTCAGGGCGTCGCTCATCCCCACTCCTTAGCCTCCCGGTCTGTTAAGCGGGAGACGTCACCCGCCTTCATCCCCAGCCCTCTCCCTTCCCCCCCGTCATCCCAGGGCTTGTCCCTGGTATCCATACTCCCGGTATCGACGACGGCGCACTGCGTGGAAACACCGGGCGTATGGATCCTCGCCACAAGAACGAGGATGACGAACTCAATGGACGCCTGCCTTGCAACGGCGGACCCTGCCCATCGTCGACCGCCCGCTACGCGCATAATTTTCGAGCCGAGCCCTCATGGTTTCAAAGGCTTGCAGATTTATTCGGCGCAATATCCGGCGCCCTCTCCGACCTGCTTATAATGACGGCTCGATCTTTGACATCGCCAGCCCCACGACGACTTCTCCGCCGCGACATTGCACCCAATTGCACAGTGCAATTTCAGCTGAAGAATTTCCCATTTAAAAACAATCTGGTTTCGCCGAGATTGCACGCATTGCACCGATTTTCTCGCGTATCGCTCGGTCGCTGAGGCGCGCCTTCCCGCCGCGCCGCCCCTAGCCCCGCACCGGCCAGCCGTGATCCAGCGGCCCGTGTCCGCCGCCCAGGCCCGGCGCGCGCCGGATGGCCTCGCCGACATAGGCCCAGGCTTCCGCCACAGCGACCTCCAGCGGCCGCCCCAGGGCCAGGCCCGCCGCGCACGCACTCGCCAGAGTACAGCCGGTGCCGTGGGTGTGGCGGGTGTCGATCCGTTCCGCCTCCAGCACCGTCTCCCCGTCGGTCGTCATCAGCAGGTCGATCACCGTCGGCCCGTCCACATGGCCGCCCTTCATCAGCACGGCCCGGGCGCCCAGTTTCAGCAGGGCCTCGCCTGCCCGCCGCTGACCGTCGATATCGCGCACCGCCAGCCCGGTCAGGGCCTCGGCCTCGGGCGCATTGGGGGTCAGCAAGGCCGCGCGCGGGATCATCAGCGACCGGACCGCCTCCACCGCCGCATCGGGCAGCAGCGGATGCCCGCCCTTGGCCACCATGACCGGATCGACCACCGCCGGGGCGTCCGCCTCGTCCAGCAGGGCCGCCACCGTCTCGACCACCTCGACCGAGCCCAGCATGCCGGTCTTGAAAGCGTCGGTCCCGATATCCTCCAGCACCGCCCGCGCCTGGGCCGCGATCAGCGCCAACGGCAGGGGATGGACGCCGTGAACCCCCAGGGTGTTCTGCACCGTGATCGCGGTGATCGCCGTGGCGGCGAACCCGCCCATCATCGTCACGGCCTTGATGTCGGCCTGGATCCCGGCGCCGCCGCCCGAATCCGACCCCGCCAGGATCAGCACCCGGCCATGGTGCAGCCCGCTCATGCGTGCGCCCCCGAGAACAGCTTCAGCCCGACGATCCCCGCCACGATCAGCAGGATGCACACCGCCCGCACCGCCGTCGCCGGCTCGCCATAGACGACGATCCCGACCAGGGCCGCGCCCACCGCTCCGATCCCGGTCCAGATCGCATAGGCCGTGCCGATCGGCAGCTTCTGCGTCGCCACCCACAGCAGGACCATGCTGGCCGCCAGCGCGACCAGCACGCCCAGCGACGTCAGCGGCCTTTGCAGGCTGACATTCTTGAGGCCGGACGCCCACAGCACTTCCAGCAGACCGGCGACGACCAGCGTCACCCACGGATTGATCGACATGACCCAGGACATGCCGACCTGATGGCCCAGTCGGCGCGCCCGAGCAAGCATGGAGCAGGCAAGCGTGTCACTCCGCCGCCGCCACCGCCGCCTGCAGCTTCAGCGCCTGAACCGTCTCGCGCACATCATGGACCCGCACCATCCGCGCCCCGCGCCGCGCCCCCTCCAGGGCCAGGGCCAGCGAGCCGCCCAGCCGGTCGGTCGCCTCCACCGCCGTCGCATCGACCGCCTGGATCGTCCGCTTGCGGCTGGCGGCGTACAGCACCGGGAAGCCCAGCCCGACCAGCTCGCCCAACCGCGCCGTCAGCGCCATATTGTGCGCCAGCGTCTTGCCGAAGCCGATGCCCGGATCCAGCCAGATGCGGTCTCGCGCCACCCCCGCCGCCACCGCCGCCTCGGCCCTGTCGCGCAGATAGGCCACGACCTCGCCCACCACCTCGCCATAGCGGGGATCGGCCTGCATGGTCCGCGGCTCGCCCCGCATGTGCATCAGCACCACCTCGCACCCCAGCTCGGCGGCGACCGCCAGACTGTCGGCCGAATGACTCAGGGCCGTCACGTCGTTCCACATGCCCGCCCCCGCCGCCACGGCGGCCCGAGCCACGGCGGGCTTCATCGTATCGACGCTGATCGCCCCATCCCACCGCGCGCGAACCGCAGCGATCACCGGCGCAACCCGGTCGATCTCCTCGGCCTCGCCCACCGGCTCAGCCCCCGGCCGAGTGCTTTCGCCACCGATGTCCAGCACCGCCGCCCCCTGCTCGACCAGCCGCATCGCCTGGTCCACAGCCGCCTGCGTCGACGCCCACCGCCCCCCGTCGGAGAAGCTGTCGGGCGTCACATTGACGATCCCCATGACCTGAACCCTCATCCCGGCCTCCCGATCAGCCCGCCCAGGGCTTCCAGATAGACGCCGAACGCCTTGCGGCCCTCAGGCGTGATCGACACGCGGGTCAGCGGCTTGTTGTTCACGAAGCTCTTGGCCACGGCGACATAGCCGGCCTCCTCCAGCTTCTTGATATGGACCGACAGATTGCCCTGGGTCGCCTCCAGCACCGTCTTCAGCTCGGTGAAGTCGGCCGCCTCGGCGTCGGCCAGATAGACCATGATCCCCAGCCGCATGCGGCCGTGGATGACTTCGTCGATCCGCCCCAGGTCGTTCAGCCCCATGGGTCAGCCGGCGTCCGCATCGACGGGGCGCTTCCTCAGCGCCTCGCGGGTGATGATCCAGCCCGGTCCCGCGAACAGCAGGAACAGCGCCGCCGTGGCGACATACAGATAGATCAGCGGCTGGCGCACCAGCAGGCCCAGCGCCACCGCCGTCGCCCATCCGCCCAGCGACGCCGCCAGCATCCAGCCCTTCTTCTTCAGGGTCCAGGCCACATACCAGGCCGCCGACTGCAGGGCGAAGATCATGGCCGGGTAATAGAGCCAGACGGCGAAGTCCTGGTCCCGCGACGCGCCGAAACCGAAGACGATGATGATGGCCATATTGGCCATGCCCGCCCCGCTGAAGGCTGCGTTCAAGGTCCGGGTCACGATGGGGCTGGCCTTAACCCGCTTGCGGTCCTCCCGGATGGCCCAGACCATCACCACCAGAAAGGCGACGGTGATCCCGGCGACGAAAGTCAGGCTGACCGGCCCTGGCCAGCGGACGACGCCCAGGGACTGGCCGATGTGGACCAGGCACTGGAGGCCGTACAACAGGCCGCCGGCCAGATACATGACGCCCATGGTCAGGGTCGCGCGCGGATCGCCCCCGCCCTGGACGATTGAACGGAGGAAGGCCAGGTCGGCCTCGGGCGTGCTGCGGGACGTGTCGATCATCGATGATTCCTCTGCGGCGGGCGCGTCTCTCGGATGGACGCGGCGGCCGGGGTTGGCAAGCTATTCGGCGGGAGACAGGGCGGGCGTGGGGCTGCGCCGCCAGGGAACCCGGCGGCCGTTCAGCCAGCGGCCCATGAAGCTATGACGGATCAGCAGTTCATAGCTGGCCAGCGAGACGGCCAGCACCCCGCCGACGACCAGCCCCAGCTTGACCGGCCACGACAGGGCCCAATCTTGAACCAGCACCTGGGCCGCCATCACCAGCGGCAGATGGACGATGTAGATCCAGTACGAGGCGTCGGCGAGATAACGTCGCGTGCGGCTGTGTCCTCCGAAGAACCGCAGCGCCAAGGCCACGGCCGCAAAGACCGAGGCATAGGTCGCCACCCCGAACGCCGCCGCCGTCATCGCCTTGGTCGCCGGATCGGTCATCGGGACCAGTCTCGGGTCCGGTCCGCCCGCCAGCATCAGAGCCGTTGCGCCCGCGCCGATCGCCAGGCCCAGATAGGCTGGCCACCAGGCCTGGATTCGGCCCAGCAGGTCACGCCGACGATCCAGCAGGGCGCCGAAGCCGAAGGCCAGACCGAAACCGACCAGGGCCGAGCTATTGGGGATCAGGCCCGCATCCGGCGTCGGCACGCCGAAAAAGGCGATCCAGTTCGGCTGGAACCACAGGGCCAGCGCAAGCGGCGCACCCAGGACGAACGGTCCCCACGGCCCGATCAGGCCAGCGATCACGCCATCGACGACGCGCCCCCAGGCGCCGCTCCGGTCCAGCGCGGCGAAGGGCGCCCTTAGAAGCAGCAGAGCGACATAGAAGATCAGCAGCACCCACAGGAACCACAGGTGGGTCAGCGGAATATTGGTCCAGTCGTATTCCGGCGCCGGCGGCGCATCAGCAGCCGTCATGCCCTGAAGACCCGCGTTCCAGATCAGCACCACGACGATGGCCGTCAGCACCAGACCCCAGAAGACGCCCAGCGGCGCAGCGATCCGCACCAGGCGGTTCTTCACGAACCCCCATACCCCCGCGCGCGCCAGCATCATGTGGGCGAACAGCCCCGCGATCAGGAAGAAGCTCGTCATCCGGAACAGGTGGATAACGAAGAACAGCCCGCTGGCCCAAACCGACCGCTGGTCGTCGCCGACAATCCAGATCTGGGCGGGAAAGAAGGACATGGTCGCGTGGAGCACGACGCCCAGCAGCAGGGCGCCGCCTCTCAGCGCGTCGAGCCCGTGCAGGCGCTCGGATGAAACCGTCTCTGATATCGACATGACGTCCTCCCGTCTTGGATAACGCCGTATCTCACAGACTAGTCTGCAGTGCAAACTAGTTAACAACACTCTCTGGCGCCGCTTTTCGGATTGGGGCGATGGGTCGGGCGTTCACAGGCAAAGAAAAACCCGCCGGGAGATCTCTCCCGGCGGGTTCGTCCACCATCGTCATCCTCGGGCTTGACCCGAGGACCGGATGTTCAGCCGCATTGCGTCGAAGCCGACGCACAGCCAGGTCCCGCGCCGATCCTCGGGTCAAGCCCGAGGATGACGGAGGAGACGCGTCCGCCTCAGTGCACCGTCGGCACACTGGTGACTGCCGGCGCGGCCACCGGAACCTCGACCGTGGTTCCGTCCGAGACCGGCGTCACCGGCACCGAGACCGAGGGTCCGGCGTTGGGGAAGTTGTTCTCATCGCGGTTCGGGGCGACGCCCTTCTCCAGCAGGTCCTTGATCTCCTCGCCCGACAGGGTCTCGTATTCCAGCAGGGCCTGCGACAGCTTCTCGTGATGGTCGGCCTTGTCGGTCAGGATCTTGCGGGCCTCGTCCCAACCCGAGGCGACCAGACGGCGGACTTCCTCGTCGATGGTGCGGGCCGTCTCTTCCGAGACGTTCTGACTGCGAGCGACGGAGTGTCCCAGGAAGACCTCTTCCTGGTTGTCGCCGTAAGCCACCGTGCCCAGCTTCTCGGAGAAGCCCCAGCGCGTGACCATGGCGCGCGCCAGCTTGGTCGCCTGTTCGATGTCCGACGAGGCGCCCGAGGTGATGTTCTCCTTGCCGAAGATCAGCTCCTCGGCCACCCGACCGCCGGCCATGATGGCGATCCGGTCGATCATCTGCTGGTACTTCATCGAATAGCGGTCGCCTTCCGGCAACTGCATCACCATGCCCAGGGCGCGGCCACGCGGGACGATGGTCGCCTTGTGGACGGGGTCGGCCATCTTGACGTTCATGGCGACGATGGCGTGACCGGCCTCGTGATAGGCGGTCAGGCGCTTTTCTTCCTCGTTCATCGCCATGGAGCGACGTTCCGAGCCCATCAGCACCTTGTCCTTGGCGTCTTCAAAGTCGCGATGCGTGACCATGCGACGGTCCTTGCGAGCCGCCGTCAGGGCCGCCTCATTGACCAGATTGGCCAAGTCGGCGCCCGAGAAGCCGGGCGTGCCGCGCGCGATGGTCTTGACGTTGACGTCGGCGGCCAGGGGCACGTCCTTCATGTGGACGCGCAGAATCCGCTCGCGCCCCGAGACGTCGGGGTTGGGCACCACAACCTGACGGTCGAACCGGCCAGGACGCAGCAGGGCCGGGTCCAGCACGTCGGGACGGTTGGTGGCGGCGATCAGGATGATGTTCTCGGAGGCCTCAAAGCCATCCATCTCGACCAGCAGCTGGTTCAACGTCTGTTCGCGCTCGTCGTTTCCGCCGCCCAGGCCGGCGCCGCGATGACGGCCGACGGCGTCGATTTCATCGATGAAGATGATGCAGGGCGCATTCTTTTTGGCCTGTTCGAACATGTCGCGCACGCGGCTGGCGCCGACACCGACGAACATCTCGACGAAGTCCGAACCCGAGATCGAGAAGAAGGGCACGCCGGCCTCACCCGCCACAGCACGGGCCAGCAACGTCTTGCCGGTGCCGGGAGGGCCCACCAGCAGGGCGCCCTTGGGGATCTTGCCGCCCAGACGCTGGAACTTGCCCGGATCCTTCAGGAAGTCGACGACCTCCTGCAGTTCGTCCTTGGCCTCGTCCACGCCGGCGACGTCGTCGAAGGTCTTGCGGCCCTTGTGCTCGGTCAGCAGCTTGGCCTTGGACTTGCCGAAGCCCATGGCCCCGCGCGCCCCGCCCTGCATCTGGCGCATGAAGAATATCCACACCCCGACCAGAAGGGCGATGGGCAGGATGCCCATCAGCAGGCTCATCCAAATCGACTGGCGCGTGGTCTTGGCGTCGACATTGACGTTGGCCGCCAGCATGGCGTTGACCAGCTGTTCGTTCGGATAGGGGGTGGTGGCGGTGAAGCGGCCGTTGTTCTTGTACACGCCGGTCACCTGGTCGCCACGAACGGTGGCGTCTTTGATGTCTCCGGCCTCGACCCGCTGCACCAGCTGGGAATAGGTGATGGTTTCGGGCCGAGCGGCGCCGGGCCCCTGGGCCGTCATGCCAGTCATGGCTCCGCCTTGCGAGACGGCGGCATAGGCCGCGAGCAGGGCCAGGATGATAACGCCCGTGATCGCCAGATTACGCAGGTTCATTGAGGTCCTCGGTCGTCCGCCGGCTCCGATTGGACCGACGGTCTGGATTGTCAGGCACGGAAAATAGGCGCTTCCGCCGCTTTACGCCATGGCGGCGCATTCAGATCGTGTTCATGCGTCGTTTCGTCCAGCGCCAGACTGAGCCTTTCGGAGACCAGTTCGCGCCTTTCGACCTGCGGGTTTGCAAGAACCGGTCCCGCCTCTGCGTTCCGGATCAGGACCGGAAACGCGCCACGAGTCCCGGCCGGCAGCGTGCCGATCATCGTCCTATCCGCAGCAGACAGGGCCGATAATCGCCCCCGCGCCGGAACGACGGACCATCCCGGCGTCCGCGCCAGAAAGGCGAACCGTCCGTCCCAGACCGCCTCGACGCCGGGCGTCAGAACCAGGGGCGACGGCGCGCGTCGCACCAGCTCCCCAGCCTCTCGCATCACGACCACCGCCTCGCCGTTGGCTTCGATCCGCGCCCCGCACAGGGTCGCCGCGAAGTCCTCGCCCACCCGCAATCTTTGCATCAGCCGCCCCAGTCGATCCCCGCGCGGCGGCGTCGCCCCTCCGCCGACGCAGACCAGAACGGCAGCCAGCCCTCTGGCCCCGGCGTCGCGCGCGACCCGCACCGTCCCGTCGGGCGATGCCGAAATCCCGGCGTGCGGCGAGCCATTTTCCACGCCCTCGGTTTCGACATCCGGCGTCGTTCCCGCCAGCGCCCGTCGCGCCCGGCTGCGGCCAAAGCGCGGATCGACGTTGGCCGGGTCGTCGATCCAGTCCGCCGCCTGATCCGCCAACCAGGCCCGCAAGGTCTCGCGCCGCTCGCCCAGCAGCGGCCGCAGCAGCATCAGCCCCCGCCCCTCAGGCCAGACCGGCGCAGGCGACCATTCCCGCACCCTGCCCAGGGTCGAACCCTCGGCTCGCATCAGGTCGGCCTCCGCGACATCGTCGGCCGTATGGGCGAACAGGACGACCCGCGCGCCGGCCTCGCGCGCCGCCTGAGCGATCAGCCGATGCCGCGCCGCACGCGCCGCAGCCGTCAGGCCTGTCGTCGGCTTTTCACCGTTCCAAGCCAGCGCCCGCCAATCAGCGCCCATAGCCCGCGCCGCCTCGCCAGAGAACCGGGTCCAGTCGTCGCTGCGGGGGTTCAGCCCATGATCGACCGTCAGGGCGAACAGGGGCCGTCCGCGCCCGCTCGCCCAAGCGGCCGCCAGCCTCAACAAGGCGATAGAATCCCCGCCGCCGGACAGGGCCAGGGCGACGGGGCGGTCTTCGTCCCATTTCAGCCGTCGATCCAGCCCAGCAAAGACCCGGGCCGTCAGACCCGAGCCGTTTGCAGCGCCGTCGCGCGTCAGCTGCACCCGTTGGCGGTCTTCATCTGGGCCGCGCGGGCCTTCTGAGGGTCAGAGGCGGCGGGCGCATAGCGGCGCGTGAACTCACCCAGGGCCGCGCAGCCTTGCGTCTTGCGGTCTGTGGCGAACAGGGCGTCGGCCAGTTTCAGCGTCGTGTCGGCGGCCCAGCCGATGCGCGGCCAATCCTTCAGAGCGGCGGCGTAGAAGGGCACCGCCCCGGCCTTGTCGTTCGACGACACCCGGATATCGCCCAGGCGCGAATTGGCCTCGCGCGCCTGGGGCGTGTCGGGCCAGGTTGCGACCACCGTCTCCAGCGCCCGCGCGCCGCGCGGTCGGTCGCTGCTCATCAGGCTAACGGCCGCCGCCAGGTCCCGAATCGCGTCGCCGGTCGGGGAATTGGCTTCGATGGGCGCGTTCAGCTCGGCCGCCGTCTCCAGCTTCTCGATCCGAGCCTCGGCGTCCAGCAATCGGGCGCGCAGGGCGGCGCTATCGCGCTGGGCCTCGTCCAGTTGGAAGGTCAGCCGTTCATTGTCGCCGTTGATCCGACGCACCGTCGCTTCCAAATCCCCAAGGCGTTGGTTCATCAAGCCGAACTGGCTCTGCAGCGTGACCACCTCGGGATCCGGCTCGACCAGCACAGGCTCGCCCGCAGCATTGCGCTGCGTCAGCGCCCGCTCAAGCCGGCGGACATTGCGGTCCAGCTGCTCGAGACGGCGTTTGTCCCATTCAATCGGCTGCATGATATTGGGAGCCGCCTGTTGCGCCACTGCTCCCCCGGCGATCAGGACAAGACCGACGGCGGTGGCGGCGAAGGCGCGGGTGCGCATGAAGGAGAGCTTGAGCATCATGGGTCTCTAGGTTCCACCGATTTGGGGCCGCCGCAAGGCGTGGTCAGTGCCCAAGTCCCAGATAGAGGATCGACATGACGAACAGAACCACCACGATGTTGCAGAAGAACAGCAGCAGGATCGTCCGCCACAGGGCCGAAAAGATCGACAGGCTGTAGGCCCCCTTCAGTTGGGCGAAGACATGGACCGGCATGGCCAGCAGTCCGAGCCCGCTGACCCAACCGCCTAGGGCGCTGTTGATCGTGCCGGCCAACACCATGGCCATCAACAGCAGAGCCATGAAGGTCAGGGAATACAGGACGAACACCCCGTGATCATACAGGGTGAAGCCTCGCCGCCACAGAAACAGAAGCGCGAGGAAAGGGATCGAGAACGGCACAAGCAGGAAGGCGAACTTGTACATCGTCTGTTGCAGCTTATAGACGGCCAGGTCCGGATTCTGCAGCTTCTTCAGCACCGTCGCGCCGAAGCCGTGGCCCTCTTTGTCGGCCTCCTTGCCCATGATCGTCAGCTTGGTCGAACCGCCCGACGACTTTTCGCCCGAAGCGATGTCCTTGATGCTGGCCTGCCAACTGCCCGGCTTAAGGCCATCGGCGCGGCCCTCGCGCTGCTCGGTCTCGAGCCGCGCCAGTTCGGCGCGCTTCTGGACCACCAGCGCCTGACCGCCCTCGATGCCGACCCGAGCCATGCCTGACGGGTCTGTCGCCGCATCGGCCCGCACCTCCGCCAGGGCCTTCTCGGCCTCGACCAGCTCCTGCCGCTGTTCTTGAATGTCTTGGGCCAACACTACGGGCGCCTCGTGCTGGGGCATGAAGCTCAGCGCGAAGAACATGACGAACAGGGTGAACAGGAAGATCGCCAGCGGCGACACATACCGTGTCCGCTTGCCCTCGACCCATTCCCGCGTAAGGCGACCGGGATTGAAGGCCAGCAGCGGCAGGGTGCGCCAGACGCGGGCGTCGAAGTGCATGACGCCGTGCAGCAACTCCTCGCCCAGATGCAGCAGAGTGCGGTGGACATGGGTAGGCTGGCCGCAGTTGGAGCAGAAATTACCGCTGGTCGGCGCGCCGCAGTCGGAACAGAGGCCATGTCCCGCCTCGCCCGCATGACCGGTGGGCTTTTCGATCGCCCCCGCGATCAGTCCGCCGGTGATCGCGCCACCGGCTCCTTCGATATCCAACTTCAATCCCCCGACCGAACCAAGCGCCACTTTGAGGACATAGAGCGCAAAAGAAAAGAGGCGCCGGCCTTCGCCGACGCCTCCATTCATTCAGCCTGTCGATCGTCTCAGCGCGGGGCACCCGAGACGATGGCGGTGTGGGCGTTGCGGTTGCGCGCCCAGCTGTCCTCGCTCGAGCCTTCGGCGATCGGGCGCTCCTTGCCATAGCTGATGGTGTCGATACGGCCGGCCGGCACGCCGCGATTGATCAGATAGGTGCGCACGGCCTCGGCACGGCGGGCGCCCAGGGCGAGGTTGTACTCGCGCGTGCCGCGTTCGTCGGCATTGCCTTCGATGCGGACCGTAACCTGGGGATAGCGCGCCAGCCACTGGGCCTGGGCGTCCAGGCGCGGCATGGCTTCCGGACGGACGTCATAAGAGTCGAGGTCGAAATAGATCCGATCGCCGACATTGACGACGAAGTCCTGCTCCGAGCCCGGCGCGGCGGCGCCCATGTTTCCACCCGAGATGGGGCCGGTCGGCGCTGTCGGATAGGCGGGGCCGGTCGTCGGGGCGGTCGGCTCGGTCGGCACTGCGCCTTCTACCGGCTTGCGGGCGCAGGCGGACATGGCGGCGACGGCGCAACCGACCATGGCCAGGGTGATGATGCGTGAAGTCTTCATTGGGTCGTCTCCTGAAACGGTCTTGTTGAGGACGGCGGCCTCAAGCTTGGCCTTATCTTCTGCCTCGGGCGGTTTTGGGGCGCCAGATCGATAACACACTGTTGAGCGCGAAGCTCCCGATCGCCGAACGGCGTCAGGCGGGGCAGCTGTCGGCTCCCTGGCCGAGACCGATGTTCGACGGCGGCGCGTCCAGCAGCGGCGACCATGCGGGATCCGTACCCCGGCCGTTATAGCCGGCCTGGGCCACGACACGCCCCGACAGGTCCACGGTCCACAGCCGGGTGTCGCCGCCCCGCGTCTGGCGGGCGAACATCACATAGCGGCCATTGGGGGCCCAGTTCGGCCCCTCCTCGAAATAGCTGGACGACAGGATGCGCTCACCTGATCCGTCGGCATTCATCACCCCGGTCGAGAACCGACCACCGCCCTGTTTGGTGAAGGCGATCAGATTTCCGGTCGGGCTCCACGACGGCGCCGTATAGACGCCGCCCCCGCGCGAGATCGGGCGCTGGCCCGATCCGTCGGCCCGCATGACATACAGCCGCGCCGTGCCCGAACGGTCCGAGTTGAACACGATCTGGCTGCCGTCCGGGCTGAAGGACGGCGAGGTGTCGATGCCCGGATCCGAGGTCAGGCGCGACAGCTGCCGGCTGCGCAGGTCCATCACATAGATGTCGGTATTGCCGTTGCGGATGATCGAGAAGGCTATCTTGTTGCCGTCGTTCGAGAATCGTGGGGCCAGAACCTGGCCGTCGAACTCGCCCAGGCTCTCGGTGCGTCCGGTCGTCAGGTTGCGCAGATAGATCCGGCTGTAGTCCTTGCCCAGCGCCACATAGGTGATCTCGTCCGGCTGCGAGATCGAGAAGCGCGGCGACATGATCACCTCGTCGCCCTGGGTCAGATAGGTGGGGTTGAACCCGTCCTGGTCGGCGATGGTCAGGCGGTTGATCCGGTTCAGCTGCGTCCCCTCTTCGGAGACGAACAGGACGCGGGAATCGAAGAAGCCGGCCTCGCCGGTCATCCGCTGATAGATGACGTCCGAAATCTTGTGCGCGATCCGGCGCCACTGCTCCTGGGTGGCGGTGAACTGATAGCTGACCAGCTGGCACTGGCGGTAGGGATCATACAGTCGGAAGCCGACGTCCAGCCGGTTGTCCGCCCGCGGCGTCACCGCCCCATACAACACCGCCTGGGCCCCGATCTGGGTCCACTGCGGGAAGTTGGGCGCGTTCGCCAGCGTCAGCCCCGTCTCGATGAACCCGGCCGGGTCCAACGGTTCGAAGAAACCCGAACGCCGCAGATTGCCGCTGACCACATTGGAGATGTCCGTCCCATGGTCGCCGGTGAAGGGCACGACGGCGATCTGGAGCGGCTTCAGCACCCCTTGGTCGATCTCGACCTCGACCGGCTGACCGGCCTGGGCTGGAGGCGCCTGGACCTGGGCCTGGGTCTGGACCGAGGAGGCCGTCAAAGCCAAGGCGGCGGCAGAGGCCAGAAGAAGGTTCAGACGCATGGAATGCTCCCGTAAATATCGAAGGATCGCCGCCCCTTATCGCCGGGTCGTGTGACATTCGCCAGCTTCATGGCGAATGGGGCGACTTTCGGGACAGGGCGATCACATTGATGCGTGATGCGTGATGCACTATCTTCCGCCCATGCGCACCACCCTCGCCATCGACGACGACGTGCTGAACGCCGCACGAGCCATCGCGGTCCATCAAGACCGAACGGTCGGCGAAGTGGTTTCCGAGCTCGCGCGACAGGCGCTGCGAAAGCGGGAGACGACCGTCCGCTTTCGCAATGGCGTTCCCCTTCTGCCAGATCGACCAGGACCAATGGTCACGCTGGAGGATGTCAACGCGCTCCGCGACGAACTGCCTTGATCTATCTGCTGGACGTCAACGTGCTGATCGCCCTCGTCGATCCGCGTCACGTCTTTCACGACGCGACAAACGATTGGTTTCATCGCGAGGCCGCCCGGTCATGGGCCACCTGTCCGATAACCGAAAACGGCCTGGTCCGGATTGTCGGCAACAGTCGCTATCGCAATCCGGTCGGACCTCCGTCCGAGGTTATTCGGATTCTCGAACTGTTGCGGGACATGGCGGGGCACGTCTTCTGGCCGGACGCTATCAGTCTGGCAGACGATCGCCTGTTCGATCCATCGGCCCTGACGACGCCCGAACAGATCACCGATGCCTATCTACTGGCTCTGGCCGTCTCGAACGGCGGTCGCTTGGCGACTCTGGATCGTCGCCTGTCGCCGGACGCGGTCAAGGGCGGCCGAGCGGCCCTACACTTAATAACCGACGCCTGAACCTCAGCGATTACGGCAGGCCCGTTCCGTGTTGAACGTCGGACGATAGACCCCGCCCGGGAAGCCCTGGGGCACGTCGAACGGCGCGGTCTGGCGCAAGGCGCGCAGGGCGCCGTCGGCGGCGGCGCGATAGATCGGCGACGATTGAGGATTGATTAGTGTCGGCCCTCGGGTGATCCGCCCGTCCGCCGACAGGGTCAGCTCCACCTGAATCCGAAGCTGGTCGGCGCCGGGGATGTCGCAGGGCAGAACCCAGTTCGGATAGACTTGGTTGAAGATGGCCGTCACCTGCGGGCCCGTCGCCTGGGAGGCGCTGCCCGAACCCTGCTGCCCCGTCGCCGGGCGTCCGCGCTGGTTGGTGTTGCGCGTCGGTCCCGCCAAGGCGTCCAGGTCCAAGCTGGGCTCATCCCGCTTTGGCGCGGGCCGGGCGGGGGTCGGCGGGGTCGGACGCGGCGGGGTCGGACGCGCCTTTTCCGGGGTCGGCGGCGCGGGCCGGGGGGGCGTGGGTCGCGGCGGCGTGGGCGTCGGCCGTGGAGTCGGACGCGGCGGCGCGGGCGTCGGGGTCGGCGGCGGCGGCGTGGGCTGCGGGACCGGCGGGGTCGGGGTCTCCGGCGCGCTGACCGGCGCGGTCGCGGCGTCGTCGGGCGAGGGTTCCGGCTGCGGATTGTCGGCGGCTGCAGCCTCGATCACCGTCTCCGAGACGATGGACACCGGCACCGAATTCACCAGAGGCGGCGCGTCCTCGGCCTTCTGCGAAAACGACACGAAGGCGAGCACGACCACACCCGCGTGCAGGGCGATGGATCCCAGAATGGCGGGGCTGGGACGGCGCAAGCGATCAGGCCTCCGGCGCCGTGTCGGTGATCAGGTTCAGCTTGGTGAAGCCCGAGGCCGACAGACGCGCCATCACCCGCGCCACCGCCTGATAGGGCGCACGCCCGTCAGCCCGCACGAAGACCGGACGCTCGGACGCCTTGTCCGACCCACCGGCCTCGGTCAGCAGGCGCACGGCCAGATCGTCGAACGCGGTCTCGCTGTCGCCGATGAAGATGGCGCCCTGCTGGTCGATGCTGACCGACAGGGGTTCGTTGTTCGTCTCGACCGCGCTGGCCTCGGTCTTGGGCAGTTCGACCGGCACCCCGACCGTCAGCAGGGGCGCCGAGATCATGAAGATGATCAGCAGCACCAGCATCACGTCCACCAGCGGCGTGACGTTGATTTCGGTCAGGGGACCTCTGCGCCCCCGCCGCCCACGACGCGACCCGCCGCCGCTCGCACCGCCGCCCAGCGCCATGGCTCAGACGCCCCGCTTGAGGTTGAGGCCCGAGGTCGGGGCCGGCGCCGGCGCCGGCGGCGTCGCCGAACTGCCCAGGCGTCGCGCCACGGCCGCCTGCAGATCATCAGCGAAGGCCTCCAGCCGGCCGGTGAACTTGCCAGCGTCGATCGAGAATTTGTTGTAGGCGATATAGGCCGGGATGGCCGCCGCCAGGCCGATGGCCGTGGCGAACAGGGCCTCGGCGATGGCCGGCGCCACAGTGGTCAGATTGGTGTTGCCCGCCGCAGCGATGCGGCCGAAGGCGTTCATGATGCCCCAGACCGTGCCGAACAGGCCGATGAAGGGCGAGGCCGTCGCCACGACCGACAGCACGCCCAGGCCGTTCTCGATCCGCTGGCCTTCACGCGAGATCAGGCTGTTCAGCGCCCGGTCGATACGGGTCATCAGCAGGTCGCCCTGGTGGTCGTTCAACGCCCCGCGCTGACGCGCCTCGCGCCAGTCGGACAGGGCGATGACCAGCATGCGCGGCAGGGCGTGTTCCGGCGCCGGCCCGGCCTGGGTCGCGACGTCTTCCAGCGACCGGCCCGACTGAACCGCCTTTTCGAACTCGTCCGCCTGCTTGTTCAGGGCGAAGAACCGCACGCCCTTGTCGATAATGATGGTCCAGGACCACAGCGAGGCCAGCGCCAGGCCGATCATCACCGTCTTAACCACCCAGTCGGCGGTCAGGAACAGCGCAACGGGGTTCATCATCGAGGCGTCGACGGGCGTAGTCATTCAGGCGCTCCGGGCGGAATCGGGTGCGGGTTGGAAACAGGCGACGCCCCTCTTCGACCGAGCGGGCGTGACCATTGTGTGGCGAGGGCGGCTTCTAGCGGTCCAGAGGACGCCCGTCACCTGACAGGCGCGTCATCCGGATCACTCGGACGCCGAACGACGGTTCGGATCGACCGCCACCGAGACAGGGGCGCCGAGGCTGATGATCACGCCCTCATGGCCTTCCTTGGCGATGGAATAGGTGGCGGCGTCGCGGACCAGCTGTTCCTCGCAGGCCCGGTCGCCGGGTCGGCCCAGGGCCTCGCAACCGCGCTTGGCCGCGTCGGTCCAGCCCAGCACCCGGCGCGTCGCCGCCTCGGCCCGCTTGATCGCGGCCTCGTCCTCGGCCGCCGCCTGGGCGATCAGGGCCTGACGCGCGCCCTGCTGGTATTGCAGCTCGGCTTGGCCCGCCATCTTGCGTTCCCAGACCTTGTAATAGGGGCAGCCGGCAAGCCCGCCGCCGATCACAAGCACCAGCAGCAGGAAACTCACGATGACAGCGCTGGCGGTCATTCCCTGGTTTTGCATGGTCTTCCCCTCCCCCGAGTTCGCCCGATCCTAATCGGCCGCGGTGGCTTTCGCCAGCCAGGGCGTCACCTTCTCGACCAGCCCCTTCGACGGGCGGCGCGGGCGACCGTCCAGGTGGATGCAGACGGCCGTCACCTCGGCCCGGCACAAGACCTCTCCGGCTCGCTCCACGCTCTGGCGGATGATCAGCCGCACGCCCTTCACCTGCTCATAGATTGTGCGCACCACCAGGGCGTCGTCGATCCGCGCCGGTTTCAGATAGCGGATGTTCAGTTCGGACACGACGAAGGCCAGAGGCTCGGCCTCCTCAAGCAGATCCGCATGACCCACGCCGATGGCGCGCAGAAAGTCCGACCGCCCCCGCTCGAAATAGCGGACATAGTTGGCGTGATAGACCAGGCCGGTGAAATCCGTGTCCTCGTAATAGACGCGCACCGGCAACAGGTGGTCGCGTCCGTCAAAACGGCCGGCGGTGGGCAGATCGGTCATGACCCCAGTCTAGCGCGTCGGCGGGGTGGTCAGGAAGCCGGGGCAGTAGCGTTCGCGTATCTCGGCGAATTCGGCCGGCAGGGGATCGTCGCTGAACAGGATGCGGTTGGGCAGGGAGACGAAACCCACCGCCGGCCCGCCCCGTGCACGGCCGACATAGCCGCAAACGGCCCGCTTCTGTCCAGCCTCCGCGTACCGCGGTTCGGCGCGACCTCCCAACTGTTCGCGGATCTGACGGACGGCCCGAAGCGACGGCGCCTCGGGCGGGGCGATGCCGGAGCGTTGGGTCATCAGCCATGTCCCGGCCCCAATCGCGATCACGACGATCAGGACGAACAGGGGCGCCACGAAGGCCCTCGGGGATGACGGGAAGACCCTTGGCTGCAGCATCGGTCAGGTCGCGGCGGCGTCCTCTATGAAGTCCAGCGGCGTGTCGGCGGCCGGCAGGCAACTGCGATCCACCGGCGCCGACGGGTTGCGCAGAAAGTCGCGCGCCATTCGCCGGGTGCAGGGACTGGCGTCGATCACGCCGTGGGTGGCGTTGGTCACGATCACCACCTGGCTGTTGGCGTAGCCCTTGGCCGCAGCCTCCGTCAAATGAGGCGGGCAGCCCGGATCGATCTCGGCGGCGACGAACAAGGTGGGGATCGTGGTCGTAACGGGCTGGTTCTCCACCGGATCGGCGGCGCCGACATCCACGGCCGCGCAGACGTCGAACAGGCGCGCCAGCGACGGGACCAGCACTTGAGCCACAGGATCGCCCTCGGCGCCCGCCGTCAGCCGCGCCCTGGATTCGAACGGCAGCTCTTCCTTGCACAGATGGGCCATGTGCTGGCCTTCGGAATAGTACGTCCTGTTCTCCGCGACCTCCGCCACCGGCGTCAGGTCGCCGGCGATGATCCGGTCCAGGTCGGCGGGCAGGCTGCGCACGCCCTGGCCGCTGTAGGTGGTGTCCATCAGGAAGGCGGACAGGTCGTCAACGGTGAAGGTGCGACCGTCCTTGCCCGTGACCGGTCCGGCCAGCCATTTGCGCGCCTCGGCCTCGAACCGGGCCTGGATGTCCGGATGGCGCGCGGCGCAGGCCGCCTGGGCTGCGCATTTGCTAAGGATCAGCCGCACCGCCGTGGACACCTGCTCGGGCGTGCCGACGGCCCAGTCGCCTTCGGGCGGCCAGGGGCTGTCCATCACCACCGCGCGGACGATCTGCGGCTGGTGGGTGATGACGGCGGCCTCGATCCGCGGCCCGTAGGAGCCGCCGCGCAGGTCGATCTTCTCAAGCCCCAGGGCCTGGGTCAGGTCGCGCACATCATCGGCGATGGCGGCGGCGTTGTACCAGCGCAGGTCCACCCCCTGGGCCTGATAGGATTTCAGACAGGCGATCAGACCGTCGCGGTCCTTGTCCGTGGGCGGGCCGGCGTCGGTCAGCTCGACCCCGGGACAATCCATCGAAGGATCGCTGCGGCCGCCGCCCCTCTGGTCGAACAGGATCACGTCCTGATCCATCGCCGCCAGATCCGGCCGGCGCGACAGACCGGCCAGCAGGCGGCCGGCGCCGGGCGTCAGCGCCCCGCCGGGTCCACCATGAAACATCACCACCGGCGGCAGGAAATGACCCGAGACGTCCTTGTAGGGCTGGCTGGCTTTCAGGATCACCACGGCGACGCCGATGCGCCGGTCGGTCGATCCGTCGCGCGCCTCATCGACCGTCAGGGTTCCGCACCGCACCTCGCTCACGCCCGTCGGCCAATCCGCCGGACAGGGCGTTTCGGTGAACACCGGCGCGGCGGCTCGGGCGGAGGAGTCCGGGAGCGCGCCCAGCCCAAGGAACAGGCCGCCGGCCAGCAGCAGAAGGGCGAGAGGTCGAACGGTCATGGCGCGCTCCAGCGAGGCCTCACATGACGACGCCGTTTCAGGCTTGGCAAGCCTGCGCGCGAGACCTCAGTCGAACAGATCTCCGGGAACCGGCGGAGCGTTCGGGTTGGGCGCAGGCGCGCTGAGGCCCAGGTGGGCGTAGGCCTTGGCGCAGGCCATGCGGCCGCGCGGGGTGCGCATGATGAAGCCCTGTTGCAGCAGATAGGGTTCGATCACATCCTCGACCGCGTCGCGCGCCTCGGCGATCGCCGCCGCCAATGTGTCCATCCCCACCGGCCCGCCGCCGTAGTTCTCGATCAGGGCCTTCAGGAAACGCCGGTCCAGACTGTCCAGCCCGGCCTCGTCCACCTCCAGCCGCGCCAGGGCCTTGGCCGCGACCAGTTTCGAAATGGTCTCGGCGCCGTCCGCCGAAGCGAAGTCGCGCACCCGGCGCAGCAGCCGCCCGGCGATCCGGGGCGTGCCGCGCGCCCGCGAGGCGATCTCGCGCGCGCCGCCCTCGTCGATGGCCGCGCCCATCTTGCGCGCCGTGCCCCGAACTACCGCCGTCAGTTCGTCGGCGGTGTAGAACTCCAGCCTCAGCGGAATGCCGAACCGGTCCCGCAGCGGCGTGGCCAACAGGCCCGCCCGCGTCGTCGCCCCGACCAGGGTGAAGGGCGCCAGATCGATCCGCACCGACCGCGCCGACGGCCCCTCGCCGATAATCAGGTCCAGCACATGGTCCTCCATGGCCGGATACAGGATCTCCTCGACATTGGGGCTCAGCCGGTGGATCTCGTCGATGAACAGGACGTCGCGCGGCTCCAGATTGGTCAGGATCGCCGCCAGGTCCCCCGCCTTGGCCAGGATGGGGCCCGAGGTCGCCCGGAACCCGACCCCCAGTTCGCGCGCCACGATCTGCGCCAGGGTCGTCTTGCCCAGTCCCGGCGGCCCGAACAGCAGCACATGGTCCAGCGCCTCGGCCCGGCCGCGCGCCGCGTCGATGAAGACCTTCAGATTGCCCTTGGCCTGCGACTGCCCGACGAATTCGGACAGGGTCTGGGGACGCAGCGCGCGGTCATAGGCTTCGCCGGGGGCGGCGTCGGCGGCGACCAGTCTGTCATCGCTCATTGAACCGCCCCCCGACGCGACAGGCTTACAGCCCCTTCAACACGACATAGCCGATCACCATGGTGACCAGGCCGACGACGAAGACCAGGACGGTTTGCAATTTCTTGTTCATTATCAAATCCATTTTGACATTCAGGCGCACGAACGACCGAGGCCGCCCGGCCTCGCCCTGAAGTCGCGATCCCCGAGAAGAGTTCCCCCTTCACCGCCCCAACTCCTGCAGGGCCGCACGGATCACCGCCGGCAGTGCGGCCTCTTCGCCCAGCCGGATCAGGGCCTGATCAACCGCCCGACGTGCATTGACCTCGGCCACGCCCAGCCCCAGCAGGGCCGACACGGCCTCGCCGGTGAGGGACGGCGGCGGGGGCGCGATCTCGAGATGAACGCCCGGCGCAGTCGGCGCAAAACTGACGTCGCCGAGCGGTTTGCCCTTCAGCTCGGTGACGATCCGCAGCGCCAGCTTGGGCCCCACCCCATTGGCCCGCGCCACCGCCGCCTTGTCCTCGCGCGCCACGGCCCCCGCCAGTTCGCTTGGCGGCAGCACGTCCAGCACCGCCAGGGCCGCCTTGGGCCCGACCCCCTGAATGGCCAACAGGGTGGTGAAGGCCCGCCGCTCGTCCCGCGTCAGAAATCCGTACAGGCGCGGCCCCGCGTCCTCGCTCCACTGCGAATGGACATGGACCGTGGCCTCGTCGCCCGGCGCCGGCAGCCGCCCCAGGGTCCGCGCCCCGCACGACACCACATAGCCGACCCCGGCGCAGTCGATCAGACAATCCGCCTCCCCGACCTCGGCCAGCACGCCTCTCAGACGACCGATCACGAAAGTCTCCTCCCTGTTCGCGCAGCGAATGGGGAGGGGGACCGCCGGCGCAGCCGGGGGTGGAGGGGCTCTTGACGCCCCACCGACACCTGCCGCGCGGAAAGAACCCCTCCGTCACGGCGCGAAGCCGCGCCGCGCCACCTCCCCATTGCAAGCAATGGGGAGGAGACATGATCCGCCGCCCTCACGCCGCCCCCCGGTGCATGGCTTCCAACAGAGACCGTTTCCTCAGCTGCGCATGGGTGACTGCAACGGCCAGGGCGTCGGCGGCGTCGGCCTTCACGTCGCCGGCAGTCGGCAACAGCCGCTTGATCATGAAGGCAATCTGGCTCTTGTCCGCATGGCCGGCGCCGACCACGGCCTTCTTGATCAGATTGGGCGAATATTCCGCGACCGCCAGGCCCAGCTTGGCCGGGGCCAGCATCACCGCCGCCCGGGCATGGCCCAGCTTCAGCGTAGAGGACGGGTTCACGTTGACGAACACCTCTTCCACCGCCGCCTCCTCGCAGCCGTGGTCGGTGCAAATGACGCCCAGGGCCTCGAACAGGAACAGCAGGCGCTCGGAAAAGGGCGCCGCCTCGGGCGGGGCCACCACTCCGTGCGCGACCCACCGCAGACGCGCGCCGTCCGAGACGATCACCCCCCAGCCGGTGCGCCGCAGGCCCGGGTCCAGCCCGATGATTCTGACAGGTTCGTTCGCCATCCGTTCCCCTCATGCCGCAAAGAGGGTTATCGGGCAATGAACAGCTTGGCCTCCCGGATCGAAACGGCGCCGACGCCAACCTCAGCCGTGCGCCTCGACATAGGCCTCGGGGTCCTTGTTGACCGGTTTCACCCCCGTGATGTGCTCGGCTTCGAAGGCGGCGAACTTCACCGCCAGGGCATGCCGCGTCGCCACGTCGGCGTTCAGGCGGAAGTCGGTCAGGCCCTGGCGTTCCTCCTCGCCCATATGTTTGGAGTTGACCACATTGGCCTCGCCCACGGCGGCGAACCAGGCGGGGCTGCCGACCTCATGCGCCTCCACGGCCTTGACCGCGTCGCGCAGCTTGTTGTGATCCTCGATGGCGTCCTCGGTCTCGCCCTCGACCGTGCCGTCTTCAGCGTCGTTGGCGCCCTCGCCCAGTTTCATCAGGTCGGGATAGAAGAACCGCTCTTCGGCCTCGGCATGGACGTCCAGAAAGGCCGACAGCCTCAGCCATACCGCGCTCAGCGCCTCGACGTCCGTCGGCTCGATTTGTTCGATGATCGAGAACAGCCGGCGTTGCTCGGCGTGGTCGTCGAGGATCAGCTGGGTGATGTCCATGGGCGGTCGTCGTCTCTGCGACCCGGACGCCATCCACCCCGATATGCGGGGCGGCCGCCGGGATCGGCGGGTCTCGCGGTCCCCGCCTTAATCCAGCTCAAAGGCGCAGGTTCCGCGCTTCGATCCCGATCAGCCGACGATGGCCTGCAATTGGGCGGCGGCATCGGCGATGGTGGCCCGCCCGCCACGGCCGCGACGGGCGGCGTCCAGGGCGGCGGCGGACATGGCCCCCTCGGCGCGGGCGCTTTCCAGATCCTCGCGCAGGGCGCTGATCTGCTGAGTCAGGGTCTGGACCCGGGCCTCATGCTCGTCCTGGGCGGCGGCCAGTTTGGCCTGCAGCTTGGCGGTGCGCTCCTCAGCGCGGGCGATGGCCTTGTCGTGGGCCATGGCCGCCTTGGTCAGGGCCTCGGCGCGATCGACGGCGGCGACGCGCGCCACTTCCATCGAAGCCTGACGCTGACGCGATTCCTCGGTCTCGATCTCCAGGGTGCGGACTCGTTCCACGGCCCGGTCCAGCGCGACCTGAAGCGTGTCGGCCCGCCGTTCGACGGCATGGGCGCCGGTCTGAAGCTCGTTCAGGCGCGACGCCTGTTCGCTGTTCAGCACTTCCAGCCCATTGGCGCGCGCCGTGGCGGTGTCCAGTCGGGCGGTCAGGGCGGCGATCTCGGCGCGGGCCGATTCCACCTGGGTCTCCAGCGAGCGGATCGCGCGGGCGGCCTCGGCCTGTTCCGAGGCGGCGCGGGCGCGTTCGGTGGCCAGCTGGCCTTCGCCGGCGGCGGCGGTGCGGGCCAGCCCCGCGACCTCGGCGCCGACCTCGTCGATCCGGCGGCGCAGGGCGGTGTTTTCTTCCAGCACCAGGGCCAAGTCGCGCTGCACCTGACTGCGCGTCTTGTCGGATTCGGCGCGACCGGCCTCGGTCTGTTTCAACTGGTTGCGCAGGGCGTCCTGATCCTGCTCCAGCTCGCGGATCCGTTGAGCTGAGGCGCGTTCGGTCGTCTCAAGCCCCTCCAACCGCGTCGCGGCCTGGGCCAGTTCGCTGCGCAGCCGGCCCAGATCGACCCGGGCTTCCTGCAAATTGTTCGTCGCCTCGCCGCCGCGCGCCGCCAGATCTTCGGCCTTGGCCTCGGACTCGGCCAGGGCGTCCGACAGTTTGCGGACCTCGGCGTTCAACGCGCCGACCTGTTTCATCGTCGCCGCATTGGCGTTGCGCAGATTGATCAGCTCGATGTGGTTGTCGCGCCGCGATTTGAACTCGGCGTCCAGCGGTTCGCGCAGCTGACCCAGCAGGCTTTCGAACGTCCCGAACCGCTGCGCCATTTCCGACAGCTGATCCAGACTGTCCTGGATCGTCTCGAACCGTTCGCCGATCAGGCCGGCGACGTCCTGTTCAGCAGCGCGATCCAGCGCAGACGGCGCATCCTTGGCCTGTTCCGTCTTGCCGCCGCGCGACAGGACCCGGTCAATTCTGGTCAGTTTCATGGTCGCGCCCCGCGTCGTATGCCCGCATCGCGGTAGGCGGCACCGATGTCTGCCCCAGAGGCGAATCGAACCGCTCACCGTCCTAAGACCATACGTTAATCTCGGGTTACGAAGGTGTCGAGACCTCCGTTCGTCGATCACCCCGTATACGTATTATCCAGCGTATTTGGCCGCGTCTTCGTCCGAGATGTCCTCGTTCGAATAGACGTTCTGCACATCGTCCTCGGCGTCCAGGGCGTCCAGCAGTTTGAACAGGGTGCCGACAGCCTCGCCGGTCACGGTCACTTCCGACTGGGGCTTCCAGACGATGGCGGTTGACTTGGGGTCGCCCAGCACCTTGGACATGGCCTCGGCCACTTCGTTCAGGTCCTCGAAGGCGGTCCAGATGGTGTGGCCCGGCGCATCCTCGTAGATATCCGGCTTGACCAGGTCGCTCTCGACGTCCTGGGCGCCGGCCTCGATGGCGGCCTCCATCACTTCGTCCTCGGTGCCGGCCTCGGCCTTGTAGATAATCTGGCCGACCTTATCCCACATGAAGGCGACCGAGTTCATCTCGCTCAGCGCGCCGCCGTTCTTCTTGAAGGCCGCACCGATGTTCGAGGCCGCGCGGTTGCGGTTGTCGGTCAGGGCCTCGACGATGATGCCGACGCCGCCGGGGCCCCGGCCCTCGTAGCGGACCTCTTCCATCGTATCGACGTCGCCGCCCGAGGCCTTGTTGATGGCCCGTTGGATCACGTCCTTGGGCAGGCTTTCGGCCTTTGCGTTGTTGACCGCCAAACGCAGGCGCGGATTGGCCGCCGGATCGGGCAGGCCCGACTTGGCCGCCACCGTGATGTCGCGCGACAACTTGGAGAACAGCTTGGAGCGCTGCGCATCGGCGCGCCCCTTGCGGTGCATGATGTTCTTGAATTTCGAGTGGCCGGCCATGGGGATCGTCTTCGAGAGTCTGAAACCTGAGCCGCGCGTCCTAGCCGATGCGCGACGGGCTGTCACGATGGGCCGAGAACAGGCGTGTGGGGTGGAACCGCGACGGTTTGCGGGTATTGATCCCTGAAGCCGACGAAGGAGCCCCCGATGAACACCACCGACATCTATGAAGCCGAGGGCCGCGCCGACGACGACCTGCACGAGGCCGACATCGTCGAATGGTACGAGACCCGCCCCGTCACCGTCCCCGCCGCCGTCGCCGCCGGCTCAATCCTCGCCGCCTTCACCCTGGGCGCCCTGACCGCCGTCGGCGTGCTGTTCCTGACCGGTCGGCTGGACGACTGAACCGTCCTCAGTCGGCCCGCAGATTCTCCACAACCGCCCTCAGCTTGGCGGGCAGGGGTTTGGGTCGGCGCGTCTCGGCGTCGACATAGACATGGACGAAATGGCCGACGGCGGCAGGCACGTCGGCGCTGCGCTTGAACACGGCGAAGCCGTAGCTGACGCTCGAGGTGCCGATCCGGTCCACCTTGATCCCGACCTCAATTACATCGGGGAATTTCAGCGCCGAGGTGTATTGGCAGCCGCTGTCGACCACCAGGCCGATGGACTCGTCCAGCGCATTGGCGATCAGCAGATGGGCGTTCACCGCCGAGTCCACGAATTCGTAGAATTTGGCGTTGTTGATATGGCCGTACTGGTCGTTGTCGGCCCAGCGGGTCGAGACCATGTGAAACGCCTTGTAGGTCGCGCGTTCGGCCAAGGGCCCCAGTTCGGTCTTCGGCATTGTCAGTCGTCCTCTACCGGGCGACATTCCGCGCCGCCCTGCCCGTGACGCTCGGGCTTGGACGACGTTGCGTCAAGCGCCTATCGATAAGGGACCGATGACGAAGGCTTGACCATGAGCATCCAGACCCGCGCCGCTGTTCTGTTCGCCATGGGCGCCACGCCCCCTTACGCCGACAGCCGCCCCCTGTCGGTCGAGACCGTGACGCTCGCCCCGCCCGGCCCCGGCGAGGTGCTGGTGTCGATCAAGGCCGCGGGCCTGTGCCACTCCGACCTCAGCGTCATCAACGGAGACCGGCCTCGCCCCCTGCCCATGGCCCTGGGTCATGAAGCCGCAGGCGTGGTCGAAGCCCTCGGCGAAGGCGTAACGGACTTGGCCGTCGGCGATCACGTCGTCATGGTCTTCATGCCGTCCTGCGGCCATTGCGCGCCCTGCGCCGGCGGCCGCCCCGCTCTCTGCGAGCCCGGCGCCGCCGCCAACGGCCGGGGCGAACTTCTGTCCGGCGGGCGGCGCATTTTCCGCGAGGGCGAACCCGTCAGCCATCACCTCGGCTGTTCCGCCTTCGCCCAGCGCGCCGTGGTCTCGCGCCGGTCGCTGGTGAAGATCGACCCGGAGCTGTCGTTCGAGGAGGCGGCCCTGTTCGGCTGCGCCGTCCTGACCGGCGTCGGCGCCGTGGTGAACACCGCCGGCGTCAAGGCGGGACAGAGCGTTGTCGTGATCGGCCTGGGCGGCGTGGGTCTCGCCAGCGTCCTCGGCGCCCTGGCAAGCGGCGCCAGCCCCGTGATCGCCGTCGATCTGTCCGAGGACAAGCTGGATTTGGCCCGGTCGCTCGGTCCCGTCCAGACCGTCAACGCCGCCGACGCCGATGCGGTGGATCAGATCCGCGCCCTGACCAACGGCGGCGCCGACTTCGCCTTCGAGATGGCCGGCTCGGCCCGCGCCCTCGACAACGCCTGGAAGATGACCCGGCGCGGCGGAACCACCGTCACCGCCGGCCTGCCCCCGCCCGACGCCGCCTTGGCCGTCAACATCGTCTCACTGGTCGGCGAGGAGCGGACGCTGAAGGGCTCCTACATCGGCGCCTGCGTGCCCAGCCGCGACATCCCCCGCTACGTCGCGCTGTACCGCCAGGGCCGCTTGCCGGTGGACCGTCTGATGAGCGGCGTCATCCCCCTGGACGACATCAACGCCGGCTTCGACCGCCTGCATGCCGGCGAAGTGGTGCGGCTGATCGTCAGACCCTGACAGCACCGTAATCCCGCCGCCCGGATTCGGCCGCAAACACGCCGATCAATCCCGGCTCAAACTTCAGCGGAGATCCCAATGCGTCTGTCCTGCGCCGCCGCCGTCGCGGCCGTCGTCCTCGCCATCGGCGCGCCCGCCTTCGCCCAGAACGCCCCGGTCCAGGACAACGCCGAAATGGCCGCCATCTTCGCCGCCGACCAGTCCATCCGCCAGGTCGCGCCCGAACGGTTCAGGGACCGCGCCTTCGTCACGGAAATGCACGCCGCCGACGCCGCCCGCCGCGTCCAGACCCGCGCCCTGCTCGACGCCGGCGCGCTTCAGACCGGCGAGGACTACCGCGCCGCCGCCTTCGTCTTCCAGCACGGCTCCACGCCCGAAGACTATCTTCTGGCCCACAGCCTGGCCGTCGCCGCCGTCGCCAAGGGCTCGCCCGAAGGCGCCTGGATCGCCGCCGCGACCCTGGACCGCTATCTGCAAATGATCGACAAGCCGCAGATCTACGGCACCCAGACCCGCAAGACCCGCGACGCCCCAGCCACCCTGGAACCCTACGACCGCGCCCTGGTCCCCGACAGCCTGCGCGCGGTCTTCGGCGTCCCGCGCCAGGCGGAACAGGACGCCCGGCTCGCCGCCGTCAACGCCGCAACCGAAGCGGCTGCGGCGAAGCCTTGAGCCCTTAGTTAGCCGCCGGCTTCGGCGGCGCGTTCTTCACGTACAGGTCCAGCCAACGGGTCATCTCCCACAGGGTATGACCCACGGATTCCCGCGCGCGATAGCCGTGCGCCTCCAGCGGCAGGGTGACGTAACGCGCCGTCGCCCCCAGCCCCTTCAGCGCCGCATAGAAGCGCTCGGACTGGACCGGGAAGGTGCCCGAGTTGTCGTCCGCCTCGCCGTGGATCAGCAGGATCGGCTCGTTCAGCCTGTTCGCATAGGTGAAGGGCGACATCTCGGTATAGATCTCGGTCGCCTCCCAATAGTTGCGCTGCTCCGACTGGAAGCCGAACGGGGTCAGGGTGCGGTTATAGGCGCCGGACCGCGCGATGCCGGTGCGGAACAGGTCGCTGTGCGCCAGCAGGTTGGCGGTCATGAAGGCCCCGTAGCTGTGGCCCCCGACGGCGATCCGGTCGCGATCCGCCACCCCCATCCCGACCACCGCATCGACGGCCGCCTGGGCGTCGGCGACCAGCTGTTCGACATAGGTGTCGTTCGGCTCGGCCCCGTCCTTGCCGATGATGGGCATGGAGGGGTTGTCGAAGATCGCATAGCCCTGGGTCAGCAGGAACAGATGGCTGGACCCGCCCGGCCGCACGAACCGGTTCTGCACATCCACCGTCTGGCCCGCCACCGCCGCATCGGTGAACTCGGCCGGATAGGCCCACATCAGCATCGGCAACGGCCCGTCGCGATCCTTGTCGTAGCCGGCCGGCAGATACAGGGTCCCCGACAGCTTCACCCCGTCCGCCCGCTCATAGGTCACCAGCTGGCGCGTCGCCCCGGCCAGCTGCGGGGCCGGATCGGGGAACTGGGTCAGTTGCGTGGTCTGGCCCGTCGTCAGATCGCGGATCTGCAGGTTGGGCGGATCCAGCCGCGTCTCGCGCTGCGTCACCACCCGTTTGCCGTCCGCGTCCAGGAAGCCGACCACCGCCTCGTAGTCCGTGTCGGCCGATGTCCACAGCCGCTCGCTGCGCCCCGTCGCCGGGTCCATAGCGGCCAGGAAGGGGAACTCGCCCTGCGGCGTCGCCCCGGCGCCCGACATCAGGATCCGCCCCTGCGGATCGAACCGGATCACCGACCGGCCCGCCGCATTCGGCTGGGTCACCGGCTGGCCCGGATTGTCGTAGCGGGCCTGATAGTTCCGCTCCAGCAGCAGCCTGCCCTCGCCCGGGTTCGACGGATCGACCACGAAGCGCGTCTCGTGCCGGGTGTTGAACCAGCGGCTGTTGACGACGGCCAGGTCGTCCTTGCCCCAGACGATCCCGCCGAACCGCTCCTTCAGATCGATCAGCTTGATCGGCTCGCCCGCGAAGGGCGCGGCCTGCATGAAGACCCGGTCCCTGAACTCGGCCTCGCGCTTGATGTCGCCGCCGTCCAGCGCCTCGACCCAGGTCAGGGTCGCCGGCGCATCGGCCCTCCAGCCCACCGAACGCGGCCCCGGCGCCACGGCGTCAAAGGCGGTCGGCACATCGTCCCTCAGCGGCAGATCGGCGACGGTGCGCACCACCCGCCCGTTCAGGTCCGTCACCACGATCTCGGTCGGGAACAGGCCCGCAGGCACGGCATAGGAATAGGGCCGCTTGGCGATCTCGTGCAGGATATAGCGCCCGTCCGGCGACACGGCGCTGTCCAGATAGACCGCAGGCGCTCCGATCGTCCGTACACGGCCGTTCAGCGGAACCAGGGTCAGCTGCGACGTGAAATAGTGATCAAACAGAGCCTCGTCGCCGGGGTTCGACAGCAGGTCCTGATAGGTCCGCACCGGCGCTGCGCGCCCGGCCGTCTCCTCGATATTCGGCCCCGTCGGCGCCGTCGTCACATCGGGCGCCGGCCCCCGACCGGCCGGGACCGCCTCGACCAGCAGGCCCGAACTGTCGGGCAGCCATTCATAGCCCGTTCCGCCCGTCATATTGACCACCGGCTCGGTCAGTTTGCGCGCCCGCGCCGTTGCCACATCCACGATCCACAGCTCCAGCCCCGTCGGCCGGTCCAGCACCAGGGCCAGATGTTTGGCGTCGGGCGAGAACCGCGGCGCGGTGAACCGCGCCTCGGCCGGCAGAGCCACCACGCGAGACGGTCCGCCATCCACCGCCTGCAGACTCAGCCCTGTCAGCCACGACACCCGGCTTTCCGCCATGCCGTTGTTGCGCGGATTAATCCGCGTTCCCGCCAGCCGTAGCATCGGCTCGGCCAGGGCCTTGATGCTGGGCAGGTTCGACCGGTCCATCAGCACAAGAGTCTTGCGATCAGGGCTCAGCATCGACGACGGCGTCGGCTTGGCGTCCAGAATGTCGGCGATGGGCTGTGGCGGCTGCTGATAGACGCTAATCGCCGGCGCCGGGCTTTGGGCGAACGCCGCCCCCGTCGCCGACGCCATCAATACAGCCGCCAGCGCTACACCGGCCCCACGAACGCGCATCATCATCAGACATCCCCACAAAACTCGAAGCCGCAGCTAAGGGCGCCGCGACGCAGGCGGCAAGCCCTTACGGCGTTACAGTGTCACATCGCCGCTGAACTGATATCTTCGAGCCTTCCTCGACAACAGCGCTCGCTCCAGCCCAAACCGCCCTCGACCCGGCCCCTCACATTTCGTTGATATTCGAGATTGAAATCTTCATGCCGGGCGATACAGTCCCGCGCGGACATCGGGGGGTGGTTATGACAAACGCACACAATGCGCCCGCGCGCACGCCGGCGGTTGAACGGGTCTTTCCGGGACTCGCCATCGTCATGGTTCTGGTGATCGTCGCGGGCTTTTCGCTTCAGCTGGCGATGGGGCGGTCCAGCTTTGACGCCCCGCTGCTGCTGCACGCGCATGCCGTCGTCTTCATGGGCTGGCTGGCGATCTTTCTGACGCAGAATCTGCTGATCGCCACAGGTCAGGTCCGGTGGCATCGGCCGCTGGGATGGCTGGCGACCGTCTGGCTGGCGCCCATGCTGATCCTGGGCTGGCTGGTGACCGAGGCTATGGTGCGTCGGGGCGAGGTTCCCTTCTTCTTCCGGCCCCTGCAATTCCTCGTCTTCGACCCCCTGTCGCTCATCACCTTCGTGGGCCTGACGATTGCGGCGGTCGTTCTTCGGCGATCGACCGACTGGCATCGCCGCCTTCACTATTCGGCCATGGCCATCCTGCTGGGGCCGGGCGTCGGTCGGCTGCTGCCCATGCCGTTGCTAGCTCCTTGGGCGTGGGAGGCGACGGCGGTCGTGACCCTGCTGTTTCCGGTCATCGGCATGATCGTGGACCTGCGGAAAGCCCGTCGGATACACCCGGCCTGGTATTGGGGTCTGGGGGTCCAGGTCGCGATGATCGTGGTGATCGAGGCCGTCACCTGGTCGCCGGTCGGAACGCGTCTGTACGAAATGGTCGTCGCCGGCTCCCCCGGGGCCGCCGTCGCCCCCCTCGACTTCCCCCCGCCTCCCGGCCCGCCGCCCCCGGCCGCTTGAGCCGAGACGTCCCGGTCTGCGCCCGGTCGATCAGCCCCTCGCCACCGCGGCCAAAACCTCCGCCCGCTCCGGCGCGGACGGCTGAGCTCCCGGCCGCGTGGCGGCGACAGCGCCCGCCGCACAGGCGAAGCGCAGCGCCTCGTCCGGCTCCATCCCCTCCAGCAGGGCCACGGTGATGGCCGCCACGAAGGCGTCGCCGGCTCCGGTCGCATCGACGGCTTCGACCATGGGCGGGGTCGCCCAGGCCATTTCGACTCCGCGCTGGTACATGGCCGCGCCCTTGGCGCCCTTGGTCACGACCACGCGGCCGCCGCCGCGGTGCAGGCTGTCGCCGTAGAAGGCGGCCTCGATCTCGTTGACGACGATCAGGTCGGCGCGGCGCAGCAGCAGTTCCGACACCGGCGCCGCCGGGGCCAGGTTGGCGCAGACGAAACCGGTCGCACGGCCCACCGCCGCCTCGACCGTCTCGACCGGCAGCTCCAGCTGGACGATCAGAGCGCCCTCTATCCGCTGCGGCAACTGCTCTGGTGTGACGAGGTGATTAGCCCCGGCCGCCACCACGATCTGGTTCTCGCCGCCGGGATCGACGGCGATCAGGGCCACGCCGGTCGGGGCCGCAAGGTCCACCTCGACCCCCGCCAGATCGACGCCCAGATCCGACATCAGAGCCAGGGCCTCGCCGGCCATGGCGTCGTTCCCGACCCGGCCGATCAGGCTGACCTCGGCGCCCAGTTTCTCGGCGGCATAGGCCTGGTTGGCGCCCTTGCCGCCCGGATAACGGGCCAGGCTGGCCCCCGTCACCGTCTCGCCCGGGGCCGGCAGGCGGGGCGCCGCCGCCACCAGGTCCAGGTTGATCGAGCCGACGACGGTAATCCTCATTTTTTGGCCTTCAGCGTCTCGGCCAGCAGGTCGAACACCCCCTGCGCATCCGCCGCGACGGCCCAGCGGTGGCGCGCGGCGGCGGGATCGACGCGGAACTCCACCGCCGTATGGCCGCGCGTCAGCTCCGAGTTGGTCTCGACCTCGATCCGGCAGGGCTTCAGGGTGAACAGGTCCGGCCTCATCAGCCAGGCGATGGGACAGGGGTCGTGCAGGGGCGGCGCCGCCTCTCCTGTCGCCTGCCGCTCGGTCCGTTGCGAGAACCGCAGCAGGGCCGCCGTCGTGCGCGCCGGTTCGGTGCGAATCTTCTCGATGGCGCGGATCCGGTCCTCGGTCGCCCGCACCTGGTGCGTCGCGTCCAGGCCGAAGGCGATCACCTCGCAGCCCGCGCCGAACACCACCGCCGCCGCATCCGGGTCGGCCCAGATGTTGAACTCGGCCGAGGCGGTGACATTGCCCCCCTCCGACCGCGCCCCGCCCATGACCACGACCGGGCCCAGATGCTCGGCCAGACGCCGTTCGCGCTTCATCGCCAGGGCCAGATTGGTCATGGGGCCCAGGACGGCGACGGCGACCGATCCGGCCGGGCGTTTCATCACCAGGTCGACGATGGCGTTGGCCGCCGGCCCGTCGGCGATGATGCCGGTCGGCGCGAACGGCTCCAGGTCGCCCAGACCCTCCGCCCCGTGGAAGTCGCCCGCCCCGGCCGGCGGCCGTTTCAGCGGCCGTTCGGCGCCGCCGAACACCGGCACGTCTTCACGGCCGGCGATCTGGCGCATCATCCGCGCATTACGCTGGGTCAGGGCGCCGGGGACGTTGCCGCCCACGGTGGTGACGGCCAGCACCTCCAGCTCGGGGGCGGCGAAGGCCAGGAAAAGCGCCACGGCGTCGTCCACGCCGGGGTCGCAGTCGATGATCAGGGATTGGATAGACACCGGCCCCGTTTGCCGCCCCGAAGACCGACGGGCAAGACCGTTTCGCCCCTTATCCCACGCGAATTCGAGGTGTTTTCCAGCCAAGCTCGCCCCCCGCTTGACGCCGACCTCCCCCGGCGTCACCCTGATCCTCGTTCTCCGGGGGGTCGCGATCGAGCGGCTGAGATTGGCGTAGCCGCCTGACCCGTCGAACCTGATCCGGGTCATGCCGGCGAAGGGATGAGTACGCTTTTGGTCCACGCGCCCTGTTCGCGCTCAAGGACCGGCACGCCCGACGTCGGCGGACCTCAAACCGTTTGAGGCCGCCATGAACATCCAAGTCACCCCGCCCGCCCTGCCCGAAGAGCCCAACGTCGAGCTCGCCCTCAAGGACGCCCGCGAGCAGGTGATGAAGGAGACCGGCGCCATCCCCACCGGCGAACGCGCCGGCAGCCGCAAGGTCTATGTCGCCGGCGAACTCTACCCCGATATCCGTGTCCCGTTCCGCGAGGTCGCCGTCCACCCGTCGGCCAACGAGCCGCCGGTGACCATCTATGACTCCTCCGGCCCCTACACCGACCCGACCGTGACCATCGACATCAAGCGCGGCCTGCCCTCGGTGAAGTCGTCGTGGCAACTGGATCGCGGCGACATCGCCCCCGTCGCCAACCCGCGCGAGGTCAAGCCTGAGGACAACGGCCACGCCAGCGGCAAGAACCTGGCCCCCCGGTTCGACACCTCGCACCACCGCGTCTTCAAGGGCGTCGAGGGCCGCCCGGTGACCCAGTACGAATACGCCCAGGCCGGGATCATCACGCCCGAGATGGAATATGTCGCCATCCGCGAGAACCTGCGCCGCGAGCAAAACAGCCCCTGTATCCGCGACGGCGAAGACTTCGGCGCCGCCATCCCCGACTTCGTGACGCCCGAGTTCGTCCGGCAAGAGATCGCCCGCGGCCGCGCCATCATCCCGCACAATATCAACCACCCCGAGGTCGAGCCGATGATCATCGGCCGAAACTTCCTGGTGAAGATCAACGCCAACATCGGCAACTCGGCCGTCCTGTCGAGCGTGGACGACGAGGTCGACAAACTGGTCTGGGCCACCCGCTGGGGCGCGGACAATGTCATGGACCTGTCGACCGGCCGCAACATCCACAACATCCGCGACTGGATCATCCGCAACAGTTCCGTCCCCATCGGCACCGTGCCCATCTATCAGGCGCTGGAGAAGGTGAACGGCATAGCCGAGGACCTGACCTGGGAGGTGTTCCGCGACACCCTGATCGAACAGGCGGAACAGGGCGTCGACTATTTCACCATCCACGCCGGGGTGCGCCTGCCCTTCGTGCCGATGACGGCGAAACGCGTCACCGGCATCGTCTCGCGCGGCGGCTCCATCATGGCCAAGTGGTGCCTGGCCCACCACAAGGAGAGCTTCCTCTACGAGCATTTCGAGGACATCTGCGACATCATGCGGGCCTATGACGTCAGCTTCAGCCTGGGCGACGGCCTGCGCCCCGGCTCGATCGCCGACGCCAATGACGAGGCCCAGTTCGCCGAGCTGCGGACCCTGGGCGAACTGACCAAGATCGCCTGGGCCAAGGGCTGCCAGGTCATGATCGAAGGCCCCGGCCATGTGCCGATGCACAAGATCAAGGCCAATATGGATGAGCAGCTGAAACACTGCCACGAGGCGCCCTTCTATACGCTTGGCCCGCTGACCACCGACATCGCCCCTGGCTATGACCACATCACCAGCGCCATCGGGGCGGCCATGATCGGCTGGTTCGGCACGGCCATGCTCTGCTACGTCACGCCCAAGGAGCATCTGGGCCTGCCCGACCGTCAGGACGTCAAGGACGGCGTCATCACCTACAAGATCGCCGCCCACGCCGCCGACCTGGCCAAGGGCCACCCCGCCGCCCGGATGCATGACGACGCCCTGTCGCGCGCCCGGTTCGAGTTCCGCTGGGAGGACCAGTTCAACCTCGGCCTCGACCCCGAGACCGCCCGCAAATACCACGACGCCACCCTGCCCAAGGAAGCCCACAAGACCGCCCACTTCTGCTCCATGTGCGGCCCGAAATTCTGCAGCATGAAGATCAGCCAGGACATCCGGCGGGATGCGATGGCGCAGAATGATGCGGGGGCGAGTTTGGTGGATGCCGAGGCCGGGATGGCGGAGATGAGCGCGAAGTTCCGGGCCGGGGGCGGGGTGGTGGAGGTGAAGGTGTGACACCTCAAGCGCCATTTTGACTATGGTCCAAGATTGGGTATAATGTTCTTACTACGTTCGCGTCCGGAGTGAAGGTGACCGGTTCTACTGGTGCGCTGGATTTCCGAGGCGGCGGGTCGGTGGCGGGACAACTCGTCGCCGCGCCCGTTCGGATAGGGCCGAAAGGCACCTCCGGAGAGGGTAGCCAGGACCCGTTCGACTCTCGACCTGCTGCAACTCTCACCCTCCAAGTTAGGGGGACGATCTGGGCGGCTGGTTCCTTTTCAACGATGGGTCCCGTGGAGGAGGCGCGTTTTCGCCGCGAGACCTTGTCAGAGCCCGCAAAAACGATACGCGGGTCCCCAAGGAGATTTCGGTGGCGGAAATTCGCAAAAACGTGCGCCTGTCGCACGCTCCCTCATAGGTTGTGTCCTCGTGGCGCTTCTGGGGGGATCGCTTCTTGCGTCCGGAGTGAAGGTGACCGGTTCTACTGGTGCGCTGGATTTCCGAGGCGGCGGGTCGGTGGCGGGACAACTCGTCGCCGCGCCCGTTCGGATAGGGCCGAAAGGCACCTCCGGAGAGGGTAGCCACCGTCGGACGGGTTTGGGCGAACCAGATCGGACCCTGAGACGTGTCAGCTGACCCTTTCAAAGCAGTCTACAAGCAAGCCAACCTTGAAGCCGCGTGGCGTGCGATCGAGGGCAACGGTCGATTTTCGACCTCCGCAACGGTGCGAAGCGAAATCGATCAGTTTCGCGAGAATGCCAGTGGGAAACTTCGCTCGTTAGCCTATCGCTTGAGCAGAGAGCGATTTGTGTTTCCGCCCGCGAAGGGCTTGCCGATCCCAAAACTGAGAGACGGAAAGAAGACGGGCGAGTTCCGTCCTATCGTGCTCGCCAGCGTGGAGTCACGGATCGTCCAGCGAGCCATATTGAACGTGTTGACCGACACGGAAGCGCTTCGTCCCTATTTCGAGAGTCCGTTCAGCTTCGGTGGATTGAGGAAGCGGAGCGAGACGGAACCATCCGCAGTCCCTGGAGCGATTGCCTGTGCACTGCAATCTATTGGGGATGGAGCGACTCACGTTGTGTCAGCTGACATAACCAGCTTTTTCACGCGCATCCCTAAATCGCGGGTTATCAACATAGTCGAGAAGGCAGTTCCAAACGCCCGGTTCATGGCGTTGTTCGAGCAGGCGATATCCGTTGAGCTGGCCAATATGGCGGAGCTACGGTCTCGGCAGAGCGCCTTTCCAATCGGAGAAATTGGGGTTGCTCAGGGGAATTCCCTTTCACCTTTGCTGGGCAACATCTGCCTGAGTGAGTTCGACAAACTTATGAATGAGGGAGACTGTAGGTGCGTCCGTTACATAGACGACATACTGATCCTTGCACCAACCAAACGGGCTGCATCTGCACGCTTGGTTAAAGCGAAACGGTATCTGTCTAACTTGGGCATGGAATTTTCTGCTCAGAAAACTTCTGCAGAGCCCATCGCCATTCAAAAGCAGTTCGAATTTCTGGGTATCGAGTTCGCAAACGGCCTTCTACGCGCGAACTCGAAATCTCGCGAGCGCCTGATCACATCTATCGAAGCGGTTTTTGACAAGAGTTGCCAAGGATTCGTCGAGGCGTCGAAATCTGAAAACACCCTCGATAGAGGTTTATCGCTGACACACACGCTTAGAAAGGTCGATGGCATTCTGAACGGATGGGGTAAGCACTATCGCTTCTGTAATGACGGTCGCGTCTTAGAAGACTTAGATCGTCGAGTAGACGAACTCATCAGAAACTATATCGGCCGATATCGGGAGATGCGTCAAAAAGCGGACGCTAGCCGATCAAGATCGTTGATTGGTATAGCTTTGCTGTCCGGCATCGAACGCACCCCACTTCAATGGCCGAAGAAAGCTAGGGCATAATGCCCACCTTCATCCTCCTCGCCGGCCCGAACGGCACCGGCAAAACCACCTTCATCAACCGCTTCCTGTGTCAGCGGGCAAAGGCGTTTCGGGTCGTGAACCCGGATGAGGTCTCCTTCTCCCGTTGGGAGAGGGCTTGAGCGCCTGAGAGCCGTCAGGCGATCAGACTTGCGCGAAAGGGTGAGGGTCGGACCTCGCCGCAGACGCACGACCCTCACCCTTTCGGCTGGCGCATCGCTACGCTCTGCGAGCCTCAAGCCCTCTCCCAACGGGAGAGGGACGGCGGTGGCGGCGTGGTGCGGGCTTGGGTGACGGGTTGGGGTGGCGAAGGCGCGTCCGCCGTCAAGCGCGGTTGACCCCGCCGTCCCCCCGGCGTCTTCTGCCGCCATGACCACCGCCCCGCGCCCCTCCATCGCCGTCAAGTCCGTCGCCGCCCGATCCGTCGCGACAGGCGGCGGGGCTGCGGGGGCGCTGGCCGTGGGGGCCTTGGCGATCGGGGCCTTGTCGCTGGGGGCGCTGGCGATCGGGGCCGTGGCCGTCGGCGCCCTGGCGGTGGGTCGGGCGCGGGTGCGGCGCCTGCATGTGGACGAGCTGACGGTGGGGCGGCTGCGGATCGGCCGGATCGAGGGGCTGGACTGAGGCCCTTCCTTCTCCCCTTGCGGGGGAAGGTGGCCCGAAGGGCCGGATGAGGGGTCGGTTCGACGTCGACAGGTCGTAAGGGGGTGGCCGGAGAAACCCCTCATCCGACCTCCCCTCGGGTCAAGCCCGAGGGTCGGCCACCTTCTCCCGCAAGGGGAGAAGGAAAGTCCCGGCGCGCGCAATTCCGCGACGAAAGCCCCCGGTTTTCAAACCCCTGATCCCCGCCTCGGGCGATCATCTGATCACGGTCCGAAACGCGCCTATACTGCCCGCCGGGTCTTTGACATCGCCATCCCCTGCGCCCGTCGCCGCGCGCAAGAATAGACGAAAATAGACTCATTTTTTTTCGAGTCGAATGAGTCTATTTCGCCGGCCGTCAGACCTCGGCCGCGATCTTCCTCAGGGCCTCTTCGAACACCTGGGCCGGCTGGCCGCCGCTGATCAGATATTTGCCCTCGACCACCACCGCCGGGACCGAGGTGATCCCCCGCGACCGCCACAGCTCCTCGGCTCCGCGCACGGCCTGCGCATAGCGGCCCGAGGCCAGGACCTCGCCCGCCTCGGCCCGGTCCAGCCCGGCGGCCTCGGCGGCGCTGGTCAGGACGCCGGCGTCGGTCAGGTTGCGGTTCTCGGTGAAGTGGGCCGTGAACAGGGCCTGTTTCAGCGCCTTCTGCTTGTCGGGCGCGGTCTCGTGCGCCCAGTGCAGCAGGCGGTGGGCGTCGAAGGTGTTCCAGATGCGGCTGTCGTCGGTCATGCGCATGTCGAAGCCGCTCTCGGCGGCGCGCTCGCGGATCATGGCGCGGTTGGCGGCCGACTGTTCCGGGCTGGCGCCGTATTTGCGGCCGATGTGCTCGACGATGTTCTCGCCCTCGGGCGCGATCTGGGGGTTCAGTTCGAAGGGCTGGAAGGCGATGTCGGCGCCGATCCCCTCGCCCTCCAGCCTGGCCAGCGCCGTCTCCAGCCCACCCAGGCCGACCACGCACCAGGGGCAGACCACGTCGGAAACGAAGTCGATCTTCAGGGTCTTGGTCATGGCGAGGGCCTTCTGGAACAGCGGGTGTTGCGGAGCATATGGGAAAGGACGCGCCGAACGCCAGACCGTCTCCTCCCCATGAAATGGGGAGGGGGACCCCGAAGGGGTGGAGGGGCTCTCGACGCCGCACAGGCGCCGGGGATGCGGTAAAGAACCCCTCCGTCACGGCGCGAAGGGGCGCCGCGCCACCTCCCCGCTGCGCAGGGAGGAGACAGGGAGCCTCAGCCCAGCTTCAGATCCCGCGGCGGCCGGATCCTGCGCCAGCGCGCCTCCACGAAGGCGAAAGCGCCGAAGGCCATCAGCCCCGCCGCCGTCAGGCCCAGAATCCACGAGCCGCCGGGCTGGGCCTCCAGCGCGTCCAGCGCCGCCGCCGTCGTCGTCACCTCGCCCGAGCGCGCGTGCAGCCCCGCCAGGACCACGAACACCCCCAGCGGCACATAGGCGAAGCCGCGCGCGCCATAGCCGATCCGCGCCAGGGCCGACGCCGGTTTTCGCACCGCCGGCGGACAGGCCAGGGCCGCGTCGAAGTCGTCCCTGAAGGCCCTGACGATATTGCCGATCCCGACGCCCAGCACCACCAGCCCCGCCACGATCAGCAGCAGGCCGCCGAACGGCAGGCCCAGAACCATGGCCGCCTTCTCCTGGTTCTCGGCCACGCTCTCGGCCTGGTCTGCGGCCCGCGAGGTCGCCTCGCCGACCTCGTCCAGATATTCGAACACCCCGGCCGCCAGCAGGCCGTAGAACAGACCGCTGGCCGCCTGGCCCGCCCGCGTGGCCCAGCCCTTCAGGTCGCCGCCCTCATGGTCCGCGTCGAACACGGCCTGCAACAGGCGCCAGCCGACGAAGGCCCACAGGCCCAGGCCCAGCAGCACCAGCCAGACCCGCCCGAACGGCTGTTCCGCCAGCCAGCCCGCCGCTCCGCCCGTGCCCACCGCCTCGCCGATCCGGTCGGTCGCCGCCAGCAGGGTCAGCGCCCCCGCCGACAGATAGACGAAGCCCCGCGCCCCATAACCGACCCGCGCCGCACCCTCGATCAGGGTCGTCAGCTTGGGGATGCGGCGGGTGGCGGGGATACGGCCGCGAACGGTCTTGCCCAGGGCGGCGGCGGCGTGACGAAGACGGGCGGCGAACATGAGGGCTCCAGCGCGGCGGAGCGGTTCAACGCGCCTGAATGCCGATGGCTCCGCCCGACCTAGGCGGCCCGCCCTAACCGGCTTGAGCCGCCGGCAGCTCCAGCACCACCTTCAGCCCGCCCATCTCGCTGTCGCCCAGGGTCAGCCGCCCGCCATAGGCGCGCGTCAGGTCCTCGACGATCGACAGGCCCAGGCCCGAGCCGGGCGCGCTCTCGTCCAGCCGGGCGCCGCGCTTCATGACCGCCTCGCGCTGGTCGGCGGGCAGGCCGGGGCCGTCGTCCTCGACCACCACGATCATCTGGCCCAGACCGCTGGGGCCGGCCGAGACGCGGACGCGCCGCTTGCTGAACTTGGCCGCGTTCTCGATCAGATTGCCCAGGATCTCCTGCAGGTCCTGACGTTCGCCCAGGAAGGCCAGGTCGTCGGGGGCGCGCCAGTCGATCTCGACGCCCTTGTCGCGGAACACCTGTTCGATCATCACCGCCAGCTCGTCCAGCACCTCGGGCACGGGGGTGGTCTCGCCCAGGCCGTGGGCGGCGCGGGCGGCGGCGCGGGCGCGGCGCAGGTGGTGGTCGACCTGGCCCTGCATGACCTTGGTCTGGCGCCGCACCAGTTCGGGCAGGGCGCCGTCGGCGGTCCCGGCCTCGGCCAGCATGACCGAGATCGGGGTCTTCAGCGCGTGGGCCAGATTGCCGACATGGGTGCGCTGGCGATCCACCACCTCCTGGTTATGGTCCAGCAGGCGGTTGACCTGCTCGGCCAGGGGCTGGATCTCCAGCGGATAGGATCGTCCGATCCGCGCCGCCTTGCCGTGGCGCACGGCCGCGATCTCGTTGCGCAGGTCATAGAGAGGCCGCAAGCCGACCTGAACCTGGATGAAGACCGCCAATACCAGGCCCAGGCCCAGGATCAGCAGGGCCACCCAGGTGACGGTGGCGAACTGGCGCGTATCGGCGTCCACTTCGGACCGGTCGATGGCGGCCAGGAAGACGACCGGGTTATCGCGCCGGGGGATGGACTTCATGCTGGCCGCGACCCGCAGCGGCTCGCGCGTGGTCGGGTCGTTCTTGGGCCCCCGGGTATTGTAGGTGATCACCTCGCCGAAGGCCGCATCCAGGCGGGACGGCAGGTCGACCGGCAAGGCCAGGTCATAGGTCCACAGCGAGGTCGAGCGGGCGATGCTGACCATGGTCCCGTCCGGCTGAACCTCCAGGATCTGCCAGTATTTTCCCGACAGCAGCCGCAGGGTGCGGGCGTCCTGAATCTGGGGCACGACCTCGCCCTCGCCGGTGCGGCTGGCCGCCACCACGATCTCGTCGATGGTCTCATTGAGCATGTCGCCCAGTCGCCGCAGCGCCGATTCCTGGAAGGCCTGGGTCAGGACGATGGCCGCGATCACCAGAGCCACCAGGATCCAGGCCGAGGCCAGCCAGATCAGCCGGCGCGTCAGGGATCGGCCGGGACGACCCAGATAGCGGCCCCAGTCGGCGCTTCGATCGCCAGAGGGCAGCTCGGGCGTCGCCGCCTCGCTCACGCCGCCTCGGACTCGCCGATCAGGGGCGTCAGCCGATAGCCCAGGCCGCGTACGGTCTCGATCCGGTCCGGCCCGACCTTCTTGCGCAGCCGGCCGATGAAGACCTCGATGGTGTTGGAGTCGCGGTCGAAGTCCTGATCATACAGGTGCTCCACCAGTTCGGTGCGGCTGATGACCCGGCCCTGGTGCATCATCATGTAGTGAAGCAGCCGATACTCAAGCGATGTCAGCCGCAGAGGCTCGCCGTTGACGCTGGCGCGCGCCGCGCGCGGGTCCAGCCTCAGGCCGCCGCACGCCAGGGTCGCCGAAGCGATGCCGGCCGAGCGGCGCAGCAGGGCCCGCAGCCGCGCCAGGAGCTCCTCGGTGTGGAAGGGCTTGGTCAGATAGTCGTCAGCGCCGGCGTCGAAGCCCGCCACCTTGTCCGACCAGGCGCCGCGCGCGGTCAGGATCAGCACCGGCGTGGTCTTGCCCTCGCGCCGCCAGCGCTCCAGCACCGACACCCCGTCGATCTTGGGCAGGCCCAGGTCCAGGACGACGACGTCATAGGGCTCGTTCTCGCCCAGATAATGGGCTTCCTCGCCGTCGGGTGCGTGGTCCACGGCATAGCCGGCGTCGGACAGGGCGGCCTTCAGCTGGCGCGACAGATCGACGTCGTCTTCGACAAGAAGGACACGCATCAGTCTGGCCTGCGACGCTGGTTGTTGGAGGATCCGCTGTCGCGCGTGCGGCCGGTCTGACCGTCCACCACAACCTCGCGGACGCGACCGTCGCGTTCCACCAGAACGGAGTAGTCGCCGTCGCCGCGCGGGCGGGTGTCGATGGGACGGCCGCCGACGGCCTCGCCGCCACGACGGCGCGCCTCATCGGGGCTGACGCGCGGCTGGCGCGGCTGAGGCTGGGTCTGCTGACGCTCGTCGCGCGACTGTGCGCTCGCCGCCGGAACAAGGACCGGAGCGAGGGCCAGGGTCGCGACGGCGACGATCAAACTGGCTGACTTGCTGAACATGGGCGTCAATCTGGCGCCGCTCTCCTGAACAGGCCCTGAATGATCCGTATAGAATAGGGCGGGCCGAAACGCCATTGCGCGAACACCGGGACGTTCCGCACCTGACGTATTTCTCATTTAGATGAACCGAACCTGATCGGGCCTGTTCAGATCGGGCTCAGCCGCCGCGTCGTCATATCTCCCTATCGCCGGTCACCCCGACCGGCCCGCAACCGAGGAGAACATCATGCGGAAGTTCATCATCCCCGCCGTCGTCCTGGCCGCCGTCGCCTCGGCCGCCCTGCCCGCCGCCGCTCAATCCTATGGCCATCACGGCCGTCCGCCCGTCCATCAGGCCGGCTACGGAAGCTGGCAGTCGATCAATGCGCGCCAGGTCAATCTTGACCGCCGCATCGACCAGGGCGTCCGCACCGGCCAGCTCAGCCGCCGCGAAGCCAGCCGCCTGCGCGGCGAGTTCAACGGCCTGCTGCGTCTTGAGGCCAACTACCGCCGCGGCGGCCTGACCGCCTGGGAACGCACCGACCTGGACCGTCGCTTCGACCGTCTGTCGGCCCAGGTCCGCAACGAACGTCACGACCGCGACAATCGCAGGGGCTGAACCTCCCCGCATCGAACGACGCGAGCGCGGTCCGAAAGGGCCGCGCTCTTTCGTTGCGGGTGGCGAGCCGGCATTCGCCGGTCTAACCTCCGCCGATGCGGCTCATCTCACGCCATTTCGACGTCTTCGCTGACTATTTCCAGTTCTACGTCTGTGACGCAGCTTTCCAGACTGACCCGGGCCTGTTGTGGGACGAGGCCGCCACAGCGCGGATGCTGGCGATCGGGCCCGACCTGATCGCGGTCGGAACCGCACGAAACATGACTGTGCCGGTTGAGATCGAGGTTCTGAACGCCGCGCCCGCCCCGGATCTGGACGACTGGGACCAGATCGTCGACTGCGGCGTCAGTCTTCCCAGTGGCAAGCTGATCGTCTTCGGCTGCACCGAAAACAGCGATGACGCAGACCGCATTGGAATAGAGCCGGGGGACTACGCGGCCCGCATATCCTACGCCAATCTCGGCGATCTTTCGGACGACGGGCTTGAGGGCGATGACCGATATCGCGTTCAGCTTTGGCGAGCGGCGATTCCACCGATCACCGTCTTGAAGGCTTCACCCAAATAGGTCCGCTGAGGATCAGACCGGGTTCTGAGCGTCAGCACTAAAGAACGGACATCACCGCTTAAGCGCGCGCGACGAGTTCCAAGTCGGGCTCGGGCTCTTCGTAATGGATGAGACCCCACATCGGGAACTCGATCATCACCCCACGCCCAAGATGGCTCCAGTCATCCTTGGTGAACCTATCCGTATAGGCGTCGTCGTCGATCGAACACACGACAACGCCGTTTCGGTCCTCGCCAAGGCCGACGACGTCTCCAACTTTGAGCGGCGTTCCGTCTGAGTAATTCACCAAGGCGTCCTCAAGCTTCGCTGCCACAATCGCCGATCATTTGAGGCCGGCTATGGGTAGCTATTCACTCGCCTACAGCTTGATAAACGGCTGGATCAGCTTGCCCAGCCAGCCGTCCAGTTGAATCTGCCCGTCCAGGGCCACCACGCACAAGCAGGGGTCGGGCGACACCACGCGGGGCTGGTGCAGGACCTCCGTGTCCGCCTCTTCGAAGTCGCCCACATCGAACCGTTCGGTCTCGGTGGCGTAGGCGCCGTGGATGACGCAGGTCAGTTCGACGCCGCCGTGGGTGTGTTTGGGCGTCTCGCGACCCGGCCCGATCTCCAGCAGAATGACGCGGCAATCGCCGTCGCGCGGCGCATGGACGTCGCGGGCGCGCATGCCCGGACCCAGCCATCGCCATGGGCCGAGCGCATAACGGCGCAGGGGCTCCGGAAGACCCGCCATGTCGTTCAGCGGCGTGGAGGCCAGGGCCTGTCCGGCGTCCGCCTCGGCGCGCGCCAGGACGCGGGCAAGGGCGTCGTCGGGCATGGCCGCGGGTTCCAGCTCGTCCAGCAGGCGGCCGCCCACCGCCTGAAGCTGGCGGACCCAGGCGTCGTTTTCAGGCCGCATCGCCAGATGGGCGGCGACCACCACGGCCTCGGGCGGGCTCAGCGTCCCGGCGGCATAGGCCAGAAGCCGTTCTTCGGAAGGGTTGTGACGGGCGCTCATGCCTCGCCTCCGTCGTCTTCAAGCAGAGTGCGCAGTTTGATCATGGCCTTGCGTATGCGGGATTTGACCGTACCGAGCGGCAGGTTCAGCAGCCGGGCGATTTCGGAATGGGGATTGTCCTGGAAGAAGGCCAGGCGAAGAACTTCGATCTGGTCGGCCGACAGCCGCGCCATGGCTGTCTTCAGACGCGCGGCGTCCTGGGACATCGACAGGATCTGGTCGGGTCGTTCCGGCTCGTCCTGGGACAGTTCGATCTCGGGCATCGGGGTCCGGCGCGCGTCCTGGCGCAGCACGTCCAGCCGCCGGTTGCGGGCGATGGTGAAGATCCAGGTCGCGGCGCGGGCCTTGGCGCTGTCGAACAGCTCCGCCTTGCGCCAGACCGTCAGCATGGCGTCCTGCGCAAAGTCCTCTGCCGCGCCGGCGGGCGCCCCGGCCTTCATCAGATAGGCCTTAAGGCGGGGGGCGAAATGTTCGAACAGGCGCGCAAAAGCCTCGCGGTCCCGCCTCAGAGCCACCGCCTCAATCAGCCGGTCATACTCGCCGTCCGCAGGCGTCACGGGCGGCCGAATCCGCTGAAAATCTGAGACCTGTCCATACATGGACCCTAATACGGTTCCGGTGAAAGTCTGGATCATTTCGTGATCCGCGCGCTTGATCGCCACGTATCCTCAGCGTCTTTTTGTTCTTTGCCGGAGTTCATATGCCCCTGTCGTCCCCCACCGAGACCGGTCCGCGCCTGCGGATCGCCGTCGTGGGCTCGGGGATCGCCGCCCTGTCCAGCGCCTGGCTTTTGTCGAAGCGCCACGACGTGACGATCTATGAGCGCGACGACCGGCTGGGGGGCCACTCCAACACCGTCGACGTCCGCACATCGACCGGCGAAACAGCGGTGGACACCGGCTTCATCGTCTTCAACGATGCGACCTATCCCAACCTGATCGCCTTGTTCGCCCATCTGGGGCTCGAGACGCGGGCCACCGACATGTCCTTCGCTGTGTCGCTGGACCAGGGCCGGTATGAATATGCCGCCCCCGCCCTGTTCGCCCAGCGCCGCAATATTTTCCGCCCGCGTTTCTGGTCGATGCTGAAGGAGATCCTGCGCTTCTATCGCTCGGCGCCCGCCGGCATGGCCGCCCTGGGCGACAGCGACCTGACCCTGGGCCAGTATCTGAAGCGCGAAGGTTTCAGCGAAGCCTTCCGGGACGATCATCTGCTGCCGATGGCCGCCGCCATCTGGTCGTCGCCGGCTCACACCCTGATGGATTACCCGGCCGAATCCTTCCTGCGTTTCTGCGGCAACCACGGCCTGCTGAAACTGGTGGGGCGTCCGCTGTGGCGCACCGTCGTCGGCGGCAGCCGGATCTATGTCGAGGAACTGGCGCGCCAGATCGGCGAAGGGGTGCGTCTACGCCGGGGTGTGGACCAGGTCCGCCGTGTCGAAGGCGGCGTGGTGGTTCAGGACTCGACCGGCGCCGAGGAGCGGTTCGACCATGTCGTCATCGGCGCACACGCCGACCAGGCTTTGGCCATGCTGGCCGAGCCGACGGCGCGCGAGCGCGAACTGCTGGGCGCGTTCAAGTACAGCCGAAACCTGACCATCCTTCACACCGACGCCGGCCTCATGCCGCGCCGCCGGCGGGCCTGGGCGTCGTGGAACTATATCGGCGCCGACGGCGGCCTGTGCGTCACCTACTGGATGAACAAGCTGCAGGGCCTGCCGGGCCAGGACCTGTTCGTCACCCTGAACCCGCCGCGCCCGCCCGCCGCCGGAACCCTGTTGCGCAGCGAGTTGTACGAGCATCCGATCTTCGACCCCGCCGCCATTAAGGCGCAGAAGGAACTGTGGAGCCTGCAAGGTCATGGCGGGGTCTGGTTCTGCGGCGCCCATTTCGGCGCGGGTTTCCACGAGGACGGACTGCAGTCGGGCCTGGCGGTGGCTGAACAGCTGGGCGGGTTGCGTCGCCCCTGGACTGTCGAGAACGAGAGCAGCCGTATCCACCTGTCGGCGCCGGCGACCGAACTCGAGCGGGCGGCGTGACCCAGGCCTCGGCCCTCTATGTCGGCGGCGTCTTCCACGCGCGGCTGCGCCCTAAACAGCACAGGCTCAACTACCGCGTCTTCTGGCTGATGCTGGACCTGGCCGAGATCGACGCCCTGGACGCCCGGCTGAAGACGTTTTCGCGCAACCGGTTCAACCTGCTGTCCTTCCGCGACCGGGACCACGGAGACGGCTCGGACCGCCCGCTGCGGGCGCAGGTCGAGGCTCGCTTGGCCGAGGTCGGGGTGGATGTCGGTCAGGGCGCGATCCGCCTTCTGACCATGCCGCGCGTCTTCGGTTTCGTCTTCAATCCGATCAGCCTCTATTACTGCCATCACGAAGACGGGCGGCTGGCCGCAATGATCTATGAAGTCACCAGCACCTTCGGCGAGCGCCGATCCTACGTCCTGCCCGTGCTGCCGGCCGACTCCCAGGCGGGCCGGTTCCGGCAACAGACCGACAAACGCCTGTATGTCTCGCCCTTCATGGACATGGACATGACCTATGACTTCAAGGGTCAGACCCCGGGCGACACCCTGACCCTGGCCATCAACGGCTCGGACAGCGAGGGCCTGCTGATCGCCACCAGCATGAACGGCGCGCGCCGGCCGATGTCCGACCGCGCCCTGACCGCCTCCGCCCTGGCCATGCCCCTGCTGACGCTTAAGGTGGTGGTGGCCATCCATTGGGAGGCGCTGAAACTGTGGCTGAAGCGCGTGCCCCTGACCCGCAAGCCCACGCCGGGCCCCGACGTACTGGACCTGCGCCATAGGGGCTAGGCCGCCAGCCCGCGTCCGGCTCAGCCGCCCAAAGTGAAGGCTCGCGCCAGGTCGGCGATCTCGTCGCGCGTGACGAAGCCGTCGCGGTTACGGTCGGCGCCGGCGAACCGTTCGCCGTTCAGGGCGCGAAACTCGTTCAGATCAACGGCGCGGTCGTTGTTGCGGTCGATGGCGCGCAGCTTCTGGATCTGCTCGCGGCTGGGACGACGCTGGGGCGCGGGGCCGCCATCCGGCCTCAGGGCGCGTACCTCGGACATCGTCAGACGACCGTCGCGGTCGGCGTCGGCGCGCGCGAACCGTCCCTCACGCGCAGCGTCGAACTCCACTCGGGACAAGCGTCCATCATTGTTCACATCCGCCTGCTGGAACATCGCGCGACCCGCGTCGGCCGGGGTCTGCGCCGGGGCGGGCGAGGCGAAGACCGTCAGGGCTGCGGCGACCAGGGCGGAAAGGACAAGGCTTTTCATAGGGGCTCTCGAAAGAAAGGGGCCCCGGCCGCGAGGTTGGGGGGACGCGGCCGGGGCGACGGGCGGAGGACAGGATGAAAGCTCCGCCCGAACCGGGAAGAGGGTCAGTAGGGGCGGGTGACCGTCGAACTGCGGCTGGCGCCATTGTTGGCGGAGACAGTACGATTCACGGTGACGCCGTCATCATCGCGATAGGCCTCGACCTGGCGATCATAGCCGTAGCCGTTAGAGGTCTGCACGCTCGACCCTCGGCTATAGCTGTCGTCTCCATAGGCGGTGGAGGCGGTGCGGGTCTGGGTATTGCCGGCCGGGCCGGTGCGTACCGCCGTCGTGGCATGGCCGCTTCCGGTGTCGATCGTGGTGCGGGCGCGGGCGCTGGACCAGCCTTGACCATCGACAAATCCATAACGAGAGACCGACGCCGAGCCGGGGCTGCGATAGATGTCCGCGCCTCGCGTCGCGCTGTGATTGGGGCCGCTGACGGTGGTCGAGCGATGGCGCGTCCGCGACTGGGCTTCAGCGCTGTCAGCTGCGGCGGCGACGCCCGCGGCGGTCAACAGCCCCGCGACGGCGGCGACGATAAAGGGACGATGGGCGGTCATGGGCAGGCTCCTTTTGCGAGGTCCGGCCTGTTCCGGACGACTGCAGACTGACAGACCCGACCGCCAGGGGTGTGTCGCATCGGCGCCTGTGCGTAACAGCTTGTATCCCCTACTGGCGGGGCGAAGGCGGTTGCGCCAAAGCTTGGGCCATGACGCCGGTTCTGATCCATCTGGTCGAGGACGACCCTGAAATCCGCGACCTGGTCTGCGCCCTGCTGGCGCGCGAAGGTCTGGAGTGCGCGGCCTTTCCAGACGCCGTCGCCTTCTGGGCGGCCTGGGCGGTTCGCCGTCCGGACCTCGTGATCCTGGACCTGATGATGCCGGGCGAGGACGGTCTGTCGATCTGCCGCCGCCTGCAAGGCGCGGTCCCCGTGCTGATCGCCTCGGCGCGGGGCGAGCCCATGGACCGGGTCGTCGGACTGGAAGTCGGCGCCGACGACTATATCGCCAAACCGTTCGAGCCGCGCGAACTGGTCGCCCGGATCAAGGCCCTGCTGCGCCGCCGTGACCGCGCCGCGGCGCCCTCGCCGCCGGCCCGCTGCTTCGTCTTCGAGGGCTGGCGACTGGACCTGGCCTCGCGCGCCCTGACCGGCGCGGACGGACAGGGCGTCGAACTAACCGCCGGCGAGTTCGACATGCTCGCCGCCTTCGTCAAACGCCCCCAACAGACCCTGTCCCGCGACGACATCATGGATGTGCTGAAGGGACGTCAGGCCGACGTCTTCGACCGCTCCATTGACATCCAGGTCTCGCGCCTGCGCCGCAAGCTGGGCGACCACCCGCGTGAGCCGCGCCTGATCCGCACCGTCCGAAACGCCGGCTATCTGTTCACAGCCGACGTTCAGGCCGTCTCATGAGACAGCTCGGTCTCGCCAACCGCCTGACCCTGACGCTGGTGCTGGTGGTCGTTGTCTTTCAGGCGATCAGCGTCCTCGGGCTCTTACGGCTGCAACGCTCCAGCCAAGACGACTGGCGACTGCCCGTGCCGGTTCGGATCGCCGCCGCTGCGGCCGCCCTGGACCGCACGCCTTCGGCCCAGCGCGACGATCTTCTGGTGGCCCTGAACGGCGACGCAACCCGGTTCTTCATCGCCGACGGCACGCCCGCCGGCTATCGTCCACGCGGCGGCGCTCTGCCGTTGCTGCTGCACAGCTATGGAGCCGCGCTGGAAGACCGCGACGTCCGTCTACTGGTTCCCGAGGAGAAGCGGCGGTTTCGGCCTCGGCTGGAAACTCGACGCACTACTGTCTATGCGATCTCCGTCGCCCTGGCGGACGGGCAGAGGCTGGTGGTCGCGCCTGGCTTGGGCCAGCGGCGGCGCAGCATCGCCCTGGCCGCCCTGGTCTTCAACCTGGCGGTGGGGCTGGCGGCGGCCTTTCTGGTGTGGCGGACGGTGCGCCGCGCCACCCGCGACCTTCAAGCCATAGCCGACGCGTCGGACCGGTTCGCTGTCGATATCGCCGCCCCGCCGATGGACGAGACCGGCCATGCCGAGGCGCGTCGCGTCGCCTCGGCCTTCAACCGCATGCGCGCGCGCATCCAGGCCCTGATGGGCGAGCGGATGCGGATGCTGGCGGCGGCGGCCCATGACCTGAAGACCCTGATGACCCGCCTGCGGTTGCGGGTCGCCCTGATCGACGACCCGGACCAGCGGGCCCGCGCCGACCGGGACGTGGCCCTGATGGCCACCCTGATCGAGGACGTCCTGCTGGTGGCGCGCGGCGAGGAACGGCCGGTCGTTCTGACGCCGGTTGATGTCGGGCGGCTGCTGACCGATCTGGTAAGCGAACGTCAGGCCCTGGGCCAGTCGGTGACTCTGGACGCGCCCGCGCCCGGACAGGTCCAGGCCGACGCCGGGGGGCTGCGCCGGATCGTCGAAAACCTGATCGAGAACGCCGTCGCCTACGCCGGCGCCGCCGAGGTCAGTTTCCGCCGCGACGACGACCGATGGCGGCTGGCGATCGTCGATCACGGCCCGGGCCTCAGCCCCGGCTTCGCGGACCAGGCCTTCGAACCCTTCGCTCGGGGCGAGGCCTCGCGCAGCCGCGAGACCGGCGGATCGGGCCTGGGCCTGTCGATCGCCCGGACTTTGGCCCATCAGATGGGCGCCGAAATCCGCCTCGAAACCACGCCGGGCGGAGGCCTGACCGCCGTCCTTCTGTTCAGGGCGGCCTAGCGGACCGGCCGAAGCGCAACCTTTGACAACCCTTCGACCAAGGCGTCGAACACCACCCGGCAACGGGCGTTGCCGCGAAGATCTTCGTGCATGACAATCCAGGTCTCCAGCGGCAGACTGAACGCCTCCGGCAACACGCGAACCAGATCGGGCTCGGCGGCGGCCAGGGCGACCTGGCAGATGCCGATGCCGAAGCCCGCGCGGATCGCGGCCAATTGCGTCACATCACTATCCACCCGCAGGGCGAAGCCGTTGCGGCTCAAGGCGGGATAAAGTTGCGCGACCGCACGGATCGCCGGGGTCTCGACATCATAGCCGATCAGGTCGTGGTCGCTCAGATCGGCCATGGTTCGCGGGGTTCCGCGCCGATCCAGATAGTCTCGATGCGCATGCAGGCCAACCTCGATCGCCCCGATATGGCGTGACAACAGCGCCTGCTGTTCGGGCCGCACCATGCGCACGGCCACATCAGCCCGACGTTGCAACAGATCATCGAGAGCGTTGGACGGCGACACCTCCAGTGTCAGATTCGGGTGCGCCTGACGCAGGCGGGTCAGTATGGACGGCAGATGAGCGAAGGCAACCACCTCGCTGGCGCTGATGCGCACCGTGCCCGACACCACGCCGCCCCGCCCCTCGGCTGTCCGCCGCAGCGCCGCCGAGGTCACGGCCAGACTCTCGGCCAGCGGCTTCAGCTCCAGCGCCGCGTCTGTCGGCGACAAGCCTCGCGGCGTGCGCAGGAACAGCTTGGCGCCCAGAGCCGTCTCCAGGGCGTCGACATGCCGGGCGATGCTGGGCTGGGTCATGTCCAGCACCCGCGCCGCGCCGGACAGCGAGCCCTCCCGCAACACGGCGTGGAAGGTGCGGTAGAGGTCCCAGCTCGGCTCGGTGCTCATGGTTTTTCGTATAGCAGACGAACGGATTTCGGCAATTTCGTTTAGTCATGGGTCGGCCGACACTGTCTCATCGCAAGGATGGAGACTGACATGACAACGACCCAGAAGAAGACGGCCCTGGTCCTGGGGGCGACAGGCGGAGTGGGCGGCGCGGTGGCCGCGCGACTGCTGCAATCCGGCTGGAACGTGCGCGCCCTGCATCGAAACCCCGCCGCCGTGCACGGCGACCCGCGCATCGCCTGGATGCAGGGCGACGCCATGTCGGCGACGGACGTGGCGACAGCAGCCGAGGGCGTGAGCCTGATCGTTCACGCGGTGAACCCGCCGGGGTACCGCCACTGGAACACCCTTGTTCTGCCGATGCTGGACAACACAATCGCGGCGGCGGAGCTGGAGAGTGCGCGGATCCTGCTGCCCGGAACCGTCTACAACTACGGTCCTGACGCCTTCCCCGAAATCGCCGAGGACGCGCCCCAGAACCCCCGCACCCGCAAGGGACGCATCCGCGTCGAGATGGAGCGTCGGCTGAAGGCGGCGGCCGAGCGGGGCTGGGCCAAGGTGCTGATTGTTCGCGCCGGCGACTTCTTCGGACCTGAAGCGGCGAACAACTGGTTCAGCCAGGGTCTGGCCAAGGCTGGCGAACGCCTGCGCTTCATCACGTATCCCGGCAAGCGCGGCGTCGGGCATCAGTGGGCCTATCTGCCCGATGTCGCCGAAACTATGGTCCGGCTGGTCGAACGCCCCGACCTGGAAGACTTCGCCGCCTATCACATGGAGGGGCAGTGGGACGCGGACGGAACCGCCATGATCGGCGCGATCCGGCGCGCGCTCGGACAGGCCGATCTTCCCGTTCGGGCCTTTCCCTGGGCGGTCCTGAAGCTGACGTCGCCCTTTATCCCGCTGATGCGCGAACTGGCGGAGATGCGTTACCTGTGGAAACGTCCGATCCGGCTCAACAACGCCCGGCTTGAGGCCAGGATCGGCGCCGAACCACGCACCCCGCTCGACGAGGCGGTTCGCGCCACTCTTGAGGGAATGGGGAGCGTTTAGGCGTCAGCGCCTTCTGGCATTCGTCTTGAGAAAAAGCCGCCGGTCGATCGGGCGACGTCGGTTTGCAGACCCAGCCTGACGTGCCCCCCTCTGGTCCCTCGATTGTTATGAGCGCCTAAGGGGTTGATAGCCGATCTGCGTCGCCGGCGGGAGCGGCCGTGCGGCGGCGCTGATCAGGTTGCGCAGCCGAACGGCCGTGGGGTACAGGCGCACCGCCTCCGGGGTCAGTCCCCGTGCGCCGAGTGCGGCCTGGCGTAGTTGTAGTCGATGCGCCAGCGCTCGATGACGGCGCGGCCTCGGCCAACGGTAGAAGGTCTGCTCGCGGATCCCAGGCCGACGACAAACCTCCGCCGTCGGGCTCCCGGCCTCCTGCTCGCGCAACACGCCGATGATCTGCGCCTCGTTGAACCTGATCTTCTCGACGTCCGTCTCCTTGATGAGACGGACTCTCACTCAAAATGAGGAATCAGGAAGGGGCCGGGTGAAAAGCCGTCGCGCTGGGCTACACCCCGCCACCGCCAGATAGGGAGAAGCCCCCCGGCGGCGAGGAAGCAAGCATAGCCCTCACGGCTGGCTTAGGTTGCGTGATTTTGGTCGAAGAAAAGCCCGCTATCCTATTTGGAT
>NZ_BSFD01000003.1:0-12860 GCF_027922165.1 Brevundimonas intermedia
CCGGGGCAGTCGACGTGCGCATAGTGACGGTTGGCCGTCTCATATTCCACGTGCGCGGTGTTGATCGTGATGCCGCGAGCCTTTTCTTCCGGCGCAGCATCGATGTCCGCATAGGCCATCGCCTTCGCGCCGCCGGCCTTGGCCAGCGTCATCGTGATCGCCGCCGTCAGCGTCGTTTTGCCATGGTCAACGTGACCGATCGTGCCGATGTTGCAGTGCGGCTTCGTGCGTTCGAACTTTTCCTTGGCCATGGCCAAACTCCTGATGGCCCGGGTTGAGGGGCGCGATGCTGATCAAAAAACCTGGAGCGGGTAGACGGGATCGAACCGACATCCTCAGCTTGGAAGGCTGCTGCACTACCATTGTGCTATACCCGCGCGGAGACTGCGGAAGTTCTTTGGGAACGCCGCAGCCGGTTCCTCTCCGTCGTCCTGATCCATCGTATCCGATAAGGCGCGTGGTGGGGGAAGAAGGACTCGAACCTTCGAAGCTTACGCAGGGGATTTACAGTCCCCCCCCTTTGCCACTCGGGACATTCCCCCAGCGCGCCTTGTCGAACCGATGGACCCCTCGTTCCGCCCTTAATCAAGCGGGACGAAACAAAAGCCTTCGGCTTGTCGCCTCCTCTAGGATAGAGGGGGCGCCCAGACCCGAAAGCCCTTGGGGCTCCAAATCGGAGGGCGTCTTATAGTGTCGTCGAAAACAGAACGCAACGACCGTAAAAGCGGTAAAAAACCAATCTTTGGAGGCCGGGCTTCCGGGCCCCGCGAAAAGGGCCAAAAGCCCGTGGCGCAAGGGTTTTCCGGACGCGAGGACGCGCCCCGTCCGCCCCGTTCGCCTGATCGGGGCAAGGCGGACGCCGATAATTTTCTCTGGGGGCGTCACCCGGTTTTGGCTGCGCTGGCGAATCCCGCGCGTCGAGGCATGGGCCGTCTTCTGGCCACGCCGGATCGCGCCGCAGAGATCGAAGAGGGCAAATTGGCCCATGGCCACAAGATCGAGGTCGTGGACGCCGTCGCCCTGAACCGGATGCTGCCCGCCGGCGCCGTCCACCAGGGCCTGGCCTTCAAGGTCCAGCCGCTGGAAGGCGTGTCGCTGGAGGAATTGGCTGAACCGGCTCAGGGCGTCATCGTCATGCTGGACCAACTGACGGACCCGCAGAACGTCGGCGCCATCTTCCGCTCGGCCCTGGCCTTCGGCGCGCGCGGAATCATCGTGCAGGACCGCCACGCCCCCGCCCTGGCCGGCGCCCTGGCCAAGGCGGCCGTCGGCGCCACCGAACGCCTGCCCCACGCCCGGGTGACGAATCTGTCGCGCGCATTGGAACGGCTGGCGGATCTGGGCTGGCGCGCCGTGGGTCTGGACGGAACGGGCGAACAGACGCTTGAAGAGGCCTTGGACCGCCAGCCGACCGTTCTGGTTATGGGATCCGAGGGCGACGGCATCCGGCGACTGGTCGCCGAACACTGCGACGTCCTGGCCAAAATCCCCATGCCGGGCGGATTCGAAAGCCTGAACGTGTCCAACGCCGCCGCCGTCGCACTTTATGAAGCGGCGCGCGCGCAACGCGGCTGACAGACGGTCGCACCGGCGTTAAGGAGCGGACATGGAATTCCTCTCTTCTCCCGAACTCGCAAGCCAGGCCACGGCGCTTGGCCAAGTCCTGCTGATGGATCTGGTCCTCGCCGGCGACAACGCCGTCGCTGTGGGCCTGGCCGCCGCCGCCCTGCCCCAGGAACAGCGCAAGAAGGCCATTCTGATCGGCCTGGCCGCCGCCGTCGTCATGCGCATCGGCTTCGCCCTGATCACGGTCCAGTTGCTGGCCCTGGTCGGTCTGCTGCTCGCCGGCGGGCTATTGCTGCTGTGGGTCTGCTGGAAGATGTGGCGCGAACTGCAGGAGCAGCGCACCCACGACCAGGCCGAGGCCGAAAAGGAGCTCGAGCTCGCCCTGAGCATCGAGCACGGCAAGGGACCCTCGCCCGAAGAACTGGGGATCAAGCGCAAGTCGTTCGGCGCCGCCCTGCTTCAGATCATGATCGCCGACATCACCATGTCGCTGGACAATGTGCTGGCTGTCGCCGGCGCCGCCCACGACCATCCTTGGATCATGGTCTTCGGCCTGATCCTGTCGATCGCCCTGATGGGCCTGGCCGCCACCTACATCGCCAAGCTGCTGCACCGTTATCGCTGGATCGGTTACGTCGGTCTGGTCGTGGTCCTGTATGTCGCCATCCACATGATCTGGGACGGAGCCCGTCAGGTGGTGGTCCGCACCGGCAATATGGATGAGTTCAACGCCTCGGCCCCGGCCTTCATCGAGATCAGTCCCGAGGAGGCCGCCAAACACTTGGGCCAGAAGCGCACCGAGACCAGCCCAACCCCGGCTCCCGCCGAACCGACGGCGCCCGCAGCATGACGGTCGCCGCCGTCACGGTCGAGGAAGCCGCCGTCTGGCTGCAATCAGGCGAGGCGATCCTGATTGACGTGCGCGAGCCTGACGAGTTCGCCGCCGCCCGAATCGACGGCGCGATCCTGGCCCCGCTCAGCCAGATGCCCGCCGCCTGGGAGGCGCTGGACCTGCCGGCTGATCGGAAGATCATCGTCATGTGTCTGAAGGGCGGCCGCAGTCATCAGGTCTGCGCCTTCGTCGGCCCCACCGGCCCTGAAGGCCAGCCCCTGTTCAACCTGACCGGCGGCATCCAGGACTGGCATGCGGCAGGTTTGCCGGTGGTGGTCGCGGAGTAGTTTTCATCCCGCCTCCCCTGCGGGATGTTGGATGAATCAGGTGTGCTCCGCCCCGCCGAACCGTTCGGACCATTCCGCCACTTGGGCGTCCTCGATCTTGGCGAACAGTACGCCTTGAGCGGCCACCGTCTGACCGACGGCCAGGCGGTTCAGCACAGCCTCGTCGGCGCCCGGCCAGCTCAGGTCGGTCGCGCCGACCGAAGCCGCGATCTTCTCGGCCGAGAAAGGCAGGATCGGCGCGGCGAGCCGCGCGAACAAGGCCACCAGATTCAGACCGGTCCGCACGCCCACCGCCGCGCGGTCGCGATCGGTCTTCAGCGCCGTCCACGGCGCCGCGACCTGAAGATATTCGTTGCCCAGCACCCAGACGGCGCGCAGGGCCTGGGCCGCCTTGCGGAACTCCATGGCCTCGAACTGTTCGGTCGCCTCGGCAATGCCGGCCTTGATGTCGGCTTCCAGCTGGATCTCGACCGGTCCGGCCTCGCCGCCCTCAGGCACCACGCCGTCGAACTTCGACTCGGCGAACTTGACGATCCGGTTGACGAAATTGCCCAGCACATCGGCCAGGTCCTTGTTGGTCGAGGCCTGGAAATCTTCCCAGGTGAAGGCCGAATCCGCGTGCTCCGGCCCGTAGGCCGTCAAGCGCCAGCGCCAGTAGTCCGCCGGCAGCAACTCCAGCGCCTGGTCCATGAAGACGCCGCGCTTCTGGCTGGTCGAGAACTTGCCGCCGTACCAGTTCAGCCAGTTGAAGGCCTTCAGCTGGTCCACGGTCTTCCACGGTTCGCCCGAGCCGATGATGGTCGCCGGGAAGGACACGGTGTGGAAGGCGACATTGTCCTTGCCCATGAACTGGACATAGCGGACGTCCTCGGCCCCTTCGTCCAGACGCCACCAATCGCGCCACGAACCACCGGTCGCCTCGGCCCACTCCTCGGTCGCGGCGATATATTCGATAGGGGCGTCGAACCAGACGTAGAAGACCTTGTCCTCCATGCCGGGGCGCGGGAAGCCGTCCTTCAGCACCGGCACGCCCCAGGCCAGGTCGCGGGTGATGCCCCGGTCGATCAACCCCTCGTCCAGATGCTTGTAGGCGATGGACTTGGCCAGCACCTGCCAGCCGGTCTTGCCGTCGACCCAGGCCCGGATCTGGGGCTCGATCTTGGTCTGCAACAGATAGAGGTGGCGGGTGTCGCGCACCTCAAGGTTCTTGGAGCCTGACACCGACGAATAGGGATCGATCAGATCGGTCGGGTCGAGCAAGCGTCCGCAGTTGTCGCACTGGTCGCCGCGCGCGCCGACATGGCCGCAGTGCGGGCAGGTCCCCTCGACATAGCGGTCGGGCAGAAAGCGCGCGTCGTCGATCGAATAGATCATCCGATCCAACCGCTCCTCGATCAGGCCGTTCTTCTCCAGCGCCTCGGCGAAATGCTGGGTCAGGCGATGGTTCTGCGGGTTGGACGACCGGCCGAACCAGTCATAGCTCAGGCCGAAGGCCTGACCGGCGGCCTTCTGGATCTCGTGCTGTTCATCGCAATAGGTCCGCACGTCCTGGCCGGCGGCGGCGGCGGCGAGCTCGGCCGGGGTGCCGTGCTCGTCGGTAGCGCAGATATAGAGGACCTCATGACCCTGGGCCCGCTTGAACCGCGCCCAGACGTCGGCCGGCAACATCGAGCCCGCCAGATTCCCCAGGTGCTTGATGCCGTTGATGTAGGGCAGCGCCGAGGTGATGAGGATGCGGGCCATGATCGTCCAGGAGTTCGGGGAAGCGCAGGGATATAGAGCGGCGAGGCCGTTTCCTCAAACGCCTTGCGGCAGACGGCGCGCAATACGGATGAAACGCCCCGTCAACAGAGTCGAGGACGCCAGGCTGGCGATCACCACCGCCCAGACTAGGCCGTCGATTCCCATCCGGTGCGCCAGCACCCAGCCTAGCGGCATCATCACGGCGCCATAGGCGGCGAAATGCATGATGGTGGGCCACCAGACATCGCCCGCCGCCCGGTTCGCCTGGGCCGCCACGACCTGGATTCCGTCCGCGACGAAGAACAGGGTCGCCAGAACCAGGGCCGGCGCGGCGATGGCCAGCAGGGCCGGATCGCGGTTATAGGCCCCGACGATCAGATGCGCGCTGGGCCAGACGATCAGAGCGACCATCAGGGTCAAGGCCATCACCACCCCGAGCCCCACCAGCCCGGCCCGCAAGACCCCGCGGCTATCCCCCGCGCCATAGCTGCGCCCCACCAGCACCGCCGTCGCCGACGACAAGCCCATGGGCAGCATGAAGACGATGGCCGAGACATTCAGCACCACAGCCCAGGCCGCCGTCTCCGCCGTGCCGATCTGGCCTGCGAAGAAGGTGAATCCCGAAAACGCCCCGACCTCGATGAAATACGACGCGCCCGCGCCCAGCCCGACCTTGACCTGTTCACGCGCCGCCTTGGGATCACGCTCGGGCTTGTCGAATATGCCCAGCGACCGCGCCTCTGGCAGGCGCAGAATATAGACCACCAGGAAGATGGCCAGCGCCGCCCGCGCCCCGAACGTCGCCCAGGCCGAGGCGAAGGCCCCGTCGAAGCCGAGGCCCAGCAGATCGGGCACCAGCACGATGTTCAGCGCCAGATTGACCCCGTTCGCCACCCACATGGCGACCATCCCCGGCTTGGGCCGCCCCAGAGCCTCAAGGAAGAACTGCCCCGTCACGGAGATCAGATAGAAGGGCATGGACAGGGCGAAGACCACCAGAGCCGGCCCTGCCCCTTCGGCCAGTCCGTCCTCCAGCCCCAGCTTGCCCAGGCCCCAGGGGCCGATGGCGATCAGGGCGATCATCGAGACGACCCCAATCTGCAGCGAATAGGTCAGGCCCCGGCGCAGCACCGAGCCGACCGCGTGCCGACGCCCTTCGCCCAGCATCCGCGCCGTCATCACCTGCACGCCCAGCATCAGGCCGACCGCCGTCGTCACCACGATCGAGGTCGGCGCCCAGGCCAGGGAGTGGAAGGCTAGTTCCCGGCTGGAGAAGTTGCCCACCACTATGGCGTCGGTCAGACCCATGGTCATGATGCCGATCCGCGCCAGGATGACCGGCCAGGCCAGGTGCAGCAGGTCGTGGAAGGCGGAACGGGTCTGGGAGCTGAGCGCGATCATCGGAGGCGGCACAGGCCATGCGCGCGGGTCCGGGTCAACTCCCAAAAACTGTGGGAGTTTGGGGCTACCAGGCGCCCAGTTCGCGAAGCTGCCGCACCAGTTCCTCCGGCGCCTCTCCCGCATCCAGTTCGGCCAGGTCCGCCGGCGCGTCCTTGGGCTCGAAATAACGCCAGCCCTGGAAGGGCCGACGCGCCATCGGGGCGGTGCGGATCACCTGGGGCGCAAGGGTGATTTCGCAGCGGCTCTGCTTACCCTCGCCCAAGGTGGCGATGTCCAAAACGGGCTGGCGGCAGACGATCACGCCCTTCACCACCCAGTACAGCGATCCGCCGTCCTCGATCTCCGGCGCTCGCTTCGGCGTCATGCGCGTATGAACGACCAAGGGCCCGCCCTTGGCGACGCGAGTCTCCAGCCATTCGACGTCCGGCACCCCGACGCCCAGTTTGATCATGTGAAGCGGCATGGCGCCCACGTAGTCTCCCTTAGACGCCTTGGCCACATTCTTTAATCTGTGAACGTTATCGGTGATCGTGCGCGTCGCTCCACCAGACGCCACGGGACCAGTATGTACGGATTGATCACACGTCTAACGGCGTACCCTGGCCGCCGCGACGAACTTGCGCTTCTGCTGATGGACCCCGCCGTCAGAAAACATGGCTGTCATTCCTATATCGTCGCGCACGATCTGGCCGACGACGACATCCTCTGGGTCACGGAAGTCTGGGTCGATCAACCGACCCATCAGTCGTGGAGCGAAGGTCTGCGCGAAAGCGGCGCCTGGCGTCCGATCTACGGCTTGATGGCCAAGATGGACGATTCGATCCAGACGCGACCGCTGGGCGGTCTCGGGCTTTAGTCCGCCGCCTTCACCACCGCCAGAACGGCCGCCTCCACCACCTGATCCCCGACGGTCGCCACGCTTTCGACCACACCGTCGAAGGGTGCGGTCAGGGCGTGTTCCATCTTCATCGCCTCCAGCACCACGACCGGCTGGCCCTTAGTCACGGCGTCGCCGGCCTTGACCGGGGTGGCGACGATCTTGCCGGGCATGGGGGCGCGGAGGGAGCCGTCCGAGACAGCGCCCGTCCCGCCGACCGTCGCCGCGCGATAGGGCGTCACCCGCCGCGCCTCACCGTCGATGAACAGGACGAAGCCGTCCTCGACCGGCTGATAGCCGAACAGCCGGTCCCCGGCCTGAACCTGATCGAAACCGACCTGGGCGGTCAGCCCGCTCGCCCCGCGCCAGCCCGTCTCGACCGGCGCGACGTCGCCCGACACGCCCTGCCCATCGATCTGAGCCCAAACCGTCGTCCGGGCGGACGCGTTCAGCCGCACCCCGTAAGACAGGCGCGGCTGGCCGCCCCAGGGGCTGAAGGGATCGGCGCGGGTCTCGACCGTCTCCGCCGCTGCTTCCGCGATCAAAGTCAGGGCCGCCAGGGTCGCCTCGGCGCTCTCAACCGGCTGCAACGCCGCTTCTTCCGCCGCAATGAACCCCGTATCCACGTCCCCCGCCACAAAGCGCAGATGGTCCAGGCAGCGTTTCAGGAAGCCCGCATTGGTCTTGACCGGCCAGACCTCGACCTCGCCCGCCGCCACAGCCAGACGCGCCGCCGCCGCCTCGCGCGTGTCTTCATGCACGATCAGCTTGGCGATCATCGGGTCGTAGAACTGGCTGACCTCGCCGCCCTGTTCCACGCCGGTATCGACGCGGATTCCTTCGGGCATGACGAAATGCTCCAGCCGCCCGATCGACGGCAGGAAGCCGTTGGCCGGATCCTCGGCGTAGAGGCGCGCCTCCATGGCCCAGCCGTTCAGCTTGATGTCGTCCTGTTTCAGCGGCAGGGGCTCGCCCGCCGCGACCCGGAACTGCCATTCGACCAGATCGACGCCGGTCACGCTCTCGGTCACCGGGTGCTCGACCTGCAGCCGGGTGTTCATCTCCATGAACCAGATCCCGTCCGCCTTCAGCCCGTCCGAGGCGTCGGCGATGAACTCGATGGTCCCGGCCCCGACATAGTTGACCGCCTTGGCCGCCTTGATCGCCGCGCCCGTCACGGCGGCCCGCACGGCCTCGCTCATGCCCGGCGCCGGCGCCTCTTCGATCACCTTCTGGTGGCGGCGTTGCAGGGAACAGTCCCGCTCATACAGGTGCACGACATCGCCGTGCCGGTCCCCGAACACCTGCACCTCGATATGGCGCGGCCGGGTGATGTAGCGTTCGATCAGCACCCGGTCGTCGCCGAAGGCCGCCGCCGCCTCGCGCCGGGCGCTGGCCAGGCCGGCGGCGAAGTCGGACGGGTCGTCCACCCGCTTCATCCCCTTGCCGCCGCCGCCCGCGACCGCCTTGATCAGCACCGGATAGCCGATCCGCGCCGCCTCGGCCGTCAGGGTCTCTTCCGACTGGTCCGCGCCCTGATAGCCCGGCGTTACCGGCACCCCGGCCTCGATCATCAGCGCCTTGGCCGCGTCCTTCAGGCCCATAGCCCGGATCGACGCGGGGTCGGGTCCGATCCAGATCAAGCCCGCCGCCGCCACCGCCTCGGCGAACTCAGCGTTCTCGCTCAGGAAGCCATAGCCAGGGTGGATCGCCTCGGCCCCCGTCGCCCTTGCCGCAGCCAGCACCTTGGCCCCATCCAGATAGGATTCGCGCGCCGCCGCCGGGCCGATCAGCACCGCCTCGTCCGCTTCGCGCACGTGCAAAGCCCTGACGTCGGCTTCGGAATAGACGGCGACGGTGCGTATTCCCATCCGCTTGGCGGTACGGAAGACGCGACAGGCGATTTCGCCGCGATTGGCGACAAGGACGGACTTGAACATGCCGAAGTCTTAGCGAGACGCGGCGGCTGTGTCTTCACCTCCCCGTCGGCGAAGGCCGACGGGGAGGACAGATCGCGTAGCGATCAGGAGGGGGCGACTCGGTCTCTGACAGACCTGCGCCTTCACCACCCCTTCGCCCCCTCCTGGCGACCCGTGGCCGCCGGTCCTCCCCGTTCGCCTTCGCGAACAGGGAGGTGAAGTTTCCGCCGCCATCCGCTATCCCCTCCCCCATGTCCCTGCGCCCCCTCTTCGTCACCCAGGTCTATGAGGCCTCTCTCGCCGACAGCCGTGGCTGGACCGACCTCAATGAACAGTTGATCGACGTCGTCCGCATGATGGCCGAGGAGGACGCGGCCGGCCGTCGTTGGTGCCGCGACAACGCCTATCGCGGCTACACCTCCTACGCCTCGCTGAACGACTTGCCCCAGCGCTTCCCCGAGTTCGCCGATCTGAAGCGTCACCTCGACCGCCACGCCCTGGCCTATGCTGAGGCCCTGAACTTCGATCTGGCGCGCAAGCCGCGCCTCGACAATCTGTGGGTCAACATCCTCAAGCCGGGCGGCGGCCACACCGGCCATATCCACCCCCACGCCTATCTGTCGGGCACCGTCTATATCGACGTCCCGGACGGCGCCTCGTCGCTGAAGCTGGAAGACCCCCGCCTGCCCTTCATGATGGCCCGCCCCGGCGTGACCGACGACGCCCCCGAGGCCGAACGCCCCTTCGTCTATCTAAGGCCCCAGGCCGGCACGATCCTGATGTGGGAAAGCTGGCTGCGGCACGAGGTCCCGACCAACCAGGCGAAATCAGACCGTATCTCGATCAGTTTCAACTACGCCTGAGCGATGATCCTCGGTCTCGCCCGCAGCCATGCCGCCTCGCTGGGTTCGGCCTACGGTCTGACTTCGCTGGCGCATTTGTCAGGCCAGCTCTATCCGCTGATCACCGCCTTCGCCATCGACGGCGTGCTGCGCGGCGACTTCCGGCCGATCATAGCCTTAGGGGCCTGGCATCTTCTGATGATGGCGCTCGAGGTCGCGGCGAAGATGTACGACACCCGCGTCTTCACCCGCGTCTATGCCGACCTCGCCGGCCGGTTTGTCGAACGCGCCCATGCCGATGGCCTCCCGCCCAGCTTGATCACCGCCCGCGCCATCCTTTCTCGTGAGTACGTGGACTTCCTGGAAAAGGACGTCCCCGGCGCCTTAACCTCAGCCATCGGCCTGATCACGGCGATGGCGGTGCTGATCTCGCTGGATCATGTCGTCGGCCTCATCTGCCTGGGTCTGATCCTCCCCCTGACCATCGTCAACATGGGGCTTGGGAAACGCGCCGTCGCCCTGAACCGCGGGCTGAACGACCGGTTGGAACGCGAGGTCGCCCTGCTCGGGCGGGGTCGACCGACGACCGTACGCCGCCATTTCGAGGCCGTGGCGCAGTGGCGAATCCGTCTCTCGGATTCCGAGGCCCGCGCCTTCGGCCTGATGGAGCTCAGCGTCATCGTCCTGATCGGCGCCGCACTTTGGCGGCTGTCGCTCGGCGACGCCGTCCAGGCGGGCGCCGTCTATGCGATCTTTTCCTACGTCTGGCGGTTCGTCATCGCCCTGGATCAGGTCCCCGCCACTGTTCAGCAGATCGCCAAGCTGAAGGATCTAGACCGGCGCATGAGCCAGGCCGCGACGTCGGAATGACCGAGCGCCCTCGCCTTCCGGACGGACCTGAGCCCGTCTACGCGCGAGCCGGCAAACGACCTTAGACGAACGCCGAAGCGACATTGAACCATTGCGGAAACTTAATCCGCGACGACCGCACGCAGCCTTGTGGGAACCGCGTTCTCACGCCAAGCTCGCCTCATGGAAACCGTCATCGAAATCCGCGGCCTCACCAAGACCTATGGCACGGTGAAGGCCCTGGACGGCCTGACCCTGTCGATCCCGCGCGGCGGGGTCTATGGCATCCTCGGCCCCAATGGCGCCGGCAAGTCGACCCTGTTCCGCACCCTGTTGGGGCTGATCCGCCCGACCGAGGGCGAGGCCACGGTCATGGGGGGCCGGATCGGCGATCCGGCGGCGACGCGGCGGATGGGCTCGATGATCGAGACGCCCCGCTTCCCGCCCTTCATGACCGCGCGTCAGGTCCTGGTCTGGCTGGGCCACGCCCACGGCGGCGTGGCGACTGCGGATATCGAGGCCTGGCTGAAGCGGGTCGGCCTGACCGAGGCGGCGGACCGCCGGGTGCGCGGCTTTTCGGTCGGCATGCTGCAACGGCTGGGCGTGGCGGCGGCCCTGATGACCAAGCCGGATCTGGTCATTCTGGATGAACCCACCAGCGGCATGGATCCGCCCGGCATCCAGGAGATGCGGGCCCTGATCCGCAGCCTGGCCGACGACGACGGCGTCACGGTCATCCTGGCCAGCCACCAGTTGCAGGAGGTCGAGCGCGTCTGCGACCGCGTCGCCATCTTCAACAAGGGCAAGGTGATCACCGAAGGGCGGGTCTCGGACCTGACGGCATCGGGCGAACGCTTGCGCTTGTCGGTCACCCCCCTGGCCAAGGCCATGGCGGTGCTGGGCGACCGTGCGACGCTGGACGGGGACGTTCTGGTGGCCAACGTGCCGCGCACCGAAGCGGCGGCGACGATCCGCGCCCTGGTCGAGGCCGGGGTCGATATCGAAGAGGCCAGCTGGATCGGCGCCGATCTGGAAGACGTCTTCATGAGCGAGACCGGCTGGACCGGCGTGCAGGGCACGCCTGCGAAGGGGACCGACCATGCTGGTTGATGCACTGAAATCCGAAGCCTATCGCATCTCGCGGAATCGCACCGCGATCTTCTGCAGCGTCCTGCTGACGCCCCTTCTCATCATCGTCGGCGGCTTGATCTATCTGCTCATGACCAAGGCCAAGGGCGACGCCCTGGCGGCCAAGGCCAATCTGCCGGTCGAGCTGGGGAATCAGCCGGTCAATCTGGCCGAGGCCTTCGGCTTTGCGGCCGGCAACGGCGCCAACGGCGTGCTGCTGGTCTTCATGCTGCTGGCGGCGGCGGCGGTCTATGCCGGCGACTATCGCTGGGAGACCTGGCGTCTGATCAGCGCCCGCAACGGCCGTCCGTGGCTCCTACTGGGCAAGATCGGGGTGATGAAGGCCCTGGCCATGATCGCCATGCTGACGACCCTGGTCGCCGCCTTCATCTATTTCATCTCCCAGGCCCTCGTGACCGGTCGGCCGATGAGCTTCGACCTGACCGACTTCAAATTGGTCGAGTTCCTGCTCACCTGGCTGCTGTCCTATATCCGCATCGTCCAGTACGGCCTCATCGCCCTTCTGGCGGCGGTGGTCAGCCGGTCGCTTCTGGCCGCCCTGTTCGTGCCCTGGGCCCTGGGTTTCGTCCAGACGATCCTCGGAGGACCGCTGATGCCCATTCTCGGGTGGTCGCCCGCAGACTGGGCCTCCCAGTTGCTCATGCCCGGCCTGGCCTATGACACGCTGAAGGCGGCGGTGTCCCCCGGCCCCATGCCCCTGCCGGATGGCGTGGTTGCCAAGGCGATCACCAGCTTGGTCCTGTGGTGCGTCGTGCCGGTCGCGGCGTCTACCGCCTGGTTCCAACGCCAGGATCTGTCCAAGGAATAGTCGTCTGCGGACGCCGGTCAGTTCTCCAGCGAAAACTCGACCGGCGTCCGCATCTCGATCCGCGCCCCCGGCACGCCCGCCGGGGGACGCGGCACCGGGCTGGCCCGCGCCAGCATCGCCAGCGCCTCTTCATCCAAAGCCGGTACGCCCGAGGCCGCGACGAGGCGAGACGAGATCACCCGCCCCTCCCGGTCAATGACGAACCGCACCGTAACCGCACCCGTCTGGCGCAGTCGCTTGGCTCCGCGCGGGTAGATCTTGTGCGCCTCCAGATGGGCGCGAACACGGGCGCCGTAGGCGTCGCCTTGAGCGCCGCTCAGCGACACGGGGGCGTTCACGGTTCCGCCGGCAGGCGGAGCGGGCTTGGACGGCGCCGCGACCGCACTGGGTGGGGCGTCGGCTGAGCGTCCCGCCGACGGCGGCGGAGGCGCGCTCTCGGCGGCAATGGGACGCGCGGGCGTCGGCGCCGCCGCCACCTTGACCTCCTGCGGCCGCCACACGATGGGGTCCGCCGCTGGAACGGGGGC
>NZ_BSFD01000003.1:12942-68717 GCF_027922165.1 Brevundimonas intermedia
TGGGGTCCGCCGCTGGAACGGGGGCCAGGCGCGCCGGGACGGGCGTCGGCGGCGTCGGGGGAGCCGACGCCGCCATCTTGCTCGACTGGTCCTTGGGCGTGTCGGACTTCAGGCTGTCGGGCACGGCCACGCCCTGTTCGGGCCCGATCAGCTCGACCACCATGGCCTGGGGCTCGATGAACAAGGTCCGTTCCATCGGCTGGCTCACAGCGGCCAGCAGCAGGCCTCCGTTCAAAAGAACGGAGGCCGTCAGGGCGCCCAGACGCCCTTTGCGCGACAGGACCACGGACGTCAGAAGGTCTTGCCGAGGCTCAGCTTGAAGCTTCGCCCCTGGCCCGCGAACGAGGCGAGGTTGTTCTTCACATAGTCGTCCAGGACATTGTCGACCGAAACCCGGACGTCCATGCCCGCCAGGCTGCCGCTGCGGGGCCGCCAGGTCGCATAGAGGTCGTGGACATTGTAGCTGTCCACCGTCGAGGACACCGCGCCCGTCGTGGCGTTGTAGTTGGTGATCCCGCTGACGAACTCGCCGCGCCAACCGACCGTCAGATCCAGGCTGTTCAGAACATAGCCCAGGTTCAGGTTCAGTTCGTCCGCCGGGCGGGTGTTCAGCAGGACGCCGGTCGTCTCGTTGGTGGCGTCCACCGTGGCGTAGGACGCCCGGGCGAACAGGCTGCGGGTCGCATATTCCGCCTCGACTTCAAAGCCCTCGTACTTGGCCTCGCCCACATTGATGAAATAGCCCGAGGTGGCGGACGCCGAGGTGATCAGGTTCTCCACCGTATTGTTGAAGGCCGTCAGCTTGGCGTTCAGACGGTCGGACGAGGTGGCTAGGCCGCGCAGGGTCAGCGACGCCCCCAGCTCGTAGTTGTCGGACTTCTCCGGATCCAGATTCAGGTTGACCGGAGCGGTTCCCGAACGGCTGTAGACCTCGTCCAGGATCGGCATCCGTTCGGTATGGGCCACCGAGCCGAAGACGTTCAGATAGTCGGTCAGATTGTAGAGCACGGCCAGCTTGGGCGAATAGCCGGTGTTGGTCGCATCCTCCGGCACGGCGGTGGATCCGCCGCCGACCACGACGCCGGCGCCGGGGCTCAGTTCGGTATGGTCGATCCGCAGGCCGGGCGTGATCACCAGCTTGTCGCGCCACAGGATCTCGGCCTGGACGAAGCCGCCGTACCGGGTGGTGTCGCCTTCCGGGTGGGTGGTCGCCCCATTGCTCAGGGGGCTGCCGTCGGCCTTGTAGCGGGGGTTGCGCCGTTCCTGGCTGTAGTACTGCAGACCGGCGGTGACGAAGGCGGTCCAATCCGGCGACAGGGTGAACTTGGAGGTGTTCTCCAGACGGGCCTGAACGGTCGAATAGCTGTACTCCGATGCATAGCCGAGGCTGCTGGCCAGGGCGATGCCGTCCTGGTCGGTCAGGGTTTCCGAGACAGAGACCTGCGCCTTCAGGTCCAGCAGGTCGTTGCCCTCGAAGCTGTTGTCATAGCCGACGGCGAAGGCCTCGTCGCGCGTCCGGCGGCGCACCGTGCCGAAGGCCGTGAAGCCGGTGATCTGGTCATACAGCTGATAGCTGTCGCTCTCCCAGACCTGGGCCGAGGCCCAGACGCTGTGCTTGCGATCGCCGCCGATATAGTAGCGGGCCTTGGCCAGAACGGAGTTGGCGCTGGCGTCCGACGGGGTGACGACGTCGCCGTTCCCGTCCTCATAGTCGTCGCTAGTGCGACCGTTCAGGGCGATCAACAGATCGACGTCTTCGGTCGGCCGGGTCGCCATGATGATGGAGCCCAGCTTCCCGTCCCCGTTCGACTCATAACCGAACCGCGTCCGCAGCGCGAAACGGTCGTCGCCCGTCAGAAAGTCCGACGCGTCCTTGGTGGTGAAGTTGATCACCCCGGCCAGGGCGCCCGAGCCGTAGAGGGTGGAGGAGCTGGGGCCGCGCAGGACCTCGACCCGCTTGTAGAGCTCCGGCTCCGAGAAGAAGGCGCCCATGCGGTAGCCCTCGAAATAGTTCTCGACCCCGTCGACCAGCATCAGGACCTCGCCCCGGTTGCTGGTCATGCCGCGGATGTTGAAGGTCTGGCCCAGGTTGCTGGCGCCGCCGGCGGTGTAGACGCCCGGAACATCGTCCAGCAGGTCGCCGATGGTCGAGGCCTGGGTGTCGTCGATGTCGTCCTGGTTCAGCACGGTGACCGCCTGGGGCGTGTCGGTGGCGATCTTCTCGACACCGGCCGAGACGACGATCTTGCCCAGCGACAGCTGGGTCGTGGCGTCGTCGGTCTCATCGGTTTGCGGCGTCGTCTGGGCGAAGGCCTGGCCGGAGGCAGACAGGACCAGCGCCAGGGCGGAGGCGCCCAGCAGACGGCGGTTCAGGGGATTGGCAAGAGGAGAGGTCATCGGAAGTTGGTCCTTTGGTCGTCGGCTTTCATCGCCTAGTTTTGCGTCGCATTTGCAGTTGATGGGTGGAAATGGCCCTTGGCCGGCGGCGGATCAGGTCATCGGAGAACGGCGACTGTCAGGGCGCCCAGTTCGCTCGAGCCGGCGGCTCGCGTTTCGGTTCGAGCGGCACGCGCGCGGCTCCGCCATTGGAACGGGGCCCGCACCACTTCGCGGCCGCCCTGCTCTCGGGCGGCTTCGACGACGAGGTTGTAGTCGCCGTCAGGCAGGCCGGCGAGAACGCCCTGGTCGCCCTTGAAGCGCAGGGTCTGACGGCCCGGCGCGCGGGTCGCGCCGCTGACGCCGTCGGCCGGCAGGGTCAGGGCCTGCCCGCCGCTACGCCACCAGGTGCGCAGGTTGCGCAGCCAGACGGTGCCGTTGCCGTGCCGGACGCGGACATCGTACCAGACCGACAGGGTCCCGACCGGGGCGCCGTCCGCGCGCTCGATCCACATCGCCACATAGGGTTTGTGATAGGCGGCCGAGGTCTGGGTCGGCACGTCCAGTTCGATGCTGAGGTCTGCGGCGGAGGCGCTGGTCGCGCAGAGGACGACCGCCGCCGCCCCGAGACCGAGCGAAACCCTGCTCATGACCGGGGCGCGGCCGGAGCGGCGTCCCCATCGGTCTCGGGCTTGGGCTCGGGATCTTCGGGAGACACCACGCCGTCCTTGTCGGTGTCATGCTCCTCGAAGGTGCGCAGGGCCACGGCCTGGTTCTCTTCGGGGGTCAGCTGACCGTCGCGATCGCGGTCGATCACCGAGAACCGCACCACGGCCTGCTTCAGCTGACGCTCGAACATCTCGTCCGAGGGGCGCGAGGCGGCGGCGTATTGCGAGCGCAGGCGCCCAGCGTATTCCGCCACATACTCGTCTTCCGTCAGCACGCCATTGCTGTCGGCGTCGGCGGCCTTGAAGCGCGCCTCGCGCAGGGCGTCGTACTCGGCCCGGTCCACGCGGCCATCGCGATTCGCGTCATAGCCCTGGATGAAGGCCGTGCGGCTATGTCCGCCGGCGGGTCGGATCGGGCCGCTGCCGGTCTGGGCCTGAGCGAGGGCGGCGGAGGCCGGCACGGCCAGGCTGATCACAAGGGCGGCGGCGAGAGGACGGCGACTGCGCACGGGATGAACTCCAGATCTGGAAACGGCCGCGCGAGGAGCGCTGCGGCGCGGTCGGGGCGGCGCGACATCCGCGACACCTTGACCGTGGGCGCCCAATTGCCGCGAACGACTCTCAATTGCAACCCATTTCGGCCGTGATACTTAGCGCGGGAACCTTCGTGGGAATGGACTCAATCCACCCCAATTTTTTGGAGTCTATTTTCGTACATTCTCCCCAGGACGCAGACGGGCGCATTCATCACGCGCCCAGTATGCGTCCTGTCGCGAGCGTGCTGAGAAGATGAGGAGCCGCGGAGCCAAGGCATTGAACGTCTTGGACTTAACTCCAGAAATTAGGCGCGCTGGCCGTCGCCTTCGCTCAAACGACCAGAGGCGCGCCCCGGCGGCGGGGGACTGATTTCCCCCTGCTCCACCAGCCAATCCCGGAAGGCGTCGACGGCGGGGTCGCGGCGTCCCTCCGGGCGCAGGAAGGCGAACCAGGACGGACGTTCGACGAAGCCGAAGGGCGCCGCCAGCCGACCCGCCTTCACGTCCGGCGCCACAAAGGCCCAGGGCGCGATGGCCACGCCCATGCCGGACGCGGCGGCCTCGACCATCGAATGATTATGCGCGAACTCCCGCTCCACCTTCGCCGGGGGCAGGTCCAGCCCCACCATCACGGCCCAGGCCGGCCAGGCGCGGCGGAAGGTGGCGGAGCGCAGGCGCGGAGCGTCGGCCACAGCCGCCAGGGTCGGCAGACACGCCATCAACTCCGGCGCCCCGACCGGCCCCTGATGCTGGGGCAGGAAACGTGTCGCCTGGGCGCGCGGATGAACCTCGTCCGGCTCGATGATCCGGATCGCGCCGTCGAATCGATCCCGCCGATAATCGACCGGCGCATAGGATTCCGACACCCGCACCCGAACCTCGGGATGGGCCTCGAGGAAATCCGGCAGGCGGGGAATCAGCCATTTCAGCGCGAAGGTGCCCAGGCAGGAGATCTCGATCTCTCGCGCGACGCCGTGGCGGGTCGCCTGGACCGCGTCGGTGATGGCGCCGAAGGCCGGGGTCAGCCGCTCGGCCAACTGCGTCCCCGCCTCGGTCAGGACCAGAGCGTGACGAGGGCCGGACACCAGCACCACGCCCAAGGCGGTCTGCAAGGCCGCGATCTGGCGACTGACCGCGCCATGGGTGACGCAAAGCTCGGCTGCGGCGCGGGTCATGCTGCCGTGGCGGGCGAAGGCGTCGAAGGTGCGCAGGGCGTTCAAGGGCGGCGGCGCGGCGGACTTCATGTGACTTCCCCTCACAGACCCCGACCCGCTTAATCGATTTCGACCTCCAGGGAAATCGGCTCCAAGCTGGTCATGCCCCAGTTCGACCCGCCGCCACGCCCGCCACGCCGCACCCGCCTGGACAAGCTGGTCTACGGCCTGTGCGTTCTGCTCATATGGATCCTGGCCCTGGGCGAGGCCTTCACCGGCTAGAGCCGCTTCTCCATGAAGACGTCGGCGCGGGCGTAGGGGGTCGGGCGGGGCGGCAGGTGGAGGAAGCCGAAGCTTTCGTACAGGGCGATAGCCGGCTTCAGGGCGCTGTTGGTCTCCAGGTACAGATGCGTCGCCTCCGCCTCGCGCGCCGCCGATTCACAGGCCTCCAGCAGACGTCGCGCCAGGCCCAGACCGCGCGCGGCGGGCGTCACCGTCATCTTCGACACTTCGAAGCCGTCCGGAATGCGGATCAGGGCGCAGCAACCGACCGCCTCCCCGTCCCTTTCGGCGATGAAGATCCGGCCGCCGCCGGCGATGAAGACCCCGTGCGGGTCGTCGATCGAGCGCCGATCCTTGGCCTCGATGACGAAGCCTCCCTCGGCCAGCCAGGCCTCATTCAGCTGGGCCCAGGCGGCGGCGTGGTCGGGGCGGTAATCGACAATGGCGACGGTCATTCCCGCCTCTTGCCCCATGTCCGGGGAAAGCAAAAGGGCGGCCGGATTGCTCCGGCCGCCCTTTCGAACATCAGTCTCGCCAGAGACGCGAGGCTTAAGCCTCGTCGTCGCCTTCGAAGGCCAGGACCGGACCGGAGTCCTTGCCCTTGGCTTCGACGTCGCGATCAACGAACTCGATCACGGCCATCGGGGCGTTGTCGCCGTGGCGGAAGCCCGCCTTCATGATGCGGATATAGCCGCCGTTACGCTCGCTGTAGCGCGGGCCGAGCGTTTCGAACAGCTTGCCGACTTGCGGCACGTCGCGAACCTGGCTGATGGCCTGACGACGAGCGTGCAGATCGCCCTTCTTGGCCAGGGTGACCAGCTTCTCGACGAAGGGACGCAGTTCCTTCGCCTTGGGCAGGGTCGTGGTGATTTGCTCGTGCTTGATCAGCGAGGCGGCCATGTTCGCGAACATGGCGGTGCGGTGGCTGCTCGTGCGACCGAGTTTACGATGGGCGGCGCCGTGGCGCATCAGGGTCTCTCCTACTCCGAGCCCGGTATCTTCGTTGAGGAAGACCTAGGCTCGTAATCTTCTAACCGCCCCGTCATTCTCCCCGAGAGGAGACGGGCGGAGGGTTGAACTTAGATCTGGTCGTCGAACTTCTTGGCCAGGTCTTCGATGTTTTCGGGCGGCCAGTTCGGCACGTCCATGCCGAGGCTGAGCCCCATGGTCGCGAGAACTTCCTTGATCTCGTTCAGCGACTTGCGGCCGAAGTTCGGGGTGCGAAGCATTTCGCCCTCGGTCTTCTGGATCAGGTCGCCGATGTAGACGATGTTGTCGTTCTTCAGGCAGTTGGCCGAACGGACAGACAGCTCCAGCTCGTCCACCTTCTTCAGCAGGGCCGGGTTGAAGGGCAGGTCGGGCTTGCCGTCCGACTGCTCGACAGCCTTCTTGGGCTCTTCGAAGGTGATGAAGATCTGCAGCTGGTCTTGCAGGATGCGCGCGGCATAGGCCACGGCGTCAACCGGCGTGACCGCACCGTTGGTTTCGACTTCCAGCAGCAGCTTGTCGTAATCCAGCGACTGGCCCTGACGGGTCGGCTCGACGCGATAGGCGACGCGCTTGACCGGCGAATACAGGGCGTCGACGGCGATCAGGCCGATCGGCGCATCTTCCGGACGGTTCAGCTCTGCGGCCACATAGCCCTTGCCGTTCTGGACGGTCAGTTCCATGCGGACCGACGCGCCGTCGTCCAGGGTGCAGATGACGTGATCGGGGTTCAGAACCTCGATGTCCGCCGGCACGTCGATCTGGCCGGCCGTCACAACGCCGGGGCCCGTGGCGCGCAGGGTCATGCGCTTGGGGCCTTCGGCGTGCATGCGCAGCGCCAGTTGCTTGATGTTCAGGACGATGTCGACCACGTCTTCCCGAACGCCTTCCAGCGACGAGAACTCATGGACGACGCCGTCGATCTGGATGGCGGTGACAGCCGCGCCTTGCAGCGAGGACAGCAGAACGCGACGGAGCGCGTTGCCGAGCGTCACACCGAAGCCACGCTCGAGGGGTTCGGCCACCAGGCGCGCCTTGCGCTGGGCGTCGGAACCGATCTCGATCTGCGGCTTCTCGGGACGGATCAGCTCTTGCCAGTTTCTTTCGATCATTTTGTCCCTCGAACGGGTTTCGTCGGCTCCGGCCTTGTCGACGAGGCCATGGTGGAGCCGACGGAGATGGGGGTGCTTTAGGCGGTGTCGCTTAGACGCGACGACGCTTGGGCGGACGGCAACCGTTGTGCGGCATAGGGGTGACGTCGCGGATGGTGGTGATCGTCAGACCGACCGACTGCAGCGCGCGCAGGGCCGATTCACGGCCGGAACCCGGACCCGAGACGTTCACTTCCAGCGTCTTCACGCCGTGTTCCTGCGCCTTCTTGCCGGCGTCTTCAGCGGCCATCTGGGCCGCATACGGGGTCGACTTACGCGAGCCCTTGAAGCCCATGTGACCGGCCGACGACCAGGAAATCGCGTTTCCTTGAGCGTCGGTGATGGTCACCATGGTGTTGTTGAAGCTGGCGTTCACGTGGGCGACGCCCGAGGTGATGTTCTTGCGCTCGCGCTTCTTTACGCGACCCGGTTCCTTGGCCATGTGTCTGTCTTACTTCTTCTTGCCGGCGATCGGCTTGGCGGGACCCTTGCGGGTGCGGGCGTTGGTGTGCGTGCGCTGACCGCGGACCGGCAGGCCCTTGCGGTGACGCAGGCCGCGGTAGCAGGCCAGGTCCATCAGGCGCTTGATGTTCATCGACGTCTCGCGGCGCAGGTCGCCCTCGACGGTGTGATCCTTGTCGATGGTTTCGCGGATCGACAGGACTTCGGCGTCCGTCAGCTGGTTCACCCGGCGAGCCGGCTCGATGCCGACCTTTTCGGTGATGTCCTTGGCGGCGGCGGGGCCGATGCCATGGATGTACTGAAGCGCGATTTCAACGCGCTTGTTGGTCGGGATGTTGACGCCAGCAATACGGGCCACGAAATTCTCCAGATACGCGTTAGTCAGACGCAACAAACGCTCCGGTTAACAAACCAGGAGCGTGGCGCCCTTCGCGGGAAGGCGCCCTTATACAGATGATTCACATCGCGTCAACGCCTGGTGGGATCGAAGACGGGCGAAGGCCGCTGCGTCTGAAATGCCCGGTGCGCGGGCCGTCGTCAACGGGGCCGATTGCCGAAGTCGATTCCCACCACCAGCCTCTGGCCTTCGACCGGACGACCGTCCTCGGTCGGGGGCTGGGCGCGGAACTGATCGACCAGACGCAGGGCGGCCTCGCCGAAGCCCAGGCCCGGCGGGGTCTCGCTGATCACCCGGCAGTCTTCCAGCCGCTGGTCCAGGCGAACGACGCAGGACAGGGCGGCGTTGCCGTAACGGCTGCGCGCCGCACGCGGGTGATTGGCCCGAATTTCCGCCACGGGCGGAGAGCGAAGCACGCGCGCGCGGGTCGAGCCGGCGCCCGGCCCCGAGCCCGCTCCCACGCCGGATCCGCTGCCGCTCCCCTGCCCGCCCTGGCCGAAACCGGGCGCCGGCGAAGGCGCGGGCGCGATCCCGACGACCGGGGCCGGCTCGGGCGCCTGTTTGGGCGGAACGGGCAGTTCGACCGGACGCGGCTGTTTCAGCGGCGGGGGCGTGTGAATGCGCGACGGCGCGGCCGGGGCGCCTCCCCCCGTCTCCGGCGCAGGCGCCTCAAGCGAAATCGGCGGCGGCGGCTCATAGAGCAGGACTTCGACCGGTCGCGGCGGCGTCCCCAAGGTCTCCGGCGCCCTGCCCTTCACCTGGCCCAGCAGAAGGGCGAGGCCCAGCTCCGCCCCGGCCACCCCGACGAAAACGGCGAAGGCGCGCCAGCGTCTGCGGGCGCGCCTTCTGTCATGGGTGGTATCTGCGTCTGACATCGGTCGTTTAACGCCCGACGTCCGGTTTGGTCACGCCAGAGCTTCGTCGATCGCCTTGGCGACAGACTCGATCGAGCCCATGCCGTCCGCCTCGGTCAGCTTGCCCTGGGCGTCGTAATAGGGAAGCAGCGGCGCGGTGTTGCGGTTGTAGGCGTCCAGACGCACCACGAAGGTGTCGGGGTTGTCGTCGGGCCGGCCCTGTTCGGCATAGCGTTTGGCGATCCGCTCCAGCAGGGCGGAATCATCGACCTTCAGCCGCACCACGGCGTCGATCTGGGCGCCGCGCTTGGCCAGCATGGCGTCCAGGGCCTCGGCCTGGGCCACGGTGCGGGGGAAGCCGTCGAAGATGGCGCCGCCGCCGGCCTCGGCCTCCGGCAGACGGTCCTCGATCAGGGCGATAACGATCTCGTCCGTCACCAGATCGCCGCGCGCCAGCACGTCCTTGACCTTGAGCCCCAGCTCCGAGCCCGAGGCGATCGCAGCCCGCAGCATGTCGCCGGTCGAGAGCTGGACCATGCCCTTCTCTTCGACCAGCCGCTTGGCCTGTGTCCCCTTGCCCGCCGCCGGCGGTCCGAACAGGATCAAGTTCACGCGTAAGCCCTCCCCAGGCTTCTTGTAGTCAACTCAGCGACGCCCGGGTCAGCGACGAACGGGCGTAGGCGCGCCACGACCGCCGCGACCGCGCAGCTTGGCCTTCTTGATCAGACCCTCGTACTGGTGCGCCAGCAGTTGGGACTGGATCTGGGCCACAGTGTCCATCGTCACCGACACCACGATCAAGATAGACGTTCCGCCGAAGTAGAGGCTGTTGCCCATCTGGGCGACCATGAATTCGGGCAGCAGGCAGACGGCGGTGATATAGGCCGCGCCGATCACCGTCAGACGGGTCAGGACATAGTCCAGATACTCGGCCGTACGCTTGCCTGGACGGATGCCCGGCAGGAAGCCGCCGTACTTGCGCAGGTTCTCGGCCGTGTCCTCCGGGTTGAAGGTGATCGAGGTGTAGAAGAAGCAGAAGAAGATGATCAGGGCCGCATACAGGGCCATGAACAGCGGCTGGCCATGCGTCAGCTGGGCCGTCACCAGCGGCAGCCAGCTCAGATAGCCGGGCAGATCCGCATTGGCGGTCAGGCTGGCCACCGTGGTCGGCAGCATCAGCAGGGACGAGGCGAAGATCGGCGGGATGACGCCGGCGGTATTGACCTTCAGCGGCAGGAACGAACGCTCGCCCCCGGCCATCCGGTTGCCTTCCTGGCGCTTCGGATACTGGATCAGCAGACGGCGCTGGGCCCGTTCCATGAAGACGATGAAGACCACGGTCACGACCGCCAGAACGGCGATGAAGAACAGGGCGAAGGCCGACATCTGACCCTGCTGGGCCAGGCCCAGCATCCGGGCGATGGTGGACGGCAGGACCGCCACGATACCGGCGAAGATGATCAGCGAGATGCCGTTGCCGACGCCGCGCGCCGTCACCTGCTCACCCAGCCACATCAGGAACATGGTGCCGCCCGTCAGGGTCACGACGGTCGAAACCAGGAAGAAGATCCCCGGATTGTCGACCAGGCCCGGCTGGGCGTTGAGGCCCGCCGCAATGCCCAGGGACTGGGCCAGGGCCAGGAACACCGTCAGATAGCGGGTGTACTGGTTCAGCTGCTTGCGGCCGCTTTCGCCGCCTTCCTTCTTCAGCTTCTCCCAGGGCGGATACACGGTGCCCATCAGCTGCACGATGATCGACGCCGAGATATAGGGCGCGACGTTCAGCGCGAAGATGGCCATCCGCTCGACCGCGCCGCCCGAGAACATGTTGAACATGTCCAGGATGCCGCGCTGACCCGAGGGGTCTTGAAAGAATTGCAGGAAGGCCTGCGAATTGATGCCCGGGATCGGCACATAGGTGCCGATGCGATAAACCAGCAAGGCGCCCAGCGTGAACAGCAGGCGCTTGTGCAGCTCGGTCGCTTTCGCGAACGAGCCCATGTTCATATTGGCGGCGAGTTGTTCTGCGGCCGAAGCCATTATGCGTCCCCACGACTGACTGAGTCGTCAGATAGGCGGAAAGGGGGCCNNNNTCCGTTGTTTCGTCGTCGCAGGTGTAATCAGGCCACGGCCTAGTCCAGCCGCGACGACGCGTTGCTTAGGCCTTGGCGGCGGCGCGCTTGGTGCGGGCCGAGATCTTGTTCTCGCCGCCGAGACGGGCCTTGGGAGCCGGAGCCTTGCCCTTGGCGGCGTTGCGCTTCTCGACGCGCGCAGCGGCCTTGGCTTCGGCTTCGATACGTTGTTCCAGCACCGTGCCGCCGGCGGCTTCGATGGCCTTCTTGGCGCCGGCGGTGGCCGACCAGACGACCAGGTTCAGGGCTTGCTTGACTTCACCGGTGCCCAGCAGACGCACGCCGTCCTTGACGCGACGGATCACGCCTGCGGCGACCAGGGCGTCGCCCTTCAGTTCCGACTTGGCGTCCAGCTTGCCGGCGTCGATGGCGTCTTGCAGGCGCCACAGGTTCACTTCGGCCAGCTTCAGGGCGTTCGGGTTGTTGAAGCCGCGCTTGGGCATACGCATGTACAGCGGCATCTGGCCGCCTTCGAAGCCCAGCAGGCTGACGCCGGTACGCGACTTCTGACCCTTGACGCCGCGGCCCGAGGTCTTGCCCTTGCCCGAACCGGGGCCACGGCCGACACGCATGCGCTTCTTGTGCGCGCCTTCGTTGTCGCGGATTTCGTTCAGTTTCATATGCCTGATCCTTTCGGGTGCTAGCGCCCGGACATCGTCCGGACTCGGCGTTCAAAGTTTGTCTTCTCCCTCCCCCTCGGGGGACGGTGGTCGGCGAAGCCGACCGGGTGGGAAGGGCTCAGCGAGCCAGTCCCGGATATCTCAAGGTCGGGCGCTATAGCGGCTCCCCGAACAGCAGTAAAGGCGACTCTTGCCGAGCCGCCCCCACCTGGCCGCTTGCGCGACCTGCCCTCCCCCGAGGGGGAGGGAGAGTCTTTGTCTTACTTTTCGACGATCTCGGTCAGGTGGGCGACCTTGGCGATCATCCCACGAACCGAGGGGGTGTCTTCCAGGGTCGATTCACGACCCAGGCGGTTCAGACCCAGGCCCACCAGGGTGGCGCGCTGGTCGTTCTTGCGGCGGATGGGCGAACCGGTCTGCTTGACGGTGACGGTCTTTTGCTCGGCCATGATTAGGACTCCACAGCTTCGGGCGCCGAGGCGCCGTCGTTGCGACGGCCCATCAGATCCGCGACCTTCTTGCCGCGCTTGGACGCGACTTGACGGGGCGAGGACTGGACCTTCAGCGCTTCGAACGTCGCGCGGATCATGTTGTAGGGGTTCGACGAACCGGTCGACTTGCCCACGACGTCCTGGACGCCGAGGGTTTCGAGCACGGCGCGCATCGGACCGCCCGCGATGACGCCGGTCCCGGGAGGGGCGGCGCGCATCATGATCTTGCCGGCGCCCCAACGGCCGTTGCCGTCGTGGTGCAGGGTGCGGTTCTCGCGCAGCGGAACGCGGATCATCGTCTTCTTGGCTTCTTCGGTCGCCTTGCGGATGGCTTCCGGCACTTCACGCGCCTTGCCGTGACCGAAGCCGACGCGGCCCTTGCCGTCGCCGACGACCATCAGGGCTGCGAAGCTGAAGCGACGGCCGCCTTTGACGGTGGCGGCGACGCGGTTGATGTGCACCAGCTTTTCGACGATGTCCGAATCCGGACCGTCGACTGCGGGAGCGTTGCGGTTGTCACGACGGTTGCGATCGTTGCCGCCGCCGCCGCGCTGGGGTTGATGCGCCATGCTTCGCGTCCCTTAGAAGTTCAGGCCGGCTTCGCGCGCGGCTTCCGCCAGCGCCTTGACCCGGCCGTGATAGATGTACTCGCCACGGTCGAAGACGACGTCCTTGACGCCCTTCTCGATGGCGCGTTCGGCGATCAGCTTGCCGATCGCGGCGGCGGCGGCCGTGTCCGAACCGCGCTTGCCCTTGCCGCCTTCCTGCGACGAGGCCGACGCGACGGTCACGCCCTGGGCGTCGTCGATGATCTGGGCCGAGATGTTCTTGTCCGAACGGTACACCGACAGGCGCAGACGGCCGTTGGCGACGGCCTTCAGGCGGCGACGGGTGCGCTCCGAGCGGCGCTTGGCTTGTTGTCGAAGAGAAAGAGCCATGACTTACTTCTTCTTGCCTTCCTTGCGACGGACCTTTTCGCCCGCGTAACGGACGCCCTTGCCCTTGTAAGGCTCAGGCGGACGCAGCTTGCGGATGACCGCGGCGATCTGACCGACAGCTTGTTTGTCAGCACCCAAGATCTTGATCTCGGTCTGCTTCGGAACAGCGAAGCTGACGCCGGCCGGGGGATCGATGTCGACTTCGTGCGAGAAGCCGAGCTGCAGCGACAGGGCGTTGCCCTTCATCGCGGCGCGGTAACCCACGCCGACCAGCTCAAGCGACTTCTCGAAGCCGGTGGTGACGCCGACGACCATGTTGTCGACCAGGGTGCGCGACAGGCCCCACATCGCGCGACCGCGTTGCGTGTCCGTGCGCAGGCCCAGCGACAGCTCGTCGCCTTCGTGCGTGACTTCGATTTCCTCGGCGACGGTCCAGGAGCTCTCGCCCTTGGGGCCCTTCACGGAGACGGTCTGACCGTTGAGCGTGACAGTCACGCCCTTCGGCACAGCGATGGTTTTTTTGCCAATACGGGACATATCAGTAGACCCTGCAGAGGACTTCGCCGCCGACGTTGGCGTCGCGGGCCGAAGCGTCGGACATGACGCCCTTCGAAGTCGAGAGGATCGAGATGCCGAGGCCGTTCTTGACGGGCTTCAGATCGCCGATCGCCGAATAGACGCGGCGGCCCGGCTTGGACACGCGTGCGATCTCGGCGATGACGGGCTGACCGTCGAAGTACTTCAGCTCGATCTCGAACTGCGGAAACTCACCCGGGTTCTGAACCAGGTTGTAGCCGCGGATGTAGCCTTCGTCCTGCAGCACGTCGAGGACGCGCTGGCGCAGACGGGAAGCGGGGGTCAGCACCTTGGAACGCTTGCGGGTCGCCGCGTTCTTGATGCGAGCGATCATGTCGCTCAGGGGATCGTTGATCATCATGTCTGTTCGCTCCCCTTACCAGCTGGACTTGGTCAGGCCAGGGATCTGGCCCTGGTTGCCGAGTTCACGCAGCGCAATCCGGCTCATCTTGAGCTTGCGATAGAACGCCCGCGGACGACCCGTCACTTCGCAACGGTTGCGAATGCGGCTCGGCGCGGAGTTGCGCGGCAGTTCAGCCAGCTTCAGGCGCGCATCGAAACGCTCCTCAAGCGGCAGGTTTTCATCGTTGGCGGTCGCCTTCAGGGCGGCCCGCTTCGCGGCATACTTCGCAACCAGGGCCTTGACGGCTTCGTTGCGGTTTACGGCGCTCTTCTTAGCCATTGTTCTCTTCCCTTCCCGCTCAGTTCTTCACGAACGGGAACTTGAACTCGGTGAGGAGAGCCTTGGCTTCCTCATCGGTCTTGGCCGTGGTGCAGACGACAATGTCCATGCCCCACATCTGGTCGATCTGGTCGTAGTTGATTTCCGGGAACACGATGTGTTCCTTCAGACCGGTGGCGTAGTTGCCGCGACCGTCAAACGACGTGCCCTTCAGACCACGGAAATCCTTCACGCGCGGCAGCGCGATCGTGATGAACCGGTCCAGGAACTCGTACATCTGGTCGCCGCGCAGGGTGACCTTGCCGCCGATGACCATGCCTTCACGCAGCTTGAAGCCGGCGATGGAGTTACGGGCCTTGGTGGCGACGGCCTTCTGACCGGCGATGGCCGTCAGATCCTTGAGGGCGGCGTTCGCCTTCTTGGAGTCCGCGACGGCTTCGCCGATGCCCATGTTCAGGACGATCTTGTCCAGCTTGGGCACCTGCATTTCGTTCGTGTAGCCGAACTTTTCCTTCAGCACCTGGCGGATGCGCGCCTGGTACTCGCCCTTGAGGCGCGGAGTGTACTTCTCGGTAGCCATCAGATGACGTCTCCCGTCGTCTTGGCGATGCGGACCTTGGTGTCCCCATCGATCTTGAAGCCGACGCGGGTCGCCTTGCCGTTGGCGTCGGCGATCGCGACGTTCGACAGGTGAAGCGAGGCTTCCTTGTTCTTGATGCCGCCCTGCGGGTCAGCCTGGCTCGGGCGCGTGTGGCGCTGAACCATGTTGACGCCTTCAACCAGGACGCGGTTTTCGGTGGGCAGGACCTTCAGCACGTTGCCCGTGCGGCCCTTGTCCTTGCCGGTGAGGACGACGACGCGGTCGCCTTTCTTGATCTTGGCGGCCATGTTACAGGACCTCCGGAGCCAGCGAGATGATCTTCATGTGGTTCTTGGCGCGCAGTTCGCGGGGAACCGGGCCGAAGATCCGCGTGCCGACAGGCTCGTTCTGCTTGTTGACGATGACGGCGGCCGACTTGTCAAAACGAATGACCGAGCCGTCCTTGCGTTGGATGTCCTTGGCGGTGCGCACGACGATGGCGCGAACAACGTCGCCCTTCTTCACACGGCCGCGCGGGATGGCTTCCTTCACGGAGGCGACGATTGTGTCGCCGATCGAGGCGTAGCGGCGCTTGGAGCCGCCCAACACCTTGATGCACATGACCCGGCGGGCGCCCGAATTATCGGCCACTTCCAGGTTAGTTTGCATCTGGATCATAAGATCAGATCCTTCTGATTACGAGGCGGAGGCGTTGGAAAGGACTTCCCAGCGCTTCAACTTGGACTTCGGGGCGCACTCGACGATGCGAGCAATGTCGCCGACTTTGAGCGCGTTGGCTTCGTCGTGGGCGTGATACTTCTTCGAAAGACGAACGATCTTCTTCAGAACCGGGTGAAGCAGCGTGCGCTCCACCTTCACGACGACGGTCTTGTCGCCCTTGTCGGACACGACCACGCCTTCAAGAATTCGCTTGGGCATATTCGTTTCCTTACGAGGCCGCACGCTTCTCGCGCAGAAGCGTCGAGATGCGGGCGATGTCTTTGCGGACTTCACCAACGCGGTGAGTCTTTTCCATTTGGCCGGTGGCCGCCTGGAAGCGCAGGTTGAACTGTTCCTTCTTGAGCTTCAGCAGCTCGTCGGAAAGTTGGTCGGTCGTTTGCGACCGCAGATCGGCGATCTTGGTCATTAGGCGGCTACCTCGACATGGGCGATGCCGGCGTCGATGCGGGTCACGACCTTGGTGCGGACCGGCAGCTTGGCGGCGCCGAGACGGAGGGCTTCACGGGCGACTTCGTCCGTGACACCGTCGATTTCAAACAGGATGCGGCCCGGGTGGCAACGCGCGGCCCAATGGTCCACGGCGCCCTTGCCCTTACCCATCCGGACTTCGGCCGGCTTGCCCGTGACGGGCAGGTCGGGGAAGACGCGGATCCAGACGCGGCCCTGGCGCTTCATCTGGCGGGTGATCGCGCGGCGAGCCGCTTCGATCTGACGCGCGGTGATGCGTTCCGGCTCCAGCGTCTTCAGGCCGTACGACCCGAAGTTCAGCGAGAAGCCGCCCTTGGCCGAGCCGTGGATGCGGCCCTTGAAGGCCTTGCGGTACTTGGTCTTCTTCGGTTGCAACATGACTTAGTTCTCACGTCCCCGGTCGCGACGCGGACCGCGGTCGCCACGGGGGCCGCCGCGTTCGCGGCCTTCGTTCGAGGACGGACCCGACGCTTCCTGGGCCCAACGCTTGTCCTGGGCCATCGGATCGTGCTCGAGCACTTCACCCTTAAACACCCAGACCTTCACGCCGATGATGCCGTAGGTCGTCTTGGCTTCATAGAAGCCATAGTCGATGTCGGCCCGCAGGGTGTGAAGCGGCACGCGACCTTCGCGATACCATTCCATCCGCGCGATTTCAGCGCCGCCCAGACGACCCGAGACATTCATCCGAATGCCCTTGGCGCCCAAACGCATCGCCGACTGCATCGACCGCTTCATCGCACGACGGAATGCAACACGACGTTCCAGCTGCTGCGCGATGTTCTCGGCGATCAGCTGAGCATCGGTTTCCGGCTTGCGGACTTCGATGATGTTCAGGTGAACTTCACCCTCGGTGCGCGCCGAGATGTCCTTGCGGAGCTTCTCGATGTCAGCGCCCTTCTTACCGATCACGACACCCGGACGGGCGGCGTAGATGGTGATCCGGCACTTCTTGTGAGGGCGCTCGATGATGATGCGCGACACGCCGGCGGCGGCCAGACGTTCCCGCAGCCACTCGCGCAGCTTCAGGTCCTGGTGCAGCAGGCGGGAATAGTCGGCGCCGGCGGCGAACCAACGGCTGTCCCACGTACGGTTCACGCCGAGGCGCAGACCGATCGGATTGATTTTCTGACCCATCAGGCGGCCTCGCCGGCTTCACGGACCACGATGGTGATCTCGCTGAACGGTTTCAGGATGCGCGACGAACGGCCACGAGCACGGCTCGCGAAACGCTTCATCACCAGGTTCTTGCCCACGAAGGCCTCGGCGACGACGAGGTTGTCGATGTCGAGGTTGTGGTTGTTCTCAGCGTTCGAGATCGCCGAATACAGGACCTTGCGGACGTCAGTCGCGATACGCTTACGGCTGAATTCCAGCTCGTTCAGCGCCTTCTGAACCGGCATGCCGCGGATCGATGCGGCGACCAGGTTCAGCTTTTGCGGGCTGATGCGCACGTTGACCAGCTTGGCGCGGGCCTCGGTCGGGGCGACCCGACGAATGTTCTTGGTCTGGGCCATCAGTTACTTCCTTTTGGCCTTCTTGTCCGCCGCGTGACCCGGGAAGTTCCGGGTCGGGGCGAACTCGCCGAGCTTCATGCCGACCATCTCTTCCGAGACCGACACGGGCACGTGCTTCTGACCGTTATGGACGCCGAACGTCAGACCGACGAACTGCGGCAGGATGGTGGAGCGGCGCGACCAGGTCTTGATCACGTCCTTGCGGCCCGACGTTTGAACGGCGTCGGCCTTCTTGAGCAGATACCCGTCGACAAACGGGCCTTTCCAGGAGGAGCGGGCCATTCTTAGCGAGCCTTCTTAACGTGGCGGGTACGGATGATGTACTTGTCCGTAGCCTTGTTCTTGCGGGTACGAGTGCCCTTGGTGTCCTTACCCCACGGCGTGACGGGGGTGCGACCACCAGAGGTCCGGCCTTCACCACCACCGTGCGGGTGGTCGATCGGGTTCATGGCGACGCCGCGGACGTGCGGGCGGAAGCCCATGTGACGCTTGCGACCGGCCTTGCCCAGGTTCTGGTTCATGTGGTCGGGGTTCGAAACCGCGCCCACCGTGGCCATGCAGCCGTCCAGAACCATGCGCAGCTCGCCCGAGCCGAGGCGGATCTGGGCGTAGCCCTGATCGCGACCCACCAGTTGGGCGTAGGCGCCGGCCGAACGGGCCAGCTGAGCGCCCTTGCCCGGCTTCATCTCGATGTTGTGGATGATCGTACCCACCGGCATCGAACGAAGCGGCATGGCGTTGCCCGGCTTCACGTCGGTCTTTTCGCCCGCGATCACCACGTCGCCGGCCTTAAGGCGTTGGGGCGCGATGATGTAGGTCTTCTCGCCGTCTTCGTAGGTCACGAGGGCGATGAAGGCCGTGCGGTTCGGATCGTATTCCAGACGCTCGACCGTGCCGACCATGTCCCACTTGCGACGCTTGAAGTCGATCTTGCGGTACAGGGTCTTGGCGCCGCCGCCGCGGAAGCGGACCGCGATGCGACCGCCCTGCCCGCGTCCGCCCGACTTGGTCAGGCCTTCGGTCAGCGACTTTTCCGGACGGCCCTTGTGGAGCTCCGAACGGTCGACCAGCACGAGGGCGCGACGGCCCGGCGAGGTCGGATTGTAATGTTTCAAGGCCATCTGATCAGAGCCCCGTGGTCACGTCGATCGACTGGCCGTCGGCCAGGGTCACGATTGCTTTTTTGATGTCCACGCGACGACCCAGGATACCCCGGAAGCGCTTGGTCTTACCCTTTTGAACCAGGGTGTTGACCTTCAGGACGTTGACTTTGAACAGGCTTTCGACCGCCGCGGCGATCTCGTCCTTGGTCGCCGTGTCGGCGACGCGGAAGACGACCTTGTTCTGCTCGGACAGGATCGTGGCCTTTTCGGTGATCACCGGAGCCAGGATGGTGTCGTAGTGCTTGGCGGTAGGTTGAGCGGCCATTACGCGGCTTCCTTATCGCTGAAGCGGGCTTCGATCGCCTCGATAGCGGCCTTGGTCAGCACCAGCTTGTCAGCCCGCAGGATGTCATAGACGTTCAGGCCGGCGTTCGGCAGCACGTCGATGTGCGGGATGTTGCGTGCGGCCAGGCCGAAGTTCGTGTCGACTTCCGGACCCGCGATGATGAGAGCCTTGGTCCAGCCCAGCTTGCCGAGCGTCTCGCGCAGCGAGGCGGTCTTGGCTTCCTTGACCGAGACGGTGTCGACGACGATCAGGTCGCCCGACTTCACCTTGGAGGACAGGGCGTGACGCAGAGCGAGCGCGCGGATCTTCTTCGGCAGCGAGAAGCCGTGGTCGCGAACGACCGGACCAAAGGCGCGCGAACCGCCGACGAACTGCGGTGCACGGCGCGAACCGTGACGAGCGCCGCCGGTGCCCTTTTGCTTGTACATCTTCTTGCCCGTACGAGAATTCTCGTTGCGGGTTTGAACCTTGTGCGTACCGGCGCGGCGCTTGGCCAGTTGCCAGTTGACGGTGCGGGCCAGGATGTCGCCGCGGATGTCAGAGATGCCGAAGACGGCGTCCGACAGTTCCACGTCGCCAGCGGCCTTGCCGTCGAGTTGGATGACAGAGAGTTTCATTACGCTTCACCGCCTTCGGTCGCTTCGACGGGGGCTTCTTCAGCCGGGGTCGAGGCGGGTTGAGCAGCAGACTTGCTCGACTTCAGCGCACCGGGGAACGGAGCGTCAGCCGGACGAGCCTTCTTGATGGCGTCGCGAACCTTGACGTAGCTGCCGTCGTGACCGGGGACAGCGCCCTTGATCAGGATCAGGCCACGCTCGGCGTCCACGCGGACGACGGTCAGGTTCTGGGTGGTGACGGTTTCGGTCCCGTAGTGACCGGCCATCTTCTTGCCAGGGAAGGTGCGACCCGGGTCCTGACGGTTACCCGTCGAACCGTGCGAACGGTGCGAGACCGAGACGCCGTGGGTGGCGCGAAGGCCGCCGAAGTTCCAGCGCTTCATAGCGCCGGCGAAACCCTTACCGATGGTCTCGCCCTGGATGTCGACCTTCTGGCCCACCAGGAAGTGTTCGGCCGACAGTTCGGCGCCCACGTCCAGCAGACCGTCCGCATCAACGCGGAACTCGGTCACATAGGCCTTGGGCTCGACTTCCGCCTTGGCGAAGGTCTCGCGTTGAGCCTTGTTGGTGTTCTTAGCCTTCTTCGTGCCAGCGCCCAGCTGGAGAGCGACGTAACCGTCACGCTCCTGGGTACGTTGGCCGACGACCTGGCAGCCGTCGAGCTGCAGCACAGTGACCGGTACGTGCGCGCCGTCATCGGCGAACACGCGGGTCATGCCCAGCTTCTTGGCGATCACGCCCGTGCGCATCGGATCCCGCCTCTTTCTACTTTAAATCTTGATCTCGACGTCCACACCGGCGGACAGGTCGAGCTTCATGAGCGCGTCCACGGTCTGCGGGGTGGGGTCGATGATGTCGAGCACGCGTTTGTGCGTGCGGATTTCAAACTGCTCACGCGACTTCTTATCGACGTGCGGCGAGCGGTTCACGGTGAACTTCTCGATCAGGGTCGGCAGCGGAATCGGACCGCGAACGGTCGCGCCGGTGCGCTTGGCGGTATTAACGATCTCGCGCGTCGAGAAATCGAGGACGCGGTGATCAAAGGCCTTGAGCCTGATGCGGATGCTTTGATCCATATCGGTGCTTACTTCCAATGCGGTCGGAGGACCGCGTCCCTGTGAACCATTTCAAAGACCGAAGGCCTTCGGGCAAAAAGCCCTCAGGGAACGCAAATCCGCAAAAACGATCGGCCCACGCAGTCGCCCGCGAAGGCCGTTGAAATCCCAAGAAGCTGCAAAGAACAGTGACTTAGGTCGTTCCTGCGGACCGCGTTTGCAGCGAACTGCACAGCCGGTCCAACAAGAGTGGTGGCTTATGCCTATCGATTCTGATTTCGTCAAGCGCGCAAACCCCGGCTGAGACAGGATTTCGTCAGGCAGGTTCCAGCGCCGACGACGCCCCGGAAATCGACCGGGGCCGCCCGGCTTCATCGACCGCCACCATGACGAATTCCGCCGCTGCAGACCGCCGCCGGTCGCCCGTCAGCAGGCCCTCGGCCCACAGTTCCACCTCTATAGTAATGGAGGAACGGCCGACCCGCGTCGCGCGCGACGCCAGCTCGATCATGTCGCCTTCTCTTATGGGAGAAGAAAAATCGATGCGGTTCGACGCCGCCATGACCATGACGGCCCTGGCCTTGCGTGTGGCGCAGACGAAGGCCGCCTTGCCCATCAGCTTCAGGGCGTCACCGCCGTAGAGGGTGCCGTAGTGATTGGTCCACGCCGGGAAGACCATCTCCACCGCCCGCAGCCAGGCATCGCGATTGGGCGTGTCGTCCTCCAACGGCGGTAGGTCGCCCTGCCCTTCTTCTCGCGGTGCCACCATGTTGAAGACGCCCCGCGTGCACAGCCGCCGTTCGCCGCTCACCGGCGCCTCGGCCCAGAGCTCGACTTCGACGCCCATCGAAGTGCGACCAACACGGACGACCCGGCCCGTCGCCTCGACCATCTCGCCGATACGGGCGGGCGCAGCGAAGTCGATCCGTTCGCACCCAGCCGTGACGGTCGGCCGCCGCGCATGACGCGCGGCGGCCAGGAAGGCGACCTTGTCCAGGTGCGCCAGACCGATGCCCCCGAACAAGGTTCCGTGGTGATTGGCATCTCCGGGGAACACCATATCTATAAGTGTGACGCTCACGCCTACGCGACCTCGTGACGCGCGACCTTTGCGGCCGACACCATGTTAGCCAGCGCCGCCTCGGTTTCCGGCCAGGCGCGGGTCTTCAGGCCGCAGTCCGGGTTCACCCACAACCGATCCGCCGGCAGCTTGCCCGCCGCCGCCGTCAGCAGGGCCGACATCTCATCAACCGAAGGCACGCGCGGCGAGTGGATGTCATAGACGCCGGGCCCGATCTCGGCCGGATAGCGATAGTCGGAGAAGGCGTCGAGCAACTCCATCTTCGAGCGCGAGGTCTCGATGGAGATGACATCGGCGTCCATGGCCCCGATGGACTGGATGATGTCGTTGAACTCCGAGTAGCACATGTGGGTGTGGATCTGGGTTTCGTCCCGAACACCCGAGGCCGTGATGCGGAAGCTCTCCACCGCCCACTCCAGATACGCCGCCCAGTCGGCGCGACGCAGCGGCAGGCCTTCGCGCAGGGCCGCCTCGTCGATCTGGATCACGGCGGCGCCGGCCGTCTCCAGATCCGTCACCTCGTCGCGGATGGCGAAGGCGATCTGGCGGCAGGTGGTGCTGCGCGGTTGGTCGTCACGCACGAAGGACCAGTTCAGGATCGTCACCGGGCCGGTCAACATCCCCTTCATCGGCCGCTCGGTCAGGCCTTGGGCGTAACGCCACCATTCGACCGTCATCGGCCTGGGCCTCGAGACGTCGCCGAAGATGATCGGCGGGCGGACGCAGCGCGAGCCATAGGATTGCACCCAGGCCGCCTTGGTGAAGACGAAGCCCGACAGTTGCTCGCCGAAATACTGGACCATGTCGTTGCGCTCGAACTCGCCGTGGACCAGCACGTCCAGCCCTAGATCCTCCTGCCATTTCACCGTCCGCGCCGTTTCCTCGCGCAGGAACTGGGCATAGGCCGCATCGTCGATGACGCCCTTGCCGTGGTCGGCCCGCGCCTTGCGGACTTCGACCGTCTGCGGGAACGACCCAATGGTTGTGGTCGGATAGGCCGGCAGGTTCAGACGCCGCTGCTGAACCTGCCGGCGGATCTCGAAGCTGGAGGTCCGGCTCGCCAGGGCGGGGTCGGAGTCGGCCGCTCGAGCCTGCACCTTAGGATCATTGATGCGGAGCGAGGTGCGGCGCGAGGCGACGGAGGCGGTCGAGGCGTCCAGCGCCGTCTTCACCGCAGCGCGTCCTTCATTCAGCGCTCGCGCCAGGATCGCCAGCTCAGCCACCTTCTGCACGGCGAAGGCCAGCCAGTCCTTGATCTCCGGATCAAGCACGGTCTCTCGATCCAGATCGATGGGCGTGTGCAACAGAGAGCAGGAGGGGGCGATCACCACCTTGCGTCCTGCGGCGACCAGCGGTTCGACCTTGTCGAGCACGGCGTTCAGATCGGCCTTCCAGATGTTGCGGCCGTCGATGACGCCCAGTGACAGGACCTGGTCGGCTCGCGCCGCCGATGCGACCTGCGCCAACTGCTCCGGCGCGCGGATCAGGTCGATGTGAAGGCCGTGAACCGGCAGTCGCAGCGCCGTGTCCAGATTGTCGCCCAGCGCCCCGAAATAGGTCGTCAGCATCAGTTTGATCGGCGGCGTCACATCCGTCAGCACGCGGTAGGCGTGGTCATAGGCGGCCTTCGCCTCGTCGCTGAGATCCGTGACCAGGCAGGGTTCGTCCATCTGGACCCAGGTGGCGCCGGCGCGGGCCAATGAGCGCAGCACCTCGGCATAGACCGGCAGCAGGCGCGGCAGCAGGCTCAGCACGTCGAACGCGTCGCCCCGTGTCTTGCCCAGCAGCAGATAGCTGACCGGGCCCAGCAGCACCGGCCGGGTCTCGACCCCCTGGGCCTTCGCCTCCAGATACTCGTCCAGCGCCTTGGTCGAGCCCAGGCGGAACAGCTGGTCAGCCGTGAACTCGGGCGCGAGGTAATGGTAGTTGGTGTCGAACCATTTGGTCATCTCCATCGCCGGCGTCCCTTCGCCGCTTGCATGGACATGGCCGTGTGCGCAGACCTCGTCATCGCCGCGCGAGCCGCGGGCCATGGCGAAATAGGTGGCCAGATCGACCCGGTCCTCGCCCCAGCCGTAGGCGGCCGGCACGGCGCCGACCATCGCCGTCAGGTCCAGCACTTGATCATAAAGAGAGAAGTCGTTCGACGGCACGATGTCGGCACCCAAGGCACGTTGGCGCGCCCAGGTCTGGCCGCGCAGGTCGGCGGCGGTGGACAGCAGAGCCTCTGCGTCGGTCTTTCCGGCCCAATAGGCCTCTAGCGCAGCCTTCAGCTCTCTCTTGGGGCCGATGCGGGGAAAGCCGAGGGTGGCGACCTGGACGGTGTGGCGGGTCATGACGTTCGAAACCTGTGTTGTGGCCAGGTTTCGGACAGGGTCGCGCGGACGCCGACGCGGACGTGGAGGTCCGGCGGCGCGCATGCGGCCTGACCGGGCACCCCGCCGGAGGACGTTATCTGTCGGGGCAGGTCTCCTGGCTCACGGGTCGACGCCTCGGGTCCGGCCTTCCCGGCGCGAACGCCAGTGACACGAGATGGACCCACGACTCGCCGCTTACAGTTGCGGGGGCAGCGCCGGTTTCACACCGGCTTCCCTCTTAGCTCCACGCACCGAAAGACACGGGGAGACCACGACGCCTCAGAATGGTCTCACAATCGCTCGGCCGTCAAGACATATAAGGATATGCTTATGTGATTATACGATTGACCGATCTTAACCGTTTGCCCTGAGATTTGCTCACCCCTGACACATTGCAGCCACAAGGCGTGGCGGATGGGCCACATGGCAGTTTCAAGACACTTATATAACGGCGATTTAATGCTCAGCTTGGTCCGCGCCTGATAGCAGCCGCCCTCCCCGGACCCCCATCCGGGTCGAGACTGCTAAGGACAAAAGAAAATGAAGACGATCCTCCTCGCCACGGCCGCCGCCGCCCTGTTCGCCGCCCCGGCCTTCGCCCAAGACGCCATCGGCTCGGTCGGCGTGACCTACTCCAACCCTTCGATCGAAGTCGCAGGCAATGACGTCGACGCCGACGTCTGGACCGTGGACGGCACGGTCGCCTTGCCGGCCGCCGACTGGACCGTGACCCTGAACGGCGCCATCGACTACACCAAGGCCTTCGGTGAAGAAGACGTCACCGGCGTCGCCGCCGCTCACCTGACCAAGATGTGGACCTCCGACGTCCGCGCCGGCGCCTTCGTCGCCGCCAACGACATCGGTTCGGGCAACGATCCCGTCTGGACCGTGGGCGCCGAAGCCCAGAAGTACCTGTCGAACGCGACCCTGACCGGCCTGGTCGCCTACACCACGGCTGACGACGTCGACGCGGACATCTGGACCGTCGGCGGCGACGCCGCCTTCTACGTCATGCCGAACCTGCGCCTGAACGCGGGCGTCAGCTACAACAACGTCGACTTCGACGGCGGCGACGTGGACGCCTGGACCTACGGCGTGGGCGCAGAGTACGAAATCGAGAACACCCCGTTCTCGGTCGGCGCCGCCTACACCCGCGCCGACGTCGATTCCATCGACGTCGACACCTGGTCGCTCGGCCTGCGCTACAGCTTCGGCGGCGGTCTGCAAGCGCGTGACCGCGCCGGCGCCGGCCTGGGCGTCTCGTCGATCACGAGCGTTCTGGGCGCCTTCTAAGCCCTTCAGGTTTTCCTGAAAGCAGAGGCCCCGGCGGAGCGATCCGCCGGGGCTTTTTCTTTGCTGTAGAAACGAAAAAGGCCCCCGGGGTTCCACAAACCGGGGGCCTTTCCTCTCGCGGCGGAGAGCCGGGTCTTAGCGCCCGATATGAACCGTTCCGGATCCGACGATGGAACGGGATACTGCGCCGGTCGCGGCGGCGACGCGGACATCGCCGGATCCCGCGATGGCGACGCTGAGGTCTCGGGTGGTGCCACCGAAACGGACGTCGCCGGATCCGCCGATAGCTACGGACAGCTTGTCCATTCGGCCCTGTCGGATGTTGACGCCTCCGGAACCGCCGATGGAGACGTCGCCACGACCGTTGGCGCTGGCGACTTCGACGCTGCCGGAACCGCCTACGGCTGTCTCAAGATTTCCGGTCGCGCCTGCCGAGATCGAGCCCGATCCACCGACGTTGGCTTCCAGCGACCTGGATGTGCCGGCGCGAACCGACCCTGACCCGCCGACGCTCAGTTCGAGCGGACCGTCCACATTGGCGACAGTCCAGGTCCCGCATCCGCCGCTGTCGAGTTCAACGGAGCGCGCGCCGCGACCCACGGCGCCGAAGACGGCGCCGCCGGCGCTGACGTCCACATTCCGCGGGGTCCGCACCACGATCAGAGGCGCATCCTCCAGACGGATGCGACCCAGATCCCGCACCTCGACCGTGGCGCCCTGACCGGGCTGGGCGGCATCGGCGCGACCGGAGTTGCAGTTGCGTATGCCGTCGCTTCGCCCCCAGAGGCCGTTGCGGCGAAGCCCGCCGTCGATCTCGACGTCGCGGCCGTTGCGGCGCACCTGGATGGCGGGCAGGCGCGAACGCCCCTGCGTCACCTCGACGCCGATGTCCTGACGATCCTCGACGATGACGATCACGCGCGCCACGGCGTTGCGGATCTCGACCTCGCCGGCGGAGGCGGGCGCGGCGGCCGCCAATCCGAGAAATGCGGAGACTCCGGCGGCGGCGATCAATGCGGTCTTCATGTGCGGCCTTCCCTTTCCCGATTACGAGAGGAAGGTGCGCGCCCGGCCGCCACGAGTCATTTTAACTCGAGGTCATGAACTCGAATTAACAGGGCCGTCCAGCGCGCCCGCGCCGTCCGCGACGCCGAGCCGAGGTTCGAAATCGCGTTCGAACCTCGCGATCCGGCTTTTCATCGCGCCAGCCCGCTTCAGCGCCAGGGACGCCGCCCAGCGGGCCGCCAGTTCCGGGTTGGTCATGCGGTCAGTGAAGCGCGGCCGCCCGCCCAGGCTGCGGAGCACCGCATTGGTGAACAGGGCCCCGTTGCGGAAGCGCGAAGGCCAGGTCTGGAAGTCCATCGACAGGCTGACGCAGAACCGGTCGAGGTTCTCGACCCGGTGCGGGGCGTACAGCGGCCAGGTCAGGGCGCAGCCCGGCTCAAGATCCATCACCTGAGCGTCGTTCTCGAACGCCAGCCTATAGGGCAGTTCCTCGGTCGTCTGACGCGCCACGACCTGTTCCATATTGCGCTCGGGCAGATGCCCCTCGTCGCCCGGATAGACGAACAGCCGCTTGCGACCGCGCAGATGGAACAGCACCACGCCGGCGGCGTCGAAATGATAGGGCACCCGCGCCTTGGGTGACGACAGGATCAACTGGCCCGCATTGCGGACGGCGCGCATACCGGGATAGGTCGCCTGGATCGCGCGGAAATCCTTCATCGCGGCCCGCCACAGCTCGGGCCAGCCGGTCTCGACGCCGCGCAGATTCACCCACAGACGGCCTTGCTTGATCGCCTCCAGCAATTTCTCGCCCGACAGACCGCCGCGCGTACCGGTCCGCAAGGACACCTGGCCCGCGTCGTCGTAGTCGTACAGGTTGATGTCGAACAGTTCGGCCGGGTAGCGATCCAGCACGGCGGCCAGAGCCGCATCCTCAGCGAAGCCCTGATCGACCAGGCTGTGCGGATGGATCTGGGCCTCCGCGACGGGACCGGGATAGCGGGTGCGGCGGTCGCTCATGTTCAATCCTAGACGTGAGCGACGCGCGCCGGCGTCCTCTTGCGGGCGGCGGCCTTGTGAACGGCCGAGCGAACGGCGACGGCCGCGCCGCGCAGACGCCCGACCGACGAGGCCTCGCAGGCTTCGATGGTGGACCATCGGCGGCGCAGCGACGCGCGCAAGGCCTCGCCGCGCGTCCCGGTCCGATCCAGCACGCCGACGGCCGCGTCGCCCAGAACCTGGGCGAGGCCCGGCCGCATCACCACCGCCTCGCGCACCGTCTGACGGGCGTTGACGAAATACTTCTTGTAGCTCTCGCCTTCGAAACCGAAGTCGAACACGCGGAATCCGTCGGCCGCCGCCAGCCGCATCGTGTCCATGCTCAGCAAAATCCCCGGCGAGCAGCGCGACAGGCTGGGCTCGTAGACCGGGAACCAGAAATGATGGTGACCACCGGCGTGAAGAGAGAACTCGACCGCCACCAGTTTTTCGCCCGCATACATGGCCGCCATCGACGCGCCGAAATCAGGCGCCGGCGTCTCCATCAGGGCGTGGAGCAGATCGCGGGTCCAGCCACAGGCGAAGATGTCGTGCAGCCCCGAGCGGCGGTACTGCGCCGCCTTCAGGTCGATCAAATGATCCAGCAGGGCCGGATCCCGCAGGCCGTGTTCGACTCGCACCGGACCCAGTTCGTTCTCCAGGCTGCGCCGCGCCCGCTCCTTGTCCTTGAAGTATTTGCCGAAGGTCGAGCGGCGCTCGGCGTACCAAGCGTCGAAGCCCGAGTCCGGCATCACGACCTGCACAGTCTCGCGCGCCTGCCCCGTCTCGCCGGCGCCGATCCAGCCCGGCACGTTCAGCCGGCGCGCCTTGAGCAGATGCGCCACCTCTTCCAGGGTGATGATCTCGTCCTCGGCGGCGATCACGCCGTGATAGTCGTTCATCGGCGCGCCCAACGGCTGCACCGATCCGCCGCGCTTCTGGAACGGAAAGAACCCGACAATCCGCCCACCGCGCCGAAACACCGCCACGGCGGCGCCGGGACAGACGCGCGCGGCGATATCCGTATAGTCCCACCGGAAATAGGGGCTTTGCAGCGACGGATTGGTCGTCGTCCAGTCGCGCCACAGAGCGATCGCGGCGGCGTCCGTCGCCTCCGCCTTGATGATCTCGACCTGTAGCGTTTCGGGCATGCGCATCCTCATAGAGCCCTGTCGAGCAAGGCCCGGTCCAGACGCGATCCTGCACCCTGTCCCGTTGCGGTACGGTTCATCGGAATGGTGAACGGTCGTTAGGTCGGGTTCGCGGGAGCCCCGACGCTTCGGGCGCGTTGCCTGATGGCGGAGACCTGATCCGCCTGGAGAAACGCCCATGACCGACGCCCGGCCCGACGATCGCAAGGTCGAAAACGAAAACCTGCGCCCCGACCGGGACGGCGAGCCGCCGCGCCCCGCTACCGAGCCCAAGGGGTCGGAAGGCTCCAGCAACTCTGGCGAAACCGCCACCGACCCTGCGACCGGCGAAGAGAACTGAGGTTCCACTCGCCCTCGCCTGCCCTTGTCGCTACCGAAAGCTGCTGAATGAACCACCGCTTCGCCTACCTATTGCCCAGCTTGCTAATCTTGAGCCTGGCCGCCTGTTCGCCACCCGCCGAAGACGGAGCGTCAGCTCCGGCTGCGGAGACGCGCAATGAAGGCACGCTTTCGCGCGACGCCATCGAAAACGGCGCCTATTCGCCGCCCGCGCCCGATGCTCCCCCGACGACAACGCAAAACCCCGCTCAGCCGGACCCGGCCCTGATCCGGGCCCAGGTACTGTTGGAACGGGCGCGCTTTTCGCCCGGCGCCATCGACGGTCTGGCGGGCTCCAACATGCGCCAGGCGATCGCCGCCTTTCAGGAGGCCCAGAGCCTGCCCGCCAGCGGCCAGCTTGACGCCGATATCATGGGCCGCTTGCGGGCGGCCGGCGTCGGCGCCGTGACAACGACCTATACGATCACCCAACAGGATCTGGCCGGCCCCTATCTGGGCGCGGTTCCGACAGAGCTGAAGGCGCAAGGCCTGGCCCCCTTCATGGGCTACGCCAATGTCGTGGAGGCTTTGGCGGAACGCTTCCATGTCACAGAGAATCTGCTGCGGGCCATGAACCCCGGCGCCGACTTCAACCGGGTCGGTCAGTCCCTGGTGGTTCCGGCGATCAACACCACGCCCCTGCCCGCCGAAGTGGATCATATCGACGTCGACAAGGCCGAAGGCTCGGTCAGGGCCTTCGCCGCCGACGGCACGCTGATCGCCTATTTCCCGGCCACCATCGGCAGCGGCGACAATCCCACCCCGACCGGCACGGTCAAGGTGAACGGCGTCGCCCGCAATCCCGACTACACCTATGACCCGTCAAAGCTCAGCTATGGCGACGTGGACCACAAGGTCGTGGTCAAGCCGGGGCCCAACAATCCGGTCGGCGTGGTCTGGATCGACCTGAACAAGCCCAGCTATGGCATTCACGGCACGCCCGACCCGCATCTGGTCGGCAAGACCGCCTCGCACGGCTGCGTGCGCCTGACCAACTGGGACGCCTGGACCCTGGCCGACAAGGTCAAGCCGGGCGTCACGGTGCGGTTCATCTGACTATTGGACGGCGCCGAACGGGGTGCCGTCCCAGAAGTCGCAGTGGTGGCGGTCGAAAAAGTCGGCGTCCAGCCGGTCGCCGTCGGGGCTGAACACCCGGACCGGTCCGGAGACCTCAACGCGAGGCCAGTCCGGGCCAAAGTCCCTCTGACCGAAGCCGGCCCACAGGCTCTGCATCCGCTCGGACAGGGCCTTCTGCTCCGGGGTGAGCCGCTTCACGTCGGCGAACACCCAACTGGTCCCGAACACATAGGCCAGTTCGCTGGCGTGATAGGCGCCCAGATCGAGCCCCACGATCCAGTCCGGCAGGACGAAGGGCGCGCCACGATCCGCGAATTCATAGCCCCAGACCGGAACATAGCGGGACAGCTGGCGGCGCAGGGCCTGTGACGGACAGGCGAACCTCTGGTCGGTGAAGTTCGTAGCGATGGCGTAGGCCGGGCCGTCAGGACCGACCGGATAGCGATCCAGCACGCGCGGACCGACGTCGCCGTACATCCAGATCGTCTCCTTTTGGTAGCGATCCATGTCCTTGACCTCATTGGCGAACAGCCGCCCTTCGTCCAGGTTGGTGCCGACGATGACGGGGACGCGGGTGAACCGGCCCTCATGGATCGCCAGCGCAGGATTTTCAGGTACGGTCGCGTCGGTATGGACCGGTCCCCACGACCCCGGCCCGTTGATCCCCGCCCTCAACGACGGCGCGCGCGACAAGCGCCAGGCCGGCAGTGCCTTGAGGCACGAGACCTGATCCGACCCGCTGCAGCCCAGGCGTTCTGCAAACAGGGGGCCCGTCGCCGCCGCATCCTGCGCACTGACCAGGGATGACGGCTCCAGGCAGCCGCTGCTTTGCAGGATGACGCGCTGGTACAGGCCTTCGGACCCAGGCGACGCCATCAAATAACAGGCCGACCAGGCCCCTGCGCTCTCGGCGAAAAGGGTCACATTGGCCGGGTCGCCGCCGAAGGCCGCGATGTTCCCATGCACCCACTGCAAGGCCGCCTGCTGATCCATCAGGCCGAAATTTCCGCCGAAGCCCTCGCCCTGCGGCTCGAACTGCGGGTGGGCCAGCCAGCCCAGGGCGCCGAGCCGATAGTTGAGGGTTACGACCACCCGGCCCTGTTCGGCCGCCAGTTTCGACGGATCGTAGTTGGCCCCCGATCCGATGGTGAAGGCGCCGCCGGGGATATAGACCATCACCGGTCGCGGCTGGGCCGTCGTTCCGGCTGGGGCGTAGATGTTCAGGTAGAGGCAGTTCTCGGACCCGACGACCAGCCCGCCGCCCCCGCCCAGAATGGCCTGGCGGCCGATGGCCTGGGTGCAGTCCGATCCAAGCCGCGTCGCATCGCGCACGCCCTCCCACGGCCGGACAGGCTGAGGCGCCCGCCACCGCAGATCCCCCACTGGAGCCTGAGCGAACGGCACGCCCAGGAAGGCGCGCACGCCCGCGCCTTCAATCCCCCGCACGGTTCCAGCCTCCGTCTTCGCCAGAACCCGTTCAGCGCCCGGCGCGAACCGGACATGATCAACCTTGCCCGGATGGGTGGCGCAGGCCGCCAGCAGCAGGGACGCGAACAGCAGCGAGAGAAGACGCATCGAAAACCTTGGCCGTGGCGAGACGGGCTTAACGCGGGCGAAGCCTGAGCGTTTCGTTCACGCCTAACGGCCGCGACATCAAGGCCAGAGACGTTCGCGCGTCCAGGCGTCTCCGTCGCGCGTGAAGCGCAGCCGGTCGTGCAGACGGAAAGGGCGGTCGCGCCAGAACTCGACGCTTTGCGGGACAACTCGCCAGCCGGTCCAGTGTTCGGGCCGAGGCACCTCGCCGCCTTCGAACCGGGCCGTTTCGCGCGCCACTGCGATTTCAAGGGTCTCGCGGGCGTCGAGGGGGCGGGACTGGTCCGAGGCCCAAGCCCCGATCCGGCTTTCGCGGGCCCGGCTGGAGAAATAGGCGTCGGCCTCCTCCGCAGTGACGGGCTCGACCCGTCCCCGCACTCGCACCTGACGACGCAGCGACTTCCAGTGGAAGGTCAGGGCGGCGACCGGACGCTGGGCCAGTTCCACGCCCTTGTCGCTCTGGCTGTTGGAATAGAAGGTGAAGCCCCGATCATCGACGTCCTTGAGCAGAACGATCCGCGCGTCGGGCAGGCCGTCACCATCGACCGTAGACAGGGTCATAGCGTTGGAATCGTTGACTTCGTTCGCCCTGGCCTCAGCTAGCCATTCGACGAACAGGCCGACGGGCTCGGATAGTTGGAAGATGGTTTCGTCGCCATTGGCGGCCAGGGCGGCGGCATAGTCGCGCGCGTACTCTTCGCGCGAAGGGCTGGGCGGGATCACGAGGGCGGTCATGGCGGTTCTCTAACCCGAGCAGGCGCGTGATGAAATGATCGGGATCAAAACAGCCAAGATCGAATCGCGGTTAACCGCGCATTGACCCTATCGCGCGAACGGTAGGGGAATGAGCGCTATCCGCCCCACATCCGATGTCGCCGCCATTCGGGAGGCCCTCGCCACCCTGGGCCTGCACGGCGCGGCCGACGCCGAGGCGTTGAAGACCGCCTTCCGCGCGGCGGTGAAGGAGGCGCGCCCGGACCAGCCCAGCGGGGACGCGGAACGGTTCCGACGCGTCATCGCCGCCTATCGCCTGATCCAAGCGCACGCGCCGTCGCGGCCAAGCTTGACGCCGCCGGGCGAGACAGCCGCCCCTGCGCCGGTCCTGGTTTTAAGCCCCATGCAAGCGGTCGCCGGGGCCAAACTGGACCTGAGGCTGGGTGAGCGCACAATAAGGGTTGCGGCGCCCGCCGGCCTTCGGACGGGCGAGCATCTGCGACTAAGGGGGGGCGGGACGGATGGCGCAGACCTCTATCTGGCCGTTCTTATCAGACCCCAGGACGGAATCTCCGTCCTGGGCGACGACCTGTTCATGAGCTGGCCAACCTCGTCGCGGCTGCTTCAGGAAGGCGGCCGGGTGGAAGTCGAGACCCATGCAGGCCCGCGATCCGCCTGGATCACCCCGGAGATGACCGCCCCTGCGCGGGTGAGATTCAAAGGCCTGGGATTGCCGGCAAGAGGCTCTCGCGCGCAGGGCCATCTGTTTGTCACTTTAACGCCGTCGTCAGAGGCGCCCTCGCCGGCCGAAGACCTGCTGGTGCGGTTCACTCGCGCCTGGGCGCCGGAGCGTCTGGCGGCCTGACGCCCCTTCACTTCGCCTGGTTTACCGCGCAGACACTGGACCTCGTCGCCGTCCTCGACCATTACGTCGGCCATGTCGCACAACACCTTCGGCCATCTGTTTCGCGTGACCACCTGGGGCGAGAGCCACGGGCCGGCTATCGGCTGCATCGTGGACGGCTGCCCGCCGATGATCCCGCTGACCGAGGCTGATCTTCAGCCTTGGCTGGACCAGAGAAAGCCCGGCGGATCGCGCTTCGTGACCCAAAGGCGTGAAAGCGATACGGCGCAGATCCTGTCCGGCGTATTCGACGACGGCGACGGTCCAGTCACGACCGGCACGCCCATCTCCATCCTGATCCAGAACGAGGATCAGAGGTCGAAAGACTATGGCGAGATCGCGCGCGCCTATCGCCCGGGCCACGCCGACTTCACCTATCAGACCAAATACGGGGTGCGCGACCCGCGCGGCGGCGGGCGCTCGTCGGCGCGAGAGACGGCCAGCCGGGTGGCGGCGGGCGCCGTAGCGCGCAAGGTGCTGGGCGACGGCGTGATCATCCGCGCCGGCGTCGTGCAGATCGGTCCGCACCGGATCACGCCGGAAGCCATCGATTTCAACGCCGTGCACAACAATGCCCTGTTCGCCGCCTCCAGCGATGTTGTGGCGGAATGGGAGGCCTATCTGGACGAAGTCCGCAAGGCCGGCTCGTCCATCGGCGCCGTGGTCGCCCTGGAGGTCACTGGCGTGCCCGCCGGCTGGGGCGCGCCCCTCTATGGCAAGCTGGACTCCGAACTGGCTTCCGCGCTGATGTCGATCAACGCCGCCAAGGGCGTGGAGATCGGCGCAGGGTTTAAAGCCGCCGAACTGTCGGGCGAGGACAACGCCGACCAGATGCGGCTGGACCTGAACAAGCAGCCGGTCTTTCTTTCCAATCATGCCGGCGGGGTTCTGGGCGGGATTTCCACGGGGCAACCGCTGACGGCGCGGGTGGCGTTCAAGCCCACGTCCTCGATCCTGACGCCGCGCCAGACCATCACCCGCGACGCCGAGGAAACTGATCTGCGGACCAAGGGCCGCCATGACCCGTGCGTGGCTCTTCGCGCCGTGCCGGTGGTCGAAGCTATGGCCGCCTGCGTCCTGGCCGACGCCTTCCTACGGCACCGCGCTCAGGTCGGATGACGGATATCCGCCCCATCCGCGGCGGCGAAGACGAGGCTGTCATCGCCCTGTGGACCGCAAGCGATCTGACCCGTCCGTGGAACGACCCGGTTGCTGACCTGAATCTGGCGAAGGATGGCGCAACCTCCACCCTGCTGGTCGCGGCGGATGAGGTGGGGATCAGCGGCACGGTCATGGTCGGCTTCGACGGCCATCGCGGCTGGATCTATTATCTGGCGGTAGATCCTGACCGGCGCCGCAGCGGCCTGGGCCGCGACCTGATGACGGCGGCGCAAGACTGGTTGAAGAAAAGGGGCGCCCCCAAGCTTCAGCTGATGGTCCGCTCCGATAACGAGGCGGCGCTAGGCTTCTATCACCGGCTTGGTTTGGAGCGGCAGGATGTGATTGTACTGGGCCGGAGGCTGGACGGCTGACAGCTACCGCCCCCCGCTCTGTCCTTCGCCTTCTCGTCCTGCCGCATCAGCGCCATCAGGCCGGTTAGACCCGTCGTCATCACGATCATCGCCGACTCCTGCAACTGCGAACCGTTTGCAGATTTGCGCGGATCGGGGCGGCGTGCAAGACAGGTTCGTCGGTGGCGCCGCACTCTAGGAGATCAACCGTGCGTGAAGACGGAAAGCTGGACTACCTCGAATTGCCCGCCGCAGACCTGCCCGCCACCAAGGAATTCTACAGCCAAGCCTTTGGCTGGACCTTTATCGACTACGGCCCGACCTACGCCGCCTTCGACCAGGGCCTGAACGGAGGTTTCGACGCCGATGAGGCCGATCGGACAAAGACGCCTCTGCCCGTTCTCTACGCGAACCACTTGGAGGCCATGCAGGCCAAGGTCGAGGCGGCGGGCGGCGTGATCCTGAAGCCGATCTACGCCTTCCCAGGTGGACGCCGCTTCCATTTCGCCGATCCGGCCGGCACCGAGATGGCGGTCTGGTCTACCGACTGATCGCCTAGCGCGCGTCGACCGACTGGGCGATCCGCTCGCCCAGGTCGCGATCGGCGCCTTCTGCGGCGGAGACCCAGACGTGGATTTCCTCTGGCGAGGACGGCCGCTTGAACAGATGCTCCAGCGCCAGGCGACGCCCGCCCTCGGTCACAACGATCGAGGCGCGCCCCCCCGCCTGAACGACCTGTCCATCGTAAACGGGAAACTGTGAAGCCGGGCCGGCATAGATCATGACCAAGGCCGTCTGCTCGCGACGGACGGCGTAGATTCGGGCGTCAGCGCCGGCACGCGACTGGGTCAGCACCGTTCCGGATGGAAGCTCCAGCGTAAAGGGCAAGGCCGCAATCGCTGCGGCGTCCAGGCCTTGCGGCGTCGTGGCCGGCGCAACAGGAGCCGGCTCCGCCGTAGCCGGGACCGACCTGGGGGATGGGGCTGGAGGCGTCTGGGTCTGAGACGAAGGCGCTGTCTGGCGTGGGGTAGGAGACGGGGTGGAGGTCGGGGTCGGACGCGAAGGGGCCAGCTGGGGTGCGACAGGCCTGGTCGTCGTCTCGGATGGGGCCGCCACAAGCCGCGTCGCAGCAGGCGGTGTTGTAGCCGGCGGCGCGGCCGTTGCTGCAGGCGCGGCGGGCCTCACCGCCGAAGGCGGCGTGCTGTTCAGATCGCGCGTCAAGGACGCGGAAGCAGGGGTAGCGGCTTGCGCTGACGGAGCCGCGTTCTGGCTCTGGGCCACGGGAGGGGGCGCCGGCGCCGTGGGCTCGACCGGCGTGGGCTGCTGAACCGGCGACGCAGGCTTGAAGGGCGGCCCGCTGTTGAGGTCGCGCGTCAGATCCGAGGTCGAACGCTGGCTTGACGTGTCCTGCCCGGACAGGAGGATGGCGGCTAAGGCGATGACGAACATGCCGGGACCATTACGCGGCGCAGGTGGAACCGCAAGGGCGGTCAGGCGTGCGGTAAGGTCAGCCAGAAGATCGCGCCCTGACCCGGCGCTGAAACCACCCCAATGGAGCCGTCCTGAAGTTCAACAAGCCGCTTTGCGATCGCAAGCCCCACCCCATGCCCTTCGATGCCGGAACGCTCCAGACCGAGTCGGTTGAACGGCTCGAAGAGCTGCGCCTGCTTTTCCAGGGACAAGCCGGGCCCAAAATCAATGACCTCGATCCGCACATGATCTTCCGCGCTCAACGCCCTCAGCACGACTCGACCGCCGGAGCCCCCGTACTTGAGGGCGTTGGTGGTGAGGTTGTCGATCACTTGCATTAGCCGCTGAGAATCCGCGATCGCGATTAGCCCCTCGCCCTCGCACACAACTTGCAGATCAATCGCTTGAGCTTCCGGCCGAATTCTAGCCGAAAGTCGGACGTCTTCGAGCAGGCCAGCTACGTCTGTCGGTCGCAAATCGACCTTGATCGCGCCGGATTCCGCCCGCGCCAGATCAAGCAGGTCGTGGGCCAAGGTCTCGACCTGCCGCGCCGTCTTGACCAGCATGTCCGCCATTTCTGTCTGCTGAGGCGTGACGGGACCGAGTTGGCCGGTCGACCAAAGATTGCCGATCCCGATGACGCCGGCGACGGGGCTCTTGATCTCGTGTGCGACATTGGCCAGCAGCCGCGACTTGGATTCCGACGCTCGTTCTGCACGAATCTGACCCGTGCGGGCGCGATCGGCGAAGCGGTCGCGTTCTTCCAGCAGAGCCGCGACCAGAAGAATGGGCATGTATCCGGCCAGGACTTGAATCTGCGCCATCATAACCAGCTGAGTGCGGGTCATGTCGTCAGCCTGAGGGCCGTAACCCAACATGGCTCCGCCGACCGAGAGGACAGTGACCACCAAAAGGCTGAAAGCCGTTCCCGCGACCCCCGTCCGGACAGCCACGCAGAGCAACAGGGGAATCATGACGACGCCCACAGCTGACAGCCCTGAAAGCCCTATGTACTGAACAACCAGCACCCCGGCTAACAAGACGGCCGCTTCCAAAATCGCGCCAGGGCGGCTGAAACGGGACAAGGTCGATGGGGTAAGCGCCAGCCCGAGCGTGCCGATTACGGCCAGACCCAGGGCGTGACCAAACCACCAGGTCTTAAAGGTTTCGAAGACGTCGCCCGATCCGAACGGTGCGAGGACCGCAGCAGCGAACAAGCCGGCAGGAATAGGCGACAGGACCGCGCCGAAGATCAAAAAACGCGCTGCGCCGCTCAGGCTGGACACGTCCAGGTTTGGAACGAAACGGCGGGCCAGCAGGATCGCGCCAATAATCTCCACCATGTTCGCCAAGGCGAGCATCACAGACAGCGCCGGCTTATACCCGGCGATCAGTTCTCCGATCAGGATGCTGATTGTCAGCACAACGGCGAAAGCGGTGTCGTGGCGTCGCCCCCATCCAGTGCGCAGCCAAACGGCGACGGCCACCCCGCACACCCCCCAAAGGCCCGTGATAAGATCCAGGCTGCGCGCCCAGCCGATTGAGGTCGCTGCAAGAATTGCGATGCATACTCCAGTGATTACAGGAACCAAAGGATGCGCAAATACAGCCTCGCCCTTCCACTCTGGCGCCTGCATCCGCAAGGCTGCGCTCGGTGACGGCGTTAGCGGCTTGGCAGCATCTATGTCGAGCACGGGGCTCATGGTCATGCACGGTCTCGGCGCGGTTTGCTCGCACTATCAAAACATGCGGTTCCTAATATCCCCTGAAATATATGCGCCCACTAGGCTTTCAATCTAAGATTGAACATCTTAACCGCAGCTGCTGGACCGCTTTCATAAGTCCACACTCCCGCGCTCACCGCCACGAAGTCTGCGCCGGCCCGCGCTACCTCTTCCGCGGTTTCGACGGTGATGCCACCGATGGCGACGCAAGGGACCTCCACCGTTTCCTGCCAGACAGTAAGGATTTCCAGACCGGGTCGGTGCGCTGTTTCCTTGGTCCCGGTTGGATAGAAGGCGCCGAAGGCGACATAGTCGGCGCCGCCCTCGGCCGCGTCCCACGCGAGGTCGCGGTCGTCATGACAGGTGACGCCAATCATCGCGTCAGGCCCCATGATCCGACGCGCCTCGACCAGAGACCCGTCCTGTTGACCGATGTGAACGCCATCACAACTGGTGGCCCGAGCCAGATCGGGCCGGTCGTTCACCAGCACCGCCACGCCATGCCGGCGCGCGATCGGGGCCAGCCGTTCGACGGCGGCGACAATGGCGGCGTCATCTGCAGGCTTGAGCCTTATTTGCAGAGCTGCGACGTCGCCCGCGCCCAATGCCTCTTCAAGCATGGCGGCGAAGACGTCCAAATCAGGGATCGCGGGCGGCGTGATCAGATACAGTCGGCAGGGGGGACGAGCGGAAACAGCGGGGGGTCTGGCCATAGGCTGACTTCCCTCCCCTGCGACCATTCGTCAACGGCGCAATGACGGAACCGCCGTGCGAACGACTTGCAATCACCCTAAGGACTGCTATAGCGAACCATTCTCAGTCGGTGAGTTCGAGATTCTCGTGTACGTTTGCAACTGCAATGGCCTTCGCCAGCGTGACGTCGCCCAGGCCATCGAGGCCGGCGCTTGCAGACCGCGCGAAATCTTCGCCCGTCACCAGTGTCAGCCGCAGTGCGCCAAGTGCGTTTGCGAAATGCGCCAGATGATTCAGGACAGCCGCGAAGCCTTCGCAATCGCGGCTGAATAGGCCAACGGCTTTAGCACCTGGAAATCACTCGCACTATCAATGCGGTGATAAAAACTCGCAAATAAACAATGCGGGTTTTACTGTGGTATCGCAGAGCTCGAAGGACGGCGAAGGCGCCGCCGAGAGACCAAGGACCATGGCCATGAAGGGCGATCCCGCGATCCTCCGCACCCTAAACGCGGTGCTGACCAACGAACTGACGGCGGTGAATCAGTATTTCCTGCACGCCCGCATGTTTGAAAGCTGGGGCCTGGCCCACCTCGGGCACGTGATCTACGAAGAATCGATCGGCGAGATGAAACACGCCGACATGCTGATAAAGCGCATCCTGTTTCTGGACGGCCTGCCCAATCTGCAGGATTTGCACAAGCTGAAGGTCGGCGAGCATCCGATCGAATGCCTGGGCGCCGACCTGCAACTGGAGCTCGACAGCCGAACCACCACCGCCGCCGCCGTGACCCAGTGCGAAGAGGCCCGCGACTACGTCAGCCGCGACCTGCTGATGAAGATCCTGGCCGACACCGAGGAGCATATCGACTTCCTCGAGAACCAGCACAAGCTGATCGAACTTATGGGCGCGCAGAACTATCTCCAGTCGGCCATGAAGGAAATCGTCACCGACAGCGCCGCCACCGGCGGCTGATCCATCCTCAGCCCTCGCGGCGGGCTAGGTGGATCACCGCCGCCGCGAGCACGACCAAGCCTAGACCGCCGCCCAGCATCAAAGCCGTCTGAACCCGCCACGCCTCCGTCGCGAGGATGTTCACCGGCATCTGCCAAGGCATGAAGACGCCCTGTTTCGCCGACGTGGCCACCACGGCGAAGAAGGTTCCGCCTATACCCAGCACCAGTCCGGGCACGAAACTGGCGAAGCGGATCGCTGTCCAAAACTGCAGGGCGATCATCAGAACGGCTGCAAGGGCCATCTGGGCCAGGACCCAGGCGTGGGCGGCGAGATCAAGTCGGCCGACCGCCGCCGCATCCGGCTTGACGAGGCCGCCGACGGCCACCGCCCCTATTGTCATGGCCAGCACCGCCGCGCTCATGATCACCACCAAGCCGATCACGCAGATGGCTTTAGACGCATAGAGGGTCCAGCGCGGAACCGGCAGGGCGCGCAAGTGGTCCCAACTGCGGGGCCCGTGCTCCATGTGAGCGACCAGGGCGGTGAGGGCTGTGACGCACATAGGCAGCATGAAATAGGCCCAGATCGCCGTGCCACTGCCGATCCACATCGACCATTCTGACGGCTTCTCGGACCGCAGCACCATGGCGAAGGCGAAGATTGCGATCAGCGTGGGGGCGGCGGCGGCCAGCAGCAGGGCCAGGGAACGGTTCAACTTGCGGACTTCGACGGAAAGGACGGCGAGCATCAGACGGTCTCCTGACGATGGGACGCGATGGCGGAGGCGGCGCGATAGATCCCCTCCAGGGAACGGGCGCGCGGCGCGATGGCGAAGACCGACACACCGGCCTCGATCAGATCGCGGTTTAGGGCCGCGGAGACGATGTCATGGTCGTCGCCGGGCCGCAGCCGGGCCACCAGACCCTCGGCGTCTTCGACCAAAGTCAGATCCCGGCCGCGCAGAACGGCGCGAGCCCGGTCGGCGTCGTCGACCCTCAGACCGATCTCGGGCGCCAGTTCGGCCTTCAGACGCGCCAGTTCACCTTCCAAGACCAGCCGCCCCTCGTGGATGATGCCGACGTGACTGGCGGTCTGCTCAATTTCACCCAACAGGTGGCTGGACAGGAGCACCGTCGCCCCCGCCCGTTCCGGCAGAGCACGCAGGAAGCGCCGCATGTCGGCGATCCCGTCCGGATCGAGGCCGTTGGTCGGCTCGTCCAGCATCAACACCGGAGGCGCCCCCAGCATGGCTCGAGCGATCCCCAGCCTCTGGCGCATGCCCAGCGAATAGTCGGACACCCGGCGACCGCCGTCGCGCAGCATATCGACCACCTCGAGCACCCGGTCGATCTCGGTCGCAGGCAGACCCAGCATACGCCGCGTCAGGTCCAAATTCTCTCGGCCCGTCAGATGGACATAGAAGCCGTGCGCCTCCAGCAGGGCGCCGATCGTGCGCGCCGCGCCAATCCGGTCTCGCACCACATCAACGCCGCAGACCCGCGCCCCGCCCGAGGTCGGACGAAGCAGGCCGATCAGCATCTTCATCGTGGTGGTCTTGCCGGCGCCGTTTCGCCCCAGGAAGCCGTAGACGGCCCGGTCCGGCACACACATGGACACCGCGTCCACCACCCGCCGACGCCCGAAGATTCGCGTCAGCCCCTCCGTCTCGATCGCCGCCATATCGCCGCCCTCATATTTAACTCTCAGATAAAGTTGCGAGCGACAGATTTTTAAGTCAAGATTAAAGACAAGACAGGTTTCTATCCCCGGACAGACCCATGGCCGCCGACGATCTCGCCCGTTTCCGCCACATGTGCCGCCAGTTCCGCCGGCTCGCGATCTTCATGGTTTGCAGCGTGGGCGCGATCTTGGCGCTGATGTATGTGATCGTGCCGACGGTGTTTGTGGTGCGCGGAGAACACAGAGATCTCACGCTACTGGTTCGGGAGATCGTCTGGGCCTCGCCTTCGCTCCTCTACCTATTCGCCGTCTGGTCGATCGGGTCGGCGCTGGGTCAATTGGCCAGGGGGCGGTTGATCCAGCCGACCCTGTCGTCGGCGCTGCGTCGGGTGGGACTGGCGCTGGGCTTCGGCGGGGTGCTCAGCGTCTTCGGCGTCACCAATTTGATGCGGCTTCTGGGCGACGAACGGAGCAGTTGGGCCTATTTCGATGTGGCGGGAATGACCCTGGGCATGATCGGCGGCGCCCTTTTCCTGCTCGGTCGGGTTCTCGATCAGGCGACTCGACTACAGGCCGAGATGGACGAGATGATCTGAATGCCGGTTCGCGTGACCCTGAACGATCTGATGGTGCGTAAAGGCCTGAAGGCGCGCGATGTCGCCGCCCAGGTGGGCCTCAGCGAGACGCAGTTCTCGCTGTTCCGGTCCGGCAAGGTGAAGGGCATAAGGTTCAGCACCCTGGCGCGGCTGTGCGCGGTGCTGGAGTGCCGGCCCGGCGACCTGCTGGACTATGATTTCGATCCGCGCGAGACAGAACCGGTCGAGCCAGACGAAGTGTGACGGAACCGCGTCCGGCGCCGCCCATTTGATTCCGGCGGGCAAGCTGGAGTGGACCATGACTGATATCGACGACGCCATCGACGACGTGCGGGACGCCGCCGTGGACCTGCTGAACAGCGAGGGGCGGAGCGCGGGACATGTTGCGATGGGCGTGGCGCTGACCGTAGGCTTCGCCCTGTTGGCGACCGGCATCGCGTCGGGCGCCTTGACGCCGAAGCGCAAGCTGAAACATGTCCGCAACAAGGACTTGCCGATCACCGAGAAGCCGCACGGGGCCTTCAGTCTGATCCTGCCGGCGGTGTTCTCGGCCACCACCCTGTCGGCTGTACGGGTCTGGAATGCGCCGCCGCAGCGTGAGCGGACGACGGCCATGGGCCTGTGGGTCGCGGCCCAGACCGTCAACGCCATCTGGCTGGGCCTGCGCCCCTCGTCGATGTGGAAACAGGTGGCGGCGGCTATGTCCTCGGCGGGACTGGCGGCCGCGTTCGCCCATGAGGCGCGCAAGCTGGACGAGGGGGCGGGCAAGATGGCCGCACCGACTGGCGGCGGCGTAAGGCTGGGCAACTTCCTGCACCGCAAGGTGGACCAGGCGTCGGGCGAACGCACCCTGCACTAGGCCCGCCTTGCCCTTTGCCGGGGCTTCCTCTAGGGATCGCGCCCTATTCGCCACGCCCCAACCGGACGCGTGGGCGCAACTCCATTCCCGATGTGACCCCATGAAGATCAACGGCAACACCATCAAGCCCGGCATGGTCCTGCAGCACAATGGCGGCCTGTGGGTCGTCACCAAGGCCAGCCACGTCAAGCCCGGCAAGGGCGGCGCCTTCGCCAACGTCGAAGCCAAGAACCTCGAGACCGGCAACAAGCTGAACGAACGCTTCCGGTCGGAAGACAAGGTCGAGCGCGTGACGCTGGAGCAGAAGGACTTCTCCTATCTGTTCGACAACGGCGACAGCCTGGTCTTCATGGACGACGCCACCTACGAACAGATCGAGCTGCAAAAGGACTGGGTCGGCGAGGACCGTATTCCCTATCTGCAAGAGGGCATGAAGGTCATCATCGAGATGCACGAAGAGCGTCCGATCGGCCTGGAGCTGCCGGATCAGGTCGTGCTGGAAGTCGCCGAGACCGAGCCGACCGTGAAGGGTCAGACGGCCTCGTCCTCCTATAAGCCCGCCATCGCCTCGAACGGCGTGCGGATCATGATCCCGCCTTACATGTCGGCGGGTGAGCGCATCATCGTCGACACGACCAGCGGCGAATACGTCCGCCGCGCCGACTAAGACCCACCAAGGCCGGCCCTGGTCCAGGGTCGGTTCCCTTCTTGAACTTCTCCGCATGTCCGGGCCCCACAGAAGGGGCCTTTTCAGGACATGCGGACCAGGAGATCCGCCGATGGCCCTCGCTTCCGCCCTGCTCCAAGTCATGCTCGACGCGGTGCGCAAGACCGCCCGCCCCATGCTGCGCGACTTCGGTGAAGTCTCCCAGCTTCAGGTGTCGAGGAAGGGGCCCGGCGACTTCGTCACGGCGGCCGATCTGAAGGCCGAAGACACCCTGTACGAACTGCTGATGAAGGCCCGCCCCGGCTATGGCTTCCTGGGCGAGGAACGCGGCATGATCGAGGGAACGGACAAGTCCCACACCTGGATCGTCGATCCGATCGACGGCACGACCAACTTCATGCACGCCATGCCCCACTTCGCCATCACGGTGGGGCTGGAGCGGCGCGCGCCCGACGGGTCGAGCGAGATCGTCGCGGGGGTGACCTACAACCCCGTCATGAACGAGCTGTTCTGGGCCGAGAAGGGCAAGGGCTGCTATCTGAACGACCAGCGGATCCGCGTCGCCGGTCGGCGCGACCTGTCGGAGAGCCTGATCGCCACCGGCCTGCCCTTCATCGGCAAGTCGGGCCACGCCCAGGCCATCAAGGACATCCACGCCATCGGCCAGCGCGTCGCCGGCATCCGCCGCCTGGGCTCGGCCGCCCTGGACTTCGCCTGGGTCGCGGCCGGCCGCTATGACGCCTTCTATGAGCGCGGCCTGAAGCCCTGGGACGTGGCGGCGGGCATCCTGTTCGTCACCGAGGCCGGGGGGTCGGTGACGACCATCGAGGCGGACGGCGATCCCAAGACGGGCGTGTCGATCCTGGCCAGCAACAGCGAGCTCCATCCGCAGCTGCGCAAGGTGCTTCAGGCGTCCTGAGGCCGTACAGCCGCCTCTCCCTCCCCGACCGGGGAGGGGCGTCGCGAAGCGACGGGGTGGGGACGGCAAGGCCAGGGCGCACGGACTGAGGCGATCAGGTCTGTGGGACGTCGCTCGGCCCGGCCCACCCGGCTCCGCTGCGCTTCGCCCCCCTCCCCCGCAGGGGGAGGGAGAAACGCCGTCGTCATTCGCTTGTCGCGCGGCCGCCCTATCCAAGGGGCATGATCCGCGCCATCGTCACCGCCCTTGTCCTGCTGACCGGAACGCCTGCCGTGGCCCAGCCGCTGATCATCGCCCATCGCGGGGCCTCGGGCGAACGGCCGGAGCATACGGGGGCGGCCTATGAACTGGCGATCGAACAGGGGGCCGATGTGATCGAGCCGGACCTGGTGCTGTCGAAGGACGGGGTCTTCATCGACCGGCACGAGAACGAGATCGGCGGCACGACCGATGTGGGCGAGCGACCGGAGTTCGCGGATCGCAAGACCACCAAGACCATCGACGGCGTCGCGACCACGGGGTGGTTCACCGAGGACTTCACCCTGGCCGAGCTGAAGACGCTGCGGGCCAAGGAGCGGCTGCCCGCCTTCAGGCCCGGCAGCGCCGCCTATGACGGGCAAGAGGCGATCCTGACCTTCGACGAGGTGGTCGCCATCGCCCGCGAGGCCTCGGTGCGGACCGGGCGGACCATCGCGGTGGCGCCCGAGTTGAAGCATCCGACCTATTTCGCCGGGATCGGCCTGCCGATGGAGGACGGGTTCGTCGCCGAACTGGAGCGGCTGGGGCTGACCGGCGCCGACGCCCCGATCATCGTCCAGTGTTTCGAGGTGGGGCCGCTGGAGCGGTTGGCGACGCGGATCGACGCGCCCCTGGCTCAGTTGGTCAGCAGCACGGGCGGCCCGGCGGACCGGCCGGACGTGACCTATGCCCAGATGATCACGCCGCAGGGCCTGAAGGCCATGGCCGGCTATGCCGACTGGGTCGCGCCCGAGATGACCCTGGTCCTGCCGCGTGACGCCGAGGGCCGCACGACCGCGCCCAGCGCCCTGGTCGCGGAGGCCCATGCGGCGGGGCTGAAGGTGGTGATCTGGACCCTGAGGGCCGAGAACGCCTTCCTGCCCGTCGAGCGGCGGCGGGGCGAAGGTCTTGCGGAGCACGGCGACATGGCGGGATACGCCGCCGCCTTCGCCGAGGCCGGCGTGGACGCGATGTTCAGCGACTTTCCGGCCCTGGCGCGACAGGGGGCGGCTGAGGAATAGACTCAATCCACTGCGAAAAAAATGAGTCTATTTTCGTCCATTCTTCGCGGGCGCGATGGAATTGCACAGGCCGGAAAAAGCGGTGCAATGTGCAAAAGAGTGCAATTTTCAGGCGGCGCGGGACTGAGCGGGGATTTGGTTTTCAAAGACCGTGCCGACAGTATCTCACGGTTTTGGGGCGTGCTGACTTGAGCGGCGTTTTCGGACGCCAAGACATTGAAAAGTCAGTTATTCGACGGAAAAATTGGGAGCGCTGGCGGGTTGGACCTCCCCTTCCCCCGTCATCCTCGGGTCAAGCCCTGAAATGAGGGGGATAGACCGCTACCGACAAAGCCGGTCGCTGGCGCAGAAGGCGGACATCCCGAAGGTCGGTTTGGGGTGGAAAGCGGAACTAGCGTGGCCTCAGGTTTTTCGCGAAGTCGGCGACGACACACGAGGAACTAGACTCGCAGAAGCCAGTCAGCCTGACATGGGGGGACGGGCTTCCCAAGAAGTGCATCTCTACCGCAGCCCCTGGCACATCGCCTTGTATCGTTGAAGGGATAAACCTTGCGTCCTTGTTGATAGCTAGCGGGAGCGGCGTTCCGTTGGCGCTTTTGGCGACAGATCCCCCTCCCAGCGGCCAGTCTTGCTCATTTGTCTCCGCGATGATGATCCCGGTGCCGTCGCCGGGAAGAGCCACGTAAATGAACGTCCCATTGTAGGCTTGGACATCTGCAAACGTCAGTCCATCCGGCAGGCAAAAGTTTACGCCGCAAGAGGCTGTCGGTTCAGCAGGCTGACAGCCAGCCGTCAGGAAAAATACGAACGCGCCAATACCGACCTTTGCCTTCGCCATATGAAGACCTTTCCACCGAGTCCGGTACGTCCTCAATGGGTCGGTTTGCAAAATAGGCATGGCTTCCCACAACGGAAGTTGGCCTGTGCGCCGGCGAGTGGACGCCCTTAAGTTCAGCTAGGGGTGGGAAGCGGACAGAAAAGCCTGGCCGTCTACTGGCCCAATCTTCGATCCGATGTTCAGAATGGATGGGGCGCCCGATAGAGCATCTCGACCCGCGCGAGAGCTCCGGCGCCATCGAGAATTACCTCTACATCCCATAGCAATGCGCCAGGACCGTTCGGCAGCAGCGTTAGCCTATATGGGTTCCAGTTGCTGTTAGGCGCCGGCAGACGTTCGGCTTCGAAAGGGTTATCAAAGTCGACCGCGAGAAAAGCGTCGCGTGGGGATGTCGCGATCATGGGGTACGACGCCGGGGCGCCGGACAAGAGCTCGAAGCTTACACCCTTGTCTTCCCTCAACGCCTGCTGAGCTGCCTTGAGCAGCACGGCCAACTCACTCACGTCACCGGCCGTGAGACCGTTGAGCCGCGTCTGATAGTGGGCTTGCCTCTGCGTGGTCGCGTCTTGAGCAATAGCCGGGATAGAGGTCAGCCCCAGAAATGCGACCGCGGCTGTTAGCACGGGACGAGCGGCGGGCATGGCGACTCCTTGAATTGAGTTGGGCACCGAGACTTTGGCCGACTTTAGTGTCAGCAATGGGTCGATTTGCGAAGTTGGCTCACTTCCCGAAAGCGGACATCGGTTGCCATTGCCAGGAGCGGACGTTGCGGACTTCCGATAGGGTGGGAAGCGGTCGTTTAGACTTTCACCCGGAAGGGGTGGTCTGGGTTGTCACGGATAAAAGCCGCTACCTCCGTCAGCCGCTCTGGATAGGGGACCACCGCCCTCCAACCTTCATGGTTGATGAAGCGATACCCGGCACCCCACAAGGAGTTAACCTTGTTCCACTGCTCCTTGTCGGTCTTCTTCGGCGCTTTGAAAGCGCGACCCATCCAGTGCAACGGATCTCCACACTCTGGGCACTTCGCGTTAGAGCGCTCAGCGAGCTTCCAAGACTTGCGGCACGCAAAGCAAGCATGGGGCCAATGGTATGGGGCAGACATAGGATGAGTATGTAGGCTGTCTAGAATGTCAGCAACGGGTGGTTAGCGCGCATCGGAGCTCGGTGCGTGGGGCGATTCTAATCGGCTACGGGGCCTACCAGCCGGGGAGTGACGAACTCCGGTCCACACCGATCAAAGCGTTCAGGATGATCGGAGAAAAGTGAGAGCGAGCTGTCCTCAACCAGGAAAGCGAAATCGGTTATGGCATCGGGCACATACGCGTAGCCGCAGACCACGCCATTTGCTGAAATCTCTTGGCGGACGGTGACCCTGTCCCCGTAGTAGCGGGCCAATGTCGCGCGAGACTTCGGCTCTGAGATTGTCGCCGCTCGCTCACATCCTGCGAGTGTGAAAACGATCAGTAAATTGGCTAGCAAAGTGCCGTTGCTTGGCTTCATTTCGGCCTCCCACATTCCGAAGAGTTTGGGTCTGCCAGCAAAGGTCCGCAACGGGTCGAAAGCGCGCCTTGGCTTCTGACCGACAAGCGGACGTTCAGATTGCCGCCGCCAGCCATTGTCGGTTCCGGTGAATACCCCGCCCGAGGATGAAGGAGGGTGCGAGGAAGACGGAAGGCGACGGCGGGACCGAGGACGGAAGGTGGAAGCCTCAACCGGCCCTGAACTGAAGTTCCGCCAGACGCGCATAGAGCCCGCCCTTCGCCACCAGTTGGTCGTGCGTCCCCTCCTCCACCACGCGGCCGTCGTCCATGACGACGATGCGGTCGGCGCGGAGGACCGTGGCCAGGCGGTGGGCGATGACCAGGGTGGTGCGTTCTTCCATGGCCTGGTCGAGGGCGATCTGGACCAGGCGTTCGCTTTCGGCGTCCAGGGCGCTGGTGGCCTCGTCCAGCAGCAGGATGGGGGCGTCGCGGACCAGGGCCCGGGCGATGGCCAGACGCTGGCGCTGGCCGCCCGACAGGCTCTTGCCGCGTTCGCCCAGCGGGGTGTCGAAGCCTTCCGGCAGGGCGTCGATGAAGCCCAGGGCCTGGGCCTTGTCGGCGACGGCGCGGGCCTCATCCAGGGTGGCGGTCTCGCGGCCGAAGCGGATGTTTTCCAATGCCGAGCCCGAGAACAGCGGCGTCTCCTGCGACACCCAGGCGAACCGGTCGCGCACGGCGACGGGATCGGCCTGGCGCACATCGACGCCGTCGACCGAGACCACGCCGGTCTGGGGATCATAGAAGCGCAGCAGAAGACGGAAGACGGTCGACTTGCCGGCGCCGGACGGACCGACCAGGGCGACGGTCTCGCCCGGCCGCACGGTCAGGCTGAACCCCTTCAGGGCCGGCAGGTCAGGACGGCCGGGATAGGAGAAGCCGACGGCGGACATGGACACCTCGCCGCGCGGCGGCGACGGCAGGGGCGTGGGCTGGGCCGGGGGGGCGATGTCCGGGGTGGCCCGCATCAGTTCCTCGATCCGCTCCATGGCGCCGGCGGCCTTTTGCACATCGCCCCAGCTTTCGCCCAGGGCGCCCACGGCGCCGGCGGCGAACACTGACAGCAGCACGAACTGAAGAAGGGCGCCCGGCGACATCGTCCCGGCGACCACGTCCTGGGCCCCCAGCCACAGCACCAGGGTGACGCCGCCGAACATGACGATGATGATCAGGGCGGTCATCCAGGCCCGCGCCCGCATCCGAGTGAGCGAAGCGGAGAAGGCGTCCTCGACCGCCGCGCCGAAGCGGGCGATGGCGCTGCGTTCCCGGCCGAAGGCCTGGACCGTCTCGATGGCGTCCACGCTCTCGCCGGCGAAACCAACAGCGTTGGCGAACCGGTCCTGGGAGGCGACGGTCAGTTTGCGCACCCGGCGGCCGAAGATGAAGATCGGGCCCAGCAGGAAGGGCACGATCAGCAGGACGAAGCCCGTCAGTTTCGGACTGACGAAGAACAGCAGGATCACCCCGCCGATCAGGGTCAGGAAGTTGCGCAGCGCATAGGAGACCGAGGTGGTCATCAGGGTCTCGACCAGGGCGATGTCGGTGGTCAAACGCGACAGCACCTCGCCGGTGCGCATCTGGGCGTAGAAGGATGGGTCCAGGGTCAGGATGCGGCCGAACAGCCCCTTGCGCACATCGGCGATGACGCGCTCGCCCGTGCGAGTGACGTAGAAATAGCGGGCGGCGGTGGCCAGGCCCAGGAACAGGGCGTTGGCGCCCAGCAGCAGGAACCACAGGTTCAGATTGGCGCCCCCAGCCTCGAAGCCGTGATCGATGGCGCCGCGGGCGAGGACCGTCAGTCCGAGAGACGCGGTGGTGGACAGCAGCAGCCAGAAGACCGCCATCAGGGCATGACCCTTGTGGCGCAGGGCATAGGGAATCAGCCGGGCCAGGGGGCGAATGTCGCGGCGTTTGGCGCGTTTCTCGCCCGCCTCGGACATCTGCTCCATCAACAGGGCGCCGGCGCTGGGGCGGCCTTCAGCCGTTCCGACGCCGGAAGCGCGCCCCGGAACAGCGGCGGAACGGGCGGAGGCGGCGGTTTGATCGGTCATTGCGCCCGCCTCTTGCCCCGGAACGCCCCCCGGTGTAAACGCCCCGCTCTTTCCCGCTGAATCTTTCGGCGGGATTCTCAATTTCATGCGCAGCGACGGTCGGCATCGTCATCGCGCCAGAGACCGGACGACGACCATGAAAGCGGACACGCACCCCGATTACCACTTCATCAATGTGGTGATGACCGACGGCACTTCCTACCAGACCCGTTCGACCTACGGTAAGGAAGGCGACACGCTGAACCTGGACATCGACCCGACCACCCACCCGGCCTGGACCGGCGGCAACGCCCATCTGATGGACCGTGGCGGTCGCGTTTCGCGCTTCAACAACAAGTTCGCCGGCTTCATCAAGAAGTAAGCGCGTCCTGGCTGCGACACATCGCGGCAATCGGATCACGAAGAGCGCCGGTCGGATGACCGGCGCTTTTTGTTTGCCCGGAACGCCGGTAACGTAGACGGCGTTCGGATACGGCAGTACCGGCGTCGATTCACGGGGATCGACCCATCGAGAAGCGGACAGGTTATGAATAGACGGGAAATGGGTCTGGGCGTCGCGACGGCGGCCATGGCCCTCGCCTCAACAGCGCGCGCACAGCAGGTGACCGTGCAGCGCGGACCGCAGGCGACCGCCTTCTACAACAGTTTCAACGACCAGATTTCCCGCCTGCCCGAGACTCAGCAGGCCGATGTCCGCGCCTTCTATGAAATGAACGGCTGGCGGCCGGTGTGGAACGCCGAGCGGATGCGGGCGCTGAACGCCGTTGCGGGCCGGGCCGAGCGCCACGGCCTGTCGGGCGGGGACTATTTCGACTTCGTCGGCCTGGCCGCCGACCCCGCCTCGTCGGACCTGCGCGCCACCGCCGCGGCCCTGGCCTATGGCCGGATCCTGGCCGAGGGCAAGGTTCGGCCCGAGACGGTCGAAGACCTGTGGGAGATGCAGAAGAACCGGGTCGATCTGCCGCGCGGCATGAGCGACGCCCTGGCGCGCAATGTCCTGCTGGACTGGTTCGAGGGGCTGGCCCCGACCGACATCGGCTATCAGAACCTGTCGGCCGGCTATGTCCGCTATCGTCGTCTGGCGGCGCAGGGCGGCTGGCCGGCCTTCCCGGTCGGGCCTACCATCGAACCGAACATGAGCGATCGCCGCATTCCGGCGCTGATCGACCGACTGACGGCGGAAGGCGACCTGACGGCGGCGGACGGGGCGCGACTGAAGGCGCAGGGCCTGACCTATGGCGCCGAACTGCAACGGGCGGTCCAGGGCTTCCAGGTCCGGCACGGCCTGGGGGCCGACGGACGGATCGGAACGGGGACCCAGCGGTCGCTGTCGGCCTCGGCCGAGGATCGCGCCCGCCAGATCGCGCTGAACCTGGAACGCCGTCGCTGGCTGAAGCGCGACGTCGCGCCGGAGCGGATCGAGGTCAACACCGCCGCCGCCATCATGGTCTACTGGAAGGACGGCAAGCCGGTCCACTCCAACCGGGTCGTGGTCGGATCGGCGGAGAACCAGACCCCCAGCCTGGAGAAGCCCTTCGCCTCGGTGGTCGCCAATCCGCCCTGGTATGTGCCGGCCGGAATCGCGCGTCGCGAGATCCTGCCCAAGGGGCCCGCCTATCTGGCCGCCAACGACATGTTCGTTCGGGACGGAACCGTGATTCAACGCGCGGGGCCCAAGTCGGCCCTGGGCTATGTGAAGTTCGAACTGCGCGACAGCTACGCCATCTTCCTGCACGACACGCCGTCGAAGGCGGCCTTCAATCTGTCGATGCGTCAGCGCAGCCACGGCTGCGTGCGGGTGCAGAACGCGGTCGAGTTCGCGCGGCTGCTGCTGTCGCCCGACCCCGTCAAACTGTCCGAGTTCGACACGGCCCAGGACAGCCGCGAGACCACGCGGGTGACGACGGGCCGGGAGATCACCGTGCGGCTGCTGTACTGGACGGCCTTCGTCGACGGTCAAGGCCGGGTGGCGTTCCGCGAAGACGTCTATGGCCGGGACGACAAGCTGGCCCAGGCCCTGGGCATCGCCGTCAGCCTGCCCAAGCCGGTGGACGACGGCCGCCGCGACGCCAACGACGTCGGGCCGTAGGGCAACAATCCTTCCCTCCCCCTGCGGGAGGGAGGGAGAAATGGTTGGCTTCAGATCTTGAACGCGGCTTCCAGCAGGCCGTGCTGGCTGAGCACCGGGTTCTGCGGCTGCTCCTCCTGGGCGTCCAGGTACATGCGGCGGTCGAGGTACAGGGTGCGGTCGAACAGTTTCTCGGACCGGACCAGATATTCGACCAGGGCGATCGGCAGTTCGGCGTGGCTGGGCTCGCTCTCGATCTTGCGGTCATTGAGGCGATAGCGCGGCTCGCAGGCGGCTTCCGGCGTCATGTCGTCCTCGCGCACGGCCCGCTGGACCAGCAGCCAGGAGGCGATCTGCATCAGGCGCGTCGTCAGCTTCATGCTCTCGGCCGCATAGGCCAGGGCGGCGCTGCGCGACAGCATCTTGGAGTCGCGGCGGCCTTCGCCGTCCAGATAGGCGGCCGTATCCTCGACAAGGTCCATGCCCTCGCGGAAGGTGCGGTCGAACAGCTCCGAGCGGGAAAAGTCCCGAACAACGCGGGCCCGGTCTGGCGTGGAGCCCGTGCTCTGGTTGTCGCTCAGGGTCATGGTGGACATCATCATGAGAATTGGACGCTCGTTACGACTTTGGGCCAAGACGCGGCCTTTGTCGTGCCGACTGCAACCGTCATGCCATGGATTTGGCGCGGGCGCGATTCATGAGCGGAAGTTGAACAGGGCGTCAGCGGCGCTCTTCTTGGCCGTCTTGGAGTCTATGGCGGCGCGGGCGCGACGGATTTCATCGTCCAGAGCCTGAATCCGTTCCTGCAGATCCTCGATCGAATAGGCGTCCAGATCTTCGCGGCCCAGGGCGTTCAGGGCGTCTCCGCGCCGGGGGCGGGGCTCGAGGTCCTCGAACATCGTCGTCGCCTTTCTGCGTCTAGTCATGGCCGCACGCGGCCGGGACGCCTATCTGAACGCCCGGATACGGACGATTGCAAGCGGAGGCGACATGCGGGTCATCGAGATCGAGGGCGGTTCAGGACCGGCCGAGGCGCTGCGGATCGCAGAACGGCCCGACCCCGCAGCCGGCGCCGGCCGGGTGACGATTCGGGTTCACGCGGCGGGGATCAACCGGCCCGACCTGTTGCAACGAAACGGTGGATACCCCCCGCCGCCGGGGGCGTCAGACATTCTGGGGCTGGAAGTCGCCGGCGAGATCGAGGCGGTGGGCGAAGGCGTGGGGCGCTGGGCCGTCGGCGACCGGGTCTGCGCCCTGCTGGGCGGGGGCGGTTATGCCGAGCGGGTCGTGGTGGACGCCCGGCATGTGCTGCCGATCCCGGACGGTCTGGACTATGCCCAGGCGGCGGTCCTGCCCGAGACGGTCTTCACCGTCTTCGCCAATGTGTTCGAGGCGGGCGGGCTGAAAGCCGGTCAGACCCTGCTGATCCACGGAGCGACCAGCGGCATCGGGGTGACCGCGATCCAGATGGCCAAGGCCGCAGGGGCCAAGGTGATCGCCACCTCGCGCGGGGCCGACAAGGCCGCGGCCGCCAAGGCCCTGGGCGCCGACGTCAGCCTGGACGCCAAGACGGACGATCTGGCCGCCGCCATCGCCGAGGCGGGCGGCGCCGACGTTCTGCTGGACATGGTGGGGCGCGACTACGCTGATCTGAACCTGAAGGCGCTGAACCCCGGCGGGCGATGGGTGGTCATCGCCTCGCTGTCGGGATCGAAGGTCGAGGTCGATCTGATGCGGATCATGCTGAAGCGGCTGGTGCTGACCGGCTCGACGCTTCGCAGCCGCCCGGCGGACGAGAAGGCCCGGCTGACCGCCGCCGTGGAGGCGACGGTCTGGCCTTGGGTGGCGTCAGGCGCGGTCAGGCCGCCGGTGCAGGCGACCTTCCCGCTGGGGCGCGCCGCAGACGCGCATCGCGCGCTGGAGGCGGGCGACCACGTCGGCAAGTTCGTGCTGACGGCCTAGTAGCGGCCGCCGCCCCGCACCGGACGCAACGACGAGATATTGTCGTTGAAGCCCGTGCTGTTCAGGTTGCGGGCGTCGCCGTCGATGATGCGGCAGCGACCGCCGAACTGGGCGTCCGTGCAGATCTCCCAACGACCGCGCACGCGGATCGAGCTGATCCGGTCGTTGAAGGGGGTGTTGCCCAGATTGCGGTCCTCGCTGGTGAACTCGCGCGAGGCGCCGCGATAGTTGGAATCCTCGTAGACGATGATCGAGGACCGACCACCGCCCCAACCGCCGTCGCCATTGCCGGACCCCCAACCGCCGCCGTTGCCTGGGCGTCCGGGCTGGCGGTCTTCATAGTCGCCGCGGAACCGGCCGCACACCAGCAGGCCGTTATCGTTGTTGATTTCCTCATCGCCGCAGCGCGCCAGCTCGATCGAGGTGCCGCGAATCTGGCCGCGCATATCGCGGCAGTCGGCGTAAAGCCGGCCCCGGTTCGTGTAGGCCTCGGTGCAGGACCGGGCGTAACCGCCGCGCGGCGCGACACGCTGAGCGGTGACGTCCTGGCCCGAAGCCAGGGCTGCGGCCATGGCGGCCCCAAGCAGAATGGACATGATGTTTCTCCTCTCCCAAAGGCGAAAGCCTCTATTAACGCGAAGGTTGCCGCAGCGCACATGAACCTTGGCTGTACGTGATTGTTCGGCGGCGTTTTCTTTTCAGGCGAATAGGCCTATATCGAAACCATAAGCGCCCGGTCGAAAGGCCGGGCGCCGTCGTATCCAACGCCAGCCGAACCCCTATTCGGCGGCCCCACCATTCCGGGACGAACGCCCCATGAGCGACATTCTGATGCCGAAGGCCACTGCGGTCTGGCTGGTCGACAACACCTCCCTCAGCTTCGAGCAGATCGCCGACTTCTGCGGCCTGCATCCGCTGGAAGTGCGCGGCATCGCCGACGGCGACGTGGCCCGCGACATCCGCGGCGTCGACCCCGTCACAGGCGGCCAACTGACCCGCGAGGAACTGGACAAGGCCCAGGCCGACGAGACCTATCGCCTGAAGGCCATCGTCAGCCGTCACGCCGAACTGATGAAGTCGGCCAAGCCTGCGCCCAAATACACCCCGGTCTCGCGTCGCCAGGACCGCCCGGACGCCATCGCCTGGTTCGTGCGCAACCACCCCGAGGTGACCGACGCCCAGATCGCCAAGATGCTGGGAACCACCAAATCCACCATTGAGAGCGTGCGTAACCGCACCCATTGGAACAGCGCCAACATCAAGCCGGTCGATCCCGTGACCCTGGGCCTGGTCGGTCAACTGGCGCTGGACGAGATCGTCAAGAAGGCCGCCGACAAGAAGACCAAGGACGACCTGAAGAAGGGCGGCGGCACCCTGCAGCCCGTCGAGGAGGTCGAGGCCGAACCCGAGTTCGTGCCGGAAGCCCGCCAGCGTCCCGGCGCGGAACCGACGGCGGAGTCGGTGTTCGGGACGAAGGACTGAGAATGAACATCTCCTCCCCGCCCTGCGGGGAGGGGGACCGCGAAGCGGTGGAGGGGCTCTGAAAGTCCCACTAACGTCTGCGATGCGGTGAAGAACCCCTCCGTCACGACGCGAAGTCGCGTCGGGCCACCTCCCCATCGCTACGCGATGGAGAGGAGACAGAATAAAAACGG
>NZ_BSFD01000003.1:68726-201327 GCF_027922165.1 Brevundimonas intermedia
CCGTCGTCATTTCGGGAGGTCGTGCGCCCCTAGTGGGCCCGCGCCTCCAGACTGGTGATCTGTTCCTTCAACCGAAGCTTCTTCTGCTTCAGCTCCCTGACCTGCAACGTGTCCACGGACGGACGGGTGAGCTCCTTCTGGATCGTCTGATCCAGGGTGCGATGACGATTACCCAGTTCGCGAATACGAGCCTCGATGGTCATGGCTTGCGCCTCCTTAGGTTAGGGACCAGTAGAGTGAGCGCCCGGTTTGGCGAGCTGTGGAATCACATTCCGGTGACGGCCCGCCTGGCCGAACCCGACGGAGGCTGACCCCAAAAATGGTCGATGATGTGAACGGAGCCATACGCAAGCCTCCCTATCGAATGGTGGTTGGAATTTCAGGGGCTTCCGGAGCGATCTACGGCGCGCGGGTGCTGGACGCGCTGAAGGACCTGGGGGTCGAGAGCCATTTGGTCGTCACCAAGGCGGCCCTGCTCACATTGTCGCAGGAGACGGATCTGTCACCCGCCGACCTGACCGCCAAGGCCTCGGTGGTTCACAAGCTGGCCGACGTCGGCGCCACCATCGCCTCGGGCTCGTTCAAGACCCTGGGCATGATCGTCGCCCCCTGTTCGGTCAAGACGATGAGCGAGGTCGCCACGGGCGTGACCTCGTCCCTGCTGACGCGCGCCGCCGACGTCACGCTGAAGGAACGTCGGCCGCTGGTGTTGATGGTGCGCGAGACGCCGTTCCATCTGGGCCATCTGCGGACCATGACCGCCCTGGCTGAGATGGGGGCCACCATCGCCCCGCCCCTGCCCGCCTTCTACGCCCGGCCAGATTCGATCATGGAGATGGTGGACCAGTCGGTCGGCCGCACCCTGGATCTGTTCGGGCTGGACTGGAGCGCGGTCCGGCGGTGGGAGGGCCTGAAGTGACCCCCCTTTGGGATTGGGCGGTCGCGGCCTATGGGGCGCCGGGCGTCGGCGAGGCCTGCGTCGCCTTGCAGGACAATCATGAGCAGAACGTGCCGCTGCTGCTGTGGTCCGCCTGGAGCGCCGCCGTCGGCCTGAAGCCGGATGCGGAAACCATAGAGGCCGCCTGCGACACAGCCCGCGCCTGGGACAGCGTGGTGGTCGCGCCGCTGCGCGCGGTCCGTCGCACCCTGAAGGCGCCGATCCCCGACATCGACGACGGCCCGCGCGAGGCCGTGCGGAACCGTGTGAAGGCGTTGGAGCTGGAGGCGGAACGCCATCTGCTGGAGGCGCTGGAAGGTTTGGTTTCCAACAACGGCGCACCACAAGCGGCCGGGACGCCTCGTCCTGCCATAGAGGCCTTGGTCGCCACGGCGCGGGTGTGGGCGCAGGTGACGCCGCGTCCGGCCTTGATCCGCCTCGCCGACGCCCTTCCGGCCTGAGCCGCGGGTGGTTATAAGCGCGGCGGGGATTGCACCATGAATGACGACGCACCGGTAATCAGCAAGGAAGAAGCGATCCTTCAGGCTCGCCTGAAACTGCTGCGCCTCGAACACGCCGACCTCTCGGCCTCCATCGAGGCCCTGTCAGAGGCCGCCATTCCCGACCAGCTGATGATCGCCCGGCTGAAGCGCAAGAAGCTGGCGATCAAGGACGAGATCGTGAAGATCGAGGACCAGATTCTGCCGGACATCATCGCCTGACGCGGTTCGACGGCGGTCAAATGCGACCATCTGCCGCCGGATAGCGGTCCAAAAGTCGCCCCAGCCTGCAGGCATAAGCCCGTCTCCCACGGGACGCCCGGTCGGCCTTTTGGTCGCCGCCTCCCGCCAATCCAGAGCGTGAACACGCTGGAGACGCCGCCGAATGCGACGCCTGCTGACCGATGCGCCCCTGGCGCGTTGCAAGACCCTTTTGATCCAGTCCGGCCAGACGGCCGCCTTCGCCGCTGTGGCCTTGCTGGCCGCCGCCGCCGCGCCAGCCGTAACGCGCGAAACTCCGCCGCCCGCCCTGGCCGCCGCCCCTGTCGCCCCGCCCGTCAAGGCCGAGGTTGAGGCCGCCGGTCCCGTGATGCGCCAGATCGAATTCTCGGCGCCCGTGCGCGGCTATGCGATCAACTCCCCTTTCGGCCTGCGCAAGTTGGCGATCGAGGCCCGCGCCCGCGCGCACAAGGGCGTCGATATCGCCGCCCCCAAGGGGACGTCCGTGTTCTCGGCAGCCGAGGGCCGGGTCATTCGCACCGGCTATGACGCGGGCGGATACGGCAATTTCATCGAGGTCCGCCACCCCAACGGCCTCAGCACCGTGTATGGGCACCTCAGCCGGATCGACGTGGCCAGCGGCGATGCGGTGACGCACGGCCAACGGATCGGACTGGTCGGCTCTACTGGCTATTCCACCGGCCCCCACCTGCATTTCGAAGTCCGGCGCGGCGACGGACAGGTCAACCCGGCGAAGGTGGTGGGTCGGCATTTCGCCGTGGCGGTCAAAACGGCGACCTGAAGCCGAACGCGTGTTGCGACAGGGGCCGGGGTCGGCCTAACCTTCCGTCTTCGGGAGGGACCCAAGCATGAACAGATTTGTCGCCGCCGTCGTCGCGGGGATCCTCGCGGCTGCGCCCATGGCCGCCTCGGCCGAGAACTACAACCGCTACAGCGACGCGGCGGCCCAGTCCGAACTGTCCCGCATCGCCGATGTCGAAATGGCGGTGATGGTCCCGATGCGGGACGGGGTGGGTCTGGCGACCAATGTATACCGACCCAAGGGCGCCAAGGGCCCCCTGCCCACCGTCTTCGTCAGGACGCCCTATAATGAGCTGGCCAATAACGCCCGCACGACGCGTAGCGCCCTGACCTGGGTCAGCCGGGGCTATGCGCTGGTGATGCAGAACGAGCGAGGGCGCTACTTCTCGCAGGGCGATTACGAGATTCTGGGCTATCCCCAGGAAGACGGTTATGACGCTCTGACCTGGATCGCGGCCCAGCCCTGGTCGAACGGCAAGGTCGGCACCCTGGGCTGTTCGTCCTCGGCCGAGTGGCAGTTGGCCCTGGCCGCTCAGAACCACCCGGCCCACGCCGCCATGGTCCCCCAAGCGTCCGGCGCCGGCATCGGCAAGGTCGGCCGGTTCCAGGAACAGGGCAACTGGTACACCGGCGGCGTGCCCCGGAACCTGTTCTTCGTCTGGCTGTACGGTGTGGACAATCCGCTGCGAGCGCAGATCCCCGGCGACATCGATCAGGAAACCCGCGCCCGGCTGGTCCGCTACAACGATCTGGACGCCAAGAAGCCGGAGGTGAACTGGCCCAGCCAGATCCGCCACCTGCCCGTCAACGAGATGCTGAAGGACCTGGGCGAGCCGCCGGCGACGTTCGAGGAACTGATCGCGCGCACGCCGAACGATCCGACGTGGCGCGAAGGGGGGCTGTATCATGACGACATGGGCTGGGGCGTGCCGTCGCTGTGGTTCAACAGCTGGTATGATGTGTCCATCGGCCCGAACATGGAACTGTTCAACCACGCCCGCTCGACGACGCAGGACCGCGAGGCGGCCGAGAACCAGTATGTGGTGGTGGGGCCGAACAACCACTGCGCCTTTGGCGGCCTGGGACCGAACTTCCGTTCGGGCGACCGGGACCTGGGCGACGCCAGCTTTGACAGCGACGCCCTGGTCGCCGCCTGGTTCGACCGGTGGCTGAAGGGCGAGGCGCGCGCCTTCCCCGCCGCCACCCCGCACGTCCAGTATTTCAACATGGGCGAGAACAGGTGGCGCACCGCCGCCCAGTGGCCGCCGCAGGGCGTGGAGACGGTGCGGATGTATCTGCGCTCGGGCGGAGCGGCCAACAGCTTGAACGGCGACGGCCGCCTCAGCCTCGAGGCGCCGCCCGCCGGCGAGGCGGCCGACCGCTATCGCTATGATCCGATGAACCCGGTCCAGACCATCGGCGGCGGCGACTGCTGCAACGGCGGCCTGGTCACGGCCGGCGCCTTCGACCAGCGGCCGATCGAGGCCCGCAACGACGTGCTGGTCTATACGTCCGAGCCGCTGACGGCCCCGATGCAGGTGACGGGCTTCATCGATGCGGTGCTGAAGGTGTCGTCGTCGGCGCAGGACACAGACTTCGCCGTCAAGCTGGTGGACGTGGCGCCGGACGGGACGGCCTATATCCTGGGCGACACCATCATGCGGGCCCGGTACCGCGACGGCTATGCGCAGCCGAAGCCGCTTACGCCCGGTCAGGTGGCGACGGTGCAGCCCACGCCGATGACGGTCAGCAACACCTTCCAGCCCGGCCACCGTATCCGCGTGGAAGTGACCAGCTCCAACTTCCCGAAGTTCGTGCGCAACCTCAACACGGGCGGCCCCAACGAGACGGAAACCCAGGGCGTGATCGCCGATAACGCCATCCACCATGCGGGCGAGGACGCCTCCTATATCGAACTGCCCGTCCTGAAGTAGGAGCGCGACGCCGAAGCGGCTGGCCTGAACCGCTTCGGCCTTGCTAGGCTGTCTGCAACTGTGGGGGGAGACGAGATGACGGCGGCGTTGACGCTGGAGAGCGTAAGCAAGCGGTACGGCGGGTTCGACGCCGTGCGCGATCTGAGTTTCCAGGTGCCCAAGGGCTCGATCTGCGGCTTCCTGGGGCCGAACGGGGCGGGCAAGACCTCGACCCTGCGGATGATCCTGGGGCTGCAGGAGGCGACGGCGGGCCGGATCGACATTCTGGGCGCGCCAAATGGTCGGTCGGTGCGGGACCGGATCGGCTTCCTGCCCGAAGAGCGGGGCCTCTATAAGAAGATGACGCCGGTCGAGGCCATCGCCTTCTTCGGCGCCCTGAAGGGCCTGCCGACGCACGAGGGCAAGAAGCGCGCGAAGCTGCTGCTGGAGCAACAGGGACTGGGCGCGGCGCAGAAAAAGAAGATGAAGGAGCTGTCCAAGGGGATGGCCCAGAAGGTCCAGCTGATCGCCGCCGTGGTCCACAAGCCCGAATTCGTCATCCTGGACGAGCCCTTCTCGGGCCTGGACCCGATGAACCAGCAGGGTCTGGAAGAGATGATCCGGGGGCTGGCGGCGGACGGAGCCACCGTCCTGTTCTCGACCCATGTGATGCAACACGCCGAGCGGCTATGCGACAAGGTCGTGCTGCTGGCGCGGGGCAAGAAGGCGTTCGAGGGATCGGTGGACGAAGCCAAGGCCACCTCGCCGCGTTTCCTTGATCTGAACGGCGCCATCACGCCCGAGGCTGCGGCGACCCTGCCCGGCGTGGCGGGGGTCGAGACCCTGTCAGAAACGGACGGGGTGCGGCGGCTGAAGATCGCCCTGGCGCCCGGCGCGGGCGGCCAGGAGACGCTGAAGGCGGCCTTCCTGAACGGGCTGGACGTGCGCGGCTTTGCTCTGAAGGAGCCGACGCTGCACGACGCCTTCATCGGCCTGACCGGGGACCATCCCGATCAACCGGCCACCCCCTCGGAGGCGAGCCAATGAAACGCACCCTGCTGATCGCCCGGCGCGAATTTGTCGCCTACGCCAAGACCGTCGGCTTCTGGCTGTCGCTGCTGGCCTTCCCGCTGTTCGCGGTCCTCGGCGGCGGCATTCCGCTGCTGATCCAGTCGGCCGAGCCGATCAAGGCCGTGGCCGTGATCGAGGAGGGCCCGGCCGCCGCAGGCCTGGCGGCCGCTGTACGCGCCTCGCTGCAGTCCGATCTGGACCGGCAGAACGAGCGTCTGCGCGAGGCCGCCGAAAAGGGACAGGCCGGCGCCGGCCGCGCGGTCGCCTCGATCAGCGGGCCCAAGATCCGCCTGGTCGCCCCGCCTGCCGCCATCGCCGAAGCGACCGGCCCGGCGCGCGACGCCGCCATCAAGACGGCCCTGGACAAGGAGACGCCGAAGGACCGCCGCCTGGACGCGGTGGTCTTCCTGAGCCGGGTCGAGGGCAAGCCCGCCGCCCAGGTCTGGACCGGCCGCGCCAACGATGGAGACGTTTCCGGGTTCATCCGCGGCGCCCTGCGTGACGCCCGCCGCACCGAACTGCTGACCGCCGCCGGGGTGGCGCCCGCCGTGGCCGCCGAGGTTCAGAACTTCCGCCCCGAGGTGAAGGCCTTCTCGCCCAATGCTGCGAGCGGGGGCGAGGTTTCGATGCGTGACCGCATCCCGTCCTATATCGGCCTGGGCGCCGGCTTCCTGCTGTGGTCCCTGGTGATCACCGGGGCCTCCATCCTGCTGAACAGCGTGATGGAGGAGAAGTCGAACAAGATCCTGGAGGTGCTGCTGTCGTCGGCCTCAGCGACCGAGATCCTGACCGGCAAGGTGCTGGGGGTGGCGATGCTGACCCTGAGCGTGCTGGCGGTCTGGGGCGGGATCGGCACGTTCGGCCTGGTGTCCGCATCGCCCGACATGGCGGCGACGGTGGGTCAGGTGCTGATGGACGACGGACTGATCTTCTATTTCATCGCCTATATGGTCGGCGGCTATCTGATGTACGCCGTGCTGTTCGCGGCCATCGGCGCCTTTTGCGAGACGCCGCGCGACGCCCAGACCCTGATGGGGCCGATCATGATGGTGCTGGTCGTGCCGATCATCGTCATGCAGATGGCCCTGGCCAGCCCCGATGCGCCGGCGGTCAAGGTTCTGTCCTGGATCCCCTTCTTCACGCCCTTCCTGATGAGCGCCCGGGCGCCCAGCGATCCGCCGCTGATCGAGATCGTCCTGACCCTGATCGGCATGTTCGCCACCGCCGGCTTCATGGTCTGGATCGCCGGACGGGCCTTCCGCGCCGGCGCTCTGTCGGACGTGAAGCTGAGCTGGAAGAGCTTCGGGCGGGCGATCACCGGGCGCTGAAGGCGTGCGGCTTCGGTGGGGTCAGGGCTTCTTCAGCAGCCTGTCGCGCGCCGCGTTGACGCGGGTCGCCAAACCTTCCGTGCCGCCCTGGTCGGGGTGGGCGCGGCCCATGGCCTTTTTCCAGGCGGCGCGGATTTCGGCCTCGGTCGCGTCGCGGCCGACGCCCAGGACGGCGCGGGCGTCGGCCTCGCTGATCGGTTCGGAGCGGATGGGGCTGCGCAGGCGCGAAGACCAGGCCAGATAGAGGCCCGTCGCCGCCAGGACCACAGCCCATAGCCAGGCGCCCCTGAAGGCCGCCAGGGCGCCGCCGGCCAGCAGCACCGATCCCAGCAGGGTCGCGGTCACACGCCAGTGGGCACTGCCCCGCCGTTCCGTCTGGCGGCCCAGCCGCACCAGGGTCCAAAGGGCGATCGCCGCCAGGGCCAGGGCGATCAGATTCACGACCTTATCCGGTCGTTCAGGCCGCCACGTCCAGCGGGGCCAGAGCCTGTTCCAGCCCCATGGCCTTCATCAGGTTGCGCAGCTCCTGCCGCGCGGCGACGTGGGCCAGGGACACGGCCACCGGACGGATGTCGTTGGACAGGTCCGCGACCGTCAGGCCGAACGGGAACAGCTCGCGATAGATGACGCGATCGCGCAGGCCGGGGCCGACACGGAAACCGACCCGTTTGGCCAGCTTGTTCATCCGCTCTTCCAGACGTTTGCGGTTGCGCGCCTCGGCGACCGCCAGGCGGTTGGTCACGACCAGCCAGTCGATGGTGGCGTTCCGGCCCTGGCTGATCGCGCGGACCTTGCGCGCCTCCCAGACGCTTTCGGAATAGATCGAGGGTTTCAGCAGGTCCAGCGTCACCGGATCCACTTCGCCCAGCAGGTCGAAATCGACGAAACTGTCGTTCATCGGCGTCACGATCTGGTCAGCCCGGGCGTGAGCGGCGTTGGACACGGCAGTGTCGCCGCCAGGGGTGTCGATGAGGATGGCGTCCACGCCGGCCGCCACGGCTTCATCGAAGGCGCGCTCGAAGGCGGCGATCTGCTCAACCGTCCCGCCTTTCGCCAAGGCCTTGCCGTCGCCCATGTCGGGCATGAAGGGCTGGGGCAGTTGCTGATTGTTCGCGGCCAGCCAGGCCAGACGGTTGGTGAAGAACCTCTGCATCGACCGCTGGCGCAAATCCAGGTCGATAATGGCCACCGAACGGCCCGCATGCAGCAGGCCCGTGACGATATGGATCGCCAGGGTGGACTTGCCTGCCCCGCCCTTTTCGTTGCCGAGGACGATCACGTGAGGCTGCGTCATGGAGGAAACCCTCTTTGGCGACCGACGCGACTCAACACTGCGCGGCCTTTGGACGGGTCAGAGTCGGCCCACGGAGGCCAAACGTCAACGAGGCGTTAACGCGTATCTGTGGACTTCGGTCCTGCCGCTCAACCGGCGCGGCGGCACCAGGGGTCCGCCACCTGGGCGGCGGCGCACAGGGCCGACGCCGCCTCGGTCGGAATCGGGCCGACTTTCAAACGGGTCAGACTGCGACCGTTGACTTCGACCCGCTCGAACACCGGCGACAGGTTGGACAGGTCCGCGCGGGCTTTCAATCGGGCCCAGGCCGCCTGGGCTCCGGCCGGACTGGAAAAGGCGCCCAGCTGGATCATTCGCCCGGCAGGGCGAGGCTCGGTCCGAACCACGGCGGCACGCAGCCGAGGCGCTTCAACCGGCGCGGCGCGTTCGGCGACAGCCTTGACCATCACCGCCGGGGCCGCTTCGACAGCGCTTTCGACCGCCGGGCGCACCATCCGCACCACGGCGTCGCGAAGTCCGTCGCCATCGGCGTCCGCCGAGACGATGGAGCCCCCGCTGCTCAGTGCGTCCCGCGCGTCCCACATTTCATGTGGGCTCATCACGGCCACATGGGCGGGCGAAAACTTTAGGGGGCGCAGCCCCTGGTCCTTGGCGGTCGGGCGGGGCGTGTCGCCGCTCGACGTCGCGGACCCAGGGTCCATGGGAATGTCGATGGCGGCCACGTGCTCGGCCATGGCGCGGAAGCTCTGGGGCGTACCATCGACGGCCCCACACCCTGCGAGGGTCAGGGCGAGCGTGATCAGAACTGGACGGGTCGCTCGTGCTGGCGTCATAAGCACGACCCTAGCCGCCAGGGTTTGAGGTCTGGTGCATCAACACGCTTAAGCCGAAGGGTTAACCGCTTCACCATGACCGAGCCTGCGTCCCTCCCCGTCGTCCACACCGTGGCGGATCTACGCGCCGTCGTGCGCGACTGGAAAAGACAAGGCCTGACAGTGGGCATGGTTCCGACCATGGGGGCCTTGCACGAAGGCCATCTGACTCTCGTGCGCGAGGCCGGCCGCCGGGCGGACCGTGTCGTGGCCTCGAACTTCGTCAATCCGACCCAGTTCGCCGCCCACGAGGATCTGGGCCGCTATCCCCGCCGTCAGGAAGAAGACGCCCGCCTGCTGTCCGGGGCGGGCTGCCATCTGATGTTCGCCCCGACGCCGGAGGAGATGTACCCGCAGGGCTTCGCCACCAGCGTCGCCGTTGCCGGGCCGGCGCTTGGGCTGGAGGGCGACTTCCGTCCCCAGATGTTCGGCGGGGTCGCCCTGGTCGTCACCAAGCTGTTCAACCAGGTTCAGCCGGACCTCGCCGTGTTCGGCGAGAAGGACTACCAGCAGCTGATGGTCATTCGTCGTTTTGTGCGCGACCTGGACCTGCCGGTCGAGATCGTCGCGGCGCCGACCGAACGTGACGCGGCCGGCTTGGCCCTGTCTTCACGCAACGACTATCTGTCCGAAGCCGAGCTGGGCGTCGCGCGACGCCTGAACCAGATTCTGGCTGAGGCCGCCGCAGCAGCCTCTGCAGGACGCCCCCTGCCGGGCGTTGAGCGGGACGCCTATTCCGCCATCCTGAAGGCCGGGTTCGAACGGATCGACTATGTCACGGTCCGACACGCCGAAGATCTGTCGCCGTTCCGCGACGGCGTGGTGGACGGGCCGGCGCGCATCCTGGTCGCCGCCTGGCTGGGCAAGACTCGGCTGATCGACAACAGGGCCGTCTGAGACGCCGCAAAAAAGAACCCGACGCGAGCGCCGGGCTTTGAAAAGGTTCGGTGATGGTGCGTCCCAAAAAGGGACAGATCCTTCATTGAGCGCTTCGGTTAACAATGTATTACGAACGTCGGTCTGGCAGCCAGGCCGTCTGACGGCCGCTCTGTCCTGTGGGCCAGGTCAGACGCCAGCCGTCGCCGGCGCGGACCGGCGTAAAGTCGGACTGCGCCCCGAAACCGGGAAAGGCGAACCTCGCGCCATCAACTTCGATGACGGCTGTGCCGCCGCCGGGCGCCGTGGCGCGCCAAGCGCCTTCAGGACCTCGCATGACCGAGATACGCGCCCCATCGATCAAGACATTCGGCAGATCGCCGGCGGTTCGACCGGACAGAATGACGGCGGCCCCGTCCGAATCGACAGCGTCCAGAACGCCCCGGCCGTCCAGACGCCGCGTCGGTTCGCCCGACGCAATCAACAACAGCGGGCCGGCGCCGCCCCCAATAAGTACAAGCGTTTCCGGGGACGGCGCGGCGTCCTCGCCCACCTGAACTTCGGGCGTCAATCGGAGGTCGCCCGTCCCGACCGGAACGCGCAGTTCGAAGCGCCCTGCCGCATCGGCGGCGACAGCGACGGCGGCGCCGTCAGTCCCGCGCAGAACGACCCTGGCGTTCGGCCCCGCCCGCCCTCGCACGACGACGTCGGCCCCGTCGCGCATGGCCGCCTCGACGAGGGGCGGCTGCACCCAGACGGACGCCGTCGGTTCGTCCACGGCCTTCGCCGCGCCCTCGCCTTGCTTCGAGCAGCCGGAGGCCGCCGCGACCAGGGTCGCGGCCAAGACGACCGTGGCGGTGATCCGGCGTTTCATCCTGCGCCTCAACGATATATGGCTGACGGCCAAGCCGCCCGAGAATCTGTTACCCCGGGCGCCGCCGGTTTGACCATGGGTCGATCGCGCATTCGTTCAGTCCGAGGCTCCATGTCCCTGCCCCCCGTTTCGTTCCTTCCCTTCGACGGCCCGTCCGTCTGCCTGTTCTGCGGCTCTTCCGACCGGGCCGACCCGGCCTACACCGAGGCCGCGCACGCCTTCGGCAGGGCGACGGCGCAAGCCGGTTGGCGGCTCGTCTATGGCGGTGGCGGCGTCGGCCTGATGGGCGCCTCGGCGCGCGGCGCGCACGAAGCCGGCGGCCGCGTCGTCGGCATCATGCCCGCCTTCCTGCGCAGCCGTGAACGCCTGTTCGACGAGGTCGAGACCGTCGTCGTGACCTCGATGCACGAGCGCAAACAGCTGATGTACGATCAGTCCGACGCCTTCGTGGTCGCGCCCGGGGGCATCGGCACCCTGGAAGAGGTCGTGGAACTGCTGTCGTGGAAGCGGCTGGACCTGCATCAGAAGCCGGTCGTCTTCCTCAATCTGAACGGCTTCTGGGACGGCTTCTTCGCCCTAATGCGCCACAGTGTCGAAGAGGGCATGACCCCCGCCGACTTCCTGGAGGCCTGGACCGTGGCCGAAACGGTCGAGGAAGCCATGGCCCAGATTCAGGGCGGGAACGGCGCAACCGAAAGGAAGTATGATCGTCGATAGGTTATCGTCGCTCATAAATATTTGCCGGGCCGGGTTGACAGTTTTTATCGAAAACTGACATTGGCCACGACGGCACGACGCCGTTCTTCAATCCGGAGATTTATCATGCGCGTCCTGCTCGTCGCCGCAGCCTTGTTCGCCGCCGCCCCCGCGATGGCCGAAGCCCCCGCCGCCACCCGCCTGACCCTGGCCGACGCCGCCACCGCACCCGTGCGCGCCACCATCATCGACGGCGCCCGCTGGTCCTGCGAAGGCGCGACCTGCACCGCTGCGGGCGGGACGGAACAGCCGGCGACGCGCGCCTGCCGTCGCGTCGTGCAGAAGTTCGGCCGCGTGACGGCCTTCTCCTACAAGGGCGTCGCCCTGGGCGCCGACGAACTGGCCGTCTGCAACGCCTGATCCAGGTCGAGGCGGTTTAGGCCGCCTCGCCTTTCAGACGCCGCTGTATGGTTTCACGACCGATCAGCGGCGCCATGGCCGCCATATCCGGCCCATGCGCCTGCCCCGTCAGCGCCAGACGCAGCGGCATGAACAACGCCTTTCCCTTGGCCCCCGTCTCAGCCTTGACGGCGTTGGTCCAGGTGGACCAGGCGGTGTCGTCGATCACTTCAGGCAGCAGGGCGGCGGCGGCGGCGATGAAGGCCGCGTCCTCGATTACCGGCTGGATCGGGCCACGTACGATCTTCGCCATTTCAACCACATCGGCGAACTTGTTCAGGTTTCCACGCACGATCGACCAGAAGGCTTCGCCCAGGTCGGCGTCCAATGCCTGTAGCCGCGGTTGGGCCGTCGCATAGTCCATCACGTGCAGCGCCTGGGCGTTGAGCCGGTCCAGATCCGCGGTATCATAGCGCGCCGGCGAACGTCCCATCTTGGTGAAGGCGAAGCTGGCGCCCAAGGCCTGGACCGACTCGCCGACTTCCAGCGGATCCGAGGTGCCGATCCGGCCCAGATGGCTGGTGATGGCGATCGGCTCATAGCCCTGGTCGCGCATGTCGCTGATCGACAGCGAGCCCAGGCGTTTGGACAGGGCCGCGCCGTCGGCGCCGACCAGCAGCGGCATGTGGGCGAAACCGGGAACCGTGGCGCCCAGGGCTTCGAAGATCTCGATCTGCGCGCCGGTGTTGGTGACGTGATCCTCGCCCCGGATGATGTGGGTGATGGCCATATCGATATCGTCGACCACGGACGGCAGGGTGTAGAGGAACAGGCCGTCCTCGCGGATCAAAACCGGGTCCGACATGGAGGCGGTGTCCACCTCGGCATGGCCGCGCGCCAGGTCTTCCCAGGCGACACGCTTGCCTTCCAGCTTGAACCGCCAGTGCGGACGGCGGCCCTCGGCCTCGTAGGCGGCCTTCTGGTCTTCGGTCAGCTCCAGGGCGGCGCGGTCGTAGATCGGCGGCAGGCCGCGCGACAGCTGAACCTTGCGACGACGGTCCAGTTCGTCAGCGGTCTCATAGGCGGGATACAGCCGTCCCGACGCCTTGAGCTTGGCGGCGGCCTCTTCGTAGCGGTCGAACCGCTTGGACTGGTTGTAACGCTCGTCCCACGGCATCCCCAGCCAGGTCAGATCGTCCTCGATCCCCTGTTCGAACTCGGGCGTGGAGCGCGCCAGGTCGGTGTCGTCGATCCGCAGCACGAAGGAACCGCCCTGTCCCTTGGCGAACAGCCAGTTCACCAGGGCGGTGCGGACATTGCCGACGTGCAACTTACCCGTAGGCGACGGGGCGAAACGGACCTTGACGGACATAGGGGAGCGACCTTGAAAGCGAGGCGGCTAGGTCGCGCCGCAACCCGGCGAAGTCAAGGCCGCAGGGCCGCCAAGCGCCGTCAATAGAACGATCAGTCGTCGCGGTGGACGCGTTCGCGGCGTTCGTGGCGTTCCTGGGCTTCGACCGACAGCGTCGCCGTCGGACGGGCTTCGAGACGCCCCAAACCGATCGGTTCACCGGTGTCCTCGCAATAGCCGTACGAACCGTCCTCGATCCGACGCAGCGCGTCATCGATCTTGGAGATCAGCTTGCGCTGACGATCACGGGTGCGCAACTCCAGCGCGCGATCCGATTCCGACGACGCCCGATCCACCAGATCGGGGTGATTCTCAGTCTCGGCCTTCAGATTGACCACCGTGCCCTTGGACTCGCGAAGGATCTCATCCTTCCAGTCCAGCAGCTTCTTTTTGAAATAGGCAAGCTGCCGTTCACTCATGAACGGCTCATTGTCAGACGGCCGATAAAGACCGGATTCGTCGGACACAACGGACGCCAAAGCGTTCATCGCACTCACGCTCTCTAAGCACGCCCCCCTGTGGCGTAAGGGCCGTATAGTCAGCCCGGAGAGTCCCGGCAACGGCGCTCGCGATTCCGTGATCACGATTAGGCGAAGGGCGTGGCCCGCGTGACATTTGTCGCGCAGTTTCGGCCGTAAATTTTGAAAACCCGAAGTTTTTAGCTTCAGACGCCGCCGCGTCTAAGCTCTGCCTTGGCCAACTCGACCGACGCCCGCAGGTCTATCTGGTCCAGCAGGGCGTTCAACTCGGGGTTCCCATCATCCGGACGCTCTTCGCGCAACGTCCGAGCGAGTCGGTCCAAAGTCGCGTCGTCCGCCTCACCGGACAGCAGGGCCAGCTTCATTTCGTCAAGACGATCCAGCAGGCCCGCACCCCGCTTCACGGCGCGACGCCGTTTCTCAAGCGGCCCCTCGACCCCCTGTAGCGCCATCAGGGCCGAGACGTCCGCGACGGTCGAGGCTGCAGCGCTGGCCGCCGGGGCGGCTGCCCCGGGAGTCGCCGAAGTCTGGCCCAGCGAAAAACCGGACGCGGAACGTGCGGCCTTGCCGCCGGCAGGGGCGCTGGGTCCCGTCGTCCCTGTGACCTTCATCGGCGCGTGCTCCGGCTCATGCTGGCATCCTTAGCGAACGGAATGACCGTTTGGTTAACGGCCCGGCAAATACTGCCGAAAGCAAGGCGCTGCTCAGCCACCGGTCTCATTGTTTTCAAAGTCTTAGCCTGCGGCACGATCCTCGCAACACATCGAATGAAACGCCGTAAGGACGTCCGACCGATGCAGAATCTGCTTGCCCGCCTTGTCGCCCCCCTCGCCGTCGTCGCCGCTCTGGGCGCCGTGGCGTCGCCGGCGCTGGCCCAATCGCGCATCAAGGACATCGCCGCCGTCGAGGGGGTGCGCGGCAACCAACTGGTCGGCTATGGCATGGTCATGGGTCTGAACGGCACCGGTGACAGCCTGCGCAACTGCCCGTTCACCCGACAGTCGTTGGAAGGCATGACCGAGCGTCTGGGCGTCAACATCCGCGGCGCCAACGCCAATACGAAGAACATGGCCGCCGTCATGGTCTCGGCCGAATTGCCGGCCTTCGCCACACCCGGCTCGCGGATCGACGTCAACGTCTCGTCGATGTGCGACGCCAAGAGCCTGTTGGGCGGATCACTGGTCGTGACCAGTCTGCAAGGCGCCGACGGGCAGGTCTATGCGGTGGCGCAAGGCTCGGTTCAGACCGGCTCCGTCTCGGCCTCGGGCGGTTCCGGTTCGTCAGTGACACGTGGCGTGCCGACCGCCGGTCGTATCGCATCGGGCGCCTCGGTCGAGCGCGAGACCGGCTTCCAGATGGCCAATATGAACGAGGTGCGCCTGAACCTGCGCAATCCCGACTTCACCACGGCCCAGCGGGTGGCCGCCGCCGTCAACGCCGCCTACCCGGGCACGGCGCTCGCCGAGAACGGGACGGTGGTGGCCCTGCGCGCGCCCGGTCAGATGGGCATGGCCGGCTTCATCAGCCGCGTCGAGAACCTGCCCGTCACCGTCGACTCTCCGGCCAAGGTCATCATTGACGAAGTGAACGGCGTCATCGTCATGGGCGACGCGGTCCGCATTTCGCGGGTCGCCATCGCCCAGGGCAACCTGACCATCTCGGTCGATGAACAACCGTTCGTCAGCCAGCCCGCCCCGTTCAGCCAGGGCCAAACGGCTGTCGTCCCCAGCACCCAGGTCAGCGTCGAAGAAGATCTGGGCACCCAGATGCGGCTTGTCGGCGGCGGAACCAGCCTGTCCACCCTGGTCAACGGACTCAACGCCCTGGGCGTCAGCCCGCGCGACATGATCAGCATCCTGCAGGCGATCAAGGCGTCCGGCGCCCTGCAAGCCGACATCGAGGTGATGTGAACATGACTGACCTCGCTGTCTCCACCGATCTGCTCCGCCCCGTTCAGGGCCCGACCGCCAACGCGGCCGGCGCATCCAAGGACAAGGTCAAGGAAACCGCCGAAGCTTTCGAAGCCTCCTTCCTGTCGCAGATGCTGAAGCCGATGTTCGAAGGCCTTTCCACTGACGGGCTTTTCGGTGGAGGCCAGGCCGAGGCGACCTGGCGCAGCTTCCTGCTGGACGAAATGGCCAAGAAGACGGTCTCCGCAGGGGGGATAGGTCTTTCGGATTCGGTCATGAACGAAATGCTGAAGATGCAGGAGGGCGCGCAATGAGCGATGCAGACCTCGCCACCGCTCGGGTGCGCCAACTTCTCGAACTGACCCGGCGTTTGACCGATCGGCTGGCGACCGAGACCCGTGCCTTTGAGGAGGGTCGACCGCAAGACGTCGCCGCCAGCCTGACCGAGACCCAGGAGATGGCGAACCTCTATCGTCGCGACTCCGGCCATGTGAAAGCCAACCCCGCACTGTTGGCGGGCGCGCTCGCGACCGAGCGCATGGCCTTAATCGAGGCGACCCGCGCTTTCGAAGCGGTTCTGGCGCGTCATGCCGGCGCGGTGGATGCGGCGCGCAAGATCTCAGAGGGTCTGGTGCGCGCGATCGCCCACGAGGTCGCCGCCGCCAGGACGCCCGCTTCGGCCTATGCGGCCGATGGCCGCGCGGCTCAGGGCGACGGCCGCGCGGTCGCCTTCAACCGCAAGGCTTGAGATCAAAAAGCGGCGTTTCAGAATCGCGCCGGTGTTGCCGATTTTTTAAGCGGCGAGAGGCATGGTGGCGGCATGTCGATGACAACTCGCCTTCTCGGTCTGGCCTTCGCATCTGCGGATGCCCTGGTCGAAATTGACGCCGAAGGCCGCGTTGCCTTTGCGCTCGGCGCCGGCCCTTTGCCCGGCACGGATGTTGGGGCGCTTTGGACGGGCAAGCCCCTGGTGACCTTCCTTCATGAAGGTTATGGCGCGCTCGAGCTTCTGCTGCAGACCAAGGCTGGCGCACGCAGCCCCGCCGCCCAAATTCTGGTCCAGGCAGGGCCTGGGCGCGTGCGACGGGCCTCCCTGAGGGCATTCATCCTACCCCAGTTGGCGCCGTCCATCTCGTGCTCGATCGCCTATGAAGGCCCCGCCATCGCGGTGGATTCGCTTGAGACACCCCCTCTTTTAGACGCCGAGACCTTCCTTGCGGACGCCGCTCGCGTCGTCGCGTTATCGCCCAGCCTTTCACTCGCCTTCCTTGATATTCGCGGACTCGAAGACCTGGCTGCTGAGGTCGCCGAAAAGGTCCAGCGCCGGATCGAAGCCACGCTTCAATCTGCAGCCGCTCAAGGATCGTCGGCTGCCCAGATCACCTCGGAGCGGTACGCCCTGTTCCGCTCTCCCGGCGACACCCGCGACCTGGCCGCCGAAGTCGTTGAGGCCGGCCGCGCGGAAGGGGTGGACCTCGACGCCGAGTCTTTCGCCTCCAACCTCCCCGACGGAGGAGACACCCTGTGTGTCCTGCGCGCCATGCGGTACGCGATCGAGGCCTGTCTGAAGGACGATGGTCTCGCCAACCCGCAGGTCGCCTTCTCCGAAGCGCTGAAGCGGACCTTCCGTGACGCAGAGGCTTTCCGCGCGGTGGTGAAGTCTCGGGAGTTCCAGGTCCACTACCAACCGATCGTGCAGTTGAGCTCGCGTGCGGTTCACCATTTCGAAGCCCTGGCTCGTTTCAGCGCCGGCGCCGGCCCCGCCAACGCCATCCGCATGGCCGAGGAGCTGGACATGATCGAGTCCTTCGATCTGGCCGTGGCTGAGAAGGTGCTGAAGCGGATGCGCGCGCCGGGCGCCGGTCTGCTGAAGATGGCGATCAACGTGTCCGGCGCCTCGCTGGGCGACGACACCTATGTCGAACACCTGCTGCAGATGACCGCCGGGTCGCCTGCCGATCGCAAACGCCTTATCGTCGAGATCACCGAAACCTCCGCCCTGGCGGACATCGGCGCCGCCAATCGCCGACTGGCGGCCCTGCGCGAAACGGGCATCAAGGTCTGTATCGACGACTTCGGCTCGGGGGCGGCCTCGTATGACTACCTGCGCAAGCTGTCGGTCGACGCCGTCAAGATCGACGGGGCGCTGATCCGGGAGGTCCAAACCGACGAGGTGGTGCGTAATATGGTGCGCAGCATCGTCGAGTTGAGCCGGTCGCTGAAGCTCGAGACCATCGCCGAGATGATCGAGACCGAAGAGGTGGTCACTGAGCTCAAGGGGTTGGGCGTCGAGTACGGCCAGGGCTGGCTGTTCGGTCGCGCCGAGGCGGAGCCGCGCACCCAGCTGGCGAGCGCCGCGCCTGTCCGTCGCCGCGGCGCCGTCGAAGCCTGGGGCTAGTGAGCGGCGCCTACGGGCAGATGCTCCTTCTCGAAGCGGCCGACGCGGTCAACGAGGGTTCTGGCGGCCTGGTTCATGCCGATGACGTCCACCTGAGCGCCTTGGCGGCGATAGCGGAAGACGACCTTGTCCACGGCCGCGACGCCGGTCAGATCCCATAGATGGGCCTCAGTCATGTCGATCTCGACGCGCTTGGGATGGCCGTGGTGTTCGAAGCTGGCTGCGAACAGATCGGCTGAGGCGAAGAACAACTGGCCGGTGACGCGATAGTGCAGCACGCCCTCCTCCGGGGTCTCGATCTCGGTCACGGCGATGGTCTTGCCGACCTTGCGCATGAAGAAGACCGCCGACAGCAGCACGCCTAGGATCACGCCCTTTGACAGGTCATGGGTGGCGACCACGGTGACGGTCGTCGCGATCATGACGACCGACGACTGGACCGGGGTCGAACGCAGCTTCAGCACCGAGCCCCAGTCGAAGGTGCCGATGGAGACCATGATCATGACAGCGACCAGGGCCGCCATCGGGATTTGGGCCACCCAGTCGCGCAGCACCAGGATCAGGAACAGCAGGAACAGGCCCGCCCACAGGGTGGACAGGCGCCCACGGGCGCCGGAGGTGACGTTGATGATCGACTGGCCGATCATGGCGCAGCCGGCCATGCCGCCGAACAGGGGAGACAGGATGTTGGCGATGCCCTGGCCGCGCGTCTCGCGGTCCTTGTCCGACGGGGTGTCGGTGAGGTCGTCCAGTAGATTGGCGGTCAGCAGGCTTTCCAGCAGACCGACGAAGGCCAGGGTCGCCGAGATCGGAGCGATGATGGCCAGGGTCTCCCAGGTCAGGGGCACGGCCGGCAGGTGGAAGACCGGCAGGGTCGAGGGCATCTGGCCCATGTCGCCGACGGTGCGGACGTCCAGCCCGGTCATCATGACGAAGACGCTGATCAGGATGATGGCGACCAGGGGCGACGGCACGGCCTTGGTCAGGCGCGGGAAGCCGTAGATGACGATCAGGGCCGCCCCGACCAGGGCGAAGGTCTGCCAGTTGGCGCCGATCAGCTCGGGCATCTGGGCCAGGAAGATCAGGATCGCCAGGGAGTTGACGAATCCGGTCATCACGCTGCGGCTGACGAACTTGATGTAGCGGCCCAGCTTCAGCAGGCCGATGATGATCTGAAACACGCCGCACAGGATGGAGGCGGCGAACAGGTATTCGAGGCCGTGGTCGCGGACCAGGCCGACCATCAGCAGGGCCATGGCCCCTGTGGCGGCCGAGATCATGGCCGGGCGACCGCCGACGAAGGCGATGGTCACCGCGATGACGACGCTGGCGTAGAGGCCGACGGCGGGATCGACGCCGGCGATGATGGAGAAGGCGATGGCCTCGGGGATCAGGGCCAGGGCGACGACGGTCCCCGCCAGCAGGTCGCGGCGAGGGTTGGCGAGCCATTGCTGGCGCGCGGAGGCGATCAGGGACATGTGGGGTTCATCTGGGGTCTGCCGCCGACCTGGCGCGCGGCCATGGGTCGTATGCGGCGGGTTTCCCGGCGGATCGGCGGCCGGGATAGCCACCCGACGCTTCAATCAGGCCGGGTCCAAGGTGAGGCGCGCCTGATGCCCGGTCCCGACCCGAAAGGCAAGCCGCCTATCCGGCGGTCGGCTTGGCCAGCGACGGTCGCTCGGACGCCTTGGAGGCGGCGGTGGCTTCTACCGCGCGCATGACGCGCAGCAGGTTCTCGCCGGCGATCTTGCGGATGTCGGCCTCGGTCCAGCCGGCGCCCATCAGGGCGGCGAGGATGCGTGGATAGGCGTCCACGCCGGTCATGCCCTCGGGCAGGCTGCCGATGCCGTCGAAGTCGGCGCCCAGGCCGACGTGGTCAATGCCCGCGACCTGACGCACATGCTGGATGTGGGCGACCACGTCGGCCAGGGTCGCCTCGGGTGTCGGATGGGCGGCGGACCAGGCGGTCAGTCCGGCCTCTACGGCGGTCGGATCGCCGGGGTTCAGGGTCTTCAACCGCGCCTCCTCGCCCGCGCGGTCGGCGTTCCAGGCGCGGACCTGTTCGGAGACGAAGCCGGGCGCCAGGTTGATCATCACGATCCCGCCGTCCCCCGGCATCATCCGCAGCACCCGGTCGGGCACGTTGCGGGGATGGGCCGTGATCGCCCGGGCCGAGGAGTGGGAGAAGATGACCGGGGCGTCGGAGACCCGCATGGCGTCCAGCATGGTGTCCTCGGACACGTGGCTGAGGTCCACCATCATGCCCAGGCGGTTCATCTCGCGCACCACGTCCTCGCCGAAGGGGCTGAGGCCGCCCCATTTGGGGGCGTCGGTCGCGCTGTCGGCCCAGGTGGTGGTCTTGGAGTGGGTCAGGGTCATGTAGCGGGCGCCGGCGCGGTGGAACTCGCGCAGCAGGGCCAGGGAGTCGTCGATGGAGTAGCCGCCCTCCATGCCGATCAGGCTGGCGATCCGACCCGAGGCGAAGACGGCGTCGACCTGGTCCGCCGTGGTCGCCAGGCCGAAGACGTCGGGGTGGGCGGCGATGATCCGCTTGGCCGTGTCGATCTGTTCGAAGGTCTCCTCGACCGCCTCCAGCGGGGTCAGGCTGGCGGGGACATAGACCGACCAGAACTGGCCGCCGACGCCGCCGGCGCGCAGGCGGGCGATGTCGGTGTGGAGTTGGGTCGTCGCGTCCAGATTGGTCGTCAGATCAACGGCGTAGACGTCATTGCCGAACTGCTGGCGCAGGGCCCAGGGCAGGTCGTTGTGGCCGTCGATCAAAGGGGTGGTCTTCAGGATCTCCAGCACACGGGCCTCGCCGGCCGATTGGGCGTTAGCGGTGGTGGCGAAGGCGGCGACGGCGACGCCGGCCAGCAGACGACGGATCATGATGCGACTCCCTGATGTTGCGACGCACACTGACAGAGGAAAGGCGGCAGGCAACCCCTCATCCGAGCCCTTCGGGCCTGCCTTCTCCCGCAAGGGGAGAAGGAAGAGGTTTCCCGGTCGGGCGACGAACGGCTAGGAGAGACGGCATGAGCGACGCCGCCTTTTCCGATCCCCTCGACCTGAAGAAGGTAGAGACCCGCGCCTGGTTCGAGCATCTGCGCGACCGCATCCATGCGGCCTTCGAGGCGCTGGAGGATGCGGCGCCGGCCGCGCTGTTTCCGGGGGAGCCGGGGCGGTTCGTCCGGACGGCCTGGGACCGCAAGGACGGCGGCGGGGGCGTCATGGGAATGATGCACGGCCGGCTGTTCGAGAAGGTCGGGGTCCATGTCTCGACCGTGCACGGATCGTTTCCGGCCGACTACGCCAAGACGGTGCCGGGCGCGGCGGAGGATCCCCGCTTCTTCGCCACCGGGATCAGCCTGATCTGCCATCCGGTCAGTCCCCGGATTCCAGCGGTGCATATGAACACCCGCTTCATCGCCACGACCCAGAGCTGGTTCGGCGGCGGGGGCGATCTGACGCCGGTGCTGGATGCGGATCGGCGCCAGGACCATCCGGACACCCTGGCTTTCCACGCCGCGATGAAGGCGGCCTGCGACGCCCACGATCCGGACTGGCACGCCAAGTACAAGGCCTGGTGCGACGAGTATTTCTTCCTGCCGCATCGGCAGGAGCCGCGCGGGACCGGCGGCATCTTCTATGACCACCACGACAGCGGCGACCACGACCGGGACTTCGCCTTCACCCGCGACGTGGGCCTGGCCTTCCTGGACGTCTATCCGAAGATCGTCGCCGGACGGATGGGCGAGGCCTGGACGCCGGAGCAACGCGAAGAGCAGTTGGTGCGACGCGGGCGCTATGTGGAGTTCAACCTGCTGTACGACCGTGGCACCATGTTTGGCCTCAAGACCGGCGGCAACGTCGATTCGATCCTCAGTTCCATGCCTCCGGTGGTGAAATGGCCGTGAAATCCCCCCTTGCGAAGATCCTGCTGCGGCCCCTGGCCACCTCGGCCCTGTTTGCGGTGTTGTACGGGGTCTATCTGATCCTGGCGAAGCAGCCGGACATTCCGCTGACCCTGTTCGTGGTGATCGGCTTCTATTTCGCGGCGTCGCTGCTGCTGGAGCGGTTCGTCTATCCCCGGATTGGACTGTAGGCGGCCGCCCCCCCTACCCCCGTCATCCTCGGGCTTGAGCCGAGGACCGGGCTATCCGCCGCATTGCCTTAGCGGCGGGCGCACAGCCCGATCCGCATCCGGTCCTCGGGTCAAGCCCGAGGATGACGGGGTTGTGGGGTGTGAGGCGCGGGCTGCGGGTGGAGCGGGCGGATTAGACTGTTTCGACTCCAATTTTTTTGAGTCTATTTAAGTGTATTTCCCGGCGACGCGCGCGCCCTTGAAACCGCGCGCCCAAATTGCACTGCACCGTCGAAATCGGTGCAATATGCAAAGGAGCGCAGTTTGTCGGCGTGTTTTCCATTCAATTGTCAAAGACCGGGCGCCCAGTCTAACCGCGCCCAGAAGGGTGATAGGTTGATCGCCGAATTTTCTTTGAAATCCCTTAGAATTCAGAATGCGGTGGTGCGGAATTAGGAGCGCAAGCCGTGTCCGCTCATCCCATCGCCGCCACAAAGGCGTCGCCGGCGCGGCTGCGGTAGCGTTCGGAGTGGCGCAGCAGGCGGAACGGGCGTTCCGGCAGGGAAAAGGCGGCGGTGACCAGACGGCCGGCGGCGACCGAGGCGTAGGCGACGCTCTCGGACAGGGCCGTGGCCCCCGCCCCCGCCTCTGCCGCCGCCAGCACCGCCTCGTTCGACGGCAGGGTCATGGCGATGGACAGGGCGGCGGGGTCCACGCCCGCGTTTCGTAGGGCGGCCTCCAGGGTCGAGCGGGTGCCCGAGCCCGCCTCGCGCAGGACCCAGGCCTGGGTCGCCAGGGTCTGGGTCTCCAGTCGGCGCAGTCCGGCCCAGGGATGGTCGGGCGTGACCAAGACCGCCAGCCGGTCCGAGCCCACCACCGTCTGATCCAGCAAGGGCTGGTCGATCTCGCCCTCGACCAGACCCAGTTCGGCCGCGCCGCTCAACACCCCCTCGGCCACTTCTCGCGTATTGCCGATGGCCACGTCCAGTTCGACGCCGGGATGGGCCGCGTGAAAGGCGGCCAGCCGGCGTGGCAGCCAGGCGCTGGCGATGGTCTGGCTGGCGAAGATGGTCAGGCGGCCGCGTCGCAAGGCGCTCATATCCGCGAGGGCCGCTTCGGCCGCAGCGGCCCGCGCCAGCACGGCCTTGGCCTCGGGCAGGAAGGCCAGACCGGTCTGGTTCAGGACCACGCCCCGGCCGACCCGGTCGAACAGATGGACGTCATGTTCGGCCTCCAGAGCCGCGATGGCGTTGGAGACGGCCGACTGGGTCAGGTTCAGCGCCCGCGCGGCGGCCGTCACGTGCTGACGCTCGGCCACGGCGACGAAGATTCGCAGGCGTTCCAGGGTCACAATCAATCTCCAAATCGGATTGAAACGACAATAACAATCCGTTGGACCGTGGTCGAGGGGCGGCGCATCAAGCGGTACAATGAAGTCCGCCGCCCCTGCCGCCGTGCTGAGCCCGCCCCTGCCCCGCCCCGTTGGCTTGGGTGCGCGGCTGGGCGCGTTCGGACGTTCGGTCTGGCCCGGCCTGATGATGAGCCTGGTGGTCGCCTTGGCGGCGGTCGGCCTGACCAGTCTGGAGCGAGACGTCTTCGGCAAGGCCTGGCTGGAACCGCTGGTCCTGGCCATCCTGCTGGGCGCGGGCGTGCGGGCGGCCTGGACGCCGGACGCCCGGTTCAGGGCCGGGATCGATTTTTCGGGCAAGATCCTGCTGGAGGTGGCGGTGGTCCTGCTGGGCGCCTCGGTCAGTGCGGCGACCCTGTCGTCGCTAGGGCTGGGGTTCGTGGCGGGGGTCTTCGCCCTGGTCGCCGCCGCCATCCTGGTGGGCTTCGGGATCGGGCGTCTGCTGGGTCTGAACCCACGCATGGCCCTGTTGGTGGCCTGCGGCAACGCCATCTGCGGCAACTCGGCCATCGCCGCCGTGGCCCCGGTGATCGACGCCGACGGGGAAGAGGTGGCCGCCTCCATCGCCTTTACGGCCTTGCTGGGTGTGGTGGTCGTGCTGACCCTGCCGCTGCTGGGCGGGCTTATGGCGATGAGCGGGCTGCAGTTCGGCGCCCTGGCGGGTCTGACCGTCTATGCCGTGCCCCAGGTGCTGGCGGCCGCCGCCCCGTTTGGCGCGGTCGCGACCCAGACGGGGACGGTGGTCAAGCTGGCGCGGGTGCTGATGCTGGGGCCGGTGATCCTGGTGCTGTCGCTGATTTTCCGGGATCGGGCGGCGGCCAAGTCGGGGCCGGGTCTGCATCGGTTGCTGCCGTGGTTCATCCTCGGCTTCCTGGCCATGATCGCCCTGCGGAACCTGGACCTGATCCCGCAGGCGGCGCTTTCGCCCATGGCGGCGGCGTCCGGCCTGCTGACCGTGGCGGCCATGGCGGCCCTGGGGCTGCAGACCGACATCCGGGCCGTGGCGCGGGCCGGCGGGCGGGTGGCGGCGGCCGTGGTGCTATCGCTGGCGGCGCTGGTGGGGCTGAGCCTGGGGCTGATTGGGGTGTTGGGGGTTTAGTCCCTTCCACTTTCGTCATTCCGGGCGAAGGGCCGCTTGGCCCGTAGACCCGGAACCCCTCGTCATCCTCCGGCCCGCGAAGCGGGACCGGAGGAGGCGCCGAAGGCGAAATGGGACCGCCTCGCGGTGCGGGACGACCGAGGCCGAGACAGGTTCGCGCTCTCGCGCGCTGCTGGGTTCCGGGTCTCCGCTGCGCTGCGCTGCGCCCGGAATGACGAAAGGAAAGTTGAGCTAGATCCCGCTGCCGTGATCCTCGACTGGCGGCGGGGTGAGCAGCAGGAAGGCGCGGATCCAGGCGGTGAGGACGGCGCGGTCGTTGGGGCGTTTCAGGCTGTCGATGGCGGCGTCGGCCAGGGGTTCGGGAATGCGCGAGCCGCGCCGGACCTCGACCAGGGCGGCGGCGTAGTCGGGCTGGAACTCAGGATGGCACTGGAAGGAGATGGCGTCGTCGCCCCAGGCCAGACCGGCGTAGGGGGTGAAGCCGCTGGAGGCGATGATCCGCGCATCGGGCGAGATGGCCGTCACCTGATCCTGGTGCGAGACCGGAATGGCGAGGGTGCGGGCGCGGGGCTGCATCCACGGCTCGTCGGTGTGGACGTCGTAGCGATGCAGGCCGACGCCCCAGCCCTTGTCCGACTTCTCGACCGCGCCGCCGAAGGCGTGGGCCAGGACCTGGTGGCCGAAGCAGATGCCGACGATCCGGGTCCGACCCCGCGCCGCGCGCAGCCAGTCGATCAGCTGGGGAATCCACGGCAGATCGTCATAGACCCCGGCGGCCGAACCCGTGACGATCACGCCCTGAAACGCGGCGGGGTCCGACGGCAGGTGGCCGGACTGGACGTTGAAACGGGTGGTCGGGACGGTCTCGCCCAGCAGGGCGCGGAACCGGGCCGGATAGTCGTCGAAACTGTCCTTCAGGGCCTCGGGCGGATGGCCGGTTTCCAGGATGGCGATGCGGGTCATGGCGCCAACATAGGGGCGCCGCGCGCGGATCAGAAGGACCAGATTTCGGCCTTGCCGCCCGGATCGCCCAGACGGTCGGCGACCCAGGCGCAGATCTGCTGCGCGGCGGCGTCGGCGCCCGGCGGCGGATTGACGATCACCAGGGCGCAGCCGTTCATCTTCATCGGATTGGTCAGGGGGCGCAGGCGCGCCTCGGCGACCAGGGTTGGGCCGGCTTTGCCTTGGAGCCGGCGGATGAAGCCGTCGAAGGTCTCCAGATCCTTCAGCGGGGTCCAGACCGCGACGGTCGCAGCCGGGTCGCGGCGGACGACAGCCACGGCGGTTTCGGCCGAACGGATATAGTCGTCGGGCTTTTCGAAAGGCGGATCGATCAGGATCAGGGGCGCCTTGGCCCGCGCCGCCTCGGCCGTGGCCAGGGCGTAGCCGTCGCCCTCGCGCGCCTCGGCGTTGGGGCGGTCGGCCAGGGCCTGGGCCAGCAGGGCGCGGACGGGCGGGTTCAGTTCATAGCCGACATAGCGGCCCTCGCTCGCGAGCGTGTCGGCGATCAGCAGGGGCGAGCCGGGATAGAAGCGGGCGCCGCCGTCGGGGTTCAGCGCCGCCACCCGTTCCGCCAGGGCCTGCATAAGCGGCGGCAGATCCGGGTCCGTCATCAGACGCGCGACCCCGGCCTCGGCCTCCTTCGACCGCGCGGCGTCGCCGGACAGGTCATAGAGGCCGGCGCCGGCGTGGGTATCGAGCACCGTCAGCGGGCCCGAGGCTGCGCGGGTCTTTACCAGCCACAGGACCAGGGCGTGTTTGACCAGGTCGGCGAAATTCCCGGCGTGGAAGCTGTGGCGATAATTCATGCCGCCTCGTGTCGCGCCGGGCGCGCGGGGTCAAGGGGAACTCGCGGGCGCGACGCCGCGTTGGTCGCCGGTCTGAGGCAAGCCGCTGAAAGACCGATGAAAAGGAAACGCCGCGATGGCGGACGGATCGCATAGCTTCGACACGGCCTTCGACGGGGCGGTCGAGGTTCCGCAGGGGTTGAGCTGGTGCAGCGACGACAACCCCGGCCTGACCCGCCGACGCGCCGGCAAGGGCTGGTCCTATCGCGACGCCAAGGATCAACCGATCAAGGATCCCAGGGTTCTGGACCGGATCCGGGCCCTGGCCATTCCGCCCGCCTGGACCGACGTCTGGATCTGCCCCAAGGCCAACGGCCATATCCAGGCGACCGGGCGCGACGTGAAGGGACGAAAACAGTACCGCTATCACGCGGGCTGGAGTTCGGCCCGGTCGGAGAACAAGTTCGACAAGCTGCCGGCCTTTTCGCGCGCCCTGCCCAAGCTGCGCGCCCAGGTGGAGCATGATCTGGGCCTGAGGGGGCCGGTGAAGGAAAAGGTGCTGGCCACCGCCGTGCGCCTGCTGGAGATCACCCTGATCCGGGTCGGCAATGCGACCTACGCCCGGCAGAACCGCAGCTATGGCCTCACGACCCTGAACAAGCGGCATCTGGAGGTGGACGGGTCGGCCCTGACCTTCGAGTTCCGGGGCAAGAGCGGCAAGGACCACCGGGTCAGCGTCCGCGATCGGCGGCTCGCGCGGCTGGTGCGGGCGCTGGAGGAACTGCCGGGTCAGCACCTGTTCAAATACCGCACGGCCGACGGCGACCTGTGCCCCGTCACCTCGGACGATGTGAACGCCTATATCCGCGCGGCCATGGGCGACCAGTTCTCGGCCAAGGATTTCCGCACCTGGGCCGGCACGGTCTCGGCGGCGCGCGCCCTGCGCGAGATGGAGCCCCCGACCTCGCCCACCGACGCGAAACGCAAGATCACCGTCTGCGTCAAGGCGGTGTCGGGTCTGCTGGGCAATACGCCGACGGTGTGCCGGGCCTCCTATGTGCACCCCAGGGTGATGGCTCTGTTCGAGAGCGGCGCGCTGAAGACAGCCCTGCCCGGGCCCGACGCCAAAGGGTTCGAGACGGCGCTGATCCGGTTGTTGAGGGCGACCTGACGAGGCTGCGGTTGTAAGGCGCGCTATCCGCCGGTGTTAGAAATTCCTAGTTGCTGGCTAGATTTAAATAGGACCTCATTTCCCCTCGGATACACAGGAGGGGAATATGTCCAACGTCACCCGGGCGCTTGCCCGTAGTCTGGTTTCAGTCACAGCCCTGGCGGCGTGCCTCGGGGCGCCCGCCGTCGCCTTCGCCGCGCCTGAGGGGGACGCGCCGGACGAGGCCGCCGCGCCGCAGTCCGCCACCCCGCCCACCGCCGGTCTGGGCGACATCGTCGTTACTGCCCGTCGGCGGGACGAGCGGGCGCAGGACGTGCCCATCGCCCTGACGGTGGTGAACGAGGAACTGCTGGACCGGACCGGCGCCTACAATGTCGGCCAGATCACCCAGTTGGCGCCCAGCGTGCAGTTGCTGACCTCGAACCCGCGCAACACCGCCATCACCATCCGGGGGCTGGGGGCCAGCTACGGACTGGCCAATGACGGGCTGGAACAGGGGGTCGGCATCTATGTAGACCAGGTCTATTACGGCCGTCCCGCCACGGCGACGCTGGACTTCGTCGATCTGGACCGGATCGAGATCCTGCGCGGGCCGCAGGGGACCCTGTTCGGCAAGAACACCACCGCCGGCGCCCTGAATATCACCACCCGCGACCCGAGCTTCACGCCCGAAGGCCAGGCCGAGCTGAGCTTTGGCGACTATGGCTTCCTGCAAGCCAAGGCGACCTTCTCCGGCCCCATCGTGGACGACAAGGTCGCGGCGCGGTTCTCGGTCGTCTCGACCCGGCGCGACGGGGTGCTGGACAATGTCACCGTCGGCGAGAAGCAGAATGCACAGGACTCGATCAGTCTACGCGGGCAACTGCTGTTCCAGCCTACGGACCAGCTAAGGGTGCGGCTGTTTGCCGACTATGCCGACCTGACGCCGGACTGCTGCACCCAGGTCTATGTGACGGCGGGCCAGACGCTAAAGCCCGCCGCCCAGCAGTTCGCCGCCCTGGCCGCCGGTCGCGGCTATACGCCGGCCAGCACCAATCCCTATGACCGGCTGGCCGACGTGGACAGCGCGATCCAGGCCGATCAGATCCACCGCGGGGTGTCTGCCATCGTCGACTATGATTTCGGCTGGGCGACCCTGACCTCGGTCTCGGCCTGGCGGGCGTGGGACTGGGGGCCGCGGAACGACCGGGACTACACCGCCCTGGACATCACCCGCCAGTCGGCCAATCCGTCGTGGCAGGACCAGTGGAGTCAGGAGCTGCGCCTGTCCTCGAACGGAAGCAACCGCATCGACTGGACCGGCGGCCTCTACGCCTTCCATCAGGCGGTGGAGACGCACGGGGTTACGGAATACGGCGCGGACGCCACCTATTGGCTGCTGAGCCCCAGCCTGCCGGACGCCCTGTTGGACGGCTACACCGTCTTCAACGACAGCCGGATCGTGACGGATTCCTACGCCGTCTTCGGCCAGCTGACCTGGAACATCACCGACCGGCTGCACCTAACGCCGGGGCTGCGCTACACCTATGAGGAGAAGTCGGGGACCTATGCCGCCACGACGACCGGCGGGCTGGCGACGACGGACACCACCCTGATCAACCGACGCCTCGGCATCGCCCGTCCGCAAGCCTATGCGGCCGACCTGTCGGACGACGACCTGTCCGGCCAGGTGTCGCTGTCCTACGACGTCAGCGACGATGTCCTGGCCTATGGCAGCGCCGCGCGGGGCTACAAGTCGGGCGGCATCAATATGGCTGGCATCCCCAACCTGCCGAACGGCCAGCCTTCGCTGACCAATGCTGTGGTCAAGCCCGAGGTGGTGACGACCTATGAGCTGGGGCTGAAGACGCAAGGCTTCGACCGGCGGGTGACGGCCAACCTGGCCGCCTATCGCACCGACGTTGAGGACTATCAGGCCAATGTGGTCGATAGCGGCCCTGGCGCCTTGCGGGGCTATCTGGCCAATGCGGAGAAGGTGGTGATTCAGGGCGTCGAACTGGACGCTGTGGCGCGACCGAACGAACACCTGGACCTTTACGCCAACGTCGCCTGGACCGACGCGAAATACGACTCCTTCGCCAACGGCCCCTGCCCGCTGGAGCAGATCGGGACCTCGACCGTGGCCTGCGACCTGTCGGGCAAGGACCTGCCGGGGGTGTCGCCCTGGGCGGCGTCGGTGGGCGGCGAGGTGCACGGGCACGGCGGCTTCCTGGGCCTGCCGGGTCAGTTCTACGGCGGGGCGGACGCCAGCTTCCGCTCGACCTACAACTCCGACGCCTCGGTCTCGCGCTATACCGAGATCGACGGCTATACGATCCTGAACCTGCGGGCGGGCTTCCGCGCCGACAACGGCTGGGAGGCGTCGGTGTGGGTCCGGAACGCGCTGGACGAGGACTATCTTCAGTTCGTCAGCGTCCAGTCCGGCAACTCGGGCCTGGTGATCGGCAATCCCGGCGATCCGCGTACAGTGGGGATTACGCTGCGGGCGCGGTATTGATCGCCTGAGCCCGTCACCCTCGGGTTTGTCCCGAGGGCCTATGGTTCGATCTGATCCAAAACGAATGAGGGGCGCACGGATCGTGCGCCCCTCTTCTGCTTCGTGCGTCGTTGGGGTGGGCCGTCGGGACAAGCCCGAGGGTGACGGGATTAATGGAGACGTTAGTTCTTCATCCGCCAGGTCGCGCCGTCGGGACCGTCCATGACGACGACGTTCAGGGCGTTCAGACGGTCGCGGATGCGGTCGGCCTCGGGCCAGTTCTTGTCGGCGCGGGCGGCGGCGCGTTGCTCAAGCAAGGCCTCGACCTCGGCCTTCAGAGCGGGATCGCCGCCCTCGAACCAGGCATCGGGCGTCAGAGACAGCACGCCGAGCAGGCCGGCCGCTTCGACCAGACTCCAGCGGGCCATGGCGACGTCGTTGATGTCGGCCTCGCCGTCGTTGAGCAAATCGCGCAAGGTGTTTCCAAGACCGAACAACTGGGCGATGGCGCCCGGCGTGTTGAGATCGTCCTCAAGCGCATTGAGCACCGGGTCCAGGGCGTTCTCGGCCAGCTCCATCTCGGCCTCGTCCAGCGTGGCCGGATCGAAGTCGGCCAGGGCCGCGTCGGCGTCGCGCAAGACGCCGTACAGCCGGTCGAGGTTCTTTCGGCTCTGGTCCAGCAGGCCCTGGTTCCAGTCCAGAGGCTGGCGATAGTGGGCCGACAGCAGCGCCCAGCGGACGACCTCGCCCGGCATGGCCTGGACCAGGTCGTGCAGCAGCAGGACGTTGCCGATGGACTTGGACATCTTCTCGGCGTCCACGGTCAGGAAACCGTTGTGCATCCAGTAGCGGGCGTATTCGTCGTGGGCCTGGTCGTCATGGGCATGACCGTGGGCGCAGACGCCCTGGGCGATCTCGTTCTCGTGGTGCGGGAAGACCAGGTCGATGCCGCCGCCGTGGATGTCGATGGGCAGGCCGAGGGCCTGTTCGATCATGGCCGAGCATTCGATATGCCAGCCGGGACGCCCCTCGCCCCAGGGCGACGGCCAGGACGGCTCGTCCGGCTTGGACGGCTTCCACAGGACAAAGTCGTGGGGGTTCTTCTTGTAGGGGGCGACCTCGACGCGGGCGCCGGCGATCATGTCGTCCAGGTTCCGGCCCGACAGGGCGCCGTAGGACGGATAGGACGAGACATCGAACAGGACGTGCCCCTCGGCCGCATAGGCGCAGCCGGCGTCGACGATGGCCTGGATCTGGTCGACGATGGCCGGGATATAGTCGGTGACGTGGGGGGCGAGGTCGGGCGGACTGACGTTCAGCAGGCCCATGTCGGCGAGATAGGCGGCCTCGTAGCGGGCCGTGACCTCGCCGATGGGCACGCCTTCGCGGGCGGCCTTCTGATTGATCTTGTCGTCCACGTCGGTGACGTTGCGGGCGTAGATCACATGGTCCGCCCCATAGGTCCGGCGCAGCAGCCGCACCAGGACGTCGAACACCACCGGCGGCCGGGCATTGCCGATATGGGCGTAGTCATAGACCGTCGGGCCGCAGACATAGAGGGTCACCCGGTTCGGATCGCGCGGTTCGAACAGGCGCTTTTCACGGCGCAGGGTGTCGTGGATGTGCAGCGGCATGGATAAGTCTTCAGCGGGTTTTCTTGCGGGACGGAGGGTCCGTCCCATATAGCGGCCTGATATACAGTCCCGACGGATTGTAGAAGCTATACCGGGCGGCCCCGACCGCACCGGCCGGAAAATCGAGTTCATGAGCCTCATCCCCGCCAAGCCCGTCCTCGTCAGCGACGAAACCGTGCAGCGTCCCAGCCGTGAACAGGCGCTGGACGCCGTGCGCACCCTGATCGCCTGGGCCGGCGACAATCCCGACCGTCCGGGCCTGATCGACACGCCCAAGCGGGTGGTGGACGCTTACGGGGAATGGTTCGACGGCTATGACGCCGATGCGGCCAAGGAGCTGAGCCGCACCTTCGAGGACGTGACCGGCTATGACGATATGGTCATCCTGCGCGAGATCGAGGTGGAGAGCCATTGCGAGCACCATCTGGCCCCCTTCCTGGGCAAGGCCTATGTCGCCTATCTGCCCGGCGAGAAGGTGGTCGGCATCTCCAAGCTGGCGCGGGTGGTCGAGATCTTCGCCCGGCGGCTGCAGAATCAGGAAACCCTGACCAACGACATCATCGAGGCCATCGAATCGCACCTGCAGCCAAAGGGCGTCGCGGTGATGATCGACGCCGCCCACCAGTGCATGACCACGCGCGGGGTGCACCACCGGCATGTTTCGACCGTCACCACCCGGTTCACCGGCGCCTTCAAGGACGATCCGGCCCTGATGGACCGTTTCCTGAAGCTGGCGAAGGCGTAAACCCCTCGCCTGTCGCGGGTAATTGACGTTCAGGAACGCCGGATCGTTTAGAACCGCTTTACAAGCGCGCATCGGGACGCCAAGAACCGATCAAGCCCTTCGGGGACCCATGGGATATGCCGGCGCGAAGCGCGGCGGCGAGTAACGGAGACGATGCATGGCTGCCAAGCTCGGTGGTTCCGGCGGGGACAAGCACACGATCGAACAAACGGCGGATATCAACATCACGCCGTTCATCGACATTCTGCTGGTGCTGATGATCATCTTCATGGTCGCCGCCCCGATGGCGACGGTGTCCATCCGCCTCGACCTGCCGCCGGCGCAGCCGCCGGTGAACCCGACCGAAGAAAAGGAACCGGTGTACATCACCATCCAGGACACCGGTCAGCTGTTCATCGCCGAGAAGCAGACCTCGATCGACAATCTGGCCGCCGACGTCTGCACCGCCCTGGGCGGCGGTTCCTGCCAGGAAGAGCGCGTGTTCGTGCGCGCTCAGCCGGAAGTGAAATACTCGCAGTTCATGGAAGTCATGAACAAGATGCAGGAGAACGGCTTCTTCAAGGTCGGCCTGCTGAACGAAGACATCGAATAGGACAGCCGTCCTTGCCAAGATTTGGGCCGCGTTCCGACAGGGACGCGGCCTTTTTCTTTGCGGTTAAATCTACAAGATAGGGGCTTGCCGGATGGACCGGCTCCCGCCTTGATGGCCCATCGGCTGTTCGAGGAGTCCGCCCATGCGTCGTCGCACCTTCCTGTCCGCCCTGCCTGCCGGAGCCCTGGCGGCGACAGCCGCTCAAGCGCGACAGTCGTCTTCGACCGCAAAGCCGACCGAGGCGGCCCCCGCCCCTGCCCGTCCCGCCGATCCCTATGCCGGCGTCGGCATTGGCGACCGGATTACGGGACCGAAATTCATGGGCCGCTCGACCGTCTGGGGCGCGAACGGGGCGGCGGCGACGGCGCACCCGGCGGCCAGCCTGATCGGGATCGACACCCTGAGGCGCGGCGGATCGGCCATAGACGCGGCCATCGCCATCAATGCGGCCCTGGGCTTCCTGGAGCCGGTGGCCAACGGCATCGGCGGCGACGCCTACTGCCTGCTGTGGGACCCGAAACAGAAGAAGGTGATCGGTCTGAATGGGTCCGGCGCCAGTCCGCGCGCCTTGAGCCTGGAGACCGCGCGCTCCAAGGCCATCGACGGCTATCTCCCACGCTATGGCGCGGTGACGGTGAATGTGCCGGGCACGGTGGACGCCTGGTGGAGCGCGCACCAGCGCTATGGCAAGTTGCCGTGGAAGGATGTGCTGCTGCCGGTCGCCGAGCTGTGCGAACAGGGCGCGCCCGTGCCCCAGGTCATCGCCTATTACCTGGAACGCAACATGGCGGGCTTCGACCGGGGCGTGATCCCGATCGAGGAGAACGAAAACCGCAAGCGCATCTGGGCCGCGGGAGGCGTGACGCCCAAGGTGGGCGAGGTCTTCGCCAACCCCTTCCTGGGCAAGACCCTGCGGATGATCGCAGAGGGCGGGCGCGACGCCTTCTATGACGGGCCGATCGCCGATCAGATCGAGGCCTATTTCAAGCGGATCGGCGGTTGGATGACCCGCGCCGACATGGCCGCCCACCACACCGAATGGGTTGAGCCGATCCAGACGAACTATCGCGGCGTGGACGTCTTCGGCCTGGGGCCCAACACCCAGGGCCTGTCGACCAACCAGATCCTGAACATCTGCGAACAGTTCGACCTGAAATCCATGGGCTTTCAGTCCGCCGCCTCGCTGCACGTCCAGGCCGAGGCCAAGCGGCTGGCGTTCGAGGACCGGGCGCGCTGGTTCGCCGACGACCGCTTCTCCAAGACCCCGGTGGAATGGCTGAACTCAAAGGCTTATGCCGCCGAGCGGGCCAGGCTGATCCGGCCGGACCGGGTGATGGATCGGGTCATGCCGGGCGACGCCCCGCACCATGGCGACACCACCTATTTCAGCGTCGCCGACAGCGACGGCATGATGGTCAGCTGGATCCAGTCCAACTATCGCGGCATGGGCTCGGGCCTGGCGCCGGACAATGGTTCGGAGCCGCTGGGCTTCATGTTCCAGGACCGGGGCGAGTTGTTCGCCCTGACCGACGGTCATCCCAATGTCTATGCGCCCGGCAAGCGGCCGTTCCAGACCATCATACCCGGTTTCGCGGTCAAGGACGGCGAGCCCTGGATGGCGTTCGGGGTCATGGGCGGCGCCATGCAGCCCCAGGGCCAGGCTCAGATCATCATCAACATGGTCGACTACGGCCTGGAGCCCCAGGCGGCAGGCGACGCCCCGCGCTGGCAACACTATGGCTCGTCCGAGCCGACCGGCCAGCCGCAGGAAGGGACCGGCGTGCTGCACCTGGAGAGCGGCGTGCCCGAGGCGACCAAGGCGCAGCTGCGGGCCATGGGCTGGACCCTGGGCGAGCCGGACGGCGGGTTCGGCGGCTATCAGAACGTCATGAAACAGATGAACCCCGGCGGGCGCTGGACCTATGGCGCGGCGACGGAGATGCGTAAGGACGGCATCGCGCTGGCTTATTGAGATTGGCGTGCTGACATGACCCATGACGAGGTGCGCGCCCTGTTGCTGTCCTTCCCCGGCGTGGAGGACGGCGTCTCCTATGGGGAGCCGTCGTTCAAGGTGGCCGAGAAGTTCTTCACCTGGCTGCGTCCGAAGCTGGACGACAGTATCGTGGTCCATCTGGACAATCTGGATGAGCGAGATTTGCTGATCGAGATGGACCCGGCCGCCTTTCACTTCACCGATCACTACCGCGACTATCCGATCGTGCTGGCGCGGATCGCGGCGGTCGATCCCGTCTGGCTGAAGGCGGCCTTGGAAAAGCGGTGGCGCAAGGTGGCGCCGAAGCGGATGGTGAAGGCCTACGACGCCGCTTGACCTGACGTTGGGGAAACCATGCAGGGTCCGTTTAAAATAAGAACGGACGGGGAAACGACATGGGGCTGGCGGTCGAAGATCGGGTCATAAAGGCCTTGGACGGTTGGCCGCTGGAAGCGACGCTGTTCCGGGGCGACGCGCCGAGGATGGCGGTGCTGGTTTCGGCGGGCACAGGCTTTCCGCGCGGCTTCTATGCGAGGTTCGCGCGCTGGATGGCCGAGCGCGACTGCGTGGTTCTGACCTATGACTACCGCGGCATTGGCGGATCGCGGCCCGAGGATCTGGCGGCGATGGAGATGGACTATCCCGACTGGGGGCGGCTGGACATGCCGGCCGCGTTGAAGGCGTTGAAGAAGGCGGCGCCCGGGCTGCCGGTCTTCCATGTGGGGCACAGCGTCGGGGGCCATTTCGTCGGCTTCATGCCGAACCAGGCCGATATCGAGCGGCACGCCTTCGTCTCGGTCGGGACCGGATGGTGGGGCGGACACCACCGGACCTATAATCCGATGGAGCTGTTCTTCTGGTTCGGTTTCGGCCCGAGCCATCTGCGCCGCCACGGCTATGTCCGGGCCGGCAAGCTGTGGCGGGGGACGGATCTGCCGCGCGGGGTGTTCGAGACCTGGAAGCGGTGGTGCCTGAAGCCCGCCTATTTCCTCGACGAGCTGAAATCCGGCGCGCTGGAGCCCCAGGGGTTCGATGCGGTGCGGGCGCCGATCCGGTCCTGGATCTTTCCGGACGACCCCATCGCCACGCCGGGGACGGGGGCGGCGCTGCTGAAGGCCTATCCCAACGCCCCCTCCGAAATCCTGGTGCGCCGCGCCGGCGACTATGGCGCGCGACGGATCGGCCACGAGGGCGCCTTCCGCAAGGGACTGGAGCCGCTGTGGCAGGAAATTCTGGATTGGTTCGACGCGGGGGTTTCGAAGGCCGCACCCGGCGCCTAACTGTGCTGCTCCCCGAGAATGAAGGATTTCCCCATGGCTTACGGCGATCAGCCCACAATCACCGTCGATGGCGTCGAGATCCCCCTGCTCGGCTTCGGCACCTGGCAGCTGGAGCCGGCGGACGCCCGCCGAATGGTCGCCGAGGCGCTGCGGATCGGTTATCGCCATATCGACACCGCCTGGATCTACAAGAACGAGAAGGCGGTCGGCGAAGGCATCGTCGATTCGGGCGTGGCCCGCGAGGACATCTTCCTGACCACCAAGATCTGGGTCGAGCATTTCACCCACGACGCCCTGCTGAAACAGGCCAAGGAATCGGCCGAGAGCCTGGGGACGACGCCGGATCTGCTGCTGCTGCACTGGCCCAAGCCGACGCCGACGTTCGAGGAGACCCTGGGCGCGCTGAACGAAGCCAAGGACCAGGGCCTGACGAAGTCGATCGGTCTGTCCAACTTCCCGTCCAAGGAGTTCCGGCAGGCGCAGAGCCTGTCCAAGGCCCGGTTGCTGACCAACCAGGTCGAGCACCATCCCTATCTGGGGATCGATCAACTGGTAGCGACGGCGGCCGAGCTGGGGTCGTCGATCACCGCCTGGTCGCCCCTGGCCCAAGGCAAGATCGCCGACGACAAGACGATCTCCGAGATCGCCGAGGCGCACGGCAAGACCAACGGTCAGGTCACGCTGCGCTGGCTGATCCAGAACCGGATCATCGCCATTCCGCGTACGACGAAGGAAAGCCGCGCGCGCGAGAATTTCGACATCTTCGACTTCGAACTTTCGGGCGAGGAGATGCAGCGGATGGACGCCCTGGATCGCGGCGAACGCCTGGGTCAGTGGCTGGACGACGCCTACGAATGGGACAAGGCGGCCGCCTGATCGACTGACTGAGTGAAGGGGGCGCGCATGTTGCGTGAACGGGATCGACCGCGTCTGTGGCGCGCCACCTTCGCCGTGATCGGCTGGGCGGCGCTGGCGCTGCAATATCTGCTGATGGTCGCGCCGGTAGAGGGTTGGGCCGTGCTGGACCGCACGGTCAACTACTTCAGCTTTTTCACCATTCTGACCAATATCCTGGTCGCCCTGGCCCTCATCGGGCCGCTGATGAATCCACGTCGACGGGTGGCGCGGTGGACCGCCGGCGAGGGAGTGCGGGCGGCGATCGCCATGTACATCGTGGTGGTCGGCGTCGTGTACCATTTCATGATCGCCCCCTACTGGAAGCCCGAGGGCCTGACATTCGGGGTCAATCTGGTGCTTCACTATGTGATGCCCGCCGCCTTCCTGCTGGACTGGCTGTGGTTCACGCCCAAGGGGCGGTTGCGGTGGATAGATCCAGTAAAATGGCTGGCCTTTCCGCTGGTTTATGCAGGTTGGACCCTGGCGCACGGGCTGACGAGCCACTGGTGGCCCTATGGGTTCGTCAATGTTGATGAGCTGGGGCTGGGCCGGGTGCTGGCGATCTTTGGCGGGCTGCTAGTCTTCTTCCTGCTGGTCGGGCTGGCGCTGGTCGGGTTGGATCGGGCGTTCGCTCGAACGGTGCGTGACAGTTCCGCGCCGGCGCTTTAGGCATCCCCAACACCGCTCATCCCCGCGAAAGCGGGGACCCAGTTCTTTTGCGAACAAGGCCGTCGGGGATTGAGGGCTGAGTTGCGATGTCGGCGTCACAACGCCCACAGTACTGGGTCCCCGCTTTCGCGGGGATGAGCGGAAAAGGAAAAGACCGGACGCTCCATGGCCTACAAATCCCTGCGTGACTTCATCGACCAGCTGGAAGCCCAGGGCGAGCTGGTGCGGGTGTCCGAACCCGTCTCCACCGTGCTGGAGATGACCGAGATCCAGACCCGGCTGTTGCGGAACGGCGGGCCGGCGGTGCTGTTCGAAAAACCGGTCATGCCGGACGGGACGATCAGCCCTATTCCCTGCCTGGCCAATCTGTTCGGCACGGTGAAACGGGTCGCCATGGGGGTGACGCTGGAGGGCAAGAACCGCACGACGGCGGGCGAGCTGCGCGAGGTCGGGGAGCTGCTGGCCTTCCTGCGCAATCCGACGCCGCCGCGCGGCCTGAGCGACGCGATGGAGATGCTGCCGCTGGCGCAGACCGTCATGTCGATGCGGCCCAAGACGGTGAAGAAGGCGCCGGTGCAGGAGGTGGTGCTGAAGGGCGACCAGATCGACCTGACCGCCCTGCCTGTTCAGTCCTGCTGGCCCGGCGAGCCCGCGCCCCTGATCACCTGGGGCCTGGTCGTGACCAAGGGGCCGAGCGAGGACCGCGAGGACGACTTTAACCTGGGCATCTATCGGATGCAGGTGCTGGGCAAGGACAAGGCCATCATGCGCTGGCTGGCGCACCGCGGCGGGGCGCAACACTATGCGCGGCACAAGAAAGCCCGGCCCAAGGAGCCCCTGCCCTGCGCGGTGGTGCTGGGGGCCGATCCGGGCACCATCCTGGCGGCGGTGACGCCGGTGCCGGACACCCTGTCGGAATATCAGTTCGCCGGACTGATGCGGGGGGCCAAGGCCGAACTGGTCGCTTGCAAGACCGTGCCGCTGATGGTGCCGGCGCAGGCCGAGATCGTGCTGGAAGGCCATGTCCTGCTGGACGAGTTCGAGGACGAAGGGCCTTACGGCGACCACACCGGCTATTACAACTCGGTCGAGAAATTCCCGGTCTTCCAGGTCAGCGCGATCACCATGCGCAAGAACCCGATCTATCTGACCACCTTCACCGGGCGGCCGCCGGACGAGCCCAGCGTGCTGGGCGAGGCGCTGAACGAGGTCTTCATCCCGCTGCTGCGCCAGCAGTTCCCCGAGATCGTCGACTTCTGGCTGCCGCCCGAGGGGTGCAGCTATCGGATTGCGGTGGTGTCGATGAAGAAGGCCTATCCGGGCCACGCCAAGCGGGTGATGCTGGGCGTCTGGAGCTATCTGCGCCAGTTCATGTACACCAAATGGGTCATCGTCGTGGACCACGACATCGACGCCCGCGACTGGAAGGACGTCATGTGGGCCATCTCGACCAAGATGGACCCGGCGCGCGACATCACCGTGATCGAGTCGACGCCCATCGACTATCTGGATTTCGCCAGCCCCGAGAGCGGCCTGGGCTCCAAGATCGGTCTGGACGCCACCGACAAATGGCCGCCCGAGACCAAGCGCGAATGGGGCGAGGAAATCCGGATGGACGAGGCGGTGGTCGAACGGGTCAACGACCTGTGGGGCCGGCTGGGGTTGCCGGGCGACGGAACGCCGATCTGGAAGTAGATCAGACGGGGGCGGCGGCCGCGCCGACCACGCCCAGAATCGTCAGGCCGGCGGCGACGTAGTTGAGCCGTGACCGGGTGTAGGACCCCACCCGGTCCTTACCTCGGATCAGCCGCACGACGAAATACACAAGGGTATGGACGACGTAGAAGGTCATCAGCGGGCCGAAGAGCAGCGAGCCAATCGCCCCGCCCCAGTAGCCTGCCGAAATCATCTGCGCTGCAACGCCGCCGTTGAGCAACACGGCAACGATCAGGCTCAGGCCAAGAGCGATCATCTGGTGCATTACAGGTCCTGAGCGGCGAGGCTGATATCCGACAAACGCGGTCAAGCTTGATTGGCTCCCACCCCCCGTGTCGCGCGAGACTGGCCGCGTATCGCCAAACGGTCTAGCTATCCGACGTGACATCGGGGGGCTGTCTTGAGCGCGTTCGAATTCTTCTTCAGCTTCTACGGCCTGCTGCTGGGCCTGTCGGTCGCCGAACTGGTCGGCGGGTTCGCGCGGGTGCTGCATGAGAAGCGGCGAATCCGGTTCGGCTGGTTGACGCCGCTGCTGGCCCTGTTCGTGGCCATCGACATCGCCACCTTCTGGAACCAGGCCTGGGTGATCTTCCGAGGAGCGCCGTTCAACACCTTCGTCCTGCTGGTCTCGCTGAGCATTGCGGCGACCTTCTATGTGGCGGCCAGCGTGACCTTTCCGCGCGTGTCGGCCGAGGGCGGCGACGAGCGGATCGACCTGGACGACCACTTCTGGGCCCACCGGCGGCTGGTGTTCGGTTGTGTCCTGGCGGCCAATCTGATCGTGGCGGTGGTGGTGATCATCCTGGCGCAGATGAATGCGGAGTTCGCGCGGTTGGCCGGTTCGCTGCGGCTTTGGGTCGGGGTCGCGATCTTCGTGACCGGGACGGCGACGGCGGCGTTCGCACCATGGCGCAAGGTCGCCGTCGGCGCCCTGGTCGTGGTGCTGCTCTACAGCCTGTGGGGCGCGGCGAACTCGGCCGCCCTGCTGGTCAAGGCCGGCGGGTGGGCGCCCGCGCTGGGCGGCGGCGGGTGACGCCTTGTCAGGTCGAGGCAATCGGCTCACGAAAGGCCATGCGATCCACTTCCCTGATTTCGGCCCTTCTTGCCGCCCTAGCCTGTAGCGTGAGCCCCGCCATGTCCCAGACGCTTCCCAACACCGCGCCTTGGGACCGAGCCTTCCTGCCGCCGACGCCCGCCTGGGACGGGGCGTCAAAGGCCCTGTTGCGCGACGCCTCCGATCCCTGGGTCACCCCGTTCGAGGCTGATCCGGCGCATGATTTCTCGCCCAACTATGCCGACACCCGCGCCTGGTTCGACCGTCTGGACGCCGCCAGCGACCTGATCCGCATCGAACAGTTCGGCGTCTCGCCCGAGGGACGGCCCATCTATGCGGTGATCGCCTCGAAGGACGGAGCGGCTTTCGATCCGGCCAAGCCGGTGCTGATGATCCAGGCCGGCATCCATCCGGGCGAGATCGACGGCAAGGACGCGGGCATGATGGTGCTGCGCGACATCGCCTTTTACGGCAAGGACGCCCTGCTGGACCGGGTAAACCTGATCCTGATCCCGATCCTGAGCGTGGACGGGCACGAGCGGGCCAGCGCCTATTCCCGGCCGAACCAGCGCGGGCCGCGCATCCAGGGCTGGCGCAATACGGCGACCAACCAGAACCTGAACCGCGACTATCTGAAGCTGGACCAGCCCGAGATGCGGGCGGTGCGGGGCCTGATCCTGAAATACCGGCCGGACCTGTATGTGGACGTCCACGTCACCGACGGTCTGGATTACCAGTATGACGTCACCTACGGCTTTAACGGCGAGGACGGGTCATTCAGCCGGTCGCCGAACAGTTCGGCCTGGCTGGATTCGGTGTTCAAGCCGGCGATGAATGCGGCCCTGGAGCGGGAGGGTCATATCCCCGGCGAGCTGGTGTTCGGCATCGACGACGACGAGCCAAAGAAGGGGCTGTCAGACGGCGGACTGGGCGAGCGGTTCTCGAACGGCTGGGGCGCGGCCGCCCATGTGCCGACCATCCTGATCGAGAACCACAGCCTAAAGCCGCATGAGCAGCGGGTGCTGGGAGCCTATGTCTTCATCGAAGAGGCGATGCGGTTGCTGGCCGACCAGGGCGCGGCGCTGAAGGCGGCGACGGACCAGGACCGGGCCCTGCGACCGGCGCAGATCGCAGCAAACTTCGAGGCGGAGGAGGCCCCCTCCTCCACCCGTCCGTTCAAGGGCGTGCTGTACGAGATGTATCCCAGCGCCGCCTCCGGTCGCGACGAGGTGCGCTGGCTGGGCCGGCCTGATCCCGAACTGTGGCAGATGCCCTTCTATGGGTCCAAGCCGACGCTGAGCCTGACCCGGCCGGCCGCCTATTGGGTGCCGAGCTATCGCACCGACATCATCGAGCGGCTGAAGATCCACGGCGTCGAGATGGAGACGCTGGAGGCGCCGCGCACGGTCAACCTGTCGATGCTGCGTCTGGTCGAGCCCAAGCTGGCGACACGCGCCAACGAGGGGCACGTCCAGGCCTCGGTGAAGACGGTGGAGATCGAGCGCCGCGACTGGACCTTCCCGACCGGCTCGGTTCGTGTGCCGACCGATCAGCCGCTGGGCGACATCGTCGTACTGCTGCTGGAGCCGCAGTCCAGCGAGAGTTTCTTCGCCTGGGGCATGTTCCCCGAGGTGATGAGCCGGGTCGAATATATCGAGGCCTACGCCATCGCCCCCCTGGCGGAGAAGATGCTGGCGGCGGATCCGGCGCTGAAGACCGCGTTCGAGGCCAAGCTGGCGGCCGAGCCTGAGTTTGAGGCCAATCCGCAGGCCCGGCTGGCCTGGTTCTATGAGCGGACGCCCTTCTATGACGACCGCTATCTGCTTTATCCCATCGGCCGCGAGGACTGATCGATGCCCACCCCCCTGATGCAAGCCGTTCAGGCGGCCGCACTTTGGAGCGGCCTGCTGATCCTGCTGATGCTGGTGCTGTCCGGCGTCGTCGTCAGCGGGCGACGCAAGCATATGGTTTCGTTCGGCGACGGCGGGAACCCCGACCTGCTGGCCGCGAGCCGCGCCTTCGGCAACTGTGCAGAGTATGCGACGCCGGGCATGGTCGCCCTGCTGCTGCTGGCCGCCGTCGGGACGCCGGCGTGGATGGTCCATGCCGTGGGGGCGACCCTGCTGGTCGGTCGCATCGTCCATGCCCTGGGCCTGTTGTTCCAGACGGGACCGTCGCTGGGCCGCGTGATCGGCATGCTGCTGACCTGGGTGGCGCTGCTGACGGCCGCCGTGGGATTGATCGCCTTCGCCGTCGTCTGAGGCGCAAGGTTGCGGCGCAGCAAAGGGTCCGCCATATCGGGGCATGACTGAAACCCTGTACGCGCCTGTTTCCACCGATCTGCTGAATGACATCGTCAAGGCGGCCCTGAAGGCCGGGGCCGACGCCGCCGAGGCGGTCAGCGCGGATCGCCGCTCCCTGTCGGTCGGAGTGCGCAACGGCAAGCTGGAAGACGTCGAACGCGAGGAATCGCGCGACCTGGGCCTGCGGGTCCTTGTCGGACAGCGCCAGGCGTCGGTGTCGGCTTCGGACTTGTCGCCCGAGACCCAGGCGCGCCTGGTGGAACGGGCGGTGGCCATGGCCCGACTGGCGCCGGAAGACCCCTATGCCGGTTTCGCCCCCGAGGATCGGCTGGCGCGCGGGCCCTTCGCCGAACTGGACCTGTTCGACCCGAGCGCGCGCAGCGCCGAAGCTCTGGAGCAGGTGTCGGCCGAAGCCGAGGCCGCAGCCCTGGCGGTGGAGGGCGTGGCCCGATCCGAGGGCGGGCATGCGTCCTGGTCGTCCAGCCGGTGGCGGCTGGTGACGTCGCACGGGTTCGACGGCGATTATCAAGGTTCGGCCTTTTCACTGGGCGTCGGCGTCATCGCCGAGAAGGACGGCGCCATGGAGCGGGGCGGCGAGAGCCGGTCGACCCGGCATCTGTCCGATCTGCCGGGCGCCGATATCATTGGTCGGAAGGCCGGTGAGCGCGCTGTCGCTCGAACGGGGGCGCGCAAGATCGCCTCAACCACCGCCCCGGTCATCTTCGACAACCGCATGGCCGGCCAAATCGTCTCGCCGGCGATCGGCGCCATTTCGGGGCCGTCGATCGCGCGCGGCACCTCCTTTCTGAAGGACCGGATGGGCCAGAGGGTGTTCGCCGAAGGGGTGACCCTGATTGACGATCCGTTCCGGCCGCGCGGCATGGGCTCCACCCCGTTTGATGACGAGGGGGTGGCGGTTGAGCGGCGAGCCCTGTTCGACGACGGTGTGCTGACCACCTGGCTGCTGAACAGCGCCTCGGCCCGGCAGCTGGGGCTGGAGTCCACCGGTCACGCCTCGCGCGGCCTGGCGGGACCGGCGGGGGTCGGAACCCACAATCTGCACATGGAGCCGGGCGAGCGCGATCTGGCGGGGCTGATGGCCGACGCGGGGACCGGGCTTCTGGTCACGTCGATGTTCGGGCCGTCGTTGAACGGGAACACCGGCGACTGGTCCGCCGGGGTGTCCGGCTTCTGGTTCGAGAATGGCGCGATCGCCTATCCGGTCAACGAGGTCACGGTGGCGGGCAAGCTGCCCGAGCTTTATCTGCGCCTCCAACGCGGGTCGGACCTGGAGTTCCGGGGCGGATTCAATGTGCCGAGCCTGATGTTCGACGCGGTGGCCATAGCGGGAAAATGACCGACCTGAACGCCGATCTCGAACTGATCCGCCAGGCGGCGATCGACGCCGGCGCCCTGGCGGTCGCCGAACGCGAGGCCGGGCTGAGGATCGAGTCCAAGGTCGGTGGGTCGCCCGTCACCAGCGGCGATCTGGCGGTGGACGCCATGCTGAAGGACAGGCTGCTGGCCGCTCGCCCCGACTATGGCTGGCTGTCGGAAGAGACGGCGGATTCGCCCGAGCGCTTGTCGAAACGACGGATTTTCGTCGTCGATCCGGTGGACGGCACCGTCGCCTATATGAAGCGCCAGCCCTGGTGGTGTGTGCCGATCGCGGTCGTCGAGGACGGCCAAGTGGTCGCCGCCGTCATTCATGCGCCGGAGGTTCAGGAGACCTATGTGGCGACGCGCGGCGGCGGGGCGCGGCGCAACGGGATCCTCGTGCGGGCGTCGGACGCCGAGACTTTGGATGACGCCTCCGTGCTGGGCGACGCCCGGATGATCGAGGGGTCGCACTGGGACGAGCCGTGGCCGGCGCTGCGCTTTTCGAAACGCAACGCCCTGGCCTATCGGATGGCTCTGGTCGCCGCGGGGGCCTTCGACGCCGCCCTGGCCCTGACGCCGAAATGGGATTGGGACGTGGCGGCGGGCAGTCTGATCGCCGAGGAGGCCGGAGCGCGGGTCAGCGACCACCATGGTCGCCCCTGGCGCTTCAACCGGCCCGACCCGCGCCAGGCCAGCCTGGTCTGCGCCGCCCCGGCCCTGCATCCGTTGATCGTGCGACGCTGTAAAAACGTGCCGATTTCGACCTAGGTCTTGGGCTGAAAAACCCTGCCATACATTGATCCTTAGGCGTTCTGGGCCTATGCCCCGGCAAAAGCCCTCCCCAAGCCCCAAGGACATCCGATGGTCGATCAATCCTCCGTCCCGCCCCAGTTGCTTCACCTCGTCATCGGCGGCGAACTGCGCCACCTGGGCGAGCCGACGTTCCGCGATCTGTCGCAGATCGAATTCGTCGGCGCCTTCGGCAGCTATGACGAGGCCAAACAGGCGTGGAAAGCCCGCGCCCAGGCGACGGTGGACAACGCCCACATGCGTTATTTCATCCTCCACGCCCACAAGCTGATCGATCCGCGCGGCGACGCGGCTTGAGTGCGACGTCAGGGAACGGGAACCCGTTCCCTGACCTGGACGCTGAACGAAGATGAACCTGGAACCGCAACAGATTTTCCAACTGGTGAGCCTGCTGGCCGTGCTGGCGCTCTTCAGCTTTTCGCTGCGGGGACAGATCGGCTATGCGCGCTGGTTCAAAAAGTGGGAAGCCGACCGCAAGGCGCGGCGCGACGCCGAGCTGGAGGCCGAAGCCCGCGAACGCGGCGAGGATACGCCGCGCGGCCCCTGGGGCTGAGCCCTATTCTCGCTTCAGCAGCTTCTCGGTCAGCAGCGTGCCCCACCAGCCGGCCTTGAACTCGGCGCGGATCGCTTTGGGATCGTAGTCGGGGCTGTCGACCCAGTCGATAAAACTGATCCCGCGCGGCTCGATCTCATTGACGTATTTCTCGAGCGTATAGTCCAGCACGCCGGTCAGCCCCTCGCGCGAGTGCAGGTATTTCTTGGACAACTGGTTCATGGCGACCGAGATCGGTTCACCCAGATGGAAGTGGCGATAGAAGACCGCCATCATCCCCGCCCGGTCCGCCCCGGATTTGCAGTGGATCAGGACAGGATATTCTATGGTCTTGAACAGGTCGCGGGCGCGGTGGATGCGGTCGGTCTGGGGCGGGTCGCGGGAGTCCAGCGGGGCGTCGATCAAGGTCAGGCCCAGCCGCTCACAAGCCTCCTTCTCCAGCCAGTAATAGCCCTCGTCCCGCTGTCCACGCAGGTTGATGACGGTGCGGACGCCCTTTGCCTTCCAATAGGCCAGTTGGCGCGGCGACGGCTGATTGGTGCGCACGAGGTCTGGGCCCAGCCAGTGGGCGTTCGAAAACGCCAGGCGCAGAAAGGCGTGGTCCGCCCAGAAATAATGCCAATGCGCCCGGAAACGGCCCATTGCGGTCGAAAGATCAAAGCGCGCCATGGCCGCCAGATAGCGTCCCGAGCCGACCGCGTCATCCAAACTCGACGTTCGCGCGTTGGATTGTTTGCCGAAAACAGGAGGCCGACATGAAGACCATCGCCGCAACCGCAGCCGTCGCCTTGGGCCTTTGGGCCAGCGTCGCCGCCGCACAGACCCCGCCGCCGGAGGACCCTGCCCTGACCGCCTATCTGCGCGAGAAAGCGCGGGGCGCGGTGGGCGCCACGCGATACACGGCAGCGATCACGCCGGATGGTGCGACCACCCTCGTCTATCTGACAGGACCGAATTGGTGCGGGTCGGGCGGATGCCAGTTGCTGGTCCTCAGCCGCGAGGACGACGCCTATGTGTCGATCGGCGAAATCAGCGTCGCACGGGCGCCGATCCGGCTGCTGGAGCAGCAGACCCATGGGCGTCGCGATCTGGGCGTCTACGTCGTCGGTGGCGGGATAACCGAGGGCTACGAGGCCGCTGTGCCGTTCGACGGCCGTCGCTACGCGTCAAATCCGACCGTCTCCCCCGCCGTCAGGGTCGAGGACGCACCGGGCGAAACCCTGATCCGTGCGGATGAACAGGGGCGGCTGCTAGAACCGGCGCCTGACAAGCCTTGACTTGAACGGCGGCTCGGACGACCGAGAGCCGATGACCGCGCCCGCTTCCGAGACCATGCCCCTGCGCGCCTTGCTGGCGCGCATCTGGCGGGACTACCTGTCCCGGCACAAGGGATCGCTGATCCTGTCGGTGCTGTGCGCCGCGATGACGGGCCTGCTGACCGCGGCCCTGCTGAAGCTGCTGGAGCCGGCCGTCAACGGCCTCTTCCTGGGCGGGACCGAGCCGATCACCCTGTTCGGGGTCGTCAGCTTCCCGGCGGACAAGGCGATTATCTGGATCCCGGCCGCCATCCTGGCGGTCGCCGTGATGCGGACCCTGGCCGCCATCGGCCAAGCGGCTCTGGTCAACCGTCTGGGTCACACCATCGTCGGCGATATTCAGATCCGTCTGTTCGGGGCCATGATCCGCGCTGACCTTGCCCGGCTGCGCAGTCAGCATTCAGGCGGCTTCGTCTCTTCCGTCCTGTTCGACGCCAATATGGTGCGCGAAGCTTTTACCTCGGGCGTGGTCAACTACACCCAGAACCTGCTGACCCTGATCGCCGTGCTGATCTACATGGGGTTCATCGACTGGCAGCTGACCATGGTCGTGCTGCTGGGGGTGCCTCTGGTGGCGCTGGTGCTGCGCCGGTTCGGGCGCAAGACCCGCAAGGCGGCGCGCGGCGCCATGGCCGAGACCGAGAACCTGTCCACCGCCCTGATGGAGAATCTGGACGGGGTCCGGCTGATCAAGATCGAAAACCGAGAGGCCGCCGAGCAGGACCGCGTCGCCGAGGTGGTGGCCCGTCGCCAGCGCCACGTCATCAAGGGCGCCAACGCCCGCGCCTTCGCAGGGCCGTCCAGCGATCTAGTCGCCTATATCGTCGTCGCCGCTGTAATGGCCTATGCCGGATGGCGGGCGCAGTCGGGTGAGATGACGGTGGGCGGATTCGCCGCCTTCATCGGCATGCTGCTGGCCGCCGGCCAAGCCCTGCGGCAGGTCACCAATCTGGCGACCGTCATGAGCGAGGGCTTCACCGCCGCGCGTCGCCTGTTCGGTGCATTGGACATAGAAGCCGAGATTCGCGAGGCCCCGGACGCCGCGCCCCTGGCCGCCGGTCCAGTCGAGGTCGTGCTGGATCGGGTGTCGTTCGCCTACGCCCCCGGCGGGGCGCCGACGCTGGACGCAGTCTCGTTGCGGGTCGCGCCGGGCGAGACGGTGGCCCTGGTCGGGCCGTCGGGCGGAGGCAAGAGCACGATCTTGAGCCTGTTGCCGCGCTTCTATGATGTGACGGGCGGGGCGGTGACGATCAACGGCGCCGATGTGCGGTCGCTGCGGATCCACGATCTGCGCGACCATATCGCCCTGGTGACACAGGAGCCCTTCCTGTTCGACGACACCATCGCCGCCAACATCGCCTATGGCCGGCCGGGCGCGACGCAAGAGCAGATCGAGGACGCCGCGCGGTCCGCCGCCGCGCACGACTTCATAACCGCCCTGCCAGAGGGGTATGAGACCCGCGCCGGCGAGGCGGGGCTGCGGCTTTCGGGTGGGCAGCGCCAGCGTATCGCCATCGCCCGCGCCTTCCTGAAGGACGCGCCGATCCTGTTGCTGGACGAGGCGACCAGCGCTCTGGACACCGAGAGCGAAGCCCTGGTCCAGGCGGCGCTGGAGCGGCTGATGGAAGGCCGAGCCACACTGATGATCGCGCACCGTCTGTCCACCGTCCGCAACGCCGACCGGATCTATGTGATCGAGGCCGGGCGGGTGGTCGAGCAAGGGTCGCACGACGCCCTGGTGGCCCGGGGCGGTCTCTACTCCCGCCTGGCGCGTCAGCAGTCGCTGGACGGCGGCGCGCCGACCGTCGAGGCCGTCGCTTGAGGCCGCTGCGCAATCCCTTCATCCAGTCCGCCCTGGCCTGGGTCCTGGCGCAGTGGATGCAGTTCTGTTTCGCCACGATCCGATGGACCCATGAGAACCGGTCGGTCGCCGAAGAAATCTGGGCCAAGGGCGGCGGTGTGCTGTGCGTCTTCTGGCACTCGCGCATCGGCCTGGCGCCGGCGTCGTGGCCGCTGGATCGGGCGCAACCGGCCAAGGGGCTGATCTCGCTGTCGGCTGACGGAGAGTTCATCGCCAAAGCCGTGGCGCGCCAAGGCTTTCCCGCCGTCCGCGGGTCCTCCGCCAACAAGGACAAGGCCGATCGGGCCAAGGGCGGGTCGCAAGCTTTGCGTGATGGGCTGAAGCAGTTGAAGGTCGGCGCCCTGGCCGTAACGCCAGACGGTCCGCGTGGACCGGCAAGGGTTATGGCCGAAGGTCTGCCCCTGATGGCTAAGCTGTCCGGTGCGCCGGCCCTGTTCATCGGCCTGTCCTGCAAGCCCGCGATCCGCCTGAACAGTTGGGACAGCGCCGTGCTGCCCCTGCCTTTCGGCCGGGGCGCCATCGTCTGGGACCGCGCCGACTACCCTCAGGGCGCCGAGATGGCCCACGTCGTCTCCGAATGGACTGCTCGCCTGACCGCTGTCGAAGCGCGTGCAGACACCATTACGGGTCTGAAATCGTGACGCCCGTGCCGTTGCTGGCCTATCGGCTGATGACCCGGGCGCTGGAGCCGCTGGCCCCGCGCCTGCTGGACGCCCGCGCGGCCAAAGGCAAGGAAGATCCGGCACGCGTCGATGAACGGATGGGTTTCACCGGGATCGAGCGACCGCAGGGCGATCTGGTCTGGCTGCACGGCGTCAGCGTGGGCGAGACGCTGTCCCTTCTGCCGCTGGTCGAGCGGTTCGTGAGGACGCGGCCCGACCTGACGGTTCTGGTCACATCGGGCACGGTGACCTCGGCCAAGATCTTGGCCGACCGTCTGCCGAAGGGCGTCATCCATCAGTATGCGCCGGTCGATGGGCCGGGCGTTGTGGCGCGGTTCCTGGATCACTGGCGGCCCGGCCTGGCGATCTTTGTCGAGAGCGAACTGTGGCCCAACATGCTGCTGGAGGCGCATCAGCGGGGAGTGAAGCTGGCCTTAGTGAGCGCGCGTGTGACCGAAAAGACGGTCGACGGATGGGCGCGTTTCCCGGCCTCGGCGCGGGCGGTGACCGGCGCGTTCGACCTGGTGCTGCCTCAAGATCAGTTGTCGGCACAGCGGCTGGAAAGCCTGGGCGCGCGTATCGACGGCCTGGTCAATCTGAAGCTGGCGGGCGAGCCCCTGCCCCATGATACGGCCGCCTTCAGCCGCCTGAGCGCCGCCATCGGCGACCGGCCCGTGGTGGTCGCCGCTAGCACCCACGAAGGCGAAGAGATCGCCATCGTCCGTGCGCTGGACAAGCTGGCCGACCGCGCCTGTCTGATCCTGCTTCCCCGCCATCCGGAACGGGGGCCGCATATCGCTACGGCCTTGCAGCGCGAGGGCGTGGTCTTCGCCATGCGGTCGCGCGGCGAGACCATCAGGCGTGATACCGACGTCTATCTGGCCGACACCCTGAACGAGATGGGCCTGTTCCTGCGACTGGCGGACGTCGTGGTGATGGGCGGATCGTTCGCTCCGGCCCTGGGCCTGCCGACGGTGGGCGGGCATAATCCGCTGGAGCCCGCGCGGCTGGGCCGACCGACAGTGACGGGGCCGGACGCCTCGAACTGGGCGACCGTCACCTCGGCCCTGGCCGAGGCCGGCGGTCTGATCCTGGTCCAGGCCCCTTGGGACCTGCCCGAGGCGGTGGCGCCCCTGCTGGCCGATCCGGCGACGGCCAAGGCCATGGGCGAGCGCGCCCGACGCGCGGCGGCCGAGGCGGGCGGCGGTCTGGACCGGCTGTGGAACTGGCTCTCGCCGCTCACGCCGCAGAAGAGGCCCAGGCGATGAAGCTGAACACGCCTCGCTGGTGGTATGTCCGGGACCGTGATCATGCGCGGTTGACGCGCACCGTATTAAAGCCGCTGGGCTGGCTCTGGGCCGGAGTAACGGCGCGGCGGATCGCACGGACGGTCCCGGTCGATCCGGGCTGCGCGGTGATCTCGGTCGGCAATCTGACCGTCGGCGGATCGGGCAAGACCCCGGTGACGCGCGAGGTGCTGCGGCTTCTGCGCGCGGCGGGCCTGGAAGCGCAGGGTTTGTCGCGCGGCTATGGCGGCAAGCTGGAAGGCCCGGTGCGGGTCGATCTGGGGAGCCACACGGCCGAGGACGTCGGCGACGAACCCCTGATGCTGGCGCAGGACGCCCCGGCCTGGATTTCGCGCGACCGCATCGCCGGGGCGCGGGCCGCCGTTTCGGAAGGCGCGCGGGCGCTGGTGCTGGACGACGGACATCAGAACCCCGCCTTGAAGAAGACCGTCAGCCTGATCGTCGTGGACGGCGAGACACGGGGCGACGAATGGCCGTTCGGCGACGGCTCGGTCTTTCCGTCCGGTCCGATGCGCGAGCCGCTGAAGGCCGGATTGGCTCGCGCCGATGCGGTGGTGGTGATGTTGCCGACCGATCTGGAGACGGCCGATCCCGAACTGCTGGCCATGTTCGACGGGCTGCCCATCTTCGTCGCGCGCCTGACGCCCGAAGGGCCGCCGCCGCCTGGGCCTCAGGTCGGGTTCGCCGGCATCGCCAAGCCGTGGAAGGTCGAGCGGTCGCTGAAGGCGGCGGGGTGCGACCTGGCGGACTTCGTCCCCTTCCCCGACCATGCCGCCTATACCACCTCCGACATGGACTTCCTGCTGGATCGGGCGGCGGTCTATGACGCCGGTCTGGTGACCACGGAAAAGGACTGGGTGCGGCTGACGCCGGAACAGCGCGCGCGCGTGACGGCCTGGCCGGTCGTCGCCCGGTTCGAGGATGAGGCGGCTTTCGCCGCCTTCCTAACCGCCAGAATTCAGTCGGCGCGGTAGACCACGCCGGACTTCATCACAAACTTCATCCGCTCCAGTTCGGTGACGTCGGTCAGCGGATCGCCCGTCACGGCGACGATGTCGGCCGGCATGCCCGGCGCGATCTTGCCGGCTTCGCTGGCGATGCGCAGATGCTCGGCGGCGCCGACGGTGGCGGCCTGGATGGCCTCCAGCGGCGTCAGGCCTGCGCGGACCAGAAGGGCGAACTCCTGAGCATTGTCGCCATGGGCGGAGACGCCGCTGTCCGTGCCGAAGGCGATCTTCACCCCGCCCTCATGGGCGCGGCGGGCCATGTCCAGCATCTTCGGCCCCGCCTCCAGCGCCTTGGCGGTCTGGGCGGGCGTGAAGAAATTGTTCGGTCCCGAGGCGATCCGGGCGACGAAGTCCCCAGCCAGCAAGGTCGGCACCAGCCAGGCGCCGTTGGTCTTGAACAGTCGGATCGACTGGTCGTCCAGATAGGTGCCATGTTCGATGGAATCGCCGCCCGCGCGCAGGAAGGCGTTGATCCCGTCCACGCCATGGGCGTGGGCGGTCACCTGGCGACCCATGCGGTGAGCGCTTTCGACGATGGCGGTCAGCTCGGGATCGCTGAACTGCTGGTTCAGGCCGGCGGCGGTGTTGGACAGAACCCCGCCTGTGGCGGTGATCTTGATGATGTCGGCGCCCGAGCGAACCTGGGTGCGGACCGCGCGCATGCAGTCCTCAGGCCCTGAACAGACGCTTTCCGGCGACAGCAGATGCAGAACGTCCTCGCGGAAACCATTGGCGTCGCCGTGGCCGCCGTGGATCGAGACCGAAGACCCAGCCGCTATGATGCGCGGACCGGGCACGTCGCCGGCCTTCACCGCCTCGCGCAGGGCGAAGATGGCTTCGTTGCTGGCGCCCAGATCCGCCACCGTGGTGAAGCCCGCCATCAGGGTGCGGCGGGCGTAACGTGCGCCGACCATGGCCTGGGTCGCATCCGACTGGGTGACTTCCTCAAGGCGGGAATTGGGGTTCTGTTGGCCCGTCAGATGGACGTGGCTGTCGATCAAACCCGGGAGGACGAAGGATTCGCGAAGGTTTACGACCGCACCCTGAGAGGGGTCGCCGACGAAGCCGTCGCGGATCTCCACGACTTGGTTCCCTCTGATCACGAGAGTTTTACCGCGCTGCACAACGCCGTTCGACGGGTCGGCGAGTAGTCGGCCAGCTTCGACAAACGTCGTCGCCTGGATCGGGGAAACCTGAGGCCCAGTGGGGATTTGCTGCGCAACTGCGACCGTGGCCGAGGCTATCAGCGCGCCCAGCGCCAGACCGAAACGCATCATCGATGTCTCCCCTGCGGCGCGGCGCCGCAAAAATGCCCCACAAGGCTCAGGTTGCCTCGCCCGTAACCATTTGAAACAAACATCTCCGAAGATAAACCGCAACGAGGGCGTCGCATGCGGCTTTCAAGACGAGGACTCATTCTGGGCGGATCGGCCATGCTGGCCGGTTGCGCCAGCGCCGGGGCGTCGGTCCCGGTCACGACGTTGGCCGCTGCCAAGCCGGTTGCACCGCCGCCCCCTGCCCCCGTCGTCGAAGCCCTCGTCGTCACTCCGCCCCCACTCGACCCGCGCGGTCATGTGCGTAAGGAGTTGATGGAGCGGGCTATGGCGGCCTTGGACATCCATCACCGGAAGATCCCGCTTCGCGACCGGATGTACCTGGTCGACTTCAAGAAATTCTCGGGTGAAGAACGGCTGTACGAGGTCGATCTGATCGCCGGCGAGGTCAAGGTGCTGCGCACCTGCCACGGGCGCGGTTCTGACCCGAGCCACACCGGCTACGCCCAGCGCTTCTCCAACACGCCGGACTCCAACATGTCCTCGGTCGGCGCCTATGCGACTGCGGGCGCCGGTTGGGGCGCGCAGCAGGGGCCGAATGTCCTGCTGGACGGGCTGGAATACACCAACGACAAGGCGCGCGAGCGGGCCATCATCATCCACGGCGCCGACTACGCCGACCCCGACTTCCTGGCGCGTGAAGGCAAGCTGGGCCGCAGCTACGGCTGTTTCTCGGTCGCCCACACCGATCTGCCGGAACTGCGTGAACGAATGGGCGAAGGTCGGCTTCTGTTTGCTTGGGCGTGAGGCCTATCGCTCGGGTTGTCGGGCGGAGTGCCGGATGGTGACGACCTCCCGATCAGGCAGGATCGCCTACCGGATGAGATAGGGCTTCACCAGAGTCAGTTCGCGTGTTCCGTGAATGGCAGGGCGTCCCCGGTCCGCGAAATGCGCGAGGCTCTCGGCAGCAGCCTTCAATCGAATGAAGAAGCGCGCCGCAGCAGCTGGATTGAAGTCGGCGATATAGAGGCTGATGTCCTCCAAATCGCTCAGCGCCTGATCCGTCCAGACGACTAACCGCATTTAGGCCGGGGCAGAGGATTGGCCGTCGACCAGGACTCGACCCATCGCATCACGGTCTCGTTGTCTACGACCCGTCCAGCGGCGGCATCGGCAAGGCCCCGCAGGGTCGCCGCCTCATCCGCCGCGTCGTCCGGCGTCGAGAACAGATCTTCTTCGTCGTGATCGATTGCGGGATCAGCCATGGCTCGAGCCTAGCACGTCCCGCCGATACGGTCAGCCCCGGCCCAGGGCCCGCCAGCCGATGTCGGAGCGGTTGAAGCCGCCGGGCCAGTCGATCTTGCGGATGGCGTCGTAGGCGCGGTCTCGGGCCTGGGCGATGTCATCGCCTTCAGCGCAGACATTCAGGACGCGGCCGCCGGCGGCGCACAGCTGGCCGTCGTCGCGGCGTCGGGTTCCGGCGTGGAAGACCTGGACGTGGGGGCCGAAGTCCTGGTCGACGCCGCGGATGATCGAGCCTTCCAGCGGGCTGTCGGGATAGCCCTTGGCCGCCATGACCACGCAGATCACCGTCTGGGGCTTGAAGGCCGGGGACGGCAGGCCGGACACGTCGCCCCGCGCGCAGCCCAGCAGATAGGGGACGATGTCCCCAGCCATGCGCATCATCAGCACCTGGCATTCGGGATCGCCGAAGCGGGCGTTGAACTCGACCACCTTGGGGCCGTCGGCGGTGGCCATCAGGCCGGCGTAGAGGACGCCGCGATAGGGGGCGCCCTCCTCGGCCATCTTGCGGATGGTGGGCTGGACGATCCGTTCGTCGGCCTGCTGCACCAGGCCGGCGGTGAAGACGGGCGCGGGCGAATAGGCGCCCATGCCGCCGGTATTGGGGCCGGTGTCGCCGTCGAAGGCGCGCTTGTGGTCCTGGGCGCCGCCGAACAGCACGGCGCGCTGGCCGTCGCACAGGGCGAAGAGGGATCCCTCCTCGCCGTCCATAAACTCCTCGATCACGACGCGGGCGCCGGCGGCGCCGAAGCGGCCGCCCAGCATGCGTTCGATCTCGGCCTCGGCGTCGGGACGGTCGGGACTGATGGCCACGCCCTTGCCGGCGGCCAGGCCGTCGGCCTTGATCACATAGGGCGGCTTGAACACGTCCAGGGCGGCCTTGGCGTCCTTGACCGTGTCGTAGACGCCGTAGCCGGCGGTGGGGATTTCGTGGCGTTCCAGGAAGGCCTTGGAGAAGGCCTTGGACACTTCCAGCTGGGCCGCCTTGGCTGTGGGCCCGAAACAGGGGATGCCGGCCGAGGCCAGGCGGTCGGCGAGACCGGCGGCCAGGGCCACTTCAGGCCCCACCACGACCAGGTCCGCCTTGATCTCACGCGCCAGGGCGGCGAGGCCCTCGGCGTCGTCAGCCTTGACCGGGCGAAGCTCGCACAGCTTCTCGATGCCGGGATTGCCGGGGGCGGCGACGAGGCGTTTGACCAGCGGCGACTGGGCGATCTTCCAGGCCAGGGCGTGTTCGCGCCCGCCCGATCCGACGAGAAGAATAATCATGAAGTCGGAAATGACGGGCCTGCGCCGGGCGGTCAAGCGTCGGGCGGGCCGAAGCGTCAGAACAGGGCGGAAAGGACGTAGACGGCCAGGCCGATCAGGGCGATCCCACCGATGATCAGCCAGGGACTCATGGCCCCGCCTGCGCCGCTGCGACGTGTCAGGCCGCGCTCGCGCGGGTCGCGGTCGTCGGGGTCGGTTCCTGGGGGGTCGGCGGCCATGAAAGGCGAACGGGACGGCGTCGATCCTGTTCCCGCGCGGATCGACGCAGGCTAGGATGGGCCGATGAGCGACGACTCCTATGTGTTCGAAGGCCCGGCCGAGGCCGCCGCCCCGCGCGACAACAATCCGCCCCTGTCGATCTCGGAACTGTCGTTCGCGCTGAAGCGGACGCTTGAGGAGCGATTCGGCCACGTCCGGCTGAGGGGCGAGGTGTCCAAGGTCAATCGGCATGCGTCCGGCCATATCTATCTGACCCTGAAGGACGACAAGTCGGCCATCGACGGGGTGATCTGGAAGGGATCGGTGCGCGGCCTGGGGGTCCAGCCGGAGGCGGGGCTGGAGGTCATCGTCACCGGCAAGATCACCTCGTATCCGGCGCGGTCCTCGTACCAGATCGTCATCGAGAGCATGGAGGCGGCCGGGGCCGGCGCCCTGCTGGCCCAGCTGGAGCGGCTGAAGGTCCGGCTGCGCGAAGAAGGCCTGTTCGAACCGGGGCGCAAGAAGCCCCTGCCCCAGTTCCCCCGCACCATCGGCGTCATCACCAGCCCTACGGGCGCGGTGATCCGCGACGTCCTGCACCGGATCGCCGAACGCTGGCCCTGCCGGGTGATCGTCTGGCCGGTGGTGGTCCAGGGCGAGGCGGCCAGCGGCCAGGTGGCCAACGCCATTCGCGGCTTCGACGCCCTGACGCCGGATGGACCGATCCCGCGCCCCGACCTGCTGATCGTCGCGCGTGGCGGCGGTTCGGTCGAGGACCTGTGGTGCTTCAACGACGAAGCCCTGGCGCGGACGGTGGCGGCGGCGCGGATCCCAATCATCTCGGCCGTGGGGCACGAGACGGACACCACCCTGATCGACTTCGTGTCCGACCGGCGCGCGCCGACGCCCACGGGCGCGGCCGAGATCGCCACGCCGGTGCTGGCGGACCTGAGATATGCCGTCGCCGACCTGGACCGGCGGATGGTCCTGGCCGGCGGACGACTGATCGAGGATCGGCGCACCCGGCTGCGTGCGGTCGCGCGCGGCCTGCCGGCGCGGCCGGAAGACCTGCTGGCCCTGGCGCAGCAGCGGCTGGACCATGTGTCGAGCCGGCTGGGGTCGGGGCTGCAACGCAATGTCTCGGTCCACGAACGGCGGCTGGCCGGCGTCGGCGGACGGCTTGGACGGGGGCTGCTGGACCGGGCGCTGGAGCGTCGCGGCGACCGGCTGTCCGCCGTCGCCGCCCGGTTCAAGCCGACGGTCGAGCGACGGCTGACCCGCGACCAGGATCGGCTGAACGCCCTGTCGCGGGCGCTGGCGACCTTGGACCCCGGTCGGCCCAAGCCCGGTTTTGCACGGGTCGAGACCGCCGAGGGCGACTGGATCACGGCGGCGGCGGGACTGGAGCCCGGCCAGGCAGTGCGGCTGGTGTTCGGGGACGGCGCACGGGGCGCGACCATCGACGGTGGGGATGGCCGAGTCGCGTCGGCGCCTGCGCTCAAGCCCACGCCAAGGCCGAAACCACCGACTCCAGGATCGCCAACGCCAAAACAGGGCGACCTGTTCTGATCCGTTGGCGCTTGGCGTAAAAACAGGGTGACAAAGCGCCAACCTGCCAATCGGCGCCTGGCGCGAAAACAGGGTGACAGGGCGCTAATCGTGCCAAGCCGCCGGACCGGCATGGGTCGCCGACGGGACGGGTTCGACAGGTATGAGCGGCGGCCGGACCATGACGTCATTCTAACCGGTTCTCATCTCAGGCGGGTTGAACGAGGCTTTCGCCCGGCAAACGCCGATGGCCGCACGAATCGTCCTGCGCGCCATTTTTCTTTTCCCATCCTGAATTCGCCGACGTGAAGTTCGGGTCCGGGTGGTTTTCCGCTTCGCCCCGGCGCCGCTTCCTGCTAACCGCCGCCGCATGAAGATCACTCGCATCGCCCGGGCCGCTTACGGCATCGCCCTTCTGATCATCGTTCTCGACCAGCTGACCAAGGCCTGGATTCTGAGCCTGCCGGACGTGGCTTCGGTCAGCCAGATCCCCGTCGGCTATGTCTTCGCCGAGGTGCTGCCGCCGATCCTGCGATTCACCTTCGTGCAGAATACCGGCGTCAGCTTCGGCCTGTTCGGCGGGGGCGAGGCGCGCTGGGGTCTGACCATCTTCTCGGTCATCGTCTCGGCCGGCCTGGCCTGGTGGGCGACCCAGTCGGATCGCCGTCTGCTGATCACCGCCATCGGCTTCGTCATGGGCGGCGCCCTGGGCAATGTGATCGACCGAATCCGGTTCGGCTATGTCGTCGACTTCATCGATGTCTCGGGTACGGGCGTCTTCCCCTGGGTGTTCAACATCGCCGATAGCGCCATCACCATCGGCGTCGTCCTGCTGATTCTGGACAGCTTCCTGTCCGACAAGGCCGCCAAGGTTGGCGCGGCCCCCGAAAAGTCGTAATCACCCCCTCTTCACTATGCCAACAACGCCCGCAGAGGCGTTTCGAGCATCAGCCGATCAGAGCCTGAACACATGCGTATTCGCAGCGTCGCCGTACTGACCCTCGCCGCCTCAGCCGCGCTCGCCGTTTCGGCCTGCAGCAGCATCCGACAAGGCGTCGGCCTGACCAAGGTCGTGCCGGACGAGTTCGTGACCGTCTCCACCGCGCCGCTGAGCGTGCCGCCCGAGTACGGCCTGCGCCCGCCGGCGCCGGGCCAGCCGCGCCCGCAAGAGCTGGCGCCTGAAAGCGCCGCCCGTCAGATCCTGCTGGGTCAACGCCAGGCCGTCACCCGCACGCCGGGCGAACAGGTGCTGGTGGCCCAGGCCGGCGCCGAACAGGCCGATCCCCTGGCCCGCTATGTCATCGACGACGAGTTCGGCGACATCGCGCACAAGGACGAAAGCTTCGCCGACCGCGTGATGTTCTGGCGCAAGAACGACGCCGCGACCCAGGCGCCCACGGTGCGCCAGACGGCCGACGGCCAGCAGACGATCGACGCCTCGACCGAGGCCGCCCGGCTTCAGGCGCTGACCGGCGGCCAGCAGGCCATCACGATCCAGCCGCGCCGCAGCGGCGGCTTCAAGCTGCCGGGCCTGTAAGACCCACAACCCTGTTCCAAGGACGCCTGCCACGGCGTTGGTCCTCTCGCTGTCGGAAGATAACTGATGCGTCGCGTGCTTTCCGCCCTGGCCGCCGTCTCGATCGCGGCCTCCATCCTGCCCACCGCCGCCCAGGCGCAGATGTCGCCGGGACAACGGGAACGTGGATCCAGCGGCCAGCAGGCTGATGGATCGGCGAATGCGCCTGCCGAGCGCGCACCCCGGTTCGCGCCGCTGCGTCGCCGCGCCAACGCCGGCCCCTGCCCCTTCGTAAAGGTGCTGTACGACGCCGCCCGCTATGTCGAGTTGGAAGGCGGCCGCGCGGCCATCTCCAACGTCGGCTTTACCGGTGAGATCCAGGGCGTCTCGGCCGACTGCGAGTATCGCGAAGACGACCCCATCAAGCTGGACATGGACATCCTGTTCGAGCTGGGCCGGGGCGAGCAGGCGACCGCAGACGAGAAGACCTATCGCTATTGGGTCGCGGTGACCGAGCGCAACAGCGCCGTCCTGGCCAAGGAATATTTCGACCTGCCGGTGAAGTTCGACGGTCAGCGCACCGCCTCGGTCCACCAGGAGCGCAGCATCGTTATTCCGCGCGCGGGCATCGACACCAGCGGCGGCAATTTCGAGGTGCTGATCGGCTTCGACGTCACGCCTGAAATGGCCGAGTTCAACCGCTCGGGCAGCCGCTTCCGCGTCACCGCCGGAGCGGCCCAAGCCTCTACGCCGAGCCAATAATGTCTGACCTGAAGACCGTCCTCAGCGAAGCGGTCGCCGCCGCCTTCGCCGCCGAAGGCGTGGACGCGGCCCTGGCGCGCGTCACCCCGTCCGACCGGCCCGACCTGGCCGACTTCCAGTCGAACGGCGCCCTGGCCGCCGCCAAGGCGCTGAAGGCCAATCCGCGCGAACTGGCGGGCAAGATCGCCGAACGCCTGACCGCCGATCCGCGCTTCGCCTCGGTCGAGGTGGCGGGGCCGGGCTTCATCAATCTGAAGCTGGCCGACGCGCTGCTGGCCGAACGCGCCGCAGAGGTCGCCGCCGACATCGAACACGCGGGAGCCGCCCTCGTGGCCGATCCGCGCAAGGTGGTGATCGATTACGGCGGTCCGAACGTGGCCAAGCCCATGCACGTCGGACACCTGCGCAGCGCCATCATCGGCGAGAGCCTGAAGCGGCTGTTCCGCTTCCGCGGCGACCACGTCACCGGCGACGCCCATTTCGGCGACTGGGGCTTCCAGATGGGGCTGCTGATCGTGGCCTGTGGCGACGAGGGTCTGGCTGAAGGTTTCCTGGTCGAGGGCGACGGGCCCTTCCCGGCCGACAGTCCCGTGACCCTGGCCGATCTGGACCGGCTGTATCCGCTGGCCGCCGGCAAGGCCAAGGAAGACCCGGCCTTCCGCGACCGCGCCCGCAAGGCGACGGCCGAACTGCAGAACGGCCGACCCGGCTATCGCGCCCTGTGGGCCCATTTCGTGGCGGTCAGCCGCGAGGCGCTGAAGCGTGAGTACGGCGACCTGTCGGTCGATTTCGACCTGTGGAACGGCGAGAGCGACGCCGATCCCCAGATGCCCGAAATGCTGGCGCACCTGAAGGCGACCGGCCTGTTGGTCGAGGACGACGGCGCCCAGGTGGTGCACGTCGCCAAGCCGGGCGAGACGCGCAAGAAGAAGCTGGCCGACGGTTCGGTGATCGAGGCCCCGTCGCCCCCGCCCCTGCTGGTGATCAGCTCGGAAGGCTCGGCCATGTACGGCACGACCGACCTGGCGACGATCCTGGACCGCAAGAAGGCCCTGGCGCCGGACCTGGCCCTGTATGTCGTCGACGAACGCCAGGCCGAACATTTCGAACAGGTGTTCCGCGCGGCCTATCTGGCCGGCTACGCCGTCGAGGGATCGCTGGAGCATCTGGGCTTCGGCACCATGAACGGCCAGGACGGCAAGCCGTTCAAGACCCGGGCGGGCGGGGTGCTGAAGCTGCGCGACCTGATCGATCAGGCGACGGACAAGGCGCGCGAGCGGCTGCACGAGGCCAAACTGGGCGACGACCTGTCGCCGGAAGAATTCGAGGCCATCGCGCACAAGGTGGCCATCGCCGCCCTGAAGTTCGCCGACCTGTCGAACGCGCGGACCACCAGCTACGTCTTCGACCTGGACCGGTTCATGAGCTTCGAGGGCAAGACCGGCCCCTATCTGTTGTACCAGTCGGTGCGGATCAAATCCCTGCTGCGCAAGGCCGCTGAACAGGGGGCGGAGCCCGGCGCCATCGTCATCGCCGAACAGGCGGAGCGCGATCTGGCCCTGACGCTGGACGCCTTCTCGACCGCCGTCTCGGACGCCTATGACAAGCGGATGCCGCATCTGGTGGCGGAACACGCCTATCGGGTGGCCCAGTCCTTCTCGAAATTCTACGCCGCCTGCCCGGTGCTGGTCGCGCCGGATGCGGCGACGCGGGCCTCGCGTCTGGCCCTGTCGGCGGCGGCCCTGCGTCAGCTCGAGACGGCCCTGACCCTGCTGGGGATCGAGACGCCCGAACGGATGTGACCGCCGTTCTGTGACCTGAAAGACGCGGACTCCGCTCGACAGCTCTGGTTAACCTTTGCCGGGGACAGGGAGCGGACGACGGATGGGGAAACCCGACGGGCGGCAGAAGGGACGCAAGGCCTGGGGGCAGCACCGGGGACGTATCCGCATGGCGGATGCGAGCCTGCGCCCGTTCGGGCCCGGCGACCTGACGCCGCCGTTTCTGAAACGTAGGGCCGTGCTTTATGTCGATGGGTTCAACCTGTTCCACGCCCTGCTGGACCAGAAGCGGCGCGAGTGGCTGTGGCTGGACTTGCAGGCCCTGGGGCGGGGCCTGATCGACCCGATGGAGCGGCTGACCGGCGTCGTCTGGGTCAGCGCCCACCGGCCCCAGGCCAGGGCGCGAATGGAGGCCCAGTTCCGCTATGAGGCCGCGCTGAGGGCGCGGGGCGTGCGCTGTCTGATGGGCCATTTCATCGTCCATGGCGAACACTGCCGCGCCTGCGGACACGGCTGGAGTTCCGCGACGGAGAAGCAGAGCGACGTCAACCTGGCCCTGGCGGTGGCGGACGATGTGGCGGCGAACCGGGTCGATAGCGTCTATCTGCTGACCACCGACGGGGACCACGCCGCCACCGTGCGGTTCGTGCGCGAGGCCTATCCGAACAAGCGGATCGTCAGCGTCGCGCCGCCGGGCCGGATGCATAATCGCCAGATCGCGAACTGGACTGACGAACTGGTGGGCGTCGGCCCCAATCTGGTGGCCCGGTCCATGCTGCCCGACCGGCTGAAGACGGCCAAGGGCTGGATCGAACGGCCCGAGGCCTGGAGCGCGCGGCCCAGCCTGCCCCCGCCCCCCGATCCGCCGCCGACCGACGACGCAGGGAAGACCAAGGCTGGACATCTGCGGCTGGTGGTGTCGAACGCCTAGCCGCGGCGAGGGCCTCATGCTATATGTGCTAGCACAAGGAGCGACCATGCCCGTCAACCTCCACGTCCGCAACATCGACGACGACATCGCCATCGCCCTGAAGAAGCGGGCACAGGAAAACAATCGCTCGGCCGAGGCGGAGCATCGCGAGATTCTCCGCAAGGCTTTGACGCCTCGTATCGACGCGGAGTGGGACCGTCGCGCCGCCGCTCTGCGGGACGCGACCAAGGGCAAGCTCAGCACGGCTTCTGAAGTCCTGATCCGCGAAGATCGGGATTCTCGTTGATCGTCGTGGACGCGAGCGTGGCGATCAAGGTCGCGCTCTATGAACCCGACAGCCCCACCGCCGTCGCCGCCCTGCGCGCCCAGCCCTGGTCGGCGCCCGATCTGATACTGTCGGAATGCGCCAACATCATCTGGAAGCGTTGTCGGATGGGCGACATCACCCGCGAACAGGCGATGCAGGCGGTCGCACTGATCGAAACCATGACCCTGGATTTAGAGCCCGGTCGCCGGCTGATGGAACGGGCGGTGGAATTGGCGATCACGCTGGACCATCCGGCCTATGACTGCTTCTACATCGCCCACGCCGAACAGTTGGGCGCGCCCCTTCTGACGGCGGACAAGAAACTCATCGCCAAGACGCGGGCGTCCGACGCGACGACCATCCAGATCATGGGTCTGGACGACTATGCACGGGAGAACGGCCTATGAACGTACAAGCTGACACCACACTGGACGCCTATATCGCCGGCCTGCCCAAGGCGGAGCTGCACCTGCATATCGAGGGCTCTCTGGAGCCGGAGCTGATGTTCGAACTGGCGCAGCGGAATGGGGTGTCCATCCCCTATGACAGCGTCGAGGCGGTACGGGCGGCCTATGATTTCTCGAATCTGCAGGACTTCCTGGACATCTATTACGCCGGGGCGGCCGTGCTTCTGACGCGCCAGGATTTCGAGGATCTGGCCTTCGCCTATTTCCAGCGGGCGGCCGCCGATAACGTGCGCCACGCCGAGATCTTCTTCGATCCCCAGACCCATACCGACCGGGGCGTGCCCTTCGGCGTGGTGGTCGAGGGGCTGATCGCGGGCATGGATCGGGCCAAGGCGGAACTGGGCGTGAGTTCGGGCCTGATCCTCAGCTTCCTGCGCCACCTGACCGAGGAAGAGGCGTTCGCGACCCTGGAGGCGGCCAAACCCTATCTGCATCATTTCATCGGCGTGGGGCTGGACTCGTCGGAGGTCGGCCATCCGCCGTCCAAGTTCCAGCGCGTCTTCGCCGCCGCGCGTGAGCTGGGTCTGAAACTGTGCGCCCACGCCGGTGAGGAAGGCCCGCCGGCCTATGTCCACGAGGCGCTGGACCTGCTGCACATCGACCGGATGGACCACGGCAATCGCTCGATGGAGGACGAGGCCCTGGTCGAGCGGCTGGCGAAGGAACAGATGACACTGACCGTCTGCCCCCTGTCGAACCTGAAACTGTGCGTGGTCAACGACCTGAAGGATCACCCCGTGCCCGAGATGCTGCGCCGGGGCCTGCACGTCACCCTGAACTCGGACGACCCGTCCTATTTCGGCGGGTATGTGAACGACAACTACAGCCGGCTGGCGGCGGCGGTCGGACTGACGAAGGATCAGGTGACGCTGCTGGCGCGGAACAGTTTCGAGGGGTCGTTCCTGGGCGAGGCGGAAAAGGCGGCCTTCGTGGCGGAGGTGGAGGCCTACGCCAAGGCGGGGTGACTCATTCCCCTTTCGTCATTCCGGGCGAAGGGCCGCTTGGCCCGAAGCCCCGGAACCCAGCGGCGCTGAAGGCGAAATCTTTAAGCCGCAGGATGTGGGAACAGCGAGTCCGCGACAGGTTCGCGCTCTCGCGCGCCGCTGGGTTCCGGGTCTCCGCTGCGCTGCGCCCGGAATGACGAAAGGAAGAAGGAATATCAGCCCAAAAGGGCTGTGGCCCCGACCTCCGACACCCCCAGCGCCCGAACACTGTCTCGCGCCGCAGCCTCGGTCTGGGGCGCGATGGCGCGGCTTGCGTCGGAGATGACCACGGCCTCGAAGCCTTCGCGCACAGCATCCTCGGCGGTGAAGCGGACGCAGTAGTCGAAGGCCAAGCCCGCCAGGAAGACGCGGGTCACGCCCAGGTCGCGCAGCAGGCCGGCCAGGCCCGTCGGGGTGCAATGGTCGTTCTCGAAGAAGCCGGAATAGGAATCGACCGCCGGGTTGTAGCCCTTGCGGATCACGGCCAGGGCCTTTTGCACCGTCGGCGCGACGTCGGGATGGAAGTCGGCGCCGGGCGAGCCCTGGATACAGTGATCCGGCCAAAGCATCTGGCGGCCGTAGGCGACCTCGATCTCGGTGAAGGGGGCCGCGCCGGGGTGGTTGGAGGCGAAGCTGATCTGATCCGGCGTGTGCCAGTCCTGGGTCAGGACCACGCGCGGGAACTGATCGGCCAGCCGGTTGATCAGCGGCATGATCCCCGCCCCGCCCGCGACCGCCAGACTGCCGCCCTCGCAGAAGTCGTTCTGCGGGTCGATGACCAGGAGCGCGTCAGTCGGGCGGATCAGCATCACACGCCCGCGTAGGCGTCGATCTCGTTGGTCGAGCCCAGGGCGACCGGGATGCGCTGGTGCAGGTGCTCGGGCTGGATGTCCAGGATGGGCTGCACGCCGTCCGTCGTCGCCTTGCCCCCGGCCTGTTCGACCAGGAAGGCCATCGGATTGCCCTCGTACATCAGGCGCAGCTTGCCGGGCTTGGTCGGCTCGCGGCTGTCCCACGGGTACAGGAAGACGCCGCCGCGCATCAGGATGCGGTGGACGTCGGCGACCATGGCGGCGACCCAGCGCATGTTGAAGTTCTTGCCGCGCGGGCCTTCGTCGCCCTTCAGCAGGTCGCCGATATAGGTCTGCACCGGCTGGGACCAGTGGCGCAGGTTCGACATGTTGATGGCGAACTCCTTGGTGTCCGGCGAGATGGCGATGTCGTCGTGGGTCAGGATCCAGTCGCCGTCGTTCGACAGGGTGAAACCCTTCACGCCCGCCCCAGTGGTCAGGACCAGCATGGTCTGGGGACCATAGAGCGCATAGAGGGCCGCGACCTGGTTACGGCCCGGCTGCATGAAGTCGGCCTCGGTCGGCGCAGGCGTAGCGGACTTCAGCACCGAGATGATGGTGCCGACCATGGCGTTGATGTCGATGTTGGACGAGCCGTCCAGCGGGTCGAACAGGACCAGATAGTCGCCGGTCGAATGGGGCGCCGGCTGGACCTCGTCCATCTCTTCCGAGGCGACGCCGGCGACGGCGGGGCTGGCCAGAAGCGCATCGGTCAACATCTCGTTGGTCATGACGTCGAGCTTCTTCTGCTCCTCGTCCTGGACGTTGATCTGGCCCGAGGCGCCCAGGGCGCCGGCCAGGGCGCCGCCGGCGACGACCTTGCTGATGTCAGCGCAGGTGGCGGCGGCGACGGTCAGGACCGTCTTCAGACCGTCGGGCGCATCCAGGGCGGCGATATGGGCGTCGAGGCGGGTGCGGTCGGCGGTCATGGGGTCGGTCCGGTGCGGCTGGGAGCGTCGCACCGTTCTTGGCGGGCGGACGGCTTAACCGCAAGACAAGAAACCCTCTCCCCTCCTCCCCCGTCATCCCAAGCCTTGTGCCTGGGATCCATAGACTCCGTTGAGGACGGTGCGCACCGGCGGCGCCGGGCTTATGGATCCTCGGGACAAGCCCGAGGATGACGGGTTTTGGGGAGAGATCAGATCGGCAGGATCGCCGTGTTGAACGCGCGCTTCAGTTCGTGGGCGGCGAAGGTCTGGGCCGCCATGGCGTCGGGCAGGACCAGGGCCATGCCGAAGAACTCGTGCGTCGAGCCGTGGAAGGTCTTGTGGCGCACCTCCACCCCGGCCTGCTCCAGCTTCTCGGCCAGAAGTTCGCCTTCGGTGCGCAGCGGATCGATCTCGGCGCAGATGACGGTGGAGGACGGCAGGCCGATCAGGTCGGCGTTCTCGACCAGATTGATGCGCGGATCCTGGGCGTCAGCCGGGGTCTGGAAGATGTGCTTCACGAACCATTCCATCATCGGCTTGTTCAGCGGCTTGGCGGTGGCGTTCTCGACATAGGAGGCGTTGTCCATGTCCACGCCTGCGACCGGATAGACCAGCACCTGGTGCACCGGCGCCGGAAGCCCCGCGTCGCGCGCCATCAGCGACACGCCGATGGCCAGGTTGCCGCCCGCGCTCTCGCCCATCACCGCAACCTTCTGCGGGTCGCCGTGGAAGCTCTGGGCATTGTCCAGCACCCAGCGATAGGCGGCCAGGGCGTCGTCATGGGCGGCGGGGAATTTGTGCTCCGGCGCCTGGCGATAGTGAACCGAGATCACGATGACGTCGGCCATCTTCGATACGCCGCGCGGGCCGCCGTCATAGACGTCGAGGTCGGCGATGACGAAGCCGCCGCCGTGGAAATAGACCACGACCGGGTGCAGCTTGTCCTCGGAATGGTCGTGCGGCTTGTAGATGCGCGCCTGGATCGGGCCGGCGGCGCCGGGGATGACGATGTCGGTCGTCTTGACGCCCAGATCGTCCGACTTGGGTTCCTTGCCGTTCTTGCGTAGCAGGGAATGGACGGCGTCGGTCGGGGTCGGCTGCAGACGGGCCTCGGCGGGGGACAGGGTCTCGATCGGCTTGCCGCCGAGCGAGGCCAATTCGTCCAGCACCTTCTGCATCGGGCCGTCAGGCTTGGCCGGGCTGGTGCGCGGCTTGTCGGACTCGCCGAACAGCTTGTCTATAATCGACATTTTGAATTCCTGGGTTTCGCGTGGGGGCTCTAGGCGACAACCCGCCCCACGCAGGCTTGTTCCCCCGGCGCTTGACTTGAAGCCTGAGTCGATGCCTTAGGTCGGGCGCTCTCGCGGGAGAGTTCGAGACTGGTTTTCCAAGCTTTTGGGGCCGGGCTCGACGCCGAAGGCGCAACCGCCCCGGAAACGCTCAGGCAAACGGACCGCGAAAGCATACGGACGCTGGAAAGTCGCTCTTTACGGGCGCGCCGACGGAGCAAGGTGGTCTGACCGCCGGAATCTCTCAGGCTTCAGGACAGCGGGGGCGCGAAGACGGCGGAGCTCCGCCACCAAACGCGACCGTGAAAGCCTGAATCATGACCGACCAAGCCTTGAAGACCACGCCCCTGAACGCCGCGCACCGCGCCCTGGGGGCCCGGATGGTGGGCTTCGGCGGCTATGACATGCCGGTCCAGTATGAGGGCGTCCTGGCCGAGCACCGCTGGACCCGCGAACACGCCGGCCTGTTCGACGTGTCGCACATGGGCCAGTGCAAGATCACCGGCGGCGACGCCACCGCCCAGTTCGAGCGGTTCGTGCCCGGCGACTATGAAATCCTGAAGGCCGGCAAGCAGAAATACTCGCTGCTGCTGAACAAGGACGGCGGGATCATCGACGACCTGATGGCCGGCCGCCCCGACCACGACGGCCTGTTCGTCGTCGTCAACGCCGGCAACAAGGACGAGGACTTCACCTTCTGGGAGGCGAACCTCGAAGGCGACGCCAAGCTGACCGTGCTGGACCGCGCCCTGATCGCCATCCAGGGGCCGGAAGCCGCCGAGGTCATGGCGGCGCATGAGCCGATCCTGGCCGAGATGGGCTTCATGGAATGCGCCCGGCTGATGCTGTTCGGCGTCGACTGCTATGTCTCGCGTTCGGGCTATACCGGCGAGGACGGCTATGAAATCTCGGTGCCGGCGGACCAGGCCGAGCGCGTCTGGAACACCCTCCTGGAAGACGCCCGCGTCAAGCCGATCGGCCTGGGCGCCCGCGACAGCCTGCGCCTGGAAGCCGGCCTGCCGCTGCACGGCCATGACATCGACCCGACGACCAGCCCGGTCGAAGGGGCGCTGACCTTCGCCCTGTCCAAGTCGCGCAAGGAGCGCGCAGATTTCAACGGCGCCGACCGCATCCTGAAGGAACTGGCCGATGGGGCCGCGCGCGTCCGCATCGGCCTGATCGTCAAGGAAGGCGCCCCGGCCCGCGAAGGCGCCGAGATCGCCGACATGGACGGTAACGTCATCGGCAAGATCACCTCGGGCGGCCCCTCCCCCACCCTGGGCAAGAACATCGCCATGGGCTTCGTTCCCCCCGCGTTTTCCGCGCTGGGCGCGGATCTGAAGGTCATCGTGCGTGGCAAGACCGCCGCCGCCGAAGTCGTCACCATGCCCTTCGTGGCGCAACGCTATTACCGCAAACCGAAGACCGTCTGAGGATCAGATCATGAAGTTCACCAAGGATCACGAGTGGGTCAGCCTGGACGGCGACATCGCCACCGTGGGCATCTCCAAGCACGCCGCCGACGCCCTGGGCGACGTGGTGTTCGTGGAAGTGCCTGAGGTCGGCAAGACCGTCGCCAAGGGCGCCAGCTTCGCCGTGGTCGAGAGCGTAAAGGCCGCCTCGGACGTCTACGCCCCCGTCTCGGGCGAAGTGGTCGAGGCCAACGACGCCCTGTCGACCGCGCCGGAAACCGTCAACTCGGCCCCGCAGGCCGACGGCTGGTTCGCCAAGATCAAGGTGTCGGACGCCTCGGAGTTGGACGCCCTCATGGACCAGGCGGCCTACGACGCCTTCCTCGCCACCCTCTAATCTCAAACTCCGTCACCCTCGGGCTTGACCCGAGGGCCGGAGGATCAACCACTCGTGCGAAGCCTTCGACGCACGAGCCGCACAACATCCGATCCTCGGGTCAAGCCCGAGGATGACGGGTGAAGGAAACCGGCAATGCGTTATCTCCCCCTGACGCCCGACGACCGCACGGCGATGCTCGCCGCCATCGGCGCGAAATCGATCGACGACCTGTTCGTGGACGTGCCCGAGGCGGCGCGGCTGGATGGGCCCGTGGACCTGCCCCGCGTGGCCGGCGAGCTGGAGGTCGAGCGCGCCCTGTCCGCCATGGCGGCCAAGAACGCCACGGCCGGCGCCACGCCCTTCTTCTGCGGCGCAGGGGCCTACAAGCACCATGTCCCGGCGACGGTGGACCACATCATCCAGCGGTCGGAGTTCCTGACCAGCTACACCCCCTATCAGCCGGAAATCGCACAGGGCACGCTCCAGTACCTGTACGAGTTCCAGACCCAGGTCGCGAACCTGACCGGCATGCCGGTGGCCAACGCCTCCCTCTATGACGGCTCGACCGCCATGGCCGAGGGCGTGCTGATGGCGACCCGCGTGACCCGCCGCAACAAGGCGGTGATCTCGGGCGGCGTTCACCCGCACTACGTCAAGGCGACCGAGACCGTCGTCCACGCCGTCGGCGTCGAGACCCAGGTCCTGGCCGCCGCCATCGACGCCGAGGCCGCCGTGATCGACCAGATCGGTCCCGACACGGCCTGCGTCGTCGTCCAGACCCCGAACGTCTTCGGCACGGCGACGGATGTCACCAAGATCGCCGAGGCCGCCCACGCCGCCGGCGCCCTGCTGATCGTCGTGGTCACAGAAGCCGTGTCCATGGGCCTGCTGAAGTCGCCCGGCGAGATGGGCGCGGACATCGTCGCGGCCGAGGGCCAGTCGATCGGCAACGCCCTGAACTTCGGCGGCCCCTACGTCGGCCTGTTCGCCACGCGCGAGAAGCTTATCCGCCAAATGCCCGGCCGCCTGACCGGCGAGACCGTGGACGCCGACGGCGAGCGCGGCTTCGTCCTGACACTGTCGACGCGGGAACAGCATATCCGCCGCGACAAGGCGACGTCGAACATATGCACCAACTCAGGGCTCTGCACCCTGGCCTTCACCATTCACATGAGCCTGTTGGGCGAGACCGGCCTGCGCAAACTGGCCCTGCTGAACCACGAAAAGGCCGTCGCCACGCGCGACGCCCTGGCCGCCATCCCCGGCGTCGAGATCCTGACCGACCGCTTCTTTAACGAGTTCGCGGTGCGCCTGCCCAAGAACGCGGCCGAGGTCGTCGATACGCTCGCCGGGCATCATCTGCTGGCCGGCGTGCCCTATAGCCGCCTGGCGCCCGCCGCCGGCATGGACGACGTCCTGCTGGTCGCCGCGACCGAAACCACCCTGGATGCAGACATCCGGATCCTGGCCAAAGCGCTTACCCAAGTCCTCGGCGCCTAAGGGATACTGACCATGAGCACCATGAACACCGTCGGCCGCCCGACCGCCCCGAACCAAGTCCAGTCCAAGCCCGCCACCCTGACCGGCGGCCGGGGCCTGTTGCAGAATGAAGCCCTGATCTTCGAGGGCGACGGCTGGGGCAAGACCGGCGTCGATCTGCCGGAACCGAAGACCGATGGATCGGACCTGGGCGACCTGGTCCGCAAGGATCCGATCGGCCTGCCCGGCCTGTCCGAGCCCGAGGCCATGCGCCACTATGTGCGCCTGTCGCAAAAGAACCACGCCATCGACCTGGCCATCTATCCGCTGGGCTCGTGCACGATGAAGCACAACCCGCGCCTGAACGAGAAGATGGCGCGCCTGGCCGGCTTCTCGGACATCCACCCGCTGCAACCGATCTCGACGGTGCAGGGCGCGCTGGAGCTGATGGACACCCTGTCCCACTGGCTGAAGACCCTGACCGGCATGCCCGCCGTCGCCCTGTCGCCCAAGGCGGGCGCGCATGGCGAACTGTGCGGCCTGATGGCCATCCGCGCCGCGCACGAGGCCTCGGGCCAGCATGAGAAGCGCCGCAAGGTCCTGGTGCCGACATCCGCCCACGGCACCAACCCGGCCACCGCCGCCTTCGTCGGCTACACCGTCGTCGAGGTCGCCCAGACCGAGGACGGCCGCGTGGAAGTGGCGGACCTGGCGTCCAAGCTGGGCGACGACGTCGCCGCCATCATGGTGACCAACCCCAACACCTGCGGCCTGTTCGAGCGCGACATCCTGGAGATCAGCCGCCTGACGCACGAGGCGGGGGCCTATTTCTACTGCGACGGCGCCAACTTCAACGCCATCGTCGGCCGGGTTCGTCCGGGCGACCTCGGCGTCGACGCCATGCACATCAACCTCCACAAGACCTTCTCGACGCCGCACGGCGGCGGTGGTCCGGGCGCCGGTCCGGTGGTGCTGTCCGAAGCCCTGGCTCCCTTCGCGCCGGCCCCCTGGGTCGTGCATGACGCGGACGGCTATCGCCTGATCGAGCGCGAGGAAGACGAGGCGGTTCAGGCCTTTGGCCGCCTGTGCGCCTTCCAGGGCCAGATGGGCATGTATGTGCGCGCCCTCTCCTACATGATGTCGCACGGCGCTGACGGCCTGCGTCAGGTGGCCGAGGATGCGGTGCTGAACGCCAACTACATCAAGGCCCGCCTGTCGGACCTGATGTCGGCGGCCTTCCCCGACGGCCCCTGCATGCACGAGGCCCTGTTCGACGACGAATGGCTGAAGGGCACGGACATCACCACGCTCGACTTCGCCAAGGCGATGATCGACGAGGGCTTCCACCCGATGACCATGTATTTCCCGCTGGTCGTCCACGGGGCCATGCTGATCGAGCCGACGGAAACCGAGTCCAAGGCCGAGCTGGACCGCTTCATCCACGCCATGCGCCTGCTGGCCGAGGCGGCGAAAGCCGGCGACGTCGACCGTTTCAAGGGCGCGCCCTTCCACGCCCCGCTGAAGCGCCTGGACGAAACCCGCGCCGCCCGCTCGCCGGTGTTGCGCTGGACCGCGCCGGAAGGTTCGAACCAGGCGGCCTAAGGCCCGACAAACAACGTCCCGTCATCCCCAGGGTTTGTCCCTAGGATTCATACTCCCGGTGGTCGACGGGTCCGCCTACTGTGGACGCACCGGGAGTATGGATCCTCGCCACAAGGACGAGGATGACGGCGGTTTAGAGGGTGAACGCCCGGTATCGTGTCCTTTCGGCAACAGGCATCGACCCTCGGTCAATCATGACCAAAGCTTCACATCGCAGACACGGATCGGCCATGGACGCACGGTCTTAACGGGGCATGTGGCAGGCTGGCCACGGTCGCTCTTTCCTCTCCCGAGCCGGGATCGGGCGGCCGTGACGATCGTTGTCATTGGACCTCCCTCCTCTCCGTCTGGCCCCGACTTGACCTTCGCAACTGCGATCCGCCTTCCGTCGTTCCGTTCGCGCAGCCGCACGCTGCGCGCGCTGAAGCGTTGGGCCTTGATGGTCGGCGGGCTGTTGGTGGTCCTGTTGGGCATTCTGATCGCGCCCCTGCCCGGTCCGGGCGGCGTTCCCGTCATCGCCGTCGGCCTGATGCTGATTCTGAAGAGCTCCTTCTGGGCCAAGCGCCAGTTCATTCGCGCCCAGTACGCCCGGCCGAAATGGGTCTATCCCTTCCGCCGACTCATGCGGAAGAAGCCCGAGTTCGCCCCGGTCTTTTGGCAGCAGGCCCTGCGCGCCGAAAAGGTCGTGCTCAAGAGACCCCGTCGTCGCCTGACCCGGGCGCGGAAGAAGCTGCGCCGCTATTTCCGGAAGCTTTTCCGCTAGTTGATGCGTCGTCTCGCGGTTGCGTTATCGCAACTGCTAACCACATCATCGTGAACGCCCTTCTCCCTCTACAAGCGTATTCTGCCTGGGCGTTATCAGAGAACCACCAATGCGTTGGGAGGCGCTAAGGTCATGATGTCACGCGTACAAAAGGGCATGATTGCGGGGCTAGCCGCCACCATCGCCGTTTCCTTGCTTGAAATACCCAATCTGTTCCTGAACTGGTTCGATCCCTTCCAGGGTGTCATCGCCACCATGATCGGCATGCCCGGCAACATGGCCGTCGGCTGGGCGATCCACGCCGTCAGCGGCGTCTTCATCCTGGGGCCGCTGTTCGGCGTGCTGTGTCCCCGCCTGCCCACCGACACCCCGGAAACCAAGGGCATAGTCTTCGCCGTCGGAGCCTGGGTGGTGATGATGGGCGCCATCATGATGTTCGGCGACTACCGCACCTTCACCGCGGCGGCCGGCTTCGGCACCTTCGGTTGGTTGCTGATCACCCATGCGGTGTTCGGCATCGTGCTGGGCAATGTCTATGCGCGGCTGGTGACGCGCGAGAAGCGCCAGGCGGCGCATTTCATGGGCGGCGCCACCGCCCACTGACAGCGAGCCTCAGGATACAAGAAAAGGCCCCCAGCGACGCCGGGGGCCTTTTTTCGTTCGGCTAAGCCAACCGCGCTCAGTTCAGGCGGTCGCCGATCTGGGCGATGGCGGCGTCGAGCAGCGGGTCCTTAGCGCCGCCGGCGAGGCGGGCGGCCAGGATCTGTTCCGCAGCCTTGGCGGCCAAGTCGGCGGCGGCGGCCTTGACCTCGGCCGAGGCCTGGGCCTCCGCCTGGGCGATGCGGGTCTCGGCCATCTTCTGGCGACGGGCCAGGGTTTCTTCCAGCTTGGCCTTGGACTCGACTTCCAGACGACGGGCGTCGGCTTCCGCCTGGGCCATCATCTCGGCGGCCTGAGCCTCGGCCTCGGCCTTCTCCTTGCGGATCTGGGCCAGCAGGGCCTCGGCCTCGGCGCGCAGGCGTGCGGCCTCGTCCAGGTCGGCCTGGATCTTGGCGCCCTTGGCGTCCAGCTGTGCGGCGGCGATCTTGGGCACGCCGGCGGCGATCAGGATGCCGAAGAAGATCAGCAGGCCGATCCCGACCCAGATCTCCGCATTGGCGAAGCTCCAGATGCCGTGTTCAAAGATCAGATTCATCAGGCGGCTCCCTTAGCCGTAGCCAGTTCGGCCGAGGTGGCGGCCTTGCCGGTCAGGCGCTCGACCATGGCGGCGGCGGCGTCGGAGGCGATGGTCGCGACATTGGCCATGGCCGCGTCGCGCGTCTTGCCGATGGCGGTCTCGGCCTCGGCGATGCGATCGTTGACCACGGCTTCTTCAGCGGCCTGACGAGCGTTGGCGTCTTCGGTCACGCGGGCCTTGGCGGCGGCGGCCATGGCGCGGGCGTCAGCGCGAGCCTTGGCGACCTCGGCCTGAGCTTGAGCGGCCTGTTCGGCGGCCTCGGCCTGAACCTGACGCGCGGTGGCGACGGCGTTGGAAATCGTATCGGCCCGCTCGTCCATCACCTTGCGAAGGCGCGGCGCGAAGACCTTGGAGACCAGGACGTACAGGATGACGAACAGGATCAGCAGATAGCCGATCTGGCCCGCCCAGTGTTCGAACTGGAATTGCGGCAGGCCGCCCGAGCCGTGCTCGGCGGCGGTCGCCGTCTCGGCGTGCAGGTCCGCTTCGACCGAAGCGGGAAGCGCGTCGTTGGTGTGGGTGCTGGCCATGAACCGTCTGCTGCAGAATCAGATGAAACGGCGCGCGGGCGAACCCCGCGCGCCGGTATCGGCTGATATCAGCCGAAGATCATCAGGATGCCGAGCACGAAGGCCAGGATGCCCAGGGCTTCGGCCAGGGCGGCGCCCACGAACAGGTTGCCGACTTGGCCGGCGGCGGCCGACGGGTTGCGCAGAGCGCCGGCCAGGAACTGGCCGAAGATGTTGCCCACGCCCAGGGCCGAACCGATCATGCCCAGGGTTGCGAGACCGGCACCGATGTACTTGGCGGCTTCAGCGTCCATGATTGTATTCCTAGATTAAAGTCGTTGGTGGTTGGGGTGAAGAGACTGGGCCTGCCCTTAGTGGGCGTGGTCCAGGTTGACCACATCATTCAGATAGATGCAGGCCAGAACGGCGAAGACGAAGGCCTGAAGGAAGGCCACGAGAAACTCCAGCGCGGTCAGGGCGACGACCATGCCCAGCGACAGGGCCGCAACCGGGAAGGCCAGCAGGCCCACGCCGCCGCCCAGGCCGAGCAGGCCCAGGGACACGACGAAGCCGGCGAAGATCTTCAGCGCCACGTGGCCGCCCAGCATGTTGCCGAACAGACGAAGCGCCAGAGTGACCGGACGGAGCAGGAAGGAGACGAACTCGATCAGGCCGACGACCGGACGCAGCGCCAGCGGCGCGCCCATGGGCCAGAACAGCTTGAAGAAGCCCAGGCCGTTCTTGGCGAAGCCGACGACCAGCACCAGACCGAAAGTGATCAGGGCGAAGGTGACCGTGATGGCCAACTGCGACGTCGCCGTGAAGGTCAGGAACAGACCCAGGATGTTCATGCCCAGGATAAGGATGAACAGGGTGAAGACGAACGGGAAATACTTGCGGCCTTCGTGACCGATGATGGAGTCGGCCAAGTTGTCGATCAGGCCGAACAGCCCCTCGCCGGCGGCCTGCAGACGGCCTGGGACGACCTGGGCATTCGACGTCACGGCGGCCAAGAAGCCGACGATCACGACGAAGGCGGCCGTCATGGCGATGTGCGAGTTGGTGATCGCCAGATCGACGACGCCCAGCACAGGCAGGCTCACGTCAGGAAGGTCGATGACCTTCTGAATCTGAAACTGATGAATCGGATCGGCCATGAAGCCCTATCGTTCCCCGTCTTCGTCGGCCTCGACGTAAGGATCGGCCGGAGCCGGTGTCCCTAACGCCTTGGCCTGCGCCATCAGCCGGTTGGCTGTGCGACGCGCCATGTAAATCGACAAGGCGAAGCCCAACAGGACCCCGCCGATCAAACCCCACGGGCGAGTCCCAAAGACCCAATCCGCGATAAAACCAAACGCCAGACCGATCAGAACCCCACCGAGAAGTTCGGCGATGATCTTGTAGGCCTGCCCCGCCACTTGATGGCCGGTCAGCTCGGCGGATTTCTCCGCCGTCGTCCGCGCCTCCAATGCGGATGCGCTGTCTTGGAGGCGTTTGATCGCCTCTTCGCGCGATTCCGACATAGGGGACAGGACCTGTGCGCTCAGCGCCTGAACAAGGTGTTCGGGCGGGTCTGAATTCGGCGCGGAAACTAATCGTGAGCGGCCGGTTGGTCAAGGCGTCGTGAATACGGGCTAAATCTTTGTTCGAGCTCGATTTTCGCCGGACAGGGCCTGACCGTGGCGATGCGTCGCTGTCTGAGGGCGGGGATTCGCTCGCCCCTCATGGCGATATGGCGCGCGAACGACTAGGTTGGCGGCCATGAACATGCACGTCCCCTCCCCCTCGTCCGAACGCCGCTCCATCGCGGTGCGGCTGGCGACGCCGCGCGGCTTCTGCGCCGGGGTGGACCGGGCGATCCAGATCGTCGAGCGGGCCATCGAGAAGTTCGGCGCCCCCGTCTATGTGCGCCACGAGATCGTCCATAACCGCCACGTCGTCGAGCGGCTGAAGGCCATGGGGGCCGTGTTCGTCAAGGAACTGGACGAATGCCCGGACGACCGGCCGGTCGTCTTTTCCGCCCACGGGGTGCCGAAGTCGGTGCCCGCCAACGCCCGGGCGCGCGACCTGCTGTTCCTCGACGCCACCTGCCCCCTTGTGTCCAAGGTCCATGTCGAGGCCGAGCGTCATCATGACGCAGGCCGCCACATCATCCTGATCGGCCACGCGGGCCACCCGGAGGTGATCGGCACCATGGGCCAACTGCCGCAAGGCGCCATCAGCCTGATCGAGACCGAGGCCGACGCCGAATCGTTCGAACGGCCCGGCGACGCCCCCCTGGCCTATGCGACCCAGACCACCCTGTCGGTCGACGATACGGCGGGCATATTGAAGGTGCTGAAGCGGCGCTTCCCCGAACTGCCCGATCCGCACAAGGAAGACATCTGCTACGCCACCACCAACCGCCAGGAGGCGGTCAAGGTCCTGGGCGAGGGCTGCGAACTGGTGCTGGTCGTCGGGTCGAAGAACTCGTCCAACTCGGCGCGGCTGGTCGAGGTGGCGATGCGCGCCGGCGCCCGCGACGCCCGGTTAGTGGATGACGCCTCACAGGTGGACTGGGCCTGGTTCGACGGGGTTCAGACGGTGGGCGTGACCGCCGGCGCCTCGGCGCCCGAGCCGCTAATCGCCGCCCTGGTGGACGCTATCGCCGAACGGTTCGACGCCACGGTGACAGAGGACGGGGGCGCGCGCGAGACCGTGACCTTCAAGCTGCCTCGGCTTCTGACGACCTGAGCGCGAGCGCCAGCGGCAGGGTGACGCGGAACAGACTGCCGCAGCCCGGGCTGCTTTCGACCTCGATCCGACCGCCCATCAGCCGCGCCAGACCATTGGCCGCCGTCAGGCCGAGGCCCAGCCCCTCGGCCGTACGGGTGCTGCTGTCATCGCCCTGGACGAAGGCTTCGAACAGAACCGCCGCCTCCGCCTTGGTCATGCCTGGCCCCGTGTCCTGAACCTCGAAGGTCAGACCGTTGCGGTCCAGCGCGCGCACCACCACCTCGCCCGAAGCCGTGAAGCGGATGGCGTTGTGGACCAGGGCGCCGAGCAGCTTCTCGAGATGCACGACATCCCCCATCCATTCGCCTTCGACCGCCTCAACCTTCAGCTTCAGCCCCTTGGCGGCGGCCTCGCCGCGATGATCCCCATAGAGGCCGCGCAAAAGGCAAACGGGTCGGAAGGGGCGTTCGTCCAGCGTCACGGCGCCGTCGCCCAGCCTGATGACGTCGAGCAAGTCCTCGATCAACCGTAGTTGGCGATTGCCGGACTCCTTCAGGATATTCAGGCGCTCCCGCTGCCGAGGCGTAAGGACGTCCTGGCCGAGGATTTCGGCCATGCCGAGGACGCCGTTCAGCGGCGTGCGAAGTTCATGGCTGACGTTGGACAGGAAGCGGGTCTTGGCCGCGTTCGCCGCCTCAGCGTGTTGCAGGGCGGCCAACAGCGCGGCCTCCGAGGCCCGCAGACGCCGCATGTCCTTCAACATCCGCCACATCAGCAGCCCGCCGCCCGCCGCCAGCACGGCCATCATCAACAGCAGAAGCGGCAGGGCATGGGTCAGGATACTGTATCCGGGGCGGTCCTGCGTCCACACCACCAGTCCTAGCGGGAGGCCATCGGGATCGAAAATCGTGACCCCCGTCATGCCGTCGGGCGGCTGGGCTCCGGGCCAAAACTTGGCGTCGGCCTTCCCCATGCGGCTGCGGATCCAGTCCAACTCAGCGTCGAAAGATTTGAAGGAAACGATGATCGGGTCGGCGGCTGGAACAGGTCCATCGGGCGTGTCCCGGACGACGGTCGAGGCGCCGACGACATAGACGACGCCATTGACGCTAATGAAGCCTGTCTTGACCAGGGCCGCCGCCGGCCCATAGGTCGAACGATCGCGCTTCTGGGCTTGGGCAGCGATTTTTTCGACTAGGCGCCGCGCAGCCGGGGCCAGAAAATCAGTCTTACTCACATTGAGCGGCCCGTTCGCGTTCGCGCGAACCTGACGGCCTGACGAATCAAAGCTGAGCGTGGCCAGGTGTCCACGCCGGCCGGCGGATGCGCCCCCCACGAAGTGATCAAACCAGGGCGCTGGGGTCGGCGCGCTCAGTTCCCGCACCGCGTTGTCCCAGACCGTCACCGGCGCGAGGTCTTCTCCAATGGCTTCCACGACACGGGTCAGCTTGATGCCGACCCTAACCCGGTCTAGCGCGCGCTGGTGGTCGTCGATGCCCTTGCTGACGATGCTCAACACGCCGATCATGCCGACGACGACCGCCAGCATCAGCACGGCCACAAGCCGGAACCCGGTCAAATCTGACTTCACGCAGCGTCCCCCGTATACTGCCGCAAGCTAACGGCGGTGCGCGCTAGACCCTCGTTAATGGAGCTATAGGGGCTTCCCCCTAGTCGCCGACGAAGTCTTGGGCGAACTCGGGCGCGTCGTCGTCCATGACGGGCCCCTCATCCTCGGCGGCGTCGGTGCGGCCGGGGTCAGGCAGTTCGAACCCGACCGGCAGCGACAGATCCAGCAGGCCGGCGGCCTTCATCTCCTGCACGCCGGGAAGATCATACAGGCTGGCCAGGCCGAAATGCTCCAGGAAACGGTCGGCGGTGGCGTAGGTGACGGGCCGGCCCGGCGTGCGCCGACGCCCCCTCAACCGGACGAACCCCATCTCCAACAACAGGTCCAACGTGCCCTTCGACAGCGTGACGCCGCGCACGCTTTCGATCTCGGCGCGGGTGACGGGCTGGTGATAGGCGATGATGGCCAGGGTCTCGAGCGCGGCCCGGGACAGGCGACGCGGCTCCTCGCGCTCCTCGGTCATCATGAAGGCCAGATCGGCCGCCGTGCGGAACCGCCAGCGATCGGCGACGCAGTCCAGTTCTACGCCTCGCCCCTCGTACCGGGCGCGCAGCCCCGACAGGGCGCGGGCGACGTCGGCGCCTTCGGGCAGACGGGCGGCGATCTCGGCGGCGCTCAGGGGGCCGGCGGCGGCGAACAGCAGGGCCTCGACCCGGCGCTCGATCTCGCCGTCGTCGGGTTGGAAGGAGAGGTCAGACATCGGGATATCCGCGGATCACGGCGTCAGCTCCAGCGGATGCCCGCCGCCCCGCTGCTTCAGATACAGGTCCGCGAACGGCGCCGTCTGGCGGATGTCCATGGCCCCCTCCTTCACCAGCTCCAGGCTGGCCGACAGGGTCGAGGCGGTATAGCTGGCCTGGCTGGGCCCTTCGTCGTCGTCGCGATGGGGCGCCACCTGGTCCAGCGGGGTCCAGTCGGCCAGCCGGGGCATGATCTCGCGCAACCAGTCGCGCGCCGCCTCCAGCGGAAAGGCCTCGACCCGCTGACCGGGCGAATAGCGCCGCGACTCCTCGCGGCGGCGCTGGGTCACATAGGCGCTCATCAGGTCATACAGGCTGGCGTCGATCCGGTCGGACGGAACGATCACCGTCGCCTCGGGGTCGCCTCGGGTGAAGACGTCGCGCTTCAGCTGGGGCCGGGCCAAAAGCTGGTCCACCGCCTTGCGCATGGCCTCCAGCTTTTGCAGCCGGAAGGCCAGGGCGGCGGCCAGGGCCTCAGCCGGCGGCTCCTCGCCCTTGTCCTTTTCGGTGCGCGGCAGCAGCAGGCGCGATTTCAGATAGGCCAGCCACGACGCCATCACGAGATAATCGGCCGCCAGGGCGAAGTTGCGCCGCCGCGCCTCATGCACGAAGGCCAGATACTGTTCGGCCAGCCGGGTGATCGACAATTTCAGCAGATCGACCTTCTGGGTCCGCGCCAGGGCCAGGAGCACGTGCAGCGGTCCCTCATAGCCGTCCAGATCGACGACGAAGGCCTCGCGCTCCTCGACCTCGGCGACGGCGCTGAAATCCAGATTGGGCTGAAAGGCGTCGGTCATTCTTGTTGGCCTACCGCGCTTCGCGCGGCTTGAGGCCGATCGGGTTCAGGCGGCTCATGCCTGCGCCTCGCCCACGTCCGGCCCCTTGGCTGCGTCCGTCTTGCCCGCCATTGCGCGGAAGAAGCGTTCATGGGCCGCAACGGGATCTAGCGGCTCCGGCGTTCGAACGATCCGGGCCAGGGCCGCTTCGGCGCGGCGAAGCGCCCCGCCCTTCAGCGCGCCGACGCCCTCGGCGACCTGACGCATCTCGTTCATGTCGCCGTTCCAGTGGATGACGATGTCGCATCCGGCCTTCAACGCCTTGTGCGCCCTCTGGGTCAGACTGCCGGACAGGGCGTTCATCACCAGATCGTCCGACAACAGCAGACCGCCGAAGCCCAGACGCTCGCGGATCAGCCGGATCGCCTTCTTCGACTGGGTGGCGGGGCGTTTTGGGTCGATGGCGGTGAAGACGATGTGCGCCGTCATGCCGATCGGCATGTCGGACAGGGCTTTGAACGGGGCGAAATCCCAGGCGTCCAGCGTTTCAAGATCAGCATGGACCGTCGGCAAGTCCTTGTGGGTGTCGGCGAAAGCGCGGCCGTGCCCCGGCATGTGCTTGATACAGGGCAGAATCCCGCCCGCCAGCAGCCCCTCCGCCGCCGCCCGTCCCAGCAGGGCCACGGTCTGCGGATCGGGACCATAGGCGCGGTCGCCGATGATGTCGTGGGCGCCCGGAACCGGCACGTCCAGCACGGGCAGCAGGTCGACGGTGATCCCGACCTCGCGCAGATCATGGGCCATGAGCCGCGCGCCCAGCCGCGCCAATTCGCGCGCGTCCGCCAAGTCGTTCGTCGCCTTCAGATAGGCGTTCCCCGGCGGGTATTTGGGCCAGTGCGGCGGCCCCATCCGCTGGACCCGTCCGCCCTCCTGGTCGATCAAGATGGGGGCGTCGGCGTCGCCGATGGCGGCGCGCAGTTCGTCCGTCAGGGCCCGCACCTGTTCCGGGCTGTCGATGTTGCGCCGGAACAGGATGAAGCCCCAGGGACGCGTCTCGGCGAAGAAGGCGCGTTCGTCCTCCGTCAGCCGATGGCCCGAACAGCCGTAGATCGCGGCGGATGTCACCGAACGATGCAATCCCGTCCGGCGGCCTTCAGGGCGTTGCAGAAGGCGACCGCACGCTCGCGCGACAGGCCGGTGAAGGTGGTGCGATAAAGGGTCGAGCCGCTGGACGAGGTCACCTCGGTCACGCGTTTCTCGGCGCCCGACGCATATTGGCCGAAGCGACCGGCGACGGCGGCGTATTCCCGGTCAGCGATCTCGGTCGAGGAGAAGGCGCCGATCTGGACCGAGGCCGAACCGCCGGCGGCGGCGGAAGCAGTCGGCGCCGGAGCGGCCGGCGCAGGCGTGGTCGGACGCGGAGCCGTTGGCGTCGTCGCTTTGGTCGGAGGCAGGCCCTGGCCGGTCGGAGCGGCGGCCGGCGGCGCGGCCGGACGCGGCTGGGGCGCCTCGGGCGGCGGGGTGAAGGTGACGGGGGCGTCGGTGGTCTCGGCCTCGTCGCGATAGACGCGCACGCCTGCGGCCGGATCGACCGGCTGGGCGTCGATGGGGGCGGCGGTCTTCATCTCGCCGACGGGCTGGCCGACGGCCGGCGGCGCATCGGTCGAGGCGCGCATGCCGGATCGATAGAAGAAGATCACGGCGATGATCAGCACCAGCAGGATCACCGCGCTGACGATCAGGGTCACGGGCGGCGACTTGCCCCCGCCCGACCCGACATTGCGGCCGCCGCCACCGCCGGCGCGCGGATCATAGGAATTGCGACGGAACGGCAGGTCGTCGTCGGTAGGGGGCGTATAGGCGCCCTGGCCGGGTCGGTTGTCGTCATCAAAAGACATGGTCGCGCTCCGCCGTTCTGTCCGACGCAGCGAATCGGCGCGTCGAACGGTTAGTCTAACGCCCCGCCGCCGTCTTTCGAATCACAGATCGAGCGCCAGGTCGAGGCTGAACAGTTTCTGGTGGACTTCTATCGCGTAGCGGTCGGTCATCCCGGCGATATAGTCGCACACCGCACGGGCCCGAGCCGTCCGGTCCTCGGTCATGGCGGGCACGCTCCACTCCGGCGGCATCACCTCCGGCTCGGCCATGAACAGCTCGAACAGTTGCGACAGCACCCGTCGCGCCTGGCTGCGCGTGCGGTTGACCCGGTAGTGGCGATACATCCGCTCGAACAAGAACTTGCGCAGAATGGCCAGGTCCGCGTGCATCGACCGCGAGAAGTCCACCATGGTCCGCGACGCCGTGCGGACATCCTCGGTCGAGCCGATCCGGTCCTCATCCAGCCGCCGCGCCGTCTCGGCCAGGACGTCCTCGACCATGACCCCGATCATCCGCCGCACGGCCTCGATCCGCAGCATTCGGTCGTCGATGGCGGGCCAGTCACGCCGCACCTCGGCCAGCATCGGCCCGATCAGCGGCACCTGGTCCAGATCCTGAAGCGTGATCAGCCCCGCCTGCACCCCGTCGTCCACGTCGTGGTTGTTATAGGCGATGTCGTCGGCGATGGCGGCGCACTGGGCCTCCAGCGAGGCGAAGGTGCCCAGGCGCAGATCCCAGCCCGCCTCGCCGTCCGTCCGGTACGGGCGCACCACCGACCAAGCCGGTTCGTCCAGCCGATGCAATACCGGACCATTGTGCTTGATGACCCCCTCGACCGTCTCCCAGCTCAGGTTCAGCCCGTCGAACTGCGGATAGCGGTTCTCCAGTTCGGTCACGACGCGGAAGCTCTGGACATTGTGGTCGAAGCCGCCGTGGTCGGCCATCTGGATGACCAGCTCGTCCTCGCCCGCATGGGCGAAGGGCGGGTGGCCCAGGTCGTGGGCCAGGGCGACCGTCTCGGCCAGGTCGTCGTCCAGCCTCAGCGCATGGGCCAGGGAGCGCGCAATCTGCGCCACCTCCAGCGAATGGGTCAGGCGGGTGCGGTAGTGATCCCCCTCGTGCGCGACGAAGACCTGGGTCTTCTCCTTCAGGCGGCGGAAGGCGGTCGCATGGATGATCCGGTCGCGGTCGCGGGCAAAGGCCGTGCGGGTCCGGCTGGGCGGCTCGAAGAAGCGGCGGCCTTGGGTCAGATCGGCGCGTTCGGCGTAGGGGGCGAGAGGTGTCTGGCTCAAGTCATCAACTTTGAAGCGGTCGGGCCTTTGCGAACGCCCTTGCGCGCCTCATATAGACAGCCGTGAGCACCGTCCAATCCACAGAACCGTCCACACCCGCCTTTACGGTCGCCACGCGCGCGCCGGAAGGCATAATCCTGGCCGCCAGCGCCGCCAAACGCCTGGCCAAGCTGGGCGCGGCCGAGGGCAAGACCCTGATGCTGCGCGTGGCGGTGGACGGCGGCGGCTGTTCGGGCTTCCAGTACCGGTTCGAACTGGTCGAGACGGCCGAGGACGACGACCTGCGCATCCAGGCCGACGGCCAGACCGCCCTGATCGACCCGGTCTCAGTCCCCTTCCTGAAGAATTCCGAGATCGCCTATGTCGACGAACTGGCCGGCGCCCAGTTCGTGGTCCGCAATCCCAACGCCGCCTCCAGCTGCGGCTGCGGCGTCAGCTTCTCGATCTGACGACGGTCAGCGTCGGCGTCGGATCAAGGCCCAAACCGTAACGATCACGGTCGAGGCCAGCAGGATCGAAAAGACCGCATCCCAGACGCCGTCCCCCAGCAAGGCGCCGACCAGCCCCGTCAGGCTGAGCACGAACACCACGACAGGCACGCCGAAGATGGCCCAGGTACTCAGATCCTTGCGGCTCATGCCGGTTTCCGCCGCGCCTTGACCAGCCAGAGGTAGAGGCCTGACCCCAGGATGACGATGGTCGCCAGGTCCAGCAGCGCCCACAGGATCTTCAGCCCCAGCCCGCCATAGTCGCCGAAGTGCAGCGGCTGGGACAGGGACAGGGCCTTCACATACCATGGTGTCGGAGCCACGGCCGCCAGCGCCCCCGTCCGGGCGTCGATCAGGGCGGGCGTGGTCAGATGGGTCGTCAGCGGCGTGTCGCCGTGGAAGAAGACGGCATAGTGGTGATCGGTGGAATATTCGGTGCCCGGAAACGCCACGAACTGAAGCTTCATGCCCGGCAGCGCCTGTTTCGCCCGCTCCACCGCGGCATCCAGCGAGGCCCGCTCACCGGCCGGCGCCGGGGCGTCATAGGCGACGGTCAGTTCCTTCAGCGCCGTGTTCTTCCAATAGGCCAGGATCGGCGTCGCCAGGGTGTTGACCACCCCCGTCGCCCCGACCACCAGCACCCAGGCCACGGTCACCACGCCCAGCAGGTTGTGATAGTCCAACCACCGCGTTCGCGCCGCCTTGGCCGCGCGCACCGTGCCGAACGGCAGCCGACGCATGAAGGGCGCGTACAGCACCACCCCAGACACCAACGCCACGATCAGCATCAGCCCCATCAGGCCCAGGAACAGCATCCCCGGCAGGCCCAGGAACATGTCCGTGTGCAGCTGAAGCAGGAACTCCATGACCGGATGGCCGGCCACCGGCGGGGCCACTGACCCGCTGGTCTGGTCGATCGGCTCGAAGCTGTAGGCGCCGGCCGGGCCGTTTGGATCCACGCTGGTGACGTTCACCACCGGCCGGTCCTCGTCGAAGCTCATGAAGGCGGGAACCTCGCCCGGATGAAGGGCCAGGCCTGCGGCCAGCACCTCGTCCAGGCTCAGCAGCGGCCCGTCCGGGTTGGCGGCAACCCAGGCCTGCTCGAGCAGCACCTCTTCGATCTCGTGAGTGAAGACCAGCGGCAGGCCCGTGACGCACAGCATCAGCAGGAAGAGCGTGGAGACCAGGCTCGACCATTTGTGCGTCCACGACCAGGCGCGGATCGTCCGCGTCTTCATCCGATCAGAATTCCGCCGAAACCGACAGCCGGAAGGTGCGCGGCGCGCCCAGGGTCAGATAGTTCGACCCCGGATAGCCGCCGACGGCGACCCACTGGTCCTCGTCCGCGACGTTCTCGACCCGCGCCCTCACCGTCAGATCCTTACCGCCGGCGACGAAGGCGTAGCGCAGGCCGGCGTCGAACCGGGTCCATTCCTCCAGCTCCAGAGTGTTCGTCGAATCGGCGGGCTGTGCGCCGGTGTAGACGGCCCGGCCTTCCAGCGTCAGACCCGAAACCGCCGGCACATCCCATTCGACATTCAGATTAGTCTGAAAGTCCGGCACGCCGATGGCCGACTTGCCTTCGTTGGCGGCAGTCAGCGAGCGATTGATCTCGGCGTCCAGCCAGGTCGCGCCGCCGATCAGGCGCAGGCCGGCGAACGGCTCGCCATAGACGGTCAGCTCGACGCCTTGGTTCTCCTGCTCGCCGCCGTCGGAATAGACGGCGGTGTCGGTATCGAAATAGGCGCTCGGCAGGGTGGTGCGGAAGACGCTCAAGGTTCCGCCGAAAGCACCGGCGTCATATTTGGCGCCGATCTCGGCCTGCTCCGCGCGGAAGGGCGACAGGACCTCGCCGCCGTTCGAGACCGTCACGCCGTTGACCACCGCCGGCGCCGTCGTGCCGGGCACAAGCGCCTCGGCATAGTTGGCGTAGAGCGATATCTTGTCGCTGGGCTTGTAGACTAGGGCGAAGGCCGGCGTGGTCGCGTCGCTGGAATAAGACGAGAGCCTCGCGGCGGTATTGTAGTCGTAGGAGCCGGTCTTGATCTCCTGATAACGGACGCCGACGGTCGCCAGCAACCGGCCGTTCAGGAACGACAGTCGGTCGGCCACGGCGACCGAAGAGTTGCGCACCCGCTCGGTCACGTTCGGATCGTCCAGATCTCCGCCGACGAAGAAGTCGGGGGTCGGGGCGGCGACGGAGACGGGATTGTACAGGTCGCTGGCGAAACCCGAGAAGTTCGAGAAGGCGTAGGCGTTCCTGGACTTCGACTGCACCTGCGAGGCGGACACCACCAGACGATGTTCGACCGGCCCCGTGGTCACATCGGCGCGCACGCCGACGTCGCCCGACCAGACCGTATCCTCGCGCACATTGTCGAACCGATAGGCGCTCAGGCTTCCGTCGGCCTGGGCGGTCGGGTTGGCCAGGACATTGTCCTCCTTGCCCTGACGCCCGCCGAAGGCCGCCCAGGCGGTGACGCTGTCGGTGATGTCAAACTCGCCGCGCGCGGCGCCGAACAGCTGTTCCTCGTCGGTATAGGTCCACGGCTGGGCGAAGTTCTTGTCGGCGGCGGGGGCCTCGGGAATGCCGCCGGACGGCGTCACCGTCGGACGGGGCGCGTCGAGGCGGTGGTCCTGCCAGCCCAAGTCGGCCGAGAAGCGGGCGCGGGCGCCCCGGCGGTCGACGCCCAGGCCGATCACGCGCAGTTGGCCGTTCTCGCCCTCGACCGAGCTCTCGCCGTCACGGCTGGCGATGTTCAGGCGGGCGCCCCACTGGTCTTCGGCCCCGAAGCGGCGGGCCAGGTCGGCGGCGGCGTAGATCTCGTCGTTGCCCGACACCCCGGCGGTCAGGCGCGTCAGAGGTTCGCCGGCCCGCTTGGGCGTCAGGTTGAAGGCGCCGCCCACGCCGCTGCCGCCGGGCGCGGCGCCGTTCAGGAAGGCCGTCGCGCCTCGGAACACCTCGACCCGTTCGACCAGTTCGGCCGCCACGAACTGACGCGGCAACACGCCGTACAGACCGTTATAGCTCATGTCGTCCGAATAGACCGGGAAGCCCCGGACCACATATAGCTCCTGGAAATTGCCGAACCCCTTGGACACCCGCACCGTCGGATCGTTCTGCAGCACGTCGCCGATGCCGCGCGCCTGCTGATCGCGGATCAGTTTCTCGGTGTAGTTGCTGGTCGAAAAGGGCGTGTCCATCACATCCATATTGCCCAGCAGACCGACCCGTCCGCCCGTAGCCACCTGACCACCGGCCGCCACACCGGTCAGCCGCACTTGCGAGCCGGTGACGACGATCTCGCCGAGCTCGGCGGGCGTGGTCGTCGCCTGCTGGGCCAGGGCGGGCGTGGCGACAGTGAGGGCCAGCAGGCTGGCGGCGCAGGCGAAACGGCGGGTCGAGCGAGCCATGGTTTGCGAAATATTCTCAAGATCAGGGAGGGAGACGGCTGCATACCCCCAGATGCGATTGCCTTGCAATGGCGCGCCCTGTCTTGCCTCCGCGCGTCTTGCCGCACCTAGATTGACCGCGCGACGAATTGCGCCCCTCTTCGTCGCGCCCGCTCCCTGATCGCCGTTTGGAAACACGCCATGCTGAGCCTTCTAGCCGCATTCCTCGCCGGACCGGTCTCCACCGAGATCGCCCTGCCCGCCCAGCCCGCCCCCCTGCACGGCGCCCTGCTGGCGCCCGAAAATCCCAGCGCCGTCGGGGTCATCCTGCCCGGCTCCGGCCCGACGGATCGGGATGGGAACAGCCCTATGGGCGTCTCCGCCTCGACCTACCGCCTGCTGGCCGAGGGGCTGGCGGCCAAGGGCGTCGCCACGGTCCGCATCGACAAGCGCGGTATCGCCGCCAGTGCTGCGGCGGGTCCGGCCGAGATCGATCTGCGCTTTGACGCCTATGTCGCCGACGCCCGCGCCTGGGCCGCCGAGGCCGCCGGCCGCGCCGACAAGCCCTGCGCCTGGCTGATCGGCCACAGCGAGGGCGCCCTTATTGCCCTGAAGGCCGTCGAGGGCGGCGACGGCCCCGAATCCAGCAAAGTCTGCGGCCTGGTCCTGCTGTCCGGCGCCGGCCGTCCGGCGGGCGCGGTCATCCGCGAACAGCTGGCCGCCTTGCCCGAACCGATGAAGGCCCAGGCCTTTTCCGCCCTGACCGAACTGGAGGCCGGCCGCACCGTCGCCGATACGCCGCCCGCCCTGGCCGCCCTGTTCCGTCCCTCGGTCCAACCCTATCTGATCTCGTGGCTGCCGCTGGACCCCGCCGCCCTAATCGCCGCCTATGAAGGCCCGGTCTTCATAGGACAGGGGACCACCGACATTCAGGTCGGCGTCGTCGACGCCCAGAGCCTGGCCGCCGCCGATCCGCAGGCGACGCTGAAACTGTGGGACGGCGTCAATCATGTGCTGAAGACCGCCCCCGCCGACCGGGCCGCAAACATCGCCGCCTATTCCAACGCCGACCTGCCCCTGGCGCCCGGCGTGGTCGAGGATGTGGCGGCCTTCATCCAGGCCCGAACGCCCCACTGACGGCTTGCGGCGACAACAGGTCTGGAGCCCAGGCGTGCGCGTCCCTATCTTGGCGCCATGCCCATCGCCCGCCTCTCCTCCCGCGCCCTCATCTCCGTCACGGGCGAGGAGGCCAGGCCCTTCCTGCACAATCTGCTGACCCAGGACGTGGAGACGCTGGGCGACGGCGAACTGCGGTTCGGCGCCCTGTTGTCGCCGCCCGGACGGCTGCTGTTCGACCTGTTCATTCTGGGCGAGGCCGAGGGCGTCCTACTGGACGTGGCCGCCGACCGCCGCGACGCCCTGATCCAGCGGCTGTCGATGTACAAGCTGCGCGCCAAGGTCCAGGTGGCCGCCGACGACCGCCCGGTCTTCGCCGCCTGGCCGGATGCGGCCGCCGGCTTCATTCCCGACCCCCGCACCGCCCTGATGGGCGGCCGCCGGTATGGCGAGGCTGCCGCCAACGCGACCGAGGCCGACTATGACCTGCACCGTCTGTCGGTCGGCGTCCCCGATCCGACCGCCGACGCCCCCCAAGACAAGACCTACCCGATCGAGGCGGACTTCGACCTGCTGAACGGGATCGACTTCCAGAAAGGTTGTTTCGTCGGCCAGGAGACGACGTCGCGCATGAAGCGCCGGAGCGTGATCAAGAACCGGATGATGCCGCTCGACTTCGACGGCCCCCCGCCCGCCTTCGGCGCCGAGGTGCTGAAGGGCGAGTTGCGCGCCGGCGAGGTGCTGTCGGGCCGAGACGGCTCGGCCATGGCGCTTGTGCGCATCGACCGTCTCGACGGCGACCTGACCGTCGCGGGGCGTCCCGTGCGCTTGCGCAAACCCGCCTGGATGGGTCAGGACGTCCTTCCCTCCTCAACCGACTGAGTCTCCCATGAAGATCGCCGACCAGATCGTCCTCGTCACCGGCGGCGCGCGCGGCGTCGGCGCCGCCGCCGTCCGCGCCTTCGCGCGTGAAGGGGCGCGCGTGATCATCAACTGGCGCGCCAGCGGCGATTCCGCGACCGCACTGGCAGCCGAGATCGGCGACCGCGCCGTCGCCCTTCAGGCTGACGTGACCGACCGCGCCGCCGTCGACGCCCTGGTCGCCGCCGCACATGCCCATTTCGGCGCCCCCGTCACCACCGTCGTCAACAACGCCCTGGACTACAGCTTCAACGGCGACGCCCGCTCGCAGATGACCGACATCGGCTGGGACGAACTGGCGGCCCAGTTCTCGACCGTGGTGCGCGGCGCCCTGAACACCATCCAGGCCACGGCGCCGGGCATGGCCGCCGGCAAGTTCGGGCGGGTGATCAACATCGGCACCAACCTGTTCCAGAACCCGGTCGTGCCCTATCACGACTATACCGCCGCCAAGGCCGCGCTCCTGTCCCTCACCCGCACCGCGGCCGGCGACCTGGGCCCCGACGGGATCACCGTCAACATGGTCTCCGGCGGCCTGCTGCGCACCACCGACGCCAGCGCCGCCACGCCGGAAGCCGTCTTCGACCTGATCGCCGGCATGACCCCGCTGCGGTCCGTCACCACGCCCGAAGAGTTCGCCGACGCCGCCCTGTTCTTCGCCTCCCCCTGGAGCCGCGCGGTGACGGGTCAAAACCTGGTGGTGGACGGGGGTTTGGTGCGGGACTGAACCCCACTCCCTTCCCTTCTCCCCTTGCGGGAGAAGGTGGCCCGAAGGGCCGGATGAGGGGTCCAGCGGTGGGCCAACTCGCACCACCTCACCCCTCACCCTTTGGCTGCTTCGCGCCGCCCTTCGGGTCGCGCAAGACCGATCGCTACGCTCCCGGGCGCTCAAGCCCTCTCCCAGCGGGAGAGGGAACTGGACACGCTCGAACAAACCGGCAACATCGCCGCATGACCGACTCACACACCTCGGGCCGCTGCGGCTGGTGCGGGACCACCGACCCGCTCTACATCGCCTACCACGACACCGAATGGGGCGTACCGGAACGCGATCCCCGCGCCCTGTGGGAGAAGCTGGTCCTCGACGGCTTCCAGGCCGGCCTCGCCTGGATCACCATCCTGCGAAAGCGCGAGGGCATCCGCGACGCCTTCGACGGCTTCGACCCCGAGATCGTCGCCCGCTATGACGAGGCCGACATCCAGCGCCTGCTGGGCGACGCCCGCATCATCCGCTCGCGCGCCAAGATCAACGCCGCCATCCGCGGCGCCCAGATCTGGCTTCAGATGCGTGATGACGGAGAGGACTTCTCCGAATGGCTCTGGTCCTTCGTCGGCGGCCAACCGATCCACACCCCCTTCGCCGACTTCCGCCAGGCCCCGACCCAGACCGAACAGTCCGTCGCCATGGCCAAGGCCCTGAAGAAGCGCGGCTTCAACTTCTGCGGCCCGGTCATCGTCTATGCCTTCATGCAGGCCGTGGGCATGGTCAACGACCACCAGACGACCTGCTTCCGACATAGGGAAGTCCGGGCGATGAGCCTCTGATTCCAAGGTCTGGATTCAGGCCTTGAACGATGTACCGAGATCGACCCAAGTCGGACATTCGCGGTGCGGGATACTAGGCCGACACTATCCCTATTTTGCTTGCCATGGTGGGTTTCGCTTCAGCATGGTCTTCGAATGACCGATGCACACACGTTGAACATTCTCGCCCACGTATCGACCGGAGCGCTGGCCCTGCTCATCGGCCTCATACCGTTGTTCAGCCGCAAAGGCGGTCCGCTGCATCGCTGGTCGGGGCGCGCCACTGCGGGATTGGGACTTGTGGTCCTGTCCTGCGCGGTGCTGGCGGTGATCCTGTTTCGACCGCCGGCGCCGCTGGTCGCCGCGACCCTGACGGCCGGGTATCAGTATCTGAGTGGCCTGCGGACCCTTTCGCTGACTCGGCGCGGGCCGCGCCTGCCGGACACCCTGCTGTCGATCCTCGGCGTGGGAATGGCCCTGCTCGTGGCTTTCCAGATGGGCCACGGCACGGCGTCCTGGACCCCGGCCATTGGCTATACAACCATCGGCTACCTGCTGACGATGACGGCGTATGATCTCAGCCGGCCGCTGTGGGTCGGGGTCTGGTATCGCAGGGTCCGCTCCCTCGACCACGGTGTAAAGATGATCGGCTTCTACTTCGCCATGCTTTCGGCCGGCGCCGGCAATCTGCTGGCCGAGTGGCAGCCGCTGAGCCAGGTTCTGCCGTCCGCTGTCGGTATGGCGGCGATGGTCGGCTTCGTCGTCTGGTATAGCCTGCATCCCATCCGCCTCGGTACCGAAAGCCGGGCCTGACGTCCTCAATCCACTCATAGGCGACTTCCCGGCAGTCTGCGCTCGGACCGGCGTTTGGATCATTATCAATCGTTAAGCTGTAGCGATCGGTAAAATCTGTCAGGCCCCGCCCATGACAATGAAGATGCAGATTCCCACCGTGTTCGCCGCAGTGACGGCGGCTGTGTTTGCCTTGCCCGTGGCGGTGCAGGCGTCGGATGGCGACTTCATGCCTTGCCGCGACGCGGCCGTCGGCGAGGCGCTTGAGGGCAGCCTCTGCGCGACGATGCAGGCCCCGCTGGATCCGGCTGTACCGGAGGCCGGTCAGGTCGATCTCTTCGTGCGCAAGTTTCCTGCACCGGGCGTCAGCAAGGGGGACGTCTGGCTGATCGCCGGAGGTCCAGGCGAAGCGGGCGTCAGCTTCTATCCATTGATCGATCGTCTTCGAACCGCGTTCCCCGGCTACGACCTGATCATCCCCGATCACCGGGGAACCGGCCTTTCGAGCCGGCTGTGCGTTGAGGAAGAGGCGGAGACCTCGCCCGGCGGCTATCAGCTGGAAGGTGCGGAATGGAAGACCTGCTTCGATTTGCTCAACAGCCGGTCGGCGCGGACGCAGGCCTTCACCATCACCAATGCCGCGCACGATCTGAACGGCCTGATCGGCCAGGTCTCGGCGGGCCGAAAGACGGTCCTTTACGGCGTTTCCTACGGCACCCAGCTGGTCTTGCGCTCGCGGGTCGTGGCCGACGCCGCGCCGGTGGACAGCATCATTCTCGACTCCCTCATCCCGCCGGAAACCGATGAGGTCTGGGACCTGAGCCGACGCTCCCAGGTCGTCGATGCGGTCGGACGCCAGGTCCTGACGGAATGCGACCGGGACGCCGACTGTCGGCAACGCCTCGGCGGGTCGGCGGTGGACGCTCTGAAGGCGCTCGAACAGGATCCGGAGATGGCGGCGAAGTTCCCAGGCGGTCGCCCCAAACTGGTCTTCGGCGCCCTACTGAACAGTCAGGACGCACGGGCGCTCATCCCAGATGTGATTGCAGGCGCAAGGGTCGGAGACTGGTCGAAGCTGGAAGTAGCGAGAGGTCGGCTCGAGCGTTTCGGCGCGCCTTTCGAGGCGGCCCAGGCGGCCTCCTCCATCCCCCTGGTCTCCCTGATCTCGGCGTCTGAGAATAACGCCCGCCCCAACCTGACCCGCGATATGATCACGGCCGAGGAAGCCGAATTGCTGTTCACCAGCAGCATCCCGTCGCAACTGATCGGCGGGGCGTCGCTCGCCTATCCGCGCGACGCCGCGTTCGGCGTCACCCCCCGGTCCATGCCGCCCGTTCTAGTGCTCCAGGGCGATATGGACCCGAAGACCCCCTATGCCGGAGCCCTCGCGCATGCCGAGCGGCTCTCCCGTGCGGGCGTAGTCAGGTTCGTGCGTATTGAAGGCGCGCCGCATTTCGTCTTGCTGACGGCTGAGGCCTGCGCGGTAGAAGAGATTCAGGCCTTCTCCGCCTCGCCCAGCCCCGGAGAAAGGACGTGCGCCAAGTAGGCGAACGAGACCTCTCCGCAAAACGCCTGACTGCTCCGCTTCCGTCACGCCCAGGTTCGTGCGATGGCGGGCCATGGCTAAAGCCCCCGCGAATCCGAAAGCCTTCCCCACCCTCGCGCTCGAGACCGTGCTGATCCAGCGCGTCAGCGGCCCCGTCTGCGGCGTGGACGAGGCGGGGCGCGGGCCGTGGGCGGGGCCGGTGTCGGCGGCGGCGGTGATCCTGAATCCCGACGACCTGCCGCCGGGCATCGACGATTCCAAGGCCCTGACCGAAAAACGCCGCGCCGCCCTCGAGCCCGAGATTAAGGCCCGCGCCGTCGCCTGGGGCGTCGGCTTCGCCTCGGTGGAGGAGATCGAGGACCTGAACATCCTGCACGCCACCGGCCTGGCCATGTGCCGCGCCATCGAGGCCCTGTCGGTCCAGCCGGTCGCGGCCCTGGTGGACGGCAATTATCGGTTCAAACTGCCGTGCGAGATCCAGACCGTCGTCGGCGGCGACGGCCTGTCCCTATCCATCGCGGCGGCCTCCATCCTGGCCAAGACGGCGCGGGATCGGCTGATGATCGAACTGGACGCCCAGTATCCCGGCTACGGTTTCGCGGGGCACAAGGGCTACAACGCCCCAGCCCATACGGCGGGCCTCAAGGCGCTGGGCCCCTGCCCCGCCCATCGCCGCAGCTGGGCGCCGATCAAGGCTCTGCTGGAAGAGGCCTGAGGCTCGCCTCAGATATGCATGAACCCGCCGAGCAGCGCGCCCATCAGGGCGGCGACGGCGGCGCCGGCGATCATGATCATCCAATGGGGCGGTGTACTTAAAGTCGGCTCGACATCCGGCTCCGCCGCCTCGGCCGGCGTCGCGTCCTTGCGGCAGAAATGCTCGACATTGTGGGTATAGAGGCCCGCGCCGCGATCCGGCCAGACCTGGGCGTCAGCCCTTAGGGCCTCGACCGGCTGATCCGACACCCAGGACTTCGGCTCGGCGGCCGGGCGCACGCGATAATCGTCTTCGCGAGTGGGAATTCCAGTGTGTGTGACGGGCGGTTGCATGGTTGATCAACGGCGCCCGCCGAGTCGGGTTCCCGACGCTAGCTGACCTGACGTCAGGCCGCGACGGGCAGTTCGACTGGCCGGTCCGTGACCACGAACAGATGTTCGACGTTCCGCAACCGCCCCACCTGCCCCACCTTCACCCCTCGCGGATTATGGATGCCGATGCGGGCGCCGACGTAGCGAGGGTGAGCGATCTCGAACACCTGGACATGGCCGCGCGCCGACAGCATCTCCACCAGGTCCGCCCGGCTCAGATAGCCCTCGTCATTGAAGCTGACGATCAGATTGGGCGCCTTGATCCGCTCGACAACCGACCGCAGGGCCGGGCCGATTCCGGGGCGGCTGTTGAAGGCGCTCTTGCGGGTCTTCACATCCACCCGCTTGTTGGCGATCCCATAGGTCTCGGGCCGGTCCCACAGCACCAGGCTTTCCCAGCAGTGGTAGTTGGCCAGATAGGAATGCTGGTTGTACGGCGGGTCCAGATAGACCAGGTCCGCCTCGACCTGTTCGGCCATTTCGACGGCGTCACCCTGCGTCGCGCGGCACGGCGCGCCGACCGACGGCAGTAGGTCGGGCAGGCGCAGCTCCAAAGGCTTCAGCGCGCGGGGGGCCCACTGTTTCATATAGGCCATCTGCACCCCGGCTGTGGAATCGACCCGGTCCGCCGCCTCCATCAGACTGACCAGGACCACCGCCTTCAGCTCGGGTTCCAGCCCCATGGCCTCGATCCGGTCGCGCAGAGCGTCGATCCGCGCGCCGTTGTCGGGATGGAAGTAGCGGGCGTCGTGACAGAAGGCCTGGGTGAACCAGCCGGCCTGCGGCGCAACCGTCCGCAGTTCGGCCAGCACCGTCTCGGCCCGCTCGATCCAGCGCTCGCGATCGGCCTGGACATAGGCGGTCGCCAGGGTGTGGGCATAGGCGTTGTGGTCGTTCGACCAGACCTGAAACCCCTGCTTCTTCAGCGCATGACCGACCCGCGCCGTGCCCGAAAACAGATCGCAGACCCGCCCGCCCTGCGGCAGCACGCCGGCCACGGCGCCGGTCACATGCCCCAGCAGGGCGCGTTTGGAGCCGATATATTTGATCATGCGGACCGCCGATTCATCCGCATACAGTAGCCGGATCGAGCGCCCGCGCCAGAGTCTTGACCCAGGGCGGCTTCAGCCCTTCTTCCGCGCCGCCGCCTTGGCCGCCGGGGCGTGGGCCAGACGCAGCAGATTGGCCGCGCCGGGGGCCCCGAACGGCGTGCCGGCCAGGATCAGGATCCGCTGACCCGGCTCGGCCAGGCCATACTTCACCGCGCTGTTGACCGCATCGTCGGTGACGTCCTCCAGCGAGGCGGGCTGTTCCCCCAGCCGCGGCTCCAGACCCCAGACCAGGGCCAGACGACGCGCCGTGTTCGCATTGGGTGTCAAGACCAGGATCGGCTTCAGCGGCCGCTCGCGCGCCATCCGCCGGGCCGTCCCCCCCAGGGTGGTGAACACCACCAGACATCCGGTCGACGGCGCGCTGGCCGCCATGGCCGCCGCCCCGACCAGGGCGTCGACGTCGTGCTCGTCCATGCCGGCGTGCTCGGCGCCCATCAGCTTGGGCCACATGGGATCGCGTTCGACCCGTTCGATGATCCGGCTCATGATCTCGACGGATTCCAGCGGATAGTCGCCCGACGCCGTCTCGGCCGACAGCATCAGGGCGTCCGCGCCCTCATAGACGGCATTGGCGACGTCGGTGGCCTCGGCGCGGGTCGGCGACGGGGCGCTGGTCATCGACTCCAGCATCTGGGTCGCCACGATCACCGGCACGCCGCGATTACGGGCCGCGCGAACGATCTGCTTCTGCGCCACCGGCACGTCCTCGGGGTCCAGTTCGACGCCCAGGTCGCCGCGCGCCACCATGACCCCGTCGCAATAGTCGAGGATAGCCTCCAGATCGGCCAGGGCCGCCGGCTTCTCGATCTTGGCCAGACAGGCCGCCTGACCGTTCACGATCCGCTTCAGCTCGGCCATGTCCTCGGGCTTCTGCACGAAGCTGAGCGCGACCCAGTCCACGCCCTGGCGCAGGGCGAAGGCCAGGTCCTCGCGGTCCTTGGGGGTCAGGGCCGAGACGGGGATGACGGCCTCGGGGACCGCCACGCCCTTGCGGTCCGACAGTTTGGAGCCGCTCTCGACCGTCACATCGGCCCAGTCGTCGGCCCGGTCGTTAACCCGCAGCCGCACCCGGCCGTCGTCCAGCAGCAGCAGCATGCCGGTGCGCAGGGCCTTGAAGATTTCGGGGTGCGGCATCTGCACCCGGGTTTCATCGCCGGGCGTCGGGTCCAGGTCGAACCGCATCTTGTGACCCGGCTTGACGGCGATCTCGACGTCCTTGAACCGCCCCAGCCGCAGCTTGGGCCCTTGCAGGTCGGCCAGCACGCCCAGCGGACGCTGAAGCGCCATCTCGGCGCCGCGCACGGCCTTCAGGGCGGCCGCGTGATCTTCGTGCGTGCCGTGGCTGAAGTTCAGGCGGAAGACGTCCACCCCGGCCTGGGCCAGGGCCTTGACCGTGCCGGGGGCGCGGCTCGCAGGACCAAGGGTCGCGACGATGCGGGCGCGGCGGGCTCTGTTCATGGGGGACGCTTCCTGTTCGTTTCTGGGTCGTCCCGCCCCGGAAAGGGACAGCTGGGACGATTTGCCCCCTTCTGCCGATGAAACTGTCCCGACGTAAGGCCGCGCCCCCGCTGGGAAACACGAGTTTACGGGTGCGAAACAGGAGTTTATCGCGCCGGCGTCATCTCCGTCGCCGGACAATCGGCCACAGCGAACCCGTTCAGGTCGATGCAACGCCCTTCAACCTTGGGCGACGCCACCCCCATGACATGCGCCAGGGTCGGGGCGATGTCGATGGTGCGGATGGGCAGGAACCGCTCCTCGCCGGTCGCGCCGGGCCACCAGAACAGGATCGGCACGCGGCGATCATACTCCCACGGCGTGCCATGCCCGGCCAGGGTCGAGCCGACCCGCCCGCCCATCGTGACGTTCTGCGCCCAGGCGAACTGGATGTCCGGCGACCGTTCCGGGACGGTCGACAGGCGCATCCGCTCGCGCAGGCTCATCATCTCCGGTTGGCGGCTGTCTGGCAGGGGCTCCGCCAGCAGCCGGTCGCGGGTCTCGGCGAAGGCCACGTCCGGCAGGGCGCGCAGCATCTCGACCGCCGCCTCGGCCACCTGGGTCCGCAGCGGCTCGGGCAAGGACCGATGCTGGGCGTCGGCGACCATCAGGCCGCTGCCCCCGACCTGAAGAGGGTCGGCGCTCAGATTGAACCGGGCCTTCAGCGCGTCGTTCACGCCCTGGATCGCGGCCAGATCGGCGCGGCGCGCATGCGGATAGCCGTGATCGTGCAGGCGTTCGACGAAGTCCGATCCCCCATGGTCCGCCGTCAGCACCACCAGGGCGCCGCCCGGAACCTGGGCCAACCGGTCCAGAAACGCGCCCAGGGCCGCGTCCAGCCGCAGCATCTGCTCGCACATCTCCGGCCCCTGGGTGCCGTACATGTGGCCGATCCGGTCCGTCGCCGACAAGCTGACGCCCAGCATGTCGGTCGCCGCCCCCTGCCCCAGCTTCTGGCTGTCCAGCAGATATTCGGCGGCCTTCAGCGTCTGTTCGTCCAGCAGGGGCGAGGTGTCGAACTTCAGCCCCGCCGGCGGCAGGGTCGAGTGGAAGGTCTGGCCGCGAATGGTCCAGTCGCCGGCCAGCGCCCGGCACTGGTTGTGGGCATAGTCCCAGGCGACCGGCGTCGCCGCCGCCCACGCCCGGAACCCGCTGTTGAACGCATTGACCGGCGCCAGCTTGGCCTGCGCCGTCTCGCCCGGTTCGACATAGGTGGTCAGGCCGAAGCCTTCGGTGAACCAGAAGGCCTGGCCCTGATGGCCGGCCAGATTGATCGCGCCCCGATCCTTGCCTGAGACCGCGAAGACCTTGCTCTGGGGGCTGACGGCTTTCAGCCAGTCGCCCAGGGTCGTGGCGCGCAGCTGTTCCGGCCCGACCGGACCGTTGTCCACGTCGTCACGACCGTTCGCCAGATGGTTGGCGGGCGCCGCCAGGCAATAGACCTCCTTGCCGGTCTTTCCGTCGATCCAGTCGTTGGCCGGAATGCCGGTCTCGGTCGGGTGCATGCCGGTCAGAACCGTCGAATGGCCGGGGCAGGTCTCGGTGAGGCCGTGGGTCTGATAGCCGTTGATCGACACCAGTCCCTGATCCGCCATCCGCCGCAGGCCGCCGGTGTAGCGGCCGCGATACTGGTCGAACAGATTGGCGCTGAACTGGTCCACCACGATGGTCACGATCAGCTTGGGCGGCGTCAGGGCCGCGCGCGCAGTCTGCGGAGCGGCCGCCTGCAGCGCCCCAGTGTGGGCCATGGCCGGGACGGCGGCTCCCATCGAAAGGGCGGCCAGGGCCGCAACCATGGTGCGCGACAAGGACATGAGCTTACTCCGATATTCAGGCAGGCGCTCTAAGGGCCGGCGATGGCAATCGCGTGACAGCCGGCCGGTCGAACGGTCAGTGGGCGGGCGTGGACCGCAGACGCCCCAGTTGATGAACCAGCAGGGCGATGACCCCGCCCACGATCACGCCGATGACGGCTGACCCGAACGCCGTCACCCCCCAGCTGACCACGCCGTGAAGAGGCCCAGTCGCCGCCCCGACCGCATGGGCCAGCTGCTCCAGCGGCTCCGCCGGCCAGTGCAGCCCCAGCGTATGGGTTCCGTGCACCAGAATGCCGCCGCCGACCCACAGCATCGCCGCCGTGCCGATGACCGACAGGGCGTCCATCACCACCGGCATGCCCTTGACCAGGCCGCGACCGAGAGCACGCACCGCACCATTGGGGCGCTCGGCCAGATGCAGGCCGATGTCGTCCATCTTCACGATCAGGCCGACGACGCCGTAGACGGCGACCGTCATGGCGACGCCGACCACCACCAGGATCGCCGCCTGGGTCACGATAGGCTGGTCGGCGACATCAGCCAGGGCGATGGCCATGATCTCGGCCGACAGGATCAGGTCGGTTCGCACAGCCCCGGCCACCGTCGCCTTTTCCAGCGACGCAGGATCGCCCTCGGCGGCGGCCTCTTCTTCGTGGCCGGCGTGCCCAAAGGCCTCCATCAGCTTCTCGGCGCCCTCGAAACACAGATAGGCCCCGCCGCACATCAGGATCGGGGTGATAGCCCAGGGGGCGAAAGCGCTCAGCAGCAGCGCCGCCGGCAGGATCAGCAGCAGCTTGTTACGGAAAGACCCCAGGGCGATCTTGCCGATGATCGGCAGTTCGCGGCTGGGCGACAGACCGGTGACATAGCGCGGCGTCACCGCCGCATCGTCCACCACCACCCCTGCGGCCTTGGTGGAGGCCTTGCCCGCCGCCATCCCGACATCGTCGATCGACGCCGCCGCCATCTTGGCGATCCCCGCCACATCGTCGAGCAGGGCGATCAGACCGGAAGGCATGCGAGAATCCCCAGATTGCGCCGCGACACGCGGCCGCACCCCGCCTAGGGCGCGACGCGGGATTTGTCGAGCGCCTCCACAAACGGACGAAAGCCCCGCCGGCGGACCGGCGGGGCTTCCATTTCGAACGCATTTCCGATGTCGATTTTCTTAGAACTTACGGCCCACCCCCACGGAAACGACCCACGGGTCCAGATCCACATCACTCTTCAGAGCGCCGTTGTTGACGTCGGCGTCGGTGTTGAACCAGACCTTCTTGACGTCCACATTCAGGCTCCACGGCCCCTGGATGCCGACATCGGCGCCCGCCTGCAGGGCGTAGCCGAAGCCGTCGTCCAGATCGACGGTGAAGCCGTTCTTGTCCTCGCCGCTGTAGAACAGCATGTAGTTGATCCCCGCGCCGACATAGGGGCTGAACCGGCCCTCGGTCAGCGGGCGATATTGCAGGGTCACGATCGGCGGCACGACCCAGGTCTCGTGCACGGCGACGTCAGTCGTTCCGCCCTGGGCGCGGATCTCATGCTTGGTCGTGCCCAGGATCGCCTCGACCGCAAAATGGTCGGTCAGGAAATAAGTGAAGCCCAGGGTCGGCATGACGCTGTCGCCCACATCAACCTTCAGGCCGGAATCGACGCCGGCGGCGGTGGTGATGGCGTTGTCGGCGTCGGAGAAGACGTCGGTCACACGGCCGGTGATGATCCAGTCGCCCTTCTTGGGCATTTCCCAGGCGGCGGTTTGCGCCAGAGCCGGTGCAGCAAAAGCGGCGGCGGCGACGGCCGAGAGGATCAGGGTTTTCAGTTTCATCTTGCTCATCCCCGACGCCCGCTGTCGCCTCATGCGACCCGTTCCGAGCGTCTTGAAGGGGGAGATGCGCCCCCTGCACGGGCCCGGCCTTGATCCAGCGCAAACCCATGCAGGGGTTGGACAATCTGTCCAATCAGACCACGCGGGCGTGCCGCTTCTCGAGATCGACGGCGCCCGGGTCGAAGGCGGCGCAGACCGCCCGCACGAACGGGCGACCCAGATCAGTGACCGTCACCATCGACCCGTTCACCTCGGCCAGTCCGTCCAGCTGGAACGGCAGCAACCGGGGCCAGGCCCGGTCGACTTCGCTCAAGGCTCGCCCGTGTCGTCCGGCGATCGCGGCGACATCGACGGCGAAGTCGCACATCAGCCGTTCGATGATCTCGCCCACGAAGGCGTCGCGCGGGTCCAGCGCCACGCCCCGCGCGACCGGCAGGTCTCCGGCCTCGACGGCGGCGCGCCATTCGCGCTCCTGCGTCAGATTTTGAACAAAGCCCTGCGGCGTACGGCTGATCGACGACGCCCCCAGCCCGATCAGCACCGGCGCCTCGTCGGTCGTATAGCCCTGGAAGTTGCGACGCAGCCGACCGGCCCGCGCGGCGGCGGCCATGGAATCGTGCGGCAGGGCGAAATGATCCAGGCCGACCGCCTGCCAGCCCTTCTGCACCAGATACCGCGCCGCCGCCTGGCTCTGGGCGAAGCGCGCCTCGGGTCCCGGCAGGTCGGCCTCGTTGATCAGCTTCTGGTGCGGCTTCATCCACGGCACATGGGCATAGCCGAACAGAGCGATCCGGTCGGGCCGCAGCGCCGCGACCTGGGCCACGGTGGTGATCACATTCTCGACTGCCTGAAGCGGCAGGCCGTACATCAGGTCCAGGTTCAGCGAGGTGACCCCCTGCGCCCTCAGCGCCTCGGCCGCCCATCGGATGGTCTCAAAGGATTCGGGCCGGTTCACCGCCGCCTGAACCTTGGGCGACAGGTCCTGCACGCCCAGACTGGCGCGGCTCAAACCGATCCGCCCGGCCGTCTCGACCCAGTCCTGGGTCAGGACTTCGGGGTCCAGTTCAGCGGCGATCTCGAAACAGTCGCCCAGGTCGAACCGCGCGGCCAGACCGGCGAACAGCCGCTCCAGTTCTTCGGGGGGCAGCATATTGGGCGTGCCGCCGCCCAGGTGGATCGAGCCGACCCGCACCGGGCGACCGATCCGCGACAGCACGAGGTCGGCCTCCTTCAGCAGCAGGTCGACATAGCTGCTCATCGGCGCGATCCGGTTCATCGCCCGGGTGTTGCAGCCGCAGTACCAGCACAGCCGCTTGCAGAAGGGGATGTGCAGATACAGCGACACCGCGCGGTCGAGGGGCGCGGCCGACAGCCACGCCCCCCAGTCGGCGGCCCCGACGGCGGGCGTGAACTGCGCCGCCGTCGGATAGGAGGTGTAGCGCGGCGCGTGGGCGTCGTAGCGGTCGATCAGCTCGCGAGTCGTCTTCACGCCGCCATGGAGCGCGCCGGGGGGGCTAGAGAGGGACATCGCCCTCTTTCGCCGCATCGACCGACAGGCCTTGGTCGCCCTCGTCGAACAGGTGGAACTCGTGCCACAGGCCGTTCAGCACGCCGAAGCCCACCGCCAGACCCAGGCCCAGTATCCAGGCGAAATACCACATGACTTGATGCTCCTTGCGATCAGTACAGGTCGGGGTTGGTCTTGAGGGCGGCGGTCGAGGTGCGGCCCCACAGCACGGAATAGACCCAGCTGGTGTAGATCAGGACGATCGGCAGGAAGACCAGCGTGCAGACCAGCATGATGAACAGGGTCAGGTGGCTGGAGGAGGCGTTCCAGACCGTCAGGCTGGACTGCGGATCGATCGAGCTGGGCAGGATGAAGGGGAACATCGACAGGCCGACGGTCGAGATGATGCCGACGGTCGAGATCGACGAACCGCCGAAGGCCAGGGGCGCCGACCGCAGCCACATGCCCGACAGTCCAACCACCGCGCCGACGAAGCCCAGGGTGGGGGCGATCATCATCCACGGATAGCGGCCGTAGTTGTCCAGCCAGGCGCCCGACGCGGACTCGACCGTCGTGCGCAGCGGGTTGGAGAAGCCCTGAATGTCCAGGTCGCCCGTGATCCGGTAACCGACACCGCCGTAAGCCATATAGAGTCCGCCGGCCGCGAACAGCACCAGGGCCAGGACGCCGGCGATCGTACCGTACAGACGCGCCCGCTCCAGCACCGGCCCCTTTTCGGCCTTGACCGACAGCCAGGCCGCGCCGTGCAGCACCAGCATGGCCACCGACAGCAGGCCGGCGATCAGGCTGAAGGGCGTGAACAGCCCCAGCAGATTGCCGTCGTAGAAGGAGCGCAGGTCGCTATCCAGGCGGAAGGGCGCGCCCAAGAGGACGTTGCCGACGGCCACGCCGAACACCAGGGCCGGCACGAAGCCGCCGATGAACAGGCACCAGTCCCAGAACGACCGCCACTTGGGCGACGCCCGCTTGGAGCGGTACTTGAACGACACCGGCCGCAGGATCAGGGCCGACAGGACCAGGAACATGGCCAGGTAGAAGCCCGAGAAGCTGACGGCGTAGACGAAGGGCCAGGCGGCGAAGATGGCGCCGCCGCCCAGGATGAACCACACTTGGTTGCCTTCCCAGGTCGCGCCGACGGTGTTGATCACCATCCGGCGCTCTTCATCGGTCTTGGCGACGAAGGGCAGAAGCGAGCCGACCCCCAGGTCGAAACCGTCGGTCAGGGCGAAGCCGATCAGCAGAACCCCCAAAAGGGCCCACCAGATCAGGCGAAGGGTTGCGAAGTCGATTGGAAGATCCATGGTCGGATGTCCTAAAATCTCTCTGGTTCAGGCCACGGCGGGCGCGGCGACGGTCGTCGCGGGCGCCTCGGGGGCGGGTGCAAAGGTTTCCTGCTCGTGGAACGGCCCCTTCTTGATGGCGAACAGCATCAGCCGGACTTCGACCACGGCCAGGGCGCCGTACAGGGCGGTGAAGCCGATGATGGTCGCCCACAGCTGGGGCACGGTCAGGGACGAGGCGCCCAGGAAGGTCGGCAGCACGCCTTCCACCGCCCAGGGTTGACGCCCGAACTCGGCCAGGATCCAGCCGAACTCGATCGCGATCCACGGCAGCGGGATGGCCAGGACGGCCAGGCGCAGGAACCAGCGGGTGTCATGCTTGCGCACGGTGCACAGGAAGAAGGCGGTGGCGAAGAACAGGATCATGAACATCCCGACGCCGGCCATGATGCGGAAGCTCCAGAACAGGGCCGGCACGTTCGGCACCGTCTCCCACGCCGTCTGCTGGATCAGCTCGGGCGAGGCCAGGCGCGGATCAGCGACGTGGCGCTTCAGCAGCAGGCCATAGCCCAGGTCGCGGCGATGGGTCTCGAAGACGCCGCGGGCGACGGGATCGGCCGGGTTGGCCTTGACCTTCTCCAGGGCGTCATAGGCGATGACGCCGGATTCGATCCGCGTCTCGGCCGTGGCGACCAGTTCGAAGATGCCCTCAACCGGCTTGTCGATGGTGCGGGTGGCGATCAGGCCCATGACCCACGGCACATGAACGCCGTAGTGGGTCTCGCGGTCCTTCATGCTGGGGATGCCGATCAGGGTCAGACCGGCCGGCGCGGGCTCGGTGTGCCACATGGCCTCCAGCGCGGCGAGCTTCATCTTCTGGTTATCGGTCAGGGCATAGCCGGACTGGTCGCCCAGGACGACGACGGACAGCGAGGCCGCCAGGCCGAAGGCCGAGGCCACCGTCATCGACCGCTTGGCGAAGCCGACATGCTTGCCGCGCAGCAGATAGAAGGCCGAAACCCCAAGCACGAACACCGAAGCGCAGACATAGCCGGCGCTGACGGTGTGGACGAACTTGGCCTGAGCCACCGGGTTGAAGATCACGGCCATGAAGTCCGTCACTTCCATCCGCATCGAGTCGGGATTGAAGGCGGCGCCGACCGGGTTCTGCATCCAGCCGTTGGCGATCAGGATCCACACGGCCGACAGATTGGTGCCCAGGGCCACCATGAAGGTGACGAACAGGTGCGCCGACGGCTTCAGCTTTTCCCAGCCGAAGAACATCAGCCCGACGAAGGTGGCTTCAAGGAAGAAGGCCATCAGTCCTTCAATGGCCAGCGGGGCCCCGAAGATGTCGCCGACGTAGTGGCTGTAGTAGCTCCAGTTCATGCCGAACTGGAACTCCATGGTGATCCCGGTCGCGACGCCGAGCACGAAGTTGATGCCGAACAGCGTGCCCCAGAAGCGGGTGATGGTTCGCCAGATCGGCCGGCGGGTCATCACATAGATCGACTCCATGATGACCAGCATGAACGACAGCCCCAGCGTCAGGGGCACGAACAGGAAGTGATAGAGGGCTGTCAGCGCGAACTGCAGCCTGGATAGGTCGACGACCGCGAGGTCGATCATGGCTTGGGCTCCTAAGCCGCCGGCCACGACGACCGACGTTTCTCCCGCCCTAGAACCAAGGCGGGGCGGTCGCCTTGATTTCGATCAAAGCCCTGTTGCACGGTCGGTCGTAGTGGACTGATCGTCCTTGGACATTTCGCCCAACGACGGTTTGTCCAATGGCTTTCGGGGCGTCCCGAGGCTGGAGTGTTCGAATGACCTCGGCGCCGATCACGGCTTCCCCCGCAGCCTGGCTGAAACAGGCCGCCGCGCCCTGGCGCCGGCTGACGGCCTTGGCGGGTCTTCTGGCTGTGGCGGACGTGGTTCCGGCGGTCGGTTTCGCCGGCGGCCTGGCCATGACCGTGGCCACCTTCGGCGTCTCGCCCTTGGCCGCCCTGCCCTGGCTGTTGCTGGCGGTCGTCAGCCTGATCTCGCGCGGCCTGGTGGGCCAGGCCGCAGTCGTGGTCGGCGCGCGCCTGGGCCGCTCGGTCAAGACCAGCGTGCGCGACCGGCTGCTGGCCGACCTGTTCGGACGCGGCGCCCGTTCCGATGATCGCCTGACCGCCGTGGTCGAAGGCGTCGGCGCGCTGGACGGCTACATGTCCCGCTTCACCCCGCTGAAGATGGCTGCGGGCCTGTCGCCCCTGCTGATCATCGCCGTCGCCGCCGTGGCCAGCCCCTTCTCGGCCGGCATCCTCATCTTCACCCTGCTGCCCTTCATCTTCGGCATGATCCTGGCGGGAACCGCCGCAGCGGGCGAGAGCCGCCGCCAGTTCCAGGCGCTGGAACGGCTGTCGGGCCTGTTCGTGGACCGGGTGCGCGCCCTCCCCGCTATTCTGGCCTTCGACGCCCGCGCCCGCACCACGGCTGAAATCGCCCGCGCCTCCGACGAGCTGGAGCGGCGCACCAACCGCGTCATGCGGATCGCCTTCCTGTCGTCAGGGGTGCTGGAGTTCTTCTCGGCCCTGTCCGTGGCCCTGATCGCCGTCTATTGTGGCTTCAACCTGCTGAAACTGCTCCCCTTCCCGGCCCCCGAACAGCTGGACCTGGGCCGCGCCTTCTTCGTCCTGGCCCTCGCGCCCGAGGTCTATCAGCCCCTGCGTCGCCTCGCCGCCGCCTATCACGACCGTCAGGCCGCCGAATCCGCCGTCCCCGCCCTGATCACGCCCGAGGCCCGGGCCCGGGACCGCCATATCCTGCCTGAAGACGCCCCGGCGATCCGCTTCACCAAGGTCGCCATTGCCTATGGCGACGCCGCCCCCGTGATCGCCGATTTCGACCTCGACGTCCGCCCCGGCCAGATCGTGGCCCTGGTCGGCGCCAGCGGTTCGGGCAAGTCCAGCCTGCTGCACCTGTTCCTGGGCCTGTCGCCCCTGACCGCCGGCGAGGTCGAAGTCGGCGGCGCGCGGCTCAGCGAGGCGGGTGGCTTCGCCGGCCAGATCGCCTGGGCCAGCCAGAACCCCGTCGTCGTGCCGGGCGGGCTGGGCGACAATATCCGTCTGGCCGATCCCTCCGCCTGCCCCGGCCGCATTCTGGTCGCCGCCGGAGAGGCCGGCCTGTTCGGCGACCTGGACCGCCCCATCGATGAACGCGGCGGCGGCTTGTCGGGCGGCGAGCGGCGGCGTCTGGGCCTGGCCCGCGCCATTCTGAAGCGCGCCCCCATCCTGCTGCTGGACGAACCGACGGCCAATCTGGACCCCGCTTCGGAAGAGGCCATGCTGGACCTGATCCGTCAGGCGACGCGGGGCCGCACGACCCTGATCGCCACCCATTCCGCCGCCGTCGCGGCCATGGCCGACCGCGTGGTGCGCCTGTGACGAACCGTCCCTTTCCCTCGCGCGTCGGCGCCCTGATCGCCGCGCAACGTCAGGCTCAACGAAGCCGCCTGCGCCTCGCCGCCGCTGGGGGCGCGACTGTTGCGGTCGCGGCCGCCTGTCTGCTGGGCCTGTCAGGCTGGTTCATCACCGGCGCCGCCATCGCGGGCGTCGCCGGATCGGCCGCCGTGCAGGCCTTCAACTATATGATGCCCAGCGCCACCATCCGTCTGCTGGCCGTCCTGCGCACCGGCGCCCGCTATATCGAACGCGTCGCCGGCCATGAGGCGGCGCTGAAGGCTCTGGCGCGGCTGCGACCGCAACTGTTCGACGCCCTCGCCTCCACGCCTCCGGCCCAGGCCCTGGCTCTGTCCTCGGGCGAGGCCTCGGCCCGACTGGTGCAGGATGTGGACGCGGTCCAGACCCTGTTCGTCCGGCTCTCGGCGCCCTGGGCCATGGGTGCGGGCGTCGCCTCGTCCGCCCTGCTCGCGGGCATGGCCAGCCCCCTCGCCGGTCTGATGCTGCTGCTCGCCATGGGTCTCGGCGCGGCGGGCTCGGTCTTGCTCGCCCGTCGCCTGGCCGCCCCCGCCGGTCGCCAGGTTCAGATCGCCACGGGCGCGCTCAAGGATCGGCTGTCCGCGCTCGAGGCCGTCTCCCCGGAGCTGAAGGCCTATGGCCTGGATCGCTGGGCGGCCGGCGAGGCAGCCCACGCCGCCGCCGGTCTCGACCGCGCCCAGATCGCCCTGAGCCAGGCCGGCGGCTGGATGGCCGCCTGGCAGGCGGCGGTCACGGGCCTCGCCGTCGCCGCCGTCATTCCCGCCACCCTGGGCGCGCCCTTGCCGATGACGGCCCTCGCCGCCCTGGCCGCCGTCATGGGCATCGAATCCGCCGCCGGTCTGGTCGGCGCCCTATTGCAGAACGGCGCCGCCGTGGAGGCCACGGCCCGCCTCGACGCCCTGGCTTCGCCCTCGTCGGCGCGGCAGGGGTCTGCTCCGACCACCGCAACCTTGACCCTTTCCGCAGACGGCGACCGCATGTCGCCGCCGTTGCGTCTTGGCCTGATCGGTCCGTCAGGCGCGGGCAAGACCACCCTGATCGAACGCCTGGTCGGTCTGCGCGACGCCGTCGCGGACGAGGCTCGACTGGGCGGCTTGGACATCGCCGACATCGCCCCCCACGACCGACTGTCCCTGTTCGCCTACGCGGCCCAGGACATCCGCCTGATCGACGGCACGATCCGCGAAAACCTGCTGCTGGCCGGTCCTGCGGACGATGAAACCCTATGGGCCGCGCTCGAAGACGCCGCCTTGGCCGACCGGGTCCGCGCCGACCCGCTCGGTCTGGACGCCCGCGTCGGCCCCAATGGCGAGCGCCTGTCCGGCGGCGAACGCCGTCGCCTCGGCCTGGCCCGCGCCTATCTGCGCTCCGCGCCCTGGCTGGTGCTGGACGAACCGACCGAGGGCCTGGACCCCGCGACCGAAGCCCAGGTCCTGGCCGCGCTCGACCGCCGCCTGAAGGCCGCCGGCCAGGGCCTGATCATCGTCAGCCACCGCCCCGCCCCGACCCGCCTGTGCCACCGGACCTTCCGGGTCGAAGGCCTGACGCCCGACGGCCGCGTGCGTCTGACGGCGCACCGTCAGCAGGCCCTGGTCTAGAGACGGCTCCACCGAAATTTATTTGCGCGCGCTAGGATACGTGTCGGCGCGCGGGTTTGAGGCCCGTTTTCGCCCCTTGACCCGACAGGGCGCCGGGGTGGGTTACAATCTCTTCGGGCGTCAATATGGGCGCGAGGACGGGGGGGCGGATGGAGCGGGATTTGGCGCTTTTGGCGCTTTGTCACCCTGTTTTCGTGACAGCGCCACGGCGCCATCCAGATCGGCGCGCCGCCCTAGGTCTCGCCCTCGGCGATGTCGCGCAGGCGGTCGGGCTGTTCGATCCGCAATTCGTTCAGGGCCAACAACCGGATCACCCCGGTCGTCTTGAGCTTGGTCAGCACCCGGCTCACGGTCTCGATGGTCAGGCCCAGATAGTCGGCGATCTCCGAGCGCGTCATCGGCAGCCGCACCTGGTCCTCGGCCGACGGCCGCAGCGGGTCGCGGGTGGGCAGGTCCAGCAGGAAGGAGGCGATCCGCTCCTGCGCCGTCTTGCGGCCCAGGAGCAGCATCTGGTTCTGCGCCGCCGCCAGTTCGTGCGTCGCCCGATCCAGCAGGGCCTCTTCCAGCAGCGGCCGCTCGCGGATCAGGGCGCGATAATCGGTCTTACGGAACCGGCACAGGGTCGCATCCTCGATGGCCTCGCCCGAGAAGGCGTAGTCCTGACCGGTCGCCAGACCGACGAAGTCGCCGGCGAACAGGAAGCCCGTGATCTGACGCCGCCCATCCGGCAGAAGCTTGTAAATTCGCACCGACCCCGAGGTGATGTTGAACAGGTGGACCGCGGGATCCCCCTCGCGGATCAGGGACTCGCCCGCCTTCAGCGTCACCCGCTCGGCAATGGCGTCCAGCCCGGCCAGATCGGAAGGATCCAGGCTGCTGCACACGCTGAACGCCCGCGCGCCGCAGGTCGAACACACCGAATCCTGTCGGCGCTGGGCGCAGTCTGTAGGCAGGGACCTGAGTTCGAGCATGGTTCGCAGAGGTTAGGCCTCGCATCCAATGGACGCAAACGGATTGACGGAGATCAAGGCGGCCATTTCGTCCATGGCCTAAGGGGGCGAGAATGAGCGCCCTCCAATATCGCCGCCTCGAAAGCGACGAAGCCGACCAGACCTATGTGCTGGCCCACATTGGGAACCCGCGCCTCACGCTGGACTCCTGGCGCGCCCGGGTCGACGCGCCCCCCGCCTCAGGCGGAGTGCTCGCCGCCGTGGCCAACGAGTGCGTCCGGGCCATACTGGCCTATTCCATCTCGACCACCCCCTCGGGCGAGCGGCAGTTCATGGTCGACACCCTGGTCGCCTTCGACCTCCTACGGCCCGAGAAGCTGATCGAACCCTTGGTCGCCGCCGCCTGCGACCTGGCCCGCCGGGGCTGCAGCTCCATCGGCCTGTCCAGCCCCCTCGACGCGCCGGGCTATGAGGCCGTCATGCGCCAGATCGCCGACGCCGCCGTGCTTCACCGCGTCATCTGACCTCGTCCGGGCGCGCCTGCGCATACCGCCTCGCCAGCACCGCGCAGGCGAACAGCTGGATCTGATGGAACAGCATCAGCGGGATGACGATCAGGCTCACGCTCTGCCCGGCGAACAGGATGGCCGCCATGGGCAGGCCGCTGGCCATGCTCTTCTTGGACCCGCAGAAGACGATGGCGATCTCGTCCTCGCGCGAGAAGCCCAGTCTTCGGCTGCCCAGGGTCGTGACCGCCAGGGCGACGGCCAGAATGACCAGGTCCAGCACAACGACCAGCCCCAGATCCAGGTGCGACAGCCGGCTCCAGGCCCCGGACACGACGCCCGCGCTGAAGGCCACATAGACCACCAGCAGGATCGAGCCCCGATCCACCGCCGAGGTCAGCCGCCCGTGACGCACCAGCCAGCCTCCGATCAACGGTCTCGCCGCCTGCCCAACCAGGAAGGGCGCCAGGATCTGCAAGGCGATGCTCTCGATGGACGACAGCGACACCCCCGCACTTCCCACCGGCAGCAACAGCATCACCAGAAGGGGCGTGACCACCACCCCCGCCAGGTTCGACACCGAGGCCGCACACAGAGCGGCCGGTACATTGCCTCGCGCGATGGACGTAAAGGCGATCGACGATTGCACCGTCGAGGGCAACAGGCACAGATAGAACAGCCCGATCCTCAGATCCTCAGCCAGCCAGGCCCGCGTAGCCCAGAACACCGCCAGCCCCAGAAGCGGAAACAACACGAAGGTGGCCGCCAGCACCATCCCCTGCAGCCGCCAGTGCGACAGCCCCGCCCAGATCGCCCCAGGCGACAGACGCGCCCCGTACAGGAAGAACAACAGGGCGATCGCCGCCGTCGCCGCGACCTCCGCCACATCCGCCCCGACGCCCCTCGCCGGTACAAGGGCCGCCAGCACCACTGTGCCGATCAGCATGAGCAGATAGGGGTCGATCAATCGGCGCAGGGCGTTCATGCCGCCGCTCCTAGCCTCCGCCCTGCCGAAACAAAAGCTCACGTCGCTGGGCGAATAGGATATGGCGCTACATTCGCCGACAAATGAGATATTGTCTCATCAAATGAAACTTCTAAAATGAAGTGTCCTGGGAGTGGATTGAGTGAGCTGTTTCAGATCGGTCGGCGTCGCCTTAGTCGGAACCTCGATATTGGTTCGGCCCATCGCGGCGAGCAGTGAACCGACGACGCCCTTGCGAGAAGCCTTGGACAGGTCGGCGATCGTCGGCCCCGCGCAGACTGGGGGGGTCCTGATCCACTGGCGGCTGAACGCCTCGGATCCATCAGACCAGGCTTTCGACGTCTACCGGGATGGCCGAAAGATCACCCCTCGCCCTGTGTCCACTGTAACGGGCTGGGTCGACAAGGAAGGCACGTTGAACGCCCGCTATGCGGTGCAGGCGGCGGGAAGCGGCGGCCTGGAACCTGCTCTCAGCCTGCCTCAAGGCTATGTGACGATACCGCTTGATCGCCCGCCGGGCGGGGTCACCCCTGACGGCGTGGCTTATGAATATGAGGCCAACGACGGGTCGGTCGGCGATCTCGACGGCGACGGCCGATACGAAATCGTCCTGAAGTGGGCGCCCACAAACGCAAAGGACAACGCCTTCGCCGGCTATACGGGCCCGACGCTGATCGACGCCTATAAGCTGGACGGCGCTCGGCTGTGGCGGATCGATCTGGGGCGCAACATCCGCGCAGGCGCCCACTACACCCAGATGGCGGTTCAGGACTTCGATGGCGACGGCCGCGCGGAACTGGCCTTGAAAACGGCCGACGGGACCGTGGATGGAATCGGCGTGGTGCTGGGCGATCCGGCCGCAGACTGGCGCGAAAGTGGTGGCGAGATCGCCAGTCGGGACAGAACCGGCGCCGAACGGAAGCCGGACGGCAGCCTGACCGCGCCCTTGACCGGCCGTATTCTCTCGGGCGCGGAATATCTGACCGTTTTCGACGGCGCCACGGGGCGCGCCTTGGCCAGCGCCCCCTATGTCCCGTCGCGGGGACAAGGGACGGACAACCCCTCCTCCGCAGAAATGGCCGCGCTGTGGGGCGACGGCTACGGCAACCGGTCTGAGCGGTATCTGGGCGGCACGGCCTTTCTGGACGGACGGCTGCCCAGCATCATCATGGCGCGCGGCTATTACGCCCGGACGGTGATCGCGGCCTGGGACTGGCGTGACGGTCGATTGCAACAGCGCTGGACCTTCGACAGCGACACCGCGCCGAAAGGCTTCGCCGGCCAGGGCAATCATCAGTTCAGCGTCGCCGATCTGGACGCGGACGGACGGCAAGAGATCGTCTACGGCGCCATGGCGATCGACGACGACGGCGCGCCGATGTGGACGACGGAACTGGGCCACGGCGACGCCATGCACGTCGGCGATCTGGACCCGACCCGGCCCGGCCTGGAGAAGTTCGGGGTGCATGAAGACATGCGCGGCAACGGCGGCGTCGGCAGCGCCATGATCGACGCCCAGTCCGGCGAAATCCTGTGGCGCACCCCCTCAGAGCGGGACGTTGGGCGGGGCGTCGCCGCCGACATCGATCCACGCCATCCCGGCGCCGAAGCCTGGGCCAGCAACGGCACGGACCTGTATGCGGCGGACGGAAGCGTGATCGCCCATACCAGACCGGCCCAGGTCAATTTCGCCATTTGGTGGGACGGCGACGCCCAACGCGAACTGCTGGACGGTGCGCGGATCTTCAAATGGGACTGGGCGAACCAACGGTCTGTTTCGCTGCTGGTCGCCGAGGGCGCGGCCTCCAACAATGGGACCAAAGCCACGCCGGTGCTGGCGGCGGACATTCTGGGCGACTGGCGCGAGGAAGTGGTACTCCGAACCGAGGACAACACGGCGCTGAGGATCTACGTCACCCCCTACCCGACTGCGATCCGGCACACGACCCTGATGCACGACGCGCAGTATCGGTCGCAGATCTCGGGGCAGAACTCGGCCTACAACCAGCCCTCCCACCCCGGTTTCACGCCCGAGACGGACTTGAAGGCGGTTCGATGAGAACGGGCCAGGCCCCGCCTCGCGGCTGGTCGAGGCGAAGCGCCCTAGCCGCCGGCATCAGTGGGGCGGGTCTCGGCCTTACCGGAGTGGGCGCCGTCTCCGGCTGCGCGAGTATCCCCGTTGGTGGTCGGAGCGACGCGGGCCGCCTCTATGCGGACGACTTTCGACAGGGACTGACGTCCTGGCTGATCGAACGCGAGGACGGCCTGGGGAAGGTGTGGGCCGCAGACGGCGCGATGTGGTTCGACACGCCCCGAGGAGCAACGGCCTGGTTCCGCCAGCGGCTGACGTCCCCCGTTGAAATCAGCTTCACCGCCCGGGCCATATCGGCCGGCGGACCGAATGACCGTGTCAGCGACCTTAACTGCTTCTGGATGGCGACCGACCCGCGCAGCCCGGAGGATCTGATCGCGCTTCCACGCTCGGGCGCCTTCGCCGACTACGACCTGTTGCGGACCTACTACGTCGGCCTCGGCGGCAACGGCAACACGACCTCGCGCTTTCGTCGCTATGCCGGCAACGGTCAGCGCCCCCTGCTCGCGCACCACGACCTGAGCGCGCCTGAGGATCTGATCGCCCCGAACCGGCCCTACAGGATCCGACTGATCGCCGATGCAAGCCACATCGAATACTGGCGTGACGACCGCCGGATGTTCGCCCTGGAAGACCCCCAGCCCTATCGCGAGGGCTGGTTTGGACTGCGTACCACCTTCAACCATATGGCCGTGCGCGACTTCGAGGTCCGCACCAGAGCCGGTTCGACCCCACCAGGCAGCACCACATGAAAAACCTCCTTCTCGCGCTAGTATCCATCCTGGCGGTGCTGAACACCGCGCCGGCCCAAGCGCAACAAACAGAGCCGCAACCGTACTGGGCGCGCAGCTGGTACGCTGCGCCCCTGGCGGCCACGGCCGACCGCATGCCTCCGCCCTTGAACAACACCACTGTGCGGCAGACGGTTCGCGTCAGCCTCGGCGGCGAACGGTTCCGCCTTCGGCTGTCCAACGAGTTCGGAGACGCGCCGGTGCGGATCGGGCGCGCGACGGTCTTCCTGATCGGCGATGACGGGACGCCTGTGGCCGGTTCCGAACGGGACGTGAAGTTCGATGGACGGCCCGGCGCCGTCCTACCGGGCGGCGCGCCGATCCTGAGCGATCCCGTCGATCTCGACTTGCCTGAGCTGTCGCGACTGACCGTCAGCCTCTATCTGCCCGACGAGGTTCCGCAGCCGACGATCCACCTGCTCGGCCTGGCGACCGGCCAGGTCGGTCCCGGCGATCAGGCCTCAGCGCCCGAATTGACCGACGCCGTCACGACCACCCAACGCGTGCTGCTGTCGGGGGTGGACGTGGAGCGTGCGCGCCCCGCCAGAGTCATCGTCACCCTCGGCGATTCCATTACAGACGGGGCAAACGGCACGCGCGACGCGGATCGCCGATGGCCGGACCTACTGGCCAGGCGGCTCCAGGCGGCAGGACTGACTGATATCGCCGTGGCCAACGCCGGGATCTCGGGCAACCGCATCCTCAATCCGCGCGCCGGATTGGGAGTCTCAGCGCTGGCGCGATTTGATCGCGACGTTCTGGCTGTGCCCGGCGCGACCGACGTAATCATCCTGGAAGGCGTCAACGACATCGGCATGGCCTGGCGGGACAAGGACCCGCACCCACCGACCGCAGCCGATCTGATCGCCGGATATCGGCAGATGATCGCGCGCGCGCATGCACGAGGTCTGCGGGTGTTTCTGGCGACCATCCTCCCCTACGAAGGAGCCAACTATTGGTCGGAACCCGGCGAGTCCGCGCGACAGGCGGTCAACACCTGGATACGCAGCGAGGGCGAAGCAGACGGCGTCATCGATTTCGACCTCATCATGCGCGACCCTGCCAGCCCCACCCGGTTGGCGGCCGCCTATGACAGCGGCGACCGCCTCCATCCCAATGACGCCGGCTTCAGAGCGATGGCGGATGCGATCGATCTGAACCTGTTTCGCTAGATGGCCAGCATGTCGCGGCTGACAGCCTGAATCGATTTGGCTCCGGTCAAGGTCATGGCCACCCGCATCTCCTTCTCGAACAGATCGAGCAGGTTTTCGACACCGGCCTGTCCCTCCGCCGCCAGGGCATAGACGAAGGCTCGACCCAACATGACCGCGTCGGCGCCCAGGGCGATGGCGCGGATCACATCCAGCCCATTGCGAACGCCTGAGTCCACCAGGATCCGGATATCGCCTTTCACCGCTTCAGCGATGGCCGGCAAGGCCCGCGCCGATGAAAGGACGCCATCCAGTTGGCGGCCGCCGTGGTTCGACACCACAATACCGTCGGCGCCAAAACTGACCGCGTCGCGGGCGTCTTGGGCATCCAGCACGCCCTTGATAATCATTGGCCCGTCCCAGAAGTCGCGGATCCACTGGAGATCCTTCCAGGAGATCGACGGGTCAAAATTCTGACCCAGCCAGCCGATGTAGTCGGCCAGCCCCGTCGGCTTGCCCAGATAGGCCGAGACATTGCCCAGATCATGCGGCGTCCCCCGCACCCCGACGTCCCAGGTCCAGGCGAGATGGGTCATGGCCTGGATCATGCGACGCATCTCGGCATGGGGGCCGCTCATGCCCGAATGGGCGTCGCGATAGCGGGCGCCCGGCGTCGGCATATCGACAGTGAAGACCAGGGTCTTCACCCCCGCAGCCTTGGCCCGCTCCAGCGCATTCTGCATGAAGCCCCGGTCGCGCAGGACATAGAGCTGGAACCACATGGACCGGTCGATGGCCGGCGCCACCTCCTCGATCGGGCAGACCGAGACGGTGGACAGGGTGAAGGGCAGGCCGCGCGAGGCCGCCGCCTTGGCCGCCTGAACCTCGCCGCGCCGGGCGTACATGCCCGTCAGGCCCACGGGCGCCAGGATGATCGGCAGGCGCAGGGTCTCGTCGAACAGCCGGGTCTCGAGGTTCAGACTCGACATGTCCTGCAGCACGCGCTGACGCAGGGCGATGGCCTGCCAGTCCTCGACATTGCGCCGCAGGGTCTGTTCGGCATAGGCGCCGCCATCAATGTAATGGAATAGAAACGGCGGCAGCTTGCGGCGCGCGGCTTCGCGATAGTCGCCCGGCGAGGAGATGATCACCCTGGCGTCCTACTGGAAGTTGGCGAAGGCGCCGCCGTCGACCAGCAGAGCCGCGCCGGACATATAGGACGCCATGTCCGAGGCCAGGAAGGCCACGACCGAAGCGATGTCCTCAGGCCGCCCCAGACGCCCCAGCGGGATGCGCCCTTCCATATATTCGCGCTTGGCCGGGTCGGCGAGATCGTCCTTGTTGATGTCGGTGGCGATGGTGCCCGGCAGGACGGAGTTGCAGCGGATGCCGTGTCGGCCCAGGGCGACGGCGCAGGACTGCATCAGGCTGTGAACCCCGGCCTTGGTGGGGGTATAGTGAGTCTGCATTTCGCCGCCCACAAGAGCCGAAATCGAACTGATGGCGACGATAGCTCCGCCCTCCCCCTGCTTCACCATCTGGTTTGCGGCCGCCTGGGTCATGAAATAGGCCCCGTGAAGATTGACCTCCATCGTGCGTCGCAGGGTCTCGACAGGCATGTCGAGGAAGGCGTGGAAGGGACAGATGCCGGCGTTGGAGACGAAGACATCGACGCGGCCGAACGCCTCGACCGCCGCGCTGACAAAGCCTGTCGCACTGTCTGGCAGAGCCACATCCCCATCGATGGCGACGGCCCGACGGCCCAGGGCCTCGATCTCGGCGACCACCTCGGCGGCGGCTTTGGCGTCACGATAGGTGTTGATGGCGACGTTCGCACCCTGACGGGCAGCTTCAAGCGCTGTCGCCCTGCCTATGCCCCGTGATGCGCCCGTGATCAGGACGACCTTGTCTTCAAGCAGCATGGAGGCTCCGGCGATTTACAGTTCAGCGTTTGGGCAGCCAGCCGAGGTCCGCGCTGATGGCGTCGGCGGCTTCAGTTACGGTGCGGGTCAGTTCCGCCATTCGGGCGTCCGACATGTACTGAGCGGCGGAAGAGACGCTGAGTGCGGCGACGATCCGCCCGTCAACCGACCGAACCGGCGCGGCGACGCAGCGGATCTGATCCTCGTTCTCTTCCAGGTCAAAGGCGTAGCCCTTTTGGGCGTAACTGCGCATCCGCTCCAGCCAGACCGCACGGGCGGCCGAATCGAAGGCAACGCCCTCAGGCGCGTAGAAGTCTATCCACTCCGGCTCGGACATGTCGAGGATCAGCGCCTTGCCCAAACCCGTCGAGGCGATGGGATGCCGCTCCCCCAGGCGAGAGCCGATATTGATGCGACGCCGGCCGGCGACCTTGTCGAGATAGAGGGCGTGCCGGCCGTCGAGCACGCCAAGATGGACCGTATCCTGCGTCTGTTCCGACAACTGTTCCAGCCAGGGGCGGGCGATACGCGGCAGGTGCATCTGCTGGCTAGCGGCGTGGCCCAGTTCCAGCAGTTTGGGACCCAGGCTGTAACCTTCACGCGGCCGGAACGACAACAGACGGCGATCGACCAGGGCCGAGGCCAAACGGTGGGTGGTGCTGCGTGTCAGCTCCAGCTTTTCGGACAGTTCAGCCAAGGGCATGGGACCGTCGATCAGGGCTTCGATTACGTCCAGCCCCCGCAGCAGGGTCTGGCTGCCGGACGCCTTGGCGCCGACTTCTTCTTCCCCATCGACCTGCGCGGTCTTGATTGACGTCACTCGTCCCATTTCGTAATCCTCATTCTCAGAATGTAGCAAAGCGCGCAAGTTGATCCTGGAATCGGGACCAATATTGGCGCGGTTCGAGAAAGAAATCCAGTGATGTCCCGATATGTGGGAATCTATCGCCCAATTTCTATGGTGCGTCGATGAGCAGGCTCCCCAAGATAAAACACGTGCGCGCCTTTGTCGTGAAGAACGACGGGACGGGCGGCGGCGCGGACTATCACGATCAAGGCGACGGTCACTGGATCGACGACCACATCGCCACGCCGATGGCGAAATATCCCGAGTATCGCCAGAGCCGCCGCAGCTTCGGCATCAATGTTCTGGGCACGCTGGTAGTTGAGATCGAGGCCGAGAACGGCGTCGTCGGCTTCGCGGTGACGACCGGGGGCGAACCCGCCGCCTATATCGTCGAGAAGCACCTGGCGCGGTTTCTGGAGGGGCGCGATCCCTCCGAGGTCGAGAAAATCTGGGACCAGATGTATTTCTCCACCCAGTATTATGGCCGCAAGGGCCTAGTGGTGAACGCCATCTCGGGCGTCGATCTGGCGCTGTGGGATCTGCTGGGCCGCCTGCGACAGGAACCCGTCTTCGCCATGCTGGGCGGCGCTGTTCGCGACGAACTGACCTTCTACGCCACCGGCGCCCGCCCCGACAAAGCCAAGGAACTGGGCTTCATCGGCGGCAAGATGCCCCTGCACCACGGCCCCGCCGAGGGCGAGGACGGCCTGCACAAGAACCTGGCCGAGCTGGAGGCGATGCGGAACGCCTGTGGCGACGACTTCTGGCTGATGTTCGACTGCTGGATGGCGTTGGACCTCAACTACGCCACCCGCCTGGCGCAAGAGGCGCACAAGCTGGGTCTGAAGTGGATCGAGGAGGCGCTGAGCCCCGACGACTACTGGGGCTATCAGGCGCTGAAGAAGAAAGCGCCCAAGGGGATGCTGGTCACCACCGGCGAGCATGAAGCCACCCGCTGGGGCTTCCGCATGCTGCTGGAAATGGAATGCTGCGACATCATCCAGCCGGACGTAGGCTGGTGCGGCGGCGTAACCGAACTGATCAAGATCTCCGCCATGGCCGACGCCAAGAGCGTGCTGATGATCCCGCACGGATCGTCAGTCTATTCCTACCACTTCGTGGTGACGCGCCATAACAGCCCGTTCGCGGAGTTCCTGATGATGGCCCCCGGCGCCGACGAGGTCGTGCCCATGTTCCACCCCCAGCTGATCGGCGAACCCGTTCCCGTGAACGGCAGGCTGAAGGTTCCTGACGCCCCCGGTTTCGGCGTCGAACTGAACCGCGACATCGCCCTGCACCGCCCGTACGCGCGCTAAGACGAAAGACCTCACCCCATGAAACTGCTGCGCTACGGCCCCAAGGGTCACGAAAAACCCGGCACGCTGGACGCCGAGGGCCGCATTCGCGACCTGTCCGGCGTCATCGCCGACATTACGCCGGAACAACTGCACGGCCCGGCGCTCGAGGCCCTGAAGGCCATCGATCCGGCCACCCTCCCCCTGGTCGAGGGCCAGCCCCGCTATGGCGTGCCGGTGAACGGCAGCCGCAAGTTCATCGCCATCGGCCTGAACTTCGCCGACCATGCGGAGGAGTCCAATCTGCCCATCCCGGCCGAGCCGGTGGTCTTCACCAAGGCCATCACCTGCCTGAACGGCCCCAACGACGACGTCATCATCCCGCGCGGGTCCGAAAAGACCGATTGGGAGGTCGAGCTGGGCGTCGTCATCGGCAAGACCGCCACCTATGTCACCCAGGCCGAGGCGCTGGACCATGTCGCCGGCTATGTCCTGATCAATGACGTGTCCGAGCGCGCCTTCCAGACTGAACGCGGCGGCACTTGGGACAAGGGCAAGGGTTGCGACACCTTCGGCCCCGTCGGCCCCTGGCTGGTCACGACCGACGAGGTCGGCGACGTCCAGAACCTGGACATGTGGCTGGACCTGAACGGCAAGCGGATGCAGACCGGCAACACCCGGACCATGATCTTCGGTGTGGCCGAGATCGTCTCCTATCTGTCGGAGTTCATGACGCTGGAGCCCGGAGACCTGATCACCACCGGCACCCCGCCCGGCGTGGGCCTAGGCCAAAAGCCGCCCCTGTACCTGAAGCCCGGCGACACGGTTCGCCTGGGCATCCAGAAGCTGGGCGAGCAGGGCCAGACTTTCGTGGAATGGACCCGATGAGCGCTTACGCAGGACGGTTCGAAGGCCGCACCGCCGTCATCACCGGCGGCGCCTCTGGGTTGGGCAGGGCCTCGGCCGCCCGCATCGTCGCCGAGGGCGGCAAGGTGGTGCTGTGGGACCTCAACGCCGATGCGCTGGCGGCGGCGGCAGACGAGGTCGGCGCGACCCATGTGATCGCCCTGGACGTCGCCGATCCTGACGCGGTCGCGGCGGCGGCGGCTGAATCCGCCAAGCGGCTGGGCCGGATTGACATCCTAGTCGCCTCGGCCGGGATCACCGGCGCCACAGTTCCGGTGCATGAGTTCCCGATCGACAGTTGGAAGCGCGTCGTCGACATCAATCTGAACGGCGTCTTCTACTGCTCGCGCGCCATCGTGCCCTTCATGCTCGAGAACGGCTATGGCCGTATCGTCAATGTCGCCTCGGTGGCCGGCAAGGAGGGCAATCCGAACGCAAGCGCCTATTCGGCCTCAAAGGCCGGCGTGATCGGCTTCACCAAGTCACTGGGCAAGGAACTGGCGGGCAAGGGCGTCATAGCCAACAGCCTGACGCCTGCGACCTTCGAAAGCCCGATCCTGGAGCAACTGCCCCAGAGCCAGGTCGACTATATGCGTTCCAAGATCCCGATGGGCCGCCTGGGCGAGGTCGAGGAGAGTGCGGCCATGGTGTGTTTCATGGCCTCTGAAGAGTGCAGCTTCACCACCGCCTCGACGTTCGACACGTCTGGCGGCCGCACGACCTACTAGGGTCCGACGGGTGCCGTCGGGCCTTCGCATCGTCGATCCCCACGTCCACCTGTGGGACCTGTCACGCGCGCGCTATGGCTGGCTTCAGGACGATCCCCTGCCGAACAATCCGGCGGGGGACATGTCCGCCATCGCGCACAGGAACTATCTGCTGGACGACTATCTGTCGGACACGGCCGGATGGTGCTTGGACAAGATCGTCCATGTCGAGGCCGGCCAGCCGAGGGGACAGCAACTGTCCGAGACGGACTGGCTTCAGGCTATGGCCGATCAGCGGGCCTATCCCCACGGCGTCGTCGCCGGCGCCGACCTGCTGGACCCCGACCTGGACGCCTTGCTGGAGGCCCAGGCCGCGCGGCCGAACGTGCGCGGCGTGCGTCAGATCGTCTGCTGGCACGAGGATCCGCTGAAGACCTATACCGACCGCGACCTGCTGCGCGATCCGCAGTGGGTCGAGGGGTTCGCCAAACTGGCGCGCCATGGCCTGTCGTTCGACCTGCAGCTCTATCCGTCGCAGATGGCGACGGCGGCCATCATCGCCGCCCGCCACCCCGACATACCGATCATCGTCAATCACGCCGGTCTGCCGACCGACCGCGACGCAGCCGGCATGGAGCGGTGGCGCAGGGGCCTGCGCCTTCTGGCCGCCCAGCCCCAGGCATCGATCAAGATCTCGGGCCTGGGCATTACTGACCGCGCCTGGACCTTGGAATCCATCCGACCGACGGTGCTTGAATGTATCGAGGTCTTCGGGACCGAGCGCGCCATGTTCGCCTCGGACTTCCCGGTCGAGCGCGTCCACGGAACCTTCGACGCCTTCTATTCGGCCTTTGACGCCATCACGGCCGACTTCTCGGCCGACGAGCGCGACCGTCTGTTCGCCGCCAACGCCGAGACGATCTACCGCATTTGAACGGGGGCGAGCGGCCGCAGAACGACGGCCGCCCGCACTGTCTTCATGACGTGAAGCCGATCCGCAAGGCGGCTTCCTCCAGACTGTCTCCGACCAGAGCCAGGTTCTGAATGGCCGCCAGACTCCACTGAGCCGCGTCATTGGTCGAAACCTGTGGATCTTCCTCGATGGGACGCAACACATCCACCCCGCCGACGGTGGTCGTCCGGGCGTTCAGCAAGGCGCGCAGGCTCTGCGCGTCCCGCCCCAGGAACTCGGACCAGGCGCGTAGAGCCAGGGCGTGGTCATTCTCCTGATGGGCGGCGTAGGCGGTCAGGCGCGAATGCCCCTCCACCAGCGAGCGCCCCGGCGGGACAGTACCGAGCAGGGCCGAAATTTCGGCCGGCGGCGCATTATAGTAGCGGCAATATTCCAGCCAGGCGGCGCGATAGGCGGGCACGTCCAGCAGATCCAGCAACTCGGACGTCATCTCGACGACCCCGAACACCGCGCTGAGATGCGACACCCCGACATAGTCGCCCTGCCCCTGATAACGGCCGGTGGCCAAGTCAAAGGGCGCTTCACCCGCGAACCAGCGGCGTTTCAGGCCGGCGATCGTGTTCATCCCGTTCAGGATACGGTCGCGCCAACGCGGGTCGCGCGTTCGCTCCCATTCTGTCAGCCAGGCGGCGATGAAGGCGCCCCATGAGGTTCCGAAACCTGACACCACCTGCCCTTCTGGAACGGCCCGTCCGGGCGCTGGGGGCAGTTTGCGCGAGATGTCCACGTTGAGCAGGGCCTCTTCTGACGTCGTCAGTTCCCGCATCAGATCGCCCACCCGCTCGTCTGCGGTCAGGAAATAATAGATCCGACGATAGGCGACATTCGAGACCCGCGGCTGTTTCGACGAGTCGGACCAGTGCTGCACGCCGTGCCGCGTTCCAAACCCCTTGAACCGCCCCAGATGATAGACATCGACCTCGCCCGTATGGCGGGTCATCGCCTCGGCGAACTTGAACAGATCGGCGCGTCCCGTGCGGAGATAGCTGGTCCACAGCCAGAGATCGGTCGAGAGCTCGGAGTTGTCCCAGGCGTATCCGCCCACGTCGTACCGCCACATATGACGGTCCGGGTCATAGGTGTGCATGACGTCGCCATACGACCAGAAGCCGTACCAGCGCCTCTGCTCGGCCTCCTTCATATAGTGGTCGAGCAGATAGGTCAGACGCCCTTCCAGCCCCTGACGGATGGGCGTGGACGCATCTGGCAGGCCCCAGTCTCCGAACACCCCGGCGGCGTGCAGGCGCGCCGGTTCGACCGTCAGACGGGCTGGATCGGCCACCTGTTCGGCCATGGCCGAAAACTCGGCGTGCGACGGCGTCGCCCCCAGGGCCCACAGCGTCAGTTCGGAGGTGCGGGCGACGCCGTGCGCGTCGTCCCAGCCATCCTCATAGTCCTCATAGGTGATGTTCAGGCCGACCATTTCCTCGGCCGTCGTATCCATGCCGTTGGCGCTGCGGTACGGGCGCATATCCATCGGCGGGGCCTCTGGCGACCACAGCCAGGCGGTGATCTGCGCCGCGTCTGTATGGGCGTTGCGCACCTCAAGCCCCGTCGGCGCCCTTTGCCAGAAATCCTTCAGACCGAGCGCCACGCCGCCTGTCGCGCCGCCGGCGTAGACTAGGCCTCGGCTGCGAGCGCCGGCGTTGGAATCGATCCAGGCGTGCCCGTCGGACGTGCGCTTGCGCAGGGTGAAGCCGTCCGGCGAGAGCTGGGAAAGGGTGAAATCCCCCCATTCCGGAATCCACTGCAGACCGTCGTTGCGAAGGATCTCGGGCAGATCGGCAAGGACCACCGCCTGACCCTCAATCTGGGCGCTTCGCACCGCCGGCGTAGGATTGGCGCGGGTGCGCAGCCCCGTCAGGGTCCGCACCGCCTCGCCCCAGACTCCAGGCCCTTCGCCGGAGAAGCGGACATGGCGATTATAGCTTTCGTCCGTCATCGGCGCCTGGACCACGACGCCCAGGCCCCGGATGAAGTCCCGGGCCGGATCGCCGTCGAATATGAAGCTGTGGACGATGCGGACGCTTTCCGCGCCGGCGTAGAAATATAGGCGAACCGAGACCGGCAGCCATTCACGGCTTCCGTCGCTGTGCACGCCGTCCAGCTTCAGCACCGCCCGCACCGGGCCGGTCTGTTCGACCGTCACCTTGCGGATCTGAACCGCATGGCGCGCCGACTGCACCACGCCGGTCGGCGCCAGTTCAGCCTTGTCCTGGGACAGGGCGACCAGCGAGAGGTTTTGGACGGTGACGCGACCGGCGCGCGACGCCTGCGACACCAACACCGGACCTGACTTGGGAATACGCCATTCCAGATCGCCGGACGCGACGACGATCTCGGCGCCGTCTTCGACGACGCGCACGGGCCGGGCCGGCGCCTTGGGCGCGCCCGGAAGAATGGACAGGCCCTCGACCGCCGCATCTGGAGTGACCGCATGGGCGGACCATTTCAGGGAGCCGTCGGGCCAATAGGCGATCGGCCAGGACTGCGTCGGGGTCTCACGGCCGTCGCCGCTGCGGAGCCTGAAGGCCTGGCTCGGCCGTACCGCGCCACGGGGCCAGGGCACGCCGAAGGTCGCGCCTTCAAGCCGTGCCGGCTTCTCGCCGTCCAGCCATCGCAACGGGGTATCGACGGGCGCGTTGCGCGCCGCGGCCAGCACCGGCCCACTGACGGCCTGGGCCGCCGCCAAAGCGCCCGCCCCCAGCAGAAGGGCGCGGCGAGAAGGTTTGACACAGGCCATGGAATGCTCCGTTCGCCCGAACTGACGCTGGCGTCAGAACTCAAAACTAAAAAAGTGGGCCGCCGTCCTCTCGAACGACGGCCCTTAGGATATCGGGGAGCTAGTATTTGTAGGTCAGGCCCGCGAAGAAGCGACGACCCGAATAGCCGGTGCTGATCAGGCGAATATCGCCGGCCCAGGTGGTTTCGTCCTCACCGGTCAGATTCTTGCCTTCCGCGAACAGGGTCAGCCCCTTGACGGGAGCCTTCCAGGAAATCTTGCCGTCCAGATAGCCGGTCGGATCCTTGATGACCGGATTGCCCGACTGATCGGCGGCCGTGACCAGATATTCCGAGCGGTAGTTGTAGGCCAGGCGCGCATTGATGGGACCACGCTCGTACCACAGGGTCGCATTATAGCTGTCGCTGGATAGCCCCGGATAAGGCAGCTCCGAACCGTCCAACTGGCTGTAGACCCCGACCCCGGTCGCCTCCTGATAGGTATAGTTGACGTCGGCGCCGAAGCCCGAGAAGACGCCGGGCAGGAAGGTAAACGCAGTCTTCGCCGTCAGTTCCACACCCGAAATCGTCGCGCCTTCGCCGTTGATGTAGCTATTGTAGAAGTACAGCACGCCGTCGCCGAACACGTCCTGCTGGCCCAGGCTGGTGCGCGAGGACAGGTAGAAGGTCTCGATATCCTTGTAGAAGAAGCCGGCTGACAACTGGGTATCCCTATTCGGATACCATTCGAACGACAGGTCGTACTGGGACGCCTCATACGGCTTCAGGTCAGGGTTGCCCGCCGAGCAGCTGTCGGGGCCGTCGTCCGACGTGCCGTCATTGGTGTAGTTGATGGTGCACGTCATGTTCGGCACCAGGAAGTTGTACAGCGGCCGCGCCATCAGCTTGGCGTAGCCCACACGCATGCTCAACGTATTGTCTATGAGCCAGGCATTCATGTTGAAGCTGGGCAGCCACTTCGTGTAGTCGCGAGTCTGGTTGACCACAGTGTTGGAGACGACCGCCGTCGTCGCCACGCCGTTTACGAGCCGCGTTTCGTTCCGCGTAAACTTGCCCGACGTGTTGGTCTCCGTGTGAACCCGCCGCAGGCCGAGGTTGCCGACAATATCCAATCCCAGCAACGGCAACTGCCAGTCCAGACGGACATATTGCGCGTCCGTCTTCTCGTTCACGCTGTACGGAATTTGATCGTAGGTGTTTCCGTCGTTGCCGACGCCTGAATACAGATTGTTGAGGTTAAAGTTCGTGGTGTCGAGGTACTGGGCGACACTGTTGTAGTCCGGATACATCCATGTCGATGGCAGCGTGCCTGCGTAATGGAAGTCGGAAGGCAATGGCGTCATGGCCGCATCGAACACCGAGTTCGAGAATGCCCGCGACCAAGTCTCGGTCGTCGTAAAATAATTGGTCTGGTAGAGATTTCCGTAGAGCGCCTCAGTTTGATCGACCGTGGCTGTATCGCTGACGCGCGCCGTCGAGTTTATCGAGTTGGCGTAAATCACGATGTTATCAACTTCAGACGCCAGATTTGCGCCAGGGCTGATTATGAAGCCGCCGTAGTCATACCCCTTTGTTTTCGCATCCGAATAACGCCCACCGAACTTTATGTTCGTCAGGAAGGTCGTACGTGGATCGAACTCTGCGTCCAGCTTGTACTGGTCTTCGCTGTTAGATGACTGAGAAGGACGATACTGGATTTGGTACTGGCTGACGGCGGAGGCGTCGCTCGGCGAATAACCCTCAGCGAAGGTGAACACGGGCGCGGACGTGCCGGGCTCTAGGGTGACAACCAAACCGGGGGTGTTGAAGCTAACCGAGACATTGTTGGTCTGGCTGAGCGTCTCTGTCTCCGCATTCGCGCCCAGGAAATCGACCTTCAAGCGATCGCCGACCCAGCGGAAGCCATAGGTCAGATAGTTGGATTCCGTCTCATAGAGGAAGTCCCGCGACGAGATGCTGAAGGCTGTATCCCCTCCCCGCCCCGAGGTCCCAAGGCAGTTGCCGACCACATAGGAGGTGACATTGTGGTTCTCATCAACGACCACGCCCGGAACGTTCTGGGCTGTCGTCGTCGTGACGCGTGGGCATGTCGCGCCGACGGCGTAGTTCAATCGATCCAAGGACGTGAAGTCGGTGCCGTAGTTGATGTCGTTCAACTGTTGCGTGCGTGAGTTGGTTTGATAGGTCGCAAAGGCGCGCAGGGAGTCACTAAACTCGTACTCAAGGGTGAACTCTCCGGACGTCCGCTCGTCGTCCCGCGTCCAGACCCGATAACGGCTCACTCGCGGGTTATAGTCATACCACTGGCTCTGGCACGCCGTCCGCGCTGCCGACGTCGTGAGCACGTTTGCATCAGGCGTCGAGATCGTCGCGCACCCCGCCTCCGTCCCGACACTCGCCAGCGCATCGTTTACCGCCTGGCTGTACGACTGATTGTAATAGCTGACAGTCTTCTCTGCCGAGTTGTCGAAATCCGCCAGTCGCGCCCAGGAGTTGCCGTCGTAGAAGTCGCCACGAGTCAGGACGCGATCATAGGTGACATTCGCCATTACTCCCAATCGACCGTCCAAAAACTGGGTCGCGCCGAAAAGGCTAGCGCGGGGTTTCCAGTCCGGCAGCGTGTCGAGCTTCTGGCCTGAAAGGGTCAGAGAGAAGGTCGGCTCGCGGAAATCCAGCGGCTTGCGGGTGGTGACGGCCACCGTCCCGCCGACGCTTCCCTCCGTCATGTCCGACGTGAAGCCCTTGAAGACATCGATGGATTTGACCATCTCGGCCGGCAATTCGCGGAAGTCGTTCGAGCGCCCTCCGCCGCCATAGACATTCAGGTTGCCTGCCGTCGAAAGAATACTGACGCCGTTAACCTCGACCCTGTTCAGGTCGGGCTCGACACCGCGGATCGACACTGCGTTGCCCTCGCCGAAGTCGCGCGACAGCTGAACGCCTGTCACCCGCCCCAGAGCTTCACCGACGTTCTTATCCGGAAACTGGCCGATATCGTCGGCGACGATGGAATCCGATACTGTGCCGGCGTTCCGCTTGCGCCCCATCGCTGATTGCAGGCTGGAACGGATGCCCGTTACGACCACTTCATCGACGACAGTCGGCTGGGTCGATGCCGCAGTCGATGACTGAGGTGAAGCTGTCTGTTGAGCCAAGGCCGGGCAGGCCGAGCCGATCAACAATGCCGCCGTGCTGGCCGTGAACATGAAACGGCGCGTGGAACGTCCGTCAGTCTTCGTATTCATCTAGATTTCCTCCCTTGGCTTATAGCCTTATTGTTGAGCGACACTTTCTCAGCCCGACCGGTCCCGATCAGTTTCTGGAAAAGCGAAGATCCCTGGCCAGATCTGCCAAGCGGATCGATTGCGTCATTCGCGCATCGCGTGTTCGGTTGCGCCGAGCGTCATTGAAGACGCCGTGACGACTACTTCCTCCCCTTTTGCTGCGGCTGACCCTTATCGGGCTCTATCTCTTGGCGACCATCTATAGCATCGCGTTTCATTAGTGCCAAATATGATTTTGCCGTTCCACACTGTGGGAAATTTCCCTGAGCGCCGACGTCGTGCGGGCGCGTCAAGGTCCCTGGCAGCCAAGGCCAGTTGGACCGACTCGAAGACCGACGGAGACGAAGTTAGGCGGGCCCGCCCGGCTCAGACACAGACGGCGTCTTGGCGACGAGGGGATTGCGTCCCCACAGTTTGGCGTACGGCCAGCCGGTCAGATCCTCGACCACGGCCTGGGCCTGCGGACTGGATGGCGAGACCTCGCCCGCACGAAGTCGCTCGATCTCGTTCATCAGCACCTGGTGGCTGGCGGCGTCGAGGCGGAATGACCAGGACAGGATCGCACCCAGCGTCATGACCGCGATCGGACCTATAACGAGCAGCGCCGCGACGGTCGCCACGGCACCGGGCGTCTGAACGATCCCGGCCCCTGCGACCGGCGAGACATAGCCGCCCGTCTCGATGATCCAGCCGGTCAGGATGATTGCGCCCGACTGCGCCAACTTGCGCACCAGGGTCATGACGCCGGCGAATATCCCCTCTCGGCGCTGGCCCGTCACCGCTTCGTCGATATCCGGCAGATAGTTGTAGACCGACCAGGGCACGAAGTTCAGCGTCCCCCGCCCCAGGCCGGCCAGGATCACCGGCGTCAGCAGCCAGAAGACGGCGCTCAGGTCGAACGCGCTGCTGGCGGGGTTCACCACCGCGAACAGATCCTGGCTCATCATCTCGGGCCGCACCCAATAGAAGACCAGCAGCAACAGCAGGGCCACGGTGAAGAAGGCGGCGGCCGAGCGATAGGCGACCACGGGCCCGATACGGATCACCAGATGGATGGCGATCATCACCGAGACCAACTGGGCGACATACATGGCCGTCATCATCTGCGAGATCATGACCGTCGCCCCCGCCATCACCGTGGCGACGAAGATCGGGAAGGCCGTGTTGAAGATGTCCTGCGAGATATAGCCCCCCAGATAGATCGACAGATGCTGGCGGAAGGCCCGAATGCGAAGGGTCGAAGACAGGTCCCGGAACATCTTGACCGGGATCATCAGCGCCGCGCCCCAATCCAACGGCTTGGCGACCACTGCCTTCTCGTCCTCGGTATAGGGCCGCTCCCAGGTGAAGATCACGACGATCAACACGACCAGGCTGAATAGCAGACCGAATATGGTCGCCATGATCAGGAAGGTCTGGGCCGAATCCTGTCCGCCGAACCTGTTGATGATCAGCGTCGGCAGATAGGAGGCCAGGATGGCCGACGACTGGGCGACCAGCATCCTCGCGCCGGCGAACTTGGCTTTCTCCTTGTAATCCTTGGTCATCTCCGCCGCGAGCGTTTCCCAAGGGATGAGGAACATCGTGTAGAGCAATTCGAAGAAGATGAAGATCGTCAGATAGTAGGCGAAGGTCTGGCCGCTGACGAAGATCAGCGCGAAACTGGGCAGCAGGGGAATGGTGATCAGAAGGAAGATTTTTCGCCGCCCGATTTTGCGTCCGATCCAGGTGTGCCTGAGATTGTCGGACACATAGCCGATCAACGGGCAGGTGATCGCCTCTAGCAGGCGCGGCAGTCCCAGGATCAGTCCTGCCTCGACCGGCGTCAGGTCACAGAAGGTCGTGAAGAAGTAGAACAGCCAGCCGGTGATGACGGCCTGCGCGCCCGCCCCCAGCATGTCTCCGGAGCCCCAGCCCCAATAATTATACCAACGCGGCGAACGCATCTGCGACGGCGTGACACTCATGGCGGACCCCTCCCGAACCGCGGCGCGTCAGATGTACTGACGCAGGAATTCCGCCAGGCACAGGATGGCCAGCGACTGTCCGTAAGGCATGGAGGTCAGCGGGATGTCGCGATAGCCCTGAAGATCATCGAAGACGGGCGTCCCGAACGAGACCTGACCTAACTCGCCCTCTTGCGAGACATTGGCCAGCACGCCCTTCACGGCCTTCAGAGCCATGGGCGCATATTCGGGGCTGATATAGCGTTTGCGTACCGCCTTCAGGATGCCATAGGCGAAACCGGCTGTGGCCGAGGCTTCCAGATAGCTGTCAGGGTCATTGATCAGAGTGCGCCACAGGCCGCTCTCGTCCTGATGCTCCGCCAGGGCTTTCACCTGCGCCTCCAGCGTCTCGATCAGGAACCGTCGCAGGCTGTCCTCCGGCGGCAAATCCAGCAGTTCGATGAACTCCGGGATGGCGATCGTCACCCAGCAGTTGCCCCGCGCCCAAAGCGCGTCAGCGAAGTTGTGCCGCCCTAGGAAGGTCCAGCCGTGGAACCACAGCCCCGACTTCCGATCAAACAGATACTTGATATGTATGAGGAATTGTTTCTTGGCTTCCTCGACATACTCCGGACGGCCCAGCACCAGACCGATCTTGGCCAGGGGCAGGACGCTCATCATCAGAGTGTCGTCCCACAGTTCCTGCGGGTTCTCGTCATTGAAGACGATGTGCTGGAATCCTCCCTCCTCCGTGCGCGGCAGGCCGTCCATCAGCCATTCCGCCCAGGTGTCGAGATAGGGGATGAAGGTCTGATCGCCAGTCTGCTCGTACAGATAGGCCAGCGTCAGAAAGGGTGAGACGGTATTGATGTTCTTCGTCGGCGTGCCGGCTGCAAACCGGTCCCGGAACCAGTTCAACATGATGTCCAGCGCCGCCGGATCATTGGTCTGTTCGTACAGCTTGTAGATGCCGTACAGGCCGATGCCGTGGGTCCATTCCCAGTCGTTCCAGCCCTTGGTGTCGATGACACGGCCGTCGTCGAGCCGCAGCAGGAACTCGCCCGACTCGTCGTTGATGTTGACCAGATTGTCCATCAGCCGCGCGATGGTGTCGCGCACGTCGGCGTAAGCCAGGTCGTGGATCAGATGCGGCATGAAGGCACTCCCAGGCGCCCGTGGCGCCGATTAAAAAAGGCGGGATGGAGGGTGCGAGCGGGGCATGAGGTTTGACGGCGGCGGGCACGCCCACGCATCATCTCCGCTTTCCCAGGTTTCCATCCCATTTTCAAAACGGCGCTAGCATCGCCGTCCCATTTTTTATATATCATTCTCATTATGTGAGCTTCAGAACCGGGTCAAGGATCGGCTTCACGAACGGCTCACACCCCGGCCGGCTTGGTCTTTGCCGACCGACCCGCGCCCATCCCTCGGAGATTCCATGTACGACAAGGTATATCAGGCGACCCATCCGGACATGATGGAGGGGGCGACGAACCAGCAACTCCGCGACCGTTACCTGGTCACGGACATATTCGCGCCGGACAAGATCAGCCTGAACTATTCCCACAATGAGCGGATGGTGATCGGCGGCGCCACGCCGGTCGATAGTGAGCTGAGTCTGCCGACCCATTCCGAGCCGCCCTCCCTTGCAGGCCAGCCCTTTCTTCACGCGCGCGAGCTGGGCGTGGTCAATATCGGCGGGGCCGGGTCGATCACTGTCGATGGCGAGACTGTCGAACTGGGCTTCCGCGACGGCCTCTACGTGCCGATGGGATCGAACGACGTGCGCTTCGCCTCAAACGACCCGACACATCCAGCCAAATTCTATTTGATCGCCACCCCGGCCCACGCCCGATACGACCTGACCAAGATCTCCATCGAAGAGGCCGTGCCGCTGGAGATGGGGGCGCTGGAGACGTCCAACGAACGCACCATCTACCAGTATATCGTCCCGGCCAAGGTCAAGTCCTGCCAGCTGCTTCTGGGCGTCACCGTCCTCAAGCCCGGTTCGGTCTGGAACACCATGCCGCCTCACCTGCACGACCGCCGCTCCGAGGCCTATCTCTATTTCGGCCTAGGCGAGAACGACCGCGTCTTCCACTTCATGGGCGAACCGGACAAGGCGCGTCACATCGTCGTCGCCGACGGCGAGGCCGTGATCAGCCCGCCCTGGTCGATCCACATGGGTTCGGGCACGTCCAACTACACCTTCATCTGGGGCATGGGCGGCGAGAACCTCGACTACACCGACATGCACAAGCTCGACATCTGTCAGCTCAAGTAGTTCGCGCAACGACAGGAAAAAGGGGAGAAAAGCATGAGCAACCCATTCGACCTGACCGGCAAGGTCGCCCTGGTCACCGGCGGCAATGTGGGCCTGGGGCAGGGCATCGCCCTGGCTCTGGCCGCGGCCGGGGCCGACATCGTCTCCGTCGCCCTGTCGGATTCGGACGAGACCGTCGCCAAGGTTCAGGCCCTGGGCCGTCGCGCCCACGCCGTCAGCGCCGACCTGACCTCGATCGAGCCGGTTGGACGGGTGGTCGAGGAAGCCCTGGCGGCCATGGGCCGGATCGACATTCTGGTGAACAACGCCGGCCTGATCCGTCGCGCCGACGCCGTGGGCTTCACCGAGGCCGACTGGGACCTGGTGATGAACATCAACCTGAAGACGGTCTTCTTCATGAGCCAGGCGGTCGCCCGCCTGTTCATCAAACAGGGCGACGGCGGCAAGATCATCAACATCGCCTCCATGCTGTCCTTCCAGGGCGGCATCCGCGTGCCGTCCTATACGGCCTCCAAGTCGGGCGTCGCCGGCCTGACCAAGCTCATGGCCAACGAATGGGCCCCGCATGGCATCACCGCCAACGCCATCGCGCCGGGCTA
>NZ_BSFD01000004.1:0-86602 GCF_027922165.1 Brevundimonas intermedia
CATCGTCCGCACCGCCTGGCGTTGGCATGCGGCCGAGCGGGACCGTCTTCCGACCTAAGTGCGTCTGCGCCTCACGCCGCATGGACGACGCCCTGGTCGGTCTGGGCTAGGTGGCAGATGGAGACGCCGAGCTTGGCGAGCTGGGGGCCGACGCGTTGGCGGAGCATGTCTGCGGCGAACCGCAGGCGGCAGACCACGGTGCGGTCCGAGGAGCGCCAGCCGCTGGGGTCGAGGTAGCTGTCTTCTCCTGCGTGACATTGCCGTCCAGATCATAGATCCACTGGGTCTGGACGTTGGTCCCGCTCGGACCGATCTCGGCCGTCTTGCGGCGCAGGGCGTCATAGCTGGTCGTCGTCGTGTGACCGCGCGGGTCGGTGACGCTGGTCACGTCCCCCGCCGCGTTGCAGCCGAAGTTGGTCGTCAGAGCCAGCCCGCCGAACTGCGACGATCCGATCGACTGTCTCAGGCAATAGGCCGGCAGCCCGCCCCCGCCCCAGACCTGGGTGGCGGCGACGCCCGTCGGGTCCTCGACCTTGGTCACGCGGCCATAGGCGTCGTACCAGGTCTTGGTCACCGCATGGGCGTAGGCGCCGGTCCTGGCGTTGTACACCAGGGGAGACGACTGCTCCGACACCAGGCCCTGGCTGTTGTAGCTCAAGGTCCAGGCCTGCGACGGCTGCCCCTCCACCGTCGCCGGCAGAGTAAGACTCGTCGGCCGGTTCCAGTAGGCGTCGTACGCAGCCGTCACCACGATGGTCTGACACCACCAGCCATCGGTTCCGCAGCCGTCTTTCGACGCGCGAGTGACCTTCGTCAGATTGCCGCGACTGTCGTATTCGAAAGCCTTGCGATCGCCCCAAGACGACTGCACCCCCTGGGACCGCCCCGAACCGTACCAGTATTGGTAAGATCGGCGCGACATGGGGTCGAGCGCAGCGATCAGACGGCCATCGCCGTCATAGGTCTGGCGAATGCGGGCGCCGGCCGGATCTTCAGCCCCCGACGATGTGCTGTTGGTCGAGAAGTAGGTCGTCTTTCGATTATAGACGTCATAGCTCTCGATCACGCGAGGCGCATATTCTCCCGCCAGCGCCGCCCAGACATACCGCGCGCGCGGCGTAGCGACGCCGGCGTCGGTGATGGTCTGCAGCAGGTTTTGATAGCCAAACAGGTAGGGCGCGGCCGCGGCCCCCGGAGCATCGTACGCATATTCACGATTGCGCCGACCGGTCTGGGTCGAGGCGGTCAGATAATAGGCGCAATAGCTGGTGTTGAGATGGCAGTCATCCAGATAGCCGAAGCCCACTGAGTTGGGGCCATTGGACACGCCGATCAGGCGACCGCCGGACTGGGCGGCCAAAGAACAGGCCTTCTTGTCGTCGGCCGATTGGATCGATCCAGCAGCCAGGGCAAGGCACTGGCTCGTCGCCTCCTGGGTCGGATTTGCGGTGTAGGTGAAGCTGAGATTGGCGCCGAGGTTGTTAGAAACCGTCTGCAGGTAGGGCGCGTTGGTCGGCGTCGCCGATGTATAGCTGACGGTGATCTGAACCCCGGTCGGGAAGGTCCAGGACGTCATGCCGACGCGCCCATGGGAGCGCGCGGTGATGTCATTGTAATAGGGCGATGAAGGCGTCGTAGAGAAACGCTCGAAATGAATCACCGACTTGTCGGCCAGGGTCCAGTCGAAAATCTGCGGATAGGCGAGCCCGGCCGACCCGCCACTGAAGACGATCTCCTCGGTTGGCGACGAGGCGTTGCGCCAACCGCCGTTGGCGAGACGCACGAAGCGGGCAGAGCGACCGCCGCCATTCAACTGCACGACATTGCTGACGCCTTCGTCCTGCCACCAGTTGAGGGCGACGCCACTGATGAGGGACGCTTCGATGGTGTCGGCGCGACCGGCCTGAATGGCGATCATGGCGGCCAACAAGGTCGGCGCGACGGAGACGACATCGGCGCCGTTGATCAGGGCGGTGACGTCGGAGCGTCGATAGGCGGATGATTCCCAATTATGGGTCCATCCGGCGCCCAGTTCTCCAAAGCTCGAGGCGGGGCCGGACGAGGCGTAACGGCGATTGAAGCTGAGACTATGGGGAAACTCGCCCTGCCCTATCGTGATCTCGTCGCCTTCGGAGAAGGATAGGGATCCCGAGCGGAGATCGACCGAGCCGATCTGGGTTCCAGCGACGTTGGCGGAGATGTTGGACTGCTCGGCAGACCCCAGAAAGTCCAGCGGCCGAGGCGCGTCAGTGGCGCCTTTGCGGAAATCGTTGCGCGGATCGACGTTATTGACAGAGGGCGTCTCCTTGGTCCCGTTGCCGATGATCCAGGCCAGCTCCGATCCTTCGGTTCGACGCGCAAAGAAGCCGCCGCTCGCCTGTTCCGGCACGATCACCGAAAAGCCTTGAGCGAGATAGAGATCGACCTGGGTGCGAACGGCGACCCCGACGCCGCTCGGCAGGGAGGACGAGGTTTGGCCGGGGTTGAGCCGCGTCAGCCCGGCTCCCGAAGCCATGACCCGGCCGCCATTCACGGCGCCGGCCGGCGTGCCGTCCTCGTCGGATCTGATCTGGGCTAGAGCGCCGGCTTCGGAAGCCGAGGCCAGAGCGGCCAGGGCCGAAAGGATATGATGCGGCTGGTCCGATCCCGTCGGCGCGACGCCTACGGCGGTGTCGACGTCCAGGACGGTCGAGCCGTAGCTGGGGTTCAGCGAGACGCCGATCGAATGCTGGTGAAAGACCCGGGCGCCGGAAAGGTCTTCGGTGATGCCGGTCGTGGCGTCAAACAACTCGGCCCAGAGGTTCACCACATTGTCCTTGTGGCTTTTCATCTCTGCGGCGACGACCATTCCGTTGATGAATTTGTCGTTGTTCTGAGTCCAGTAGTTCCAGTCCTCCGCACCAGTGTCGGTGGCGCATACGTCGCCTTCCCGCATCGGCTGACCGGGTCCCGGGCCGCCATACATCTTGCACTCATAGGGGCTGCCCTCGGCGACCACCCTCAGATCCATCAGTGGATCGATTGCCGCCGCGTGCAGGCCGCGGCGCACGCCGGTCCCACCAGCCGTGCGAATGACGATGTCGGCGAGCTTGCCGACCTCAATATATTTGAGGACCTCCTCGTCTGCGTAGGCCCCGCCGCCGGCCGCATAGGGGTGGTCGATCTTGATGTAGAGCTTGCGATCCCAGGCGGCGAAATTGGCGTCATCGACCGCGCCTACGATGGTATTCGCCGTCTCACAGGCCGTAGGGGTCGCGATCCGACCGCCGAAATAGGCCGTCGGCGCCGCGTTCAGGTGATCGCATTTGCGCACGGCCAGTATGAACTGGCGGCCCTTCTGCAAGCCCTGAATTCGATAGGCGTAGATCGACGGCAGATCGAGCGTGTTGAGGAAACCCCCGGTGTGAAACTGCACCTTCGCACGATAGGGCGCCGGGATATCGCCTTCCCAGGTCAGGACGGCCGATGCATTCGGCAGGCTGGTGTTGCGCGGCGTCGAAAAATCCCGGTTGATCGTCCAACCGCCGGTCAGTTCATGGATCGACTTGTTGCTGTGGCTGGCGATCAGGCTTGTCTGCAAATTGGCGGCGTAGGTCGCCATCTTGCCGGCGATCGCCGAGCCGCTCAGACCTGTCACATTCGCCTGCCCCACCGAGACGCCGGCGGACACATTGCTCCACGCAGAGGCCGGCGTCGTCCCAGCGGCGGCCCACAGGTCGATGCCGTTGACGCGGGCGCTGGTCTTGAGCGCAGGATCGAAGGCGTACCAGCTTCCCCCGATGTTGATCTCGGGCCAGATGTGCAGCATCTGCACCGACGACACCGCGCCCGACAGCGTCGCACAGGACGTGGACCCGTTCACCAGCGCGGGCGTGCCGCCGGCCGCCAGAAGCAGACAGGCCTGACGCGCCTCGCCGACCTTCAGGATTGAAGCCGCTTCGGCGCCTAGGCTGACCGTGCCCAGGCGATAGCGCGCGGAATAACCGGACGCCCGGACCAGTTGGACCATCAGCTGGGCTTGGTCGAAAGCGCCGCCTGAGCCGTCCAGAAAGGCCCCGTCGCCTCCCTTGTGAAGTCCGAACTGGGGCTCAAAGGCGATGGTGTTGCGGACGAACTGATAGATGCGGTCCGGATCATGCTCCAACCCCCGCGCCAAGGCCTCAATCCGCGGGCTCGCGGTGATATGAACGGGGGTGGTCGGCGCACCATAGAAGGCCAGCGCGTCAGACGGTGAAACGGTCGAGGCGGGCTGAACAAGGTGGAAGGAAGGAAGAGCCGAACGGGCCGAATAGGACGGCGTCGACTGGGCCCGCACCGACCCCTGACCCACAACCCCTGCAAGAGTCACGAGGACCGTCGCAGCGGTCAGTGCGACGCCGGCGCCGAGCCGGACGTTCCGACTCAAATGAGGATGCACAGCCGAAAATCCCCGAAATACGGCCTGAAACATCGCACCCCCCAGCACTCGCATGTGGGAGCAGCGAAGCACAGCCGTCTCCTATTGTGAAGCTGAAACTAAACCTGGCGTTGCATCTTGCGGACTCGCGGCGGCTCCGCTTAAGATTGTTTTGAGGGATCAGCCTGGGGGAGGCGTTGTGATCAACGGAATCGGCCTGCAGGACAGAATCGGCGCGCTCGGCGGCGGCGTCGTGGAGACCTTGTCCCACGCCGGACGATGGATCGTCTCTCAGACCGCCTCAACCATCGACCGGCCCCGCTGGCGCGCGGCCACGTCTATGCAGGAGCGCGCCAAGGCCGTGTCCTGGCCTCGGGCCGCCGCCCTTGTCGGGCTGTTTCTCGCCGCCGTAATGGCGATCTTGTTCGCGAGCGGCGTGTTCCGCCATCAGCCGGGGCCCGCCCCCCTGCCCACCGAGCGTGAACTCCGCATCCGGTCAGAAGCCTTGGCGAACTTCACCCCCTCTCCGCCGCGCGGTCTCGTCGAAGCCAACACCTCGGCTTCGACGCCGTCCTCCGCGGGTCGTGCGCGATGAGCCGAAGGGGCCGATTTCTTGTCCTTGCCGGCATGTTGGCGTCGGTCGCCGTTCCCGCTGAGGCGGGGACGCAATTTACCTACGACAGCTCTGGGCGGATCATCCAGGCCGCCTACTCCAACGGCGTGACCATCCACTATATTTACGACAGCGCCGGCAATCGGCGTCAGATCACCACCACCCGCGTCGCCAACCGCGCGCCTCTCGCCGTCGCCGACGGCGCCGGCGTCACAGCCTCGGCCTCTGTCGATATCCAGGTCCGCAGCAACGACAGCGACCCCGACGGAGACGCCCTCGCCGTGACGGCCGTCTCGCCCGTCACGGGCGGCGGGAGCGCCGCCGTTCTCGGCGGCGGGGCCTATGTGCGCTATACAGCGCCCGCGTCCGGCGGCGTCAAAACCTTCACCTACACCGTCAATGACGGGCGCGGCGGCGGGGCCTCCGCCGGCGTCACGGTCACGGTGACCGCAGTCAATCATGACCCCGTCGCCGCTGACGACACGGCCTCCACGACCGTCGGCGCCTCGACGCCGATCCCTGTCACCGCCAACGACAGCGATCCCGACGGCGACAGCCTCGCCGTCGTCGCCGTCAGCCCCGCCACCGGGGGCTCCGCCTCCGTCGGCCCCGGCGGCGCCTATGTCATTTACACCGCCCCCGACGGCGTCGGGCGGTACAGTTTCACCTACACCGTCTCCGACGGCCACGGAGGCTCGGCCTCCTCGAGCGTCACCATCGACGTCTCGAGCCTCGAACAGCCCCCCTGCGGTGGGACAACGGGGATCCTTTGCGGGGCTGATTGACGTCGCTGACGCGGGATCACCCCCTCCTCCCGCCGCCCGGTCTCAGCCCAGAAGAGCCGCGACGCCCAGCCAGGCGAGGACGGACAGCAGCAGGACGACGGGTATGGCGACCGCCGCGCGGCGGGTGCCGGGATGTCTGTGGCGAATGTTGGAGCCGGTGTGGATCATGATCGGTTCTCGCTTGGGTTCCCCCCCAAACGCTCAAGCCGCCGCGATGATCCCGTCCAGCCGCGCCTTCAGCTCAACCTCGTCCAGACCCTCCACCGCGATCATCTTCAGCCGCGACTGCCCGCCGCGCGCCAGATCGACCGACGATCTCGACACCCCCAGGGCCTTGGCGAGGAACCTGACCAGAGCGGCGTTGGCCTCGCCGTCCACCGGCCGGGCGCGCAGCCGCACCTTCAGCACGGGCCGGCCCTCGGCGTCGACGTCCCAGCCGTCGATCCGGTCGCTGGAGGCGCCGGGCTGTAGCTTGACGGGCAGTCGGGCCATTCGGTCCTGCGCAAACGCAGAAGGGCGCGACGTCCGGCGTCGCGCCCTTCCCTTATCGGATAACGACGCCGAGCCTCAGCCCAGGGCGGCCATCAGTTCCGGCACGACGGTCTTGTAGTCGCCGACCAGGCCATAGTCCGCGACCTGGAAGATCGGGGCGTCCGGGTCCTTGTTGATGGCGACGATGGTCTTGGAGTCCTTCATCCCCGCCAGGTGCTGGATGGCGCCCGAGATGCCGATGGCGATGTACAGGGCCGGGGCGACCACCTTGCCGGTCTGGCCGACCTGATAGTCGTTCGGCGCATAGCCGGCGTCGACCGCCGCGCGCGAGGCGCCGATGGCGGCGCCCAGCTTGTCGGCCAGGGGCTCCATCACGGCGTGGAACTCGTCCGCCGAGCCCAGGGCGCGACCGCCCGAGACGATGATCTTGGCGGCGCCCAGTTCGGGGCGGTCCGACTTGACCATTTCTTCGGAGACAAAGGCCGTCTTGGGCGCCTCGGCGCCGGCGACGCTCTCGACCGGGGCGGACCCGCCCTCAGCCGCGGCGGCGAAGGCCGTCGGACGCACGGTGATGACCTTCTTGGCGTCGGCCGACTGGACCGTCTCCAGGGCGTTGCCGGCGTAGATCGGCCGCACGAAGGTATCGGCCGACACCACCTCGATGATGTCCGAGATCGGGGCGACGTCCAGCTTGGCGGCGATCCGGGGCGCGAAATTCTTCCCGTCCGTCGAGGCGGGCGTCAGGATGGCGTCGTAGCCGGCGGCCAGGGGAACGACGGTGTCGGTGACCGCCTCGGCCAGGCCGTGGCCCAGGCCGCCACTCTCGGCCAGCAGCACCTTGCGGACGCCTGCGATTTTCGAAGCCGCATCAGCAGCGGCCTGCGCCCCCTGCCCGACGACCAGAACGTCCACGTCGGACGACAGGCCCAGGGCGGCGGTCACGGTCTTGTGGGTGGTGTCGCGAACGGTCGAACCGTCGTGATCGGCGATGACGAGGACAGCCATATTACAGCGCTCCCACGGACTTGAGCTTGGAAACCAGTTCGGCCGCATCGGCCACCTTGACGCCGGCCGACCGCTTGGGCGGCTCGGTGACCTTCAGGACCTTCAGACGGTCGGCGACATCGACGCCGTAGTCGGCGACCGCCTTGACGGCGATCTCCTTCTTCTTGGCCTTCATGATATTGGGCAGGGAGGCGTAGCGCGGCGTGTTCAGCCGCAGGTCCACCGTCACCACCGCCGGCAGTTCGGCGGCGATGGTCTGCAGGCCGCCGTCGACCTCGCGCGTCACCGTGGCCTTGCCGCCTTCGATCACCAGCTTGCCGGCGAAGGTCGCCTGGGGCCAGTCCAGCAGGGCGGCCAGCATCTGGCCCACGGCATTATTGTCGCCGTCGATCGACTGTTTGCCCATCAGCACCAGGTCGGGCTTTTCTTCCTCGACCACCGCCTTCAGCAGCTTGGCGACCGCCAGCGGCTCCAGGTCCGCATCCGACTGGATCAGGATGCCCCGATCCGCGCCCATGGCCAGGGCGGTGCGGAGGGTTTCCTGGGCCTGGGTCACGCCGATGGAGACCACGACGATCTCGGTCGCGGTGCCGGCGGCGTGGTGTTCCTTGCCTTCCTTCAGACGAACCGCCTCTTCGACGGCGATTTCGTCGAAGGGATTCATGCTCATCTTGACGTTGGCCAGGTCCACGCCGGACTGGTCAGCCTTGACGCGGGCCTTGACGTTATAGTCGATCACCCGTTTGACGGGGACGAGAACCTTCATGGGTCTATCCGTGAATTCGCCTGAATGTAGGGGCAGGACATGGAGCGGTCGCGAAGGCCTGTCAACGTAACGCGGGGTCAAGCTCCCGTGCAAAACCCGCCTAACGGATCCTGAGATGAAGCGTTTTCTGACCTTTCCCCGCCTGGCCATGATCTTCTTCGCCCTGTTCGGCGTCGCCGTGGCGGGGGTTTTCGCGGTCCAGGCCTATTGGGTCGCCCCGGGCGAACGCTGCGAGGCGGCGGGCAAATGGTACGACATGGAAAACCGCATCTGCGCCCAGCCCATCTCCATCGCCCAGATCACCGGCCGCCCCAACGGCGTCTCGCGCGCCCAGGCCTCCGACGAAAAGAACCGCGAACTGATCCGCATCGAGGACCAGCTCGCCGCCCAGGACCGCGCCCGCGCCGCCGAAATCACCCGCCAGAAGGCGGCGCTGGCGGCGGCCAGACCGGCGACTTAAGCGCCCCCCCTTTCCTTTCGTCATTCCGGGCGCAGCGAAGCGGAGACCCGGAACCAAGCGGCGCCGTCAGGCGAAATGGGTCCGCCGCACGATGTGGGAATAGCGAGTCCGCGACAGGTTCGCGCTCTCGCGCGCCGCTGGGTTCCGGGTCTACGGGCCAAGAGGCCCTTCGCCCGGAATGACGAAAGATGGAGGGCTGCGGGCCGCCTCTTTCGCAAGAAGAAACGAACCTGTTTCCTCTTCCTTTCGTCATTCCGGGCGCAGCGAAGCGGAGACCCGGAACCCAGCGGCGCCGTCAGGCGAAATGGGTCTGCCGCACGATGTGGGAATAGCGAGTCCCCGACAGGTTCGCGCTCTCGCGCGCCGCTGGGTTCCGGGTCTACGGGCCAAGCGGCCCTTCGCCCGGAATGACGAAAGAGGGGGGCGTCAATCCTCCTCCGGCGGCGTCCAGTTCGGATCGGTTGTTTCGTACCAGCTCGCCGCGAGATCCCGCCAATCGGGGTTCATCTCCTCGATCAGCTTCAGTTTCCAATCCCGTTTCCAGCCCTTGATCCGCTTCTCGCGCGTGATGGCGTCCACAACCCAAACATGTCGCTCGAACCAGACCAGGCGCCAGCCGTTCTCCTTGGCAAAGCCTTCGAACGTCCCGTTCCGATGCTTCCAGGCCCGCGCCACAAGGTTCGACGTCATCCCGACATACAGCGTCCGGTTCCGTCCGCTCGCCATGATGTAGGTGGCGACAAAGGTGCGATGGGTCGCCATGCGCACAACCTAGACAACATATCCCCTTTCGTCATCACCCTTCCCTTTCGTCATTCCGGGCGCAGCGCAGCGGAGACCCGGAAGCCAGCGGCGCCGTCAGGCGAAATGGGTCCGCCGCACGATGTGGAAATAGCGAGTCCGCGACAGGTTCGCGCTCACGCGCGCCGCTGGGTTCCGGGTCTGCGGGCCAAGCGGCCCTTCGCCCGGAATGACGAAAGATGGAGGGCTGCGGGCCGCCTCTTTCGCAAGAAGAAACGAACCTGTTTCCTCTTCCTTTCGTCATTCCGGGCGCAGCGCAGCGGAGACCCGGAACCCAGCGGCGCCGTCAGGCGAAATGGGTCCGCCGCACGATGTGGGAATAGCGAGTCCGCGACAGGTTCGCGCTCTCGCGCGCCGCTGGGTTCCGGGTCTGCGGGCCAAGCGGCCCTTCGCCCGGAATGACGAAAGGGAAGGACGAATGACGAAAGGGAAGGACGAATGACGAAAGGAGATTACGCCCCTACCGCGTCGCCCCCGGCTTCCACTTCACGTCATTGGCCCCGTTCGCATTCGCCCGGCGCCCCGCCACAAACAGATGGTCCGACAGCCGGTTCAGATACCGCACCGCCGCGCCATTGACCGCCTCGCCCGCCTCGACCAGCCGCACCGCCTCGCGCTCGGCCCGGCGACACACCGTCCGGGCCACGTGCAGATGGGTCGACAGGGGCGAACCGCCGGGCAGGATGAAACTGTCCAGCGGCTTCAGGCTCTCGTTCATCCAGTCGATCTCCTGCTCCAGCCGCTCGACCTGGCTGTCCAGGATCCGCAGCGCCTCCCAGGCCGGGGGCGGGTCCAGCGGCGTCGCCAGGTCGGCGCCCAGGTCGAACAGCTCGTTCTGGATCCGGGCCAGCATGGCGTCGATCCGGTCGTTCTGGCCGCTGTTCAGCCGGGCCACGCCCAGGACGGCGTTCAGTTCGTCCACCGCCCCGTAAGCCTCGACCCGGGGATTGGTCTTGGACACGGGCGCGCCCGAGGCCAGCCGCGTCTGCCCGTCGTCGCCGGTGCGGGTGTAGATCTTGTTCAGCGTCACCATGCTCAGCCCCCTTGCGTCGCCTTCCACACCATGCCGCCGACCAGGATCAGCACGGCCACGGCCTGAAGCCCGACCCGCCACCGCATCAGCTTGTTGGAATGGCTCAGGGCGTAGTCCCCGCCCCGGAACAGCGAATAGAGGCCCAGACCCAGCGTCACCGTGACGGCGGCGATGGCGGCGATGACCAGGATGTCGAACATCTGCATGACCCTGTTCTAGCCCCGGTCCGCGTCAGGCGCCAGCAACCTGGCCCGCAACCCTGACCGGCGCCTCGCCCCTTGCGACCCATGCGCACACCCCCCTTGGCCCTGACTGAGAATGATGTTGAGAGGCGCTCGCAAGATTAACCGGGGCAGGACCTGTGATGAGACTTTCGACCCGAAACCGCTTTCTGGCCGGCGCGGCCTGCGTGTTCAGCCTGACCTCAGGAACCGCCCTGGCCCAGGCTTCGGGGCAAAAGGCCGATCCCGCCGCGACCCTGGACGACATCGTCGTCACCGCCGCCGGCTTCGAACAGCGGATCGAACAGGCCCCGGCCTCCATCAGCGTCCTGTCTCGCTCCGACCTGGAGCGCGAACGCTATCAGAGCCTGGCCGAGGCCCTGGCCAATGTCGAAGGCGTGGATGTGGGCGCCACGGCGGGCAAGACCGGCGGTCTGAACATCTCCATTCGCGGCATGCCCTCGGACTATACCCTGGTCCTGATCGACGGCCGTCGCCAGAACGCCGCCGGCTCCATCACCCCCAACGGCTTCGGCGAGACCTCCACCAGCTTCATCCCGCCCATGTCGTCCATCGAGCGGATCGAGGTGGTGCGCGGCCCGGTCTCCACCCTCTATGGCTCCGACGCCATGGGCGGGGTGGTCAATATCATCACCCGCAAGGTCGGGACGGTCTGGACCGGTTCGGTCACCGCCGACGCCACGGTTCAGGGCGACGACCCGTTCGGCAACCTGTACGGCGCCAACCTCTATGCCTCGGGCCCGCTGATCCCCGGCCTGCTGGGCGCTGCGCTACGCGGCCGCTACCAGACCCGCGAAGCCTCCGAACTGACCTATGAGACCGACGCCGGCGGAAACGCCGTGGTCAGCACGCGCGGCCCCAGCCCGGTCGAGAACGAGATCTGGTCGCTGGGCGGCCGTCTGGCCCTGACGCCCCACCCCGACCACGACCTGATGCTGGACGTGGACGTGACCCGCCAGTGGTACGACAACTCGGCCGGCCAGCTGGGGACCCTGGGCATTCAGGGCTACGCCGCCGATATGGAGTTCAACCAGGAGGAATATGTCCTGGCCCACAACTGGCGCCTGCCCTTCGGCGAGCTGCAGTCCACCCTGTCGCGCGGCGAGCGCGAGACGGTCGGCCGCATCGTCCCGGCCGGGGTGCCCGGCGCCGGCGGTCCGCGCGAACTGACGGCGACCAACACGATTTTCGACACCAAGCTGTTCTCGTCCTGGCGCAACCACAGCTTCACCGTCGGCGGCCAGTACTGGGACGCCGAAATGATCGATGGGGTCGCCGTCGCCCCCTACGAACACCAGCAATGGGCCCTGTTCGCCGAGGACGAATGGCGGTTCACCGACACCCTGGCCCTGACCCTGGGCGCCCGTCATGACGACCACAGCCAGTTCGGCTCCCATTTCAGCCCGCGCGCCTATCTGGTGTGGAACGCCACGGCGAACTGGACCCTGAAGGGCGGCGTCAGCCAGGGCTTCAAGACCCCGCGCCTGGACCAGATCGTCGACGGCATCACCGGCTTCACCGGCCAGGGCACCCGTCCGACGGTTGGCACCCCGAGCCTTAAGCCCGAAACCAGCACCAGTTCGGAACTGGCTGTCTTCTACGACAACCGCTCGAACTTCCGCGCCAATCTGACCGTCTTCAACAATGAGTTCGAGGACAAGATCGCCACCGGCGTGCCGCTGAACAACTGTTCGTTCGGCCTGACCCAGACCCAGTACGCCGCCGGCGAACAGGCCCTGCCCGACTGCGCCGACTACGGCTTCTGGCCCCTGGTCGAGACCTTCAGCCAGACCGTCAATATTGACGAGGCGGTGACGCGCGGGGTCGAGGCCGCCTTCCGCTGGGGCTTCGCCCCCGACTGGTCGCTGACGGGAAACTACACCTACACCGACTCCGAGCAGAAGAGCGGCGCCGAGGCCGGTCGGCCGCTCAGCGACACGCCCGAGCATATGCTGAATGCGGCGGTCCGCTGGACCGTCACCGACAGGCTGAACCTGTGGCTGCGCGGCGAATATCGCAGCGACCGCTATCGCTCCGAGGATTCATCGACCAGCCGGGCCAAGGCGACCTGGGGCGACTATCGCGCCTACGAGGTCTTCCATCTGGGCGGCTCCTACGCCGTCAACGACCGCGTCACGATCAACGGCGCCGTCTACAATCTGCTGGACAAGGACTTCGTCAGCTACGGGTCCTACGTCAGCAATGTGAACACCGGCGCCGTCGCCTACACCAACCTCTACGCCAATAATCAGGAGCCCCGGCGCCTGTGGCTGTCGGTCACGGCCGCCTTCTGATCCTGGGAAGTCCAGGGGGCGGTTCGCCGACCCCCGGTCTTTTTACGGCGAAGCTAAGCCATTGGTCACCATTGTGGGGGCAAGGTGGCGCCATGACTGATCGTGTCGTCCGCAACCTCGAGCATCTCAGAAGCTCGGCCTCCACCGCCCGGGTGCTGAACCTGCTGCGCGTGTGGGAAGAGCATGGCGAGAGCCGTACCGACGGCGCGGTGCGCAATCCCGACTGGGCCGCCCGCCCGATATTCCGCACCTCCGCCCTGAACCGCAGCCTGATCATCAAGCACCGGCTGCGGCGCAACGAGATCGATCTCTTCCCCGGCCGCCGCCAGGTCGCCACCAAGATGGTCATCCCGATCGACGACGAGGATCTGAAGACCGGCGGCCGCTATGTCTTCGTCAACCAGATCGGCTTCGAGCGGATGATGGCCGAGGCCTTCGGCCTCTCCGCCGGCCACCCGGACCTGGAGACCCTGCGCCTGATCGACCGGCTGCCGTCGCTGGATCCCTTCCTGCTGCGCGAGCAGCTGCGGCGCGGCGGCCTGGACCCGGCGCCCTGCTATTTCTCCATCAGCGAAGGCGACCTGGCGCGGATGCAGAGCTTCGTCCACGCCGAGATCGAGCCCCTGGTCACCCTCAGCCTGGGTGAGGACACCATCGCCGTGGCCTCGGACTCGGCGGCGCGGATGGCGGCCAAGATCCTGTCCAACAGCCCCGGCGACCAGCTGGAGGCCCTGCGCCTGACCCTGCGCCTGGCCCCGGAGCAGTATCAGGAGGGGGTCTTCTGCTGGAAGGGCTTCCTCTACTACAAATGGACCCTGTCCACCCTGCTGGGCGAGGTCGCGGCCGTGGCCGAGGCCGTGCGCACCTTCAAGCCGACCGGCAAGATCGACCGCGTCGCCCGCGAGCATCTGGACCGCAGCCGCGCCGTCCTGCGCGGCCGCATCATCCGCACCTGCGACGAGGTCAGCCGCACCCTGCGCATCTATGACGACGCCTACGCCCGCCTGACCCAGGAGGGCCGCCCCACCGCCTTCCGCGACTTCCTGCTGGACGCCCCGTCCATGTTCGCCAAGCTGGGCGACCAACTGGGCGCCGTGCAGCATATCGTCAGCTACTGGCGCTTCCGCTTCCGCCCCGCCGCCCATCCCCCCGGCGTCGAGGAGCTGATGGACATCTTCATGGACTTCGAGACCGGCCTCCTGGGCCGCGGCGAGCTGCCCGACGACATCGCGGTGATGGCGGCCTAGAGCCCCCGCACCCGCGGCCCCTCGCCCCGGCCGTCCAGCATCAGGTCGGTGACCGCCCAGACCAGGGCGTCGGCCCGGTCCCAATGCCCCGCCTCCGCACCCCCGCTCTCGGCCTCCTCGCCGCCCAGTTCCATCAGCTCCTCCTCCAGCGCTGCGAACGCGCCCGCATGCCGCACCCGCCCCTGTTCATACAGGGCCGCCACCGGCTCGGCCCGCGCCGCCTTGCCGCGCGAGGCCCGCACCGCCGTAAAGCCGATGTTCTCCCCATCCGCCCCGCACCCGGCCGCCTTCAGCACCGCCTCGACCATGTCCCCGCCCTGATTGACCTCGCCGACGATGCGGACCGCCCCGAACAGCCGCGCCGTCTCCATCGCCCGCTCGGCCCATTTCTGCGGCGACAACCCCCGCATCGAGCGGTCGGCCAGCACCCAGGCCGTCTCCCCGCGCCGCCCCACCGCCACGATGCCGCAGGCGTCCCCGCCGCGCGAACAGGTCGGGTCCAGCCCCACCACCACCCGCTCATAGACCGGCCGCCCCTCAACCGAGACCGGCGCCTCCCCCCGCGCCGCCGCCATCATCTCGGCGGTGAACAGCCCGCCCTCGGGCTCGACCACCAGGCCATCCAGCTCCTGCGCCGCCCGCCGCGTCCCGCCGTACAGCCGCTCCAGCCCCTCCAGAAACCCCGGCGCCAGATGCGCCCCATTGTCCCGCGTCGTCGCATGGGTGAGCGAACATGACGCCTCGGCGCGGAGCGCCTTGAGCGCCCTGGTCGGGCGCGGCGTCGTCGTAACCACCAGCCGGGGGCTACCGCTCGCGACGCGGTCGCTCGCTCCTTGAGCCCCCACTCCCCCGTCCGACGCCGCGTGTGCATCGACGGCTGGGGAGTCCGGGGCTGGCAACCTCAACCTCAGCCCCATCCGCAGCAGGGCCAGCGTCTCCCCGCCGTTTCGCCAGGCGCAGAATTCGTCGGCCCAGGCGGCGGCGAACTGGGGGCCGCGCAGGCTGTCGGGGTCTTCGGCCGAGAAGACGAAGGCCTCGGCCCCGTTCGGAAACACCAGCCGCCGCCGCGACGGCTGATACTCCGGCCCCCGCCACTCGACCTCGCCATCCCCACCGATCTCCGTCCAGCGCGGCAGGCTCATCACCCCCGACGGCCCGGCGATCATCACCTCGCGCACATCGTGCAAAGTCGGCCCGATCAGCGCCAGCCGCCCGCCCGGCCCCAGCCGCTCGGCCATGTCCGCGATCCACGACGCCCCCGCCAGAGTCTTGCCCGCCCCCCGCCCGCCCAGAAACAACCAGGTCGACCAATCCCCCTCCGGCGGTTTCTGCGCGTCGCGCAGAACCAACCCCCCAGCGCCCTGGCCGCCCTCAGGCAAACCGGGGGTCTGGGGGCTCATGTAGCCCGCAGGGCGGTAGCCCCCAGGCATAATGGGGGTCTGGGGGCTCAAGTAGCCCGAAGGGCGATAGCCCCCACGAGAAGTAGCGTTTCTCTTCCAGAGCGCCCGCAGGTCCGCCGCGCTGACCCCCGCCATGATCCGCGTCCGTTGGGACCAGCGCCACAGCCGCGACGCCTCCGGCTCGTCCCCGTCGCCCAGCCGTTTCAGCACATCGGCGTGCAGTTCCCGCACCGTCCCCACCGGATCGCTCCAGTCGATCTCGATGGACAGGGCCGGCTCCCCCCGGCCATAGTTATAGGCCCCCGCCGCCGGTCCGCGCGGCTGATACACCGCCCCCGGCGTGTCCATCTTGCGCAGCCCATAGCGTTTCGCCGCCCAGCCGATGGCCCCTGTCGTCACCCCGTACTCGGCCTCCAGGACCGCGCTGGTCTCGCCCGCATTCCGCCGCGCCAACAGCTCGCGCCAGCGCGCGGGCGTCATGCCCGACCGGCTCTGAGGAAAGACATGATCCGCCGGCCAGCCCTCCGCCGGCCGCCGGCGATGATCCACCGCATCCGGCGCCTGCCCCTTCATCCGCCCGCGCTTCTTCGCCTGCCAGCAGAGGGTCGAGATCGACACCCCATGCTCCCGCGCCAGATCCGACCGCCGCTCGCCCCGCGCATCGCGGTCGAACAAGGCCTCCCATTCCTCATCACTCAGTTTGCTCGGCTTTCCCATGCGGAGAAGCCTAACCCCACCCGCTCCTCAGGCGCGCAAATCGCGGGTCGGCGGGGTTAGAGGGTTGTTCGGGAGGGGATTTGTTCGCAGAAATAGGCGCGCACGTTGCGTCTAGCGCCCCTAATCGCGGGGTACGGCACGTCTGCTAAGCGCCAGAAGGCGACATTGGAACGCGGCCCAAAAGTGGACGTCCTATTTTGCTTTAGACCTCATCCGACCAGAGACCCGTTGGGCGATTGCTCGCTCCTAAGGGGGCGGCATCAGGCCCCAAGAGACGCCTCACCGGGGTATACCTAAATAGGTCAGACCGTCACGCGCGCTGGCACTCGAGGCTGAACGGCAAGGCGGGATCGGACGGCGTCGTAAACCTCGATTTCGCCATCAGACTCAATTGTAACAGCAAGCCCGAAAGGAACAGCATCCGGCAGATCATCGGCATTGTCAGGGCGACGGGAAACAACGATCGGGACGGCGGCATTTTCCACCAGCGCTCGCGCAGTCGCGCCCTCCCAACACCGATGGAAGGTCGTCCCACGCGCTGCGGCAACTTTTGCGGTCTGACCAGACTGAGGGGTCACGCCGATTAGAGGGTTGAGGTCGGGCTCTTCGATCTGCAGCCGCACGGCCTTGTATGTTCTTCGACCGATGTCGATTGGTGTGAACCAAGCCAGAGTCGCCGTAACTCGCCTAACTGTCCGATTTCCGAATAGGGCAGCCGGGATAGGAAGCACGAAGGAACGTCCCTCATCGACGCCGAGCGTGCCATGCCCCCATAGCGTTGCACGCGAGGCCAAACACGCCGTCGCTTCTGACCAATCAGGGAAACCATAACCGAATAGCCTGCGGACGTTCGCGCTTCGTCTTTGATGTAGGCGGGCATCTGCGGGGCCGAAGACCTGATGGATCAACTCGCGCGACTCCGGCGGAACTGTCGCGCGATGGACCAAGAGCGCCTTAAGTATCAGCGCCTGCCGAGCGCGATGCAGGTTCGTGAAGACCTCTCCGTATGCATCGACGAGGGCATCGTAGATCTGGTGGGAGGCTCGAGCCGTCAGAGCCGTCGCGCCACTCGTGAAGCCTGACCATGCCGACATCTCTGGCTCTGAACCCGCGACCTTCAAGCCGCCTAATGAGTTTGCGTTCGAGTATCGCAAGACGGTTGGACTATCGATTGGGCTCGACCTTCCTCGTAACCGCCCACCAGGCGCCAGCAGATCTGGCTTCACGGCGTTCCGAAATCCTGGGCCGTGCCGACTTGCCGGCGAAGGAAATCGCCCGCTAGGCAAAGCGTCGTGACTGTTCGCAACTGTCTCGGCGATTTCGAGAGCATCATGGTGCGCCGCGCCCACCGTGAGGGCGTTCGTGGCTTCAGCTGGAGAAATAATGCGACGATGCGGCAAGGCGTCCCGCATCGCGGCCAGACTGGTGCTTGTGCGAGCATCGCCGACGAGCGCTCGGAAATGGTCTTCGCTCTCAACGTCCGGAAAATGGAGGTCACGGACGTTTCCAGCGCTAACCAAGAACAAGACCCCATACTCAAAAGATAGCCAATCAATGGCTCGTGCCCAAGGCGACATTCGTCCGGCGAAGGGGCGGGTCGCATCCCCCATTGATATGCTGACCACGAGAACACTTGGCGCAGCGGCGACCTCTGGCGGTCTAGCCACAAACATCTCCCGCACCGCGCGGACGACATCGTCCACGACCAATCGGTCATCAGGGAAGCGCTCATCGTCATGTTCAACGGAGGCATACATGACTGGCCTGAAGAAGATCGGGCGTTCGAGCGGCGGCTCGCCTGCTTGGAGATCTCCCCAAATCACCAGCGACGACATTGCCGTCCCGTGCTCCCGACGCCCCACAGACATGGCGGACAGATCGTCAGGATCGAAGACAGTCAGGCGCCCTCGCAACAATGGGTGGTTTGAGAGTGGGACTGCATCGAGAATGGCGACGATGGGCTCCCCGCGCGGATCGGGCGCAACTCTCGCATCCGGATCGGCATCGGACACATGAAGGTTATCGGCGAAACTCTGTGGCCTGATGGCAAACACGTCAGGCTGTTCAGCCAAGCTGCCCGCTTCCCTCAGAGCCACGGAACGGACAGCTGGCGCGGGTAACCGAGCTAGTATCGCCTCATATCCGATCTCGGGAATTGACGCGGTCCTGACGACCTGGCCTCCCAATCCCTGCACAATCGCACCGACCGTTTGCGCCGTCGTGTTGCGCGCAGCAGCAGATCCCCGACTTACGAGCTCGATTTCGATGCGTATATCCTCTCCGTCGATCAGATCGAGGAGAAGAGCCGCAGCTTCGTCCGTCACACGGTCCCTTGGTCCCCACCGGCGCAGGTCATGGAGACATCTAAAAACGGACGCCCAAGAGGCATGGTTCGGTCCAAGAGGGCGATCTGCCTTGTGCAGGTCCCACAGACGTAGGATTTCGTGCAGCGCCTGCGCGTCTGGGACCGTTAGGTATAGAGCACCGTTCGCTTCGTCTTCATCCGGATCATCGAACTCACCTTCCTCCTCGCTCAGAAGCTGGAGGCCCGGAACCTGCCGGAGTGCTCTCGAGAAATCAGCAGTCGTGCCTGTCAGCTCGAAAACGATGATTGTTTCAGGTGCCAAAGCAGCAGGGTCGTCTCGCAAAGACAGGCCGTTTTGCTCTCTCGCGAGCACGTTCCGCAGGCGGTCGAACTTAGGGCCGACTCGAGCGTCCTGATTTGCTGGCTGAGCCGGTTGAGGAGGAGGAACGAACGCTGGTGCCCCCCTTCTTCTTTCCGCCATCTGTGGCGGGTCGAACGTCAGTAGTGGCTTCGACGGATCGCTCGCCATCACCAGGAACCCTCATGCGGGAAGCCCACACTCGGGACCGCTCTCGGATTGCATCGTTCAACGAAATCCCGCCGTCGGCAAGGATTAAGCGTCGCCTTATTTCGCGAACAAAGTCACCGGCTTCTGCAAAGCTGGACAACGCTAGTTTTGCAACCGCTGCGACAGCGTCACGAGACAGCACTCCCTCTGTAGCGAGGGCGTTCTTCACGTAGTCCAGCACCATTGGCTGTGAGGGCCTCGCCATGGAGAGACGCATCTCGAACCGTCGCCACGCGGCCCGGTCTAACAGTTCCTCATGGTTGGTAGCCGCTATGAGGACCACGTATGTCGGCAAAGCGTCGATTTGCAGCAGCAGGCTAGAAACTACTCTCTTGATCTCCCCGGTCTCATGAACGTCCCCGCGTTCCTTTCCGAGAGCATCGAACTCATCGAACAAGATTACGCAGGGCGTCGTGCGGACGTAGTCGAACAGTCTTTTGAGACGCTGATTTGTCTCGCCGAGGTAGCTGCCTATGAGAGCATCATAACGGACCACAAAGAACGGGACCGAAAGAGCCTCAGCGATAGCTTCCGCCAGCGAGGTCTTCCCGTTGCCTGGTGGCCCAGCCAACAAGATCCGGTGGCGGGGCTGCACCCCGTATGATCTCAGCAAATCGCCTCGGTGGTGTTCAGTGACCAGCTCCTCGACTTGCTGGCGGACTGACGCATCGAGCACTAAGTCATTTAGGGTGCGTCGCGGCTGGCTCTCGAGAATGAAGTCTCGGCCAGAGGCTATCGAAGGAGACGGCGACGCAAACGAAGCAGCTGAAGCTGGGGCGGCTAGGCTAGCTGACAACGCCTTTGACAACCTATCGGCGTATACGTCGTGGCGCTTCGACCTTTCCTCCGCAATCATGGCCTCAACAGTGCTCTTCATTAGAGCCTTGTCGCTACCAGCTGCTGCTCGAACGAGGGATATGATCAGGTCAGCTCGTGCCATCGCTTCGGAAACAGCCGAACCTTTCTGGAGTATGATGCTTCATCCTATCCAGCTATCGGCACGACGCAAAGATGACGATGTCATTTTTGGCCCAACTAACCGCATGCCGAGATTGGCCCGACCTCGCTCCAGGTCGTCCAAGCAGTTTACAGAACGTTGGGTGCTACTTGGCGCAGCTGCCCCGGCTTGAAATCAGTTTACAGTTAAGCGGTTGAAATCCAGTCGCTCGAACCAGCTTGGGAAGCTGGTTATCTTCGTGTTCCAGTGACGAGGTCATCGGCCAAAAGCAGACCTTCCCAACAGCCGCATAGAGTCACTTCCCGCCTTTCAAGACGCACCACCCCAACCGCCGAGCCTCGGGTCAAATCCCCGCGGCGGGTTCGCCGCTAGTGCGCGGCGTCCCAGTTGGGGGCGGCGCGGGCGTCGACGACCAGGGGGACGGTCAGGGCGACGGCGGGGTCTGAGGCGGTTTCCATGACGCGTTTGATGACGGTGATGGCGCGGTCGGCCTCGGCCTCGGGGGTTTCGAAGACCAGTTCATCGTGGACCTGCAGCAGCATGCGGGTTTTCAGCCCGGCCTCGGCCAGGGCTGTGGGCATGCGGATCATGGCGCGGCGGATGATGTCGGCGGCGGCGCCCTGGATCGGGGCGTTGATGGCGGCGCGCTCGCCGAACTGGCGTTCGGCGCCTGATTTCGAGTGGATGGCGGGGATGTGGATGCGGCGGCCGAAGACGGTGGAGACGAAGCCGGCCTGGCGGACCTCGGCCTTGGTCTTGTCCATATAGGTTCGGATGCCGGGGAAGCGGTCGAAATAGGTCTTGATATAGGCGCCGGCCTCGCCCTGATCGATGCCCAGCTGGGCGGCTAAACCAAAGGCGCTGATGCCGTAGACGATGCCGAAATTGATGGCCTTGGCGCGGCGGCGGGTCTCGGACGGCATGCCCTCGACGGGGACGCCGAACATTTCGCTGGCGGTGGCGGCGTGGATGTCGAGCCCGGCCTTGAAGGCGCGTTTCAGCTCGGGGATGTCGCCGATATGGGCCAGGAGGCGCAGTTCGATCTGGCTGTAGTCGGCGCTGATCAGCAGATGGCCGGGGGCGGCGATGAAGGCCTGGCGGATTTCGCGGCCGGTCTCGGTGCGGATCGGGATGTTCTGGAGGTTGGGGTCCGAGCTGGCCAGGCGGCCGGTCGAGGCGGCGGCCAGTTGGTAGCTGGTGTGGACGCGGTCGGTGGCGGGGTCGGCGGCGGCGGTCAGGGCGTCGGTATAGGTGCCCTTCAGTTTGGACAGCTGGCGCCAGTCCAGCAGGACGCGGGGCAGGGCGTGGGTGTGGGCCAGGTCTTCCAGCACGCTGGCGTCGGTGCCCCATTGGCCGGACGCGGTCTTCTTGCCGCCGGGCAGGTTCAGCTCGCCGAACAGGATTTCGCCGATCTGGCGGGGGGAGCCGATGTTGAAGGGGCGGCCGGCGATCTCGTGGGCCTGGGCCTCCAGCTCGGCCATGCGCAGGCCGAACTCGCTGGACAGGCGTTTGAGGCGGTCGGGGTCGATGCGGACGCCGGCGGTCTCCATCTCGGCCAGGACGGCGGGCAGGGGGCGTTCCAGGGTCTCATAGACGGTGGACAGGCCCTCGCGCGCCAGCCGGGGCTTGAGGAGGCGCCACAGACGCAGGGTGACGTCGGCGTCTTCGGCGGCGTACTGGGTGGCGGGTTTCAGGGCGACGTGTTTGAACGACTTCTGGCTCTTGCCCGTTCCGGCCACGCTCTTGAACGGGACGGGGTCGTGCCCCAGATGAAGGCGCGCCAGCTCGTCCATCCCGTGCCCGTGGAGCCCGCCCTCCAGCACATAGGAGATCAGCATGGTGTCGTCATAGGGGGCCACGCGGATCCCCCGCCGCGCCATGACCGCCAGATCGTATTTCGCGTTCTGCAAAACCTTCAGAACCGACGGGTTTTCTAATAAAAATTTGAGCTTCGCCAAGGCCTTGGCCTTGTCCAGCTGCTGGATCGGCTCGCGCGCCTCCCCCGGCTCCCCGAACAGCCCCCCCTCGCCCGCCTGCGGCTCATGCTCATGCGTCAGCGGGACGTAACAGGCCTCATTCGGCCCCACCGCGAGCGACACCCCGCACAGCCCCGCATGCGTCGCCGACAGCGACGAGGTTTCTGTATCGAAGCCGACAGTCCCCGCCTCGATCGCCCTAGCGATCCAGCGATCCAGCGCCTCTTCGGTCTGGACGCACTCGTAGGCCTCGAGGTCGAAGCTCTGGGCCTCGGCCGGGCCTTCCACCACCTGGCCGTAGCGAGGCGTGGCGACGGGGGCGTTCAGGTTCGGCGCGCGCTTGGGGGCGAAGGCCGAGATCTCGCTGGGGCCCGCCTTGCCGTCGCCGACGCGGCGCTGCAGCGACCGGAACTCCATCTTGTCGAGGAAGGCCGACAAGGTCTCGGGATCGGGATCACGCACGGCGAAATCGTCGATCAACTCGGCCGCCGGGGCGTCGCAGGTCAGGCGGACGAGCTCGCGCGAAAGGCGGATCTGGTCCGCGAAATTGATCAGGGTCTCGCGGCGTTTGGGCTGTTTGATCTCGCCGGCCCGGGCAAGCAGGGTGTCGAGATCGCCGTATTCGTCCAGCAACTGCGCCGCCGTCTTGGGACCAATGCCGGGGGCGCCCGGCACATTGTCGACGCTGTCGCCGATCAGGGCTTGAAGATCGACCATCTTCTCCGGGCCAACGCCGAACTTCTCGAACACCTCGGGCTCAGCCAGACGCCGGTCCTTCATGGGGTCCCACATGACCACGCCGCCGCCGATCAGCTGCATTAGGTCCTTGTCGGAACTGACGATCACCGCTTCGCCGCCGGCGTCGCGCGCCTTGCAGGCATAGGTGGCGATCAGGTCGTCGGCCTCATAGCCGGACAGTTCGACGCAATGGACGCCGAAGGCGGCGGTCGCCTCGCGCACCAGAGGGAATTGCGGAACCAGGTCTTCCGGCGCCGGCGGACGATGCGCCTTGTACTGGTCGTACAGGGTGTTGCGGAAGGTCTTGTCCGAATGGTCGAAGATGGCGACCAGATGGGTCGGACCGTCGGCGCCCTTCATGTCCTTCAGCAGCTTCCACAACATGTTGCAGTAGCCCTGGACCGCGCCGACCGGCAGGCCGTCGGACTTTCGCGTTAGCGGCGGCAGGGCGTGATAGGCGCGGAAGATGTAGGCCGAAGCGTCGATCATCCACAGCCGAATGGCTGAGCCGTCCTGGGTAAGGGGACGATCCTGTTCTGGGGCGGTCTCGGAAGCGGCGGCGTCGGTCATGGCCGGAACATAGGCGGCCGAGCCCGCCGCGTCAGCCGTTAGAATTCGGTCCAGCTGGATCCCGGATTGCGCTGGCCGGGTTGCGCCTGCTGCTGCCCCCAAGTGACGATCATCATAAGCTTGTGGCTACGTATCCGATATTGTCCGATCATCGGCAGAACGGCGCCCAGGGGCGCGCCGGTCTTGGTCTCGTAAAGAAAGCCGGAAAATTCGGCGACGCCGACGCGGTCGCGGTTGCTGTAGATCGACAGTTCCGGCACCGAGACGACATTGAAGGTCTCGTTGATCGGAATGCGCATTTCCGGAATGCCGAAGACGCGACGCATCTGCTCAAGCGACAAGGCGCCCGTGCGGATTTCGAACACCGCGTCAGCGTCGTCCCGATTGCGGGTGAGTCGATAGCCGGCGTCGGACAAGGCGCCCCGGATCGCGCTGATGGCGTAGCGCGAATTATCGCTCTGGAAATAGGTCTCATCGACGAAGATGGAAGCCGCCGTCGGCAAGGGAAGAGACAGGCCTTCGACCGCCCTGTCCGCCGCACGTGCAAGCAACAGCTGTTCGGTCGCCGTACGGCCGATATTTGATTCTGTCGTGGAGGCGCAGCCGCAGACCGACAACGCTGCGGCGATAAGGCCAAGGAGGCAGCTCAGACGAATAGAACCCGGCAGCGCCATATCACCAGCTTCCCGTATTGGGCATGGAGGCCCAGGGCTCAGCCGGCGCCAGGGGCGCGCCTTCCTGCAGCAGCTCGATCGAAATCCCGTCCGGCGACCGGACAAAGGCCATATTGCCGTCGCGCGGGGGCCGATTGATCACCACGCCGCCATCCATCAGCGTCTGGCAGGCGGCGTAGATGTCGTCGACCTTGTAGGCCAGGTGGCCGAAGTTGCGGCCACCCTGATAGGCTTCAGGATCCCAGTTGAAGGTCAGTTCGACCTCGGGGCAACGCTCCGCCGCCGACTGTTCCAGGTTCTTGGGCGCGGCCAGGAAGACCAGCGTGAACCGCCCGGCCTCGTTGTCCACACGGCGCACCTCCTGCAGACCCAGCAGGTCGCAATAGAAGTGGAGAGAGGCGTCGAGATCCTGAACCCGGACCATGGTGTGCAGATAGCGCAAGAGTGTCTGTCTCCGTCCGGGGAGTGGCGGGTCAGCGCCTTCTATAGCCGCCTGACGTCCAAACCGCGACTCGGCTTGGCCGCAGATTCAGTGGGCCTCAGGCGCGCGGGCTGCGGGGCTCAGATATTCGCTCTCGTCATGCGGATGGGCCGACAGGACGAAACGACGGTCGCAATAGCCGCATTCGATGAAGTCGTCCTCGCCCATATCCATATAGACCAGCGGATGGCCCAGGGCGCCGCCGCCGCCGTCGCAGGCGACGCGTTTGGTCGAGACAATGACCTCTTCGGGCGGAGGAATGATCGCGTCGGGATGGCGGGGCGGCATTGTTCAACTCGTGGACTTGGCGAGGAGGCGTCGGGCGCATACCTATGCGGCCCGTCCGGCGGCGTCAAACCGCCGCTCGACCCGATGTCTCGACCAAAGCGCCCCAAATGACCGATGCGACGATCCTGCCTGACAACGCCATCGAGGTGCGCGGGCTGAAGAAGACCTATGCCGGGTCCAAGAAGGCTGCGCCCAAGACGGCCCTGCGCGGGGTCGATCTGGTCATTCCGCGCGGTTCGGTGTTCGGGCTCCTGGGCCCCAACGGCGCCGGAAAATCGACCCTGATCAACATCCTGGCCGGCGTGGTCAAGAAGTCGGAAGGCACGGTGACCATCTGGGGCCGCGACATCGACAAGGAGCCGCGCGACGCCGCCGCCGCCTTGGGCGTCGTGCCGCAAGAGATCGTCGCCGACGTCTTCTTCACCCCGCGCGAGTCGCTGGAGGTCCAGGCCGGCTTTTATGGCGTGCCGAAGAACGAGCGTCGCTCGGACGAACTGCTGGCGGCCCTGGGCCTGTCGGACAAGGCCAACGCCTATGTCCGCGCCCTTTCCGGCGGCATGAAGCGCCGCCTGATGGTGGCCAAGGCCCTGGTCCATAATCCGCCCATCCTGATCCTCGACGAGCCGACGGCGGGGGTGGACGTCGAACTGCGTCGCCAGCTGTGGGCCTATGTCCGCCAGATCAATGCGGAGGGCGTGACCATCGTCCTGACCACCCACTATCTGGAAGAGGCGCAGGAGCTCTGCGACACCATCGCCATCGTCAACCGGGGCCAGGTGGTGGCCTGCGAGCCGACGCCGCAACTGCTGCGCCGCCTGGACAGCCGCAATGTGGTCGTCACGCCCGACGTCCCGCTGGACACCGCGCCCGCCCTGCCCGGCTTCGTCGTCACCGCCCGTCCGAACGGCGCCTTCGCCGTGGCCTACAAGAAGGGGCAGTCGTCGGTCGAACAGGTCATTGCCGCCGTCCGCAAGGCCGGGATCACCATCGCAGACATCACCACCGAGGACCCGGACCTGGAGGACGTCTTCCTGGCCTTGACCTATGGGGACGCGAACCAGATCGATCCGACCAAGGATTAATCGAGGTCCGCCAGGAATTCGAAGATCGCAGCCTTGGCCTCGGGCTCGTCCAGCATGGGGGCGTGACCGACGCCTGGCACCTCGACATAGGCCATGGCCGGCGCGGCCTTACGCATCTTTTCGGCGATGGCGGCGCTCAACAGATCAGACACCCCTCCCCGCACCAGCAGGGTCGGCTTGGTTTTCGCCAGCCGCCGGAACATAGGCCACAGATTGGGAACCAGGGCCTTGGCCCCCGCCGCCCGGATCGGCACAGAAATGTCCGGATCATAGTCCAGCCCGATCTCGCCATCCGGCTGCTGGCGGAAGATGCGGCGGGCGAAGGCGTCCCAGTCGGCGTCTGAATAGTCGGGAAAGGCGACGGCGTTGATCCGTTTGGCATAGGCCGCCGCGTCGGCCCAGGAGCCGATCTCGACCGGCTGACCGCTGTAGGCGGCGATGCGCGCCAGACCTTCCGGCGCCACCTCGGGCCCGATGTCGTTCAGGATGGCGGCCACAACGGCCTTAGGCCGCAGCGCCGTCAGGGCCATGGTGATCAGGCCTCCCATCGAGGTGCCGACGAAGACGGCCCGGTCAATGGCCGCCTGCTCCATCAGCGCCAGAACGTCGGCGGCATAGACGTCAGGGCGATAGGTCATCGGATCAGGCGCGTGATCCGACAGGCCGCGGCCGCGCACATCGACCGCCAGCACGCGCCGCCCGCTCTGGGACAGAAGCGGCGCAAGGGCCCCGAAGTCGGCGCTGTTACGGGTCAATCCATGAATGGCGATGACCGGGGGACGGGCGACGCCGGAGCCCGGCGCATAGTCGCGCGCGAACAGGTCCAGCCCGTCCGATGACTTCCAGCGACGTTCGGCATAGGCGGCGACAGGGTTCACGGAGACGCTCCTTCAACCAGGAAGGACCAGACTAATTCACCGCGCAAGGAATTGCGATGGCGTCAGACGCCGATCAGCTCGCGCACGAAGACATCCAGATTGCCGCCCTGGAACAGAAAACCTGACACCCCGGCGCGTTGCGCCGCCTCGATATCGCGCGGCTGGTCGCCGATCATGAAAGATCTGGCCGGGTCGATCTCGTGATCCGCGATGGCCCGTAAAAGCATGCCCGGATTGGGCTTTCGGTCCGGATGGTCGGGATGGCGATAACGCTCATCCTGCGCCTCTGGATGGAAGGGGCAGGCGTAGACCGCATTGATGACCGCCCCCTCCTGCGCCAGCCGTTTGACCAGCAGACCGTTGAAGGCGTGCATCTGATCCTCGCCGAACATGCCGCGCGCCACGCCAGACTGGTTGGTGACGATCACTGTCAGATAACCCAGCAGGTTCAATCGCCGCACCGCCGCGCCCACACCGGCAAGCAGCTTCAGATGCTCGGGCAGGTGGGGATAGCCGGAATCCTCGATCAAGACCCCGTCACGGTCCAGGAAGACAGCGGGCAGGCCGGTCATGCGTCGCGTCTCAGCAACTCGGTGAAGGCGGTCATCAGGTGATAGAGGCTCGAGGCGGGCACCGCCTTGTCGGGCGAAACCCCGTCGGCGTCATAGGAATCGACCCACAGGCCGGGAACAGCGGTGGCCAGATGGGTGTCGAAGGTCGCCGCGATCAGATCGACGGCCTGAGCGTCGCCGAACACCAGGGCCGAACGGATCGCTTCGGTTTGACACCACAGGCGGCGACCGGCGTCGATCGGCGCGCCCTGCGCATCGACTTCTCGAATCATGAAACCGCCCTTCAGTCCCTCGGCGGCGCCGCGACGGTGCAGGGCTTCGGCGGCCTCGGCGGCATCCAACCCAGCGGCCTTGGCCTGACGCAGCAGCCACGACCACTCCTCCAGATGGCCCGGCTCGACGATGTGGCCGGTCTGCGGATCGGGGGCCCAGTCCTCGGTGAAATACTCACGAATGGCGCCGTCGATCAGGAAACGGGTCCGGCACAGGTCCAGCGAGACCCGCGCCGCCGCCTCGAACGCCGGATCGGGCGCCGTCGCCTGCCAGGCCAGCATGGCCTCGAGCAGGTGCATATGCGGGTTCTGGCGTCGCGGAAGACGCGGCGGCAGGGCCTCGTGCCAGCCGCCGTGCGGCGCTGTCATTCGCGCATTAATCTGGGCCAGGGTCTCCAGCGCCAGCGGCCGGGCGCGATCGTCGCCCAGCACCCGGTGCGCCGCCGCCAGGGAGAACGTGACGAAGGCCAGGTCATACAGATCCGGCGTCTCGTCCAGCACGCCGCCGGCGTCATCGGTGGCCGCAACCCACAGACCGTCTTCGCGGCGGCAGGTGGCGATCATGCCGTCCAGGCCGGCCCGCGCGATCGCCCGCCCGGCGTCCCAGCCCAGGTCGGCGGCTTCACAGAAGACATAGATCTGGCGCGCCTGAACCCGCGTGCGGCGACGCGCGCCCGCCACAGGCCGTCCTTCGAAATCCAGCAATTCGAAGAAGCGCCCGTCGGCGTCCACCCCGCGTGCGGCCCACAAGGGAAGGGCATGATCGAACAGCCAGGTCGAGACCCGGTTCTTTGCATCTGAAAGCGTCATCATAGCGCTGGCTTAAGGCGCATCCCGCGCGGCGCCAAGCGGCGACGGTTGCAAAGGGCAACGCGAAGTGACGCCGACCCCGTTTGGCCCTCGCGCCCGATCTTGCTAGGAGGGCGGCCACCCTTGCGGTCCGACCCAGCGGTCCGCCGCCCCGATCTCTGCGTGGAGAGCGCCCCTCATGATCCCCTTCATCGACCTTCAGGCCCAGCGCCTGCGTCTCGCCGGCAAGATCGAGGCGGCTGTTCAGGACGCCGTCGTCGGCGGCGCCTGGGTCATGGGGCCCCAGGTCCGCCAGTTCGAATCCGACCTCGCCGCCTTCGGCCAAGCCCAGCACGCTTTGGGCTGCGCCAACGGCACCGACGCCCTGATCCTGCCGCTGATCGCCTGGGGCATCCGCACCGGAGACGCCGTCTTCTGCCCCAGCTTCACCTTCACCGCGACGGCCGAGGTCGTGCCCTGGCTGGGCGCCTCGCCGGTCTTCGTGGACGTGGACGCGCGCACCTACAACATGGACCCCGTCCGCCTGGAGGCCGCCATCGAGGCGGTCAAGGCCGAGGGGCGCCTGACGCCCAAGGTGGTCATCGCCGTCGATCTGTTCGGACAGCCGGCCGACTATCCCGCCATCCGGGCCATCTGCGACCGCCATGGACTGAAACTGATCTCGGATTCGGCGCAGGGCTTCGGCTGCACCCTGGACGGCCATCATCCGCTGAAGTGGGCCGATGTCACGACGACCAGCTTCTTCCCGGCCAAGCCGCTGGGCTGCTACGGCGACGGCGGTGCGGTGCTGACGAACGACGAGGATCTGGCCCAGGAGATGGACTCCCTGCGCGTCCATGGGAAGGTGGTGGCCAAGGATCTCAAGGCCGGCGCGACCGCCTTCACCCATGATCCGAAATACCTGGCCATGCGCATCGGTATGAACAGCCGGCTGGACACCATCCAGGCCGCCATCCTGATCGAGAAGCTGAAGGTGTTCGGCCAGGAGATCGAATGGCGCAACCGGATCGCCGCCCGCTACAATGAACATCTGGCGCCCCATGTGGGGGCCGTGCCCCACGTCATCGACGGCGGCGTTTCCATCTGGGCCCAGTACACGATCGAGCACGCGGACCGCGACGGCCTGATCACCCACCTCAAGGACCAGGGCGTGCCCACCGCCGTCTATTATCCCGTGCCCATGCACCTGCAGCCGGCCTATGGACGCTTCCCGCACGGCGCCGGAGGCCTGCCTATCACCGAGCGGCTGAAGGACGTGGTCCTCAGCCTGCCGATGCACGCCGACCTGGACGAGGCGACCCAGGACAAGGTCATCGCCGCCGTCGCCAGCTACAAGGGATAAGCCTGATGCCGAACACCCCCGTCCTCAAGTTCGGCGTCGCCGGCGTCGGCGTCATGGGCCGCAACCATGCGCGCGTCGCCTCTGAAATGCGCGAGTTCGACCTGACCACCGTCTTCGACCCCGATAGCGTCGTCGCCGAAGGCGTCGCCTCCGCCTACGAGGCGACCCCGGTCACCACGGCCCAGGCCTTTATCGACGCCGGCCTGAACGCCGCCGTCGTCGCCACGCCGAACCGGTTCCACGCCGAGATCGGCGTCGCACTGCTGGAAAAGGGCGTCCACGTCCTGGTCGAAAAGCCGATCGCCGCCACCGTCGCCGACGCCCAGCGCATGATCGACGCCGCCAAGGCCAACGACCGCGTCCTGATGGTCGGCCAGGTCGAACGGTTCAATCCGGCGGTCGAGACGGTCAAGCGCGCCGTCGCCGACGACGAGATCATCTCCATCCAGGTCACCCGCGTCGGCCCCTTCCCGCCCCGCATGGGCGACGTCGGCGTCGTGATCGACCTGGCGGTCCATGACATCGACATCATCCGCCACCTGACCGGTTCCGAAATCGTCGAAGTCCAGCCGCAACTGGCCCGCACCCGCGCCGAGCGCGAGGACACGGCCCTGCTTCAGTTCCGGCTCGACAATGGGGTGATCGCCCACATCACCACCAACTGGGTCACCCCCTACAAGACCCGGACCCTGCAGGTCGCCACCAAGACCAAGTTCATCGTCGCCGACCTGATCACCCGTCAGGTCACCGAATATTTCGGGCAGCAGCCCGACGGCTCCTATTCGACCCGGATGCTGAACAGCTGGCCGGCCGAACCGCTGAGGAAAGAGCTGGAAGCCTTCGCCCGCGCCATCCAAACCGGCGAAACCCCGGCGGTGACGGGAGAAGACGGGCTGCGCAACCTCGAGGTCGCCCTGCGCTGCCTGGGGGAACACTGATCGGGGCGAGGCCTAAAGTCGCCGCAATGGCCGGGAAAGGAAGAGACATGCGCTCGTCCCTCGCCCCCGTTCTCATTGCCTTGCTGACCGTGTCGGCGGCTGCGCCCGCGCACGCCGACACCCGCTATTTTTCGTACAACGCCACGGACCGGATCACCCAGGCCCTGACCAAGGGGATCACGCTTCAGGTTCGACGCGGCCTGTTCGGGACGATCAGCGTCGAGCGGCTGTTCTCGACCACGGCGCGCGGCTCGGCCGATTTCACGCGCGGGGGACCGGACGCCGCGCGGCGAGTTCTGCCCGAGGGCGCGCGCGAGACGGACCTTTACGGCATCGAACAGGTCGGCGATGGGCGGGGTCTGGCCCGCGCCCTGTGCCCCGGTGCGGATGAGGTCTGGCTGGTGATGAGCCGTATCCGCGCGCCCCGGCCGCTGACGATGCAGGCTGTCGGCCGCTGGAGCGACGGCGCCTACCGCCACTGCGTGACCCTGAGCTACGAGTGGCGCGGCGAATGGCAGACCGCGCCCGTTTCGCCGTTCGAGGACGCCGGGTCCTAGCGCCCGTCAAGCTTGGTCGTTTATCCTCTCGGCTGGAGAGGCGTTCGGAGAGACGGCGATGCGTTGGGCCCTGCCCTTGGCGGCTCTGATCGGGGCGGTTCTGATCGGCGTCGTCGCCGCCCTGTTGACCTGGACCCGGCCGGGCGCGCTCGCCCCGCCGGCCGTCGGCGCGCCGGTTGCGGTCTATCTGCTGGACAACGGCTTCCACACAGATCTGGCCGTACCCCGAGCCGCCCTGGAGCGACGCGGCGGGCCGTTTGGACAGGCCGTCGCGACCCTGGCGCCGGGCGAGTGGATCCTGATCGGCTGGGGTGACGCGACCTTCTACGTCGATCAAAGCCCGATCTCAGACCGGCTGCCCGACGGCGCCCGCGCCTTCTTCAGGCCCGGCAATCCGTCCGTCCTGATGCTGGACCCGGAGGCCCAGGATCCCCGCGACCGCTACACCGCAAACCGCCGCGCGACCCTGAGCCTGACACCCGCCGCCTTCGACCGGATGGCGGGGCGGATCGAGGCCTCGCTGGACCTGTCTCACGGCGCGCCGCGTGTGGCCGCCGCCCGTCCCGGCGACGACGCCCGCTTCTTCGCCGGTCGAGACACCTTCTCGATTCTGCACCTGTGCAACCACTGGACGGCCGGGGTGCTGAACGCCGGCGGGGTGACGGTCCGCCCGGCCCGCTCGATTTTTTCGGCCGAGGTGATGCGGTCCGCCCGAGCGGCGGAACTGGACAGGACGGCTCCACGCGCCTAGACCGCCCGACTTTCGCTTATCCGGCCGGGTCCGAGCCCCGGCGGGCGAACAAGAAGGAGCGGCCGATGGCCCACAAACAGCATACCCGCAATTCCTCCGGCCCGGCCGGCCCGAGCCAGCGCCAGCTGCGCGCCGGCGAACTGATCCGCCACGCCCTGGTCGACATCCTGCGCGAGGAGGACATCCACGACGAAGCTCTGGCCGGGGTCTCCGTCACCGTGACCGAGGTGCGTCTGTCGCCGGATCTGAAACACGCCACCTGTTTCGTCGAACCCCTGGGCGCCGGCGTCGAGGCCGCCCCGACCACGGGCCACGAGAGCGAGATCATCAAGGCGCTGAACGTCCACTCGAAATTCCTGCGCGGCCAGCTGGGTCGCCGGCTGGACATGAAGTTCACCCCCGACCTGCGCTTCCGCCACGACGAAAGCTTCGACGCCGCCAGCCATATTGACCGTCTGTTCGACGATCCCCGCGTCCGCGCCGACCTGGAACGCCGCAACGACGAGAGCGAGGACGACGCCTAATGACCCGGCCTCAAGTAGCGCGAGGCGCGGTAGGCCAAGCATCGTGGCCTCAAGCAGCGCGAAGCGCGATAGGCCAAGCATAATGGCCCGCAAGAAGAAGGGCGACGTCGTCGACGGGTGGGTCTGCCTAGACAAGCCGTTTGAGATGGGATCGACCGAGGCGGTCAGCCGCATCCGCCGCCTGTTCAACGCCCAGAAGGCCGGTCACGCCGGGACGCTGGATCCGTTGGCCAGCGGCATCCTGCCCATTGCGCTCGGCGAGGCGACCAAGACGGTGCCGATGATGATGGAGGCGCAGAAGGTCTATCGCTTCACCATCAACTGGGGCGTCTCGACAGACAGCGTGGACCGCGAGGGCGAGATCATCGGCCGCTCGGACGTGCGGCCTTCGGTGGATCAGGTGAGGGCCGCCCTTCCCGCCTTCGTCGGAGAGATCGACCAGACCCCGCCCCGATTCTCGGCCATCAAGGTGGACGGCGCCCGCGCCTATGACCTAGCCCGCGACGGAGTCGAGTTCGAGCTTCAGGCCCGCCGCGTCACCATCCATTCGGCCGAGGTCACGGACGTCCCGGACGCCGATCACCTCGAACTGACCATCCGCACCGGCAAGGGCGTCTATGTCCGCTCGCTGGCGCGCGACCTGGCGGCCCTCCTGGGCGCCGAGGGGCATGTTTCGGCCCTGCGGCGCGAGCGGGTGGGACCGTTTCATACCGAAAACGCCGTGACGCTGGATTTTCTCGAGGATTTGGTGCATAGGGGCGCCGCCTCGGAAGGCTTGCTTCCCGTTGCGACCGCCCTGGACGACATCCCGGAGCTGGCCGTGACGGACCAGGACGCCTTCTCGCTTCGGCAGGGACGCCCGATCGTTCTGCTCCCCCGTCAGGTGGAAACCCTCAAGGATCGCCTTTCCGGCGGTTCGCGAACGGTTTCAGCCTTTCAGGGCCAGACCCTCGTCGCCCTCTGTCAGTTGCGGGCCGGCCGGTTAGAACCCGACCGCGTTTTCAACCTCTAGGCCCGCGCCATCCGGCAAGGGCCGAGACCCCACGGCCTCAAGTAGCGCGAAGCGCGATAGGCCAAGAAAGGACTCTTACGATGTCGGTTACTGCTGAACGCAAGCACGAGATCATCGCCGATAACGCCCGCACCGCAGGCGACACCGGCTCGGCCGAGGTTCAGGTCGCGATCCTGTCGGAACGCATCGCCAACCTGACCGAACACTTCAAGACCCACAAGAAGGACAACCACTCGCGCCGTGGCCTTCTGAAGATGGTGTCGCAACGTCGCCGCCTGCTCGACCACCTCAACAAGGTCGACGCCGGTCGCTACCAGGCGCTCATCTCCAAGCTGGGCCTGCGCCGCTAAGGCGTCGGATCAGTGTAAGACTGTATTTCGAGGCGCGGGCGGTCACGTCCGCGCCTCGTTGTGCGATTAGAACGGACCTGCGCGCCGCAGGAATTGACGGCGCAGACGCGAGGGCCATGCCGGTCCTCAACCCGGGTCTTTCGCGATGGCGCGGCGACCCCTGGATCGAAGGACTGAACGCCCGACGCATCCGCCCCCAATGATGGGACCCCGCACGGAATACGCCGTCCGGGATACGAAAGACGAAATATGTTCGATATCAAACGCAAGACGATCGAGTGGGCCGGACGCCCGCTGACCCTGGAAACGGGCCGCATCGCCCGCCAAGCCGACGGCGCCGTGCTGGCGACCTATGGCGAGACCGTGGTTCTGGCCACCGTCGTCTACGGCCGTTCGCCCAAGCCGGGCCTGGATTTCTTCCCCCTGACCGTCAACTACCAGGAAAAGACCTTCGCCGCTGGCAAGATCCCTGGCGGCTACTTCAAGCGTGAAGGCCGTCCCAGCGAGAAGGAAACCCTGGTTTCCCGCCTGATCGACCGTCCGATCCGCCCCCTGTTCGTCAAGGGCTTCAAGAACGAGACTCAGGTCGTCATCACCGTGCTGCAGCACGACATGGAAAACGATCCGGACGTCCTGGGCATGGTCGCCGCCTCGGCCGCCCTGACCATCTCAGGCGTGCCCTTCATGGGCCCGATCGGCGCCGCGCGCGTCGGCCTGATCGACGGCGAACTGGTTCTGAACCCGACCGTCGACCAGATCCCGGGCTCTGACCTGGACCTGGTGGTCGCTGGCACGCAAGACGCCCTGATGATGGTCGAATCCGAAGCCAAGGAGCTGTCGGAAGAGAAGATGCTCGAGGCGCTGATGTTCGCCCACGCCGGCATGCAGCCGGTGATCGACGCCATCATCGATCTGGCCGAACACGCCGCCAAGGAGCCGTTCGACTTCCAGGCCGAAGACCACTCCGACGTCGTCGCCTCGATCAAGAAGCTGGTCGGCGAAGATATCAAGTCCGCCTACACCCACCCCGGCAAGTACGAGCGTCGCTCGGGCGTCGATGCGGCCAAGAAGACCGCCGCCGCCGCCCTGGTGAAGACCGACGAGAACCCCGAGGGCGTCGACAGCTCCAAGTTCTCGGCCGCCTTCAAGGAATGCGAAGCCGACGTCCTGCGTCGCGACATCATCGAGAACGCCCACCGCGTCGACGGCCGCGCCCTGGACAAGGTCCGCGCCATCGTGTCGGAAGTCGGCGTCCTGCCGCGCACCCACGGTTCGGCCCTGTTCACGCGTGGGGAAACCCAGGCCCTGGTCGTCGCCACCCTGGGCACCGGCGAAGACGAGCAGTACATCGACAGCCTGCAGGGCACCTACAAGGAAAGCTTCCTGCTGCACTACAACTTCCCCCCCTATTCGGTGGGTGAAGCAGGCCGCATGGGCTCGCCCGGCCGTCGCGAAATCGGTCACGGCAAGCTGGCCTGGCGCGCGATCCGTCCGATGCTACCGTCGAAGGAAGACTTCCCCTACACCATCCGCCTGGTCTCCGAGATCACCGAGTCGAACGGCTCGTCCTCGATGGCCACGGTCTGCGGTTCGTCGCTGGCCCTGATGGACGCCGGCGTGCCGCTGATCCGTCCGGTCTCGGGCATCGCCATGGGCCTGATCCTGGAGCCGTCCGGCGAGTTCGCCATCCTGTCGGACATCCTGGGTGACGAAGACCATCTGGGCGACATGGACTTCAAGGTCGCCGGCACGTCGGAAGGCATCACCAGCCTTCAGATGGACATCAAGGTCGCCGGCATCACCAAGGAGATCATGAAACAGGCTCTGACCCAGGCCTCGGCCGGCCGCCTCCACATCCTGGACGAGATGTCCAAGGCCATGGATGCGCCGCGCGCCGAACTGGGCGAGCATGCGCCGAAGATCGAAACCATCAAGATCGCGGTCGACAAGATCCGTGAAGTGATCGGTTCGGGCGGCAAGGTCATCCGCGAGATCGTCGAAAAGACCGGCGCCAAGATCGACATCGGCGACGACGGCACCATCAAGGTCGCCGCCAACGACCAGGAAAAGATCGACGCCGCCAAGGCCTGGATCCAGTCCATCGCCTCGGAGCCGGAAGTCGGAACCATCTACTCCGGCAAGGTCGTGAAGGTCGTCGACTTCGGCGCCTTCGTGAACTTCTTCGGCGCCAAGGACGGCCTGGTCCACGTGTCCCAGATCGCCCTGGAACGCGTCGCCAACCCGGCCGACGTCCTGTCGGAAGGCCAAGAAGTGAAGGTCAAGTTCCTGGGCTTCGACGATCGCGGCAAGACCAAGCTGTCGATGAAGGTCGTCGATCAGTCGACGGGTGAAGACCTGACCGACAAGATCAACGCCGAGCGCGCTGAGCGCGGCGAAGAGCCCCTGTCGGAAGACACCGGCGGTCGTCCCAAGCGCGAAGGCGGCGGTGATCGCGGTGGCGACCGCGGCCGTCGTCGTCGCGACTAAGCCTTAGGCTGGTCTGACAACAAGAAGGCCCCGCCGGCGACGGCGGGGCCTTTTTCGTTCCAGAGCGGCTCGGAAAGTCTTTCAGAGCGCCATGACGGTCCCGAGCAGCACCCGGGCGCCGGGTCGGCCCAGGGTGGCGTTGGTTGCGGTTTGCAGTTCGGCGACCAGCTGATCGATATTGGGCACGGCGCCGGGGCGCAGGCCGTTGGCGAACCTCTGGGCGGCGATATTATAGGCGGCGCGAAGCCGCGGCGCAGACTGCTGGGCGCGAGTGCGCAGCGCGGCGTCGGGGACGTCCACCCCGGCTTCGACTGAAAACACGCCCCGCCGGCCGTCCGCACGAAGAATTGAGGCCGTGATCACCGGCAGTCGGAAATAGGTATCCGCCGACGGGGCGGCGGCTCCACCCGAAGAGGCGCGGGCGGGGGTCGAGGCGGCGGCCGTCGCGACAAGGGCGAGACCGAGAAGGGCGCGGCGTTCCATGTCTTCGTCCTAACCGAACGGGCTTAAGAAACTGCTGAGCCCGCCATCAGGCATAGCGCATATAAGGATATCCTTATGTGTTTATTGCTCCTTCATCGTCTGCGGGCTAGAAGGGCTGAAAATCCCCTGCGGCCAGGAGCCCTCCCATGACCGACTACATCATCCGCGACATCTCTCTGGCCGACTGGGGCAAGAAGGAAATCGACATCGCCGAGACGGAAATGCCGGGCCTGATGGCTCTGCGCGCCGAGTTCGGCGCGGCCCAGCCGCTAAAGGGCGCCCGGATCGCCGGCAGCCTGCACATGACCATCCAGACGGCGGTTCTGATCCAGACGCTGGAAGCCCTGGGCGCCGAAGTGCGCTGGGCGTCGTGCAACATCTTCTCGACTCAGGATCACGCCGCGGCCGCCATCGCCGCCTCGGGCACCCCGGTCTTCGCCGTCAAGGGCGAAACCCTGGAAGAATACTGGGACTACGCGCACAAGATCTTCGAATGGGCCGACGGCGGCTATCCGAACCTGATCCTAGACGACGGCGGCGACGCCACCCTGCTATGCGTGCTCGGCCCCAAGGCCGAGAAGGACATCTCGGTTCTGGCCAATCCCCAGAACGAGGAAGAAGAAGCCCTGTTCAAGGTGATGAAGCGCTACATCGCCGAAAAGCCCGGCTTCTATTCGGCCATCCGCGACGCCATCGGCGGCGTGTCTGAAGAAACCACCACGGGCGTGCACCGCCTGTATCAGATGTCGGAACGCGGCGAGCTGCCCTTCCCCGCCATCAACGTCAACGACAGCGTCACCAAGTCGAAGTTCGACAATCTGTATGGCTGCCGTGAGTCCCTGGTCGACGCCATCCGTCGCGGCACTGACGTCATGCTGTCGGGCAAGGTCGCCGTGGTCTGCGGCTACGGCGACGTGGGCAAGGGCTCGGCCGCCTCGTTGCGCCAGGGCGGCGCCCGCGTGATCGTGACCGAAATCGACCCGATCTGCGCCCTGCAGGCCGCCATGGAAGGCTATGACGTCCAGACCCTGGACGACGTCGCCGACAAGGCCGACATTTTCGTCACCGCCACCGGCAACAAGGATGTGATCACCGTCGATCACATGCGCCGGATGCGTCACAACGCCATCGTCTGCAACATCGGCCACTTCGACTCCGAGATTCAGGTCGCGGGCCTGAAGAACTTCAAGTGGGACGAGATCAAGCCCCAGGTCCACCACATCGAATTCCCCGGCGGCAACAAGATCATCCTGCTGTCGGAAGGCCGTCTGGTGAACCTGGGCAACGCCACGGGCCACCCGTCATTCGTGATGAGCGCCTCCTTCACCAACCAGACCCTGGCGCAGCTGGAGCTCTGGACCAACAAGTCGGCCTATGAGACCAAGGTCTACACCCTGCCCAAGCATCTGGACGAGAAGGTCGCCGCGCTGCACCTCGGCAAGCTGGGCGCCAAGCTGACCGTGCTGAACAAGGAACAGGCCGATTATATCTCCGTGCCGCAAGAAGGCCCGTTCAAGCCCGAGCACTATCGCTACTAAGACCCAAGTCCCGGAGCCGGTCTCGTGAGCCGGGCGTCCTTCGACGTCCTGGTGGTCGGGGCCGGCGCCGCCGGCATGATGTGCGCCGCCGAGGCCGGGCGGCGCGGCCGTCGGGTGCTGGTCGTCGATCACGCGGCCAACCCCGGCGAGAAGATCCGCATCTCCGGCGGCGGCCGGTGCAATTTCACCAATCTGGGCTGCGGGCCGGTGAACTTCCTGGGCGAGAATCCCCGGTTCGCCACCTCGGCCCTGCGCCGTTTCACCCAGCACGACTTCATCAAGCGCTTGGACCGGGCCGGGATCGCTTGGCACGAGAAGACCCTTGGCCAGCTGTTCTGCGACGACAGCGCCAAACAGATCGTCCGCATGCTGACCGACGACATGGCGGCGGCCGGTGTGACTCTGAAGATGAAGACGGGCGTCGAGCGCCTTTCCAAATCCGGCGAAGGCTGGATCATTAACCTGTCGGACGGAACCCAGGTCACGGCGGCGGCCCTGGTCGTAGCGACCGGCGGCAAGTCGATCCCCAAGATGGGCGCGACCGGCTGGGCCTATGAGGTTGCACGCCAGTTCGACATTCGCGTCACCGACACCCGCCCCGCCCTGGTCCCCCTGACCTTCGAGGCCGGCCTGCTGGAAACCCTGACGCCGCTGGCAGGCGTGGCCGTGGACGCCCGCGTCGCCTCAGCGCCAGACACAAAGGCGCGCAAGGCGGCCTTTGACGAGGCCATGCTGTTCACCCACCGCGGCCTCAGCGGCCCGGCCATATTGCAGATCAGCTCCTACTGGCGCGAGGGCGAGGCCATCGTCGCGGCCATGGCGCCGGGCCGCGACGTCTTCGCCGAGCTGAAGGCGGCCAAGACCGCCAACGGCCGACAGGCGGTGCACACCGCCCTCGGCCATGTGGTGCCGCGACGGCTGGCGGAAAGCCTGTGCGCGCGCGAGGGCGCAGCGGGCAATCTGGCCGATCTGTCCGACGCGACGCTGCGGCGGCTGGATCAGGCGGTCAACGCCTGGAGCGTGAAACCGGTCGGGTCCGAAGGCTATCGTACCGCCGAAGTGACCCTGGGCGGGATCGACACCGCCGCCCTGGACCAGCAGACCCTGGCCGCCAAAGCGGTTCCCGGTTTGTATTTCATCGGCGAGGCGGTCGATGTCACCGGCTGGCTGGGCGGCTATAATTTTCAATGGGCCTGGTCGTCCGGATGGGCCGCCGGCCAGGTCTGCTAGGTTCCAGGGCGTGGCTTATCAGCGGACTTCGCCCCGGTCGGGAACGGCTGCCCCGCGCGCCCGTTATCCCGCCTCTGTCTTCCTAAGCTTCAGTATTGCGATGAACAGGGCTTCATCGGAGCGCCGGAATATGGTCAGGCTCGCGTCATTCCGACGCCAAGCCGGCCGGGCAAGACAGCAGGACCGCTGACCATTCCCGACTGGGAGACTGACTTCATGATCGAACGCACCCACTTCAAGACCCAGGCCGCCGTCGCCGCAGCTGCGGACCTTGACCGGCGCCGGCTGCTGCTGGGCGCGGGCCTCTTGACCGGGATTGCGGCCCTCGGCCTGTTTGACGCGGCTGAGGCGCAATCCACCCTTTCGGCAGAAGATCGCGCTGTGGTGCAACAGGCCCAGGCCTATCTGCAGGCCCTGACGTCTGCCCAGGGCAATTTCATCGAGACAGGGCCGGGCGGCCAGCGTCGCGAAGGGCGATTCTATCTGCAGCGCCCCGGCAAGATGCGGTTCGAATACACCAATCCGGCCGGGCTGCTGGTCGTGTCGGACGGCTACAACGTCAAACGCTATGATCCGCGCCTCAACAATTTCCAGCAGGTCCCGCTGGGGCGGACGCCGCTGTCGACATTCCTGGCGCGCAATGTCCGTCTGGACCAGGGCGTGCGGATCGATCGCGTCACCCGCATGAATGCGGGCGCCTTTACGATCACCGCGCGGGATTCGGGGCGGCCCAATGACGGGTCTGTGGTCCTGGCCTTCGCCGGCAGCCCGATCCGCCTGACCGAGTGGACCATCACCGACGCCCAGGGGGCCCGCACCCGGACGCAGCTGACCAACTTGAGGCCGGCGTCCGGCCTGGCGGCTAGCCTGTTCCAGCTGCGCGATCCGACGCGACGTCCCGGCCGCAACTGACGCGTTTTTTCGCCGATCAAGGGTATCTATCCGTTGCCGGATGATCACGGCCAAACGTCAAATATGACAATTTGACCTTTTCTGTCGGGCGTGACATCAAGAGCACAGAGCGGCGGCGGCCGTTCTACCGCCTCGGATGCATCCCCCTCCCGGCGGCGAGAGAGACGATCACCTTCATGAGCCCGGCCCGTAGCGGCCGGGCCTTTTTTATCCAGCGAGGCCTGCTACAGCGGGGCATGACTCTTCGCCTCGCCACTTGGAACATCAACTCCGTCCGCCTGCGCATCGATCAGGTCGCCCGGTTCGTCGCTGAACGCGCGCCCGACGTCCTGGTGTTGCAGGAGATCAAATGCACGACGGACCAGTTTCCGCGCGGCGCCTTCGAGGAGATGGGCCTGCCGCACCTGCGGGTGGCGGGCCAGAAGGGCTGGCACGGCGTGGCCATCGCCTCGCGCCTGCCGCTTGAGGACAGCGACACCTTCCAGGTCTGCAAACTAGGCCACGCCCGGTGCGTCTCCGCGCGTGTCGCAGGGATCGACGTCCAGAACTTCTACATCCCCGCCGGCGGCGACGTGCCGGATCGGGCACTGAACCCGAAGTTCGATCACAAGATGGACTTCTACGAGCAGCTGACCGCCATCGTCGCCAAGCAGGACAAGGCGCGCCCCCTGGTCATGGCCGGCGATTTCAACATCGCCCCGGGCGAGGGCGACGTCTTCAACCATCGCTACATGTCCAAGATCGTCAGCCACACGCCGATCGAGGTCGAGACCCTGAACCGGCTCCAGGCTACGGGCGGTTTCGCCGACGTGCTGCGCGACCGCTTCCCCGAACCGCAGAAGCTGGCCAGTTGGTGGAGCTATCGCGCGGCGGACTTCCGCAAGTCCAACCGAGGCCTGCGCCTGGACCATATCTGGACGTCGCCGGGTCTGACGTCGGCCGTGGTCAAGGACACAGCCCGGATTCACGACGACGTCCGCGAATGGGACCGCCCTTCTGACCATGCGCCCGTGACGGTCGATCTGGACGTCTGATTTAATAGACGGCGACCGACTTGCTCGCGCCGAGCGCTTTCGATTTGCGGCTGCCGAGCGTCTTCACCGCTTTCGCCAACCGGTCTAAAGCCTCGTCCAGTTCGCTCTCGGGAAGAGTGTAGGGCAGGCGCAGCCGGCGTTCGAAGGCGCCGTCCACGCCGAAGCGCGGGCCGGCCGCTAGGATCAGGCCCTGCGCCGCCGCCTGGACCGTCAGGCTCGAACTGATCGCCCCCGGCAGCTTCACCCAAAGCGATAGGCCCCCGGCCGGCCGGGGGCAGGACCAGTCGGGCAGTCGGTCGCCCAGGCGGGCGCGAAGATGATCACGTCGCGCCCGCAGTAGGGGCCGGCGCGCCGCGAGGGCCGCGCCGCCGTCATTCAACAGTTCCACGGCCGCCAGTTGCTCCAGAATCGGCACGCCCAGATCGAAGCTGGCGCGGCTCTGGGCCAGACGCTGGATCACCGCACGATCGGCGCGAATCCAGCCGATGCGGAGACCGCCCCAGACGCTCTTGGACATGGAGCCCAGCCGCACCACACGCGGGGCGTCCACAGCCGAGGCGGTGAGCGCCGGCGGGCCGCTGAGCGTCAGCTCGACCAGGGTCTCGTCCAGCACCAGCAGGGTCTCCGAGCCCTTCAACCCGGCCAGAAGTCGGGCGCGATCCGGGGCGCGCATCATCCGTCCCGTCGGATTGTTGTGGTCCAGCACCAGATAGGCCATGGGCGCGCTGCTGCTGCGACACGTCGATATCAGGCCGTCCACGTCCCAGCCATCCTCGCCTGCGTCGTCAGGCAAGGGGACCGGCGTCGGCCGGCCGCCTGCCGCGAGGATGGCGTCGATCGCCTGGGGGTAGGTGGGGTGATCGAACACCACCGGGACGCCGGGCCGAACGGTCAGACGCAACAGGTGGACCAGACCATTGTGGGCGCCGTGGGTGATCAGAATCTGGCCGGGCGAGGTCGGTAGGCCGCGTCGTCGATAGCCCTGAGCCACGGCTTCACGCAGTTCCTCCAGGCCCGCCGGCTCATAGCCGTGGCCGGGCAGGTTCGCCGGGAGTCGCTCCAGCGCCCGCACATAGGCGGCGTGGACATTGGGGTCGGCCGGGAGAACGGCGGCTGTCAGATCGATCAGTCCATCCGCCGCAGATGGCGTCGCCGCCGCCTCACGGGGAGTAGGACCGGCAGGCAGACGGGTCCGCGCGCCTTCTCCCTGACCGCCGACCAAGAACCCGTCATCCCTCAGTCGTCCATAGGCTGCCGAGACGGTCGTACGGCTCAAACCCAAGGCCTGCGCCACTTCGCGCTCGCCCGGCAGTCGAACCGCCAGCGGCAGGCGTCCGTCGAGGATCAGAAGTCGTACCGCCGCAGCTAGCTGGCGATAGGTCGCGCCGGCGCCGGGAGTGCGCCAGGAGCCCAGGTGGCGGACAAGCGAGGAGAGACCTATTGAGCGGGGCGGCATGGGGCCAGAATGGCAGAACTGGCTATTTTTTATAAGTCCAGTATTGCGCAAATCATTCGAAATGACCCGTCGCCTTTCCCAGCTTTTTGCTGGCCTTGTCCTTTATGGCCTGTCCATTGCCCTGATCGTCCGCGCCGATTTGGGGCTGGATCCGTGGGACGTACTGAACCAAGGGCTGTTCGAGCGTTTCGGGGGGCCGGCCGGGATCAGCTTCGGCTTGGTGGTCAATCTGATCGGTATGGCCGTCCTGCTGCTGTGGATTCCCCTGCGCCAGCGGCCAGGGATCGGTACTGTCGCCAATGTTCTGGTGATCGGCACGGTGGCGAATTTCGGTCTAGACTGGATCCCGTCCGACCTGGACCTACCGGTGCGGGCCGGCCTGTTGGGCGCGGGCGTGGTGCTGAACGGCGTGGCCAGCGGGGCTTATATCGGCGCAGGCCTCGGCCCCGGTCCTCGCGACGGTCTGATGACCGGCATCGTCGCCCGCACGGGCTGGCCGGTGAAATGGGTTCGCACCGCCATCGAGCTGAGCGTCATCGCTCTGGGCTGGCTGTTGGGCGGCTCCGTCGGCGTGGGCACGGTGATCTACGCCTTGGTCATCGGCCCGCTGGTCCATCTGTTCCTACCGATGTTCACGATCCGCCGGATCTCGACGGCCTGACTGTCAGGACGTCCGCTCGCAGGCCGGGGCATCGAAGATAAACATCTGTCCCGGCTTGGTGAAAACTGGCGTGTGGCTTCGCCACCAGTCTGCGGCTTCGGGTCTTGTCTCGCCCAGAATCCGGATCGCCTCACTCGACTCGACCAAATAGCCGGTGACGACCTCGTACTGGCGAGTGACGCAACGCCACCAAGTCATAACCCGCCCCTTCGGTAGGGTCCGGACGCCAAATCCGGCCGTCGTGACCGCGTCATCTCGCGCCAGGGGAAGGACCAGACCGATCCAGGCGTCTCGCACCCATTCCGGCGCCTCCCCATCAGGGCGACGCACGATCCTAACAGTCTGCCGACGCGCGTCCCAGGGCCCCAAGACGATCCTCGCTGTTCAGGGCTGCAGTCGATACCCGCCGGCGTCGGTCAGCAGCAGGCGGGCTTGGCCGGGTTCGGGCTCGATCTTCTGGCGCAGGCGATAGATGTGGGTTTCCAGCGTGTGGGTGGTGACGCCGGCGTTGTAGCCCCAGACCTCGGTCAGCAGTTCCTCGCGCGACACAGGCTTGGCCCCGGCGCGGTAGAGGTATTTCAGGATATTGGTTTCCTTCTCGGTCAGCCGCACCTTCTTGCCCTTGGCGTCCATCAGGACCTTGGCGGCTGGACGGAACTCATAGGGACCGATGGAGAAGACGGCGTCTTCCGACTGTTCGTGGCTGCGCAGATGGGCGCGGATGCGGGCCAGCAGGACGGCGAAGCGGAAGGGCTTGGTGACATAGTCGTTGGCGCCTGCGTCCAGGCCCAGGATGGCGTCGGCGTCGGCGGACTGGGCCGTCAGCATGATGACCGGGGTAGAGACTCCGTCCTTGCGCAACAGGCGACAGGCCTCGCGACCGTCCATATCGGGGAGATCGACGTCCAGCAGGATCAGGTCCGCGCGGATTTCGCGCCCCATGCGGACGCCATCCGTGGCGGTGGACGCCTGTTGCGTCTTGAACTCCTCGTGGAGATTCAACTGCTCGGCCAAGGCCTCGCGCAGGTCGTCGTCGTCGTCGATGATCAGAATGGTCTTGGGCGTGGGCATGTGCAGACAATGGCGAGGCTTGGGCCCCGCGCCAAGGCTTGGGGGTGCGAATTCACGTCAGGTTACGGCCTAGAGGCGGTTTAAAGACGATTTCGTTCCCCGAACAACGCCGTTCCCACCCGAACATGGGTGGCGCCGCAGCGGATGGCGGTCTCGTAGTCGCCGCTCATGCCCATCGAGAGCACCGAAAGTTCATTTCTGTCAGCAATCTGTTTCAACAGGACGAAATGGGGCGTCGCGTCCTCGTCCGCCGGCGGGATACACATCAGGCCATCGACCTTCAGGCCGTATGTGTCGCGCGCGACCTGGATCAAGGCGTCGGCTTCGTCGGCCAGGACGCCCGCCTTCTGGGGCTCCGCGCCGGTGTTGACCTGGATCAGGACGCGGGGCGTGCGGTCGAGCTTCTGTCCCGCCTCGGCCAGGGCTCGCGCCAGCTTTTCGCGGTCCAGGGTCTCGATCACGTCGAACAAGGCCACCGCGTCCTCGGCCTTATTGGTCTGCAAGGGGCCGATCAAGCGCAGCTCCAGGTCGCTCAAGCCAGGGAGCCGCTTGGTCCAGCGGCCCTGGGCCTCCTGCACCCGGTTTTCGCCGAACACCCGCTGGCCCGCAGCCAGTATGGCGTCGATGGCCTCGGGCAGTTGGGTCTTGGACACGGCGGTCAGGGTGACGGCGACCGGATTTCGTCCGGCGGCGCGGCTGGCGGCGTCGATTCGCGCCCGAACCTCGACCAGGTTTTCGGCGATGGACGCGGGCGAGGAAGCAGGGGAAGTAGGGGTCATGATCCTGTCGGCCGATTACAGCGATGAGGCGCGCGCGCTCTGGGATGCGGCGACCGCTCTAAACCGCGCCGCGGCGGCTGTCAGCCCGAAGGCCGCCGGTTTGCCGCCGCTGTTGTTCTTCACCGACCCGGAACGCACGCTTCGCCCTTGGGAGACGGCGGCCCGGCTGCCGGCAGGATCGGCGGTGGTCTATCGCGCCTTCGGGGCGAGCGATGCGCTTGAGACGGGTTGGAGACTGCGCCGGGCCACGCGGGATGCGGGTGTGAAACTGCTGGTGGGGCTGGACCAGGACTTGGCCGAGGCTGTCGAGGCCGACGGTGTGCACCTGCCGGAACGCGAGGCTGGGCGCGGGGAAGCGATTCGCCGGGCCTATCCCGGCTGGTTGCTGACGGCTGCCTGGCACGGCGGAGACCCTCGCAGCGTCGGCCTGGACGCCCTGGTGCTGTCGCCGATCTTTCCCGCAGGCGGAGCTTCGGCGGTCAAGACGCCACTAGGCGTAGACGGGTTTCGCCGATGCGCGAACGCAGCGGGCCTGCCTGTCTATGCGCTGGGGGGCGTCCATGCGGGGACGACTTCAGACCTGATCGGCTCAGGGGCGTGCGGCCTGGCGGGCGTCGGCGCGATCCAGTCCGCGTTTCGATAAGGCATCTTGCTTGGATCTGATCCGAGCGAGCGAGGTCAGAACTTGAAAATGGTCTCGAGCCGGACGCGAGGCTGGGTGCGGCCGGTCGTCTGGGGCGCGCGGGCCGGGTCGGCCTCGGGGGAGGCCACAGCGGCGGCGGCGCCGACGCGCAGGCGGTCGTTAAGGCGATAGTAGGCGCCCGCCTCGACGTCGCCCCAGTCGGTTTCACGACCCACCGGCTGGTTCAGATTGAAGTCGAGGCCCCAGCGGCCGTTGTCGTTCAGACGCAGACCGCGGCGTTGTTGAGCCGGGGCGTTGCGCTGTGCGGCCTGAGCTTCGGCCAGAGAAACCGTGGACGCGCGCGAAGGCGCGGTCTGGGCAAGCGCGGGGGCGCCGACGGCGAACGCCATCGCTGCAACCACCACCACGGAAAAATCGCCGAGACGCATCCTGAACCCTTTAGACGCCGTCGATTGAAGACGTCTTAACCTTGGACCGACCTTATGTGGTCGTGAACGGCGCGATTAGACACCGGGGGTCCTTCCGGTCAACGCAACGTGGTCCAGATCGCCCGGTTCCTCGCATTGTTGCGGTGCGATGTGGCTCAAGCGTCACGGGAATTGGCAAAAAACGACCCTCGCTGTCAGCAGTCTGTCACAGAACGCGGAAAGCCGTATCGCCTTCGTCAGCCGGTTCGCCTTGTCATCGCCCCTTTTGCCCGTGTTATAGAGCCACGCAGCGTCGCCCCCCGAAGGCGAAATGTCGTTCGCGCGTGTGGGCGAGGGCCCCCACGTCCCTGAGTTTACGGAGACTTCCTTGATGAGCCTCAACAAGGCCCTGGTTCGCGGCGTCGCTGTCGCCCTGGTCTCGGGCGTGGCCCTGAGCGCCTGCTCGAGCATTCCCTTCGTCGGCGGCGGCGACAAAACGCCCAAGACCGACGTGCAGCAGGGCATCGGCGTCAACGGCTATCTGTGGCGCGCCTCGCTGGACACCCTCAGCTTCATGCCCCTGCTGACCGCCGACCCGTGGGGCGGGGTCATCAACTATGACTGGTACACCAACCCGCAAACGCCGAACGAGCGCTTCAAGGCGACCGTCTTCATCCTGGACACCCGTCTGCGCGCCGACGCGCTGAACGTCACGGTGACCAAGGAAGTGAAGGGCGCCGATGGTCAGTGGACCGCCGCCCCGGTCGCCGCCCAGACTGAGGCCGATCTGGAAAACGCCATCCTGACCAAGGCGCGCCAGCTGAACCTGTCTAATGCGGGCTGAAGGCCCGCATTAGTTCCTTTTTAGGCGCTACCGCCCTTCGGGCTGCTTGAGCGCGACGCGCTCAGGAGTTTGTGGGACGCATTATTTCTTGGGCGCTGTCGTCCTTCGGGCTAGTGAGCCGGGAGGGCGGCAGCGCCCTTTTGACTTCAGGACGACCGTGGCCCGTTACGAACCCAAGACCGCCGAACCCCGCCAGCAGGCTCGCTGGGCGGACGCCTCCGCCTTCGTGACGAAGGACACCGGCAGGCCGAAATACTATGTGCTTGAAATGTTTCCCTATCCGTCAGGGAACATCCACATGGGCCACGCCCGCAACTATGTGATGGGCGACGTGGTGGCGCGGTCCAAGCGCGCGCAAGGGTTTGACGTCCTGCACCCGATGGGCTGGGACGCCTTCGGCATGCCGGCCGAGAATGCGGCCATGGAGCGCGGCATCCATCCCAAGGGCTGGACCTACGACAATATCGCCCAGATGCGCGACCAGCTGAAACTGCTGGGCCTGTCGCTGGACTGGTCGCGCGAGTTCGCGACCTGCGACCCGGAATATTACGGCAAGCAGCAGGCCTGGTTCCTGGCCCTGTATCGGCGCGGTCTGGTCTATCGCAAGGACGGGGTGGTCAACTGGGATCCGGTCGACAATACCGTCCTGGCCAATGAGCAAGTGATCGACGGGCGCGGCTGGCGTTCGGGCGCCGTGGTCGAGAAGCGCAAGCTGAACCAGTGGTTCCTGCGCATCACCGACTATGCCGACGACCTGATCGACGGTCTGAAGACCCTGGACCGCTGGCCCGAGAAGGTCCGGCTGATGCAGGAAAACTGGATCGGCCGGTCCAAGGGTCTGCAGATGACCTGGGCCTTCGCCGGCCAGGCGCCTGCGGGCTATGAATCCGGCGTCGAAATCTACACCACCCGGCCCGACACCCTGTTCGGGGCCAGCTTCCTGGGTCTGGCGCCGGATCACCCGATCTCGAAACAGCTGGCCGAGGCCGATCCGGCGGTGGCCGACTTCGTCGCCAAATGCCGTGCGGGCGGCACGTCCCAGGCCGACATCGACCAGGCCGAGAAGATCGGCTGGAACACGGGCCTGAAGGCCATTCATCCCTTCACCGGCGCCGAGGTTCCGGTCTGGATCGCCAACTTCATCCTGTCGGAATACGGCACGGGCGCTATCTTCGCCTGCCCGGCCCATGACCAGCGCGACCTGGACTTCGCCCGTAAGTACGGCCTGCCGGTGATCCCGGTGGTGCGCCCCGAGGGCGCGGGCGACGACTTCGCTGTGGGCGACGAGGCCTATACCGGCCCCGGCTCCATCTTCCATTCCGACTTCCTGGACGGCCTGGACATTGAGACGGCCAAGGCCGAGGCCGTGCGTCGCGTCGAGGCGGCCGGCACGGGCCAGGGCGCCACCATCTATCGGCTGCGCGATTGGGGCGTTTCGCGCCAGCGCTACTGGGGTTGCCCGATCCCCATCATCCACTGCCCGTCCTGCGGGCCGGTGGAGGTTTCGGCCGACCAGCTGCCGGTCGTCCTGCCTGACGACGTGACGTTTGACGTGCCCGGCAATCCGCTGGATCGCCATCCGACCTGGAAACACGTCAAATGCCCGTCCTGCGGCCAGGACGCGACGCGCGAGACCGACACGCTGGACACCTTCGTCGACTCCAGCTGGTATTTCGCCCGTTTCACCGACCCGACGGCGGCCGAGCCGATCAATAGCGAGGCGGCGAACCGATGGCTGGCGGTGGATCAGTATATCGGCGGGGTCGAGCACGCAGTGCTGCACCTGCTGTACGCCCGCTTCATTACCCGCGCCCTGTCTGACGCCGGCATGCTGTCGGTGAAGGAGCCGTTCGCCGGCCTGTTCACGCAAGGCATGGTGGTTCACGAGACCTATCGCCGTGAGAACGGCCAGTGGGTCGAGCCCACCGACGTGGATCTGACCAATGCTGACGGCGTGCGGTCCGCCCGCCAGCTGTCGACCGGCGAGACCCTGATCATCGGCGACATCGAGAAGATGTCCAAGTCCAAGAAGAACGTCGTCGCGCCCCAGGAAATCCTGGAAAGCCACGGCGTGGACGCCGGCCGTCTGTTCGTCCTGTCCGACAGTCCGCCCGAACGGGACGTGCAGTGGACCCCCGGCGGGGTCGAGGGCGCCAGCCGGTTCGTGCAACGCGCCTGGACCCTGTTCGACGCCTATGACCCGGACTTCGCCGGCGAGGACAAGGCCAACGCCGAACTGCTGCGCGAGACGCACAAGGCGATCAAAGCCGTGTCCGAAGGGGTCGAGGGTTTCCGCTTCAACTCGGCCATCGCCAAACTGTACGCCTTTGTCGCCACCGTCCGGGACAGCGCTCAGGCCGGCGGCGACGCCAAGCGTCAGGCCCTGTCGGCTCTGGCGCGACTGATCGCTCCCTTCACTCCGCACCTGGCCGAGGAATGCTGGACGCAGCTGGGCGAAGACGGGATGGTTCTGGACGCGCCGTGGCCGGTGTGGGACGCTGCGCTCGCGGCCGACGACGAGGTGGTCCTGCCCATCCAGATCAACGGCAAGCGTCGCGCGGAAATCCGCGTGCCGCGCGGCATGGAGCCCGCCGAGGTCGAGGCCCTGGTTCTGGCCGACGAGACCGTGCAGGCGCGTCTGGAGGGTCTGAGCGTGAAGAAGATCGTCGTGGTCAAGGACCGGATCGTCAATCTGGTGGCCGGCTGATGCGCGGTGCAGCGGTTTTCGCGGTGCTGGGCGCGCTGGCGGTCTCCGCCTGCGGCTTCACCCCCATGTACGCCGAGCCGGGCGTGGGCTCGCCTCTGCGTCGGATCGCCGTCTCGGCCCAGGACGACCGACTGGGCTATCGGTTGCGCGAGCAGCTGGAGGACGCCTTGGGCTGGGACCGGTCCGCTGCGCCCCTGTATCGCCTGACCACCCAGGTGGAACAGGAACGGCGCTCGCTGGGCCGCCGGATCGACGATACCGCCACGCGTTACGAATTGACGGTCAAGGCGACCTGGACCCTGACCCCCGTGGCCGGCGGAGCGCCCGTCACGGGCGCGGAGACGGTGACCACCACCTACGCCTCGGCCGACCAGCCCTATGCCGCCATCGCCGCCCAGCAGGACGGCGAGGAACGCGCCGCGTCCGAACTGGCGCGCCGGATCCGGCTGGACCTGATGCAGGCGCTGTCGAACCGGTGATCCTCGCCAAACGCCCAGAGATCGATCGCTTTCTGAAGGCGCCCGATCCGGCCATCCGGGCGGCGGTGATCCACGGCAAGGACCGATCGGGCGTCGCCGAACGGGCAGAGGTTCTTTGCCGTACCGTCACCCCGGACCTGAACGACCCGTTCAATGTCACCGTCCTGACCGACAGCGACATCGACAGCGATGAATCCAAGCTGGAGGAGGCCCTGACGGCCATGTCCCTGATGGGCGGGCGTCGTCTGGTGCGGATCCGACTGTCGGCGCTGAAGCCCGGCGTGGACAAGGCCGTCGCCGCCGCCGTGAAGATCCATGCCGAGGGCGGCTATAATCCCGACGCCATGCTGGTGGTCGAGGCCGACCAGCTGGGCCGCGACTCCGCCCTGCGCAAGACGGCCGAGAAGGAAAACGGGGCCGTCGGCATCGTCTGCTATGAAGACGAGACCGGCGACGTCGCCCGCATGACGCGCGAGGCCCTGGCCGTCGACAAGGTGGGCCTGACCGCCGACGCCCTGGACCGGTTCGTCGGCCGCCTGCCGCGCGAGCGGGGCCTGATGCGTCAGGAGATCGAGAGGCTGGCCCTGTTCATCGGCCCCGGCTCGGGCCGGACCATCGATGTCGAAGAGCTGGAGCAGCATCTGGGCGTCGAACCGGACGCCTCCCTGTCCGATGCGGCGCTTCAGGCCTTCGGCGCCCGACCCGGTCCCGCCCAGTCGGGTTTGAGGCGGGCGTTCGCTGAAGGCGAATCCTCGGTCCTGGCCGTGCGATCCGCGGCCCTCCACCTGGGACGGCTGCGCCGGATCAATATCCTGCAAGCCAATGGGGCGGGAGCCAAAGAGGCGGCCAAGGCGGCCGGCGTCTTCTGGAAACAGGAGGCGGAGATGCTGCGTCAGGCCCGCGCCTGGCGTCTGGAGGCGCTGGACGAGGTGCTGGACAGCATCAACACCGCCGATGTCGCCACCAAGACGACCGGCATGCCCGATCAGCTCATCGCCGAACGCCTGCTGCTGGAGATCGCCGGGCGGGCCCGTCGCCTGGGGCTGTAAGCCCGTCCGTCAGACCATCGGCGGCGGACCGGCCAGGACGTCGCGTTTGCCGGCGTGGTTGGCAGGGCTGACCACGCCTTCCTGCTCCATCCGCTCGATCAACGAGGCGGCGCGGTTGTAGCCGATCTGTAGCCGGCGCTGGACGTAACTGGTCGAGGCCTTGCGGTCGCGGGTGACCACGGCCACGGCGCGGTCGTACAGATCATCGCCGGAACCGCCGCCGCCCTCGTCGAAGCCGTTGTCCGCATCGCCGTCCGGCTCGTCGGTGATCAGGTCCAGATAGTCGGGCTCGGCCTGGGCCTTCAGGTGTTTGCAGACGTCCTCGACTTCCTTGTCGTCCACGAATGGGCCGTGCAGGCGCGTGATCCGCCCGCCGCCGGCCATATAGAGCATGTCGCCCTGACCCAGCAGTTGCTCGCCGCCCTGTTCGCCCAGGATGGTGCGGCTATCGATCTTGGAGGTGACCTGGAAGCTGATCCGGGTCGGGAAGTTCGCCTTGATGGTGCCGGTGATGACATCGACCGACGGGCGTTGCGTCGCCATGATAAGGTGGATGCCGGCGGCGCGCGCCATCTGGGCCAGGCGCTGGACGGCGCCCTCGACGTCCTTGCCGGCGACCAGCATCAGGTCGGCCATTTCGTCCATGACCACGACCAGGAAGGGCAGGGGCTCGGGCCGGATCTTCTCGGACTCATAGACCGGGCGGCCCTGGTCGTCGAAACCGGTCTGGACCGTGCGTTCGAAATGCTCGCCTTTCGCTTGGGCCTCGCGGGCGCGCTCGTTGTAGGAGGCGATGTTGCGCACGCCCAGCTTGGACATGCGGCGGTAGCGGTCCTCCATCTCGCGCACCGTCCATTTCAGGGCGACGACGGCCTTCTTCGGATCGGTCACGACCGGCGCCAGCAGGTGCGGGATGCCGTCATAGACCGACAGCTCCAGCATCTTGGGGTCGATCATGATGAAGCGGCATTCGGCCGGGCTGTGGCGATACAGGATCGACAGGATCATGGCGTTGACCCCCACAGACTTGCCCGAGCCTGTGGTGCCCGCGATCAGCAGGTGGGGCATGCGGGCCAGGTCGGCGACATAAGGCTCGCCGCCGATGGTCTCGCCCAGGGCCAGGGGCAGCAGGTGGCCCTTCTTGTCGTATTCGGCGCTGGACAGCAGGTCGCGTAGATAGACGGTCTCGCGCTTGGCGTTGGGCAGTTCGATACCGATGGCGTTACGGCCCTGGACCACCGAGATGCGGCAGGCGCGGGCGGACATGGACCGGGCGATGTCGTCGGCCAAGGCGACGACGCGGCCGTGTTTCACCCCGGGGGCGGGCACCAGTTCGTACAGGGTGACGACGGGGCCGGGACGGATTTGGTCGATCACGCCGCGCACGCCGAACTCCTGAAGCACGCCCTCCAGCATCTTGGCGTTCTGCTTCAGGGAGTCCTCGTCCACCGAACCGACGCGCTGGGCCGGCTTGGTCAATATGCCGAGCGGCGGCAGGTCGAAGGCGCCTTCCGGACGATCAAAGACGAAGGCCTGTTGGTCGGCGTCTTCCTTGCGGGGCTTGGGCGCCTTGACCGCAGCGACGCGCGGTTCGACCGAACGAGGCGCGGCGCGGGCGGCGGGGACGGGCTCCTCCTCCCACGGCGGCAGGTCGTCATAGGCCGTCTGGGGACCATCGGGGTCCTGATCCGGCGCGAAGGCGGCGTCCATAACGGGCGCGGGCGTGCGAACCTCGGGCTTAGGCTTCGGCGCCGCCTTGGCGCGCGGTTTGCGAGCAGCCGGCGGGGGCGGCGCGGCGGGCGCGCGCAAGGACCTGCTCCAGTGGAGCGTATCGACGAAGTCCTTCGCGCGAAGGCCGATAGCGAAACCGGTCAGCCACAGGCCGCCGCCCAGAAAGACCAGGCCCGCGATGATCCGTCCGCCGGGAATGCGCAAGGCGCCCAGCCCTTGGGCGGTCAGGCCGGTGAAGGCGTCGCCCCACAGGCCGCCCAGACCGGCGGCCAGGGGCCAGGCGGCCGGCGCGGCCAAGGCGGCGAGGGCTGCGGACAACAACAGGGTTCCAGCCGTGGCGGCCAGGGCCTTGATCGGGCTGGGCTTCAATCTCTGCTGGATGGCGTCGCCGACCGCACGGGCCAGGCCGAAGGCGACCAGCAAAAGGGCGGCGGGCCAGGCGGCGAGACCCAGCGACTGCATGAACAAGTCCGCGAACAGGGCGCCGTTCGCGCCCAGCCAGTTGGTGGTCGGCAGGCTGGAGGCGGCGTTCAGACTGGCGTCCGCCGGGTTCCAAGAGACCAGGGCGACCAGCAGCAGGGTCGCCAGCAGGGCCTGAAGCACCCCGCGGAATCGCACGACGAAGGGCGCCTCCCACAGGATGCGGGCGCTGATCCAGGCCTGACGGCCGACGGCGAGGGCGGTGGACATGAAAGGCGTGACCTTCCGGGCGGGTGACGTTCGACCGTCCTTGTCGCACCTTCAGGGTTAAGAGGTTGTTTACCAGCCCTGTCCGGATCCTCAGATGATCACCGAATCGACAGACCGACGCGGGGACAGAGGCAGGGTCGGGCCATAGCCGAGTCGGAGCACCAGATTCGGGCGCTTGCCGCCTTCTCCGACCAGGGCGGCCAACTCGGGGCGCAGCACCGCGACTTCGACCGGTTGATTGACGAAGGCGTGGCGCAGGCCCAGGCCCGTCGCGGCCAGCATCAACCGTTGGCAGGCCCGGCCGACGGCGATCCAGTGGGCCGGGTCGGACCGTTCCGCCACGAAGACGGCCACGGCGGCGGATGAGGCGATCTGGGCCTGATAGCGGGCGTTCTCGCTTGCGGCGGTAAAGAATTGATCGAAGGCGAGCCCGCCTAGGGCGTCGGGCAGGACGGGGCTGCCGCTGGCCGCCGAAAACAGGCCGTCGCCGTGGCGAAGCGCCGCGCGCGGATTGAACCGCAGCCACTGTTTCAGCTCGGCCATGAAGGCCGGATCGGCCATCTGGGCGCTGTTGCCGGCGACGACCAGGTCGCGGACGCGGTCCAGGCTGGGCCGGTCGATCAGAAGATGGACGGCGACCCCCGGCGCTGAAGCCGCCTGGCGCAGTCTCGCCAGCGCGTTCGCGGGTATGGGGCGGCCGTCATAGAGGGTGCGGCTGGAGCGTCGGGCCGGTATGGCGGCAAACAGGGGATCAGGCTGTGCGGCGCCGGAGGTGAAGCTGTAGCGCAGGCTGGGTCCGTCGGCGCCCACGGTCAGTTCGCCGGGGCGGCCTGTCGCGGCGGCGGCGATCCGCAGGTTTTCGGCTGCGCAGCCCAGGCTGACGAAGAGATGGTGGTCATCCGGATCGACCGCCGGCGTCCTGCGCGACAGGTCAGGCAGGATGTCGATGGCGCCGTCGGAGAGGCGAAACCGCCAGGGCTGGGTGTTGTGACCGCTGGCCGCCAGGGCCGCATAGCGGATCAGTTCGGTCAGCGGCGGCGCGTCTGTCAGGGGGGCGCGGAACCCGGCCGTCAGACGGTCATAGTCGCCGCGTGATCCGGTCGAGGCTCGCCAACCGACGCCGCCGACCGCGCCCAAGGCGAGCGTAGCGCCCGCGCCGATCAGAATCCGTCGCCTGTTCACCGTCAGTCTCCTGCTCCCGACAGTCTTGCGGCCGTCGTCCGGTGAAAGCCTTGACCTCAGTCAAGGGCCCGCGGGGCTGTGACGATTTCCAGTCTGGACCTTTACGTCATCGAGCGCGACAAGCCTGTCATGGCAGACACTGACCGCTACGACATCATCATCGCCGGCGCCGGTTTGGCCGGGGCGGCCTTCGCCCTGGCGGCGACGCAGGGCGGGCTGAAGGTGGTGCTGGTCGATCCGCAGCCGTTCAGCGCCCAGCTGGCGCCGACCTTCGACGGCCGTTCGACGGCCGTCGCCTTTTCGACCTTCCGCATGCTGGACGCCCTGGGACTGGGCGAGACGCTGCGGCCGCACGCCTGCCGGATGGATCACATCCTGGTGACGGACGGCCGCCGACCGGGGGCAGCCAGCCGTGCGGCGTCGCCGGCCTTCCTGCGGTTTGACGCCGAGGAGATCGGCGGGCGCACCGGCGGCGAGCCGCTGGGCTATATGGTCGAGAACCGGCGGATTCGCGCGGCCCTGGCCGAGGCGGTGACTGCGGCGGGAATCGAGGTGCGGGCCCCGGCCTCGGTCGCTTCGGTCGAGACCGACACGGGCAAGGCGACCGTGACCCTGGCCGACGGGTCGGTCCTGACCGCCGCCCTGGTGGTGGGGGCGGAAGGGCGCGGCTCGACAGTGCGCCGCGCCGCCGGGATCGAGACCGTCGGCTGGGGCTATGGCCAGAGCGGGGTGGTGGCCACGGTTCGGCTGGGTCGCAACCACGGCAATGTCGCCCATGAATATTTCCTGCCCAGCGGGCCCTTCGCCATCCTACCCCTGACGGATCAGCGCGCCAGCCTGGTCTGGACCGAGACGACGCGACGGGCCGAGGCGCTGCGTGACGCTTCGGACGCGGCCTTCCAATCCCATCTGATGCGGCGCTTCGGGGAGTTTCTGGAGGGGGTTTCGGTCGAGGGGCCGCGCTTCGTCTATCCGTTGTCGCTTAGCCTGGCCGAAAAACTGATCGCCCCGCGCATCGCCCTGATCGGCGACGCAGCCCACGGGGTGCACCCGGTCGCCGGTCAGGGGCTTAACATGGGTCTGAAGGACGCCGCCGCCCTGGCCGAGGTGCTGGCCGAGGCGGCGCGGCTGGGCGAGGATCTGGGGGCCGAGACGGTGCTGGAGCGCTACGCCCGCTGGCGCCGGTTCGACACCGCAGCCCTGGCGGCCGGCTTCGACGCCTTCGTGCGGCTGTTTTCCAACGACATCGCCCCTGTGCGGATCGCGCGAGACCTGGGCATGGCGGCGGTGAACCGGATCGGGCCCTTGCGCCGGGCCTTCATGCAGGAGGCCGGCGGGGCGACCGGGGATCTGCCGCGGCTGCTGCGCGGCGAAGCGGTCTAGTTCAGCTGCAACCGAACGCGGTCGAAGGTCGTCGATCGCCGCGCTTCCTCCACGCCGTCCAGACCGTGGGCGCGGGCCAGGGCTTCCAGTGAGCCGGCTAAAGCCCCTTGCTTCTCGCGCGCGGCGGCGACGTCCAGCCAGGGGCGGTGGTCGTCCGGGTCCAGCAGGGCGCGACGCAGGGCCGAGCGTTCGGCGGCGTCATAGTCGCGGCTGCGAATGGCGCGGCTGAACAGCAGATTTTGCAGCCGGATCAGCGACTGGCGGTCCGTCACCGGGGCCATCAGCAGATCCAGCCGATCCGCGACGTGGGGCGTCAGGCCGGCCCGCAGCGCACGTCGGGTCAGTTCGCTGGGCAGGACCAGCCGACCCTGGCTGAAGGGGTCAAGGGCGACAGGGCCTTCGGCCGTCTCGACCCGAACCAGGAAATGGCCCGGAAAATCGACGCCTGCGGCCTTGAGCCCGGCCGCTCGGGCCGCATGGAGGTAGAAGACCGCCAGGGCCGCCGACAGGCCGCGCCGACGCTCGGCCACGTCGATGATGTCTGTATTGGCGGGATGGTCCGCGTGCAGCAGGTCGCCGTTCAGTTGCAGATCGGCGGACAGGGTCTCGGACAGGGCCTCGTCGGGGCCCTCGCCGCCGATCCGCTCCTTCAGCCGTTCACAGGCGCTACGGGCCAGGGTGCGGACGGGCTCGGGGTCGCGGAACGGATAGTCGTGGATGGCGCAGGCGATCGCCGCCTCCAGCAAGGGGAAGCTGTCGTCGCCGCCCTCTCCGGCCGACGTCAGGATGGCCTCGGCCTCTTCCCGCGTCATGCGATCCCTTCAGCGCCCTGTCTCTGAACGCCGCGAAGATGACGCGGAAACCGACCGGGAGCCAGCGCCACCATATCAATTCTCAATTCAAGCGGTTGCAGGGCCGGGCGATTACGTCGGACGGCCTCGCCCGCCGCGACCAGCCGATCATGCTGGGCGGGCCTCAGCGCCAGGACGGCGAGGTCGAGCCTGGTGCGGCGCTTGACCTCGACCACAGCCAGGACGGGGCCGCGCCGGACCAGGAGATCGATCTCGCCGGAGCGAGTCTTCAGCCGAAATCCGAGCACCTGATAGCCTTTCAGCATCAGCCACAGGGCGGCGATCCATTCGGCCGCATGGCCGGCCTTGAAGGCGGCGCCGCCCTTGGCCTGACGCCACGCCGCCTTGGGGCGTCGGTTCGGCGCCGGGCGGGGCAGGCGGGGGCTCACTTGCCCTGAAGCTCCAGGGCGCGGCGGTAGAGGGTCTTGCGGTTCAGTCCCAGGGCCCGGGCCACTTCCGAGGCGGCCTCGCCGGTCGAAAGCCGCGTTAGGGCGTCGGCCAGGGCGGCGTCGGCGTCGGCCTGGGTCGCTTCTTCGGCCTCGCCGGGGCCGATGACCACGACGATCTCGCCCTTGGGCCCGTCAAGGCGCGGATCGACCGCCAGTTCGTCCAGCGATCCTCGCACGCATTCCTCGTACAGTTTGGTCAGTTCGCGGGCCACGGCGGCCGGACGAGGACCCAGGACAGCCGCCATGTCGGTCAGGCTGTCGCGCAGGCGCGGGCCGCTCTCGAAGAAGACCAAGGTCTGGCGCTGGCCTTTCAGCCCCTCCAGGGCGGCGGTCCGGCCGGCGGTCTTGGGCGGCAGGAAGCCGGCGAACAGAACGCGGTCGGCGGGCAGGCCGGCGATGCACAGCGCCGCCAGCAGGCTGGATGGGCCGGGGATCGGGTGGACCGGCAGGCCCTCGGCGATCACCGCGCGGGCGACGACGAAGCCGGGGTCGGAAACCAGCGGCGTGCCGGCGTCCGAGACCAGGGCCACGACCTCGCCGGCCCGAAGGCGCTCGATGGCCTGTTCGGCGGCGCGGCCGGAGGCGTGGTCGTCGCAGCGTTCCAGCTTGGCCTTCAGCCCATAGGCGGACAGGAGCTTGGCGGTGACGCGGGTGTCCTCGGCCAGGACCAGGTCGGCGGCGGCCAGGACATCCAGGGCCCTGAGCGTCATGTCGCGCAGGTTCCCGATCGGCGTCGCCACCAGATAGAGACCCGGCTCCACCCGCCGGGGCGGGGGGGCGGTGGGCGGAAAGGGGCCGGGCTCGCTCATGATCAGACGGTGGGGGGCACCGCAGTGCTCGGCTTTTCGACCACGGCTGCGGGCGGACGCGGCGCCGAGGTCAGGCCAGACCCCTGGAAGGCGGGACCGGCGTCATAGGCGGCGAAGGTGGCCGCGGTGATGATCTCGCTGACCGAGGCGCCCAGGGACACGATCTGGACCGGCTTCTCCAGCCCGACCAGCAGGGGGCCGATCACCGTAGCGCCGCCCAGGGCCTGGACCAGCTTGGTCGAAATGGCGGCTGAATGAATGGCGGGCATGACCAGGATGTTGGCCGGCTTGGTCAGGCGGTTGAAGGCGTAGGCCGAGTGCCCCTTGGGATCCAGGGCGACTTCGGGCGGCATCTCGCCCTCGTATTCGAAATCGACGCCCTTCTTGTCCAGGATACGGATGGCCTCGCGCACCTTTTCGGCGCGGTCACCCGGCGGATTGCCGAAGGTCGAATAGCTGAGGAAGGCCACGCGGGGATTGCGGCCCAGTTTGCGCACGGTCTCGGCCGCCTTGATGGCGATGTCGGCCAGTTCCGCCGCGTCCGGCAGTTCGTGGATGGAGGTGTCGGCGACGAACAGGGTCCGACCCTTGGCCAGCAGGATCGACAGGCCGATCAGGGTATCCTCGACATCCAGCACGCGCTGGACCTCTTTCAGGGCCATGTTGAAGTTGCGGGTCACGCCCGCGACCATGGCGTCGGCCCGGCCCTTGGCGACCAGGGTGGCGGCGAAATAATTGCGGTCCTGGTTGATCATCCGGGCGACGTCGCGGCGCAGATAGCCCCGGCGCTGCAGCTTCTCGTATAGCCAGTCGGTGTCCTCGACATTGTGCTCTGAGACGCGGGCGTTGGTGATCTCTATGCCCAGGTCGTCGAAGTTCAGACCGGCCTCGGCGGCGTTCTGACGGATCAGATCCTCGCGACCGACCAGGATCGGCGTGCCCAGATCGGCCTGTTTGAAGCCCCAGGCGGCGCGGATCACGGCCAGTTCCTCGCCCTCGGCGAAGACGACGCGCTTGTTGGGTCCGCCGCGCACAGCCGAGCTGATCTTCTGCATCAGGGCGGCGGACGGATCGACGCGCGAGCGCAGGGCGTTGCGATAGACATCCATGTCCTCGATCTGGACCCGGGCCACGCCGGTATCCATCGCCGCCTGGGCGACGAAGGGCGGGATGTACCAGATCAGGCGCGGGTCGAACGGGGTCGGAATGATGTAGTCGGGGCCGAATTTCAGCTTGCGGCCGCGATAGGCGGCGGCGACCTCGTCCGGCACGTCCTCGCGGGCCAGGGCGGCCAGGGCCTGGGCGCAGGCGACCTTCATCTCGTGGTTCACGCGCCGTGCGCGCACATCCAGGGCGCCCCGGAACAGATAGGGGAAGGCCAGGACGTTGTTGACCTGGTTCACATAGTCCGAGCGGCCAGTGGCGATGATGGCGTCGGACCGCACCGATTTGACGTCTTCCGGCGTGATCTCGGGATCGGGGTTGGCCATGGCGAAGATGATCGGATTGGGGGCCATGGAGGCCACCATCTCCTTGGTGATCGCGCCCTTGGCGGACAGGCCCAGCACCACGTCGGCTCCGACCATGGCCTCGGCCAGGGTGCGCAGCGGGGTGTTGGTCGCATGGGCGGCCTTCCACTGGTCCATGCCATGCTCACGGCCCTGATAGACGACCCCGTCCTTGTCGCAGATGACGGTGTTCTCGGCCTTGACGCCGGCGGCCTTCATCAGGGCGATGGAGGACAGGCCCGCCGCCCCGGCTCCGGCCAGCACCACCTTGACCTCGTCCAGCCGCTTGCCGGCGACATGACAGGCGTTGATCAGGCCGGCGGTCGAGATGATGGCCGTGCCGTGCTGGTCGTCATGGAAAACGGGGATGTCCAACAGGTCCTGAAGCTCGCTCTCGATGACGAAACATTCGGGGGACTTGATGTCCTCCAGATTGATGCCGCCCCAGGTGTCGCCGATATTCTTGACGACGGTGATGAACTCGTCCGGATCTGTGGTCTTCACCTCGACGTCAAAGCTGTCGACGTCGGCGAACCGTTTGAACAGGACCGACTTGCCCTCCATCACCGGCTTGGAGGCCATGTGGCCCAGATTGCCCAGGCCCAGGATGGCGGTGCCGTTCGAGATGACGGCGACCAGATTGCCCTTGGACGTGTATTCGTAGGCCTTGTCCGCGTCTGCGGCGATGGCCAGGACCGGCACGGCCACGCCCGGCGAATAGGCCAGCGACAGGTCGCGCTGGGTCGCCATCGGCTTGGTCGGGGCCATGGAGATCTTGCCCGGGGTCGGGAAGAGGTGGAAGTCCAGCGCCTCCTGGTCGGAGAAGGTCTGTTTTTCGGTTTGATCGGGCATCGGGGCGTCCAGGGCGTCGGCGGGGCTGTAACCGTTCGTGTCCTAGAGTGTGGGAAGGGCCGCGCCAAGCCTTGACCCCCCGTAAGGCGTACAGACCTGTTCCGAAGCTTCCGTTCGCGTCAGCGTCAACCGTCCGCGCCGCCTAGAAGGACAGTGCGCCCGTGCGTTCGATCTCGACCGGGCCGGTCATCAGGACATGGTCGGTCGCCGGGTCCCAGTCGATGACCAGTTCGCCGCCATCGACGACGACGGTGGCTTTGCGATCGGTCAGGCCGCGCCGGGCCGCCGCGACCTGGGCCGCGCAGGCGCCTGTGCCGCAGGCCTTGGTCAGGCCCGCGCCCCGTTCCCAGACCCGCAAGCGGATATGGTCGCGGTCCAGCACATGGGCGAAGCCGACGTTCACGCCCTCGGGAAACAGGGGATGATGTTCGACCAGGGAGCCGGAGCCGGTGACGAAGCCGTCGTCCTGGCGGTCGGTGAAGAAGACGACGTGGGGGTTGCCCATCGAGACGGCGCCGGGCGTGTGCAGCAGAGGGGCGTCGATGGGGCCGACCTGAAGCTCTATGCCGCGGGTGTCCATCGCCTCGGACAGGGGCACCTGGGTCCAGTCCAGCCGGGGCTTGCCCATATCGACCGTCACTTGGTGGTCGCCGGCGCGGGCGGCGGTGGTGGGGCCGGCGGCGGTGTCGATGACGACGCGGTTCGAGCCCTTGGCCTCCATCAACAGCCAGCCGACGCAGCGCAGGGCGTTGCCGCAGGTCTCGACCATGGAGCCGTCGGCGTTCCACACCCGCATGAAGGCGTCGGCGGTCTCGGACGGTTCGATGGCGATCAGTTGATCGAACCCCTCGCCCGTGGCGCGGTCGGCCAGGGCGCGAATCTGGTCCTCGGTCGGACGAAACGGCGTTTCCAGCGCGTCGATGACGATGAAGTCATTGCCGGCACCGTTCATCTTGATGAAAGGACGGGTCATGCAGGCCATATAGGCCTATCCCCGTCGTCCGGAAACCACCGTGTCCCAGAGCGAAACCGACCCCAAGGACGGCCTGAGGCTACGCGCGCGGCTGCGCTATCTGTATCACGGCGGTCAGCCGGCGGCGGTGAAGTTCCGGCTGACGGTCATCGTCATCGACTTCGCCATCATCGCCTTCTTCCTGGCGGCCCCGATCCTGAAGAACATGGGCTGGGCCTTCTATGTGGTCGACTATCTGATCGCCGCCCTGCTGGCGGTCGATCTGGCGGCGCGGGCCTACGCCTATTCCGATATCAAGGACTGGCTGAAGCGGCCGATCGTCTGGCTGGACCTGTTCATTCTGGCCACCCTGCTGTTTCCAGCCTGGCTGTTCAACCTCGGCTTCCTCCGGATGCTGCGGCTGTGGACCCTGCTGAACTCGGACTTCTTCTGGCGGACGGTCGGCGCCCGGTTCGACGACACGCGGGTCGAGGGGATCGTGCGAGCCCTGTCCGGCCTGGTGACCTTCGTCTTTGTCGTGACCGGCTTCGTCTATGCGACCTTCCGGGGGCATGACGGGATCAGCGGCTATATCGACGCCCTCTATTTCACCGTGGCGACCCTGACGACCACCGGGTTCGGCGACGTCACCCTGCCGGGGCCGCTGGGCAAACTGTTGTCCATCGCCATCATGCTGGTCGGGATCACTCTGTTCCTGCGTCTGGCCCAGGCCCTGATCAAGCCGCACAAGGTGCGCTACCCCTGCGACCGCTGCGGCCTTCAGACGCACGACCCGGACGCGGTGCACTGCAAGGCCTGCGGCCAGACGCTGTGCATTCCGGATGAGGACTGATCGGACATGACAAAACCGTAAGGGTCGCCGTCCTTGCCTTGCCGCGGGGCGGCTCGCCGTTAAGGTGCCTGTCTTCAATTCCGGGGACTGTCCATGATCCGCTCATCCGCCGCCGTGCTCGCGGCCCTTCTCGCCTCCACCAGCCTGACGTCGGTATCCATGGCCCAGACCGCCTCCTCCGCCCCCGCCTTCGCGACCAGCGAGGCGACCGACCCCTATGTCTGGCTCGAAGACGTCGAGGGCGAGCGGGCCATGGCCTGGGTCAAGGACCACAACACCCGTTCCCTGGGCGTGCTGCAGGGCGACCCCCGCTATGAGCCCCTGCACCAGCAGGCGCTCGCCATCGTTCAGGCGCGCGACCGGATCCCGTCGCCCGGCTTCACCCACGACGGCCATATCGATAACTTCTGGCAGGACGCCCAGCATGTGCGCGGCTTCTGGCGGCGCACCACGCTGGACTCCTACAAGACCGCGGAGCCCCAGTGGGAGGCGGTGCTCGACATCGACGCCCTGGCCGAGGCCGAGAGCGCCAACTGGGTCTATAAGGGCTCGACCTGCCTGGCCCCCGAAGAACGCTACTGCCTGATCAGCCTGTCGAACGGCGGCAAGGACGCCGTCACCCTGCGCGAGTTCGACACCGTGACTCGCAGCTTCGTCGAGGGCGGCTTCGTCCTGCCGGAATCCAAGGGCGGGGCGACTTGGGTGAACAAGGACACCCTGCTGATCGCGCGCGATTTCGGCGTCGGCACCCTGACCAACTCGGGCTATCCGATGGTGGTCAAGCGGATGACGCGCGGCCAGTCGCTGGATCAGGCCGATGTCCTGTTCATGGGCGAACCGACCGACGTCTCGGTGTCTGGCTATACGCTGCGCGACGCCGACGGCGTGCTGAAGGCGACCCTGATCAACCGGTCGATCGACTTCTATTCGTCCGAGACCTATCGCGTCAGCGACGACGGGGCGGTGGTGAAACTGGCCCTGCCGGCCAAGTCGGACATCACCGGACTGGTGGCCGGCCAGCTGGTAGTGTCGCTGAAACAGGACTGGACCGCGCCGTCGGGCCAGGAGTTCAAGAGCGGCGACCTGATCGCCTGGCCGCTGGACGCCTGGCTGGAAGACCAGGCCACGCCCGCCGTCCTAGTGCTGCGCCCGACCGAGCGTCAGGCGGTCGAGGGGGTCAACGCCACGCGCAACACCCTGGTCGTCGCCCTGTACGACAATGTGCGCGGTTCGGTGCGGATCTATCGTCCCGGCAAGACGGAATGGACCCATACGACTTTGGACCTGCCGCAGAACGTCTCGGTCGGCGTCGGCTCGGCCTCCGAGACCGACGACAAGGTCTTCGTCAGCGTCACAGGCTATCTGAACCCGTCCAGCCTGTGGCTGGCCGATGCGGCGACCGGCGTGGTCGAGCAGGTCAAGTCGATGCCGGCCAAGTTCGACGCCGCCGGCATGACGGTGGACCAGCACGAGGCCCGCTCGGCCGACGGCACGATGATCCCCTATTTCGTGGTCCATAAGGCGGACATGCCGCTGGATGGGTCCAACCCGACCCTGCTGTACGGCTACGGCGGGTTCGAGAGCTCGCTGCTGCCCGGCTATTCGGCCACGGTCGGCAAGCTGTGGCTGGAGCGGGGCGGGGTCTATGTCATCGCCAATACGCGCGGCGGCGGCGAGTTCGGCCCGCGCTGGCACGAGGCGGCCCTGCAGCAGAACCGCCAGCGCGCGCATGAGGACTTCCAGGCCGTGGCGCTAGACCTGATCGCCCGCGACATCACCAGCCAGCCCAAGCTGGGCGTCATGGGCGGGTCGCAGGGCGGCCTGTTCATGGGGGCGATGCTGACCCAGCGGCCGGATCTGATCAACGCCGCCGTCATCCAAGTGCCCCTGTTCGACATGCTGCGCTTCCACAAGCTGCTGGCCGGCGCCTCGTGGATCGGGGAATACGGCAACCCGGACGTTCCCGAAGAACGCGCCTGGATCCAGGCCTATTCGCCCTATCAGAACCTGCGGGCGGGCCAGCCCTATCCGGAGGTCTTCATCCACACCTCGACCAAGGACGACCGGGTCCATCCGGGCCATGCCCGCAAGGCGGCGGCGCGTCTGGAAGAGCTGGGCTATCCGGTCCTGTTCTACGAGAACACCGACGGCGGCCATGCGGCGGGGGCGAATCTGCAGGAGACGGCGCGTCGGCTGGCGCTGGAATACACCTATCTGTCGCGGCGCCTGATGGACACGCCGGCGCAGCAGTAAGGCCCTATCTTTCCGCTCATCCCGGCGAAAGCCGGGACCCAGTGCTTTCGCGAGGTTCGGCGGCTGGGATCGAGTTCAGTACACATGGGCGGCGCCGAACGCCCAAAGGTCTGGGTCCCGGCTTTCGCCGGGATGAGCGGAGTTCTTAGATGCGTCACCTGATCCTGTCCGCCGCCATTCCGGCTCTCTTGATGGGCGCTACGCCCGTTCTGGCTCAAGCCGCCGCGCCGACGCAGCAGGCCGAGCGAGCGCCTGCGCCCCACTTCCCCCGCGACCTGACGCCCGCCGGTGTGGCGGCGGCCGACGACCATCTGGCGCTGGAGCAGGTGGACGGGGCCGAGGCCATCGCCTTCGTCGCCGAGGAGAACCGCAAGTCGCTGGCCGCCCTGACCGGCGACCCGCGCTATGAGACCTTCCGCGCCGAGGCCCAGGCGATCCTGACCGCCACCGACCGGATCCCCAGCCCGTCCTTCCTCGGCGACGGGATCGGCAATTTCTGGCAGGACGCGACCAATCCCAAGGGGGTCTGGCGGCGCACGACGCTGGACAGCTACCGCACCGCGACTCCGCAGTGGGAGACCCTGCTGGACATCGACGCCCTGTCGAAGGCCGAGGGCAAGGACTGGGTGTTCAAGGGCGCCGACTGCCTGGCGCCAGACGAGGCCCGCTGCCTGATCAACCTGTCGGATGGCGGCAAGGACGCGGTGGTGGTGCGTGAGTTCGACCTGACCGCCAAACGTTTCGTGGACGGCGGCTTCAACCTGCCCGAGGGCAAACACCGGAGCGAATGGCTGGACCGCGACACGCTTCTGGTCGCCACCGACTTCGGGCCGGGCAGTCTGACGGAGTCCGGCTATCCCTTCATCGTCAAGACCTTGAAGCGCGGCCAGACCTTGGCCCAGGCGGTCGAGGTCTATCGCGGCGAACAGGGCGACGGCGGCTATGGGGTCAGCCCCGCCGTCTATCGCGACAAGGACGGCAAGGTCACGGCGGTGATCATAACCCGCCCGCTGGACACCTTCCGGTCGGAGACCTGGGCCATGGCCCACGACGGTTCGACGGTGAAACTGGCCCTGCCGTCGCGGGTGTCGATTTATGGCGTCATCGGCGACCGGCTGGTCATATCGAACGACGAGGCGTGGCGCTGGGGTGGGCGTGAGGTGACGGCGGGCTCGCTGCTGGCCGTGTCGCTGGACGAGCTGAAACGCGGAAGCGGCGGCCTCTATCCCGACACCGATCCCGAGACCATCTTCACGCCGGGGCCGCGCCAATCCCTGCAGTCGGCCGCAGTGATGAGCGATTCCGTCCTGGCCACCCTGTCGGACAATGTGGCCGGTCGCCTGACCCAGTTCAGTTTCGGGCGGGACAATCGCCCAGTCTGGAGCGGCGCATCCATCGCCGTGCCTGACAATGTGGCCGTCAATCTGGGCGACTCCTCCAAATCGCGCGGCGAGGCCTTTGTCTCCTTCCAGGGGTTCCTGACGCCTCCGACCCTCAGCCTGGCCAGCGTGGACACCGGCGCCCTGACCGAACTGAAATCCGCGCCGGCCAAGTTCGACGCCTCGACCCATGTGGTGGAGCAGTATGAGGCCACCTCGACCGACGGGACCAAGATCCCCTATTTCATCACCCGGCCGCGCGACATGAAGCTGGACGGGTCGAACCCGACCATCATGCTGGGCTACGGCGGTTTCCAGGTCAGTCTGAACCCGGCCTACAAGCCCGAGATGGGCAAGCTGTGGCTGGAGCGGGGCGGGGTCTTCGTCCAGGCCAATATCCGCGGCGGCGGCGAGTTCGGTCCTGACTGGCACCAGGCGGCCCTGGACGGCAATCGCCAGAAGGCCTTCGACGACTTCGCCGCCGTGGCGCGCGATCTGGAACAGCGGGGCGTGACCAGTCCGCGCCGTCTGGGCATCTATGGTCGGTCGAACGGGGGGGTCCTGACCTCGGTGTCGATCACCCAGCACCCGGAACTGTTCAATGCGGCGGTGATCGAGAGCCCACTTGTGGATATGCTGCGCTATCACGAGCTGCCGGCCGGCGCCTCGTGGATCGGCGAATACGGCGACCCGCGCATCCCGGAAGAGGCGGAATGGATCGCCCGATATTCCGCCTATCAGCAGCTGCGGCCCGACGTGGCCTATCCGCGCGTCTATCTGACCACCAACACCCGCGACGACCGGGTTCATCCGGGCCATGCGCGCAAGTTCGCCGCCCGCCTGGGCGATCAGGGCCACGATCATCTCTATTACGAAGACACGGCCGGCGGTCACTCCAACGACGCCGATCCGGTCGCCAACGCCCGTCGCTGGGCCCGTCACTATGTCTATCTGTCGCAACAGCTGATGGATTGAGGGCGGGAGCGGCGTGGGTCACGCACTTATGACTCCCGGCCGCAGCCACGGCGGGTAAGAAAGTGCCCATGAGAAACAGGATCTGGGTTATCGCAGCGACGGTCATGGCGGGCGCCGTCCTGTCCGTGGGTTCGGTCGCCCAGCCGGCGGGGCCGCGCATCAAGCCCGTCCGCCATGCCGTGAACGCCGGCCCGCCGGTCGTGGTCGAACTGTTCACCGCCCAGGGCTGTGGCGGCTGTGTCGAGGCCAATGCGGTGGTTGAACGGGCGGCGGCGGAGCCCGGCGTGATCGCCCTGACCTATGGCGTCGACTATTGGGACTATCTGGGCTGGACCGACACCTTCGCTCGGCCCGAGTTCGTCCAACGCCAGCGCGACTATCGCGTCGCCCTGCGCCAGCGCGGGGTCTCCACCCCCCAGGTGGTGATCGACGGTCGCCGCCAACTGTCGGGTGCGCGGGGCCAGGAGCTGCAGACCGCCATTGTCGAAGAGGCCGGACGTCAGGTCTGGCCGCCCGAGATCGAGTTCCGCGAGACCGGCGACCGGGTCGGCATCGGTTCGGGCCGCGCCCCCGCCGGGGGCGCCGAAGTGGTGGCGGTGACCTATACCCCCGGCCCTCAGGTGGTCGAGGTCAGCCGCGGCGAGAACCGCGGCCAGACGGTGCGCCACGTCAATGTGGTGCGCGACATCGTCCGGCTGGGCGAATGGCGGGGCCGCCCCATCCTGTTCGACCTGCCCCAGACGCGCAGCGACGAGGCGGTGGTGGTGATGGTCCAGGGCAAGACTGACCGCCGGATCATCGGCGCCGCAGTCAGGGAATAGACGGATCGATCCGGCTCAAGAAAAAGGCCCCGGCGCTGACGCCGGGGCCTTTTCCTTGGTCTGTCTTCAAGCCTGAACTCAGGCTTCGTCGCCCTTGTCGGCGGCGCCCGTCTCGGGAACCACGGCGCCCTTGACGGGGCGGACGGTCTGGCGTTCGGCGATCCGGGCCGACTTGCCGCGACGGTCACGCAGATAATAGAGCTTGGCGCGACGCACGACGCCGCGGCGCTTCACTTCGATCGACTCGATGTTCGGCGACAGAATGGGGAATTTGCGTTCGACGCCTTCGCCGAACGAGATCTTGCGGACCGTGAAGGTTTCGCTGATGCCGCCGCCGTCACGGGCGATGCAGACGCCTTCGAAGGCCTGGACGCGCTCGCGCTCGCCTTCCTTGATCTTCACATTGACGCGCAGGGTGTCGCCGGGCTGGAAGACCGGGATCGTGCGCTCGCCCAGAACGCGGGCTTTTTCTTCGGCGTCCAGCTGTTGAACGATGTTCATGTCATTTCTCCTCGAGCTTTGCGCTCTTTGCCTGTGAGTTGGCGAGATGCGCTTCCCAGAGGTCTGGTCGCCGCTCCCGCGTGGTCTTCTCCCGCTGCGCTTCGCGCCATTGTGCGACCTTCTTGTGGTCGCCCGACAGCAGCACCTCGGGTATCTCAAGCCCCTCGAACGTCCGCGGTCGCGTGTACTGCGGATGTTCCAGAAGCCCGTCCTCGAAACTCTCGGACGACAGGCTGTCTGCCGCGCCGAGCACTCCGGGGATCAGTCTTACGCACGCCTCGATCACGACCATGGCCGCCGCCTCGCCGCCGGCGAGCACCGCGTCTCCGACCGAGACCTCCTCGAACCCGCGGGCGTCCAGCACCCGCTGATCCACCCCCTCGAAACGGCCGCACAGCACGACGATTCCGTCGGCTTTTGCCCATTCCTTGACGCGCGCCTGGGTCAGGGGTCGACCCCGGGCGCTCATGTACAAAAGCGGCCGTTTCGGCCCCGGCAGGCTATCCACCGCCCGAGCCACCACATCCGCCTTGAGCACAGCTCCCGGGCCGCCACCCGCAGGGGTGTCGTCCAGGAAGCCGCGCGTATCTGTGGAAAAGCCGCGAATGTCAACCGTATCCAGGCTCCACAAGCCCTTCTCGCGCCAGGCCGTGCCGATCAGCGACACGCCGAGCGGGCCGGGAAAGGCCTCGGGAAACATGGTCAGGACGGTTGCGGTGAAAGGCATGGCGCGCGCCCTTTACAGCCCCGTGACCGGAAAGGCGAGCCGGGTCAGGTCGTCGGCGCCCCGCCGCCCGCCGCGATCCAGCCGTCGACCTGGTCTTCCAGCACGTCCAACGGCACCGAGCCGGAGCCCAGGACCACGGCGTGGAAGTCCTTGATGTCGAACCGGTCGCCCAGCGCCGCCTTGGCCCGGTCGCGCAGTTCCTCGATCTTCAGCTCGCCGATCTTGTAGCTGGTCGCCTGGCCGGGATTGGTGATGTAGCGCTCGACTTCCTTTTCGATGTCCCGCTCGGACAGCAGGGAGTTCTGACGGAAATAGTCCATCGCCTGTTCGCGGCTCCAGCGCTTGGCGTGCAGGCCGGTGTCGGTCACCAGACGCACGGCGCGCCACAGCTCGGTCGAGAGCCGGCCGAAGTCGGAATAGGGATCCTGATAGAAGCCCATCTCCTTGCCCAGCTGCTCCGCATAGAGTCCCCAACCCTCGGCGTAGGCGCCGTAGCCGCCGAAGCGGCGGAAGCGCGGCAGGCCCTCGATCTCCTGCGCATAGGCGATCTGGAAATGGTGGCCGGGCGCGCCTTCGTGATAGCTGATGCCTTCGATCTGGGGCTTCAGCACCTGGGTCATGTCCGACAGGTTGACGTAATAGATGCCCGGCCGCGACCCGTCCGGCGCCGGCGAATTATAGAAGGCGATCGAGGCCGTGGCTTCGCGGAACGGCTCCACCGCCCGCACCTCCAGCGCCGCCTTGGGCAGGGTCGAGAACCATTGGGGCGCCGCCGCCATCACCTGGGCGATGAAGCCGCGCGCGTCGGTCAGATACTGCTCCTTGCCCTCGGGCGTGTTCGGATACTGGAAGCGCGGATCGGTCTTCAAGAAGACGAAGAACTCCTGCAGCGTGCCGGTGAAGCCGACCTGGGCCTTGATGACCTCCATCTCGGCCTGGATGCGGGCGACCTCGTCCAGGCCGATCTGGTGGATCTGATCGGCGGTCAGGTCGGTGGTGGTCGAGAGCTGGAGCCGGGCGTTGTAATAGGCCTCGCCCTGCGGCAGGCGCCACACGCCGGCGTCGCTGTCGGCCAGTGGCTGAACCTCGGCCAGGGCCGCCAGCACCGTGTCGAACCCGGTCTTGTAAGGACCGGTCAGGGCGGCGCGTCCCTCGCCCAGCAACCGGTCCTTGGTCGCCTGATCGGTGTCCAGCGCCGCAACCTTCTTGTTGAAGTCGGCCCAGACCGGATTGTCCGGCCCATCGTCGAACGGGGCGCCGGAGATGACGTTGCGGGTATTGGCGATCGAGGGTTCGAAGACGAAGCGGGGCGAGACCACGCCGGCCGCCGCACGCTGGCGAAGTTCGTCGGCGACCTGGCCCATCTGGACCTGGGCGGCGCGCAGCCGGGCGACATAGGCCTCGGCGTCCGACACGCTGGTGACGCGGTGGTTATTGATCAGGAAGACCGGCAGGCTGGTGGTCGGATTGCCGTTGGCGGCGAACTGAAAGCCCCAGTCGCGCCACTGGTTCGACAGCCGCGCCTGTTGCACGCCGTATTCGAACATTCGCCACGACAACCGCGCCTGAGGCCCCAGTTTCTCGGGGTCGAACTCGGCCTTCATCCGCGCCAGCTGGCTTTCGGACAGGGCCAGGGCGCGGTCGGCGGCGGCGTCCGACACATCGTCCAGCCTGTCGTAATCGGTCTTGATCCCCAGCGACGTCATCTGTTGCGGGCTGAGGGCGATGCGGGCCTGGAAAGCCTCTTCGAAGAAGGCGTTCAGCCGCGCATCCTCGCTCTGGGCCTGGGCCGACGGCGCGGCGGCCGGCGCTTGCTGCGCCATCGTTGGAAAGCCGGACAGCACCGCCAGGACAGCCGTGGACGAGATCAGAAAACGACGCATGAACAACCCCTCGAAGACCAGGCCTTCACCTTCGGGGCGTCGCCCGGCCTATGCAAGCGTCAGCGCAGCGGCGTGTCCCCAATCCAACAGGGATCGGTCGAAATCGGATATGGCGCCGCTTGATGCAACCTATGTTCAAGTGCGGCGTTTTGGGGACAGCTTGACCATAACATCTGGGGTTTTCACCATGCGCAAGATCATCGTCCTCTCCATCGTCGCCGCCGCCCTGGCCGTGTCGGCCTGCAACACCATCTCGGGCGTCGGCCGCGACGTCTCGGCCGCCGGCTCGGCCGTCAGCTCCGGCGCCGAAAGCGCCAAGAACTGAGTTTCAGCTTGAGCGAAGTTTGAAGGCCCGTCGGTTCGACGGGCCTTCGTCGTATCCGGCCCAGTCTGTTCGTTCAGGACGGCGTCAAGAAGGCTGACCTTCTGTGGCTGCGACGGCGGCGTCTTGCTCGACTTCAGCCTTCTGGCGCGCCTGAAGCGCGGTCTGTTTGCCGGCGACGACGAAGGCCAGGACGATGCCGAACACGCCAATGATCGCCGAATACAGGAAGAAGGCGACATAGCCGGCGCCCAAGGCGGCAGGGGTGACGCCGCTGGTCGCCGCTCCAGTGGTCAGAACCCCCTCCTGCAGGTTGGCGAACAGGCTGCGTAGACCCGCAAACGGGCCGTTCCCCTCGGCCGCGCGGGCCGAGGCCTCGACGATCCGGCCGGATTGCGAGGCGATCAGCTTGCCAGGCAGGGCGTAAAGCGAGGTGAACAGGGCGTATTGGGTTGCGGTGAAGCCGATCGAGGTCAGGCTCGACATATAGGCGATCAGGGCCGTGCCGGCGTAGCCGCTGGAAATGTTGTCGACGCCGATCGCCACAGTCAGGGCCGACAGGCTGTGTCCCTGGGTCGCCAGCCAGGCGAAGATCAGGTTGGAGACCGGGCTCATGAAGGCGCCGATGACCATGGTGCGGATCAGGCCCAGTCTGGCCACCGACCAGCCGCCGATGAAGACGCCGAGCGTCGTCATGATCACGCCGAACACCTTCCGCACCTCGGCCAGCTCCGTCTTGGTGAAGCCCAGGTCGATATAGAAGGGCGGCATGATGTTCAGCACGAAGTCGGCCAGGCGATAGACGCAGATCAGGGCGAGGATCAGGGTCGCCACGCCTGAGAACCGCTTGTAGAAGTCGGCCAGGGGCTGGCCGAAGGAACCGGCCAGATAGGCGCCGGGGCGGGTTTTCAACCCTGGCAGGGGCCAGCAGGCCAGAACCATGACAGCCAATCCCAAAAAGACCGAGATGAACTGCAGATAGACGCCCTCCGGCTTGGCCGACAGGGCCGCCGCCACCGCCGCCTTGCCGTCTGCGCCTAGACCGAACAGCCCGAACAGGGCGTTCAGCGGCGCTGACTGGCCCGTCAGGCCCGAGCCCAGGAACATGGCGGCCACGCCGATGACCGCCAATCGGACGACCCATTCGACCACTTCCAGCTTCGGCCTCGACGGCACGTCGCCGACCGGGATGGGCCGGATCGAATGCGCCTTCTCGCGTGGGGCGAACAGGACGCCGATGATGCCGAAGCCCATAAGAGCGGCCATGACCGCATAGGAGAGGTTCCAGTTGTAGAGGTCGGCCAGGACCAAGGGCACGGCGCCGGCCACGATCATGGCGACGCGGTATCCCATCTGATAAGCGGCGGCCATGGCCCCATGCCGGCTGTCGTCGGCCGCCTCGATACGCCAGGCGTCGATGACGATATCCTGGGTGGCGCCGAAGAAGCCGACCAGGGCCGCGAAGCCGGCGACGGCGATCAGGGCGTTGGCCGGATTCAGGGTCGAGATCGACCACAGGCCGAAGACAATCACCGCCTGGGTCACCAGCATCCAGGCCCGCCGGTGCCCCAGCAGGGGCGTCAGCAGGGGGACGGCGGTCCGGTCGATCAAGGGCGCCCAGACGAACTTCAGCGAATAGGACAGGGTGGCCAGTGCGAAGAAGCCGATCACCTCCAGCGTCAGGCCGCTCTCGCGCAACCATGCGGTCAGGGTGTCGAAAATCAGCAGATTCGGCAGGCCGGCCGAAAAGCCCAGAAGCAGCATGATGAAGACGCGCCGTTCGCCGTAGACGGCGAAGCCGCCGAAACGGCCGGCGGATTTCGCTTTTATGGGCGAGGATTGATCGGTCATGCACGGCTCCGGCAGCGGCCGGGAACGCGGTCGCCTAAACGGGGGCGACCTTGGCGCGGATGTCGCGTTTCGTCCAGCGGGTGAGGGCGGCGCGCAGGGCGTCGGCGTCCAGGGGCTTGACCAGATGGTCGTCCATTCCGGCCTCCAGGCACAGACGGCGATCCTCGGCGAAGGCGTTGGCGGTCAGGGCCAGTATGGGGGTGGCGTCGCCCGTGGCGCGGATGGCGCGGGCGGCGGCCGGGCCGTCCATGCCGGGCATCCGCATGTCCATGAAGACCAGGTCGTAGCGGGCGCGCGCCAGGGCGGCGACCGCCTCGGCCCCGGTGGCGGCGGTCTCGACCGTGCAGCCCTCGCGTCGCAACAGGGTGCGGGCCAGAAGCGCCCCGACCGGATTGTCCTCGGCCAGCAGAACGCGGACCCCGGCGAAACGGGCGGTCGCGACCCGGTCGTCCTCGGGCGGCAGTAGGCCCGACGTTGCGGCATGTTCGCCGGCGCCGACGGCCGCCAGCACCCGTTCGGCCAGGGAGGCCCTACGCAGGGGTTTGATCAGATAGCCGTGAAAGCCGGCGGCGCGGTAGCGGGGGATCAGGTCCCGCTCCGATGGTTTCAGCAGGACGACGCCGCGCGCCTTGTCCGGCGCGGCGACCAGATCGCCGGCAGGCGCGCCCGCGTGGTCGATCAGCCAGACGGCGCCGGTGTCGGCGACCTTGCCGCCGGACGCCTCGATCTGGGCGGCGGCGGCGGCGTGAACAATGGGGTCGGGTGAACGGACGCCTACCTTGTGGCCCCGCAGCAGCTTCTTGCGGGGCGCAGCGACAGTCTCGAAGTCGGCTTCGAAGCGGAAGCGGGCCCCGCCGCCGCCGGGGCGGTCCTCCACACCCACCGTTCCGCCCATGGCCGTGGCGAGTTTGCGCACGACCGCCAGGCCGAGGCCGGCGCCGTCATGGCGCACCGCGTCGGACGAATCGGCGTGGCCGAACTCTTCGAAGATGCGGGTTCGCGCTTCGGGCGGGACGCCTGGGCCGGTATCATCTACGATGAAAGCCAGGCGGACGCGTTTGTCCTTGGCGGCGGAGCCGACTTCAGGCGCACGCTCGACTGACAGCCAAACGCCGCCCGTATCGGTGAACTTGACCGCATTGCCGGCGAGATTGAACAGCACCTGCCTCAGCCGGCCCTCGTCGGCCAGGATGTCGGGCGCGTCGGCGGCGACCGACCAGACGATCTCCAGCCCCTTGTCGTGGGCGCGCGGGCTGAGCAGTTCGGCGACGCCGCGCGCCAGACCTTCCACATCGACCGGGGCCAGATCGAACTCGAGCGCGCCGGCCTCAAGCCGGGCATAGTCCAGCAGATCATTGACCAGGCCCAGCAGATGTTCGGCCGACTGGCGCGCATTTTCGGCATAGGCGCGCTGGGCGCCGTCCAGTCGGGTGCGTTGCAGCAGGTTGATCATGCCCAGGACCCCGTTCAGGGGCGTGCGCATCTCGTGGCTCATCAGGCGCAGGAATTGCTGCGCCGCCTCGACGGGGGGCGTCGGCTGGGTCTCGATCCGTTTCGTCGCCGTCCGTCGCGCCATCGCGGTCTCCGTAGGCAGAGGAGCATAGGCGCGCCGGGTTAAGGATTGTCTCCCTTCCGGGCCGGCTTGGGGCGGCGTCAGGAGTAGAGGAAGGGCGCCTGGTCCGTTTCCGCCTCCCGGATCTCCGGAGCGTCGCTTCGGTGGGCCTGTCGCCGGCTGAAGTCAGCCTCGGCGCCGACGGTGCTGCGGCGGTAGATCAGGGCCTCGGCGATGTGGCGGCGCAGCACCCCGGTGCAGCCGTCCAGATCGGCGATGGTGCGGGCCAGCCGCAGGGTGCGGGTCCAGCCCCGCGCGGTCAGACCTCCGGCCTCCCCCGCCCGCATCAGCAGCATTCGCCCCGCCTCGTCGGGCGTGGCGAACCGGTCCAGGGTGTCGCCCGAGGCGCGGGCGTTGAGGCCCTGGGCCGGGTCCAGTCCCGCCGCGCGCACACGCTCCTCTTGCTGGGCGCGGGCGGCGGTGACGCGAGCCCGGGCCTCGGCCGTGCCTTCGGGCGGGGGCGGCAGGGTCATGTCGGCGGCGGTGACCGGCGGGGTCTCGACCGTCAGGTCGATGCGGTCGAACATCGGGCCGGACACCCGGTTCTGATAGTCGCGCTGACAGCGCGGGGCCTTGCCGCAGGCCCCCCGCCCGGCCCCGCCCATGCCGCAGCGACAGGGGTTCATCGCCGCCACCAACTGGAACCGGGCCGGATAGCGGATATGGGCGTTGGCGCGGGCCACCGCGATTTCCCCCGTCTCCAAGGGCGCGCGCAGCGAATCCAGGGCCTGGGCGCTGTACTCGGGCAGTTCGTCGAGGAAGAGGACGCCGTTGTGGGCCAGAGAGGCTTCGCCCGGCTTGGCCCGCAGACCTCCGCCGGTCAGGGCCGCCATCGAGGCGGAGTGATGAGGGCTTCTGAACGGTCGGTCCCGGGTCAGAGCCCCCCGTTCGATCAGGCCGGCGACCGACCAGACCATCGAGGTCTCCAACAGTTCCTGCGAGGTCAGGGGCGGCAAGAGGCCGGGCAGGCGTTGCGCCATCATCGACTTGCCGGATCCCGGCGGGCCGATGAACAACAGGTTGTGCCCGCCGGCCGCAGCGATCTCCAGCGCTCGCTTGGCGCCTTCCTGGCCCTTGACCTCGCGCAGGTCGGGCACGGCCTTGCCGCTGGCCAAGGGCCCGGGCTCGGGCGCGCGCAGGACCTGGGTGCCCTTGAAATGGTTGACCAGGGCGATCAGGGACCGCGGCGCCAGGATGCGCGCCCCGCCGGCCCAGGCGGCCTCTGGCCCGGTCGCCTCGGGACAGATCAGGCCCAGGCCCATGGCGTCGGCGGCCACGGCCGCCGGCAATGCGCCGCCCACCCGCGCGATCTGCCCATCCAGCCCCAGCTCGCCGATGGCGGCCCAGCCGTCCAGGGCGTCGGGGGCGATCACCCCCATGGCCGCCATCAGGGCCAGGGCGATGGGCAGGTCGAAATGACTGCCCTCCTTGGGCAGGTCGGCTGGGGCCAGATTGGCGATAATCCGCCGCGCCGGCAGTGCCAGGCCGATACCGGCGAAGGCCCCGCGCACCCGTTCGCGACTCTCGGCTACGGCCTTGTCCGGCAGGCCGACGATGGTGAAGACCGTCTGCTGATCCTGGCCGACCAGCTGGACCTCAACGTCCACGCGCCGAGCTTCGACCCCGTCAAAGGCGACTGTGACAACCCGCGCGACCATGGTGTTCCCTCCGCTGGAGAGAACGAAGCATGAACCTTGTTCTAGCGCAAGGGGTGTTTACGCAACCTGCGCGGCGCGCTTCTTCTCGATCACGTCCCACATCAGGGCGGTGGCGTCGATGCCGGTGAAGGTCTTCAGCTGCTGGGCGCCGGTGGGGGAGGTGACGTTGATCTCAGTCAGATAGTCGCCGATCACGTCGATGCCGACAAAGATCAGGCCGCGCGCCTTCAACGTCGGGCCGATGGCGGCGCAGATCTCCAGATCGCGCGGGGTCAGCTCGACCGGCATGGCGGTGCCGCCGACGTGCAGGTTGGAGCGGACGGCGCCCGCCGCCGGAACGCGGTTGATGGCGCCGACCGGCTCGCCGTCGATCAGGATGATCCGCTTGTCGCCCTTGGACACGGCGGGGATGAATTTCTGGATCACCAGCGGGTCGCGGCTGCCGGCGGCGTGGATCTCGATCAGGGCGTCCAGGTTGGGATCGTCGGCGCGCAGCTTGATCACGCCCGAGCCGCCGTTGCCGTGCAGGGGCTTCAGCACCACCTCGCCGTGCTTCTGATGGAAGGCGGTCAGGGCGACGGGGTCGGCCGAGATCAGGGTCGGGGGCTGAAGGCCCGGGAAGGCGGTGACCAACAGTTTCTCGGGCGCCGAACGGACCTGGGCCGGGTCGTTGACGACCAGAGTCTTCGGATGGACCGTCTCCAGCAGATAGGTGGCGGTGACATAGGCCATGTCGAACGGCGGGTCCTGGCGCATCAGGATGACGTCCACGTCCTCGGCCAGGTCCAGCTTCACCCAGTCGCCGAAGTCGACGTGATTGCCGACCTCGCGCCGGACGGTGATCGGCCGGGCACGGCAGTAGAGGCGGCCCTCCTCCAGGGCCAGGGTGCGGAAGTCATAGACCCACAGCCGGTGCCCGCGCGCCTGGGCCGTCTCGGCCATCAGGAAGCTGGTGTCCCCGGCGATGTCGACGGCCTCGATCGGGTCCATCTGGATGGCGATTTTCAGCATGAACAGATCCTTGGCGTAGGTGGGGACTGGGAAGGCGATCCCTCCACCTCGTCATCCTCGGGCTTGTCCCGAGGATCCATATGCTCCGTCGAAACCGGGGGTCACGACAGGAACCGGGGGTATGGATCCTCGCCATAAGGGCGAGGATGACGGGCGGAAGGAAGGGGGAATCTAGTCCAGCTGACGGGCTTCCTCGGCCAGCATGATCGGCACGCCTTCGCGGATCGGATAGGCGAGTTTGGCGCCGGCCGAGATCAATTCGCCGGCGTCGCGGTCGTAGGTCAACTTGCCGCGCGTGACCGGGCAGACCAGCACCTCGAGCAGGCGGGGATCGACCGAAACAGGGGTATTGAAGGCGTCACTCATTTTTTGGGCCTATCGCGCTGGCGCTACTTGAGGCCGTTGTAGGGTGGCTCGTCGCATGGCGCTACTGGATCGATGGCGCGGCGTCGTCACCGGCGTCGGCGGCGTCGATGCGGAGCAGGGCGGTCAGGGCCTCGGCGCGGGGCATCAGGCCCATGGCCTCCAGCAGAGCCTGTTTCTCGGCCGGCTCGAACGGCAGGGCCATCGACAGGCTGTTGACCAGGGCCTCCATCGGCGCGGTTTCGGCGGTGTCCCAGTCGATGTCCAGCAGGCGGTGGGTCATATAGGCGCGCAGGGCGTCGAGGAAGGCGTGGCGGTCGAAGTCCGGCTCTTCCGGCGGGGGCGCCAGGTCGGCCTCATAGGCGTCGAGGGCCGCGCGCACCTGGCGATAGGGCGCCTTGGACGGCAGTTCGGCGGCGATGCGGAACCGCGACACCCCGGTCAGGGTGATCAGATAGCGGCCGTCGGAGGTCTCGGCGAAACTGGTGATCCGCCCGGCGCATCCGACCGGAGACAGGCCGGGCTGAGCCGGGTCCCCGCCCTTGGGCTGGATCAGTCCGATGATCCGGTCCCCGGCCATAGCGTCGTCCACCATGTTCAGATAGCGCGGCTCGAAGATGTTCAGCGGCAGTTGCCCGCGCGGCAGCAGGATGGTCCCGCCCAGCGGAAACACCGGGATCACCTGGGGCAGGTCCAAAGCGCGCACATAGCCCTGGGGCATCATATCTCCTTGGGCCTATCGCGCTTCGCGCTACTTGAGGCCCGCTTGACGTCTTAAGAGAAAAGGATCGACGACAGGCGACGGCGGCCGTCCTTGGAGACGTCGGAACTGACGCCGGCGGCCTCGAAGATGACCAGCAGCTGTTTGCGCGCCGCCTGGTCGTTCCATTCGCGGTCGGCCTGGATGATGGCCAGCAGATTGTCGACCGCGCCCTTGAAGTCGCCGGCCGCGCTTTGCGCCTCCGCCAGATCGAAACGGGCCTGGTGGTCGGTCGGATCGGCCTCGACCTTGGCTTCCAGTTCGGCGAAGGCCCCAGTCGGGGCCTTGGCGGCCAGGGCCAGCTGGGCGCGCACGCTCTGGACCGTCGGCTCCTTGGAGTCCTGGGGGGCCATGGCGATAGTCTGCAGCGCCTGCTCAGGATCGCCGTTGGCCAGATAGACCCGGGCCATGCCGGCGATGGCCTTCTCGTTCTCGGGCTCGATCGAAAGGACATGGGCGAAGGCCTGGGCCGCGCCGCCGAAGTCGTTGAGGCCGAGGGATTCCTCGCCCAGCTCCAGCAGTTGCGTCGTCTCTGTGGAGCCGCCGGCCCCGCCGGTCAGCTTGTCGATGAAGGCCTTGATCTGGCTGTCGGGGATCGCGCCCTGGAAGCCGTCCACCGGCTGGCCGTTGACGAAGGCATAGACGGTGGGGATCGACTGCACCCGCAGCTGGCCCGCATAGGCCGGATTGGCGTCCACATCGATCTTGACCATCTTCACCGCCCCCTTGGCGGCGCGCACGGCCTTCTCCAGCGCCGGGCCCAGGGTCCGGCACGGGCCGCACCAGGTGGCCCAGAAGTCGACGATGACCGGCTGATGCCGCGACGCCTCGATGACATCGGTCATGAAGGAAGCGTCCGTGCCCTCCTTGATCAGGTCGTCGCCGGAGCGGCCGGGGGACAGGGTCGGGTCGATCAGGGTCATGGCTAAGTCCGTGCAGGCTCGAAGGTCGTAACGGACCAGATGGCGTCGGGATGCCTCAGCATCAAGCGGCGAATTGGTCGCGCCGCGACGGAGCGGGCCTGAGGGCCGAAATAGACGGAATCCACTCGAAAAAAATGGAGTCTATTTTCGTCTATTCTTGGCGCGGCGCCCGTTCTGGCGCGACTGGCGCGAAAACACCGTGCCAAGGCGCCAAACATGGCGCGGCGCAAGTTGGTCGGGGCTGTGGCGTCGATTCTCATGCCGGAATGATCTCACGCCGCCGGCCACCGGTAGGTCGCTGGGCGCCAGATATCTGCAAGTCATTGGGATTGTGTGGGTCGGACCAGCGTCATTGTGCGCGCAACGCCTTCTCTTTCGTCATTCCGGGCGAAGGGCCGCTTGGCCCGAAGACCCGGAACCCAGCGGCGCGCGAGAGCGCGAAACTGTCGCGGATTAGATCTTGAGACATTGTGCGGCGGATAGATTTCGCCTTCGGCGCCGCTGGGTTCCGGGTCTCCGCTGCGCTTCGCCCGGAATGACGAAAGAAGGGCGGCGTCACCTCTCCTCGCCACAAGGCGCGTGGGGAGGGCAGCGTAGTTTAGACGGTCACGCGCCCCGCCCTCACCCCAACGCCCCGAAATCCACCACCACCGGCTCCCGCCCCAGCAGCGCCAGCACCCGCCGGAACGCCGTCTGGTCCAGGGCCGTCGTCGCCGTATTGGTCAGGGGGTGGAAGTTGACGATGTCGGCCTCCCACAGTCGGCGGTCCAGGACGAAGGTCACGCGGCGGTCGGCGTCGTTGATCAGGGCCAGAGCCGTGACCGAGCCGGGGCGGACGCCCAGGGTGTCGAACATCAACAACTCGTTTCCGAATGAGAGGCGGCCCGAGCCAATGGCGGCGGCGGCGCGTTTCAGGTCGATGATCGTGTCCTGGCGGGCGGAGATCAGCCAGAGGCGGCCTTTGTGGTCTTTCAGGAACAGGTTCTTGGTGTGGGCGCCGGGCAGGTCGGCCTTGAGGTCCAGCCCTTCCTCGACGCGGAAGACGGCCGGGTGGTCGTGGGTCGTGTGGGCCACGTCGTTCTCGGCCAGCCAGGCGGTCAGGGCGTCACGGTCGAAGGCGGGGTGCGGCGTCATGGTTGAGCAGTCGCGTTTGCGGCGTTAGGAACGGTTCCATGGTCGATACCGTGCAGACGCGCCCGCTGGAACTGGAATGCTATCCGATGACGGCCCGGCCGCCGGATCTGGTGCCCGGCCGCCAGTCGCGCAACTGGATGGACGCCTTCATCAGCCGCCACCCCTATCGGTGCCTGCCGCTGAACATGGCCAACACCACCGGGTGGGAGATCCTGTGTCCGTTCGGCTTCTCGGCCGAATGGAACGGCGGGCCGCGCCAGGAAGACATCGTCATCACGCCCGACCGGCCCCAGCACGACCTGGCCCATTTCGTCACCTCGCACTTTTCGCGCGGGGTGCTGACCATGCACCCGCAGTATCTGTTCCGCACGCCGCCGGGCTGGGGGATGATGTGTTCGGGGTCGCCCAATCACCTGAAGGACGGGATCCAGCCGCTGGTCGGCCTGATCGAGACCGATTGGCTGCCCTTCCCCTTCACGATGAACTGGATCTTCACCCGGCCGGGCCGGATTACGTTCGAGAAGGGCGAGCCCTTCTGCTTCATCAATCTGATCGAGCACAAGAAGGTCGAACAGTTCCAGCCGGTGATCCGGACCCTGGAATCCAACCCGGTGATGAAGGGCCAGTTCGAGGCCTGGAACCGCGCCCGCACCGACTTCAACCAGCGGCTGGCCGGCGGCGATCCGGACGCGGCCAAGGAGGCCTGGCAGCGCTACTACTTCAAGGGCGAAGTGCCCGAGGACCTGGGGGCGGCGCCGCCCACCCATTCGAACAAGCGCCGCCTGAAGTCGCCCCGCGTCGGCTGACGCGGTCGGAGCGGTCGGTGCGCTTAGCGGCGCACCGCCTCCAGCGCCGCCTTCTGCAGGGCGAACAGTTCGGTGCAGCCGATCTCGGCCAGGGAGAAGAGGCGGTCGAACTCGGCGCGGGAGAAGCCGCGCTTCTCGCCGGTGGCCTGGACCTCGACGATCTGGCCCGCGCCGGTCAGGACGAAGTTGGAATCGGCCTCGGCCTCGGAATCCTCTTCATAGTCCAGGTCCAGCACCGGCACGCCGTCGCAGACGCCGCAGGACACCGCGGCCACCTGATCCAGGATCGGGTCGGACTTCAGCACGCCTTCGTCGCGCAGATAGTTGAGGGCCGAGGCCATGGCGACCCAGGCGCCGGTGATGGAGGCGGTGCGGGTGCCGCCGTCGGCCTGGATGACGTCGCAGTCCAGCACCACCTGGCGCTCGCCCAGGGCCTTCAGATCGACGACGGCGCGCAGCGAGCGGCCGATCAGGCGCTGAATCTCCTGCGTCCGGCCCGACTGTTTGCCGGCGGCGGCCTCGCGGCGGCCGCGGGTGTGGGTGGCGCGGGGCAGCATGCCGTATTCGGCGGTGACCCAGCCCTGGCCCTTGCCACGCATCCAGCCGGGGATGCTCTCCTCGACCGAGGCCGTCACGAGAACCTTGGTATGGCCGAAGGTGATCAGGCACGAGCCCTCGGCGTAGCGGTTGACGCCGGTCTCGATGGTCACGGGACGCAGCTGGTCGTCGGTGCGTTGCGAATGGCGCATGAGATGAGTCCTTGGAAGCGGGGGCTGCGGTGCTTATCCTGAAACCGTGAGCCTGTATGCCCCCAAAACCCCGCCGTTCGACGGCGCCCAGTCCCCAAGCATGGCCTTCGCCGGGCTGGCGGGGCTGGACGCGCGGGCGCGCGACATCTTCCGACGGATCGTCGAATCCTATCTGGAGACGGGCGAGCCGGTCGGGTCGCGGACCCTGTCGCTGGGCGGCATCGCCCTGTCGCCGGCCTCGATCCGCAATACGATGCAGGACCTGACCCTGGCCGGCCTGCTGGCCTCGCCCCATACGTCGGCGGGGCGGATCCCGACCCATGCGGGCCTGCGCCTGTTCGTCGACGGCCTGCTGGAGATCGGCGACCTGACCCAGGAAGAGCGGCGCGAGATCGACGGGCGGCTGGCCGGGCGGGGGCGGAATTTCGAATCCGCCCTGGATGAGGCGTCGAACCTGTTGTCCGGCCTGGCGGGGGGCGCGGGCGTGGTGTCCAGCCCGGTGCGCGAGTCCGGCGTCAAACATGTAGAGTTCGTGGCTCTGGGCGGGGATCAGGCCCTGGCGGTCATCGTCGCCGACGACGGCACGGTCGAGAACCGGATCATGACCCTGGCGGCCGGGGTCACGCCCTCGACCCTGGTCGAGGCCTCCAACTTCCTCAACGCCCGTCTGCGCGGCCGGCCCTTCGCCGACGCCAAGCGCGAAATGACCCAGGAGCTGGAGATCGCGCGGCGCGAACTGGACCAGACCGCCGCCCGCCTGGTCGAGGACGGGTTCGCCGCCTGGTCCGGCGGGCCGGACCGCGAGCGCGCCCTGATCGTGCGGGGCCGCGCCAACCTGTTGCAGGACGGCGAAGGCCTGGCGGATCTGGAGCGGGTGCGGGTCCTGTTCGACGACCTGGAGCAGAAGGAACAGCTGATCGGCCTGCTGGACGGGGTGGATGCGGCGCAGGGGGTGCGAATTTTCATCGGCGCCGAAACGCGGTTGTTTTCACTTTCGGGTTCCGCCGTGATCGCGGCGCCCTATATGAGCGGCCGACAGCGGGTTCTGGGCGCCATCGGCGTCATAGGCCCCGCTAGGTTGAACTACGCCCGTGTCATTCCGTTGGTGGACTATACCGCCCGGGTGCTGGGCCGGATGCTGGACGGGAACGACAAGTGAGCGACAAGCCCCTTAACGAAGACTTCAACGCGCTGGACGCCGACATGGCGGAAGTGAACGCCGAACACGGCCTGGACGCCCAGCCGTCAGACGATCTGGCGCCGCTGGACGCCGTCATCGCCGAGCGCGATGAGTGGAAGGACCGCGCCCTGCGCGTCGCCGCCGAGATGGAGAATCTGAAGCGCCGCGCCGAGACGCAACAGAACGACGCCCGCGCCTTCGCCATCCAGCGCTTCGCCAAGGACCTGCTGGGCGTGGCCGACAATCTGGAACGCGCCCTGATGGCCGCGCCCAAGGACACGGACGGCCCGACCGTCGCCCTGGTGACCGGTCTGGAAATGACCCAGAAGGCCCTGCTGCAGGCGTTCGAGACCAATGGGCTGAAGCGCGTCGCGCCCGAGGCCGGCGAGGCCTTCAACCCCCATCTGCACCAGGCCATGATCGAACAGCTGTCGGACTCGGTTCCGGGCGGCGCCGTGCTCCAGACCATGCAGTCCGGCTTCGAACTGTTCGGCCGCACCATCCGCCCGGCCATGGTCGTGGTGGCGGCCAAGGGGTCGGGCGCGCAGGCGTCCAACCCCTATGGCGCGTCGCCTGAGCCCGAGACCCACGCCTTCGACAGCAAGGCCTAAGGTGAACGGGGGACGGCGTCAGAACTGACGCCGCCACCCGCCGATCAGGGCGAACTCGGGCGCCGCGTCGGCGACATGGCGCGGTTCGCGGCTGGCGACGGCCTGGACCGACAGGCTTGAGCCGTCCCACAGCCGACGCTCGCCGCCCAGTATGAAGTCGATCTGACGGCCGCTGGGCGCCGCCGAGAAGCTGCGGCGCGAATAGGTCAGGGGGTCGAAATAGTCGACCGGCACGTCCGCCAGCCAGGCCGAGAAGGTCCCCCGCTCGATCCGCAGCGGCTGTGACACGGTGAAGCTGATCCGGTCGCACAGGGCGGTGCAGCCGGTCAGCAGGCCCAGCCGCCAGTTCGAACTGACCGCCGCCTGGTCCGTCGACAGGAACCGCCCCTCGCTCTCGGTCGCGCCCAGGCCGGCCTCGCCGATCAGGGCCAGGCCGGGCCTCAGGGTCCAGTCGCCGCCGACCGCATAGAAGCTTGTCCGCGACGGCAGGGCGAAGTCCGATCCGCCCGGCAGGAAGGCCCCCAAGGGCCCCAGACGCTCGTCCAGGGCGCCCAGGCTGAGCGACAGGCCGCCGTCGGCGCCGCGCCAGGCCAGGGTGGCGCGGCTATAGGTCGAGGCCTCTTCCTCGACCCGGCGCAGGGGCATGCGGCGGTCGCCGCCGCCGCTCTCGGCCGCCAGGGTGAGGGCGCCGAACCGGACGGCGCCGCGCACGGCGTGGTCGACCTGGGCCAGGGCGGCGAAACCGTCGCCGGCCGCGCCGTCGAACGGCGAGGACGCCCCGCCGCGCCCCTGCCAGGTGGCGAAGCTCAAGCGGCCCATCTCCAGGTCCAGCATGGCCTCCTGCCGGGGCTCGTCGCCCAGCCAGGGGGCGTCGGTCAGGTCGTGGCGCGGGGCGATGGGCTCGGGCGTCGGGGCCGGCTGGGACGCGGTCAGGTTCAACCGGCCGCCGTTGGGCAGAGCCAGGCGCGTCGTCGCCGTGCGGCTGGGCTCGAACGGAGCCGCCTGATACGAGCGGCTGGGCGCCGTCGGATAGGCTGCACCCAGCTGGACCGCGAACATCCGATCATAGCCGTCGAACAGGACGGTCCCCAGGGCGGTCTGGCGCGCGAAGGCGTCGCCGAAGGCGGGGCCGACGAAACTGCCCGGCTCGGTCTCAGCGACGATGGCGGCGCCGTCGGCCATGGGGACCGAGGTGGCGCCCGCCGGCCGGAAGGCGTTGGCCAGGTCGAGCAGGCCGCGGCCGTAGACGACGTCAGTCCCGGCGTCCCCGGCGTCGCGCGCCGTGTCGATCAGTATGGCCAGGGCCTGGCGCGCCGTCAGATTGGGGAAGGCGTCCATCAGGAGGGCCAGGGCGCCCGAGACATGGGGCGCCGAGAAGGAGGTGCCGTTCACCCGCCAGCAGCTGGTCCCGTCACAACCGGTCAGAATGGCCTCGCCCGGCGCCGAAATATAACCGGCGGCCGTCACGCCGGCTCGGTTCGAGAAGTCGGACATGAGATTGGTCGAACCGTGCGAGCCTACGGCGATGAGTGAGCCGGCGAACCGGGGATCCACCGCGTATTGCGCGGGCCAGCCGGGATTGGCCTCGCCGTCATTGCCCGACGAGGCGACGATCACCGCGCCGGAGTTGACGGCGCGCAGCAGGGCCGCCTCGAAGGCCGAGCCCAGCCGGCCGTCGCCGCCCAGGGACATGTTGATGATCTTGACCCCGTTGGCCACGGCGAAGTCCAGGGCCCGAACCAGGTCCGAGCTGCTGAAACAGACGTCCGTGTCCTCGTCGTCGCATTCCGCGATGTCGGTGCGGATCGACAGGATGGTCGATTGATAGGCGACGCCGATCGTGCCCAGGCCGTTGAAGTTCGAGGCGATCACGCCGGACACCAGGGTCCCGTGACTATCGTCGGCGACATAGGGAGTGTTTCGCCCGGAGACCACGTCGGTCGAGGCGCTCGAGATGCGGCCGACCAGATCCGCCTGGTTGTTGCTGACGCCGGAATCGACGACGCCGACGGTGACGCCATTGCCGGTGGCGCCGGCCTGCCAGGCGACCTCGGCCTTCATATTGGCCAGGCCGTAGTTGCGCAGATATTCGCTCGACGTCACCGAGGGCGGCGGTGGCGGCGGAGGGGGGGGCGGAGGAGGCGGC
>NZ_BSFD01000004.1:86644-230563 GCF_027922165.1 Brevundimonas intermedia
CCACAGGCGGCGAGGGGAAGGAACAACAGGCCTGCACCCAGCAGGACCGCCCTACGCCACTGTGAATTCGCCACCTTGATCCCTCCATGACACACAGCCCGCCGCAGTGTGTCACATCAGGAACAATTCAACCTCTTAAAGATTTGTCGAAGGTCGCCAGCAGTTTGGTCCAGCCGTCCTTGGCGTCGGCCTCGGCGTAGCTGGCGCGATAGTCGGCGTGGAAGCCGTGGGGCGCGTCGGGATAGACGATGATCTGGCTGCCAGTCTGGCCCGCGCGGGCCAAGGCCTCGCGCATGCGCTCGACGCTGGCCAGGGGAATCCCCTGGTCCTTTCCGCCGTACAGGCCCAGCACCGGCGCCTTCAGATCGCCGGCAAGATCGACCGGCCAGGGCTGGCCGGACGAGACCTGCACCGGGGTCGCGTCGGCGGCGGGGGCCAGGCGGCCGTACCAGGCCACGCCGGCGCCGATGACGGCGAACCGCGCCGCCGCCTGCCACACCACCTTGCCGCCCCAGCAGAAGCCGGTGATCCCGACCTTGCCATCGCGCGCCCACAGCTGCTGGCTGGCCCATTCCAGGGTGGCCGACAGATCGCCCATCACCTGTTCGTAGTTCGCCGCCCCGACGATCTGCATGATCCGGCCCATGTCGGACAGGGGCGCCGGATCCTCGACCCGGTTGAAGAAGGCGGGAGCGATGGCGGCGTAGCCCTGTTTGGCCAGGCGACGGCAGATGTCCTTGATATAGGCGTGAACGCCGAAGATTTCAGACACGACGATCACAACCGGGAAGGGTCCGTCTCCGGCCGGACGCGCCACATAGGCCGGCAGCTGGAACCCGTCGGGGGCCGGATAGGTCACCTCCGCCGTCTCCAGCCCGGCGGCGTCGGTGGTGATCGGCTGGGCCTCCTTGGCCAGGGCCGCGACCGCATAGCCGGAGAACAGCAGGCCCCCCAGGGCGCCCACCGCCCGGCGGCTGAGCTTCAGATCATCGGCGGTCTGGCCTTCGGGACGGATCAGGGTGGTCATGGGACGGCTCCAGAAACGGGGGAGCCGCAGACCATCACGACGCGTCCGAGGCGTCCAGTCAACTTAGGCGGAAGTCGATCGGATCGGCTTGGCGAAACAGACGGCCTCCGGTCGGCCGACATAGCGGCCGTAGGGCGGAATTTCGCGATAGCCGGCGCGGCGATAGAAGCCTACAGCCGCGGTGTTGACGCGGCGCGTTTCCAGACGGATTTCGTCATAACCGAGGCTTTTCGCCCTCGCCTCAAGCGCCGTGAGCACGGCCGAGCCCACCCCCTGGCCGGCGACCGCCGCATACATGCGCTTGATTTCGGCGACCCCGGGCTGGAGCGGACGCAGGGCGCCGCAGCCGAGGGGCCGCCCCTGCTCGTCCCGCGCCAGCAGGAAGGCGGCGCCGGGACCGCGCACATCGTCCGCGTCGAACGAGGCCTGGCCGCTGGAGCCCGTGATCGCCGCCAGTCGCTGGGACAGGGCGGCGATCAGGACTTTGGCGTCGGCATGGTCGGGATCGGCGTCCTCGATAAGGATCATCCGGGGTCGATCCTCAGTGCCGGAAAACGCGGACTCCAGTGAAGGCCATGGCGATGCCCTTTTCGTCCGCGGCGGCGATGACCTCGGCGTCGCGCATGGAGCCGCCAGGCTGGATCACTGCGGTAGCGCCGGCCGCGACCGCTTCCAGCAGGCCGTCGGCGAAGGGGAAGAAGGCTTCGGAGGCGCAGGCCGAACCCTCGGCCAGGGACTGGGTCAGACCCTTGGCCTCACCAGCCTCCTTGGCGCGGATGGCGGCGATGCGGGCGCTGTCGCGGCGGTTCATCTGGCCGGCGCCGATGCCGGCGGTCTGGCCGTCCTTGGCGTAGACGATGGCGTTGGACTTGACGTGTTTGGCCACGGTGAAGGCGAACAGCATGTCCTGGATCTCGGTCGGCGTCGGCTGGCGCTGGGTGACGATCTTCAGGTCCGACGGCTTGATCAGGCTACGGTCGCGGCTCTGGACCAGGAAGCCGCCGGCGACCGAGCGGAAGACCTCGCCCGGTCCGTGCGGATCGGGAAGACCGTCCGTGATCAGCAGGCGCAGGTTCTTCTTGGCGGCGAAGACGGCCTTGGCCTCGTCGTCCGCGCCGGGGGCGATGACCACCTCGGTGAAGATGCCGGTGATGGCGCGGGCGTCGTCGCCGTTCAGCGGGCGGTTGACCGCGATCACGCCGCCGAAGGCCGAGACGGCGTCGCATTCCAGCGCGCGGGCGTAGGCTTCCGACAGATCCTTGCCCACCGCGACGCCGCAGGGGTTGGCGTGTTTGACGATGACCACGGCCGGGGCCTCGAACTCGGCGACCAATTCATAGGCGGCGTCGGCGTCGGCGATATTGTTGTAGCCCAGCTCCTTGCCCTGGACCTGGGTCGCATAGGCCACGCCCGGCCGGCGCTCGCCGGTGCGGTAGAAGGCGCCGGTCTGGTGCGGGTTTTCGCCGTAGCGCAGGGTCTGGGCCAGGGATCCGGCGATCGACTTGCGGGCCGGCGCCGCGTCCTCGACCTGGTTTGCGAACCAGCCGGAGACGGCGGCGTCATAGGCGGCGGTGCGGGCGAAGGCGCGGGCGGCCAGCCGCTTGCGCAGGGCCAGATCGGTCGAGCCCTCGGCCTTCAGCGCCTCAAGGATCAGGCCGATGGACTCGCCGTCGACGGCGACGGCGACATAGCCGTGGTTCTTGGAGCCCGAACGGATCATGGCCGGACCGCCGATGTCGATATTCTCGACCGCCGCCTCGAACGATCCTTTCTCGCCAGGTTGGGCCGCCGCAACCGTGGATTCGAACGGATAGAGGTCGATCCAGACGATATCGATGGCGCCGATGCCGTGGTCGGTCATGGCCTGGGCATGGTCGGCCGCGTCGCGCACGCCCAGCAGGCCGCCGTGGACGATGGGGTGCAGGGTCTTGACCCGGCCGTCCATCATCTCGGGGAAGCCCGTCAGGTCGGCCACATCCTTGACCGGCAGGCCCAGTTTCGCGATCGCCGCGCGGGTGCCGCCGGTCGAGACCAGTTCGACGCCCAGGTCGTGCAGGGTGCGGGCGGCCTCTTCCAGCCCGGCCTTGTCGGACAGGGAGATCAGGGCGCGTTGCGGCTTGACCCGGTCGGGGGCGGGCGGGAAGTCGGGAGCGGCGGGCATGAAGCGGCGTCCGTGAAGGCTGGGGGAGGATGGCGCGCCCTCTAGCGCCAAACGGGCTCCCCGTCACCCCACGGACGGTTTCTAGGTCGGATCGCCGCTCGCGCCCGCCGGGCTCAGCTTCCAGCGGATCCGGCTCTCGCTGTCGGTGCGGGCCGAGCCGCGCACCACGATCTGCAGCGAGCGACGGGTCAGGCCGGCGTCGATATGGACGCTGGGTTCGATGGCCACGTCGGGGCCGTCGGTGCGGAACCACCAGCCCCGGCCTGAGGCGCCGCGCAGCAGGATCGAGCGGCGGTCGCGCGCCAGCGAGGCCTGGACCCCCGGCTCCAGATGGAAGCGGATGGCGTAGGGGGCGGCGATCTGGCGGATCATCTCCTTGCGGCCCGGCGTCGGGAACAGCTTCTCCTCGGCCCGCAGCTCGTCCATCCGCTGGTCGAGATAGAGGCGGCGCTGGTGGTTCAGGCCGAAGGCCTCGTTCCAGCCGTCATGCTCCATGTCCAGCCAGACCGCGCCGTCGCCGTCGCGCTGATCGGTGGTGACATGGATCGGCGGGCCGACCAGGCGGGGGCCCAGCAGTTCGCCCTTCCAGCCGCCCAGGGGTTCGTTCAGCGACCGCTCGCCCAGGGTCAGGGTCGAATGGCCGGGCGTCAGCCGCAGGGCCTGACGATCGGTCGAGGCCGGGGTCCAGCCGGAGCCGGTGATCAGACGATCCTTGCCGCAGGCGATCTCCAGCGCCATCGGCTGGGCGCAGGCGGAGGCCCCCCAGGCGCCCCCTGCGGGCGGGGCGGCGTCGGCGAGGATGGTCAGCAGAGGGCTGGCGATCCGGGTCAGGCCGGCGACGGCGCCGAACGGCGGATGCTCGGGCTCGGCCTTGGTGCGGGCGGTGGCGGCCTCGTCATGGGCGCGGGCGGCGGCGACGCGGGCGACGGTGGACGGGCCCCCGCCCTGGAAGCTGGCCAGACGGCCGTCCGGCAGGGTCAGCAGGCGCAGGCCCTCGGTCAGGCGGGCGATGGCGCCGGTCACGGCCTCGGGCGTGGGCTCCGACAGTTGCGCCAGGGCGTCGTCAAGGGTCAGCAGGTCGAGCAGAAGCTCCAGCCCGGCCTCGGGACTGCGCGAGGCGTGGCCGCCGTCGGGCTGGACGGTGGTCTTCAGCGCCCCGGTCAGGCCGGACAGGGCGCGACGGCGCAGGCCTTGGCCCGGCGCGCCGGCCAGGACGCAGCCGCCGATGGCCGCCGCCGTCAGTCGTTCGGCGCGGGAGGCCAGGCCGCCGGGCGGGCGCAGCAACTGGCGGGTCTGGCGCGCCAGAGTGTCGGCCAGCTTCAGCCGTTCGGCCTCGGTCGCGACGGCGCCCATCTTGCGGGCGGCGCAGGCCAGGTTGATCACCCGGCGCGGCAGGATTTCGGGGCCCCAGGCGAAGGGCGACCAGCGGGCGAAGGCCTCGGTCCAGGCCAGGGTCAGACGCAGGGCCTCGCGGGCGCCGCGCTCGCCCTGGGCCATCAGGGCCGGCAGCCAGTTGAAGGCGTGCAGTTCGACGGCGAAGGGCCGCGACGGGCTGGGGCGGTTCCACGGATCGGCCGGGGCCTCGACCTCCATCGAGGCGCCCGCGAGGATGAAACGGCCGACCAGCAAATTCTTGCCCGGCGCAGCGTCGTGCGGCCGGAAATCGCGCGGCGTGGCCGCAAAGGCCGTGACCTTTCCGCCGCCCAGCACCGGGCTCAGCGTCAAGCCGTAGCCCGGCAGGCCGTAAAGTTCGATCCACAGCTGGCGGGTCAGGATCCGCCCGGCGATGGCGGGCCAGAGGCCGGGGCCAGTGTCGGTCGCGCCCGAACGGATCGGCGTGCGGACCGGCGCGCCGGCCAGGCCGGGGATCTGGCCGGAGGCGACCTCGGGCGTGGCCTCCTGGCCGCGCGGACTGAAAGGGCCGATCGGGCTCACGCGGCGGCCGGCGCGGCCTTCAGGGCGGCGATATTGGTCGCATAATCGCCCTTGAACACGAAGGAGCCGGCGACCAGGGCGTCGGCCCCCGCGGCGACGCAGGCGCCGGCGTTGGCCGAGGTCACGCCGCCGTCCACCTGCAGATGGGCCGCCGATCCCGCGCGATCCAGAATGGCGCGGGCCCCGGCGATCTTGCGCAGGGAACTGTCGATGAATTTCTGTCCGCCGAAGCCGGGATTGACCGACATGATCAGCACCAGGTCCACCAGATCGACCACTTCTTCCAGGATCGACAGAGGCGTGGCCGGATTGAACACCACCCCGGCCTTGGCCCCCAGCTGGCGGATGCGGCCCAGGGTGCGGTGCAGGTGCGGGCCGCTTTCGGGATGGACGGTCAGCAGGTCGGCCCCGGCGTCGCGATAGGCCTCAAGCCACGGATCGACCGGCGCGACCATCAGGTGCACGTCGAACGGCAGGCTGGTGTGCGGCCGGATCGCCTTCACAATGTCCGGACCCAGGGTGATGTTCGGCACGAAATGGCCGTCCATCACATCGACATGGATCCAGTCGGCGCCCGCCGCTTCGAGCGCACGGACCTCTTCACCCAGGCGTGCGAAATCGCTGGCGAGGATGGACGGGCAGATCAGGGGGGTAACGGCCATGGCCATCGGATAGGACGGCTTGCCCGCGGGGGCAAGCCGCCGGGCGTCAGGAAACCCGTTCCAGCTTGGCGGCGAAGAAGCCGTCGAGGCCGCCGTGTTCGGCCCACATGGAGGGCAGGATGCGCAGCCAGCCTTCGGGCGTCAGGGCTTCTTGCGGGGCGCCCAAGGCCGTGGGGTCTGCCGCGACGGTGCGGAAGCCGGGGTTGCGGCGCAGGAAGGCGATGATCTGGGTCTCGCCCTCCTCGCGCTCCAAGGAACAGGTGCAATAGACCATCCGGCCGCCCGGCTTGACCCGTTCGGCGGCGACGTCGAGCAGCCGGTGCTGGACGTCGGCCAGTTTGGCGACCTCGGCCGGTTTGGTGGCGCGCAGGACTTCGGGATTGCGGCGGAAGGTGCCAGTCGCGGTGCAGGGGGCGTCCAGAAGCACGGCGTCGAACGTGCGGTCGTCTTCCCAGTCCTCGGCGGGAACGGCGATCACCTCGGCGGTCAGGCCGGTGCGCTCAAGGTTCTGGCTCAGGCGTTTCAGGCGCGGGGCCGAACGGTCCAGGGCCACGACCGATGCGCCGGCGGCCGCCAGCTGCAGGGTCTTGCCGCCGGGGGCGGCGCACATGTCCAGAGCGGTCTCGCCGGGTTTGACGTCCAGCAGACGGCCAGGGACGGCGGCGGCGGCGTCCTGGACCCACCAGTCGCCGTCGTCGAAACCGGGCCAGGTCGCGACGTCGCCGCGACGGCCGGTGCGGACGGTTCCGCCCTCAAGCGCCTCGCCCTCGACGGCGGCGGCCACGGCGGCGGGATCGACGCCGGGCTTCAGGCTGAGGTCGGTGGCCGGCTCCTCGCGCGCGGCCAAGGCCAGGCCGGTCAGGGCCGCCTCGCCATAGGTCGCCTTCCAGCGGGCGGCGATCCAGTCGGGCAGATTGCTCTCGGCCGTGGTCAGGCCGGGGCCGTCGCGGCCAACGCCGCGCAGCACGGCGTTGACCAGGTTCTTGTAGGGCCGGGTCTTGGGATCGCGTTCGGCCAGTTTGACGGCGGTGGAGACGGCGGCGAAGGCGGGCGTCTCCAGCACCAGGGTCTGGGCCAGGGCGATCCGCATCAGGGTGCGGACGGCCTCAGGCGGCGATTTTTGCAAACGGCGGTTCAGGATCTGGTCGATCTCGCCCAGGCGACGCAGGGCGGCCATGGCCACGGCGCGGGCGAAGGCGCGATCGACGGGCTCCAGGGCGCGGGCGGCCGGCTGCGACAGGGCCTCGTCCAGGCCGTTGCGCTTCTCAAGCGCCGCATTCAGCAGGATGCCCGCCACGACCCGCGCCTCGACCCCGATGTCGTCCTGCGACGGACCGGTTTCGGCGGCGGCGGGCGCCGGGGCCGGGCGCGGCCGGCTCTTGGTCGCCATCCGGCGTCCGCGCGCGTCCGAGTTCCGCCCGCTCCGGGCGTCGGCGCTCAAACCGCCACCTGCGCGCCCAGCTCGACCACGCGGCCGGGCGGGATATGGAAGAAGTCGGTCGGATTGGCGGCGTTGCGCATCAGGAAGATGAACAGCCGGTCCTGCCACAGAGGCATGCCCTGGCGCGCCGACGGGATCAGCGAGCGACGGCCCAGGAAGAAGCTGGTCGACATGATGTCGAACTTCAGTCCCTGTTTGCGGCAAAGGCCCAGGGCCCGGGGCACGTTCGGGGTCTCCATGAAGCCATAGGTGATGGTCAGCTTCTTAAAGTCGTCGTTGATCGGCTCCATCCGCACCCGGTCGGCTTCCTTGACGCGCGGCCGCTCGGAGGTGCGCACGGTCAGGATGACGTTCTTCTCGTGCAACACCTTGTTGTGCTTAAGATTGTGCATCAGGGCGACCGGGGCGACGTCGGGATCGCTGGTCAGGAAGATGGCCGTGCCGGGGGCGCGGTGCGGCGGACGGGCCTGAAGCATCTCGATCAGGTCGTTCAGCGGCAGACTGTCCTTGCGGGTCTTGGTCGTCAAGATCTGAGTGCCGCGCACCCAGGTCCACATGATCAGCACCAGACAGGCGCCCAGCACCAGCGGCATCCAGGCCCCATCGGGGATTTTCAGCAGGTTGGAGGTCAGGAAGACGCTGTCGATGAAGGCGAACGGAATAAGGGTTCCGGCCACGGCCCACATCGGCCATTTCCAGCCCTTGGTGATGACGGAATAGGCCATCAGCGTATTGACCAGCATGGTCCCCGTCACGGCCACCCCATAGGCGGCGGTCAGGTTATGCGAGCTCTGGAACACGACCAGCAGGACCAGGACCCCGACCATCAGGAAGGTGTTGACCGCCGGCACGAAGATCTGGCCGGCCTGGGTCTCGGAAGTGTTGCGAATGTCGATGCGCGGCAGCAGGCCCAGCTGGACCGCCTGTTGCGTGACCGAGAAGGCGCCGGTGATCACGGCCTGTGAGGCGATGACGGTGGCGGCGGTGGCCAGGATTAGCATGGGCCAGTAGGCGAACTCGGGCACCATGTTCCAGAACGGGTTTTCAGCCGCGCCGGGATTGTCGAGGATCAGGGCGCCCTGGCCCAGATAGTTCAGCGTCAGGCAGGGCAGGACGAAGGCCAGCCAGCCCATACGGATCGGCGACTTTCCGAAATGGCCCATGTCCGCATACAGGGCCTCGGCCCCCGTCACGGCCAGGAAGACGCTGCCCAGGATGATGAAGCCCAGGAAGCCGTCATTGATCAGCAGCATGACGCCATAGTGGGGCGACAGGGCGCGCAGAACGCTGATGTCGTCGAAGATATGATACAGACCCAGCGCCCCCAGGCACAGGAACCAGACGGCGGTGATCGGGCCGAAATATTTGGCCAGGCTGGCGGTGCCGCGCGACTGAACCATGAACAGGGCGATCAGGATCCCGGCCGAGATCGGCACGATGAAGGGGTCCAGCCGACCGCTGAGGCCCGGCGCATCCTGCAGGCCTTCGACGGCCGAGAGCACCGAGATGGCAGGCGTGATGATGCCGTCGCCATAGAAGAGGGCCGCGCCGCAGACGCCCAGGATGAAGATCCAGGCGCTGCGTCGACCGACGGCGAACTGGGCCAGGGCCATCAGCGACAGGGTGCCGCCCTCGCCCTTGTTGTCGGCGCGCATCAGGAAGAAGACATATTTGAAGGTCACGACGACCATCAGGGCCCAGAAGGCCAGGGAGACGACGCCGATCACGGCCAGGTCGCCGCCGACGCCGGACTGAGCGTGAGCGATGGCTTCACGCAGGGCGTAAAGCGGGCTGGTGCCGATGTCGCCGAACACCACGCCGATCGCGCCCAGGGTCAGGGCCCAGAAGCCGCCGTGCTTGGCGATCTGGCCCCCGGGGGCGTGGGACTCGGGTCCCGTGGCGTGGGTGGGTTTGTCCGGCGTATTCGACGCGGCGGGGAGAGCGCCCGCGTCGTGGGGAGTATCCCCGGCCATGCGTATCCTCCGGGTCTCCGACGACAGGTCGAGCCCTTCAAAGCGGCGAGCCTTTAGGCTCATTCCGCGCCCGCTTCAATCGTGACGCGCGGGATTCGCTTTCGCAGCGGGGGCCGGCATTTGTGATTCGGCGTCGGAACGCCTATTTTACCTGCAGGAACACAAACATGTCAGACAGCCAGCGCTTCCCCGTCGCCGCCCACGCCCTGGCCTATATGGCCCACAAGGGCGCATTTTCGCCTGCCCAGGCGGCCCCCAGCGGGGTGCTGGCCTCGTCGATCCCGACCAATCCCGTGGTTGTGCGACGGGTGACGGCCCTGCTGGCCAAGGCCGGATTGATCGCCACCCGCCCCGGCGCCACCGGCGGCTCCTGGCTGCTGCGTCAGCCCGAGGATATCCGGCTGGACGAGGTCTTGCGGGCCGTCAACGGTTGCGCCCACATCGGATCCCCCCCCGCCGGGGCCAAGGGCTGCCCGATCAGCGAACATATTCCGCGCCAGGTGGCTAAGGCCCTGACCGCCGCCGACGAGGCCGCGACCGAGGCCTTGTCCAAGATCACCATCGCCGATCTGCTGGCCGAAAATCCGATGTCGCTGGCGGCCTTCACGCCGCACAAGTCCTGCCCCGTCGCGGCTTGACGCTCGGATGAGCCGGACGGTTCTCGTCACCGGCGCCTCGGCCGGCATAGGGGCGGCCTTGGCCCGCACCTATGCGGCAAACGGCTGGAACCTGATCCTGACCGCCCGGCGTGAAGGGCCGCTTCAGGCCCTGGCCGATGACCTGGGCGCCGCGCACGGCGTGACCGCGACCGTGATCCCTGAGGATCTGTCCGACCCGGCCGCCCCTGAACGGTTGATCGCCGCCGTTGCAGCCCGGGGTCTGACGGTCGACGGCCTGATCAACAATGCGGGCTTCAGCCGGGTGACGGGGTTCCTCGACACGGATCTGAGCGCCCACCGGGCCATGATCCAGGTCATGCTGACCGCGCCGGTCGAACTGTCGCGCCTGGTCCTGCCCGGCATGGTCGAGCGAGGCTTCGGCCGGGTGCTGAATGTGGCGTCCCTGGCGGGTCAGATGCCGGCGACCGGCGGCGACACCCTGTATGGGCCGATCAAGAGCTTCCTGATCAAGGCGTCCCAGGGCCTGTATCTGGAGACCCTGGGGACGGGCGTCCATGTCACGGTGCTGAACCCCGGCTACACCCTGACCGAGTTCCACGACGTCAATGGGTCTCGCGATCAGGTGTCGCGCGCCTATCCGGCCTGGATGTGGATGGACGCCGCCCGCGTCGCCCGCATCGGCTATGAGGCCTGCGAGGCGAACCGGGCCAGCGTGACGCCGGGGATCATGAATAATCTGATGGCCGGGCTGGCGCGGTTCCTGCCCGACGGACTGGCGCTGCGCATGGTGGCGAACCACGCCAAACGGCTGGACCGACTTTAAGGGGCCGGATTGGGCGTCCGGGCGGTTTGCAGGGCGTCCATCACCACCCCTTCGGTCAACAGTTGCGGCAGGATGCGGGGTTCGCCGCCCGACGCCGGATAAAGCAGATACAGGGGCACGCCCGAGCGGCCGTGGCGCTCCAGCTCGCGGGTGAGGGCGTCGTCGCGGCGGGTCCAGTCGCCGACCAGATAAACGGCGTTCGCCGCCTGCAAGGCTTCGGCCACGCGCGGCGAGGACAGGGCGGCGCGCTCGTTGATCTTGCAGGTGACGCACCAGTCGGCGGTGAAATTGACCAGGACCGGACGGCCCTGGGCCTGGGCGGCGCCGACGGCCTCGGCGGACCAGGGGGCGGCGGCCAGTGGGCCCGCCTCGGTCGCCTGCCCCGGCGCCTCCGCGCGGCTGGCGGCGAGGCCAGCGAAGCACAGGGTGAAGAAGACGGCGAGGAAGGCCGCAACGGCGCTGACGACGGCGGTCCCGCCCTCAGCCCGGCGCGCCTGGTTTATCCCCGCCAGCCAGAGGCCGAAGGCCAGCATCAGGGTGGCGACGAGGAACAGCCCGAAGGCCTCCGCTCCAGCCTGGCGCGCAAAGACCCAGACCAGCCATAGGGCCGCGCCGTACATGGGGAAGGCCAGCAGGCCCTTCAGCCGCTCCATCCAGGGACCGGGACGCGGAAAACGCCGCAGCAGGCCGGGCGACAGGCTGACGACCAGATAGGGCAGGCCCAGGCCCAGGCCCAGCATCAGGAAGATCAGCAGGGCGGCGGGCCAGGGCATCAGCAGGGCGGCGCCCAGGGCGGCGGCCATGAAGGGGGCGGTGCAGGGGGCGGCGACGACCACGGCCAGCACGCCGGTGAAGAAGGCGCCCGTTCCGCCGGGCAGGCGCGACAGGGGACCGGCGCCCGCGCCTTGAAGGCCTGCCCCGACGTGGAAGACGCCCGACAGGTTCAGTCCGACCGCCAGCATCAGCAAGGCCAGGCCGGCGATCACCGCCGGGGACTGGAGCTGGAAGCCCCAACCGATGGCCTCGCCGCCCGCGCGCAGGGCCAGCAGCACACTGGCCAGGACCAGGAAACTGGCCAGCACCCCGGCCATGAACAACAGGCCGTCGCGGCGGGCTTCACTGGGCTGATGGGCCGAGGCGGTCAGGGCCGCCGCCTTCATCGCCAGAATGGGGAAGACGCAGGGCATCAGGTTCAGGATCAGACCGCCCAGCAGGGCGAACAGGGCCGATTGCAGGATCAGGACTAGGCCGGTCTTTAACGGGGTGGGCGTCTCGACCTCTCCCGACAGAGCCCGGCCGCCGGTGGTTCCCGCCAGAGGCGGGCCGGGGCGGGCCGTGATCTCCCAGGCGCCGGCGTCAGTCGCCAGGACGCCCGAGACCGGACCGTTGAGGCCCCCGGCTGTCAGGTCGCGGGCGGGGGCGAGCCTCAGGCTCAGGCCGTTCGGCCCGGTCTGGCCCGACTGGGCGGCGGCGTGGTCGATGACGCCGCCCTCGAATGGATAGAAGACGGCCTGGGCCGGTTCGCCCTCGGCCAGGGCTGCGGTCAGGGGGCCGCCCGTCGCAGACAAAGTCAGGACGCCGTCGGCCAGGGTCGCGCGGGCCTCGATGCCGGCGGGGCGGGGCGCGGCGGCCAGCACGGCCTCGATGGCGGCGCCGTGATCGGATTCACGCGGCGGGACGCCCTCGCGGATCGGCAGGTCCAGGCGCAAACTCATCTGCACCGGCACGCACATCTGGTCGCTGCACACCAGGAACAGGACGTCGGCGGTCAGGGGCAGGACGGTTCCGGGACGAGCCGAGGCCGGAACCTCGATCGGCACGGGCAGATAGACTTCGCCGGAATAGCCGTAGTTGACCAGGCTCATCAGCCGCTGGCGACTGGGCAGGGGCCAGACGATTTCGCCGGCCTTCACCCCCGGGGGCAGGCGCCAGTCGACGGTGGTCGGTCCGCCTGAATCGCCGGGATTGCGCCAATAGGTATGCCAGCCGGTCGCGATCTTCTGGCGCACCGCGACGACCACGGTCGATCCCGGCGCCGCCCACTGCGACAGGGGGACCAGTTCAGCCTCGATATTGTCAGCCTGCTGCGGTCCCGCCGGGATCGGCGTCGCCGTTTGGGCGGGACGGCTGACCGGCTGCGCCGTCGCCGGGATCGAGCCGCCCGACAGGACCAGAAGGCAGAGGGCGAACAGAAGGGCCATGGCGCGCATGGCCGTGCTTTTAGGCCCTGGCGACAAGTCTGTCAGCGTATTCAGTCGCCGCGCCGGCCCCTATCGGCGCGGTCGGGCGTCCACCACCACCTCGGTGCGGCGACGCAAGGGCTCGGCGGCGCCGCCCGCCGTCGTCGCGCCCGCGTCGCCTGCCGCCGCCACTTCAAACGCCGGAGCCGGTAGGCCCGCAGCGCTCAGAGCCTCGGCCACGGTCCGGGCGCGACGTTGCGAAAGGCTCAGATTGGCCTCGCTCGCCCCTGTCGCATCGGCCAGGCCGAGCACCTGGACACTGCGCACCTCGCAGGTCCGCAGCACGCCGGCCGCCGCATTGATGGCCTGGCCGGCCGCATCGGTCAGCCGCGCCTCGTTTTCGCGGAAATAGATGTCGAACCGCACAGGCATGCAGGGCGAACCGCTGGTCACGATCTCATCCCGCCGCATCGGCGTCGCACAGGCCCCGAGCGCCAACGCCCCGGCCAAGGCTGCAATTCCAAAATTATTCATGCCCATCCCATTCCCCTCAAATGAAAGGGCGGCCCGCCCATGACGAACCGCCCTTCTGAAACCCGATCAACCCGACAGGACCAGCCCGCCGAGCTTGGTCGATCAGTAACGGCGTTGGCCGTTGTCCCAGTAGCATTCGTCCTGGCGGTTATCGTAGCAGTAGTAGGTGCGACCTTGGCTGTCGCGGTAACGCTGCTGGTTGTTGCGGTCCTGGGCCGAGCCGCGGATCGCGCCGGCTGCGCCGCCCAGGGCGCCGCCGATGAGGGCGCCGGTGGCCGCGTTGCCGCCGCCGACATTGTTGCCGATGACAGCGCCTGCGACGGCGCCGAGGCCGGCGCCGATGGCGCCCTGGCGGACCGTCTGGTTCGAATTGCCGTAAGGGTCGCTGGCGCAGGCCGAGGCCAGAAGGCCGGCCCCGGCGATCGCGATGATGGCCTTGTTCATGATAAAATCCTCTATCTGGGTTCGCCCCGAAGGCGAGAACGCTGGAATACGGCTCCGGTTCCCGTGTCTATCGTTGTTCTGCAGAAGGCGTTAAGCTTCATTTTCGGGCCTGGCTCGATCGCGTGGGGGAAATTATGCGGTTTTCAAAGATGGTGCGCGCTGTTGACGGCGCCGAAGGTCCGCTCTGGACGCGGCGCAAGAAGAAAAAAGCCTCGGCCGCCCCGCTGATCAATGTGCTGGTGACGCTGCTGGCCCTGATCGGCGTCTTGACCCTGGTGCTGTCGATCAAGGAACGGTCGGTCGAGGCCGCAGGCCGGATGGTGGACGGCTGGATCGCAACCGGCTGGACCGAAGCCCGGAAACTGGCGGGGCGCGCTCCTGAGGCCGCCGATGTCGCAGCCGACAAGGCAGGCCAGGCCGCGACCAAGACCGGCGATGCGCTCGAGACGGGCGCGGCGACCGCCCGCGACGAACTGAAGCAATAGCCAAGCTTTAGGGAACGGGCGCGCGCGCCGAGCGTTTGGGCGCCATGACCGATATCGTCAGTCCCGAACCCGAGGCCGGCATCGGCCAACCGCAGGGCGCGCCCTTGCACGTCCTGACGCCTCATGCGCCGCTGAAACGGGTGGTCATGCTGGTCAATCCTTTGTCCGGCAGCGTGGGCCCGCGCGCCGCCGCCGAGGCGGAGGCGACGCTGGCGGACTATGATCTGGAAAGCCAGGTGGTGGTCCTGGACGGCGGCAATTTCGATCAGGCCATCGCCGAGGCCTTCGCGGCGTCGGCGGACGTCATCTTCGTCCTGGCGGGCGACGGAACGGCGCGGTCGGTGGCGTCGAAGGCGAAGCCGAACGGGCCGATGATCGCCCCCCTGCCGGGCGGGACGATGAACATGCTCCCCAAAGCCCTTTACGGCACGGCCGACTGGAAGCTGGCGCTACGCCGCGCCCTGGAAGAGGGCGCGCCCCAGGTCGTCTCGGGCGGCGAGGTCGAGGGCGAATATTTCTATTGCGCGGCCATACTGGGGTCGCCGGCCCTGTGGGCGCCGGCGCGCGAGGCTATGCGGACCGGCAAGGTCAAACTGGCCTGGGCCTATGCGCGGCGGGCGCTGAAACGGGCCTTCACCGGTCGGTTGAGGTTCAGTCTGGACGGCGGCCCCCGACGCCGGGCCGAGGCCCTGGTGCTGATCAGCCCGATGATCTCCAAGGCCATGGAAGAGCCGAACGGGCTGGAGGCGGCGGCGATGGACCCGTCCGACGCCAGCCAGGCCTTCCGTCTGGCCGCCAACGCCCTGTTCAGCGACTGGCGCCATGATCCGGCGGTTTCGACCCGCGCCGCCAAACGGATCGATGTTCGAGCCCGCTCCCGGATACCGGCCGTGATAGACGGCGAACCCGTTCTGCTGAAATCCGAGGCGACCGTGCGATTCATACCCAAGGCGTTCCGCGCCCTCGCGCCTCGACCCCCGGCGGCCGAGGACAGTCTGTAATGGGGCGGGTTCTTCAGTTTTCCGACGTCCATTTCGGCTGTGAGCACAAGGGGGCGGTGGCGGCGGCTCTGGAATACGCCCACGCCACGACCAATGATCTGGTGCTGATCACCGGCGACATCACCCAGAAGGGCTATCCGGCCGAGTTCCGGGCGGCGGGCGAATGGATGCGGGCCATGCCCGAGCCACGCTTCGTCATCGTCGGCAATCATGACGTCCCCTATTGGAGCCCTGTCGCCCGGCTGTTCCACCCGTGGCACGCATTCGAGACGGCGACCGGTTTTCCCGCCCACGACGGCCAGTTCTGCAACGACACGGTGATGGTGCGCGGCGTCGTCACAGCGCGCGGCTGGCAGGCGCGGCCGAACTGGTCCAAGGGCGTCATCGACCTGGACCAGACCCGGCGCGCGGCCGAGGCCCTGCGTCAGGCGCCGATCGGCGCCCTGCGCATCCTCGCCTGCCATCACCCCCTGATCGAGATGATCGGCGCCCCGATGACGGGGGAGGTCAAGCGCGGAGACGAGGCGGCCCTGATCTTCGCCGAGGCGGGTGTGGATCTGATCATGACAGGGCATGTCCATGTCCCCTTCGCCCTGCCGATCGACCTGGCGGACCGGTGTTCCTACGCGGTCGGCTGCGGAACCCTGTCGCATCGCGAACGGGGGTCCCCGCCCGGGTTCAACCAGGTGGACTGGGACGACAGGACCATCACCGTCACCGCCCTGGCGTGGGATGGTCAGGCCTATAGTTCGCAGCAGATCTGGCGCCTGCCGCGCCGCCAGGACACCCGCAAGGCCGCCACCGCGCCGAGCCCCAATACGCCTGGCGCGCTGGAGAAGGCGGCGGTTTGAGATCCGCTCGTCATCAGCGGGTTTAAAATGAAAAAGGGCCGGAACTCGCGTTCCGGCCCTTTGGTCTTGTCGGATGGACGCCCCTATAATCGGGGAGCGCCGCGCCCGCGCAGTCCGCCGGCCACAAGGGCGATGACGAACAGGATGATGGCGATCACGGCGATGAATTTGGCGATCTCGAACGAGAAGTTCGCGATGCCGCCGAAGCCGAGAACGGCTGCGATCAAGGCCACGACCAGGAAGATAATTGCCCAGCGAATCATGGGTTTAGCTCTCCTGCGTTGATGTTGCCGACGGCGGCCTTGCGACCGTTCGTCCCGTCGGCAGATCAACGATCACGGACGCAGGGCGTTCCGTTGCAGGATGGATAAACCTCAGCGCCGACGGCGCCGTTTGGCGTAGCCGCCCTGGTCCATCTTGCGCTCCGCCACCATGCTGGCGACGATGGCGGCGAGCGCGGGATTGCGCAGCAGCAGGAAGGCCGCGCCCAGGCCGCCCACTGCGCCGATTATCGGGCGTTCGCGCACAATGTGGATCAGCTTGCCGACCAGACCGTCCGGCGCATCCTCCTCTTCCTCGTCGCCATCACTGTCGCCCTTCAGGAAGATCAAGGCGACGATCAGGGCGACCAAGGCGAACAGGCCGAAGGTGATGGCGGCCGCGCCCAGAGGCGTGGTGATCAGGCTGATGGCGTAGAAGACGGCCACGCCGAGAAACACCACAGCCAGGAATACGCTCGCGGCGACCACGCTGGTCGCCACGATCCGTTTGACGATGCCCTTGAACATCAGCGGTGGCGGCCGGCCAGCAGCAGGCCGAGCACGACGCCGACGCCCAGGGCGATGGCGGTCGACTGGACCGGACGTTCTTGAACGCGTTCGACGATGTAGCGTTGAGCCTCGTCCAGGCGTTCGGCGGCGTCGTCATAATATTCACGCCCGCGCACCCGGGCGGTGTCGTAATAGCCGCGCGCCTGTTCGCGCACTTCCTCGCCCTTGGCGCGCAGCTTGGCCTCGGCCTCTTCGGCCTTCTCGCGCAGGCGTTGGGTTTCCTCGCGGGCGCCGGTCTTCAGATCCTCCTTGAGGGTCTTCAGGTCGGCCTTGATGTCTTCTCTAGCCTTGGTGGTGGCCATGGTGCGCGCTCCGGTTTTCAAGCTTGGCGTTAGAATAGGGGACCCCGTTTGCGAACGCTACACCGGGGGCGAAGTTCCCGTCGATCCATAAGGCCTTATGGGCCGGTCGGCCTCGTCAGGGACGATCCGCCGCATTAGATTGCGCCCATGACCGACTTCCTGTTCGCGCCCCGCCCTGTCCCCAGCCTGCCGATCACCGGCGACGACCGGCGTTTCCCGGTCCGCCGCATCCTGTGCGTGGGCCAGAACTACGCCGCCCATGCGCGGGAAATGGGCTCAGACCCGGACAAGCAGTCGCCCTTCTTCTTTTCCAAGCCGGGCGACGCCCTGGTCTCGGACGGCGCCGATCCCGCCTATCCGTCCGCGACGGCGAATCTGCATTTCGAGGCCGAACTGGTCGCCGCCATCGGCGAGGGCGGGCGGATCGTGGGCTGGGCGGTCGGCTGCGACCTGACCCGCCGCGACCTGCAGGCCGAGGCGAAGACGGCGGGCCGTCCCTGGGACGCGGCCAAGGGGTTCGATCAGTCGGCCCCCTGCGGCGCCCTGACCCTGGGCGCCCTGCCGAACCCGGCGGGGACCATCGCCCTGACGGTCAATGGCGAGACAAGACAGTCCAGCACCCTGGACGACATGATCCTGAATCCTGAGCGGATCGTCGAAGAGGCGGGCAAGCTGTGGTCGCTTCAGGCCGGAGACCTGATCTTCACCGGCACGCCGTCGGGCGTCGGTCCGTTGACGCGCGGGGATCGGGTCGTGGTGACGATCGACGGGCTGGAGCCCCTGAGCTTCGAGATAGTCTGATGATCCTGCACGGCTATTGGCGGTCAGGCGCAAGCTATCGGGTCCGCATCGCCCTGGGACTGAAGGGCCTGACCTATGAAACGGCGGCCCATGACCTGCGCCAAGGAGAGCAAAAGGCGCCCGACTATCTGGCGCTGAACCCCCAGGGCATGGTGCCGGCGCTTCAGGACGGCGACCTTATCGTGACCCAGAGCCCCGCCATTCTGGAATGGCTGGAAGAGACCCATCCCGAACCGGCGCTGCTGCCGAAAGAAGCGACGGACCGCGCGCATGTGCGGGCCATGGCGGCCCTGATCGGGTGCGACATCCATCCGCTGAACAATCTGCGGGTGCTGAAGTCCTTGCGCGGAGACTTCGGCGCCGATCAGGCGACCGTCGACGCCTGGGCCGCGCGGTGGATCACGCCGGGATTCACGGCCCTGGAGACGTTGGTGGCGCGCCACGGCGAGGGCTGGTGCTTCGGCGACGCGCCCGGCCTGGTCGATTGCTATCTGATCCCGCAGCTCTATTCGGCGCGACGGTTCAATATGGATCTGGCCGCCTGGCCGAGGCTTCTGGCGGTCGAAACCCGCGCCTTGGCGCATCCGGCCTTTCAGGCCGCCGACCCGGACCGACAACCCGACGCCGACGCCTGATCCGGGATATCGGCGGTGGATAAGTAAGGTTCGCGTAAGGTCTTGCTCAGCCTCCCTTAAGTATTGGGGGGCAAGATAGGAATGTGACGCATTCCTCCGCCACCCCTTCGGCGCCCTCGCCCATTGATCGCCTGGCTCTCGCCGTGGTGACCGAGCCTCAGCGCCCGCTCAATTCCCTGTTGAACAGCCAGACCGGCGCGCGCGAAGACGCGATGCGCTTCCTGCTGCAGACCGGATCCGACGCCGGCGTGCGAATGATCGCGACCCGTCCCGGGGGCGACGGCGAACGCCTGCTCGGCCAGGCCTGGCCCTTCCCCTCGCCCTTCCGTGTCACGGTGCGCACCGTGTCCCTGAATGAAGGCCTGGACCGGGTCGAAGCCCGGGCGCGCCGGTCGCTGGAACGACTGGGCCTGCCGCGCGGCGAGGCCTTGCTGGTCGACAACGCGGCCGATCTGGCCGGGGCCGAAGGCCGCGCCCTGTGGGATCGTCTTCAATCCTTGAAGGATCGCGGCCTGTTCCGCAGCATCGGCTTCTGCGCCACGATCGAGGACGGGCCCGCCCTGCTGGCGCGACGTCTCGAGGCCGATGTGGTCCAGGTCTCGTGCAATCTTCTGGATCAGCGCGCGGCGGCAGAGGGGGTTCTGGACGAGCTCAAATCCGTCGGCGCCCAAGTCCATCTGGCTTCCGTCTTCGCCGGCGGCCTGCTGTTCTCGGGCGGGGACGACCTGCCCTCGCATCTGGCCAACTATGCTCAGGTCCTGTCGCGGACGCGTCGGCGTTTGGCGGAACGGCGTTGCGACCCGATGCAGGCGGCCCTGGCCTACGCCTTTTCACTGAAGGCTGTGGATCGTGTGGTGGCCAGCGTCGCCTCGGCCGCCGAGCTGCGCGCCATCCTGGCCGCCGCCCACGCGCCCAGCCCCGATCTGAACTGGTCGGAACTGGCGCTCGAGGCGCCGGCGGCCTTCGCCGCCGACGCCCGCGCGCGGATCAGTAGCGCAGCCTGACCCCGACATAGGCCGAGCGGCCGGGTTCGCCGTAGCCCAGCACCTGCTGATACTGCTCGTCGGCCAGGTTCTCGATCCGGGCCGTCAGCGTGACCTTGTCCGTCAGCTGATAAGCCGCGTTCAGATTCGCGGTGACGAAGCTTTCGCGCACGCCGCCGGAGTCATCCTGGTCGCCCTCGGCGCGGACGGTCAGGGCGCCCGAAAGCCGATCCCCCGTCCAGCCCAGGGTCGCCGAACCGGCATGTTCAGGCACGCGCAGCAGGCGGGCGCCCGTCGTGCGGTCCTCGGCGTCGGTCCAGGCATAGGCCAGGGTTAGGTCGAATCCGGCCCAGAGTTGAGCGCGGCCTTCCAGCTCGACCCCGTCGGAACGGGTCTTGGCGACATTGATGTAGCGACCGGCGGAATAGGTGATCTGGTCGTCCACGTTCAGGCGGTAGACGGTCGCGCGACCGTCGAAACGGCCATCGGCCGAGGCCCAGCCCAGTGCGATCTCGACGCTGTCAGCGGTTTCCGGCTTCAGTTCCGGCCAGGGCAGAGGCGCGTAGCAGTAGTCGCAGACGGCCTGGCTGACGGTCGGGGCCTTGAAACCCGTGCCATAGGCGCCGGACAGGATGAAGCCGCCGGCCAGATCATAGGCCGCCGAAATCCTGCCGGTGGTCTTCGAGCCGAAGTCGTCGGTGTCGTCGTAACGAAGCCCGCCGGTCAGGTTCAGGGCGCCGATGTCGTATTTGGCCACGCCGAAGACCGAGGTCGTCGCCAGATCGCGCGCCTCGCCCGAGGACAGGTCGGCCGAGGATTCCTCGCGTTCAGCGCCGAAGGCATAGGTCACGCCTCGCGCCGCGCCGTCCGCCTGCCAGCGATAGGCCTGACGGTCGCCGCTGAAGGTCGAGCCGAAGCCGCCGCTGTACGAGGTGCGTTCGATGTTGGAGGCCGAGACGCTGAACTGATGTTTCAGGCCCAGGGCCGTCAGGCTGGCGCGGCCGAATCCGGCCCATTGTTCGGACTCCTGGGTGTCGTCGGTGTCGGCCAGGGCGTAGGTCGGGGCCGGGAAGCCGTCCAGATCGGCCTCGCTCTTGGACCATCGGGCCGAGCCGTCGAACTTGACCGTGTCGGAGACGGCGTAACGTCCCTTCAGACCGACGGTGGTGTTGGTGAAGCCGTCGGCCTCTGAATTGCCGTCGGCTTCGTCGGCGGCGGAAATCCCGTCCGTGTCGAAGTGCGAGACATAGGCGCTTACGGCGTAGGTCTCATTGGCGACGCCGGCGGCCAGGCGACCGCGCACGGTGTCGAAACTGCCGGCCTCAGCCTCGGCGCGCAGGCCGTCGATCTCCTTGGTGGTGAAGGCGATCACGCCGCCGATGGCGTCAGACCCCCACAGCGACGACTGCGGGCCCGACAGGACCTCAATCCGGGCGACGTCGCCCAGGTCGAAGCCGGAAAAATCATAGGCGCCATTGATCTCGGCCGGGTCGTTGACCGAGACGCCGTCGACCAGAACCAGGGTCTTGCCCGGCGTGGCGCCGCGCATGCGGACCTGGGCGACGCCTCCAAAGGCCCCTGAACGGGTCACGGACAGCCCGGGGACGTCCGACAGGATGTCGGCGGCGAAGACGGCGCCGCGCTGTTCGATGGTGTTGGAGTCGATGACGCGTGCGCCGGGCGTGTCGGCGACGATGGCGGGCAGACGAGTGGCGGTGACGACGACGTCGTCCAGCGAAGTCGCGTCGTCGGCCGCCAGGGCGGGTGCGGCGAAGGCGGCGGCCATAGCCGCCGTAGAGAGAAGAATGGAGCGCTTCATTGAGCGGAAATCCCCGATGTCGGCTCCGCGAGTGCGCGCGAGGAACCGGTATGAGCGAGCCGATCCGCCGGGCCTGAAAGGTCCGGACGGCGCAAGATCGGGTCGCTGCGACGAGAAGTCCCCGCGCCTCTGTCTGGTCCCGGACAGCGGACGAGCGACATAGGCGGCCAGGTCTCCTGGCTTGCGGGTCATAAACCGCCGTCCTCGCCTTCCCAGTTTCCCAGTGGCGCCGAGGTGAAGAACCCCGGACGGACGACGCTCTCGCCGCCTACAGTTGCGGGCACAGCCACGGTGTCTCACCGTGTTCCCTTAACCGCCTGACGCGGCCTATCGCAGGGGCGACAAGCTTGTGCAAGGGCGGCTGAACGGGCTTGAGCGGTCGGCTGCGATCCGTCACCCTGACGGCATATGAACGCGCCCGCTTTTCCCTCCCCCGAACATTCGCCCGAAGTCGCCGCCTCACTGGAGGGGGCGACGCCGTTCATGGCGCAGTATCTGACGGCCAAGGCCGGACAGCCGGACGCCATACTCTTCTTCCGCATGGGGGATTTCTACGAGCTTTTCTTCAAGGACGCCGAGGTGGCCGCGGGCGCCCTGGGCATCACCCTGACCAAGCGGGGCAAGCACCAGGGCGAGGACATTCCCATGGCCGGGGTGCCGGTTCACGCCATGGAGGGCTATCTGGCCCGGCTGATCCGCCTGGGCCACAAGGTCGCCATCTGCGAACAGCTGGAAGATCCCGCCGAGGCCAAGAAGCGCGGCGGCAAGGCCGTGGTCCATCGCGGCGTGGTGCGGGTGGTCACGCCCGGCACCCTGACCGAGGACAGTCTGCTGGACGCGCGCGGCGCCAACCGGCTGGCGGCGGTCGCGGTGCGCAAGGGCCGGGCGGCTGTGGCGGTGGTGGAGCTGTCGTCTGGCGCCGTGGACAGCGTCGCCTGCGCGCTGGAGGATCTGGGCGCGGCCCTGGCGGCGTTTCGCCCGTCCGAGGTGCTGGTTACGGACCGGATCTATTCCGACCCGGCCACACGGGACGCCCTGGACGGGTCCGGCGGCGTGGTCCAGGCCCTGGCCAGCGCTATAGCCGAGCCACAGGCGGCGCGAGCTCGGGTCGAACGACTGTACGGCGTGGCGGCCCTGGACGGCTTCGGCGCCTTCGAGGAGGCCGAGATATCGGCCCTGGGTCTGATCGCCGCCTATCTGGAGACGACCCAGGCCGGCAAGGTCCCGGCCCTGGCCCCGCCGCGCCGGCTGGGCGAGAGCGGCTTCCTGGCCATCGACCCGGCGACGCGGACCAGTCTGGAGATCGACCGGACGCAGCGTGGCGAGCGCGAAGGCTCGCTGCTGGCCTGTATCGACCGGACCGTCACCTCGGGCGGGGCGCGGGCCCTGGCGGAACGGATCGCGCGGCCGCTGCGCGATCCGCTGGCGATCAACGAACAGCTCGACGCGGTCGAATGGCTGCTGGATCGGCGCGACCTGCGGCGCGATCTGCGCGACGGTCTGAAGGCCTCGTCGGACGTGGCGCGGGCGGTCGGGCGGCTGGCGCTGGGGCGCGGGGGACCGCGCGACCTGGCGGCGGTGCGCGTGGGCCTGTCGATTGCGGAGGGGATCGCGGGCCTGTTCATCGGCCAGGTGGATCCGATCACGGGTCAGCCGCGCCGCATCGCCCTGGCTTTGGACCGGCTGATCCTGTCGCCGGACTTGTCGCGGCTGATGGTGGACCTTGCCGAGGGCCTGGTCGACGAGCCGTCGCATCTGGCGCGCGACGGCGGCTTCGTGCGCCCCGACTATCGGCCCGAACTGGACGCCGCCCGCACCCTGCGCGACGACAGCCGCCGGGTGGTCGCCGATCTGGAGGCGCGCGCCGTCGCGGAATCCGGCGTGGCCTTCAAGGTCAAGCACAACGCCGTCCTGGGCTATTTCCTGGAAACCTCGGCCAAGGCGGCGGAAGGCCTGCTGCGGGCCGGGCCGGACAGCCCCTTCATCCACCGCCAGACCCTGGCCAGCCAGGTGCGGTTCACCACCGTCGAACTGTCGGAACTGGACGCCAAGATCAGCCAGGCCGGCCATCGCGCCCTGGCCATCGAGGCCGAGATCTTCGAGACTTGGCGGCGCGAGGTCGCCCGTCTGGCCCAGCCGCTGCAGGCGGTCGCCGAGGCCCTGGCCGAGCTCGACGCCCACGCGGCCCTGGCCGAATGGGCGCAAGACGTCGGGGGGACCCGACCGGTGGTGGACGACAGTCTGGTCTTCTCGGTCGAGGCCGGGCGGCATCCGGTAGTCGAGGCGGCGGTCAAGGCGGCCGGCGATCCCTATACCCCCAACAATGCGCGTCTGGACGGGTCCGGATCCGATTGCGCGCGCCTGGCCATCGTCACCGGGCCGAACATGGCGGGTAAGTCGACCTTCCTGCGCCAGAACGCGCTTCTGGTGATCCTGGCCCAGGCCGGGGCCTTCGTGCCGGCGCGGTCGATGCGGCTGGGCGTGGTCGACCGGTTGTTCAGCCGCGTCGGGGCCGGCGACGACCTGGCGCGGGGGCGGTCCACCTTCATGATGGAGATGGTCGAGACCGCCGCCATCCTGACCCAGGCCACGCCGCGCAGTTTCGTCGTGCTGGACGAGATCGGGCGCGGCACGGCGACCTATGACGGCCTGGCCATCGCCTGGGCCACGGCGGAGGCTCTGCACGACGTCAACCGCGCGCGCACCCTGTTCGCCACCCACTATCACGAGCTGGCCCAGTTGGAGACGCGGCTGGACCACGTCTGCAACCTGTCCATGACTGCCCGGGAATGGAACGGGGATCTGGTCTTCCTGCACGAAGCGGCGCCGGGGGCCGCGGACCGATCCTATGGCGTGCAGGTGGCCAAGCTGGCCGGGGTGCCGCTGGCGGTCGTCGCGCGAGCTAAATCGGTGCTCGAGCGACTGGAAGGCGAGAAGGCCGCGACAGCGCGACTGGACGACCTGCCCTTGTTCGCCGTGGCCGAGCCGGAGCCGGTGCGCGGCCCTTCGCAGGTGGAGGCGGCCTTGCAGGCGGTGGACCCCGACGCCCTGACGCCGCGCGATGCGCTGGAGACCCTCTACAGGCTGAGGGGCCTGCTCCCTTCCGGGTAAGGGTTCATACCTATCGGTTCCAAATCTTAACCCTGTTCGCCGAAGATCAGTCTTAAGTTAGATTGAACTGTGCGGATTCGGCCATGAAACTCAGCGCGCTCTCCCTTTCGGCCAAGACGGCCTTGATGGTCATCGCCGCCCTCGGCGTGCTGACGCTCGTCCTGACAGCCGTGGCCGCCGTCCTGTTGACCCGCGACGCCGAAGCCCATGCCGCAGAGCGGCAAGAGGCCAATATGCGGGTCGCCTGGGACGTCCTGGCGGACTATGGCGACGGCTTCTCGGCGCGGGACGGTAAACTGTACGTCGGCTCGACGCCGATGAACGACTTCGTCGAGCCCGTGGACCGGATCAAGGCCCTGGTCGGCGGCACGGCCACTGTCTTCCTGAACGATCTTCGGGTCACCACCAATGTGGTCAAGGACGATGGATCGCGCGCCGTCGGCACCAAGCTGAAGCCCGGCCCCGTCTATGACGCCGTGCTGAAGTCCGGCAAGCCCTATCGCGGCCAGACGGAAATCCTCGGCAAACCCTATTTCGTCGCCTATGACCCGATCAAGAACGCTGCAGGCCAGACCATAGGCGTGCTGTACGTCGGCATTCCCAAGGTCGACTTCATGGCCTCGGTGAACCAGGTGATGATCGCCCTGTTCGCCTGCGGTCTGGTCGCCGCCCTGCTGGTGGTCGGGGTCTGCCTGGCCGTTTCGCGCCGGATGTTCTCTCCGCTGAAGGCCCTGTGCGAGCGGATGGAAGCCCTGCGTCAGGGCCGCACCGACTTCGACGCCCCCTGGGTCTCGCGCGGCGACGACATCGGCCAGATCTCCCGCGCGGTCATCGCCTTCCGCGACGCCGCCGTCCGCCAGAAGGAGAGCGAGGCCGAGACCGAGGCCATGCGCGAGACCGCTCGCGCCACCCGCGCCGCCGGCGAAGCCGAACGCGAACGTCTGGCCGAAGAAGACGCCGTGGTGGTCGAGGCCCTGGGCGACGGGCTGGCGGCCCTGGCGCGCGGCGACCTGAACCACCGCATCACCGTCACCTTCGCCGAGCGCAGCCGCAAGCTGAAGGAAGATTATAACGCCGCCGTCGACACCCTGGCGGGAACCATGGGCGACATCATCGAACTGGTCGGCGCCATGCGGGCGGGAACCACGGAGGTGTCAGGCGCCACCGACGACCTGTCGCGCCGCACCGAACGTCAGGCCGCCGCCCTGGAACAGACCGCCGCCGCCCTCGACCAAATCACCGTCACTGTCCGCAAGACGGCGGAGGGCGCCCAGTCGGCGGCCGACATCACGGCCCAAGCCCGTGGGGGGGCCGACGCGCGCGAACAGATCATCGCCGACACCACAGCCGCCATGGGCGAGATCGAGGCCACCTCGGGCCGGATCAGCGAAATCATCGGCGTCATCGACGAAATCGCGTTCCAGACCAATCTGTTGGCTCTAAACGCGGGCGTCGAGGCGGCCCGTGCGGGCGAGGCGGGTCGCGGCTTCGCCGTCGTGGCCTCCGAAGTGCGCGCCCTGGCGCAACGCTCGGCCGACGCCGCGCGAGAGATCAAGGGCCTGATCGCCGCCTCCAGCGCCAGCGTCGGCGAAGGCGCCCGGCTGATGTCCCAGACCGGCGGCGCCCTGACCGCCCTGATCAGCCAGGTGGCCGAGATCAACCAGCTGGCGGCCGATATCGCCGCCTCGGCCAAGGAACAGGCCGTCGGCCTGGCCGAGATCAACGTCGCCGTGAACCAGATGGACCAGACGACCCAGCAGAACGCCGCCATGGTCGAACAGACCACCGCCGCCAACCAGGCCCTGAGCCAGGAGGCCGAGAAGCTGGCCGAACTGGTGTCGCGTTTCCGTATCGGCGAGACCGCGCGCGGCGGTCATGGGCAGGATGACCGGACGTCCTGGGCCGCCTAGGCCCTATCCGCCCGGACCCAGACAAAAGGCCCGCCCGGCGATCCCCGGGCGGGCCTCTTTCATTTCAGACGCCTGGCCAGTCGCGCCTGATCAGGCCTGCATCATCCAGCCTTCGACATCCATGGCGGCCTGTCGCACGGCCTCCGAACGGGTCGGGTGGGCGTGGCAGGTGCGGGCGATGTCTTCCGAGGCGCCGCCGAAGCTCATGGTGATGGCGGCTTCGTGGATCATTTCGCCGGCCTGGGGGCCCATGATGTGGACGCCCAGAACCTTGTCGGTGGCGGCGTCGGCCAGCACCTTGGCGAAACCGTCGGTCTCGTGGTTGATCTTGGCGCGGCTGTTGGCGGTGAAGGGGAATTTGCCCTTCTTGTAGGCGACGCCGGCGGCCTTCAACTGGTCCTCGGTCTGACCGACCCAGGCCACTTCGGGGAAGGTGTAGACCACGCTGGGGACCAGGGCGTAGTCGACGTGGCCGTATTTGCCGGCGATGGTGTCGATCACGGCCACGGCGTCTTCTTCCGCCTTGTGGGCCAGCATCGGGCCGTGGGTCACGTCGCCGATCACCCACACGCCATCCGCCACCTTGAAGTGGTCATGGTCGATGAAGCCGCGCTTGTCCGGCGTGACGCCGACGCTCTCCAGACCCAGGCCCTCGGTGTAGGGGCGGCGGCCGATGGCGACCAGGACGACGTCGCCCTTGAGGGTCTCGGCAGCGCCGCCGGCCGACGGTTCAACCGTCAGCTCGACCCCGTCCTTGACCGACTTGGCGCCCGTGACCTTGGCGCCAAGTTTGAAGCTCATGCCCTGTTTGGTCAGGGTGCGCTGGAAGGCGGTGGCGACCTCGGTGTCCATGCCCGGCGTGATCCGGTCCAGGAACTCGACCACCGTCACCTCGGCGCCCAAGCGACGCCAGACCGAGCCCAGTTCCAGGCCGATGATGCCGGCGCCGATGACGATCAGCTTCTTCGGCACGGCCGGCAGCGACAGGGCGCCGGTGGAATCGATCACCTTGCCGTCTTCGAAGGCGACGCCGGGCAGGGGGGTGGGCTCCGAGCCCGTGGCGATGACGATGTTCTTGGCGTCCAGCGTCTGGACCGAACCGTCGGCGGCGGTCACCTCGACCTTGCCTTTTCCTACGATCTTGCCGCGACCCTTGATCCAGTCGGCCTTGTTCTTCTTGAACAGGAATTCGATCCCCTTGGTCAGGGCGGTGACGCTGTCGTCCTTGGACTTGTGCATCTGACCCAGGTTCAGCTTGGGCTGGACCTCGATGCCGATCTTGGCGAATTCGCTGTTGGCGGCGTCGAACATTTCCGACGCGTGCAGCAGAGCCTTGGACGGCATGCAGCCGACGTTCAGGCAGGTGCCGCCCAGGGTGGCGCGCATCTCGACACAGGCGACCTTCAGGCCCAGCTGGCCGGCGCGGATCGCGGCGTTATAGCCGCCGGGGCCCCCGCCGATGATGACGACGTCGTAGGGAGCGGTGGCTTCGGCCATGATATCCTCTGGTCTTCTGGCGCGTGGGGGCAGGCGGGCGGACACTAGCGCCGACCCGGCAAGGGTCAACCGCCGCGCATCATATGGGGCGTCGGAATCGACCTTTGCAGGGGGCGGCGGCGCTCAGGACGCGGTTTCTGGCGCCGTTTCGTCCGTAGAAGGCCGGTTTTCGACACGCTCTCCATCGGCATCGCGCTCCGACGGCAGGGTGACGGAGACTTCCGCCCCTTCGCCTGGGGTGCTGTCGATGGCCAGGACTCCTTCGGACTGCCGCGCAAAGGCAAAGGCCTGCGACAGGCCCAGGCCCGCGGCGTCGGGACGGGTGGTGAAGAAGGGCTCGGCCGCGCGCCTCAGGGTGTCGGCGTCCATGCCCGGGCCGGAATCGCGCACGCTCAGCTTCAGGCCGCCGTCCGGAAGGACCGCCAGACGAACCGCGACCGAACCCGCGCCATTCGAGGCTTCGACCGCGTTTCGGGTCAGGGCCAGAACCGCGCCCTCGAAAGCCGCGGGATCGATCAAGGCGAAGGCGGGCTGGGCGGGCGTCTCGATCATCAGGTCGATGGCCGATCCCGCCAGCAGGCGCAGCTTGGTCTCCAGCCCGGACAGCAGCACCCCTATATCCAACCGCTGCAGATTGGTCCGGTCCTCGTCCTGGGAAAAGGCGCTCAGACGCCGGGTCAGGCGTTCGCCGCGCTGACCGGCGGCCAGGGCGGCCTGGCCCAGGCGACGGACGCGCTCGGGCTCATCGACATGGCGCAACATCAGGTCGAGGGCCGAAGTCATGACCCCCAGCAGGGCGTTGAAATCATGGGTCACGCCGCCGGCCAGACGTCCGACATTGGCCATGCGGCGCTCGGCCTCCAGTTCGGCGCGGACCGCGCGTTTGGCCTCTTCCGCCTGCGCTATCGTATCCAGCAGGGCCTGGTTGTGGGCCGCCAGGATCTCGCGTTCGCGCTGCGCAAAATCGGCCTGGGCCGCCTGGATCGCCGAGGCCACCGGATCGGAGTCGTCCGGGGCGTCCTCGATTTGCAACGCCAAATCGGACTGGGCCTCTGCCAAGCTAACAACTGGTTGGGCGGTCGAGGCCTCCACCATGGGGGCGCCGGCCAGAAGGATGGCGTCCGGCCGGTCGGTCTCGTCGGTCAGCGTCAGCAGGGTCCAGCGGATGCCCGCGCCGTCGGCGTCGACCGTCTCGATCGGCGCCGGACTCTCGTCCTCGATGGACAGGGCGGCGCGCAGGGCCTGACGGCCTTCGGTGCGGCGGTCCAGCGGCAGGAACAGATCAGCGAAGTCGGAGCCCGTCACGCCTTCGCCGCGCCCCAGCATGACCAGGGCGGTGCGATTGGCCTGGCGGATGCGGCCTTCGGTATCGACCACGACCAGGGCGCTGGACGCGGCGTCGAACACCCGGTCGGCCAGGCTGACGCGGCCCGGCGGCGGCGGGGGCGGCGGGGCGGGCTCGATCGCCGGGGTGGTCAGGACGTCGGTTTCGACGATGGCCGCGATGGAGCCGGTGACCTGACCCCTGTCGTTCTCGATCGGCATGGCGGTGACCGAGACCAGCATCTTCTTGCGGGTCGCCGCATTCATCATCAGGTGCTGGAAGCCCCGCACCGTCTGACCGCGCAGGGCGCGGGCGCTGGGCAGAAGATCCGCCGGAATGGGCTTGCCGTCCGGGAAGGTGATGCCCCAGGTCGCCGAATGGAAGCGCAGGCCCAGCAATTCGGCGTCGCGCCGACCCAGCAGCTGATGGGCCGCGCGGTTGGCGAAGACGAACTTGCCGGTGCTGTCGGTCTCGACCATGGCCACAGGCACGGCGTTCATGGTCTCGAACAGACGCTTGTCCGAGGACTCGGCGACCTTCTGCACGAGGTCGAGCTGATCAGTGGCGCTGGCGTGGCGGGCGCCGTGGGTGACGGCGAACCAGAGAGCGACGGCGGCTATGGCATAGCCGACGACGGCCAGAATGCCGAAGATCAGCGTCCAGTTGACCTCGCCTTCGAGGAACATCGATCGATCCGTCTCAATTTGGGGCGCGGCCCGCCCGTTCTCGGCCCTGCTGTGCAAGGGCTGAACCAGCGATCCGACGATTGGGGAGTGTGGGAACAGCCTGACGACATCGGCATGGGCGCCGTCAAGCGCCTGAGACGCGACTTGTTCACCGCGCATGAAAAAAGGGCCGGACGTCGCCGTCCGGCCCTTTCGTCAATGGTCTTTGGAGTGACCTTAGAAGGCCATCCGGGCGACGATTTGATACCAGGGGCCGGCCGATTCCGTCTCCAGTTCATACTCGTCGTAGTCGCGGTCGATCTGTTCGGCCTCGGTGTTGAACTTGTCGAACACCTCGTCCTTCGACGAGTCGAGCAGGTTCGAACCGGTCAGGCGGATGACGATGTTTTCGGCCACCTTCTTCTCGATGAAGACCTCGAGGTCGGCGCCGTAGCTGGTCTTCACCTCTTCCGAAACGACCCGAGACAGGGCGTCGCCCTGTTTGCGATAGGTCGCGCCGAAGGCGGCGCCCCAGGTCGAGATGTCGTGGGTGAAGCCGGCGTTGAAGACGTATTCCGACTGGCTGTTGAAGCGACGTTCGCCCATGAAGTCGTCCACGGCGCTGTCGAGCCAGGAGTAGTTCAGGAAGACGCCGGTCGTTTCCATGCCGATGAAGTCGAGCGGCGTCGAAAGATCGAACTCCAGGCCCCAGACTTGGCCGTCGCCGACGTTGTCGACGCTGTAGATGAAGGTGCCGTCGCCGCCCGAACCTTCATCTCCGGTGTTCACGTCTTCGATCAGGTCGGTGATGTCGCGATAGAAGGCGTTGACGCCAACGACGCCGCGACGGCCCAGGCGACGTTCGAAGCCGACGTCCGCACCCCAGGCCGATTCCGGCTGCAGGTTCGGGTTGCCGACGAAGTCGCTGTCGCCGACCTCTTCTTCCAGAAGCGCGGGAGAGAGACGGTCGAAGTTCGGACGGCGAACGGTTCGGGCGGCCGAGAAGGTCAGCCGGTCGGTGTCGTTCAGCTTGATCCGCAAGCTCGCCGACGGCAGCAGGAAGGCATAGTCGTTTTCAGTCTGCTGGAAGATGACAGGATCGCCCGATTGGTTGGTGTTGGCGTTGATCGTGGTGTCCGTGGTCTCGTAACGCAGGCCGGCTTCCCACTTGGCGGGGCCGTTTTCGCCCGACAGCATGACATAGGGGTCGATGCGGGTTTCCTCGATCGTGCTCAGGCCGCCGGGACCCGCGATGAAGGGACCGAAGGCCGGAACCGCCGGCCGGGCGGCCGGAGCGTTGGGCACGTTGAAACGGATACGGGTCGTATCCGCGATATTGCTGTCGCGATCCTTCTTCACGCCTTGGACGCCGAACTCGAGCGTGAGGCCGTTCGACAGGTCGCGCTTGTGTTCCAGTGCCAGCGAGGTTTCCTCGTCGGTGATATCGGTGCTGGTCGAATCGAGCGTGTAGCGATCCTCGTCGGGGAAGGGGATGATGGGGCGCCCTGTACCCTCGGAGCGCAGGTATTCAGACTCCCCTTCGAACTCGTACTGCTCGTCCTTGATCGAGGCGTAGCCGAGCTTGAACTTGGTCTCGCCGCCCAGCATTTCGCGGACATAGCGCAGGTTCAGCGACAGGTTGTCGGTCTGGATATCGACGTCGTTGTCGTTCACCGTGCTGATATTGGCGTCAGTCTCGACGCCATTGACGTACTCGATCGAGTCCTCGTCCTGATAGCGGTCCGTGCGAACGAAGACGCCCGACAGGTTCAGGCGGCCGCCGGCGACATCGACGTCGTATGAACCGTTGAAGGAGTAGTCAGTGCCGTCGCGGACGTCACTCTGCACCTCAGTGTTGTCGAGGGTGCCGTTCGGCTCGTCGAACCGCTGGCTGTACTTTTGCTTGGGATTGCGGCGGTCCTGGATATTGGCGCCCAGAAGCAGACGGCCCGGACCGGCCTGACCGCCCCAGACGGCGCCATAGGTGCCGCCCCATGAGCCGTATTCGCTGTCTTTCCAGTTCAGCGCGCCCAGCCGAACATAGCCGCCGTCCAGCGACAGGGCGTCGCGCAGGACGATGTTGATCGCGCCGGCGACGGCGTCGCCCGAGCGATTGGCCGAGGATGAACGAACGACCTCGACGCGCTCGATCAGTTCAGCCGGGATGCGATCGACGAAGAAGGAGCGGTCCACGCCGGCGCCGGGAACCCGCTCGCCGTTGATCAGGATTTGGGTGTAGCCCGAGTCCAGACCGCGCAGGCGCACGCCGTCGGACTCCAGCACGTCCGACAGGAAGGCGACCGACGGCACGCGCTTCAGGGCGTCGCCGGCGGTCAGCGGCTCGAAGCGCTGGAAATAGTCGAGGTCATAGGACAGGGTCGGAACGACATCGTCGGTGCGGTTCCGCATCGCCGGCTCGCCGGTGACGATGATTTCCTCGAGCGCGGTGACGGGCGCCGCGTTGGCTTCCTGGGCCTGAACCGCGCCGGCGAAGGCCAGCGAAGCGAGGGACGCGAGCGACGCGCCCGCGAGCAGTTGCAATCTCATGATCTTGATCCCCTGACGTCGGGCTATGCCTTCGACGAATGTTGGGCGCTTAAACTTGAGCGGCGACGCGTCCATGACGAATAGACGACGTCTAGTGCGAGCTTTTAAGTCGCGTGCGCGACAAGTGTGATGTGTGCGGATCAATGTTCGCCGAGCCGCCCGGCCTGCGGCGTCATCGTCCTTGACCGACCGACGGCGCCTGTGGTCTCGGGAGCCGTCCCTGGAGAGGAGGATCCCCATGAAGTCGTCCATCAAGCGCGCCGGCGCCCTGACCGCCACCGTCTGCCTTCTGGCCCTGTCCGGGGCGGCCCTGACGGCCTGCGCCACGCACGAAGTCGATTTCCAGGGCGAAGGCGAAGGCTTCGTCGGGCCGGGCGCGCCGGTTCAGGCGGTGCTGGAAACCCCGTCGGTCGGCACGGCCGGCCAGGACGCGGCTGACGATCCCGCCGTCTGGGCCTCGGCCTCGCCGGTGACGGTGATGGGCAAGACCACGCCGGGCTTCATCGCCGGAACGGACAAGAAGTCCGGCCTCTATATCTACGGCTTCGACGGCCAGATCCTGCAGTTCATGCCGGAAGGCCTGCTGAACAATGTCGATCTGACCGAAGGACTGAGCGTCGGGGGGCGGCCGCAAGTCGTCCTGGGCGCCAGCGACCGGACGCCGGGCAAGACCGGGATCTCCCTCTATCTGTTCGATCCAGCAGGAACCGGTGGGAACGGCGTACGGCCCTGGGGCGCCATCGCCACCGACGTGATCGAGCCCTATGGCTTCTGTTTCGCGCGGCGCGGCGCCGAAATCCATGCGATCCTGGTGGGCCATGAGGGCGAACTGCGTCAGTTCGTGCTGAGCGTGGATGCGGCGGGACAACCGGTCTCGCGCGAGGTGCGTCGCGCCGAGATCGGCACGATTTCCGAAGGCTGCGCCGCCGACGAGGCGACCGACGCCCTCTATATCGCCGAGGAAAACGTCGGCCTGTGGCGCTACGGCCTCAATCCGGCGAGCGGCGCGGCGCGCACCTTGGTGCAGCCGATCGCCAAAGACATTCTTGTCGCCGACGCCGAAGGCCTGACGACCCTGACGGACGGCGACAAACGCTATCTGATCGGCTCCAGCCAGGGCGACTCGACCTTCCCGGTCTGGCGCATCGACGGGACGGCGCCCGAGTACAAGGGCCGCTTCAAGATCGTGGACGGCGTCGTGGACGGGGTCACCGGCACGGACGGCCTGGCGGCCGCCAGCGGCGTGGTCGGCCCCTTCCCCGAGGGCCTGGTGGTGATCCAGGACGACGTGAACGACGTCGGCACCCAGAATTTCAAATATGTGGACTGGCGCGACATCCGCCGCGCTCTGGGGCTGTAAGCGCCTACTGATCCTCGTCGAATTTGCGGGCGACGAGGTCCGTCAGGGCCTCGATCGCTTCCTCGGCGTCAGCGCCTTCGGCCGCGACATCAATGCTGCAGCCGATGCCGGCCCCCAGCATCAGCAGGCCCATGATCGAGCGGGCGTCTACCGTCACCCCGTCACGCGTGACATGGATTTCGCTGTCGAAGCTGGAAGCCAGTTTGACGAACTTGGCCGAGGCGCGGGCGTGCAGGCCGCGCGTGTTGCAGATGTTCAGCGTCGCCTTAACCGTCATTTTTCGCCCGCGAGCACCCAGGACGCCACCGAGATATATTTCCGTCCGGCGTCCTGCGCATGAGCGACGCAGGATTCCAGCGTCTCGCGCCCCCGCACGCTGGCCAGTTTGATCAGCATGGGCAGGTTCAGGCCGGCGATGACCTCGGCATGGGTCTGTTCCATCACCGATATGGCCAGGTTGGACGGGGTGCCGCCGAACATGTCGGTCAGCAGAATCACGCCGTCGCCGTCATCGACAGCGGCGGCCGCATCGACGATGTCACGCCGACGGCGCTCCATATCGTCCTCAGGACCGATACAGATGGCCGCGACGCCGCGCTGCGGCCCGACCACATGCTCCATCGCCGATAGAAATTCAGAGGCCAGTCCCCCGTGGGTGACGATAACAAGGCCAATCATGAGAACTTCACTCGCATCCCACCCCGAACCATCCCCGGACTTCCCCGTGTCCGACAGGGAGGCCGGACGCGTCCGTTTGGGACCGCAAGGCCGGTGTCATAGACCCGTTATGCGCGGGTTCAAAGCGTCTGAAGTGCGACTGCGACCATGTCGACGGCCGAGGCGGGCCGGGGATCCAGGGCCAGAAGGGGCAGGTCTATCCCCGAGAAACGCCGCGATTGCGGCTCTGGCAGGCGTTCGACGGCCTCGGGCAGGCAGGCGACGGCTAGGACGATCCGAGCCGTCAACCGTGTCCTGACGGACACGATTCCGACCCCGCGCGCCTCGATACGGCCCGCGATGACGGCCGGAGCCGTGGTGTAAAGCGCGCCGCCGGAGGCCCAGACCTGGGTATAGTCGTCACTGACCAGCCGCCACCCCCGCCCGATCAACCGCAGGGCCAGGTCGCTCTTTCCGGCCCCGGACGGCCCCAGGATCATCACCCCCTTCCAGGCCCCGGCGTGGTGCACGGCCACCGTAGTGGCGTGGACGGGCGGTTCGGACGTCATGGCCGGCGCCCGAACCCGAGGGCGGAAGGCAGGCCGATCTCGAACCGGGCGCCGATCACCAGGCCATCGTCGCCTGTGCGGTTGGACGCCGTGACCAAACCGCCATGCGCCTCCACGATCTGTTTGACGATGGACAGGCCCAGGCCCGAGTTGGACCCGAAGGCCGCCCCCTTCGGCCGCGACGTATAGAAGCGCTCGAATACGGTCTCGAGGTTCTCAGGCGGTATGCCGGGGCCCTGATCTTCCACCCGGACACGGATCGGCAGATCGCCCTCGACCTCTTCCAGCACCACCCGCACCTCGCCGTCGGCCGGACTGAAGGATCGGGCATTGTCGATCAGATTGCGGAACACCTGGCCCAGGGGACCGTCGCGGCCCGCCACCTTCAGGGTCTGGGAAGGGCGTTCGAACCGCACAGGGATTTCGCCTGGGCGGGCCGTCGTCTCGTAGACGCTGACGATATCAGCCAGCAGTCTATTCAGATCAATGGGGCGGGGCCGGTCACGCGACAGCTCCGCGTCCAGGCGCGAGGCGTTGGAAATGTCGGTGATCAGCCGGTCAAGCCTACGTACGTCCTGTTGCAGCAGGTTGGTCAGCTTCTCCCTCTGGGCGTCGGTCTTGACCAGGGGCAGGGTTTCGAGAGCCGAGCGGATCGAGGTCAAAGGGTTCTTGATCTCGTGCGACACGTCGGCGGCGAACCGCTCGATGGCGTCCATCCGCGTGGACAGGGTGTCAGTCATGGATTCCAGCGACCGCGCCAGATCGCCGATCTCGTCCTTGCGCTCTTCCAGATCAGGCAGGGAGATGGCCCGCGCCCGCTGCAGCTTAACCTGATCGGCCGCCGCAGACAGCCGCATGATTGGCCGCGCCACGAACAGGTGCAACACCAGCGACGCCAGCAGATTGACGGCCAGGGCCACCAGGGCGAAGGGCACCAGGGCCCGTCGCTGGTCGTCCAGGATTTCATCGACGTTGCCAGCTTCCAGGGTCAGAACGCCCAGGACCTGGCGCACATGGCGGATGGGGATGGAGACAGACACGACCCGATCGCCGGACTCGTTGCGGCGTACGGTGGTCTGGGGCTCGCCGGCGAGGGCGCGTTCGACCTCCGCGGCGACCTCCGCCTCGACCTGTCGCTTGTGCTCGGCGTCGCGGTCGGTCTTTTCGGCCTGGTCGGCAGGCAGGGGGGAACCGGCCGGATGCGCCGGCGGCAGGGCCTGGCCGGGAATATTCTCGGTCACCTCATAGCTGTCGATGACCGGCAGGCCGTTGATGTCGTACAGACGCACCCGCTGACCGTTGGGCACGAAATTGTCACGCAGCCAGTTGGCGGCCTGGCCGACGTCGAGCTCGGGCGTCGGCACCCCCCGACTGATGCCCAGCTCGCCCAGCACATTGCCGAGCAGTTCCGCCTGCACCGTCAAGGATTCCTGACGGGCCTGGATCAGGCCCTGGCGCCATTCGTTCAGCACCAGGGCGCCGCCGAACAGGATCAGCAGGCTGAGCAGGTTGAGGGCCAGGATAAACCCGCCCAGCCGCGACCCGCCGAAGCGAAGCCTCGGCTGGCGGGTAGGGTCCTCGTCGGGCTCGCGCCCGCCGGGATGATCAGCTTTCGCGGTAGCGGTAGCCGACGCCATACAGGGTCTCGATCGCGTCGAACTCATTGTCCACGGCGCGGAACTTCTTGCGCATCCGCTTGACGTGGCTGTCGATGGTGCGGTCGTCGACATAGACCTGATCGTCGTAGGCGGCGTCCATCAGATTGTCGCGGCTCTTCACGAAACCCGGGCGCTGGGCCAGGGCCTGCAGCAGCAGGAACTCGGTGACGGTCAGCTTTACCGGCTTGCCGTCCCAGGTCGATTCGTGCCGGGCCGGGTCCATGCTCAGCTTGCCGCGCTTGATCGCCTTGCCCGAGACTTCGGCCGAGGGCTCAGGTTCGATCCCGTCGGCGCCGGTGCGGCGCAGCAGGGCCTTGACCCGTTCGATCAGCAGCCGCTGGCTGAAGGGCTTGTGGATATAGTCGTCGGCGCCGAGGTTGAAGCCGAGGATCTCGTCGATCTCCTCATCCTTCGAGGTCAGCATGATCACAGGAATCTGCGAGGTCTGGCGCAGGCGGCGCAGCACCTCCATCCCGTCCATGCGCGGCATCTTCACGTCGAGGATGGCCAGGTCCGGCGGGGTGCTTTCCAGCGCCGCCAGGCCTGAAGCCCCGTCGTGATAGGCCGTGATCTTGTGGCCATGGCTTTCCAGCGCCAGCGAGACGGACGCCACAATGTTCTCGTCGTCGTCGACCAGGGTGATATTGGCCAAGTGGTCTTCTCCTGAACTTCCCGTTCCCGCGAACGAGAACGCACGGCAAGCGTAACCGTTCGATCACGGTCACATTAGGGCCAAGGCAGATGGGCCGCCAAGCCGCCGGTTTCAACGATAGACGGATCGGTTTCCGTCGGCGCAAGGAAAATTCACCCTGAAAACTCCGTTTTAAAGGCTTGGCCCCCAGGGTCCGCGCATGGCCGGTCCGATTCACTATGAAGTCTATATCCGCAGGACGGTTCCGGCGTCCTGGTCCCTGCTGATCGCGACCGAGGACCGCAAACATGCGCTCGAGACCGCCGAGGACCAGCTGTCCAACCGCTTGGCCGCCGCCGCCCGCGTCACAAAGGAGACGCTGGACCCGGACACGATGGAGTTCAACAGCCTCACCATCCTGACGATCGGCGCGCCGGAGGAAAAGAAGAAGCCCAAGCCGACCGAGGCCGCTCGCCCTGCCTGCAGCGCCCCGGCCGAACTCTATACGCCCCATGCGCGGGCCCTGATCGCCCGGGTGCTGGAGGACTGGCTGAAGCGGCAGGGGGTGACGGCGTTCGAACTGCTGCACCGGCCGGACCTGGCGGAGCGTCTCGACGCCTCGGGCGTGGAGCTTCAGCACGCCGTCCAGAAAGTCGCCGTGCCGGAAAGCCAGGCCAGCGGACAGGATTTGCACGCCGTCGTGCGCCACTACCAGCGGCTCGCCGAGGAGTCGGTCGCGCGCCTGATCAAGGCCGGCCGGGCAGGCCTTTTCCCTTCGTTGAAGAACCAGTCGATCGCCGACCTGGCCCATCGTCTGATCGCGACCCAGGATCGGACCTTCGTCATGGGCGGCGTGATCGCCCACGGCCTGGCCGATCGCAAGGGGGCGCGCGAGCGGTTGGACTGTCTGATGGATATGGTCGCGGCCGCCCCGCCGGACGGCCAGCCTCGCGCCCTGGTGCTGGGCGCAGTCGAGCAGATCGCGTCCGAGATGCTGGCGGTCCGGTCCAATCTGGCGGAGATTCTCGGTCCCTCGCTGGATCACGGAGCCAGTCTGGCCGCCGTGGTGCGCATGATCGCACCCCGAGAGGTCGAACGGCTGATCGGCCTGGACCCCCGGATGGCCCTGATGACCCCCGTGGTGGAAGGCCCTGCGGCGCGCCTCGGTCAGGGTCTGGCGGACGGCTATTTCCCGAAACTATCGACGTCGCTCGCCCGGATGGTGACGCGCGAACTGGCGAGCCAGAGACGCCTCAGGGCCAATGACCCGGTCGGAGAGATCGACATCCTGCGGACCCTCGCCATGGCCCTGACGGCGGCGGCGGGACGACTGCTGACGCTGGAGGAGGTGCAGAACGCCTTCGTTGACCGCTCAAAGAGCCTGGTCACCCCCGACTTCGTCGCCGCCTATGTCAGTCAGTGCAAGACGGTCCTGTCGGAGGCCGAATATCTGACGCGACTGTGCGAAAACGTCACCGGCGGCGCCAACAAACGGGCGGCGGCGCGCTGGCTAAGCGCCTGTGTCACATCCCTTAGGCTGGAAAACGAGATGCGCCAGACGACGCCCGGCGGGCCCAGCGTGTCGCAGAAACTGCTCGTCCTCGCTCGACTTCAAAGGTCGGTGCGCGCCGTGCAGCTGGGCGATATCGACGAGAGAGAAATTTCGACCGCAATCGGCGTCCTGGGCGGAACGCTGGAGGCGGACGCCGGCCTGCTGAGCCAGATCGGACGGGCCCAGGCCACGCCGGTTCAGAAGCTGACGGCCCTGATGAAGATGATCACCGGCGAGACCGCTCCGCTGGGCCCGGCGGCGGACCGGGCGCGCAGCGAAGCCATCAAGATGCTGCGCCTGCCCGAAATCCGCGACGCCACAGCCGGCGAGGCGGCGCTTCAGGCCATGATGCAGGCTGCCGGTCTGAAGATCTGACCCTCAGTCGAAGATGTCGAAGATGCTGTCGCGCTTCTTCTTCTTGTAGCGGTAATCGTCGTCGTCCCGACGGCGATCATCGCGATAGCCTCGATCATCCCCGTACGGCCGCGCGCCGCCGCCCCAGGGCTGAGCTTGGGGCTGAGCTTGGGGCTGAGGCGGCGGGGCATAGGACTGGGGCGGCGCCTGTGGCGCGGGCGCTGAGGCCCGTCCGTCCTGAGCCGCGGACTCCATCAGCTTTTCCAGTTCGCCACGATCAAGCCAAACGCCGCGGCAGGTGGGGCACATGTCGAACTGCACCCCGTCGCGATCCAGGGTCTGCATCGGGGAATTGTCGTTCGGGCACATCAGAAGGGGCATGAGGTCTCCACGCGGATCAGGAACAGGATCAAGAAACGGGCGCCGACGCGAGGGATCCGAGGGGGGCGGTCCGTTCGCATCGGCGCATCCGTACGGTGCGACATCGCATCGTCCCGACCCGGCGAGGCAGGGGAACACTCGCCGTTCGCGACGACGCCAGAGGGGCCCGTTCCGCGCATTCAACCTAGGCGCCGCGAGCCCGCCCCGCCATGCGTCCTGGCGCCACAGGGGGCCGCCCCCAGGCGCAACAGCCTTTGGTCCGGGACTAGCCCCGCTTGGACGCCTTGCGGAAGGCGGGCTGGGCCATAGCGACATTGCGCGCCGAGACGGTCTTTTCCTCGGCCTTGGCGCCGACCTGGGCGTTGAACCCGTGACCGGCCTTGGCCTTCTTGGCGGCGAGCGCCTGTTTCAGCTTGTCGGCGGCGGTCGGTGTCGGTTGATCGTTCATGCCGCCACCCTAGCACGGCTGCGCCCCCGAGTCTGGCCGAGAAGCCTCAGGTGCGCATTAACCGGCGGCACAGGTCGTCCAGCTGCTCCAACGAGCCATAGCGGATGGTCAGCTCGCCCTTGCCGCTACGATCGTTCAGCTGGACGTTCAGGCCCAGGGCGTCGGCCAGATCCTGCTGCAGGGCGGCGACGTCTGCGGCGCCCTCCCCTGCCGGCGCCGACGTCGCCTTGACCGGCTTGGGACCTTCCGCCGCGCGACGCGCCAGGGCCTCGACTTGGCGCACGTTCAGGCCCTCGTTGAAGGCCTGGTCGGCCAGGGCGGCGGCGTTGGGCGCGGTCACCAGGGCGCGCGCATGGCCGGCCGTCAGCTTGCCGTGCCGCACATACCACAGCACCTCTTCCGGCAGCTGCAGCAGACGCAGGGTGTTGGCGATATGGCTGCGGCTCTTGCCGACGATGCCCGCCACCTGGTCCTGGGTGCGGCCGAACCGCTCCATCAGCACCCGATAGGCGTCGGCCTCCTCCAGCGGGTTCAGATCGGCCCGCTGGACGTTTTCGATGATGGCGACTTCGAACACCTCGACGTCGTCCATTTCGCGGACGACGATCGGCACCTCGGTCAGGCGCGCGGCCTGAGCGGCGCGCCAACGGCGTTCGCCGGCGATAATCTGCCAGACCCCGTCTTCGCCGGGCTGGGTCCGGACCAGGATCGGCTGCAACACCCCCTTGTCGCGGATGGAGGCCGTAAGCTCTTCCAGATGCTCTTGGGTGAAGATCTTGCGCGGCTGGTCTGGGTTGGGCTTCAGGCTCTCGATCGGCGCCAGTTGGACACCCGAGGGCATGGGGGCGCCGGCCGCCGTCGGCGCCTCGACGTTCTCGCCCATCAGGGCCGACAAGCCGCGTCCCAGACCTCTTTGTCGTTCAGCCAAGATACTCTTCCGTTCTTCTAGAATTCAGACGCGCGGCGTCACGCCGCCAATTTCAGGCGCTGGCGCTCGCGTTTCACCACTTCCTTGGCCAGACGCAGATAGGCCTGGCTGCCGGCGCACTTCAGATCATAGATCAGAGCGGGCTTACCGAAGGACGGCGCCTCGGCCACCCGCACATTGCGCGGGATGACGCTGTCATAGACCTTGTCTCCGAAATGGGCGCGGACATCATTGGCCACCTGGCCCGACAAGGCGCTCCGACGATCGAACATGGTCAGGACCAGCCCCTGGATTTCCAGCGCCGGATTAAGGCTCTGCTTCACCATGTCGATCGTGCGCATCAACTGGCTCAAACCCTCCAGCGCGAAGAATTCGCATTGTAGCGGCACCAGAACCGCATCCGCCGCCGCCATGGCGTTCAGAGTCAGCAGGTTCAGAGAGGGCGGACAGTCGATCAGGACGTAGTCATACGCGGTAGGGCCGTCGTCATGCGCCCGCAAGGCGTCCCTCAGACGGTAGGATCGACGATCCGCCTGGCTCAGTTCAATCTCGACACCGGACATGTCAGCGTCTGCCGGCACGATCCAGAGGCCCGGAACCGTGGTCTGCACCGCAGCGTCATCAACCGAGCGCTGATCGACCACCACGTCATAGATGGTGACCCGCCGCGTTTCACGTGGAACGCCCAAGCCGGTAGACGCATTGCCCTGTGGGTCCATATCGACGATCAGAACCCGCTTGCCGATAGCCGCCAGGGCCGTGCCCAGGTTGATGGCAGTCGTCGTCTTGCCGACTCCGCCCTTCTGGTTGGACACGGCGAGAACGCGGGCAGGCAGTTTGCTAGTGCTGGGGGCGGGCACGTCGAACACTCCGGACTGTCACGATACGGCCGCGCGGGTCGCTTTGCGACGGGGCCAGTTCAGCTTCGAAATGCCAGGATTTCCGCGCCTCAATCAACTCGGATTCGGCCTTCTCCCCCTTAAGGAACAGACCTTGTGCACCCCTTTGGAAGTAGGGCTGTGCATAACCCAGCAGCCGCTCCATTGGCGCCACAGCCCGGGCCGTCACAATGTCACACGTGACGCCCTGTTCCTCAGCGCGCCCATTGATCACCGTCGCCGGCAGATCGAAAGCATCAACGATTTCCTGAAGGAATCGGCAGCGCTTGCCCAGGCTGTCGATCAACCAGACGTGCGCCCCGTCCCGCCCCTTCAACAACAGGGTCAGGACTACGCCGGGAAAACCGGCCCCTGCCCCCAGGTCGGCCCAGGTTCGGGCGTCGGGCGCATGGGTCAACAGCTGGGCGCTGTCCCAGGCGTGGCGATTCCAGAAGTCCGGCAAGCTGTCCGGCCCGACCAGATTCATCACCTCATTGGCGTCAGCCAGCCGAATGCGGAAGGCTTCGAGGTCCGCCATCTGCGCCGGAGACGCCCCCGTCCTGGCCTGAAACGCGGCGCGTTCATTGTCCAGCATCAGGCTGCGACCGAAGCTTTAGGCGCTTTTTTCACGTGGGCGAGCAAGGCCGTCAGAGCCCCCGGAGTCATCCCCTCGATCCGCCCCGCCTGGCCCAGGGTGCGCGGCTGAACCCGCACCAGCTTTTCGCGCACTTCATTCGACAGACTGCCGATCGCCGCATAGTCGAGGTCGGCGGGGAGAAGCAGATTCTCCTCCCGCCGCAAGGCTTCAGCGTCGATGGCCTGACGGTCAAGGTAGTTGGCGTAGCCGGCGTCGATCTCGACCTGCTCACGGACATCAAGATCCCATTCGGCGATGTCTGGCCGCATACTGACGAAATGATCCAGGCTCACATCCGGGAAGGCGAGCAGCTCCCGCATAGACCGTCGTCGCCCGTCGGCGTTAACGGGAATTCCCAGCGCATTGGCCTCTTTCGGCGTAAAGAGGGTTTCACGTGAAACAACACCGGCCACGGATAGTTTCTCAGCCTTGTCCGAAAACCGCCGGGCGCGGGCCGTACCGACGATTCCAACAGCCATACCGAGCGGCGTAAGCCTCTGATCGGCATTGTCCGCACGCAGAGTGAGCCGATACTCCGCCCGGCTTGTGAACATCCGATAGGGCTCGGTCACACCCCGCGTCACCAGATCGTCGATCATCACCCCGATATAGGCCTGCTCTCGGCCGAGGATCACCGGCCCCTGCCCGGCCGCCGCTCGCGCCGCGTTCAGCCCCGCCATCAGCCCCTGGGCCGCCGCCTCTTCATAGCCGGTCGTGCCGTTGATCTGACCGGCCAGATACAGGCCGGGCCGCTTCTTCACTTCCAGCGCCGGGCTCAGTTCACGGGGATCGACATAGTCGTATTCGATGGCATAGCCGTAACGGAACACCTCGACCGCCTCCAGGCCGGGGATGGTCCGCAGGAAGGCCAGCTGGGTCGCCTCCGACACCGAGGTCGAGATGCCGTTCGGATAGACGGTCGGATCGTCCAGACCCTCTGGCTCCAGGAAGATCTGGTGGCTGGTCTTGTCCGCAAACCGCACCACCTTGTCCTCTATGGAAGGACAATAGCGAGGCCCCCGCCCCGACAGCTTGCCCCCATAGACCGCGCTCTCACCAAGGTTCTCGGCGATGATCCGATGGGTCTCCTCAGTCGTGTGGGTCACGCCACAGGCGATCTGTTTCACGTGGATGCGGTCGGTCATAAAGGAGAAGGCCGACGGCGTCTCGTCCGCCTGCTGCATCTCCAGCCGATCCCAGGCGATGGTGCGTCCATCCAGCCGCGCCGGGGTGCCGGTCTTCAATCGACCCATCATCAGGTCTGCCGCGTGCAGATCCGCGGCGAGACCCGTCGAGGGATCTTCCCCATGACGTCCCGCAGGGATTCGCTCGTCGCCACGATGGATCACGCCATTCAGGAAGGTGCCGGTCGTCAGGACCACAGCCCCCGCCCCCAGGGTCTCGCCGTTGCCCGTCTTAACCCCGACGACGCGGTCGCCGGCCAGGATCAGGCCTTCCGCCGTCCCTGCCATCCGGCTCAGATTGGGCGTCGCCGCCAGCTCCGCCTGCATGGCCTCGCGATAAAGACGGCGGTCGATCTGACTGCGCGGCCCCCGAACAGCGGCCCCCTTTGACCGGTTCAAAAGCCGGAATTGGATGCCCGACACGTCGGCAAGACGCCCCATGATTCCATCCAGGGCGTCGATCTCGCGCACCAAGTGGCCCTTGCCCAGCCCCCCGATGGCGGGGTTGCACGACATCTCGCCGATGGTCTCAAGCTTCTGGGTCAACAGCAGGGTGCGGGCGCCCGCGCGCGCCGAGGCGGCCGCCGCTTCACAGCCGGCGTGGCCGCCGCCGATCACGACGACGTCGAAAGATTTATCCATGGGGGTGGTCATCCGCGCCACATAGGCCAAACGGGCGGATTTCGCCAGTCCCGGCGCTCAGGCCAGAGTTCGTCGAACGGGGTCATACTTACGGTGTTTCACGTGAAACACCGGTATTACTTTCCTATACAGAATGTGGAGAAGACTTCGCCGAGCACGTCCTCGACCCCGATCTCGCCCGTGACCCGCCCCAAGGCCCCCGCTGCGCGACGAAGATCATCGCCTGCCATTTCAGGCGCGATGGCCAGGGCGCGGCGGGCCGCATCCACCGCCTCAAGCGCCTCGGTCAATCGCAGCCTATGCCGCTCGCGCGTGATGGCCGGGAAGTCGGCGCCTGACAAGTCCAGCGCCAGCCGCTGCGCGATCCAGTCGTGCAAGCCGGCCAAACCTTCGCCTGTGCGGCTGCTGACACAGATCGACTCCAACCCCTCTCCGTCAAAGACCGCCATGCCCTCGTCCGCCTTATTGGCGACGATCAGGTCGCCGGGACGAATATAGTCCGCCGCTAGACCTTGTGGGTCTCCCGGCGCACGGACCCAAAGCCGCAACTCGGCTTCCTGCGCCCGACGCCGCGCCCGTCGGACCCCCTCGGCCTCGACCGGATCCTCGCTGTCTCGCAATCCCGCTGTGTCCGACAGGGTCACGGCATAGCCCCCGATCACCAGGTCTGCGTCCAGCACGTCCCGTGTCGTCCCTGCAATCGGGGTGACGATGGCGGCCTCCCGTTCGATCAGGGCATTGAACAGCGAGGACTTGCCGGCATTGGTCTCGCCGATCAGGACGATGCGATAACCGTCGCGCACCCGTTCGCCCCGGCGACCCGCCGCCACGGCCCGCCGCAGATCGTCCGCCAGCCGCTCCAGCACCGGTCCGGCTGTCAGCGCCAGATGGTCCGGCACATCCTCGTCCGGAAAATCGATCTCCGCCTCGACCAGGGCCAGGGCGTGCAACAGATCCCGGCGGAAACCGGCATAGGTGGCGCTGAGCTGCCCATCCAACTGACCCAAGGCCTGTCGCGCCTGGGCCGTCGTCTCGGCGTCGATCAGATCGGCCACCGCCTCGGCCTGGGCCAGGTCCATACGCCCGTTCTGAAACGCGCGCCGCGTGAACTCGCCTGGCTCGGCGGGCCGCAAACCCAGGGCGATCAAGGCCTGGCTGGCCGCCTCGACGACGGCTCGCCCCCCGTGCAAGTGCAGCTCGGCCGCGTCCTCGCCCGTATAGGAATTGGGCGCCACAAACCGCAGAACTAGCGCTTGGTCGATGTAGGCGCCGTCATGGGTCAGGTTTCGCACTGACGCCGTACGCGGCTTCAACCGGCCCGCGCCCATCGCGTTCAGGGTCGGCTCGACCGCCGGCCCCGACAGTCTCAGAACAGCAATGGCCCCCCGACCGGGCGGGGTGGCGAGGGCGAAGATGGTGTCGGTCATGATCCTGCTGTCTCCTCCCCGGTCCGCGGGGAGGTGGCGCGGCGCGTCTTCCGCGCCGTGACGGAGGGGCTCTTTCCGCACGACCGGCGCCTCTGCGACGTCACGACCCCTCCACTGCTTCGCGGCTCCCTCCCCCTCACAGGAGGAGGAACCGACATTATTTAACCGCCGCTTCCATCAAGCGCCGGAACTGGTCCTGGGCCTGAAGTCCGAAACTGGTCCAGGTCTTCATCAGTTCGTCGGGTTGCATGGCGGCGACATTGGCTTCCATCCGCTTCTGCATCTCGGCCACCATCGCCTCGTTCAGAGGCGTGACGTCGGGCAGGCCCAGAAAGGCCCGGGCCTCGGCCGGGGTGCAATCGATCTCGACTTGAACCTTCATGCCTGCGGTCTCCTGTTCCACGTGAAACCGTCAGACGACGGATCAGGTGTTCATCGACTGGAAGAAGTCCGAGTTGTTCTTCGACTGGCGCAGCTTGTCGAGCAGGAATTCGATCGCGTCCTGCGGACCCATCGGGTTCAGGATGCGGCGCAGGACATAGGTCTTGGCCAGCTGGTCCTTCGGCGTGATCAGGTCTTCCTTCCGGGTGCCGGACTTCAGCACGTCAATGGCGGGGAAGATGCGCTTGTCGGCGACCTTGCGGTCCAGCACGATTTCCGAGTTGCCGGTGCCCTTGAACTCTTCGAAGATCACCTCGTCCATGCGGCTGCCGGTGTCGATCAGGGCCGTGGCGATGATGGTTAGCGACCCACCCTGCTCCACATTCCGCGCGGCGCCGAAGAACCGCTTGGGCCGTTGCAGGGCGTTGGCGTCCACACCGCCGGTCAGCACCTTGCCCGACGAGGGCACGGTGGCGTTATAGGCCCGGCCCAGGCGAGTAATGGAGTCCAGCAGGATCACCACGTCCTTCTTGTGCTCGACCAGACGCTTGGCCTTTTCGATCACCATTTCGGCGACGGCGACGTGGCGCGTGGCCGGCTCGTCGAAGGTCGAGGCCACGACCTCGCCCTTGACCGTCCGTTGCATGTCGGTGACCTCTTCCGGCCGTTCGTCGATCAGCAGAACAATCAGGAAGACTTCCGGGTGGTTCCGCTCGATCGACTTGGCGATGTTCTGCAACATCACCGTCTTGCCGACGCGCGGCGGCGCCACGATCAGGCAGCGCTGGCCCTTGCCCAGCGGCGCGACGATGTCGATCACCCTGCCCGAACGGTCCTTCAGCGTCGGATCCTGGATCTCCATGTGCAGCCGCTCCTCGGGATAGAGGGGCGTCAGGTTGTCGAACAGGACCTTGGTCTTGACCATCTCGGGGTCTTCGAGATTGATCGTGTCGACCTTCAGCAGGGCGAAATAGCGCTCGCCTTCGCGCGGCGCCCGAACCGCGCCATGGACCGTATCGCCCGACCGCAGGCCGAAGCGGCGGATCTGCGAGGGCGAGACATAGACGTCATCCGGGCCGGGCAGGTAGTTGGCGTCCGAGCTGCGCAGGAAACCAAACCCGTCGGGCAGGATTTCCAGCACGCCGTCGGCGATGATCTCGACTTCCTCGTCGGCCAGAGCCTTCAGGATGGCGAACAACAGGTCCTGTTTGCGCAGGTTCGAGGCGTTCTCGACTTCCAGCTGTTCGGCAAAGGCCACTAGGTCGGCCGGCGTCTTCTCGTTCAGCTCGGCCAGGGTGATGCGACCGTTGGGCACGACCGATTCGCCGTCGTCGTCGTCGTCCGCCGTGGTGTCCACGCCCGAATCCGCACCCGCCGCCTCGCCGGCTTCATGCTCGGCGCCGTGATGGGTCGGGGCTTCGGCCCCCAAACTCTCAGTCTGGGCGTTTTCGGTCTCGGGGGTGTCGTTATCGGTGACGTCGGTCATGATACAGGCTCGCGGACGCGCGCACGGAACCGCACGGCGTCAGGTCTCTGGAAATGTCTGGCCGTGAGGCCGAAGGGGAGCACGACGGGCTCCCGCTGGTCGAACCGGCGGGCGTCGCGGAAAGAGAGGGACCGCCGGAAGGACCGAACGGTTCACCGCCAGCGGAACCACAGGCTGCGGTTCAGGTCAAGCGGAGGCGTTGCGCTTTACCCTCTCCCCTTGTGGGAGAGGGCTTGAGCCTCGGAGAGCCGCAGGCGATCCGTCAGGCGAAAGGGTGAGGGGTCAAACCGTGTCCAAGGCCTGAACACCCCTCATCCGACCTCGCTTCGCTCGGCCACCTTCTCCCGCAAGGGGAGAAGGATAAGGATCACCCGAAGGTCCACTCCGTCGTCACCGACAGCACCATGATGATGGCCAGGACGAACGGGACCTCGTTCGTCATCCGCCAGAACTTGCCGGAATATTTCGACGTCCCCGCAGCGATCTTCTTGCGCTGCGCCGCCAGAAAGCCGTGCCAGCCACTGAGCAGGAAGACCCCGACCAGTTTGGCGACCATCCACGGCTCGGCCAAAAACGCAGCCCCCCGCGCCGAGACGTCGATATGGATCAGCCACAGGCCGAAGCCCCAGGCCAGGATCATGGCCGGGTTGACGATGATGCGCAGCAGCCGGGTCTGCCACAGCCTCAACAGCGCTTGCATTTCGCTGCGTAGGGGCTCGGGCTTGGCGTTCTGTTCGGCGTCATAGGCATAGAGCCGCGGCAGGAACAGCAGCCCGGCCATCCAGGCGATCACCGCCAGAATGTGCAGGCCACGCGCGAGGTCATAGGGGTTCATGCCGCATCCTTGCGCTGACGATAGGGGCAGGCCTTCCAATCCGCCTTGCAGCCCGGCCCAAAGGGCGCGACGCCAGTCCGCCCCAAGGCGCCGACCGTCGCATCGGCCAGGGCGTCGATGAACAGCGGCGCCGTCCCGACGGCCGGCGCCCTCAAATACAAACTGACCCCTTTTTCGTGGGCCAGTTCGCCGTATTCGATATCCAGTTCGACCAGGGTCTCGATATGTTCGGAGACGAAGGCGATGGGGGTGATCACGACCCCGACCCCGTCCCGACCGGCCTGTTCGATGGCCTCGGGCGTCGACGGGCCCAGCCATTTCATCGGCCCGACACGGCTCTGGTAGCAGAGGGCGTGATCGATCGGCCCCCGGTCGCGTTCGATGGCGGCGACTACAGCGGCCACGGTCGTCTCGACCTGTTCCTGATAGGGGTCGCCCTTGCTGCTGACCAGTTTCTCCGGGATGCCGTGGGCGGAAAACAGGACCCGAACAGAGGTCTCCCCCGCCTCGTCCAGCTTTGTCCCGATGGCCTGAGCCTGAGCCTCGACCCAGCCGTCGGCGCGGGGATAGCAGCAGACGGCCCGACTGACGCCGGACCCGGCATAGGTCTCGTTCCAGATCTTCAATGAGGACTGGGTCGTGGTGGTCGAGAACTGCGGATAGAGGGGCAACAGCACGACTTCGTCGGGGCCGAAGGCCGCCACATCCACGGCGGTCTCCTCGGTAAACGGATGCCAGTAGCGCATGGCGATGAAGACCTGGACCTCATCCCCGGCCAGGCGCGTGTTCAGCACGGCCTCAAGGGCCTCGGCCTGACGGCGCGTGCCCGGCAACAGGGGCGAACCGCCCCCCATCAGGGCGTAGTTGGCCTGGGCGCTCGTCTCGCGCCGGCTGGAGATCAGCTTGGCCAGGGGCGTCCGCACAATCCCCGGCAGACCGATGATGGCCGGGTCATTGAACAGATTGAACAGGAAGGGCTTCACCGAGGCCTGATCGTCGGGCCCGCCCAGATTGAACAGCACCACCGCGATCCGGCGGCCTTTCAGGGTTTCAGTCATTGAGCGCCGATCCTTTTCAGAACCCGTTCGACATGGTCGATGGGCACGTCCGGCAATATGCCATGGCCGAGGTTGAACACCCACGGCCCCTGGCCCCAAGCTTCCATCAGCTGATCCACCCGGCGGTCCAGCAGTTCGCCCCCGGCGCGCAGCAACAGGGGGTCCAGCGCGCCCTGGATCGGCTTGATCTGCTGCACCCGTTTGCCGACCTCGAGCGGGCAGGCGGTGTCCAGGGCGACGGCGTCCACCTCAACCTCCTGCGCATATCGCTCTGCAAGCGCCGCAGAGCCCCGTGGGAAGCCGATCAGGGGCACGGTGACGCCCAGCTCCCGGGTGCGCTTCACAAGCGCCTGGTGGGGCTTCAGGACCAGTCTTTCGAACAGGTCGTCGGGAAGCCCCTCGGCCCAGCTCTCGAAGATCTTCAGCACCTGGGCGCCGGCGTCGGCCTGCATCTTCAGATACCGCGCCGTGGCCTCGACCAGAACCTCCAGCGTCTCGTCCACACGACGGGGGTCGGCATAGGCGTAGGTCCGGGCCTGGGCGCGCTCGCCCTTGCCGATGGTCCGGTGCTCGCCGTCCAGCATATAGGTCGCCACCGTCCAGGGCGCGCCGGCGAAACCGATCAGAGCGCGTTCCGGCTCCAAGGCCTTGCGCACGATCGACAGGGTCTCGCCCACGGCCGACAGATGCGCGCCCGCCTCGGGCGCCAGTTCCGCCATCCGTCCGGGGATCGGCATTTCGCCCAGCCGCGGCCCCTCTCCCGTCTCGAACCACACGTCCTGGCCCAGGGCGCGCGGGATCAGCAGGATGTCGGCAAACACGATGGCCGCGTCGAAGCCGAACCGACGCATCGGCTGAAGCGTCGCCTCAGCCGCCATCTCGGGATTCAGACAGAAGGCGATGAAGTCCGGCGCCTCGGCCCGGAGCCGTCGGTACTCGGGCAGGTACCGTCCGGCCTGGCGCATGAACCAGACCGGCGGACGATCCAACGTCTCCCCTCGGAGAGCCCGGATCATCACGGGGGTCTGAACGGGGTTCTGGGTCGGATCGGTCATGTCGGACGATTAAGGTCACAGCCCCCCGCTCTCAATCCCTAATCAGATTAAGAATTAAAAGATTCGAAGTGGCAGGTAGGGCGATGGAATGGTGGGGACGAATCCAACGGCGGGGGCGGAACAAAAGCGGATATCCACGAGGGCACGGACCCGATCGGGGATGCGGAACAGGACTATCCAGCCGGTGGACAATCCCTAACGAAACCTTAACGCCAAAGGGTTTGCGAGGGCTGGCGGCTGTGAACGAGGTAAACCCCCGTTAACCCTTCATTAGGATTTTCCACAGCCAAGCCAAAATCGGTTTTCCGCCTTGGGATGAACCGGGATCGAACCCTTGGGGTCATCCACCCTCATCCCCGCTCGCAGGCGGATCGATCAGGCGTTAAGGAGAACGGCGCCCCGACGGTCACCCGCCGTCCCCAAGGCGCCCCGAGTCTGTCAACAGGGAGTCGATCTCGCATGAGCCCCGCTCGTCCCGGTCCTGCGCGTCTAGCCACCTATTTCCATGTCCATCTGGTGTCGGACTCGACCGGCGAGACCTTGAACGCCATGGCCAAGGCGGTGACGGCCCGGTTTGACGGGGTCATTCCGATCGAACACATCTACGCCCTGGTCCGGTCCGAGAAGCAGATGGAGCGGGTGTTGCAGGAGGTGGCGGCTGCGCCGGGCGTGGTTCTGCACACCCTGGTGGATCGGGATCTACGCGAACAGCTGGAAGAGGGCTGCCGCCGGCTGGACATGCCCCAGATCGGCGCCCTGGATCCCCTGGTCGGCGCCATGTCCCGCTATCTGGGCGCGGCCCTGTCGACCCGCGTCGGGGCCCAGCACGCCCTGGACCACGACTATTTCAACCGGATCGCCGCCCTGGATTTCGCCATGGCCTATGACGACGGCCAAGGCTCGCTGGAACAGCTGGAGGGCGCCGACGTCGTCCTGTGCGGCGTCAGCCGGACCTCCAAGACCCCGACCTGCATCTATCTGGCCCACCGGGGGATCCGCGCCGCCAATGTGCCCCTGGTGCCGGGGCAGGAGGACGGAGAGCGTCTGACGCGGCTGAAGAACCCGCTGGTCATCGGCCTGACCGTCTCGCCCGACCGTCTGGTCCAGATCCGGCGCAACCGGATCGACAATCTGAACGCCAGCCAGTCCTCCAACTATACGGACCAGGACGCGGTCCGCGACGAGACGATCAAGGCCAAGCGCGCCTTTGCTCGGCGGGGCTGGCCCACCATCGACGTCACCCGTCGCTCGGTCGAGGAAACCGCCGCCGCCATCACCAACCTGCTCAGCGAGCATCGCAATCACAAGATCGGAACGAGCTGGTAGATGATTATTTCCGCGGCGCTATCGTCCTCCGGGCTGCTTGAGCGCGAACCCCTCATCCTGGCGTCCAAGAGCGCCGCCCGCCGCGCCATGCTGGAAAACGCCGGCGTCCCGTTCGAGGTCCGCGTCGCTGGGGTGGACGAGGACGCGATCAAGGCCGTCTCGACCGATCTGGACCCCGCCGCCCTTGCGGTACGGCTCGCCGAGGCCAAGGCCCTGGCCGTGTCGCGCGATGACGAAACCGCCTGGGTGCTGGGCTCTGACCAGACCCTGGCCTTCGACGGCGGGCTGATTTCCAAGGCCAGATCGCTCGAGGCGGCGCGCGACCGGCTGAAATCCATGCGCGGCCGCACCCACCACCTCCATTCGGGCGCCGCCCTGGCGGTGAAGGGCCAGATTGTCTGGTCGGGCGTGGATACGGTCGAGATGCGGATGCGCGACTTCTCCGACGCCTTCCTCGACGCCTATCTGGCGGCTGAGGGCGAGGCCCTGCTGGCTTGCGTCGGCTCCTATCGGCTGGAGGGGATGGGGTCGCAGCTGTTCGCGGCGATCGACGGCGACTATTTCACCGTCCTGGGACTGCCCCTGTGGCCGGTCCTGGCCGAGCTGCGCCGCGCCGGAGTCCTGCCCGCATGAGCCGTCATCGCATTACGGGCGCGGCCCTTGTCGGCGGGATCGCCGGCAATCCGGTGGCCCATTCCCTCAGCCCCGTCATCCATAACGCCTGGCTGGCGGCCGGCGACATCGACGGCGCCTATGTGCCCTTCGCTCCTGTCGACGCGGCCGGGTTCGAGGCCCTGGTGGCGGCGGGTCGGGCGGGACTGATCACGGGTTTGAACGTCACCGCTCCGTTTAAGGAACAGGCCTTCGCCCTGGCTGATGCGGCCACGGCGGCGGCCAGCCTGACAGCTTCGGCCAATATCCTGACCTTCGACGACGGCTGGGTTCTGGCCGACAGTTCGGACGGCCTCGGCCTGATGCTGGGGCTTAAGGAACAGGCCCCGGATCTGAACCTCGTCGGCCGGCCGGTTGTCATGCTGGGCGCGGGCGGCGCGGCGCGGGCGGCGTCCGGCGCTCTGGTCGAGGCGGGGGCCGAGGTCCGGATCGTCAACCGTTCGCCCGACCGGGCCCTGGCCCTGGCCGCCGATCTGGGTCCCTCGGTTCAGGTCATGCCGGCGTCCGAAGCCCTGGACGGCGCGGTACTGGTGATCAACGCCCTCAGCGTCCAGCCGGATCTGGATTTCGCCGCCGTCGCTCCGGGCACGGTGATGATGGACATGACCTACAAGCCCCTCGCCACACCCTTCCTGACGGCGGCGCGGGCGCGGGGCCTGCCGACCGTGGATGGTCTGGCCATGCTGATCGGTCAGGCGGCGCCCTCGTTCCAGGCCCTGTTCCGCCGCCCGCCCCCGCCGCTGGACCTGCGCGCCCTGCTGACGGCGCATCTGAGCCAGGCCAAATGATCGTCCTCGGCCTGACCGGCTCCATCGGCATGGGCAAGTCGACCACGACCGCCATGTTCGCCGACCTGGGCGCGGTGGTGTGGAACGCCGACGACGCCGTGCACCGGCTCTATGCGCGGGGCGGCGCCGCTGTCGAACCCGTCGACGCCGCCTTCCCCGGCGTGGTCGTGGACGGGGCCGTTGACCGCACCCGTCTGGCCGAGGCCCTGGGGCGGGACGAGACCGCCTTCCGCCGGCTGGAATCCATCGTCCATCCCCTGGTGGCCCAGGGTCGGGCGGGCGATCTGGAGACGGCGCGCGCGTCCGGCGTGAAGCTGGCGGTCCTCGACATCCCCCTGTTGTTCGAAACCGGCGGCGACGCCCATGTGGACGCCGTGGTGGTGGTCACCGCCGATGCGGCGATCCAGGCGGAACGCGTCATGGCCCGCCCCGGCATGACCCGCGACCGGTTCGAGGCCATCCTGGCCCGCCAGCTGCCCGACGCGGAAAAACGCGCCCGCGCCGACTTCATCATCGATACGGGCCGCGGGCTCGAGCCCGCCCGCGCCGATGTCGCCGCCATAGTCGAGACCGTGCTGGATCCGGCGTGGATATCTCCGCGTCAGGGCAAGGCCGGTCTTTCGCAAAGCGACGAACGACTCCATTAAGGGCCAATGGCGCGCGAGATCGTTCTGGACACCGAGACCACCGGCTTCGACCCCAAGACGGGCGACCGGCTGATCGAGGTCGGCTGTATCGAAATTCAGGACCTGCTGCCGACCGGTCGCACCTTCCACCGCTTCGTCAATCCCGAACGCCTGATCCCGCCCGACGCGATCCGGGTCCACGGCATCACCGACGATAAGGTCAAGGACGCCCCAAAATTCCACGAGATCGCCGACGATCTGATCGAATTCATCGGCGATGCGCCGATGATCGCGCACAACGCCGCCTTTGACCGCAACTTCATCGACTATGAGTACAAGCTGTGCGGTCGGCCGATCACCGGCGAGGCGCGCTGGATTGACACGCTGAAACTGGCCCAGGCCCGGTTTCCCGGCATGCCGAACTCGCTGGACGCCCTGTGCAAGCGGTTCAAGGTGTCGCTGGTCGAACGCACCCTGCACGGCGCCCTGATCGACGCCCGTCTGCTGGCCGAGGTCTATCTGGAGCTGCGCGGCGGCAAGGAGCGGGTGCTGGACCTGTCGGCCGCCCCGGTCGCCGGTCGGGACCCGTCCGGCGTCATCCAGGCCGCCGCCTATGGCGTCCGCCCGCGTCCACTGGCCCCGCGCTCGACGCCGGACGAACAGGCCGCCCATATCGCCTTCCTGGCCGAGGTCCTCAAGGACCGGTCCCTGTGGGACGCCTATGGGGTCAAGCTCGAGGAAGACGCGGCCTGAGCGCAACCATTCCCCCTCCCCCTGCGGGGGAGGGGCGTCGCGGAGCGACGGGGTGGGGGCGGCCAGGCGACAGCGCACGGATTTGAGCAGATAGGTCGGTGGGGCCTTGCTCAGCCCGGCCCACCCGGCTTCGGCTGCGCCTCCGCCCCCCTCCCCCTGCGGGGGAGGAAGACTGTCGTTCGTTCTTAAGCCTGGCCGGTTTCGGCCGGCTGCTGGGCGATCTGCTGCTGGCGCGCGATATAGATGGCGGCGAAGTCGATCGGGTCCAGCATGAAGGGCGGGTAGAAGCCGCCGTCCGCCGTGGCGCGCGCGATGATCTCGCGGGCGAAGGGGAACAGATAGCGCGGGCATTCAATCAGCAGCAGGGGCTCAATGTCCTGCTCCTGGACATTGGCCAGCTGGAACAGGCCGCCATAGACCAGCTCGACATGGAAGACCGCCTGGTTTTCGTGGCTGGCCTTGATCGACAGCTTCAGGTCCAGCTCGAACAGTCCGTCCGGACGGCCCTGAGCCGCCATCTCGACGCCCAGGTCGATGGCGGGCTTGCCGTCGATGCGCAGGGATTCCGGCGCGCGCGGGTTTTCGAACGAGAAATCGCGGACATATTGCGCCAGGATGCGGAAGCCGGGACCGGCGGGCTGGCCTTGCTGCGGCTGGGCGCCGTTCGGGGTGTTGGTGTCGGCGGGCGGAGCGGCGTCGGTCATGGGCGTCTTCGATTACGGAAAAGGGCCGATTGGGCCGGGAATAAGGCGCCGCGACTACCACGCCGAGACGCTTGGCCGCAACGTCGCTCGCTCTCCAGGGGCGCGCATCGCCTTGCGTCCTCCTATATGAGACCCTAATCGTCTCCATGGCGCATCCTCGCTCGCGCGCCGAAAGTCAGGAAGTCCCCTTGCCGGTCCAGTTCCAGATCGTGATTTTCGCCGTCATCGCGGCGATTGTCCTGTTCCAGCTCTATAATGTGTTGGGCAAAAGGGTCGGCCGTCAGCCGCAGGAGGACGCCAAGGCCCTCCCCCCATCGCCGACCGCCACGCCCGAGGCCTCCAAGACCCCGGCCCTCGACGCCGCGACCCTCGCCTCCATCGCCGGTCTGAAGGCGCGCGACCCGGCTTTCGACCCCAATCGTTTCGTCGAAGGCGCCCGTCAGGCCTATGAGACCATCGTCCGCGGCTACGCCGCCGGCGACCGTGCGGCTCTGGCGCCCCTGTTGACCCCCAATGTCATGGCCTCCTTCGACGCCGGCATCACGGCGCGCGAGACGCGCGGCGAGACCGAGACGGTCGAATTCCTCTTCCCGCCCCGCGCCGATCTGGAAGGCGCCACCGTCCAGGGCGACAAGGCCGTGGCCAAGGTCCGCTTCCTGGCCGAACTGCGCAGCCGCGTGACCAAGGCCTCGGGCGAAACCGCCGATTCCGTCACGGGCGAGCCTCTGGTCGAGGAGCGTCGCACCGCGGAACACTGGACTTTCGAACGCACCCTGGGGGCCGCCGATCCCAACTGGGTCCTGGCCCGCGTCGAGCCGGCCAACGCCTGATGTCGGCGCTCAGGCGGGTCTTGCCCAGGCAGGTCTTGTCTTGGGCGCCGATGCTCGCGTCGGTCCTGGCGGCCGCCGCCTGTTCGACCGGTTCCATGACCCCGACCGTCCCGGCGACGCCGGGAGCAGGGGGGCCGGGAACGGCGGGGCCTAAACCCTATGTGCCTTCGCCGAAGCCTGACGCGCCCCTACCCCGGCCTACGCCGTCCGACGCTCTCAGCCCGGCCGTCCTGCCGGGCTGGAATGACGAGGATCACCTCGCCGCCTTCCGCGCCTATGTCGAAGGCTGCGGCGCCGCGCGCGACGCCGTTTCGCGGGCGGTTTGCGCCCGCGCCCAGACCCTGTCTCCCACCCTGACTCCTAGCGACGCGCGGGCTTTTTTCGAGGCGAACTTCAGCGCTGTTCCCGCCCGGACCGCTGACGGGGCTCCAGGCCTGCTCACCTCCTATTTCGCGCCCGAATATCCGGCCCGCCGCGTTCCGGACGCCGAGTTCTCGGCTCCCGTCCTGCCCAAACCCGCCGATCCGCGCAGCGCCGGCGACCGGGCGACCATTGAAGCCAACGCCCGCCCCGACCAGGCCCTGGCCTGGATGCGGGCCGAGGACCTGTTCTTCCTTCAGATCCAGGGCTCCGGCTATCTGACCTTTGAAGACGGTGTGCGCGGCCGCGCCGCCTACGCCGCCGACAACGGCAAGACCTTCGTCGGCATCGCCCGCCCGATGGCCCGCCAAGGCCTGCTGCCGGAAAACGGCACGTCCGGCGACGCGATCCGCGGCTGGCTGGCCGATCACCGGGGGTATGAAGCCCAGGCGGTGATGGCCCTGAACCCCCGCTACATCTTCTTCCGCCTCGATCCAGACGATAACGGCCATCCGCCCGGCGCAGCGGGCATCCCCCTGACCGAGCGGCGGGCCATCGCGGTCGATCCGTCCCACTGGCGCTATGGCGAACTGGTCTGGCTGGAGGCTGACGGCGGCAATCTGCGCGGCGCCACGGCCTCCTATCGCGGTCTGGCTATGGCGCTGGACACCGGCTCGGCCATTCGGGGCCCGGTCCGCGCCGACCTCTATATGGGCCGGGGCGACGCCGCCGGCGCCGAGGCCGGAACCGTGCGTCACCCCCTCCACATGTGGCGGCTAGTCCCCAAGGGCTGACGCAACGCAAAAGCCCTCTCCCGCTGGGAGAGGGCTTGAGCGCACGGCGACGAAGCCGTCGTCCTTGTGCGACCCGAAGGACGGCGCGAAGCAGCCAAAGGGTGGGGGATACGGTGGTGCGACTTGGCCCACCGGCGGACCCCTCATCCGGCCCTTCGGGCCACCGTCTCCCGCAAGGGGAGAAGGAAACCCTCGTCACGCCACCGTCAGCTTGACCGAGATATTGCCCCGCACCGCGTGCGAATAGGGGCAGACCGAATCCGCTTCTTCCACCAGGGCCAGGGCTGCGTCGCGATCGACGCCCGGCAGGCTGGCTTCCAATTCGACCTCCAGGCCGAACCCCTTGTCGCTGCGCGGACCGATGCCGACCGTGGCCTTGATCGTCGCTTCGGCGACAGCTGCGCCCTGGCCTTTTTGCGACGCCACCAGCTTCAGGGCGCTGAGGAAACAGGCCGCATAGCCGGCGGCGAACAGCTGTTCCGGATTATTGCCCTTGCCGGCGCCGCCCAGTTCCTTGGGCATGCCCAGGGCCAGGTCCAGCGCGCCGTCGGTGGTGGCGACGCGACCGTCGCGGCCGCCCGTGGCGACGGCGGCGGTGCGGTACAGAACATTGATGGACATGGCGGATCTCCCTTGGGATGAATAAATATCGTGTGCGATCTAATCGCAAGCGATGATCTAGGCCCTGTGTTTGAGTGCGTCAAGCTTGCGATTAAATCGCGCACGATTATTATTGACCCATGACCACCTCGGCTCCCGCTCCCGCACCCGATCCCCAGACGCCCTTTGCCGTCGACGACATGCTGTGTTTCGCGGCCTATTCCGCTAGCCTCGCCTTCAGCCGCTTCTACAAGCCGCTGCTGGATCGGATGAGCCTCACCTATCCGCAGTTCCTGGTGCTGAGCCTGCTATGGCGCGAGGACGACCAGACCGTGGGCCGGCTGGGCGAGCGGCTGTTTCTGGAATCCAACACCCTGACCCCGCTGATCAAGCGTCTGGAGGCCGCCGGACTGGTCGCGCGCGCCCGAGACGTCGCCGACGAACGGGTGGTTCGGGTCCGCCTGACCGACGCCGGCCGCGCCCTCGCCGTCGGCGCCGGCTGTCTGGCCCAGGCCGTGATGGCCCAGACCAACCTCACGCCTGAAGCCATGGCCCGGTTGCGCGACGGCCTGATCACGGTTCGGGATCAACTTCGCCTCGGCGTCCAGACGACCGTGGAAGACGATCAGCGCGCCTAATTCCGAGACCATAAGACTGCGATTTCAATCGCCTGACTTAAGAGGTCCGCCTTCAACCCGGCGCCGGTCCAGGCGGTTGTAGGATGTGGCCGGGTCTTTGACATCGTCACGCCGCACCGGGCCACGCGCCGAAATAGACGAAAATAGACTCCATTTTTTTAGGGTGGAATGAGTCTATTTCCACAGTCTGGACCCTGACTGGTTCGGGTCCGCCTCTAGGCCAGATCCTCGATCTCGGCCTCGGTCAGCTCGCCGGGCACGATGGTGACCGGCAGTTTGCGCCCGCCCAGTTGGGCCCCCTGTTTGATGATGGCCGAGACCAGCGGCCCCGGCCCGCGCGATCCGCTTCCGGCGGCCAGGACCAGAATCTTGATGTCGGGATCGTCCCCGACCACCTTCTTGATCGCGCTCTGGGCCTCGCCCTTCTCGATCAGGAAGATCGGCGCCGCGCCGGACCGCTCCAGCGCCTCCTCGCCCAGCCGGTTCAGCAGGGCCTCGGCCTCCTCGCGCTGCTGACGCTCGATCTCCTCGCGCACGCCCGACCAGTGGGCGTCGCTGTTGGAGGGCATGACGCGCAGCATCACCACCCGCCCCCCGGTCGACCGCGCGCGCCGACAGGCGAACCGAAGCGCGGCCTCGAACTCGGGACTGTCGTCCACGACGACCAGGAATTTCCTCGGCATACCGACCCCCCGCCTGTTCTTATCGGCCGAAGAGGCGGTGAGACGGGGCCGCCGTCAAGCCTGCACCGCCGCCGTGGCCAGATCGCGGATCGTCGCATTGGCGATGGTCAGCTTGGCGAAGGTCCAGCCCGAGCCGGACTGTTCGATCTCGTCAACCGAGGCGCGCACCCCTTCGACCGTCGCCTGTTTCGATCCGATCCAGGCGTCGACGGCGCCCTCGGCCGCGTCCTCGCTGATCCCGACCGACGGGTCTGACGCCCGGGCCACGGCCCGCGTCAGGGTCGCCTGCTCGTTCATCAGGTCCTCGATCAGGCGACGCACGGCCAGGCGATCGAAATGGTCCGCCGACGGGATGGACCCCGCCGCCGCGCGCAGTCGGTCGAAGTCGAACGCGGCCCCGACCTGGTGATACAGTCGCGCCATGGCCGCCACCGGCCAGCCCGTCTCCTGGGCCAGATCGCCGATGTCCGAGGCGGCGACCAGCGGCCGCATGATGCCGATCCGCCGGGTCAGATCCTGCGGCGCGCCGTGTTTGGCGAAGGCCTCGACCCGGCAATCCAGCCGCCCCTGTTCGAAGCGCGACAGCACGGGCGCCCCTTCGGCCTGAAGCGCGTCGGCGGTCGGTCGATAGCGATCGATCAGGGCCTGGACAGAGACCCCGGCCTTGGCGCGTCGGGCCAGCCAGAAGGTCTGGCGACGCAGGACCACGGCGATCTCGCGATACAGGTCGATCTGGGCCTCGGCCGAGATCGACCGGTCCAGGGCGGAAACCGCGTCCCAGGCCTCGTCCAGCCGGAAGACCCGACGCGCCGCCTCGAAGGCGATGATCAGAGCGGTGGTGTCGCACTCCGCCGAGCCGCGCAGCCGGTCCGGGAAGGTCGGGCCGCACATGTTGACGACCTCGTTGGCCATGACGGTGGCGATGATCTCGCGCCGCAGCCTGTGGCTCTTCATCTGAGGCTCGAACCGGGCCAGGGCCTGCGGGAAATAGCGGACCAGGATCTGTTCGAAGAAGGGATCCTCCGGCGCCTGGGACGCGACGATCTCTTCCGACAGCTCCAGCTTGGCGTAGGCGGTCAGCACCGCCAGCTCGGGCCGGGCCAGCGGAATTCCGGCGGCCATCATCTCCTTGACCCGCACGTCGACCGGCAGGCCTTCGACCTTGCGGTCCAGTTTGCCGCGCGCCGACAGGGCCTGCATGAACCTCTGCTGGGCGTCCAGCGCCCCTGCCCCTTCCGCCTGTTGCAGGGTCAGGGCCAGGGTCTGGTCATAGTTGTGGGCCAGCACCTTCAGCCCGACTTCCTCGGTCATCGAGGCCAGCAGCGGGGTCCGCTCCTCGACCGGCAGGACGCCATTGGTCACGGCCGACCCGACCAGGATCTTGATATTGACCTCGTGGTCCGAGGTGTCGACCCCGGCGGAGTTGTCGATGGCGTCGGTGTTCATCCGGCCGCCGCCCTGGGCGAAGACGATGCGCCCGGCCTGGGTGAAGCCCAGATTGGCCCCTTCCCCCACCACCTTGACCCGCAGCTCGTCGGCGTTGATCCGCAGGGCGTCGGTGCCCTTGTCGCCTACCTGGGCGTCGGTCTCGGCCGCCGACTTCACATAGGTGCCGATGCCGCCGAGATACAGTAGGTCTGCGGGCGCCTTCAGGATGGCGCGGATCAGGCTGGCCGGGTCCAGTTCGTCTTCGGCGATGTCCAGCGCCGCCTTGATCTGGGGCGTCAGCTGGATCGACTTGGCGGACCGCGAGAAGACGCCGCCGCCCTGGGAAATCAGCCCCTTGTCATAGTCCTGCCAGGACGAGCGCGGCAGGTCGAACAGCCGCTTGCGCTCGGTCCAGCTGGCGGCGGGGTCGGGCGTGGGGTCGATGAAGATGTCGCGGTGATCGAAGGCGGCGATCAGCTTGGTCGCCTTGGACAGAAGCGCGCCATTGCCGAAGACGTCGCCCGACATGTCGCCGACCCCCACCATGGTGAAGGGCTCGGTCTGGATGTCCCAGACCTTGTCGCGCGGACCGATCTCGCGGAAGTGGCGCTTGACCGCCTCCCAGGCGCCGCGCGCCGTGATGCCCATGGCCTTGTGATCGTAACCGATCGAACCGCCGGACGCGAAGGCGTCGCCCAGCCAGAAGCCGTAGGCCGCCGAAACCCCGTTGGCGATGTCCGAGAAGGTCGCCGTGCCCTTGTCGGCGGCGACGACCAGATAGGGGTCGTCCTGCTCCCAGGCGACGACATGGGCCGGGCGCGTCACCGACCCGTCGCTGGCGATGTTGTCGGTGATGTCCAGCAGGCCCGACAGGAAGGTGCGATAGGCGCGGATGGCCTCGCCCTGAATGGCCTCGCGGTCGGTGGTGCGGGGCAGTTGCTTGGGATAGAAGCCGCCCTTCGAGCCGACCGGCACGATGACCGCGTTCTTGACCTGCTGCGCCTTGACCAGGCCCAGCACCTCGGTGCGGAAGTCGTCGCGACGATCCGACCAGCGCAGGCCGCCCCGTGCGACAGGGCCGAAGCGCAGGTGAACCCCCTCGACATGGGGCGCCCAGACGAAGATCTCGCGATAGGGTTTGGGCAGCGGCAGGTCCTCGAGCTCGCGCGAGGCGATCTTGATCGAGATGTGCGGCTTGGGCAGGCCGTCGTGATCCTGCTGGAAGTAGTTGGTGCGCTTGATCGCTCCGATCAGGGCGGCGATGCGGCGCAGCGCCTTGTCGTGATCCAGGCTCTTCACGTCCTGCAGCAGGGCGTTGATCTTGGCGTTCAGCGCCGTGACCGCCGCCTCGCGGGCTTCTACCGTCCCGTCCGCCGGGTCGAACCTGGCCTTGAACAGGGACAGCAGGGCGCGGGACACGTCCGGGTACTCCCGCAGAGCCTCTTCCTGCACCGCCTGCGACGGATCCAGGCCGGTCTGCTGGCGATAGCGGGCCAGGGCGCGGATCAGGGCGGCCTCGCGCCATTCGACGCCCAGTTCGATGACCAGGCGATTGAAGCCGTCGCTCTCGGTGCGCCCGTTCCAGACGGCGGCGAAGGCGCGCTCGAACGGCCCCTTCACATCGGCGAAGACCAGCTCCTCGCCGCGCGGATCCTCCATCAGGAACTCGTGGACATGGATCTCCTCCTCGCCCATCGGCCGGATCGGATAGCCGTATTCCTCCAGGGTCTTCAGACCCATGTCGGCCATGATCGGCAGAACGTCGGACAGGGGAACCGAGGGGCCGCGACGATAGAGTTTGAACCGGAACTGCAGGCGGCTGTCGTCGGCGTTGCGGAAGGCGCGAACCACGACGGCCTCTCCGGCGCCGACCTGACCCGTCGCGTTCAGCTGGTCCATCTCGCCCAGATCGATCGCGGCCTCGTCGGCGTCATAGCGATCGCGATAGGCGGCGCCGAAGGCTCGGGCCCAGCGGGTGCTCAGCGGCCCGACCTCGACGTCCGCCACATCGGCGCGGCGCAGGGCGCTTTCGAACCGTTCGACCCAGCCGCGGCCGGCCTCGGCCACGTCGTGTTCCAGCTGGGCCGCATCGGGGACCGGGTGATCGCCCGGCGTCACGCCGATGATGAAATGGACCCGCACAAGGGGGGCGTCGGACAGTTGCGGATACCAGGCCGAAATCCGGCCGCCCCAGGCGCGGGCGACGATCTGACCGATCCGCTCGCGCACCGCAGCATCGAACTTCTCGCGCGGGATGAAGCACAGCACCGAAACGAACCGGTCGAACGGATCCTGGCGCGAGAACAGCCGGATGCGCGGCCGGTCGTAGAGGTGGAGAATGCCCAGGGCGATGGACAGCAGCTCGTCCTCGCTGATCTGGAACAGCTCGTCGCGCGGATAGTTCTCGAGGATATTGCGCAGCCGCTTCTCGTTGTGGCTGCCCGGAGCCTTGTCCGCGCGAGCCAGGACATTGGCCACCTTGCGCCGGATCAGCGGGGTCTCGGTCGCCAATTGGTCGTAGGCGTCCGAGGTGAACAGGCCCACGAAACGGGTCTCGCCCGTCGCCTTGCCGTCCGGGCCGTAACGCTTGACCCCGACATAGTCCATGTAGGCGCGACGGTGGACGCGCGACCTTGCGTTGGCCTTGGCGACAGTGACGGGTTCGCTCAGGTCCAACTGGCGCCGCATCTGGCGCGTCAGCACGGCCGGCTCGGAGGCGCGGCGCAGGACGGTGCGCTCGGGATCGGCGAGAATGCCCAGACCGGCGCTCGACTGGCTCAGCGGCGCCTCGGCCTCGTAGTCGCCTTCAGCGTTCAGCGGATAATCGTAGTCGCGGGCGCCGAGGAAGACGAAATGGTCGCTCTTCAGCCACTTCAGGAAGGCGATGTTCTCGGCCAGAACGGCGGGATCGACCTTCGGCGGCGTCTCCTGCAATCGCAGCAAGGCTTGCCGCATCAGGCCGGTCATGGCTTCGTGGTCGGCGACGGCGGCGTGGACGTCGGCCAGGCATTCGGCCAGGCCCTCGCCCATGGCGTCGCGTCTTTCCTGCGGGGCGCCGTCGATCACCAGCATGATCACCGACAGGCGACGACCGTCCAGCTCCACTACCGGATGGAATAGGGCGCGCACCGAAACCCCGGCCTCGGCCAGGGCGCCCATGACGCTGTCGACCAGGAAGGGGGCGTCCGTCTGAATGATGCGGACCAGATCATAGTCAAGGGTCTGACCGTTCGCGCCCGACAGCGGACCCACGGTGATCAGCGGCGCCGATCCGGCGGGGTAGTCCTTGGCCGCTCGCCAGGAGGCCGCCAGCAGGGTGGCCAGATCCTCGCCGTCCAGCTCGGGCGTTTCATCGGCGGCGTAGTCCTCATGGGCCTGGGCCAGGAAGGACTGTTCGGCCTTGCCGGGGGAGGTTCCCAGGATCCGCGCAAAGGAAGCTTCCAGGGCGGCCGGAGAGATCGGCTGAACCGGGGCGGGGCGCGGATCGAGGGCGGTCATGGACAATGGTCTCGGGCGACGCGGCCTTGGCCGCTGGGGCGGGCGCGCGACTGCGCGTCACATCGCTGACTAGGCCAGGTCTGGTCGCTCGTGAAGCCCCTGAAGACCGAAGAGTCTCCTGAACAGCGTTCAGGTTGGAAGACTTTTGCGTCGCAAAAACGAGAAGGCCGCCGAGCGGGGGAACTCGGCGGCCTGCGCGAACCGACGCGAGGGGAGGGGAGGGTGCGTCGGTCGCTTCGCCGCGGTTCGGAGGGGAATGTCCCGCGGCGTCGATAAGGGAAATGGGAAGCCTCTCGCCGCGTTCAAGGGACGCAAGCGCGGCTTTTGGCGCGACGCGGCGCCGCAGGGCTCAGGCCTCTTCTTCGGCCGTTTTGCCGGCGGCGCTCTTGGCCCGAGTTTTGTCCTTGCGTTTGCTTTCGTCAGCATAGGGTTCGCCGTCGCCGGACAGCAGGATCGCCATCCATCGCGAACCCTGGAATTCGGCCAGGATCGCCATGGCCATGACCGCCAGCGGGGTCGACAGGAACATGCCGACCACGCCCCACAGCTTGCCCCAGAAGGCCAGGGACAGCAGGACCACGACCGGATCGATGTTCTGGTTGTCCCCCTGCATGCGCGGCTGAACCAGATTGCCGACGATGAAGAGAATGGTCTGAAGTCCGACCAGCAGGATCAGGGCGGGCCAGTAGCTGGGGAACTGCACCAGGGCGAACAGGGGGGGCGCCAGGCCGGCCACCGCTCCGCCCAGCACGGGGATGAAGCCGACGATGAAGATGACGAAGGTCCAGAACTCGGCGTTCTGGAGGCCTACGGCCCGCATCAGGATCCAGGCCGCCAGACAGATCATGGCCCCCGTGACGGTCTGGACCCAGATATAGCCCTCGACCCCGCCGCGAACCCGTTCGAACACCGCGACCGCCTCGTCGCGTTGGGCCTTTTGGGGGAACATGGCGACGATCTTGCGCCGGAAGCCGATCTGAGACGCCAGCAGAAAGCCGAGATAGACCATGACGAAGAAGGCGCCTGAGGCGATCCCCTGGACCTGCATGGCGATCGAGGCGACATAGCCGCGAATGTCGACCCCGTTGATCAGCTCCTGGGCCGTCGGCGGATTGTCCAATCGCACCACGCCATAGACGTCGCGGATGATCTGATCGATGCGCGGCCCGATATTCTGCGACACGCCGGAGGCCTCGCCGAAGAAGCCCGCCGCGCCGTTCACGATGATGGCGATGGAGGCGAAGAAGGCCAGAACGACCAGGATCAGGGCGGCGACCCCGGCCCAGCGGTCGTTCAGCGGGGTCCGGGCGGCCACCGACCGCTTCACCCCGTCGATCATGATCAGCAGGAACAGGGCCATGGCGAGCGGCGTCAGTATGTCCCGAAGCCAGTAAATGGCGGCGCCCGCCGCGACGGTCGCAATAAGGGCGGCGGCGTTCCGCGACACGGCCGACGGCTGCATGGTGATGGGACTTTTCATGGCGATCCTTGTCGGCGGCGTATCGAGCGGCGTCAACACGCGCCGACTAGGGCGGTTCCGGCCATTGAGCGTCTGCGCTAGACCTTTGTCATCCCTCTGGAGACCTATCGATGTCTGACGCCCTCTCGGGTCTTTTCCTCGGTCAGTCTGACGCCGCTCAGTCTGAGACCCTGCTGTTTCACCGGGCGAACCGCCACGGCGTGATCGCGGGCGCTACAGGAACCGGCAAGACCGTGACCCTGCAGATCATGGCCCAAGGCTTCTCGGACGCCGGAACGCCGGTCTTTTGCGCTGATGTGAAGGGCGACCTGTCGGGGATTTCGCAGGTCGGCGCCCCGAGCGAAAAACTGCTCGCTCGCGCCGCCGACATGGGCCTGACCCTGACGCCGCGCGCTGCGCCGACGGTGTTCTGGGACCTGTACGGCCAGAAGGGACATCCGATCCGCACCACCGTGTCCGAGATCGGTCCTGTGCTGATGTCGCGGATGCTGAACCTGAACGAAGTCCAGGAAGGCGTGATGACCGTGGTCTTCCACATCGCCGACCAGGAAGGCCTGCTGCTGCTGGACCTCGCCGATCTGCGCAGCCTGCTGGCCTATGTCGGCGAGAACGCCGAGCGGATCGGCCGTGAAGTCGGCAATGTCGCCCCCGCCTCGATCGCCGCCATCCAGCGCGCCCTGCTGCAACTCGAACAACAGGGCGGATCGGCCTTCTTCGGCGAACCGGCCCTGAAGCTGGAGGACATGATCCGCGTCGGCCTGGACGGTCGGGGCCAAGTCAATGTGCTGGATTCGACCCGGCTGATGAACAGTCCGCGCCTGTACGCGGCCTTCCTGCTGTGGCTGCTGTCGGAACTGTTCGAACAACTGCCGGAGGTGGGCGACCCGGAAAAGCCGCGCCTGGTCTTCTTCTTCGACGAGGCCCACCTGCTGTTCAACGACGCCCCCCACGCCCTGTTGGAGAAGGTCGAACAGGTGGTGCGGCTGATCCGGTCCAAGGGGGTCGGCGTCTATTTCGTCACCCAGAACCCGGCCGACATTCCCGACAGCGTCCTGGCCCAGCTGGGCAATCGCATCCAGCACGCCCTGCGCGCCTATACGCCGTCCGAGCAGAAGGGGCTGAAGGCTGCGGCTCAGAGTTTCCGCGCCAATTCCGACTTTGACACCGCCGAGGCTATTCAGGCCTTGGGCGTAGGCGAGGCCCTGGTGTCGGTTCTGGACGAGAAGGGCGCGCCCACCGTCGTCTCCCGCACCAAGATCCGTCCGCCCGCGTCGCGGCTGGGCCCGGCGACCGAGGCCGAACGCGCCGCCGTCATCGCCGCCAGCCCGGTGCGGGGTCTCTATGACCAGGTGCTGAACCGCGAGTCGGCCGAGGAAATCCTCGCGGCGCGCCATGCCGCTGCGGATCAGGCGGAAGCCCAGGCCAAGGCTGATGAGAGGGCGGCGAGAGACCGCGCCAAGCAGCAGCCCAGCGAGAAGCCCAAGGCACAGCCCCGGCCAGCGCCAGCCCCCCGTTCCCGCGCCTCCAATCGACAGACCCCGATGGAGGCCTTGACCAAGTCGGTGTTGCGCACAGCCGGATCGACCCTCACACGCGAACTGCTGCGGGGCGTGCTGGGCGGGCTGCGACGCCGTTAAGGCTTGCAACCCGGCGGCCGCGTGCGCATCTCACGCCCATGTTCATCCAGACCGAACCCACGCCCAACCCGAACGTGCTGAAATTCCTGCCTGGCCGCGATGTCTCGCCGCTCAAGGTGCTGGATTATCGCACGATAGACGAGGCCGAAGCCTCGCCGCTGGCCGAAGCCCTGTTCGAACTTGAAGGCGTCGACGGCGTCTTCTTCGGCGCCGACTATGTATCGGTGACCCGCAATGAGCGCGGACCGGACTGGTCGGAGATGAAGGCCCCGATCCTGGGCGTGATCATGGATCATTTCGTTTCCGGTCGTCCCCTGACCCGCGACGGAGCCGAAGCCGAAGGCCATGCGGAGGACGACAGCGAGATCGTCGCCGAGATCAAAGCCCTGCTGGACAGCCGCATTCGCCCAGCCGTGGCCCAGGATGGCGGGGACATCCTGTTCGATTCCTTCGACGAAGCGACCGGCGTGCTGAGCCTGCGGATGCGCGGGGCCTGTTCCGGCTGTCCGTCATCGTCGGCGACCCTGAAGGCGGGCGTCGAACAGATGATGCGCCACTATGTGCCGGAAGTGACGCGGGTCGAGCAGACCGTCTGATCGCCTGAGGCGTTTTTCGTTCTCGCCACACGTGCGTCGGTGCGTCATCCTGGGTGCGACATGCCGCGTTTCGTTCCTGATCCCGAAGTCCTCCGTCTGGGCGAGGCGCTTGCCGCGCTGCGCCGCGAGCGCGGCCTGTCCCAGGCCGAGGCCGGATCGCGTCTGGACATGACCAGCCAAGGCTGGGGCCTCTATGAATCCGGCCGCCGACCGGGTCTGTTCCGTCCCGATGTCCAGCGGCGTCTGACCGGCGCACTCGATTCCACGCCCGAGGCCCTGGCCTTGATCCTGGGCGGCGCTGCGCCTGAGCCGCCTACATCGACAGCGGGTGTGGAGAGCCGGGGGCGCGATTTCGAAGCATTGGCGACGGGGTCGAAGCGACTGGAGGTTCGCGACGACGCCCTATCGCCCTGGGCAGAACCGGGCGTCGTTCTTGAATACCAGCCGGGCTTACCGCCGCGTCCGGGACAGGGCTGCGTCATTGAGATGACGGGCGGCGCCGTGCGTGTCCGCCTGTTCGAAAGGTCCGACGCAAACGCGATCCATGTCCGTGGCGCCGGCGCACTGGATCGCTGGGAGGTCATCGACAGACGGGAGGTGGCGCGCCTGTCGGCGGTGATCGCCCGGCGCGAGCCATGAAACGAAAAGGTTGTATGCCCGCATGGGTTGTGCCATCTTCTCTTTTATGGACAGGACGCCCCCCTCACGCAAAACGGCCCGCGCGGTCGAACCTCTCGACGTCGAGGTCGGCGCCCGGATCGCTGCGCGACGTACGGCCTTGGGCTTATCCCAAACCGTCCTGGGCGAGTTGGTCGGCGTCAGCTGCCAGCAGGTGCAGAAGTACGAAGGGGGCCAGAACCGGATTTCAGCGGCGCGCCTGCACCATCTGGCTTTGGCGCTGGGACTTCCGGTCGAGGCCTTCTTTCCGGAACGACCTGAGGACGCCCAGAACGCGGAACTGTCTCTGATCCGGCTGATTGCTGAAACGCCGGAGGGTCGAGCCATGGCCAGCGGTTTTTCCCGCATCGAGGATCAGGCGGTCCGACGGGCCCTGACACGACTGGTGGAGGTTCTCGCGAGAGCCGCCTAGAAGGCGGGGCATGAGACTTCTGGTGATCGATACGGCGCTCGGCGCCTGCACGGCGGCGGTGTTTGAGGACGACCGGCCGCTGGCTGTTCGCTTCGAACCCATGACCAAGGGCCATCAGGAGCGGTTGGGGGGTCTGGTGCGGGACGTCATGGCCGAGGCCGACGTGGCCTTCGAAGGCCTGGACCGGATCGGCGTCACCGTCGGACCCGGCTCCTTCACCGGGTTGCGGGTCGGGCTGGCCTTCGCCCAGGGGCTGGGCGCGGCGCTTGATCGGCCGGTGGTCGGGGTCTCGACGCTGGACGGACTGGCGGCGTCGCTCGCGCGCGCCGAAACGCCGGTCGCCGCCCTGATCGATGCGCGCAGGGGGCAGGTCTACGCCAAACTGTTCAGCCAGGGCCTGCCCATTAGTCCTGACGAAGCCTTGCCGCTGGACGAGGCGGCGCGGCGAATAGCCGCTCAGGGCGACGCAGTCCGCCTGATCGGCAACGGGGCCGCCGTGCTGGTCGAGGCCTTTCCTGATCTGAGCTTCGCATCCATAGACGGCCGTGTCGCGCCGGCGCCCGAGGCCCTGGCCCGATTGGTTCGCGCGGCCGATCCGGAGATCCATCCGCCCCGCCCCCTGTATCTTCGCGCGCCGGACGCCACCCCGCCAAGCCGCCTGCCGGGCCAGCCGCGCCAGCCCGCCCCATGACCTCGGTCGACCCCGCCATCCTGGCCCGCCTTCACGCCCAGGCCTTCGCCGCGCCGTGGAGCGAGGTCGAGTTCGCCGATCTGCTGAACCAGGCGGGCGTCTTCGCCGTGGTCGAGCCGGACGGCTTCATCCTGGTCCGCGTCGTGTTGGACGAGGCTGAAATCCTGACCCTGGCGGTTCGGCCCGAGGCGCGACGCGAGGGGCTGGGCGGGCGCCTGACGGGGCAGGGGGCGTTGGCCGCAGCCGCAGCCGGCGCCGTGCGACTGTTTCTGGAAGTGGCGGAAGACAATACGGCCGCCCGCGCCCTTTATGACCGCGCCGGCTTTCGCCAGATCGGTCGTCGCAAGGCCTATTATGCGGCTCCGGACGGCGCTCGAACCGACGCCCTGGTGCTCGGCCTGGACCTCCGGAATAATCCCGACAAGGCGCCGCTTCCCTGAAGCGATCCAAACCCCTATTCTAGGTGTATGGACCGGATCGAAAAACTCTGCGCCGACCGCGGCATGCGTATGACCGAACAGCGTCGGGTGATCGCCCGGGTGCTGTCCTCGGCGGAAGATCACCCCGATGTGGAGGAGCTGTACCGTCGCGCCTCCTCGATAGACCCGCACATCTCGATCGCCACTGTTTACCGCACCGTGCGCCTCTTCGAAGAGGCCGGCGTGGTCGAGAAGCATGACTTCGGCGACGGACGCAGCCGCTATGAAGAGGCGGGCGATGATCACCATGACCACCTGATCGACACCAAGACGGGCGAGGTGATCGAATTCTTCGACGCCGAGATCGAGAAGCTGAAGACCGAGATCGCTGATCGCCTGGGCTTTGAGCTGATCGGCCACAAGCTTGAACTGTATGGCGTGCCGATCGAAGGCGCCGAACCGTCCAAGCGTGAAGGCCTGATTTTCAAGCGCCACGCCGCTCGGGTCGCTCCCGCAGACGTGGATGTGGGCTGAACCTCGGTCTTGTCGTCGTCGATGCGGGCGATCATAAGCCCGGCATGACCGAAACCCTGGTTCCGCAAGCCGAGGCGACGCTGAACACGCCGTCCAAGCGCCTGTTCATCAAGACCTACGGCTGTCAGATGAACGTCTATGATTCAGAGCGCATGGCCGATGTCCTGCGCCCGCTGGGCTATGCCGTGACGGACGACGTCAAGGCGGCGGACTTCGTCATCCTGAACACCTGCCACATCCGCGAGAAGGCGGCGGAGAAGATCTATTCCGAACTGGGCAAGATGCGCGAGCTGCGCGACATCAAGCGCGAGGCGGGCGGCGATCTGACCATCGCCGTCGCCGGATGCGTCGCCCAGGCCGAGGGCGAGGAGATCATGAAACGTCAGCCGGCGGTGGATATCGTCGTCGGCCCCCAAGCCTATCATCAGCTGCCCGAGCTTCTGACCCGCACGACGCGGGCGCGCGGCGAGCGGATCGGCGCCGACTTCGCCCCTGACGACAAGTTCGACGCCCTGCCGGCCGCCCGCTTTACCGAGGGGCCGACCGCCTTCCTGACGGTGCAGGAGGGCTGCGACAAGTTCTGCACCTTCTGCGTCGTGCCCTATACGCGCGGCGCGGAATGGTCGCGTCCTTTGGCTTCGGTGCTGGAAGAGGCCCGCGCCCTGGCCGGGCGCGGCGTGCGAGAAGTCACCCTGCTGGGTCAGAACGTCAACGCCTATGACGGTGAACGGCCGGACGGCCGCAAGTCCAGCCTGGTCGAACTGGCCTATGCCCTGGCCGAGATCCCCGGACTGGACCGGATCCGCTATACGACCAGCCATCCCAACGACATGTCGGACGACCTGATCGCGGCCCACGGCGATCTGGACGCCCTGATGCCCTATCTGCACCTGCCGGTTCAGGCGGGCTCGGACCGGATCCTGCGGCTGATGAACCGCAAGCACGGGCGAGAGAAATATTTCGACCTGATCGCCCGCATCCGCGAGGCCCGGCCCGACATGGCCATGGCCGGCGACTTCATCGTCGGCTTCCCCGGCGAGACGGACAGGGAGTTCGAGGACACCTTGGATCTGGTGCGCCGCGTAAACTACGCGGGCGCCTTTGCCTTCATGTATTCGCCCCGCCCCGGAACCCCCGCCGCCGGAATGGGCAAACAGGTCGAGCCCGAGGTCGCCAAGGATCGGCTGCACCGTCTGATCGACCTGCTGACCGAACAGCAGACCGCCTTCAACGCCGCCCAGGCGGGTCGCACCCTCAATGTGCTGTTCGACAAGCCGGGCCGACACGGCCACCGTCGCCAAGCGGTCGGTCGATCCCCATATCTGCAGTCGGTCCATGTCGACGACGCGGATCATCTGATCGGCCAGATCGTTCCGGTCGAAATCATCGCCGGCCAGCAGAACAGTCTGACTGGTCGGCTCGCCTCCGCAGAGGCGGCCAAGAAAGAAAAGGCGGCCTAGTGGCGAGAGACTCCGAGTTCGTTCCCCTGAATGACGCTGAACTGCGTGCGGTGATCGGACCCAACAGCCGTCACGTCGCCCTGATCGAGGACGCGTTCAAGGTGCTGGTCGAGGCGCCGGGCGGCGGGGTCTCCGTCAACGGCGGCACGCGCGACCGTTCGGACGCCCGCCAGGTGATCGAGGATCTGGCCAAGCGGGCCGCCATGGGCGCGGAGGTTACGGAAGCCGATGTCCGTGCGGCCTTGGGCCAGGCGCGGGGCGGCAAGGGCACGCCGGGCATGGCGGCGGCGGGCGTGTCGCTTCCGGGCGGCAAGCGCGGCGCCATCGTGCCCAAGACCAAGGCCCAGGCCGCCTATCTGGACATGCTGGGCCGCTGCGAACTCAGCTTCGGCGTCGGCCCAGCCGGCACGGGCAAGACCTTCCTCGCAGCGGCTTACGGCGCCTCCCTGCTTCGCCGAGGTCAGGTGGACCGGCTGGTCATCACCCGTCCGGCGGTCGAGGCGGGCGAGAAACTGGGCTTCCTGCCGGGCGACCTGAACGAGAAGGTCGATCCCTATCTGGCCCCGATCTGGGAGGCTCTGAACGACATCCTGGGCGCCGAGGACGTGCAGCGCCGCCGCGACAAGGGCGAGATCGAAGCCGCCCCCATCGCCTTCATGCGCGGCCGCACCCTCAGCCACGCCTTCGTGATTGTGGACGAGGCGCAGAACACTTCGCGGCTGCAGATGAAGATGGTCCTGACCCGTCTGGGGGAGGGCGCGCGCATGGTGGTGACGGGCGACCCGTCCCAGATCGACCTGCTGAACCCGCGCGATTCCGGTCTGGCGCACGCCCTGCGCATCCTGGACGGGGTCAAGGGCGTCGGCATTCTGAAGTTCGAAGCCTCGGACGTCGTGCGCCACGCCATGGTCGAGCGGATCGTGCGCGCCTATGACGCCGACGCCGCAAAAGGCCGTCCGGCCCCGGACCTCGAAGACAGCGAATGATCGAGATCGAAGTCGAGGCCGAGGCTTGGACCGCCGCATTGCCGGCTGTCGAAACGGTGGTGGGCGCGGCCGCGAAGGCTGCGCTGGGCGCTATCGAGGGCGACATCGTCGTCCTGCTGACCGACGACGCGGCGGTGCGCGATCTGAACGCCCGGTTCCGCGGCAAGGACAAGCCGACCAATGTCCTGTCTTTCCCGGCGCCCGAGAGCGCTGCGCCGCATCTGGGCGACATCGTCCTGGCCTACGGCGTCTGCGCGGCTGAGGCCCAGGCCCAGGGCAAGGCCTTGGCCGATCATCTGAGCCATCTGGTCGTTCACGGGGTGCTGCACCTCCTTGGGCGCGACCATGAGGACGACGTCGAGGCCGAAGAAATGGAAGCCGAGGAGCGCGAGATCCTGGCCCAGATCGGCGTCGCCGACCCCTACGCCGCCGACCCCTCCGTAGATTGGCAGGACGCCTAGCCATGTTTCCCGACGCCGCGCTTGACCGTTTCGCCGCCCGCATTCGCGCGCTTCCGGACAAGCGAAGGGCCCTGACCTGGCGGTGGATCCGGATCGGCCTGGCGCTGTTGGCGGGGGCGGGGACAGCCTTCGCCCATCCGCCGTTCGGGGTGCTGATCGGCCTGCTGGGCTATCCGCTGCTTATGATCCTGTCCGAACGGTCGGACACGACGCGCGGGGCCTTCTGGATGGGTTGGCTGGCGGGGTTCGCCTATTTCTTCATCGGCTGCTGGTGGGTGGCGGAAGCCTTCTTCGTCAATCCCGAACAGGCCTGGATGGCGCCCTTCGCCGCCAGCCTGCTGCCGGCGGGCATTGGCCTGTTCTGGGGCGCGGCCTGCGCCCTCTATCGCCGGTTCGCCCCGATAGGCGTGGTCCGAGTTCTGTTGTTCGCCGCCCTGTTCTGCGCCGCCGAATGGCTGCGCGGCCATGTCCTGACCGGCTTTCCGTGGAACCCGGCGGGGGCGACCTGGCGGGCGGGGGGCGGCATGTCGCAGTTCGCTTCGGTCGTCGGCGTCTATGGACTGAGCCTGGTCACGGTCGCCGCGACCGCCGCCCTGGCCCCCCTGATTGGTCCAGGCGCGGCGCGCAGCCGCCTGATCTCGGCGGGATTGGGCGTTCTGGCCTTGGCCGCCGTCGGCGTCTTCGGCGCCGTGCGCCTGGCCCAGGCCCAGTTGCAGTTCACCGATACGGTGGTCCGTCTGGTCCAGGCCGATGTGAAACAGGAGACGAAATGGTCGCCTGAGGCCTATCGCTCCATCGTCGACCGTTATGTCGCCTTGACGGGACAGCCGGGGACGAGGACGCCTGACGTGGTGGTCTGGCCCGAGGGCGCCCTGCCGGCGTCGGCCAATGACGTCTTCGCCTCCGCCGACGCGACGGCCATCGCGGGCGCTCTGCGACCCGGCCAGACTCTGCTGATGGGTCTGGCGCGCGGTGAGGCGGATCTGACGGCCCCCGAGGGCGCTCGATATTACAACAGCCTGTTCGCCTTGGCCGACGAAGGCGGGCCCGGCCTGCGGATCGCCGCCGTCTACGACAAGCACCGGCTGGTGCCGTTCGGCGAATACCTGCCGCTCGGTTCGATCATGACCTCCATCGGCTTGCGCAGCCTGGTGCATATGCCCAGCGACTTCACTGCAGGCCCGACCCCTGCCCCGATCCAGATTCCCGGCGCACCGCCGGCTCAGATCCTGATCTGCTACGAAAGCCTCTATCCCGGCTTCACGCCCGGATCTGCGGGCCGCCCGGACTGGATCGTCAACGCCTCCAACGACGCCTGGTTCGGGGCCACCTCCGGCCCGCGTCAGCATCTGAACCTGGCCAGCTATCGCGCTATCGAGACCGGCCTGCCCATCGCCCGCGCGACGCCGACGGGGATTTCGGCCATGATCGACCCCTGGGGCCGGATCGTGGACGGGCAAAGACTGGACCCCGGCGTCATGGGGGTGATCGACGCCCCCCTGCCGCGCCCCACCGGCGTGACGCCTTATGGCCGACTGGGCGACGGGCTGTTTCTGGCCGGGCTTTTGGCGGCCGGCCTCGTCGGCTTGTGGCCGTTGCTCGCACGATCTAGGATTCACCGAATCGAACGGTGATCTGGGGCGGGCAAGCCATGGCGCGAGATAAGACCGAACAGCCGCACGCCGTTGATCGCCACGTCGGCCGCCGCGTCCAGGAAAAACGCCTCGACCTGGGCCTGACCCAGAGCGCCCTGGCCCGCGCTGTCGGCGTCAGTTTCCAGCAGGTTCAGAAATATGAAAAGGGCACGAACCGCGTCTCAGCCTCTAAACTGTTCGAGATGGCCGAGTTCATGAAGGTCGAGATTCCGTTCTTCTTCCACGGACTCAAGGACGCGCAGCCCGGACTGGGTGAAGAAGAGACGCCGGGCTTCGATCATGAGGACAGGCCGACGAAACAGAGTGTCGAGATCGCACGCCTCGCGCCCCGCCTGCCGCTGCGGAACCAGAAGCTCATCCTGGAGATGATGCGGGAAATCCTGGGCGAGCCCGACGACAGGCCCCACTGAGCGCCTCATCCGACGGCGGTGATCTCCACCGACTGGCCGGCCACCACAGCCTCGTCTCCGACGCGTTTTCCCAACAGGGCGCGAGCCAGAGGCGAGACATGGCTGACCGACCCCTGGGCTGGGTCCGCCTCATCTTCGCCGACGATCCGCCAGGTCTGGGCGCGCCCGTCCTCGCGTTCGATGGAGACTGAGCCGCCGAATCTCACTCCGCCGTCGTCCTGCGTCGGCTCCATCAGCTGGGCCGAGGCGCGGCGGGCGGACCAGTAGCGCAGATCCCGCGTCGCGCGCGCCATGGCGGTGCGGTCGCTCTCGATCGACCCCTTCACCTGGGCGGCGGTATAGGCGGCGCGGGCGGCGGCCAGTTCCGCCTCGATCAGGGCCAGGCCTTCAGGCGTGACCAGATTGGGGTGGGGCGAGATCGGGCGGTCCGCCAGGTCGGCGGCGGTGGCTTCCAGATCTTCTTCTCGGGTAAATGCGACGCTCATGGTTCGGAACATAGCGACCCGCGTCCCTATAGCCAGCGTCGCCGCAACCGGGCAAAGCGGGCCGATGAAACAATCTGTTCGCCAGGTCCATGTGATCGGCGCCGGCCCCGCCGGCTTGATGGCGGCCGAACGTCTGGCCCTGGCCGGCCTCGCTGTCGTGGTTCACGATCGGATGCCGTCCGTGGCCCGAAAATTCCTGATGGCCGGGCGCGGGGGGCTGAACCTGACCCATTCCGAGCCGCTGGACCGGTTCGTGACTCGCTATGGTCCCACGCAGACGTCGGTCTCGCGCTGGATCGACGCCTTCACCCCCGCTGAGCTGACGGCCTGGGTCGAGGGGCTGGGGCAGCCCACCTTTGTGGGGTCCAGCGGGCGGGTGTTTCCTCGCGCGATGAAGGCCTCGCCCCTGCTGCGGGCCTGGCTGGTGCGGCTGGAGGGGCGGGGCGTCGAGATCCGCACCCGGTCGCGCTGGACGGGATGGCGCGACGGCGCCCTGGTGTTCGAGACGCCGGATGGAGAACGGCTTGAACGGCCGGATGCGGTGGTTCTGGCCCTGGGCGGCGCCAGCTGGCCGCGTCTGGGGTCGGACGGCGCCTGGAAGCCCTGGCTCGAGACCGCCGGGATCGCCGTCGCCCCCTTCCGCCCCGCCAATGTCGGCTTTGACCTGGACTGGTCGCCCCGGTTCCGGGAGCGGTTCGCCGGTCAACCGTTGAAGGGCGTCGCCGTGACCCATGGGGACAAGACGGTGCGTGGCGAGGCGATGGTTGCGCGGTATGGCATCGAGGGCGGCGCCGTCTACGCCCTGTCGGCCCGGCTGCGGGGGACGCTCGAGGCGGGTGGACGCGCCGATATCCATATTGATCTGCGGCCTGATGTCGCCATCGGCAAACTGACCGACCGGCTGTCCAAGCCGCGCGGCAAGGCCAGTCTGTCGAACCATCTGCGCAAGGCCGCCGGGCTGGAGCCAGTCGCCGTCGCCCTCTTGCACGAGGCGGGTCCGCTCCCGGCCCAGCCGCGCGCCCTGGCCGAACGGATCAAGGGGCTGACCCTGACATTGACGGGGGTTCAGGGTCTTGAACGCGCCATCTCCTCGGCCGGCGGGGTAGCTCTGGAGGGGGTCGATGAACAGTTGATGCTGACCGCCCGACCGGGCGTCTTCGTCGCCGGAGAGATGCTGGACTGGGAGGCCCCGACCGGCGGCTATCTGCTTCAAGCCAGTTTCGCGTCTGGCGTCGTCGCGGCGCACGGCCTTATGGCCTGGCTCGACAGCCGGGACTGACGGAGGCAGGGTTGAACACCCGCCCTTACGGAGCCTCCCCCGATGCGCCACGTCCTGCCCGCTGTTTCCGCCCTCGCCCTGATGGTCGCCAGTTCCCAGGCGACGGCGCAGGAGACGCCGAACATCGACGCTTCCCGTATGAACGAGGCCGTGCGCGTTCTGGCGTCGGACGAATTCGAGGGGCGGGCCCCCGCCTCGCCGGGTGAGGAAAAGACGGTCGCCTGGCTCGTCGAACAATTCCGCGCCGCCGGCGCAGAGGGCGGCGGGCCGGACGGTGCCTTCGTCCAGGTCGCCCATCTGTCGCGTACGCGCCAGGACGGCCCGGCGACCGTCGCCGCCCATGTCGGCGGCCGGACCATCGCCCTCGAGCGCGGCCCGGACGTTCTGGTGTCCAGCGACCGGCCTACAGACCATATCACCGTCCGGGACGCGCCCGTGGTCTTCGTCGGCTATGGGGCCACAGCGCCCGAGCGTCAGTGGGATGACTTCAAGGACGTGGACGTCCGCGGCAAGGTCATCGTCGTCCTGGTCAACGATCCCGATTTCGAAGCGGCCGCCGGCGAACCGGTGGCGGGCAAGTTCGACGACAAGGCCATGACCTTCTACGGCCGCTGGACCTACAAGTTCCTGGAGGCGGGCCGTCGCGGCGCGGCGGGCGTGCTGGTGGTGCATGAGACGGCCGGCGCCGGCTACGGCTGGTCGGTGCTTCAGAACTCATCGGCGGCGCCCAAGTTCGACATCGTCCGCGCCGACCCTGACGCAGAGCGCGCCCCCTTCCAGGGCTGGGTCCAGCGCGCCAAGGCGGAGGAACTGTTCACCGCCGCGGGCCTGGACTTCGCTACGCTGAAGGCGAGCGCCCGTCGCGCCGACTTCCGTCCCGTCGTCCTGCCCGGTCTGACGATGAGCGTCGATTTCCGTCAGATCGCCGACCGTGTGGAGACCAAGAACGTCATCGCTCGTATCCCCGGCGCTGAACGCCCTGACGAGACCGTGATGTATGGCGCCCACTGGGACGGCTACGGCGTCGGGACACCCAACGCCCAGGGCGACAAGATCTATAATGCCGCCGTGGACAATGCGACCGGCGTCGCGGCCCTGCTGGAACTGGCTCACGCCTTCGCAGAGGGACCGCGTCCGAAGCGCTCGGTGGTCTTCGCCGCCTGGTCGGGCGAGGAGGCCGGCCTGCTGGGTTCGACCTATTACGCCGCCAATCCGGTCTGGCCGCTGGAGACGACGGTGGCCAATATCAATGTCGACAGCCTGCTGCCTGGAACCGAGATCGACCCCAATGTCGTGGTCATCGGCAAGGGCAAGAACCAGCTGGACGATGTCCTGGCCCGGCACGCCGCTGCGACTGGACGGACCTTGATCGCCGATCCGGCCCCCCAGGCCGGGGCCTTTTATCGCTCCGACCATTTCCCTCTGGCCTTGAAGGGGGTGCCGGCCCTGTTCCCCGCGGCGGGTTTCACCGGCGCCAGCGCGGCGAGCCGCGACTATGTCCAGAACCGCTATCACCAGCCTTCGGACGAATGGGATTCGACCTGGCGCATGGACGCCGCCGCTGCGGACGTGGCCCTGATCTACGCCGTCGGACGCGAACTGGCGGACTCGACCCAATGGCCGGAATGGAATCCCGGGGCTGAATTCGGTCCCGCTCGGGACCAGTCCAAGGCGGAAAGGCCTTAGGAGGCGACGGCCTCTGCGGCGGCGGGAGCCGGAACCTCGAGCGGAAGTTCCGGCGCGGCTGCTGCGGAGGAGACGCTCAAAGGCAGGTGCAGGATAAAGGCGGCGCCCTTGCCGGGCTCGCTTTCCACCTCGGCCCAGCCGCCGTGCAGCTCGACCAGAGCCTTGACCAGGGCCAGGCCCACGCCGGGCCCGCCGCGCTCGCGCCGGACGAACCGGTCAAACACATGGGCCTGCAGGTGATAGGGGATGCCGCGACCTGAATCCGATACGGCCAGGCGGACTTCCGAAGTTCCGGTTTCCGCCGAAAGCGTCACCGCGCCGCCTTCGGACACCGATCGGGCGGCGTTCTCCAGCAGATGGTTCAAGGCCTGGTCGATGCGGTGGGCGTCGGCGCGGATCGGCTTCATACCGGGTTCGCACAGGACCGTCAGAGCGGCGCCTCGACCTTCGACCTTGGGCCTTATGCGTTCCGCCGCCTGGCCCAGCAGGTCGGAGACGCTGACGTCGCCCAGCGACAGTTCCATCTCGCCCGCATCGATCTGGGCCATGTCCAGGACGTCGTCGATTGAGCGAGCCAGCTGACTGGCGGCGACACGGATGGCGCCGGCGTGCTGGCGGCTGCGCTCGGGCAGGTCGGCCATGGTCTCGAGCAGTTCCGAATAGCCGACGATGGTCGTCAGCGGCGTCCGCAGCTCGTAGGAGACGCTGCCGACGAACTCCCGTTTCAGCGCCTGACTTTCGGCCAGGGCCTGTTCGCGCTGAACCAGGGCCTGTTCCAGGCCGCGTCGTGCGGTGACGTCCGAGAAGGCGACCAGGGTGGCGCCGTCGGGCAGGGGGCGGGTCTGCCAGGCGGCGACGCGGCCATCGAGCGTACGGCCCTCGCCCGAGATGGCGATGCGGCTCTCCGGATCCGGATCGGCGACCCGCGCCTTCAGCCCCAGCCACAGGGCCGGGTCGGGCAGAGTGGCCTTGCACAGTTCGGCGATGGCGTCGAAGTCGTTCGAGGCGGCGATCCGCTCGCCGGTCAGGTTCCAGAAGTCCTCGAACGCCTCATTGTGCAGCCGCAGCCGGCCGTCGGAGCCGAACACGGCGACGGCGTCGTTCAGCTTGTCCAGGGTGGCGGTCTGGACCTGGATCTGGGCGTTGAACCGGCTGCGCAGGTTCAGCTCGTCGGTAATGTCCGAGAAGATCAGCAATATGCCGCCCAGCGGGTGGGGCTGGCGCACCACCCGCAGCGTGCGCCCGTCCGGCAGCGACCAGCTGTCGTCAGGCGAAGCCTGGGCGGCGCCGTAGAAGTCCAGCTCGCGCGCCTTCCAGCCGGCGTAGTCCATCACCTCGGGCAGGCGGCGACGCTGGCGCAGCCGGTCCAGAAGTTCGGCATGGGTCGGCCGCTCGTCCAGCCAGGCCGAATCCAGGTCGAACAGGGTCTGGAAGGCCGTGTTGTGGAAGGCCAGTCGCTTGGACGGCCCAAAGATGGCGACCGCGTCGGCCAGGTGATTCAGGGTCTCGTCATGGGCGTCGACATGGCGGCGCAGGGTGTCGCGCGTCTCCTCCGCCTCGGTCACTTCGATGGCGAAGGCGATGACGGCGCCGCCGCCGGCCGGTTCGGCGATGATCCGCCAGGCGCGGCGATGGCCGCCGCCGGTGGTCCAGCGGAAACCTTCCTGCCGTAGCCCAAGCCGTCCGGCCTCTGCGACCAAGGCGTCGGCGCCCCGGTCGAAGGACAGGCTCATCTCCCGCGCCTGAACGACGGTCTCGGCGCCGATCTCGTGCAGCCAGATTCGGTTGGCCCAGGCCAGTTTCCCGGCGCCGTCGACCACCCAGGTCGGGATCGGGGAGGCGTCGCCCAGCATGGCCAGGCCGCTCTCGGTGGCGTCGGCGCCGGTCAGCATGACCCGGGACGCCGGCGACAGTCGCAGCCAGGCCGCGCCGCCCGCGACCCGACCCTCGATCCGCCAGGGTTCGACGTCGTTCAGGTCGATCAGGCCCTCGAAGCCCTTTCCCGTCTCGACCAAGGCTTCGATCTGGCCGGCATGGGTCTGTTTCAGCCGGGCGAGGACAACGACGCCCATATCCCCCGCAGCCCCGGCGTCCGAGCCGGACAGGCGGTCGATCAGTTCGCCCGGACCTATGGGGGGGCCGCTCGCCTCGCCGGTCGCCGTCAGGGCCAGGCTGACGTCGTCGAAGGCGCGCAACATGCTGTCATGACGACCTAGGTCGGTCAGGGCGGCGTCACGCTGATGGGTCGCGGCGGCCGTCGTGGCGTTCAGCCGTGCGCGCAGCCGAAGGGCCCAGGCGCTGACCGCCAGAGCCAGTCCGGCGGCGCCTGCTGTGGCGACATAGGCGATGTCGGCCTCGGCCATACTTGTCCCTGTGGTCACGGCGACCTGATTCGCCTTTACCATACCCCAAGCGCGCGAGAAAAAATCGGGGCCGTCTTCGCGTCAACCCGCCCCGTTGCGCTCATGGGCGTGGGCGGCGATATCCGACGCATGACCGACGTGACCGCCGACCTCTTCGCCCCTTCTCTCGACGATTTCGCTCGCCTGGCGCGCGAGGCGTTCGAGGCCCTGCCGGCTGAATTCCGCGCTGCTGCGGGCGAGGTGGTGTTTCGTATCGACGACTTCGCCGATGAACAGACCCTGGCGGATCTGGAAATCGAGGATCCCTTCGAATTGACCGGCCTGTATCACGGCGTGGACATCGGCCGTCGCGACAGCCTGGGACCGGCGGCCGAGCCGTCGCGGGTCTTCCTTTACCGCCGGCCGATCCTGGACGAATGGTGCGAACGCGGCGACGTGGGCCTGGCCGAGCTGATCGCCCATGTCCTGGTCCACGAGATCGGCCACCATTTCGGCCTGTCCGACGACGACATCCACGCCATTGAGGACGCGGCCGACTGAGCGAAGCCTAGTTCGCCGCCGGATAGGGGGTCGTCACAGCGCCGGAGATCATGCCGGGGATGGCTTCGCCCAGGCCCAGCAGGATGAACTGGATCGCCAGGGCGCACAGGATCAGGCCCAGGACGCGGACGATGATGGCCATGCCCACCTCGCCCAGCATGCGGCTGAGCGAACCGGTCAGGGCGAAACAGACGAAGGAGACGGCGCAGGCCGCCGTGATCGCGACCAGAGAACCGATGGTTCCGGCATAGCCCAGCTTGGCCGCTTCCCACGCCTGGATGATGACGGCCGAAATGGCGCCGGGGCCGATCATCAACGGTATGGCGAAGGGCACCACCAGCCGCTGGAACCGCCGACGGGCATAGCCGCGCACGTCCTTGGAGTCGGCGATGGCGTCCTTGTCGGCGAACATGGCCAGGAAGTCGCCGCGCGCCATGTCCAGGCCGAGCAGCAAAAGCAATATGCCGCCCGCGATGCGGAAGGCCGCCAGCGAAATGCCGAAGAACTGCAGCAGGCCCAGGCCGGTGAACAGGAAGAAGGCCAGGAAGACGGCGGCGAAGGTGCAGATCAGGGCGGAGACCGAAATCCGCTGACGCAGGGTCGCCCCGGCGGTCGCGGCGGCGAAGATGGGCAGATTGCCGATCGGATCCAGCAGGGCGAACAGGGTCACGAACAGGTTGACACCCAGATCGACCGCGTTCATCGCCTCGCCTCGCTCTTGAAATTCAACACGCCGGCCGCGCCGACGCACCCCTTGCGTCCCCGCATAGCCGCTCAGCGCGAGTCCGTCGATGACCCAGACCCAAACCGTCGCCCCCAATCGTGGTCCCGACGAACGGATCATCTGCGCTCTGGATGTGCCGACGGTCGCAGAGGCGGCCGCTCTGGTCGCGCGGGTGCAGGACGCGGTGGGCTTCTACAAGATCGGGCTGCAGCTGTTCGCGGCGGGCGGCATGGACTTGGCGCGCGACCTGAAGGCCGAGGGCCGCAAGGTGTTTCTGGACTGGAAGCTGCACGACATCGGCGCGACGGTCGAAAAGGCGGCGGCCAATCTGGCGGACGCGGGTTGCGATCTGCTGACGGTCCACGCCCGACCACAGGTGATGGCGGCGGCGGCGCGGGGCGTGGCGGGATCGAGGCTGAAAGTCCTGGGCGTGACGGTCCTGACCAGCCTGACGGCCGAGGATCTGGCCGCCGACGACCACAGTCTGTCGCCAGCCGAACTGGTCGAACGCCGTGTGCTCCAGGCGCTGGAGGCCGGGATCGACGGCGTGGTCTCCAGCCCCCACGAGGCGGCGCGGGTGCGCGAGATCGCCGCCGCGGCCGGCCGTCCGGACTTCCTGATCGTGACGCCGGGCGTAAGACCGGCGGGTTCCGCCCAGGACGACCAGGCGCGGGCGGCGACGCCCGAAGCCGCGCTTCAGGCCGGCGCCACCCATCTGGTGATCGGTCGCCCGATCACGGCGGCGACCGATCCCCGGGCTGCAGCCCTGGCCGTGGCCGAAAGCATCGCCCTGATCTAGCAATCAGCCGCGCTCGCCCGGCTCCTGTGCGTAGTGTTGGCGCGGCGGGGCCTGCGGCGCGACATAGTCAGGGGGCGGCAAGTCGCCGTAGTGGTCCTGAACCGGCGGCGGGGCGTGGACCTCGGGCGGCGCGACATAGATCTGGGCCGGGGCGACCTCGACCGGGGCGGGCTGAACATGAACCGGCGCCTGATCGATATAGACGGGACCGGCCGTCTCGATCTGGGGCGGCGCCAGATTGACCTGGCTGGGGGCGACATGGATGCGCTGCGGCCCGATATTGACCGGCGGCGCCTGCACATAGACGGGCGGTTGTTCGATATAGACCGGCGGGCCGGTCACGATCTCGGGCGGTGCGATGTTCACCTGGGACGGGGCGACATAGATCCGTTGAGGCGCGACGTAGACGGGCGGACCCTGAACCTGAACCGGGGCCTGCTGATAGGCGCGCTCCTCGTAATAGTCGCCTTGCTCGTAGCCCCGATGGTCATAGGACTGCTCGTACCGCTCCTGATAACGGCCTTCGTATCGGTCTTCGCGGTAGGTCGGGCGCGGGGCGGGGCGGCAGTCGCAGTCGGCCGGGCGCTGCGGCTGATAAGGACGCCAGCCGATATAGTCGCGTCCGAAGCCATAGACGGGATAGCCGACCGGGGCGCTGACCGGGGCCGGGCCGACGAAGTTCACGGGCGGGCCGGGAATATAGCCGCCCGAGTATCCGCCGTCGGCGTAACCGCCGCCCCCGACATAGGTCACGCCGCCGCCGCTGGAGCCATGGCTGATGCTCGATGAATGGGAATAGGCGCGGGCGTTGATCGCCGAATAGGCGGACGCCCCGGCGTAGGCCGAGGCGTTGGCCCCCGCATTCACGTTCACATTGACGTTGCTGTTGTAGCTCCCGCCGTGATGCCCCCCGCCCGAGTGGCCGCCGCCGCCCTGATGGCCGCCCCCTCCGCCGCAGCTTCCACAGCCGCCATGGCCGCCCGACGGCCCCCCGGCCAGGGCGGGCGCGGCGGAAAGCAGAAGGGCCGCCGACGCGGCGGCGATCATGGACTGTATCGTCACGGGACAGACTCCTTTGGGTTGTCCCGGTTCAGGCAAGTGCCGCGCCCGGCTGGCGCCGCCGTCGGTCAGAAATCGACGGCCAGGCCCTTTTTCTCCCAGTCGCCGTAGCGGGTGGGTTCGGGTCCGGACGGACCGCCGTATTCGCTGGCGCTTTCGGTGCTCTGCTCGGCCGCGCGACGATCGGCCGCTTCCAGCAAAGCACGCCGCGCGACCTCGCTTAGCGGCTTCTGGGGCGTCGCATGCGGGATGTCGGCGTTGAAAACGGGCGCATTCTCGTTGTCGGCGGCTGCGCCGTCCGTATCGGGGCCCGTATCGGGGGTGGGATGTTCGGTCACAGGTCGGCTCCCTTGAGGGCGGCGTCTCGTAGCCTCAAATAGTCGATTGAAGCCGTGGCGCCAGAAAAACCGGTCGATCGCGGACGGAACGACGATGAACCATCTGAAGACCTTCATCCTGCTGGCCGCCCTGACCGCCCTGTTCGGGGGCGTCGGCTATCTGATCGGCGGCGCGACGGGCATGGCCATCGCCCTGGTGTTTGCTGGCGGCATGAACCTGTTCAGCTACTGGAACGCCGACAAGATCGTGTTGAAGATGTACCGGGCCCAGCCGGTCGACGAGCAGCACCCCAACGCCGTGGTGCGCAACTATGTCGCCGACGTGCGCCAGATGGCGCGCGCCGCGGGCCTGCCCCAGCCCCAGGTCGCCATTATTCCCAACGATCAGCCGAACGCCTTCGCCACCGGCCGCAATCCCGAACGGGCCGCCGTCTGCGCCACCACGGGCCTGCTGGACATGTTGACGCGGGAAGAGGTGCGCGGGGTGATGGCGCACGAACTGGCGCATGTGAAGAACCGCGACACCCTGATCATGACGGTGACGGCCACCATCGCCGGCGCCATCGCAGCCCTGGCCAATTTCGCCCTCTTCTTCGGCGGTGGCGACGACCGGGAGCGGCCGGGCGGGATCATCGGGACCCTGGCCCTGATGATCCTGGCGCCCATGGCGGCCGGCCTGGTGCAGATGGCCATCAGCCGGGGGCGCGAATATGAGGCCGACCGCGTCGGCGCCGAAATCGCCGGCGACCCCCAGGCCCTGGCCTCGGCCCTTCAGAAGATCGACGCCTACGCCAAGCGAATCCACAATCCCACGGCCGAGCGAAATCCCGCTTCAGGCCAGATGTTCATCATCAACCCCTTGGCCGGACGCGGCGCCGACAACCTGTTCTCGACCCACCCGGCCACCGGCAATCGCGTGAAGGCGTTGATGGATTTGGGACTGAAGATGGGCGTGCGGCCCCGCGCCTTTGTAGAATCGGCGGCCGCATCAGCCGTGCCGGTCACCCCCGTCCGCACGACCACCGGCGTGCCTCCCACTCCGGTCAAGCCGAACGGTCCCTGGGGCTGATCGCCGCAGCCCAAGATCGAGCTTTGCGGTTTGCACTTCGCCGCCGGATCATTTCAGATGCGCCCTGTTCAGTTTCAGGGGATCTCATGTCGCGTCTGCTTGCCTTCGTTTCCGCCGCCGCTCTTCTGGCCACGCCCGTCGCCGCCCAGTCGGTGGACCGGGTCGCCGTCAACGGCATCATCGACCAGGGGCTGAACCACAGCCAGGTCATGCAGACTGCCGCCTATCTGACCGACCGGATCGGCGGGCGGATGACCAATTCCCCACAGATGCGCGAGGCCGAGCAGTGGACCCAACAGCAGTTTCGCGACTGGGGCCTGTCCAATGTCCGCGCCGAGGGGTTCGAGTTCGGCCGGGGCTGGTCCATCGTCCGCGCCAGCGCCCGCATGACGGCGCCGCGCCCGCTGGACCTGCGCGCCATCCCGGTGGCCTGGACCCCGTCGACCAATGGCACCATTAGCGGCGGGGTGATCGTCGCCCCGATCTCCAAGGTCGAGGACTTCGACAAATGGCGCGGCAAGCTGTCCGGCAAGATCGTCATGCTGTCGCAACCCGGCACGGGGTCCGAGCCGACGGAACCGGCCTTCAAACGCTGGACCAGCGCCGAACTGGCCGAGCGGAACACCTATTCCCAGCCGCAGTATTCCCCCATCGCCATCCAGAAGCAGCTGGAGACCGCCGACTTCGCCGCCAAGCTGGACGCCTTCCTGGTCGAACAGGGCGCCCTGGCCTGGGTGAAGATCTCCCAGCGTGACGGCGGCCTGCTGCACGGCACGGGCTATACCTATCAGGTCGGCGCCACGCCGAAGCTGGCGGGGATGGAGCTGGCGGCCGAGGACTATCGTCGCCTGGCGCGCCTGGCCCTGACGGACACGCCGCCGACCCTGGAGCTGACCAGCGAGGTCCGGTTCCACGACGAGGACGTCAACGCCTACAACATCCTGGCCGACATCCCCGGCACGGCGCGGGGCGCTGAATATGTCATGGCCGGCGCCCATCTGGATTCCTGGGTCGCCTCTGACGGCGCCGTGGACAATGCGGCGGGCAGCGCGGTCGTCATGGAGGCGGCGCGCATCCTGAAGACCCTGGGCGTGCGGCCCAAACGCACCATCAGGTTCGCCCTGTGGAACGGCGAGGAACAGGGTCTGCTGGGCTCTTTGGCCTATGTCGACCGCCATCTGGCGACCCGCGCCCCGGCGACCGATCCGGCCTGGGCCAATCTGCCGAACAACCGCACCTGGCGGAACCGCTGGCCGGTCGAGCCGCGCGAGGGTCACGGCGATCTGGTCGCCTATTTCAACCTCGACAACGGCTCGGGCAAGATCCGCGGCGTCAACGCCGAGGGCAATGTCGCGGTCGCCCCGATCTTCCAGGAGTGGCTGTCGCCCTTCGCCAGCATGGGGGCGACCACGGTCTCGCTGCGGCCGTCGGGCGGCACCGACCACGTCTATATGCAGGCCGTCGGCATCCCCGGCTATCAGTTCATCCAGGACCCGCTCGACTATTCCAGCCGCCTGCACCACACCAGCATCGACTCCTATGACCACCTCAAGCCGGAAGACATGCGTCAGGCTGCCATCATCCTGGCCAGCTTCCTTCTGAACGCCGCCAACCGCGATGAACCCCTGCCGCGCATGCCGCTGCCGACCCAACCGACGCCGACGGATCCGTTCGAATATCCGGCGGACTGAGCCGTTTGGACGCCTGGCCTCGGTGTTCCGAAGTCAGGCGTTCCTCAGCCGAGGCATTTGGGAGGACAGCACCTCGACGCAGGCGTCGCGCCCGCAGACCAAATAGTGAGCGAGGTCTTCCGTATAGCCGCTGATGCTGGTCGCGAATTCGGTCAGATAGAGGCTGGTCTCGACCTGATACAGGTCGCCCACGGCGACGCCCTCCCGATCTCGGGCGGCCCAATAGCCAAGCATGTCTCTTTCGTCCTGGACGCGGAAGCTGGCGGCTTGATCAAAGATCACAGCCGCCGTCATGCCGGACAGGTGCTCCAGTTTGATCTCCAGTCGCCAGTCCGTGACGCGCCCATAGGCGACGCCGATCACGTCCCAAAGGTTCTTGATGCCGAATTGGTCCAGCCCAACGTTGATCAGGCGAAACCCTGACGGCGTCGGCTGTACGGGCTTCAAGGTCGTTCGACGCACATCGCCACGCCCATTCCGCCGCCGATGCACAGGGTGGCGAGGCCCTTCTTGGCGCCTGATCGCTTCATCTCGAACAGAAGCGTCGTCAGGATGCGGGCGCCTGATGCGCCGATGGGGTGGCCGATGGCGATGGCGCCGCCGTTGACGTTGACCTTGGCCGGGTCGAGGCCCAGTTCCTTGACCACGCACAGGCTCTGGGCGGCGAAGGCCTCATTGGATTCGACCAGGTCCAGATCGGCGACGGTCCAGCCCGCCTTCTCCAGCGCCTTCTTCGAGGCGGGGATCGGCCCCGTGCCCATGATCGACGGATCGACCCCGGCCGTGGCGTATGAGGCGATACGGGCCAGGGGCTCAAGGCCGCGCGCCTTGGCCTCTTCAGCGCTCATCAGCACCAGGGCGGCGGCGCCGTCGTTCAGGCCCGAGGCGTTGGCGGCTGTGACGCTGCCGTCCTTGGTGAAGGCGGGCCGCAGTTTCTGCATCAGCTCGATGGTCGCGCCGTGGCGGATATATTCGTCCTTGTCGACGACGACGTCGCCCTTCTTGCCGGGAATGAAGACTGGAGCGATCTCGGCGTCGAACCGTCCCGCAGTTTGGGCCGCCTCGGCCTTGTGCTGGCTGGCCAGAGCGAACTCGTCCTGGGCTTCGCGGGTGATCGCCCATTTGTCGGCGATGTTCTCTGCGGTCTGGCCCATGTGATAGCCGTTGAAGGCGTCCCACAGCCCGTCCTTGACCATGGTGTCGACCAGGGCGACGTCGCCCATCTTGTGCCCGGCCCGCAGCTGCTGGGCGTGGGGCGCCTGGCTCATGCTTTCCTGCCCGCCGGCGACGACGATCTTGGCGTCGCCCAGGGCGATCTGCTGGGCGGCGAGGGCGACGGCGCGCAGGCCTGAGCCGCAGATCTGGTTCAGGCTCCAGGCCGGAGCCTCCTGACGCACCCCGGCGCCGATGGCGGCTTGGCGCGCCGGACCCTGGCCGGCGGCGGCCTGAAGCACATGGCCCAGGATCACTTCGTCCACCTCGTCGCCCGAAACCCCGGCGCGTTCCAGCGCCGCCGTGATGGCGATCTCGCCGAGCTTCGACGCAGGCAGAGCCGATAGGGCGCCCAGGAAAGACCCGACCGGCGTGCGGGCTGCGGAGACAATGACGACGTCGATCATGAGGATTTCACGCTCTGGAGAATATCGAGTGGCTGTTTTGCCGCATACGCGAGGGTTCGTCACCTGGGTGCAGAAAAGTGACCCGGGATTCAGCCATTCGTCACCCTGATGGCGCATTGTCCAGGAACATTACGGACGATCCTGGATTGATTGGCCATGCTCCGCACGCTGAAACGCCTAGTCTCCCACGTCTGCACGCCGGACGAGCTGGACATGATCGAGCATTACCAGACGCGCGCCGAGAAGCTGGCTGACCTCTGGGTCCATGTCGTCGGCCTGATGCTGGCCGCGGTCGGGGGCGTGATCCTGGCGGGTCTGGCGGGGGTCTACACCGGGATCGGCGGGGTGCTCGCCACGGCCGTCTACGCCCTGTGCCTGATCGGAATGCTCACGGCCTCGACCATCTACAACTGGACCAATCCCTGCGCGGCGCGGCCGGTGCTGCGCCGGCTGGACGAGGCGGCGATCTTCCTGATGATCGCCGGCAGCTACACCCCCTTCACCACCCAGAGATTCGAAGGCGCCTGGTCGGTGGGCTTCACCGCCCTGATCTGGACTCTGGCCTTTGGCGGCGCCGCCGTGAAGCTGTTCGCGCCCCGCATCTCCGACAAGTTCTGGAGCGGCGTCTATGTGGTGTTCGGCTGGCTGGCGGTCGCCGCGCTGAAGCCGATGGTCGAGACGGTCCACCCGATCGCCCTGGGCCTGCTGGTGATCGGCGGCCTGATCTATACGGCCGGGGTCTTCGTCTTCGTCAGCCCCAAGGTCCGTTTCCGTCGCGCCATCTGGCACGGGTTCGTCGTCACCGGCGCCACGGTCCACTGGACCGCCGTGCTGGTCGGCGTGGTGCTGGCCCCCGCCATGAGCCACTGAGGCCGTCCGGAGGCTGCGCTTTTACGGCCTCTGGCGCTTCGCGTCGCAACGGAGGATAGTGACGCGTTGCAACATCGCGAGAACAAGCGTGGCTGACGAAAAGACCAAGGGCGGAAAGAACGGCGACGGCGCACAGGTCGTCATCAAGAAGTACGCGAACCGCAGGCTCTACAATACCCGGACCAGCGCCTATGTGACGCTGGAGGACCTCGCCGCCATGGTGCGCGAGGGGACCGAGTTCGTCGTCTATGACGCCAAGACGAACGACGACCTGACCCGTCAGATCCTGACCCAGATCATCTTCGAGGAAGAAAGTCGGGGCGAGGCCCTGCTGCCGGTGCAGTTCCTGCGGCAGCTGATCGGATTCTACGGCGGGCAGATGCAAGGCGTTCTGCCCTCCTATCTGGAGATGTCGCTGGCGAATTTCGGTCGGCAGCAGGAACAGTTCGCCAGCCAGATGAGCCGCGCCTTCGGGACGGGTTCGGGAGCCAGCCTGATGGAAGAGGCGGCCAAGGCCAATATGGCCATGTTCGAGCGGGCCATGCAGATTTTCCCCGCTTTCGGCTATTCCCGGACCGAGCCTACCCCTCAGGCGGCCGGCGCCGAATCCAAGGATGAGACGCCGCCCGCTGCGGCGGCCCCTGACGCCCTGGACGAGATGCGGCGCCAGATGGACGAGATGCGCGCCCAGATCGATCGTCTGGCGGGCGGATCCAAGACGAAATGACCGACCGGATCCAGGCGGTCGGCGGCCCCGAGCGGGTGGACCGGCGAGACGGGGAGCGGCGCGAGCGGGAACGCCGCGCCCAGCAGGCCGCCTCGCGCGCCCTGGTCCCAAGCGAGACCCCTGAACCCGAGTTCAAGCCGGACGCCGGCCCGGCAAGACCTGCCGTCCATGCAGCCATCGATCCCGGCGCGGCGGCCTTCGTCGCCCAGCAGATGGGACAGCGCGGACAGAAGCGGGGCCTGCGCGGCGGTCCGCCGGTGCTGGACGCGGCCCGCGCCGCCTATCTGGGAACCGAATACTCCGGCGAGGCCGAGCGTCGTCCGCCGACCGGCAAGGCCGCCAAGACCGACATCTGAGGCGGCGGCACGGGGCTTGCTGGGACGGGGGCAGACCGCCTCTTTTCGGACCAGCCCATGCCCGCCGCATTCAGCCTCGCCGCCAAGGTTTTCGACGTCGCCGTCGTGGCCCTGATCTTCACGGCTTTTTCTTAGAGGCCTATCGCCTTGTTAGGGGCCTACCGCCCTATCGGGCTGCTTGAGGCCGTATGGGGCCTACCGCCCTGTCGGGCGACTTGAGGCCTGATGAAGCCGTCAGTTCCCGAGGTCGAAATCCTTGCGGGACGAGATGATGGTGACGATGAAACCCGCCAGCACATCGAGCAGGATCATCACCACGATCAGGAAGAAGGTCGAGGTCGCAAAGCCACGGATCAGCAGGAATTCGACCAAGACCACGATGAACAGGACCATCGACAGGGCGTGATTGACGATGGCCACCTTCTGGCTGGAGGTCGATTTGATCAGCTCGAAGAACAGCAGGATCAGACCCAGGAACAGGATCAGGTCGCCCGAGCCGATGTTCCATTGGGCGCCCGAGGCCATGGGGATGGAGAACAGCGGGTCGCGCAACAGGGCGTCGGCCTGGGCCATGCCGACATTGCTCGAGTCGCCGAACAGTACGACGATATTGTACAGGATCACCGGGATCAGAAGCAGGGGTATGGCGATGAGCATGGCGGTCCTCCCCGGCGCAATGGCTGCGCTTGTTAACCCTGATTACCGCCTTTTCTCCCCGTTCGCCACGACGGAGGTGTGACGGCGGGTCTCAGTGGCGGGGGAAATCGCCTGCGCGGCTGAGGGCGGACGGGGCGGGGCGGCCGATGGCCTCGCCGATCCAGCGGGCGGTCGCGATCAGGGCGTCCAGGTCGTAGCCGGTCTCGAACCCGGCGCGCGTCAGCATATAGACCAGGTCCTCGGTGGCGATATTTCCCGTGGCGCCGGGCGCGAACGGGCAGCCGCCGATGCCGCCGACCGAGGCGTCCAGCACGTCGATCCCGGCCTCGACCCCGGCATAGGCGTTGGCCAGGCCGGTGTTTCGGGTGTCGTGGAAATGAAGGCGCAGGGTGGCCGCGGGCGCGGCCTTGCGCGCGGCCTCGACCTTGCGCGTCACCGCCCAGGGATCGCCGGCGCCGATAGTGTCGGCCAGACCGATCTCGCCGACGCCCAGTTCGGCGATGGCGCCGACCATGTCCGCGACCTGATCCACGGAAACCTCCCCGTCGAACGGGCAGCCCCAAACGCAGGAGATCATGGCCGACAGCGACGGCGCGCCGTCCGACGCCTCCGCATTGTGTCGGCGGGCGACGATCTCGCCCAGCATGGCCAGCTGGTCCTTCACCGACAGGCCCTGGTTCTTCAGGCCGAAGCCGTCCGTGGCCGCGACCGAGACATTGACCTCGTCCACCCCCGTCGCCAGGGCCCGGTCATAACCCTTGCCGTTCAGGACCAGGCCGATGCGGCTGTGGCCGGGGGCGGGCGGCAGGGCCGCCATCACCGCTTCGGCGCCGGCCATCTGCGGCACATATTTGGGATGGACGAAGGAGACGGCCTCGATCCGTCGGGCGCCCGCCGCTTCCAGCCGCCGAACCAGGTCCGCGCGGACGGCGGGCTCCAGCACCGTCTTTTCGTTCTGAAGACCGTCGCGGGGCCCGACCTCGACGATCTGGATGAACCGGCTCACTGCGCCTCGCCAGCGCTGTTCGTCGGACGGGGCGGCGGGGCGTAGACGGTCAGGTTCATCTCGTCCCCCCCCGAATAGTTGTAGCCCCGCACCACCCCGACGGCCCGGCCCGACACGCCCAGTCGTCCGGCGGCGATGCGGAAGGCGTCGGCGTCGCGCCCTTCGACGATGGCGGGCCGGCCCTCGGCCAGGGCGCGGGCGGCGCCCTCGGCGTTGGTCAGCTCGGTGTCCCGTCCGGTCAGGAAGACGAAACTGGGCTCGTGGAAGGTTGTGATGGCCACCGGCCCTGGCGTGCGGCCCTGGCGCGGATGCAGGTCGGCGGCTTCAAGCGTCTTCTCCAGCTGGGGCGCGATGGCCAGGGGGCGCAGCTGACGGATGGTTCCGGCCAGGGCGCCGTGGGCCACGATCCCGAAGGCGAGCGAGGCGACCAGGGCCGCGACCGTCGCCCGGTTCAGCAGCAGGAAGGCGCCCATGGCCGCCGCCGCCAGGGTGGTTCCCACGGTCAGGGCCGCCCAGGTCTGGGCCGTCGAGGTGCCATAGACCGTCAACCCATAGACGGTGATCCCCATGATCAGCACCGCCGCGAACATCGCCAGCACGGCCCCTGTGATCCGCGACACCTTGCCGATCGGCCGCGCCAGGGCGGCGGCGGCCAACAGGGCCAGACCGCCGAAGGTGGGCAGGGTGTAGTGCCACAGCTTGGTCGGGGCCAGTTCGAACATCAGCCAGCCGGGAACCAGCCAGCAGACCAGAAAGCGGATCGCCGGCTCGGCCCGCCGGCTCCAGCCGGTCGAGAGTGCAGCGGGCAGCAGCAGGGTCGAGGGGAAGAACAGCAGGGGCGCCAGCAACAGATACATGCCGGGGAAGCCGGAATGGCTCTCATGCGCGCCGGCGATCTTGGGGGCCAGGTCGCCGCCGATAGCCTCGCGCCAGAAGCCGCCGTCGGTGGCGATGGTGATGGCGATGGCCCAGGGGCCGACCATCAGGGCGACCAGGGGCAGGCCCCAGCCCCAGCCGAGCCGCGCCAGCCATTTGACGTCCCGATCCCAGATCGACAGGGCGATGACGGCCAGGGCCACGACCAGAAGCCCGATCGGCCCCTTGATCAGGATGGACAGGCCGACCCCGATCCAGAACAGCAGCTTGTGCGGCCGGATCGGCCGTTCGCCGGCCTTGGCCGCCATATAGATTCGCGCCAGAGCCGCCATGGCCAGGGTGGTGGCCCCGCACAACATGGCGTCGGTCTTGGCGATGCCCGCCTCGGTCGACAACAGGAAGGTCGCACCCATGATGGCGCCGCCGAAGAAGCCCACCCGGCTGCCCAGCATGGCCGATCCCGCCCAGGCCACGGCCCAGGCGGCCAGCATGGCGCCCAGCAGGGACGGAATACGATAGGGGGCGATCTCGCGATCCTCGACATCCGAGGTCAGCGAGACGGCGACGGCCTGGAGCCAGTAGATGCCGACCGGCTTTTTCCAGCGCGGCTCGTCCTGGAAGCGGATATCGACATAGTCGCCGCTCTCCAGCATCTGGACCGTCGCCTGGGCGAACCGGCTCTCGTCGCGGTCCAGGGGCGGCAGCAGCAACAGGCCCGGCAGGCCGGCGACCAGCGTCAGCAGGGCGGCGAACAGCGGCCCCCTCCAGCCGGCGATGCGGCGATCCAGATCGAAAGTCTTCATTCGACGATCCATACACGGCGACCGGGCCGTCGTCAGCCGTCTCCCCTAAGCCGTCGATCTCGTCTATGGAGCGGCGATGACCGCCGAGACCAGCCAAGCCGCGCCCGAGATTTCCGTCGTCGTTCCCGTCCATGACGAGGCCGGCGCCGCCGTGCCCCTGGCGCGCGAGATCGCGGCCGCCTTTACGGGCCGGTCTTACGAGATGATCTTCGTCGACGACGCCTCCAGGGACGCCACCCTGGCCGAGCTGAAGGCCGCCCAGGCCGAACTGCCGGCCCTGCGGATCCTGTCGCACGGCAGCAACGCCGGCCAGAGCCGCGCCGTCCGCACCGGCGTTCTCGCCGCGCGCGGGACGGTGATCGTGACCATGGACGGCGACGGCCAGAACCCGCCCGCCGACGCGCCGCGCCTGGTCGACGCCCTGCTGGCCGCCCCTGCCGATATCGGTCTGGTCGGCGGCCGCCGCGCCAAGCGCCAGGATTCGAACGCCAAACGTCAGGCGTCGCTGTGGGCCAATCGTATCCGTCGCCGCCTGCTGGGCGACGACGCCGACGACACCGGCTGCGGCCTGAAGGCCTTCCGCCGCGACGTCTTCCTGCGTCTTCCCTATTTCGATCACCTCCACCGTTATCTGCCGGCGCTGGTGATCCGCGAGGGGTTCCGGAACCTGTATCTCGACGTCGATCACCGCCATCGCGAGACGGGTCGGTCGAAATACACCAACTGGGGTCGGCTGAAGGTCGCCTTCGCCGACCTGTTGGGCGTCATGTGGCTGAAGACCCGCTCGCGTCGCCCGGGCGCGATCTCGGAATTCTGACGACCGGAGGCCTAGACCTCAGGCTGCGGCGGCGCCGTGATCACCTCGACATTGTCGTTCAGCAGATAGGACAGTTCCGACAGGGCGGTGGCGCGCTCGGCCGGCGTGGCCGCCGCCTGCACCGCCTCGAGCTTCTTCGGCATGTCCTCGGAAATCCCCCGCAGGATGCATTTCAGATCGCCGTCCGTGCCGCGTTCCTTCAGGATCAGATGACCCTGCAGGTCCAGGGCGGCCAGGGCCTCGACCTGGGCCTTGAAGCCGACGAAGGCCTGGCTGGTGAAGAAGGCCGCCTCTTCGGCTGCTTTCGAAGCCGCCCAACCGTCCACCACCGCCTTCAACGCGCCGGAACGGGCGACAATGTCGGCGAACAGGGGCTCGGCGGCGACCGAGACGGGCGCGCCCACCGCTGCGGGGGGCTGTTCGGCCGCCAAGGCCACCGCAGGATTGGACATCGACAGGGCGATTGTGAGAGCAAGGCCGCAGGACATGAGGTGACTTCCTGTTTCAGCGTCGGCTAGGACGTTGAACCGGCATACGCCCGACCCGTAAACGAGTGTTTACCTTCTTCTCTCCCCAGAGGACCGACGATGACCCGTGACGACGCCTGGACCGCCTTCGACGCTGCTGCTGAAACGGCCGGCAAGACCCGTATCGTGGACCAGTTCGCCGCCGATCCCGGCCGTCTGGCCCGCATGTCGGTCGAGGCGGCGGGTTTGTATCTGGACCTGTCGAAACAGAGCTGGACCCAGGCCGCCTTCGAGGCCTGCCTGGATCTGGCCCGCGCCAGCGACGTCGAGGGGCGTCGCGCCGCCCTGTTCGCCGGCGAGGCCGTCAATCTGACCGAGGGTCGGGCCGTGCTGCACCCGGCCCTGCGCGCCCCTGCCGGCGCCGACTTCAAGGCCTTGGGCGAGCCGGTCTCGGCCGAGGTGGACGCCGTGCGGGCGGACATGAAAACCTATGCTGACGCCGTGCGCTCCGGCGCCGAGGCGGGGGCCACGGGCAAGCGGTTCGAGGCCATCGTCCACGTCGGCATCGGCGGGTCGGATCTGGGACCCCGCGTGGTCTGGGACGCCCTGCGCCCGCTGGCCCCGTCCATCGACCTGCGCTTTGTGGCCAACATCGATCCGCGCGACATGGCCGAGGCCCTGACCGGCCTGAACCCCGAAACCACCCTGGTCGTGGTCGTGTCCAAGACCTTCACGACGCAAGAGACCCTGGCCAACGCCGATGCGGCCAAGGCCTGGCTGGCCGCGTCCCTGCCGGCCGAAGGCATGACCAAACACTTCATCGGCGTGACGGCCGCGCCGGAGAAGGCGGGGGCGTTCGGCTGCGGCCGCACCTTCGCGTTCCGGGACTGGGTCGGCGGTCGGTATTCGCTGTGGTCGGCGGTCAGCCTGTCGTGCGGCATCGCCCTGGGCTGGGATGTGTTCGAACAGATGCTGGCCGGGGCTGCGGCCATGGACGATCACTTCGTGTCGGCTCCGCTTGAGCAGAACGCCCCGATCCTTCTGGCCCTGGCCCAGGTGTTCAACGTCGACGGCCTGAACCGGCCCGCCCGCACCGTGGCGCCCTACGCCCACGCCCTGCGCCGCCTGCCGTCCTTCCTGCAACAGCTGGAGATGGAGTCGAACGGCAAGCGGGTGCATCGCGACGGAACCCCGGTGACACGCCAGACCTGCCCGGTGGTGTTCGGCGAACCGGGCACCAATGGCCAGCACGCCTTCTTCCAGCAGATCCACCAGGGCCCGCAGATCGTCCCGGCCGAGTTCGTGATCGTGGCCAAAACCCATGCCGACGCGCCGGAATCGCCGCTCTGGTCCAACGCCCTGGCCCAGGGTCAGGCCCTGATGCTGGGCAAGACGACCGAGGCCGCCAAGGCGGAAGGCCTGGCCCAGGGCCTGTCGGAGGACGAGGCGACCCGTCTGGCGACCCACCGGACCTTCACCGGTGACCGACCCTCGACCGCCATCGTCATGGACCGCCTGACGCCCCAGACCCTGGGCGCCCTGCTGGCCCTCTATGAGCACAAGACCTTCGTCGAAGGCGTGATCTGGGACATCAACAGCTTCGATCAATGGGGCGTCGAACTGGGCAAGGTCCTGGCCAAGGCCATCCTGAAGGACGTCCACGCCGGCGGCCCCTCCGCCGATCTGGACCCCTCGACGGCCGGCCTGATGACGCGGTTGATGGGTTAAGGCTCACATCGGCGCGGCGTCGATCGTCAAGACGCGCCGGGGGGATCGTCTCCCGGCCGGCGGCGAGCGGTGCAGGACCTGTGGAAACTCCGGCCAGGCCTCCCAGCCCGGCGCCGTGCCCTTCATGACGGCGACATCGCCGGGGTGAAGGGTGCGGACTCGACGGCGGGTGCTGATGTTGCGCCCGTCCAGATCCTCGCCGATCTCGCCGGCGAAGGCCCATTCCGGCCCCGGCCCCTCATAGGCGACGATCAGGCGCACCGGCACGGCGTCTTGATGAAAGCGCGGACAGGCGCGGCGGGTCACGGTCTCGCACCGCGCGCGCCAGGCGTCGCATCCGCTGATCGCCGCCACGATCTCCGCCAATCTCTCGATATCCTGCAGCAACCACTCGGGGGCCGCACCCGATAGGGTGATCCAGCGCCCGTCGCATTCGGCGGTGAAATCGGCCGGGGGCGGCGCGTCGGGCGGCATGGGGCTGGGTCTCGACCAGATCGCCATCCGCACCTGCGGTTCGAACAGGGTGGTGAAGACCGTGGGCGCCTGCCCCTGGACGACTGCGCCGACCGCCATGGAAAACCTTGCTGACTGTGCGTGTTATACTATAACGTAACTCTCATAGTCGCCCGGCTGTGGTCAAGCTCGGCGCAGCATCCGTGGAGCGCCTTCGTGTCTGAGTTCAAGAAACTGCCCGTCACCGTCCTGTCCGGCTTCCTCGGGGCCGGCAAGACGACCCTGCTCAACCACATCCTGGTCAACCGCGAGGGCTTGCGGGCCGCCGTGATCGTCAACGACATGAGCGAGGTGAACATCGACGCCTCCCTGGTGCGCGACGGCGGCGGCGCGGATCTGTCGCGGACCGAGGAACGGCTGGTGGAGATGTCCAACGGCTGTATCTGCTGCACCCTGCGCGAGGATCTGTTGATCGAGGTCGGCAAGCTGGCGCGCGAGGGTCGGTTCGACTGCCTGCTGATCGAATCCACCGGGATTTCCGAACCCATGCCGGTCGCCGCCACCTTCGACTTTCGCGACGAGGAGGGTTTCAGCCTGTCGGACCTGGCCCGGATCGACACCATGGTCACGGTGGTGGACGCCTTCAACTTCCACCGCGACTACCCCTCCACCGACAGCCTGAAGACTCGCGGCGAACATCTGGGCCAGGATGACGAACGCACCGTCGCCAATCTGCTGATTGACCAGATCGAGTTCGCCGACGTCATCGTGCTGAACAAATGCGATCTGCTGGAGGAGACGCAGCTCGGGACGCTGAGGGCGATGATGACCCAGTTCAACCCTCGCGCCCGGATCCTTGAGGCGGTGCGCGGCGCTGTCGCCCTGGATCAGGTCATCGGCACGGGCTTGTTCGACATGGAGCGGGCGGAACAAGCCGCCGGCTGGTCCCAGGCCCTGCGCGGCGAGGTGACGCCCGAGACCGAGGAATACGGCGTCTCCACCTTCGTCTACAAGGCGCGGCGACCCTTCCACCCCCGACGCTTCTACGACCTGCTCAACCGCGAATGGCCCGGCGTCTGGCGCTCCAAGGGCTTCTTCTGGCTGGCCAGCCGGATGGACTATGTCGGCTCCTGGAGCCAGGCGGGCGCCGTGACCGAACACGAATGGGGCGGTTTGTGGTGGGCCTCGGCCCCGCGCGAGCGCTGGCCCGACGACAATCTCGAATGGTTGAAGGCGATCGAGGCGGTCTGGCGTCAACCCTACGGCGACCGCCGCCAGGAGATCGTCCTGATCGGCAAGGACATGAACCGCGATCTGCTGACCTCGATGTTCGACGCCGCCCTGCTGACCCGGTTCGAGATGGAGCGCGGCCCGAAGGGCTGGGCCAAGCTGGAGGATCCCTTCCCACACTGGGGACCCCGCCAGGACGCGGCGTAACAAAAAAGGGCGCCCCTCAGGACGCCCCTTCCTTATCCGATCCGTCGTCTACCAGCGGCGGTCGTAGCGGTAGTCGCGGCGTTCGTCCCGGCGGTCATAACGCTGGTCCCGACGATAGTCGCGATAGTCGCGGCGCTGCTCCCAGCGCGAGTCGCGGCTGTTGATGCCGTGCTCGCGTTCCCAGTGGCCCTGGTTCCGGTAGCACTGGCCGCCGCGATAATATTCGCAGCCCGAGCCGCGATTGGACGCCACGGCGCCGAGCGCCGCGCCGGCCAGGGCCCCGCCGGCGATATAGCTGCCGTCGCCGTTGCCGTAGAGGGCGCCGGCCAGACCGCCTACCGCCGCGCCGATCAAGGCGTTGCGGCCAGTGTTGTCATCGCCGCGGTCACGGTCGCGGTAGGATTGAGCCGATGCGGGGACGGCCATCAGGCTCATGGCGACCAGGGGAGCGGCGACGGCGGCGGTGATCTTCAGCATCTTGGACATGGTCGTCTCCTTTTATTTTTCGGGCCGGGTCTGCATTCCCACGAGAGGAAATGCGTCCAGCGTCGAGACGGTTCTGCCAGCGCCCGCTTGAACGGCCTCGGAGCCCGGCATTCATTTTCGGTTCATTTGTCGCGGAAGTTTCGCAGACCGGCGACGGTCCACGCGCTTGACGCTGAGCCCTGCTCTGACTAACTCCCGCTCGCGTTAGCACTCTCATCGGTCGGCTGCCAAAACGGCGATCGAAGGGAGGCTGACCCACCGTTTTCAAGTCGCCCCCGTCCGGGGGTACAAAAGGAGAGAACCGATGGCGTTTCGTCCGCTCGGCGACCGCGTGCTGGTCAAGCGCGTTGAAGAAGAATCCAAGACCAAGGGCGGGATCATCATCCCCGACACCGCCAAGGAAAAGCCGCAGGAAGGCGAAGTCGTCTCCGTCGGTCCCGGCGCCCGCGACGACAGCGGCAAGGTCAATGCTCTGGAACTGAAGGCCGGCGACCGCATCCTGTTCGGCAAGTGGTCGGGCACGGAAGTGAAGATCGACGGCGAAGACCTGATCATCATGAAGGAATCCGACGTCCTGGGCGTGCTGTCCTAAGCACCCGACGTTCGATTTTCTTCCATCAATCCATCTAGATAGGAGCTGCCCGCATGGCCGCTAAAATCGTACATTTCAATACCGACGCTCGCGACAAGATGCTGCGCGGCGTCAACGTCCTCGCCAACGCCGTCAAAGTGACGCTCGGTCCCAAGGGCCGCAACGTCGTGATCCAGAAGTCCTTCGGCGCCCCGCGCTCGACCAAGGACGGCGTGTCGGTCGCCAAAGAGATCGAGCTGGAAGACGCCTTCGAGAACATGGGCGCCCAGATGATCCGCGAAGTCGCTTCGAAGACGAACGACAAGGCGGGCGACGGCACCACCACCGCGACCGTCCTGGCTCAAGCCATCGTGCAAGAGGGCCTGAAGGCCGTCGCCGCCGGCATGAACCCGATGGATCTGAAGCGCGGCATCGACAAGGCCGTCGGCCTGGTGCTGGAAGAGATCAAGTCCAAGTCCAAGCCGGTCTCGAACAACTCGGAAATCGCCCAGGTCGGCACCATCTCGGCCAACGGCGACTCGGAAATCGGTGAGCTGATCGCCCAGGCCATGGCCAAGGTCGGCAACGAAGGCGTGATCACCGTCGAGGAAGCCAAGACCGCCGACACCACCGTCGACGTCGTCGAAGGCATGCAGTTCGACCGCGGCTACCTGTCGCCCTACTTCATCACCAACGCCGACAAGATGGAGGCTGTTCTCGAAGAGCCCCTCATCCTGCTGTTCGAGAAGAAGCTGACCTCGCTGCAAGCCATGCTGCCGATCCTGGAAGCCGTGGTGCAGTCGGGCCGTCCGCTGCTGATCATCGCCGAGGACATCGAAGGCGAAGCCCTGGCCACCCTGGTGGTCAACAAGCTGCGGGGCGGCCTGCGCGTCGCCGCCGTCAAGGCGCCGGGCTTCGGCGATCGCCGCAAGGCCATGCTGGAAGACATCGCCATCCTGACGGGCGGCCAGGTCATCTCGGAAGACCTGGGCATCAAGCTTGAGACCGTCACCCTCGACATGCTCGGCAAGGCCAAGAAGGTCTCGATCACCAAGGACGACACCACCATCGTCGAAGGCGTCGGCGAGAAGGAAGCCATCGAAGCCCGCGTGGCCCAGATCAAGCGCCAGATCGAAGACACCACCTCCGACTACGACAAGGAAAAGCTGCAGGAACGTCTGGCCAAGCTGGCCGGCGGCGTCGCGGTTCTCCGCGTCGGCGGTTCGACCGAAGTCGAAGTGAAGGAAAAGAAGGACCGCGTCGACGACGCCCTCAACGCCACGCGCGCCGCGGCTGACGAAGGCATCGTTCCGGGCGGCGGCATCGCTCTGCTGAAGGCCTCCAAGATCCTGGCCGACGTCAAGGGCGACAACGCTGACCAGAACGCCGGCATCGCGATCATCCGTCGCGCCCTGCAGGCTCCGATCCGTCAGATCGCCGAAAACTCCGGCGTCGAAGGCTCGATCGTGGTCGGCAAGGTTCTGGAAAACGACGACGCCTCGTTCGGCTTCAACGCCCAGACCGAAGAATACGGCGACCTGGTCAAGATGGGCGTCATCGACCCCGCCAAGGTCGTCCGCACGGCCCTGCAAGACGCCGCTTCGGTGGCCGGCATCCTGATCACCACGGAAGCCGCCGTCGCCGACGCCCCCAAGAAGTCGGGCGGCGCCTCGTCGCCTGACATGGGCGGCATGGGCGGCATGGGCGGCATGGACTTCTAAGTCCAAGCCACTCCAGGCTGAAAATGCAGAAGGGCGGGACCGCGAGGTCCCGCCCTTTTTCTTTGGTCGCTCAGGCCGCGCGGGCCATCCTAATTCCGCAACCCGAATCCAGTCTTTTCAGGTCTTTACCGCGTGAGGTCGCGCCTCGACCCACCACGCTCCAAAACCGTGCGATACTCTCCGCCCAACGGTCTTTGAAAATCGAATCCCCACTCCCGTCGCTGTCCGCGTCCCCGGCGAATGGCGCTCTTGGCGCTTTTGGCGCTTTGTCACCCTGTTTTCGTGCCAGCGCCGTTTCGCCGCCTCAGCCGTACGGACGGCTGGTCGAAGGTCGCGCGGATCCGTCGTCGGACGGCCGGGGTTTTGACCCGGCCTTCAGATATGGATGGCGTGGCCCAGGGCCCGCAGCGACGCCTCGTGGAAGGCTTCGCCCAGGGTCGGGTGGACGTGGATGGTTCCCGCCACATCCTCCAGCACGGCCCCCATCTCCAGCATCTGGGCGAAGCTGTTCGACAGCTCCGACACATGCTGGCCGACCGCCTGGACGCCCAGGATACGGTGATCGGCCTTGGAGGCGATGACCCGCACGAAGCCGCCGTCCTCGCCCGCCTCGATGGCCAGGGCCCGGCCGATGGCGGCGAAGGGGAAGACCGACTGGATCACGTCGTCGCGGCCCGCGACATCGTTCGGGCCCAGACCCGCCGAAACGATCTCCGGCTCGGTGAAACAGACGGCGGCGATGGTGACGGGATCGAACACCCGATCATGGCCCGCAATGATCTCAGCGACCACTTCGCCCTGGGCCGAGCCCTTGTGGGCCAGCATGGGTTCGCCGGTCAGGTCGCCCACGGCCCAGACGTTCTTCATGCTGGTGGCGCAGCGCTGGTCGATCTTCACGAAGGGTCCGGCCATGGCCACGCCCATATTCTCCAGACCCCACCCTTGCGTGCGCGGCCGACGCCCCACCGTGACCAGCACCTTGTCGGCGTCCAGTTGCAGCGGTTCGCCATCCCTGGTCGTGATCGACAGCTTGCCGTCCCCGAAGCCGCCGGCGCGCGCGCCCAGGTGCAGCTCGACGCCGTGCGTCTCCAGCCATTTGGCGACCGGATCGGTCAGGGCCTTGTCATAGAGCGGCAGGATCCGCTCGGCCATTTCGACGATGGCCACCTCGGCCCCCAGCTTCCTGAAGGCGATGCCCAGCTCCAGCCCGATATAGCCGCCGCCGACGACGACCAGCTTCTTCGGGACTTCCGACAGGCTCAGCGCCTCGGTCGAGGAGATGACGTCGCCGCCGAAGGGGAGGAAGGGCAGTTCGACCGGCTCCGATCCCGTGGCCAGGATGACGTGTTCGGCCGTGATGCGGATGTCGCCGTCGTCAGTCTGGACGATGCAGGTCTTGGCGTCCTCGAACTTCGCCCAGCCCTTGATCACCTTGACCTTGGCCTTCTTCAGCAGGGCCGCGACCCCGGCGTTCAGCTTACGGACGATCCCGTCCTTCCACGCGACCGTCTGTTTCAGGTCGATGGCCGGCTTGGCCGCCGTGATCCCCAGCGTCCCGCCCCCGGCCGCCTTGGCCACGGTCTCGAACTTGCCCGCCGCATGGATGATGGCCTTGGACGGAATACAGCCGACGTTCAGACAGGTCCCGCCCAGCCCATCTCCCCCGTCCACCAGCACGGTGTCGAGGCCCAGCTGGCCGCAACGAATGCCCGCGACATAGCCGCCGGTGCCCGCGCCGATGATGAGAACTTTGGTCTTCAGGGTCTGGGTCATGGCTACGACTTTGCTCGATCCGGGCGAGACGCGCGTCCAACCCCGAGGCCGATAAGGAACAGAACGACCGCAAGCCCGATCATCGCAGGCCAACGGACTAGGTGTGACCAGTAGGGAGCCGGCCTGGTGGAGTCGATTGCGCCTGCCGGTGGCCAGGACGGAAGCGCATCGTCTTCCGCGCGCGGCGCCCAACCTCCCGACTCTTGCAACCGCCCCAGCATGACGAGAGCCTCCGCCGCTGATTGATCGCCGGCCGGCATTATATGGAGTTCGGAAGGCTGCTCCTGCGCCAGTGGGGCCAGGAATACAAAATAGGCCCTGCCGTTCAGCGTTTCGCCTTGCTTCACATTCTCAAAAAACCAGCCATTACACATTCCCGGTGTGAAGGTGAGCGTGAACGGCTTAGGCGGAGCCTGGCCCCAGATCGCCTCGGTCGGCTTTAGGCGAACGCTGAAACTGTCATCAGGAGAGCGGGAGTCCACCGGCGTGAAGTCCTCCGCCTCCACTCGATAGACCGATGTCACGGATCGATAGTACGCTTGCTCGAACTTCGCATAGTCCGATGGGAGACTGCAGGCCAAGGCGGGAGTCGCCGAGGCTGTCAGCACCGCCAGCGAGATGATTGGACCGGTGAGCTTCACGCCTTCACCCCATCCACAGCGTCGCCGGCTGCTCCAGCAACCCCTTGATCCGCTGCACGAACACCGCCGCATCATACCCGTCGACGATCCGATGATCGAACGACGACGACAGGTTCATCATCTTGCGCACCACCATCTGGCCGTCGCGAACCACGACCCGCTCGGCGATCTTGTTGGGGCCGACGATGGCGACCTCGGGGTGGTTGATGATCGGGGTGTGGACCACTCCGCCCAGGGTCCCCAGCGAGGTGATGGTGATGGTCGAGCCCGACAGTTCCTCGCGCTTGGCCGACCCGTCCTTGGCCGCGCCCGAGACGCGGGCGATCTCCAGCGCCGTATCATAGGGATCGCGCGCCTCGGCATGACGGACCACCGGCACCATCAGGCCGTTCGGCGTCTGGGCGGCGATGCCCAGATGGACCGGGGCGTGCTGGGTCAGGACGCCGGCCTCGTCGTCATAGTGGGCGTTGATCTGCGGCTGGTCGCGCAGGGCGACCACGATGGCCCGCGCGATGAAGGGCAGGACGTTCAGCTTGGGCTGATCCTTGGACTTCGTCGCATTCAGGTGGGCGCGCAGCTCTTCCAGCGCCGTGACGTCGATCTCCTCAACATAGGTGATGTGCGGAATGCGGCGCACGCTCTCGGCCATCTTCTCCGCGATCTTGCGACGCAGGCCGATGATGCGGACCTCGGTGGTCCCTTCCGCTTTCGCATAGGTCGACCCGCCGCCGGACGGGGTGGACGCCGGCTGGGCGCCGCCGCGCGCGATGAAGCCGTCCAGGTCCTCGTTCGTGATCCGCCCGGCGGGGCCGGTGCCGGGCACAAAAGTCAGGTCCACGCCCAGGTCGCGGGCGCGGTTGCGCACGGCGGGCGAGGCGAGGGGGCGTTCACCGGGCGCGCGGCCGGTCAGGGCGGGGGGCGCGACAGACTTGCCCTCCTCCCCCGCTGCGCGGGTACTCCCCCCAGGGGGGGGGGATTTCGGGGCGGCTGTCGGTGCTGATCCTCCCCCCTTGGGGGAGGTGTCGCCGGAGGCGACGGAGGGGGCCTGAACGGTGCTCTTGGCGACATTCCCGGCGCCCGCCACATCGAAGGCCACCAGCGGCCCACCGACCGGGACCTGTTGTCCTGCCTCGCCGTACAGGGCGACGACGACACCGGCGACCGGCGAGGTGATCTCGACCGTGGCCTTGTCGGTCATGATGTCAGCGATGATCTGGTCTTCCTCGACCGCATCCCCGACCTTGACGTGCCAGCCGACCAGCTCGGCCTCGGCGGTGCCTTCGCCGACGTCGGGCAGTTTGAAGACGTAGTTGCCGGTGGAGGTCTGTGGGGCGTCAGCCCCCTCCGTCGCCTTCGGCGCCACCTCCCCCAAGGGGGGAGGATTGGATGCCGCGCGATCTCCCCCCCTTGGGGGGAGTACCGGCGAAGCCGGGGAGGGGGGCGAAGCCTCTTCGGCATTCCCCGCCCCCTCGACCTCGAACTCCACCAGCGGCCCACGCACCGGCACCATGGCGCCGGGCTCGCCGTGCAGGGCGATGACCTTGCCGGACACCGGGGCGGTGATCTCGACCGTGGCCTTGTCGGTCATGACGTCGGCGACGATCTGGTCCTCGGCCACGACATCGCCGATCTTGACGTGCCAGCCGACCAGTTCGGCCTCGGCGGTGCCTTCGCCCACGTCGGGCAGTTTGAAGACGAAACGACCCATCTTAACGACCTCCCGTCATGACGCTCTTCAAGGCGTCTGCGACCCGTTGCGGTCCGGGGAAATATTCCCATTCGAAAGCATGGGGATAGGGCGTGTCCCAGCCGGTGACGCGGGCGATGGGCGCCTCCAGGTGATAGAAGCAGCGCTCCTGAACCAGGGCCGACAGTTCGCCGCCGAAGCCCGAGGTCTTGGGCGCCTCGTGCACGATGACGCAGCGGCCGGTCTTCTTCACGCTGGCTTCGATGGTCTCGATGTCCAGCGGCACGAGCGAGCGCAGATCGATGACCTCGGCGTCTATGCCCGCGTGCTCGGCCCCGGCCAGGGCCACCCAGACCATGGTGCCATAGGCCAGGATGGTGACGTCGTTCCCCTCACGCATGACCCGCGCCTTGCCGATGGGCTCGACATATTTGCCCGTCGGCACCTGGGCCAGGTCCTGCGCCTTCCACGGGCTGACCGGTTTCTCGTGCCAGCCGTCGAACGGACCGTTGTAGAGACGTTTCGGCTCGAAGAAGACGACCGGGTCGTCATCCTCGATGGCGGCGATCAACAGGCCCTTGGCGTCATAGGGGTTGGACGGAATGACGACCTTCAGGCCGGCGATATGGGTGAACAGGCTTTCCGGCGACTGGCTGTGGGTCTGGCCGCCGAAGATGCCGCCGCCATAGGGGCTGCGCACCACGATGGGGCTGGTGAACTGACCGCCCGAGCGATAGCGCATCTTGGCCGCTTCGGAGACGATCTGGTCATAGGCCGGATAGATGTAGTCGGCGAACTGGATCTCGACGACGGGGCGCAGACCATAGGCGCCCATGCCGATGGCGGCGGCGACGATGCCGCATTCGCTGATCGGGGCGTCGAAGCTGCGGGTCAGGCCGTGCTTCTGCTGCAGCTTGTCGGTGACGCGGAAGACCCCGCCGAAATAGCCGGCGTCCTCGCCGAACGACAGGACGTTGGCGTCCTCGCTCATCTTGACGTCGATGGCCGAGTTCAGGGCCTGGATCATGTTCATCGGCTGTACGCCGGATCCCGTCGCTTCCGAGGCGGGGGCGGCGTTCTGGTCGACCATGTCCGGCTCGACGCCGTCGTTGCGATCAGCGTCGGTGAAGGGGATTTGCTCAGCCATGGTCAGACCCCCACCTCGCGGCGCTGTTCGATCAGCCGCCAGTCCTCGGTCGCATAGACCTCTTCAAACATCGTCTTCACGCTGGGGCGCGACTGTCCCAGGGTGCCGATGGCTTCGGACTCCTTGCCGGCGGCGCGGACCTGTTCGACCGCCTCGCGCAGGGCTGTGGCGTGGCGCTCGTCATCCCATTCGCCAATCACGGTCAGGTGCTGGCGCAGACGGTCCAGCGGATCGCCCAGCGGCCATTTCTCGTGTTCGTCGCCGGGGCGATAGCGGCTGGGATCGTCGGAGGTCGAGTGCGGGGCCCCGCGATAGGTGAACAGTTCGATCACCGTCGCCCCCTGGTTCGACCGGGCGCGCTCCTCGGCCCACTGGGTCGCCGCCCAGACCGCCAGGAAGTCGTTGCCGTCCACCCGCAGGGCCGGCAGGCCATAGCCGATGGCCTTGGAGGCGAAGGTGGTCTCCAGCCCGCCGGCTATGCCCTGGAAGGAGCTGATGGCCCACTGGTTGTTGACGATGTTCAGAATGACGGGCGCGCGATAGACGCTGGCGAAGGTCAGGGCGTTATGGAAGTCGCCTTCGGCCGTGGCGCCGTCGCCGATCCAGCTGATGGCGATCTTGTCGTCGCCCTTGTAGGCGCTGGCCATGGCCCAGCCGACGGCCTGCGGGACCTGGGTGCCCAGATTGCCGCTGATGGTGAAGAAGCCATAGTCCTTGGCGGAATACATGATCGGCAGCTGGCGGCCTTTGATCGGGTCCGCCGCGTTCGAATAGATCTGGTTCATCATCTCGACCAGCGGATAGCCGCGCGCGATCAGAAGCCCCTGCTGTCGATAGGTCGGAAAGCCCATGTCCTCGCGGCTCAACAGCATGCCCTGGGCCACCGCGATGGCCTCCTCGCCGGTGCACTTCATATAGAAGCTGGTCTTGCCCTGGCGGTGGGCGCGGTGCATCCGGTCGTCGAAGGCGCGAGTCAGAATCATGGCCTTCAGGCCGCGACGCAGGGTCTCGGGGTCCAGGCGCGGATTCCAAGGCCCGACGGCCTGTCCTTCGTCGTCAAGAACGCGAATCAGCCGGAAGGCGTGGTCGCGCATCTCATAGGGCGTTGTCGCCACGTCCGGCCGCTCGACGGCCCCGGCGGGGTCCATCGACAGATGGGTGAAGTCCGGCGCATCGCCCGGTCTGCCCGAAGGCTCCGGCACGCGCAGCGACAGCGGGCGGCTGTTCTTTTGGCTCAATTTGTCGTTCATGCGGGCGTCCATGTCCGTTCGGGGGTCCGTCCGTGTTTCCTCTGGACGTTTGATAACACGGCGCCTAAGCAGGTGCTCGCTCAATTTGACCTTGCGAAATCCCGATTTAGGGTATTTTATTTCGCCATACTGTTAATCGGAGAAACGCATTGGCGGACGAACTCGATCCCATCGACGCTCGGATCCTGGATATCCTGCAACAAGACGCCGGCCTGTCGGTGGCGGAGGTCGCGGACCGGGTCGGTCTGTCGGCCTCGCCCTGCTGGCGCCGGATCAAACGACTGGAAGATTCCGGTCTGATCACCAAGCGCGTAACCCTTTTGAACGCGCAACTGCTGGGCCTCGACTTCGAGGTCTACGCCATCGTCAAACTGATGCTGCCGTCGGCCGAGAACCTCGACATCTTCGAGGCCGCCGTCGCCAAATGGCCGGAAGTGGTTCAGTGCGCCACCATTACGGGGCGCGAAGACTATGTGCTGCGGATCATCACGTCCGACATGCACGCCTTCGACAAGTTCCTGCGCGAGAAGCTGCTGGCGCTGGGCATCGTTTCGGACTGCGAGAGCCATATCGTCACGCGCGGCGTGAAGAATGTGACCGCTCTGCCTCTTGGCATAGTCACCCCTCACGTCGGATAAGACTGTTCGGCGGACCTTTCCACTGAGGGCCTTGGTCCGCCGAAGGGGATGCCGAAATCATGATCGAACTGGTGATCGACGCGCGCCGCAAGGACCTGGGCGGGTTCGAGGTCGGCCGCGTCCTGCCCTTCCATTCGCGCCGAATGGTCGGGCCCTTCATTTTTCTGGACCAGATGGGGCCGGCCGAGTTCGCGCCGGGCTCGGACGCCATCGACGTGCGGCCGCACCCGCACATCGGCCTGTCGACCCTCACCTATCTGTTCGAGGGTGAGATCATGCACCATGACAACCTCGGCTATAATCAGGTCATCCGCCCCGGCGAGGTGAACTGGATGACCGCCGGCAAGGGCATTGTCCACTCCGAGCGCACGGACCCCCTTAAGAAGAGCCGGGGCGGACCGATGCACGGCATGCAGGCCTGGATCGCCCTGCCCGACGAGGCCGAGGAAATCGATCCCGCCTTCCATCACCTGGATGAGGACGCCCAGCCCGCTTACGAGAACGGTGGCCTGTTTGCGCGCCTGGTGGCGGGCGAGGCCTATGGCGCCAAGGCGGCCGTGCCGGTGTCTTCGCCGCTCTTCTACGTCCATTGGGAGCTTCAGCCCGGCGTCAGAACCGCGCCCCCTCCGGGCAAGGGCGCCGGCGGCATGAGCGAACGCGCCCTGTTTGTGGCCAAGGGCTCCATCGAGGTCGACGACCGCACCTTCCACGAAGGCCAGATGATCGTGCTGGAGCCGACGGCTGAGCCGACCATTAAGGCCCTCGTTCAGTCGACCGTCATGGTCCTGGGCGGCGAACCGGTGGGCGAACGGCTGATCTGGTGGAATTTCGTCGCCTCCAGCCAGGCCCGCATCGACCAGGCCAAGGCGGACTGGAAGGCGGGCCGGATGGCCTTGCCCAGCGAGGATTCGCTGGAGTTCATCCCCTTGCCGGACGAACCCGCCAAGGCTCAGGCCGCGCCGGCCCCTGTCGCACCCCCGCCCACCGACCCGGTGTAGTCTTCTCCCTCCCCTTTATGGGGAGGGGCGGCGAACCCCGGACTTGATCCGGGGGTAGCCGGGGTGGGGCAGTCAGGACATCGCTCGCGCCGTTACGGCCCCACCCGGATCGCTGCGCGATCATCCCTCCCCATGAAGGAGAGGGAGAACAAACCTGCGATTTGCCCCCGCCCTCGCAACCCGCTAACGCCTCCGCCATGAACTTCGATTTCGACGCCCAGGTCACCGCCGCCCTGTTCGACAACGCCGGCGCCGTCTTCGCCCTCGGCGACGGCTCGGTCCGGTTCGCCGACGGCGCGACGGTCCAGGCTCATGACGGCGCCGTCCTGTGCGCCGCCGTCCACCCGAGCGGCGACGGCATCGTCACCGGCGGCGACGACGGCCAAGTGGTCTGGAGCCGCCGCGGCGCCGAAACTGCGGTCCTGGCCACGGCCAAGAACCAGTGGATCGACTCCCTCGACGCCTCGCCCGCCTCGGGCCTGATCGCCTTCTCCTGGGGCCGCACCCTGTCGGTGATCGACCCCAAGGACGCAGCCTTCCGCCGCGATTTCCAGCACGAACGCACCGTCTCCGGCGTCGCTTTCGAGCCCAAGGGCCGGCGGATCGCCGCCTCGACCTACGGCGGCGCGGCCCTCTGGTACGCCCGGATCGAGAAGCAGCAGCCGGTCAAACTGGCCTGGGCCGGATCCCACACGGGCGTGGCCTTCTCCCCCGACGGCGCCTTCGTGGTCACCACCATGCAGGACAGCCAACTGCACGGCTGGCGGCTGAAGGACGCCAAGAACCTGCGCATGGGCGGCTATCCGTCCAAGGTCCGCTCGCTGGCCTTCCTCGCCGGCGGGCAGCTTCTGGCCACCTCGGGCGCGCAGGGCGCGGTGCTGTGGCCCTTCGTGGGCTCGAACGGTCCCATGGGGCGCGAGGCGAGTGAGATCGGCTATGACGACTCCACCCTGGTCAATCTGGTCTCGGCCCGGACCGAGCACGGCCTGTTGGCCGCCGGCCTGACCGACGGCCGGGTCTGGGTCGCCCATCCGGCCGCCCAGGGCCTGAACTTCGTCAAGGCCGAGAAGGGCCCGTCCATCGTCGCCCTGTCCCTCAGCCCGGCCGCCGACAAGGTCGCCTGGGCCGACGAGGACGGCGCCGCCGGCGTGGCGATCCTGTAATGGCGCGCGGGCGGAAAAAGGGTTGGTTCCGGGCGGCCCTGATCGCCCTGGCGGTCCTGGCCCTGCTGCCCATCGGCGGTGTGTTGATCGTCGCCGTCCTGCCGCCCGCCCCGACCATATTGATGCTGCGCCAGGCCGTGCGCGGCGAGGGTCTGGACTATCAGTGGCGCGGTCTGAACGACATCTCGCCCAATCTGGTCAACGCCGCCATCGCCGCCGAGGACGCCCGTTTCTGCAGCCACCAGGGCTTCGACATGGAGGCGATCCAGAAGGCCCTGGACCACAACGCCGAGGGCGGCCGCATCCGCGGCGGCTCGACCATCAGCCAGCAAACGGCCAAGAACGTCTTCCTCTGGCCGGGCCGCGATTGGATCCGCAAGGGATTCGAGGCGGGCTACACCGTCCTGATCGAGACCGTCTGGTCCAAACGCCGGATCATGGAGGTCTATCTGAACGTGGTCGAATGGGCCCCGGGCGTCTACGGCGCCCAGGCCGCCGCCCAGCACTGGTTCGGCAAGGACGCCGCCGACCTGACCCCCCGCGAGGCCGCGCGTCTCGCCGCCATCCTCCCCGCGCCCCGCCGTTACAAGGCGGCGTCGCCCGGCCCGTATGTCCGCCGACGCGCCTCGCGCATCCAGGCCGCCATGGGGACGGTCCGCACTCAGGATCTGAACGCCTGCGTCCGGCTCAAATAGGCCGAAGGCCGATAGCCGCCAAAAATCTCCGCTGAACGGCGGCGCTTGACGACGGATCACGGCTGACCTCTCCTGCCCGCGCTGTTCAGGAGATTCATCATGAAGCGTCAGATGATGACCGCCGTCGCGGTCTGCGCCCTCGCCTTCACCGCCGGCTGCGCCGCCGTCACGACCCCGACCCCTGACGCGACCCTTCCGCTTCAGGCCGACGGCGGCGAACAGACCTTCACCCCCGCACCCGTCACCGCCACCGGCCTGCGCGCCGACTATCCGACCACCGTCGCGGGCGCCACCCAGTTCGTCGCAGACGCCGAGGCCAAGATGCTGACCTTCGGCGAATACGCCGCCCGGGTGCAATGGAACCGCGCCACCAACATCACCTTCGACACCATGTGGCTGGAGTCAAAGGTCAACGCCGAAGCGACCGAGCTTCAGGTCCAGTTCGCCAACCAGGCGGCGAAGTTCAATGATGTCGCGGTCGATCCCGTCGTCCGGCGCAAGCTGAACCTGATGCGGCTGGGCATCGTCCTGCCCGCCCCCAACCGTCCCGGCGCGGCCGAGGAGCTGTCGCAAATCACCACCCGGCTGGACTCGACCTATTCGACCGGCAAGTTCGACTTCAAGGGCCGGCCGATCACCCTGGACGAGGCCTCGCTGATCCTGGCTGACAGCCGCGATCCGAACGAGACCAAGGCCCTGTACGAAGGCTGGCGCACCGTCTCGCCGGTGATGAAGAACGACTACGCCCGCGTGGTCGAGATCGCCAACGAGGGCGCGCGCGACCTGGGCTTCGCCGACACCGGCGCCCTGTGGCGATCCGGCTACGACATGCCCGCTGACGATTTCGCCGAGGAGACCGACCGCCTGTGGGCCCAGGTCAAACCCTTCTACGAGAATCTGCACTGCTATGTCCGCGCCCGGCTGAACGCCAAATACGGCGACGCCGTCCAGCCCGACCACGGCCCGATCCGCGCCGACCTCCTGGGCAATATGTGGTCGCAGCAGTGGGGCAATATTTATGACGTCGTGGCCCCAACCAGCGGCGGCGCCTCCAGCTATGACCTGACCGAACTGCTGAAGACCGCCGACTATGACCCCGTGAAAATGGTCAGGACCGGCGAGGGCTTCTACGTCTCCCTGGGCCTCGATCCCCTGCCCCAGACCTTCTGGGAGCGCAGCCAGATCGTCCGCCCGCGCGACCGTGAGGTGGTCTGCCACGCCTCGGCCTGGGACCTCGACAACGCCGACGACATCCGCATCAAGATGTGCACCAACGTCAACGGCGACGACTTCTACACCGTCCACCACGAGCTCGGTCACAACTACTACCAGCGCGCCTACAAGAACCAGCCGATGCTGTTCCGCAACGGGGCCAACGACGGCTTCCACGAGGCCATCGGCGACTTCGTCGGCCTGTCGGCCCTGACCCCCACCTATCTGAACCAGATCGGCCTGCTGAAGACGACGCCGGGGGCGGAGGAAGACATTCCCTTCCTGCTGAAGATGGCGCTCGACAAGATCGCCTTCCTGCCCTTCGGCCTGATGGTCGATCGCTGGCGCTGGGGCGTCTTCTCCGGCGAGACGTCGCCGGATCAGTACAACGCCGCCTGGACCGCCGACATGCTGAAATACCAGGGCCTGGTTCCGCCGGGGCCGCGTCCGACCAACGCCTTCGACCCGGGCGCCAAATATCATGTGCCGGGCAACACCCCCTACACTCGCTACTTCCTGGCCCATATCTACCAGTTCCAGTTTCAGCGCGCGGCCTGCAAACAGGCGGGCTGGACCGGGCCGCTGCACCGTTGCTCGGTCTACGGCAACGAGGCGGTCGGCGCCCGTTTCAACGCCATGCTGGAGATGGGTCAGTCCAAGCCCTGGCCCGAGGCCATGCAGGCCTTCACCGGCGAGACCACCAACGACGCCTCCGCCGTGGCCGACTATTTCGCTCCGTTGAATGAATGGCTCACCGTTCAGAACCGCGGCCGCGACTGCGGCTGGTCTGAGGCCTGAGGCCGCCCAGGCCATATAGGTCCGCGGGGCCGTTAACCTGAGGCTTGAGGCTTCTCTTAACCGTATGACGGCATTCTGCCGACATACGGGCCGTGTGCGCCCGGCAGGGAAGCGACGAACTTGGCCTCTCCATCGATCCGTCGGGCGGTCCGCCGCCTCTGCAGCCTCGTCTCGCGCCTGGGCCACGACCGGTGCGGCAATGTGGCGATGATCTTCGCGTTCAGCCTGCCGATCATCGCCATGCTGGCGCTCGGCGGCATTGATCTACACCGTGTGACGACGGCCCGGTCCCAGTTCCAGGACGCCCTGGACGCCGCCACCCTGTCTGCGGCCCGCTCGTCCTACACGGACCCCAAGGACTTGAAGACCGTCACCCTGATCACCCTGCGGGCCAATCTTGAGAATACAGAGATCGAGCCAATCCAGGATTCCGATGTCACTGTCGTGATGAACGGCACGACCGTCGTCGTCTCCGACGCGGTCGGCCGGGTGAAGACCTTGGTCGCCAACATCGTCCTGCCGCCTTACGGCCAACTGCTCGACGACACTATTCCCGTCAATGTCCATTCCGAGGTCAATCGGTCGGCCAAGAACCTTGAAGTGGCCATGGTGCTGGACATCACGGGCTCGATGGACGGCAACGACATCGCCAACCTCAAGACCGCCGCGCTCAAGATGGTCGATATCGTCGTCAAGGATGTCCAGACCCCCTACACTTCGCGCATGTCGGTCGTGCCCTATTCGATGGGGGTGTTTATGGGATCGCGCGCCGCCGCCGCGCGGGGGCCTGTGGCCGCGGGCAAGACCATCACCGGTGTCACCAAGGCCTGCACGCCGTCGAACAACCCCACCAGCTGCACCATTACGGTGAAGGCTGTGAATCATGGATTCGCTGTCAATGATCGTGTCGTCGTCACTGGGGTGTCGGGTATGGCGATCAACAGCACGACCAATGCAACCCGGAGCTCCTCCAACACGGCTTTCACCGTCACGGCTCGTACGACCGACACTTTCACCTATGTCATCAGCAAAAACGTGACCGGCAGCTATTCCAGCGGCGGCACGGCCTATTGCACGGTCGCGGGCTGCCAGTATCTCGCCTACACCAATGCTGCAGGCAGTACGTCCGTTCATGAGATCAGCAACTGCGTGACGGAAAGGATCGGCTCAGCGGCCTATACCGATGCGGCGCCCGCCTCGGCCTATGTGGGGCGCAACTATTCCAGCACCAATGAGAACACCTGTCTTACGGTGGGGCTCCAGCCGCTGACCAGCGACCGCACCAGCTTGAAGTCGATCATCAACACCTTGTCGGCGGGCGGCTCGACCGCCGGCCACATCGGGACGGCCTGGGGCTGGTACACGGTGGCGCCCAATTTCAACAGCCTGTGGCCCACGGCCTCGGCCGCCAACGATTATGATGAGTTCAAAACCATCAAGGCGGTGGTCCTGATGACCGACGGGGACTTCAACACCCCCTATAACAGCGGGGTGATCGCCAAGGACTCGCTGTCCGGCTCCTATAGTCAGAACGATGTCAGGATCAATCAGAACGCAAGCAACGGTTCCTCGGCCTCGCAGGCGCAGAAGCTTTGCACCGCCATGAAGGCCAAGGGCGTCACCGTCTATACGGTCGGCTTCTCGATCACCGCCAACAGCGCGGCGGCGACCCTGTTGTCAGGCTGCGCCTCCTCGTCCGACAAGGCCTATCTCGCCAACAGCGGAACGGCCCTGGTCGCGGCCTTCGAGGCCATCGGCCGCGACATCACCCAGCTGCGGATCGCGCGCTGATCCGCTGCACCGCCACCGTCAGAGCAGGCGGATTTCCCGCAGCCGTTCGGTCAGATAGGCCTCGGCCGTGATGGTCTTTCCGGCGTAGCGGTCGGGATTGTCCGGCGTCACGGCGCTGGCCAGGGTCTCGATCGGGAAGTCCGGGTTGAAGTGCAGGAAGAAGGGCGTCGAATAGCGGGCGAAGCCGCGCCGTTCCGGCGCCGGGTTGACCACTCGGTGGGTCGTCGACGGCAGGACGTGATTGGTCAGCCGCTGCAGCATGTCGCCGATATTGATCACCAGGGCGCCGGGCGGTGGCGCAATGTCCAGCCAGCTTCCGTCCTTCTCCTTCAACTGAAGCCCAGCTTCTTCGGCTCCCAGCAACAGGGTGATGACATTGATGTCCTCGTGGGCGCCGGCGCGGACGCCGGGCGCATCGGCCGGCACCGGCGGATAGTGCAGCAGCCGCAGCACGCTGTTGCCCATCTCGACCTTGTCGTCGAAATAGCCGTCGTCCAGGCCCAGATAGCGGGCGATGGCCCGCAGAATCTTGCGGCCCAGGGCGTCCAGATCCTCGTACATGCCATAGACATGGGCCTTGAAGCCGGGCGTTTCGTTCGGCCAGACATTGTCCCGCATGAACTGGCGGTACGGATGGTCCTGCGGAAGTTCGCGGCCCACGTGCCAGAACTCCTTCAGGTCGACGGTGGCGGCGCCCTTGGCCGCCTCGACGCCGAACGGGGTCAGGCCGCGCGCCCCGCCGGTTCCCGGCTGGTGGTATTGGCGTTTCACCTCTTCCGGCAGGGCGAAGAAGGCCTTGGCGTCATCAAGAGCGGCGGCGATGCGCGCCTCGTCCAGCCCGTGGTCCGCCACCACGGCGAAACCGAAGCGTGCGAAGGATGCGCCCAAGGCGTCGCTGAAACCCTGGAAGTCCGCGTCATAGCGCGTCATCGAAACCGGAGTAATGGCCCGAGGGGCGATGGGCTGGGTTTCGGTCGAGCTCACAGGCGGTCTCCTTCAGGCGCTATGCGGCGGCTTCATACGCCTATTCCGCCGCCATGTCAGTCGGGGCGGATTGTCCTGGAGGCGGCTTTACAGGCTGACGGATGCGGAGGACCTGTTCATCTATGGTACAGCTTGGAACCTAGACAGTAAGCGGGCGTTTTCGCGCCAGACTGCAATTCGGAAGGAACATTCCATGCGCGCCAAGATTATCGTCGCCAGCGTCTCCATCGCCGCCCTGCTTGGAGCCGCCGCCTGCACCACGACCGATCCCTATCGCTCAACCCCGACCCGCAACAACACCGGCACGGGCGCGATCGCCGGCGCACTGGGCGGAGCCCTGCTGGGTTATCTGACCAATACGTCGAACGGCGAGCAGGGTCGCAAGAACGCCCTCATCGGCGCCGGCATCGGCGCGCTCGGCGGCGCGGCCGTGGGCCAGTATATGGACCGTCAGCAGCGCGCCATGGAGGCCGAACTGTCGGGCAGCGGCGTCGGCGTCGCGCGCCAGGGCGACAATCTCATCCTGCGCATGCCATCGGACGTGACCTTCGCCACCAACCAGTCGTCGATCGATCCGCGCTTCCTGCCGGTGCTCGACGACGTCGCGCGCGTGCTGGAGGAATATGATCGTTCGACCATCGATATCATCGGCCATACCGATTCCTCGGGCGGCGACGCGATCAACCAGCCGCTTTCGGAACGCCGCGCCGCCAGCGTCGCGTCTGAGTTGGTGCGACGCGGTGTGATCGCTGAGCGTCTTTATGTTGCGGGCGTCAGCTCCAGCCAGCCGGTGGCGTCCAATGCGACTGCCGAAGGCAAGGCTCAGAACCGTCGCGTCGAGATCCTGATCCGGCCGTTCACGGGCTGATCTGACCTGTCGCAACGTTCAAGGAGGGCGGCGTCATGGACGCCGCCCTTTTTCATGGGGCGCACCGAACCGTGATTTGCACCGGGTCGCGCCGTATGATTCCCCGGAGGGCGTGGCGGTGGGAGAAGTCTGGTGGCGCCTGACGGTCCAGGGTTTGGGCAGGGTCTGAAGCTTGCGGGGATTGCGCTGGTCAGCGCCATCCTTACGGCCACGCTCGTCGTCCTTGTCGGGGAAGCGTTTCTTCAACCGTCTCAGCCGACAACACTCGATCCGCAGATCCAGCTGACATCCTCGGCAGACTGATGCCCGAAGGGGCAGTCGTCGGCGCACACACACAACAACAGCCAAAGAAAAACGCCGCTTCCGGGCGGAAGCGGCGTTCAATCTTACGACAATCTTCTGACCTGGGGTCGGCCCGGGATCCGAGCCGACCCTTTGAGCGGTCTTAGAAGTTGATGTCGATGGTGGCGCGACGGTTCAGCGGCTCACGCACGCCGTCAGCCGTGGGCTTGGCCAGGGCGGTTTCGCCCTTGCCGTCCAGGGCGATGACGCCGCCGTTGACGCCTTGAGCGACCAGGGCGTCCGCGACGGTGCGCGAACGACGGTTCGACAGGCCGAGGTTATAGGCGGCCGAGCCCGAGGTGTCGGTGTAGCCGACGATGACGACGCGGGTTGCGGCGCCGGTCTTGGCGTAGCTGGCGGCCTGGCTGACGACCGAGCGGGCTTCAGCGGTCAGGTCCGAACGATCCCAGTCGAAGTAGACCACGAACTGACGCGCGGTCGGCTTCTGAGCGACCGGCGGGGGCGGCGGCGGGGGCGGAGGAGGCGGCGGGGGCGGAGGCGGCGGGGGCGGGGGCGGCGGAGGAGGCGTCTCTTCCGCACCGAAGCTGTAGCGCAGGCCCAGGGTCACGGTGTGCGACTGGTCGTAGTCGCCGTCCCATTCGCCGAACGACGTGGCGCCAGCGCCGGTGCCGACCGTCGTCGAAGCGAACGTCGTGTCGCCCGTCAGATAGCGGTAGGTCAGGTCGATGTTGGCGCGGTCGCTGATGGCCCAGGCCAGACCGGCGATCGCCTGAGCGGCGAATTCGGTCGACGTGTCGTCAACGTTGAAGGCGGCTCCGCGATTGGCGCGAAGGTTGCCGATCGTGTTGGTGTCGACGCGGTTCACGCCGGCGCCGAGGCCGACGAAGGGACGCACGCCCCAGGCTTCATAGCCGAAGTCATAGATGACGTTCGCCATCAGCGTCACCGATTCGATGTCGCCTTCCGGGGAGAAGCAGCCGCCGTTCGAAGGCGTCAGATTGCAGAGACCCTGGGTCCCCGACACGGCGCGAACCTTGCCGATGTCGCCCGAGCGGTAGCCGCCTTCCAGTTCAACGCGCCAGCTGGGGTTGAAGCGATAGCCGAGACGGGCGAAGGCCGCCCAGCCGTCGTTGACTTCATAGTTCCAGTTTGCGCCAGTGGTCGACGACTCGGCATTGATGTCGTCGATGATGTGGTAGCCGGCGTCAACCGCGCCGTACCAGCCGTTCGGCTCGGCCGACGCAGCGCCAGCGGACAGGGCCAAAGCGGCCGCTGCGCTGGAGGCCAGCACGAAAGTCTTCATACGCATAGGGGGTAGCCCTCCGCCTGTTTTGATCTAGGGCGGGTCTACCGCCTCCGCGGGTCTTATCAGCGTTGCCGTGGAACGTCGAGGCGAAAACGAGGCGGCCAAGAGGGCGGCGCCAACCACCGTGCTATTGATGCTACAGGTTAAATTGGCGATCCATGGCCAAGTCGGCCGATTTTAGACCGTTTTCGGAGCACTTGCATTCACCCTAGGAAAGGGGTGTGGTCAGCGCAGCCCTCGCGCTCGCGCCTAGCCGCCGACGATTTGCATACCCAACCATTCCGCGATCAGCGCCGGCTTGTCCGCCCCTTCGATTTCCACCGTCAGTTCGTGCTTCAGAAGCCAGCGCCCGCCCCCCTTGTCTTCGGCCGATATCAGGCGAAACCGACCGCGTACGCGTGACCCGGCCGGGACAGGCGCCAGGAACCGCAGCTTGTCGAACCCGTAGTTGATTCCCATCGTCAGGCCGTCCAGAGGCGCGACGGCGTCGTAACTCATCGCCGAGGCCAGGCTGAGGGTCAGAAATCCGTGTGCGATGGTCCCGCCAAAGGGCGTGGTCTTGGCCGCTTCCGGATCGACATGGATAAACTGTCGGTCCTCGGTGCAGTCGGCAAAGGCGTCGATCCGCGTCTGGCTGACCTCGAACCATCGCGAGACGCCGATCTCCTGCCCGATCAGGCCCTGGAGTTCCTGCGGCTTCGTCATTCCATTCCTCCCTTTTCCGCGAAGCCTGACCCAGGCGCCGGGGGAAGGAAAGGGGTCACGCGCCGAAACGGCCCTCGATGATCTCGGCATACAGGCCGGGATCCACATTGCCGCCGGACAGGATCAGCCCCGTCGTCAGGCCCGCGCCCGAGACCTTTCCGGTGAGCAGGGCCGCCAGCGACACCGCCCCGCCCGGTTCCACCACCAGCTTCAGATGGCGGAAGGCGAACCGCACCGCCTCGGCGACCTCGGCGTCGGACACGGTCACGGCGCCGGCCAGGCGGCGGTTGATCGGCCAGGTCAGGACGCCGGGCATGGGGCTCATCAGGGCGTCGCAGATCGACGGCGGCCCGGCCGGATGCCCGACCCGTTCCCCGGCCGCCAGCGACCGGGCCGTGTCGTCATAGGCCTCGGGCTCGACCACCAGGACGCGGGTCTGTGGGCTGCGCTCGGCCATGACCAGATTGATCCCGGCCATCAGCCCTCCGCCCGAGGCGCCGCACAGCAGCTGGTCCATCGGCGCATCGGCCTGGTCCAGCATCTCCAGCGCCGTCGTGCCCTGGCCCTCGATGATGAAGGGGTCGTCGAACGGCGGGACGAGGACGCAGCCCCGCTCGGCGGCGATGGCGGCGCCGATCGCTTCGCGGCTCTCGGTCCAGCGGTCATAGAGCCGCACCTCGCCGCCGAAGCCGATCACCCCCTCGATCTTCACCTGGGGCGAGTCCGACGGCATGACGATGATCGCCGGCGTCCCCACCAGGGCCGCCGCCGCCGCCACGCCCTGGGCATGATTGCCGGACGAGAAGGCCACCACGCCGCGCGCCTTCTCCTCGGCGCTCAGCCGGCTGATCCGGTTATAGGCGCCGCGAAACTTGAAGGCCCCGGCCCTTTGCAGGTTTTCCGCCTTCATCAGAACCCGGCCGCCGACCACGGCGTTCAGGGCGGGGCTCTCGATCAGGGGCGTGCGGACGGCGACGCCGTCGATCTGGCGGGCGGCGTCGAGAACGCCTTCATAGCTGGGCAGGTGCGTCGTCATATGCTCCCTTTAGCCCGAGCCGCAGGCGTCGCCCAAGGCGGTGCAGGAGAGAAATTCATGAGCCTGATCCTCGCCATCGACCAGGGCACGACCTCGACCCGGGCCATCGCCTTCGAGGTCCGGGACAAGGATCTTCGTCCGGTCGCCGTCAGCCAGATCGAGTTGGCCCAGCATTTCCCCCGATCCGGCTGGGTCGAGCATGACGCGGCCGAGATCTGGTCCGCGACCCTGCAGATCTGCCGCGAAGTGGTGCGCCAGGCGGGCGGCGTCGATCGTTTCGCCGCCATAGGCCTCACCAACCAGCGCGAGACGGCGGTGATCTGGGACGCCGCGACCGGCGAACCCCTTCACCGCGCCATCGTCTGGCAGGACCGCCGCACCGCCGACGTCACCGCCCGCCTGACCGCCGAGGGGCATGAACCGACGGTCCAGGCCGCCACCGGCCTGATCCTCGATCCCTATTTTTCGGCGACCAAATTCGCCTGGCTGCTGGACGCCGCGCCCGGCTCGCGCGAGCGCGCGGCGCGGGGCGAGGTGAAACTGGGCACGATCGACGCCTGGCTGATCTGGAAACTGACCGGCGGCCGCGTTCACGCCACCGACGCCACCAATGCGTCGCGTACCGCCCTGATGGATCTGAAGACGGTCGAGTGGCGCGACGACCTGTGCGCCCTGTTCGACGTGCCGCGCGCGGCGCTTCCCGCCATCGTCCCCTGCGCCGGCCTGATCGGCCAGACCGATCCGGCGCTGTTCGGCCGCCCCCTGCCCATCGCCGGATCGGCGGGCGACCAGCAGGCGGCCCTGGTCGGCCACGGCGCCCTGCAGCCCGGCGACGCCAAGATCACCTACGGCACCGGCGCCTTTCTGGTGGCCAATGTCGGGGAGACGCCGGTCGCCTCGACGCGCCGTCTGCTCGGCACGCTCGGCTACCGGGCCGACGGCCGCACCGCCTACGCGCTGGAGGGGTCGATCTTCTCGGCCGGCTCCGCGATCCAGTGGCTGAGGGACGGGGTCAAGCTGATCTCCGAATCCCGCCAGTCCGAAGCCCTGGCCCAGAGCCTGGCCGACAACGGCGGGGTCTATATGGTGCCCGGCTTCACGGGTCTGGGCGCGCCTTGGTGGGAGCCGGAGGCGCGCGGGACCGTGGTGGGGCTGACGCGGGATTCGGGCCCGGCCCATTTCGTCCGCGCCGCGCTCGAGGCCCTGGCCTATCAGACCCGCGATCTGCTGGACGCCCTGGCCCAGGACGGCGCCCCGCCGCTGAAGACGCTGAAGGTCGACGGCGGCGTCACCGCAAACAGTTTCGCCATGCAGTTCGTCGCCGACATCTGCGAGGTTGAGGTCGAACGTCCCGCCTTCCAGGAGATGACGGCCCTGGGAGCGGCGCGCCTGGCCGCCCTGGGCGTCGGCCTGCTGTCCGATCTGGAGGCCCGTCCCGCAGAGGCCCCGGCCTGCTGGAAACCCCGAATGAAGCCGCAGGAGCGCGAGCGTCTTCTTTCCGGCTGGCGCCGCGCCGTCAAGGCCGCCATCATCGCCGCGCCGGACCGCGCCTAAGACGCGGGCGGCTCAAAGGAAACGACAGGACTACACATGACCGACGCCTCCGACGCGCCTATGCAGGATGCTCAAACGGCTTTTTCCGGCACGCGCGAGGTCGATCCCCGCTACCGGCTGGACGAGGCCGCGCTGGACGCCTGGATGACCGACCATGTCGGGGGCTACGCCGGCCCGCTGAAGGTGCGCCAGTTCAAGGGCGGCCAGTCCAACCCCACCTATGAGTTGTCCACCCCGACCGCCGCCTATGTGCTGCGTCGCAAGCCGCCCGGCGTCCTTCTGCCCAGCGCCCACGCCGTGGATCGCGAATTCCAGGTCATCTCCGCCCTGGCCGCCCAGGGCTTCCCGGTGGCCAAGCCCCATGCGCTGTGCCTGGACGAGGCCGTCATCGGCTCGATCTTCTATGTGATGGACAAGGTCGAGGGCCGCATCCTATGGGACCTGAAACTGCCCGGCCTGACGCCCGACGAACGCCGAGCCATCTACCATGCCCAGACCGACGCCCTGGCCCGGCTTCACGCCTTCGATCCCGCCGCCATCGGCTTGGCCGACTATGGCAAGGCCGGCAACTATTTCGCGCGCCAGGTCGGGCGCTGGACGAAACAGTATCGTGCTTCCGAGACCGAACCCGTCCCAGCCATGGACCGGCTGATCGCCTTCCTGCCGGACAGCCTCCCGCCCGAGGGGCCCAGCCGCATCGTCCACGGCGACTTCCGCCTCGACAATATGATCCTGGCTGAGGATCGGGCCGAGGTCCGCGCCGTGCTCGACTGGGAGCTGTCGACCCTGGGCGACCCGATGGCGGACTTCTCCTATCTGCTGATCGCCTGGGCCATTCCCGCCAGCCTGCGGAACGGACTGGCCGGCGCCGACCTCGAGGCCCTGGGCATTCCCTCGGTCGAGGAGACCGTGGACCGCTACGCCGCCGCCACCGGCATGCGGCCCGCCGACCTGGACTGGCTCTACGCCTACAACCTGTTCCGACTGGCGGCGATCTGCCAGGGCATCGCCGGCCGCGTCCGCGACGGCACCGCCGCCAGCGCCCACGCCCGCAGCATGGCCGCCCAGGTCGGGCCGCTCAGCGACGCGGCCTGGGGTTTCGCGAAACGGGCGGGAGTCTAGGTCGGATACAGCGGGTTCGAGGCGTCCCTCTGGCCTTCCAGACTGTGTTTAAGGGCGTGCATCTCGTCATGCCCGATCTTGATCGCCGCATAGGCGCGACGGACGGTCTCGCGTGTGGTGGCGGAGATGCTCGTGTCCTCCAGCGCCTTTTCGAACTTGTCGGCGATGAAGCCTTCCCCGCTGTTGATCGAGCCGACGACGGAATCATCGTTGCGCAGCAGGGCGTGTTTCACATCCAGAAAGGCGCGATGGGCCTTGGCCAGGATCGATCCGTGCGGCTCGGGGTCGCCGCCCAGGCTACGCACGGCGCCCGATAGGGCCTCCACCACCTGCCGCCGTTCGGCGCTGCGGTTCTCGAACAGGGTGCGATAGTGCGGGTCCTCGGTCTGTTCGGCCGCCTCGTGATAGCCGTCGGCGCTGTCCAGCGTGGTTTCGATCAGTCCGTTCAGAACCTTGATGTCATGGGCGTTGGGATTGGTCATGTCGCTTCTTCCTTCCGCATTGCGGTCGAACGGCGAAATGGCCGGACGTGGCGAAGGTTGCCGTATGCGGCGATCCGACGATCAAAACGGCGTCAGAACCTGCCGGCTTCAACCTTGCTCCACACCTAATTCCAGAGAATAAGCCGCCTGTTTTCAAGGCGTCGACGCGGATTCGCCGCCCTCTTCTAAGCAAGATCCGGCCAGCGCGCATACTGGGCGGATGAACGCTCAGCCCCGCCCCGTCGCTTGCCCACCCGTCTCTTGCAAACAATGGACGAAAATAGACTCAAAAAAATTGCAGTGGATTCCGTCTATTTCGCCTCCGGGCCTTGGCGCCGGGTCAGAGGCTCGTGCGCAGCGACCACAGCTCGGGGAAGCAGCGCTTGGTCAGGGTCGAGGCCAGATAGGCCGCCCCCTCGGTGCCGCCGGTGCCGCGCCGCCGGCCGATGATCCGCTCGACCGTGACCACGTGCTTGTGGCGCCAGGTCAGCAAGGCGTCGTCCAGATCGACCAGTTTCTCGGCCAGCTGATACAGGGGCCACCAGCGTTCGGTGTCGCGATAGACCTCCAGCCAGGCCGCCTCCACGGCTTGCGACGGCTCGTAGGGCTGGGTCACGTCGCGGTTCAGCACCTCGGCCGGCACCGGCAGGCCGGCCTTGGCCATCTGGGCCAGGGCGTCGTCATACAGGCTGGGGGCGGCGATGGCGGCCTGGAGCGCGGCCAGGGCCTCGGGTCGGTCCGTGTGGAACTTCAGGAAACTGGAATCCTTGAGCCCCAGCATGGCCTCGAACCGGCGGAACTGATCGCTCTGGAACCCCGAGGACGAACCCAGCGAACCCCGGAACCGCAGATAGTCGGCCGGTGTCATGGTCGACAGAATGTCCCAGCTCTGGGTCATCACCGCCTGGATGCGACTGACGCGGGCCAGGCTCTTGTAGGCGGGGACCAGGTCGCCGGCGCGCACCAGGGTCTGGGCCAGGGCGACCTCGTGCAGGATCTGTTTGAGCCACAGTTCCTTGGTCTGGTGGATGACGACGAACAGCATTTCGTCGTGCTGGTCCGACAGCGGATGCTGGGCGGAAAGCAGGTCGTCCAACGCCAGATAGCCGGCGTAGGTGATGTCGCTGGATTGGGTCATGCCCGCCTATCGCCCGGTCGGGCGGGCGGTGCAAGCGGCCTACTGGCGGGATTGGCTCGTGGCGTTCGAGGCGATCTGGCGTCCGGTGTCGAAGGCGTCGCGGGCGCCTTTGTAGATGAAGCCGTAGGTCGGATAGACGGTGGTGCCCAGGTCGTTGATCGGATTGTACCAGACCTTGACCTGCGACCAGTCGTTGGACGGCGAGACGTCGACGACGGTGACGTTCTCCTCGACCTTGCCGCGGCTGCCGCCCCAGTTGGCGTGGGTGACGCGGACTACGCGGTCGGTCAGGATGTCGGAGACGACGGCGACATGGCCCCGGCTCATGCGGCCTTCGGGACGGAAGACCAGGACCGATCCGGTCTCGGGCGCCTTGCCTGTGCGGAAGTTCGCGGCGGCCTGACGCCACCAGGTCCAGGCGTCGCCGAAGATGTTGATGCCCGAGAACATGCGGGCGAAGGTCACGCACTGCCAGTACGGCTCATCGGCCTTTGCGGAAGAGGGCGCGACGCCCAGCGCAAGAAATCCGAAGGTCGTCGCAACCGCGACGGCTTTGAGCCGTTTAATCATGCTTGGCCTGTATCCCGACTGCCGATGGTCTTTTTAGACCATAGGAAATTAGGATTGAGAAACCCTTTTCGGCGTACCGGCGTCGGGTGTTTTGTCGCTTGACGCGCTTTTGTGACGGAGCGCCATCCCCCTCAAAGCCTTGCGAGCCGGGTGTTCGACCAGGTGATAGGAGACGGCTGCGACGACCGGCAAAAGAGCCAGAATCGCCAACCACACGAAAAGTTGAAGCTGCTTGTCCGGGGCGTCGGTGACCTTGGCCGCCAGGTTCACGGCCAGCAATTTCCACGGCACGCAGACCATATAGACCGAATAGCTGATCTCCCCCAGATAGACGGCCGGCTTCGACGCCAGCCATCCGGCCCGTTCGTTCGGCAGCGAGGCCAGCGACAGGATCAGGGCTCCGGCCAGCAGGACCGTGACCCCGTCCCACAGGCCCAGGGCCGCACTCATCACCATCAGGCCGAACGACACGGCCGCTGCAGTCCAGGGCGCCTTCAGCGGCGCCCGGCGATAGACCAGATACAGGGCGCAGCCCAGGGCGAAACAGGGCACGATCCGCAGCGCCCCCCAGCGGATGGTGGCCTCGGTCAGGGGGAAGCCCGCCAGCCGCTCGAACCCGTAGTAGAGCGCCGCCAGGAAGACCGCTGCTCCGAGGAAGGCTAGGACCGGGCGCTGACGCAGCCGCCAGAAGACCCAGGCGAACAGGGGGAAGCACAGATAGGCGAACCACTCGGCCGAGATCGACCAGGACGGGTGGTTCCACCCCGCCACCGGCGCCAGGCCCCAGGCGTGGACCATCAGCAGATTGGCCGGCAGCGACGCCCAGCTCAGCACATTGCCGTCCACGCTCATCCCCGCGATCAGGGCGGCGCCCGCCAGCAGCCCCACCCCGACCAGGGTCGCCAGGTGCAGCGGATAGACCCGCGCCACCCGCGCCCACAGGAAGCTGCGGTACGAGAACCGCTTCTCGCCCGCCGCCTGTAGATAGACGTGGCTCAGGATGAAGCCCGACAGGACGAAGAACAGTTCGACCCCCAGATAGCCCTTCTGGACCAGTGCGGAGGACGGCGCCCCGGCCAGGTTCTCCCAGAAGGCGTAGACGGCCACCCAGATCGCCGCGCCGAAACGCAGGGCGGTGATGGGGCGAAGATCGGCGGGAGTCTGGACGGGGCTCATGGTCTCACCTTGACACGTCGGTCTTGTCGAACCGTGAAGGCCCGCAAGCTTCGCGCCCCCGCCCCCCTTACCCCGCCCAGGTCCCGTGGAAGCCCGCCGGCAGGGCCGTGTCCGCCTGCCAGGTCGCCACCGGCCCGTCCTCGACATGGGCCGCGTCGAACACGTGCAGCTCGGTCCGGCCGGCCTTCAGATTGACCGACGGCCCGACCAGCCAGGCGTCGGTTTCGGCCGTGGCGCCGGGCTTGGGCACGAAGATCGTCTCCTCGACGATCTGGTGGAGACCGAAGGTGAAGCCGTGCGACCGACCGCTGTCCCAGTCCTGCACGGCCAGACCCGTGGGCAGGGGGCGTCCCGTGGTCTCGCCGCTGGTGTGAACGGTCAGGCTGCGCTTCAGCCCCAGACGGCGCGGATCGGCCTTGGGGAATTCGCCGACGGCGTCTGTGGTCAGCATCTCGGCCTTGCCGTCGGGACGCAGGGTGATCAGCGCCAGCTTGGCCGGATCGCCCGGCACGACCCCGTGTCCCTCGACCAGAACCCGCGCCCCATCGACGGCGAAGCGCGGATCGCCGCTGGCCGCCACATCGAAGCGGATCGTGCCGTCCGCCTCGGCCCAGGCGTCGCCCAGATGGAAGTGGAAGAAGCCCGGCAGCTCATAGAGGCGCGACTGCGTCAGGTCGTCCTTGTCCAGCACCATGACCTGGGTCCCCGTCTCGGGACGCCACACCAGGCCGTTGATGACGGGCAGGGCCTGGCGTTCCTGAATCCAGGGCTGAAGCACCAGGATCACATGCCGGTCGGTGGCGGTGAAGTCGTGCATATAGCTGGCGCGCGGCAGGCGGACGATCTCGGCCCGGTTCAGGCCCCCGTCGGGGTTCAGCCGCCAGATCACGGCCCGGTCGCCGGCCGTGCCGACATTCCAGATCGAGCCGTCGGGCGCGCGCCGAGGATGGGCCTGGAACGGCATGCCCTTGAGGTCGTCGCGCAGGGTGACGAAGCCCTGGCTCGACAGGTCGGCCGCATCCATGGCCAGGGGCGAGCCGCCTTCCCAAAGGGCCCAGACCTGGTTCCCGGCCGCCATGACCGCCGTATTGGCGGCGTTGGAATCGTCGTTCGAGCCGACGCGGGCCCGCGCGTCACCCCTTGTGCCGAAGCCGGGGGTCACGACGGCGTCCAGTTCGGTCTCGACCCGGCGCTTGGGCGTATCGGCGAACCGGGCCTCCAGCGTGGCCTGACCGTCCTGGATGCGGAAGGCCCGCATCAGGCCGTCGCCGTCGAACCAGTGGGTCACGGACCCGCCCGGCCGCCGGAACCGACCGGGTCCGTTGCGGAACAGGGCGCCTTCCAGACCCGCCGGCGCCCGGCCGTGGATCAGGCGCATCGTCTGACGCGGCAGGTCGCCCTCGACATCGCGGGTGGCCAGGGCCCAGTCGGCCTTGGCGGCGACGTCGAGAGCCGCAGCGGCGCGAACCATCTCGGGTGTGGCGACGGCGGCCGACAGGGCGGCGGCGCCCATCAGGAAAGAACGACGGGAAGGGGTCATGGTCCGGCTCCGAGCTTAGGTCTGTTACTTCAGGCTGATGGTCTGGGCGACCGCGCCGGTCGCGGCGAACTTCGCGCGGTCCCACGAGGCGGGCCCCATGTTGCCGACGGCGTTGTTGGAGAAGGCGAAGGGTTCGACCGGCATGCCGAACGGATTGGTCTTCATCTTCCCGTCGCCGTCCATGTCGTGGAAGGCGCGCATGGCGTAGTCGCCGTCCGGCAGATCTGCGAACGTCACCCGCCGGGACGGCGCGCCCGCCTCGACCATGGCGTAACGAACCGGCTGGCCCTCACCGCCGTAGTTGGCCTCGCTGTTGAACAGGGCGACCATGATCCGTCCCGTGGGGGCCGCCACGTCGAAGTCGAAGGTGACGTCGGCCGCCAGGGCGGACGTCGACGCCAGGGCGGCGGCGGCAAGGGCGGCGCAAGCGCAGAGGGTGGAAAGGGTCTTCATGGCGCAGTGTCCTGTTCAGGAGGACCGATGACCGGCCCTCGATGACCTGACCCTGAAGACGAGGGCTCGCCTTCGCCATCGGACATGCGGGAGCGACCACCTGGCCTTCGTGAATGACCGCTGCCGCCATCGGCGAAGCGCGTGTCGCCGCCCGTTCGATGATTCAGCGCCCCATCTCGCCGCTACAGCGCGTTACAGGTCGAAACGCGCGCGATATCCGCCACGGCCCGGTCTGTGGCAGTCTGCTCGCGTTACGGCCTGGTGGCGGAGTGGCTACGCGGCGGGCCTGCAAGCCCGAAAACCCTCCGTTCGACTCGGAGGCCAGGCCTCCATCCTCTTCGCCTCCCAGAGGTCAGAGGAAGGAGTAGGGATCGACATCGACGGTCAGCCGGACCGAGGCGGGGATCTTCACCCGCGTCAGCCAGGCGCGCAGGAAGGCCTGAAGGTTCACATCGCGGTCGGCCCGCACCAGCAGCCGCTTGCGGCGCCGTCCGCGCACCAGGGCCAGGGGGGCGTCGGCGGGACCATAGACCTCCAGCCGTTCGGCGTTGGGAATGGCCTGGGCCAGGTCGGCGGCGACCTTCTCCACCGCGGCCGCATTCTCGCTGGACAGGATGATCGCCGCCAACCGGCCGAAGGGGGGCAGGGCCGCCGCCTCACGCTCGGCCATCTCCGCCTCGACGAAGGCGTCCCGGTCGCCGGCCGCCAGGGCCTGAAGCACCGGATGTTCGGGGGTCCAGGTCTGCAGAATGGCCCGCCCCGGCCGGTCGGCGCGACCCGCCCGTCCCGTCGCCTGGGCCAAGAGCTGATAGGTGCGCTCGGCCGCCCGCAGGTCGCCGCCCCGCAAGCCCAGGTCCGCATCCACCACCCCGACCAAGGTCAGGCGCGGGAAGTTGTGGCCCTTGGCGGCGGCCTGGGTCGCGACCAGGATGTCGATCTCGCCGTCGGTCATTCGCTGGATTAAGGCCCGCGCAGACTTGGCGTCGGGCGCGGTGTCAGAGCTGAACACCGCCGTCCGCGCCTCGGGGAACAGCTGACGCACCTCTTCCTCGACCCGTTCGACGCCGGGACCGACCGAGACCAGCGAGTCCTCGGCCCCGCACGATGGGCACAGTTTGGGCCGGGCCATCGAGAAGCCGGTCAGGTGACAGACCAGACGGCCGGTATAGCGGTGCTCGACCAGCCAGCTGTCGGTGTCCGGCGCCGTCAATCTGTGCCCGCAGACGCGGCACAGGACGACGGGGGCATAGCCGCGCCGGTTCAGGAACAACAGGGTCTGCTCGCCCCGCGCCAGGGTCTCGCCCACCACCAGACGCAGCGGTTGCGACAGCCAGGTCTGGGGATCGGGCGTGTGCTGGCGCAGGTCCAGCAGTTCGATATCGGGCATCACCGCCACCCCGTGACGCGCGCCCAGCTTCAGCCAGCCATACCGCCCGGCCTGGGCGTTCCAAAGGGTCTCCAGCGACGGCGTGGCCGAGGCCAGGACTACGGCCGCCTTTTCGATCCGCGCCCGCGCCACCGCCAGATCGCGCCCGTGATACACCAGACCCTCTTCCTGTTTGAACGAACTGTCGTGCTCCTCGTCCACCACGATCAGCCGCAGGTCGACGAAGGGCAGGAACAAGGCCGAACGGGCGCCGACCACGATATTGCACCGACCGGCGACCACCGCCTCCCACACCTGACGGCGGCGCGGCGGGGCGACGCCGGAATGCCATTCGGCCGGGGCGGCGCCGAACCGGGCCGTGATCCGCTCGATCAGGGCCTGGGTCAGGGCGATCTCGGGCAGAAGGATCAGGATCTGCGCCGCCGGATCGGCCCGCAGCACCCGGGCTATCGCTTCCAGATAGGCCTCGGTCTTGCCCGACCCCGTGACGCCGTCCAGCAGGAAGGGCCGGAACCCGCCGCCCGTGACGCCATCGGCCAGGGCCGCCGCCGCCGCCGCCTGGTCGCCGTTCAGCGTCGCCGGCGCATGGTCGGGATCGGGTCGGTCGAACGCCGCCTCCGCCGCGATCTCGATGATCTCCAGAACCCCCTCGTCGATCAGGCCTTTCACCACGCCGGATGACACCCCGGCCGCCCGCGCCAGATCGGCGCCCGCCATGGAGCGCTCACCCAGGGCCTCCAGCACGCCTGTCCGGGCCGGTGTGGCGCGCGCCGGCTGGCGATCGCCGACCCGTCGCACCCGGCGTTCCGGCCGGGGCCGCGGTGCGCGCAGCCCCTTCAGCGCGGTCGCCGCCATCTCGCCGGGCGGGGACAGGGTCCAGCGCCCGGCCCATTCGACGAAGTCCATCACGCCGGCCGGTAGCGCAGGATCGTCCAGTCTCGACTCCACCGATTTCAGCCGCCGGTTGGAGCCGGTGGTCTCGAACACCTCGGCCACCACGCCCCGGATCAGCCGCGGCCCCAGCGGCACGGCGACCTGATCGCCGCGCGCCAGCGTCATGCCTTCGGGCGCCACGTAATCGAAGGCTTCCGGCACGGGCAGGGGAATGAGGACCGAGGCGACTTTCACTCGCCGTCTCCTCCCCATGAAATGGGGAGGGGGACCACGAAGTGGTGGAGGGGCTCTTGCCGCATCACAGGCGCCTGTCGTGCGGCCAGAGCCCCTCCGTCACGGCGCGAAGACGCGCCGCGCCACCTCCCCATCGCAAGCGTTGGGGAGGAGAAAGGGAGTCGCATCCGCTGCTCGGTGACGCTAAAAGCCCTGTCCATGAAACTCTTTCTCGATACCGCCGACGTCGCCGTCATCAAGGACATGGTCCCCACCGGCATGGTGGACGGCGTCACCACCAATCCGTCGCTGATCGCCAAGTCGGGCCGGAACATCGCCGAGGTCATCGCCGAAATCTGCGCCCTGGTCGAGGGGCCGATTTCCGCCGAGGCCGTCTCGCTCGATTTCGAGACCATGGTCAAGGAGGGCGACAAGCTGGCCGCCATCGCTCCGAACGTGGTCGTCAAACTGCCCCTGACCTGGGACGGCCTGCGCGCCTGCCGCGTCTTCACCGACAAGGGCATCAAGACCAACGTCACCCTGTGCTTCTCGGCCGCCCAGGCCCTGCTGGCCGCCAAGGCCGGCGCGACCTTCGTTTCGCCCTTCGTCGGCCGGTTGGAAGACAATGGCGCCGACGGCATCGCCCTGCTGGAAGAAATCCGCGTCCTGTATGACGTGCACGGTTTCGAGACCCAGATCCTGGCCGCCTCGCTGCGCAACGTCGCCCATGTAGCCGCTGCGGCCGTCGCCGGATCGGACGCCGCCACCTTCGGCGCCGACACATTCAAGGCCTTGGTAAAGCACCCGTTAACCGACAGAGGTCTTGATGCCTTCGTGGCGGACTGGGCCAAGACCGGTCAGTCCATCCTGTAAATCGCGCGTCACGGAGAGGTCTGTTTGAGCGGCTCATTGGACCTTTTCGAAACCTCGGAAGCGGAGGCCGTCCCCCATCTGGGCGACGGCCTGCACTGGCCCGAGGTGCGCGGTTGGCTTCAGACCCATCCCCAGACCCTGCTGGACGATCGCTCCCTGCTGGAAGAGATCGGCCTGCGTCCGCACGGCCGCAACGTGGTGGAGTTCGGCGCCGCCGCCCTGACGCGGCTCGAGGCGGTGGTCGAGCGTGAGGCCGGCGCCCGGCGTGAGGTCGAGACCATCGCCCGCGCCAATTTCGCCGCCCAGACCCAGACACACGTCGCCGCCCTGGACCTGATGGAGGCCCGCAACCATTCCGACCTGGCGCGCCGTCTGGACGCGGCGGCCCAAGGGCGGTTCGGCCTGGCCGGCGCCGCCATCGCCCTGGAACGCCCCGGCGGCGTGCCGTTTGGCTGGCGTGGCTTGGAAGCCGGCGAAGTGGACAATCTGCTCGGCGAACACGGCCTGACCTGGCTGGGCCCGATGTTCGAGGGGCTGGACCTGTTCGGCGCGGCCGCCGATCAGGTGAAATCCGTCGCCCTGATCCGCATGGCGCCGCATCTGACGCCGGGCGAACCGCCGCGGCCCTGCCTCTGCGCTTTCGGCTCGCCCGAACCCGAAGGCTTCACCCCCACCATGGGCTGCGAACTGGCCGCCTTCCTGGCCAGGGTGGTGGAGCGGATGGCTGAGCGATGGCCGGTGCTGAACTGACCGCCCCCGAGGCCCTGCTCGCCTGGCTCGAGCATCTGGCGCACGAGCGGCGGCTGTCGCCCCGCACCCTGGAGGCCTACGGCCATATCGGCCGGCTCTATGTCGCCTTCCTCGAACGCCATCGCGGCGAGGCCCTGACGTTGAAGGCGCTCGGGACTGTCACCGCCGCCGAGGTCCGCGCCCATCTGGCGGATCGCCGATCCGGCGATCATCCCCTGGCGGCCCGATCCCTCAGCCAGACCCTGTCGGCCATTCGCGGCTTTCACGCCTTTCTGGACCGACGACTGGACACGCCCGCGCCCCAGCTGGCCCTGGTGCGCGGCCCCCGCATCAAGCCATCCCTGCCTCGACCGGTGACGGAGGACCAGGCGCGAGGCCTGCTGGCCGAACCCGACGCCGATCCGGACGCTGAGCCGTGGGAAGCCGCCCGCGACCGCGCCGTCCTGACCCTGCTCTACGGCTGCGGGTTGCGGATTTCCGAGGGTCTGTCCCTGACCCAGGCCGATGCTCCGTTGGGTGAGACCCTGCGTGTTCTCGGCAAGGGATCAAAGACCCGGATCGTCCCTGTTCTGCCCGCCGTCCGCGCGGCGGTGGACGCCTATCTGGCGCTCCAGCCCTTTCCGCTTCAGCCGTCCGACGCCCTGTTCCGCGCCCGACGCGGCGGCCCGCTCAGTCCGCGCCACGTCCAGGCCTCGGTCCAGCGACTGCGCGGTCGGTTGGGCCTGCCCGAACGCACCACCCCCCACGCCCTGCGCCACAGTTTCGCGACCCATCTGCTGGGCGCCGGCGCCGATCTGCGTTCGATCCAGGAACTGCTGGGCCACGCCAGCCTATCGACGACCCAGAAATACACCGGCGTCGACGCCGAACGCCTGCTGAACGCCTATGCGGCGGCCCATCCGCGCGCCTAGGCTTTCCCCTAGGCCTCGCCCGTCCTATCTTTCCGCCATGATCGACGATCTCTACAGCGCGCGCATTCTGACGCTGGCGGCCAACCTGCCGCATGCGGGGCGGTTGCCGGCGCCTGACGGGACCGGCGAGCGGATCGCCAAACTGTGCGGATCGCGCGCGACGGTCGATGTGACGCTGGACGATCAAGGCCGCGTCGTCGGCTTCGCCCAGGACGTCAAGGCCTGCGCCCTGGGTCAGGCGGCGGCCGGGGTGTTGGGCCAGTCCGTCATCGGCGCCTCGGGCGAGGAGATCGCCGACGCCCGCGACGCCATGGTCGCCATGCTGAAATCCGGCGGCGACGGCCCGGTCGGCCGGTTCGAGGATCTGCGCCTCCTGCGTCAGGTCGCCGACTATCCCGCCCGTCACGCCTCGACCCTGGTGGCCGTCGAGGCGACGCTGGAGGCGGTCAATCATGCGTTGGCCGAGCGAACTCGTCTCGCCGGCGCGGCCTGACGGGCTCTGACCGGTTGATCCCCCTGCCATGACAGGGGATAAGCGCGGCGAACCCATCCAGCCCCCGGCGAAGGGACATATGTCTCTCTATGAACGCGGCGTCCGCGCGGCCCATCGGGGCTACAAGCTGACGCTGTCCCCCCTGATCGGCCAGCAGTGCCGCTTCCTGCCGACCTGTTCGGACTATGGGCGCGACGCCCTGATCCAGCACGGGCCGGTCAAGGGGGGATGGCTCACCGTGCGTCGCCTCTGTAAATGCCATCCCTTCGGCGGTTCGGGCTATGACCCGGTCCCGCCCCTGAAGACCGACGAAAAAGAACAGTCATGATCGATCTGAAATTCCCCGACGGCGCGGTGCGTCAGTATCCGGCCGGTTCGACGGCGCGCGACGTCGCGACCTCGATCTCGCCGTCCCTGGCCAAGAAGGCGGTGCTGGCCGAGCTGAACGGCGAGCAGCGCGACATGGGTCGGGTGCTGGAAACCGGCGGCGACTTCCGCCTGATCATGCGCGACGACCCCGCCGCCCTCTATACGATCCGCCACGACACGGCCCACGTCCTGGCCGAGGCGGTTCAGACGCTGTTCCCGGGAACCCAGGTCACGATCGGCCCGGCCATCGAGGACGGCTTCTATTATGACTTCTTCCGCGACGAGCCCTTCTCGACCGACGACTTCGCCGCCATCGAGAAGGAGATGGGCCGGATCGTCGATCGCGACGCCAAGTTCGAGCGCGAGGTCTGGGACCGCGACGAGGCCATCGTCTTCTTCGAGGCGCGCGGCGAGAAGTTCAAGGCCGAGCTGATCCGCGACCTGCCCGAGAACGAGACCATCACCCTGTACAAACAGGGCGACTGGATCGACCTGTGCCGGGGCCCGCACTTCCCCTCAACCCGCCATGTCGGCAAGGCGTTCAAACTGACCAAGCTGGCCGGCGCCTATTGGCGGGGCGACAGCAAGCGCGAACAGCTGCAACGCATCTACGGCACGGCCTGGGCCACCAAGGAAGACCTGGACGCCTATCTCCAACGTTTGGAAGAGGCCGAAAAGCGCGACCACCGCAAGGTCGGCAAGGCGATGGAGCTCTTCCATATGCAGGAAGAGGGCCGGGGCATGGTCTTCTGGCATCCGAAGGGCTGGGTTCTGTGGCGCGTGCTCGAGGCCTATATGCGCCGTCGCCTGGACGCCGCCGGCTATGTCGAGGTCAAGACGCCCCAGGTGCTGGACCGCAAATTCTGGGAACAGAGCGGCCACTGGGACAAGTATCGGCCCAATATGTTCGTCTGCGAGACGGTCGAGGGCGAGACCCTCAGCCTCAAACCGATGAACTGCCCCGGCCACGTCCAGATCTTCGATCAGGGTCAGCGCTCTTATCGCGAACTGCCGCTGCGCATGGCCGAGTTCGGCGCCTGCCACCGCTACGAGCCGTCGGGCTCGCTGCACGGCCTGATGCGGGTGCGCGGCTTCACCCAGGACGACGCCCACATCTTCTGCCGCGAGGACCAGATCGTCGAGGAGACGGCCGAGTTCATCAAACTGGCCCGCAGCGTCCACGCCGACTTAGGCATGGAGACCGCCTATATCAGCCTGGGCACCCGGCCCGAGAACCGCGCCGGTTCGGACGAGTTCTGGGACAAGGCCGAGGCTCTGATGGCCGAAGCCGCCCGCGCCGCCGGGACCGAGCCGGTGGTCACCGAGGGCGACGGCGCCTTCTACGCGCCCAAGCTGGACTTCATCGTCAAGGACGCCATCGGCCGCGAATGGACCTGCGGCACGATCCAGCTGGACTATGTCCTGCCGGAACGGCTGGACGCGACCTACATCGCTGAGGATGGCCAGAAGCACCGGCCGGTCATGCTGCACCGGGCGATTCTGGGCAGCTTCGAGCGATTCATCGGCATCATGATCGAGAACTACGCCGGCGCCTTCCCGCTGTGGCTGGCCCCGACGCAGGCCGTGGTGGCCACCATCACCTCGGACGCCGACGACTACGCCCGCGACGTGGTGGCCCGGTTCAAGGCCGCCGGCCTGCGCACCGAGATCGACCTGCGCAATGAGAAGGTGGGCTATAAGGTCCGCGAACACTCGGTCGGCAAGGTCCCGGTCATCGCCGTGGTCGGGCGCCAGGAAGCCGAACAGGGCATGGTCGCCATCCGTCGCCTGGGCTCGCAGGCGCAGACCGTGGTTTCGGTCGAGGAAGCCATCCGCATCCTGACCGACGAGGCCACCCCGCCGGACCTGAAACGCGCCGGCTGAAGCCCTAAGCTCGGTTCCGAACACAGGAACGGTTCTCAGCCGGATCGCTTGTGATGGGGTGCGCCCCCGCGCCCCATCACAATTTGCGAGACACCCCCATGGCTGAGAAAACCCTCGACACCCTGTTCCACGACACGCTCAAGGACATCTATTACGCCGAGCGCAAGATCCTGAAGTCCCTGCCCAAGATGGCCCGCGCCGCTCAGTCGCCCGAGCTGAAGGCCGCCTTCGAAAAGCACAAGGGTCAGACTGAAGGCCAGATCGAACGCCTGCAGCAGGTGTTCGAGATCATCGGCAAGGCCCCGCGCGGCAAGACCTGCGACGCCATCGAAGGCATCCTGGCCGAGGGCGAAGAGATCATGGAAGAATACAAGGACAACCCGGCCCTCGACGCCGGCCTGCTGGCCGCCGCCCAAGCGGTGGAGCACTATGAGATCACCCGCTACGGCACCCTGAAGCGCTGGGCCCTGGTGCTCGGCATGGAAGACGCCGCCGCCCTGCTGGATGAGACCCTGCAGGAAGAATCCCAGACCGACGAAGACCTGACCGGCATCGCCGACGCCGCCGTCAACGCCGACGCGATGAAGACCGCCGCCTGATACAGGCGTGATGACATCGAACGGAGGCGGCCTCGCGGTCGCCTCCGTTTTCATATGTGATCAGTCGCGCAGCAGTTCGTTGACCCCGGTCTTGGCCCGGGTCTGGGCGTCCACCCGTTTGACGATGACGGCGCAGTACAGCGACGGACCGCCCTTGGGATCCGGCAGGGATCCCGGCACCACGACCGAATAGGCCGGCACCTCGCCCCGGAAGACCTCTCCCGTGGCGCGATCGACGATCTTGGTCGAGCCCGACAGATAGACCCCCATGGCCAGCACCGCGCCCTCGCGCACGATCACACCCTCGGCCACCTCGGCGCGGGCGCCGATGAAACAGCCGTCCTCGATGATGGTCGGATTGGCCTGAAGCGGCTCCAGCACCCCGCCGATGCCGGCCCCGCCCGACAGGTGAACGTTCTTGCCGATCTGGGCGCAGGAGCCGACCGTGGCCCAGGCGTCGACCATCGACCCCTCATCGACGAAAGCGCCGATGTTCACGAATGACGGCATCAGCACGACATTCTTGGCGATGTAGGCGCCCTGACGGACGATGGCGCCCGGCACCGAGCGGAAGCCGGCGGCTTGATAATCGGCGGCCGCCCAATCGCCGAACTTGTTGGGCACCTTGTCCCAATAGGGACCGACGCCCGGGGCGTGGCTGGTCGGGCCCCGGTCGCCGGCGCGCATGATCTGGTTGTCGTTCAGACGGAAGGACAGCAGCACCGCCTTCTTCAGCCACTGATGCGTGGTCCAGACCCCGTCCTCGCCGCGCGAGGCGACGCGCGCCTGGCCGGCGTCCAGCAGGGCCAGGGCGGTATCGACCGCGTCGCGCACGTCGCCATGGGTGGCGGCCGAGACATCGGCGCGGGCTTCCCACGCGGCCTCGATGACGGATTCGAGATGCGACAGGTCGGTCATGCGGCGTCCTTGAAAGTCAGGGCGTTGAGGAAGTCGAGAAGGTCAGGCGCGATATGGTCGATATGGTCGCCCAAAGGCTTTCCGTGACCGTCGCCGATCAGAATCGTGGCCATGCCCAGAGCCTTGGCCGGCTCCAGGTTTCTGGGCGTGTCCTCGAAGAAGGCGGAACTGCGGGGCTCAAAATCGAACCGTTCGATCATGTGGCGAAAGGTCGAGGGCTCGGGCTTGGGCGTCAGATCCCCGTCCTCAATGGCGAACACGCCGTCAAAACAGTCGGCGATCCCGATCCGGTCCAGCACCCGGTGCGCATACTCCCGCGCGCCGTTGGTGAAGACGAAACAACGCCCCGGCAGGGTCTTCAGCCGCTCGGCCAGTCGCGGATTGGGCTCCACCCCGTCCAGCGGCACCTCATGCACCACGCGCAGGAAGTCCTCGGGATCGATGGTGTAGTTGGCCATCAGCCCGGCCAGGGTTGTGCCATGCTCATCCAGGAACTGACGTTGCAACACCCGCGCCTCCTGCGGGTCCAGGCCCACCGCCTCGACCACATAGGCGTTGATCCGCGCCTGGACCAAGGCCATCAGCCCCTGCTCGCGCGGATACAGGGTGTCGTCCATGTCGAACACCCAGGCGTTGACGTGCGACAGGTCGATCAAGACGCCTTCACCAGGGTGCCGGCGCCGAACTCGGTGAACAGCTCGACCAGCATGGCGTGCGGTCGGCGACCGTCCAGGATGACCACGGCCTCGACCCCGGCGCGCACCGCCGCCATGGCCGTCTCCAGCTTGGGGATCATGCCGCCCGAGGCGACCCCGGTGTCGATCAGGCCTTGCGCCTCCTCCAGCGTCATCTGGCGAATAATCTCGCCGTCCGCGCCCTTGACCCCCGGCACGTCGGTCAGCAGCAGCATCCGCTTGGCGCCCAGCGACCCGGCGATAGCCCCCGCCACCGTATCGGCGTTGACGTTATAGGTCTGGCCGTCCTCGGCCACCCCGATCGGGGCGATGACCGGAACCCAGTCCTCGGTCTCCGACGCGATCAGCCCCTTGATCAGCTTGGGATCGACCTTGGTCGGTTCGCCGACATAGCCCAGATCGACCTCGTGCTCGATCATGCTGTCGGGATCGCGCTTGGTGCGACGGGTCTTCTCGACCGTCAGCAGACCGGCGTCCTTGCCCGACAGGCCGACGCCGCGCACGTCCGCCTCCTTGCCCGCCATCGTGATCCAGTGGGCGATCTCTTTGTTCACCGCGCCCGACAGCACCATCTCGGCGACCTCCATGGTCGCGGGATCCGTGACCCTCAGCCCATCGACGAAGCTGGACTTGACCCCCGCCTTCTCCAGCATGGCGCTGATCTGCGGCCCGCCGCCGTGCACCACGACCGGGTTCACCCCCATCAGTTTCAGCAGCACCACATCGGCCGCGAACTGACGCGCCACGGCGCTCTCGCCCATGGCGTGGCCGCCGTATTTAATGACCACGGTCTCGCGGTCATAAACTTGGATATACGGCAGGGCCTCGGCGAGCGTCTTCGCCGTCTCCCAGCTGCGTTCCTCGGACTGGCGTTCTGTTTCGTTCATCACCGGCGCGAGATAGCGGGGGAGGGGGGCGCTGTCACGCGGGAAGCTAAAGCTCTGGCCCGGCAATAAGCTGCAATGAGCTGCTGGCTACTCGATAATAGCCCATGTTAGGCCCTCTAGGCTAAACAAGCCTCCGCTTCGCGAGACAAGCCTGAATGCCCATACCGTCCAGCGAGAAACCGGATCGGCCTGCGATCTGCGTCGATGGTTTCAACCTCGCGGCGTCGCAGGGCACCGGGATCGCGACCTACAGTCGAAACCTGCTTGAAGCCGCCAGCCGCCTTGGCTTCCGAACAGAGGCTCTTTTCGGGCCGACGCTTTCACCGGAGTCCGTGCGCCCTTTTGGCGAAGTCGCGATCCTCGATCCTGAGCGGCCGGCAACACCGCTGCGCTTCATGCGGAAGGTCGAACGGGATGTTCGGACGCGCCTGAGCCCATTTGGACGAACCGCCAATCCTGTCGCCATCTCTAAAGACATCATCTGGCCAGGAGGCGACGCCGCCCGCCCCCGGGCGGACCGATTTTGGGCCAGCGACAAGCTCTATTTCTACGCCAGTCGCGCATTCAAGAAACACGGCAGCGGCACGCCTGTGACCTTCGATAGGCGCAACGCGCCGCCGCCCGACGTCATGCACTGGACGACCCTGCTGCCGCTGCGCGCCCGTGATGTGCCGAATATCTACACCATCCACGACCTCATCCCGTTGCGCCTTCCGCACACGACGCTGCACAACAAGCCTGTGTTCATGGCCATGTGCCGGGAAGTCGTGCGCCACGCCGACCACATCGCCGTCGTCTCTGAGGCGACGCGTCAGGATGTCATCCGCATGCTGGGGGTGCCGGAAGACAGGGTCACCAACACCTACCAGGCCGTCAGCCTGCCAAAGGCTTTGACCGATAGGACGGAGCAGGACATCGTCGCCGAACTGGAAGCGACCTTCCAACTCGGCTGGAGCAGCTATTTTCTGCATTTCGGCGCGGTCGAGCCGAAAAAGAACCTTGGTCGCGTCGTGGAAGCCTATCTGGCGTCAGGCGTAACGACGCCTCTCGTGATCGTTGGCGGTCGCGGTTGGCTGAGCGAACCAGAGACTGCGCTCCTGGGTCACGTGAAGGCGATCGGCGGTCCGAGTTCGGATCGCATCCATGTCTACGAATATATGTCCTTCGCTGCCTTGGTCAGCCTGATCCGAGGCGCAAAAGCTGTCCTCTTCCCCTCTCTTTATGAGGGGTTTGGGCTACCCGTCCTGGAGGCGATGAGCTTGGGAACGCCCGTTCTCACATCGAACCAGGGCTCGCTTCCTGAGGTGGCGGGCGATGCAGCCCTTCAGGTCGATCCCTACGATGTCAACGCTTTATCCCAGGCGATCCGCACTATCGACGCCGACGCCGACTGGCGCACCGACGCTTCCATTCGCGGCAAGACGCAGGCGGCGCTCTTCAGCGATGACGCCTATGACGCAAGGCTGCGCGCTCTCTATGCCAAGGTCGGCGTTTCCGGCTGATCGGAAGGACGGCTTTCGGTCTTGATAGCCCAATCCATCACTTCCTCGGCTGTCAGGCTTCGCATGCCCGCGAAAAGACGAATGCCGCGCCCTTCCCATTGAGGATTGCGGGTCGGATCAAACCGAGCGCGATCCCCCCAACGCGCGAGCAGCCGCCCCATTTCTTCTGAGACGCGCTTTCGTTTGGCTTCGGTATTGGAATGGCCGCGGCTCAGAGACTCATGATGCCGCAAAACCAACTCAGGCGCGTAGAGAATGGTCCAGCCGACCGCTCCTGCGCGGAGACAGAAATCGACGTCGTTGCAGGACACAGCGAAGTTTTCGGCGTCGAAACCGCCGACCTGATCGAAGACCGAGCGACGCATGGCCATAAAGGCTCCCGTCACGGCCGTCGCCGGCCTGCGCCGCACCCACCGGTCAAGCGGCCCGCGCTCGTCCGGACCGGCCCGCAATCCTTCGTGCAAAGGTTCGCCGTTCAACGCCCCCATCACGATGCCCGCGTGCTGGACACGATCGTTCGGGTATATAAGCCGCGCTCCGACGACCCCCACGCCGTCCATAGACAGAAGTCGTCGAGCCGTCAGATCCCAGCTCTCAGACAGCATTTCCATGTCGTTATTGGCGAAGACGACAATAGGATGTTCCCGCCCTTCGCAGGCGATATTGTTGAGACTTGCCCAGTTGAACGGTTCGTCGCGCCGGAGAATTTCCACGCCCTGACTTCGCCAGTGCTCCAGCATTTTAAGGGTGCCGGATTCACGGCTTCCGTTGTCGATGACGACCACATCTACTTCGTCCCTAGACGACGCGTTGCGGAATAGTGAGGTCAACATAACTTCCAAAGCAGCGCCTTCATCACGGGTTGGGATCACCACGAGAATTCGTCCGGCGACTTCCGGCTGTGGCTTGGAAGGGCGCTCGGTATTCAGTGACCTGTCCGATGCCTTGGCGCAAGCTAAGACGAGGGGAACATGCCTGACTTTTCCCCGGGTCAGGGCCCACGACAACAGCCCTCTAGCGCCGAAACCGCGTGCGTCGTTTCCATGATCGCGAAAAATGATCACTGCGGGCGGCGAGGGGTTGGTGACAAGGTCCAGAAAATGAGGCGCCGATTGAAGGATCGGGCGCTTTGTGCCGACTGTATCCACTTCGTCGTGATCGCAATAGGCGGCGCACACATCATCGGTCAGCGCCCAAATGAGCCAATCGAGACAATCCGGCGTCAACACCGTACCCGCATCGATCAACAGAACCGGATTGAGGGCGGCTGTTCGTGTCAAGTTATCAGACATGAGCAAGGCTCCGGGGGCGGTTGGGCCAAAACTCTCAACGCCTTGCGATTGGTCGCATCCCTTCAGCACTGTTGCGTGCCAGTTTACGGACGTCAGTCCTCGCAGGGATGCGAGAGTCATCTCTACTTCCTCCTTGGTGCAGGTCTGCGCCTTGATTTGAATCTCGACTCTGTCGACCGATCGGGCGGGGGCTCCGGGACGCGATATGACGCCCGGCTGAGAAAAGGGAGGGATGGCCGTTTCGGCTCCGACCAACTCTAGCATTTGACTTCGGATGGCATCGGCTTCGTGCGAAAAGTTCGCTTCATCCAGCACCTCCGCCAGCGTGAGTTTGATGTTGGCCTTGTCCGGGCGCAGCGACAGGGCCTCGCGAAGGACAGAAATGGCGGCAGGAAGATCGCCCGACTCTCTCAAGGTATTGGCTAGACGCACGCGCACGCCGATGTCATGCGGCCGCCGACTGAGGTAACGCTCGTAGTGGCCGACTGCCGTGCTCCAGAGATTACGATGTCGAGCCGCGTCGCCCTCTTCGGCCCCGTGCCGCCTTCGAGCTGCATTCAACCGGCGATCCGCCAGACTCTTCAAAAATTGTCGCAAGCCCGTAAACCCTACGGAAGATTTGGCTTATTGAGCCATTGCGCTCCCTATCGCAAAAAAGCTGCCTTAAATCATCTGCTATCGCTCTGGTGCACGCCGTTTGAGTCTGAAAGCCATGCCAGTTTCTTCCAATCCTGTGACCCTTCTCCGCCCGCGCCGTTTCGGCGATGCGCGCGGCTGGTTCATGGAGACCTATT
>NZ_BSFD01000005.1:0-44926 GCF_027922165.1 Brevundimonas intermedia
CATCGTCCGCACCGCCTGGCGTTGGCATGCGGCCGAGCGGGACCGTCTTCCGACCTGATCGCGTTTGCGGCTCCAGCCGTATCTGACGCTGGTCGTTCCGAGCCAGAGACGTCGAACTACAGCCCAATCTGAAGACCCTCAGCCGCTAAGGGTAGGCTGTCGCGCCTCGCATCCTGCCTTTGGCGACCCTGGGCTGTAGTTCCGGGGTAGCGCGCCAGCGGGCTTAATATCGGGTAAGGGTATTAGAACTTAACGATATTTCGTTAGGTACACTTCCTTATGCGCCGCTTGAGGTCGGTTTAACCGTCCTCGGTAATGATGAGCCTTGGTTGTGGGATGATGCGTCCTGCGGATGGGCTCAGACGATGATGTGCGCGTCGAACGAAGAGGCTGGCGGTTTGGACCGTCGCCGACCCAGGTCCCAGTCGAGATTTCACACCATTTTCTATCCATGCCCGGTCGTCGCTGGGTCGGTCGTTTGCGTCATTCGTCATTGATCGTTTGCTCGGGGAGATAGGCCATGCGTTTCACCATCAAGGCCAAGTTGATCGTGACCTTCGGGTTGTTGATCGTGGCGATCGCCGTCTTGGTCGGCGTTTCTCTCAGTCACCTGTCGTCGCTGCACGCCGCGATCCATGACGTGGTCGCGGGGCCGGCCGCACAGTTGAGCCGTGCTCAGAGCGTGCAGACTGAATTCAGCAGCTATGTGAGACGCGAGCGCGGCATGCTGCTGACGACGGACCCCGAGGCGGTGCGGGAGTTTTCCGACGAAGTCGGTCAAGGCCGAGCCGTGCTGGAGGCGCTGTTGGCGCAAGGCCAGGCCGCCGCATCGGGCGACGCCAAGGCCGAGTGGGTCGCGCTGGCCAGCGCCTGGTCGGAGTACAAGCCGATCAGCGAAGAGATCCATCGGCTGGCCCTGGAGGGCGACAACGCCGGCGCCAGGGCGGTGATGATGACCGAGGCGCGGGCCAGCCTGTCCAAGATCGAGGAGACGTCTCACGGTATCGTGGTCAGCGACAAGGCGATGATGGCGAAGGCCGAAGAAGGCGCCAGGGCGGTGTTCGAGGAGGCGCGTATCGGGCTCATCGTCGCAGCGGTCGTCGCCCTGATCGGCGCGGTGGTCGGCTGCATCGGCATCACCCTGATCGTCCGCAAAGGCCTGCAACGTGCGTCCGAAGCTGTCCGCTCTGTCGCCGAGGGCGACCTGACCCGCACTGTGGTCATCACCAGCAAGGACGAGATCGGCGACATGCTGGGCGACCTCAACAGTATGATCGAACGTCTGCGCGGCGTGGTCGGCGACGCGCTGACGGCGGCCGACAACGTCTCCTCGGGCAGCCAGGAACTGTCGTCCTCTTCCGAGCAGATGAGCCAGGGTGCGACCGAACAGGCGGCCGCCGCCGAACAGGCCTCGGCCTCGATGGAGGAGATGGCCGCCAACATCAAACAGAACGCCGACAACGCCGCCCAGACCGAGAAGATCTCGCGCCAGTCGTCCAAGGATGCGGAAATCAGCGGCGAGGCCGTGCATCGCGCCGTCGAGGCTATGCGCACCATCGTCGCCAAGATCGGCATCGTGCAGGAGATCGCGCGTCAGACCGACCTGTTGGCCCTGAACGCGGCGGTCGAGGCCGCCCGCGCCGGGGAGCACGGCAAGGGCTTCGCGGTCGTCGCCTCGGAAGTGCGCAAGCTGGCCGAACGCAGCCAGACGGCCGCCGCCGAGATCGGCGCGGTCTCGGGCGACACGGTCAAGGCCGCCCAGGAAGCCGGCGAGATGCTGCAACGCCTGGTGCCGGACATCCGCAAGACGGCCGAACTGGTGTCGGAGATCAGCGCCGCCTGCCGCGAGCAGGACGTCGGCGCCAGCCAGATCAACGAGGCGATCCAGCAACTGGACAAGGTGATCCAGCAGAACGCCGGCGCGGCCGAGGAAATGTCGGCCACCTCCGAGGAACTGGCGGCCCAGGCCGAGGAACTTCAGACCTCAATCGCCTTCTTCCGCACTGAGGCGGCGGGAACGCCCGTCCGGGCTCCGGTCCGGGTGCGCGCGCGTCCTACGGCTTTCAAGGCTGCGCGGCCGGTGTCTCCCTTGATCTCGAGGCCGAATGTCCATGCCCAGCAGGCTAGGGCCAAGGGCTTTGCTCTCGACATGACCACGGGCGGCGCGGACGCCGAGGACATAGACTTCAGGGAAAGCGCCTGATGTCCGGGGCCGCCGAGGGCCAGTATGTCGCGTTTGGCCTGGGCGACGAGGTCTTCGCCGCTCCGGTCGGACTGGTGCGGGAGATCCTGACCTATCAGGCCCCCTCGCGCATCCCCAACGGCCCCGACTATCTGCTGGGCCTGACGGACGTGCGGGGTCGGGGCGTGCCGACGGCGGATCTGCGGATCCGCCTGGGCATGGCGCCGGTCGAACCGACGTTGAATACACGCATCCTGGTGCTGGACATCCCACTGGAGGATCGGGTGCTGAGTCTGGGCCTGGTCGCCGACCGGGTGTTCGAGGTCGCCGCCTTCAGCGCCGACCAGATCGAGCCTTCGCCTGACATCGGGATCAAGTGGCGTTCGGACTATATTTCGGGCGTCGTCCGTCGCGAGGACGGGTTCGTCGTCCTGATGGACCTCGTGCGCCTTCTGTCGACGACCGAGGTCGCGCGCCTGGACTCCGTTTCGCGCGAGGCCGCGCACGCAGCCTGAGCGGTCGGGGCTTATCCGGGGCGTTTGGAGCGGTGCGGAATCGCGCCTTGCGTACCCGCGTCTAAATCGGTCTCAGCAACGTAAATGAGGGGCGGAAGGCTTTCCCTTCTCCGCCTCGCATCGCTATTAGGCCCGCAATGACCGACGCTCCCCCCACCGCCCCCTCCGCCCGATTGACCCAGGCCGACGCCGAGGCTGCTGTCCGCACCCTGATTGAGTGGGCGGGCGACAATCCTGACCGCGAGGGCTTGCTGGAGACGCCGGCGCGGGTGGCGCGCAGCTATCGCGAGCTGTTTTCCGGCTATGAGACCGACCCCCTTTCCTATCTCGAAAAGACCTTTGAGGAGACGGGCGGCTACGACCAGCTGGTGGTGCTGAAGGACATCCGCTTCGTCAGCTTCTGCGAACATCACATGTTGCCGGTCGTGGGGCGGGCGCATGTGGCCTATCTGCCGACCGACCGCGTCGTCGGCATCTCCAAGCTGGCGCGGGTGGTGCGCGGCTTCGCCCGGCGCCTGCAGATCCAGGAGAAGATGACGGCCGAGATCGCCGAGGCCATCCAGACCGTGCTGAAACCCCAGGGCGTCGGCGTGGTGATCGAGGCCGAGCACAGCTGCATGACCCTGCGGGGGGTCAATGCTCCGGGCGCCAGTCTGACGACAAGTCACCTGATCGGCGTGGTCCGCGACGACCCGCGCACGCGCGAGGAATTCCTGCGTCTCGTGCGCCGCTGAGGCGCTTGCGGCCTGCGGCCCGGCTCTTGCGAGGTCGGGGTCTTAGGAGGCGTTTCCCGTGCCCTGGACCCTGATTTCGACCCGAAACGAAACAACCCCGATCGCGCGTGGCGGCTGGCTCGACGCCCTGCGTTTCATCGTGGCCTTCCTGATCATCCTGCACCACTATCAGGCTGCGGGACCGGTTCCTCTGGCCGAGGCCGTCCATCCGGTGTTCGAACGGGGCGGCTTCCTGCTGACCAACTTCTTCCTGATCGATTCCGGCTATGTGCTGATGCGGGTCTATGGCGCGGCGGTGGGGCAGGGGCGGATGTCGGCGGGCGACTTCTTTCTGAAACGGTTCCTGCGGGTCGTTCCGGCCCACCTGATCCTGGGTCTGGCCTTGGTCGCTCTGGTGGTGCTGGGGACGGCGCTGGGCGCCGCGCCGCGTAATCCCGAGTGGTTCCGCTGGGATCAGCTGCCGGCCCAACTGCTTCTGCTTCAGGCCTACGGGGTGCATGGCGGTTTGGGCTGGAACGCGCCGACCTGGTCGATCTCGGCCTTGATCGGCTGCTATCTGTGTTTCCCCTGGATCCTGCGCGGTCTCACGCGTCTGGGGCCGTGGGGCGCCTTGGGGTTTGGGATCGGCGTCTATCTGGTCGCCAACCAGCTGTGCTGGAGCCTGCTGGGTTATCCCGTCTACCAGATGCCCATGGGCTATGGTTTTGTTCGCGCCCTGCCGCTGTTCTTCCTGGGCATGAGCCTGGCCTGGTTCGCCCAGCAGGTCTGGATCGCGCCTCGTTTCGCCGGCTGGGCCGGGGTCGCCGCATTCTGCGGCCTGGCGATCGCCCAGGTCTTCGACAAGAATGCTCTGATCTCTCTGGCGATGATCTCGATCATCATCCTGGCTGCGGGGGCCGTGCCGGTGCGCCGCCCGTCGAAATGGGTCGAGACCGCCGCCATGGTCTCCTTTTCCATGTTCATTTCCAACGAGGTGGTCCGCATCGCCTGGTTCGGCCTGGTCAATGTCGCGGTCGCCCGTTTCGCCTTGTCTGAGCCGGTTCAGTGGGTTTTGTGGGGCGGCGGCGTCCTGGCGGCGGTCGCCCTCGCCTTCGCCTTCCACTTTATGATCGACGACTGGATTCAGTCGCGGATTCGTGTTCGGCTAAAGGCGCGGGAGCCAAGACACAGTCGGCCGAGTTCCAAAGCTGGCGCCGTGGTCTCGCTCGAGGGTTGATAAAACGGACAACGTCGAGGGCGGCTTCCCAAGTTGCCAATAGGTAACAGAATGGTGTCTTGGGGCGGTGTCACGGCATTTTATCTTGCAATGCAACATTACTCATCGCTTAACTGTCCCAAGGGAAGTTTGCAGGGCTAAGGAGGAGGCGGAGATGTATGACAGCTTGTCCAATCCGTCGCTGGCCGCGACACCGACGATTTCCGCATCATCTCAACCCCACGAGAAGATGTGGTCGCCGGCCTTCCAGCGCGGACGCGGGTCAGCCGCGTGCAAGCGCGCCATGGATGTAATTCTGGCCGGCGCGGCGGTTTTGGTTCTGCTGCCGGCTTTGCTGATGATCGCCTTGGCTGTGGTGCTCGAAAGCCGTGGCCCTGTGCTGTTCCGCCAGCGGCGCACGGGGCGTGACGGCAAGGTTTTCACCATCCTCAAGTTCCGCAGCATGACGGTGACCGAAGACGGCGAAAAGATCGCCCACGCCTCCAAGAACGACAAAAGGGTCACCCGCGTCGGCGCCTTTATCCGCGCCACCAGCCTGGACGAACTGCCGCAACTGCTGAACGTCGTCATGGGCGACATGTCCCTCGTCGGGCCGCGCCCCCACGCCCTGGCGCACGACAATCACTATGGCGCCCTGCTGCCGCGCTATGCGGACCGATTCGCCGTGCGGCCCGGCCTGACGGGTCTGGCCCAGATCCTGGGGCTGCGGGGCGAAATCCATCAGCTCAGCTGCATGGCCCGCCGGGTCGAGGCCGATGTGGAATACGCCGCCGGCTGGACCTTCCGCGACGATCTGCTGATCATCTGGCGCACGGTTCCGATGATCCTGAAGCGCGTCAACGCCTACTGATCACGGCGGGCTGATGTGGCCCGCCGCATTTTCAGGCCGATCCGCACGCCAGGCCTCTAGGCCTCAGTCTTCGTCGTCGTCCTCGGACGGCTCGGGGATTTCAGGCGTGACCACGGTCGGGGCGATGGTCTTGATCTCGCCCAGCTTGGCGCCGGGGAAGGCCAGCAGCACCGCCTTGATGAAGGGGTCGGCCTCGACCTTCTCGCGCTCGGCGGCCCGTTCCTTCTTCTGACGCTCGATCAGGGTCTCGCCGCCCCCCTGGCCGTTGGCGGCGATCAGCCAGGTGCGGCCGGTCCATTCCCGCAGTCGGCCAGCCAAGCGCCGCGCCAGTTCGACCGGCGCGCCCTCGACGCTTTCATAGACGATGGCGCCGGGCTTGAACGAGACGGGTTTGACGAACCGTTCGACGTCCATCTGCAGCCCGACTTCGCGTTTCTCGCCGATCAGGGCGACGACCTGTTCGAAGCTTTGCGGATCGGGCGGGGCGGGGGCCATGACGGGACGGGCGGCCAGTTGCGCGGATGTTCCACCGCCTCCGCCGGAGCCTCCGCCGCGTGGGGCCGAACCGCCGCCGAAGGGTTCGCCCGACTGGAGCCGCTTCAGCGCTTCCTCCGGCCCGGGCAGGTCGGCGGCGTAGGCTAGTCGGACAATGGCCATTTCCACAGCGTCGGCCGGATTGGGCGCACGGCGCACCTCGTCCAGGGCCTTCAGCAGCATCTGCCAGGTGCGCGACAGGGTGGCGGCCGGAATGGCGGCGCCCAGGGCGGCCAGCTTCTGCGCCTGGTCATTGGGCAGGCGGGTGGCGTTCGGACCCAGCATCTTGGCCACCGAGGCGGCGTGGCAGTGTTCCAGCAGGTCATTGGTCACCTGCACCGGATCGGCGCCGAAGCCGTAAAGCGTGCGGAAATTCTCCAGCGCCTCGGGCGTGCGGCCGGCCATGACGGATTCGAACAGGGCGATGGTCTGGCTGCGGTCGGCCAGGCCCAGCATGTCACGCACGGTCTCGGTCTTGACCATCTGACCACGCTCGGCCTGGACCAGGGCCTGATCCAGCAGGGACAGGCCGTCGCGGACCGAGCCTTCGGCGGCGCGCGAGATCAGGGCCAGGGCGTCCTGCTCGATCTTCATGCCCTCGCGCTCGGCGATCCGGCCCAGGTGATCGACCAGGATTTCGGGCTCGACCCGACGCAGGTCGAAACGCTGGCAGCGGCTCAGGATCGTCACCGGCACCTTGCGGATCTCGGTGGTGGCGAAGATGAATTTGGCGTGGGGCGGCGGCTCCTCCAGCGTCTTCAGCAGGGCGTTGAACGCCTGCGTCGACAGCATGTGGACTTCGTCCAGCACATAGACCTTGTAGCGCGCCTCGACCGGCGCATACCGGACGCTTTCCAGGATGTCGCGGATGTCGTTGACGCCGGTGTGGGACGCCGCGTCCATCTCCATCACGTCCATGTGCTGGCCGGCCATGATGGCGGCGTCGTGCCGGCCGTGGGCGGTCAGGGTCAGGGACGGCCGGTCGATGGTCTCCGTCTCGTTGTTCAGGGCGCGGGCCAGCAGACGGGCGGTGGTCGTCTTGCCGACCCCGCGAACCCCGGTCAGCATGAAGGCGTGGGCGATCCGGCCGGTCGAGAAGGCGTTGGTCAGTGTGCGGACCATCGCCTCCTGCCCGATCAGATCCTCAAAGGTGCGCGGCCGGTATTTGCGCGCCAACACCTGATAGGCGGACCCGTCGTCGACATGGGCCTCGACTTCGGATGGGGCGGGTTTGGCGGCGACCGGTGCAGGAACGGGCGCCGCGACCGGCTCAGGCGTCGCGGCAGGCTGGGGCGCAGCGGCAGGCGCGCCGAACATGTCGTCGGTGTTCTCGTCGCGCTCGACGACGTCGTCCTCTTCCCAGGGCGGGCCGTCGAGATTCGTGTCGCTGTCCGTCATGGGTGAAGTCTTACAGCGGGTGAGCGGCGGGGCGAAGAGATTCTCGGCGCCGCACGAGCAAGCCAGCATCTTCTTTCGTCATTCCGGGCGCAGCGCAGCGGAGACCCGGAACCCAGCGGCGCCGAAGGCGAAATCCATCCGCAGCACATTGTTTGTAGATCGCGTCCGCGACAGGTTTGCGCTCTCGCGCGCCGCTGGGTTCCGGGTCTTCGGGCCAAGAGGCCCTGTGCCCGGAATGACGAAAGGGGACGGGAGCGCTGGCGCAAAAGTCGCGCTCAAGCCGCGAGCGACCGCGTCGCGAGCGTAGCGCACCAAAAAAGAGTGAGTAGAGACCGCGCGACCCGAAGGGGAATTCGTTGTGGCTGCTGCCTTCCGGCCCTGACCAGATTGGCGAAACCTTCGCCCGCGCGATCTCCGAGACGGGATATGACGGGTGCGGCGGATGGAATCAAGGGTTACAAGGCCGCATGGCTCATCAGAACATCTTCGCCGGCAATCCGCTCGACCGCGCCGGCGACCTGCGCAACGATCCGGAATGGCTGGCCGCGCAGGAGGCGAACCCCGAAGCCCAGGCCCTGGTGCTGTGGGAGGGACGGCCCCTGGTCGAGGAGACGGCCGACGGGCCGCGCCTGGCCTGGCTGTCGCTGAAACATGCGCGCGACATCGTGCCGGACCGCGACGTCTTCCTGGGGCTCTGGAAGGACGCCCCGGTCTTCGCCATCGAGTTCGAGGGCTCCATCGACCCGACCGACGGCCCGCTGGGCGGCCTGGGCGTCTTTCACGAGATGCGCGGCGCTGCGGCTATGTTGCCGGCCCAGGATGCCGCCATGGCGGGCGGGGCCAAGAGCCTGTTCGATTGGCGGCGCAAACACGGCTTCTGCGCCAACTGCGGCACGCTGAGCGAGACGACCTCGGGCGGGTGGAAGCGGCGCTGCCCAGCCTGCGGGACCGAACATTTCCCCCGCGTCGATCCGGTCACCATCATGCTGCCGGTCTACAAGGGCGGGCCGGAGCCGATCTGCTTGCTGGGTCGCCAGGCGGCCTGGCCTGCAGGACGGATGTCGGCTCTGGCCGGGTTTCTGGAACCGGGCGAATCCATTGAGGAGGCCTGCGCCCGCGAGGTCAAGGAAGAGGCGGGTCTGACGGTGGTCGAGGCCGTCTATCACTCAAGTCAGCCCTGGCCCTTCCCGTCGCAACTGATGATCGGCCTGATCGCCGAGGTGTCGGACGATCAGGCCCGGCCCGACCAGACCGAGCTGGAATCGGTGGCCTGGCTGACGCGGGCCGAGGCGCGCGCGGTTCTTGCGGGCGAACACCCGACCCTTCAGGCCCCGCCGTCCTTCGCCATCGCCCACAGTCTGATCAAGGCCTGGGCGGAGGAGCGCTAGACGGAGGCCTTTCCATCCTATTTTTGAGAATAAACTCGTCCTGTTTCAATGGCTTGTGGTTTCGCATCGACTGTCTGCCATACACGGGTCTCATCGGGCTTATGATCGCCGCCGGGTCTTTGACATCGTTGCGCAACAGGAGCTGCTACGGGAAGTGCCGCCAGTGCAATTCTGGCGAAGTTATTTCGTTAATGAAAACAACACGGTGTTTCCAATTTGCACTCTATTGCACTGTTTTTCCGGAGTGCAGTTGCGTCGCCGTTCAAGCCAACGCCCGCGCCGCCTCCAGGTCGGCGGGATTGTCGACGGACAGGGGGGCTTCGTCGATGACGGCGGCCCAGATCTGCATCCCCATCTCCAGCGCCCGCAGTTGTTCCAGCTTCTCGCGCTTCTCCAGCGGCGACGGGGGCGCGACGCAGAAGCGGTTTAGCGCCGCACGGCGATAGCCGTAGACGCCGATGTGACGCCAGACGGGGGCGTCGCCGTACAGGGTCGAGCGGGTGAAATAGAGGGCGCGGGCCTGGCGCTCGTTCTCGGCCAGGGCGAGGACGGCCTTGACCACGTCGGGGTTGGTCCTGTCGGACAGATCAGCCTCGGCGGCGACCAGGGTGGCGATGTCGCAGCTCGGCTCCCCGTGCAGGATGGCGGCGCAGGCCACAGCCAGCCCTGGGTCGGCGAAGGGCATGTCGCCCTGGACATTGATCACGGCGTCGAAATCGCCTTCCGGGTCGATGGCGTCCACGGCGGCGCGGATCCGGTCCGAGCCCGAGGGCAGGTCGGGATCGGTCAGAATGGCCCGACCGCCGATGGCCTCAATGGCGGCGACGATCTCGGGGTCGCCGGCGGCGACGGCGACCGGCAGGCCCGAGGCTTCGGCCTGCTGATAGGCCCGCACGATCATGGGTTTGCCGCCGATATCGGCAAGCGGCTTGTTCGGCAGACGGGTCGCCGCCATGCGAGCGGGTATCAATATCAATGGATTCATGGCTCTGCCTCGATCTGTCCGCCGCCGCCGAAGATTTCGCGCCGGTTGCGAACCCCGCGCTACCGTGCCAGACGTGAACAGGCAAGGAAGGCTTCGCTGCGTAAGACGGCGAAGTTGGGAAACCTCTGGGACGGGATGAGACGACGCGCATGAGCGGCGATCTGAAATGGAACAAGATTTTCGGTGCGGCCCTGGGGACGGCGTTCGTCATCCTGGTCGTGCAACAGGCGTCGGGCCTGATCTATCATTCCGAGCCGCCGGAAAAGATGGGCTATTTCGTCGACGCGCCGGACGAGGCCGCGGGCGCTGAAGAGGCCGAGCTGCCGCCGGACTGGGGCACGGTCCTGCCGGCCGCAGACCTGGCCGCCGGCGAGGCCGCCTTCGCACGCTGCCAGGCCTGCCATAATGCGGCGCAGGGCGGGGCGGACGGCATCGGCCCCAATCTGTTCGGCGTGGTCGGCGGGCCAGTGATGCACCGAGCGGGCTTCGCCTATTCCGACGCCATGACCAAGCACAAGGCCGAGGCGCCGACCTGGGGCTATGACGAGCTGAACAGCTTCATCACCGCCCCCGCCCGCTACGTGCCGGGCACCAAGATGTCGTTCGCGGGCATTCGTGACACCCAGACCCGGATCAATCTGATCGCCTGGCTGCGGAATCAGGGTTCCGGCGGTTTCGCCGTTCCGGCGCCGGATCCGGCCCGTCAGCCGGGCGCTGCGGCCCCGGCCGAGGGTGAAGCGCCTGCCGCAGAGGGCGCGCCCGCGACCGAGGCGACCGGCGAAGCCCCGGCTGTGGGCGCGGCGCCCACGACCCAGCAGACCCCGGCTGCACCGCCCGCTGCGACCAGCGCAGCGCCGCCGAACAGCTGACATCTACTTCGCATGACCGGAATTGAAGCGGGGCGGCCTTTACAGGCCGCCCCGCTGTCTTTGGGCTGATCGCGAGGCTCAGAGGATCTGCGCCGCCTGGTCGAACGACAGGCGCGGCGAGCGCGGGAACAGGTTGTCGTCCGTGCCGTAACCGAGGTTGAGGATGTAGTTCGGCTCGACATTGCTGTCGGGGAAAAACTCGGCCTTCACGGCAGCGGCGTCGAAGCCGGACATGGGTCCGACGTCCAGGCCCAGGGCCCGGGCGGCGATGGTCAGATATCCGCCCTGAAGCGAGGCGTTGCGGAAGGCGCTCTCACGACGCGCGGCCTCGTCGGCGAACCAGGCCTTGGCGCCCGGCGCATGCGGGAACAGGGCGTCCAGATGCTCGTGGAAGTCGATGTCCTGGCCGATGATCAGGTTCACCGGCGCCTGCTGGGTCTTGGCGCGATTGCCCTCGCTCATCAGCGGGATCAGGCGAGCCTTGGCTTCGGGCGAGGTGATGAAGACGAACCGGGCAGGGCTGTTGTTCACCGCGGTGGGGCCGAACTTGGTCAGGTCATACAGTTTGCGCAGCAGTTCCGGCGCGACCGGGCGGTCGCTCCAGGCGTTGCGGGTGCGCGCCTCGGTGAAGAGTTGCGACAGGGCGGCGTCCGACAGCGGGGCGTCGCGTTGGGTGACAGCATCATAGGCCATGGGAAGGCGTCCTGAATACGAAAAGCAACAAGTGCAGGTGCTGATTTAATCGCTTCTGCAACTGCTTCAAGTGCGAATATCGCAATCCACCGTTTCCGATCGTGCGCCCGTCCTCGCAGCCATGACGAAACGGATGTGGCGAAACACCCCTGTCACACCGCCTGTCTTCGTCTTATCTAGGGGGAATGAAAGATCTGACCCAACTGATGCAGCAGGCCCAGGCGATGCAGCAAAAGCTGCAGGACGCCCAGGCGAAGATGGCCGAAACCTCCGCCGAGGGCTCCTCGGGCGGGGGCCTGGTGACCGTGGCTCTGAGAGGCGCCGGCGAGATCACTGCGGTCAGGATCGACGACAGCCTGCTGACGCCCGGCGAGGGCGAGATCCTGGCCGATCTGATCGTGGCGGCCCACGGCGACGCCAAGCGCAAGCTGGACGAGGTGAACAACGCCCTGATGCGTGAGGCCGCCGGCCCCATGGCCGGGATGAATATTCCCGGAATGCCGAAACTGTTCTGATGGCCGCCTCCGCCGGGCCGGAGATCGAACGGCTCATCTCCCTTCTCGCCAAGCTTCCGGGCCTGGGGCCGCGCTCGGCCCGGCGCGCGGCCCTGGCCCTGCTGAAGCGGCGCGAGCAACTGTTGGTGCCGCTGGCGGCGTCTCTGGCCGAGACGGCCGAGAAGGTCGTCTCCTGCTCGGTCTGCGGCGCGCCCGATACGCGCGACCCCTGCGCCATCTGTTCGGACGGATCGCGCGACAACGGCCTGATCTGCGTGGTCGAGGAGGCCGGCGCGCTTTGGGCCATGGAGCGGTCCGGCGCCTTCCGCGGCAAATATCATGTGCTGGGCGGCCTGTTGTCGGCCCTCGATGGGGTCGGCCCCGAACATCTGCGCATCGCCGAACTGGTCGGTAGAGTGAGGGGCGGCGCCGTGCGCGAGGTCGTCTTGGCCCTGCCCGCCACCGTCGACGGCCAGACCACCGCCCACTATGTCGCCGAACGCATCTCGGGCCCGGAGGTCCAGGTCACCTCCCTAGCGCGCGGCGTGCCGGTGGGCGGCGAACTGGACTGGCTGGACGACGGCACCATCGTCCAGGCCATGCGGGCGCGCCGGCCGGCGTGACGATTCGCCGGGATTGATCCCGGTCCCGAAACGCGCTGTGGTCGTCTTCAGATGTTCGTGGGGGCGAAGAATGGGGCGTGAGGTCAAGGTGGCGCTGGGCGCTGCGGCGGGAATCGCCGCCCTGGTGATCGGGTTCATCTTCCTGGTCCGGTTCGCCGTGCCCCTGATCCTGGAAGCCCATTTCGCCGGCAGTCTGATCACCGCCTCGGTGGTCGGGATCGCCGGCATTCTGGCCCTGTGCTGGGCCGCATGGCGACTGTTCGCCTGGGCGTCTCGCGCCCTGGGAGTCTCGGGGGGAGACCAATGACTTTTGGAACCGGAATGGGCGGGATCAAGCCGCCCTCGTTTCGTGGCGGCGGCTCGGTGGGCCGCACCGTACTGATGATCTCGGGCGTACTGGGCCTGATCGTGGTCGCCTCCATCAGCGTCTCGTCGTGCAGCGTCACGGTCGAGAGCGGTTATATGGGGATCAAGACCACCAAGTTCGGGCCGAACCCCGGCGTCCAGAAGGACGAGCTTGGCCCCGGCTTCCACTGGGAAGGGATAGGCGAGAAGATCCGCACCTATCAGACCCTGCAACGCACCTATTCCTACACCCGCGAGCCGAACGCCGACGGGCGCGAGAACGAGGAGATCATGTTCTCCGACGTGCTGGGTCTGCCCATGACCGCCGACGTGGCCCTGACCTTCAAGGTGCGCGAAGATCGGGCGGCCGACCTCTACGCCACCTGGCGCCAGGAGTTCGACGCCTTCATCGACGGCCCGCTGCGCACCTCGGTGCGCGCCGCCATCGCCCGCGAGACCGAAAAACTGCCCGTGGCCTGCAACGCCCAGCAGTCGAGCGTTCCGGTCGTCGCGCCTGCAGCGGCCCTGGGCGCCCCTATCGCTCCGGTCGGCACCCAGGACGCCGAGGACTGCCCCGGCCAGCTGATCGGCCCGGGGCGCCAGATCGTGCTCCAACGGGCCATGCAAGCCCTGCAACGCGAATGGGCGTCCCAGGGGCTGGACATCATCCGGATGGAGTGGGTCGGGTCGATCCGCTACCCCGAGAGCGTGGTCACCGCCATCCAGTCGCGCACCACGGCCGAGCAGAACACGCGCGCGGCCCTGGAGCGGGTCAATCTGGAACGCGCCAACGCCGAGGCCCGCATCGCCCAGGCGCGCGGCCAGGCCGAGGCCAACCGGCTGCTGGCGGAATCCATCCGGTCCAACCCCGAGGTGGTCCGTCTGCGCGAGGTGGAACGCACCCTGGGCGTCTGCCCGCTGGATGCGGAAACCTGCGTCGTCGGCTCCGGCATCGACGTCTCGGCCCTGATCGCGTCCCGCAACGCGGCTTCGGGCGCGGATCGCTAAGGCCCTTTCCCGGAAGGCCGGTCGCGGATCGGCTTTTCCGGGAGGGCGACTCCCGCTAGGAACGGAGCATGAACATGCTCGCGCTGATCCTCGCCGTCCTCGCCGCCGCCTTGGGGGGCGGTTTCCTGTGGGCCTTCATGGGGTGGCAGAGGGCGCAGGGGGCGTTGTCGGCGGCCCTGGCGCGGATCGATCTGGTCGAGGAAAGCCGGGTCACCATGGGCGAACTGCTGAAGGCCCAGGCGGCCCAGTCGGCTCAGGTGGTGGCGGACCAGATGGTCAGTCGCGCGACCGAGACCTTCCGCGCCCAGGACCAGCTGGCGCGCGAGCGGATGGCGGCCCAGCTGAAGCCGGTGGCCGACACCCTGACCAGGTTTCAGGAGCATGTGGCGGCGCTGGAGAAGACCCGGGCCGAGGAGACCGGGGGGCTGCGCGAGCAACTGGCGGCCCTGATGGTCGCCTCGTCAGCGACGCGGGACGAGGCGCGCAAACTGACCGAGGCCCTGCGCGGCAACACCGGCCGGCGCGGTCGCTGGGGCGAACAGACGTGCCGCAATGTGCTTGAGGCCGCCGGCATGGCCGGGCGATTCGACTTCACCGAACAGACCTCGAGCGCCGATGACGAGGGGCGGCAGAACCGGCCCGACTTCCTGGTGCGGCTGCCCGGCGGCGGCCTGTTCGTGATCGACGCCAAGGTGCCCCTGGCCTTCGACGACGAGGAGGGCGACGAGGAGGCGCGCGCCCGCTCGGTCGGTCTGCGCATCGCCGCCAGCCTGAAGACCCACGTCCGCCAACTGTCGTCCAAGGCCTATCAGGACCAGTTCAAGCCCAGCCCTGATTTCGTCGTCCTGTTCGTGCCGGGCGACAGCTTCCTGGCCTCCGCCCTGGACCATGCGCCGGACCTGTTGTCCGACGCGATGGAATCGCGGGTCGTCATCGCCACCCCCTCCACCCTGTTCGCCCTGTGCAAGGCCGTCGCCTACGGCTGGCGGGCCGAGGAACAGGCGGCCAACGCCGACAAGGTCGCCGCCCTGGGGCGCGAACTCTACAAGCGGCTGTCGGTCATGGGCGGCCACGCCTCGGCGGTGGGTCGGGCGCTGGATCAGGCGGTGGGCAAGTACAACCAGTTCGTCGGTTCGCTGGAGAGCCAGGTCATGGTCTCGGCCCGCCGGTTCGAGGATCTGCAGGTGGACCACGAGGGCAAGGAAATTCCGGCCTTGGCCCAGGTCGAGACCCAGCCGCGCCTGATCACCCGATCGGAGCTGACGGGGCCGACAGACAACTGACCTTGTCTCTTTGACAAGGGTGCTTGACAGACGTGGCGGCAGAGGTAAAGTGACCTTGTCATAAAGACAAGGAGGGGCGACATGAGCCCGCGTTTAAAGTCCGTAATGTTCTACCTCGGGGGCATGCTGGTGCTCGGCTTCGTCGCCGGCCTCGCCGGCGGATGGGTGGGCCATATTGAAGCCTCCGATCCGGCGCTCGCTGCGCGGATCGCGCCCTTCGAATTAGTCGGCATCGCCGTCTTGGGCGTGGCGGGCATGGTCGTCGCTCTGGTGGTGAGTGTGCGCTGGATGCGCGTGATCGACGAAGCGGCGCGGGAAGCGCACAAGTCCGCTTGGTTCTGGGGCGGATCCGTCGGTCTGCTCGCCGCCATGCCGATCCTGATGATGGCGGTATTGCCGCAAACCGCCGACTGGCGTCTGCCCGATTGGTTCTTCGGCCGTACAGACCCGATGGCCTATGCGGCCATGGGCGCCTGGGCGCTGATCAGCCTCATGCTGCTCGGCTATGGCGTCGCCTGGGCCGTGTGGTGGTTGCAGCGCCGTTGAGGGCCGAACCATGAACAACCGCCTCAAGGTGCTGCGGGCCGAACGGGACTGGTCCCAGGCTCATCTCGCCGAACTGCTGGGCGTGTCGCGTCAGACCGTCAATGCGCTGGAGACCGGTCGCTACGACCCGTCCCTGCCGCTGGCCTTCAAGATCGCCCGCGTCTTTGACCAACCCATCGAATCCATCTTCTCGGAGGATTGACCCATGTCGACTTCAGTTGATTACAAAATGTCCTGGCCCGCGCGCATCCTAGGCCTGCTGTTTCTGGCCCTGGTCGGCGCCGGCGTCGGCTATCTGATCGGCGGGCGGCTGAACCTCGACGCCCTGTCGTGGGACGACGCCCTGGCCCTGATCATCGCAGCGCTTCTGCTGGCGACGGGCGTGGTGATGGCGGCCATTGTGGCCCTGAGGCCCGCCAGCGTGCCCAGCGGCTGCGGCGTGCTTCAGGCCGTCGTCATGCTGTTGGCCGGGGTGCTGATGCTGGCTCCCATGTGGGGCCCCAACCTGGCCGATCCTGAAACTGTCTTCGTCGGCCTGGTGGTGCTGTCCGTCGTCCAGTCGGTCGCCAATCTGCTGCTGTGGCGCCGCGCCGACGAAATGCTGCGGCGGGTGATGGTCGAGACCAGCGCCCTGGCCTTCTGGGCCTCGCAGATGGCGCTGTTCCTCTATGCCGCAGCCGAACGTCTGGGCCTGACCGGCGGCGTCTCCGCCTGGGGCATGCTGGCCGTACTGATGACGATCTACCTCCTGGCCTCCACCGTCGCCTCGATGCGGCGCGGCCTCCACTGAACTTCCAAACCGCGTTGAACTCTAAACCAAGGACCCAGATCATGACCCTTTCCAAACGCCTGAAATCCTCCGTCTCCAATCTGGCCCAGGGCGCCGTCGGCGTCGCCGCAGGCCTGGCCCTGTTCTTCGCCATCGCCGGCGCGCCCGCCCAGGCCCTGGCCCAGGCCGCTCCGGCCGCTGCCGCCGCGCCCGCCATTCAGGGCCAAGGCCCGGCCCTGTGGGTGGTCAAGGATGCGGACTCGACCCTGTATCTGTTCGGCTCCATCCACGTCCTGCGCCCGACCACCGGCTGGGCCAGCCCGCGCGTCAACGCCGCCTTCGACAGCGCCTCGGACATCTGGTTCGAGATCACCAACCCTGACGACCAGGCGGCCATGATGCCCCTGATCCAGCAATATGGCCTGTCGCCCCAGGCCCCTCTGTCCAGCCGCCTGACGGCCGACGAACTGGCCCAGCTGGATACCGCCGCAAAGACCATCGGCGCCTCGGCCGCGCAGCTCGATCCGCTGAAACCGTGGCTGGCCGCCCTGTCTCTCTCGGTCGCGCCCCTCGTCAAGGCGGGTTATGATCCTCAGTCGGGGGTCGAACTGGCCCTGAAGACGCGCGCCGAAGCCGCCGGCAAGACCATTCACGGCTTCGAGACCCTTGAAGACCAGATCGGCATGCTGGCCACCCTGCCGGACGACGTCCAACTGGAATTCCTGCGCGAGACCCTGAAGGATTTCGATCAGGCGGTGGTCGTGCTCGACTCCATGGTCGAGGCCTGGGCCAAGGGCGACGTCGAAGCCCTGGACGAGATCGTCGTCGAGGACATGAAAGCCGACGCTCCGGAACTGTACAAGGTGCTGCTGGTCGATCGGAACACCGACTGGGCCGACCAGATCCAGACCCAGCTTCAGGGGTCCGGCACGGCCTTCATCGCTGTGGGCGCCGCCCACCTGACCGGCGACGACAGCGTCCAGTCGATCCTGAAGTCGCGCGGCGTCGCTGTCGAAAGCGTCGAGTAGGCTAGACGGAAGGCGGCGGCGCTCAGGCCTGATTGACGCCCCAGGCGAAGATCACCCACAGCGCCGCCGCAATCGCCGCCGCCAGTATTGCGGCCGCAAGACAGCCGAAGCCGAGGCCGCTCAGGCCGCCTCCGTCGCCCCCTCTTCGCATTTTAGATCCTCCCCCGGCCGAGACCTTGCCCCGCCGCCTTGAGCCGCGCCAGACCTGCGTCTAAGGAAGTCGTACGCGGGCGTAGTTCAGAGGTAGAACGTCAGCTTCCCAAGCTGAATGTCGTGGGTTCGATTCCCATCGCCCGCTCCAATCGCCCGCAAGGGGGCCTCGTGTGCGTGACATCCGCCAGACAAGGCGGGGCGGCTCAGGGGGCGAAGCGTCGCCTTGGGAGGGGTGTGATGCCGCATGTGATGAACACGACCGAGCTGTATCTGATCGCCATGCTGATCATTTTCAGCGCGCCCTATCTGATCTGGCGCGGGCTGAAGACCGATCATTATGCGCCCCTGGTGGTGGTGCAGATCATTGCCGGCATCCTGTTGGGGCCGGGCGTGCTGGGGGCGGCGTTTCCGGCCTATTACGCCACCGTCTTCAATCCGCAGGTGATCACGGCGCTGAACGGCGTCGCCTGGTGGGCGGTGATGATCTTCGTCTTCATCGCCGGTCTCGAGCTCGATCTGCACCAGGCGTGGGAGAAGCGGGGCGAGACGGCGGTCACCTCCGGCCTGGCCCTGATCGCACCCCTGGCCCTTGGGTCCTTGGCGGCGCTCGGCATGCTGCAATTCCCCGGGTGGTCCGGGCCGAAGGGTCAGACCTGGCAGGTGGTCCTGGGCATCGGCATGGCCTGCGCCGTGACCGCCCTGCCGATCCTGATCCTGCTGATGGAAAAGATGGAGATCCTGCGCCAGCCCATCGGCCAGCGGATCCTGCGCTACGCCAGCCTGGACGACATCGCCATCTGGGGGGTGCTGGCCCTGATCCTGCTGGACTGGGAACGGGTCGGGCGTCAGGCCGGGTTTCTGGTCGGCTTCGCCGTGGCGGCCTGGGCGGTGCGATGGCTGATGAAACGTCTGCCGGAATCGGACCGATGGTACGTCGCCCTGATCTGGCTGGCCGCCTGTGGCTTCGCCGGCGACTGGTCGGGCCTGCACTTCATGGTCGGGGCGTTTCTCGCCGGGGCGGTGCTGGATCACCGCTGGTTCGATCAGGCCAAGATGGACCTGTTCCGCAATCACATCCTGCTGGCGGTCATGCCGGTCTTCTTCCTTTCGACCGGGCTGCGGACCCAGTGGGACGTCGGCGGCGTGGCGGTGTTCGCGGCGGCGGGAGTGCTGCTGGTCGCCTCGGTGGCGGGCAAGCTGGCCGGGGTCCACCTGGCCGGCCGGATTCTGAAGTGGGAGAAGGGCGAGGCCTCGGTCATCGGCTGGCTGCTTCAGACCAAGGCCCTGATCATGATCATCTTCGCCAACATCCTGCTGGACAAGCAGATCATCACCAACGAGGCCTTCACCGCCCTGCTGCTGATGGCGGTCGGTTCGACCATGCTGACGACGCCGATCGTCAAGCCGCAGCTGGCCCGTCTGGGCCGGCTGCTCGGCAAGTCCGGCTAGGCGGTTTCAGCGCGGGGCGCGCTTGGCCAGGATCCGTTGCAGGGTGCGGCGGTGCATGCCCAGGCGACGGGCGGTCTCCGAGACATTGTGGTCGCACAGCTCGTAGACGCGCTGGATATGTTCCCAGCGCACCCGGTCGGCGCTCATCGGATTGTCCGGCGGCTCGGGGGCCTCGTCGGCCGTGGCAAGCAGGGCTTTGACCACGTCGTCGGCGTCGGCGGGCTTGGACAGATAGTCGACCGCCCCGGCCTTGACCGCCGCCACGGCGGTGGCGATGGCGCCATAGCCGGTCAGCATGACGATGCGGGCGTCCTCGCGCCGTTCGCGCACGGCCTCGACGACCTTCAGACCGTTGCCGTCCTCCAGCCGCATGTCCAGCACGGCGAAAGCCGGGGCCTTGTCGCGCAGCAACTGGGTGGCTTCGGCGACGGACCCGGCTGTGGTGACGTCGAAGCCACGCGATTCCAGCGCCCGTCCCATGCGGGTGCGCAGAGCCTGATCGTCGTCGAGCAGCAGCAGCGACTTGTCGGGCAGGGCGGCGATACGGGTCTCAAGTTCGGACATTCTGTTCTCCTACCGCTTCAAGTCGGGACCGCTCGCGTCCGGGTCAAGGCCAAGGTTCGTCCCTGCGACGCTTCGACCCAATACGCAGGTCGCGCCGAACCGGACCCTCTCACGCCGCCACCTCCAGCGCCGGGCGCGCCCAGCGCACCGCCACGCGGGCGCCGCGCTGGGGGCTGCGCCCCTCGGCGGCGGCGTTGGGGCGAGGCAGGCCCTGGCCCACGCTGACGACGCCGCCGGTCCGTTCCAGCAGGGTCCGGGCGATAAAGAAGCCTAGTCCCATGCCGCCCTGGCTGGGGGCGATGGCGGTCTCCGCACGGGCCTCGCGGGACCGCGAAGTGGCGGCGGCGATCTGGGCCGCCAGGGCCAGGCGCGCCTTGCCCTGGGGCCGGCTGGTCACATAGGGTTCGCCCAGCCGGGGCAGGATGTCGCTTGCGAAGCCCGGTCCGTCGTCCAGAATGGCGATCTCGATCCAGCCGGCGTCGACCAGGGCCTGAATCCGCACGGTGGAGGCGGCGAAGTCGGCGGCGTTCTCGACCAGGGTCGACAGGCCATGCACCACCTCGGGCATCCGGCGCACGCGCGGCGCGGGCTGGCCCGGCGGGGTCTTGACCAGAACCTCGAACACCAGGTCGAAGCCCCGGTGCGGCTCCACCACCTCTTCCAGCAGGGCCTTCAGGGCAACGTCGGCATAGAGGGCGTCGTCGCCCTCGGGCTGTTGCGACAGCTGGGCCAGTATGCCCCGGCACCGCTCGGCCTGTTGCAGGATCAGGGCGGCGTCCTCGGCCGCGTCGCTGTCGGGAGCCGAGGCGCGCTGAAGCTCCTTGGCCACGACCTGGATGGTGGCCAGCGGCGTGCCCAGCTCATGCGCCGCCGCCGCCGCCAGCCCGCCCAGGGCCGCCAGCCGCTGCTCGCGTTGCAGCACGTCCTGGGTCGTGGCCAGGGCCAGCTCCAGCTTCTCGGCGTCGGCCGCCACGCGCCAGGCGTAGCCGGCGGTGAAGACCACGCCCGTCACCAGGGCCATGACCATGCCCAATCGATACAGCAAGGGCAGGTGAAAATTCTCACCCGGACGCCAGGGCAGGGGCTCGGACCAGAAGAACAGCACCCCTACGGCGATCAGGGCCAGAAGCCCCAGCGCCACGGCCTGCCGCGCGGGCAGGGCGGCCGCCGCGATGGTCACCGGCGCCACCAGCAGCAGGCAGAAGGGATTCTCCAGCCCGCCGGTTAGGCCCAGCAGGAGCCCCAGCTGGAAGATGTCGAATCCCAGGTGGACCGCGGTGGTCCGCCCGTCGGGCAGGCTGGCTTCCAGTCGTCGCACTCGGGCCATGGCCCCGACATTGACCGCCGCACTGACGGCGATGACGATCAGGCAGGGCCAGAGCGGCAGGGGGAAGTGCAGGCCTTGCGACGCCGTCAATATGGCCGCGCTCTGGCCCAGGATGGTCAGCCAGCGCAGGACGATCAGGGTCCGCAGCGAAAAGCCGCGCCCTCGGCGCGGCGTCTCACGCCAACCTGCGTCTGAGAGCCCCCCCTCGGACGAGAAGGAGGGCGCATGCGGCGCGATGCGGTCTTCTGTCGATGTCACGAGCCTTCTATAGACCGGGTCCGAGGTTTTCGTCAGAGGGTCGTCATGCCGCGTCGTTCCATCCTGCTGTTCGCGGGCGCCTGCACCGCCATCGCCGCCGCCTTGGCCATCGTCACCGTGGTGGTGGTGTCCAGCCGCGCCCCCGCGACGGCCGAAGTCTCCTCCACGGGTCAGCCGCTGGTCGGCGGCGACTTCCAGCTGGTGAACCAGGACGGCGCAACCGTTGATCAGACGATGCTGAACGGCAAATGGAGCCTGGTCTTCTTCGGCTTCACCTACTGCCCCGAATTTTGCCCCACCACCCTGGCGGAAATGGCCGCGGTGCAGCAGCGGCTGGGCGACAAGGCGGACGATCTGCAGATCGTCTTCGTCAGCATCGACCCCGAACGCGACACGCCCCAGCAACTGAAGGACTATCTGTCCTCAGACGGCTTCCCCAAGGGGACCATCGGCCTGACGGGTACGCCGGACCAAGTCGCCGACGCGGCCAAGGTCTACCGCGCCTATTACGAAAAGGTCGGCGAGGGCGAGGGATACACGATGAACCACTCCCTGACCGTCTATCTGATGGGGCCGGACGGCAAGTTCCGCACCGCAGTCGCCTATGGCCTCGGCCCGGACAAGTCGACCAAGATCATCGAGGACGCGATGGCGCGCGGCTAACCCCGCTCCTTGGTCTTGGTGAAGGCCACCTTGGGGAAGCGTTCGCCGACATAGCCGGTCTCCCAGCTGGACTTGGCCAGGAAGACCGGGGCCTGGTCGATGTCGCGGGCCATCTGCGGGCGGTACTTGCCCGAGAAGTCCTCAATATCTGCATCCGAACCGTTGACCCAGCGCGCCTCGGCGTAGGGGCTGGGCTCGAAGAGGACGTCCAGGCCGTATTCCTCGCCCAGCCGGTCGGCCATGACCTCGAACTGCAGCTGGCCCACGGCGCCGACGATGAAGTCCGAGCCGATCTCGGGCCGGAACAGCTGGGTCACGCCTTCCTCGGCCAGGCCCTCCAGCGCCTTCTTCAGGTGTTTGGCCTTCAGCGGATCCTTGACCCGGACACGTTGCAGGATTTCCGGCGCGAAGTTGGGCAGGCCGGCGAAGCGCACCACGCCGCTCTCCGACAGGCTGTCGCCCACCCGCAGCACGCCGTGGTTCGGGATCCCGATCACGTCGCCGGCGAAGGCGTCGTCGGCCAGTTCGCGGTCACTGGCGAAGAACATGATTGGGGCATTGACCGACAGGGACTTGCCCGTGTTCTGCACCTTCAGCTTCATGCCGCGCTTGAAGGCGCCCGAGGCCATGCGGAACATGGCGATCCGGTCGCGGTGGTTGGGGTCCATATTGGCCTGGACCTTGAAGACGAAGCCGGTGACCTCGTCGGCGCCCGGTTCGACCACCGTCTCGACGGGGGCGGGGGCGTTGCGGGTCTCGGGCGGGGATTCCTTGCGCGCCTTCATCACCTTGGGCGCCGGGGCCCAGTCGCCGATGGCCTTCAGCAGTTCGTCGATGCCGAAATGGCGCAGGGCCGAACCCCACAGCACCGGCGTCATATGGCCCTCCAGGAAGGCCTGCCGGTCAAAGGCCGGATAGCCGCCCTCGACCAGTTCGACCGCCTCGGCCAGATTATCCTGCTCGCCCGCCTCGAAATATTGCGCCGCCTGGTCCAGCGGCAGGGCGGCGGGGTGTTCGGGATCCTCGGCCGAGCCGGCGGCCTTGCGGGTATAGGGCTGGAACCGCCCGGTGCCGACCTCGACCATGCCGCGCAGGCGATTGCCGCTCTCGGCCGGCCACCAGATGGGCGCCGGGTCCAGCTGAAGGCGGCTGGCGATGTCGTCCAGCAGCGTCATCGGATCCTGGGCCTCGCGGTCCAGCTTGTTGATGAAGGTGATGATCGGAATGTCGCGCAGGCGGCAGACCTCGAACAGTTTCAGCGTCTGCGGCTCGATCCCCTTGGCGGCGTCCAGCACCATGATGGCGCAGTCGGCGGCGGTCAGGGTGCGATAGGTGTCTTCGGAGAAGTCCTCGTGCCCCGGCGTGTCGAGCAGGTTGAACATCTTGCCGTCGTGCTCGAACGTCATGACCGAGGCGCTGACGGAAATGCCGCGCTCCTTCTCGATCTTCATCCAGTCCGACCGCGTCCGCCGGTTCTCGCCGCGCGCCCGCACGGCCCCGGCGGCGCGAATGGCGCCGCCGGCCAGCAGGATATGCTCGGTCAGGGTCGTCTTGCCCGCATCCGGGTGGGCGATGATGGCGAAGGTCCGGCGGCGAGCCGCCTCCTCGGGCAGTGTCAGTGTCATGGCGCGCGACTAGCGCGCCCGGCCGAGAAAGTCACTCGCTGGCGGGCGCCGGGGGAGATTCAGGATCGTCTTCGGGCTCGGGCGGGACCCCCGCCTCGGATATGACCTCGGAGTCCGGCGAGGGGAGGGGGTCTCCGTTTTTAAGCGCGGCGATGATCCGCGCCGCATAGTCTGCCGCCTCGCCGCCGTGCGGATTGTTCGCCAAGGGCGCCAGCAGGGTGAGCGCGGTCTCCTTGTCTTCGGTCTCAATCAAGGCGCTGGCGTAGGCTAGGCGGACCTCGGCCAATTGCGGCGCCCGGTCGAAGGCGAGCCCCAGCGTCAGCAAGTCATTCTCGGTGGGATAGTTTGACTCGCCGCTGCGCATCTCGCCGATCAGCATCAGGGTCCGATAGTCGTTCTCTGCGGCGACATAGGCCCGGCTCAGATAGTCTCTCGCCTGACGTTTCAGTGCGATCATTTCAGCCTGCTCCTCGACATCTCGGGCTTGGCGCAGGCGTTCCTGGGCCAGGAACTGCAAGGCCTCGACGTTGTCGGGCTCCAGTTCGATCAGACGTTGCAGGGCGCGTTCGCCGGCGGGGCGGTCGCCGAAATGCATGCCGGCGTGACCGGCGGCCAGCAGGGCCAGGGGGTCGTCGCCGTGACGGGCGGCGATCCGCGCCACCTCCTGCCCCAGGGCCGTCCGATCCTCGTCGTTGACGCCGATCTTCAGTCTCTGATTGATCAGCAGCAGGTCGTTCGCCGAACGGGGCAGGCGAGTCACGGATATGTCCGCAGGTGGGAAGTCGCCTGTGATGACCCGCACGACCAGCGACCTCTGGTTCAGGTACCGACGCAAGGCGGCGCGCAACTCGCCCATTGTCATGCCGGTCGCTGTCTCCATGGCCTCGACAGGGTCGCCGCCGTCGGAGACGGCAGTCAGATAGGCGCTCAACTGCTGAAGACGCGCGGGGTCGCTGAAGAACCAGTGGGTCAGCAACCAAGCGACCGGATAATAGGTTTCGCGGTAGCTGCTTCGCGTGACGTCCGCCGGTCGCGACCGCAGCAGCATCTCCAATGGGATCCAACTGCCGTTGAACAGCCAATAGGCCCGGTTGTCGCTATAGCCGCCCACCTGAATTCTGCCGCCATCGATGTCGGCGGTCATGTAATATTCGGCGAAACCTTCGACGAACCAGCCAGGATAGGCCGACGGCATACTGCCCAGCATGAAATGGTGGACGTATTCATGCAGCAAGACTTCGTCGTTCTCGCCGCGGATCGCCACCGCGAATATGTCTTCGGACGTCGGGAAATAGGTGCCGACGACATCCTTTGGCGTGTATGGATGCACCCGCAGCAGGCCGGACCTGGAGTTCACCAGATAAATGGGCAGTTTGCGGGCCGGCGCCTCGTTGATAGCAAAGCCGGACCGGTAGCGCATGACTCGGTCGAAGGTCTCGAGCTTCTGGACATAATCCCTGAGCGACCGCTCGTTGCCCTCGCTGTAGACGATGAAGCGTTCGCTTTCGGCTTTCAGCCAATCCGCGCGCGCCGTCGCCGGCAGGCTCAGAGCCGCCAAGGCAACCGCCACCACGGCGCCCAGTCCTGAAATTTTCACGTCTTGCTCCCCGTCTTCGCCGAACGGAACTGAATTAATTCCGTCTTCCCCGACCTGTGACTTGTCGCAAAGGTTGTGCGGGGTCGTAAAGTGTCAGGCGCCTATTGCGCGAATATCCGGCCGCCTGTGCGCCGTTTGCCGCAGATCAAATAACCCCTCGCCATCAGGGGCTATTGGAGTCATTGTCGGGTCGGAGGACGATCAGGCCGTCAGAGCCCGACGCTCCCCTCCCGGATCAAACCGGGACCATAGGGAAAGGAAAAGACGATGGCAGTGATCCATCCTGAAGACCGCGTTTCCGGTCTCGACCGTTCGCGCTTTGAACGCCCCCAAAAAATGCACCCGGCTTTGGGGCTGGCGATGGGCTTCGGCTTCATCTTCGCCGTCGCCACCGTCGTGCACCTGTTGTTCACGGCGTTCTGACGGCGGTTCAAACGGGCGCCTTAGGCGGCCAGACGGTTCCAGACGGCGCGATCGGCGGCGATCGCGTCGAGGCGACGGCCTTTGTCGTGCAACTGGCCCATGACCGCGTCCGGCAGGGTGCAGAAGCGCGGCTCGACCAGATCGGGATTGCAGGCGACGGCGGGCGCCGCGAACAGGGCCGCATTGACGTCCGGGCTGCGCTCGGCGATCAGCCAGGCCAGACGGCGGGCGCGGTCCGGGTCGTTGCGGTGAAGCAGCGGATCCTCGGCGAACAGTTCGCAGCCCAGCTCCAGCACATAGTCGAAGCCCAGCTTCTCGAACCGGCGCGCGTCGGCGGGCGTGACCGGGCAGGCCTCGTCCAGGTCGAACACGACGTCGTTCAGAAGAAACAGCATGGGCGAAACGCTTCTGGCGAACCGGACGCGATGTCGTCCGTGCGCTCAGATGTAAGACAGTTCGCTTGAGGTCCGGTTCACGGACGCGGTTAAGCCTTTGTGACCGACCCGCCGCGGCGTCTACGTGGCGCCCACCAGGCCCACGGCCAGGTTCACGGCCAGGGCCAGGATCACCGTGTTGAAAACAAAGGCGGTCAGGCTGTGTACGCTCGACAGCCGTCGAACGCCTCGGTCGGCGATCTGAACATCCGCCGTCTGGGACGCTACGCCGATGATCAGGGCGAAATGCAGAAAGTCCCAATAGTCGGGCTCGGTCTCGCCGGGGAAGATCAAACCGCCCCGATCCCTGCCGTGTTCGCCGTGCTGATAGAAGGCGTGGGCGTAGTGCAGGGCGAAGATCAGGTGGATGAAGGTCCAGGACAGGGCCACGGTCCCCAGGGCCAGCAGGCTGTCGCGGATCGGCGAGCCGCCGCGCTGCACAGCTTCGCCCACCACCACCACGATACTGGCCACCGCCGCCAGCAGGCTGAGGGGCAGCACGGCGCCGCCGGTCTGGTCCAGGGCCGCCGCCCGTCGGCGAATGGCGTTGGCGTCTTGGGCCAGGGCCATTCGGGTCAGGGTGGCCGCGATAAAGACCGCGACCCCGGCGATCCAGCCATAGGCCATCCGGGTCAGCACGCCTTCTCCCACCGGGATTAACAGGGCGACCAGGACCACCACCCCCAGGCTGGAAAACAGGACGCCGTACAGGCGAAGGGGGCGAAACAGACTCATGATCGGATCATGACGCCCCCCGCGCGGACCGCAAGCGAGCGGTTTAGACGAAAAGCGAAGGGGCTGACGCGACGTGACCCTTGCGAAGCTCCGCGTGGTCGGCTTAGCGTGATCACGCATTGTTACAGCCCGGCCGTCGCCGGAGAAGGGCCGCCATGACCAGCTATGAAGATCGCGCCGGATTGAAGGTCGCGGCCGAACTCGTGGCCTTGATCGAACAGGAGGTCCTGCCGGGGCTGGGCCTGGATGCGGCGGGATTCTGGTCGGGGACGGCGGCCGTCTTCGCCCGGTTCGCGCCGGAGAACCGCGCCCTGCTGGCGCGGCGCGACGACCTCCAGGCCCGGATCGACGCCTGGCACGCCGCGCGTCGGGGCCAGCCCTATGATGTGGCTGCGTCTCAGGCCTTCCTGCGCGAGATCGGCTATCTGGTCGAAGAACCGGCGCCCTTTTCCATCGGCACGACGGGCGTGGACGCCGAGATCGCCCGCATGGCCGGGCCGCAGCTGGTCGTGCCGGTGCTGAACGCCCGCTTCCTGCTGAACGCCGCCAACGCCCGCTGGGGCAGCCTGTACGACGCCCTGTACGGCACGGATGCGCTGGGCGACCTGCCGACCGGCGGCGGCTATGACGCGGCGCGCGGCGCAAGGGTCGTGGCCCGCGCCAAGGCGTTTCTGGACGAGGCCGCGCCGCTGGCCGAAGGCTCGCACGCCGATGTCGCCGGCTGGTCTGTCATCGAGGGCGCTCTGGCCCCGGCCCTCAAGGATCCAACCCAGTTCGTCGGCTTCGCCGGAGACCCGGCCTCGCCCGCCTCTATCCTGTTGGCGCACAACGGCCTGCACATCGAACTGGTGATCGACCCGTCCCACCCGGTTGGGCGCACCGATCCGGCGGGTCTGGCCGACGTGGTGCTCGAATCGGCCCTGACCACCATCGTCGATCTGGAGGATTCGGTCGCGGCGGTCGACGCGGCCGACAAGGTCGAGGCCTATCACAACTGGCTGGGCCTGATGCGCGGCGACCTGGCCGCCAGCTTCAAGAAGGGCGGCGAGACGCTGAATCGCACGCTGGAGCCCGACCGCCGCTGGACCGCGCCCCAGGGCGGCGACGTGACGCTGAAGGGCCGCAGCCTGCTGTTCGTGCGCAACGTCGGCCACCTGATGACCACCCCCGCCATCCGCCTGGCCGACGGCTCGGACGCGCCCGAGGGGATCATGGACGCCGTCGTCACCAGCCTGATCGCCCTCTATGACATCAAGGGCCTCGGGGCTTTCGGCAACAGCGCGACGGGATCGGTCTACATCGTCAAGCCGAAGATGCACGGGCCGGACGAGGCCGCCTTCACCGACCGGCTGTTCGACGCGGTCGAGGACCTGCTGGCCCTGCCGCGTCACACGATCAAGGTGGGCGTCATGGACGAGGAGCGTCGCACCTCGGCCAATCTCGCCGCCTGTATCCATGCGGTGAAGGACCGGATCGTCTTCATCAACACCGGCTTCCTGGACCGGACCGGCGACGAGATCCACACCGCCATGCAGGCTGGGCCGGTGGTGCGAAAGGCCGACATCAAGTCCAGCGCCTGGATCGCCGCCTATGAGGCCCGCAACGTCGCCATAGGCCTGAAATGCGGCCTGTCGGGCAGGGCCCAGATCGGCAAGGGCATGTGGGCCGCCCCCGACCGGATGGCCGACATGCTGGAGCAGAAGGTCGCCCACCCCAGGACCGGCGCCAACACCGCCTGGACCCCGTCGCCGACCGCCGCCACCCTGCACGCCCTCCACTATCACGCGGTGGACGTCTTCGCGGTCCAGACCGAGGTGGCGGGCCGACCGACGCCGGGTCTAGACGATCTGCTGACCCCGCCTCTGGCCAATGGGATCAACTGGTCTGAGGACGAGGTGGCGGCCGAACTGGACAACAACGCCCAGGGCATCCTCGGCTATGTCGTGCGCTGGATCGACCAGGGGGTCGGCTGTTCCAAGGTGCCGGACATCCACGACATCGGCCTGATGGAGGACCGCGCCACCCTGCGGATCAGTTCGCAGCATATCGCCAACTGGCTGCTGCACGGCGTCTGCACCCCCGATCAGGTGGACGCGGCCTTCCTGCGCATGGCGGCCAAGGTCGACGCCCAGAACGCCGGCGACCCGCTCTACCGGCCCATGGCGCCGGACCCGGACGCCCGCCTGGCCTATCAGGCCGCCCGCGCCCTGGTGTTCGAGGGTGTGGATCAGCCGAGCGGCTACACCGAGCCGTTGCTTCACGCCTATCGGCTGAAGGCGAAGGCAACATTTTAAACGCCGTCACCCTCGGGACGAGCCCCGAGGGTGACGCAGGGGAGGGTGACGGCGCTGTAGTTTAACCCCCCGTCCGTCCCGGCGGCAGGCCGGGCGCTGGTTCCAGGGGGCCTTCCTCGTCTTCTGCCATCATCAGGTCCTCGGCGGCGTCATTGCTGGCGGACGACGGGGAGACTGAGGCCGGGGCCTGGGGCGTGGCGGGCGCTGCCAGGCGCGCGCCCTGGCCGTAGCCCAGCCGCCCCAGGGCGTCATCGCCCTCCAGGCCGAAGGCGCTGCGGATGCGCAGGTCGGTCTGGGGGAAGGGCACCTCGATCCCGGCGCCGTCCAGGGCGTCGGCGATCAGCCAGGTATAGGCCGCGTGCATGGCCGCCGGCCGTTTGACGGCCTCGCGCGTGGGCCAGACCAGCAGTTCGAACTCCAGCCCCTTGTCGCCGAACCCCACCAGCCAGACCTGGCTCTTGCGCGCCTCGGTCTCTGGCAGGGTGAAGGGGCTGGCCCGTGCGCAGGCCAGGACCGCCTCGCGCACCTTGCCCCGGTCCGACCCATAGGCGACGGCGAAGGGCACATGGATGCGCCGGGTGTCGCCCTTCAGCGTCCAGTTGGTCACCGGCTGCTCGATGAAGCGCGAGTTCGGCACCAGGACATTGACGTTGTCATTGGTCCGCACCCGCGTCGCGCGGGGCCCGATCTCCATGATGGCGCCGCGAATGCCGATGTCCTCGATCTCGATATAGTCCCCGACCGACACCATCCGGTCGAAGATCAGGAACAGGCCGGACACGAACTCCTTGACCACCCCTTGCAGGCCCAGACCCACGCCTATGCCCAAGGCGCCGGCGAAGACCGCCAGCGACGACAGGTTCAGTCCCGCCGCCGACAGGGCCGACATGACGCCGACGATGATGATGGCGTAACCGACCAGCCGCTCCAGCAGATACAGGGCCTGTCGACTGCGTTCCGATCGCTCGCGCACCCGCCGCAGGGCGCGGGTCACCAGTCGGCTCAGGATCAGGGCGACCACCAGTATGACCAAGCCGCTGACGAGGCCGCCGACGGTGACGCTGGCGCCGGCGATCCGCACGATCTGGGTGTCGTCGAGGGTGTTGAGGCCGGCCTGGAGCGGAGACGTCATGGGGCGCTAGCGCGCGGCGAACCGCTCAGGTTCCAGCGGAGCGCCGCCGACCAGCCGCGGCTTTTGCCTGCGACCGGTCGATTGCAATGTATTTTGAGCTCTCGTAGTCAAACTTCAGACGTTTCGGGGGACGGGGGCTTGAGCGAAACTGAACCAGAAACCCGGGTGGTCATCGTCGTCGATGATGATCCGATGGTGCGCCGCGCCCTGGACTCACTGTTCCGCTCGATCGGCCTGACGACCGCCCTTTACGAATCCGCCACGGCCTTCCTGGCGGTCGATGCGCCCACGGCCAACAGCTGTATCGTCACCGATGTGCGCATGCCCGGTCTCAGCGGGCTCGATTTCCAGAAGGTCCTGGCGGCCAGGGGGGTGACGACCCCGGTCATCCTGATCACCGGCCACGGCGACGTGCCGATGTCGGTGCGGGCGATGAAGGCGGGCGCGGTGGACTTTCTGACCAAGCCTTTCCGCGACCAGGATTTGATTGACGCCGTCAACGAGGCCCTTGAACGGGACCGTCGCGCTCGACGGCGGGCCGGTGACGCCGCCGCCGCCAAGGCGCGCTATGACCTGCTGACCCCGCGAGAACGCCAGGTGATGGAGCACGTCGTCGCGGGCTTGATGAACAAGCAGACGGCGGCTGAGCTGGGGCTCAGCGAGATCACCGTCAAACTTCATCGCGCCAGCCTGATGCGCAAGCTGGAGGTCCAGACGGTGGTGGATCTTGTCCGCTTGTCGCGAGACCTGACGGCGTCGCGCTAGGCCGGAAGCAGGGGCAGCGAGATCGACAGCCGGGCCCCGACCCCCGGCTCCGAAACGATCTTGATCGTCCCCTCGTGGGCTTCGACCGTCGAGCGCGAAATGGCGAGGCCCAGACCCATGCCGTCCTGACGGGTCGTGAAGAAGGCGTCGAAGGCCCGCTCGGCGCTGTCAGGATCGAACCCTGGGCCGTTGTCGATGATATCGACCACGGCCCGGTCGCCGTCGCGACGGGTCCGGACTTCGATGGTCGGCGCGACCGTTGCGGCGGCGGTCATCGCCTGCGCCGCGTTCGTCATCAGATTGACCAGCACCTGCTGCAACAACACCCGGTCGGCCCGGATGAGGGCGTCGGCGGCGGCAAGATCGGTCCGCACCAGGATGTTGCGCCGCCCCAGATCGTGGCGCACCAGCCGCAGCGCCTCGGCGGCGAGACTGTCGACGGCGATCGCCTCCGTCTCTGGTCGTGCGCGGCTGACCAGTTTGCGCACCCGGCTGACCACGCCGGTGGCGTGACGGGTGGCCTGCAGCACGTCGGTCAGGGCTTCGCGGGTCTCGTCCAGGTCGGGCGGGGTCCGGTCCATCCAGCGCAGCGCCGCCTCCGATGAAGTCATGATAGCGGCCAGGGGCTGGTTGACCTCATGAGCGATCGAGGCGGAAAGCTCGCCCATGGCCGCCGCACGCAGGGCCTGTTCCGCCTCCTGTTTGGCGTGGTCGATGGCCTGCTGAAGGCGGCGGCGTTCGGTGATGTCCAGCACGACCGCCTGGACCCGGTTCGCCTCATGTCCGGGCGGCGGAAATGTGATCGCGACGATGATCGGTATGATCTGACCCCGTCGGTTCAGAACCTCGGTCTCGGCCTGATAATGGCTTCGGCCCTCGTCAACGGCGATCAGGAAGTCGATGAAGCTGCCCTCGGCGGACGGCAGGATCTCGGCCAGGCTGCGGAAGAAGTCTTCTTTGCGCTCGACGTCCATCAGTCTCAGGGCTGTTTCGTTGACGTCGGTGATGGGGATCATCTGCTGGGCGTCGCGGATGAATTCTGGATGCTGCGTCAGATAGGCGTGCAAGTCCTCCACGCCGGAAGCCCGAAGGTTCTTTAGCGCCGCCCGCAGGCAGCTGAAATCATGCTCCCAAATGCCGACGGCCAGGGTATTGAAGATGTTGCGGTACCGCGCCTCGCTCGCGCGCAGAGCGGCGTCGGCCGCCTTGCTGGCGGTGATGTCGGTGTTGGATTCCAGAATGACGACGGGCTTGCCGGGACGGGGCTCGTCCAGGCTCCAGCGGCTCAGCAATGTCAGCCAGGCCCCGTCCCGGCGCCGTTGGCGGATCTCGCCCTCCCACAGGCCTTGGGCATGGAGATGGTCATTGATCGTCTCGAGCGATGTCGGGAACTGAGTCTGCAACAATTCATGTCGGTTCTGGCCGACCGCCTCGTCCCGGCTCCAGCCATAGAGACGTTCGGCCCCCCGGTTCCAGAACAGGATCCGCCCCTCCGGCGAACGGGTGAAGATGGCGTCGTGGGTGACGTCCAGAAGCGCGGCCTGACCCAGCAGGGTCTGGCGGTCGCGGATCGTCTTCATCACGAGGAAACCGGTGATGCTGATGGCGGCCACGCTAACGCAGTAGCGCAGCAGGGTGGCGAACTCCGGACGCACGCCGTGATCGAACAACAGGCTGAAACTGGCCAGGCCGATCATGCCGAGGAACAGCAGCCGGACCTGTCGGACCGAGAAGATGTCGCCGAGCATCAGCAGGGGCACGACATAGAAGACGGCCACGGCGCTGATCAGCGGGGTGAAGGTGTCGAGCAGGAAGATCACGACGATCAGCACGGGGCTGACCGCGAGACGCAGGCGGCGCAGGGCCGTCTTCGAAACGCTTCGATCGTACTGGGCTGAATCCATCTGCAGTCCCCCGATCCCTGCTCGCATCACGCTAGTCATCGCGGGACGCGGCGGCAATGACAGGCTTGGGGTCCGGCGTTGCAACACCAGACGCCCGTTCAAATTGCCGCCGTCTTAAGCAAGAGCGGCGACGCCTGCGGGCCTAAGGTCTCGATTACGGACTAGCCCGGAAGGAACCCTGATGGACCGCCAAATTCTCGAAACACGTCGCCTTGCTCCGCTGAGGACCCCCACTGGCCTGACGCCTGAGGCGACCCAAGACATCAGCGGCGCCCTGAACGCCCTTCTGGCGGACGTCTTCGCCCTTTATCTGAAGACCAAGAATTTCCACTGGCACATGTCGGGTCCGCATTTTCGCGACTATCATCTGATGCTGGACGACCAGGGGGATCAGATTATCGCCATGACCGATCCGATCGCCGAGCGGGTGCGCAAGATCGGCGGGACGACACTGCGGTCCATCGGCCAGATCGGCGCTTTGCAACGGGTGCTGGACAATGACGCCGACTATGTCAGTCCCGAAGACATGCTGGCCGAGCTGCGCGACGACAACGCCGATCTGGTTCAGCGGATGCGCGCCGCCCACGGCGTCAGCGACGAACTTGGCGACATCGCCACCGCCAGCCTGCTGGAAAACTGGATCGACGAGACCGAACGCCGCGTCTGGTTCCTGTTCGAGACCGGACGTCGCGGAAACGCCTGATACGGCGCGGCCGTTTGCGTGAGGAGGTCCGCCATGCCGTCGCCCCCTCTGATCGCCATCGTCGACGACGACGGCATGGTCCGCAACAGCCTGGCGCGGCTGCTGCGGTCCATGGGGCTGCGGGTTGCGGCGTTCGAGTCCGGCGAGTCCCTTCTTGCGGCCCTGACGGCCGAGGTGGCCTGCGTGATCTCCGACATGCAGATGCCGGGCATGAGCGGCCTGGTTCTACAGCGCCGCCTCGCGGCCGAGCGGCCGGAATTGCCGATCATCTTCATGACCGCCTTTCCTGACGAACTGACGCGCGGACGCGCCCTGGACGCCGGTGCGGGCTGCTATCTCGAAAAGCCCTGCTCCGCCGAGGCCCTGGCGCGCTGCCTGGACCGCGCGCTCGATCCCGAAAGGAAGCCGAAATGACCTGTTCGCACCTCGACACGATCAGACCTGTGACCCCCAGCGCGGCGGGCTGCGAGGACTGTCTCAGGACTGGAAGCTGGTGGGTGCATCTGCGGCTGTGCCGGACGTGCGGTCATGTCGGCTGTTGCGACGACTCGCCGAACCGGCACGCCCGCGCCCATTTCCAGACGACCGGACACCCCATCATCGAGGGCTATGACCCGCCGGAGGGTTGGGGCTGGTGTTATGTCGATCAGCAGGGAGTCGATATCGGTGCGCCGACGCCCTATCCGGGGCCGATCCCCCGTTTCGTCTGACCCGCCGCCTCAGTCGCGACCTAGGCTGGCCAGATAGGCGTGGATAGCCTGGACCACGACCGACCCCTCGCCGACCCCGGCGGCGACCCGTTTGACCGAGCCAGAACGGACGTCGCCGACCGCATAGATGCCCGGACGCTCGGTTTCATAGGGCGAGGCGCCTGGACGCCCCTCCGGCTCTTCGTCGGACGCGCGGCTGGGGCGAAGGCCGGTGATCACGAAACCCTTCTCGTCCAGGGCCAGGCAGTCCTCCAGCCAGTCGGTATTGGGCTGGGCGCCGATCATGACGAACAGGGCTTGGGCCGGTATCCGCGTGATCTCGCCCGTGCGCCGATCGGTCCAAGCCACGCCAGACAACAGGCGTTCGCCCTCCATCTGCGTGACCTCGCTGTGAGGATAGAGTGTGATCCGGGGCGAGCGCAGGATCCGCTGGACCAGATAGTCGGACATGGTCGCCGCCAGGCCCGGTCCCCGTACGATCATATGAACATGGCCGACATGGCGCGACAAATACATGGCCGCCTGACCCGCCGAATTGCCCCCGCCCACTACGACGACGTCCAGGCCGCTACATAGTTTCGCCTCCATGGCGGTGGCGGCGTAGTGGACGCCATGGCCTTCGAAACGGTCGTAGTCGGGAACGTCCAGCTTGCGATAGCGGGCGCCGGTCGCCACCACGACGGCGCGGGCCTGGACACTCTGATCGTCTTCCAGCCGAATTCGGAACGGATGGACGCCGCAGTCCAGCGCAGTGGCGGCGCGCGACACCGCCATGCGCGCGCCGAACTTCTGGGCTTGCACCAGGGCGCGCCCCGCCAGGGCCTGGCCCGAGATTCCTGTGGGGAAGCCCAGATAGTTCTCGATCTTGGAACTGGTGCCGGCCTGACCGCCCGGCGCCAAGGTCTCGATCACGGCCGTCGACAGGCCTTCGGACGCCGCATAGGTCGCCGCCGCCAGGCCGGCCGGGCCTGCGCCGACCACCACCAGATCCCAGACCTCCTCGGGATCAAAACGTTCGGTGAGGCCCAGATGGTCCGCCAACTGGGCCAGGCCCGGATTGGACAGGACGGATCGGTCGGGCGAGATGACCACCGGCAGGTCCCCGGCGCCGACCGCGAAGGTCTCCATCAGGCCGGCCGCCGCGGGATCGGTGCGCGGATCGATCTCGCGCAACGGATAGGCGTTGCGGACGATGAACCGTTCAAGCCTCTGGGTGTCGCCGTCGTTGGGGTCGCCGATCAGCAGAACGCCGGCCTGACCATGATAGAGGAACCCCATCCGACGCAGGATGAAGGCCCGCATGATCAGCTCGCCGATGTCCGGCTCCGACGACATCAGCCGCGCCAGATCGTCATGATGAATCCGGACCACCCGCCCGTCGCCGGTCGAACGCCCCTCCACCAGCAGGGCGCGTTCCGAGACCTGGTCCAGTTCGCCGGTGAACTGATGGGCCTGGTGGGTCGCCAGCACCTCCTCGCGACCCTGGTCGTCATGCCGAAGGATGGCGACCTCGCCCTCGACCACGATGAAAAAGTCGGCGCGTCGGTCGCCGCGCCGGAACAGGACCTGGCCCCGAGCCACCGTCTCCTCCTCGCCGTACTGACCGACCCGCTCCATCATTTCCGGACTTAAGCGGGGATAGACCTGGGCCGCGCGGGCATAGGGGTCTTCGGTGATCACGGCGTCAGGGGATGCCATGGGGGTGCTCCATGAGGGACGGCGAGGGCCAATATCTCCTGCCGGCGGCAGTCAGGCTTGTACCAAACCGGCGTCGCGTCGACCCCATACCAAAGGTTAGGAGGCCAAGACCAAGTCGGGGGCCGATCAGCCTCCCGTTCAATGGCGAACCGGGACGCCCAGGCTCAGTCTGAGGACAGCAAAAATCCTCGGAGCCCCCCTATGCCCGCACTCGCCACCATTCCGGACTCTGACATGGGCGCGCCGTCGCTGGAGAATCTTGGGCCTATGGCCTTCCGCATCCTGGCGCAGGTGGATGGGGCGCTGGATCGCAACGCCGAGGCGGCCCGCCAGGGGCTGAACCAGCTTCAGGCCCTGCTGCGCGGCCTGCCGGTCTGGTCCGGCGAGGCCTATGACCGGTCGCGCGAACCGCGGCGTGAGGCCGAGCCGACGCGCGGCGGCCTGGCGCCCTGGCAGATGAAACGGATCGCCGCCTTCGTCGATGACAGTCTGGATGATCGGATCCAGGTCGAGGATCTGGCCTCACAGGTCCGTCTGAGCGCCAGCCATTTCTGTCGCGCCTTCAAGGTCACGACCGGCGAAACGCCGCACGCCTATGTGATGCGGCGACGGCTGGAAAAGGCCAAGGCCCTGATGCTGAACACCGACGAGAGCCTGTGCCGGATCGCCGACGCCTGCGGCCTGGCCGATCAGGCGCATTTGACCCGTCTGTTCCGTCGCCACCTCGACACCACCCCTTTCCAGTGGAGGCGCGACCGGCGCGTCGCCGCCTGAAGGCCTCTAGGGCGAGGGCGCGATGAGGTGACGGACCCGGGGCGGTTGGTCGCCGATGTGGAAACGCTGGATCTGGTCCTGGGTCAGCCGGTCGTCATGGGTGATGCGCTGGTGCTGTCGCAGATGCTCCAGCCAGCTCGGCACGATGAAGCTCTCGACGATCAGGCCCGGTTCCGCCGCATCCTCGAACAGACGCCAGGTCAGGGCGCCGTCGCGCCGGCGCACGGCGCTGAACGGCCGGATCGCCTTCACGAACGCGGCGACCTGGGCCGGATCGATCCGGTATTCGATCAGGATCATCACCGGGCCGCGATCCGGCGCCGGCTCGCCCGCGACGGTCGGCTCGACCCAGTGGCCCGACGGCGTCAGGTCCAGGGCGCCGGTCGCCGGCAGGCGGAAACGCAGGGCGACTGCAGTGGCCAGAAACAGCGCGACCCCCGCGACCGTCAGGGCCGTGGCGACGTCGGTCCGGCTGGCCAGACCGCCCCAGACTAGGCTTCCCGCCGTCATGGCGCCCTGGAACACCAGCAGATAGACCGCCAGGGCGCGCGCCTTGACCCAGGTCGGCGCCGCCATCTGGGCGGCGACGTTCAGGGAGGACAGCATGGTGATCCAGGCCAGGCCGGCCAGGATCATCACGCCGCCGGCGATGACCAGGCTCGCCACATGAGCCAGCGCCAGGGTCGTACCGGCGAAAACGACCGAGCCGAAGATGGACAGGGTGTTGGTTCCGACGTGTTTGCGCACCCGCGTCAGGACGGTCGCGCCCAGGATCGCCCCCAGGCCCATACAGCCCAACAAGGCGCCGTAACCCGCCGCATCCAGCCCCAGCGTCCGGCGCCCCACCACCGGCAGCAGGGCCCACAGGGCGCTCGAAAAGAGGAAGAAGGCGACCGAGCGCAGCAGCACCAGTTGAAGGGCCGGCGCATGGCGGGCGTAGCCATAGCCCGTGCGCAAGGCTGCGAAGAAATGTTCGGGCGGCAGGTCGTCCAGCCGGGGCTTGCGCTTCCAGGCAATCAGCACCCCCAGCACCGCCAGGATCGAAACTGCGTTCAGGGCGTAGACCGCCGCCGATCCCGCGACGGCGACGATCACCCCGCCCAGGGCCGGGCCGATCGCGCGGGCGATATTGATGCCTAGGCTGTTCAGGGCGACGGCGTCGGCCAGGGCCGGCTTCTCGACCAGTTCGGGCACAATGGCCTGAAACGCCGGGGCGCTGAGGGCGGCGCCCAGGCCCATGACGGCGGTCAGGGCCAGCAGCACCAGGGGCGTGGTCAGGCCCAGGTGGGTGACGGCGGCCAGACTGGCCGCGCCGATGAGGATCAGCAGCTGGGCGGCGATCAGCAGTTTGCGTCGGTCGACTACATCAGCCAGGGCCCCGCCGGGCAGGGCGAACAGGAACATCGGCAGGGTGGTCGCCGCCTGCACCATGGCCACCCACAGCGGGCTGGGCGACAGGGAGGTCATCAGCCAGGACGACCCCACGTCGTTCATCCAGGTGCCGATGTTGGAGACGATGGTCGCGATCCACAGGGCTCGGAACAGCGGCGTGGCCAGAGGCCCGCGCGTGGAAGTGGGGATGGGGGCGGAGGCGGCGCTCATCCCCGGCGGCGCTCGGCCAGTATGGCGGCCAGGACCAGTCCGCCGATCAGGCCGATGTTGGCGGTGAAGGCGTTCATGTCGTGGAAGCGCGCTATGGGATCGGACAGGGTCCAGAAGGCGTGACCGATCAGGTTCGCCAGCGCCGTGAACACGCCCAGAGCGCCGGCGCCCAGCCAGGTCCAGCGGCTCAGGATCACGGCCAGCGATCCACCGATCTGCAGCAGGATGACCGCGACCGCGACCGCCGCCGCCGGCTGTAGCCCGAAATGGGCCGCCTCGCCGATGGCCGAAGCGAAGTCGAACAGCTTCAGCACGCCGCTGATCCAGAAGGGCGAGGTCAGCAGGATCCGGCCGATCAAGGCGACGCCCGGCGCGTCGAGCAGGTCGGCGATAGGTCGGGGGGAGGTCGCAGCTGTCATGATCACACCGCCCAGCAGGCGCAGCCCAAGGCGCCCCAGAAGGATTTGGCGTCGGCCGCGGGGGCCTGAAGCCGGGCCGTGGCCGCATGGTCATGGCCGTGGACCCCGCAGGCGGTCGAACAGCCGCAGGCGGCCGCGACCTTGGTGAAGAAGCCGGTTCGCTCTTGCGTCTTGGTCGAGTGATAGCCGCCGAAGGCGCGCACCGGCGACCAGTCGGGCGTCGGCGGCGGGATCGGCGGTGCCTCGCTCGCGAAGTCGCCGGCGCCCCAGACGATCTTTCCGCCCAGCAGGGTCAGGTCGCTCTCGATATGGACGATCTCGTCCTCGGCGACCGAGAAATAGTCGCGGTCCAGCACGACCAGGTCCGCCAGTCGGCCCACCGCGATGACGCCCTTCTTGCCCTCTTCGTTCGAGAACCAGGTATTGGCCTCGGTCCACAGACGCAGCGCCGTCTCGCGGTCCTGGCGCTGGGCGGCCGGATACATGCGCAGGCCGCCCAGGCTCTGGCCCGTCACCAGCCAGCTCAGCGAAACCCAGGGATTGTAGGAGGCCACGCGGGTCGCGTCCGTGCCCGCCCCGACCGGCACGCCGGCGGCCAGCATCCGCGACACCGGCGGGGTGTTCGCCATGGCCTCGGCGCCATACCGCTCGGCGAAGTCCTCGGCCTGGTACATCATCCGGTGCTGCACAGCGATGCCGCCGCCCAGGGCCGCGATCCGGTCTATGTTCCGTTCGCTGATGGTCTCGGCGTGGTCGAAGAACCAGTGCAGGCCGTCGAACGGTATGTCCCGGTTGACCTTTTCATAGACGTCCAGCGCCCGGTCGATGGTCTCGTTATAGGTGGCGTGCATCCGCCAGGGCCAGCGCTGCTCGACCAGCTGGCGCACCACCGGCTCCAGGTCGGTCTCCATATTGGCCGGCATGTCCGGGCGCGGCTGGCGGAAGTCCTCGAAGTCGGCGGCGGAATAGACCAGCATCTCGCCGGCGCCGTTGTGGCGGTAATAGTCGTCGCCCTGGCCGGGCCGCACCTGTTTGCCCCAGGTCTTGAAGTCGTTCAGCTCTTCCTTCGGCTTCTGGGTGAACAGGTTGTAGGCCAGACGCACGGTCAGCTGGCCGTCTTCGTGCAGTTTCTCGATGATCTCATAGTCGTCGGGATAGTTCTGGAAGCCGCCGCCGGCGTCGATCACGCTGGTCACGCCCAGCCGGTTCAACTCGCGCATGAAGTGGCGGGTGGAGTTGAGCTGATACTCTTCCGGCAGCTTCGGCCCCTTGGCCAGGGTCGAATACAGGATCATGGCGTTGGGCTGGGCGATCAGCATTCCGGTGGGTTCGCCCGCAGCGTCGCGCTGGATCTCGCCGCCCGGGGGATTGGGCGTGTCCCTGGTGTAGCCGACGGCGCGCAGGGCGGCGCGGTTCAGCAGGGCGCGGTCATACAGGTGCAGGATGAAGACCGGGGTCTCGGGGGCGGCGGCGTTGATTTCGTCCAGGGTCGGCAGGCGTTTTTCGGCGAACTGGTGGCGGGTGAAGCCGCCGACGACGCGCACCCATTGCGGCGGCGGGGTGTTGGCCGCCTGGGTCTTCAGCATGGCCATGGCGTCCGCCAGGCTGGGCACGCCGTCCCAGCGCAGCTCCATATTGTAGTTCAGTCCACCCCGGATGACGTGGGTGTGGCTGTCGATCAGGCCCGGCGCCACGCGACGACCGCCCAGGTCGATGATCTTCGTCGCGGGTCCGGCCGTCGGGATGATCTCGCGCGCCGAGCCGACGGCTGTGAAGACCCCGTCCTTGACCGCTACGGCCTCGGCGTTGGGATTGGCGCGGTCCAGAGTGGTGAAGCGGCCGCCGTGCAGGATCAGGTCGGGAGCTTTGTTCACGTCGGGGGTCATGGGGGAAGTCCGTGCGAAGGCGGCTGGGGCCAGTCCGGCCAGGCCGAGGGCGGTGATTGCGGTGCGACGGGTCTGGGTCATCGCGCGGGATCGACGGGCGGCGCGGCGACGGGAGGCGGCGGGTTCAGTCTGTGCCGCACATACTGCGTCCCCTGTTCACCCAGGAGGATGCCCAGCAGCCCCAGCAGGGCCACATAGGGCGGGGCGGGGGAGCGGACGTTCAGCAGTCCATAGAGGCACCCGACCAGCAGGCCCACGGCCAGGGCGACGACCAGGGGCTTCATCGCGCGTCCTGCCTTTGGTCTAGGGAGACGGGATCGCTGGCCGGGAAACTGTCGCTCAGCGCCTCGTCCAGAGCCTCTTCGCGGTCCGGATCGGGCGCCGCCGGGACGTCCGTTTGCTCAATGTAGTCGCGGGCGGTCATGGCGGCGCCTTTCTGGTCAGCGGGTTGGAACGGGATCAGCCTTCGCGGGCGTGTTCGCCCAGCATGGCGCGGGCGTACTGAAGCCCCACGCCATAGGCGCCGCCGAACTTCACCGCAGCGCCGGTGGTGGTCTCATAGGTCTCGCCGCGCGCCCAGTCGCGTTGCAGCTCGAGCAGATACTGGATCGAGGTCATGGGCCGGGCGCCGGCCTGGATCATGCGCTGGACGGCGCGTTCGTGGGCCTCTGTCGAGACGTCGCCCGAGGCGTCGGTGATGACGAAGACTTCAAAGCCCTGGTCGAGGGCGGAGAGGACGGGACCGACGATGCAGACCGAGGTCCACAGGCCCGCGATGACGATGCGCGACTTGCCGGCACGGTTGACCGCGTCCGTCACCTGAGAGTCTTCCCAGGCGTTCATCGTGGTGCGGTCATAGACCGGGGCGTCGGGGAAGGCGTCCTTGATCTCGCTGAAGATCGGACCCGAGAAGGTCTTTTCCGCCACGGTGGTCAGTATGGTCGGAACCTTGAAATCGCGCGCCGCCGTCGCGACCAGGGCGGTGTTGGTGCGCAGGGCGCCGATGTCGATCGAGGCGGTGGCGAAAGCCATCTGCGACTGGTGGTCGACCAGGATCAAGGTGTGGTCGACCGGGGTCAGCAGGCCTTTGCCGGCGGTCGGGGTGGCGGTGGCGGTCATGGTCAAATCCTCTGGTTCAGCCGCGCGGCGGCGTTTCGATGAAAGGAGTGTGCCTGCGCGCTCGCATGTCCGAAATGGAAACTAACAAAACTCATCGTTTCTGTTTTTTTGGCCCAATTTCCGGGCGCTCTCGGTCGTGGACGTGCTTGGCGGGAGTCTGTTCGCATCCGGCCGTCTGGTCTTGGACCGAAACGCTCAAAAGCGGTCGACGCGGCGGTGCTCGATCACAGCGGCATGGTCCAAGACCGGCGCCCGCAGGCCCGCCAGTTTGTCGGCGTCGATTACGGGCGCGGCCGCACCGCGTGACCCCTTGGAACCTGTGCAAATGACGGCCTTCGTATCCGACTTCCCCCAGGCGTCTCGTCGCGGCCTTCTGGCTGGCGGGGCGGCGCTCGGGCTGTCCTCCCTCATCCCAACCATCGCATCGGCGGGGGCGACCAACGCCTCGGCCTCCATTACCGGAGATGACACCATGTCTTACGTCACCACCTCGGACGGCGTGCAAATCTACTACAAGGACTGGGGTCCCAAGGACGCCCAGCCGATCGTCTTCCACCACGGCTGGCCGCTGAGCTCGGACGACTGGGACGCCCAGATGATCTACTTCCTGCTGAAAGGCTTCCGTGTCGTCGCGCACGACCGTCGCGGCCATGGTCGTTCCAGCCAGGTGTCCGAAGGCCATGACATGGACCACTACGCCGCCGACGTGGCGGCGGTGACGGCTCATCTGAACCTGCGCAACGCCGTCCATATCGGCCACTCGACCGGTGGGGGCGAGGTCGCCCACTATGTGGCGCGTCACGCTGACCGGGTAGCCAAGGCCGTGCTGGTCGCCGCCGTGCCCCCGATCATGCTGAAGACCGCCGCCAACCCTGGCGGTCTGCCCATAGAGGTGTTCGACGGCTTCCGCGCCAATCTCGCGGCCAACCGGGCCGAATTCTATCGCGCCGTCGCGGCCGGGCCCTTCTATGGCTTCAACCGGCCCGGCGTGACCACGCTGGAGGCGGTGGTCGACAACTGGTGGCGTCAGGGCATGATGGGCGGCGCCAAGGCCCACTACGACGGCATCAAGGCCTTCTCGGAAACCGACTTCACCGATGACCTCAAGGCCATCCAGGTTCCGACCCTGGTCATGCACGGCGACGACGACCAGATCGTCCCCTATGCGGACTCAGGCCCGCTGTCGGCCGCCCTGCTGAAGAACGGGACGCTGAAGACCTACGCCGGCTATCCGCACGGCATGCTGACGACCCACGCCGACGTGCTGAACGCCGACCTGTTGGCCTTCATCAAGTCCTGATCCGTCGCCCATTAAGACGCCGCCCCGCCCCGCCCCGCCGCGATGCGGGGCGGCGTTCTGCTTTCTGGCTCGACCTTAGAGGTTGGTCCGCGCGAGCTCGACCACCTCGTCGCCGCGACCGTTCATGATCGCCTTCAGCATGAACAGGCTGAAGCCCTTGGCCTGCTCCAGCTTGATCTTGGGCGGGATCACCAATTCCTGTCCGGCCGTCACCACGTCGATCAGAGCGGGGCCGGGGTGGGACAGGGCCTGGCCCACCCCTTCTTCCAGGCGATCCGAATCCTCGACCCGGAAGCCCTTGATCCCCATGGCCGTCGCCATCGCCGCAAAGTCGGGGTTCTTCAGATCCGTGCCGGTGTCCAGGAAGCCCGCCGCCTTCATCTCCATGGCGACGAAACCCAGCGAGCCGTTGTTGAACACCACCACCTTCAGCGGCAGACCCAGTTGGGACAGGCTGATGAAATCGCCCATCATCATGGTGAAACCGCCGTCGCCCGACAGGGAGATCACCTGACGGTCCGGCGCGGCGGCCTGGGCGCCGATCCCCTGCAGCATAGCATTGGCCATGGAGCCGTGGTTGAACGACCCCAACAGCCGCCGACGCCCGTTCATCCTCAGATAGCGCGCCGCCCAGACGGTGGGCGTGCCCACGTCGGCGGTGAAGATCGCATCGTCGGACGCAAGCCGGCTGACGACCTCGGCCACATATTGCGGATGGATGGGGCGCCCCTTCGCCGAGGGCCGCGCGAGATCGTCCAGTCCCTTGCGCGCCTCGACGTAATGCTTGCGGGCGGCGTCGAGGAAGCGTGACGAGCGTCCGGATTTCAGCAGCAGCGTCAGGGCGGCGACGGTTTCGGCCACGTCGCCCACCAACCCCTGGGCCAGGTGAGCGCGCTTGCCCAGGGCCGACGGATCATGATCGATCTGGATGATCTTGGCGTCCGACGGATAGAAGTTGCGATAGGGGAAGTCGGTGCCCAGCATCACCAGGGCGTCGCAGTTCATCATGGCGTGATAGCCGGACGAAAAGCCGATCAAGCCGGTCATGCCCACGTCGAAGGGATTGTCCCATTCGACATGCTCCTTGCCGCGCAGGGCGTGGACGACCGGCGCCTGAAGCGCCTCGGCCAGGGCCAGCACCTGGTCGTGCGCGCCGGCGCAGCCGCTTCCGGCCAGGATGGTCACCTTCCCGGCCTCGTTCAGCAACTCGGCCGCGCGCGCCACATCGGCGACTGCGGGGCTGATGCGCGGCCTGCCCGGCCAGGTCCAGTCCGTCGACGCCCCCTCCGGCGCCTTGGCCAGGGCCACGTCTCCCGGCAGAACGATGACCGCCACCCCGCCCTTGCCGACGGCGGTGTTCAGGGCGCGCGCCAGAACCCCGGGCATCTGGGCCGGATTGGACACCAGTTCGCAGAAGTCGCTGCACTCGCGGAACAGCTCCTGTGGATGGGTCTCCTGGAAATAGCCCAGTCCGACCTCGGACGAGGGGATGTGGGCGGCGATGGCCAGAACCGGCGTGCGGTTGCGATGGCAGTCGAACAGGCCGTTGATCAGGTGCAGGTTTCCCGGCCCGCAGCTGCCGGCGCAGACCGCCAGTTCGCCGGTGATCGCCGCTTCCGCTCCGGCGGCGAAGGCTGCGGTCTCCTCGTGGCGGACGTGCATCCACTCGATTCCACCGAAACGCCTGAGACTGTCGTTCAGGCCGTTCAGGCTGTCGCCCGTAACGCCCCAGATCCGGCGCACGCCGGCAGAAGCCAGGGTTTTCGCCAACAGGTCCGCGACCGTCATGAGCTTCTCCTCTGCAGTTCCGCTCACGGTGAATGGATGAACCCGCTGCGTCTTGTCTGGGAATGCACCAATCGGCGCGCAGTTCTCGGCGGCTGGGCGTCTTCGCCTGGAGCGGGTCATCCGGAGGCTTGGCCGAAAAGCAAA
>NZ_BSFD01000005.1:44937-197214 GCF_027922165.1 Brevundimonas intermedia
TGCGTGGCAGCCGGCCCCTAGGAAACTGGTGGAGCTTAGCGGAGTCGAACCGCTGACCTCTTGCATGCCATGCAAGCGCTCTACCAACTGAGCTAAAGCCCCGGACCTTGCGGTCTGGTTCGCCCGGTTCATCTTGCGATGGCCCTCGGCGAGGCGGCGGAACCTATGTCAGAGCTTTTTTTCGATCAAGCCCGTTTCGACATTTATTTTCACATCGGTTCCGGATGTGAAAAACAGCAGCGATTTCAAACCGAACAGAGGTCCGAGAGGCCGCTGGCCTGCCGCGTCTCCCCTAAAGGGAAACGCGGCGGACGCAACAAAAAAGATCAGTCGTCGTCGCGCGACGGCTTGGCGATCTCGTCGTCGATGGAGTCGTCGTCGTCGTCTTCGATGAACGGCACGGAATCGTCATCGTCGTCGCCCAGATCGTCGTCGTCGCCGTCGGTGGCGCCCATGCCGGCTTCTTCCGAAGCGTCGGCGGGAGCGTCGTCGTCGTCGTCGGGCGTGAGGATCGGCTCATGGCCTTCCTCGTCGATTTCCGGGGCCCGGATTTCTTCTTCCTCGTCCTCGTCGGACTCGGCCTTCTTGTCCTTGACCTGATCGTCCGTGTCTTCGTCGTCGGCGGGATAGCCGGGACGGACGCGACGGCTGCGCAGCTTCAGGGCTTCTTCAGGATCGAAGTCCGTGCCGCATTTGGGGCAGTGTGCGGGGCGGCGGTTCAGGTCGTAGAACTTAGCCTGGCAGTTCGGGCAAACCTGTTTGGCGCCCAGTTCGGGATTGGCCACGTTTGGAACCTTCAACGGGTTGAATTCGGGGCGGTCCCTTGCCACCCCTAGGAGCCGCTGTCAAAAGCTGTCTTTCGCGCCGCCCGCGCGGCTCCCTTCCCAACACAGCCTGAAGCGGGTGAATATGCCGTCTCAACTGACCGCCAGACGCTCTGACGCCCTTGCCGGAACGGTCCGCGCGCCCGGCGACAAGTCGATGTCACACCGCTCGATGATTCTCGGCGGGATGGCGTCGGGCGTGACCGAGGTCGAAGGATTGCTGGAAGGCGACGACGTCCTGGCCACCGCCCGCGCGGTCGAAGCCTTCGGCGCCAAGGTCCAGCGGACCGGCGACGGGAAGTGGCGGATCGAAGGGGCGGGCGGGTTCAAAACCCCCGCGTCCGTCATCGACTGCGGCAACGCCGGCACCGGCGTCAGGTTGTTGATGGGCGCGGCCGCCGGCTATCCGCTGACGGCGACCTTCGACGGCGACGGTTCGCTGCGGAAACGGCCGATGAAACGCGTGACCGGGCCGTTGGCCGACATGGGCGCCCGGTTCGACTGGCAGGCGGCTGAGGACCGGTTGCCGGTCGCCCTGACCGGCGGGACGCTGACGGCGATCGACTATGTGCAGACCGTGGCCTCGGCCCAGGTCAAGTCGGCCATCCTGCTGGCCGGGCTGAACGCCCAGGGCGTCACTGCGGTGACCGAGCCTGAAAAGAGCCGCGACCACACCGAGCGCATGCTACGCGCCTTCGGCGCCGAGGTTGGCGTTGAGGAGAGGGGCGAGGGCTGGACCGTCACGCTGAAGGGCGGTCAGGCCTTGACCGGAACCTTCGTCGCCGTGCCGGGCGATCCGTCCTCGGCCGCCTTCCCCCTGGCGGCGGGCCTGGTGGTTCCGGGTTCGGTGGTGACGGTCGAGGGGGTGATGCTGAACCCCCTGCGCACCGGCCTGTTCGACACCTGGATCGAAATGGGCGCAGACCTGACCATATCGAACCGGCGTCAGGCCGGCGGCGAGGACGTCGGCGACATCACGGCGCGTCACTCGGCCCTGAAAGGCGTGATCGTGCCCGAAGCGCGCGCCGCCTCGATGATCGACGAATATCCGATCCTGGCCGCCACCGCCGCCTTTGCTGAAGGCGTCACCGTCATGCGCGGCGTCGGCGAGATGCGGGTCAAGGAAAGCGACCGGATCTCGCTGATGGTCGAGGGCCTGCGCGCCTGCGGCGTCCAGGTCGAGGAAGAACCGGAAGGCTTCATCGTCACTGGAGCCGGGGGCGTCGGACCGGTTCCGGGCGGGGCGACGGTTCACACCGCTCACGACCACCGCATCGCCATGAGCCACCTGGTCCTGGGCCTGGCCGCCGATCAACCCGTCTCGGTCGACGAACCCGGCATGATCGCCACCAGCTTCCCCGGTTTCGTCGAGATGATGAACGGTCTGGGCGGGCGGATCGCTTGACGAAATGTCGCCTATAGACGACAATGAGCGTGTTGCGATAGAACTGACGCCGCAGTTCGTGAGTTGGCGTTCAAGACTGCGAGACGCACGGGCCCTGGCCAGGATCGCCGACCGGCTGACCCGGCTCCAGTTCGGACACTGGGGCGACGCCAAGCCCGTAGGGGAGGGCGTCAGCGAAATGCGTATCGACGTTGGCCCCGGCTACTGTGTGTACGCGTTTCAGCGGAACCGCACCTGGATCGTCGTGCTCGGAGGCGGCGACAAGTCGTCCCAAAAGCGGGACATCGAGGCGGCCCTGCTTCTGGCGAGAGAATTGAGACATGCCGATTGAGACTGTTCCCTTCGACGCCGCCGACTTCCTCGACACGCCTGAAGCGGTCGAAGAGTTTCTGGTGGCGTCGTTCGAGTCCGCCGCCGAGCTTGGGGATCCTCGTCTGATCACCAACGCCCTGGGCGTCGTCGCCCGGGCCAAGGGCATGACCCAGATGGCGCGGGACGCCGACCTGTCGCGCACAGCCCTGTATCGCGCGCTCAGCGAGGAGGGGCGGCCCGAGCTTTCGACCATCTTCAAGGTGATGCAGGCCCTGGGGCTGCGCCTCGCCCCCGTTCGTGTGGACTCCGCCGCCTGATGCCCCTGATCATCGCCGTTGACGGCCCGGCCGCCTCGGGCAAGGGCACCATCGCCGCGCGGCTGGCGCGGACCTATGGCCTGCCGCATCTGGACACCGGCCTGCTGTATCGCGCCGTGGGCGTCAAACTGCTTGAGGCCGGCGGTTCGCTGGACGATGAGGCGGCGGCGACCGAGGCGGCGCGCGGGCTGGACGCCGCCGATGTGTCCGAAGACCCGCGCCTGACCACCGGCGAGGCGGGCGAGGCGGCCAGCCGCGTCGCCGGGCATCCCGGCGTCCGCGCCGCCCTGCTGGACCTGCAACAGGCCTTCGCCGCCCAATCGGGGGGCGCCGTGCTGGACGGGCGCGACATCGGCACGGTCATCGCGCCGGGCGCCCCGGCCAAGCTGTTCGTCACCGCCGCGCCCGAGACCCGGGCCGACCGCCGCTGGAAACAGCTGACGGCGCGCGGTTTCGACATCGCCTTCGACGACATGCTGGCGGACATCCAGCGCCGGGACGAACGCGACGCCGGTCGCGGCGCGGCCCCGATGGTCCAGGCTGAAGACGCGGTCTTGCTGGACACCACCGACATGGGTATAGAGGCGGCCTTCGATGCGGCCCGCCGTATCGTCGAGGCGGCGCGCGCGAAACACGGTCTCTGACCTTTTTCGCAAATCCAACGCGTCCCCCCTCGGCTTCCGCGGGCGTCCTGATCGTTCTGAACGGCCTCGCATCCTGACGACCTGCCTATTCTGAACATCCACCTCGCGCGGGACCGCCCGGTCGCGCGCCACAGCCCCTACGGAATGCTTTTCAGCTTCATGACTGACACCCTCTCCCCCTCGCGCGACGATTTCGCCGCGCTGCTCGACGAACAACTTCAGGGCCGCGACTTCGGCGAAGGCCAAGTGGTCCACGGCCGCGTCGTCGGCATCGAAAAAGACATCGTCATCATCGACGTGGGCCTGAAGACCGAAGGCCGCATCTCGATGCGCGAATTCGGCCAAGGCGACGACGCCAAGTTGCCGAAGGTCGGCGACAACGTCGAGGTCTACCTCGAGCGCGTCGAAAACGCCCTGGGCGAAGCCGTCATCAGCCGTGACAAGGCCCGCCGCGAGGAAGCCTGGACCCGTCTTGAAGTCGTGTTCGCCGAAGGCCAGCCGGTCAACGGCGCCATCGTCGGCCGCGTCAAGGGCGGCTTCACCGTCGACCTGGGCGGCGCCTCGGCCTTCCTGCCCGGCTCGCAAGTGGACATCCGTCCGGTCCGCGACGTCGGCCCGCTGATGGGCAAGGAACAGCCGTTCCAGATCCTGAAGATGGACCGTCCGCGCGGCAATATCGTCGTCTCGCGTCGCGCCATCCTGGAAGAAGCCCGCGCCGAACAGCGCACCGAGCTGGTCGGCCAGCTGCAAGAGGGCGAAGTCCGCGAAGGCGTGGTCAAGAACATCACCGACTACGGCGCGTTCGTGGATCTGGGCGGCATCGACGGCCTGCTGCACGTCACCGACATGTCGTGGAAGCGCGTCTCGCACCCGTCGCAAGTCCTCGCCGTCGGCGACAGCGTCAAGGTCCAGATCGTCAAGATCAACCCGGACACCCAGCGTATCTCGCTGGGCATGAAGCAACTGCAGTCGGACCCCTGGGACGGCGTGGAAGCCAAATATCCGGTCGGCGCCAAATACACGGGCCGCATCACCAACATCACCGATTACGGCGCCTTCGTGGAGCTGGAAGCCGGGGTCGAGGGCCTGGTGCACGTCTCGGAAATGTCGTGGACCAAGAAGAACGTCCATCCGGGCAAGATCGTCTCCACCTCTCAGGAAGTGGACGTGGTCGTCCTGGATGTCGACGCCTCCAAGCGCCGCATCTCGCTGGGCCTGAAGCAGGCTCAGGACAATCCGTGGGACGCCTTCGTCGCCAACCACCCGATCGGCTCGACCGTCGAGGGCGAAGTCAAGAACGCCACCGAGTTCGGCCTGTTCATCGGCCTGGACAACGACATCGACGGCATGGTCCACCTGTCCGACCTCGACTGGTCGGTCTCGGGTGAAGAAGCCATCCAGCGCTACCGCAAGGGCGAAATGGTCAAGGCCAAGGTCCTGGACGTCGACGTCGAGAAGGAACGCGTCTCGCTGGGCATCAAGCAGCTGGGCGGCGATCCGATCGGCGAGGGCGACACCTATCGCCGCGGCCAGCAGATCACCGTCACCGTCTCCTCGATCGAGTCGGGCGGCATCGAGGTCAAGTTCGGTGAAGACGATGCGCCGGTCACGGCCTTCGTCCGCAAGTCGGACCTGTCGCGCGACCGCAACGAGCAACGTCCGGAACGCTTCGCCGTCGGCGATCGCATCGACGCGATGATCACCGCCGTGGACAAGGCCTCGCGCCGCGTCTCGGTGTCGATCAAGGCGCTCGAAATGAAGGACGAACAGGAAGCCATCGAACAGTTCGGCTCGTCCGACTCCGGGGCTTCGCTGGGCGACATCCTGGGCGCCGCGCTGAAGAACGCCGGCACCAAGGACTAAGCACTCCAAGCTGCGAAGCGCCGCGCGCTTCGCGGTCGCGCAAAAAGACTGAAGGGCGGCGGGAGCGATCCCGCCGCCCTTTTTCTTTTGCTTGAACCGCGCGAGTGCGCGGAACCGCACACAAATCGTGCGAATGCCGCCTATCCTTGGTGGATAAGGGCTTTTTCCCGCGGCCAGCGGGGGGTAGGGTGCGGGTCTGGATCCTCGGCGGGCGCAGGCCTGTCGATCACGCGCTGGCAGGGGCCCTGATGATCAAGTCCGAACTGATCGAGAAACTGGCGGCCGAGAACACCCACCTGACCCATGCGGAGGTGGAGCGGCTGGTGAATGTCATCCTCGGCAAGATGACCGGCGCCCTCGCTGAGGGCGGTCGGGTCGAGTTGCGCGGTTTCGGCGCCTTTTCGGTGCGGTCCCGCCCGGCGCGTCTTGGCCGAAATCCGCGCACTGGGGAGACGGTGGACGTGCCGGCCAAGGCCGTGCCCTTCTTCAAGAGCGGCAAGGAACTGCGCGAGCGTCTGAACGCTTCCGGCGACGCCTGAACCTCTAAAGACCGAGCGACCCTATGAGCCTTCTGTCCGAATTCCGCGAGTTCGCGGTCAAGGGAAACGTCGTCGATCTGGCCGTCGGGGTGATCATAGGCGCGGCCTTCAACGGCATTGTCAAAAGCCTGGTCGATCAGGTGGTCATGCCGCCCATCGGCCTGCTGACCGGCGGTATCGACTTCTCCGAACTGGAATGGGTTCTGCGTCCGGAAAACCCGGCGACCGAGGCGGTGGAAAAGGTCTCCATCCAATACGGCGCCTTCGCCAATACGGTGATCCAGTTCCTGATCGTCGCCTTCGTGGTCTTCATGGTGGTCAAGGGGATCAACGCCATGCGTCGCCAGGAGGCCGCCAAGCCCGATCCGGCCCCCGCGGCGCCGACCGCGACCGAAGCCCTGCTGACCGAGATTCGCGACACGCTGAAGTCGCGCCCCGGCGCTTGACCCTTCTATTCTGTTCTCAGCGTCCCTGCGACAGTCCCAACCCGCCTGAAGACATTGTCTGGCCTCGCAGCGGCGCGCGCCAGGCGCGGGGCAGGGGCACGGCGCGCGCGCAGACGGCGTAGTCGCCATCAAACGGCGTCGGCGACCAGGCGCGCGCCAGTTCCGGATCTTCGACGATGGCGTGGCAGTGGCCCCATCCGCCCTCGCGCCGCGCCTTGGGCGGCAAGGCCCCCAACTGGTCCAGGATTTCCGGCGTCGTCACCTGCAGCCGCACCTTGGCGGCGCCCAGGGCGCGGGCGTTGGCGATCAGACAGGCCGCCAGGGTTTCGATCGCCTGGGGAGCGGTCTTCAGGGCGACCAGGTCAATAATGTCCAGACACGGCGGTTCAATCAGGCTGGTCTTGGTCATCAAGGCTTCGGCCATCCCGACCAGCCGTCCCTCGCGCACCAGGCCCAGCAGGAGCGGCGGCAGGGTCTGGTCCGGATCGGACAGTCGCCAGTTCAGCACCTCGGGGCTGCGATCCGCCAGCAACCGTCCTTCGGCCGCCAGTTCGCGCCAGAAGCCGGCATAGGCCGAGGCCTCGCCGGTGTCTCGCAACACCACGACCTCCGCCGGCAGGGCCAGCCGGGCGGTGCGGAACAGACGCCGGTTCATCAGCCGTTCGCCCAGCCGTCGCGCCGTCTCCGCCGAGACATGCCCCAGCAGTCTCCGCAGCAGACGCCCTTTCAGACAGGCCAGGCGATCGACCGCCCACGACAGTTTCAGGGCATGGGTCGGCGTCGGGCCGGGCTCCAGCCCAAACAGCCGGTACAGGGGCGCCGAGCGGGCGTTGGCGTTCAGCGTATAGCGGGCGAATAGATCGGGCTGAGCCAGGAACGCCTTGATCAGCGGCCGGCTGGCGCCCTTGTGCTGCGGCGTCACGATGATGGAAAAGCCTGTCGCCCCGTGCAGCAGCCGGTCGCCCTGGCGGAACCGCTGGATCAGATTGCCCAGCATGGCGACGGGCGCATCATCCGAATCCGTGACCACCCAGCCCATGGGGGCGTCGATGTCCAGCCGCGCCGGATTCTGCTCCAGCCAGCGCCACCCGGCCTGCGACCGCTCGGGCCAGCCCACCTGGCGGTGCAGCCGGTTCAGGGCGTCATAGTCGGATCGACGGATCGGCCGTACAGCCATCGGCGCTACTTCCCACACTCAAGCCGGCCCAGATCGGGACCGGGGTTACGACTTGAGCCGGGACAGTGCAGGCGTCGGGCCAGATCGGACCGTCTATGCTCCCAAAGTCGCAATCATATTTCGCATCAGGCCGCTGGTCGCGGTCTGGCCCGCGCCCTCGTTGCTCAGGCCGATGAAGGCCAGACCCCGCGCCGGCGCCACGATGGCGGTGGCGTACCACAGGGTGTTTGATCCATCGTGGGTCAGCACAGGCCCTCCGGCCCAGGGACTCTGTGGCGGGGCAATCCATCCCAGGGCGTAGGGCAGGCCTTCGCCGGTTCCTGGAATCATCAGTCGCCGGATCGTCTCGGGTTTCAGCCAGCCGTCGCCGTCCGTCAGGAACAGTCTCAGCCAGCGGCCATAGTCGGCCAGGCTCATATGGACTGTCCCTGCGGGACCCAGGGCTGCCGGATTGTCCGCACCCGGATCGGCCGGATCCACGGCGGTTCGGCCCGGGCCTTCGCCCCGGTGGCCCCAGACATTGGCCCCACCCGTCGTATTGGTCTTCGGCGCCCCGAACCCGGCTGAGCTCAGGCCCAGGGGCGCGAACAGCTCGGCCTGTATCGTCTCTTCCCACGGTTGGCCCGTGAGCGTCTCGATCGCCGTCCCGACCAGCATATAGTTGGCGTTGGCGTATTCGAACGCCCCCCGGGTCCCCGTCGGCGCGGCGCCCAGAACCCGTTCGACCACGGCCCGCCGCTGTTCCGGCAGGGGGCGGGGGTCGCCCCGCGCCGTCATGAAGAAGATCATGCCCAGGGCGTCGGCGTCCTTCACCCCCGCCCGGTGATGCATGAAGTCGCTGATGCTCACGCCTTCCCAGGCCGGATCGATCTTCAGGCCTGGGAATAGGTCGCCCATCGGCGTGTCCCAGTCCGCCCGTCCCTGATCGACCAGTCGCCCATACAGGGCCGCCGTCATCGCCTTGGTGTTCGATCCGAGATGCCAGCGGTCGTCCAGGGTCGCCGGATCGCTTGCGCCGAACCGGCGCACGCCCCGGACCCCGGACCAGACCAAGCCCTCGCGTGTGACCACGCCGCCGGCCAGGGCGACCGGCTGGGTCTGGGCGAAGGCGGCGTCCAGGGCCGCTTCATAGGCGTCGGCGGATGCGGCTCTGACGCCGGTCGCTCCGGCGGTCGCGGCGGCCAGGCCGGATATCACAAGTCTTCGGCGGTTCAGCATCGTCGAAACCCCTCCCGATTCGAACCACCCTAGCCCCGGCGCGCCGGGCGGGCACGTGAGAAGACCGTCATCTTCGTGCCGCCGTACCGCTTGCCCTGGCGCCGCCCCCGTTCCAGTGTCGCGGCATGGGAAAGAAGACCGACGCCTACGAAGCCGAGCTCGAGCAGCTTCAACTCGCCATGGTGAAGACCCAGGCCTGGACCATCGAACATGGCCTGCGCGTCGTCATCGTGCTCGAGGGGCGCGACACCGCCGGCAAGGACGGGGCCATCAAGCGGCTGACCGAATACATGTCCCCGCGCCAGACCCGTGTCGTCGCCCTGCCCAAGCCCAGCGACCGGGAAGCCGGCCAGTGGTATTTCCAACGCTACATCCCCCATCTGCCGGCGGCGGGCGAGACCGTCATCTTCAACCGCTCCTGGTACAATCGCGCCGGGGTCGAGCCGGTCATGGGCTATTGCACGCCCGAGCAGTACGCCCAGTTCCTGACCGACGCCCCCCGGTTCGAGCGGATGCTGACCGACGACGGGATTATCCTGATCAAGCTCTGGCTCGACATCTCGCGCAAGGAGCAGGCGAAACGGCTGAAGGAACGCCGCGTCGATCCGCTGAAACGGTTCAAGCTTTCGTCGCTGGACGCCGAGGCCGAGGCCCGGTTCGACGCCTATTCCGACGCCCGCGACCGGATGCTGGACGAGACGGATCGCGACTTCGCCCCCTGGACCGTCGTCGCCACCGACGACAAGAAGACGGCCCGCCTGAACCTGATGCGCCACATCCTGGCCGTTCTGGACCACTGCGGCGAGGCGATCGCGGCGCCCGACCCGGACGTGGTCTTCCCCGCCGACAAGGCCAAGGGGAAGCTGGCGCGGTAGCCACCCCTACTTTTCGTCATTCCGGGCGTAGCGCAGCGGAGACCCGGAACCCAGCGGCGCGCGAGAGCGCGAACCTGTCGCGGACTCCGACCTTCGACCACCGAGCGGCGGACCCATTTCGCCTTCGGCGCCGCGGGGTTCCGGGTCTGCGGGCCAAGCGGCCCTTCGCCCGGAATGACGAAAGGAGGGCTATTCTCCCAATTTTTATAATTATAGATAACGAATTCAAGGATATGCCCCATCGAACCCGCGTTCGACCTATCACGACCCGCAGCCGTGTTAGCCTCTCCCCTGGCCCGACCGCAGTAAGGAGATCGCCCAAACAATAGACGAAAATAGACTCAAAAAATTTTGAGTCGAATGAGTCTATTCCTTCCCGCAGGTGACGAACCGCCCTTCACCCCCTACCTACAGCCCATGACCGTTCACGCCGCCCCGCCTCCCATCCTCGACGCCGCCGGCGTCGATACCGACGAAGCCCTGTCGATCCTGAAGACCGCCCTGGCCGGGGCCGACGACGGCGAACTGTTCCTGGAGCGGTCGGAGAGCGAGAGTCTGGTCTTCGACGACGGCCGGCTGAAGTCCGCCGCCTATGACGCCACCGAGGGCTTCGGCCTGCGGGTCGTGGCGGGCGAGACCGCCGGCTACGCCCACGCCAACGAGATCTCGGCCGCCGCCCTGCGCCGCGCCGCCGACAGCGCCGCTGTGGCGAAACAGGGTCACGCCGCCCGCGTCGCCGAGGGGCCGCGCGCCACCAATCAGCAGCTCTATGACGCGGTCGATCCGCTGGCCTCGCCCGCCTTCTCCGACAAGATCGCCCTGCTGGCCGAGATCGACGCCTGGGCCCGCGCCCGCGACCCCCGCGTGGTGCAGGTCTCGGCCTCCCTGGTCGGCGAGCGCCGCGCCATCGAGATCCTGCGCGCCGACGACCGGGTGGTGCGCGACATCCGCCCCCTGGTCCGGCTGAACGTCTCCGTCACCGTCGAACAGAACGGCAAGCGCGAGAGCGCCTCGTCCGGCGCCGGCGGCCGCGCGGGCTTCGAGGCCTGGGTGGCGCCCGAACGCTGGCAGTCCCAGGTGGACGAGGCCCTGCGCCAGGCCCTGGTCAACCTGGACGCCATCGATTGCCCGGCGGGCGAGATGGACGTGGTCCTGGGCGCCGGCTGGCCCGGCGTGCTGCTGCACGAGGCCATCGGCCACGGCTTCGAGGGCGACTTCCACCGCAAGGGCTCGTCCGTCTTCAACGGCATGATGGGCCAGCGCGTCGCCGCGCCCGGCGTCACCGTGGTCGACGACGGCTCCATCGCCGGGCGTCGCGGCTCCCTGTCGGTCGACGACGAGGGCACCCCGACGTCGCGCACCGTCCTGATCGAGGACGGGATCATGGTCGGCCTGATGCACGACCGGCTGTCGGCGCGTCAGCTGGGCGTCGCCGCCACCGGCAACGGCCGTCGCCAATCCTTCGCCCACATGCCCATGCCCCGCATGACCAACACCTTCATGGAGGGCGGCCGGGACTCCAAGGCCGACATGATCGCCAACACCAAGCGCGGCCTCTACGCCGCCAACTTCTCGGGCGGCCAGGTGGACATCACCAACGGCAAGTTCGTCTTCCAGTGCAACGAGGCCTATCTGATCGAGGACGGGGTCATCACGGCGCCCGTCCGTGGCGCCACCCTGATCGGCGACGGCGCCACGGCCCTGACCAAGATCCAGATGATCGGCGACGACTTCGCCTTCGACCCGGGCGTCGGCGTCTGCGGCAAGGCCGGCCAGGGCGTCCCCGTCGGCATCGGCCAGCCCTCGCTGAAGATGGGCGGCCTGACCGTCGGCGGAACGGCGGTCTGAATAGGCCGGAACCCTAATCGCCGAGCGCGTGTTTCCTCGCCACACTGGAGAGGAAACAACATGCCCACCGAACGCACTGTCGAACATCCCGACGGCCGGGTCGAACGGATCACCGAGAACGACCCCGCGGCAGCGCCCGTCATCGTCGAACGCCGTGGCGGCGGCGGCCTTGGCGGCGTTATCGCCCTGATCATCGGCCTGGCCCTGGTCCTGATCATCGGCTGGTTCCTGATGAACATGAACCGCAACGACGCCATCGAGTCCAACGCCATCGCCGGCGCCGCAGAGAGCGTCGGCGGGGCGGCCGAGAACATCGGCGACGCCGCCCGCGACGCCGTCCCGGAACGACCTGCCGCTCCGGCCAACTAAGGCTTTAAGGGGCCGAGGGCCGCCACTCGGGTCCGATCGGCTCCAGCCCCTGGCCTTCCAGCCGGTCCAGGACGCCGTTCGGCTCCGCCAGGAGCCGAAGCGGCGCGATGGCCACCGTTACCCCGGGCTGCGACAGAGCTTCGTCGACGGCCCCATTCCAGATGCCCCGCAATCTTTCGCCCTCGCCCATGACCGCCCAGTAGGAGCAGGCGTTCGTCGCCTGCTCCAGCGGCGAGGCCAGCACCGCAGGCACCTGCCGGCGTCGCCACGCTTCGGCCCGTCGATTACCCTCGGTCTCCCCGGCTTCGGCGGCTGTCGCCGCCTTTTGGATACAGTCCAGATAGGCTTCTGGCGGCGTGGTCAGGATCTTCTCGACGATCTCGTCACCCCGGAAGACGCCGACCGGCTCAGCCGGCTTGCGGGACGTGCGCGCCGCCCGTCGCACCACTTCGGATACGGGACGCGCGCGGCGGGCGTATCCGCCCTGTTCCATCAGGTCGGCCGACAGCATCAGCATGCTTTTGCGGCTCGGTCCCTCGGCCGTAATCCGTTCAACCCGCGCCTCGAGTTCGGGCGGGAGGTAGTCGGCGCTCGTGCGGTCGTTCGGCAGGCGCGTCAGAGTCCGCATCCGCCAGATCAGCCGCCCGACATCCGCCAGCGACGCCTGCCCCTGTATCGGGAACAGCACCCGGTCCGCACCTTCGACCGCCGAGACCAGGGCGTCCGTGCGCCATTCCATGTCTCGCGGCAGGCCGTCGATCGATCCCACCAGGATCAGGGTGCTGTCGCCGTGCTGAACCTCCCACATCGGCCCCTCGATCCGACGGGCGGTGACGATAATGTCCTCGACCGCCTCCGGAGCCGTGGCCGCATCCTGGGCCGTCGCCGGCTGCGCCCCCATCCAAGCGAGTAACAGAGCCAGGAGAATAGAAGAGGATCTGATCATCTCTGTGCTGTAGTACAAGATCTTGCCGTTTCTTAATGAAATCCCGGTAATGCTGTCGTCGATTTAATCCACCTTTCGGCCTTGTAACTGGAGATGAGCGGAACGGATCGGCACACCTCTCGCCGACGAACTTGAGGGGAAGACCGATGAACAAGACCCTGCTGCTGGCCACCACCGCCCTGCTGTTTTCCGCCGCGACAGCCTATGCCGGCGACGCACCGCAGGTGGCCCAGGCGCCCGTGCCCACCGGCCCCACCAGCCAAGCGCCCCTGGCCGACGCCGCCCAGCGCGGCGTGTTGGTCTTCACGCCTGACTTCTTCCTTGCCCAGCGGCCCAATACCGCGCTCGACATGGTCAACCGCGTGCCTGGTTTCGAACTGGACGACGGCAGCGGCGCGCGAGGCTTCGAAGGCGCGGTCGGCAATGTGCTGATCAACAACGCCCGCCCCGCCTCCAAGAATGACGCCGGCTCGAACGTGCTCAGCCGTACTCCGGCCCGCCAGGTCGAGCGGATCGAGCTGATCCGCGGCGGGGCGCCCGGCATCGACATGCAAGGCTTCTCGGTTGTCGTGAACGTCATCCTGAAGGCCGAGGCCAGCCGTCAGTCCATCCTGACCTGGAACACCACCCAGTTCGAAGGTTCTGGCCAGGACCTCTCCGGCGGCAGCTACCAGTTCACGGCTCGGGACGGCGACCGCAGCTGGGGCGTGACCCTGTCGGATGGGATCAGCATGAGCGATTCCAACGGACCCGGCCGCCTTGTCCGCCGTGACGCCGCCGGAAATGTGCTGCGTGACGAGGTTACCGACACCGACGGCTATGGCGGCGGCAACTCGATCCGCGGCACCTATGCCGGCCCGCTTGCGGGCGGCAAGGTCGATCTGACGGGCCGTTACGGGATCAATGACTGGCAGGGCTACAACACCAGCCGATCCGCAACCGCCTTCCGCGAGAGCCTGGACAGCGAGGACGCCGACGGCGGCGAGTTCGGCGTCACCTGGGAACGCCCCCTGAACGCCCTCTTCAAGCTGGAGACCCGGCTGATGCACGAATTCGGCAGCTGGGACGGGGTCTCGACCTATAACGTCCTGAACAATGGCGTGGACGCCCCCGAACAGGTGTTCGCCTATTCCGGCGAGAACTCCGAGACCATCCTCAGGGCCCTGGTCCGCCATGAGCGTTCGCCGAAGTTGACGATCGAGACCGGCGGCGAGGTCGCCTACAATATGCGCCAGACCGACCAGGCCTACAGCGAAGGCGGCGTGCCCATTCCCCTGCCCAGCGCCTCGGTCAAGGTCGAGGAAACGCGGGGCGAGGCCTTCTCCAAGGGCACCTGGAGGCTGCACCCGGATCTGACTCTGGAGGCCGGCCTGCGCCTGGAGGCCTCCACGATCAGCCAGTCCGGCGACGCCGACCAGGAGAAGAGCTTCTTCTTCGCCAAGCCCCGATTCATGGCCACCTGGACGCCGATGCCGAACAACCAACTGCGGTTCCGCTTCGAGCGGGAACTGGGTCAGCTGGACTTCTCGGACTTCGCCGCCTCGGCCGACCTGGACGAGGAAAACGTCTATGGCGGCAATGTCGATCTGGAGCCGGAACAGCGCTGGATCTCGGAACTGACGTATGAGCGCCGCTTCTGGGGCGAGGGCGTCGTCTCAATCGGCTATCGCCACGACGAGATCATCGACGCCATCGACCGGATCCCCCTGGGCGACGGCCTGTCGGCCGTGGGCAATATCGGCGAGGGCACGCTGGACCAGCTGTCGCTGAACGTGACCCTGCCGCTCGACAAACTGGGCGTGTCAGGCGCCCGCTTCACCTTCAAGAATGACTGGAACAAGACCGCCGTCACCGACCCGACGACGGGCGAAGAGCGGCCGATCTCGGGCGTGCGGCCGACCCAGGCCAATATCGGCATCGAACAGGACATCACCCGCTGGAAGCTGCAGTGGGGCGTGAACTGGCTGCCCTATCTGGGCCAGCCCAACTATTCGCCGGATCAGGTCTCCAGATGGCGCGGCACGGACTATTTCGAGATGTTCGCCGAGTATAAGCCCAGCCCGACCCTAGCCATCCGGGCCCAGCTGAACCTGTGGGACGACTTCACCAGCACCCGCACGGTCTTCGCCGACCGCGACACCCGCGCCGTGGCCTTCGTCGAGGACAGCAGTTTCGATCCCCGCACTTTCGTCTCGGTCAGGGTCCGCAAGACCTTCTGAGGCGAGCCCGGCCCAGCAAAAAGCCCCGGCGGATCGCTCCGCCGGGGCTTCTTCATGTCCAGGGGGGGCGTGGGTTAGTGAACCCCGGCCATGCCCTTCTTGAGCAGGGGCGACATCAGCAGCAGGAAGACGCCGACGCCGACGCCCGTCCAGCCGATGGTGCCGAAGATCGAGCCATAGGTCTGCAGCGCCAGCGCGGGGCTGGTCACGACCCCGGCGACGGTATCGGTCGCCGTCGCCTTGGCGATCAGGCCGGCGACGATATGGGCGACCGAGCTGGACAGGAACCAGACGCCCATCATCATCCCGACCACGCGCGCCACCGACAGTTTGGTGATCATCGACAGGCCGACCGGCGACAGGCACAGCTCGCCGATCGTGTGGAAGAAGTAGGTCAGGAACAGGAACAGCAACGGCACGCGGAAGGCGTCGTTGGCCTGGGTTCCGGCCGCCCAGGTCAGAACCAGGAAGCCCAGGCCCACGAAAACCAGGCCGAACGAGAACTTGACCGGGGTCGAGGGCTCAAGGTTGCGCTTCGCCAGCCAGACCCAGAGTGCGGCCATGATCGGGCCGCCGATGATGATGATGCCGGGGTTGAACATCTGGGTGTAGCCGGCATTGAACCAACTCGGCATCTGGGTCGACTGGTCGGCGAACAGGGTCAGGGACGACCCGGCCTGTTCAAACAGGGCCCAGAACAGCACCGAGAAGAAGATCAGCAGCTGGGCGACCAGCATGCGGCTGCGCTCAGCGCCCTTGAGGCGGAAGACCGTATAGCCGACCACCGAGGCGAAGATGACGCCGGCGATCCAGGGCAGGCCCGTCTCGATGATCTCGTGGCGTTGCATCAACAGCCAGGTCGGGATGACGGCGACCAGGCCGGCGATCCAGAAGAAGGGAACCAGGGGCACGCCCAGAATCGAACGCCCCTCCACCGGGATGGGCGGTGCGCCGCGACCCTCAAGCCAGGACTGGCCCAGGACGAAGGTCAGCAGGCCGAACAGCATGCCGATGCCCGCCAGACCGAAGCCGTAAGCCCAGCCATAGTTGAAGCCGAGATAGGAACAGGCGGCCGTGGCCAGGAAGGAGCCCAGATTGATGCCGACGTAGAAGATGGTGAAGCCGCCGTCGCGACGGGGATCGTTCTCTTCATACAGGGCCCCGACGACGGTCGAGATGTTGGCCTTCAGAAAGCCCACCCCGACGATGATCAGGGCCAGGGCCAGGAACAGAACCGGTTCGCCCAGGGCCGTGTCACGCTCGGTCTCCAGCGTGTATCCGCCGGCAGCGGTGAAGGCGGGGAAGTCTGAGGCGGGGTTGGCGGCCGCCGGCTCGGCGCCGACCGCGCGCACGCCTTCGGGCGAAATCGCGATCTGCACCCGTTCATCGCCGTTCACGGCGAACATCTGGCGGTTCTGGTCCCGACCTTCGACCTGGATCTGATAGGTCGTGTCGCCGATGGTCAGGCTTTCACGTCCGCCCGTGCCCTCGAAGGCCATGGTGAAGTGGCCCAGGACCAAGAGGACGGCGCCGATGATGACGGCCTTGCGCGATCCCAGATACCTGTCGGCGATCATGCCGCCGATGACCGGCATCAGATAGACCAGGGCGGCGTAGGCGGCGTAGATTCCCTGAGCCTCAGCCGGTCCAAACAGGAAATGCTGCGTCAGGTACAGGACCAGCAGGGCCCGCATGCCGTAGTAGGAGAACCGCTCCCACATCTCGGTGAAGAACAGAACCACCAGCCCCCGCGGGTGCCCGAGGAAAGTCTTGCGAGGCTCGAGCGCCCCCCCATCCGTCGCTGTCAACGGCTCACTCCCAACTGCCGCGCCGCAACTGGGCGCGCGAAAGGCGCATACCCAGCACAGCAGGCAAATCCGAACAAGTGTTAAGGCTGTCGCGGCCTCTTCGACCCGATCCGGCGCCGGATGAACGTTCGCGTTCGCTCGGCGTTTGCCAGCGGGGCCGTGGGCGGTCCATGCTGGGGGCCTATGAAGCGCGACTTCGCCGATTTCTGGAATCTGCTTTGGGAGGTCGGGCTGCTGGCCTGCGCCGCCTTTGCGCTGCTGAACGTCTATGCGCCGCCGCAGGACCTGCCGTGGAAGCCGCTGGACCTCAGTCATCCGGTCGGCCGGGCGACGGCGGCCAAGGTGGCGGATTTCGATATTCCCGCCACGGCTTCGCCTGAAGAGGTCCAGGGCGCGACCGAGGCCTGTATGCAGGCGCTGCGCACGGCGGGGGTCGAGGTCGAGCGGGCGGCGGATCGCGACGACGGAGGCTTCTGCGTGGTGCGGGGGGCGGTGCGGATCACCGGCGGCGCCGTCACGCCCCTGGCCCCGGCCGATGTGGTCATGCAATGCCCGCTGGCGGTCCGCTATGTCATCTGGGATCGCCAGGTGTTGCAGCCGGCGGCGCGCGAAATCCTGGGATCGGCGCCGGCGCGGGTCGAGAACTACGGGACCTATTCGTGTCGCCGGATCTATGGATCGGAAGATGAGCAGGAGCGGCCCAGCGAACACGCGCGGGCTAACGCCCTGGATGTAGCGGCGGTGCGGCTTGAGGACGGGCGAACCGTCAGCGTGTTGAATGACTGGCGCGGCCAGGGACCGGCGGGCGAGCCGGGCGGGCGGTTCCTGCACGCGGTGCGCGACGGGGCGTGCCGGCTGTTTTCCACCGTCCTGACGCCCGACTACAACGCCGCCCACGAGAACCATCTGCATATCGACGGCGCCGAGCGCGGTCTCTGTCGTTAAGGTTGAATCCCTGTTCAGGCGAATCGCTTTGCTGTTGACCGACTGGAAAAGCCGGGTGACAACAACAGCACAGTCCGGATTTTGCGTGGGGTCCACACCCGCGTCTCGCTCCTTCGCCTGAACGAGCTGTCCAGATGGATTGTCGGGTCACCCCGAGGGGGATCCGCCTGGAAAAGCGCGTTTACGGAGACGCAGACATGGCGACCGGTACGGTCAAGTGGTTCAACCCCACCAAGGGCTATGGATTCATCCAGCCCGACAGCGGCGGCTCTGACGTGTTCGTGCACGTCACCGCCGTTCAGAAGGCCGGCCTTCAGGGTCTCGATGAAAACGCCAAGGTCGAATACGAGCTGGAAAACCAGCGCGGCAAGACCTCGGCGATCGACCTCAAGCTCCTCTAAGCCGAAAAGCATGGGAACGGGCGCGGGCGCTTAGGCCTCCGCGCCTGTTTTCTTTTTGGGCTACCGCGCTTCGCGCTACTTGAGCCCGTCGGTTTGGCTTACGGCGCTTCGCGCGGCTTAAGCCCGGCGGGCGTCGGCTTCGTCCGTTGAGACCGCTGAGCCATAACGATGGCGCCCAGAACCAGAGCGCCGCCCAGGGCCTGAACCGGGGTCAGGGTCTCGCCGAAGACCCACCAGCCCAGCAGGCCGGCGACAACGGGCTGGATCAGGATGGTCACGGCGGTGATTGAGGCCGGCAACTTGCCCAGGGCCCAGGCGACGCCGCCTTGGCCGAAGACGTGCATCACCCCCATGGCCAGACAGGCGGCCCATCCCGCTGCGCTTGCCGGGATGATGTCCTCGCCCAGGGCCAGGGCCACGATCAGCAGCAGCGGCGCGCCCAGAAGGGTCGCCCAGAATGTGACGCGCATGGCGCCCGCCGTGGCGCGTGCGGCTTTCACCGCCAAGAAATAGCCCGAGTACCAGACCGCCACCGACAGCGAGAAGGCGTCGCCCAGCGGCGGATTGGTCCCCTGGCCCCCATCGGCGCCCGCCGCCATGGCGAAGGCGCCGCCCATGGCCAGAACCAGGGCCAGCAGGAACAGGCGGCGGGGCGCCTCTTTCAGCACGATCCAGCCGAACAGGGTCACCACGACCGGCGTCAGATTGCACAGGACCGTGGCGTTGGCGACCGAGGTCATAACGATGCCATAGTGCCAGAAACTGAGATCCAGGGCGAAGAACAGACCCGCCAGCAGCGCCCATTTCGACGGAGAGGCGATCCCGCCGGGCTCCCGCGTCGCCAGCACGGTCAGCAAGGGCAGGGCGAAGACGAATCTCCAGAAACCGGCGGCCGCCGGACCGGTCTCGGTCAGGCGCACCAGGATCGGCGCCAGGCCCAGCACACAGGCGGCGATCAGCAGGACGATCAGGGCGAAGGCGCGCGGGGAGACGAGCGACGAGACGCGTGAGGCGAGGCGAGACATGCGGCCTCTTACGCCGCCCCGCGACCTTCCGCCACAGCCGGCGGATCAGATCAACGGGTCGATGCGGGCCTTCAGCGCGACCTCGAGCCCGGGCGCCAGGTCGCGATAGTCGATCTTCCCCTTCAACTGGCCGACCAGGCTGGCGATCATCATCGAACCGAAGCCCTTGCCGGCCTTGTGCCCACCCTTGCCGTCGTCGGCGACGACCAGGCGGAAGCTGTCGTCCGCCTCGGTCAGAACGATGCGCAGCGGGCCGGGTCGGCCGTCGTAGGCGTATTTCTGGGCGTTGATGATCAGTTCGGTCAGGATCAGACCCACGGTGACGGCGCGGTCGGCCTCAAGGCAGACGGGGGCCAGGTCGGTCTCGATGACGGACGCCCAATCGACGCCCATGCTGGCGCCGAGATCCTCGACCAGGTCGCCGATGTAGCGGGACATGTCGATGGTGGTGTCCTGGTCGCCGCGATAGAGGCGGGTATGGACGGTCGAGACGGCCCGGACGCGGCGGCGGGCTTCCTGAAGCGCGGCGGCGGCGGGATTGTCGCCGTGTTCGCGCGCCTGCAAGCCCAGGAAGCTGGACACCAGGGTCAGGCTGTTCTGGACCCGGTGATTGACCTCGCGCATCAGGTACTGCTGCTGTTCTATGCGCAGGTCCCGTTCGGTCAGCCGGGCCTGAAGCGACTGGTTCAGGTTGCGCAACTGGCTGAGGGCGATGAAGTCGGCCAGGGTGTCGCGCAGCCGGGCGGCGGACTCTATGGCGGCCGCGCTCCAGCGACGGGCGCGGCCGGACACCGTTTCGGACCATTCCTCGAACGAGGCGCGCGGGGTCAGGGCGCCGCTCGCGGCGGACTTGACGGCGGTCGAGGGGTCGCCGGCCCAGCGAACCGTTTCCAGAATTTCCGAACGGAACCAGAGGAGTGACAGCGGCTGTTCGCCCGGCAGGCGGACCGCCAGCAGGCCGCTGGCTTGGGTCCGCCAGGTTTCGGCCTCGGGCAAAACCGCGCTCAGGGCGTTTGAGGCGACGGGCCGTAGTCCCGGTTGCTGGGCCAGCCAGTCGGAAACACGGCGCACGGCCGGCTCGGGCGGGGTGCGGCCGAAGCTGGCGACGCGGTCCTCGCAGACGATGGCCAGGCCGTCGGCGCCGACCAAGGCCGTCAACGGACCCGCCCGTTCGGCCAGGGCGGCGTCCAGCGGGCGGTCGGCGGGCAGATGGACGATCAGTTCGTCCTCAATCCGGCGCAGCCGGACCCGCTCGCGATACAGTTCTGCTTCGGCCTTGGTCTTCAGCTGCCGCGCCAGATTGCGGGCCAGGGTGGTGCAGGCGACCCGCAACTCATAGGGCAGGAGCTGGGGCGCAAGGCTGTGGCAGGCGACCAGACCCCAGAGGACGTCGTCCACGATGATCGACACCGAGGCCGAGGCGCGCACGCCCATGTTCTTCAGATACTGGATATGGACCGGCGAAACGGCGCGAAGGCCGATGTCGCTCATGTCCAGCGGCGGCTCTCCGGGTTTGACCGGTCGCAGCGGCTGGGGCGTGTAGCGGCTGTCGGGGATGACCCGAACGGGGTTGCGCAAATACAGGGCCCGCGCCTGGCGCGGGATGTCGGTGGCCGGAAAATGATGGTTCAGGAACGAGCCGGTGTCGATGAGACGCGACTCGGCGACGACCTGGCCGGCCTCGTCGTCGCCGAAGCGGTAGATCATGACCCGCTCGAACCCCGTCAGGGCGCGAAATGCGTCTGCCGCGCGTTCGCATACGGTTTGGACCGTCGCGGCCCGTTCCAGGGCGCCGGCGGCGGTGTCCAGGCGGGCGATCAATTCGACCCCGAGCCTGGCCTGCTGCGAGCTCTGTTCGACCTCGACGACCATTCGGTCCGCAAGCTGGCCCTGCGCGTACTGGACGACGACATCGTATTCCAGCCGGTTGGCGGCGCGCCAGCGACCGGCGAAGCCCGTCTCGCGGGTCTTGGCCATATCAAACAGCCGACGGCCGACGACCTCGCCCAGAAGGGCGGCGATAGGCTGGGCGACCCAGGCCGTCTTGCCGGTCAGATCCTCGATAAGGCCCGCGCCCTGCTCGATCGTCAGGGTCTCGGGGTTCAGCACCAGCAGGAACCCATGAGGCTGGATGGCCTGCGGGATATGGATCGGCTCGCGATCACAGTCGGTCAGGTCCACGCCGGGAGAAGTTGGGAGATGGGTCATGCCTGCCGGCCCTGCGTGGAAGGGAACGGCAAAGGGGCGCGAGGATTCTCAGCGTCCCATTCGCGGGAGGTCGTGATGGCGGCTTCCCCAGCGACAAAGGTTCGAAACGAAAAAACGCGGGTTAAGCGTGGCGGTTCCGACCCTAGGGGGCGAGTATAGATTTTGGGGAAGCTCATGTAACAATCAGCGTAACACATTGCTGAGGCTTGTCTATTTCGGGTCTGAAGTGTCCGCTGCCGGACATTTCGTTTGCCGTATCGACGGCCTGGCGCCCTTGGTCATGGAACGGCCGCAGTCGCATGGCGTTGGGGCGTCGTCCCCCAATCTTGACTGGTTGCCTGTATGAAACTGCGCGTCCGCGCCGAGCTCGTCTATCGTTTCGATCCGCCGACGGACGCCATCTACAAAATCCAGGTCGCCCACTGGCCGGGTCAGGATATCCTCGAGGAAACCCTGACCTTCGACCCGCCCGTCGAGTTCCACGAGGACGAGGACGTCGATTTCGGCGCCCGGACCCTGCGCTGCCACGTCGAAGGCGAAGTGACCCTCACCTATGAGGCGCTGGTCGAGAATGGCGTGCTGAAGGGCCTGCCGCCCAGCGTGTCGCAACATGACTGGGGTGAACTGCCGGCCGAGGTTCTGCCCTATCTGCAGCCGAGCCGCTATTGCCCGTCCGACCAGTTCGGTCGGTTCGTCACGCGCGAGTTCGGCGACACCTCGGGCGGGGCCCGAGTGCTGGCGATCTTGGACTGGATCACCGAGAACCTGGATTATGAGCACGGGGTGTCGGACACCGAGACGACGGCGGCGCGGACCTTCATCGACCGGGCCGGGGTGTGCCGCGACTTCACCCACCTGGGCATGACCTTCTGTCGCGCATCGGGCATTCCGGCGCGGGCGGTCAGCGCCTTCGCGCACCAGCTGAATCCGCCCGATTTCCACGCCATCTTCGAGGTTTGGTTGGACAACGGCTGGTGGCTGGTCGACGCGACGCGGCTGGCGCCGGTCGAGGGTCTGGTCCGGATCGCCTGCGGACGCGACGCGGCGGACATCGCCTTCCTGACCACCCAGGAGCGGTGCCAAATGGTGCGGCAGTCGGTAACGGTGGCGCCGGCTTAGCGTCTTCTATTTCCGATCATCCCGTGAAAGCGGGATGATCGGGATTTCTAACGCGCCTTCTGCTCCGTCTTATAGGCCTGCAGCGCGTCGATCACGTCCATCTGGCGCAGCACCTTGTTCTGGGGGTCGATCAGGACGTGGGCTCCCGTTGGGACCGCGACCTGACCCCGACCGTCGGTCATGGCGACGGCTTGAACACGCCCATCGATTTCGACCTCCAGCGGCATGGGGAAGGCCTCGCCGTTCCCGGTGGTCCATTTCAGTCGCAGCATTCCGCCCTCTTGCGTCCGGCTCAGCACCGGCAGGGCGGCGTTGTAGAGATAGCCACGGAAGAACCAGCCGTAATCCTGACCCGTCACCTGATTGACGATCTGCAGGAAGTCCTGCGTCGAACGGTACAGGGGCTGGAAGCCGCCGGGGCGCGGATCGTCCGTGCCGTAGACCAGCCGGGTCAGGGCCTGGTGGAAGGCCTCGTCCCCGATCAGCATCCGCAGCGAATGGCTGATCAGCGAGCCCTTGGAATAGATGTCGCCGCCGGGGCCGACGTCGCCCTTGTAGACCTCATCCTCGGTCTTGGGCGTGCCTGAGACCAAGGGGAATTTGTTGACCAGCCCCTCGCGCTGGTTCGCCAGTTCGCGTTGCATATAGCGGTCGCCCAGCAGCCACCGGGCGTAGAGTGGCTGCATATAGCTGCCCAATCCTTCGTGCAGCCACATGTCGTCGGCGTTCTGGTTGGTCAGCTGGTTGCCGAACCATTCGTGGGCGAACTCGTGCTGCAGCAGCCAGTCATAGCCGCGGCCGTCGATCTTATAGCCGTTGCCGTAGGCGTTGATGGTCTGGTGCTCCATGCCCAGGTGCGGGGTCTCGACCACCCCCATCTTCTCGTCGCCGAAGGGGAAGGGGCCGACCGTCGCCTCGAAGAAGTCCAGCATCTTGGGGAATTCGTCGAACAGGGCCTGCACCTTCTCGGGCGCGTCCGACTTCAGGTGCCAGTAGTTCATCGGGATCATATTGCCGAACCGGCTTTGATACTGGCCGCTGACCTCCTCGTAGGGGCCGATGTTCAGGGCGATGGCGTAGGTGTTGGGGCTCTTCGCCGACCAGTTCCAGGTGGTCCAGCCGTCGCCGTGATCGACCTTGCCCAGGAAGCGGCCGTTGGACGGCGCGGACAGGTCGGACGGGACGGTGATGTGCAGATCGACCCGGGCGGGCTCGCCATGCGGGCTGTCGATACAGGGCCAGAAGATGTCGCAGCCCTCGCCCTGGACAGCGGTGGCGATCCAGGGTTCGCCCGAGGGCGCCGTGGACCAGACGAAGCCGCCGTCCCAGGGCGCGCGGGGCGCTACGCGGGGCTTGCCAGCATAGGCCACGCGCAGGGCGACGGACTGGCCCGGCGTCAGGGGCTGGGGCAGATCGACGCTCAGCCGTCCCTCGGGGTTGGACCAGTGGTCGGCGGCGATTGCGACCCCGTCGATCTGGACCGAGGAGATGGGCAACAGGGTGTCCAAATCCACCACCAGCCGGTTCAAGGGCGATTTGGCGGTGAAGCCCAGCACGGCGACGGCGTCGATCGCCTTGTCCTGCGGAATGACCTTGATCGACAGGTCGGCGGTGTCGAACTGCACCGCCTGTTGCTCTGCGGTCAGCGGCTGGTCGGTGGCCAGGGTGTAGGCGGTGGAATCGCGGACCGGCGGCGGAGCGCCGTCCAGCGTCGCACAGGCTGACAGCGTCAGGGCGGCGGCCGTGAAGGCCAGGGTGCGGGCGACAGTCATGCGGAATCCCCTCCGGTTACGGTTCGGGATTAGTCCCGCCCCGGAAGACGCGCAAAGAAAAAGGCCGGCGTCGCCGCCGGCCTTTTTCCAGAAACAGTTCCAGCTATCGCCGATCAGGCGGCGGCGGCTTGATCGGCCAGCTTGGCGCGGACCTGACGCTTGATGCGCTGGGCGGCGATCGACAGCTGCTCGTCGCGGGCCTTGACGATGAAGGCGTCCAGGCCGCCCTTGTAGTCGAGAGTGCGCAGCGCGGCGTTCGAGATACGCAGCGAGAAGGTCTGACCCAGGGAATCCGAGGTCACCTTGACCGTCTTCAGCGACGGCAGAAAGCGGCGCTTGGTCTTGATGTTCGAGTGGCTCACGCTATGGCCGACCATCGGGCCGATACCGGTGAGTTCGCAACGACGCGACATCGTCAGATCCTTAAGGTGCGGCGTCCGGCCCGAAGCGTGGGAGAAGACGCATGAAACAAGTACGCGCGTGGAACAGCCCGCGCGAGAGGGGGCCGTATAAGGGAAGAGGCGGTCAGGCGTCAAGCCGAGTCTTGGCCTGGTTTCGCGGATCGCCGCAACGGCGTCGGAACCGGGTGTCGTTCAGGCGTCATTCAAATGACGCGCGGTATGAGTCATATCATGAAGATCCAAGCTGAACAGAAGGCCGCCATGTCTCGCTCCTCCCCGATCGCTTCTCTGTCCACACGCGCCCGGTCCCTCAAACTGTGGACCGTCCTGGCGCCGGTGGTGGCGGGCGGCGTCATGCTGGCCGCGCCCGCGATCGCGCCCGCCCAGACGGCGCCCGCCCAGGCCGAGGTGCTGCCCGGCTATTGGGAATATACGACCAGTGCGGTCGGCCAGCGCGACACCGAGCAGAAATGTGTTCGCCCCAGCGAGATCAACCGCTTCTTCGGCGGCCTGTCGACCAACCGCTGGCGCTGCACCTATCCGACCCGTGTCGTCGGCAGCGGCCAAGCGCGGTTCGAGGGAACGTGTCAGGACAAGAAGGGCCGTCGGGTCAATGTGCGACTGTCTGGAACCTATGAGGACACCAGCTTCAGTTTCCGTGGCGGCGCCCAACTGCTGCGCGGCACCCCCTATATTCCCGCCACCATCACGGCGCGCCGCATCAGCGCCCAATGCCCGGCCAACGCCGAGTATTTCTGAGCCTCAGACCGACTCAGCGCGGGCGACCACATAGGTATGGGTCTGGTCGCCCGTGGACAGGCTGACGTATTCGCCCGTCTCGAGCGCCTCGTCGGCGAGGCGGAAGCCGTGCGCGTCTTCGGCCTCGCCGGGTTCGAAGTCCAGGAACCAGCGGTCGGGCGCCGCGTGGCGCAATCGTCCGAAGGCTAGGGTCGCGCCGTGCGAGAAGCGACGGACGCGGCATTTCTCGGGGGCCTCGCGCCAGGCGGCGGCGTCTAGGCGTCGGTCGGCTTTGAGGGGCGCAAGAATGTCATAGCCGATGTCGTGGTCCCCCTCCGGGTGCTGCGGCTCGCGCGCCAGTTCCAGGCGGATGTGGTGGAAGCCCAGCGGGGCGGCGGCGGCGTCGGTCATGGTCGGCTCCTTGTCGGACGCCATCAGAGCGCCGGACGCGGCGGGCCCGCCTTGATATCTGTCAAACCAAAAAGGCCCCGGAGCGATCCGGGGCCTTTTCTTTCGTTCGATGCGGAAGCTTAGGCGGCTTCGGCGGTCGGGATCGGCTTCTTGGCGCTGAGCGACTTGGCCAGCAGCTCGACAGCCGCGTCCTTATCGATCTTGTTGGCGGCGGCGACTTCGCGCGCCATCCGGTCCAGGGCCGATTCATAAAGCTGGCGCTCCGAATAGGACTGTTCCGGCTGGGTGTCGGCGCGGTGCAGGTCGCGGACCACTTCGGCGATGGAGATCAGGTCGCCCGAGTTGATCTTGGCTTCGTACTCCTGCGCGCGACGCGACCACATGGTGCGCTTGATGCGGGCGCGACCCTTCAGGGTGGTCAGGGCCTTGGTCACGACGTCGTCAGCGGCCAGCGAACGCAGGCCGGCCGTCGCGGCCTTCTTGGTCGGAACGCGCAGGGTCATCTTCTCGTGGTCGAAGGTCACGACATAGACTTCCAGCGACATGCCCGCGACTTCCTGAGTCTCGACCGCCGCGACCTTGCCGACGCCATGCGCCGGATAGACGACCGCGTCGCCAACCTTGAACTCCAGACCAGTCTTGCTCGTCATATTCGTCCTTTCCCGGTTCAGGGCCGGGCGAAGCGAAGGCGCGATCGACGCAAACAGGACCTCAACCGTCGGTGGGAGCCGTCGGGGGGGTCATGCTGGGCGTCAAATGCGGAAACGGATCACCAAACCTCTGGCCGATCCCGTCTATGGGCGGGATTCTGTCGCAAACACGGGCGGCGCGAAGTTTTCGCGGACCGCCCGATCCAATGAAACAGACCCTATCACAAAATGACGGGTTTTCAAAACGTCCACAGGCCCGACGAGGATTTACGACAGTTTGACCTTGGCTGCGCGACCGGGATCGGCGCTGAAAACGGTCGCCGGCTCAGGAGCCCTTGCCGGGCTTTGGGCTGAAGTATTTCTCGTATTTGCCGGTCTCGCGCTCATACTGTTCGCGGTCGGCCGGAGGCGTGCCCTTGACGGTGATGTTGGGCCAGACCTTGGCGTATTCGGCGTTGACCTGCAGCCACTTCCCGTCCGGCTCGTCCTCGGTGTCAGGGACGATGGCGTCGACGGGACATTCCGGCTCGCAGACGCCGCAGTCGATGCACTCGTCCGGGGCGATGACCAGGAAGTTCTCGCCCTCGTAGAAGCAGTCCACCGGACACACTTCCACGCAGTCCATGAACTTACATTTCACGCAGGCGTCGGTGACGATGTAGGTCATTGGGCGGCGAAAAGGATCAGGACTGTGGGTGAGAGGCTGCGACATGGCGGCCGTGCAACCAACTGTCAACAGCGGGGCTTAAGGCGAGAGACGTTCGCAGGCGTGCTGGCGCGCCTTGACAACAGTCAGGCCAAATCGCAACTGTACTGATTGCTTATATCGATCCCCCTTCTCAACCGGAACATACCCATGCGCACTCCCTTCATGAAATACGCCCTCGCCGGCGCCCTGGCCGTCAGCCTCGCCGCAGGCGGCGCCGTTGTGGCCCAGGCCGCCCTGACCAAGAACCCGGCCGAGGTCACCGCCGGGAACTACGATCTGGAGTCCAGCCATGGCAAGATCACCTGGTCGGTCAACCACTTCGGCCTCTCGACCTACACGGGTCAGTTCGTGAACGTGAAGGCCGAGTTGAAGCTGGACCCGGCCAATCCGTCCGCCTCGACCCTGACCGCCACCATCCCCTTGACGGATGTCGCGCCGAACGATGACCGGTTGAAAGCCCACCTTCAGACCGCCGACTTCTTCGACACCGCCAACCATCCGACCGCAACCTTCGTCTCGCGCTCGGTAACGGTCGATGCGGACGACGCCAACGAGGCGACCGTCGTGGGCGATTTGACCCTGCGCGGCGTGACCAAGCCCGTGACCATCGAGGTCGAGTTCAACGGCGCCGGCACGGTCATGGGTGCTTACAAGGCGGGCTTCGACGGAGAGGCCACCATCAAGCGTTCGGACTTCGGCATCAAATACGCCCTGCCGGCCGTTTCGGACGAGGTGAAGCTGCACATCGAAGGCGAGTTCGTCATTCAGAAATAAGGGCGTAAAGGGCGCGGGCCTCCCCAGCAGGCCCGCGCCGCTCGCCCAGGGCCTCGACGCGCAGTGTGGTGACCCGCCCGTTCTGGGCGAAGGTGAGCAGGTCGCCCGGATGAACGCAGCGGCTGGGCTTGTCCAGCCGCGCCTCACGCCCCTGATGGGTCAGGCGCACCGCGCCCCTCTCGACCAGATCGGCGGCCAGGCCCCGCGTCTTCACAAACCGGGCGCGCCACAGCCAGACGTCGATACGGCAAGCCGCCTCTGTAGGGGACATCGGCTCAGGCTCCCGAGAGGGGGCGGAGTTCGCGGTTGAGTCCCAGGGCCGGCAAGGAGGCCAGTGCGGTTTCGAACCGCGTCAGGAAGGCGCTGCGATCAACGCTCAACGTGACGAAAATCTCGCCGGTGTCGAGGTCGCCTTGGCGGAAGTACAGGCGGCCGTCACGATGCGCAGCGTCGAAGGTCCAGCCTTGATCGGCGTCTGAGAAGTCGTGGCGGCCGTCCCCCCTCAGCCAGGCTGTCAAAGGGATCAGGTCTGTCGCGCGATCCCACCAGTGGAAATCGATCCCGTCGGCTCTCCGCGCGGTATTGAACTCGAGGAACAGGCGGCGCTCGCTCTGAACGATACGGGGCGTCAGGTCATCGGCGGCGCGCGCTTGTTTGGTCCAGTCAGTCATCTTTCGCCGGTCGTCGCCGTCTTTTTGCGCGTGCGACGACGCTTGGCCCGCGCCGGCGGCGGCGTCGTCAGGGCGGCGAGAGCCGCGAAGGGGGAGTCCTTAGGTGGTTTAGGCGCGACGCCGGGCTTGTCGGGTTGGCGGGCGCGCTCGGTCTTCAGGGCGGCGATGACTTGTTTGGCCTGATCGGCGGTCCAACCCAGGTCGATCAGGGCGGCGTCGGACAGTCGGCCCCGGTCAATCGTATTGGCGACGCGCAGATCGGCCATCTTCTCCAGGGTCTCGACCGGCGCCAGCCAGCGGCCGGCGACGCGCAGGCCGTGAGCCGAGAGCAGGCGGGGCGAGGGCGGTTCAGGCGGCGCGGGGATCAGATCGGGCGTCGCGGGAATCAGGGGGGCGTCCAGGAAGGCCTGGGCGAAATGGCGAGCGCGGGGCTTTTGCAAGCCGGGCAGCCAGACGGAATGGGCGCCGACGCGGATGGCGAAGCTTTTCAGGGTGCGCCGTTCGACCTGGCTGAGGGCGGCGAGGTCGCGTTCGACATCGCGGCGGTCGATCAGCCCCCCGGCCTCGATCAGGCGGAAGGCGATGCCGCGCGGCAGGCCCTTCAGGGCCCCTGACTCCACCGCCTGGCGCAAACGGCGAAGATCACGCAGGGCGCGGCCCGCCTCGAAGGCCAGCCAGGCCTCTATGCGGCGTTTGGCCCGCTCACGGGCAGGTGTCGGACCCAGTTCGCCCAGCAGCCGGACGGCGGGCGCGAAGGGGTCGGCCCCCGCAGGCGTGGCCTGGATCTGCGCGGTCAGGACGCCGCGCCACAGGACGGCTCCATCCGGCGTCACGGCGAAACCGTCGTCGGTCTCGGCGGCCAGCCGGCCCAGGCGGCGGTTGATCTCGGGGGTGACGGCGCGGACCGCCGCTTGGCGCAGGGTGCGGTCCTCCAAGGCCGAGGCGCCCTTCTCCATCTGGAACCGGACGCCCTCCAACTGGCCCACCACCTGGCCCTCGACCGTCACCTCGCCGTCGTCGGCCACGCCCGCAAACGTGTCTTCTCGCACGTTCAGGGCCCGCATCAGGGCGGTGGTGCGGCGATCGACGAACCGGGCGGTCAGGCGCTCGTGCAGGACGTCGGACAGACGATCCTCCAGGGCGCGGGTCTTATCGCGCCACCCTTGCGCGTCATGGACCCAGTCGGGGCGGTTGGCGATGTAGGACAGGGTGCGGACGGCCGACAGACGCGCTGACAGCTGGTCGATCTGGCCGTCGTCGCGATCCACGAAGGCGAAGCGCGGCGCCATCCAGTCGTCGGTCAGCCGTCCCCGTTTGCCGGTCAGGGCGTGGAAGACGTCCGTGGCCAGCCGGGCGTGTTCGTCCAGCGTGGTTTTCTGGAAGTCCGGCAGTTGGCAGGCCTCCCACAAACGCATCACTGCGCCGCGCGAACGGCCGATGCGGGCCACCTCCTCGTCCTTGATCAGGCGGCGCAGCAGGGTCTCGTCCAGGGCTTCGGCCGTCAGGCTCAGCCCGCTGCGCTGGGGGGTGACGGTCAGCGAGCGTAACAGGTCAGGCAGTGTGTCGAAGTCTAGTCGGGCGTTGCGCCATTCGGCGGCTTCGACCGGATCAAATCGGTGCTCGACCACCTGTTCGACCAGATCGTCGTCCAGATCCTCGGCCTCGGCCGTAACGCCGAAGGTGCCGTCGCGCAGGTGGCGTCCGGCGCGGCCGGCGATCTGGCCGATCTCATGGGCGTGCAGCCAGCGGGTGCGCCTGCCGTCGAATTTCCGCAGGCCGGCGAAGGCGACATGGTCGACATCCATGTTCAGCCCCATGCCGATAGCGTCGGTGGCGACCAGGAAGTCGACCTCGCCCGACTGATAAAGGGCCACTTGTGCATTGCGGGTGCGGGGCGACAGACTGCCCATGACCACAGCCGCCCCGCCCCGTTGGCGCCGGATCAGTTCGGCGATGGCGTAGACCCGCTCGGTCGAGAAGGCGACGATGGCGCTGCGGCGGGGCAGGCGGGTCAGCTTCTTGGACCCGGCATAGGACAGGGTGGACAGCCGGTCGCGCGTCACGATCTCGACGTCCGGGACCAGGCGGCGGATCAGGGGCTCCAACGTGCCGGCCCCCAGGAACATGGTCTCGAACCGCCCACGCGCGTGCAGCAGCCGCTGGGTGAAGACATGGCCGCGCTCGGGATCGGCGACCAGTTGGATCTCGTCTACGGCCAGGAATTCGACCGACCGCTCCAGCGGCATGGCCTCCACGGTGCAGACGAAATAATGCGGTCGCGGCGGTACGATCTTCTCTTCGCCCGTGATCAGCGCGACGGCCGCCGCGCCGCGCTGTCTGACGATCCGCTCGTAGATCTCGCGGGCCAGCAGACGCAGCGGCAGGCCGACCATGCCCGAGGCGTGACCCAGCATCCGCTCGACCGCCAGATGGGTCTTGCCGGTGTTGGTGGGCCCCAGCACCGCAGTGACGCGGGAAGGGGCGAGGCCTGCGGACCGGTCGCTCATGACCTGCGTAAGGTGGCGACGATTTCCATACGGCTCAAGGGGCGCTTACGCCGAAGTTTCAGGCGTCTGCGACGCTGAGCCCCAGACGCACCAGCATGGACAGGCTCGTCGCCTGCATCTTCTGCATGACCTTAGCCCTGAAGATTTCGACCGTGCGAGGGCTGATGTCGAGAATCAGGGCGATCTCCTTGTTCGACTTGCCGTCGATCAGGGCGTCGAACACCTGGCGTTCGCGCGGGGTCAAGGTGGCCAGGCGAGCGGCGGTCTGTTCGCGCACCTCGCTTTCGACGCCGTGACGCTCCAGCACCGACAGACAGCCTCGCACCGCCTCAAGGATGCGGTTCGGATCAAACGGCTTCTCGATGAAATCGATCACCCCGGCCTTCATCAACTGGACCGCCAGGGGCACGTCGGCATGGCCGGTAATGACGATGATGGGCCAAGTTTCGCCTCTTAGAACCCGAAGGCGTTGAATCAGCTCGGTCCCCTCCATCTGGGGCATCCGCAGGTCTGTGATGACGCAGGCGGACTTCTCGTCGGGCAGGGCCTCGAGGAAAAGTGCAGCGCTGGCGAAGCCTCTGGCGCGGATGCCCTCGCCCCTCAAAAGCAGCAGTAGAGAGTCCCGCATGGCTTGATCATCATCCACGACGAAGACGGAATGGTCGGTCATGCAGCTTCGAGCTCCGAGACGGGGGATAGGCAGAAGGAGAAGGCGGCGCCGCCCAGCGGGCTTCGGCCCACGGTCAGGACGGCGTCATGGCTTTCGACGATCGAGCGGGTGACGGACAGGCCTAGGCCCATGCCGCCGGCCTTTGTCGTCATCATCGGCTGGAAGATGCGGTCCATCTGGTCTTCGGCGATGCCAGGTCCGTTGTCTTCAACTCGAATTTCATAACCTTGGTTCGCCAGACAGCGCCCTGTCACCGAAACGAGCCCTTCGCCGTGCCCACAAACGGCGTCCACAGCGTTGCGGACCAGGTTAGCGATCGCTTGTTGAAATTGGATTCGATCCGCCAAAACCCCGTCGCGGGTTTCGTGCACATCTATGCGGATGGCCACACCGGTGTCCTGCCGGATCAGATCGAACAAGGGACGCAGGTCCTCTATCATCGATGACACCCGCTCTTCTGTAAGTTGCGGGCCGCCGGTGGCGATCAGTTCGCGCATGCGGCGAATGATGTCCCCGGCGCGCAACAACTGGGTCTTCGCCAGATCCAGCGCGCGGCTGGCGCTGTCGCCGATCGGACCGGCGCGGGCGATATCCGTCTGTCCTGCATGAAGATAGACGGTGGCGGCGGTAAGCGGCTGATTCAACTCGTGCGCCAGGGTGGCCGCCATTTCTCCCATTGAGTTCAACCGCCAACTTCTGCTGAGCTGGCCCATCAGTTCACGCATCCGGTCATTGACCGCCAGAGCCTGCCTCTGATCCGCGAGAGATAGGACGACACGCTCCGGATCGACGCTGTGGGCCAACAGGCTGGCGTGGATGATCAGGGGAACGATTTCGCCGTCCGGCCGACGCGCCATCCAATAGCCTGCGGCGGGAGCCGTAAGAGCGTCGCCTTGCAACAAGGCGCTAAGCGTCCGTTCGCCGAAGTCCGGTGCAAAGATGCTGAAGTCGCGGTTCAGCGCGTTAGCCGGAGCGACGCCCAGAAGATCGGCTGCCGGGGCCGTGATGCGAAGAATACGGCCCTCGCCGTCCAGCGTCACCACGGGAACCGACGTCAATATGCTGTGCAACAGCGCCGTTCTGCTCGCCAGCCGGTGACAGACTTCGGCCATGACTGAAGCGATCAGGACGAACAGTATGGTGTTGGCGGTCGCTTCCGTCAGACTGAGGCGCGTCGTCATGATCAGATCGGCGGCGACCGAAAGCACAATGGCGAGAAAGGTGGCGGGGCGGTTGCCTAGCAGAGCGGTCGCCATGACCGCGCCCAACAGCGGCATGTAGTGGACGTGTTCGATGTCCTGCAACGCGATTTTGACGACCGATGCTATCGATACGCAGACGCAAGCAAGAAAAACGCCGTTCCTCGAGGGTGTGACGGCAGGTTGCCAGCTTCGACCCCTTACAAAGTCAGTAAAGGCCTCTGCTATCTCCCGCATCATATGGGATCTCGCTGCTGCGAAACCATCTCAACCGCACCATCGCCGCTTTTCTGACTTATTTTCTATACCGGCATCGGCTCCGCTGGAAAGCAGTATTGTCCTTGATGGTCGCGCTGCGGCGAATGATCGCCTCAGAAAGCACAGCCTGAGGCGGTGCCTGCCCCAACCCTTCGTACGCGTTCATACTTAACCTCCGGTTCAGGTTTCGTAGGGGTCGGCTCCACATTGTCGGTTCATGGAATGCTGGTTTCTGACGGGGCGTGCGAGCAAGTGCTCGGACGCAGGCCGGCCTTCTGGGGCTTCATTCTTGTGTTCAGGGATCAAGGGAGGGTTGGCGTGAAGTTGATCGGAAATCTGACGGCGGGCCGCCAATTGACGCTGGCTTGGGCGCTGACGCTCGGTGCGCTGGTTGTCATGGGAGTCTTGATGGTCACCAATCTGTTGGCCCTGAAGAGCGCCAGCGATGCGCTGGCGCGCGAGGAACGGTTGAACAGTGCGCTTGCGGAGGCGGAATTCCGCCTGGCCCGGCAGGAAAATTCCTATCGCGGCTACCTGCTGTCGGCGGAGACCTATTATATCGCTCGGCTGGAGAACCACCGCGCCGAATTCAAGAAATCTCTTGAGGAAGTGCGCCTCGACATGCCGCAACAGCACCAGGCTACGATTGACCAAGCCTTGCAAGCGGCCGACGGCTGGCATCGGGATGTCGCTTTGGCGGGCCAGGCGCTGGTGGCGCAGGGTCGCATGGCAGAAGCTGAACAGTTGGTCGGGCAAGTCGGGGTGTCGGACCGGTACGTCGAGCCGGTCGAAGGGGCGATCAACACCCTGAAGGAGGTCAACGCAGTGGCGCTGGAAGCCTCGCGTCATGCGCAGGGTGCGGCGTCGCGCAACGCCGTCATCACCGTGACCGGGGGTCTTGCCAGCGCGATCCTCATGGCCTTGCTGATGGGGCTTGCGATGAGCCGCGCCCTGGCGAGATCGACGTTCGGCATGGTCGGTCTCATGCAAAAGCTCAGGGCCACCGAGGCGACCACCTAGGCTGAAGTCACCGATGGTCGGCAGTGCTGTCGCCGTTTCAGCGCTGAGCAAAACGGCCGCATCCTACTGAACCACCTCATGTTCCAGCGCGCTTGGAGGGTCTACGCATTCCTACCTAAGCCCCGGTTCAGAATTCGTATTAATCATCCTTCCATTGTTGTTGGGCAGATGCCGGTTGTTGTTGGCGCCTAGCGTTTTCCTGGCTCGTGCCCCGTCCTGGGTCGTGGGGTCGAGGCAAGGGCCAGGGGCGGGAAAGGACGGCGGAGCCTTCGAAAAGGGGCTCGGTCTGTCAGTGCTGATTGGTTCTGGTCTGTAAGAAGGCCCTGGGAGAGTAAGTTGAACTTCATTGAAAACATGCCGGTGGGGCGCAAGCTCGCTCTCGCTTTCGGTATCGTCCTCGCGGCGATCGCCGTCATGGGCGCCGTCGTTGTGACTAACCTGTTCGCACTGCAGCATGCCGACGAAGCCAGAAGTCTGGAGAACAAGCTGAACCGGACCCTTGCGGTCGCTGAGTTCCGCCTTTCCAAACAGGAAAACGCCTACCGCGGTTATCTTCTGTCTCAAGACGTCTATTACTCCGAACGCGTGGACCTCCATCGCGCCAAGTTCAAAGAAGCTCTGGAACAACTGCACGCCGACTTGCCGGCTGACCGTCAGGCGCCGATCGACAAGGCGATCCAGTCCGCCGACGGCTGGTATGAAAACATCGTCCAGGTCGGCAAGGGCATGGTCGCTGAAGGACGGGCCGCAGAGGCCGCCCAGATGGTCGGTCAAACCGGCACCGCCGACAAATTCATTGAACCTGTCGAAGCCGCGATCGACGAGTTGAAGGCCGGAAATGACGCAGCCCTGGACGCGTCACGCAAAGCGCAGGCCGCCGCCGCCGAAAGCGCGCTGATGGCTGTGGTGATCGGCTTGGCCGGCGCCATACTGATGGCGCTCGCCGCCGGTCTGGTCGCGACCCGTTCCATCGTCCGGCCGACCTTCAGCATGATCGGCTATATGCAGAAACTGATGGCGGGCGACACCACCATTCAGATCGTCGGCGCCGATCGTAAGGATGAGTTCGGCAAGATGGCCCAGGCGATCGTCGCCTTCCGCGACGCCGCCGTCGATAAGGTCCGCGTCGAGCAGGAGGCCGCAGCCAACCGCTCGATGTCCGAGCAGGAGCGTATGGCCAACGAGGCCGAAAAGGCGCGGATCGCCGAAGAAGATCGCGTGGCCCTGACGGCGCTGGCCGAGGGTCTGGCGGCCATGTCGAACGGCGACCTGACGCATCGGTTCACGGTCGAGGTGTCGCCGCGTTCGCAGCAGTTGAAGACCGACTTCAACGCCGCCATCGCCCAGCTGCAGCAAGCCCTGAGCGTGGTGTTGGGCAATGTCGCCGGCATCCGGTCGGGCGCCGGCGAAATCTCCCAGGCCGCCGACGACCTGTCGCGCCGCACCGAACAACAGGCGGCCTCGCTGGAAGAGACCGCGGCCGCCCTGGACGAGATCACCGCCACGGTCAACAAGACCGCCTCGGGCGCGCGCCAGGCCTCCGAAGTCGTCCAGGCCGCCAAGGGCGACGCCGAGACTTCGGGCGTGATCGTGCGGGATGCGGTCGAGGCCATGCAGGCCATCGAGGGATCGTCCAGCCAGATCAACCAGATCATCGGCGTGATCGACGAGATCGCCTTCCAGACCAATCTGCTGGCTCTGAACGCCGGGGTCGAGGCGGCGCGGGCCGGCGAGGCCGGTCGAGGTTTCGCGGTGGTGGCCTCGGAAGTCCGGGCCCTGGCCCAACGGTCGGCGGAAGCCGCGAAGGAAATCAAGACCCTGATCTCGGCCTCGACCACCCAGGTCGGGTCGGGCGTGAAACTGGTCGGCCAGACCGGCGAGGCCCTGCAGCGGATCGTGGATCGCGTCGCCGAGATCGACGGTCTGGTGTCGGAGATCGCCGCCTCGGCCCAGGAACAGGCCATCGGCCTAGCCGAGGTCAATACGGCCGTAAACCAGATGGATCAGGTCACCCAGCAGAATGCGGCCATGGTCGAGCAATCGACCGCCGCCAGCCATTCGTTGGCCCAGGAGGCCGAGGCCCTGCAAGCGTCCGTGGCCCAGTTCAAGGTCGGCGCGGGTGCGCAAGACGCTGCAGCGCCGCGTCGGGCTTCTTCTCCCGCTCGGTCTTCGCAAGCGCCGGCGGCCTCGCCCGCCAAGCCGGTCAGCCGCGTCATCCAGGCGCTGAAGACCGTGGGCCGTGGCGGCGCAGCACCCAAGATCGAGGCTGACGCCGAGGGTTGGGAAGAGTTCTGATGATTCCCTCTTCAAGCGATATTTACCAACGCCATGCGATGCTTGGCTGTGAGGCAGAGGGAGGAGAGTTTTCATGACCGACGCCATCGTTCTTGCACCTGTGCTGGACATGAACGCGGCCGAGCCGCTGAAGGCCGAATTGCTGGCCCGACGCGGACAGGCGATCACGCTGGACGCCTCCAACGTCGAACGTTTGGGCGGCCTTTGTCTGCAAGTGCTGTTGTCGGCCCACAAGACCTGGGCCGCCGACGGGGCCGATCTGACGATCGAACCCCGGTCTGAAGGTTTTTCCGAACAATGGGCCGCTTTCGGCGCGCCTGAAATCAACGCTCAAGACCTCATTGAAGGAACGCTCGCGTGAAAAAGACAGTCCTCACCGTCGATGATTCCCGCACGATGCGCGACATGCTGCTGATGGCGCTGGAGGACGCGGGCTACCACGTCATCCAGGCGGTCGATGGCATTGATGGCCTGGAGACCCTGGCCGCGAACGGCGCCGACGTGGTGATCACCGACATCAACATGCCGCGCATGGACGGCTTCGGCTTCATCGAGGGCATGCGCGCCGATCCGAACCACCGCACCACGCCGTGCCTGGTGCTGACGACCGAGAGCGACGCCGAGAAGAAGGCCCGCGCCCGCGCCGCCGGCGCAACGGGCTGGATCGTCAAACCTTTCGACCCGGCCAAACTGGTCGACGCCGTTCGCCGCGTCGCGGCCTAACCCAAGAGATCGGTCAGGCCGCAAGCCATGGACGCCTTCGAAGCCATCAAAGCCACCTTCTTCCAGGAATGCGACGAACTGCTCGCAGACCTGGAATCGAAGCTCATGCTGCTGGAACAGGGTCAAACCGACCTTGAAACCATCAACGCCGTCTTCCGCGCCGTCCACTCGGTGAAGGGCGGGGCAGGGGCGTTCGGCCTGGAGGCTCTGGTTCGCTTCGCCCACGTCTTTGAAACTTTGATGGACGAGTTGCGGGGCGGTCGTAAACCCTGCGACACGGTCACGATCAAGACCCTGCTGCGCGCCTCCGATGTGCTCGCTGACCATATCCAGGCCGCGCAAGGTTTGGCGCCGCCCGTGGACGAAGAACGTTCGGCCGGTCTGGTGCACGAGCTTGAACTTCTGACCCACGGGGGCGAAGCGCCCCCGGTTGTCGAGGAAGACGAAGACGACTTCGGCTTTACCCCGATGGCCTTCGACGCCGCTCTCGACGAGCCTCTGGCCGATCTGGGCGGTTCGGGCGAGATCGAGGTCGCCGCATCCGAGGCTCAGACGGGCTGGCGCGTTCTGTTCAAACCGCACAGCCGCATGTACGGCAGCGCCAACGAAGCCGGCCTGCTGCTGCGCGAACTGGGACGGGTTGGGCCGACAACCGTATCGGTGGATGCGGAAAACCTGCCGACGCTCGATATCCTCGTCGCCGAGGAAGGCTATCTGACCTGGACGATCGATCTGACCGCCGAGGTCGATGAAAAGGTCGTCCGCGAGGTGTTCGACTTCGTCGAGGCCGACTGCGACCTGACGGTTTCGCCTCTGGGCGGCGCCCCCGCCCTGGAATTCGAAGAGGAGCCGCCGGCGGTCCTGCCGGCCAGCGACGACCTGGATGTGGCCGCGCTTCTGGCGAAAGCCGCCGGCGCCGCGCCCCCGGAGGCGCCAGCACCAGCGCCCGCCCCCGTCGCTGCAGCGCCTGAACCCGCTCCGGCTCCTGCGCCCGCCCCTGTGCCCCCCCCGGTGGCTGCGGCGCCCGCGCCGACCACCGCTCCGGTCCCGCCGGCCCAGGTCGCTGCGCCCGTAGCCCCCGCTCCGGTCACCATTCGCGTCGATTTGGATCGGGTGGACCGTCTGATCAACGTGGTCGGCGAATTAGTCATCCAGCAGGCGATGCTGTCGCAGCGCGTGCTGGAGAGCGGCTTGGCCCGTTCGTCGGGCATCGCCCTTGGCCTGGAAGATCTCGAACTGCTGACGCGGGAGATCCAGGACAGCGTCATGGCCATTCGCGCCCAGCCGGTGAAGTCGGTGTTCCAGCGCATGCCGCGCCTGGTGCGTGAAGTCGCCGACATGGTCTCCAAACAGGTTCGCCTGGTCACCGCCGGCGAAGACACCGAGGTCGACAAGACCGTGGTCGAGCGCCTTGCGGAACCCATCACCCACATGCTGCGCAACGCCATCGACCACGGGCTGGAGACGCCCGAGGATCGCGTCGCCGCCGGCAAGCCCGCCGAGGGCACGGTGCGCCTGGCCGCCCTGCACCGTTCGGGCCGGATTGTCATCGAAATCTCCGACGACGGTCGCGGCATCAATCGCGAGCGGGTCAAGAAGATCGCCATCGACAAGGGGCTGATTGCGCCCGAAGCCGCCCTGACCGACGAGCAGATCGACAATCTGATCTTCCTGCCCGGCTTCTCCACCGCCGCCGTGGTGTCCGATATCTCGGGCCGCGGCGTAGGCATGGATGTGGTCAAACGCTCGATCCAGGCCCTGGGCGGTCGCATCTCGATCAGCTCAGTGCCCGGCAAGGGCTCGACCTTCACCCTCAGCCTGCCGCTGACCCTGGCGGTGTTGGACGGCATGGTGGTGTCCGCCGCCGACCAGATCCTGATCGCGCCCCTGCCGGCCATCGTCGAGAGCCTGACGCCGCAGGAAAGCGACCTGCATTATGTCGGCGGCGTGGATCCGGTCATCCGCTTCCGCGAGCGTTTTCTGCCCTTGATCGACGTCGCCATGACCATGGGCTTCCGCGATACGCCTGTGGTGCCCAACGAAGGCGTCGCCGTGGTGGTCGAGACCGAGGGCGGCCAGCAGGCGGCCCTGTTGTTCGACGCCATCCAGGGCCAGCGCCAGGTCGTTATCAAGAGCCTCGAGACCAACTACCAGCAGGTCGAGGGCGTCGCCGCCGCGACTATTCTGGGCGACGGTCGCGTCGCCCTGATCCTGGACGTTGACGTCCTCGTCACCGACATGCGCCGCAAATCCGGCCGCCCAGACTTCAAGCTCGCGAGTTGAACCATGAATGAAGCCAACGACTCCCAGCGCGAACTCATCGCCTTCCGTATCGGCCGACAGGAATTCTGCGTCGACATCATGTCGGTGCGTGAAATCCGAGGCTGGACCCCCGCGACGCCGTTACCGCGTTCGCCCGGCTATATGAAGGGCGTCATCAACCTACGCGGGACCGTCCTGCCGATCATCGATCTGGGCGCGCGTTTCGGGCTCGAGACGTCCGAACCGACGGCCCGTCACGTCATCATGGTCGCCCATATCGGAGGCCGGATGGTCGGCCTGCTGGTCGACGCCGTGTCTGACATTCTGGAGATGAACGACGCCTCGGTGCAGCCGACCCCGGACGTCGCCAGCGACCAGGTGAAGACCTTCGTCAAGGGCATCTTCTCCATCGACGGCCGCATGATCAGCCTGATCGAACTGGATCACATCCTGCCCCAGGTCGAGGCGGAAGCCGCATGAATCCCGCACCCGGACGGGGATCGATCGTAGAGGGTGAGTTCGTCTTCACCGCTGACGACTTTCGTCAGATCGCAGAAATGCTGCACGCTCACGCCGGCATCGCGCTGAACGAAGGCAAGGCCGCGCTCGTCTATTCGCGTCTGGCCAAACGCCTGCGGACGCTGGGCCTGTCCAGCTTCCGGGACTATTGCGCCCTGGTCGAAGGCGTCGATGGAATCGACGAACGCCAGAAGATGACGGCGGCCCTGACCACCAATGTGACCCGCTTCTATCGCGAGCCGCACCATTTCGACGATCTGCGCGACCGCGTCCTGCCCAAGCTGGTCGAGCGGGCCCGCGCCGGCGGCCGGGTGCGACTGTGGTCGGCCGCCTGTTCGAACGGGCAAGAGCCCTATTCGATGGCCCTGACCCTGCTGTCGGTCCTGCCCGAGGCGGCGGATCTGGATGTGCGCATCCTGGCCACCGACATCGACCCGAACATGGTTGCCCAGGGCCATGACGGCACCTATTCCGAGGAGGCCCTGGAACCGGCGCCGGCGACCTTGTGGCGCAAATATTTCAATCGAGCCGATCGTGGCGCCTGGACCGCCGGTCCGCAACTGAAACGACTGGTGTCGTTTAAGGAACTGAACCTGATCGGCGACTGGCCCATGAAGGGCAAGTTCGACGTCATCTTCTGCCGCAACGTCGTCATCTATTTCGACGACCCGACGCAGGAGCGCGTCTGGAACCGGTTCGTGCCGCTGATGCAGCCTGGCGCAACCCTCTATATCGGCCATTCCGAGCGCGTCGCCGGGCCGGCCGCCAACAAGCTTCAGACTGCAGGTCTGACCACCTACCGCCTAGGAGCCGGCTGATGAGCGCCAAGATCAAGGTCCTGGTGGTGGACGACAGCCTGACGATGCGTGGCCTGATCTCGGCCGCTCTGAAGTCAGATCCCGAGATCGAGGTCGTCGGCACGGCGGCCGACCCCATCGAGGCGCGGGCCGCCATCAAGGAACTGAACCCCGACGTCCTGACCCTGGACGTCGAGATGCCCAATATGAACGGGCTGGAATTCCTTGAGAAGATCATGCGGTTGCGGCCAATGCCCGTGGTTATGGTCTCGACTCTGACGGCGGCCGGCACGGACGTGACCCTGGCGGCGCTGGAAATCGGCGCCGTGGACGCCGTGGCCAAGCCGGCCGTAGCCAGCGTCGACGCCTTCCACGACCTTATCGACAAGGTGAAGACAGCGGCGCGTTCGCGTGTCCGCGCGCGCACCGACATCCCCGCGAGGGAGGCGGCGCCCAGCGCCTATCGACCGGCCGCCAGCCATATTCTGGCTATCGGCTCCTCGACCGGCGGGGTGGAAGCCCTGTTGACGGTTCTCAGCGGTTTCCCCGCCAACTGCCCGGCGACCATCATCACCCAGCACATGCCGGCGACCTTCACCGCCAGCTTCGCCGCCCGTCTGGACCGCGTCTGCGCGCCGACCGTGACCGAAGCCTTCGAAGGCGCGCAGCTGAAGACCGGTCACATCTATCTCGCGCCCGGCGGCGCCGCCCACCTTGAAGTCACGCCCGGCATGACGCCGCGCTGCCATCTGGTGCAAAGCGACCCGGTCAATGGTCATCGCCCGTCGGTGGATGTCATGTTCGAGTCTGTCGTGCGCCTGAAGCGGCCGATGACCGGCGTGATCCTGACCGGCATGGGCCGGGACGGCGCCAAGGGCCTGAAGGCCATTCGCGACGCCGGTGGACGCACTCTGGGGCAGGACGAGGCGACCTCGGTCGTCTACGGCATGCCCAAAGCCGCCTTCGAACTGGGCGCCGTGGAACGGCAATTGCCGCTTCATCGCCTGTCCTCCGCCATCCTAGAACTGTGCGCCGAATCGGGCGCGCGGTCGATCGCCTGACCCCCGGGAGCGCCCCCATGCCCGCAGCCGCCTCTCTCCATTGCCTGGTCGTCGACGATCAGATGACGATGCGCTCTTTGGTCCGTACCAGCCTGCAACAACTGGGCGTGCGCGAGATCCGCGAAGCCGCCGATGGCGATATCGCCCTTCGCGACATCATCTCCAAGCCCGCGCACCTGATTATCTCGGATTACAATATGCCCAATCTGGACGGCTTGGGCCTGCTGCGCGCCGTTCGCGCCCACCCGCCGACGTCCAAGACCGCCTTCATCATGCTGACCGGTCGGGCCGACCGCGAACTGGTGCAGCGGGCGGTGCAGTTCGGGGTCAACAACTACCTGGTCAAGCCCTTCACCGTCGCCCAGCTGAAAGGCAAGCTGGAAGCCGTATTCGGTGCTCTGACATGAGTTTCGCCGCCCTGAAAGACTGCAAGGAAAAGAAGGTGCACGTCGGGCAGGGCGAGCATCATATTACGCGCGACCCGGACGTCGTGCTGAGCACGATCCTGGGCTCCTGCGTCGCCATGTGCCTGCGGGACCCGGTCGCCGGGATCGGCGGCATGAACCACTTCCTGCTTCCTGAGGGTTCGGGCGCAGGCACCGACGCCGGGCGTCGCTACGGCGCCTACGCCATGGAGCTGCTGATCAACGACATGCTGAAGGCCGGGGGGCGCCGTGAGCGTCTCGAGGCCAAGCTGTTCGGCGGCGGCCGCATGTTCGACAGTCTGCGCGACGTCGGGCGCTCCAACGCCGATTTCGCCGAGAAATTCCTGCGCGACGAAGGCATTCCTGTCGTGGGCGGCAGTCTTCGCGGCGACGGCGGCCGGCGGGTGCATTACTGGCCCGTGACCGGCAAGGCCCTGCAACGCGCTGTGACCGACACCGTGGCGCCCAAGCCCATTCCCGTCGCGCCACCCCCCGTCGATACGGGCGCCCTGGAGCTGTTCTGATGCACGCCCCCCCCGAACACGCGCAACTTCTGGCCGCCATCGCCGACGAGCTGATGGGCGTGCGCGAGGGGATCGATCACGTCGAGGCTCTGGTCAGTCGCCTGGTGCGTCGCGCCCCGGCCGAAGATCGGGCCGAGGCCCTGACCGAAGCCCAGGCCCTGGACGCCCTGACGCAAAGGCTGGAAGCGCTTTCCGGCGTGCTGCGAATGCTGGGAAACGGCGCCACGCCCGCCGAGTCCGTCAGCCGCATATCCTTGGCCGACATGGCGGTGCGCCTGCGCCCCGCTGCCGGCGTGCAGACGGCCGGAGCATCGGACTCGGGCGATCTGATGCTGTTCTGACGCCGTGACGAAAACGCCGGACAAGATCAATCTGGCGCATTCGACGGTTCTGCTCGTTGACGACCAACCGACCTCGCTCGATCTCCTCAGCTCCATCGTCCAGGGCTTCGGCGTCCGGGAACAGCTGAAATGCCATGCGGCCAAGGACGCCGTCGAACTGCTTCAGCGTCGGGCGGTCGATCTCATCCTCGTCGATTGCGCCATGCCTGAAATGGACGGCTACGACTTCGTGCGCTGGCTGCGACGCGAGGCCGCCGAACCCGCCCGTTTCACCCCGGTCATCATGATTCTGGGTCATGCCGCCCATGCCCGCGTGGCCCGGGGTCGGGACTGCGGCGCCAGCTACATCGTCGCCAAGCCACTGACGCCTTCGGTACTGCTGAGACGCATAGCCTGGCTGGGCGCCCATTCCCGCGACTTTGTCGAGGTGGAAAGCTACGTCGGCCCCGATCGCCGCGTTCGCAACTATGGCCCTCCGCCAGGAGAAGAAGGCCGGCGTCAGACCGATCTGTCCGGGGATCTCGGCGAAGCCGTCGAGGCCAATATGGATCAGGACACGATCGACATGATGCTGAAGCCCATGAAGGTCAATCTGTGAGTACCGTCTTATGACCGCCGCCCCTGAGCCTCCGCGTATCCGCAAGGTCCGCACCTCGCTGCAAAGGCAGATGGCCCGCCCTGGCGGCATCACCATAGACGAAGCGGTCGAGCGAGCCGAGCAGGGTCTCGAGAGCCACCGCGACCGGATTATGGGAATTCTTCAGGCTCAGGTCGACCTGTTGAACAGTCTGTGCCGCCGACGTCCGCCGAAGGCGGACAGCAAGATCTACGCTCTCGCTTCTGCCCTTGTGGACCTAGCCGGCTTTCTGGAAATCCCTCCCTTCTACACGGCGGCCTACAGCCTGTGTGAGGCGACGCATCAGATGACGGCCGCCAAGACCTGGTCTTGGCCGGCGGTCGAAGTTCATGCTCACGCCCTCACCCTGATTCTCGCCAACGACTGCAACGGGGGTGAGGCCATTGATCATCTGCTGGCAGGCCTGCACGCTGTCGTTCAGCGCGGCGCGCCCGCAGGTTAACAGGCGGCGCATTACTGCGGAACAGGGGCGAAACGAATCGGGACCGAATCGGCGACTCCGCCCCATTCGTCATTTGTTCCCCGCAACATATTGTATCTTAACGTCGATTAACCACAACTCATCAACGATGGAAGTGGCGTCTTCGCGCCCAAAACGACATATACTGTTCTCACCCATCTTCCCCCCCATCACCTGAACCGCTAGGTCATCTCCGTGGCCCCGTAGCTCAGCCGCATAGAGCAAGGCTTTCCTAAAGCCGAGGTCGCAGGTTGGAGTCCTGCCGGGGTCGCCAATTAGTATTGTCGAGACCACTTAGAACTGCCTCAAAACACTTTAAAACCGCCTCAATCTGCAAATGACTCGCAGGTTGGCATGGTCGGGTTGAGGTGTGTCAAATCGGGTCTACGGCGTGTCGCCAATGCGCCAGCAGCGGACATTGACGTCCAGCCGGCAAGCAGACACCCCTTCGGTCTTATGCCGCAGCGCTGCTATCCCGATAGAAGGCGGACCCGTCGGAGTGCCGATGATAGATCATGATCGTCATGATCGCAGCCAGCATGGGGGCGTGGCTCTCTTCCATGCGGTCGAAATCCAGCTGTCCCCGGTCTAGGGCGGCATGGACACGCCCGGCTGCAGAACTAGTCCTGCTGAGCGAAATCCGAGAAGGCACCCTGCTCGAGGATTGCCTCGTAGTCCGCCCCGATCCAGCGCGAGCCCTTCTTCTGGATGGGCCATTTCAGATTGCGGATCACGGACTCGGCCAGCGTGTCTTCATGATCGTGGTAGCGGTCCGGCCTTGGAGTCGAAGCGATTTGATCGATGATCGCGTTCAAGTCGGCCGCGAATGTCCCCGGCTCGGGTTCGTAGCAACCCGCCTCGCGATCCCACTACATCTCCCAAGCGCTCGTGATGTGGCTAAGAGGCCTCAGTACGTCATGGTCGAGACTTTCGTTCGCGGCGGTTTCGGCGTCCTTGAAGTAGCTCATGGCGAAATCCTGCGAAATCTATGTCTTCGATATACTTTGGTGGCTCAGCCGGTAACAATGATATCAAGCCATAGCATTCGGCGCCCTACGTGAGGCTCCTGGGGGTGCGGCCTTTCGGCAGGCCGTCCGCCAGGAACCAAGGGCAGGTCAGAGCTTTCAAACCTGGGCGAAGGTTTGAGGGGCGCGACTGTTGGCGAAGATTCGATCATGACCCTGGCGCCGGTATGGACGCCCTATTGCGGGGCCGCGCCCGACCTCGGCGAGTGGCGCTGGAACCTGGATCCGATCCTGCTCTTGGTTCTGGCGGCGGCGACGGGCCTGATCGTGGTGCGGCTTCATGGACCGCGCCGCCTGTTCGGGCTGGCGGCGGTGGCCGTGCTGGCGGTGGGGTTCGTGTCGCCCCTCTGCGCGCTCAGTTCAGCCCTGTTTTCCGCGCGAACCGTGCACCACGTCCTGATGGTCGCGGTCGCCGCGCCCCTGCTGGCCTGGGCCCTGCCTGAACGCCGGCAAGGTGCTCTCCTGCTCGCCACTGCGGTTCAGGCCCTGGTGTTCTGGGTCTGGCATGCGCCGGCCGCCTATTCGGCGGCCCTGTCGAACGACCTCGTCTACTGGGTCATGCAGATCAGCCTGCTGGTCAGCGCGACCTGGTTCTGGGGCGAGGCGCGAGCGGCGTCGGCGCCCGCAGCCGTAGTCGCCCTGCTGGCCGCCATGCTGGCCATGGGGCTGCTCGGCGCCATCCTGACCTTCGCCGGCCAGTCGGTCTATGCGCCCCATGCTTATACGACCCTAGTCTGGGGGTTCACGCCGCTGGAGGATCAGCAGGCGGCGGGCCTGATTATGTGGGCGCCTGCATCGGCCCTCTATCTGTTTGCGGCCCTTGGGCGTCTGGGCGGGCTCCTGGGGTCTGACGTCGAGGCCCGAGCGGCGTGATCGAACGACTCTTCACGCAATTGCTGGAATGGGCGGCCGGGCACCATGACGAGGGGCGATACTCTCCTGTAGCCCTCCTGTTTCACTGGGTCATGGCGGCGCTGGTGATCTTCCAGCTGGGCTGGGGGTGGTGGATGGGGCGCCAGCCGGTGGGCGGGGCGATGATGGCTGCTTACGACCTGCACTTCGCGGTCGGGGTCCTGATGCTGATCCTGGTGATCGGCCGGCTGTCATGGCGCCTGCTCGCGCCCGATCTGATCAATGATGCGGACAAGCCGGGGTGGGAGAGCATGGCCGCCCATGTCACTCACTATGTCTTCTACATCTGCCTGTTCGGCTTGCCGCTGTCGGGCTGGGCCATGATCTCGGCGACGGATCGGACGCGGCAGCTGGAGACGCTCGGCTTCATCAAATGGCCGCTTCTTCCGCTGCAGGATCTGTCGAACACCCAGCTATGGGCGATCGAGGCGGCGGCAGAGTGGATGCACTGGGGCTTGGTCCTGACCCTGCTGCTGATGATCCCGATCCACGCCGGCGCGGCGCTCAAGCACCATCTGATCGATAGGGACGACGTGTTTCACGCGATGCTCCCGGTCGTGCCGCTGCGTCGACGGAAGCGGACCCGGTGGCAGCGGCGCTGGCGGGCGCTGGAGAAGCGGGTTGCGTCGACAGCCAAAGGGCTATGGCGCGGGCTTCTGGGTCCGAAAGCGATTTGACGGCGGCGGCCATGACGCCGCGCGGGTCATTGCGTCGCTTGCCCGATTTCCAGCGCTCGATCTGCTCCAGCGTATAGGCGAAGGGCTGGCCGGCGATCTGGGGATTGCCGCCCTGGCCCGATCCCTGGCCTTCTGCGCCGTGGCAGGAGGCGCAGGCCACGATCCCGCGCGAGGCGTCGCCGTTGAGGTAGATTGCGGGCGCCGCGCCCGCCGACGCCTGCGCCGGGGGCGCAGGCAAGCCGGCGTAATAGGCCGCGACGTCGCGCCGCCCCTTCTGGTCCAGTCCCTTGGCGATACGAGTCATCGCATCGTCGGGGCGAAGGCCCGAGGCATAGTCTTCCATCTGTTTCTGCAGATAGCCGACATCCAGCCCCGCCAGACGCGGCGCCGCCACGCCGTCGCCGCCGCCGTCCAGTCCATGACATGTGAAACAGGCGCTGGCCGCGCCGCCGGCGCCGCCGCTCATCGCGATGATTTCGCCGCTCGCAGTGAAGGCGCGGTCGGTCTGGCCCGGCGTTGAGTCGCAGGCGGCCAGACAAGCGGGAAGACAAGCCAGCACGAACAGGGCGGAGAGGGGGGCGCGCACGGACATCGAACACCCGCTTATGGCGGAGGTTCCGAGACCCTGCCCGGCGAGGCCACGTGTCGCAGGCAGGAACCTTCACAACCAGCGTGGATTGGTCTGGCGAAGCTTAGGGGAGCGGATGAGTTTTCGGACGACAGCCATGGCGAAGACGAGGGGGATGGCGTCCGGTCTGCTGGCGCCGGGCCTGTTGGCGTTCGCCTTGAGCGCCTGCGTGGACAAGGCCGATCTGCCCCGGCCCGTGGCCCAAGGAGACGCCGCGGAAGGCCTTGCGATCATCCGCGAGGTCGGTTGCGCCGCCTGCCACAAGATTCCAGGCGTCGCCTGGCCGGAAGGCCGGTCGGGCGGCGGTCTCGCCGGTTTCGGCGCCAAGCCGCTCATCGCCGGCCGATTGCCGAACCAGTCCGATGTTCTGGTGCAATGGCTGATCGACGCGCCCTCGCTGGACCCTGGAACCGCCATGCCGCCCATGCCCCTGACACGAGACCAAGCCCGCGACGTCGCGGCCTATCTGTATACGCTCGATGAAGACTGAACCGACCCCCGGAACCGCCGGCTGGCCGCCGCCCGTGCTCGATCCCGCCGGGCCCTTCGCGGGCCCGATCCAGACCGTGGCCTGGGTGCTGTTCGTCATGGCGGCGGTGGTCATGGTCGTGGTGATGGTGGCGCTGGGCGTCGCCCTGTTCGGGCCACGCAAGTGGAAGCGGCGGGTCGGGGGCGAACGTCTGATATGGATCGCAGGTCTGGCCTTCCCGGTGGTCGTGCTGACGGGCCTGCTGATCTATGGCCTGACCACGACAGCGCGGGTGGCCGAGGCGCCCAAGCCTGGCGAGATGCGGGTGCGGGTCACCGGCGAGATGTGGTGGTGGCGGGTCGCCTATCTGGACGACCAGGGGCGCGAGATCCTTCAGGACGCCAATGAGGTGCATATCCCCGCCGGTCGCCCCGTGGTGTTCGAGCTGGAGAGCGCGGACGTGATCCACAGCTTCTGGGTCCCCCGCCTGGGCGGTAAGACCGACATGATCCCCGGACGTCGCAACTTCATGCGGCTCCAGGCCGACGCACCCGGAACCTATGGCGGACAGTGCGCCGAATATTGCGGCGGGCCGCACGCCCTGATGGGCCTGGTGGTCGTGGCCCATGCGCCGAAAGACTATGCGGCCTGGCTGAGCAAGCAGGCCCGCCCGGCCGCCGCCGTGCCGTCTCCTCAGGAACCGCTGGCCTTGATCGCCCAGGGACGCAACGTCTTCAACGCCTCGGGCTGTGCGGCCTGCCACACCATCCGCGGGACTGAGGCGAATGGTCTGGCCGGGCCGGACCTGACACATGTGGGATCGCGCCAGACTCTTGGCGCGGGCATATTGCCCAATAATCAGGGCACGATGGCGGGCTGGATTTCCGATAGCCAGGCTCTGAAGCCCGGCAATCGCATGCCGTCCTACCCCGTCCTGACGGGCCAGGATCTACGTGCCGTGTCCGCCTATCTGGAAAGCCTCAAATGAGCGCCGATCCACGGTTCGATGCTGCGGTCTACGACCGCTTTCCCACGAACGACGACAGGCCTGAAGGCGAGCTGGAGCAGCTCGAACAGGCCTGGTGCGGACCGCGCAAGCCGTGGGAGTGGATCACGGCGATCAACAATAACTACGTCGGCGTCTATTACGTCGGGGCGGCCATGCTGTTTTTCGTGCTGGCGGGGGTGCTGGCCCTGCTGATGCGGACCCAACTGGCCCTCCCGATGACGGGCTTCCTGGCGCAGGAGACCTACAACCAGATCTTCACCATGCACGGCACGGTGATGATGTTCCTGTTCGCGGTGCCGGCGGTCGAGGCCCTGGGCGTCCTGTTGCTGCCGCAGATGCTGGGTGCGCGGGATCTGCCTTTCCCGCGGCTCAGCGCCTATGCCTTTTGGGCCTATCTGATCGGGGGGCTGTGCTTCTTCGCCTCGCTGTTCTTCGGCCTGGCGCCGAACGGCGGCTGGTTCATGTATCCGCCCCTGACCTCGACCACCTATTCGCCGGGGATCAACGCCGACTTCTGGCTGCTGGGCATCGGCTTCATCGAGATTTCGGCCATCGCCGGGGCCATCGAGATCATCGTCGGGGTTCTGAAGACCCGCGCGCCGGGCATGACCCTGGACAAGCTTCCGATCTTCGCCTGGGCCATGCTGATCTTCGCCTGCATGATCATCATCGCCTTCCCGTCGATCATCCTGTCGACCCTGCTGCTGGAGTTGGAACGGGCGCTCGGCTGGCCCTTCTTCGATGCGGCCAAGGGCGGCGATCCCATGCTGTGGCAGCACCTGTTCTGGTTCTTCGGCCACCCGGAGGTCTACATCATCTTCCTGCCGGCGGCCGGGGCGATGTCGACCATTATTCCCGCCGTCGCCCAGACGCGGTTGGTCGGCCATCGGCTGGTGGTGCTGGCCATGCTGGCGACCGGCTTCATCAGTTTCGGCGTCTGGTCGCACCACATGTTCACCACGGGCATGCCGCAGATCTCGATCAACTATTTCAGCGCGGCCTCGATGGCCGTCAGCGTGCCGGCCGGCGTGCAGGTCTTCGCCTGGATCGCCACCCTGGCGGCGGGCAGGATGCGGTTCAACACCCCCGGCCTGTTCGCGGTCGGCGGGCTGGTGATCTTCGTCATGGGCGGGCTGACGGGCGTCATGGTCGCCATGGTGCCGTTCGACTGGCAGGCCCACGACAGCTATTTCATCGTCGCCCACCTGCACTACGTGCTGATCGGCGGCATGGTCTTCCCCCTGTTCGCCGCCATCTACTACTGGACCCCCATGTCCAGCAGCCGGCCGCTGAGCGAGCGGTGGGGCAAGTGGATCTTCTGGCTGATGTTCATCGGTCACAACGTGACCTTCCTGCCCATGCATCTGACCGGGCTGATGGGCATGCCGCGCCGGGTCTACACCTATCTGCCGGATCGGGGCTGGGAGCTTCCGAACATGATTTCGACGGTCGGCTCTTTCCTGTTTGGATTGGCCGTGCTGCTGTGGGCTGTCGACATGCTTCGCAATTTCCGTCCGTTCGGGAAGAAGGACGCGGGCAATGTCTTCAATGGCCCGGGGTTGGAGTGGCTGCCGTCGGGCCGTTACTCGTTGCGGTCCATTCCCGTGATCAAGAGCCTGTATCCGGGATGGGATCAGCCCGATCTGGCGCGCGATGTTGAGGCTGGACGCTATTTCCTGCCGGGGGCGCCGCGCGGCCAACGCGAGACCATCGTCACCAGTCCAATCACCGCAGAGCCGCAGTATCTGCAAACCCTGCCACGGCCCTCAAGCTGGCACGTATGGGGCGCCGTTTTTACCGCCGGCTTCTTCCTGATCCTGACCATCCAGGCCTATGCGGCCTCCGTCATCAGCGGCCTTCTGGCGATCTATTGCATCCTAAAATGGTGCTGGAGACTGGATCGCCCCAGCGGGCCGGCGAAGGTGGATGTCGGCGCCGGCGTGCGGTTGCCGACCTATGTCTCCGGCCCTAGCAGTCACGGCTGGTGGGCGATGGTCATCACCCTGATCGTCGGGGGCATGGTCGCGATCATGGCCTGTTTCTCCTACATCTTCCTGTGGAGCCGACGACCCGATCTGTGGCAGTCGCCGCCGGATCTGGGGTCGCTGCCCCTGACGTTGATCCTGCTGGCCGCTGCGGGCGTCGGCGGCTGGGCGGCGCAGGCTTCGCTGAAGCTGGACCGGCCGCGCAGCGCGGCGATCGCCGCCGTCCTGATGCTGGTTGCAAGTCTGGCGGCCGGCGGGGCCTTTGCGGCCGAAGCCTCGGCCTGGTGGAACTCAGGCCTGCGTCCCGACGCGTCCAGCCAGGGCGCGACCGTCTACGCCCTGCTGGCGTGGCAGGGACTGTTCGTGGGCATAGGTCTGCTGATGGGACCGTTCGCCCTGCTGCGGTGGCTGTTCGGGCTGGTGTCGCCCCGTCATCCCGCGACGTTCGAGCTGATCGCCCTGTTCCTGGCCTTCACGGCCGCTCAGGGGGCGGCGACGACCCTGTTGGTGCGTCTGTTCCCGGGCGTAACGGCATGAGGTTCTGGGCGCTGGCGACGGGCGGGCTGCTGGTCTGGGCCGCGCATTTTCTCGGCCTGTACCTTCTGGCCAGCGTCGCGGATGTGGCGCGGGATGACGCCGGGGCCTGGCGTGGGGCGGGGCTGGCCTTCAGCCTGGCTTGTCTGGTGGTCGCGGCCGGTCTGGGTCTGAACGCCTTTATCCGGTCGCGCGCGCGATCAGACGACGCCACGCACGGCTTCGGGCTCGCGCTTCAGGCCGGAGCGGCGGTAATCGGAGGCATAGGCGTCGTTTTCCAGACTATGGTGCTGCTGGCGCCGGCGTAAACCGGAGACAGGCCGCCGGTCTGATCAGCCCTGAGCGGAGCGGAGACCGTTGGCCGAGGCCTGCTGCAGGGCCGGACGCTTCTGGCCGCCCGAGGCGATCACGCGGTCGATACGGGATTTCTCGGCCCGGAAGGCAGCCAGGTCGGCGCCGGACAATTCGGTGCCTTCCTGGGTGCGGACGCCGGCGGGATTGATCCGCTGGCCGTTGCGCCACAGTTCATAGTGCAGGTGCGGGCCGGTCGAGGCGCCGGTCGAGCCGACATAGGCGACGACTTGGCCCTGGCTGACGCGCTGGCCGGCGCGGATGCCCGAGCCGTAGCGCGAAAGGTGGCCGTAACCACTCTCGAGGCCGTTGTTGTGGCGGATCCGCAGCCAGTTGCCGTAGCCGCCCCAGCGGCGCGCCTCGACCACCACGCCGTCGGCGGGGGCGACAACGGGCGTGCCGGTGCCGGCCGCGAAGTCGATGTCCTGGTGCATTTTCTTGTAGCCGGAGATCGGGTGGGTGCGGAAACCGAAGCCCGACGAGACGCGGCGGAAATTCTGCAGCGGGGTGCGCATCATGGCTGAGCGCAGGTTCTTGCCCGAGGCGTCGAAGAACTGCGCCTCCTTGGCCCCGGCGGGCTTGAAACGATAGAAGGTCACGCCCCGCAGTTCCGCGTACATCAGATCGCCCACGCCGACGGTGCGACCGGCCTCGGTCACGTCGCGGTCGAAGACCATGGTGAACTCGTCCGACGCGCGGATATCGCGTTGCATATCGAACTTGGTCGCGAACAGGCGGCTGGCCGAGCGGACGATGGAGGCGGTGGCGCCCAGCTCGCGGGCGCTGGCGGACAGGGAGCGCTCGACTTCGCCCTTCAGGACGACGGTCTCGTGGGTGACCTTTTCTTCCAGCGAACGCAGGCGCAGGGCGCCGTCGAAGCTGCGCGACACGGTCAGTTGGCTGGCCGGGCCGGTGCGCATGGTCAGGCCGATGAGGCGGGCGTCGCCCCGGCCGTCACGCGGCTTGGCGATGGCGGTTTCGAAACGGAGACCGGCGCGGAGGTCGGCGAGGTCGAAGGCGTTGGCGACGGTGGCGGCGACGGCGCTGGCTTCTTCCGGCGCGACGCCGGTGCGGCGCACGGCCTGCTCGAAGGTTTCGCCGCGACGAATCTGGACGGGGACGGCTTCCGGAGCGGTCATGCCGGCCGGAGCATTGGCGGCCGCAAAGGCCTGGGCTTCCATAGCGGCCATCTGGGCCGACGAGAGGACGGGAACTTCTTCCGCCTGAGCGGGTTGATAGACTCTGCCGGCGAGCAGGGCCACCGAGACGGCCGCAGCCGCCGTGACGACATGCGGTGCGAGACGCATCGGTTGGCGGCGTGGGTCGAACTGAGCCATCGGTCCCGTCGTGTTGCGACGCCAGCGGCGCCAAACGTCTTAGCCAAAGATCGCGCCGAACAGACCCCGAAGCGCGAAGTCATCGGCTATACCCTGCCTGTCTCAGTTTGGGAAGATAGACCGTTACAAACCGTTAAGAACCGGGGGCATACGGAAAAAAGTCTCGCAGACTCATGCGATTGATCCGCAGCATCGCCCTCTTATCGCCCCGCTTGGCTGCAACCAAGCAGCGCCCGAGCGCGTTCGGCGACGCTTGAGGCTTGTATTCGCATCGAGGGTGGCGATGGTGGTCCGGCGAGCAGTTCTCAACCGATACGGCGTACCCGTTTGACCGAAACCCCGGCCAGTCCCTCCGAGCGGCCCAGTCGCGTTCGGCGCAAAGGTTTTGTGCTGCGGCGCATCGGCTTGGCTTTGCTCGCTGTCGTCGTGGTCGCAGCTCTGCTGGCGGCGGCCCTTTATATGAACCGTCGCGCGGCGGCTCGGGACGTTCTGGTCGGCTGGCTGGAGCGGCAGGGAATCCAGAGCGGGGTCCAGGTCGAGCGGATCGAGCTGGACGGCTTCGTCGGGCGTATCCGCATCGGCGACCCGAGCAACCCGGATGTGACGGTCGAGCGGGTCGAGGTCGATTACGCCGTGGCCCTGCCGTGGTCGCAGACCGGCCTGGGCGTGACGCCCAGTCGGATCCGGCTGGTGCGGCCGGTGATGCGGGCCAGCTGGAAGAAGGGGAAACTGTCGCTGGGATCGCTGGATCCCCTGGTCGAGCGGTTCACCGGCGGGCCGCCGAGGCCGGACTCGCGTGGCCCATTGGTCATCGTTGAAGGCGGACGCGGGCGGCTGGATACAGAATATGGGCCGGTCCAGATCCTGGCGGACGCGCGGGTGGACGACGGCAAGCTGATGCGGCTGAACGCGCGCATGCCGGCGGCGGCCTTGAAGAGCGGAGAGATCGAGGCGCAAGGGCTGGGCGCGACGGTCGATCTGATCACCACCGGCGACCGGATCGCCCTGCGAGTCGAGGCGGGGGCGGATCGGTTCAAGGGCGGCGGCATCCAGGGCGAGGCTGCGCGGCTGAGCCTGAGGGGCGATCTGCCCTATCCCGATATGAAGACGCGGCGCGGAGATGGGCGGGCGGTGATCGACGCCCGTCTGGTCGGCGGTGCGCTGGGCCTGGGCGAGACCCGGGCGCGAGACGCGGAGGTCGCGGTTCGGTTCGACGGCGCGACGACGGGGTGGATCGAGGCCTTCCGGCTGGAGGGCGCGACCGATCTGGGCGTGAAGGCGGCGTCGATCGAGGGGCCGCGACTGAAGGTGGGGCGGGTCGAGGGATCGGCGACGGGCGGGCGGCTGACGGTGGCGCGCGATGAGGCGGTGCGCTGGAGCCTGGAGACGCCGCTGACGTTGACGGCGGCGTCCGGCGAGGCCGGCCAGGCGCGGACGCAGGGGCTGTCCATCCAGTCGGGCGGCCTGTCGATGGGCGGGCGCGATGCGAGCTTTGAGGCTACAGGGCCGGTGCAGGCGACGTTCCACCGGATCGGTTTCGGCGATCTGGAGCTGAAGCAGGCGCGGGGCGATCTGAGCCTGGATGTGGTCAAGGACGATGCGGTGCGGATCGCGGCGGAAGGCGCGCTGCAGGCAGCGGGCGGGGCCTGGCCCCTGTTCGGGCCGGTCGGGTCCGACGACATCGCCCAACTGGCGGAGATGAAGACGGCGCTGGGGGATTTCGCCCTGGCTGCGCCTTCGGTCGGGTTCGTCACCGGGTCGGCCGGGACCGAGGTCCGGTTGGCCCGGCCCGTGACCCTGAGCCCGGCCAACGGCGGGGTGCTGACGGTCGCGGAAGCCGGAGAGGCCGCCTATCAGGGCGAGCCGGGACGGCTGGGCGGCGGGGCGCTGAACCTGACGGCGACGCGGGGGCGGGGCCTGCCCGAGATGGCCGTGGCCGTGTCCAAGTGGCGACTGACCGAGGCCGGATTTGAGGCCCTGCTGGACGGGCGGGCGCGGCTGGACTTCGACCTGGCGCGCGGGATCGACGCCCGGACGCGGGGCCTGCTGGCCATGGCCGACGGACGGCTGACCTATGTCACCCCCGACTGTGTCGACCTGACGGTCGAGCGGCTGGAGCTGGACGAGAACGACGTCCATCAGGTGGCAGGGAAACTGTGCCCCGATGCCGGGCCGCTGCTGAGTTCCAAGGACGGGGTCTGGCGCGTGGCCGGCGGATTCGAGGGCGTGTCGGCCCAGGCGCCCTTCCTGGGCATGCGGTTCGCCGAGGCCTCGGGTCGAGTCGTGGTCGATGGGACCAAGGCCGGGGTCGGGCTGACGGCGACGGTGGCTGAAGCCCAGGTGGTCGATGCGACCACGCCCAAACGGTTCGAGACCCTGGCGGCGTCGGGCCAGGCGACCCTGGCCAATGAACGCTGGAGCGGCGGGTTCGACCTGAAGGGGACGGGCGAGGCGGCGGCGACGACCCTGGGACGGTTGACCCTGGCCCACGACGGCCGGACCGGGGCGGGGGGCATCCATATCGCGGCGCCGGACGTGACCTTCGTCGAGGGCGGGCTGCAGCCGTCGATGCTGAGCCCGATGGTCGAGACCTTCGTCCAGTCGCCGGTGACGGGCTCCATCGGCTTCGACGGCCGGTTCGACTGGACCAAGGAGGCCGAGCCGACCTCCAGCGGTCTTTTGAGCGTACCGGGACTGGATTTCGTCAGCCCGGCCGGGCCGGTCAAGGGCGCGCGGGGCGAGATCCAGTTCACCAGCCTGAGCCCCGCCATCGTCACGGCGCCGAACCAGAGGCTGACGATCGACAGCCTGAGCGTAGGGGCCGAGGCGACGGCGCTGGACCTCAACTTCGCCATCGACGCGGCGGGGATCAGCATCGCCGGGGGATCGGTCCAGGCCGGGGGCGGGACCGTGTCGGTCGAGCCCTTCGTCGTGCCGCTGGACCCGACCCAGGCCTATAGCGGCGTGGTGGTGCTGGACCGGGTTCAGCTGGGCGATCTGGTGGCCGACAGCGGATTCGCCGACAAGGTCCTGCTGGACGCCCTGGTCTCGGGTCGTCTGCCCTTCATTATGGATCCGAAGGCTGGGCTGAAGATCACGGCGGGAAGCCTGGGCGCGGTCCAGCCGGGGCGGCTGTCGATCAAGCGCGAGGTGCTGACCGATGTGAACGCCGGCGGCGGGGGCGCAGACGTGCCGCCGAACATGGTCGAGGACCTGGCCTATCAGGCGATGGAGAACCTGGCCTTCGACCAGCTGAGCGCCGATGTGAACAGCCTGGACGGGGGGCGGGTCTCGGTCCTGTTCCATATCCGCGGACGGCACGAGCCGCCGCAACGGCAGGAACTGCGGCTGACCCTGGCCGAGCTGATCAGCCGCGAATTCCTGAACCGCGAGCTGCCCCTGCCGTCGGGCACCCAGATCGATCTGACCCTGGACACTACCCTGAACGCCAACCAGTTGTTCGCCGACATCATGGCGGTGAACCGGGCGCGCCAAGGCCGCCAAGCCGACGATGCGCCGGCGACCGCACCTTTGTCGGCGCCCTAAGCCAAACCATTCAGCGACGGTTCACCCAGAGCCGTGCTAATGGACCCATCCAAACTGACCGACCCGGAGTTCTCGCCATGATCAACAAGCGCCAGTTGGCCGGACTCGGCCTCGGAGCGGTCGTCGTCGCGGTCTCGGCCTGCGCCCCGACCATCCGTCTGGAGGTTGCGCCGATCCAGATCTACGCCAAATTGGACGCTGATGTGCGCGTCCGGCTGGATCAGGAGCTGCAGCAACTGCTTCAGCAGAACCCGAACCTCTTCTGATCGCCTCGCTTCTTTTGAAAGGACAGGCCGATATGAGCCTTCGTAAATTCCTCGCCATCGGCGCCCTGGCTGCGGCCGTGTCGTTCGGCGGCGCCGCCCTGGCCCAGACCGCAGCCCAGAAGACCCTGGTCGATCAGGCCAAGGCCGCCGGCACGGTCGGTGAACAGGCCGACGGCTATGTCGGCTTCCGCGTCAGCACCTCCGACGCCGCCCTGCGCGCCGCCGTGGACGCTATGAACGCCGGCCGCCGCGCCGCCTACGCCCGCAGCGCGGCCGACGCCGGCACCAGCGCCGATGTCGCCGGCGCCCGGATGTTCGAAAGCCAGCTGCTGCCGCGCATCCAGTCGGGCCAGTGGTACCGCAACGCCCAGGGCCAGTGGGTCCAGCGCTGAGACGCGGCTGACCCCGGCGGGTTACGCCTGCATGGCTTGGCGCTTTGGCGCTCTGAAAACAGGGTGACAAAGCGCCAAAAGCGCCAAACCTGCCAGAATGGCCACGCGCCTTTCCTCGATTGTCAAAGACCCGACCCCATCCTAGCCCCGATTTGAGGCGTGCGAGGTCGAAGGCGGGTTTTTGATGTCAGGTCGCTGAAATCGCCTGGGTTTCTTTCTGGAATTAGGCGCGCCGCCGCGAGATCAGGCCGCCGCGCGGTGCGCCGTCAGGGCGGGCAGAAGCAGGCCCTCGGTCAAGGCGCGCACCACCGGAACCGCCACGGCGTCGCCCATCAGCTTCAAGGCCGCGCTCTCGCTGGGCGGAAGGCGATAGTCGTCGGACAGGCCCATCAGACGCGCGGCTTCGCGTCCGGTCAGGCGACGCACGCGCGCCCGGCCCCCGTCGCAGACCACGACATATTGGCGCGACGACCCGCCCGCCGGGGTGCGCAGACAGCCCGCGAGGCCGTCAAACCGGATCTCCAGCCGCTGGGTCTTGACGCCCTTTTCGGTCCGGACCCGGCGATAGGCGGCCCCGACCATGCGACGGCCGGAAGCGACGGCGGCCTCTATCCGAGCGCGGTGAAGCGGCGCGGCCAGGGCCAGGACGGCGTCTCCGTCCTCCAGCCAATCGACCGCCGAGTCCGGCTCCAGCAGGGCGTCGAGATCGAGGTTGCGCCTGGGCGGGACCGGCAGGCTCCACCAGGCCCAGGCGTCGCGCACCGCCTGGGGCAGGCGAGCGTGGGCGGCCCTGAGACGGGGGGAGTGGAAGGGGCCGGACGGTGCGGAGGTCTGCGGCGCGCCATCAAGGGCCGCGTCCCGCATGGCCACGACGAACAGGCGCGGGCGCGACTGGGGAAGCCAGTGGGCGGCGTCCATCTCCAGCGCCCCGACCCGGTAGCCGGCCTGGGCCATGGCGGTGCAGACGGCGGCGAAGTCTCGCCCTTCACCTGACGTTAGAAGTCCGATGACGTTTTCCAGCACGATGACGCGCGGCGCTCGATCCTGGTCCGCCAGCCCCTGGATCAGTCGCCAGAAGCCCCAGAAGGCGCCGGACCGTCCGGCCTCGAGCCCGCCACGCGCGCCGGCCAGGCTGACGTCCTGACAGGGCGACGAGGCCCAGGCCAGATCGGGGGCGCCGGGCAGGTCGTCCGGGATCAGCGACCAGACGTCGCCGAGGCGGAAGGGGGTGTCGGGATGATTGGCGACGAAGGCCCGGCCCTTGGCGGCGTCCATGTCGTTGGCGAAGGCGATGTCGAGGCCAGACAGGCCTGTTCCGCACAAGCCTATTCCGGCCAAGCCGCCGCCGGAGAAAAATTCGAATGCGGTCGGGCGAATCGACATTCCGACAGCTTAACCCAGGCCGCGCCCTTGACCGAGGCCGCCCGCGTTCACACCTGCACGGCGAACGAGGGGAGCCCGTCCATGCGTCCGATCCGATCCGCCATTCCGGCCGCGCCTGTCTTGGGCCTTGGGCTGGCCCTGAGCCTGACCCTCGCCGGCTGCTACGACCGCAATGAGAAGACGCCGGAATCGGCGCCGCCGCCCGAGGCGGCCGCGACCCTGGCGGGCGTCGATCTGGGCCGGCCGGTCCGGGCGCTGGGCACCGAGCCCTTCTGGAGCGTCGAGCTCACCCCCGACGCCATCGTCTATACCCGCATGGACCAGCCGACCCAGCGGGCGCCCAATCGCGGCGCGACGGTGCAGGGGACGATGGCGACCTACGCCACCTCCACCGACCTGAACCAGGCGCTGAACGTGGTGCTGATCGCCACCGAATGTTCGGACGGGATGAGCGACCGCACCTATCCGCTGACCGCGCGGGTCGAGATCGCCGACGACACCCTGAGCGGTTGCGCCGATGCGGCCGCTGCGCTCAAGGCCGCGCCGGCGCCCTGACTCTGGTTTGGAGCGTCACCACCAGTCGGCCTCGCGAAGGGGGCGGGCGTAGCGGCGGCTGACGGGGACGCTGAGGCCGTTTTCCAGCGTCAGGGTGGCGCGGCCGTCGCCGCGGTCGACGCCGCGCACGGCCGAGCGCGCGACCCACCAACTGCGATGGGTGCGGGCGCCCTCCAGCCCCTCCAGTTCCTCGACCGCGTCGGACAGGCGCATCAGGATCAGGTCCGAGCCCCGGTCGGTGTGCAGACGCAGATAATGATCCTCGGCCTGTACGGCGTGCAGGGTCGCGCCCCGGAGCTTCATCGGCAGTCGATCCAGGAAACGGACAGGGGGCGGCGAGGCCGTAGAAGAGGACGGCGCCGGCGCGGCATGGGTCTGGACCGGCTGGGCCCGGCCCAGGAAGACATTGACGGTCGTGACCGCCAGGGTGACGATCAGGACCGGGCCGAACAGCTGGGGCAGGGCCGCCAGCGGATAGAGTTTCTGGGCGAAGAACAGACCGGTCGCCGCCCAGACGATGACGCTGAGGGGGCCGGTGATCACGGCGGTCATCACCGCGACGGTCACCCAGGGGCGGTCGTCCACGTCGATGAACCGGGTCACGACCCGGCTGGACAGATGACCCCAAAGCCCGCCCAGGATCATGACCAGCACCCAATAGGCCAGGCGCTGGCCATAGGGAGCGTTGGCGCTGCCGAAGGCCCCGGTCGTAGCCAGGAAGACGCCGACCAGGGTGGCGACGACCAGACCGCGCAGGAAGGTTCGGCGACTGTCGGCGGCGGGAGACGTCATGGCGGCTTTCAAGGAAGGACGCCTGTCTGAAATCATGATTTCCGTCACGGCGGAAGGGGCGTCCGTTCGCGAAGGAGAGGTGGTCGTTGGCGCAGAACCGGAGGCGCGACCGCGAGCCGGGCTGCAGAAGCGGCGAGACAGATCGCCGGAGTCTCCCCTTGTTTCGTCACGCCCGTCTCGCCCGTTTCGCCCCGTCCATCGTCGCCCTGGTCCTGCTGGGCGTCCCCATCGTCGCCTATCTGGCGGCGGACGGGGGGCGGGTCGCCTTGTTGGGATACAGTCTGCGGGCGCCGGACTTCGGCCTGCTGGCGGCGGCGCCGAGCGCGATCCAGATCCATGTCGCGGCGGCCCTGACGGCCTTGGCCATCGGGATCGTGCTGCTGGCGGGGGTCAAGGGAACGCGGCTGCACCGGGCGCTGGGCTGGACCTGGGTGCTGGCCATGGGGACGACGGCGGCCAGCTCCTTCTTCATCCACCAGATCAATCCGGGCGGCCCGGCCGGTCTGTCGCTGATCCATCTGCTCAGCGGCTGGACCCTGGTGGGTCTGCCCATGGCGGTCTATGCGGCCCGGCGTCACAAGGTGCAGACGCACCGGCGGGCGATGACGGGGATGTTCGTGGGCGGGCTGATCGTCGCCGGCGCCCTGACCTTCCTGCCCGGTCGGCTGATGTGGGCGGTCTTCTTCGGCTAGCGGGGCGACAGGCCGGCGACGGCGCGGAAGCCGGCGGCGGCGAAGCGGACCATATAGTCGCCGGCCGTCTCCAGATCCCCGGACCGGGCGCGGCCGCCCGACAGCCGGTCCAGCCGGCCGGTCTCGCCCAGGGTCAGGGTCAGGGCGCCCGACAGATTGTGATAGCCCCAGTAGAGATCGACCTCGCTGGCGTCCGGCAGGACCACGGCGATCAGTTCAATCAGCCGGCGGATGGCCGGGTCAAAATAGCGGGCCATGGTCTCGCCGCCGAAGGTGGGGTTGGCGTTGGTCTGGGCCACCAGGGCGGCATAGTGTTTCCAGCCCGGCCCGCCCTTCAGCGACCATTCGAACGGGGGCCGCAGGAAGGCCTCGAGCAGGCCCTCCAGGGTCATGTCGGCGCCGGCGGCCTCGGCGTAGCGGTTGATGGCGGCGACGCGGTCGTCGTTCCAGACCTCGGCCCGGCGCAGGAAGACAGCGTCGAACAGGTCGCGCTTGGCCCCGAAATAATAATGGACCAGGGCGGTGTCCACGCCCGCCTCGCGCGCCACCTCGCGGATGGTGACGCCGTAGAAGCCGTGTTTGGAGAACAGGTCCTCGGCCGCGTCCAGGATCAGGTCGCGGGTCTCGCCCCCGGCCTTGGCCTGGGCCTTGGGCGGGCGGCCGCGGCGCGCCGGAACCTGGGCCGGCGGGGCGTCGGCGACCGATTTGCGGCGCGCGGCGGCGACGGGACGGGCGGCAGGGGACGAGGCGTCGGAGTGGCTCATGCCGTCACGCTAGGCGGGCGGTCGCACCGGTGCAACGGCGCCACGCCTGTGATCGAACCGGCGGCGCGGTGACGCCGGGGAAGGGGAGGGTTTGACAGACAGCGTAAACCGGGTCAGGTTCAGGAAAATCATTGAACGCTGAATAAAAGCGTCAACGGGCTGGAAACGACAACCGAAGGGGTAGGATCATGAGACATCATGTGAAGTGCGCGCTGCTGGCCGGCGCGGCTTGGGGCGTGCTGGCGGGGGCTTCGACGGCCCAGGACGCCGAGGCGGCGGCGCAGGCGGCGAACGCGGAACAATCCGGCATGGTCGAGGACATCGTCGTCACCGCCCGTCGGCGCGACGAACAGCTGAAGGACGTGCCGGTGGCGGTCTCGGCCCTCAGCGCCGAGCGTCTGGAGCAGACCGGCGCGACCAATATTACGGCCCTGCAGCAGCAGACGCCGAACGCCACGGTGCAGATCGCGCGGGGCTCCAACTCGACCCTGATCAGCTTCATCCGCGGCGTGGGCCAGCAGGATCCGCTGTGGGGCTTCGAGCCCGGCGTCGGCCTCTATATCGACGACGTCTATGTGGCCCGTCCCCAGGGCGCGGTGCTGGACATCTTCGACATCTCGCGGATCGAGGTGCTTCGCGGGCCGCAGGGCACCCTCTACGGCCGCAACACCATCGGCGGTGCGATCAAATATGTGACCAAGCGACTGGGCGCCGAGCCCAGCCTGACGGCGCGGGCCGAGGTCGGGTCGTATAACGAGCACAACTTCCTGCTGTCGGGCTCGGTCCCGGTCGGCGACACCTTCGCCATCGGCGGCGCGGTCGCCACCTATCAGCACGACGGTTACGGCGAGAACCTCAACACCGGCCAGGACCAGTACGACAAGGACGTCACCGCCTATCGCGCCAGCGCCGAATGGACGCCGAACGACAGCCTGTTCTTCCGCCTGGCCTGGGACCGGGTCGAGGACGACTCCAGCCCCCGTCACGGCCACCGCGAGGTGAACTCGACCACCGGCGGCTATACGCCCCCGGCGAGCGAATATGACACCTACGCCGGGATCACCGGCGAGCAGAAGGTGGTCACCGAGGGCGTGTCCCTGACCGGCGAATACCGGGTCAACGACCTGCTGACCCTGAAGTCGATCACCGCCTATCGCAGCGGCGACACCGAGACGATCATCGACTTCGACCAGACGCCCCTGCCGACCCTGGACGTGCCGGCCATCTATTCCGACGACCAGTTCACCCAGGAGTTCCAGGCCCTGTTCACCGGCGATCGCTGGTCCGGCGTGGCCGGCGTCTTCTATCTGGACGGCACGTCGTCCGGCGCCTTCGACACCATCGCGGGCAACCTGGGTCTGGCCATCGCGGCGGCGGGATCTGTGGACACCCAGTCCTTCTCGGTGTTCGGCGACTTCAGCTATGACCTCACCGACCGGCTGCACGTCTCGCTGGGCGGCCGCTATACCAAGGATGACAAGGACGCCTCTGTCCTGCGCCAGTTCTTCCTGGGCGCGACCCGCACCCCCTATACCGGCGGAACCGTCCGCCCGGTGTTCGCGACGCGGACCAACTATTCCGCCTCGGACAGCTTCGAGAAGTTCACGCCGCGCGCCAGCATCTCCTACGACTTCTCGGACGAGATCACCGGCTACGCCTCGGTCAGCCAGGGCTTCAAGTCGGGCGGTTGGGACATGCGCGGCGACGCCGCCCTGGTGCCCCAGACGGTCGACGGCTATCAGCCGGAAACCGTCACCACCTATGAGCTGGGCCTGAAGGGGTCGGCCTTCGACCGGCGGATGAACTTCGCCTCGGCGGTCTTCTATTCCGACTACAAGGACCAGCAGATCACGACCCAGCAGGTGGCCACGGCCCCGGCCGTCGGCATCGCCTCGGTGGTCGACAACGCCGGCGCCTCGACCATCTACGGCTTCGAGCTGGAAGGTTCGGCCTTCCTGACCGACGACATCACCGCCAACTTCTCGGTCGGCTATCTGAAGAACGAGTTCGACGAGTTCATCACCCGGATCACCGGCACGCCGGTCGATATTTCGGACACGCGCGAGCCGCAGAACTCGCCGGAGTGGTCAGCCTATTACGGCATGACTTGGCGCGGCGACATCATGGGCGGGGAGATCCGGGTCACGCCGTCGCTGTCGTACCGGTCCGACTACCACCTGTTCGACACGCCGGACCCCATCCTAGACCAGGACGGCTATGTCCTGGCCGACGCCAGCGTGGTCTGGATCGCGCCGAGCAAACAGTGGGAGGTCGGACTGTTCGGCCGCAACCTGACCGATGTCCGCTACAAGGTCGGGGGCTACAGCTTCCCCGGTGCGACCTACAACAACTCGATCAGCGCCTTCTACGGCCCGCCGACCACCTATTCGGCGCGTCTGACCTACCGGTTCTGATCGCGACAGACGCCTGACGTAGGGGCGGCGGTCCCAGGGCCGCCGCCCTTTGCTTTGCAGGAACCGGACTTGGGGCTAGGCTCGCCCCAACAAAAAGAACACGCCAAGGGAAACGCCGATGACGACCGACACGCTGACGGACGCGCAGGCGCCCGCGCCGCACCGACCGGGCTACCGCTTCTATGTGCTGGCGGTGCTGATCCTGATCTACATGCTGAACTTCCTGGACCGGCAGATCATCGGCATCCTGGCCGCGCCGCTGAAGGAAGAATTCGGCATGTCCGACAGCCAGTTCGGCCTGCTGGGCGGCATCGCCTTCGCCTCGGTCTATTCGACGTTAGCCATTCCCCTGGCCTGGCTGGCCGACCGGTTCAGCCGGGTGTGGATCATGACGGGGGCCCTGGCGGTCTGGTCGGGCTTTACGGCCCTGTGCGGCATGGCGGGGTCGTTCGGACAGCTGTTCCTGTGCCGGATGGGAGTGGGCGTGGGCGAGGCGGGCGGGGTGGCGCCGGCCTATTCGCTGATCGCCGACTATTTCCCGCCGCACCAACGGGCGCGGGCCCTGGCGGCCTTCGCCTTCGGAATCCCGCTGGGCATGGCGGCCGGCACCCTGGTCGGGGGGCTGCTGGCGGCCACCTACGGCTGGCGGACCGCCTTCATCGTCGTCGGTCTGCTGGGCGTGTTGGTCGCGCCCTTGCTGCGGCTGACGGTCAAGGATCCCCAGCGCGGCGGGACCGATGCCGTCAAGACCGAGGCCCAGGTCGCGGCCCTGGCGGCCGCGCCGGTCGGTACGGACCGGGCGGGCAAGATCGCGGCCCAGGTCATGCTGGGACTGGGCGCCGGGCTGCTGATCTTGGCGGCGTTGAACTGGCTGTTGGGCATGTCCCTGGGCAGTCCGCTGGTCCTGGCCTTCGCCGGCCTGCTGGCGGGCGTGATCGGGGTGTCGCTGATGGTGGCGCGGCGCACCGCCTCGGTGGTGATCAGAAAGCCCAGCTTCTGGCTGCTGGGCCTCGGCGCGGCCTCGTCTTCGGTGTGCGGCTATGGCGTGGCCGGCTGGCTGCCGCTGTTCTTCATGCGCAGCTTCGACCTCACCCTGCGCGAGACCAGCTGGTATTATTCGGGCATCGCCCTGATCGGCGGTCTGCTGGGCATCTGGCTGGGCGGGACCATCGCCGACAAGCTGTCGAAAAAGGGCAAGGGCGCCTATCCCCTGACCCCGGCCGTCGCCTTCATGATCTCGGCGCCCTGTTTCATCCTGGCGATGAATTCGCCCTGGCTGATCGGCCTGGTCCTGCCGGGCGGCGGCAGCAACACCCAGCAACTGGTTCTGGCCTTCCTGATCTTCCTCCTGCCCACCGGCCTGAACCTGGCCTGGCTGGGACCGATCACGGCGGCGGTCCAGCATCTGGTGCCGGCGGCCATGCGGTCCACGGCCTCGGCCCTGTTCCTGCTGCTGAACAATCTGCTGGGGATCGCGGTCGGCTTCTACTATTTCGGCTGGATGAGCGACCTGCTGGCGCCCCGCTTCGGAGAGGAGAGCCTGAGGTGGGCCATCTACACCGGCATGGGCTTCTATGTGCTGGCGGCGATCCTGCTGATCGGGGCCTCGCGGACGTTGAAGCGGGACTGGGTCGACTAGAGCCTGAGCCTGATTCACGCTTCGGACCGAACCGCTACGCGGCTCCGTCCGAAACGATCAGGCTCTAAAGGGAGGCTGTGGACGGTTGCACCTGCGAACGGACGGGGCCTATAAGCCCCGCAACTCTCCCAGCAGCGGTTGCGACGGTCCCTCATGAACATCCACGAATATCAGGCCAAGCAGGTCCTCAAAGGTTTCGGCGCCCCGGTCGCCGAAGGCGTCGCAGTGACGTCGGTCGATCAGGTCGAGGCGGCCGCCAAATCCCTGCCCGGCCCCCTCTATGTCGTGAAGTCGCAGATCCACGCCGGCGGCCGCGGCAAGGGCAAGTTCAAGGAACTGCCGGCCGACGCCAAGGGCGGCGTTCGCCTGGCCTTCTCGGTCGAAGAGGCCGTCGCCCACGCCAAGGAAATGCTGGGCAACACCCTGGTCACCGCCCAGACGGGCGACGCCGGCAAGCAGGTCAACCGCCTCTACATCGAGGACGGCGCCGACATCGATCGTGAACTGTATTGCTCGCTGCTGGTCGACCGCGCCTATGGGCGCATCGCCTTCGTCGTCTCGACCGAAGGCGGCATGGACATCGAAACCGTCGCTCACGACACGCCCGAGAAGATCCAGAACATCGTCATCGACCCGAGCGCGGGCGTGACCGACGCCGACGTCGCCGCCATCAGCGCCGCCTACGGCCTGACGGGCGCCGCCGCCGAAGACGCAAAGTCCCTGTTCCCCGCCCTGTACAAGGCCTTCGTCGAGAAGGACATGGACATGCTGGAGGTGAACCCCCTGATCGTCATGAAGGACGGCCATCTGCGCGTGCTGGACGCCAAGGTCAGCTTCGACGGCAACGCCCTGTTCCGCCACGACGACATCAAGGCCCTGCGCGACGAGACCGAGGAAGACGCCAAGGAAATCGAAGCCTCCAAGTGGGACCTCGCTTATGTCTCGCTGGACGGCAACATCGGTTGCATGGTCAACGGCGCCGGCCTGGCCATGGCGACGATGGACATCATCAAGCTGTACGGCAAGGAGCCGGCCAACTTCTGCGACGTCGGCGGCGGCGCCGGCAAGGAGAAGGTCGCTGCGGCCTTCAAGATCATCACCGCCGACCCGAACGTCCAGGGCATCCTGGTCAACATCTTCGGCGGCATCATGAAGTGCGACGTCATCGCCGAGGGCGTCGTCGCCGCGGTGAAGGAAGTCGGTCTGAAGGTGCCGCTGGTCGTGCGTCTGGAAGGCACCAACGCCGAACTGGGCAAGAAAATCCTGAACGAGTCGGGCCTGACCATTCAGGCGGCCGACGACCTGGACGACGCGGCCCAGAAGATCGTCGCGGCGGTGGGCTGATGCTGAGAGCGGTTATTGCGACGGCCTGTCTCGCCGTCGCAATTCCCGCCAATGCTCAGACGCAAAGTCCAGTCGCAAACGCATTCATCGACCTGTGTGTCGATGGGCGCGGCGCGGTAGGGCATGTAACTGATCGTGCGACGAGCCAAGGATGGCGCAAGCTTCCTGACGGTCTCATCCCGAACCTCGGCTTACCGTTTACGAGCAAGCAGGCGTGGGTCAACTCGAGCGCGGCGAATCCCGTGACGGTTATCGCGGGCGTTTTTGATATGCCTGCCAACAATGCGGCTATCCACATGACGACTTGCGTGGTGGTTTCGCAGCCCGCGATTTCGGCCTCGCCGATTTCGCCCGATCCGCATGTCGCCTTTTCCGAGTGGCTCGAAATGGCGCCGGACCCGAGGTTCACCAACAGCGAGCAAACGGCTTTTGGATTTACGACCGAGGGCCAGGAAAGGCGTAGCTTGCAAGGCCTTTCCGACCTGGCCGTTACTCAAGCCGTAGCCAATGGGCGCGTGACCGTCATCACGCTGATGGGCCGCGGTACAGATCGCATAATGATTTACGTCGCACCTTCTCTCTAGGGCGGGCGGCTCGCCGTCTTGACGGCGATGCGGCTGCCTGACCGTCACGGATTGTGTTCCGCACAACCTGTGTAAAGAGCAGTCGTGGCTCGCAACCTCACCCTCGCCATCGCCGACGCCCTGCTCGACAAGGTGCGGGTGCTGGCCGCCTGAAGCGGACCAGCGTCAACGAGATGGTGCGCGGCTTACTGGCTCGTGTGGTCGAACAGGAGGATGAACACGCCCCCGCCCAGAGAAGATTGTCGCTGCGGTCGGCTGATCGCGCCCGCATGTCGGGGGATTGGTTGACACGGCTGCAACCCTGATGAACCCTGTTCTCTATGGGCGCTCATCGGGTTATTCGGGCCTTAGCGGCTTCGCTGATATTTCTATCTGCGCCCCCTGCGCTGTCCGCGCAGTCTTTGGCACAGCCCCAGGCGGCGCCTGAACCCACCGACATCATCGCGACTTTGAACGCCATCTGCGTCGCTTCGCAGGGCGACCGCGCTCAAGCGGCGATTCTGGCGGCGGAGGCCGGCTTTTCGCCTGTGCCGGAAAGCATGACGCCGCGACTTCGCAACGCCACGGAACGCGCAGGCTTCATGCGCACCAACGCCACCGACATGAGCATCGTCATGACGGGCCGGATGACGCGACGGGTCGGGCGCGAGACGATTGTGCTGGATTTCTGCGGGGTCGCCGTCCGCCCCACCGATCATCGCGCCCTGGCCCACCGGCTGAGCGACCTCATGAAGTTCGATTCTATCAATACGGTCGGCTTTGACGCCTATGCATGGCTGCAGACCCCCGAGGGCCGGGCGCCGGCGCGAAGCCTTTCTGACGCCCAGTTCGTGGCGATGGCTCGAACGGGGCAAATGCGGCTTCTCGGGCTGGACCGGTCGGGATCGGGGTCCACGCTGATCTATATGTTGCCGAGGCTCGACTAATCCTGGCCCACGGGCTATGTGCTACACATAACCCGTGTAAAGCGCCGCGCGTGACCCGCAACCTGACCCTCGCCATCGACGACGACCTGCTCGACAAGGTGCGGGTGCTGGCGGCCATGAAGCGGACCAGCGTCAACGAGATGGTGCGCGGCTTCCTGACCCGTCTGGTCGAGCAGGAAACCTCCAAGGACGAGGCGCGCGAGGCGCTGCTCAAGCTGATCGACGAATCTGAGGGCCGGGGCGGCGAAGGCTGGCGTCCGCCTACGCGCGAAGAGACCTACAGCGGGGAACCTCGGTTTGATCGCGAGTTCTGAGGTCTTTCTCGACACCAATATTCTGCTCTACGCCGCTCTTGGTCGCGACCATGCGGGGCATAGGTGGGAGCGTGCGCGCGAGATCGTGCTGACCGAGGACTATTGCACCTCGGGGCAGGTCTTGGCCGAGTTCTACAACAACGCCATCAGGAAGGGCGAAGCGCCGCTGTCTCCGGACAAGGCGCGCGAGTGGGTGCGGGTCGTCGCCTTGAAGCCTTGCCAGCCGGTGACGCCTGAAGTTGTCCTGGCCGGCATCGACAACGCCCGCCGCTATCAGCTGTCCTACTGGGACGGCGCCATCATCGCCGCCGCTGAAAAGATTGGCGCGAAAATCCTCTATTCCGAAGACCTCAATCACGGTCAGACCTACGGGTCGGTCCGGGTCGAAAACCCTTTCCTTTCCGTCTAACCCCCAAGTCTAGCAAGCGAAACGAGACCCCATGTCCATCCTCGTCAACAAAGACACCAAGATCATCGTCCAGGGGCTGACCGGCAAGACCGGCGGCTTCCACACCGAACAGGCCCTGGCCTATCACGGGACCCAGATGGTCGCCGGCGTGCACCCGACCAAGGGCGGCACGAACTGGACCGGTTCGCACGGCGAAAGCCTGCCGATCTACGCCTCGGTCGCCGAAGCCAAGGACGCCACGGGCGCCGACGCCTCGGTGATCTATGTCCCGCCGTCGGGCGCGGCCGCCGCCATCATCGAAGCCATCGACGCCGAGATCCCGTTCATCACCTGCATCACCGAGGGCATCCCGGTGATGGACATGGTCAAGGTCAAGCGTCACCTGGAAGGCTCCAAGTCGCGCCTCTTGGGCCCGAACTGCCCGGGCATCCTGACTCCAGACGAGTGCAAGATCGGCATCATGCCGGGCAATATCTTCAAGAAGGGCTCGGTCGGCATCGTGTCGCGTTCGGGCACCCTGACCTATGAAGCCGTGTTCCAGACCACCAACGAAGGCCTGGGCCAGACCACGGCCGTCGGCATCGGCGGCGACCCGGTCAAGGGCACCGAGTTCATCGACGTGCTGGAGCTGTTCCTGGCCGATCCGGAAACCACCTCGATCATCATGATCGGTGAAATCGGCGGCGGCGCCGAAGAAGACGCCGCCCAATTCCTGATCGACGAAGCCAAGAAGGGCCGCAAGAAGCCGATGGCCGGCTTCATCGCCGGACGGACCGCGCCCAAGGGCCGCACCATGGGCCACGCCGGCGCCGTCGTCTCGGGCGGCAAGGGCGATGCGGAATCCAAGATCGCGGCGATGGAGGCCGCCGGCATCCGCATGTCGGAATCGCCGGCCCGCCTGGGCAAGACCCTGGTGGACGTGCTGAAGGGCTGATCGCACGAACCTCTCCCTCCCCCTGCGGGGGAGGGGCGTCGCGCCAGCGACGGGGTGGGGGCGGCCAGGCTGGGCCGCACCTGTCTGAGGCGGGAAGATCTGTGGGGCGTCGCCTTGCCGGCCCCACCCGGCTTCGCTTCGCTTCGCCCCCCTCCCCCGTGGGGGAGGGAGAACGAAAAATGCCGGTCTCGGCAGGATTGGACGCCCTCGGCTCAGGCCGGGGGCGTTTTTCTTTGCGGCTGCGACCAATTTCTCACCGAATTGCCCCGTTTCGGTCATGACCCATAAGGAAAGCGGGCCTATATGACGGGCGCACCCCTCACGGAGATGTGTCCGTCGGGGGCCAGGGATTGCGAAAAACGATGGCGGACGATGCCGGTCGGCTGAACCAGGTCTTTGCCGAGACCTCTTTCCTCTACGGGTCCAATGCGGCCTATATCGAGGAGCTGCACGAGAAATGGGCCAATGATCCAGGCTCGGTCTCTGCGGAATGGAAAGCCTTCTTCGACCAACTGCGCGACAACGCCGCCAGCGTGAAGGCTTCGGCCGAGGCCGGCGCCTGGGGGCGTGGCACGGCCACCGAACCCAGCGAGTCGACCGCCGTGTTCGACGGCCGCTGGCCGGCCCCCAAGCCCGATCCCAAGAAGCCCGGCGCGGCGCCGGCGCCCGCAGCGGCTCCGGCCAAGGCTGTGCCCGTCGAGGTGTCGGCCGACGCGATCCGCGCCGCCGCCCATGATTCCATCCGCGCCCTGATGCTGATCCGCAGCTATCGCGTGCGGGGTCACCTGCAGGCCAAGCTGGACCCGCTGGGCATCGAACAGCCGGTCGAGAACCCGGAACTGACGCCGGAATTCTATGGCTTTAGCGAAGCCGACCTGGATCGCCCCATCTTCCTGGACGGGGTTCTGGGACTTCAGACCGGCACGATCCGCCAGGTGCTGGACCTGCTGAAGCGCACCTATTGCGGCACCATCGGCATCCAGTACATGCATATCGCCGAGCCGGAGGAGAAGTCCTGGCTGCAGCAGCGGTTCGAGGGGCCGGACAAGTTCGAGCAGAACGCCTTCTCCAAGGAAGGCAAGCTGGCCATCCTCAACAAGCTGATCGAGGCCGAGGGCTTTGAGCGGTTCCTGCACAAGCGTTTCCCCGGCACCAAGCGGTTCGGCCTGGACGGCGGCGAGGCCATGGTCCCGGCGCTGGAGCAGGTCATCAAGCGCGGCGGTTCGCTGGGCGTCGACGAGGTCGTGCTGGGCATGGCCCACCGCGGCCGCCTGAACGTGCTCGCCGCCGTGATGGGCAAGCCTTACAAGGTCATCTTCCACGAGTTCCAGGGCGGCTCGGCCGTGCCGAGCGACATCGAGGGCTCGGGCGACGTGAAGTATCACATGGGCGCCAGCTCGAACCGCGAGTTCGACGGCAACCACGTCCACCTGTCGCTGACCGCCAACCCGTCGCACCTCGAGATCGTCAATCCGGTGGTCCTGGGCAAGGCGCGCGCGAAACAGGCGTTCGACATTCGCGACGCCAACGCGGGCAAGCCCGAGGCGGAATGGGCCCTGGACCGCTCCAAGGTCGTGCCCCTGCTGATCCACGGCGACGCCGCCTTCGCCGGTCAGGGCGTGGTGGCCGAATGTTTCGCCCTGATGGGGCTGAAGGGCTACCGCACCGGCGGCACCCTGCATTTCGTCATCAACAACCAGATCGGCTTCACCACCAGCCCGCGGAACTCGCGCTCGTCGCCCTATCCGTCGGATGTGGCCCTGATGGTTCAGGCGCCGATCTTCCACGTCAACGGCGATGATCCCGAAGCGGTCGTCTTCGCCGCCAAGGTGGCCACCGAATACCGTCAGAAGTTCCACAAGGACGCGGTGGTGGACATGTTCTGCTATCGCCGGTTCGGCCACAACGAAGGCGACGATCCGACCTTCACCCAACCGCTGATGTATTCGAAGATCCGCGCCCAGCCCTCGACCCGCGAACTGTATTCGCAGCGTCTGGTCGCCGAGGGCGTCATCACCCAGGCCGAGATCGACGCCGAGGTCGCCCGGTTCGAGACCTTCCTCGACGAGCAGTTCGAGGCCGGCAAGACCTGGTCCGCCGAGAAGGCCGACTGGCTGGACGGCCAGTGGCAGGGCTTCCAGTCGCCCAAGGACGAGCTGCGCGGCGACACCGCCGTGCCCCTGGCCAAGCTGACCGACCTGGGTCACCGCCTGACCACCATTCCCAACAGCGTCGACATGCACAAGACGCTGAAGCGCGTCTATGACGGCCGCCGCGAAGCTATCGCTTCGGGCGAAAACCTGGACTGGGCCACGGCCGAAAGCCTGGCCTTCGCCTCGCTGGTGGACGAAGGCTTCCCGGTGCGCCTGTCGGGCCAGGATTCTGTGCGCGGCACATTCTCGCAACGCCATTCGGGCATCATCGATCAGACGACCGAAGAGCGGTACATGCCGCTGAACAACCTGCGCGAAGGCCAGGCCAATTTCGAAGTGATCGACTCGGCCCTGTCGGAAGAGGCGGTGCTGGGCTTCGAGTACGGCTACTCGCTGGCCGACCCGAACACCCTGGTGCTGTGGGAGGCCCAGTTCGGCGACTTCGTGAACGGCGCCCAGGTGGTGATCGACCAGTTCATCAGCTCGGGCGAACGCAAATGGCTGCGGATGAGCGGCCTGACCATGCTGCTGCCGCACGGCTATGAGGGCCAGGGTCCGGAACACTCGTCGGCCCGCCTGGAGCGCTTCCTGCAACAGTGCGCCGAAGACAATATGCAGGTCGCCAACTGCACCACCCCGGCCAACTATTTCCACATCCTGCGTCGCCAGATGCACCGGCCGTTCCGCAAGCCGCTGATCCTGATGACGCCCAAGTCGTTGCTGCGGCACAAGAAGGCGGTCTCGTCGATGAAGGATCTGGCGGAGGGTTCGTCCTTCCACCGCGTCCTGCACGACGACGCCCAGACCCGCCCCGACGTCGCCGGGATCAAGATCAAGGCCGACAAGGCGATCCGCCGCGTCATCCTGTGCTCGGGCAAGGTCTATTACGACCTGCTGGACGCGCGCGAGAAGAAGGCCAAGGAAGGCCAGGCGGTGGACGACGTCTATATCCTGCGCCTGGAACAGTTCTATCCGTGGCCGATCCAGTCGCTGCGCAAGGAACTGGCCCGCTTCCCGAAGGCGGAAGTGGTCTGGTGCCAGGAAGAGCCGAAGAATATGGGCGGCTGGACCTTCGTCGATCCATGGCTGGAACTGACGCTCGACAAGCTCGACGTCGCCTCCAAGCGCGCCCGCTACGTCGGCCGTCCCGGTTCCGCTTCGACGGCCGCCGGCCTGATGAGCCGACACCTGAAGGAACTCGAGACCTTCACCAACGAAGCCTTCGCCTGATACACGTCACAAGACACTCCGAAAGACAGCTGGACCCGACATGGCCGACATCCTGACCCCCGCCCTCGGTGAATCCGTCACCGAGGCCACTATCGCGAAATGGACCAAGAAGGTCGGCGACGCGGTCAAGAAGGACGAACTGCTCGTCGAGCTGGAAACCGACAAGGTGTCGCTGGAAGTCGTGGCCCCGGCCGACGGCGTCCTGGGCGCCATCAACGCCGCCGAGGGCGACACCGTGGTTCCCGGCACGGTCCTGGGTTCGGTGACCGAAGGCGGCGCGGCCGCTGCCCCGGCTCCGGCTCCGGCCCCAGCCCCGGCCAAGGCCGCCAAGGCCGAGACCAAGGCTGCGCCCGCCGCCGCTGCGTCGAGCATCGACATCACCGTGCCGGTGATGGGCGAAAGCGTCGCCGAGGGTTCGATGGGCAAATGGCTCAAGAAGAGCGGCGAAGCGGTCAAGAAGGACGAACTGCTGGTCGAGATCGAGACCGACAAGGTCGCGGTCGAGGTGTCGGCCCCGGCTGACGGCGTCCTGACCATCGCCGCCGACGAAGGCGCGACCGTCACCCCCGGTCAGAAGATCGGCTCGATTTCGGGTTCGGGCGCCGCCGCCGCTCCGGCCGCCGCTGCGCCTGCTCCGGCTGCGCCCGCCGCCGCCCCGGCCAACACCGGCTCAGCCCAGGTCGGCAAGAACGAGACCCTGTCGCCGGCTGTCCAGCGCGTGGTCGCCGAGAACAACCTGGACCCCAAGGCCATCGCCGCCACGGGACCCAAGGGCAATATCACCAAGGCTGACGCCATCGCCGCCATCGGCGCCGCCGCTCCGGCGCCGGCCCCTGCCGCAGCCCCGTCGGCTCCGCGCGCCGTCGGTCCGCGTGAGGAGCGGGTGAAGATGACGCGCCTGCGTCAGACCATCGCCCGTCGCCTGAAGGAATCGCAGAACACGGCCGCCCAGCTGACCACCTTCAACGAGGTGGACATGACCAATGTCATGGCCCTGCGCGCCCAGTACAAGGACGTGTTCGAGAAGCGTCACGGCGTGAAACTGGGCTTCATGTCCTTCTTCACCAAGGCCGTCGTCGCGGCCCTGCACGAGATCCCGGCCGTCAACGCCGAGATCGACGGCACGGACATCATCTACAAGAACCACTATGACATCGGCGTCGCCGTCGGCACCGACAAGGGTCTGGTGGTTCCGGTGCTGCGCGACGCCGACACCCTGTCGCTGGCGGGCATCGAAAAGGGCATCGGCGCCCTGGGCAAGGCCGCCCGCGACGGCGCCCTGACCATGGACCAGATGCAGGGCGGCACCTTCACCATCACCAACGGCGGCACCTATGGGTCGCTGATGTCGACGCCGATCCTCAACGCGCCGCAGTCGGGCATCCTGGGCATGCACAATATCGTCCAGCGCCCGATGGCCATCAACGGCGAGGTCAAGATCCGCCCGATGATGTATCTGGCCCTCAGCTATGACCACCGGATCGTCGACGGCAAGGAAGCCGTGACCTTCCTGGTCCGGGTCAAGGAACTGCTGGAAGACCCGCAGCGGGCCCTGCTGGACCTGTAAGAGACGGAAAAGGCGGCGAGGATCTCGCCGCCTTTTTTCTTTCACGCCGAGACGATCATGCTGACCCTCTATACCGCCCCCGGATCTTGCAGCCGGGCCAGCCATATCGCGCTGGAAGAGTCCGGCCTGAACTTCGAGGTCCGGCTGGTCGATTTCGCCCGCGGCGACCAGCAGCAACCGGCGTTTCTGGCCCTCAATCCCAAGGGGCGGGTCCCGGCCCTGGCGACCGATCTTGGAATCCTGACCGAGAGCCCGGCCATCCTGGCCTATATCGCCGCGCTCGCGCCGTCGGGACAGCTGGCGCCGGTCGATCCGTTCGCCTTCGCGCGGATGCAGGCCTTCAACCTCTATCTCGCCTCGACCGTCCATGTGGCCCATGCCCATGGCCGACGGGCCTCGCGCTGGAGCGACGACGCTGCGGCCCAGGCCTCGATGGCGGCCAAGGTGACGCAGAACATGCGGGACTGTTTCGCCCTGATCGAAGCGGATCTGGCCCAGAAATGCGGGGGCGACTGGGTGATGGGCGACCCCTATTCGGTCGCCGACCCCTATCTGTTCACCTTCTCCGCCTGGCTGGAAGGCGACGGGGTCGATATCGCGGCGTTTCCACGGGTTCAGGCGCACTACGAACGGATGGCGAGCCGTCCAGCGGTCGTGCGGGCCCTCCAGGCGGAAGCTGCGCTCTCGGTCTGAGATATCAACGGATGTGTCTTGGATGCTCCGGTCGGGCGTTTTCCGCAAAATAAGGGGTTTTCCGCACTTACGACCCGCGCGGGAATAACGCCTTATTCCCGCCATGGAGTGGGCAGCGCGCGCGATAGGGGTCTTCTACGTCTTGGGCGGGCTGATGCTTCTTTATCAGGCCTGGCTCAACTGGCGTCTGCAACGCGCCTTGGCGGGCTTGGTCGCGATCCCCGTCGCCGAGCATGTGGGCGATGGGGTGATCGTCCTGGCCGGCGTGCTGGTCATGCTGTCCGGTGCGACTCTGGCCGCCCTCAGCGGCTGGGCCGTCGCCGCCTTCATGGCCGGGTGGACGGTGCAGGCCCTGTATTTGCTCTGGACCGATCAGGCGTCGCGCATGGGCGAACCTGAGGCCTTCACCTGCCGCCGACGCTCGATCCACGCCTTCGCCGGCTACACCGCCGCCACCGGTCTGGTGCTCTGCCTGCCGATGACGGGCGTGCTGGGCTGATCAGCCGAACTCGGCCTCGAGATCCGCCAGGCGCGCGGCCTGATCCTCGGCGATCAGGGCGTTCAGCATCGGGTCCAGGTCGCCTTCCAGAATCTGGGGCAGGCTGTGCAGGGTCAGGCCGATCCGGTGGTCGGTCACCCGTCCCTGCGGGAAGTTGTAGGTGCGGATCCGCTCGGACCGGTCGCCCGAGCCGACCTGGGACTTGCGCGAGTCGGCGCGGGCCAGGTCCTTGGCCTGGCGTTGCATGTCGTATAGGCGCACCCGCAGGTTCTTCATCGCCTTGTCGCGGTTCACGTGCTGCGACTTCTCGGAGCTGGTGGCCACGATCCCGGTCGGAAGGTGGGTGATCCGCACGGCCGAGTCCGTCTTGTTGACGTGCTGACCGCCCGAACCGGAGGCGCGGAAGGTGTCGATGCGGATGTCCTTTTCCAGGATCTCGATCTCGACGTCCTCGACCTCGGGCAGAACCGCGACCGTGGCGGCCGAGGTGTGGATGCGGCCCCCGGCCTCGGTCGTCGGCACGCGCTGGACCCGGTGGACGCCGCTTTCGAACTTCAGCCGGCCGAAGACGCCGTCGCCGGTGACGGTGGCGATGATTTCCTTGTAGCCGCCGGCGTCGCCCTCAGTCGCCGAATCCAGCTCGATCCGCCAGCCGCGCGTCGAGGCGTAGCGCGAATACATGCGGAACAGGTCGCCGGCGAACAGGGCCGCCTCGTCGCCGCCGGTGCCGGCGCGGACTTCCAGCACGGCCGAGGCGTTCTCGTCGGCGTCGCGCGGGGCCAGCAACAGGGCGACGTCGCGTTCCAGCCCCGGCAGGCGCTCGGTCAGGTCGCGCAGCTCGTCCTGGGCCATGGCGGCCATTTCGGGATCGGCGGCCATCGCCTCCAGATCGACCATCTCGGCGCGGAGACGGGCCAGGCCCTGGACGGCGTCGGCGACGGGCTTGAGCTCGGCGTGTTCCTTGGACAGACGGACGATCTCGACGCCGTCCGTCGCCGCCCCCATCCGGGCCTCCACCTCGTGGAAACGGTCGAGCACCTGATCGAGACGGGCCTGGGGCAGACGCAAGGGGAAATCCTGGAGAAAGAGAGCGCCGTCCTTAGCGCGCCGGGGGGCGTGCTGTCGATTGTCGCCGCGTCGAACTGGCCGAGGTTATGACCCGGCGGTGGGCCATGCGGATCGTCTTCATATTCGGCGACGCTGGGGCCGCCGCCCGTCACGGCCACCTTGCCGAGGCCGTGGTGCTGAAACCCTATACCGGGCCCCAGATAGTGGCCGCGGTCGCCCGGCTGGGTTCGACGCGATGAGATAGGGCCGAGCAGGCGCCCACCACGTCTTGCGTCCGGGGCGCGATCACGCGATCACGGACCATGTTGTCGAACCGGTCCCGCTACGCCTTGCGCGCCATGATCCACCTGGCAGGCCTGCCCGGCGGCGGCCCCGCCACCATCGGCGAGATCGCCGAGGCCGCCACGGCGCCGCGCAAGTTTCTCGAGGCCATATTGCTGGACCTGCGGCGCCAGGGCCTGCTGGTGTCGAAGCGGGGGCGAACCGGGGGCTACGCCCTGGCGGCGCCGGCCCAGGCCATAAGTTTCGCCGATGTGATCCGGGCGCTGGAAGGTCCGCTGGCCCTGGCTCCCTGCGCGTCGCGAACCGCCAATGGACCGTGCGAAACCTGCCCTGACGTTGAAACCTGCCCGCTTCAACCTGTGCTTCAGGACGGGCGTGACGCCATCGCGGCGGTGTTCGAGGGACGAAGCCTATTGCAGGCGGCGTCTAACTCGCCGTTGGCGCTGGGCGGCCCGATCCCTGTCCCCTCGCGGGTGTGATCGCTCGAGCCTTGCCTTTAGTGTGGGGCTGCGGGGACGAGCACCGAGATATTGTAGCTGATTTGAACGAATAGCGACGGCGGGCGGACCCGCCGTCGCTGTAGTGTTCCTATGCGCCGATCAGCGCGCGCGGGCGCGGAAGCGGGTCAGGAATTCCTTGATGTTTTCACGGATCGAGGCTTCGTTGGCTATCCGCAGGCGTTCGACGCCCATGAAGGCTTCACCCATCTTCGCCGTTCCGGTCGCCGCCACCGTCTCGTCGAAGACAGTCCGGTCTGCCCGCTGCACCGTGTAACGGATCTGACTGGTGACGGACATGTCGAGGCCGGCGAAGGGCTGTTTGAGGTCGATCAGAGATGCGGAGACCGTCATCGGCTGACCCTCGGCGCCCATATAGCCGGCAGCGGCCAAAGAGCCTTCCAGGGCGGTCTTGAAGTCGGCGTTGGACACTTGGGATGTCCACATCGGGTTCGTGTCCTGCCCGCCGGAGACCGAGACCGTGGTCACCGACTTGTAGCCCAGATCGCCGGGCGTGGCGGTAAGGCCGGGCGTGGCGGCTAAGGTCATCAGGGCCGGATTGGACGGGCTGGCGCAGGCGGCGACCCCCAACAGGGCGGTCAGGCAAGCAGCAGAAGCGAGACGGCGAAACATTATTGATCTCCAGTCGGGGTGGTGGTCGGAGCGACGGACCGGGCGGCTGCCGCCTCTTCGGCCGGCGTGCGCAAGGTGACGATCAGCGGATTGGGCTTCAGATCGTTCATGGCGCCCGAGGTCGCGTCGATCGCGCCGCCGATAATGCCGCCGATCAGGATGTTGCCCGCCATGGCCGTACCGCCCGCGCCCGAGACGCTGCTGGTGATGTCGTGGGTCTGGGACACATAGCCCTCCTTCGACACGGTGATGCGGAAGGCGTCCTTGCGCGGCATGCGGAAGGTGCAGGGCGTGGCCTGGCATTCGAAGCCGTTGGACGTGCTGACCTGCGCGCCCGGCGGCGTGCTCTGGACGGAGAATTGCTGGCTCGAGCCACGCGTCACGGTAGCGCAGGCAGGCAGAGACAACGCCACGCCGACAAGCGCGAGCGCACGCACGCCGAAGCGTGCGGAGGTACGGAATATCATGAAGCCCCTCAATGGATTACAGTTCACCCTCCCCAGGTGAACTTATGGCATAGGTTGCATCTGGGGCGTGGGGCGTCAATCAAGCCATGCGTTAATTTGTCAAAACTGACACAACTCGCGGGCGCGTCGCCTATTCCGCCGCCTGAAGCTCCGCCGCGCGGGCCGCGTCCAGTTCGGCGGCCTTCTGTTCGACCAGGTCGACGATATGGTCGATCATGCCCTCGTTGGCCTGTTTGTGGGCGATCTTGCCGTTCAGATAGATCATGCCGGCGCCCTTGCCGCCGCCGGTGAAACCGATGTCGGTGTAGAGGGCCTCGCCCGGGCCGTTCACGACGCAGCCGATGACCGACAGGCTCATCGGCGTCGAGATATGGGCCAGCTTTTCTTCCAGTACGGCGACCGTCTCGATGACGTTGAAGCCCTGACGGGCGCAGGACGGGCAGGCGATGATGTTGACGCCCCGGTGACGCAGGCCCAGCGACTTCAGGATGTCGAAGCCGACCTTGATCTCCTCGACCGGATCGGCGGCCAGGGAGACGCGGATGGTGTCGCCGATGCCGGCCCACAGCATCGACCCCATGCCGATGGCCGACTTGATGGTGCCGGTGCGCAGAGGCCCGGCCTCGGTCACGCCCAGGTGCAGGGGGCAGTCGATGGCCTCGGCCAGCTGCTGATAGGCGGCGACGGTCAGGAAGGGGTCGGACGCCTTTACCGAAATCTTGAACTCGTGGAAGTCGTGATCCTGAAGGATGCGGGCGTGGTTCAGGGCGCTCTCGACCATGGCGTCGGGGCAGGGCTCGCCGTATTTCTCCAGCAGCTCCTTTTCCAGCGAGCCGGCGTTGACGCCGATCCGCATCGAACAGCCGTGATCCTTGGCGGCCTGGATCACGTCGCGGACGCGGTCGGCGCTGCCGATATTGCCCGGATTGATGCGGAGGCAGGCAGCGCCCGCCTGGGCCGCCTCGATGCCGCGCTTGTAGTGGAAATGGATGTCGGCGACCAAGGGGACCTTGGCTTCGCGCGCGATGGTCTTGAAGGCGTCGGTCGATTCCACGTCGGGGCACGAGACGCGGACGATGTCGGCGCCGGCCTCCTCCAGCTGGCGGATCTGGTCGATGGTCGCCGCCGCGTCGGACGTCGGCGTATTGGTCATTGACTGGACGCTGATCGGGGCGTCGCCGCCCACCAGGACGGAGCCGACGCGGATCTGGCGGCTCTTGCGGCGCTCGATATGGCGCCAGGGTCGGACGTGCGTGTGATCGCTCATGGAAGGGTCATATAGGCCGATGATGACGGCGGGACCACGGGGGAGCGACGATCAGTTTGTCGTGACGGCGCCGATGGGGGGCGTCGTGGGCGCGGGCTGGCCCTGAGTCTGGCCCTGGGTTTGGCCCTGGGTCTGGACCTGAGCCTGGGCTTGGGTCGCCCGGTCAGCCTGGATCTGGAGCTGACGGCGCGCCTGCTCGTCCGCCACCTGACGGGCGGCGTCCTCGGCGCGGCGGTTCAGTTGCGTCAGGGGCGTGACGACGGCCGGCAGGACGCCGCCGTGTTCGCCGTTCAGATAGACGTCGAAGGCCGCCGGATCCGACACGTCGATGACGGCGCTGAGGCCCAGGGGCGCGCGCCAGGCCTCGCCGGCCGCCATCTGGCGCGCGAACAGGGCCTGCCCGTCGGCCAGACGCACGACCAGGGCGCCGGCCTTCTTGGCCTGGATCACCACCTGCGAGGCGGTGGCGGGGGCGCCATAGACGGCGCCGCGGGGATTGAAGGCTTTCTGCACCGGGGCGTTGTTCGCCGCCGCCGTGGCCGCGATCACCGCCGGGTCATTGGGGTCGATCCCGGTCAGCTGGGCCTCGAGCCCCGGCGTAATATAGAGGGCCGGCGTGGTCTGGTCGGGCGGCGCGGCGCGGGGCGCGCTCAGGTCGATCAGCCCGTCCTGGCCGGGCACGGCGCCCAGGGACCAGCTTTCGGGCACGGTCGCGATATCCGACGGCTGGGGCGCCCGCATCAGATTGACGCGCTGGAAGATGTTCCAGCCGATGACGGCCAGGGCCACCACGGCGATCCCGGCGATGATGCGCGGCGAATGGCGTTTGACGTCCTCGAAGGCCACGCCGATCGGCGCCTTCAAAGGCGCCGAGGTGTCGGGGCTTTCACGCTTGAACCGTTCGACGGCCAGCTGTTCGTCCAGACCCAGGGCCGTCGCATAGCCGCGCACATAGCCGATGGCGAAGACGCGGGACGGCAGGGACGACCAGTCGTTCTGTTCCAAAGCGATCAGGAAACGGGTGTGAACCTTGGTCTCGGCCGCCAGGTCTGCCAGGGACTTGCCCGACTGCTCGCGCGCGCGACGCAGGCCGTCGCCCAGAGTCGCGGACTCCGCGATGGAGGGCGTGACGTCCTTCCAGTCGGGATGTGCCTTGAACTCTTCGGGGGCGTGCCCCGCATCCAGCGCCATGACGCCTGACCCCACACTCGGAACGGCCTGAATCCGCCCCGTACTCGAAACGGACCCGTCGGTTAGCATGTCTTCGTGACCGGACGCGCCTCCCCCCGGAGGCCGTCCTGATGCGTCCTGTGGATAAACCATAATCCCTGTCCCATCAACGGCGATTCCCTGAACGGGACGCGCGCGGCGATCGTCAGACGGACACGTTCAACTTTCGCGCCAGGGATTCGATCTCGTTACGGACGGAGCCGGTGGACAGGTTCAGCAGATTGTTCAGCCCACGGCGGGCGGCCGTCAGGTCGGCGGACAGGATCATCCGCTTGACCGGGCCGACTCCGCCGGCCGGGGCCGACAGGCGGGTAAAGCCCAATGTGATCAGGGCGAAAGCTTCCAGCGGGCGGCCCGCCAGCTCGCCGCAGATCGACACCGGCGTGCCTGTGTCGGCGCAGGCTTTCTGGATCGACTGCAGGGCGCGCAGGGTCGGGGGCGACAGGGGATCGTAGCGGTCCGAGACCAGCGGATTGGTCCGGTCGGCGGCGTACATGTACTGGAACAGGTCGTTGGTGCCGATCGAGACGAAGTCGGTCAGAGGCAGAAGCGCGTCCAGATGCCACAGCAGCGACGGGCATTCGACCATGGCCCCGACCCGCAGCAGGGCGGGCAAGGCGCGGCCGCGTCGCTTGGCCCAGGCGCATTCGACCTCGACCAGTTCGCGCGCGGCGCGGAACTCGTCCACCGTGGCGATCATCGGGAACATGACGCGCAGCTCGCGGCCCGCCGCCGCCGTCAGCAGGGCGCGCAGTTGCATCCGCAACAACGACGGCCGGTCGAGACCCAGACGGATGGCGCGGCGGCCCAGGGCCGGGTTCTCCTCCCGCTCGGCCTCCAGATAGGGCAGGACCTTGTCGCCGCCGATGTCCAGGGTCCGGAAGGTGACGGGCCGGTCGCCGGCGGCGTCCAGCACCAGCTTGTACAGGGCCGTCTGGGCGTCCAGCCGGGGCAGCTCGTCCGAGACCATGAACTGGAACTCGGTGCGGAACAGGCCGATGCCTTCGGCCCCCGTCTCGTTCAGGTTCTCCAGGTCCACCGCCAGACCGGCGTTGGTCAGCAGGCTGATGCGCTGGCCGTCCAGGGTGACGGCGGGGGTGTCGCGCAGCTGGGCGAACTGGGCCTGACGCTGATCGCGCACGGCCATCCGCGACTGGACCGCCTCGATCATGTCGGGGCGGGGACGCAGATAGGCCTCGCCCGTCTCGCCGTCGGCGATGACGACGTCGCCTTCCGACAGCCGGTCGCGCAGGCCCATCAGGCGGCCGACGCAGGGAATCTGAAGCGCGCGGGCGACGATGGCGGCGTGGCTTGCGGCCGAGCCTTCTTCCAGCAACAGGCCCTTCAGCTTGTCGCGCGGATATTCCAGCAGGTCGGCGGGCCCCAGGTTACGCGCGACCAGAATGGCGTCGTCGGGCAGTTCGCGCTCGCCCGGCTTGTCGCCCGCCAGCACCCGCAGCAGCCGGTTTGCCAGGTCCTCGAAATCGTGCAGCCGTTCGCGGATATAGGGGTCGCGGGCCTGGGCGAAGCGGGCGCGGTGCTCGTTGCGGACCCGGTCCACCGCCGCCTCGGCCGTGAGGCCGTTGCGGACCGCCTCTTCCAGCGACCGGTTCCAGCCCCGGTCGTCGGCGAACATCCGATAGGTCTCCAGCACCTCGAACGAGGGTCCGGCCAGGCCCTGGCCCTTGTCCAGCATGGCGTCCAGGCCGGTCTTCAGCGAGGCCAGGGCCAGCTTCAGCCGCGCCTCCTCCATCGCCGGGTCTTCGGACAGGAGCTTTTCGGGCGGCAGCGGGGCTTCGTGCAGGACCACATGACCGACCGCCAGACCGTCGCCGAACTTCTGGCCCTTCAGCCGTTCCGGGCGATGAGGGGCCAGTTCGACGTCGCGCAGTTCGTCCTGGTCCAGCAGTTCGCCGGAGGACACCGTCTCGGACAGGACCATGGCGATGGTCTGGATGTCCTCGACCTCTTCCTCGTCATACCGCCGCTCGGTGCGGTTCTGGACGACCAGAACGCCGATGGCCCGGCCGCCGCGCAGCAGGGGGGCGCCGAGGAAGGCGTGATAGGGGTCTTCGCCCGTTTCCGGCCGGTAGGAGAAGGAGGGGTGCGACGGCGCGTCCGACAGACTGATCGGCTGGGCCATGCGGGCCACTTCGCCGACCAGACCCTCGCCGGGGCGAAGGCGGGTGTTGTGGACGGCGGCGGGGTTCAGGCCCTCGGTGGCGAACAGCTCCAGCTCGCCCGAGCCGCGGCGCAGATAGATGGAGCAGACCTCGGCGACCATGGACCGGGCGATGATCCGCACCACCATGTTCAGGCGGTCCTGAGCCGGGGTCGCGCCCGCACCGGCCCCGCCCAGAGCCTCGCGGATCTGGCGCAGGAGGATCCGAGGTCCCCTGGTCATCGCGCCGCCTGCCGGCATCATGGCTCCCGCGCTGTGGCGCCGAGGCGCCGGTTCACATCATCCTATATCGCGTCCAGCCCGTAAGCCGAATGCAATGCGCGCACGGCCAGTTCGGCGTACGCCGCGTCGATCAGGACGCTGATCTTGATTTCCGAGGTCGAGATGGCCTGGAACTTGACGCCCTTGTCGGCCAGGGCCTTGAACATGGTCTGGGCCACGCCGGCGTGGCTGCGCATGCCGACCCCGACGACGGACACCTTGGCGACGTCCTCGTCGATCCGGATTTCCTCGAAGCCCAGCTGATCCTGGCCCGCCGTCATCAGCTCGGCGGCGCGTACGGCGTCGCGGCGGCCGGTCGTGAAGGTCAGGTTGACCGTATTGGCGGTGCGGGCCTGGCTCTGGACGATCATGTCCACATTGACGTTGGCCTCGGCCAGGCGGGTGAAGACGTCGGCGGGGGCGTCCACGCGGTCGGACAGGCCCAGCAGGGTGATGCGGGCTTCGTCACGGCTCATGGTCACACCGGACACGATGCGTTTTTCCACGATCTCCTCCTCGTCGCAGATCAGGGTTCCGCCCTTGTCGGGCATTTGGCCGGACTCGTCCGGTTCGATGAAGCTGGACAGAACCCGCACAGGCACCTGTTTGGCCATGGCGAGTTCGACCGAACGGGTCTGCAGCACCTTGGCCCCCAATGAGGCCATTTCCAGCATCTCCTCATAGGAGACCTTGGCCAGGCGCCGGGCGCGGCTCTCGATGCGCGGGTCGGTCGTATAGACGCCGTCCACGTCGGTATAGATGTCGCAAGGGCAGGACAGGGCCGCCGCAACGGCCACCGCCGAGGTGTCGGAGCCGCCCCGGCCCAGGGTGGTGATCTTGCCCTCGGGCGTGACGCCCTGGAAGCCGGGGACGATGGCGATCTCGCCGGCGTCGACGGCGGCGCCCAGTTTTTCGCCGGGGATGTCGATGATCCGGGCGCGGGCGTGGGCGTCGTCGGTGACGATCGGCACTTGCCAGCCCATCCACGACCGGGCGTTCAGCCCCATGTTGCGCAGGGTGATGGCCAGAAGCCCGGCCGTCACCTGTTCGCCGGAGGCGACCACGACGTCATATTCGTCGTCGCTGAGCGGCAGGCCCGCGGCGGCCGGGCCGGCGCCGTCGGTCCAGGCGACCAGTTCATTGGTCTTGCCGGCCATGGCCGAGACCACGACGGCGATCTTCTTGCCCGAGGCGGCCTCGGCGGCGACGATCCGCGCCGCGCGTCGGATCCGTTCGAGGTCGCCCATCGAGGTGCCGCCGAACTTCATCACCAGTCTCGTGGTGTCGGATCGTGAAGAATCGGGCCGCGTCATCGTGGCGTTCCGCCCCCTGCTTGCGTGAAAGGGCGCGAAGGTTCATCCCTCGCGCATGACCGCTTCTAGCGACGCCGCACCGTCTCGCCTACCCCGCGAAGGGCATGGTTTTCCGCAAAATTCGTCCGAAGGCGCATTTGGCGCATCGATCGACCCGGCCGATGTGGCCCGCTTCTCCGCCCAGGCGGCCGAATGGTGGGATGCGCACGGGCCGTTCGCACCCCTGCACCGGTTCAATCCCGCGCGGCTGGCCTTGATCCGCGAGCAGTTGTGCGCCCGGCTGGGCCGGGATCCGAAGGTACGGCGGCCGTTCGAGGGGCTGACGCTTCTGGACGTCGGCTGTGGCGGCGGGCTGATCGCCGAGCCGATGCGGCGGATGGGCTTTAGCGTCACCGCCATCGACGCCTCGTCCGAGAATATCGGCACGGCGCGGGCTCACGCCGAGATGGTGGGGCTGGACATCGCCTATCGCGCCGCCACCGTCGAACAGATCGAGGCGGAAGGGGCGGGGCCGTTCGATGTGGTCCTGACCATGGAGGTGATCGAGCATGTCGCCGATCCTGAAGCCTTCGTGCGCGCCTGTTCGCGGCTGGTCCGGCCGGGCGGGGTGATGATGGTCGCCACCCTGAACCGCACGCTGAAGTCGCTGGCCCTGGGCAAGGTGGCGGCGGAATATATCCTGCGCTGGGTGCCCGCCGGGACTCACGACTGGCGCCAGTTCCTGAAGCCCGACGAGATCCGGACGATGCTGGCCGCCGAGCCGGTGACGGTCGAGGGGCCGTATGGGCTGAACTATGACCCGCTGACCGACCGCTGGAGCCAGAGCGACGACGCGGGGATCAACTATATGATGGTCGCGACCCGGGCGGCTTAACGGATCTCCCTCCCCCTGCGGGGGAGGGGCGTCGCGCAGCGACGGGGTGGGGGCGGCCAGGCACGGGCGCACCGTTCTGAACTTGGCTTGATTTGTGATGTGTCGCCCTGCCGCCCCACCCGGCTCCGGCTACGCCTCCGCCCCCCTCCCCCGCAGGGGGAGGGAGAGGTATTGTGTCACACCGCCTTGGCGCGGCTCCGGGTCCAGGCGTAGAGGCCGAACACCGCGACGGCGAAGCCGATGATCCCCGCCAGCATGGCCGGCCAGGTCGAGCCTTCGGGCAGCATGGCGAACGGCGCGTCGTCGCGCGTGGCCACGATCACCCCGGCGGTGAAGACGCCGAACAGGCTCTCGCCCACGATCAGGCCCGAGGCCAGCAGGACGCCCATGCGGCGCGCCACGTCGGCGTAACGGGTGCTGGACACGGCCTTGTCATAGATCCAGCCGCAGACGGCGCCGATGACCAGCATGGTCGTGACGGCGGCGGGCAGGTAGAAGCCGATGCCGACAGCCAGCGGCGGCAGCTTGACCTTGCCGTTCGAGGCCTTGGACACGACAACGTCCAGCACGATGATGATCACGCCGATCACGGCGCCCAGCCCGATCAGGTCCCAGCGCAGATCGCCGCCGATGACGCCGCGCGCCAGGGCCGAGATCAGGGTGGCCTGGGGCGCCGCCAGGGTCTTGGCGCCCTCGACGATGGCGGGCGGGCCGCCTTCGAAGCCGAAGGCCTGGTTCAACAGGTTCAGGATCAGCGGAATGACGACGGCTCCGGCGCCGACGCCGACGATCAGGGCGACCTGCTGCCGCCAGGGCGTGGCCTCGACCAGTTGGCCGGTCTTCAGGTCCTGAAGATTGTCGTTGGCGATGACGGCGACGGCGAAGACGACGGCGGTCACGATCAATGCGAAGGCGATGATCGACGGATCGGCCGGCACGCCCGCGATGGCCATGACGCCCAGCATCAGCAGCGAGGCGATCACGACCGCCAGGATGCCGACCCCCGAGACCGGGCTGTTCGACGAGCCGATCAGGCCGGCCATATAGCCGCAGATGGCCGCGACGGCGAAACCGATCAGAACGACATAGACCAGGCCGCCGATGACCAGCAGCGGGGTCGATCCCGCCAGGGCCGGGGCGCTCTGGGCGAACCAGGCCAAGAGGCCGGCGATGCCGATCAGGCAGACCACCGAAATCCCGCCGACCAGTTTGATGGGCAGATCCTGTTCGGTGCGTTCCAGCACCTCGCCGTGGGCGCGCTTGGCGTTGGCGGCCAGGGCCGAGGTCAGGCCGCCGATGAGCGGGCCGGCCAGTTTAATCAGGGTCCAGATGGCGGCGACGCCGATGACGCCGGCGCCCATGAATCGGACCTCGCGGCTCCAGACCTTTGACGCCAGTTCTTCGGCCGATACGCCGGCCGGCAGGGTGGAGGCGATGGAGGGAATCCCGTGCGCCGTCAGCCAGGCGATGGTGTCAGGGCTGGTCAGGATCGGTACGGCGATCGCCCAGGCCAGGATCAGGCCGAACAGCTGGGCCAGGCCCACGGTCAGGCCGATCAGATGCCCCGCGCCGAGAAGCGCGAACTGCATGCCGAAGCCCATGCCGGTGGCCCCGCCGCCCAGGGCGGCCGGAAGCTTGAAGAATTTCGCGGCCTCGCCGGCGAAGACTCGACCCGCGACCAGCAGGGCGTAGCCGGCCGAGACCACGGCGCCGGCGACCACGATCCACAGGCCGGACTTGTTCTCGCGCACCGCGCTCTCGGTCTGTTCGGCCCCGCGCGAGCCGACCTTCAGCACCTCGGCGGCGGCGACGCCCTCGGGGTAGGGCAGACCGCCGTTGGTCACCAGGGCGCGGCGTAGCGGGATGGAGAAGGTCACGCCCAGAACGCCGCCCAGGATGCAGATGGCCACGGACTGCCAGAAGGGAAACTCCAGCCACCAGCCGATCATCACCAGGCCGGGCAGGACGAAGATGATCGAGCTCATGGCCCCGCCGACCGAGGCCACGGTCTGGACGGTCATGTTCTCCCAGATGGTCGAGGTGCGGAAGGCCCGCAGCACCGCCATCGAGATCACCGCCGCCGGAATGGCCGAGGCGAAGGTCAGGCCGACCAGCAGGCCCAGATAGGTGTTGGCGGCGGTGAAGATCACCGCCAGCAGACAGCCCAGCACAAGGGCGCGAAGGGTCAGTTCAAGCCGGCCCTTTTGGGCAGGGCTTTGGGGCGCAGCGGCGGCGTCAGTCATCGAGATCGGTTCCCACGTTCGACGCGGACGTAAGCCCATAACGCCGCCTGCGGCAACCGGTCACGCCCAAGTCACGATCAGGCGGGGAGGGGGTGAAGTCCGCGGAACCGCCGTCGCGCCCGGCGAACCAGGCCGGGCGAGGCCACCGTCACCCGATAGACTCCCGCCATGACCAGGGCCGTCAGGGCCCAGGACAGCAGGATGTCCGACAGGAAATGCCCCCCGAAGGCCAGCCGGTTCATCGACAGGGCGAAGGCGTAGACGACGGCGACAGGCAGGACGACCGGCCGCCATTTCGCCGGCGTCAGCACCAGCAGGACTCCGACCATCCAGGCCGCGCTGGACCCCTCGCCCGAGACGAAGGAACAGTTGGACTGGCAGCCGTCGCTGATCACCCAGACGGGGCTGAAGGCGGCGTCGCCGCCGAACTGGTCGATCTGGATGGGGCGAGCGCGTCCCCACAGACCCTTCAGCACCAGATTGACCACCAGGCCCGGCCCGATCGCCAGGGCGGCCAGCGTAAAGACCGCGCGCCGCGCCGCGGCGCCGAGAGACCGTCGATGAAGGGCGCGCCACGCCAGCCGTCCGATCACGGCCAGAAGCAGCAGGGCGAGCACGACTGTGGAGCTTTTGCGCAGCGCCTTCAGAAGGGGATTGTCGGCCAGGAAGAAGCCGGCGTCAGGTCGGTAGAAGAGGCGGCTGACGGCGATATCGACGCCGGGGAAGGTCAGGAAATAGACGCTGATCGCCAGAACGGCCGTCGCCGCCAGAATCGCGGCGTCGTCGCGCGTCAGACCGGCCGAACGGATCAGGTTCGGGATGCGGAAGCCGGGCCGGCCGATGATGATCGATTGAGACACATTCCCCCCGGACTGCTCGCAGCGTGCATGACAGACCGGGGTGTCGCTCCAGCGTCGGTTCGAACAATGTTTTCCGACGATTGTCGCGGAGGCGGACGATCCGCTTGGCCCGGCCGTGTCGAGGCGCTAGGACCGGCCCATGCCTGAACTTCCCGAGGTCGAAACCGTCCGACGCGGCCTGACGCCGGTGCTGGCGGGCGCGCGCCTGTCGCGGGTGCGGATCAACCGGCCCGACCTGCGTTTTCCGTTCCCGGAGCGATTTGTTGAACGGCTGGAGGGGGCGACGGTCGAGCGGATCGACCGCCGCGCCAAATATCTGCTGGCGCCCCTGTCGACGGGCGAGACCTGGGTCACCCATCTGGGCATGACCGGCCGCTTTACCCTGGACGGAACCCTGCTGGGCGAGTTCGAGGAGGCCGCCCCCATCGCCGGCAAGCACGAGCATTTCAGCGGCTGCGCCGTGCGCGACGGCGCCGCCACCCGCATCGGCTACGCCGACGCCCGCCGGTTCGGCTTCATGGGCCTGATCCGCACCGATCAGGTCGAGACCCATCCCTGGTTCGCCGGCCTGGGGCCCGAGCCGCTCGGCAACAGCTTTTCCGGCGCGCATCTGGTCGAGGCCTTCGCCGGCAAGACACAGAACATCAAGGTCTCCCTGCTGGACCAGCGGATCGTCGCCGGCCTGGGCAATATCTATGTCTGCGAGGCGCTTTACCGCGCCCGGATCTCGCCCCTGGTCGCGGCCGGGTCGGTGTCGAAGGCGCGGCTGGAAACCCTGGCCTCGGTCGTCCGCGACGTGCTGAACGACGCCATCGCCGCCGGCGGATCGACCCTGAAGGACTTCGCCAACGCCGAGGGCGGCCAGGGCTATTTCCAGCACCGGTTCGACGTCTACGGCCGCGAGGACGAGCCGTGTCGCGGCGAGTCTGCGAAGGCGGGGGGCTGCACGGGGACGGTCGCCCGCATCGTTCAGGGTGGACGGTCGACCTTCTACTGCCCGTCCTGCCAGAGGAAGTAGGCGGGGTTTAGGCCTTCATCTCGCCGTTGGTTTCGTGTCAGATCGCCGCATGAGCCTGCGCGAACGTCACCTGTGGATCGCCATTGTCACGACCGTGGCGGTGTGGGGCCTCTATGGCTGGCAAATGGCTCTTCAGATCGGCGCCGGCGGGTTGAACCGCGAGGAATTCGCCGGCGAGATGGGCGGATTGTTCCTGTTGGGCCTGTTGCTGATCGCGGTGGCCGAAGGGGTTCTTACCCTGATCGCCCGGCTGCTGCCGCGTGGCGAAACGCGCGAGGGCGCGGCCGAACGCAAGGCCTCGCTCCAGGCCAGTCATGTTTCGCTGATGGCCCTGATCGGTCTGATCACCGTCCTGTCCGCCGTCCTGTTCTGCGCGGGCTGGATCGGGTCTGCGGCGGTCGGACCGCTGCTGCGCGTGGCGACGCCGGCCAATCTGCTGGTGCTGATCGCCAACGGGCTGATGGGCTGTATCGTCGTGTCGGAGCTGATCCGGTTCGCCATGACCCTCGCCCTGCTGCGCGCCAGACGCTAGATCGACGACAGAACGAGGAGATCGACCATGGCCGACGCCTATTCCACCCTGCTGATCGAACGCCACGCCGACGGTTATGCCGTCGTGACCCTGAACCGGCCCGAGGCGCTGAACGCGCTGAACTCGACCCTGTTCGGGGAACTGGCGGCCTTCCTCGATGCGGTCGAGACCGACGACAGCGTACGCTGCCTGATCCTGACCGGCTCGGCCAAGGCCTTCGCCGCCGGGGCGGACATCAAGGAGATGGCGGACCAGTCCTACGCCGACATGTTCAAGGGCAATTTCTTCGCCCTGGGCCATGACCGGATCATGCGCTTCCGCAAGCCGATCATCGCGGCCGTGTCGGGCTACGCCCTGGGCGGAGGCTGCGAACTGGCGATGTTGTGCGACTTCATCATCGCCTCCGAGAACGCCAAGTTCGGCCAGCCCGAGATCAATCTGGGCGTGGCCCCCGGCATCGGCGGCTCGCAGCGGCTGACGCGCCTGGTCGGCAAGTCCAAGGCCATGGACATGATCCTGACCGCCCGGATGATGGATGCGGCCGAGGCCGAACGCGCCGGCCTGGTCAGCCGCGTCGTCGCCCCCGACGCCCTGCTGGACGAGGCCCGCGCCGCCGCCGCCAAGATCGCGGCGCAAAGCCCGCTGGCGGTGATGATGAACAAGGAAATGGTCAATGTCGCTCTGGAGACCAGCCTGAGCGAAGGCGTCCGGTTCGAACGCCGGCTGTTCCACTCCCTGTTCGCCTTCGAGGACCAGAAGGAAGGCATGTCCGCCTTCGTCGACAAGCGGAAGCCGGACTTCAAGGGGCGATGACCCAAGGTCGCGGTCGTCAACCGATCGCCGTGATCGGGCGTTAAGAGCGGGTCATGCGCCGTCTTCTTGCTCCGTTTTTCGCGATCCTGCTCGTCGTCCTTCCCGGCGTCGCCGTCGCCCAGACAACAGTATCGGCGTCTCTCGCCCCTGCCTTCCGTTCCGACCGGATCATCGTCGAGACGCGGGGGGCGGGGCCGGATATCGTCTTCATTCCGGGCCTCGGCTCTACCGGGGCGGCCTGGCGGTCTACGGCGGACAAGCTGGAGGGGCGTTACCGGGTGCATCTGGTGACCATCCGGGGCTTCGGCCAGACGGACATCGGGGCCAACGCCGGCGGCGCCCTGGCGGCGCCCGCCGCGCGGGAGATCGAACGCTATATCCGCGAGCAGCGGCTTTCGCGCCCCGCCCTGATTGGCCATTCGCTGGGCGGTCAGATCGCACTGCGGGTCGCGGCGGACATGCGGGACCGGATCGGTCGGGTGATGGTGGTGGATTCCGCGCCCTTCTTTCCGGCCCTGGTCGATTCCCGCGTCACCGCCCGCGAGGTCGAGCCTTTGGCGCGGCTGGCCTATCAGGCCCTGATGCTGTTCGGGGACCAGGCGCTGAAGGGCCAGGTCTCAGCCCTGGGCGGCGACCTCGGCCTGGCGGGCGACATGGTGTTCGACGGCCTGGGTCTGCAGGGCGGCGACCGGCGTGTCCTGGCTCAGGGTCTGTATGAAGCCCTGACCGTCGATCTGCGACCCCGGCTGCGCGACGTCACCGCCTCCGTGACGGTGGTCTATGGCTGGACGCCGGATACGAACAGCCCACGCAACCGGCTGGAGGGCCTTTATCGCTACGGCTTCTCCAACCTGCGCAGTCCCGCGCGGTTCGTCCGCATCGAGGGCGCCGATCACCAAGTGATGATCGACCAGCCCGCTCGCTTCCAGGCGGCGGTGGATCGGTTTTTGGGGTAGGGCGAAGTTGAGATAACACTGATTTTCGAATCGTGTGGGTTGTGTTATTGTCCCTCTAAACGGGAGGGATGGACGTGCGCCTCAAGACTATGTTTGTAGCGGTAGGCATCACTGTCTTAACGACAGGCTGCACCAGCGTGTTTCGAAACTCACAAGCGCCAATCCTTGATCAGCGCGCCGAGCTTGTGGAACTTGGCAAAAATTTAAACATCATACGCGGCGAACTCGAGATCGCCGAAATGTGCCTGGCGGATCCCAACACGAAGAAAGACGCCGATTCCATGAATTGCGCCGTACGGACTTCGGCGGTTCCTTCGGTGCAGTCGGATACCAGTTCGCACGCCTGGCAAATGGCGCGCGAACACCGTAGCGAGGTCCGCGCTTATACGAACGTCAATCTGCGAGCTTACGTTCGATTGAGGGTTACCCAGGTCGATGCCCTCTGCGGCTTGTTTTTCGATGAGCTGTCCCAGGTCAAGAACCAGACGCGATACGGTCGGGACCTCTTTAACATCGGCGCGGAATTCGCGACCGTGGCCCTGGGCGTCAGCGGGAGCCCGGCTGAACAACTCGCGGCGCTTTCCGGAATTCAGCTCAGTGTCAACGACACTTTCGACGCCAGCGAACGGGCGATGCTGCTGTCGCCCGACCCTCACAAGGTGTTCCTGCTTGTGAAACAAACCCAAGATGGAATCGACCCGCCAACGCTCCAAACGTTTGCCGAAGCGGACACCTATGTTCGCGACTATGCCCGGCCATGCACATTCCTGGGCATCCAGACCGTCATTGATCGAGCGTTGAGAGAAGAGCTGGAACGGAACGAACCCGGCGGACGGTTGGCGGACTTGAACGCGGTGATGGACGAGGTTCTTGAAGTCGTAAACGGATCTGACGGAACGCTCGCATCCTTGGCCGGACAGGGGCTGCCTCTGTACTGGCTGTTTGTCCTGGCTCCAACGGGAGCCGAGGAGCAAAGTCACGTGATGGCGCTTCTGCCTTCGGATACCCGTTCAGCTGTCGCCTCGGTTTACGCAGACGCGGCCAAGCGTGAAGAAATTGGCGCCTTGCTGCAGGACCTCGACACGAGAGCTCCGGCAGTGCCGCGGTCGGCGCGGGCCGCCAAGACCGCTTATGACGCCGAGCAGAAGCAGAAGGCGGCCGACGCTGCGGAGCGGGTGCGGGTGGAAAACGCCTTACGGCTGCAGCAGGCCGAGGTGCAACGAGCGCTTCAAGAGCAGCGGCTGGCTGACGCTCAAGCCCGAGTGCTTCAGGCCCAAAAGGAGGCGGACGACGCCGCTGCCGCTAGGATCGCGGCAGAGAGCGCGGCGGCTGGATCAGAGGAGGCCGGTCCAGCGGTGACGGACCCCGACGGGTCGACCTAGGCGGTGACAGCCCTCAACGTCTCCAGCACACCCTTGCCGTAGCGATCCAGTTTCGACTGGCCCACGCCGGGCAAGGCGCCCAGGGCGGTCAGGTCGCCCGGTTCGGCGTGGGCGATTTCCAGCAGGGTCTTGTCCTGGAAGATGACATAGGGCGGGACGTGCTGTTCCGAGGCGCGGTCGCGGCGCCAGGCGCGCAGGGCCTCGAACCGGGCGCGGACGTCGGCGTCCATGGTCTCCAGCGCGGCGTTGCGGCCCTCGCCGGTGCGGTCGCGGCGATTGCGCGGATTGCCCGAGCGCGTACCGGCGTCGTAGCCGGCGGGCACGCGGCGGACCTCGATCTTGCGTTCGGCCTTGTAGACGGCGCGCACCGCCTCGCCGTCGCCCAGCCCGACCAGGGGCTTGCCGTCGTTCGGATCCTCGACCAGCAGGCCCTCGAACAACAGGTGATCGACGATGTCGCGCCAGCCGTTGGGCGAGATGTCGGCGCCTATGCCCCAGGTGGACAGCTGTTGCTCCCACGGCTGGACCGCCTTGGTCCGGCCGGTCAGGTGGTCGACGATCCGGCCCCGGCCGAACCGGCCACCCAGACGCTGGACCGCCGCCAGGGCCTTTTGCGCGGGGACGGTGGCGTCATAGAGCAGGGGCGGGTCGCCGCAGATGTCGCAGACGCCGCAAGGCTGGGCCTCGGTTTCCCCGAAATAGCGGCGCACGGCCTGGGCGCGGCAGACGGCGCCGTCCAGCATGGCGAACAGCTGGCGGGCCTTGCGCACCTGAACCTGTTTGACCTCCTCGGCCATCGGGCGGCTGTCCAGCCGGCGCAGGGTCCAGGCGATGTCGGAGGGGCCGTACAGGGTGATGCCCTCGGCTGGTTCGCCGTCGCGCCCGCCCCGTCCGATCTCCTGCCAATAGGCCTCGAGACTGCCCGGTGGATCGGCGTGGATGACGAAGCGCACATCGGCCTTGTCCACCCCCATGCCGAAGGCGATGGTGGCGACCATGACGGCGCCGTCCTCGGCCAGGAACCGTTCCAGCCGGCGGTCGCGCTCTTTCGTATCCATGCCCGCGTGATAGGCGATGGCGTTGGTTCCGGCGTCGCGCAGGGCCTGGGCCACGCGGTCGCAGCCGTCGCGGCTGCCGCAATAGACGACGCCCGACTTGCCGCGCCGCTCGCGCACCAGTTCGATGACCCGGGCGTCGGTCTTGGCGCGCGAGGCGCTTTCCTTGCGCTCGGCCGACAGTTGCAGGTTCGGGCGGGCGAAACTGTCGACGAAGACCTTGGCCTGTTCCAGCCGCAGCGAGCGCAGGATGTCGTCGCGGGTGCGGGCGTCGGCGGTGGCGGTGACGGCGATGCGCGGCACGTTCGGGAACCGCTCGGCCAGCAGACCCAGGTTGCGATAGTCGGGACGGAAGTCGTGGCCCCATTGGCTGACGCAGTGGGCCTCGTCGATGGCGATCAGGCTGAGGGGAAGCTCGGCCAGCCGGTCCATCATGGCGCCGGCCGCCAAGCCTTCAGGCGAGACGTACAGCAGGTCCAGATCGCCGGACCGGGCTGCAGCCCAGATGGCCGACCGCTCGTCCAGCGACACGCCGGAATCCAGCCGGGCGGCGGCGACGCCCTGCTGTTTCAGGGCCTCGACCTGGTCGGTCATCAGGGCGATCAGCGGCGAGACCACCAGGCCCAGACCGGGGCGCAGAATGGCGGGGATCTGATAGCAGACGCTCTTGCCGCCACCGGTGGGCAGGACGGCCAGCACATCGCGCCCGGCCAGGATCTCGTCCACCACCTGGCTTTGCAGGCCCCGGAAGTCGGCATGGCCCCAGACGCGCGACAGCAGGGACCGGGCGTCGTCCAGTGTCGGGTCTTGGGCGGGGCGGGACTGGGTTTGCGTGGCCGGCATCCGAGAGTTGTGCACTATTTGTTCCGCGGTGCGAAGACGGCCCGGCCGTTTTCACGGCCGGGTCTTAAATCAGAATGGGCCGTTTTCACGGCCGGGGCGTCAGACCGGGGAAGGATGCGTCAGTGGGCGGGCGAGACGGCGAACTGGCCGCCGTCGCGATAGCGCCACAGGTAGGAGGGGGCGATGGCGGCCATGCCGGTCGGCGTGGTCAGACCCAGGTCGGCCAGGGTCGCGGCGCCGGGCGAGACGACATTGTCCTTCTCCAGCATGACGACCTGATCGCGGGTCAGGGGCGGGGTCAGTCCGACTAGGCTGACGGTCTGCAGCAGCGAACCCAGCAGCTTGGCGATGGGGAAGGGAATGGGCGCCAGCAGACGGTCGCGGTGGGTCTCGCGCTTCACCAGCTCCAGCACTTCGCGGAAGCTGTAGATGTCCGGGCCGCCCAGTTCGTAGGTGCGGCCGGCCGCGTCGCCGCGGGTCACGGCGCGGGCCACGGCCTCGGCCACGTCGGCGACATAGACCGGCTGGAACCGGGTCTTGCCGCCGCCGATCAGCGGCAGGGCGGGCGCCGAGACCGCCATGGCGGCGAACCGGTTCAGGAAGCCGTCGCTGGCGCCGAACACCAGGGACGGACGCAGGATGACGGCGTCGGGATAGACGGCGCGGATCTGGGCCTCGGCCTCGCCCTTGGTGCGGGCATAGGCGGAGCGGCTGTTCGCATCGGCGCCGATGGCCGAAATCTGGACGACGCGGACCACGCCGGCGGCCTTGGACGCCTGGGCGATGTTCTTGGCGGCCTCGACATGGGCGCTCTTGAAACCGCGCGCGCCGCCGCCGTCGTGCAGGACGCCGACCAGATTGACCACGGCGTTCGAGCCGCGCACGGCGGCCGCCACGTCGTCGGCCTTGGTCACGTCGCAGCGCATGAACTGGATCTGGCCCGGATCGCCCAGGGGCTGGACCTCGATGGCCAGAACCGGGTTGCGCACCGCCACGCGGATGCGCCAGCCGAGACGGGCCAGCGCGCGCACCGCCTGCGATCCGATGAAGCCGGAACCTCCGAAGAGGGTCACGACGCCGGGGGCGAGGTCAGCCATGAGGAAAGCTCCAGTCGAAATCCGTGCTGCGGGATAGCCGATGGGGCGCGGCGCCGCAACGCGGCGATTGATGGTCAAGCTGGCGATCGACGCACGCGCGCCCATCTGTGGTCCATGCAAGTCTTCACCATCGGTTATGAGGGCGCGACCCAGGCGCAGGTGATCGATCGGCTGAAGGCGGCCGGGGTCGATCTGCTGGTCGATGTTCGCGCGGTCGCCGCCTCACGACGCGCCGGATTTTCAAAGACGATTCTGGGCGAAAGTCTAAAGGCCGAGGGGATCGACTATCTCCACCTGCGCGGCCTCGGCACGCCCAAGGCGGGGCGGGATGCGGCGCGCAAGGGGCATGTCGCCGAGATGCGCGCTATTTTCGCGGACCATCTGGCAGAGCCACAGGCCCAGATGGAATATGAGCGGCTGAAGGCGCTGGCGGACGAGAAGCGCGTGGCCCTGCTGTGTTTTGAGGCCGATCACGCCGGGTGCCACCGCGCCGTGCTGGCGGAGCGGCTGTCGGACGAGGCCGGCGCGAGCGTGATCAACCTTTAGGGTCGTCCGTATCTTCTTTCGTCATTCTCCGGCGAGCGTAGCGAGACCGGGGAACCCAGCGGCGCGCGTGAGCGCGAACCTGTCGCGGACTCGATCGTCAAACATCCTGCGGCGGAGACATCGCCTTCGGCGCCGCTGGGTTCCCCGGTCTGCGCCGCGAAGGCGCGGCTTGCCGGAGAATGACGAAAGAATAACGGGCCTGTACGCCTTCGAGCCCGCCACCGCTTCGCGTTCCTCCTCCCCGCAACGCGGGGAGGAGGAACGCGGATAGCCTAAGGCCGTCCCACCAGTTGATCGACCGAACCGCTGGTGACCGGGTGATACAGCGGCCGCGCCTCGGCGTAGATGCGGCGGGCGATGGGGCGGCCCCAGTCGCCCTCGTTCCACAGGGTCTGGAACAGGGGCAGGACGAATTTGCGCCGTCCCTGGCTGGTCAGGAATTTCTCCGCCGTGGCGACCGAGGGCTGATAGCGGTGGGCCAGGGCGATCTGCAGCCAGGCGAAGGTCAGTTCGCTGTTGCCCTCGTTCGCCAGATTCAGGATGCGCTCCAGATCGGCCAGTTGGGCGGCGGTCAGCCAGTCGGCGCCGGCGGCCAGGCCTTCGGGACGCCAGCCCAGGAAACGCTGGCGCTGCTGGGTATTCCACTCCGCCCACGGAATGGCCGAGGCTGGTCCCTTGTCCTTGAAGAAGGCGACGGCGGCGGCATCGACCGGCGTGAAGGCGTTTGAGACCGGGGCCACGGCGTTGGACGGCAGGCCGGGCTGATAGACCCAGGCGTCCAACTGCAGTTCGGATTCCAGAGCCGTGTCGCCCTTCACCAGATGGGTGCGGATGTCGGCCAGGAACATGGCCGTCGTCATCGGCCGATAGGCGTTGCGGTCGAAATAGCCGCGCAGCCAGGCGTCGAACGTCTCGCGCCCGGCGATCCGCTCAATGGTGCGCAGGAAGGCCGAACCCTTGTCATAGGCGATGGTGTTCATGCCGTCGTCGGGGTCGCGGCCGGTCAGGTCCAGATGCAGGCGGGTGTCGGCGGCGGGCAGGGACTTCAGCTCGTCCTGCAGCCCGTCCCAGCTCAGCACCTGTTCCTGCACCGCCCGGTCATGGCCGTAGATCGACTCCATGATCCGGTTCTCGAAATAGGTGGTGAAGCCCTCGTTCAGCCAGAAGTCGTTCCAGGTGGCGTTGGTGACCAGATTGCCCGACCAGGAGTGGGCCAGTTCGTGCGCCACCAGCGAGACCAGCGACTGATCCCCGGCGATGATGGTCGGGGTGGCGAAGGTCAGTTTGGGGTTTTCCATCCCGCCGAACGGGAAGCTGGGCGGCAGGACCAGCAGGTCGTAGCGGCCCCAGCGATAGGGGCCGTACAGTTTCTCGGCCGCGTCCACCATTTCGGCGGTCGGCTCCAGCTCCGCGGCGGCGGCGCGCAGGCGGCTCGGCTCGGTCCAGACGCCGGTGCGTTCGTCGAAAGGCGCGAAGGCGATGTCGCCGACGCCGATGGCGATCAGATAGGGCGGGATCGGATTGTCCATCCGGAAGCGCCAGGACTTCAGGCCATTTGCGGCGGCTTCGCCCTTTGGCGTCAGCTGGTCGGCGCTCATGACCACGGTCAGGTCGGCCGGGGCGGTGATGCGGGCCGAATAGGTTTGGCGAATGCCTGGGCTGTCCTGGGTCGGAACCCAGGTGCGGGTCAGGATGGCCTGGCCCTGGCTGAACAGATAGGGCTTTTGGCCGCCCGCCGTCTGGGTCGGGCTCAGCCATTGCAGCGCCGCCGCATCGGGACGGGTCGAGTAGCGGACGGTGATCTTGCGCCGCTCATTGGCGGCGAAGGCCGGGAAATAGACGGTCAGGGGCTGGCCCTTGATGGCGTCATTGTCGCCGACGACATAGCGCAGCGGTTGCCCTGAGGCGTCGCGCACGTCCTGGATGTCCAGGTTGCGGATGTCCAGGATCACCTCATTGGCGCCGGGGACCGCCAGGATGTCCAGGGTCGCCGTGCCCGACAGGGTCTTGGCGTTGAAGTCGGCGGCCAGGTCCAGGGCCACGTCGACGACGCGGGCGATCTCGGGCCGGGCGTAGGTATGGCTGTCGACGGCTTCGGGGCCAGGGGCGGGCGCGACGGCGGGCGGGGTCATCGATGCGCTTCCGGTCGGAGTGGAACAGGCGCTGACCCCCAGGGCGGCGGCGAGGGCGAGGGCGGAGACGAGGCCGAAGGCTTTACGCTTCATCGAGGCATTCCGGGGCTGACCTTAAGGATTGGCCGGAGAACGCGCGGAAACGGAAAAAAGATCAAGCCTCGTCGATCGTTCTCAAATCAGTGCGCGGCCGGCGCCGGGGCGTGGTGGGCGCGGAACAGTCGGCCTCGTTCGGCGAACAGGACCCAGGCCAGGGCGATCAGGCCGAAGACGGTGAAGCCAAGCACCATGGGGACCGTCGTGCCGTTGAACTGCTGCCCTACGGCGAAGCCCAGCAGCGAGCCGAAGATGGTGGAGATGAAGCCCTGGATCGAGGCGGCGGTGCCGGCGATACGGCCCATGGTCTCCATCGCCATGGCGCCGAAATTCCCGGCGATCAGACCGAAACAGAACATGGTCAGGGTCTGAAGGATCGCAAAGGTCCAGAGGGTCTCGTGACCGCTGAGGGCCACCACCGCGTGGATCGCCGAAATGCCGGTGAAGCCGATCAGGGCGGTGTGCGAGATCTTCCGCGACCCCAGTTTCACCACCAGCCGGGCATTGACGATGGAGGCCACGGCGATGCCGCCGGCGATCAGGGCGAAGACGGCGGGGAAGACGGCTTCGGCGTCAAAGACGTCGGCGAAGATCTGCTGCGACGAGTTGATGAAGCCGAACAGGGCGCCGGTGATGGCCGTCATGGCCAGGGTGTAGCCCATGGCGGTGCGGTCGGTCAGGGCCGTCTTGTAGGCCGAGGTCAGCCGCTTCACCTGGATCGGCAAGCGATCCTCGGGCTTCAGCGTCTCGGGCAGGCGCAGGAAGGCCCAGACGCTGAGCGCCACCCCGACCAGGCCCAGGGCTGCGAAGATCCAGCGCCACGGCCCGACCAGCATGATCAGCTGGCCGATGGACGGCGCCAGGATGGGCACGCCCAGGAAGACCAGGAAGCTGAAGGACATGACGCGGGCCATGGTGCGGCCCTCATAGCGGTCGCGCACGATGGAGACGGCCAGGACGCGGGTGCAAGCGCTGCCCAGCCCCTGGCCGATCCGGGCCAGGATCAGCATGTCGAAGGTTGGCGCGAGCGTCGCCAGCAGGCTGAACACCACATAGACGCCGACGCCGAACAGCAGGACGGACTTGCGTCCGAACCGATCCGCCAGGGGGCCGTAAATGAGCTGGGCGCCGCCGAAGCCGAGCAGATAGGCGGTCACCACCCACTGACGGCTGTTCTCATTGGCCACGCCCAGGTCTTCGCCGATGTGCGGCAGGGCCGGCAGCATGGAGTCGATGGCCAGGGCGTTCAGCGCCATCATCAGGGCGATGAGACAGACGAACTCGACGAAGCCGAGCTCCTTCTTGGCGGGCGCTGAGGCGAGGGAAGAAGACATTCGGGCCAGATGCGCCGTCAGGCCCCGATCCGCAACCATGCGCCTGTCATAAATTGCTGCAACGCAGCGAAATCGAGGTTGACCGCCGGGCGCCTCGCCAAAGCCAAGAAGCTTCGCTAGAGGAAGTCATGACAGAACAGATGACAGCACAGGCGGCGCTGGACCGCCTCGAAACCCTCTACACCCAATCCGTGACCAACCTGCGCGACGCCGTGCGGGATTTCGTCAACACCGGCGCGCGGCCCGACCCGCTGAAACGCGCCGAAGGGGTGTTCGCCTATCCCGAACTTCGCATCCGTTGGGACGGGGATCGCCCCCAGGACCTGGAGCCGCGCGCCTATGCCCGGCTGTCGAAACAGGGGACTTACGCCACCACCGTCACCCGGCCGGACCTGTTCCGCCCCTATCTGACCGAACAGCTGGGCCTGCTGGAGCAGGAATATAATGCGACCTTCGAGGTCGGGATCTCGCGCCAGGAAATCCCCTTTCCCTATGTGACCGACGGACTGGAGGTGGCGCTGGACCGGTCGATGACGGCGGCCCTGGCGCGCTGGTTCCCGACCACGGACCTGGCCCATATCGGCGACGAGATCGCCGACGGCCTGTTCGACATGGGCGGCGACTTCCCCCTGTCGCATTTCGATGGCTTGCGGACCGACTTCTCGCTGGCGCGGCTGCGTCACTACACCGGCACGCCGGTGGACGACGTCCAGTCCTATGTCCTGTTCACCAACTATAATCGCTACGTCGACGAGTTCGTGCGCTGGGCCATCGAACAGCTTCAGACGCCGGGCACGCCCTATGAGACCCTGTCCTGCGCGGGCGGCGTCGTCATCACGCGCGAGACGGCCAACCCCGAGGCGGCGATCAGCGACACGGCCTGGAAGAAGCACCAGATGCCGGCCTATCACCTGACCGCGCCGGGTCATAAGGGCGTGACCCTGGTCAATATCGGGGTCGGTCCGTCCAACGCCAAGACGATCACCGACCACCTCGCCGTCACCCGTCCGCATGTCTGGCTGATGATCGGTCACTGCGGGGGCTTACGCGCCAGCCAGACCATCGGCGACTATGTCCTGGCCCACGCCTATCTGCGCGATGACCATGTGCTGGACGCGGTCCTTCCGCCGGACATCCCCATCCCGTCCATCGCCGAGGTGCAGCGCGCCCTGTATGACGCCACCAAGTCGGTCAGCGGCATGCCGGGCGACGAGGTCAAGCTGCGCCTGCGCACCGGCACGGTCGTCACCACCGACGACCGGAACTGGGAGCTGCGCTATTCCAAGTCGGCCCTGCGCTTCAACCAGAGCCGCGCCGTCGCCATCGACATGGAAAGCGCCACCATCGCCGCCCAGGGCTATCGGTTCCGCGTCCCCTACGGCACCCTGTTGTGCGTCTCGGACAAGCCCCTGCACGGCGAGATCAAACTGCCGGGCCAGGCCAACCGATTCTACGAAGGCTCGATCTCGGAGCATTTGCAGATCGGCATCCAGGCGGTGGACCTGATGCGGAACGAGGGCTCGCGCCTGCACTCCCGCAAACTGCGCGCCTTCGACGAGCCGCCGTTCAGGTGATCGCCGCACGTCTCCTTGGCCTTGAGGGTCGTCGGGGATCTGGGGCGAGGAGCCGACGGCGATTCCGCTCTTCTTTCGTCATTCCGGGCGCAGCGTAGCGTAGACCCGGAACCCAGCGGCGCCGAAGGCGAAATCCATCCGCAGCACATTGTTTGTAGATCGCGTCCGCGACAGTTTCGCGCTCTCGCGCGCCGCTGGGTTCCGGGTCTTCGGGCCAAGCGGCCCTTCGCCCGGAATGACGAAAGAGAAGGCGTTGCGCGCACAATGACGCTCCCCGCCTTGTGGGAAGAGGGATCGCCGCGCCGCATCCCCCAATTTGGAGTGTTTCGGTTCTGAAAAAGCACTTTACAGCATAAAGCGCATTGTGCATCCTGTGATCATCGGATTTCAGGAGGAGGGCGCCATGACGCGCGACACACAGACTATTCAGGATGACATCGCCTATATGCGGGCCCTGGCCCAGGAGGGACGCCACGCGCCCTTGCTGGCGGGGCCGATTCTCGTGTCCGCCGCCGTCATTTTCGGCGGGGCCAATCTGGGGCAATGGGCGCTGTTGACCGGCGTGATCGACGCCGGCCCCTGGGCGCCGGTCTGGCTGTGGATCGGGGCCGGCCTTGTCTTCGGCGCGGCCCTGGCGGTTCTGATTGGTCGGATGAAGGGCAAGCCGGGCTTCAACTCCTCGGGCAATCGCGCCGTAGGCGCGGCCTGGACGGCGGTGGGGTACGGTATCTTCGCCACCTGGTTGGGTCTGATGGCCATGGGGCTGAAGACCGGCGACTGGTCGGCCATGATGGCCATGCCTACCGTGGTCTTCGTGGCTTATGGCTCGGCCTGGATCATCGGCGGGACGATGACGAACACGCGCTGGATGACCCTGACAGGGCTCGGGTCCTATGTCGGAGCGGTGGCTATGGGCTGGTTCGCGGGTGACATGGCCGTGTACCTGGTCTTCACGCTGGTGATCTTCGCCGTCGCCCTGGTGCCCGGCCTGATCCTGATGCGGCAGGAACCGTCGGAGATCGTCTAATGGCGGACGACTTCGATATCAGCCGCATCGACGAGGTGATTCACGGGCGGATCCGGCTGGGCATCATGGCCTATCTGTCCGGGGCCGAGGCGGCGGATTTCAATACGCTGAAGGCCCGGTTGCAGACGACCGACGGCAATCTGTCGGTCCATCTGCGAAAGCTGGAGGAGGCGGGCTTCGTCGCCGTGACAAAGAGTTTCGTCGGTCGCAAGCCCCTGACTGAAGCGTCTCTGACCGAGGAAGGTCGCGCTGCCTTCGTCGCCTATCTGGACGCCATGGCGGGGCTTCTTCCCGCGCGCTAGAAGACGGGCATGAGCGACCGTCTCCACGCCTTCGAAGCCATCGACAACTTCCGCGACTATGGCGACTACGCCTCGGCGGCCGGGCGACGCGTGCGTCCCGGCCGCCTGTTGCGTTCGGCCCATCACGCCCGCGCCAGCGACGCCGATCTGGAGCGGCTGAAGGGGTTGAACCTGGGGGTGGTGGTCGATCTGCGCCGGCCGGGCGAGCGGCGGGACCAGCCGTCGCGACGCCACGACGGTTTTGACGCCCTGGTGATCGAGGGCGGGATCGACGACGGGGCGGAGGCGCCGCACATCACCTTTCTGAAGACGGCGGACCTGACGCCGGATTCGGGCCGGCGGTTCATGACGCAGACCTATCGGTCCCTGCCGTTCGACGCCTCGCACATCGATGTCTTCGGCCGCTACTTCCAGGCATTAGGCGATCAGGACCGGCCGGTCCTGATCCATTGCGCGGCGGGCAAGGACCGGACCGGTTTCCTCGCCGCCCTGACCCATCATCTGCTGGGCGTACACCGCGACGATCTGGTCGAGGATTATCTGCTGACCAACACCGCCGTCGATCTGGCCGGCCGCGCCCCCTCCATCGCGCGGCAGCTGCACAAGATGACCGGCCGCGTCGCCTCCGACGACGCGGTGGTGGCCTTCCTCGGCGTCGAGCCTGCCTATCTCGAAGCGGCCTTCGCCGAGGTCGAGGCGCGGCATGGCTCGCTGGACGCCTATCTGGATCAGGCTCTGGGCGTCGACGCCGCGCTGCGGGCGCGGATCGAGGCGCGGCTGTCGGCGTGACTGACGGTCTGACCCATGTCGTCGTCCACGATCATCCGTGGACGGATCCTCTGGCGGCGGCGGCCGGGATGGGCGGGGCGGACGGCGCCCTGGCCCTGCTGTCTGACGGCGGACCGGAAGGGCGCTGGTCCCATGTGGCGACGGCGCCGGACCGGGTTCACTTGGGCGCGCTCGAGGCCGACCTGTTCGCCCCCTTGCGCGACCCAGCCTGGGGCGCAGGGACGGTCGGGCTGGCCGCTTATGACGCCGGCGCGCGTCAAGCGACGGGGGAACGGCCGGTGCTCTGGCCCGATCTTATCCTGGCCCGTTATCCGGCCCTGCTGAGTTTCGACCATCATCAGGGCCGCGTCCGCGCCGTCGGTCGAGGGCGCGGCCTGGCCGAGGCCGCCGTCGCCGCGGACCGCGCCGCCGGCTGGCTAGCCGCCGCCCGTCCGCCCGCCTCGCCCGAAGCGCCGGCGGAGGCCTTCACCCCCGAGGCGGAGGACCAGGCCTATTGCGACGGCGTCGCCCAGGTCGTGGCCCGGATCGGAGCCGGCGAGCTGTTTCAGGCCAATATCGCCCGCGCCTGGGGCGGCGCCCTTAAGCCCGAGGCCGATCCGTTCGACGTCTTTCTGCGACTGCAACAGGGGCGGGCCTCGCCCTATGGCGCCTTCTGGCGGATCGGCGACCGGGCCCTGGTGTCCAATTCCCCCGAACTGTTCCTGGCCTTTGACGGCGAGACCCGCCGCATCGAGGCGCGGCCGATCAAGGGCACGCGCGCCCGTTCAGTCGATCCAGTCGAGGACGCGGCCCTGGCCGCCGCGCTTCAGGCCAGCGCCAAGGATCGGGCTGAAAACCTGATGATCGTCGATCTGATGCGCAACGACCTGGCCCGCGCCTCGCGCTTCGGCTCGGTGGCGGTCGAGCGACTATTTGCGATCGAGAGCCACCCCACCGTCCATCATCTGGTCTCGACCGTGGTCGGTCGCGCCGAGCCGGGGGTGACGCCGGCCGACCTGCTGGACGCGACCTTCCCACCCGGCTCGATCACCGGCGCGCCCAAGCATCAGGCCATGAAGGTCATCGCCGATCTGGAGCCGCCGCGCGGCGCCTGGTGCGGATCGCTGTTCATTCTGGAAGAGGGCGGCGGCCTGACCGCCTCTGTGCTGATCCGCACCGCGTCGTTCGAGCGACGCGACGGCGGCTGGACCTATCGCACCCTGGCCGGGGCGGGGATTGTCGCCGACAGCGATCCCCAGGCGGAATTGGCCGAGACCGAGGTGAAGATATCCGCCCTGCGGCACGCCCTTGTCGGTTGATCAGGCGGGGTGATCAGCAGGTCGTGCAGGTGATGACGGCGGACCGGCGCGGCTCCAGCAGGGCGCGGCGCTCGAACCTGAACTCCGGCAGGAACTGCTGGAAGGGCGACGCATAAGTATAGGCCACTTCGGCGATGATCACCGACTCGCCGTTGGCCAGCATGTCGTCGGGCACCTTGGCGGCGGCGACGGTCAGATCCCCGGACAGGGCGCCGGTGGTCTTGGAACTGCGGCTCCAGTCCACCTTGTAGCTGGACGCCGACACGCGGGTGACGCTGCTGATCCTCTGCTCCAGATCCGTAGAGTTGAAGGGAGCCATGATGCCGGGACCGGCCTCGAATATGCCGTCCACGTCGGTCGCGGTCAGGACGGTGGACTGCGCAGCCAGATCGGCGACGGCGGCGGCCACGTGATTGGTCCGTCTCAGCGCCATATAGCCCTGACACAGGTCCACCAGCCCGGCGTAGAACAGGATCATCACCGGGGCGATCAGGGCGAATTCGACCGCAGACACGCCCCGCTCGTCGCCGGCCAGTCTGCGCAAGAGTTTTCGGATCGAGACCCTAGGCATTCCACGGCTCGTTGCGGAAGGCGGTGGTGGACGAAATGACGACCTCGCCCGCGCCGCCGCTGGCGACGGCCTGGGTCAGAGAAGGGGCGATCATGGGCTGGCGATACCAGATCCGCACCAGGATCAGGTCCTGGGCGTCGCCGCCGTCATAACTGTCCTCATCGGGCACGCCGTCGCCGTCTGCGTCAGCGCCCTCGTCTTCGGCGGCGAAATGGGCGACCACACGGACGTCGACCGTGGTGCGCGCGGCGCAGTCGCTCTGGAATACGCTCATATTGTCGCAGAAGGCCGTCTTGAATTTGGCGGCGTCGAAGCCCTGCTGCTGGGCCTGCCCCGTGCGGATCAGACGGGTGGCGTCGACCACGGCGTTTTCGGCGACGGCGTCGATCATGAAGACCAGGCCCAGCTCGAGCAGCGAATACAGCAGCACGAAAAAGGGTACGGCCACCATGGCGAATTCGACCGCAGCCGCGCCCTCGCGCGCCTTGCGGGCGTCGGCGCGGCGGGGCTGGATCAAGACAGGGTGACGGATCATCAAGTGGTCTCTAGGGCGCGACGGCGGCCGTCGCGCCTTGAGACTTGCGCACGCTGGGGGCGCAGGACGAACCGCACGCCATTTCGGTCGCCTGGGCCCCGCGCCAGACGCGCACCGTGCCGGTCGAGCCGCCGGTGACGACGATTTCGCGCTGGAACAGGGTGCGGCCCAGGCTATCCACGGCGACGACCTCGGTCACGCCATAGCCCTTGCCGAGGATGAACAGGGTGTTGGCGTCCACCACGGTGACGTCGGCGATCCCCGGATTGCCGACGATGACGGAGGAGGCCGGACCGCTCAGTTGAACCCGGGCGGAGCGATCGATCTCGACATTCAGGGCGCTGTTCTGGGCGACGGCGGCCACGGGCGAGGCGATCAGGGCGACGGCGAGCAGGGTCGGGAGGAGGCGGGGCATCGGCTCTCTGGTGCGATAGCGCGTATGAACGCGGACGCGCGCATATTGCCGCCGGCTTCCTCAACAAAGGCTGAAGCAGCCCGATTCGGATTTTCTTTGGTGAATCCGAATGTAACCACAATTCGTGACTCAGCCTTAATAGGCGTTGGCCATTCTGTCCCTGCGTTTGGGGGTCAAGCGGGCTACCGGCTCCCCCCGCCTAGTTGCTCGCTGGACATTTAATCAAAGGAACTACCATGACCAAGTTCATCTCGCGTTTCGCCAAAGACGAATCGGGCGCCACGGCCATCGAATACGGCCTGATCGCGGCTCTGATCGCCGTCGTCATCATCACCGCCCTGACCACCCTGGGCACGAACCTTGACGCTACCTTCAAGGGCGTGAGCGACAAGCTCTCCAAGCCCGCCGCCTAAGACGCGGTCAAGTCTTGAAACCGGGAAGGGCCGGGGCGGCGACGCCCCGGCCCTTTCTCTTTGTCCTTTACGGACGGGGGAAACGCGGCCTTAATGTCCGGCCCGTAAGGATGAGGGATGCACGCCTTCCTCCTCCTGGCCCTGGGCCTGATGCCTGCGCTCGTCATCATCGGCGGTCTGCATGACCTGGTGACGATGAAGATTCCGAACTGGATCTCGCTGGCGCTGATCGTGCTGTTCTTCCCGGTCGCCTTGGCGGCGGGGCTCGGCCTGATCGACATGGGCGTCCATGTCGGAGTCGCCATCCTGGCCCTTATCGTCGGCATGGGGATGTTCGCCCTGAACTGGATCGGCGGCGGCGACGCCAAGCTGATCGCCGCCAGCTGCCTGTGGCTGGGCTGGAGCGGCTCGGCCATGTTCCTGCTGTGGACCGGCGTCGCGGGGGGCCTGTTCTGCCTGCTGCTGATTGCGGCGCGGCAGCATCTTCAATTCCTTGCGCCCACGGCGCCCGGCTGGGTCGCCCGGTTGCTGGAGCCCAAGGGCCATATCCCCTATGGCGTCGCCATCGCCATCGGCGCCCTGCTCGCCTTCCCCGAGGCTGATCTGATGAGCGGCTTTCTGGCCGGACGGTGACGCCGTCCCCGCTCGACCGGGCCGCGTCAAGCTTAGGAACGCATTAACCCGCAGGCCTCATGATTGTTAACGGCAGCGCACCATGGACCGGGTCCGGGTCGCGGCGTCTGTCGGAGTTCTCTGGATGAAGCCCGCCCGTATCGTCGTCATCTGCATCGCCGCCGTGTCGGCGCTCGGCCTGGCCCTGGTGGTTCGCGCCATGGGCAATGGCGCCCCGGCAGCGCCGGCCGCCGCGGCGTCCGTCGAGGCGCGCCCCATGGCCAAGATCCTGGTCGCGGCCAAGGATCTCGAGCCCGGCAAACGGCTGACCGAAGGCGACCTGGCCTGGAAGGACTGGCCGCTGGACGAGGTCAATCCCGCCTTCATCACCGACGGCTCCACCCCTGTGCCCGCCAAGCCGGCCACCGAAAGCACGGCTGAAAAGACCGAGGCCGCCGTCGAGGGCACGGCCAAGGCTGTCGCCAAGATCGCCGGCCCGGGCGCCAAGGCGGACTATGTCGGCTCGGTCGTGCGTGAACCCATTCTGGCCGGAGAGCCCATCGTGGGCCGCAAGATCGTGCGCGCGGGCGACAGCGGCTATCTGGCCGCCTATCTGGAGCCCGGCATGCGGGCCATGGCGATCGGCGTGACGGTGGAATCGGCCGCCGGCGGCTTCATCCTGCCGGGCGACCGGGTGGACGTGGTCTTCACCGGAGAGGACAAGAGCGGCGTCGAAGGCGGCGGCGGCAAGTTCATCGCCGGCACCGTCCTGCATAACGTCAAGGTCCTGGCCATCGACCAGTCGACCCGCGCCGGCGACGACGAACAGGCCGTGGTGGGCGCCACCGCGACACTCGAGGTCGGCCCGCGCGACGCTGAGATCCTGGCCCAGGCCAAGGCCCAGGGCGTGCTGTCCCTGTCGCTGCGCTCCTATGCCGACACCGCCGGGCCTTCCGGCTCGCTACGCCGCGGTCCCGCCCCCGGTCCCGCCCCGTCTCAGCCCCAGACCGTCCGCATCTACCGCGGCGGCGCCCCCGAGGTGGTGACGCCGTGAGAAAGACGATCATGCGCAAGACCGCCGTCCTCGCCTGCGCCCTGCTGGCGGGCCTGGCCGCCGCGCCCGCCCTGAGCGTGGCCCAGAGCCGCACCGCCGTCTCGACCGGCGCGGCCCCCCGACTTATCAACCTGCCGCGCGGGACCTCTTTCGCCGTCGACCTGCCGGCCGACGCGCGCGACGTCATCGTCTCCAACCCGCAGGTGGCCGAGGCCATGCTGCACTCGCCGCGCCGCATCACCGTCATCGGCGTCGCGCCGGGTGAGACCGACGCCGTCTTCCTGGACGCGGCCGGCCGCACCATTCTCAGCCTGCGCGTCCGCGTGGACGCCGGAACCAGCGCTCTGCAGGACACCCTGACCCGCCTGATCCCGGGCGGTTCCATCCAGGCCGAGGCGGTCAACGACACCATCATCCTGACGGGCACGGCCTCCAGCCCGTCCCAGGCGGACCAGGCGCGTCGCGTCGCCGGCGCCTTCGTCAGCGCGCCCGAGAAGGTCATCAATCTGATCGGCGTCACCGGATCCGACCAGGTCACGGTCAAGGCCCGGATCGTCGAGGTGCAGCGCTCGGCGGTCAAGCAACTGGGCATGGACGTCAGCGCGGTGTTGAACACCGTCGGCGACGGTCTGGCCCTGAGCCAGACCTCGACCTTCGCGGTCAACGGCAACCTGCTGGGCGGCGGCGGTCTCGGCTATCTCGACAGAAGCGGAAACGGCAACAGCCTGTCGGCCACCGTCAAGGCGTTCGAGCGCGCCGGCCTGATGCGCACCTTGGCCGAACCCAATCTGACCTCGGTCAACGGCGAGAACGCCGAGTTCCTGGCCGGCGGGGAATTCCCGGTGCCGGTCGGCCTGTCCGACGACGGCAACGGCGCGCGCGTCGGGATCGAGTTCAAGCCTTACGGCGTGCGTCTGGCCGTGCGGCCGATCGTCCAGTCGGCAGGCCGGATATCGTTGCAATTGTCGACCGAGGTGTCCGAACTCAGCACCGACGGCGCCTTTACCCTGGGAACGGACTCGACCACCCTGGTTATCCCGGGTCTGACTGTGCGCCGCGCCTCGACCACGGTCGAGCTGCCCTCCGGCGGTTCGCTGATGATCGCCGGCCTGCTGAGCGAATCGACGCGCCAGAACGTCGACAAACTGCCGGCGCTCGGCGATGTGCCGGTGCTGGGCGCGCTGTTCCGGTCGCGCGACTATCTGTCGGGCGAGACCGAGCTGGTCATCATCATCGAGGCCTATCTGGCGTCGCCCACGGCGCCGGGGAGCATGCAGACGCCAGCCGACGGCCTGCATATCGCCAATGACGCCCAGACCATCCTGTTCGGACAACTGAGCCAGACCTACGGCACGCCTCAGGCTGCACCCGGACCCGCATCCGCCGGCTGGTCTGGCCCCGTGGGCTATGTGATCGAATGAGCCGCTCCATGATCAGACTCGCCGCCCTCTTCGCCGTCTCGGCCCTGGTTTCGGCCTGCGCCTCCGCCGGATCGACCGGCGCGCCGCCCCTGACCGCCACATCCCGCTATGTGCTGCAGGTCGAACCGGGCGTCGATCGCATAGCCCTGGCGGTGCATGACAACGGGCTGTCGTCCACGCAGCAGGCGGCCCTGGCGGATCTCGCCGCTCGTTTCGTCCAGGCCCGCGGGGACATCATCCGTGTCGAGACCCCGACCGGCGACGATCCGGTCGCGCATCAGGTCGCCTGGAACACCCGTGACGCCTTGGTCGCGCGCGGCGTCCCCGCCGGCCGGGTTCAGGTCGTCTCTTATGACGCCCCCGCCGCCCGTGCGCCGATCCTCGCCGGGTTCGAGACCGTGCAGGCCTTCATTCCCAACTGCGCCGCCACCCAGGTCGGCATGCGCTCCAGTTTCTCGAACCAGCCGTCGGCGTCGTTCGGCTGCGCCGTGACCGCCAATCTGGCCGCTCAGATCGCCAATCCCCGCGACATCGTCGCCCCGGCGGCGCTCGCCGCCTCGGACACGGGGCGTCGTGGCAAGGTGTTCGACACCTATCGCGCCGGCGCCATGACCTCGGCGCCGCAGGAGCCGTTGATCGACGGCGAGATCTCGAGAGCGGTCGACTAGTTCATGACCATCCCCGCTTCCCGAACTCCCGAGCCCTACGACGATCCCTATGACGTCGATATGGATTTTTCGGAGGCCGCCGCCTTCCCTAGCGAGCCTGCGCGTTCGCCGCTTCAGTTCACGCCGCCCGCCTCAATGCCGACTTCAGCGGAAGCTCAGACTCTGACCCCGCCCGCCGTCGCCACCGGCTTCAATCCTGTCGGCGACCTGCTGGCCCAGGCCCAGTCGACCTTGACGCCGGCGCCGGCGGACGTGGCCGTGTCGGATATCGCCCCGTCAGCCCTGCCGTCCGCCGGTTTGGCGCCTTCGAGCGTGGCCCCCGTTGGTTTGGCCCCGTCCAGCGCCATCGGCGAGGTGTCGGTGCCGCGCATCGCCATCCATGTCTTCGCCGAGCGCCAGGACACCCTGGCGGCGGCCGAGCGCGCCGCCCAGGATCGTCGCCTGTCGCGCGCCACCACCCAGATCCGCATCGGCGGGATCATGGCGGCCGTGGCCGCCTATCAGCAGGAACCGACGCCGCCGCTGATCATCGTCGAATGCCTGAAGGACCCCCAGACCCTGTTGTGGGAGGTCGATCAGCTGGCCGAGGTCTGTGATGCGGGCACCAAGGTCATCGTCGTCGGCCCGACCAACGACATTCTGCTGTTCCGTGAGCTGATGCGGCGCGGCGTCAGCGAGTATTTGGTGGGGCCGCTCCAGCCCCTGCAATTGATCGCGGCCATCGGCGGCCTGTTCAACGACCCGGCCCAGCCGTTCGTCGGCCGCTCCATCGCCTTCGTCGGCGCGCGGGGCGGGGCCGGGGCCTCGGCCGTGGCGCACAACACCGCCTATGCGATCTCGGAACGGATCGGCGCCAACACCGTCATCGTCGATTACGACCTGCCGTTCGGCACCGCCGGCCTGGACTTCAACCAGGATCCGCTGAGCGGCGTCGCCGACGCCCTGGGTCAGCCGGACCGCCTGGATTCGACCCTGCTGGACCGGATGATGGTCCGCTGCACCGACAAGCTCAGCCTGTTCGCAGCGCCCGCCACCCTGGACACCGACTGGGACATCTCCACCGAGGCCTTCGAAGAGGTGACGACGCGCATCCGCTCGACCGCCCCCTTCGTGGTCCTGGACCTGCCGCACCTGTGGTCGCCCTGGATGCGTCGCACCCTGATCAGCGCCGACGAGGTGGTGATCGTGGCTACCCCCGACCTGGCTTCGCTGCGCAACGCCAAGAACATGATGGACCTGATCCGCTCGGGTCGGCCGAACGACGCCCCGCCGCGCCTAGTGCTGAACCAGGTCGGGGTGCCGGCCCGTCCCGAGATCCCGGCGAAGGATTTCGGTGCGGCCCTGGGCGTCCATCCCAGCCTGATCATTCCGTTCGACGCCAAGACCTTCGGCGCCGCCGCCAACAACGGCCAGATGATCCTGGACGCGGGCGCCAAGACCAAGGCGGCCGAGGCCTTCCAGACCCTGGCCCAGATCGTCTCGCGGCGCGAGATTCCGGCCCTCGCCGGACCCAAGGCCAAGCCGGGCAAGACCAGCGGCGCGACCGAGTCGAAGTCGCTGTTCGCCGGCATGTTCAAGAAGCGCTGACGGGTGTTCGGAAAGCGCACAGGTCAGCCCGGCGCCACGACGGTCCCCCTGCGTCCCGCGCCCGCGGCCGGCGGGGGGCCTGACGTCGCAGCCGCCCCTCGTCAGCCGACGCCGGGTGTGCAGACCGAGGCCTTCGCCTTTGGCGGGGGCGATGTCGAGCCTGCAACCGAAGCCTTCGCCATGGCCGAAGCCCCAGCCCAGTTCGGCGGGGCCTCGTCCGGCGCAATGGCCGGTTCGGCAAAGGCCGACCGCCTGGATGCTCTGGCGTCTCGGCCCTCGCCTGACGCGCCCCAGGCCGCCGCCCCCCAGGGCGGAAAGCCGGGCGTCGGTCCCAAGGCCACGGCCGGCTTCGAACAGCTGAAAAAGGCCCAGGCGGTCGCCGAGATCGTCCGGGAACAGAGCGACTATTACCACGCCACGAAGACCACCATCTTCAACGCGCTGATGAACACCATCGACCTGGCCCAGCTGGCCCAGCTGGACACCAAGGCCGCATCGGAAGAGATCCGCGACATCGTCGCCGAACTGGTGGCGATCAAGAACGTCTCCATGTCGGTCGCCGAGCAGGAGCATCTGGTCCAGGACATCGTCAACGACGTCCTCGGCTACGGCCCGCTGGAGCCGCTGCTGTCCCGCGACGACATCGCCGACATCATGGTCAACGGCGCCGGCCGGGTCTTCATCGAGGTCGCCGGCAAGGTCCAGCTGACCAATGTCCGCTTCCGCGACAACAACCAGCTGATGAACATCTGTCAGCGGATCGTGTCCCAGGTCGGCCGCCGCGTCGACGAGTCGAGCCCGATCTGCGACGCCCGACTGCCCGACGGATCGCGCGTCAACGTCATCGCCCCGCCCCTGGCGCTGGACGGCCCGACCCTGACGATCCGGAAGTTCAAGAAGGACAAGCTGACGATGAAGAATCTGGTGGACTACAAGTCCATCAGTCCCGAGGGCGCGCGCGTCCTGGGCGTCATCGGCGCCTCGCGCTGCAATATCGTCATCTCGGGCGGCACCGGCTCGGGCAAGACGACCCTGCTGAACACCCTGACCGCCTTCATCGACCCGACCGAACGCGTCATCACCTGCGAGGACGCCGCCGAGCTTCAGCTGCAGCAGCCGCATGTCGTGCGCCTGGAAACCCGCCCGCCGAACCTGGAAGGCCAGGGCACCATCACCATGCGCGACCTAGTGAAGAACTGTCTGCGGATGCGTCCCGAACGGATCATCGTCGGCGAGGTGCGCGGCCCCGAGGCCTTCGACCTGTTGCAGGCCATGAACACCGGCCACGACGGCTCCATGGGCACGCTTCACGCCAACTCCCCGCGTGAGGCCATCAGCCGGATGGAGTCGATGATCACCATGGGCGGCTACGGCCTGCCGTCCAAGACCATCCGCGAGATGATCGTCGGCTCGGTCGACGTCATCATCCAGGCCGCCCGCCTGCGCGACGGTTCGCGCCGCATCACCCACATCACCGAGGTGGTCGGTCTGGAAGGCGATGTGATCGTGACCCAGGATCTGTTCGTCTACGACATCACCGGCGAGGACGAGCACGGCAAGGTCATCGGCCGTCACCGCTCGACCGGCATCGCCCGTCCCCGCTTCTGGGACCGCGCCCGCTACTATGGGCTCGAGCGCGAACTGGCCGACGCCCTCGACGCGGCGGAGTAGGACATGTTGCCGATCCTCGCGGCGGTCCTCGCCTTCATCACCATCGGCGGCCTGGGCTGGGTCTTCGTCGGCGGCGACGATTCCTCGGGCCAGGCCGTCAAGCGCGCCAAGAGTCTGGGCGAGAACAAGCGCGAGGCCGCCACCGCCCGCAAGGCCGCCGCCGCCGCCAATACGCCCGAGGCGCGGCGCAAGCAGATCATGATCCAGCTTCAGGAGGCGGACCGGCGTGAGCGCAAGGCGCGCGCCAATATGTCGTCGAAGCTGAAACAGGCCGGCCTGACCGTCAGTGTTCGGATTTTCTATATCGCCAGCGCCGTCGTGGGCCTGATCGCCGGCTTCTCCGCCCTTCTGGGCGGCCTGAATATGCTGCTGGCGCTCGGCGTCGGGGTGGTCGTCGGTCTGGGCCTGCCGCGCTGGGTCGTCGGCTTCCTGGCCAAGCGGCGGATGAAGAAATTCTCGCTCGAGTTTCCCAATGCGGTGGACGTCATCGTTCGCGGCATCAAGTCGGGCCTGCCGGTCCACGAGTGTTTCAAGATCATCGCCCGCGAGAGTCCCGCGCCCCTGGGCCCGGCCTTCAAGAAGCTGGTCGAGGCCTTGGGCGTCGGCATGACGCTGGAGCAGGCGCTGGACAAGATGTTCGAACAGATGCCGACGCCCGAACTGCGCTTCTTCACCATCGTCATCGCCATCCAGCAGAAGACCGGCGGCAACCTGGCCGAAGCCCTGGGCAATCTGTCGACCGTGCTGCGCGCTCGCCGGATGATGGCCGAGAAGGTCAAGGCCTTGTCGTCCGAGGCCCTGGCCTCGGCCGGCATCATCGCCGCCCTGCCGCCGGCGGTCATGACCATGGTCATGTTCTCGAGCCCCAGCTACATGATGATCCTGTTCACCGACATGCGCGGCAACTTCCTGCTGCTGGTCGCGGCCGCCCTGATGAGTCTGGGCGTCTTCGTGATGAAGCGCATGATCTCGTTCAAGATCTGAGGCGGGGACCATGGACGGCTTCATCCGCTTCATCACCGATCCGCAGAACCTGCTCAGCCTCGGCGTGGGCGTGCTGGTCTTCGCCACCGTCCTGACCCTGCTGTCGTCGATGACCGGCGGGGTCAAGCTGGACAAGCGGATGAAGGCGGTGTCCGAACGCCGCGACGAGCTGAAGCGTCGGTCGCGCGCCGCCATCCACACCGGCTCAGGCGGCCTGCGTCACACCGACGACGGCGGCTTCAAGAAGCGGGTCGTGGACCGGCTGAACCTGACCCAGCTGCTGGAGGATCCCAAGGTCGCCGACCAGATGGCCCAGGCCGGCTATCGCGGGCCGCGCCCTCTGACCACCTTCTACTTCTTCCGCTTCGCCTCGCCCTTCCTCTTCCTGGTGGCCGCAGCCTTCTACATGTTCGTGATCAAGATCGTGGACTGGCCCACCATGCAGAAGATCACCGCCTGTATGGCCGCCGCCGTGGCCGGCTTCTATGCGCCCAACCTGTTCCTGCAGAACCGGATCACCAAGCGCCGCACCTCGATCATGCAGGCCTTTCCCGACGCCCTCGACCTGCTGCTGATCTGCGTCGAGGCGGGCATGTCGATCGAGGCGGCCATCGCCAAGGTCAGCCAGGAGATCGGCACATCCTCCATCGACCTGGCCGAGGAACTGTCCCTGTTGTCGGCCGAGCTGTCCTATCTGCCCGACCGTCGCATGGCCTATGAGAACCTGGGCAAGCGGACGAACCATCCCGGCGTCAAATCCGTCGCCGTCGCCATGACCCAGGCCGAGACCTACGGCACGCCCCTGTCCTCGGCCTTGCGGGTCATGGCCAAGGAGAACCGCGAGCTGCGCCTGTCGGCTGCCGAGAAGAAGGCCTCGGCCCTGCCGGCCCAGCTGACGGTGCCGATGATCCTGTTCTTCCTGCCGGTTCTGTTCATCGTCATCCTGGGCCCGGCGATCCTGAACATCATGGACACCATGGCCAAGGGCTGATCAGCCCCTGGATCAGGCTTCGGCCGCCGCCTTCAGCCGATCGACGATGTCCTGGTGCGCATCGCGCAGGGCGATCCGGTGCTTGTCGTGGAACAGCTCGCCCCTCAGGCCCGCGAACTTGTGCGCCGACGAAATGATGCAGCTGCCCTTTTCCAGCTCCTCGATGTCGATGTAGCGCAGGGTGCGGAACAGGAAGCCCCGGTTCTCGGTCCAGACCAGCCGTACATAGGGGCGCCAGTCGGCGATGCGGGCGGTCACGGCTCGTTCCGGCTGGCCCGGAAAGGCCTCGGTCAGGCCCAACTGGCCGCCGAAGGCGATGGCGCCCTCGACCCCCGTCTCATACGGATTCCATTCGCTCCAGCGCGACAGGTCGCTGACCAGCTCCCAGATCCGGTCGGAGGTGGCCCGCACGCCGGCGCGTTTCTCGATCTTCGTGTCGTCCATGCCGCCGATCTGGCACGACTGGGCGGCGGAAGAAAGACGTCTCAGTCCGGCGTGACCACCTTCAGCCGCCGTCCGTCGTCCAGCCCCAGTCGCGTCTTGACCTCGAACAGGTCGGCGCCGGCCGGGATGATCAGCAGTTTCTTGGGATGGGCGGCGTTGACCGCCACCACCCCGCCCTTGGGGCAGATGTCGAAACAGTCGGTTCCCGCCACCGTCAGCGCGCCCTTGCGCCCCTTCTTGCCCTTCTTCAGGTGCAGATATTTCCGCAGGGCCTTCTTCAGCGTCAGGTCGCCGTCCGGCCCGAACCCGCCGTCCAGCTTCTTCGAACATTTGCGACACACCAGCACGACGTCGCGCCACTCGGTCGTCGTGCTCTTGATCGGCTTGGCCATGATTCCAGTGTCGCCGAGCGATGGGCGTTGCACAAGCGGCCCCGGCGCCCCCATCCTGCGACGGTCACGATTTCACAGGATCTTCACATGCGCCGCCTGTTCGCCGTCTCCACCCTGACGCTGCTGCTCGCGGCAGGCGCCGCCCAGGCTCAGGTCGATGCGGCGACCGTGGACGCCGCCGTCCAGCGCGTGACGCCCCAGGTGGTCGACTGGCGCCGCGACTTCCACCAGCATCCCGAACTGGGCTTCGCCGAGACCCGCTCGGCCGCCGTCATCGCCGAGCATCTGCGGTCCCTGGGGCTGGAGGTCCGCACCGGCGTCGGCAAGACCGGCGTCATAGGCGTCCTGCACGGCGCCCGTCCCGGCCGGGTCGTGGCCCTGCGCGCCGACATGGACGCCCTGCCGGTGCAGGAGGCCACGGGCCTGGATTTCGCCTCCACCGCCACCGGAACCTATATGGGCAATACGGTGCCCGTGGCCCACGCCTGCGGCCACGATATGCACATGGCCATGTTGATGGGCGCGGCCCAGGTCCTGGCCGGGATGAAGGATCAGATCGCCGGCACGGTGGTCTTCATCTTCCAGCCGGCGGAGGAGGGCGCCCCTCCCGGCGAACCCAAGGGCGGGGCCGCCCTGATGATCGCCGAAGGCGCGCTGAACGATCCCAAGCCCGAGGCCATCTTCGGCCTGCACGTCGTGCCCGGCCGCCCGGGCAGCGTCTTCTACCGCCCCGAAGGCTTCATGGCCGCCTCCGACCGGGTCGATATCGTGCTGAAGGGCAAACAGACCCACGGCGCCTGGCCCTGGCGCGGCGTGGATGTGATCGCGGTGGCAGGTCAGGTGATCGAGACGGTCAACACCCTGACCGCCCGCACGGTCGATCCGACCACCACCCCGACGGTCTTCACCATCGCCACCCTGAACGCCGGCGTCCGCTACAATATCATCCCCGACAGCGCGACCCTGTCGGGCACGCTTCGCACCTTCGACGTCGCCCAGCGCGACGCCCTGGTCGCCCGCGCCGAGACCGCCATCGACCACGTCGCCGCAGCTTACGGCGCCACCGCCGAGTTCGGCGTCAAACAGAACGCCGCCCTGGTCTTCAACGACCCCGGCCTGTCCGTCTGGCTGGCCCCGGTCCTGACCGAGGCGGCCGGCCCCGGCAACGTCAACCCCGCCACGCCCCCGACCACGGTGGCCGAGGACTTCAGCTATTTCCAGCAGGTTATCCCCGGCGTCTTCTACCACCTGGGCGCCAGCCCCGACGGCGTCGACCCATCCCAGTCCGCCCCCAACCATTCGCCGGAGTTCTCACCGAACGAGAAGGTGTTGCCGCTGGGCGTGAAGACGCATGTGCTGACCGCGCTGCGGTTCCTGGAGCGGAGTTAGGGGGCGCTCCCCGCCTGTCTCCTCCCCGCTTCGCGGGGAGGTGGCGCGGCGCTTCTTCAGCGCCGTGACGGAGGGGCTCTTGATCCGGATTCGGTGCGGCGGACAGACCCCGCCACCGCTTCGCGGTCCCCCTCCCCGCAGAGCGGGGAGGAGACAGTGGGCTCCCAACCTTCATATTCTGGATCGACCGTTGCGAGCCTTTGCGATCAAGGCGATGATTGGGGATGAAACCTTGGCTCGTCGCCCTCCTCATGCTCTCGGGATGCACGGCGCACGCGCCGGATCAGAGACCTGACGGGCTCCATTTAGAGACCCGCCAGATCGAGCGCAGTTGCGGCGTCGCCGAGGGCTCGCTCCTGCATCCGACCAGCAGCGGCGACCTTGAGGTGTGGTCCACTGCGGGGGCGGATTTGGCCTATGCCAAGTTTGATTGCGTCTGGACTGCCGTTCAGAAGGCAGGGCTGAGCGAGCGGGGGATCAAGATCGTCCTGATAGGACAGGATGCGTCGCAATAGGCCCTGAGCCCATCTTCCCTATCCCAATTCCGCAACCAAACCTCCGTCTTTTCAACTCCCTACCGCCCGCAAACACCCCTCAACCCATCACGCCCCAAAACCGTGCGACACTCCTCGTCCGGTCTTTGACAACCCAATCCCCTACACCCCACGCCCCGACCTCGCCGCGCGCGAAATAGACGAAAATAGACTCCATTTTTTTGCAGTGGATTGAGTCTATTCCCCCGGCCTTACAGCCGTTCGAACACCGTCTCGATCACCCGGCGATAGACCGCCGTCAGCGTCTCCAACTCCGCCGTCGGCACCCGTTCGTCGATCTGGTGCATGGTCTGGCCGACCAGGCCCAGTTCCAGCACTGGGCACAGGGCGCGGATGAAGCGGGCGTCGGAGGTGCCGCCGGTGGTCGAGGCCTCGGGCCGGCGGCCGGTGACGGCCTCGACCGCGTCCTGCACCGCCGCGACGAAGACGCCCGGCTCGGTCAGGAAGGCCTCGCCCGAACACAGATGCTCCAGGGTGATCTGCAGCCCGGTCTCGGCCTGCATGGCCCCGGCCTCGCGGTTCAGCCAGTCGATCAGGCCGTCGCCCGTATGGCTGGGGTTGAAGCGGATGTTCAGCCGCGCCCTCGCCTCGGCCGGGATGATGTTGGTCGCCGGATTGCCGATGTCGATGCTGGTGATCTCCAGGTTCGACGGCGGGAAACCCTCATAGCCGTCGTCCAGCACATGGTCGTTCAGCCGGCTCATCAGCTTGGCGATCACCGGGGCCGGATTGGCCGCCCGTTCGGGATAGGCGACGTGGCCCTGTTTGCCCGTGACCGTGATCCAGGTGTTCAGCGAGCCGCGCCGCCCGACCTTGATCATGTCGCCCAGCTGTTGCGACGACGAGGGTTCGCCCACCACGCAGGCGTCGATCACCTCGCCCTCGGCCGCCAGGGTCTCGACCACCCGTTTGGTGCCGTGAAGCGCCGGGCCTTCCTCGTCCCCGGTGATCAGGAAGGAGAGGGAGCCTTCGACCTCTCCCTCGGCGATGACCTGGGACACGGCGGCGACCCAGGCGGCGATCCCGCCCTTCATGTCCACCGCGCCCCGGCCATACAGCAGGCCGTCCTTGACCTCGGCGGTGAAGGGTTGCGACGACCACTGCTCGGACGGCCCGGTCGGCACCACGTCCGTATGGCCGGCGAAGCATAGGTTGGGCGAGGCGGTTCCGCGCCGCGCATACAGGTTCTCGATCCGCGCATGGACCCCTTCGCCTCCCGGCCCTTCGAAGGCCAGCCGGCGGCAGGTGAAGCCCAGGGCCGTCAGATGCCGTTCCAGCACATCCATCGCCCCCTCGTCGGCGGGGGTGACGGACGGAATACGGATCAGGTCGCGGGTCAGTTCGACAGGATCGATCACAGGAGTTGATGCGCGGCTCATGCGGCTATGCTTTACGGACATCGCGTCACGGCGAGAAGTCCCATGCCCAAGATCGACATCGACAGCGCGCCCCGGGGCGACGGCACGACCTATCCGGACGAATTCGCCGGCCCCTGTCTGTCGCGGCGCCGCTGGAAGCTGGGCGATGCGGCGGGCCTCAGCCAGTTCGGCGTCAACCTGCTGCGCCTGCCCGCCGGCGCCTGGTCCAGCCAGCGTCACTGGCACGAAGCCGAGGACGAGTTCGTCATGGTGGTCGAGGGCGAGGTCGTCCTGATCGAGGACGACGGCGAGACGGTGCTGCGCGCCGGCGACTGCGCCGGCTTCAAGGCCGGCGTCCCGAACGGCCACAGGATCGAGAACCGATCCGGCCATGAGGCGGTTCTGCTCGAGGTCGGCACGCGCAGCCCGACCGTGACGGCCTGCGACTACCCCGACATCGACATGGTCCTGCCTGCGGGCGCGGACCGCTACTTCCACCGCGACGGTTCGCCCTATCCGAAACAGCCCAGACGCACGTGACCTCAGACTCTACCGACACCGCCCCTGCCGAAGGCCCTTCCAGTCCCTGGGGCATCCGCGACTTCCGCCTGCTGTGGTTCGGCCGCGTGGTCGCCGTGCTGGCGATCCAGATCCAGTCCTCGGCCCTGTTATGGCAGGTCTATGAGATCGCCCGGCGCGACCATCCGATTGAGCAGGCCAGCCTGTATCTGGGCCTGGTCGGCCTGTGTCAGTTCCTGCCGCTGCTGGCCTTCACCCTGCCGGCCGGGGCCATGGCCGACCGGCGCGATCGCAAGCGCACGGTGTGGATCTCCATCCTGGTCGAGGCGACCTGCGCCGGTTCCTTCCTAGCCATGGCCCTGCACGGGGCGCCGCCCCTGTGGGGGCTGCTGGCGGTCGCGGCCCTGTTCGGGGCGGCGCGCGCCTTCCTGGCGCCGGCCAGCCAGGCCTTCCTGCCGATGGTGGTGGGGCGCAAGGCCCTGCCGCCCGCCATCGCGGCCCAGTCCATCGCCTTCCAGACCGGCGCCATCGCCGGCCCGGCCCTGGGCGGGGTGATCGTCGGGGTCAATGTGCCCCTGGCCTATGCGGTGTCGCTGGGCATGTTCCTGCTGGCGGTCGCCGCCTTCATCCTGATCCGCACCAGCGGCAAGCCGGCGCCCCAGGCCAATCCCCTGTCGCCCATCGACTCGGTCAAGGAGGGGCTAGCCTATGTGTGGCAGACCAAGATCGTCCTGGGCGCCATATCCCTGGACCTTATCGTGGTCCTGTTCGCCGGCGTGGCCCTGCTGACGCCGATCTTCGCGCGCGACATCCTGCATGTCGGCCCCCAGGGGTTCGGCCTGTTGCGGGCGTCGTTCGGGGTCGGCGCCATGGCGGTGGCCATCTATCTGAGCCGTTACCCCATCGTGCGGCACGGCGGCCGGTGGATGTTCGCGGCCGTGGCGGTGTTCGGCCTGTGCACCCTGACCTTCGGTCTGTCCAAGATCGTCTGGCTCAGCGCCCTGGCCCTGCTGATCGGCGGCGGTGCGGACATGATCAGCGTCAACATCCGCCAGACCCTGATCCAACTGGCCACGCCCGACCATATGCGCGGCCGGGTGTCGTCGGTCTCCATGCTGTTCATCGGCGCCTCGAACGAACTGGGCGAGGCCTATTCCGGTGTCATGGTCCGGCTGCTGGGCGCGGTCGGGGCGGCGGTGTTCGGCGGCTTCGGCGCGCTGGCGGCCACCGGCGCCTGGTCGGCGATGTTCCCCGGGCTGAGGAAGGCCGACAAGCTGACGTGAGGTCTCCGTCTCTCCCTCCCCCTGCGGGGGAGGGGCGTCGCGTAGCGACGGGGTGGGGGCGGCCAGGCGACGACGCACGGACTTGATCGGGCGAGGTCTGCGACGCGTCGCCCGGCCCGCCCCACCCGGCTTCGCCTGCGGCTCAGCCCCCCTCCCCCTGCGGGGGAGGGAGAGGTTTGTGCCTCACCACACCCTGAAATGCTTCGACAGTTTCAGGCCCTGGTTCTGATAGTGGCTGCCGCTTTCGCCATACAGGCGGCTGGGGCGTTCGGTCAGGGGCTCGTAGACCAGGCGGGCGACGATCTGGCCGTGTTCCAGCAGGAAGGGCGTGTCGTGGGTGCGGACCTCCAGCACCCCCTTGGAGCCGGCGCCGTGCGCCTCGTCCGTGCCGAAGCCGGGGTCGAAGAAGCCGGCGTAGTGGACGCGGAACTCGCCCACCGACGGGTCGATGGGGGTCATCTCTGCGGCCTGATCGACCGGGATCTCGACATCGTCGGACGAGGCCAGGATGTAGAACTCGCCCGGATCCAGCAGCAGTTCGCCGCGCCGCAGGGTCAGCGGCTCCCAGAAGTCGCGCGGGTCATGGCCGTCGATATGGTCCAGGTCGACCACCCCGGCGTGGCGGCGGCCCCGGAAGCCGACGATGTCGCCGCCTTGCAGATCGACGCCGACCGAGCGGGTCTCCAGCTTGGGCGGATCGCCGGCCTTGAGGCGCAGTTGGTTCAACCGGGTGCCGGGACGGACCAGGATCGAGAAGGTCTGGGGCGCGACCTCCATATAGAGCGGCCCGTCATAGCCCTCGGCCACATCGTCGAAACTGGCGCCCTGGTCGGTCAGCAGGCGTACGAAGACATCCACCCGCCCGGTCGAGCTTTTCGGATTGGCGCGGGCGATCAGGCCTTGGGGCAGTTTGAGCCGCTCCTGAAGGCGCACGATATAGACGCAGCCCTTTTCCAGCACGACCCCGGCGTCGGTGATCTCGATGGCGTGCATGGCCACATCGGCGATGCGCTCCTCGACCTTGCGACGACCGGGCAGGAAGGAGGCGCGGACCCGCCAGGCCTGGTCCGACAGGCGCAGGTCCAGGCTGGCCGGCTGGACCTGGTCGTGATCGAACGAGGTGTCCGACGTGATGGCGCCCGTGGCGATCAACGTCTCGATGGACTGGGCGGGCAGGATGCCGGGACGGGGCGCTTGGAAGGAGCTCATGGCGTCTGTCTCACACGGTTTTCACGACTTGTCGCCAAGTCGCGCTTGCAGCCCGCGCGCGGCGGGGCGAGCATATAGCCCATGCACGATGGTCCTGCCTATACCGCCGAATCGAACGGCATCCTGATCCGGGTCCGGCCCTCCTATCTGGCGGGCCAGTCCGATCCCGACGAAGGCCGCTGGGTCTGGGCCTATCAGATCGAGATTGTGAACCTGAGCGGATCGACGGTGCAGCTGATGGCCCGCCGCTGGACCATCACCGACGGCCACGGCCATGTTGAAGAGGTGCGCGGCCCCGGCGTGGTCGGCGAACAGCCGGTGATCGAACCGGGCGGCAGCTACGCCTACGCCTCGGGCTGTCCGCTGAGCACCGACAGCGGGTCGATGGTGGGCGCCTATTATATGACGGATGCGGACGGCCGCAGTTTCGAGGCGGAGATTCCGGCCTTCTCGCTGGACACGCCCGATGCGCGGCGGGTGCTGAACTGATCGAAAAGCGGATGGGGCTGCGTCAACCCGGATGAACCGCAGCCCCGCCCCCTTGAGTCTCGCCGGCCGCTTGCGCAGGCCGGCGAGGGGGAAGTCGGCTCCCTAAAGAGCATCTGTGACGCGGGGATGACCCGCGCGAGGCGCCGCGCTCAAGTAGCGCGAAGCGCGATAGCGCCCTTAGATGTATCTACGCAGGCTGCGGGCCAGGTCCGAACCGCTTTCCTTGCTGCCGCGACGGACTTGCGGCTGGTAGGCGACGCGGGCGTGTTCGACGCAATAGACGCCTTCCGAGGCGCGGCGGCCGCAGAAGCTGAACTCGCGCGACGACGGGTCGCCGATCGGCCATTTGCACATGTGGGCGCCCAGGGTCATGACCGTGGCCGTGCCCGGCAGATCCGGGATCGGAGCGGGCGCCGGGGCGGCCGGTTGAACCGGCTTGGGCTGGACGGCCTCAAGGCGACGCGGGGCCGAGGGCTGGGGCGTCTGGGCCGTGGTCACGGCCGGACGCGGGCGGGTGGTGCGGAAGGTGGTGGCGGTGCGCGCCGGCTGCGACGGGGCGGCCCGGCCTGACAGACCCAGACGGTGCACCTTGCCGATCACGGCGTTGCGGGTGACCCCGCCGCCCAGTTGTTTGGCGATCTGGCTCGCGGACTGGCCCTCAAGCCAGAGTTTCTTCAGCGCGCCTACGCGGTCGTCGGTCCAGCCTGCGGTCATGCCACCCTCCAGCGAGTTTGGATTCAATATCTAGGTCCAGGCTCCCCCTCCGGGGTCTTGACCTACCACTAATCGTAAACCAGCCGTTAAGAGACGCAAGATGTGCGAATCAACCGTCCACAGAAACCAGATGTTGAATCTTCGTTAAGGTTAAGCCGGAGGCGTAAAGGGTGACGCGTGAAACGTCACTCAGCGAAGGTCACGATTCACCAATCCCGAGTCACCACGCCCTTGCGAAGCCACGTCCCAAAGCGCATCTGGCGCCCCATGACCGAGACCACGCCCGCTCTGATCGCCACTCGCCCCGCCGGCCTGCCGCAGCCGCGGCGTTATCCGGGGGTCAACTGGATCGGGGTGCAGACCCTGTATCTTCGCGAGGTGCGGCGGTTTTGGAAGGTGGGGGCCCAGACGGTGGCGGCCCCGGTGGTGACGACCCTGCTCTATATGCTGGTCTTCGTGGTCGCGCTTCAGGACGCCCGGCCGCCGCTGCACGGCACGCCCTTCGCCCTGTTCGTGGCGCCCGGCCTGATCATGATGGCGGTGCTGAACAACGCCTTCGCCAACGCCTCGTCCAGCCTGATCCAGGCCAAGATCATGGGCACGGCGACGGACTTCCTGACCCCGCCGCTCAGCCCGCTGGAGCTGACCCTGGGCTTCACCCTGGGCGCGGCGACGCGGGGCGCGGTGGTCGGTCTGGTCACGGCCGTGTGCGTTTTGCCGTTCGCCCCCCTGGGCGTGGCCAATGTCTTCGCCATCGTCTGGTTCGCCCTGGCCGCCAGTTTCATCATGGGCATGACCGGGGTGCTTGCGGGCCTGTGGAGCGAGAAGTTCGACCATCTGTCGGCGGTCCAGAACTTCATCGTCATGCCCATGACCTTCCTGTCGGGCACCTTCTATCTGGTCGACAATCTGCCCGAGCCCTTCCGCTCGCTCAGCCGCTACAACCCCTTCTTCTATCTGATCGACGGCTTCCGCTACGGCTTCATCGGCCATGCCGAGAGCAATCTGACCATCGGCGTCATCGGCTCGGCCGTGCTGATGGTCGTGATGGGTGTCGTCTGCTGGCGCGTGTTCCGCTCGGGCTGGCGCCTGAAGAGCTAGGCGGCTAACTCTGGCGGATCACCCTGGGGAGGTCCGCCATGTTGTTCCGTTCATTTGTCGCCGCTGCGGCGCTTCTTGTCGCCCTTCCGGCCACAGCCCAGGATTCGGGCGCCGAGATACAGACGGCCGCCGCCGCCTTCGTGAAACCGACGAACGCCGAGCGCATGGCCGTCATCGTCGATCAACTGACGGCCGCCGGCCTCCCGCACCAGATTCAGGCCTTCGACGGCGGCAATCAACGCACCGGCCCCGTGGCCGGCTCGAACGTCGTCGTCACCCTGGGCGACGGCCCCAAGGACATCGTCCTGACCGCCCACTATGACGCGGTGAAGCTGCGCGACGGCTCGATGTCCCAGGGGATCGTCGACAACGCCGGCTCGGTCCTGGCCATGATCGAGGCGATGAAGGCGCTGAAGGGCCAGACGACCGGCCACCGGCTGATCTTCGTCCTGACCGACCAGGAGGAGCTGGGCCTGATCGGCGCCAAGGCCTGGCTGGACGCCCATGACAAGACCCGCATCCACGCCGTGATCAACGCCGACGTCGCCGCCTATGGCCGCACCGTCATGTATGGCGAGAACAACGGCGCCCAGTCCGGTTTCGTGCTCACGGCCCTGCGCAGCCAGTGCGCGGAGCAGGGCGTCGATTGCGTCGCCTTCCCCGTCTATCCGCCCAGCGACGACCGGGTCTTCTCGGCCGCCGGCGTGCCAGTGGTCTCGCTTGGAACCCAGGACGCCGTCGGCGCCCACCAGATGTGGCTGGCCTTCAATGGCGGCGAGGATAACGGCCTGAAGGAGGGCTTCGTCCCGCCGGTCTTCCAGCGCATCCATTCGACGGAAGACAAGCTGTCCTATCTGAACGGCGAGGACGTGGCCCGTTTCGGCCGCTTCATCGCCGACCTGACCCTGCGGCTGGACCGGACGGCGCCCTGACGAAAGCCCCCAGCGACGGTGTTGACTAACACCGTCGCCCGTCCGACAACCCCTGTCCCTATGAAACCGGCTCCGTCGCGCCTCGCGTCGGGGCCGTATCGCTTTTGGAGGTCTTAGTCCCGTGTCCACGAACCATCTGATGGGTGTCTACAATCGCGCGCCGCTGGAAGTGGAACGCGGCCGAGGCGCTCGCCTGTGGTCGACCGACGGGACCGAGTATCTGGACTGCGTCGCCGGCATCTCGACCAACGGCCTGGGCCACGCCCACCCCGAACTGGTCCAGGCGGTCAAGGATCAGGCCGAGAAGCTGTGGCACGTCTCCAACATCTTCCGCATCCCGGGCCAGGAAGCCCTGGCCGACGCCCTGTGCGAGAGCAGCTTCGCCGACGTAGTCTTCTTCACCAACTCGGGCACCGAAGCGGTGGAGTGCGCCCTGAAGACGGCGCGCAAATATCATTCGGCCAACGGCGCGCCCGAGCGGATCGATATCTACGGCTTCGACGGCTCGTTCCACGGCCGCACCTATGGCGCCATCAACGCCGCCGCCAACCCCAGCTATACCGAGGGCTTCGGCCCGGCCATGCAAGGCTTCCACCAGCTGAAGTGGGGCGACCACGAGGCGATCAAGGCCGCCATCGCCAGTCCCACGGCCGCCGCCATCATCGTCGAGCCGGTCCAGGGCGAGGGCGGCTGCCGCGCCATGCCGGAACAATGTCTGCGCGGCCTGCGTGACCTGTGCGACGAGCACGGGGTCCTGATCATCTTCGACGAGGTCCAGTGCGGCATGGGCCGCAGCGGCAAGCTGTGGGCCCACGAATGGGCCGGCATGTCGCCCGACATCATGGCGGTGGCCAAGGCTCTGGGCGGCGGCTTCCCCATCGGCGCCTGCCTGGCCACGGCCCGCGCGGCCTCGGGCATGACGGTCGGCGCCCACGGCTCGACCTTCGGCGGCAATCCCCTGGCCATGGCCGTGGGTCTGAAGGCGCTGTCCCTGATCAACACGCCCGAGACCCTGAACAACGTCAACGAGATCGCCGGCTATCTGAAGCAGCAGCTGGCGGGGCTTCAGTCCCGCTTCCCGGACGTCATCGTCGACGTGCGCGGCAAGGGGCTGTTGATCGGGGTCAAGCTGGTTCCGAACAATCGCGAGTTCATGGCCCTGGCGCGCGACACGCAACAGCTGCTGATCGCCGGGGGCGGCGACAACTGCGTGCGCCTGCTGCCGCCGCTGAACCTGACGCTCGAAGAGGCCCGCGAACTGATCACCCGGTTCGAAGCCGCCTGCGAGGCCGCCCGCGAGAAGTGGGCGGCCTGATCTTCCAAACCGCTCATCCCCGCTAAAGCGGGGACCCAGGCCTTTTATGCGAAAGCGCCTGGACCGGCGGATGTAACAGACATCGGGCGCCCGTCGCCCAAAGCACTAGGTCCCCGCTTTCGCGGGGATGAGCGGAGTTAGGCAATGGTCCGGCACTTCCTCGACATCCACCTGCTGGACGCCGCCGATCTGCGGTCCATCCTGGACGACGCCCACGCCCGAAAGGCCGCCCGCAAGGGCTGGCCCCAGGGGCGGCCCGACGCCGACGCGCCGGGCCGGGATCGTGTCCTGGCCATGATCTTCGAGAAGAACTCGACCCGAACCCGGTTCAGCTTCGACGCGGCCATCCGCCAGCTGGGCGGCGCCGCCATCATCGCCACGGCTTCCGATATGCAGTTGGGCCGGGGCGAGCCGGTCGAGGACACGGCCCGGGTCCTGTCGCGCATGGTCGACGCCGTCATGATCCGCGCCAACAGCCACGAGGACGTCGAACGCTTCGCCCGCGTCTCGACCGTGCCGGTGATCAACGGCCTGACCGACCGGTCGCATCCGTGCCAGATCCTGGCCGACCTGCAGACGATCGAGGAGCATTCCGGCCCGGTCTCGGGCAAGACCATCGCCTGGATCGGCGACGGCAACAATGTCTGCCACAGCTTCATGCACGCGGCGCCCAAGTTCGGCTTCCACCTGAACGTCGCCTGCCCGGCGGAGTACCACCCCGACCTGCGCGACCTGGCCAAGGGCGGAAACGCCGTCACCCTGACCAGCGACCCGCGCGAGGCGGTCAAGGGCGCCGATGTCGTCGTCACCGACACCTGGGTCTCCATGGGCGACCAGGACTATGAGGCGCGCCTGGCGGCGTTCGAGGCCTATGCGGTGGACGAGGCCCTGATGGATCTCGCCGACCCGGACGCGGTCTTCCTGCACTGCCTGCCCGCCCACCGGGGCGAAGAAGTCACCGACGCCGTCATCGACGGTCCCCGCTCCCTGGTCTGGGACGAGGCCGAAAACCGCATCCACGCCCAGAAGGCGGTCCTAGCCTGGTGTTTCGCGGGCTGACCCCGATCTGACGATCGCCAGACCGTGCGTCGCGCGGTCTGGCTCTTGCTTCCCTAAGGTCACGCTTGTCGCGCCCTGGGGAGGCTGAGGCCATGACCACGATTTCCGCTGCGGGTTCCACCCTCACGCAACAGCTCTATCAGAAGCTGTTCGACCGTCTGAACACCGACGGCGACGACGCCCTGACCCTCGACGAGATCAGCGCGGTCGATGCTGGAAACGCCAAGGTTTCCAAGGCGTTCGAAACCTTCGACGCCGATGCGGACGGCCGCGTCACCCGCGCCGAGATGACTCCCGCCGACACATTCGGCGCCGACACCCTGAACGCCCTGATCCAGGCCCAGTCCGGGTCGGAATCCATTTCCGATCAGGAATATCTTGCCGACTGGTTTGCCGAAACGGACACAGACGGCGACGGTTTGGTGTCAAAGTCGGAACGCGAGGCTTCGGCGGATCTGCGCCGTGCGGCCGCCTATGATGCCGGCTATGCGACCGGCCGCGTCCTGATGACACGGCGCGGCGTGGATACAGATCAGCCGCTGTCTGTCGATGACTTCCTCGTCGGCCGCCTCATTGCGATCGACCCGGCGCAGATTTCCGAGGTTCCTCCGGAGCTGAAGGCCGAGATAGAGCGGATGCTGGACAGCAGCCCCGAAGAAGCCGGCGCCCCGAGCGCGGAAACAGCGGCCGTCCAGCCGTCTCGCGAACAGATCACGGCGGATCTGGCTGAGAGGGCCTCGGGACCCACCGGCAGCGTAAGCTTCCTCAGCCGAGAGATCGGGGATTTGAGAACCGCCGAGGCGGCCCGCATCGCCGCCGCCCCGATGAGCGACGCCCTGGCCGCTCGACTGTTTCAGCAGGCGCTGAACAGCTGGACGCCGTGGGACGGCGGAGAGCAGCCTGTTGTTGAGGCGAACGCCTAACGGTCCGAACGCCCGACCTTATGTCGGGCGCGTAAAACGGGGGCGCGTCCAGCATGTCGACGCGCCCCTTTCGGCTGAAGCTAGGTTTCGTAGCGCGCCTGACCTATTGCAGGTTCACATCCGAGACGCCGCCCACGTCCGGCGTCGTCTTGGTCAGATTGGCCTTCATGACCTGGTAGCCGAAGCCCAGCGCGCCCTTGTCCGAGACCCAGACCCGGCCGTCCTCGGCGTCGAAGCGGATCAGGGTCAGGTGCGGGTCGTCCTTGCCTTCCGGGTACCAGGCGGCGACGACGGGGTTCCAGTATTTGTCGATCCGGGCGCGGTCCTGGTCGATCGACAGGTCGCCGTGGATACAGGCCTGAACCTTGCCGTCCTTGGCCTGGTAGCAGAACATGCCCTGCTGACCGCCGACAGCCACGTCGCGGGCGAAGTCGGTGTCATTGCGGCTGAAGAACCAGATGGTTCCGGTCTCCGGCTCGCCGTAGCCGGTCATCGGCTGGTGGTGGTACCCGGCCTGGTCCAGGCCCAGCATGCCGGTGTTGGATTCCTTCAGGCTGTTCCAGAATTCCTTTTCCGCCTCGGCGGGGGTCAGTTTGTCGGCCATGGTGCGTCTCCTGTCTGGGGTTCGCAGGATCAACCGCTCGGGCTCGCTCGGGTTCCTGAACCACCTGTACAGGGCGGCCGGTCGGGAGCGGGCGGGCCAAATAGGGGAGCGAGCCGCCGCCAGCCATCTCAATTCTGAAAATTAAGTTCTGTTTTTTCAGAGACCTGAAATTAAAAGCCGTGATCAACACGGCGGGGTTGGAGGCCGGGCTATGATCCTGACCTGGTCTTTGACATCGCCATCGTCCCCTGGACTATTTTTCGGAGTTCGACTTCGTCCGAACCCGCGCTCCGATGGCGCGCGTGCCACCTGTGACCTGAAAAAAGTCGTCTATAAACAACGAATTGAGTAAATGGCGCCTGGCACATGTCACCGTGTTTTAGGCGCCATCTTCTCGTTTCGTGTCGGACGGGGCGGCGTCGCTCCTCGCCTTCAAGGGGCGGACACCCAGGGCGGCCGTTCCGCCCCGAACAGGGTCGCCAGATGGATCAGCAGCAGCATCGCCAGGGCGGCGGCGCCCAGCATGATGAAGCGCCAGGGGACCATGCGCGGCCCCTTGAACGGGTCGGGCGGCCGCGCGCCGCGCCAGCCGGCGAAGACCATGACGGCCAGGGCGGCGCCCAGCAGGATCAGAGTGGGGATCAAGCTCATGAGGCCGCAGGTGGCCCAGCCGGGGCGGGGACGCAAGTCGAACCGATTACCGAGGCGTTAATCTTTAAGCCCTCATTAACCACGCTGCGCCCAGAAATCCCCGGCGGGGCAAGATGTCCACAGGCTGAGGAGTCGCCGCAACATCTAGCGGTTAACCATGCGTTTACACCCTCGATATTGGCGTTATAGCCTCCATCCCATGGGGCAGGAGCCGAATCAGTGAGCGCAGCGGCGCCTTGGAGCGTAAAGGGCATCGATCCGAAGGCCCGCGAGGTCGCCAAGGATCTTGCGCGTCGCTCGGGCATGACCCTGGGCGAATGGCTCAACTCCATGATCATGGAAGACGAGGACGAGGGGTACGCCACCCTGCCGCGTCGTCCGGCCGCCTCCGAAACCTTCGAACGCCGCGGCCGCAGCCGCCGGCTCGACGACGCCTATGACGCCGGGGACGAGGGCTGGCAGCGGATCAGCGCCTCGATCGACGCCATCGCCGCCCGTCTTGAGGCCGCCGAGCGCCGCTCGACTGTGGCGATCCAGGGCGTGGACCAGGCCGTGTCCGGCCTGGTCCGCCGCCTGGACGGTCAGGACGCCCAGACCAAGGGCCAGGCCCGTCGGATCGACGAGATCGCCGAAGAGCTGCGCGAGGGCCACCGCCGCCTGCGCACCTTCGAGCGCGACACCGGGCCTCAGGTCCAGGAGAGCTTCGGCAAGGTCGAGCAGACTCTCGGCGCCCTGGCCGGTCGTCTGTACGACATCGAGGAGCGCCAGCGCTCGGGCGTCTCGGAACTGCGTCAGCGGATGGAGGCGGTCGAAAAGGCCGCCGGACCCGGCGTCGGCACGGACCTGCTGGCCCAGGTCGGGGCCCGCCTCGACCAGGCCCAGAGCCGCACCACGGAGGCGCTGAAGACGCTCGAACGCTCCTTCGCCGAGCTGGACCAGCGGCTCCGCGCCGCCGAGGGGCGCGTCGAACCCGAGGGCGTGCGCGACTCCGCCCGCTTCGAGAAGCTGGCCGAGACCCTTTCCCGCCAGATCGAGAACAACCGCGCCGAGATGATGCAACGTCTCGACGCCGCCGAGACCGGCGCCCGCATCGACCGGATCGAACAGGCGGTCCGCACCGTCGGCGACCAGTTGAACGCGTCCGAGATCAAGGGCGCCCAGGGGCTGGAGGCCATGGGCCGCGAGGTCCTGAAGATCGCCCAGAACCTGAACGCCCGGGTCCAGACCGTCGAGCGCGAGGCCGTCGGCCGCGCCGAGGCCATCACCCGCAGCGTCACCGAGGTGGTCGGCCGCAAGGTTGATGCCGATCTGTCGCGCCACGCCGCCCGCGTCGACCAGGAGTTCGCCCGCCACGTCGACCGCGTCGATCAGCGCCTGACCGCCAGCGATGATCGCCACGCCCTGGCGCTCGAGAAGCTGGGCGGCGAGATCACTCGTATCTCGGACCAGCTCAGCGACCGCATCTCCCAGTCCGAGCGTCGCTCGCAGCAGGCGCTGGACGACATCGCGCGCCGCCTGTCCGAAAGCTCGGAAAAGATCGAGCAGCGCTATGATCGCGCCTCCGGCGAACTGGCCGAGCGCATGCGCCTCAGCGAGGAACGCACGGCCCGTCTGGTGGCCGAGGCGCGCGACACGATGGATGCGCGGCGCCAGACCATATCCCGGGACGACGCCTCGCTGGACATTCCCGACAGCGAACCGGCCGAACCGACGCGGCGCGCCGTCGCCGAACGCGCCGTCGCGGCCTCCGTCTCCGCTCCGGTCGAGGCTGACTGGCGCTCGACGGTCTTCCCCGAGGACTCCTTCGATGCGGACGATGACTGGTCCGTCGATCCCGTCTCGCCCGAAGCGGCCATGGCCACGCCCTTCCCGGCTGCGCCCTCGGCCGCCGTCATGGCCGAACCCACCCGGCCGGAGCCGGAGCCCGAGGCGCTGCCCGAGCCGCCGACTTTTGCGGCCGCGCCCGAACCTGAGCCCGAGCCCGTCATCCAGCCCTTCGCCGGCTTCGGCGGCGCCGACGTCGATGACGCCCTGGACGCCACGGCGGGCGGGTTCGCCGCTCCGCCTGAAACGCCGGTCGCCAAGATCATCGCTCCGGCTGCTCCTGCGATGTCGGATGGAGACGACGACTTCCGCGGCGAGACGGAGTTCGTCGATCCGCGCCGGATTCGGGCCAGCATGGGCGCCGCCGCCGCCGCCGGTCGCGCCGCCTCGACCCGCAGCACCATCGACGCCGCCCGCGCGGCCATGATCACGCCCGCCCTGCCGGCCGAGGCTCCGCCCCGCCAGGGGTTCGGCCTGGCGCCCAAGCGCGGCGGCAAGTCCAAGCTGCAGGAGCGGTTGGACAAGCAGGCCGCCCGGGACGGTTCGACGGTCAAGAAGGCCTTCCTGGCCTCGGTGACGGCCGTGGCCCTGACCGGCGGCGGCTACGCCTTCCTGACCATCGCCGATGGTTCGGGCCTGCCCGACATCGAACTGCCCGGCCTGACGGGAACGGTCGCCGCCCCAACCCCTACCACGGCCTCGACCTCCACTTCTGACACGCCGATCGCTATGGCGATCACGCCGACCGACGCCGTCCCGACCGTCGACGCCGGCGCCGCCGAGTTCGAGCGCGCCGTGGGCCGGATCGAAGGCGGCGACATGGAAGGCGTCGAAGAGCTGAAACGCGCCGCCAACCTCGGCTACGCCCCCGCCCAGACCTATCTGGGCCAGCTGTATCTGACCGGCGGAAACGGCGTCTCCGCCAATCCCGCCGAAAGCCGCCAATGGGGCCGCCGCGCGGCCGAGGCCGGCGACCCCGGCGGAATGCACCTCTATGGGATGCAACTCTACGAAGGCGACGGCGGCGCGACCAATCAGGCCGAGGGGCTGATCTGGCTGCTGCGCGCAGCCGAGCGCGGCCTGACCGACAGCCAGTACAATGTGGCCCGCATCTATGAGACCGGCGCGGATGGGGTGGCCAAGAACCCCACTGAGGCCCTGAAATGGTACATGATCGCCGCCCGCAACGGCGACAGCGAAGCCCAGGCGGCGGTGACTCGTCTCCGTCCCGCCGCCTCCGCCACCGCCCAGCGCGCCGCCCGCACCGCCGCCGACGCCTTCGTGCGTCAACAGGCTCAGGCTCAAGGATAGGCCCGGGCTCAGGCTCTGGGTTAGATCTTAAACCTTTGCGCGTACGGGTGGCGGCGCGTCGCCCGCGTCGCTAAAGATCACCTGTCGCCTTTCGGCGCCTCCCGTTCCGCTCCAGCCGAAGGCGCGTCCTTTGGACATCTATCTGCCGATCGCCGAGGTTTCGGTGAACTGGCCGACCCTGGTGATTCTGGGGGCGGTGGTCGGGTTCGTCTCGGGCCTGTTCGGCATCGGCGGCGGCTTCCTGATGGCGCCGATCCTGGTCTTTCTGGGCATTCCCCCCACCGTCGCCGTAGCCAGCCAGGCCAGCCATGTGGTCGCCTCCTCGACCTCGGGCGTCATTCGCTACGCTGGCCAGGGCGCGGTCGATTTCAAGATGGGCGGGGTCATGGCCGCAGGCGGCGCTCTGGGGGCGCTCGCGGGCGTCGAACTGTTCCGCTACCTGCGGCTGCTGGGCCAGGCCGATCTGGTCGTGGCCCTGTCCTATCTGATCTTCCTCGGCGTCATCGGCTCCCTGATGCTGCACGAGAGCCTGACCGAGATCCTGCGTCGGCGGCGCGGCGTGGCCGCGCCGCGCAAGGACCGCCGTCGCCCCCTGTGGCTCTACGGCCTGCCGCTGAAGATGAAGTTCCCCAAGTCGGGCCTCTATATCAGCGCCCTGCCGCCGTTAGGCCTCGGCGTCTTCGCCGGGGTCCTGTCAGCCATCATGGGGGTAGGCGGCGGCTTCATCCTGGTGCCCGCCATGCTCTATGTGCTGCGGATGCGGGCCGGGGCGGTGGTGGGCACCAGCCTGTTTCAGATCATCATCACCACGGCCATCACCACTATTCTCCAGGCCGGGCGCAACCAGACGGTCGATATCCTGCTGTCCACCATCCTGCTGCTGGGCGGGGTGGTCGGGGCCCAGATCGGCGCCCGGTTCGCCGGCCGGTTCCGGGCGGAGGAGCTGCGCGCCGCCCTGGGGCTGATCGTGTTGCTGGTCGGCATACAGATGGGGCTCGACCTGTTTGTCCGGCCTAGCGACATCTTCCTGCTCGCGCCGGGGATCTCGGACTGATGCTGGCGATTCCTCCACCCCCGCCCGCGATAGAGGCGCCGGCGCCGGATCGGTCCGAGGCCACGACCGGCGAACTGCGCGTCGCCGCCGCCCTGACCGACGCCCAGGTGCGCGTCGATTCCAGTTTCACCGGCGCCTCGATCGTGCTGTACGGCGCGGTCTTCAACCCGACCGACCAGCCCGCCGACGTGGTCGTGGTGGTGCGCGGTCCCGACGCGCCGGTCCGTCTGGTCAAGAAGACCCGCAACATGGGGGTCTGGCTAAACAGCCGGCCGGTCCTGTTCGAGGGCGCGCCCGGCTTCTACATGACCGCCTCGACCCGGCCCCTGTCGGACATCGCGGACTTCGGCCAGTTGCGTCGGCTCGGCGTCGGCGTGGACCATCTGCGCATCGACGCGCCGGAAGAGGCCGGGACGGTGACCCGCTACGGGGTGCGCGACGTGGTCGTCAGCCGCCTGGGCGACGACTATCTCGACTGGCGCCGCGCCGTGATCCGGCTGAAGGAGGCGGCGGCCCTCTATGACACCGACCCCGACGGGGTCGAATTCGTGGATCGCGGCCTGTTCCGGGCCGAGGTCAAACTGCCCACCGTCGCCCCGACCGGGAAATACTATGCCGAGGTCTGGCTGTTCCAGGACGGCGAGCCCCGGTCGGTGTCGAACATGACCCTGACGGTCGAGAAGGTCGGGCTGGAGCGCGACATCTATGAGTTCGCGCATCGTCGGCCCTGGCTGTACGGCCTGTTGTGCGTCGTGCTGGCGGCCCTGACCGGCTACGGCGCCTCGCGTCTGTTCAGCCGTCGCGACTGAAGCCCAGTTCGGCGCGCAGGGCCTCGGCCGTCAGCCCGCCTGCGCGCAGTTCCGCCAAGGTCACCGACTGGTCCCGCTTGGCGTAGCGCCGCCCGTCGGGTCCCGTCAGCAGGCGGTGGTGGCGATAGACGGGCGCCGGCCAACCCATAAGCGCCTGAAGCAGGCTTTGCACATGGGTCGCTTCGAACAGGTCTTCGCCCCGGATCACATGGTTGACGCCTTGCAGGGCGTCGTCGTGGGTCACGGCCAGATGATAGGCGACGCCCGTATCCTTGCGCGCCAGCACCACGTCCCCCGCCGCATCCGGACGGACGGGCACGACGCCGGTCTCGCCATTCGGGCCCGCGCCCTGTTCGGTGAAGTGAAGACGGGTCCAGGCCCTCTCGCCCAAGGCGTCACGCGCCCGATCCAGCGACAGTCGCCAGGCGAAGGGACGGCCGATATCCAGAAAACGGGCTTCCTCGTCCGAGGGATGGGGCCCTGGACGGGCCGCCTCCATGGCGCCGTGCGGCGCATTCCCAATCCCTGCGAGCACCTCCGTCCGTGTACGGAAGCAGCGATACAGAAGACCGCGCTCTCGGAGGTCATCTATGACGGCCGCATAGTCCGTCAGATAGGCCGACTGCCGCCGCACAGGCGTCTCCCAGTCCAGACCCAGCCAGGCCAGATCGTCGAGAATGCCTGTTTCGAACTCGGAACGGCAGCGGGTGAGGTCGATATCCTCTATCCGCAGCACGAACCGCCCACCCGCCGCCTTCGCGCCGGACCAGGCGGTCAGGGCCGAAAAGGCATGACCCTTGTGCAGACGGCCGGTGGGAGAGGGGGCGAAACGGGTGGCGAACATCTCGGCGATCCTAGCGGTTTCCGGACCCGAACGGCGCCCCGCTCTTTCCGACAGCGTCCCTGCGTCCTAAGCAGGACAAATGCCCGTCGCGCCCACAGCCCAGGACATCGTCGCCGCCCGCGCAGCTCTGGCTGACGCCGACCTCGCTCTGGCGCGCGCGCACGCCCAGACGCCCGTCTTCGAATGGCGGTTGCGGCCCGGTGGCTATGAAGGCCTGTTCCGCATGATCGTGGAACAGCAGGTCTCCGTCGCCGCCGCCGCCTCGATCTGGGCGCGCACTGTCCAGGGGTTGGGCGGCTCAGTGACGCCGCAAGCGGTTCTGGCCCACGACATCGACGCCCTGCGCGCCTTTGGTCTGTCGGGTCAGAAGGCGAAGTACGGCCGCGAAATCGCCCTGGCTCAGGTCGAGGGGCGCATCGACCTGGACCATATGCAGACTCTGTCCGACGAGGATGCGATCGCCGCCCTGACCGCCATCAAAGGCGTCGGCAAATGGACGGCCGAGACCTATCTGATGTTCTGCGAGGGGCGGCTGAACGTCTTCCCTGGCGGCGATGTGGCCCTGCAGGAGGCGATACGCTGGGCCGACCGCGCTGATCAGCGTCCGACTGAAAAACAGGCCTATGTTCGCGCGGAGATCTGGCGACCGCATCGCGGTGTGGCGGCGCATCTGCTGTGGGGGTGGTATGGCGGCGTCAAGCGGGGCGAGATCGCGTTGGAGGACCTGACCGCGTGACCCCGCTCGATCCCGCCTTGACGGAGCCGTTGCGCGACCCTCGCACGGTGCTCGCCGCTCTGGACTTCGCCGGGGTCGCTGTGTTCGCCGCCACCGGCGCCCTGGCCGCCGCGCGCGAGAAGCACGATGTCATTACCTTCGCCTTCTTCGCCGCCATCACCGGAGTTGGAGGCGGCACGCTGCGCGATCTGCTGCTGGGGCTGCCGGTCTTCTGGGTGCAGGACTGGCGCTATATGGCGATCTGCCTGCTGGCGGCGGTGGCCATCTGGTTGATCGGTCAGCGCGACTGGCGGTTCCGCGCCCTGCTGTGGCTCGATGCGATCGGCCTCGGCGCCTATGGCGTCATGGGGACGGCCAAGGCCGAGGCCGCCGGCGCCCACCCTCTGATCTGTATTGTCATGGGCACTCTGACCGCCTGTTTCGGCGGGGTGGTGCGTGACACCCTGGCCGGCCAGCCCTCGATCCTGCTGCGGCGCGAGATCAACGTCACGGCGGCCATACTGGCGGCGACCCTCTATATCATCCTGCGCATCCCAGAGGCTCCGATCTGGCCCGCCGCCATCGTCGCCGCCGTCGCTGGCTTCATGCTGCGGGCCGGCGCCCTGCGCTGGGGCTGGACCCTGCCGGGCTTCCCTGAGCGAAAATGAGCCGGTTTCGTCGCCTGTTCGTCATGGCGGCGTCTTCGAATCGGGATTAGGCTAAACGCCTCGGACTAGGGAAGGAGACGCGTCTTCAATCCTATCGCCTCAATAACCCCCGCCGCGAACGGGAGGGCCTGATGCAGGTCGTTCATCGCGCGCCGTCGGGCTTTCCCGCCCTCGTCCTGAACGCGGACTTCCGGCCCCTGTCCTATTACCCGCTGTCGCTCTGGCCGTGGGAAGAGGCGGTCAAGGCGGTCTATCAGGACCGGGTGGACGTGGTGTCGCTGTACGACAAGGTGGTCCGCTCTCCGTCTATGGAGATGCAACTGCCCAGCGTCATCGCGCTGAAGAACTATGTCGATCAGGATCGCAGCCCCGCCTTCACCCGCTTCAACGTCTTCCTGCGCGACGGTTTCGCCTGTCAGTATTGCGGGGAGTCGACCGAGCTGACCTTCGACCATGTCATACCGCGATCGCACGGCGGTCGCACGACGTGGGAGAACATCGTCGCGGCCTGCGGCCCTTGCAACCTAGCCAAGGGGGGGCGCACCCCCAGGCAAGCCATGATGCCGATCCGTCGCGAGCCCTATCGCCCCAACGCCTGGCAACTTCAGGAAGCCGGCCGCCGTTTCCCGCCTCACTACCTTCACCAGAGCTGGCTTGATTACCTCTACTGGGACATCGAGCTCGAACCCTAGGGGGCGATGCTCAGGTTCCGGGCTGGATGTAGGGGATGGCCGAGAAGAACTGGCGCTCGTCGCCGCGCGGGTCGTCGGCCATCTGCGAGGTGACGTCGAACAGCATCGTCTGGCGGCGGGGCAAAACGTATCGATCCCAGCGCGGCAGGCCGGAATGGTTCGGATCGCCGCCTCGCGCCAGGGCGACGAAGGCCTTGCGCATCGCGTCCGACACGGTCTGGGCGCCGGGACCGTTCACGCGCGACTCGGACAGGGTCACATTGTCGAACACCAGAGGGATGTCGGCCGTATGGAAGGCGCCCTTGCGGCCTGACGGCATCGTGCCCGGATAGTCCAGCTGGTAGACCCAGGCGGGGGCGCCCGCGCGAGCCCGTTCTTCCGCCTCGATCACTGCGCCTCGCCACGAGCGGCCGGCCGTCGTCGCGGCGATCAGCACCTGGTCTGGCGACCAATCGGGGTGCATGGCGCGATAGCCGGCGATCACCGCCTCGGGCGTGATGTCGATCCGCATGACGCCCGGCGTCAGCCGCTCCGCCAGGCTGTCCCAGGTCAGTCCGATGTTCCTGGGATCGTCGCCCATGAAGCCAAGAGTCTCTTCGCGGGTATTGCCGATGATCATGGGGATCGACCGCCCCAGAGGCGCGGCGTCGGGATAGAAGGGATGGCGGGGCAGGGTGCGGAAATCGAGCACCGGCCCGAAATAAAGACCGCCGAAGCCCAGAATCGGGTCTTCGGCGGTCTGGGCTTCCAGCAGTCGTTCGACCGGCAGGGTCGCGGCTTCCGCCGCGCGGTCCGGTGTCAGGCCCAAGGCCTTCAACCAGACTGTAGCGCGCGTCGTGGCGTTGATGGGGCCGGAGGCCGTGACCTGCTGACCGCTCATGGTCGCGGCGCGGTGGAACAGGCCCTGGGCGGCGGGGGTGGCCATCAGAGTGGCGATTTTGGCCCCGCCCCCGGACTGACCGAACAGCATCACCCGGTCCGGATCGCCGCCGAAGGCCGTGATATTGTCCTGCACCCAGCGGAGGGCCAGGAGCAAATCCAGTTGGCCGACATTGCCCGAATCCTCGAACCCCGACGCCAGCCGCGCCAGATAGGCGTAGCCGAAGACGTTCAGCCGATGGTTCAGCGTCACCACCACCACGTCCTCGCGCTCGGCCAGGCGTGATCCGTCGTAGAGGGGGTGACTGCCTGAACCGGTCGCATAGGCGCCGCCGTGGATATAGACCATGACCGGTCGTCGCCCGGCGTCCGTCGCCGGGGTCCAGACGTTCAGGAACAGACAATCCTCGCTCTGGTTCGGTTCGCTGCCGCGCTGGGGGCTGGCGGCGCCGAATGTGGTGGCCGGGACGGCGTCGCGCCACGGCGTCGGCGGCTCGGGCGGTTGAAACCGTTTGGTCGGCGCGCCGTATCTCAGGCCCTTGAAGACGCTGATCGCCTGCTCACGAACCCCGACGACCGGCCCGGCCTTCGTCTGGACGCGGGGATCGCCTGTCCTTGCCGCGCTAAAGCCGGAGCCGGGAAGGGCGGCGGCCGCCAGCCCCGTGGCCAGCCCCGCCGCCAGCGCCGCGCGGCGGGTCACGAGGGGCGATGGGGTCATGGTCTCGACGTTGTGCGCCTGGATCATTTCGTCTCCTGTCCTCGCCGGCTGTCTGTCGCGCCGGTCGTCATCTGGCTCTGCTTCGGCTTGCCCGCTGAAGATATCCCGTACGACGTGTTCGCCTTGTTCTTGCCACGGGGCGGCAACTGTGCGTACAACTCTTATGACACCGGTAGCACTAATCTGGCAAACCAGAACTGACACCGGTGTCGCCCGCCAGCAGCGGGCGGTGAAACGGGGACGATATGATCCCTGAACGCCAGACCTGGGAGGAGATTTGAAAATGAACCAACGCCACAAATTCGTGCGTCGCGCACTGACGACCACCGCATCGCTGGGCGCTCTGACTCTGGCGCTCATGGCGCATGACGCTGCCGCGCAGACCGCCGGGACGGGGCAGGCGGCGACTGATGACGCCGCTGAAGTGGGCGAGATCGTCGTCACCGGCTTCCGGGCCAGCCTTCAGAACGCTCTGAACATCAAGCGGCGCGAGGCTGGTGTCGTCGATGCGATTTCCGCTGAAGACATCGCCGACTTCCCCGACACCAACCTGGCGGAGTCGATCCAGCGGATTCCCGGCGTCTCTATTGATCGCGACGCCGGCGAAGGCCGCACGCTGACCGTTCGAGGATTGAGCTCGGAGTTCACACGCACCCGCATCAATGGCATCGAGGCTCAGGCCTCCACCGGCGCAACCGACTCCTCTGGCGGCGTAAACCGGGGCCGGGGCTTTGACTTCAACGTCTTTGCCTCTGAGCTGTTCAACAACATCACCGTGCGAAAGACCTCCTCGGCAGAGATCGAAGAGGGGTCCTTGGGCGCGACGGTGGACCTGAGGACCAGCCGTCCGTTTGACAAGATGGGCTTCCAGGGCGCGATCTCGGGCCAGTACGGCTATAATGATCTGTCCGAGGACTGGAGCCCGCGCTTCGCCGCCCTGGTCTCCAATACTTGGGCCGACGACCAGCTGGGCGCTCTGTTCTCCATCGCTTACAGCGAGCGAGACAGCCTGGAGGAGGGCTTCAGCTCGGTTCGCTGGGGGCCCGCGAGCGCCGACGGCGGTTTCCAGAACGGCAGCGTGCTGCCCAGCGCCGCGACGACCTATCACCCGCGTATCCCGCGTTACGGCAGCCTGGAGCACAGCCAGGAACGTCTGGGCGCGACGCTGTCGTTGCAGGCGCGCCCAGGCAACGGTCCGACCCTGTTCACGATGGATATGCTGTACTCGAAGCTCGATTCGACCCGCAGCGAGAACTTCCTCCAGGCCTGGTCGCTCAGCCGGGGCGCGGATCAGGGCGGTAAGCCGCAGGTCGATATCGTCGATTTCGAGATTGATCCCGATACCGGCGAGATGATCTACGCCCAGCTCGACGACATGGATATCCGCAGCGAGCAGCGGTTTGACGTGCTGGAGACCGAGTTCAAGCAAATGACTTTTGCGGTCGAGCACGAGTTTTCGGATCGCCTGCGATTCAATGGCCTGGTCGGTCGCGCCGAGTCGAGCTTCGGCAACCCCGTGCAAGTCAGCGCCATCATCGATCGCCAGAACGTCGACGGCTATTCCTACGACTTCCGGGGAAATCGCGATCTGCCCGCCATCAATTGGGGCTTCGACGTCACCGATCCGACTCAGTGGTCGGTGGTCGGCCCCACGGGCGCCCAGCCCCGTTCGGAGCTGCGCTCCAGCTCCAACTTCCAGGAAAATGTCTATACGACCGGCGAGGCCAGTCTGGAGTTCGAGCTGAACGACAGCCTGACGCTGAAGGCTGGCGTCAGCCGCAAGGAATATGAGTCGAGCAGCCGCGCCTTCGCGCGTCTGGCCAACGGCGCGCCAGCTCTGCCGGCGGGCGTGTCGATGGCGGATGTGACCGATCTGCTGGAAGGCTTCGGCAACAATCTGGATCTGCCCGCCGGTTCAGCCACCTCCTGGATTCGCCCGGATTTGGGCGCGCTCCAGGACGCCTGGGATTACCAGTGCAACTGCAACACCGGGGTCGCGGGCGGCGACTTCCGGCTGATCGGCCTGAACGGCAATACCTCGACCTACGGCAACTGGCGCGACGTGACGGAAAAGGACACCGGCGCTTTTGTGCAGGCGGACTGGGATACGGAGATCATGGGCCTGCCGTTCCGCGGCAACGTGGGCGTTCGTCAGGTCAAGACCGAGGTCGAGGCCCTGGGCTATTCGAACGTCGGCGGCGTGGCGACCCCGGTAACGGGCGTCAACGAATACGAAGACACCCTGCCGTCGCTGAACCTGGCCATCGAACCGATGGACGATCTGATCGTTCGGTTCGGCGCGGCCAAGGTGATGTCGCGGCCGCCCGTGACCCAGTTGGTCCCGGTCTTCACGCTGAGCGCCGTGGGCGCCGCCAGCAATACGGCTTCGCTGGGCAATGTCGAACTTGAGCCCTACCGCGCCAAGACCTACGATCTGTCCGTCGAATATTATTTCGCGCCCGAGGCCCTGCTGTCCTTCGCCTATTTCTACAAGGACATCTCGACCTTCGTGCAGACGGCGCAGCAGACCCTGACCTATGGCGATCTGACGGCATTGAACCCCGTCGCCTTCCCGGCGACGGCGGCGCGGCCGGCAACCTCGACCTATGTCTTCAGCACGCCGACAAATACCGAGGGTGGGCCGCTGAAGGGCTTCGAGATCAGCTATCAGCAGACTTTCAGCTTCCTGCCGGGGCCGTTCTCGAATCTGGGCGCCCTGCTGAACTATACCCATGTCGAATCCGAGATCGACTACTGCACCACGCCCAGCTGCGCCGTCATCGTCACCGAGGATCTGGTGAATCTGTCGCCTGAGGCCTGGAACGCGACCCTCTATTACGACGACGGCAAGCTGAACGCCCGGATATCGGCCGCCTATCGCGACGCCTACTACCAGAACGTCCCCGGCTCCAACGGCGCCACCGGCCTGATCCCCTTCCAGGGCAAGTCGGAAACCACGACCATCGACGCCTCGGCCTCCTATAATCTCACTGACAATCTGAGCCTGTCCGTGGAGGGGCTGAATCTGACGGACGAGGAGAACCGCCAGAACCACGGCGATCTCGGCGGGTCGCGCGACAGCACCTATGTCTATCACCACACCGGTCGTCAGCTCTATGTGGGCGCGCGCTACCGGTTCTGATGGCGAGGGCGCCGTTCACGCGGCGCCCTCCTTCCTCTGCCTGGGGGCGACGGAATGATCACGAGACGTGAGGCCGCCGCCGGTCTGGGCCTCCTGGCTGGAGGATGCGCGACCATGGGGGGCGCCGCCGTCTTGCGAGACCGCGCCAGGGTCTGGACCTTCGATAATCTGCGCCAGATCGACGGGCTTGCTGTGCATGTCGAGGGCGCGCCGGGTCTGGTGGAAACGCCTTGGGGAAACGGAGTCCTCTTCGACGGCCAGGATGACGCGTTGTTCCTCGACGCCCATCCGCTTGCAGGCGCGACCGCGTTTACCTTCGAAGCCCTATTCCGGCCCGAGGGGGGCGCGTTCGAGCAGCGGTGGTTCCATCTTCAGGAGATCGGGCCTGATGGAAAGCCGACGGACACCCGTATCCTGTTCGAGATCCGAACCCGCGATGGCGAGTGGTGGCTGGACGCATTCGCCAAGGGGCCAGGCTATAACCACACCCTGATCACGGAGGCCAAGCGGTTCCCGGTCGGGCGTTGGTTTCATGTCGCCCAGACCTTCGACGGGACCGTCTACAGCAGTTTCGTCGACGGGGTTCTGCAGGATCGGGCTCCCCTGGCTTTTACGCCTCAAGGCCAGGGCCGCTGTTCGGTCGGATGTCGCTACAACCGGGTCAGCCCTTTCCGGGGCGCCGTTCGCGCCGCCGCCTTCGATCGCCAGGCGCGGTCGCCCGCAGCCTTCGTTCTGCCTCGCGGTTGACGAGACATCCACCGTCAAGCTCGCTCAGCACGGTAACCGGTGGCATAGGGTTCGGAACGGCTCGACTGCGAAGGAACAATCGTCATGCCCCAGCCCCTTCGTCTTCACCCGGACCGCCTGTTACCGGCGGACACCGACACCCGCGCCGTGGCGCGTCGCCTCTACGCTGAGATCAAGGGCCTGCCGATCATCAGTCCGCACGGCCATACCGACCCTAGCTGGTTCGCCCTGAACCAGGCCTTCGCCAATCCGGCCGAACTGCTCATCACGCCGGACCACTATGTTTTCCGCATGCTGCATTCGCAGGGGATGGCGATGGAGGACCTGGGCGTGCCCCGCGCCGACGGCGGCCCGGTCGAGACCGATACGCGCAGGATCTGGCGACGGTTCGCCGAGAACTATCATCTGTTCCGGGGCACGCCGTCGCGGATCTGGCATGACTGGGTCTATGCCGAGGCTTTCGGGATAGACGTGCGGCTGTCGGCCGAGACGGCGGACCACTATTACGACGTCATCGACGCCGCGCTGAAGACCGACGCCTTCCGGCCCCGCGCCCTGTTCGAGCGCTATAATATCGAGGTCCTGACCACGACCGAGAGCCCGCTCGACACTCTGGATCACCACAAGACCATCAAGGCGTCAGGCTGGAAAGGGCGGGTGCTGACGGCCTATCGCCCCGACCCGGTATTGGATCCGGATTATGAGGGGTTCCGAGATAATCTGAGGGTTTTGGCTGAACAGACCGGACGGGATGCGCTGTCGTGGGACGGTTATCTGCAGGCGCTACGGGATCGCCGCGCCATCTTTGTCGAGATGGGCGCCACCTCGACCGACCACGGCCACCCGACCGCCTTCACCGCCGACCTGTCCAAGGCCGAGGCCGAGGCCCTGTTCCGTCGCGTCTCGACCGCCCCGGCGACGCCGGACGACGCCGAACTTTTCCGTGGCCAGATGCTGACCGAAATGGCCGCCATGTCAGTGGAAGACGGCCTGGTGATGCAACTTCACCCCGGCAGTTTCCGCAATCATTCCGCCACCGTGTTCAACCGTTTTGGCCGCGACAAGGGTTGCGATATCCCGACCCAGACGGATTATGTGCGCGCCCTGAAGCCCCTGCTGGACCGGTTCGGATCGGACAACCGTCTGTCGCTGATCCTCTTCACTCTGGACGAGACCAGTTACAGCCGTGAACTGGCGCCGCTGGCGGGACACTATCCGGCGCTGAAGCTGGGGCCCAGCTGGTGGTTCCACGACAGCCCGGAGGGCATGCGTCGCTTCCGCGAACAGGTCACCGAGACGGCCGGCTTCTATAACACCGTCGGCTTCAACGACGACACCCGCGCCTTCCTGTCGATCCCGGCCCGTCACGACGTGGCCCGGCGCATGGATTGCGGCTTCCTGGCCAGGCTGGTGGTCGAACACCGGATGGAGGAGGATGAGGCCCACGACCTGGCCCACGCCCTGACCTATGGTCTGGTCAAGACGGCTTACAAGCTGTGAACCGTCTTTCCAATGCGGCGCTGAAAGCCCTGCCCGCCGATGTCGTGGTTTCTGGCTATGACCGCGCCCGGGTGAAGACCGGCGTGGTTCACCTGGGCATCGGCGCCTTCCACCGCGCTCACCAGGCGGTGGTTTTCGACGATGCGCTGGCGAGCGGCGACCTGCGCTGGGGCGTCCTGGGCGCCTCGCTGCGGTCGCCCGGGGTCCGTGATCAACTGAATCCGCAGGACGGTCTCTACACCCTGGTCGTCCGCGACGGCTCTGACGAGCATCTGCGGGTCGTCGGCGCCGGTTGCGGCGTCCTGGTCGGCCCGGAAGACCCCGTCGCTTTGGTGGCGGCCATGGCCCACCCGGAGGTCCATATCGTCACTCTGACCGTGACCGAAAAGGGCTATCGCCTCGACCCGGCGACCGGCCATCTGCTTGCGGACGATCCGGATGTCGCGGCCGATCTGGCCGACATCGCAGCGCCCCGCACCGCGCCCGGCTTCGTCGTTGCGGCGCTGCGGGCGAGGAAGGCGCGCGGCCTGAAGCCGTTCACGGTCATCAGCTGCGACAATCTTCCGCACAACGGCCGGCGCATACGCGCCGGGGTCCTTGCCATGGCGCGTCGGATCGACCCTGCCCTGGCCAGGTGGATCGAGACGGAGGGCGCGTTCCCCCAAACCATGGTCGACCGGATCGTCCCGGCGACCACGCCCGACGACATCGCCGGCCTGGCCGCCCGGCTCGGCGTCGAGGACCGGGGCATGGTCAAGGCCGAGCCCTTCAGCCAGTGGGTGATCGAGGACTGGTTCGCGGGCGAACGGCCGGATTTCCTCTCGCTCGGCGTGCAACTGACCCACGCGGTCGAGCCGTGGGAAGACGCCAAGCTGCGCCTGCTGAACGGCGCCCATTCGGCCATCGCCTATCTCGGCGCCCTGTCCGGCCATGAGCATGTTCATGAGGCCGTCGCCGTCCCCGCCTTCCGCGCCTATGTCGAGGCCCTGTGGGACGAGGCCCAGACCACGCTGAACCCGCCGCCTGGCCTGGACATTCCCGCCTATCGCCAGGCGCTGATGGGCCGGTTCTCGAACGCCGCCCTGATGCACCGCACTCGCCAGATCGCCATGGACGGCTCGCAGAAGCTGCCCCAGCGCCTGCTGGCGGCCGCCGCCGAACGTCTCGCGGCCGGGCAGGGGATCAAGGCTTTGGCCCTTGGCGTCGCCGCCTGGATGAGGTGGCAATCCGGCGTGACCGAAAGCGGCGAAGTCGTTCTCGTTGATGATCCGCTGGCGGCCAAGACCGCTCAGCAGCTGGCGGGCGTTGATGACGACCCGAGCCGCGTCCTGGCTCTGCTGGGCCTGTCCGCCGTCTTTCCGCCCCGTTTGGCGGGCGACAGCCGGTTCGCGGTGGCGGTCACCGACGCCTATCGGTCGCTCCGCCGCAACGGCGCGGTCGAAGCCGCGCGTCGGGCGGCGGAGTAGATCATGCCCCGCGCCCTCGTCCTGAACCCCGCCGACGACGTCGCCATCGTCGTGGACGATATCGCTGCCGGTGATACGCCCGAGGGTCTTGGCGCGCCCGCGCGCGTCGACATCGCCACCGGCCACAAGATCGCGCGGCATGCGGTGGAGGCAGGCGGTCTGGTCCGCCGCTATGGCCAGGTCATCGGCCGCGCCAAGGCCGATATTGCGGCCGGAGATCATGTCCACGTCCACAATCTGGCCATGGCCGAAGATGGGCGCGAGTTCGAGGTCGGGGTCGACCAGCGCCCGCCCGCGCCTCTGTCCGGCGCGACCTTCAACGGCATTGTCAGGGCCGACGGTCGGATCGGCACGCGAAACTATGTGGGCGTCCTGACCAGCGTGAACTGTTCGGCCACGGTCGCGCGCCGCATCGCCGACGCCTTCCCGGATTCCAGTCTTCCCCAGGGCGTGGACGGCGTCGTCGCCTTCACACACCAGGGCGGCTGCGGCGGCTCGTCACTTAGCAGCGACGTGACCCTGCTGCAGCGAACCCTGGCAGGGTACGCCAGACATCCGAACTTCCACTCCATCCTGATCGTGGGCCTGGGCTGCGAGGCCAATCAGATTCCCGCCTGGCTGGCCAACGAAGGTCTGGAGGCCGGCCCTGACCTGCGCGCCCTGACCATACAGGAGGCGGGCGGCACCGCTCGCGCCATCGAGGCCGGCATCGCGGTCGTCCGTGATCTGGTCGCCGAGGCCGCCAAGGTCGAACGCCAGCCCGTCTCAGCCTCCCATCTGACCGTCGGCCTGCAGTGCGGTGGATCGGACGGCTGGTCCGGCGTTACGGCTAATCCGGCCTTGGGCGCGGCGGTGGACCTGCTGGTCGCGCACGGCGGCTCGGCCATGTTGTCGGAAACCCCCGAGATCTGGGGCGCCGAACACCTGCTGTTGCGTCGCGCGGCGTCGCAGGCCGTGGCGGACAAGCTGAACGCGCGTCTGGCCTGGTGGCGCGACTATGCCGAGCGGCACCAGATGGAGTTGAATAACAACCCTTCGCCAGGCAATCTGAAGGGCGGGCTGACCACCATATTGGAGAAGTCGCTGGGCGCGGTGGCCAAGGCGGGCTCCACTCCGCTGAACGATGTGATCGGCTATGCTGAACCGCTGAGGGTGAAGGGACTCAGCTTCATGGACAGCCCTGGATATGACCCCTGCTCGGCCACGGGGCAGATCGCTTCGGGCGCCAATCTGATCGTCTTCACCACGGGCCGGGGCTCGGTATTCGGGGCCAAGCCCGCGCCGTCGATCAAGGTGGCCTCCAACGCGAAACTGGCCAACTGGATGGACGAGGATATGGACGTCGACGCCTCGCCCGTCCTGACCGGGACCAGCCTGGCCGAGGTCGGCGCCGTCATCTTCCAGAAGATGCTCGACGTCGCCTCGGGCGAACGGTCCAAGTCCGAGGCCTTGGGCATCGGCGACAACGAGTTCGTGCCCTGGCAGGTGGGGGCCTATCTCTAGGCTCTACACGCCCAAGGCCTCGATCAGGTCGCCCATATTGCGGATGAAGACGGCGGTCGAGACCCCCTCGACCGGGAAGTCGGTCTGATAGGGCGAGGTGTCCCACAGGTCGCCGACGCGGGTCATCTGATATTCGCCGCCGGTCACCGCCGTGGGCGACGGCCCCCTGTAAGGATTGGAGGTCGTGGTCAGGGGCGTGGACCAGTAGCCGCGCGCGTTCAGTTCAGCCATCACCTCGGCGGCGCGGTTGGCGTGCGGACGGCTCAGGCGTCGCGCATCGCTGGACATGTCCCAGACATCCACGTCCTGCAGCGTGAAATATCTCGGCAGGCTTAGAGAACCGGGGCGTGCCTTCAGCGGCGAGCCTTGGGTCGCCTCCTCGACGGACAGGGCCGACAGGCGTGCATATTCGGCGCGCAGGGCCGGGGTGTCGACGTTGCGGAACGAGCCGTAATGGACGATCAGATTGGTCGGATTGTCGTCGGCGTAATACTGGCCGTTGGCGATGTTGGAGCCGCGCCGGTGGATGTAGATCGGGGTGTTGGCGCCTTCCAGAACAAAGGTCGGATGCGTGCGGCCCGGCGTGTTCAGCGGCGGCTTGGTCGCCACCTGATCCAGCCAGTCCATGGCCTCGGGCAGACGGGCCAGATATTTACGGTCGCCGGTCAGGCGGTAGAAGCCCAACATCGACTTGATGTTCGTCCCCGTCGCATGGGTGACGAAGGCCTGGGGCTCGATAGTGCGGGCGCCGGCCGGTTTCAGCGTGTCGGGGAAGTGTTGCAGGCCCCAGGCGGGTTGCGGCTGCGGCTGCTGGGTCTTCACGAAGATGTCCATGCCGCGGTGGATGGCGTCCAGCACCCGGGCGTCGCCCCGACCGTTCCGCGCCAGGCCGTGATAGGCGTAGATCAGGAACTCCAGGTTCTCGCCCGCCACATCGTCGTTGAAGGTGATGTAGGGGGTGTAGTCGGCATGCCCGTGCAGGCCGCCGTTCTCGACGAAGGGATAGCGCTGGGGCCAGCCGCCGTTGGCGTACTGGCTGTCCAGAACGAAGCGGATCGCCTTGTTCAGCGGGGCCAGATATTTGCGGTCCTTCTTCTCCAGATAGACCCGTAGCAGCAGCTGCGACGCCTCGGCTGTGCCGGCGTCGTCGAAGGTGGCGTTGCCATAGTAGTGGTGGAATTCCTCCAGCCGCCAGGCGTTCGCCGCGACCGTGGCGTACCACTGTTTCAGCGACTCCTCGCCGGCGGTGTCGATGACATAGTTCCAGCCGCCGGTCGGGTGCTGGCCCCGGATCAGGGCGTCGGCGGCGGACTTGGCGGCCTCGTAGTAGAAGGTGTCGCCGGTGGCGTGATAGGCGTCCAGGTAGAGGTGGCCCATGGTGGCCGTACCCGGCGGCTGGACCCAGATCATCGTTGGGCCGGCCTCCAGTTCGCCCCAGCGGCGCGAGAAGTCGGGCAGGTACTGCCAGACGTAACCGCCCTGCACAGCGGCCTCCTCGACCATGAACCGGGCGGCGCGTTTCATGGCGTCCAGAACGGCGGCGCGGTCGGGCGAGGCCTGGGCGCCGGCCGGCAGGGCGGGGGCCGAGGCGGCGACGAAGGTGGCGGCGGCGCCGGCGGCCAGCAGGGCGCGACGGTTCATGGACGGTGCGGGCATGGGAACTCCTGGGTGACCTCTCGACCGGCTCTTGGCGACCGTTTCGAGCGACGACTGAAGCATGATTGACACCGGTTTCCTAGCCCCGACGGGAATGGGCCGGTAACAGGCCCGTCAACGACCTTGCCCCGTTTTGAAGGCATGGAGAAGCCGCGCCCTAGCTGGACAATAGCTGGAGAAACCCTGGAGATAATTTCCAGCTTTACCGTCGGATATCGAAACCTTCGTGCTGCATGGCGGCGTGGACATCCTCTGCGGAGAAGAGGTTGAAGTCGCCGGGGACGGAGTGTTTGAGGCCGGCGGCGGCGAGGCCGAAATCGAGGGCCTGTGGGTCGGTCCATCCGCTCCAAAGGCCGAACAGGACGCCGGAGGCGAAGGCGTCGCCGCCGCCGACGCGGTCGATGACTCCGGCCATGTGGATGGCCTCGGCCCGGGTCTCGACCACGCCGTCGCCGTCGCGGGTCAGCATGACGGCGGACAGGGCCTGGTCGGCGACGCTGTCCTGGACGCGCAGGGTGCAGGCGATGCGTTGCAGGCGAGGGAAGGCGGCGAAGGCGGCGGCCGC
>NZ_BSFD01000006.1:0-126754 GCF_027922165.1 Brevundimonas intermedia
TTCCGAGCGAGGCGGTCCTATACGGGCCACCCTTTTTCACCGCAACCAGATTCTGAACCTTTGTGAAAGATTCTCGAAAACCATCGATGGACGACCCGCGTCCGCCATTCTCGTTCGCCCCGCGCCGGCCCGGCCCCTCTCTCAGCCTCCTCCGCCAGGAACGGCGCGCCTGCCCGCCCGTTGGGCGCTCATGACAAGACCTATCCTCGCGACCCTGATGGGCGCCGGCGCCCTCCTGGCCCTTTCCGCATGCGCCAGCCTGCAATCCGGCCCGGTCGGCAACAGGGCGGTTCCCGAGCCGACCCGCCCCGTAGACCTGACCCTATATGCGGGACGCTGGTATGAGATCGGCCGCTACGAGGCCGGCTTCCAGCGCGGATGCGAAGCCAGCACCGCGACCTACGGCCTTCGCGCAGACGGACTGGTCAGCGTGATCAACACCTGCCGTCAGGATCGGGTGGACGGCCCGCTGCGCTCTATAGAAGGCAAGGCGAAGGTCATCGACGGCAGCGCAAACGCCAAGCTGAAGATCTCCTTCTTCGGCCCCTTCTATATCGGGAACTACTGGGTGCTGGATCACGCTGAGGACTATTCCTGGTCCATCGTCGGCGAGCCTTCAGGTCGCTATCTCTGGCTGCTGTCGCGGACGCCCCAGCCTTCAGCGCAGACCCGACAGACGATCATGGCCCGGGCGCGCGACCTGGGTTACGACCTGTCTCTGGTGAGATGGACCCGGCAGCCGGGCGCCTGAGGCCCTGCGGAACGCCCCCGGTGCGGCGGCCGCGCGAGCGGCGCGCCGCAAATGCGAGCCGTCGACCGCTGGAGAGCGGTTTTCGCAACCCTTTGAATGTCTTGGGAAGAAATGGTGGACGCGACAGGGATTGAACCTGTGACCCCCTCGATGTCAACGAGGTGCTCTCCCGCTGAGCTACGCATCCGCCGTAGGGCTCCGGGAAATGGCTCCGGAGCGGGAAGAGCGGTCGTATAGCGGCAGGCCCGGACGGCATCAAGCCGATTTCACGGCGAGAATGCGATTTTTGGCCGAACGCCGTTAAGCCCGCCGTTCTGCCGCCTTAAGACCGCGTCAGGCCGCAACCATCCGTTCGACCTCATTGACCAGGTCTCGCAGGTGCACGGGCTTGGACAGTACCTTGGCCTGAGGCGAGGCCTGGGCGGCGGTGAGGGCCACCGCGGCGAAGCCGGTGATGAACATGATGCGAAGCCCCGGCTGGCGGGCGGCGGCGACGCGCGCCACCTCGATCCCGTCGGCGCCCGGCATGACGATGTCCGTCAGCAGCAGATCGTAAGGGCCGTGCTCCAGGGCGTCGATGGCGTCGTCGCCATTCTCGCAGTCGATCACCTGATGCCCGGCCCGCTCCAGCGCCCGGGTCAGGAAACCGCGAAGCGAACTGTCGTCTTCGGCCAAAAGTATGCGCGCCATTCGAGAAGCACCCGTTTTAATCAGGGCCGCAGCCTAGGCCGCCAAGCGTAAACCGGCGATGAAATTCCGGACTTCGCCGCCTTCCTTCCACAACGAAACGCGCTATGCGGTGCTTATGAGTACGGACGGGGCCAGTTTCACGATCACTCTGCCGCCCGAGTCGGCGCCACAGACGCCCCTGGTCTTCGCCTCCCCCCACTCGGGGCAGACCTATCCCGACGACATGGGCGCGGTCGAAGGCCTGTCGCGTTCCAGCCTGAAAAGCGCCGAGGACGCCCTGGTCGGAACCCTGGTGCGGGCCGGCCCCGACCATGGAACGCCCCTGATCGAAGCGCGGATCGGTCGGGCCTATCTGGATCTGAACCGCGATCCCGCCGAGCTGGATCCCAGCCTGATCGACGACGTCGAGGGACCGGTCGGGGCGAAGACCCGGGCAGGATACGGTCTGATCCCGCGCCTGACCGGCGACGGCCTGCCGCTTTACGACCGCCGCCTGTCACGGGCGGAGGCCGAGGCGCGGATCCGCACGGCCCATACCCCCTATCATGACGCCCTCGCGGAAATGATGGCCCGGACGCACGGCCGCTGCGGCCGGGCGGTGCTGATCGACTGGCATTCAATGCCGGCGCGGGCGGTGGGCGCCGAGGTGGTGCTGGGCGACAGGCATGGGACCTCATGCCGATCGCGACTGACGCGGCGGTTGCGCGATCTGTTCGAGGGACTGGGCTGGCGGGTGGCGCTGAACCATCCCTATGCCGGCGGCTGGTCTACCCAGGTCTGGGGCCGGCCCGAGGACGGCTATGAGGCGATCCAGATCGAACTGAGCCGCAAACTCTATCTGGACGAGGCGACCCAGACGCCGAACGCCGCCCACGGCGCGACGGCCAAGGCGTTGAACCGCGTCATCGCCGCCCTGTGCCGCGAGGATTGGGCGGACGGATCCCGTCTCTGACTGATCAACGACAAGTCAAAAAAAAGCCGCGCCCGGAGGCGCGGCATATAAAGTCTATAGGGAGGAAACGCCCAGGAAGGGCAAGACGCCCGGAGGCGTCGAAGATCAATCTAGGTTGCGATGCACAATCGGTCAAGCGGCGACAGCGGTTTTCGGGTCACGGGTTGTTACGCAATTGCGGCGCCTTTCGCCGCAATTCACCGCTTTGGCGATGTCTCGGGGCTTCCGCGCCTACCGCAAACGCAAAATAACCGTCATTCACCCAGCAGGCGACGCGCGGTGCGGATGGCGCGGGCGGCGGGCGAGGCTTCCTGGCGATAGATCAGCAGACCGAAGGACGAGGCCACGCCCAGGGCCAGCCACAGCGGTCCGAACAGCCAGGCCGCCGCCGCCAGAGCGAAGTAATAGCCCCGCACGCCCTGGCTGAACGAACTCAGCGCCGGGTTCAGCAGTTCGGCCGCCGCATCGCCGAACGCCTTGCGGTCAGTCTTGTGGTGTAGCTCGGGGGCCGAACCGATCAGGGCCAGGGTGTAGTTCATCTGGCGCAGGGCCCAGATGAAATCGAGGAAGCCGCGCGTCAGGCAGATCAGCACCAGGGCCAGCTTGGCCTCCAGGATCTTGATCGGAACATTGTCCGCCCCGACGGCGGCGAAACCTTCCAGCTTGCTCTCGCCGCCGAACAATATCCCCCCCACCGCCGCGATCAGCAGCAGGTTGGTCGAGGCGAAGAAGGAGGCGGAATTGATCGAATGGCCCATCAGCTGGCTGTCGACCAGCCGGATCTCGCGGTGGGTCATGGCCGACATCCACACCCGGCGGACATGGCTCATGTCGTCGTTCAGCGAACCGCCGTGGCGGCCGACGAACTTCAGGATCGGCGCATAGCCGAGCCAGCAGATGAAGAAGAGCGCCAGCGCGGCCCAATCAACCCAGGTCATGGCGCGAAATGACCCCAGTCCGGGGCGCCGCGCAAGGGCGCCGACTCACGTCGCGCTTGCCCCGGCCGCGCGCGCGGCCTATCACCCATCGCCCAATATTCGCAGTCGCAGCAAAAGACCCGCCATGAACCTCGACGCCATTCCGGTCGGCCCGAACGCCCCCTGGGACATCAACGTCATCATCGAGATCCCGCAAGGGGGCCTGCCGGTGAAGTATGAGATGGACAAGGCCTCGGGCGCCCTGTTCGTCGACCGCTTCCTGCACACGGCCATGTACTATCCCGGCAACTACGGCTTCATCCCGCACACCCTGTCGGACGACGGCGATCCCTGCGACGTGATCGTGCTGAACCCGACGCCGGTCGTGCCGGGCTGCGTCATCCGCTCGCGCCCCATCGGCGTGCTGAAGATGGTGGACGAGGCCGGCGGCGACGAGAAGATCCTGGCCGTGCCGGTCGACAAGCTGAACCCCTATTACACCGAGATCGCCAGCTATCGTCAGCTGCCGGCCATCCTGATCGAGCAGATCGAGCACTTCTTCACCCGCTACAAGGATCTGGAGAAGGGCAAGTCGGTCACGGTCAAGGGCTGGGGCGACGCCGGCGAGGCCGCCGAACTGATCCAGGCCGGCATGAAGGCCCACCAGGACAAGCTGGCCGCCAAGAAGGCCTGATCCAAGGCGGCATCGCCGAACCCATCAAGGCGTCCTCCGATCCGGGGGACGCCTTTTTGCTATCCCCCGACCCGGCGACCGTCAGCGTCGATCACCACCTCGCCGTCCTCCTTGACGAAGGGCTTCAGCCCCTCCTCGGGCAGCAGGTCCAGCACCGCCTCGGACGGCCGGCACAGTTTCACGCCCCGGGGCGAGACGACAATGGGCCGGTTCATCAGGATCGGATGGGCCTCGATCGCATCCAGCAACTGATCGTCCGACAGGCCGGGCTCGCCCAGACCCAGTTCGGCATAGGGCGCGCCCTTCTCGCGCAGGATGTCGCGCACCGATACGCCCATCCGTTCGACCATCTGCGCCACCATCGCCCGGCTGGGCGGGCTCTTCAGATAGTCGACCACATGAGGCTCGATCCCGACATGGCGGATCAGGGCCAGGGTGTTGCGCGACGTCCCGCAGGCGGGATTGTGATAGATGACGACGTCCATCAGGGCCTCGGTTGCAAAAGAGAGCCGGTTCAGTCAGCAGGAAGCCGCACGCCCGACGCCGGCCCCCTGCTGACTGAACCGGGCCCGCGCGTCCAGAGCCTCTTCATGATCGTCGCCCTTCTGATCTTCGCCGTCACCATCGTTCTGGTGCTGTGGCAGCCCAGGGGATTGCAGATCGGCTGGAGCGCCCTGGGCGGGGCGGCGGCGGCCCTGCTGCTGGGGGTCGTGGCCCTGAACGACATCCCCGTGGTCTGGGGCATCGTCTGGAATGCGACGGCGGCCTTCGTCGCCATCATCGTCATCAGCCTGCTGCTGGACGAGGCCGGCTTCTTCGAATGGGCGGCGCTTCATATCGGCCGCTGGGGCGGCGGTCATGGACGGCGGCTGTTTGTCCTCGTGGTCCTGCTGGGCGCAGCCGTCTCGGCCCTGTTCGCCAATGACGGGGCGGCCCTGATCCTGACGCCCATCGTCATCGCCATGCTGCTGGCGCTCGGCTATGGGCCCAAGGCGACCCTGGCCTTCGTCATGGCGGCGGGCTTTATCGCCGACACCGCCAGCCTGCCGCTGGTGGTGTCCAACCTGGTCAATATCGTCTCGGCCGACTTCTTCGACATCGGCTTTGATCGCTATGCGGCGGTCATGGTCCCGGTGAACCTGGCTGCCGTCGCCGCCACCCTGGTCGTCCTGTTCGCGGTCTTCGGGCGCGACATCCCCAAAGCCTATGAGGTCGAGCGCCTCGCAGCGCCCGACACGGCCATCAAGGACCGCGCGACCTTCGTCGCCGGCTGGCTGGTGCTGGCCCTGCTGCTGGTCGGCTTCTTCGTGCTGGAGCCCCGGGGCGTCCCCGTCTCCGCCATCGCCGCCGCCGGCGCCGTCGTGCTGCTGGTCGTCGCCGGGCGCGGTTCGAAGATCAGCACCACCAAGGTCCTGCGCGAGGCGCCCTGGCAGGTCGTGATCTTCTCCCTCGGCATGTATCTGGTGGTCTATGGATTGGGCAACGCCGGCCTGACGCGTCACCTGGCCCAGCTGATGGACGGGTTCGCCCAAGGCGGAGTCTGGGGCGCGACCTTCGGCACCGGCTTCCTGACCGCCGTCCTGTCGTCCATCGCCAACAACCTGCCCACGGTCCTGATCGCGGCCCTGTCCATCGACGCCTCGTCGGCGACCGGCCCGGTGCGGGAAGCCATGATCTACGCCAATGTCATCGGCAGCGACCTGGGCCCCAAGATGACCCCCATCGGCTCCCTGGCCACCCTGTTATGGCTGCACGTCCTGGCCCGAAAGGGCGTCCGCATCGGCTGGGTCTATTATATCAAGATCGGCCTGATCCTGACCCTCCCTGTCCTCGCCGTCACCCTGACCGCCCTGGCCCTGCGGCTGACGGTCTAGCCGTCAGGGGCGTCTGTAAACGACCTTGCCTGCGCGGATCACCAGAACCACGTCCGACAGGGCGCCCAGGTCCGCCGTCGGATCTCCGGTCACGACCACCAGGTCCGCGACCATGCCCGGCGCCAGACGGCCCCGCCGGGCCTCTTCGCCGACCACGGCCGCCGGCGCCGTGGTCAGGGACGCCAGCAGGCCCCGCCAACCCACAGCCTCATACATCAGCCGCATCTCGCTCGAGGTGTCGAAGGCGTCGGTAAAGCCTGCGTCCGTGCCGAACAGCACCCGTCCCCCCGCCGCATACAGGGCGCGGGTCTGCTGGATCGCGGTCTGGACCGGCGTGCGCGGATCGGCGGCTTCCTCGAACAGGGCCAGCGTCGGAACCAGCGCCACGTCGGCGGCCAGCAAGGCGCGAACATCCGCGTCGGACCAGGGCCCCATGATCGGCGCCGAATGGGCCAGAACATCGACGCCGTTCCGGATCGCGACATCCAGGCCCGCCCGGTCGGTCGGGTGGGCGAAGACGGGTCGCCCCCTGCGATGCGCGGCGTCGGTGATCGCGCGCACCGTCGCGGCCTCCATATGCACCACATCTGGATCGCCGCCGACGATGGAGCCCGTGAACAGTTTCACGGCCGCGGCGCCCCCGTCGATCTGATCCGCCACCCTCGCGACGGCCTCGTCCGCCGACACGATCTCCGCCGACGGCAGGCCGAAGGCCTCATAGAAGGGACGGGCGTAAACCGGCGTCGCCCCCGGCGGATAGAAGGGCGCGCCGACACTCAGCAATCGCGGGCCGCGCACCCGCCCCTCTTCGATCCGGTCGGAGACCCCCTTGGCGATCGCCGTCGTCGACGCCAGATCCAGGATGGTGGTGAAGCCCCAGCGGGTGAAGTCGTTGTCCAGTTCGGCCTGAAGGGCGGCGTCCGTCTGCTCGCTCGCCGTCATCAGGACGGGCCGGGTCAGGTGAATATGGCTGTTCCAGAAACCGGCCAAGGCGCTGCCGCCCGGCGTTTCCAGCACCTGATAGGCTTCGGGAACCGGCCCCGCCTCGCGCCCGGACACCCGCGTGATCACCCCGTCCTCGATCAGAATGACGACATCCTCGATCGGCGCCGCCTCCGGCGAGGGAAAGGCCCGCACCCCGACGACGGCGATCCGATCCGGCGTCGCCGAAGCCGTCGTCGCGCCCGACTGCGCCGCCGCCGGCCCGGCCAAACTCAAACCCGCCAGGACGGCGATCAGGGCGCGGGCGAAAGATCGGTTTGTGGTCATGGCGGCGTCTCCCGCCCCCACCATATCGGACCGCGCCGCCGGGTAAACCTCAGCCGCACGGCCCACAAAACATCGGTCGCCGCCATCGTGCTGCTGTGCGTCGCCAGCGACCGGCCCGGTGCGGGAGGCCATGATCTACGCCAATGTCATCGGCAGCGACCTGGGCCCCAAGATGACCCCCATCGGCTCCCTGGCCACCCTGTTATGGCTGCACGTCCTGGCCCGAAAGGGCGTCCGCATCGGCTGGGTCTATTATATCAAGATCGGCCTGATCCTGACCCTCCCCGTCCTCGCCGTCACCTTGACCGCCCTGGCTTTGCGACTGACGGTCTAGGTCGCAACACCAGCCGCCGCCGCCCAACCACCCGCCCGTCTCCTCCCCCTCCGGGGGAGGTGTGACGGAGGGGGTGTGTCCGCGAAGCCGGCGCCCTGATCGCACGCAGACCCTTGGCTACCATGAGCCTAGCTTCGCCCGATTGTCCGCCCGTGACTCCAAGGCGAAGTTCGGAAGATGGACGACGGCGGGTCCCGCCCTCGGGGTTGAACCGTCAGCGCTTGCGGTCAGCGGCCGTCGCCGCCTCGTAGGCGTCTGACGCCGTCGATGGCGTATTGGTTTTCCGGGTCGATCTGCAGGGACGTCTCGAAATGCAAGATCGCCGCAGCCTTGTCGCCTTCGGCCGCCGAAATATCGGCCAGGCCGTCATGGCTGTAGGCCGATTGGGGAAACTGCTCGAGCGCGAACTGGAACACCCGACGCGCCGCCTCCATTGAGGGCAGCCCAAGAAGTTCATAGCCTATCTCGACGATCATTTCGTCGGTCGTGAAGATTTCAGCGGAGGGCTCAGCGACCTTCATCTCCTGATACCGACGCAGGCCCGCATCCACGCCGCCCGAGAGGATCGCATCCAGGATCAGCGTCTTTGGCTGGACTTCAGGCAGAGCCTGCGGGTCGCCGAAATATATCCCGGCCAGGGCGCGGGCCGTGCCGCCCCCGCTGGCCTCGTCGCTGTTGCTCAGAACGACGACCGTCAAGTCGTCGTCCGGGAAACGCGCGACCATGTTCGAGAAGCCCGGCCCGCTGCCAGCGTGACCAATCATGCGACGACCGTGCCAGGTCCTGATTTCCCAGCCGAAGCCGTAGTTGTTCCGAGCCTGGTCGATCATCTGTTCAGTGGACGCGCGAGAGATAAGCGTGTGGGTGTCAACCGCGCGAGCCCAGATCAACAGATCGCCCACCGTACTGCTGAGCCCGGCCTCGCCATACACGCCGGTCATCGATTGCGGCGTGGCCTCAATGAAGGTGGAGCCGAGGGAATAGTAGCCCGTCGCCAGATGAGGGATCACGAGGCGGGAGGCGTTGAAGACCGTATGGTCCATTCCAAGCGGCGTCAGGATCCGGTCCTGTAAGACATCCGGCAGCGGCTTTCCGGAAACGCGTTCGATGATCGCGCCGAGCAGATTGTAGCCCGCGTTGCTGTATCGATAGCCTTCGCCGGGTGCGAACTCGAGCGGGAGGTCCCGCACAAGCGCCACCAAGCCGCCCGTGCCGTAGGTCCGGCTGTCCAGGGTTTCGTCCCAATCCGGCAGGCTGCTGTAATTCGGTATGCCGGAGGTGTGGGTCAGCAGTTGCCGGATGGTGATGGAACGCCAGGCGAGGGGGCAATCGGCGAGATAGTCACAGGCAAGATCATCGACCTTCAGCTTGCCTTCCTCCTGCAGCATCATGATCAGGAGGGCGGTGAAGGGCTTGGTGACCGACGCCAACTGGTAAAGGGTGTCGTCCGCATTGGGAACGTCAAAGGCTCTGTTCGCCAACCCATAGCTCTTGCGGAAGATCGGCGCGCCGTCCCGGGCGACCAGGACCGTGCCGCTGAAGGCCGCGTTCCGGACGGCGGCCTGCATATAGGCGTCAAACGCTGCGCTTTGGTCCGCCGACCGCCCGGACGGCTGGGTCGCTGCGGAGTGAGCCGGGCCGGCGCCTGGAGCCGCGAGCGCAGGCTGCCCCAGTGTGAATGCCGAGATGGCGAAGGTCGCCGCCAAAAGTTTTGTCATGGTCACGGTGACGGCCCCCTGAAGCGAAAATATCTTTGTATCAAAATATATTATGCAAAGATTCTTTCTGTCAAGGTTTGTGCCCACCCGAGCGCTGGGTTAGTGTGATCGAATGACGACGACATCATCCCGTCCGGACGTGATCGATACGGTGCTCGCAGATTGGCGGAGCGCGCGCCCAGAGACCAAGGCAGGCGCGTTGCACGTGGTGGGGCGCATTCTTTGGTTGGGGCGGCGCTATGAAGAAGCCGTCGCTCAGTTGCTGTCGGAGCACCATCTCTCCTATTCCGACTACGACGTCCTCGCGACCCTGCGCCGGGCTGGCGCGCCCTTCGAGTTGACCCCGACCGAATTGGCCAAACGCGTGCTTCTGAGTTCCGGCGGCCTCACCGCCTGTCTTCGACGTCTGGAGTCCTCGGACCTCGTCTCCCGTCATGGCGTGCCGGAAGATCGCCGACGCCTGATGGCCAAACTGACGCCCAAGGGGTTTGACCTGGTGGAATCGTTCATTGATCAGCGGTTCGCCCTGGCGGATCTTGCCTTGGTCGAGCTTGATCGTGATGAGAGAGATCAGATGGAAGCCCTGCTGCGTCGGCTTGTGGTTTCGGCTGGGGGGGAGGCGCTCCGCTAAGCGGCAGAGCCGTGGCCTCCAAAGCTGACCGTTTCAGACGGCGCCTGCGGCTCTCGCCCTCGGCCGGAACCGTCGCCAACCGACGTCTATTCGCCGTTTCCTGCATCGGAACAGCGTCGCCTGGGACGCTCGCGATCACGACTTCCCATCCCAATTCCGCAACCAAACCCCCGCCTTTTCAACCCCCTGCCTCCCGCAACCGCCCTTCAACCTATCACACCCCAAAACCGTGCCATCATGCCCGCACGGTCTTTGACAACTGAACCCCCTCGCCCGTCCCGACCCGCTCGGGTCGGCGCGCCCCGGCGCCCCACCCCGAAGATTGTACGAAAATAGACTCCTTTTTTTTGCAGTGGATTGAGTCTAATCCCGCCCCGGAACGGCCCGTCGGCCCCGCCCCCTCCCGCTCGGGCTTTCGGCGCCCTATCTGCAGTCCATGACTGACCTCTCCCCCCGCGAAATCGTCTCCGAACTGGATCGCTATATCGTCGGCCAGGACGACGCCAAGCGCGCCGTGGCCGTGGCCCTGCGCAATCGCTGGCGTCGCAAGCGCGTGCCCGAGGATCTGCGTGACGAGGTGACGCCCAAGAACATCCTGATGATCGGCCCGACCGGCGTCGGCAAGACCGAGATCGCCCGGCGGCTGGCGCGGCTGGCCGGGTCGCCCTTCCTCAAGGTCGAGGCGACCAAGTTCACCGAGGTCGGCTATGTCGGCCGCGACGTCGATCAGATCATGCGCGACCTGGTCGAGAGCGCCCTGGTCATGGTGCGCGACCGCCGCCGCGGCGAGGTCCGGGCGCGGGCCGAGGGCGCGGCCGAGGACCGGATCCTGGACGCCCTGGTCGGTCCCGGCGCCGGGCCGGCGACGCGCGACAGCTTCCGCAAGAAGCTGCGGGCCGGCGAACTGGACGACAAGGAGATCGAGATCGCCCTGGCCGACACCGCCTCGCCGATCCAGGGGCTGGACATCCCCGGCGGCGGGGCCGTGGGCCTGCTGAACCTGTCGGAGATGCTGGGCAAGATGGGCGGCGGCCGGACCAAGACGGTCAAGCTGACGGTCCGCGACGCCACCGGCCCCCTGATCGCCGAAGAGGGCGACAAGCTGCTGGATCAGGACAGCCTGACCAAGGAGGCGCTGATCCTGGCCGAGAACGAGGGCATCGTCTTCCTGGACGAGATCGACAAGGTGGCCGCCCGCCAGGGCGCGTCCGGGGCCGATGTGTCGCGCGAGGGGGTGCAGCGCGACCTGCTGCCCCTGATCGAGGGGACCACCGTCTCGACCAAATACGGGCCGGTGAAGACCGACCACGTCCTGTTCATCGCCTCAGGCGCCTTCCACGTGGCCAAGCCGTCGGACCTGCTGCCCGAACTTCAGGGCCGGCTGCCGATCCGGGTCGAGCTGAAGGCCCTGACGCGGGACGACTTCAAGCGGATCCTGACCGAGCCCGAGGCCAATCTGATCCGTCAGAACCAGGCCCTGCTGGCCACCGAGGACGTGACCCTGACCTTCACCGACGACGCGGTCGAGGCCCTGGCCGACGCAGCGGTGGCGGCCAACTCGGCCGTCGAGAACATCGGGGCGCGGCGGCTTCAGACCGTGCTGGAGCGGGTGCTGGAGGAGACCAGCTTCAAGGCCTCGGACCTGTCGGGCCAGACGGTCACCTTCGACGGAGCGGCGGTGCGCGACAAGCTGAGCGCCCTGACCAAGGACGTGGATCTGAGCCGGTTCATTCTTTAGCGGCCTTGTCCCGCTCGCGGCGGTTCCGGCGGCGCATCAGCCGGTCGGCGACCGCCTCGGCGTGGCGCTGGGTGAAGGCCAGGGCGGCGGGGTTGCCCCGCTTGGCGCCGACGCTGTCGGCCACCTTGGCGCCCCGTTCGCCTATGGGCTGCGACTTGCCGGTGGTGGTGTCTATCGCCGTCTGATGCTCGATCTCGGCGTTCAGCTCGGCGCCCATCAGGATCACCTGGACCGACAGCCAGGTCCACAGCAGGAAGCCCATCATGGCCGCCAGCGGGCCATAGGAGTCGGTGCGGACGAAGTTGGTCAGGTACCAGCTGAAGACGAACGAGACCGTCAGGCTGACCACCGCCGCAAAGATCGCCCCCGGCGTCAGCCAGCGCCAGCGCGCCTTCTGCCGGCACGGACCGAACCGGTAGATCAGGGTCAGGGCCGCGACATAGCCGACCAGCAAAAGGGGCCAGCGCAGCAGGGCCAGCAGGCCCCACTCCTCCTGCAGACCGAACAGACGCACCACCACCGGCACCCCGACCACCAGCAGCGAGCTGAACAGCACGGCGGCCACCGCCCCCAGAGTGAAGCCCATACACAGAAGGTTGTAGCGGACGATGTTGCGGCGCTCGACCTCGTGATAGGCGATGTTCAGCCCGTAGAAGAGCACCTTGACCGCCCCATTGGCCGTCCACAGCGACAGGGCCAGGGTCCAGATCAGGGTGAAGGTCAGTTGCCCGCTGGAGTTCGCGGCCAGCCGCTCCATCTCGCCGCCCAGGAAGGCGGCGATGCTGCTGGGCATGACGCCATACAGGAACTGGAGCCGGCTCCAGGCGTCGGCCGGATCGGCGAACAGGCCGTACAGGGTCACGAACGTCCCCAGCAGCGGGAACAGGGACAGCAGGGTGAAGAAGGTCACGCCTCCAGCCACGAACCCGACCCGGTCGCCGAAGTAGGAGCCCCCCGTGCGCCACAAGATGTCGGTCCAGCCCTTGCGCGGGATGTGTTCGGGCCGGGCCGCCATCCGGCCGCGGCCCGGCTCCTTCGTTTCGTAGTCCTCGGGCGTCGGGGGTTTGGGCGGCAGGGGTTCGGGGCGTTCGGGCCGCAGCTCCAGCCCCACCTTGTGACCCTGGGTATAGAGCAGATGGGCCGCGCCGGCGCCGGCGCTCAGACCGCCCAGGGCCGCAGCGACGAACTTCCACAAGGGGCGGCGGGGGGGAGGCGCGGAAGACTTGAACCTGGACATCAGCAGGCGAACGGCGCAGCCGCCGCGACGTTCCCGCCGGGCGCGCAACCGGCCGTGCTTGAAATCCCCGCCGCGAAGGGCCAATCACCCGAAATGACCACCGAGCCCCTCTCCCCCAAGCCGAACGACGGCGCCGCAACCCTGCTGACCGTGTGGAAGGCCGCCCAGGCCCGCCTGAAGGGCGGACGCATCGACAGCCCGGCCATCGACGCCCGCCTGCTGCTGGAAGCCGCCGCCGGCGCCAGCCGTATGGACATTCTGACCGATCCCTATCGCGTCGTCACGCCCGAGCAGCAGGCCGAGTACGAGGCCATGGTCGAACGCCGCCTGCGCCGCGAGCCCGTCTCGCGGATCGTCGGCAAGAAGGGCTTCTGGAAGATCATGCTGAACGTCACCCCCGACGTCCTCAGCCCCCGCCCCGACACCGAGACCATCCTCGACATCGCCCTGCTGGCCTTCGCCAAGACCCAGGCCTTCAGCATCGCCGACCTGGGCACCGGCTCGGGCGCCATCCTGCTGGCCCTGCTGGCCGAGCGGCCGGCGGCTCAGGGCGTGGGCACCGATATCTCGACCGAGGCCCTGGCCGTGGCCAAGGAGAACGCCGCCAACCTGGACCTGAACGAACGCGCCGCCTTCCTGCGCACCGAATGGGCGGCGGGCTTCGGCGACGCCGGCTTCGACCTGGTGGTGTCCAACCCGCCCTATATCCCCACCGACCACATCCCGACCCTGGACCCCGAGGTCCGCGACCACGACCCCCACCTGGCCCTGGACGGCGGCCCCGACGGGCTTCAGGCCTATCGCGACCTGGCGCCCGAGGTGAAGCGGATCCTCAAGCCCGGCGGCGTCTTCGCCGTCGAGATCGGCTGGGACCAGGGGCCCCAGGTCAAGGCCCTGTTCGAGGCCCAGGGCTTCGCCGACGTCAAGGTGATCAAGGACCTGGGCGAACGCGACCGCGTCGTCACCAACGGCCCCGACCCCCGGACCAATCCGATCCCGCAGGACTGAGGGCGAACTGTAAAGCCTTGATTTTTCAAGCGGCGCCTTAGGAACCGCGCCCGCACAGCCGGATTGAACTCGCTCACACTGGGAGATCCGACATGAAGGCGTTGTGCTGGCACGGCAAGGGCGACATCCGCTGCGAAGAGGTGCCTGATCCCACCATCGAGGACGGCCGCGACGCCGTCATCCGGGTGACGAGCTGCGCCATCTGCGGCTCGGACCTGCACCTCTACGGCGGCTTTGTGCCCGGCATGAAGTCCGGCGACGTCATGGGCCACGAAACGATGGGCGAGGTCGTCGCCGTCGGCAAGGACAACGACAAGCTCAAGGTCGGCGACCGCGTCGTCGTGCCCTTCACCATCAGCTGCGGCGACTGCAAGATGTGCCGCGCCAGCCTGTTCAGCCTGTGCCAGCGCTCCAATCCGAACGGCGCCGAACAGGCCAAGCAGACCGGCTATCCGACCGCCGGCCTGTACGGCTACAGCGAGATGTACGGCGGTTTCGCCGGGGGCCAGGCCGAGTACCTGCGCATCCCCTACGCCGACGTCGGACCGATCAAGGTGCCCGAGGGTCTGACCGACGATCAGGTGCTGTTCCTGTCCGACATCTTCCCGACCGGCTGGATGGCGGCGGAGAACTGCAACATCCAGCCCGGCCAGACCATCCTGGTGTTCGGCTGCGGGCCGGTGGGCCAGTTCGCCATCCGCAGCGCCTTCATGATGGGCGCCGGCCGGGTCATCGCCATCGACCAGGTGCCCGAGCGGCTGGCCCTGGCCCAGGCGGCCGGCGCCGAGACCATCGACTTCTCCGAGGGCGACCTGCAGGAACGGATCAAGGCCCTGACCAACGGCGAAGGCCCGGATGCGGTGATCGAGGCCGTCGGTCTGGAGAGCCACGGCTCGGGCAGCATGCTCGAGAAGGTGCAGGAGACGGTCGCCGGCAAGCTGGAACGCCCCTATGCGTTGAACCAGGCCATCGTCGCCTGCAAACCCGGCGGGATCATCAGCCTGCCCGGCGTCTTCGTCGGCGTCGTCCCCACCATGCTGGGCGCCTTCGTCGGCAAGGCCCTGACCCTCAAGACCGGTCAGACCCACGTCCAGCGCTACCTGGAGCCCCTGATGAAGAAGGTCGTCGACGGCGAGATCGACCCCAGCTTCCTGATCACCCACAAGATCGGGCTGGAAGATGGGCCGGACGCCTACAAGACCTTCCAGGAGAAGGCGGACGGCTGCATCAAGGTGGTGATCAACCCCTGACGCCGGTTCCAGACCCTGGGGGAAAGACCAGGGTCTGGAGCGTCGCACCGAGTCGGGGTTGGCGCATGAGCCTGTCGTAAAAACAGGGTGACAAAGCGCCAAAAGCGCCAAATCCCGATATGCATTTCGTCCGAACATGCGCCATGCCGTCCTTGGTCCCGAAACTTCGCGGGCGACAGGATGGCATGGTTTTCGGGGGTGGTGGGCAGGAGGCGGTTTGACGGGGTCAAGGCCTTGATAAGGCAGGGATTTGCGATTCGAATTGGGCGCGTTCGACGGCGAGGCGGACCTTCCCCCGCTTGCGGCACGCGTGACTATTGGTCCCTCTCCCGTTGGGAGAGGGCTTGAGCGCACGGCGGCGCAGCCGTCGTCCTTGCGCGAAAGGGTGAGGGTCGTGCGCCACCCGGCGTCCGCTGCGGCCAGACCGGTGCGACGGCTTGCGCCGACTTGGACACCCGACCCTCATCCGTCCGCTTCGCGGCCACCTTCTCCCAATGGGAGAAGGATAAGAGGTGCGGCTGTCCGATTCACTGTGCGCTTACCCATCTTGCCGAAAGGCGCAGAACGGTATCGGATGACTGTCGGCAGGAGGCTTGATGGCTTTTTATCGGGCGGTCTCCCTGCGACGGGTTGAGATGACGCCGATGCTCGAGCAATGACGTCCAACCGGCTGACGCCGCATGCGCGGGGACTGCGACAAAGCGGCGGCTTGGCCGAGGACCGTGTCTGGACGCGGTTGCGCGGCGGCGCTGTCGATGGCTGGAAGGTTCGGCGTCAGCATCCGGTCGGCCGCTTTGTCGTCGATTTCGCCTGCGTCCCGCTCCATCTGGTCATCGAGATCGACGGCGGGGTGCATGAACGCGATGACGTGGTGCTGAACGATCACCTTCGCCAGCAAACCATCGAGGCCCTCGGCTGGACCGTCGTTCGCTTCACCAATGCCCAAGCCCTGACCGAACCCTGGCGCATAGACGACGCGATCCGGGATCGCGCGAAGACACTAGGCTTCTGACGGCCTTCCCTTTCCCGTTGGGAGAGGGCTTGAGCGCACGGCGGCGCAGCCGTCCTTCTTGCGCGACCCGAAGGGCGGCGCGAAGCAGCCAAAGGGTGAGGGTCGTGCGCCGCCCTATCGTCCGCTGCGGCCCGGCCGGTGCGACGGCTTGCGCCGGCTTCGACACCCGACCCTCATCCGTCCGCTTCGCGGCCACCTTCTCCCAATGGGAGAAGGATAAGAGGTGCGGCGTCCAGAACCCCTCCAACCCCGCGCAGGCGGGGAGGAGACGGCGCGACGGCCCTAATGCACCCGCGCCTTCCCGATCTCCAACCCACCCTCGCCGGCCGTCACCGCAATAACCCCGCCGTCCTCGATCTCGCCGGCCAGCAGCTTGCGCGCAATCGGGTCCACCAGCTCCTTCTGGATCACCCGCTTCAGCGGCCGCGCGCCATAGGCGGGGTCGTAGCCGCGGTCGGCGAGCCAGGCCAGACCGGCGTCGTCGATGGACAGGTTCAACCGCCGGTCGGCCAGCAGTTTTTCGAACCGTGACAGCTGGATCCGCACGATGCCGCCCATCTGTTCGCGGCCCAGGCGGTGGAACAGGATGATCTCGTCGATCCGGTTCAGGAACTCGGGCCGGAAGTGGGCGCGGACGGCGTCCATGACATAGGGGCGGACGGCCTCGACGTCGTCGCCCTCGCCCTGTTCGGCCAGATACTGGCTGCCCAGGTTGGAGGTCATGATGATCAGGGTGTTGCGGAAGTCGATGGTGCGGCCTTGGCCGTCGGTCAAGCGACCGTCGTCGAGCACCTGGAGCAGCACGTTGAAGACGTCGGGGTGGGCCTTTTCGACCTCGTCGAACAGGACGACCTGATAGGGGCGGCGACGCACGGCCTCGGTCAGGGCGCCGCCCTCGTCATAGCCGACATAGCCGGGAGGGGCGCCGATCAGGCGGCTGACGCTGTGCTTCTCCATATATTCGGACATGTCGAGGCGGGTGATGGCCGCCTCGTCGTCGAACAGAAACTCGGCCAGGGCCTTGGTCAGTTCGGTCTTGCCCACGCCGGTCGGGCCCAGGAACAGGAAACTGCCGAGCGGGCGGTTGGGGTCGTTCAGGCCGGCGCGGGCACGGCGGACGGCGTCGGAGACGGCGGCCAAAGCCTCGTCCTGACCCACGACGCGGCCGCCCAGGGCGGTCTCCATCTGGAGCAGTTTCTCGCGCTCGCCCTCCAGCATCTTGTCGACGGGGACGCCGGTCCAACGGCTGACGACGGCGGCGATCTGTTCGGCGTCGACGACTTCTGGCGTCAGGGGGCCCTTTCCGGAGGTTTCATTGGCCTCGGCCTCGGCCAGCTGTTTTTCGATCTGGGGGATCTGGCCGTAGGCGATCTCGGACGCGCGGCCGAGGTCGCCGGCGCGCTGGGCGTTGGTCAGTTCCAGACGCAGGCGGTCCAGGGTTTCACGCAGCTGGGCGCCCTGGCCGACCTTGTCCTTTTCGGCCTTCCACTGGGTGGTCAGGTCGTCGGACTGGCCTTCCAGATCGGCGATCTCGTCCTCCAGCTTTTCCAGCCGGGCCTTTGAGGCCTGGTCGGTCTCCTTCTTCAGGGCCTCGCGTTCGATCTTCAGCTGGACCAGGCGGCGGTCGATTTCGTCCAGGGCCTCGGGCTTGGAGTCCACGGCCATGCGGACGCGGCTGGCGGCCTCGTCGATCAAGTCGATGGCCTTGTCCGGCAGGAAGCGGTCGGTGATGTAGCGGTTCGACAAGGCAGCAGCGGCTATGATGGCGCCGTCAGCAATTCGCACCCCGTGGTGGACCTCGTACTTCTCCTTCAGGCCGCGCAGGATGGAGACCGTGTCCTCGACCGTCGGTTCGGCGACGAAGACCGGCTGGAAGCGGCGGGCCAGGGCGGCGTCCTTCTCGACGTGCTTGCGGTATTCATCGAGCGTGGTGGCGCCGACGCAGTGGAGTTCGCCGCGCGCAAGGGCGGGCTTCAGCAGGTTGGAGGCGTCCATGGCGCCGTCGCCTTTGCCGGCGCCGACCAGGGTGTGCATCTCGTCGATGAACAGGACGATGCCGCCCTCGGCCGCCGAGACCTCGTTCAGCACGGCTTTCAGCCGCTCCTCGAACTCGCCGCGGTATTTGGCGCCGGCGATCAGGGAGCCCATGTCGAGGGCCATGACGGTCTTGTCGCGCAAGGATTCGGGCACGTCGCCGTTGACGATGCGCAGGGCCAGGCCCTCGACGATGGCGGTCTTGCCGACGCCGGGCTCGCCGATCAGGACGGGGTTGTTCTTAGTGCGGCGGGCCAGGACCTGGATGGTGCGGCGGATCTCTTCGTCGCGGCCGATGACCGGGTCGATCTTGCCGTCGCGGGCGGCCAGGGTCAGGTCGCGGGCGTAGCGTTTCAGGGCGTCATAGCCGTCTTCGGCGCCGGCGCTGTCGGCGGTCTTGCCCTTGCGCACCTCGGCGATGGCGGCGTCCAGTTTTTCGGCGTTGGCGCCCGAGGCCTTCAGCACCTCGGCGGCGACCCCGCCCTCGCGCGCCAGGGCGGCCAGCAGGCGTTCGGTGGTGACGAAGGCGTCGCCGGCGGTCTTGGAGGCCTCCTCGGCGGCGGCGAAGACGCGGGCGGTGTCGCCGTCCAGATAGAGCTGGCCCGAGCCGCCGGAGACCTGGGCGCGCTTCTTCAGCGCGGTCTCGACATCAGCCTCGGCGCGGCGGGCGTCGCCGCCGGCGGCGGTGATCAGATTGCGCGCCAGGCCGTCGCGTTCTTCCAGCAGCACCTTGAGCAGGTGTTCGGGGGCGAACTGCTGGTGACGGCGGGCCAGGGCCAGCGACTGGGCCGACTGGACCGCCTGTTTGGCGCGGTCGGAATAGAGATCGAGATTCATGCGTGTCCCCTCGTGAGGCGGAAATGGTCCGACGCGCCCTCTGGAGCAAGCGACGCGTCCGTTCGCTGATGGAAGTGGGTGTGTTGAACCGGCCACACAAGAGCCCGAGCGGGGGCGGGCGCGCCTTGACCGGGGTCAATTGCGGCGAACACCGGTCCGGTTGATGTCCGAAACGAAATATTCAAATGAATGCAACGGATTAGCCGGGACGAAGCGTTTAGCAGACATCTATTCAACTACGGAAAGGCGCTGTCCCATGCGCAAGTCAATCATCGCAATCGCCGCCGGCCTGATGGCCCTGAGCACCGTCTCGGCCCAGGCCGCCGCCCTGGACCAGAACCGTCCCGCGCCGGATCGCCAGGAGCAACGCCAGGACCAGCGCCCGAACAATGATCGCGGCAACGACCAGCGGAACAACGCGCGCGGCGAACACCGCGATTCTTACGGCTCTTGGTCGTCGAGCTGGGGTTCGCGCCCGCCGGCGCCGCCGGCCCACTTCAAGCGCCAGTCGAATTGGTACGCCCACGTCCGCGCCTGCCAGCAGCGTTATCGCAGCTATAACCCGCGCACCGACCGCTACACGGTCCGCGCCGGCCGCACGGCCGTCTGCAGCCTGTAAGGCCGACAGCGCCGCCCGCCCCTCCCGGCGGGGCGGGCGGCGCAAAGCCGATCCGGGCGTCAGCCGCCGGTCGGGCCCGTCGAGAAGTCGAACTGCTCCGGCTGGCGACGCGGCCCGCCGAAGTTCCAGGTCAGGCCGATGTAGAAGGCCCGCAGCTTGATGTCCTGGTCGGCCTGTTCGCGGAACTGCGGCGTCTCGAAGATGGTCGTGGTGTTGAAGGTGTTGAACAGGTCGCGGGCGGTGAAGTTGAACGACAACTGCTCGCTCAGCTTGCGGCGATAGCCGAGGTTGATCATGCCGCCGGCCTCGCGACGGCCCTGGGCCAGCAGGCTGTCGCCCTGCCAGAAGCTGGACACCTGGAGGAAGTCCTTGGCCGTCGGCTGCCAGTTCAGGCTGATCCGGCCGCTGGCCAGGGTCGCCTCCCTGTCGTCGCCGCCGACCACGGCGCCGGCCTCGATCTCCTGACGGAAGACATTGACCCCGGCGCTGTAGCGCAGGGTCGACAGCAGGCGGCCGTTCGCCGTCGCCTCGACCCCCAGGTCCTGACGCGAACCCAGGTTCTCGGGCCGGGTCAGGAAGACGTCGCCGCCGATGTCGGTCGTCACGTCGGTGAAGGCCTTGTCCGTGTTCCGCAGATAGGCCGTCGCCTGGTAGAAGCTCTGGCCCTTGCGCAACTGCCACATGGCCTCGAACGAGTCCGTTTCCTGCGGCTCGAGATCCGGATTGCCCGACCGCACGTTCAAAGGATCCTGATAGGTCACCAGCGGGTTCAGCTGGGCGGGCTGGGGCCGCTGGATGCGGCGCGAATAGCTGGCGCGCAGGGTCTGGGTTTCCGACAGCTGATATTGCAGGTGAGCCGTCGGATAGGTGCGGAAATAGTCCTGAGAGGCCGAGGCGCCGCCCGTCAGATCCTTGATCTCGACCTCGGCCTGCTCCAGCCGCAGACCCAGTTGGGCCGACAGCTTGTCGCCCAGGGGCCGTTCGTAGGTAGTGTAGAGGGCGTGCACCGTCTGCTCGGCCTCGAACCGGTTGTTCAGCCCCGGCGCCGGCGCCAGGGCCGCCTCGGACGGTCCGCGCAGGAACTCAGCCTCCTGCTCGGGCTGCTGGATGTTCAGCTCATACCCCAGCCGCAGCTTGCCCCCGTCGGACATCGGACGGGTGTAGGCGCTGGTGAAGCCCCAGGTGACCTGATCAACAAGGTTGCGCGTCCGCTCGTACAGATCGGCCCCGGCCGGCGTCAGGAAGATGGAGCGCGCCTGGCCGTCGCTTTCATTGCCGTTGGAATCGTAGCGCAGTTCGTTCGACCACTCGTGGCCGTCGCCGGTGAAGCGGCGCAGCACTCGCGCCGTGGCGCCCCAGTTGGTGAAGTCGAAATCCGACGAGCCGTCGCGACGGTAGGCGCTGGTCACGGCGCCGGCCGCATTGCGCGTCTCGTACAGGCTGGAGGTCGATCCGGTCCCGTCGAAGGCGACGCCGCGCAGTTCGCCGGTCACCTGGGTCTTGTCGTCCAGCTTGTATTCGGCGGTGAAGCGGCCGATGAGCCCGTTCTGTTCGGACTCGATCGGCTGATCGACCGTAGTGGTCGCGATCAGCGCGCCCGTCGTCGGATCGAACTGCTGACGCACGCGGTTGAAGCTCAGCTCGGTGGGGTCGGAGCGATAGCTGGCGTCGCCCGACAAGGTCAGGCGGTCCTTCTGCCACGACCCGCTGAGGCCGGCGTTCCAGCGTCCGTTGTCGCCGATGTTCACCCGCACGGAGCCGGTGGTCTGGGTTCCCGGCTTGGGCGCCGTCGGCTTGGTGATCAGGTTGATGACCCCGCCCGAGCCTTCGGGGCTATAGGCGGCGGAGGGGTTGGTCATGACCTCGATCCGCGCATACTGGCTGGCCGGGAGTTGGATGAGCGCCTGACCGCGACCGGGGCCGGTCAGGATTCCGGACGGCCGCCCGTCGACCAGGATGGTGACGTTCGAATCGCCACGCAGCGACACATTGCCTTCCGGGTCCACATCGACCGAGGGCACATTGCGCAGGGCGTCGGCCAGGCTGCCGGTCGTCGCCTGCAGATCATTGGCCAGGCTGTAGCTGACCGAATCGATTGAGGTGCGGACCTGGTCCGCACGCCCGGTCACCGTCACGTCGCCGACCGTGGCGGGCGCTTCCTGAGCCGGGGCCGGCTGGGCTGCGGGCTGTTGGGTTGCGGACGGCTGGGTCGCGGGCTGGCCGGAAGAGGACTGGGCGCCGGACTGGGCCGGAGTCGAAGGCCCCGTCGTAGCCGGCGCCGGCGGGGCGCCCGCAGACTGAGCCCATGCTCCCCCCGCAACACCCGAAACGGCGACGCCGAGCATTAGCGCGAACTTGAAGGATTTCATAGCTTTGCGACCCCAATACGACCCCGGCGTCAAGCCGTCCCCGTCGTGACGTCCCTGGAAATACCGAGGGCGCTTTGAAATGCAAAGTTACTTCTTGTCCATATGATTACCGCTTCGTCATGATGATGGCCGCACAGCCTGGGCCGGTCGGATGCCGGCGCGCTATAGCCGCGTCTCCCAAGCGGTCCACGCGGCGATAAGAACCATGGCCCCGGCCATCAGGGCCCGCACGCCGGAGCCTTGGCTACGCGCGATCAGGCCGCCGGCGCGGGCGGCCAGAACGACGATGAGACTGTGGACGGCCAGGCTGATCACCACATGGATGGCGCCCAGTGCGAGCGCCTGGGGCAGGGTCGGGCCGTGGCTGGGCCGGATGAAGCCGGGCAGCAGGGCGATGTAGAACAAGGCCGCCTTGGGGTTCAGCAGATTGGCTGTCAGTCCACGCAGGAACAGGGCGCGGCGCCGATGTTCGGTCTCTTGCGTCGGTTTGGCCGGATCGCCCTCGCCTCGCCACGCCTCCCAGGCGAGCCAGAGCAGGAAACCGACCCCGGCCCAGCGCACGGCCTGATACAGGGCCGGCCATTTCAGCACGATCTCGGTCAGGCCGAAGGCGGCGGCCAGCATCCACAGCGTCAACCCCAGGGTGATACCCGCCACCGCCGACAGCCCCGCCGTCCGCCCCTGAGACACAGACAACAGCGCCAGCCAGCCCATATTGGGGCCGGGCGTGAACTCGATCAGAACGACCGCAACCAGGAACGGCAGGATCACGCCTGGATCGACCGGCCCGTTCGTCAGAAATTCCATCCACGCCTCCGGCCTGAGGTCTAGGCCGTGTCGGGCGGCGGGTCCAATCGCGACCGGCGGGCCTTGGCCAGGCGTTGCATTCGGCCCGGCGGGGCGGCTAAGCCTTGTCGTCCTTCGTCGGAGTGCTTTTTCATGACCGTCCGCCTGTCGCGCCGCGCCCTGTTCGTTTCCGGAGGCGCGACGGCGCTGGCGGTCCAGTCCGTGGGCGCTCCGGTCTGGGCCCAGGCGGCCAATGACGACGCCGCCCTGGCCGAGGCGGTCGACGCCTATGTGAAGACCGCCATGGCGGCCTGGCCCGAGCAGCCGGCGCTGGGGATCGCCGTGGTCAAGGATGGAAAGCCGGTGCTGACGCGCGGCTATGGGGTCAAGGTCCAGGGCAAGGCCGCCCAGGCTGACGAACACACCCTGTTCGCCATCGCCTCGAACAGCAAGAACGTCACCGCCGCCGCACTGGCCACTCTGGTGGACGAGGGCAAGGTGAAGTGGGACGCGCCCATCAAGACCTATCTGCCCGATTTCCAGCTGGTCGATCCCTATATCGCCGACCACATCACGGTGCGCGACACCCTGAGCCACCGGGCCGGGTTCGGCCTGGGCGCCGGCGACCTGCTGTTCTGGCCCAACAGCGACCGGACCCGGGCCGAGGTCCTGGCCCAGGCCGCCTTCGTGCCGATCGAGGACGGGTTCCGGGCGCGCTATCACTATTGCAACCTGATGTTCGTGGTCGCGGGGGCGGTGATCGAGGCCGTGTCGGGCCTGACCTGGGAAGACTTCATCCAGACGCGCATTCTGGACCGCGTCGGCATGAGCGAGACCGTTCCCCTGGCGCGGTTGGCCGATCCGGCCAAGTCCGCCCTGCCCCACGGCCGGGTCGGACCGCCCCTGCGTTATCAGGGCGCGATGACCCAGATCGCAAACTCCATCGTCGATGTCTGGAACTGGGATTCGGCGGCGGCGGCGGGCGGAATCTGCACCACCCCGACGGACTGGGCCAAATGGATGACCATGCGGCTGAACGAGGGCCTGCTGCCCGACGGAACGCGGCTGTTCTCGGAAGCGGCGGCGCGCGAGATGGTCCGGCCCAATATCATTACCGGCAGTTCGCCGGGACCCACGGCGGAACTGCCGAACCGGGCCATCGCCTCGACCTACGCCATGGGGTTCCAGGTCCAGGACTATCGCGGCGAACGGCTGATCAGCCACGGGGGCGGCTCGCCCGGCGGGATTTCGGCGACGGTGCTGATCCCCGGCCGCAAGACCGGCTTCAGCATCTTCTCCAACGCCGAGGAGAGCTTCCTGCTGCGGGCGCTGCGTTCGGGCGTCGCCGACCTTTGCATGGGCAAGGTGGATGTGGACTGGATCGCCGATTCCAAACGGCTGGAGACCGAGGGGAACGCCAAGTCCATCAAGGCGGCGGCCGAGATCGACGCCAAACAGGCGGCCGGTGCTGCGCCGTCAATGCCGCTGGACGCCTATGCCGGAACCTGGCGCGATCCCTGGTACGGGGACATCGTGATCGCCCCCAAGACCGAAGGGCGGGGGCGCAATCGCAAGACCGGTCTGTGGCTCAGCTTCACCCACACCCCGGCGCTGCAAGGCTGGCTGGAGCCCTATGACGGCGAGACCTTCCGCACCCGGTTCCCGGACAAGCGGGAGGAGGACGCCTTCGTCACCTTCAACATCCAGACCGCCAAGCCCGCCACGGCGACGATGAAGGGGGTCTCGCCCGACATCGACTTCTCGTACGACTATCAGGATCTGAGATTGACGCGGGTCTAGGGGCGCAAGCCCAGGCCAGGTTCAGCGGGTGATCTCGAGCAGTTCCAGCTTGGCTTCCTGTTTCGGCCAGGGGATGACCAGCCGCCAGCGGTTCTGACCGATCCGTTCAAGAACGCCGACCTGATCACGCTCGCGGGTGTCGCCATAGGCAGGGAAGGCGGTTTCCGCCTCGCCCCAGGCCTGGGCTCCGATATAGACGAGGCGACGCTCCGTATCCGGATAGAGCAAGCCACGCGTGCGCTGCGAGCCCGTGGTCTTGGTGAGGACCAGGTCGCCGCCGGGTGTCAGTTCGACTGAGCAGGCGAACCAGGGATAGCCGACATAGGCCAGGCCCTGGCCCTCTGTGCGACGCCCCAGTTTGATGGTGCGGCAGCGATAAGTTCCGGGCGTGGGATGAAGACGTCCGGGCTGGGCCGCGTTGGGGTCCACCAGCGGCCCCAGGGCTTCGACCTGCTGCGCGAATCCAGCCGTTTCCGCCTCTGCGCGCGCCAGGCGCCAGGCCTGGTCCAGACGCCCCAAAATGCTGGCGTCGGCGGCTGAGGCGACACGGCGCCAGTCGGCGGCCCCGCCTTGGAGGCCGCCGACCGGGGCCGCCGCCTGTTGTTCGGGCGTGGCGCGGGCGGAGGGAGCGGCGCGGGCGGGCACGCCTGCGGCGGGTTCGGATACGGCGGGCGAAATCTCGGCCGCGCTGTTCGGGCTGTTTTCCCCGCAGGCCGAAAGGGCGGTCGCGGCGGCCATGGCGAGGAGAAGCGTGCGGCGCATGATCGAAGGGTCCCACGGAGGTTCCCCAGCCTAACGGCCAGGCCGCCGCAGGGTTCAGTCAGCCGCCGCTGGCCGGAACCAGTTCGATCAAGTCGAGGTTGGACTCGTACTGGGGCCAGGGCAGGACCAGGCGCCAGCGGGCGTCGCCGACCCGTTCAAGCACGGCGACCAGATCGCGGTCGGGGTTGCGGCCGTAGGAGTTGGCGGCGGGTTCCTGGGCAAGGGCCATGGAGCCGAGCAGCAGCATGTGGCGGTCGTTCTCGGGGAACAGCAGGCCGGAGGGGCGTTGGGACCCGGTCAGTTTGGTGAACTTCAAGCCGCGCGGGGTCTGTTCGATTCGGCAGGCGAACCAACCGTAGACGACATAGCCGAGACCTTCTTCGCCGCCCTGGGAGCCCAGTTTGACGGTGCGGCAGCGATAGGCGCCGGGGGGCGGGGCGACGTCGGAGCGGCCGGCGTAGGGGTCGATCAGGGCGCCGAGGCTGTCCAGGTCGCCCGAACCGCGTTGGCGGCGCGCCTGCTGCAAGGCCAGGCTCCAGGCGGCGTCGCGGCGCTGGTAGCGATCACGGTCTGCAGCGGTGATGATCCCGCGCCAGTCCATCAGGACCGCGCCGGTCCCCCCGCTGGGCGCCGGCGGAGGCGGCGGCGGCGGCGGTGGTGCGGAAGCGCAGGCCGCAGCGGCGAGCACCGCAGTCAGCGCGACGGGTCTGATCATGGCGCGAAGCCTGTCGGACGCCGAAGAGCGAGACTGTAAGCATTGACGCATCAAGGCTTCCCTTAAGGCTGGTCGAGGGCCGCGCCTGGCGACGCGGGCCCTTTTAGGCGCCGTATGGGCCGCCGACGTCAAGGCCGTTCGTGCGCCGCCCGGCCGGAGAGGCCCGGGAGCGCGGCCGGTCAGCCTTCGCTGTCGGCGACCTCGGCCTTGCGACGGGGCGCGCGGCGGCGGGGCGCGGGTTCTGCGTCCTCGGCGGTCTCGGCGGCGGGAACGGAGGAGCGGGTCAGGAAGCCCGGCAGAGCCGTCGGCGCCTCATCGTCGGCGGCGACGACAGCCGGACGACGCGACCGGCGCGCGGGACGCTCGTCCGCCGCCGGCGATTCGACGGGCGCCTCGAACGCAGGCTCGGCGGCCGGCGCGGCCTCGGCTTGAACGTCCGAGCCTTCATCCGACCCGGGGTTTTCCTGGTTGTCGAAGCGGCGGTTGCGTTCTTCGCGACGACGCTCCCAGCGTTCGCGACGGCTCTCGCGACGACCGCCGCCCTCGCCCTCGGCGCGGACCTCGCCGTCTTCGCGCGGCTCGCGGGGTTCGCGTGGAGGCTGGGCGTCGCGGTTCTGGTCGCGGTCGCGGTTCTGAGATTGGTCCCGGTCCCGGTCCCGCTCGCGATTGAAGTCGCGGTCACGGTTCTGGTCGCGATCGTTGCGGTCGCGATTGGGGTTCTGCTCGCGGTCCGCAGCCTCCTGGGCCTGACGGTCGGCGGCCTGCTGGGCGGCGACGAAGGCGGCGGCCTGGGCGCCGGACTCGTCCTCGAAATCGATGTCGAAGCCCTGGTTCGACTGTTCGCGCGCGGCGATGTCGGAGAAGGACCGCTGGGGCTGAAGGGCGCGCAGGACGCGGTAATAGTGTTCGGCGTGCTGCTGATAGTTTTCGGCCAGCACCCGGTCGCCGCCGGACGCCGCGTCGCGGGCCAGCTGCTGATAGCGCTCATAGACGGTCTGGGCGTTGCCGCGGACCTTGATGTTTTCGGGGCCTTGCGAGTCCCACGAACGATTCGGATTGGCGCTGTTGGCGTTCGAAGCGCCCGCCTTGTTCCGATTGCGTCCGCGCTGACGCTTCATGCCCTTGAAATCTCTCATTCGCGCTACCGTGTGCAGGGATGGAGCCCAGGCCAGCGGCCGGTTCCGTCCGTTTCGTGGTTCCGTTTCGCTCGGGGCCGATCCCCGATTGTCGAACTGTCGGAATGCCTTGTCGCCCGCATGGTGCGCCGGTCCTTTCGGGACAGACCGTCATGATCGGCTCAAGCCGCGAACAGCCGGGTGTAGGCCCGTAAAGCTGCGTTTGAGTGGGAGACGAGCGAGACTTAGCCTGTGCGACGGCGCTTTCCAAGGGGTATTCGTCAAAGCGTCGCACCCATAGGCCACAGCCCCGCTTTGCCGAAGGCCCTCGCCTGGGCTAGGCATGAACTTTGAGACGACGACGAGGCTTTTTCATGCGGGTTCTGGTTCTGGGCGGCGACGGCTTCTGCGGTTGGCCGACGGCCCTGCATCTGTCGGCCAACGGCTGGGACGTGATCATCGTCGACAACCTGAGCCGCCGGAACATCGACAACGAGCTGGAGGTCCAGTCGCTGACGCCGATCCGCACCATGGGCGAGCGGATCAAGGCTTGGAAAGCGGTGTCGGGCCGCGACATCGGCTTCGTCAATATGACCGTCGGCAAGGAGTTCGATCGCCTGGTCGCCCTGATCCGCGACCTGGCGCCCGACAGTGTGGTGCACTTCGCCGAACAGCGGGCGGCCCCCTATTCGATGAAGTCGGCGCGGCACAAGCTGTACACCGTCGACAACAATATCAACGCCACCAACCACCTGCTGGCCGCCATCGTCGAGAGCGGGCTGGACGTGCATCTGGCCCACCTGGGGACCATGGGGGTCTATGGCTACGGCACCGCCGGCCTGCGCATCCCCGAGGGCTATCTGAAGGTGACGGTGGACACCGACCACGGCCCGGCGGAACAGGAGATCCTGTTCCCGCCCAATCCGGGCAGCATCTATCATATGACCAAGACGCAGGACGCCCTGCTGTTCCAGTTCTACGCCCGCAACGACGCCTTGCGGATCACCGACCTGCACCAGGGCATCGTCTGGGGGACGCAGACGGTCGAGACCAAGCTGGACGAGCGGCTGATCAACCGGTTCGACTATGACGGCGACTATGGCACGGTGCTGAACCGGTTCCTGATGCAGGCGGCGGTCGGCTATCCGTTGACGGTTCACGGATCGGGCGGCCAGACCCGGGCCTTCATCCATATCCAGGACACGGTGCGCTGCGTCGAACTGGCGCTGAAGAACCCGCCCAAGCGCGGCGACCGGGTCAAGATTCTGAACCAGATGACCGAAAGCCGCCGGGTCCGCGACCTGGCCGCCCTGATCGCCGACAAGACCGGCGCGGTGATTCACAACGTCGCCAATCCGCGCCAGGAGGCCGACGAGAACGATCTGGTCGTCGCCAACGACCAGTTCCGCGACCTGGGGCTGAAGCCCATCACCCTGGCCCAGGGCCTGATGGACGAGGTGACCGAGGTCGCCCGACGCTATGCCGACCGGGCCGACCTGACGCGGGTGCCCTGTGTCTCGGCCTGGAACCAACGCCGGGCCGAGGCGCTGGAAAATGAAGCGCGGCCATATTCACCGTCTTCGTCGCCAAAAGTCCTGTCTGCCTGAGTAGATTTATGCCCGATTCCGCCCCTGTACCGTCCCTGCTGGTCTTCGGCGGCGGCTATCTGGGTCGCGCTGCGGCGCTGGAGGCGATCCGGCGCGGCGGCCGGGCGACGGCCACGTCCCGCGACCCCGAACGACGGCGCGCGCTGGCGGCCGAAGGGATGACCGCGATCGATCCAGCCGATGCGCAGTCGCTGAAGGGTGCGCTGGAGGCGGCGACGGCGGTGCTGGCGACAGCGGCGCCCGACTCCCACGGCTGTCCGGGGCTGCGCGCCCTGGCGCCGGTGGCGTCACAGGCCTGGCCCGATTGGATCGGCTATGTCTCCTCAACCAGCGTCTATGGCGACCGGGCGGGCGGCTGGGTGTTCGAGGACGGACCGTTGAACGCCGCAAGTCTGGAAGGCGCGCGGCGCGTGCGGGCCGAGCGCGACTGGCTGGACGGGGCGCAGGGGATGGGGCTGACGGTGCAGATCTTCCGCCTGCCCGGCTTCTATGGGCCGGGACGCAGCGTCGTGGATCGGCTGCGCGACGGGACGGCGAAACTGGTGAAGAAGCCGGGCCAGGTGTTCAACCGCATCCATGTGGACGACGTGGTCTCGGGCCTGTTCGCCTCGATGGATCGGCCGCGCCCCGGCGCCGCCTATAATCTGACCGACGACGCCCCTTCGCCGGCCGATGTGGTGACGGCCTGGGCCGCCGACCGGATGGGCCTGCCCCGCCCGCCCGAGGTCGACTGGACCGACGACAGCGTCAGCGAGGCCATGCGGCGCTTCTATCTGGACTCCAAACGCGTCTCGAACGCCCTGGCCAAGGCGGAGCTGGGCTGGCGGCCCGTCTATCCGAGCTGGCGCGAGGGGTTGGCGGCGCTGATGGACGCGCCGCCGCCCTTGAGGTTGGTCGGTTAAGTCCGCCTCAGGCCTTTTCGAACAGCTTGTTCCAGCGGCGCTTGTCGCGGGCCTTCCAGGCGCCGCGGTGATAGGCGTCGGAGCCGATCAGGGGGACGACGGTGGTGGCCTCGGCGAAGACCATCTGTTCGTGGGTGGTCTGGACCTTGCCCCACGACGCCGCCTCTTTCAGCGTCGAGGACGAGCAGGCCCCGTCGCGGACGTCGGCGACGGTGATCTGGACCGCATAGCGGTGCATCTCGGCCTCGACGCCCAGGATTTCGGCGCAGACGACGGTGTCCTGGGCGAAATTCTTGGGCACGCCGCCACCGACCATGAACAGGCCGGTGACGCCGGCGGCGATCTTGATATCGGTCAGTTCGCGGAAGTCGGCGATGGCGTCCAGCATTAGATAGGCCTGACCGGCGGCCGCGCGTTCCTTCTGATGCTTGACCAGGCCGAACCCGGCGGAGCTGTCGACGAAGGCCGGGCAGAAGATCGGCACGCCTTCTTCATAGGCGGTCTGGATCAGCGAGCCGGGCTTCTTGGCGTTGCCCTCGCTCAGCCACTTGCCCATCTCCCAGATGAACTCACGGCTGGAATAGCCGCGCGGCTCCAGCCGGTTGGCGATCTCCAGGATGGTGTGGTCGCAGGCCTGGAGCTCTTCCTCGTCGATATAGGTGTCGTAGATCCGGTCGATGTAGTTTTCGCGCAGGACGTTGTCGTCCACCTCGCCGGCGGCCTGATAGTGTTTGAAGCCCAGGGCCTCGAAGAAATCCATGTCCACGATCGAGGCGCCGGTGGCGACGACGGCGTCGACCATGCCGAACTTCACCATGTCGCGGTAGACGTGCATGCAGCCGCCGGCCGAGGTCGAACCGGCCAGGATCAGCCAGGGCGAGCAGTCCTTGTCCTCAATGGCCATGGAGAAGATGTCGGCGGCGCGGGCGGTGTCGCGCGACGAGAAGGACATCTTGCGCATCGAGTCGATGATCGGGCGGGCGTCGAAGGACGTGATGTCGACGTGTTCGACGACATTTTGCAGCAGCTGAGCCTTGGCGTTCGACGAAACGGGTGCGTTCATTTCGGAGGTTTCCCTTTTGATTTGAGCGCCCGTCATAGCCTTCTGGACCATCGGGACGGAGCGACCGAGGATCCTAATAGACCGTCAGCCTCGGGCTTGTCCCGAGGGCCCACCTGTCAGTCGCACAATCCCATCATCGGGGAGGCAAAACCGTGGGCCCTCGGGACAAGCCCGAGGGTGACGCAATCAAGTTACTTCCGGCGCGACTTGCGCTGACCGGCCTTACCTTTCGGACGTGACAGGCGCACGACCTTGCGGGCGTTCTCCTCGGCCGTGGTGCGCACGGTGGGGATGGAGCGCGGGGCCAGGCCGTAGAGCGAGGCCATCGGGGCGTCCTCGACCGCAGCGATATCGTGTTCGCCATAGCCGTTAAAGCCCGTCGACATGGCGACGCCATAGGCGCCGAGCATGCCGATCTCGATGAAGTCGCCTTCGCGGATGTCGGCCGGCAGCCAGAACGGGCCCGGCATATGGTCGATCGAGTCGCAGGTCGGACCGTAGAACTGGAACGCCTTCAGCTCGGACGCAGCCTCGCCGTCCCGGACCAGCTTGGTGGGGAAGGGCCAGCGCGAGTGGGTCGCGTCAAACAGCGAGCCGTACGAGCCGTCGTTCAGATACAGGGCGTCGCCCTTGCGCAGATCGACGCGGGCCAGGATTGACGAGGATTCGGCGACCAGGGCCCGGCCGGGCTCGCACCACAGCTCGGTCGTTTCCGACACCGGCATCTCGTTGAAGCCGCGATGGATGGCGTCCGCGTATTCGCTCATGTCCGGCGGGACCATGCCCGGATAGACCGAGGGGAAGCCGCCGCCGACATCGACGATGTCCACGATGACGCCGGCGCGGCTGATCGAACGGCCGACCTGGGCCATGGCGGCCTGGTAGGCGGTCGGACGCATGCACTGGGAGCCGACGTGGAAGCTGACGCCCATCAGACCGTCCTTGACCGCCTGGCGGGTGGCCATCAGCAGGGCCGGCGCCTGATCGGACGAAACGCCGAACTTGCCCGAAAGCGTATAGGCGGCGCCGTCGGCGGAAACCGCCATGCGCACGATGAGATTCAGGTCGTCCGCGCCGCCGGTGGCGTCGAGGATCTTGTTCAGCTCATCGACACAGTCGAGCGAGAAGGTCCGAACGCCATGTTCGAAATAGGCCTTGGTGATCGCAGACCGGCTTTTGACCGGGTGCATGAAGGCCAGGCGAACGTCATGGCTGACCGAGCGGACCAGCTCGATCTCGGCGATGGACGCCACGTCGAAACCGCGAACCCCGGCCTCGATCAGGGTCTCGATGACCCAAGACGACGGGTTCGCCTTCACGGCATAAAAGACGTCGGCCTTTAGATTATCCTGGAACCAGCGCGCCGCTACGGAAACCGAACGCGGCCGCACGAGGGCGACGGGACGTTCAGGGGACCGCTCACGGACCAGGTCCAGGGGAAGCTGATACGTGCGCAATTCACGTAACCCCCTGCTAATTGTGAAACCCAGACCGGCGTTAGCAGCGCTTAACGGTTAGACCACGGGGTCCGCCGGAAGGCGCGATATGGGGGTATCGAACTGTCATGTAAAGGGGTTTTTTCGTGGCGGGGCCTAGGTTTGGACTGTCACAAATCCCCTACGGCAGCGTCACAGGCCCCAAGGGGCTCGCGGTCGAGCTTTCTGCACCGATTATGGAAGGTCCGCACCTCGCCCCGACACGGACAATCGCGGCATAAAAGGCCACGAACGGCACGGCTCTGGACGACATCGCGCCCAACGTGCGATTAAGACTTGCCCAAACGCGCCTATCGCGTCATGCGGCGCCCGTTCGCCACAGCCTCCCAGCGAGTTCATGAGTTCATCCGCAGCCGCCGTCGCCCCCGGGCTAGTCCTGGCGCGTGACGTGTCGAAGACCTTCGGATCGCGAAAGGCGCTGGACGGCGTCTCGATTTCCGTCGCCTCGGGCGAGATGGTCGCCCTGATCGGCCCGTCAGGATCCGGCAAGTCCACGCTTCTGCGCTCCATCACCGGGCTTCAGTCGATCGACCCCGGCCAGGGGACGATCAGCGTCTTCGGCGAGACGGTTCAGAAGGACGGCCGCGTCACCGGCGCCGTGCGCAAGGCGCGCGGCAAGCTGGGCATGATCTTCCAGCAGTTCAATCTGGTCGGGCGCCTGAGCCTGTTCGCCAATGTCATGCTGGGCGCCCTGGGGCGACTGCCGGCTTGGCAAGGCCTGCTGGGCCTGTGGCCCCAGGCCGACAAGGACAGGGCCATGGCCGCCCTGCACCGGGTCGGGGTCAGCGACTACGCCGGGCAGCGCGCAAACACCCTATCGGGCGGCCAGCAGCAGCGCGGCGCCATTGCCCGCGCCATTGTACAAGGCGCAAAGGCCATCCTGGCCGACGAACCGGTCGCCTCGCTGGACCCGGTTTCGGCCCGCAAGGTCATGGAACTGCTGGTCGAGTTGAACAAGCGCGACGGCATGGGGGTGATCGTCACCCTTCACCAGGTCGACTACGCCATCCGCTACTGTGACCGCGTCATCGCGCTGCAGGGCGGCAAGATCGTCTATGACGGTCCCGCCACGGGCCTGGATCACCAGCGCCTGATCGATATCTACGGTCCTGAATTCGAGGACGCGTTCTGGGAGACCAAGGCATGAGCCTGTCCCGCAATCCCCTGTCCCGTCGCCTGTTCGCGGCGGCCGGCGCCGCCGTCCTGCTGCTGGGCGTCGCCTCGTGCGGCGGCGGCGATGAAAAACAGGCCGCCGGAGCCATGCCGTCGGAACTGACCTTCTCCATCCTGTCGGCGGAAGGCCAGGCGTCTTCCGGACCGCTGTGGCAACCGCTGCTGGATGACATGTCCAAGGCTGTCGGCGTGCCGGTGAAACCCTTCTTCGCAGGCAACTATAATGTCCTGATCGAAGCTATGCGTTTCAACCAGACCCAGGTGGCCTGGTTCTCGGCCAAGCCGGCGCTGGAAGCCGTGGACCGCGCACAGGGCGAGGTCATCGCCCGCATCGTCGATCCGGAAGGCCGCGACAGCTACACCTCGACCCTGATCGTGCGTAAGGGTTCGGGCGTCACGCTGGACAAGGTGCTGGCCTGCGGCAAGCAGTATGACTTCGGCATCGGCGACGCCCAGTCGACCTCGGGCACCCTGGCCCCGCTGACCTTCCTGTTCAATCCGCGCGGCATCGTGCCGAACCAGTGTTTCAAGACCGTGCGCTCCGCCAGCCACCAGGCCAACGCCTTCGCCGTCGCCACCGGCGTGGTCGATGTGGCCACCTCGAACTCGGTCAACACCGTCTTCATGCGTCGCGAGAACCCGCAACTGGCGTCGCAGATCGAGGACATCTGGGTTTCGCCGCCGATTCCAGAATCGGGCATCGTCATCCGCGAGGATCTGGACCCGGCGCTGAAGGAGAAGCTGCGCAGCTTCTTCCTCACCTATGGCCAGGGCCAGGGGCCAGAGGCAGATCGCCAGCGCCAGGTGTTGGCCGGACTGAACTATTCGATGTTCCGCGCCGCCGACGATTCCTACCTGGATCCGGTCCGTGAGATGGTCGCTGACCAGAAGCTGAGCGAAGCCAAGGCCAAGAACGATCAGGCCGGCGTCGCCGCCGCCGAGCGCGACCTGGCCGCCCTGCGCGCCAAGCGTGAGGTCCAGCCTTGACCGACGTCACCGCAGACATGGCGGCACGGGGCGGCGTCGCCCCGGGAACCGTGCCCTCGGCCCCGACCAAGTCGCTGTCCTCGACCCTGTTCGACCTCCTGCTTTGGGGGGGTCTGGCGATCATACTGATCGCCAGCTTCGGCAAAGTCGACATGCAGAATTTCGGCCGGCTGTTCTCGGGCTCGTCGAACATCTCGACCTATGGCGCGGATCTGCTGCGGCCCGACTGGGCGGCCATCTTCCCGCCCGGCGACTTCTGGACCTCCTTCACCCACATATTCACCCAGCCGACGACCAGTCTGGCCGGCCAGATGTGGCTGACGGTGCAGATCGCCCTGTGGGGCACCTTCCTGGCCGTCTTCCTGGCCCTGCCGCTCAGCCTGATGGCGTCGCGCAACATCGCGCCGGGCTGGATGGTCTTCATCGTGCGCCGGTTTATGGACCTGCTGCGGTCGATCCCCGACCTGGTCATCGCCACCCTGTTCATCGTCGCCGTCGGCCTGGGCCCGCTGGCCGGGGTGCTCGCCCTGGCGCTCAACACCGGCGGGGTGCTGGCCAAACTGTTCTCGGAAGCGGTCGAGTCGATCGACAAGGGACCGGTCGAGGGCGTGCGCGCCACGGGCGCCGGCAAGCTGCACGAGATCGTCTGGGGCGTCTTCCCCCAGGTCGCGCCGCTGTGGACCTCGTTCGCCCTGTACCGGTTCGAATCGAACAGCCGCGCGGCCACCGTGCTGGGCCTGATCGGCGCGGGCGGCATCGGCCAGACCCTGTTCGAAAGCATCCAGGCCTTCGACTATAGCCGCGTCGCCGCCATCGCCATTGTCATCGTGGTGGCCGTGACCTTGATCGACACCCTGTCCCAGGTCATGCGCAAACGCCTGCTGTAACGGTTTCGCCCCCTGTCTCGCTGCCGGGACGCGGGAAAAACCTTCACAATCGTCTGGTCTAAACGTCGTGAAATCGATGCTCAGGGAGAGCGCAGAATGATCCGCACACTGAAACTGACAACGGCGGCAGCCGCGCTTCTGGCCCTGGCGGCCTGCGGCGACGGCGGCTCCGGCGGCGGGTCCTCGGGCGCTCGTTCGGGCATCTGGTCGGCCGGTTCGTCCACCGTCTTCCCCTTCGCCACGCGTGTGGCCGAGAATTTCGCCCGTACCTCGGGCGGTTCGGCGCCGCGCGTCGAATCCCTGGGCACCGGCGGCGGCATCCAGGCCTTCTGCCAGGGCGTCGGCCCGACCACGCCGGACATTGCCAACGCCTCGCGCCAGATGAAGGCGTCCGAGTTCGACCTGTGCGCCAAGAACGGCGTGACTGAAATCGTCGAGATCAAGATCGGCTTCGACGGCATCGTCATCGCCACGGCGCGCAACGGCAACAGCTTCAACTTCGAGCTGAACGACATCTACGAAGGCCTGGCCAAGGAAGTCCCCGGACCGAACGGCGCCTTCATCGCCAATCCCGCGACGACCTGGAATCAGGTCAACGCCGGCCTGCCGAACCAACGCATCCAGGTCTATGGCCCGCCGCCCACTTCGGGCACGCGCGACGCCTTCCTGGAGCTGGGCATGACGCCAGGCGCGAAGCTGGTGCCCGCCGCCGCCGCCGTGGAAAAGGCCGACAAGGACCGGTTCGAGGCCCTGGCCCACACCCTGCGTGAAGACGGCGCCTGGATCGACTCGGGCGAAAATGACAACGCCATCGTCCAGACCCTGACCCGCACCCCCGGCTCCCTGGGCGTGTTCGGCTATTCCTTCCTGGAACAGAACCTGGACACGGTGAAGCCCGAGACCATCGACGGCGTCACGCCCAATGCGGACACCATCGCCAGCGGCGAATACCCGCTGTCGCGCAGCCTCTACATCTATGTGAAGAAGGCCCATGTCGGGGTGATCCCCGGCCTTCAGCAGTTCGTGCAGGAATTCCTGTCCGAAGGTTCGGCCGGCAAAGGCGGCTATCTGGCCGATCGCGGCCTGATCCCGCTGCCGGAAGATCAACTCGTCGCTCAACGCGCCATCGTTTCAGCGATGACGCCGATGCAACGGCCCGCCAAGTAACGACGCTCTCCCTGAAAGCTACCCGCCCCTTTCCTCAGCCGGTCCGTCGGCTATGATGGGGGCGGGATAGCAATCAGGAAAACCCTATGACTTCTCAGCCCGCGCGTCTGCGCAAGGCCGTGCTGCCTGTCGCCGGTCTCGGCACCCGTGTCCTCCCCGGCACGAAGACCACGCCGAAGGAACTGCTGAACGTCGTCGATCGGCCGATCCTTTCGTATATCGTCGAAGAGGCCCGCGAGGCCGGGATCGAGCATATCGTCTTCGTCACCGGCCGCTCCAAAGGTGCGATCGAGGACTATTTCGATCACCAGATCGAGCTGGAAAGCCAGCTGGAAGCCAAGGGCAAGACCGAGATCCTGGACCAGCTGCGGGCCGAACTGCCGAACGCCGGCGAGATGAGCTTCACCCGCCAGATGTCGCCCAAGGGCCTGGGCCACGCCGTCTGGTGCGCCCGCGACATCATCGGACATGAACCCTTCGCCGTCCTGCTGCCCGATGTCATCGTCGACAGCCGGCCGGGCGCGCTGAAGCAGCTGATCGACGCCTATAACGAGGTCGGCGGCAATCTGATCGGCGTCGAGGCCGTGCCCGAGAGCGAAACCCACAAATACGGCATCGTCGATCCGGCCAGCCGTGAGGGCCGCCGCATCACCATGAAGGGGATGATCGAAAAGCCGGCCAAGGGCACGGCGCCGTCGAACCTGTCGATCTCGGGCCGCTATATCCTGCAGCCGGAAATCTTCGACCTGCTGGCCACCCAGGAACGCGGCGCCGGCAACGAGATTCAGCTGACCGACGCCATGGCCCGCCTGATGGCCGACCAGTTGTTCACCGCCGTCGAATACGAAGGCGTGACCCATGACTGCGGCGACAAGATCGGCCTGCTGAAAGCCAATGTCGCCCTGGCCCTGAAACGCCCCGACCTGGGCGAGGCCGCCCGCGCGGCGGTGACGGCCTTGCTGTAAACACGGCGACTTTTCTCCCTCCCCCTGCGGGGGAGGGGCGTCGCGTCAGCGACGGGGCGGGGGCGGCAAGGCGATGTCGCACGGATCTTATGTCGGTGATGCTTCACCCGGCCCTTCCCACCCGGCTTCGGCTACGCCTTCGCCCCCCTCCCCCGCAGGGGGAGGGAGAAGACGTTGAGCCGATGGCCCGCCCCTGCTAACCCTCCGCGCAAATCATCAGGAGACGAACCATGGCCACTTCCGAAGGCTGGGACATGCCGACCGGCGACCTCATGAAGGGCAAGAAGGGCCTGATCATGGGCGTGGCCAATTCCAGCTCCATCGCCTGGGGCATCGCCTCGCAACTGGCGGCCCAAGGCGCGGAACTGGCCTTCACCTATCTGGGCGAAAGCCTGGAGCGTCGCGTGCGCCCGTTGGCCGAAAGCGTCGGCGCCAAGCTGCTGATCCAGGCCGACGTCACCGACGACGCCTCGATGGACGCCGCCTTCGCCGAACTGGAAAAGACCTTCGGCACGATCGACTTCGTCGTCCACTCGGTGGCCTTCGCCAACAAGGACGAGCTGAAGGGCTCCTTCGTCGACAACACCACGCGCGACAGCTTCCTGCTGGCCATGAACATCTCGGCCTTCAGCTTCGTGGACGTGTCCAAACGAGCCGCCAAGCTGATGCCGAACGGCGGCAGCCTGATCACCCTGACCTATCTGGGGTCGGAGCGGGTCATTCCGAACTACAACACCATGGGCGTGGCCAAGGCGGCGCTGGAGGCGGCGACCCGCTATATCGCCCGCGACCTGGGGCCCAAGAACATCCGCGTCAACGCCATCTCGGCCGGGGCCATGCGCACCCTGTCGCTGGCCGGCATCTCGGGCGGGCGCGGCCTGCATTCCAAGAGCGCCCAGTTCTCGCTGATCAAGGAAGAGACCTCGATGGAGGGCGTCGCCGGCGCCGCCCTGTGGCTGTGCTCGGACCTGGGTCGTTCGACCACGGGCGAGGTCGTCCACGTCGATGCGGGCTTCCACGCCGTGGGCCTGCCGGACGACATGGAGAGCTGATCCCGCTCTTCCGCCGCTTACGGCGACGGTTTAAGGCCGGGGCATGACTGCCCCGGCCTTTTCCATGCGCGCCCCACCTGCCTCCGCCTTTTCATCGGCCGCCGTCGCCACGGCGATCGGCTTCGGCGGGACGGTGGCCCTGGTGGTTCAGGCGGGGCAGGCCCTGGGCGCGGACGCCGGGCAGATCGGCTCCATGGTCACGGCCCTTTGCCTGGCCATCGGCGTTCCGGGCGCCCTGCTGAGCTGGCGGCTGAAGATCCCTGTGGTCCTGGCCTGGTCGACGCCGGGCGCGGCCCTGCTGGCCGCTTCGACGCTGGGGCTGTCGTGGCAGACGGCGGTCGGCGCCTTCGTCTTTGCCGCCCTGCTGATGATCCTGACCGGCCTGATCCCGGCGCTGGGGCGACTGGCGGGGCGGATCCCGTCGGCGGTAGCCTCGGCCATGCTGGCGGGCGTGCTGCTGCCCTTCGTGATGCGACTGTTCAAGGTCGTGCCGGACGACGGGGTTCTGGTCGTGGGCCTGATCGCGGTCTTTCTGGTCTTTCGGCGGCTCTGGCCGACCTGGGCCCTGCCCGCCGTGCTGGCGGCGGCCTTTGCGGTTCTGGCGGTGCGCGGCCAGCTGGCCCTGCCCGCGGGGACCGGCCTGTTCGGCCACCTGGGGCCCGTGGTTCCCGCCTTCGACTGGAAGGCGGCGGTCAGCCTGGGCTTCCCCCTGTTCCTGGTGACCCTGGCGGCGCAGAACCTGCCGGGTCTGGTGGTGCTGCAGAGCGCCGGCTATCCGCCCCCCGCCAACCGGCTGATCCTGGCGACCGGGATCGCCAGCCTGGTCGCCGCGCCGTTCGGCGCGCACGGGGTCAATCTGGCCGCCATTACGGCGGCGATCTGCACCGGCCCCGACGCCCATCCGGATGCAGGCCAGCGCTGGGTGGTGGGGGTGATCTACGGCGGCTTCTATCTGATCACGGCCCTGTTCGCCGCGCCGCTGGCGGGCCTGTTCATCGCCATGCCCCCGGCTGTGCTGGCGGCCGTAACGGGCCTGGCCCTGATCGCCCCCCTGACCGGCGCCTTACAGAGCCTGACGGCCGATGCGCCATCGCGCGAGGCCGCCGTCCTGACCTTTGCGGCGACGGCCTCGGGCCTGGCCCTGTTCGGGGTGGGATCGGCCTTCTGGGGCCTGGTGGTCGGCTTCGCGGCCCTGGGCGCGGGCCGCTTCCTCCGGCGCGGTTAGTCCCGCGCCGGAATGTTCAGGCCGCGCTGAACGGCCGGACGGGCCAGGCCGCGTTCCAGCCAGGCGGCGACGCGGGGGAAGTCCGCAAAGCCGACAATCTCGCCCGCCTCGTAGAAGCCGATCAGATTGCGGACCCAGCCCAGGGTGGCGACGTCGGCGATGGAGTAATCCCCTACGATCCAGTCCCGGTCTTCAAGACGCGTCTCCAGCACGCCCAGCAGGCGGCGGCTTTCGGCGACGTAGCGGTCACGCGGACGCTTGTCCTCGTAGTCCTTGCCCGCAAACTTGTGGAAGAAGCCCAACTGGCCGAACATCGGGCCGATCGCGCCCATCTGGAACATGACCCACTGGATGGTCTCGTACCGGGTCGCAGGATCGGCGGAGAGCAGTTTGCCCGTCTTCTCCGCCAGATAGATCAGGATGGCGCCGGATTCGAACAGGGCCAGCGGCTGTCCGCCGGGGCCGTCCGGATCCAGGATCGCCGGGATCTTGCCGTTGGGATTCAGCGACAGATATTCCGGCCCCCAGGTCTCATTGGCCATGATGTCGATCAGGTGCGGCTCATAGGCCAGGCCGATCTCCTCCAGCATGATCGAGACCTTCACGCCGTTGGGCGTCGGCAGGGAATACAGCTGGAGCCGGTCGGGATGCTGGGCCGGCCAGCGGCGGGTGATCGGGAAGTCGGTCAGGGCGGTCATGGGTCAGCCTCGGCTTTGCGATAGGCCCTATGTCGGAGCTGACTTCCCGATCCGCAACACCCACAGGAGCGGTGAGACGCCTTTAGTCCGGCTCGCGCTCACCCACCTCGGTCGGCGGTACGGCCAGAAGCCAGCCGTCGGCCAGGTGCAGCTCGGGCGTCGCTTCCTTGGTGAAGGGCAGGTACCAGGTCGGGCCGCCGGTGGCGGGGGCGATTTCCAGCATGTCGTCGGCGCCGAAGTTCTGGACCGACTTGACCGTGCCCATGACCGCGCCCGCCGTGTCGCGGACCTCGACCCCGATCAGGTCGGCGAGATAGAATTCATCCTCCTCCGGCTCTGGGAAGCGGTCGCGGGGCACGTAGAGTTTCAGGCCGCGCAGGGCGTCGGCTTCCTCTTTCGTCGCGATCTCCTTGGCCCGTCCGACGACGCCGTTCTTATCGGGCCGCGTCGAGGTCAGGGTCAGGGCCACGGTCCCATCGGCGCGCAGCAGCGGGCCATAGGCGGTCAGGGCCAGGGGATCGGCGGTGAAGGCGGTCACCCGCACCTCGCCCCGCACCCCGAAACCGCCGCCGATCTGGCCGACGAGGATCAATCTGCTGTCCGTGGTCATGGTCGTCCTTAGCGCATGAAAAAGGCGGCGTCGAAGGACGCCGCCTTGATCGTGTCGAGACCGAGAGCCTTAGGCTTCGGTCTTTTCTTCGGTTGCTTCTTCAGCAGCCGGAGCTTCTTCAGCAACAGCTTCAGCGGCGGGCGCTTCTTCGGCCGGGGCTTCCTCGACAGCCGGAGCAGCAGCAGCGGCGGCGGCTTCTTCCTTGGCGCGAGCGGCGGCTTCAGCGGCCTCAACCTTGGCGGCGGCTTCGGCTTCCAGGCGGTCGGCTTCGCGCTGGGCGCGTTCGGCGGCGCGCTCTTGCGCCTTCTTGCCGGGAGCGCCCTTGTTCGGGTTGTTGGACTGGGTCCACTTCACCTTGGCGCCCAGGGTCTCGTCCTGCGACAGGAAGCGAGCGACGCGGTCGGTCGGCTGGGCGCCCTTGCCGAGCCATTCGGCGATACGCTCGACCTTCAGGGCGACGCGCGGCTGAGCGCCGTCCTTGGGCAGCATCGGGTTGTAGCTGCCGACCTTCTCTATGAACTTGCCGTCGCGGGGCGAGTGCGAGTCGGCGATGACGATGTGGTAGTAGGGGCGCTTCTTGGCGCCGCCGCGGGCCAGACGAATCTTCAGCATTGTCAGTCTCTTTCTAGGAAATCGTTATTTCTTGGGAGGGAAGCCCGGAAGGCCCGGCAGGCCGCCCGGAAGTTGTCCGCCGCCCAGGCCCGCGAGGCGGTCCTGAATGGCTTTCAGTTCGTCGGCGCTGGGTTCCGGCGTCTTGCCGCCGCCCAGGGCCTTCAATCGGTTCAGATCGGGGCCGCCGCCCATGCCCGGCATGCCGGGGATGCCGCCGCCGCCGCCGAGGCCGCCCAGCATGGCGGCCATCTGCTGCATCTTCTTGGGTCCGCCGCGCGCCATCTGTTTGACCACGTCGGCCATCTGGCGGTGCTGTTTCAGAACCCGGTTAACGTCCTGCACATCGACGCCGGCGCCGGCGGCGATCCGCTTCTTGCGGCTGGCGTTCAGCAGGTCGGGCTTCTTGCGCTCGGCCTTGGTCATCGAGGAGATGATGGCTTCCTGGCGCAGGATCATGCGGTCATCGACGCCGCTCTCGGCCATCTGCGACTTCATCTTGGCCACGCCGGGCAGCATGCCCATAATGCCCTGAAGCCCGCCCATCCGCTTCATCTGCTGAAGCTGACCGGCCAGGTCGTCCAGGTCGAACTGGCCCTTGGCCAACTTCCTGGCCATCTTCTCGGCCTTGGCCTGGTCCAGGTCCTGGCTGGCCTTCTCGACCAGGGCGACGATATCGCCCTGGCCCAGGATGCGGCCGGCGACGCGGCGGGCGTCGAACACGTCCAGGGCGTCGACCTTTTCGCCAGCGCCCAGATATTTGATCGGCAGGCCAGTGACCGCCCGCATCGACAGCATGGCGCCGCCGCGACCGTCGCCGTCGGCGCGGGTCAGGACCAGGCCGGTCAGGGGCAGGCGGGCGTGGAAGGCGGCGGCGGTGCGGACGGCGTCCTGGCCGGTCAGGCTGTCGGCGACCAGCAGGGTCTCGACGGGCTTGGAGATCTCGGCGACCTCGGCCACCTCGTTCATCAGCCCTTCGTCCAGGGTGATACGGCCGGCGGTGTCGAGGATCAGGACGTCGAAGCCCTGAAGCTTGGCCGACTGCAGCGCCCGGCGCGTGATCTGGACGGCGCTTTCGCCCGCCACGATGGGCAGGACGGCGACGTCGATCTGTTTGCCCAGCTGGGCAAGCTGTTCCATCGCGGCCGGACGACGCGTGTCCAGCGAGGCCATCATGACCTTCTTGCGATCGAACTTCGTCAGGCGCAGCGCCAGCTTGGCCGAGGTCGTGGTCTTGCCGGAGCCCTGGAGGCCGGCCATCAGCACCACGGCAGGCGGGGTGGCGTTGGTGTTGAGCGGGACGGGCTCCTCGCCGCCCAGCATCTCGATCAGGCCGTCATAGACGATCTTGACCACCTGGTCGGCGGGGCGGACCGAACGGATGACCTCTTCACCGGTGGCGCGTTCGGTGGCGAAGGCGATGAATTCCTTGACGACCGGCAGGGCGACGTCGGCCTCGAGCAGGGCCACGCGCACTTCGCGCATCGCCTCGGCGACATCCTTTTCGGACAGGGCGCCGCGGCCGGTGATCCGGTCGAAGACGCCTGTCAGCCGCTCGTTCAGAGCCTCGAACATTCACTACCTCGTGGCGACGGGTGAAGCGGCTCCATACGACAACGGCCTCTGGCGACGATCACGTCGGCAGAGGGTTCTCGCCAGCCTCGTTCTTTCCTTAGGGCTACCGGCCTTCGGCCTACTTGAGCCCGAAAAGGGCCGTGCTCAAGTAGCGCTAAGCGCGATAGCACAACAGAAAAGCTGTCGTGCTGGTGGAGACGCGAGGTTCACTTGCGTCGGAAGCGGCGGCTTATGAAGGAAAACAAGGGGAATGTCGAATCCCCTCTTTCGTCATTCTCCGGCATGCGGCGAAGAGCCGGAGAATGACGAAAGTAGGTTACGGCTCCTCGGGCGTCTCGGCCGGAGTTTCGTCCTTCTTCGGTTCGGAGCCCGGCTCCGTCACGACGATGGTCTCGGGCGGGGCGGACAGTTTCGACAGGTCGCCGCCGGCGCGCAGGACGTCGAGGGCGCGCTGAAGCTGGTAGTCCTCGTCCTTGTCGAAGTCCTTGCCCGGAGCCTCATAGGGCGTGTGCGGTCCCTTGCGCTCGGCCCCGATGGAGGAGTCCAGGGCCGTGGCGTAGGCCGCTTCGGAATAGATGAAGCTGGAACGCGAAACGATCCGCGCCTCGGCCTCGGACCGGGCGACCTCCAGGTCCGGCTCGATGCCGATCTTCTGAATCGAGGCGCCGGACGGGGTGTAGTAGCGGGCCGTGGTGATCGACAGGGCGCCGTCGCGCCCCTGGCGCAGCGGGATCACCGTCTGGACCGATCCCTTGCCGAAGCTGGTCAGGCCGACGATGGTCGCCCGCTGGTGATCCTTCAGGGCGCCGGCGACGATTTCGGACGCCGAGGCCGAGCCGTAATTGACCAGGACCACGACCGGCAGGCCGCCGGTCAGATCGCCTGCCTTGGCGGAATAGCGCTGGATCTGCTCGGGCTTGCGGCCGCGCTGGCTGACGATCTCGCCGCGCTCCAGGAAGGCGTCGGAGACGTCGATGGCGGCGTTCAGCAGGCCGCCGCCATTGTTGCGCAGGTCCAGGACATAGCCCTTCACGCCGGGCTTCTCGGCCTTGATCTTGGCGATGGCCTCGGTCAGTTCGCGGCCGGTGTTCTCGTTGAAGGTCGAGACGCGCAGATAGCCGAAATCGCCTTCGACCCGGCCGGTGACCGACTGGACCTTGATGATCTCGCGGGTCAGGACGACCTCGCGCGGCTCTTCGCCGTCACGCAGGAAGGTGACGCGGACGCTGGTGCCGACGGTCCCGCGCAGTTTCTCAGACACCTGGCTGACGGTCAGGCCCGCCGCGTTCTGGCCCTCGATCGAAGAAATGACGTCCCCGGCCTGAACCCCGGCCTTGGCGGCGGGGCTTTCGTCCATCGGCGAGATGACCTTCACCAGGCCGCCTTCCGAGGTGATGGTCAGGCCGACGCCCGAATACTGGCCCTCGGTCCGTTCGCGCAACTCGTCATAGTTGGACGGCGGAAGATAGTTGGAGTGGGGGTCCAGCGCCGTCATCATGCCGGCCAGGGCGGCCTCGATCAGCTTCTTGTTGTCGACCGGGACCACATAGGCCTGCTCGACGATGCCGACCACGTCGCCGAACAGCTCCAGCATGCGGAAGGTTTCGTTGCGGGGCGTCTGGCTGGTGGCGACGGCGGCCGAGCCGCCGAGAACCAGGGCGGCGCAGCCGACGAGGAGCAGTTTACGCATTCGGTCTCTTTCGGTCGGGCCGATCATGATGGGCGCCCGTTGGGAAGGTAAGGCCCCGCAGACACGACGGAATCGTGGCGGCGCGGCGTCATGTCGATAAAATCAGCGTCAGGGCGGATTGCAAAGCTCTATTGCGGGTTATCGCAGCCAAGGACCGGGGTCGATGGGGCGTTCCTCGCGTCGCAGCTCGAAATAGACGTCGCCGTCCGGGCCGCTGCGACCCAGGGTCTGGCCGTCGGCGACGCGGGCGTCGGGCGCCACCTCCACGCTCTCGAGCCCCGCGATCACCGCCCGCCAGCCGGGGCCCAGGTCCAGGATCACCACCTGGCCCCAACCGGTGAGAGGCCCGGCATAGGCGACCTTGGCGTCGGCGGGCGCGACCACGGCCGCCCGATCCGCGCGCCAACGCCAGCCTGATGTCCCTGCCCCCCAGGTCTGGCTGGGCGCGCCCTGGACCGGCGCGCTGAGGCGGCTGCGGCCTGCGGGCAGGCGGGAGGGCTCGGCCTCGGTCGTCGCTGCGGCCGGGACGGCGCCGCCCAATTCGCGAATACGGCCTTCCAAAACGCGAGCGGCCCGTTCGGCGGTACGGGCCTCGGCGTTCAGAACGGCGGTCAGGGCGGTCTTGCGCGCGGTCAGGCCCTCGATCTCGGCGCGGCGGTCGCCCTGGGCGCTTTCAGTCGTCAGCAGCCGCTCGGACGACAGGACCGCAAGACGGCGGATGCGCATGATTTCCGCCTGACGCGCGGCCAGGGCTTTGGCGCGCTTTTCCAGGTCGGGCGTCATGGCCTTCAGCAGGATGGAGGCGCGCACCGTGTCGATCGCCTTGTCCGCCGGGACCAGCAGGGGCGGCGGGGGGCGGCGGCTCATCATCTGCAGGGCGCTGAGCAGACGGCCCTGGGCGCCGCGTTCGCGAGCCAGGTTCGCGACCAGTTCAGCCTCACGCGCGCTGAGTTGCTGAAGGCGCGCACGCTGATCCTCGATCTGACGGTCATCGGTCTGTTCGTCGGCGCGCAGACCGGCCAGCCGACGCTCCAGCTGCGCCAGTTCGTCCTTGGCGGCCTCGGCGTCGGCGCGCAGGCGACGCGCCCGCACGGCCTCGTCGCGATATTCGGCTTGAATGCGCGCCAGTTCGCTCTCGGGCGCCTGCCGTCCTGCGGCAGGGGCGGCGAGGACGAGCCCCGTCAGCAGGGCGAGGGAAAGTGTGGCGGCGCGACCCATGTCAGTCGCGATGATAGGGTGATCCGGCCAGAATGGTAACCGCCCGATACAGCTGTTCGGCCAACATGGCGCGGGCCAGGGCGTGGGGCCAGGTCTGGGGACCGAAGGCCAGGGTCGAGGCGGCGGCGACGCGCACGCTCTCGTCCAGCCCGTCCGCCCCGCCGATCGCGAAGACCAGGCGGCGTTCGCCCTGGTCGCGCAGTCTGGCGATATGGTCGGCGAAGGCGCGCGAGCCATAGGTCTTGCCCCGCTCGTCGCAGGCGATCAGGTGGGCGCCCTCAGCGGCGGCGAGGATCAGCTCCGCCTCCGGCGCCTTGCCCGGCTTGCGGGCCTCCAGATCGATCAGTTCGAGGGGACCCAAGCCCAGCGCGCGTCCCGCTAGGGTGGCGCGCCGGGCGTAGTCGTCGGCGAGCGTCGCCTCAGGCCCTCGGCCCGGTCGGCCGATGGCGACGATGCTCAGCTTCACGATCTTAGTCGCGGACCATGCGGTGGGCGGAATCGACCGCCCAGATCTTCTCGATATTGTAGAAGGTGCGCACTTCCGGGCGGAACAGGTGGACGATCACGTCGCCGGCGTCGATCAGGACCCAGTCGCAGTGCGGCAGGCCCTCGACCTTGGCCTTGCCCAGACCCTGTTCTTTCAGAGTGCGCAGCAGGTGGTCGGCGATGGCGCCGACGTGACGGTGCGAGCGCCCGGAGGCGACGATCATGGTGTCGGCCATGGCGCTTTTGCCCTTCAGGTCGATCAGCACCATGTCCTGGGCCTTGTCCTCGTCGAGGCGGCTCAGCAAGGCTTCTTCCAGCGGTGTAGAGCCCACCGGGCGCGGGGCGGAATCGCCGAACGCCAGGGGGGATTCATATCCGTCTTCGGAATGGAGAGGTTCGATAGGGTCCATCTCGTGCGCCGTGTTCGAAACGGCGGCGTCTTGCGTATCATACGCGGGCGAGGGGGTCAGCGGAGGGCTCCGGGAGCGTTGACTAAAGAAGTCCTCTAGCACGAATGGGCCGGAACGTGAACCGTCGCCCCGATCACGAGCCTGCGCGTCGCCCTTTCGCCGTTCTGATCGCCGTCGAGGACAGGGGATTCAGGGGCGCCGTCAGATAGGTCCAGGCCGGCGCCGCCAGGGTCGGCAACAGGCCTGCTTGCTGGGCGGGAATACGGAAACCGGCGAAGCGTGCGGCGGCGGGCGCCGTGCGGCTGTCCAGCAGCGAGCCCGGCCGAGCGATCACCGCCACGGGCATCAGACGCATGATGTCGGTCCAGCCTCTCCAGCGGTGGAAGCTGGCCAGATTGTCCGACCCCATCAGCCAGACGAAATGGACGCCGGGATGCCGGGCGACCAGCAGGCGCAGGGTGTCGACGGTCCAGGCCACGCCGGTGCGGGCTTCAAAGTCAGAGACGATCATGGACGGGCCATGGGCATGTTCGCGCGCGGAGGCCACGCGGTCGGACAAGGGAGCGCTATGGCGGGCGTCCTTCAAAGGATTCTGAGGCGAGACCAGCCAGACCACCCGGTCCAGGCCCAGGCGACGCATCGCCGTCTCGGCCACATGGGCGTGACCGTCGTGGGCCGGATTGAAGGAGCCGCCGAACAAGCCGACCTTCATCCCCGGCGTCAGGATCAGACCGTCACGCAAGCCCCCGGTTCGGGGACCGGCGCCTTTGGGCGCGGGACCGGCGTGAAAGAAGGACAAGCGGGGCGTCTCGGGGAGTTATGCTCAGCGGCGCCCTTATCATGGCGGGCAATGGTCCGCATACCGATTTCTCCCCCGTCAGGAGAAGTCGCCCCGATCTAGACGGCGGCCTCGAACAAGGCGTCGCGGGCGACGTCGGCGTGGGTCATGGGGAACAGGTGGCCTGCGCCGCTCACGACCTCGACCGTCACGTCCCCAAGCCCTTTCTGCGACACAGGCACGAAGGTCAGAGCGCCGTGCTCCGCCTTCAGAATACGGATCGGGCCGGGGTATCGCCGCATCGCGCGCCAGGGATTGTGCGCCTGGGCCGCATAGTTGGCGGCTTCCCAGGCGGGAGTGGCGCTGAGACTGAGCCCCTCAGGCGTCTCGACCAGGCCCTCGGACAGATAGTCGGCCAGGACCATGTCCGGCCAACCTTTGAAAGCGCCGCGTCCGCGATAGGCGGCCAGGGCCTGTTCGCGGCTGTCGAATATGGCGCGCCGACGCCGGGTGGCCTTGGCGATGGGAATGCCCGCCATCAGCCGATGCGCGAACGGCAGGTTGAAGGCGAAGACCGCCGACCGCCTCCAGATCACCGGATCGAAGAGCACGAGGCTGGAGACCCGGTCAGGCCGTTCCGCCGCCGCCAGCAGCGAGGCGGTTCCGCCCATGGAATGGCCGGCCAGCACCACGGGCGGTCCGTCGATGGCCTCGAGCAGAGCCAGCAGATCGTCGCGGTGGTCCAGCCAGCTGGCCTTGGGTCGGGCGAAGACCGGCAGGCCGGAGGCGCCGTGCCCGCGAAGGTCGGGCGCCCAGATGCGCAGCGAGGCCGACAGAGGCGACAACAGGCTGCGATAGGTGGCGGCGTTGAAGCCGTTGGCGTGAGAAAAGACCAGGTCGACCGGCCGGTTTGGATCGCCGAAATCCAGCACCGACATCTGACCGGCGCCCCAATGGTTCTCAATGGGGATGCTGAGCCGGCGCGGCGCGGACATCCGGGCGACGTCCATGATCAGCCGGCCTCGCGGCAGGCCAGGCACAGGCCGTGCGCCTCGATCGTGGTGCGCGCGATCACATAGCCGGCGCCGGCGGCGGCGGCGTCGATGGAACCCTGGTCCGGGCCGGCGATCTCGCGCGTCGCGCCGCAGCAGTCACAGATCAGAAAGGCGGCGGCGTGGGGCGCCGACCCGTTCGCGGCGCTGCCCGAACAGGCGACATAGGCGCTGATCGAAGCGATCCGGTGCGCCATCCCCAGACGTTCGAGAAACTCCAACGCGCGATAGACGGTCGGCGGCTTGGCGGCCTGTCCGTCCTCGCCGAAGCGGGCGATCAGATCATAGGCCTTCACCGGCTCGCCGGTTTCCAGCAGCAGGGACAGCACCCGACGGCGCGGGGCCGTCATCCGCTCCCCCGCCTCAGCCATTCGGGCTTCCGCGCCCTGCAGTGCGCGCGCCAGGGCCGCGCCGTGGAGGCCGGAATGGTCGTGGTCATGGTCGCAGGTGGAACTCATAGGCCACAGCTAATGGCTGACAGGCGTCACCGCAACAGATCACGGCTTGACGCCTCGTGATGTTATCTCATAACACACCATCATCTCTCCCCGAAAGTAGGCCGTCCATGCGTCCCTTCGTCACCCGCCCTCTGCTGCTGTCCGCCGTCGCGTGGAGCGCCCTGGCCTCCAGCGGTCTGGGCGGCGCCGCCTTCGCCCAGACCCAAACTCAGCCCACCACGGTGGATGACGTCATCGTCACCGCCACCCCGTTCGCCGTGACGCAACGTGCGACCACCATCGCCACCGACGTGCTGGACGAGCAGAAGCTGGCCATCGCCCCCGCCACCTCGTTGGGGGATCTGGTCAACGGCATGCCGGGCATTCGCTCCACCGATTTCGCGCCGGGCGCCAGCCGGCCGGTGATCCGGGGCCTGTCGGGACCGCGCGTCCAGGTGCTGACCAACGGCCTGGGCCAGATCGACGCCAGTTCGGTGTCGCCTGACCACGCCGTGGCCACCGATCCCGGCGAAGCCCACCGCATCGAGATCGTGCGCGGTCCGGCGACTCTGGTCTATGGCGGCTCGGCCATCGGCGGGGTGGTCAACATCATCGACGACCGGATTCCCGAGACCCTGCCGGAAGGCGGGATCGAGGGCCGAGTCTCGACCCAGTATTCCAGCGTCGACGACGGACGCGGCGCCTCGGGCCACGCCACGGTCGGCGTCGGGCGTTTCGCCTTCAACGTCAGCGGCGTGACCCGCAAGACCGACGACTATGACATCCCCTCGCCCGCCCGCTCGCAGGTGTTGGCCGACAGCGACGGCCAACCGCGGGGCGACGGCGGCAAGCAGCCCAACTCCTGGTCCGAACTGAACGCCTGGGGCGTCGGCGGCGCCTATATCGCCGACAAGGGCTTCGTCGGCCTGTCCTACAAGTCCACCGAGAGCGAATACGGCACGGTCGCAGAGCCGGAAGTCTTCATCAATCTGGAACAGGAGCGCTGGGACGGACGCGGCGAGTACCGATTCGACAGCGGCCCCTTCGCCAAGGTCCGCGCCTCCTACGGCCACGCCGACTATACCCACACCGAGTTCGAAGGACCGGGCGAGCCCGGCACCGTGTTCAACTCCGACGGCTGGGAAACGCGCGGCGAACTGGTTCAGCGCGAGCAGAACGGCTGGAACGGCGCCATCGGCGTCCAGGCCCTGGAGCGCAATTTCGAGGCCATCGGCGAGGAAGCCTTCGTCCCGACCGTGAAGATCGAGGAACAGGGCCTCTACACCGTCCAGCGCTATGACCTGGGCCGCTACGGCTTCGAAGGCGGGCTGCGCTACGACCGCCGCACCCTGACCGCCACGCCTCTGGGCAAGACGGCCGAGGTCGAGCGTGAGTTCGATAACTGGTCGGCCAGCGCCGCCGCCTTCCTGCGCCCGCAGGCTGGCCTGTTCCTGGGCCTGAGCCTGTCGCGCACCGAGCGCGCGCCCAGCGAGGTCGAACTGTTCGCTGACGGCGTCCACATCGCCACCGCCGCCTATGAGACCGGCGACGTGAACCTGGACACCGAGAAGGTCACCACCCTGGAAGGCACGATCCACTATGATCGTGGGCGCTTCACCGGCGACCTGCACGTCTACAAGTCCTGGTACGACAGCTTCATCGACGAACGCCGCACCGGCGCAGACTTCACCACCGACGAAGGCGACGTCTTCCCGGTCTATCAGTTCGTTCAGACCGACGCCGATTTCTATGGTTTTGAAGCCGAGGCGGCCTACGCCCTGTGGCAGAGCGGCGACCGCAAACTGTCGCTGGAAGGCGTTGCGGACATGGTCCACGCCGACACCGACCTGGGGCCCGCGGCTCGCATCCCGCCGTGGTCGGCGACCACCCGGCTGGCCTGGACCTCGAAACTGTGGGATCTGGCCGGCGAAGTCCGTCACGTCGGCGAGCAGGATCGCCTGTCGGAGGGCGAACTGCCGACCGACAGCTACACCATGGTCAATGTGCGCGGTGCGATCCGTCCGTTCCAGGATCGCGACATCACCGTCTTCGCCGAGGCGCACAATCTGACGGACGAGGAAGCGCGCGAGCATACCTCCTTCCTGAAAGATATCGCGCCCCTGGCCGGTCGGAACCTGCGCGTCGGCGTCACCTACGCCTTCTAATCGTGTCGATGCGGCCTCATGGAATCCCCTTCTCCGTGAGGCCGTTTGCCGCTGGGGCGGGCTTGAGCTAGAAGGCCCGCCTCAATCAATTCCAGAGTGCCTGGCTTCAAATGACCGACACGACCAACTCACCGCTCGAAGGCAACGTCCTCTTCTACACCAAGCCCGAGCCGTTGGATCCAGTCCAGCACGGCGGGCTGGGCGTCAACCCGGCCGACAAGCCCTACGCTTTCGTGGCCCAGACCAATGTCGTGCCCCTGACGGTGACCGAGTTCGCCGCCGCCGCCCTGTCCTATCCGGTCATCTTCACCGGCGAAAACCGCCAGCCGGTCGTGGTCATGGGCCTGCGCCAGGGCGAGAACCTGTTCGTGGCGGGCGACGGCGAGTTCCGCCCCGACGCCTATATCCCGGCCTATGTGCGCCGCTATCCGTTCGTCTTCGCCGACGACAAGCAGAACCAGCGCCTGATCCTGTGCATCGACCGCGGCTCCCCGATCGTCGCCGAAGGCGGCCAGAACCCCCTGTTCGTCAATGGCCAGGCCAGCGACTACACGACCATGGCGATGGAGTTCTGCAACAACTTCGAGCAGGAGCGCCAGCGCACCGACGCCTTCGTCAAACTGATCCAGGATTTGGATCTGCTGGACGTGCGTGAAGCCGTCTTTACCCCGCGCAACCCGGACGGCACGCCGGGCGCGCCGCAGAAGTTGGCCGAATACTACGCTGTGTCGGAAGACAAGCTGAGGGCCCTGCCAGCCGAGAAGCTGGCCGAGCTGCGCGACAACGGCGCCCTGGGCCAGATCTACGCCCACCTGGTGTCGCTGCTGGGCTGGGACCGCCTGATCGCCCTGGCCTTCCTTCGCCAGGCGCCGGGCACGGTCAACTAAGACCTCGGCATCGAGAACAAACGCCCCGCCGGTTCGCCGGCGGGGCGTTTTTCGTTTCAGCGTCGCGCGAACAGGGCTCGGGTCAGGCAGGAGAAGACCAGCCGCCCCGCCTCGTCCAGCAGGTCGTGCGACGCGATCACGATGCCTTTTTCGTCGCCGACCGGATCCTTGCCCATCACGGTCATCCGGCCGCGCAGCAACTCGCCCGGCGGCGGATTGCGCATGAAGCGCAGGCCGTCCACGGCCAACACCTTGGTCTGGGCCCAGCCGCCGGATTTTTCAGCGGCCAGGCGGCTCCACAACACATAAACCATGGCGTCAGGTGCGCCGTAGGCGGTGTCCCAGCCGGGCGCAAACCGCTCGACGAAGACGTCGAGGGCCGCCGGATCGACCGCGCAGGCGCCCAGCGGCACCACCTGCCCTGTCTCTAGATCCTCAAAATGGACGAGCAGGGGGTCGCTCATGGCAATCCTTCAGGCGGGTTCTTCGGAAACGCGAACCAGCAGCTTGCCGTCATGATCGCCGGTGAACAAGCGGTTCAGCGAGTCGACCGCGCCTTCCAGCCCGTCATCGACGTGAACCTTCCATTTGACCTTGCCTTCGCTCAGCCAGGGTCCCATCTCGGCGACCATTTCACGGGCGAGGGGAGCGTAGTCGAGCACCAGGAAGCCCTGCACGTTCAGGCGATGGGTGATGATCCGGGCGAAGTTGGGCGACGGCGGAGCCTTGGTGGCGTTGTAGGAGGACACCAAACCACAGACCGCCATCCGGCCATGCACCTTCAAACGGTTGAAGACGGCGATCATGATATTGCCGCCGACGTTCTCGAAATTCAGATCGACCCCATCGGGCGCCAGACGGTCCAGCGCCTCGCCGACATCCTCGTTCTTGTAGTCGATGGCGGCGTCGAAGCCGAGCTCGTCCGTCAACCACGCGCATTTCGCGGGTCCCCCGGCGATACCGATGACGCGGCAGCCGCGCTGTTTGGCGATCTGTCCCGCGATCGAGCCCACCGCGCCGGCGGCCGCTGAGATCACCAGAGTCTCGCCCGCCTTGGCCTTCAGCACATCGGTGACGCCGAAATAGGCGGTCAGGCCCGTCATGCCGAGCACGGAAATATTGGCGGTCAGAGGCAGGCCCGGCGCGCGGTGCACCGGTCGAAGCCCGGCCTCCGGCACGACGGCGTAGTCGGCCCAGCCGCCCGAGGCCGGCATGACCAGATCCCCGACCTTGAACCGATCCGAGCGACTGTGCTCGACGATCCCCAAGGTCAGGCCGCGCATCACCTCGCCCAGGCCGACCGGCGGCAGATAGCCCTCGGAATCATTCATCCAGGTGCGGTTGGTCGGATCGAGCGACAGATAGATCGTCCGGACCAGAACCTCGGACTCTCTGATGTCGGGGATCCGGCCTTCGACCAGTTCGAGGTCGCCCGGCTGGATCAGGCCCTTGGGTCGCTGACGCAGCACCCATTGGCGATTGGTCTTTCCGTTCGAGGTCATCGTCTATCCTCCGCAGGTTTTCTTTGAGGACCATGGTGGCCCGGTCTCGCGCGACGGTCGAGGCCCGCCGCAAAGAAAAAGGCGACCCCTGAGGGCCGCCTTGAAGTGGCATCATCGAGAATGAGGCGCGGAGGCGACAGATTGGCTTTCGCCAATCTCAAGTCGGGGGGGCGTCGCCGCCTCCGCAATGCAATAACGACGACCTTGATTTGCGGTTCCGTACGCGTTGCGCTTTTTTCCTCATTCACCTTCGAACAGATCGGCCAATCCGCGGCGAACAGGAACGTCGGTTTCCACATCGCGTTGATCTCGCAACACGAACACATGCGGGAGCCCGGAAGATGACGCATCAAGACCCTTCCTTACGAACTGTAAAGCCGACAGAGGCTGGCCAGCCCGTTAGCGCTCGATCAACCCGCCAAGGCAGGCCGGGAACGCGGATCCTGTGGCTGCTGATCATTTCCGGCGGCGCGGCGGCCGTCCTGCTTCTGGGGATCTGGTTCTTCAGCCAGGGCGGGCTATCAAGCACCAACGCCAATAACGGCGATCAGGCTACAGATGCTCAAGCCTTCCAGGGCGATGCCGCAACCCCGCCGGCCGCCGACGCGCCCACCGGACCGACCGGCGAGGCAAGGCCGGCCCCCACAGGAGAAACGCCGAACGTCAACGCGCCGACCGCGCCCTCCAACTAATAGGCAAGAAAAAGGTCCCGCGACGCCGTCGCGGGACCCGCAGCCCATGACCCTCTTGGGATTAAGCCGCTTCTTTGTGGCGCGAGGGATGGAAGAACAGCGCCTGGCTGATCGCCGCCTTCACCGTCTCCGGCTGGAAGGGCTTGGTGATCAGGAAGGTCGGCTCGGGGCGCTCCCCGGTCAGCAAGCGTTCCGGGAAGGCGGTAATGAAGATCACCGGCACATCCATGCTCTTCAGGATTTCCTTGACGGCGTCGATGCCGGACGATCCGTCAGCGAGTTGGATGTCCGCTAGGACCAGGCCGGGCTTGTGACGCGCGACGGCCTCGATCGCTTCCTCATGCGTGGTGGCGGCTCCGGTGACACGGTGTCCCAGTTCCTTCACCAGGCTCTGGATGTCGGCCGAAATGATGGCTTCGTCCTCGATCACCAAGACGTCGGTCGCCAGTTCGGCGTCGATGTCGGACTGAGCGTCGGCGATCAGGCGTTCCACGTCCCGCGCATCGGCGGAGAGGATCTGGGCGGCCTCGGAGGGCGTGAAGCCCTCAAGCGCAGTCAGCAGAAAGGCCTGGCGAGACCGGGGCGCGATGCGCAACAGGCGGCTGGATGCGTCCGAACCGCTCTCGGCGCCGATTCCGTCCTCAAGCTGGGCGCCGGTCGAGGACCAGATGGCGTGGAAGACGTGATAGAGCGCCACACGCGGGGTCATCTCCGGCGAAAGCTGCTGCTCGCCGGCGGCGAGAGCCTCCAGCGCGACGCGCACATAGTTGTCTCCAGTCGCCTGGTCGCCGGTAAGCGCCCGCGCATAGCGACGGACGTAAGGCAGATGCGGCGCAAGTCTGGCCAGAAGGCTCATATAGTCAGTCCCCGACAAAATTCGCTGGATCGTCTCACAGGACGCAGCGCTACAAGAGCTGGAAACGTGCCAATCGGCTCACGGTTCCGCTCCCGCGCCCAAGCTTGAGCATTTATTCCACAATCCCCGGAACTCGCCGCTTGGAGGGACGTTATCCATGCGCATTTCTGCACTGCAGTTGGGTGGGCGGTGTTCTGTCTATGATTGATTCTTCCGATTCCTCGCGGCGCAAAGGCGCCGATAAACCGGGGGAGGCGGGGCTCGAAGAAGCTCGCCTTCGTCAGCAGGCAATTGGCGTCAAGCTTCGCCACATGTTCGACGAAGTCGTAAACGAGCCTGTTCCTGATGAATTCCTTGAGATTCTGAAGCGCGCCGACGCCAAGTCTCCTGGCGGTGGCTCATGAGTTCGCCACGTCTGGGCGCCGCGCCCAAGCCTGCTTCGGCGGACGATGAGGGCTTCAAGCGTGAACTGGTCCAGCTGATCCCGCATCTGCGGGCGTTTGCCCGCACCTTGACCGGCGATCCGACAGCAGCCGACGATCTGGCTCAGGACGCCATGATGAAGGCCTGGGACGCACGCGCCAGTTACCAGATGGGCACAAATATGAAGGCCTGGACCTTCATGATCCTGCGCAACCAGTTCTACTCCGAGAAGCGCCGGTCCTGGCGCCAGTCGCAGCTGGACCAGGAGGCCGCCGAGCGTACTCTGGTGGCGGTCGACGACCCCGAGGCGCCCGTGGCCTTGGACGAACTGCGCCAAGCGCTGAAAACCCTGCCTGAGGAACAGCGCGAGGCGCTGATCCTCGTCGGGGCGGGCGGCTTCGCCTACGAAGAGGCGGCCGAGATCTGCGGCTGCGCCGTCGGTACGGTGAAGAGCCGTGTAAGCCGGGCGCGCCGCGCCTTGCAGGCGACGCTGGAGAAGGGCGGCTACGGACGCGACGGCAAGGCGGCGGGCGACGCCATGCGCTCCATCCTCGGCGAGGCCGACAGGCTGGCCGGCGCCCGTTCCTGAGCCCCCGGTGACGGAGGAAGCCAGACCCGACCCGGCAGCCGCACAGCCGCGGCTCGAGCGGAAGTGGAACGCCGCCCGATTTCAGGGAATTCGTTTCCGGCTGGGCTTGGCCATGGCTCTGGCCCTTTTGCCGATCCTCATTCTCATCTTGGTTCAGACTCAAGCCGACTTCAGCGGTCAGGCCGAGGACCGCAAGGTCGATCTGCAACTCGCCGCGGAGCGCAGCGCAGGCGACATCAAAGCGCGGCTGGACAGCGCCCAGGTCTTGTTGCGAGCGCTGAGCCCGGACGCCTTGGGGCCCTACTGCGCGCCCCGGCTGACGGCTCTGGTTGATCGCCTGGATGGCTATGAAGGGCTTTATCGCCTCAGTCCCTCCGGCGACGCCGTCTGTGCATCCGGCCGCCGCGACGGGCTGCGGTCCGGGGTGGCGCCCGCTGCCCAGGCCGACTGGTTTGAGCGCCTTCGACAGGGCGAGGAGTTGGTCGTCGTCCGCGCGCCCGCCGGCGCCGGCTATCCCGCCGCCCTTATCATCGCCATTCGGGCGGAAAGGCCTATGGGCCGGTTTGACGGCGCCATGGCGGCCGTCATTCCCTTATCGGCGCTTCAGCCCGACATTCAGGACCCCGCCCTGCCCTCGGCCTCGGAAGCCGCCCTGACCGACGGCGCCGGTCGTCTGTTGGTCGCAAGCGATCCCGGCGCCTTCAAGTTCGCTGACGGCGGCGATGTTTCGGGCTGGGTCGCACGGGCGCGAGATGAAGGCTCAGCCGTCTTCGCCGCCAAGGACAGTCGCGGCCAGAGGCGCGATTATGCAGGGGCCGTCTTGGCGGGCGGCGACCTGTATGCGCTGCTTTCAGCGCCGGCGCCGGGACTTCTGTCCTGGGCCAGACTCAATCCGATCGGCAGCCTGCTGCTGCCTTTGGGCGCATGGTTGACAGCCTTCGCGGCGGTGATGCTTCTGTCCGAGCGCATCTTCATCCGCTGGCTCGACTATCTGGAGCGGATCGCCGCCCTCTACGCCAAAGGCCGGTTTTCGGTGCGGCCGTTGCAGGCCATGAACGCCCCGTCTGAAATCCGCACCCTGGCCCGGACCCTGGACGAGATGGCCGAAGCCATCACCGTGCGCGACCGCGAGCTGACCGATGCGATCGCCGAGAAGGACGCGCTGATGCGCGAAATCCATCACCGGGTGAAGAACAATCTCCAGATCATCTCGTCCCTGCTGTCGATGCAGCAGCGGGCCCTGACGGACGCCCCGGCGAAGGCGGCGCTGGGGGACACGCGCCAACGGATCTCGGCCTTGGCCCTGATCTACCGCACCCTGTACCAGAGCGATGATATCCGCCACGCCGACGCCCGGGAGTTTCTGACCGAACTTGTCGGTCAACTGGTGGCCAGCGAAGCCGTGCGGGGACCGGTCGTGGTCAGTTCGGTTGAGGCGGACTCTCTGTTCGTCGATCCCGACAAACTGGCGCCCCTCGCGCTGTGGCTGGTCGAGGCCGTAACCAATGCCCAGAAGCACGCCTTTGCAGGGCGGGGCGGTGCGTTGAGCGTCCGTTTCCGGGTTCATGGAGAAACCTCCACGCTAGAGGTCGAAGACGACGGTCCCGGCCCCTCGGACGGCGCGGAGGCGGGGGTGGGACGAACCCTGATGGGGGCCTTTGCGAAACAGCTGCGGGGTGAGGCCGAGTTCGTCGCGGCGCCGAACGGCGGAACCATCGCCCGCATGACGTTCGCCACGCCCGAAGCCTTGTCGCCGACGGATCCTGCGGACAAGACAGGCGGCGCCGACGGAACCGGAGCCGTGCGGTCGCGTTGATAGGCCAAGACCGACAGACTCCCATGTCGGCTCAACCGGAGCTTTCTCATGCGCAAGATTTTCGTCCTGGTCGCCGCCGCCGCCGCCCTGACCACCGCCGCCTGCAATACCGTCGAAGGCGTGGGTCGTGACACCCAAGCCGCCGGTTCGGCCGTTTCGGGCGCAGCCCAAGACGCCAAGAACTGATCGTCTGCGGCCAAGGCCGCGGAATAGAGACTTGCAAGGCCCCGCTTCGTCGGGGCCTTGTTCGTTTCAGGACCTCATCTGGAGATTTCCGTGAACCAGACCGCAAGGAACGCCGGCCTCGCCCTGCTGCGTCAGCACGCCTTGATCGCCGGAGAGCCCGTCCCGGCCAACGGCCACGGGATTGCAGTTGATGATCCCGCAACGGGAGACATCATCGGCCATGTTCCCGACCTGGACGCCCCCGAGACCGAACGCGCCATCCAGGCCGCCGCCGACGCCTTTCCCGCCTGGTCCCGCTCCGATCCGCACAAGCGCGCCGCCTTCCTGCGCCAATGGGCCGAGCTGATCGACGAGAATGTCGAGGGCCTGGGCGCCCTGATGGCGCTGGAGAACGGAAAGCCGTTCGAAGAGGCCAAGGGCGAGGTTGTCTACGCCAACGGCTTCATCAAATGGTTCGCCGGCGAGGCCGAACGACTGATCGGCGAGACCCAAGACAGCCCGCTGGGTCATCTTCTGCTGACCTATCGCGAGGCGGTGGGGCCGTGCGCCCTGATCACGCCCTGGAACTTCCCGGCCGCCATGCTGACGCGGAAGCTGGGTCCGGCTTTCGCCGCCGGCTGCACTGCCGTGGTCAAGCCGGCCAGCCAGACGCCTTTCACCGCGATCGCCCTGGCCGAACTGGCCTATCAGGCGGGCCTGCCAGCCGGCGCCCTGTCGATCGTGACGGGCGAAGCCGCGGTCATCGGCAAGGTGCTGACGGAAAGCCCGCTGATCCGCAAACTGTCCTTCACCGGATCGACCGGGGTGGGGCGGAAACTGGCGGAACAGTGCGCCCCGACCCTGAAGCGGGTGTCGATGGAACTGGGCGGCGCCGCGCCTCTGATCGTCTTCGCCGACGCCGATCTGGACCTGGCCGTGGCCGAGACCATCAAGGGCAAGTTCCGCAACTCGGGCCAGACCTGCGTCTGTCCCAACCGCGTCTATGTCGAACGGTCGGTGTCTGAGGCCTATGCCGAAAAGCTGGCGGCGGAAGTGGCGAAGATCAAGGTCGGTCAGGCCTTCGACGACGGCGTCAAGGTCGGCCCCCTGATCGAGGACAAGGCCATCGACAAGGTGGAGAAACACGTGGCCGCGATCCAGGCCGACGGCGGGCGGGTGCTGACCGGCGGTTCGCGCCCTGAGCTGGGCGGCCGCTTCTTCCAGCCGACCGTCACCCTGGGCGGAGACGACACCCTGTTCCGCAAGGAAGAGACCTTCGGCCCTATGATCCCGGTCTTCCCCTTCGACAGCGAGGACGAGGTTCTGGAAAAGGCCAACGCCAGCGACTACGGCCTGGCCTCCTATCTGTTCACCCGTGACCTGGACCGGGCTATGCGGTTCAGCCGCCGGATCGAGGCGGGCATGTGCGGGGTCAACACCGGCCTAATCTCCACCGCGGTCGCCCCGTTCGGCGGGGTCAAACAGTCGGGCTATGGCCGCGAAGGCTCGATCCACGGCATCGACGAGTATGTGGACGTGAAGACGGTGACCCTGGCGCTGAAATGAATCTCAGATCGGCAGGACCCCCCGCTTGACCACCGACCGCATGGCGACGCTGGAAGACACCCGGTGGACGCCCGGCAGGCGCGTCAGGGTCTTGGCGTGGACCCGTTCCAGATCGTCGACGTCGCGCACCACCAGCCGCAGCAGATAGTCGGCGCCCCCGGTCATCAGATAGCATTCCATCACCTCGGGCGCGGCGGCGACCGCCTGTTCGAAGGCGCTCAGCGCCGCCTCTGACTGGGACGACAGGGTGACGGTGACGAAGACGCTGATCGGCAGCCCCACGGCCCGCTCGCTGATCACGGCGGCGTAGTGATCGACCACCCCCGCCGCCTCCAGGGCCCGCAAACGACGCAGGCAGGCGCTCTCGGACAGGGCCACCTGACGCGCCAGATCGGCGTTGGTCATGCGGCCGTCCTGCTGCAGAAGACGGAGCATCTTCCTGTCGGTTCCGTCCAGTTCGACGGCGGAAACGGTCTTCATCGGGTCACTCCATCGCAGAGACTGCGCATGTACGGCGATCAGGTCGCGAAATGAACAGGATTCTGCGACCCGCTCGGCGCTATATGTGAAGCGACGGCGATCCGCCCGCAGAGACGGACGCTCCCCCTACACCACGGAGAGGTTCCCATGCGCGTCGGCGTTCCCAGTGAAATCAAGAAGAACGAACATCGTGTCGGCCTGACGCCGACGGCGGTGCGCGAATATGTGGCCCATGGCCATACGGTCTCGGTCCAGACCGGGGCCGGCCTGGGCGCCGGCTTTACAGACGCGGACTATCAGAAGGCGGGTGCGACCCTGGTAGCCGACGCCGCGACCGTGTTCGCGAACAACGACATGATCGTGAAGGTCAAGGAACCGCAGAAGGTCGAGTGGGAGATGCTGCGCGAGGACCAGATCCTCTATACCTATCTTCACCTAGCGCCCGATCCGGAACAGACCAAGGGGCTGCTCGCGTCGAAATGCGCCGCCGTGGCCTATGAGACCGTCACCGATGCGCGCGGCGGCCTGCCGCTGCTGGCGCCCATGTCGGAAGTCGCGGGCCGGATCGCCGTCTTCTCGGCCGCTGAGACCCTGCTGAAGCACAACGGCGGCATGGGCCTGCTGTTCTGCGGCGTGCCGGGCGTGGCGCCGGCGCGGGTGCTGGTGCTGGGCGGCGGCGTCGTCGGCCTGAACGCGGCGCGGATGGCCATGGGCCTGGGCGCCGAGGTGGTGGTGCTGGAACGTTCCATCCCGCGCATGGCCTATATCGACGAGATCACCGGCGGCCGGGTCATCACCCGCTATTCCTCCATCGGCGCGATCGAGGAAGAGCTGGTCAAGGCCGATGTGGTGATCGGCGCCGTGCTGGTGCCGGGCGCCTCGGCCCCGAAACTGGTCAAGCGCGACCATCTGAAGACGATGAAGCCCGGCTCGGTCCTGATCGACGTGGCCATCGACCAGGGCGGCTGTTTCGAGACCTCGCACGCGACGACCCACGAGGACCCGACCTATGTCATCGACGGCGTAGTCCATTACTGCGTCGCCAACATGCCGGGCGCCGCGCCGCGCACCAGTTCCGAAGCCCTGAACAACGCCACCCTGCCCTTCGGTCTGGCCCTGGCGGATCACGGGCTTGAGGCGCTGAAGAAGGACCCGCACCTGGCGCGCGGCCTGAACGTGCTGAAGGGCGAGATCACCTATCCGGCCGTGGCCCAGGCCCTGGGGATGGAGTTCAGCGACCCGTTCGGGGTGTGGGCCAAGGGCTGATTTAGACGTTCAGGAAAACGCCGGCCGCCCCTCCGGGTCGCGGCCGGCAGGGATCTGATTGCAGGACTGCCGTGAACTGATAGGCTTGATCTATGATCATCTCACTTATCGCCGCAGCGCTTCTTCAGACCGCACCGGTTCAGCCGCCCGTGGTGTGGAGCACCCCGCCCCGCATCGAGATGCGCCCAAGGCCTTAGAGAGCGGTGCGTCCGGCAAGGTTGTCCTGCGTTGCGTCATCATCGACGGCGGTGCGGTCTCTAGCTGTGTGGTGGTTTCCGAGACACCTGCCGGACAGGGATTCGGACGCGAGGCTTTGCGCGGGATTAGGACCGCAAGGGCGCAGCCAGGTCAGGAAGGAACGCGCGAAATCACTCTGATCTTCGCTACGCACTGATCCCTTCGGGGCACGACTGTAAATTTTCGCGCATCTGCGGCATAAGCCCGCGATGAAGTTCCTCGACCAGGCCAAGATCTATATCCGCTCCGGCAACGGCGGCGCGGGCTCCGTGTCGTTTCGACGCGAGAAATTCATTCCCAACGGCGGCCCCGACGGCGGCGACGGCGGCAAGGGCGGCGACGTCTGGATCGAGGCGGTCGAGGGGCTGAACACCCTGATCGACTATCGCTATCAGCAGCATTTCAAGGCCCAGACCGGCCACCACGGCCAGGGCCGGCAGATGCACGGCGGCAAGGGCGAGGACGTGCATCTGAAGGTGCCGGTCGGCACCCAGGTGCTGGACGAGGACAAGGAGACCGTGCTCCTTGACATGGACACGCCCGGCAAGATCGAGCTGCTGCTGAAGGGCGGCAACGGCGGTTGGGGCAATGTCCGTTTCAAGGGCCCGACCAACCAGGCGCCCACCTACGCCAACCCCGGCCAGGACGGCCAGGAGCGGTGGATCTGGCTGCGGCTGAAGCTGATCGCCGACATCGGTCTGGCGGGTCTGCCCAACGCGGGCAAGTCCACCTTCCTGTCGGCCGCCAGCGCCGCCAAGCCCAAGATCGCCGACTATCCCTTCACCACCCTGGCGCCGAACCTGGGGATGGTGGACCTGTCGCCGTCCGAGCGGTTCGTCATCGCCGACATTCCCGGCCTGATCGAGGGCGCCAGCGAGGGCGCTGGTCTGGGCACGCGCTTCCTGGGCCATGTCGAGCGCTCGGCCAGCCTGATCCACCTGATCGACGGCACCCAGGATGATGTGGTCGAGGCTTACCGGATCATCCGGGGCGAGCTTGAGGCCTATGGCGAGGGACTGGCGGACAAGGCGGAGATCCTGGCGCTGAACAAGATCGACGCCCTGACGCCCGAGGCGCGCGAGGAGAAGGCGGCCGAGCTGGAGGCCGTCGCCGGTCGTCGGCCCATGCTGGTCTCCGGCGTATCCGGCGAGGGCGTGGCCGCCCTGCTGCGCGCCGCCTGGGCCGAGGTGAAGAAGACCCGGGGCGCCCTGGCCGGCGACAGCGATGTGGACCAAACCTCTGGCTGGCAGCCCTAACAGTCATCCGGCTGCGCAGGTGTGGCGTGCAAACGTCACCCCAGGATTTCGCCGGATAATCCTTCGGAGAAGTGGGCGGACAACGGTTTTCGATGCTATGCGTTAACCAGCGCCAACGGTAAAGCTGGAGCCCGCCTCCCCATGCGTCGACTACTGATATGGTCAGCCCTGGCCGCCCTAATCGGCCTGATCCTGGCCGGGGTCGGCTATTGGGCCTACTGGAACTTCTATTCGCGGTTCCAGCCGGTCACGATCAGCCGCGACCAGGCCCAGATCCAGCAACTGCTCGACGAGGCCTCCTGGGTGTCCGGCGGCGGCGGGGGAGAGCCCCTCTATATCATCGCCTATCGGGACAGCGCTTCGGCCCAGCGCTATGAGCGCGAGGAAGTGGCGAAGCTGAGGGCGGCGGGGGTCGAGGCTCGGGTCATCCTGTTCGCCCGCGCCGATCGGGAAGGCCTGCCCCAATCCACGGCCGCCGAGCGGGCCACGATCGCCGAACTGTGGCTGACCCGCGACTGGTCGCTGTATCAGCGCTGGACCGCGACGCCGGCGAGCGCCTGGACCGCAGCGGGCATACCGGCGGCGGACGGCAATCTGGCTCGCTCGGCCGTGGTCGAGGCCAGCCGCCAGTTCGAGACGCGTCTCGGCGCCCTGCTGAAGGATGCGGGCGTGCAGATCACCTATCCCCTGATCCTGTGGCGCGACCGCGAGGGCTTCCTGAAGGCCTGCGGCTGCGCGGACAGCCGGGCCTGGGTCTTTATCCGCGACGATCTGAACGCCCCCGACCGGGTGGGGCAATCCGCGCCGGTGGACGCCCTGCCGGCGCCGGAGGCGACACCTGGCGACGGGACCCCGGCGGCGGCGAATCCGTCCGCCCTGCCCTATCCGGCCCTGCCGGCTATACCGCCCGCAGCGGGCCAGACGCCGAATACGGCCCCCAATGGGACGCCCGCGCCGGCGTCCCCTCCGGCCCCGCGGGCTGCGCCCGAGGCCCAGAAGCAGGACGATACGACCTTCTTCTAGGCTCCAAGCGTGCGGCAGGCGGCGATCAGCCGGTCCACGTCAGAGGCGTCCTGATACAGGCCGAAGCCGAAGCGGATGACGTCGTCGCGGACGTCGGTCACCACGCCGGCCGACAGCAGGGCTGCACGCCAGGTCTGGGCGTCCGGGTGGCGCAAGGCCAGGAAGCGGGCGCGAGGGCTGTCGCCGACGACCGGATTGAGGATCTGCGCCTCGCCGAGCACGCCCGCCTCACCGGCGCGAACCGCGTCCTGAAACTGGAGCGCCAGCCCCCGGCTGTGATCGGCCACATCGGCCGTCGTCAGCCCGGCTTTGGTCAGCATCCCCCGCACCGCGTTGAACCGGTACAGGGCGGAACTGTCGAAGGTGGCGCCCCAGAAGCGACCGCCGTCCGAGCGGTACTGAACCCCGCCCGGCGGGCCGGACAAGTCCCCGAACTCGGCGAACCAGCCGGTGACCACCGGCCGGGGCGCGAAGCCGTCGGGGGCGTGGAGGAAGCAGGCGCCCTCGCCGGCCATGGCGTATTTATAGCCCCCGGCGACATAGAAGACCCGGTCCGCCACGGCCGACAGATCGGTCGGGGTCGCCATGAATCCGTGATAGCCGTCGACCAGGATCCAGGGGCCCTCGGGCCGGGCCAGGTCGGCCAGGGCCTCGATCCGGTCGAACAGGCCGCCGGTGCGGAAAAAGACCTGGCTGACCAGGATCCAGTCGTGATCGCCTGCAGCGGCGGCCGCGACGAAGCGGTCGGCGAAGGTCTCGAACGGCGCCAGGGGCACGCGGGTGACCACCGCCTGACCCGCTTCCTCCCAACGCTCTGCCTGGCGGCGGAAGGAATGGAACTCGCCGTCCGTGGACAGGATGCGGACCGGCCGGGTCTTGAAGGCCGAAAACACCCGCAGCAGCAGGTCGTGGGTGTTGGACGAAAAGACCAGGCTGTTCGGATCGGGCAGGCCCAGTTCAGCCGCAACCTCGGCCTGGGCGCGAGGGATGACCTGATCGAAGATCAGATCCCATTTGCGGTCGGCGTGCAGATTGGCGTCCAGCCAGGCCTGCTGCTGGGCCTCGAAACTGACGTCGGGCCACAGATGATGGCTGTGGGCGGCGAAGTGCAGACGGTCCGGCGCCAGGGCCAGGGCGCGCGAGAAGAGGGGTTTGAACGCCATCAGCATCCCTTTCTGATCCCGAGCATGCCCAGCCAGCCGCCGCTGGTCAGCAGGGCGACGTCGAGCAGGGCCAGGGGCAGGGGCGTCGAGACCGGGGCGGCGATGAAGCGGGCCTTCCAGTCCGGCGAGAATTTGGCCTTGTAGCTGCGTAGGCCCTGGAAGCCGTAGAGAGCCCCGCCCTCTTCAAACACCAGAGCGCCGACGCGGGCGAAGACGGGGGCGACGCGGCGGTCCTCCAGCCCGGCCAGAGGCGCCATGCCCAGATCGAAGACGGCGACGCCTTCGGCCTTGGCCCACTGGACGCAGCGGGTGAACAGATAGTCCATCACCCCGTGCGGCGCCTCGGGGCTGTAGCGCATCAGGTCCACCGCCGCCTCGCCCGGCGTGACCAGCAGATTGGCGAAAGCCATGATCCGATCCCCCTCGCGCATCACCGCCAGGGGCGTGAGGTTCAGATAGTCGATGTCGAAACGGCCCAGAGAGAAGGCCTTTTCAGCCCCATTGTGCATGGCCAGCCAGGCGTCGGAGATGGCTTTCAGCTCGGCCTCCAGCGGCTTGGCCGCGCCGGGCGGCAGGACTTCGAACCGTGCGCCTTCGCGCTCGGCGCGGTTCAGGGCGGTGCGAAGGTTCTGCTTGCCCTTGCCTTCCAGGCTGAAGGCTTCGGTACGGATGACGGCGGTCTCGCCCACCTTGCGCATGGCCAGGCCCATGGTCGCCAGTTCGCTGAGAATATCGTCGCCGACCGAATAGAAGACGGCCGAACCGCCGTAGCTGTCGGCCATTTCGGCGAAGCTCCACAACAGCTCCTGCCGTTCCTGGAGCAGCCCCGCCGGCTCGCCCATGGCGATCCAGCGCCGCCCCCGCACGCGATAGGCCAGGAAGCTGCGGCCTGAAGGGCTGAACAGCAGAGCCTTGTCCCCCAGCATGGCCAGCCACGCCTCGGGCGTCGCCTCCTCAGCCGTTTCCAGGGCGATCCGGGCGCGTTCGATCTCGTCCGCCGAGGCGGGGCCATGGCTGTCGGCGCCGGGCGAGCTGAGCAGGGAACGGCCGGCGACGAGCAGGGTCAGCAGGGACAGGACCAGGCCGGCGCGGAGGAAGCCCGAGGCCTGGCGATCCACCAGGAACCGCCACCACAGTTCATCGGAATAGGCGACGTCGCGATAGGCGAAGAAGCCCAGCCACAGCATGGAGACGACCACGGCCACAAGCAGCAGCAGCCAGCCGGGCCTCAAGGGCTCGCTGAGGCGGGAGCGACGATTGAAGGCTGTTCGGCAGGGCGCGAGCAGGACGGCGACGATGATAAGGTCGATCGATTCCTGCCAATCCAGGCCCTTGAGCATGGAGAAGACCGCGCCGACCGCAAGCGCCGCAAGGGCGGCCCAATAGGCGCCGCGTCGGCGTCGCCACAGTCCGGCCGAGAGCAGCAGCAGGACGAAGCCGGCGATGCTGGCCACGAAGTGCGACAGGTCGATCAGGATCGGCGAGACCACGCCGGTCAGTTGGCGCAGCCGGTCGTCGAACTCGGGCGTGACGGCCGAGATCAGCATCAGGGCCCCGGCGCAGAAGGCGAAGACGGCGAAGATCTGAGGCGTCAGCTCATAGGCCAGCCCCAACAATCGGCGCACCAGACGGGGCACATAGACGTTGCGGCGGTTCACGCGGCCCCCTGGCGATTCGACATAACGCCTCACCTTAGACCAGGAATCGGCCAACCGGGGCAGTCCCGAGGTCTTTTCGAGGCATACGAAACAATCCGTAACATGGCGAGTTTTGAGGATGCGGGCGCCGGGCCCGTGCAACCGGATATAAATCCCATGAACTTCAAGACCGCCATTCTGGGCAGCGCCGCCGCCGCCTTCCTGATCGCTTCGCCGGTGCTGGCGCAAGACGCCGCGACCGCCGCCCCCCAAACGCCCGCCACCCAAGAACCGGCCGCCCAAGAACCCGCCGCGCAGCCGAGCCTCTCGCTGACGCCGGGCACCTCGGTCCAGGGCCCTGACGGCGAACTGGGCAAGCTGGAAGGCGTGCAGAACAACGCTTCGGGCGCCCAGGAGCTGACGGTGCGCGGCGCCGACGGCCAGCTTCGCGCCGTGCCGCTGAACGGCATTCGCCAGGAGGGCGCCAATGTCGCCGTGGCCTATACGAAGGCCGAGTTCGACGCCGCCGCCCCGATCGCCGGCGCGACGCCGGCTCCGGCTCCGGCCGCCGAGCCTGCGGCGACAGAGCCGACTGAACCCACGGAGCCGACGACGACCGATCCGGCCGATCCGTCGGGCAGCAGCGACCCGATGGCCCCGCCCACCGGCGACCAGCCCCAGGGCTGAGCCCCCGCGGGCCACGCCCGCGGATCGATAGAGACAAGGCGGTCGGGACGCGTCCCGGCCGCCTTTTCGCATCCGATGGCGACCCTGACACCAAAACAGGGTGACAAGAGCGCCAAAAGCGCCAAAAGCGCCAACTTGCTCACGATCCGCCTGCCTCTCTTGAATAGCCCGGGTCCATTATAGGGGCGTGTGGGGTCCTGCTGAGTTGAAGGGGGCGAATGCGGCTGAAACCCTTGCGCCACCGCAGTTTGAACCGATGGGGAAAAAGTCGGGAAAGGCCTTCAACGTTCCGTGTCAGGGGCGGGACATGGGTAGGGGCATGGCGCCCGAATCCATACGAAAAAGGGCGGCTCTTGCGAGCCGCCCTTCGTCGTTTCAGTCCAGAGGGACGATCAGGCGCGACGCTTGACCAGACCCAGCAGGAAGAGAAGGATGATGGCGCCGATGGTGGCGACGATGGTGGAACCGATCCAGCCGCCCCAGGCGAAGCCCAGAGCATTGGCGATGAAACCGCCGATCAGGGCGCCGATGACGCCGACGATCAGGTTGGTGATCAGGCCGTGGTTACGGCCCATGATTTGCTCCGCGAGCCAGCCCGCGACGATGCCGATGATGATCCAGGCGATAATGCCCATGGTGTAGTTCCTTCCGTTGAAGCCAAGCTGCGGACTAAATGCGCTTGGGGGATTTGGGTTGCGACCGGCTTGACGCGCCGTTCGAAGAACCGCGTAACTCCCCTGCGGCGCGACCTTCGGCACGCGGATTGCGGCGTGGAAGGCGAGCCGTCCCGTGTTGGGACAGGTCGCAAGATGAGGAACTGGGGGCCATGGCCACCGACATCGATCTCCACCTGGGCCGCCGCCTGCGTCGCCGCCGTCGCCTGCTGGGCCTGACCCAGCAGCAGCTGGCCGTTCAAGTCGGCATCCGCTTCCAGCAGATCCAGAAATACGAATGCGGCGCCAACCGCATCTCGGCCGCCCGCCTGTGGCAGCTGGCCGAGGCGCTGGAGACGCCCGTCAGCTATTTCTACGACGGCGTGACCGAGGCGCTGGAGCGCAAGGACGCCGCCCAGACCATGTCCGGCGGAAGCGGCGAAATGTTCTCGCGCAAGGAAACGCTGGATCTGATCCAGGCCTATTACCAGCTGGGCGAACGGCCGCGCCGGCGCCTGCTGGACCTGGCCAAGTCGCTGCACGAATCCAGCGAAGCGGTCGCCTGACAAGACACGCGGCCGAGGGCGTCGGCGCGGGGTTCTCGGAACGGGGCGATCTGGGCTAAGAGCGCCCATGACCGAATTCGAATCCTTCGCTGTGGAGCTGGCGCACGCGGCCGCGCGCGTCACCCTGCCCTTCTTCCGCTCGGACATCGGGCATGAGGACAAGGGCGGGGCCGCCGGCTTCGACCCCGTGACCGAGGCCGACAAACAGGCCGAGGCGGCGATCCGCCGCCTGATCGCCGACCGCTATCCCGACCATGGGGTGATCGGCGAGGAATATGGCGAGGACCGGCCGGACGCCGAGCACGTCTGGGTGCTGGACCCCATCGACGGCACGCGGGCCTTCATCTCGGGCCTGCCGCTGTGGACCACCCTGATCGCCCTGCGCGAAGGCGGCAAGCCGACCGTCGGCGTGATCGCCCAGCCCTATCTGGACGAAATCTTCATCGGCGGCCCGTCCGGCGCCCGGCTGATGCGCGGCGAGACCGAGACGCCCCTGGCCGTGCGGTCGTGCGAACATCTGACCGACGCCGTCATCTCGACAACCGATCCCGACATCTTCAACGGCGCCGAACGGGGCGCCTGGACCCAGGTGCGCGCCGCCGCCCGCCTGGCCCGCCTGGGCTGCGACGCCTATGCCTATGCGATGGTGGCGGCGGGCAAAATGGACCTGGTGGCCGAGGCCAGCCTGAAGTCCTGGGACTGGTCCGCCCTGGTCCCGGTGATCGAGGCCGCCGGAGGACGGGTGGTCAACTGGCGCGGCGCGGCGCCGGACGGCAGCGGGCAGATCCTGGCCGTGGGGGATGAGCGGCTGATCGATCAGGCGCTGGTGACGCTGAAGCGGGCGGCGGGGTAGCGGACGTTGGGATTGTCCGCTGAGGGTGGTTAGGGGACTTTGCGCGGCTCATGCCGGTTTTCGGTATGTTCGGCTATCCAATCTCGGATGCTCAGCCTCTGACTTTCGCCCGACGTGTGGGGAAGTATGCTGCAACCGACAACTTTGACCTTCAGACGACCAACCTCATCAGGCTCAAGAACTTCTGTTGGGGTTCCGCCTCTTGCTTCACACCACGCGCTTTGCGGCACACCACGAAGCTCTGGGTAGACATCCAGCAGAGGGTGGTGGGGTGCACACGCTGTGAGAAGCAATGCCGAAAATCCCATCACTATCGATGCTCTCATGAGTTCATACTGGCAGTCCGATCCGACTGTCCGCAATGGGTCGGCTTGCGAAGTAGTCGCCTGACTCAAAAGCTGACCCTCAGCCATCCATAGCCTGAGCCGTTACGAAGAATCGCGTCAGCAGCCGACTTTGCCGCAGCTATCCAGAATATTGCCGATCATCACTAACCAGAAAGCGACCACCACCAAGGGGGCCAGCAGGAGAACGCGGAATCCCTTCCGGCCATGCTTGCAAACATCAAAAACGAGAAGCGCGATCCAGGCAACAGCTATGGCAAGCTGAATATAAACCCATGGCGTCTGCGCGATCGGAAGAACGTAAAACAACATCGTTATCGACCCAGATTTGACTGGCGATAGTCAACACATCTCGAGGGCGAGCAATATCCAACAAGGGGTCGGTTGCGAAATCGCCGTCGACGCCGAAGCCCGACGTTCAACTGAACTACCTACGCCTTACGCCACCGACGGCGCCTCTTCCGTCACGTCCTCGACCCGCGCCGACGGATCAGCCGCAATCCCCTGCACCGGCGAGACGTAGTCGGCCATGGCGTCGAACTCGTCCAGGAAGACGGCGCGCATGGGGTCGGCTTCCATGATGACTTCGTGCTTGGCGCCGGGGACCTCGACATAGCGGCCGCGGCCCAGGCGTTTGGCGGCCCAGCGGCTGGTCTGTTTCCAGACCACGTCGTCGGCGTCGGCCTGGACGAAGGCGACGGGGATCTTGACCGATTTCAGAGCCTTGGGCTTCAGCGCCCGCTCACCCGCGTCGAGGGCGAAGGCCAGCCAGCCGTAGGTGGGGCCGCCGATGGCCAGGTGGGGGCAGGCGTACAACTGCTGGCGCCACATCTCGTAGCGGGTCTCGTCAGAGGTCAGGGCGTCCTCGGCGAAGGTGTGGTCGAACGGATCGTCCGGGTCGCCCAGGATATAGTCGCCCGCATGGCCGTGACGGATGTTCCAGCGCACAGCCAGCTTGACCGACCACATTGAACGCTTGCCGGTCTTGATGCGCAGCATCGGGCTGGACAGGACGGCGCCCGAGAAGCGGGTCTCACCGGCTTCAAGCGTCAGCAGGTTGAGGCAGGCGCCCATCGAATGGCCGACCATGATCCAGGGCTTGGGGCACTGGCTTTCGAAAGCGTCCAGCAGGCGGCCATAATCGTCCAGAAACTCTTCCACCGCGCGGGCGTGGCCCTTGAGGCGGTCGGGCAGGAGCCGGGCGGACAGGCCCTGGCCGCGCCAGTCGTGGGCCAGGACGCACCAGCCGCGCGCCAGGAAATTGCCGATGACCTCGAAATATTTCTCAATCGGCTCGGTGCGGCCGGGGCTGAGCACCACGGTGCCGCGCGCGGTCTCGACCGTCAGATGCGACGGGGTCCACAGGGCGGCGCGCAGGCGCATGCCGCCGGCGCCGCGATACCAGTCGCCCTTGCCGCCCGGCGGCGAAGAGGCGCCGGGAACCCCCATCAGGGGCGCATTGGCGGCGAAGGCTTGGGCGCGGTTCACTCGGGCTTCCTGAACTTCAAGGTCATACGGTCGCTTTCGCCGATCTCTTCGAACTTGGACCGGTCGAACGTGGGGTCGGCGGGTTCGCCCCGGGGGGCGGTCAGACGCATCGGCGGCAGGGTGTCGACGCCGAACGGATGGTCCTTGGTGTCCTTGTCGTTGGCGTTGATCTCGGAAGCGGCGACGAAGACAAAGCCGGCCTCGGCCGCCAGTTGTTTGACGAAGGCCTCCTGGACATAGCCGTTGGCGGCCACCGGATCCTGGTCCTCTTCCGGGGCCAGACGGTGCTGTTCGATGCCCAGAACCCCGCCGGGCTTGAGCGCGGCGAAGGCGTCGGAGAAGGCCTTTTCCGCGATCCCTGCGGCCATCCAGCCGTGCAGGGTGCGCATGAACAGGCATAGATCGGCCGTGCCCGCCGGCGCTACAGGGCCGGAACCCGCGCCGAAGAAGGTGAACTGGGGTTCGCCGTACAGTTTCTTGTCAGCGCTGAACCGGGTCTGGAAGGCGGCGTTGAGGGCGGCCTGGGCCGGGTCGGCGGTCGGGCCTTCGGGGAAGAGGGCGGCCACATAGGTCCCCTCGCCCTCGGCCAGATAGGGGGCCAGGATTTCGGTGTACCAGCCGCTGCCGGGCCAAAACTCGACCACCGTCATGGTCGGCTTGAGGCCGAAGAAGCGCAGGGTCTCCATCGGATGACGGAAGGCGTCGCGCGGCCGGTCCTGGGCGCGCCATGGCCCGGCAAGCGCCCATTCCAGCGAACCTTCGGGCGGGCCCGCCGGCGCGGGCGGGGCCTCGGGGACGGCGTCTTTCTTGCGTCCACAGGCCGCCATGCCGGTCAGGGCCCCGGTCAGGGCCAGTCCGGCCGCGCCGGACAGCAGAAACCGGCGCGACAGGCCGCTGGAAATCGCAGAAAGTTCAGCCATCAAAACACCCCCTCGGAACGCCGGGCCCCGCGTCCGGCAAACCTTGGTCGAACGGGCTTACTCACGTTCGCGGCGCGGGTCAAAAGGGACTATTCCGGCTTGCGGAACCGCAGGGTCATGCGGTCACTCTCGCCGATTGCATCGAAGGCCGCGCGCTGGTCCGGGGTCAGGGCGCCCGAGCCGTCGCGGGCCTGAGACTGACGCACCGGAGGCAGGGTCCAGACGCCGAACGGGTGGTCGTGGTCGTCCTTGGGATTGGCGTTCAGCTCGCTGCGCGCCTCCAGCACGAAGCCGGCGTCCTGAGCTTCGTGGATCACATAGCTTTCGGGGACATAGCCAGTCGAGGCGACGTCGGCGACGTTCAGACCCTCGGCGCTGCGGTGCTGTTCCACGGCCAGGATCCCGCCGGGCTTCAGGGCGGCGTAGAAGGCCTTCAGATAGGGTTCGGTGCGCTCGCTGCGCGACCAGTTGTGGAAGGCGCGGGCCACGAGGATGAAGTCGGCCGACCCGGGCTCGACCCCCATGCTCTCCAGCGGACGGTTGACGCCGACATAGCGGCCGCCGGTCGCCGCCGCATAGGGCTCGAGAATATGCCGCCACCAGCTGGCGCCGCCCGGCTCGATCTCGACCACCGTCATGCCGGGCGTAAGGCCCCAGAAGGTCAGAGCCTCGTACGGACGGCGGGCGGCGTCGCGGGCGCGGTCGGCGGCGGGACGGGTCTCGGCCGCGACGGCGGCCTGAAGCGCCGCGTCCTCGGCGAAGGTCGGGATGGCGCTGGACAGGGCCGAACGCGGGGGCGTCCAGGCGCCCTGGGTGGGGGCGGTTTGAGACTGAGCGGTCGCCGTCGCGGCGACGGTCGACAGCACGGCGGCGAAGCCGAAGGCGGCGAGACGCATGGGGTGTTCCTTCATCCGGAGTGATCTTCAATACGGGCCGCAGCGCCCGGCGCAAATGACGATCGTGAGACGCGGGAATTCGTCGCGCACGGCGGCCCCCTTGACGCCCGTTCGGCGCATCCCATTTCATCTCTCGAGAGCGCCGGTTCCGGGCTCTCCAGACCGACGGCGCCGATTTCGGGTCGTCGAGCTGAACTCCTACCGTCCGGGCAAACCGCCGGGCGGCTCAACCTTGCTGATCCTCAGGAGGATGCTGATGCGTACCTATGATTTCACCCCGCTGTACCGTTCGGCCGTCGGTTTCGACCGTCTGGCCAATCTGCTGGAAACCGCCGCGCGGACCAGCCAGGACGGCGGCTATCCGCCCTATAATATCGAGACCACGGGCGAGAACGCCTATCGCATCGAGATCGCCGTCGCCGGATTCTCTCCCGACGAGCTGAATATCGAGGTGAAGGAAAACCTGCTGACCGTCACCGGCCGCAAGACCGCCAACGACGACGCCGAGGCGCAGAAGACCTATCTGCACCGCGGCCTAGCCGAGCGCGATTTCGAGCGCCGCTTCCAGCTGGCCGACTATGTGGTCGTGAGCGAGGCCAATCTGGTCAACGGCCTGTTGTCGATTTCGCTGAAGCGCGAACTGCCCGAGGCGCTGAAGCCCCGCCGGATCGAGATCGGCGGCGCCCAGCCCCTGATCGAGGGCCAGGCCGACAAGACCAAGACGGACAAGGCCAAGGCGGCCTGATCGGTCCATCCAAACGGGAAAGGGCGGCGTTCGCGCCGCCCTTTTTTATGTCGCCAGATGCGCGAAGGCGGCGACCACCTGCTCATAGGCCGGGCGTTTGAACGGCACGATCAGGTCGCAGGCCTCGGACAGATCGCCCCAGCGCCAGGCGTCGAACTCGATCTCATCATCGGCTTCCAGGTCGATCTCGCTGTCCTGGCCGGTAAAGCGGAAGGCGAACCATTGCTGCCGCTGACCCACGAAGCCCCGCCAGGCCTTGGGGTTGTTCATCGCCTCGGGCGGGAAGTCGTACAGGATCCAGTCGTCGGTCCGCGCCAGGAATTCGACCGAGGTCACGCCGGTCTCCTCGCGCAGTTCGCGCAGGGCGGCGGCCAGCAAGTCCTCGCCGTCGTCCACACCCCCTTGCGGGAACTGCCAGTTATGCGGGCCGGGCGTGGCGTGGCGCCGCCCGTACCAGACAAGACCTTCGGCGTTGAACAGCACGACCCCGACATTGGGGCGGTACAGACTGAGGTCGGTCATTAGCGGCCGGGCCGCAGGGTCATGGCCGAAGCGGGGGCCAGTTGCAGGCCGCGCTGTTCCAGGCCGGCGGTCCAGCGGGCGGCGGCCTCGACCGTCACCGGATAGGAGAAGCCGGTCCCCAGGGCCGCGCCGCGCAGCTTGGCCTGGGCTTCCAGACTGTTCAGGGCGGCGATGATGGCGGCGGGGGACTGGGTCTGGTCGATGACCTTGTCGGCGCTGGCGCGGGCCCAGGCGCCGGGGCGACGCTGGAACGAACCGTCGTCCAGGAAGGCGACGCCGCGCTGGCGCAGGCTCGAGAGGAAAGCGTTCATCCCCGTGTCCGAGGTCGCAAACCGGTCGCCCAGATAGTTGGTCACGCCGAAATAGCCGACAGCGCGGCCCAGCAGCCAGTCCATCTTGGCCTGGACGTCGTCGGGGGTTCCGCTGGCCAGCAGGGTGTAGGGGCCGGGGTCGTTGTCGGGATAGCCGCTGGGCTCCATCGGCATTTCCAGCATGACCTCGTGGCCCTGGGCGCGGGCCTGGTCGATCCAGGACTGGAGATTGTCGGCGTAGGGCACGAAGCTGAGGGTCACCTCGGCCGGCAGGCGTTCGATCGCGGCGCGGGTGGTGACGGCGTTCAGCCCCAGGCCGCCGACGATCAGGGCCACGCGCGGCTTGCCGTTCGAGCGGAACGGCCGGGCATAGGCCTGGGCCGGGACGCGGCCGTCGGGCGCAATCATCGGCAGGGGTCCGCTGGGGCCGGGTTGGGCCAGGCCGGCGATCGGCGCCTTGGGCAGGGGCGAGGCGGGCTGAACCGGAGCTGTATAGCTCGCGCCGCCTGCGACGGTGGCCCCGTCCGGCAGGGTGATCACGGCCTCGCCGCCCGCCGCGCCGGAGGGATCGCCGGTTCCGGTCAGATCCTGATACAGGCCCATGGCCCCCATCGAGAAGGCCTCGAACCCGGTCGGGGCCGGGGCGGGCGCCGCCTCCTCGCGGTGCAGGGCGACACGGGCCGAGGGCGTGCCCGCATGCGGATCGCCCAGGACGGTCAGGAACAGGGCGGTGGTGGACAGCAGGAACAGGCCGGCCAGGCCGGCGATCACCGGCGGCTTCTTCAGCGCGGCGACGACGGGCTTCAGGCTCGGTTTTCCACGCGCTGCGGGCGGGGAGCCGGCGGCGGCGGCGAGGGCGGACTGGCGTTTGGCGAACATGGACACGGGGCGGAATCCTTCACGGCCAGTCTCGCATCCCGCCGGTTAAGAAAGCCTAACGGCCGTTCACCATGAACGCGTCTATCGTCCGTTGTCATGGATCGTGCGTTGACGGCGGGGTTTCGGCTCTTTCACATGCCGGTCTCCCTGCTCCCGCCTAGGATATGCCGATGATGACGCCCGCCGCCGACGACGCCCTGCGCGAAGAAGTCCGACTGCTGGGCGGCATCCTGGGCGACGTCATTCGTCAGGAGGGCGGCGAGGCCCTGTTCGAACACGTCGAGGCGGTGCGTCAGGCCTCGGTGGCCTATCACCGCGACCCGGCTTCCCACCCGGCCAAGCGGCTGGAGAAGCTGTTGACCACCATGTCGGTCGATCAGGCCGCCGGACTGGCCCACGGCTTCGCCCTGTTCTCCCTTCTGGCCAATATCGCCGAGGACCGCGCCACCCGCCGTCGCGCCCAGGGCCAGGCCGTGGCCGGCGCCCGCCCGGATACGCCCGAAGGCGCCCTTCAGCGGCTGGCCGAACAGAATGTGGACAAGGCGGCGGTGCGCGCCCTGCTGGAAGAGGCCCTGGTCTCGCCGGTGCTGACCGCCCACCCGTCGGAGGTGCGGCGCAAGAGCGTGATCGACCGGATCGCCGCCATTTCCGACATGCTGGACGCCTGCGACAAGGCCGGAGAGGCCTGTTCGCCGGCCCTGATCAACGAACCCCTGCGCCGCCAGATCGTCATCCTGTGGGCCACGCGCCTGGTCCGCACCCAGGGGCTGGTGGTGCAGGACGAGATCGACACCGTCGTCTCTTTCCTCGACCGCATCTTCCTGCGGGTGGCGCCCAAGCAGTTGTCGGCCTGGCGTCGCCTGCTGGAGGCGCCGAAGCTTCAGCCCTTCATGCGGGTCGGCACCTGGGTCGGCGGCGACCGCGACGGCAATCCGAACGTCGACGGAACCGTACTGGCCGCCGCCTTCCGCACCCAATCGCGCGCTGTGCTGGGCTATTATCTGGACGAGGTTCACACCCTGGGGGCGGAACTCAGTCTGGCGGCCGAACTGGCCGAGGTCTCGCCGGAACTGGCGGCCCTGGCCGACGCCGCCCACGACCCCTCGCCCCAGCGCGCCGACGAGCCCTATCGTCGCGCTCTGACCGGAGTCTACGCCCGTCTGGCCGCCACCTATGAGGCGCGCGGCGGAACCCCGCCGCCCCGCCGCGCCGTCGTCGCCGCCGATCCCTATTCCGGCCCGGACGCCTTCGAGGCCGATCTGCGGATCCTGCACGACAGCCTGGTGAACCACCACGGCGGCGTCTTCGCCGACGACCGGCTGAACGACCTGATCACGGCGGTCGAGATCTTCGGCTTCCATATGGCGACCCTGGATCTGCGCCAGAACTCCGACGTCCACGAACGTGTCGTCGCCGACCTGCTGAAGACGGCCGGGGTCTGCGCCGACTATTCCGGTCTGGACGAGGAAGGACGGCTGGCGGTGCTGGCCGCCGAGCTGGCCTCGCCGCGACAGTTGTTCAGTCCCTATGCCGACTATGAGGCCGAGACCCTGAAGGAGCGCGGTATCCTTCAGGCCGCCGCCGCCGCCCTGGCCGCCTTCGGTCCCCAGGCCATCCGCACCCATATCGTCTCCAAGACCGACGCGGCCTCGGACCTGCTGGAGGTCTATCTGCTGCTGAAGGAAGTCGGCCTCTATCGTCCCGAGGATCCCGCCGCCTGCCCGATCCAGGCCGCCCCCCTGTTCGAGACCATCGAGGATCTGCGCGCCTCGCGCCCGACCCTGGAGCGGCTGCTGAAGGAACCGTCCGCCCTGGCCGTGGCCAAGGCGCGCGGCGTGCAGGAGGTGATGATCGGCTATTCGGACTCCAACAAGGACGGCTCCTATCTGACCTCCGGCTGGGAGTTGCACGAAGCCTCGCGCGCCCTGGTCGAGGTGACGCAAGCCGCCGGTCTGAAACTGCAGCTGTTCCACGGGCGCGGCGGCACGGTCGGGCGCGGCGGGGGCTCGTCCTTCGCCGGGGTTCTGGCCCAGCCGGAAGGCACGGTCCAGGGCCGGATCCGCACCACCGAACAGGGCGAGGTCATCGCCAACAAGTACGGCGAGCCCGAGATCGCCCTGCGCAATCTGGACGCCCTGACCTGCGGCGCCGTGCTGGCCTCGCTGGGCCAGGGCAGGGACCAGGTCTTCACCGCCGAACACGGGGCCACCCTGTCCGACCTGTCGGCCCGGTCTATGGCCGCCTATCGCAAGCTGGTCTACGAGACCAACGGCTTCGTCGACTATTACCGCGCCGCCACCCCCATCGCCGAGATCGCCGACCTGAAGATCGGCTCGCGCCCGTCGTCGCGCACCGCCTCGACCCGGATCGAGGATCTGCGCGCCATTCCCTGGGTGTTCAGCTGGTCGCAGAGCCGGGTCATGCTGCCAGGCTGGTTCGGCTTCGGCTCTGCGGTCGAGGGACAGGACATGGGCGAACTGAAATCCATGGCCGAGGCCTGGCCCTTCTTCCGCACCCTGGTCCAGAACATGGAAATGGTCATGGCCAAGTCGGACATGACCATCGCCCGGCGCTACGCCACCCTGGTGACCGACGCCGCGCTGGCCGCCCGCATCTACAGCGAGATCCGCGACGAATGGCAGAGGACCCACGACGCCATCCTGGCCATCACCGGCCACGACAAGCTGCTGGGCGGCCAGCCGGAACTGGATCGGCTGATCCGGCTGCGGATGCCCTATGTCGAGCCCCTGAACCATGTGCAGATCGAGCTGATCCGCCGCCGCCGCGCGGGCGACGAGGATCCGCGGGTGCGCGAGGGAATCCTGCTGGCGATCAACGGCGTGGCTGCGGGGCTGCGCAACAGCGGCTGATTGCAGCCATTACCCTTAAGACGATTTAATCCGGCTGTCGCACATCGGCGCCGGAACCCTCATCGTGCTGTTACACAACACGCGTATTGCGCCTTCGTCGCCATTTCGGGCGATTATCTTTCTTCTAGGAGCAACGCGATGAAGGTTCTCTCCCCCGTTCTCTTCGCCGTCGCCGTCCTGTCCGTGTCCCCTGCCCTGGCCCAGGACAAGGCCGCGATCGCCTTCCGCGATCTGGACCTGTCCACCGCCGCCGGCGCCGCCGCCTTCGACGGTCGCATTGATCAGGCCGCCGCCGACCTGTGCCGCAACTTCACCGTTACCGGCAGCCGAATCGTTCGCCACGACGCCTGCCGCTCGGCCGTTCGCGCCGAAGCGATGCGCCAACTGCCGCGTTCGCGCCAGATCGACTACGCCCGCGCCCCGCGCGACGCACGTCAGGTCGCCCAGGTCGTCGGCCTGTTCGTCAACAGCTGATCCTGTGGTCGGCGAAGGGCCGTCGCTCTTCGCCGACCTCTTCGGGCTACAGCCACCTGGTGCGTTTGAATGTGATGTAGAGGCCGACACAGACGGCGCCGATCAGACCCATCACAAGCGCATAGCCGTAGCGCCAGTGCAGTTCCGGCATGAACTCGAAATTCATCCCGTAGATGCCGGCGATGGCCGTCGGCACGGCCAGAAGCGCCGCCCAGGACGCCAGCTTGCGGGTGATGACGCCTTGCCTCTGCTGCTCCAGCAGATTGGCGACCTCGAACACCGAGGCTAGAATTTCCGTCAGACCGTTCAACCGGCTGTTCACCCGCCGCACATGGTCGCCGATGTCACGGAAATAGGGGCGGATGTCCGGGTCGATACAGGGGAGATCCAGAGACTGGAGCTTGCCCGCCACCTCCTCCATCGGCCCCAGGATGCGCCTGAACTTCAGCAGTTCGCGGCGCAGGGTGAACAGTCGGCGGATTTCCGCGCGGGACAGGAAGGTGTCCAGCGCCCTCTGCTCCAGTTCGAGCACGCTGTCCTCGGCCCCGTCGACGATCGGCACATAGGCGTCGGCGATGAAGTCCAGAACCCCGTGCAGCACGAAGTCCGGCCCGGCTCGCAGTTGGTCAGGCGCGGCCTCCAGTTGGGCGCGCAGGGCCGTGTGCGACCGATCCGAGCCGTGGCGGATCGTAATGACATGGTCGGTTCCGACGAAGACGTGGGTCTCGCCATAGCTGATATGGTCGTCCAGCTTTTCCGCCGTGCGCGCCACCACGAACAACTCGCGGCCATAGACCTCGACCTTCGGCATCTGGTGGGCTGACAGGGCGTCCTCAACCGCCAGGGGGTGGAGGTGGAACCGTTTGACCAGAACATCGAACTCGGCGTCGGTCGGATCGTGCAGACCGATCCAGACGAACTCGCCGGGCTTCAGCGCCAGCCCTTTCGGCGTCAGGGCGGCCGCCCTTACACGCTGGCCGTCCTTATAGATGTAGGAGGCGACGACGGACATGAGATCTCCCACAGGCGGATGCGCTGGCTACGCCTTAGGGCATGCCGGCGCCTGACGAAATGCGTTCGAAGCGCGAGCCGGCCTCCCGACCGTCCAACCGACGCTCATCTGTCCAGAATGTCATGACGCCGAATTATGACTCGGCCGTGTTTCCGCCGCGGAAGCTTCGCCGTTTGGATGCGGTTCTGCGCGATCTTTCACTGCCCCAGCCGATAGAGGGGCGGGAAAAAGGAAACAGGATCATGTTCAGGATTGTCTCTCTAACGGCCGCCGTCGTCATGGCCGCCAGCGCCGCCTCCGCTTCCGACCTTCGCATCTCCTATGGGGATCTGGACCTGGCCACTCGAGAAGGCGCGGCGCGGCTGGACACCCGCATTCGCCAGGCAGCCAACCAACTGTGCGCGAACCGCACGCCCCTCGAACAACTCGCTTGCCGCGCAGGCGTGCGCGAGGAAGCCCTGTCGAACCTGCCGGCGCAGGCCCGCACCGAATACGCCCGGGGCAGCCGCTCCTTCGAGGCCTGAAACGCAGGACGCCGGCGGATCCATGTCCGACGGCGTCCCCGTTATCGGCTTTCGCCCTAAGCCTGCCCGATCAAGAAACCGGGAAGCCTCGGACCTTCAGCAGGGCCGCCACGTCCGGGTCACGACCGCGGAAGGCGCGGTAGGCTTCGGCGCGGTCGGTGGTGTTGCCCGGCGCCAGCATGATCGACTTGAAGCGGCCGGCGATGTCCGGATTGAAGACGTCGCCCGACTCCTCGAAATAGGCCCAGGTGTCGGCGTCCATCGTCTCGGACCAGAGGTAGCTGTAGTAGCCGGCCGAATAGCCGTCGGACGTGAACAGGTGATTGAACTGCGGCAGGCGGTGCCGCATCACGATCTCCCTGGGCATGCCGATCCGCTCCAGGCTGGCCTTTTCGAAGGCGTCGATGTCGGTCGGCGGCGTGGCCTGGGTGTGCAGGTCCATGTCGACGATGGCGGACGACAGATAGCTGACGGTCGCATAGCCCTGGTTGAAGGTGGACGAGGCCTGGATCTTGTCGACCAGGGCCTGGGGCATGGCTTCGCCCGTCTGATAATGTTTCAGATAGCCGTCCAGGATCGGTCGGCTCAGCACCCAGTGCTCGTGCACCTGCGACGGATATTCGACGAAGTCGCGCGGCGTATTGCCGAACGACGGATAGGTCACGTTCGCCGAGAAATAGTGCAGGGTGTGGCCGAACTCGTGGAACAGGGTCTCGGCGTCGTCCAGCGAGATCAGCACCGGCTCGCCCGGCTCGGGCTTGGTGAAGTTGTTGTTGTTGGAGCCCAGGATCACCTTCGACCCGTCCAGGGTCGAGAACGACCGGTAGGTGGTCATCCAGGCGCCCGAACGCTTGCCCGGACGGGCGTAGTCGTCGGTGTAATACAGGCCGATCAGCTTGCCGGTGGCCTTGTCGTGCAGTTCATAAACCTCGACGTCCGGCTCGAAGGTCGGGACCGAACCCTTGGGCAGTTTGGTGAATTTGAAGCCGTACAGGCGCTCGGCCATGGCGAAGGAACCGGCGCGCACCGCGTTCAGTTCGAAATAGGGCTTCAGCTGGTTCTGATCGAGGTCATACTTGGCCTTGCGAACCTTCTCGGCGAAATAGAGGTAGTCCCAGGGCTCGATGTCGAAGCCGGCGATCGCCTTCATGTCGGCGACCTCTTCGGCGACGCGGGCCTTGGCCGGCGCCCAGACGCGGTCCATCAGGTTCTGCGCATTGGCCGGGGTCTTGGCCATAGTGTCCTGCATGCGCAGTTCAGCATGGTTGCGATAGCCCAGCAGCTTGGCCCGCTGGTCGCGCAGTTTCACGATCTCGGCGATGGTCGCGTTTGTGTCGTTGGCGTCGCCGTTGTCGCCGCGATTGACGAACTTCTTCCAGACCTGCTCGCGCAGGGCCCGGTCGTCGGCGAAGGTCAGGAAGGGATCGACCGCCGAACGGGTGTTCAGGATCGCCCAGCCGGTCAGATTGCGGCTGCGCGCGGCCGAGGCGGCTGCGGCCTTGTTCGAGGCGGGCAGGCCGGCCAGGCCGGCTTCGTTCGGGATCAGGGTCCAGGCGTTCTCGTCGGCCACGACCTTCTGGCCGAAGCGGGTGAAGGCGTTGGACAGGGCGGTGTTGATCCGGCCCAGTTCGGCCTTGCCCGCCGCGTCCAGATTGGCGCCCGAACGGATAAAGGCGTCGCGGCGACGCTCGGCCAGACGCTTCTGCTGGGCGCTCAGGCCCATGGCGTCGGCGTTGTCGGCGATGGTCTTGACGCGCTGGAACAGGGCCGCGTTGAAGGTGATCTCGTCCGAGGCGGCCGACAGGATGGGCGACAGTTCGGTATCGACCGCGTCATAGGCTTCGCCGCCGATGTTGGAGGTCATGACGCCATAGATGTTGGACGCCCGGTCCAGCGGCTCGCCGGCCAGTTCCAGCGCCGCCATGGTGTTGGCGAAGGTGGGGGCTTCGGGATTGTTGGCGATGGCGGCGATGTCGGCGCGTTGCAGCTCGATGCCTTCCAGCATGGCCTCGCGCAGCTTGGCCGGGGTCACCTTGTCGAACGGCGGCAGGCCGTCATAAGACCCGGTCCAGGGTTGGAGCAGCTCGGCCTTGGGCGTTGCGACCGGCAGGACGGCGCGGGCGATGCGGGCCTCTTCGGCCAGATCCATGGCGGTCGGCGCGGCCGGCGCGGCGCCGGACCCGGTGGAGGCCCCAGACCCCGTAGAGGCGCAGGCCGAGAGGGCCATCAGGCTGCCGCCCGCGATGAGAAGCTGGCGTCTGTGCATGGAATGCTCCGTGGGAAAATCATGTCGGGGCTACACTTAGGCGCGCCGGGACGGATCGTCACCTGCGCGGGGCGTTAAAGGCCCGTAATCTTGTTGGATCGATCGTCGCACTGTTCTAAAGCGCGGTCATGGCTATTGGCGTATTCGACTCCGGCGTGGGCGGCCTGACCGTCCATCGTGAACTGACGCGGCGGTTTCCGCAGCGCGACTTCGTCTATCTGGCGGACCAGGCCCACGCCCCCTATGGCGGGCGCGGCGGCGAGGACATCGTCGAACTGACCAAGGCAGGGTGCGAGCGGCTGTTCGACGCCGGCGCCTCGGTCGTGGTCCTGGCCTGCAACACCGCCAGCGCCATCGCCCTGCGCCGCCTGCAACAGACCTGGATTCCCGGCCTGCGCGAGCGCCTGGGCCGTCCGGTCAATGTGCTCGGCATCATCGTGCCCACCATCGAGGCCGCCACCGGCAAGCCCTGGAGCTTCGAGGCGGAGCGACCCCAAGAGGGCGAGAAGGTCGAGGCCATCGACATAACCGGCGTCTTCTGCACCGCCGCCACCGCCATCAGCCGCGTCTTCGAAATCGAGATCGACAAGCGGCGCGAGGACATCGCCGTCTTTTCCGAACCCTGCCCCGGCCTGGCCGGCCTGATCGAGCTGGGCGCCCCGCGCGAGGAGCTGAAGGTGGTGGTCGACGACCATGTCGACGCCCTGCGCCGCCGCATCGGCCGCCATCCGGACAAGGCCATCCTGGGCTGCACCCATTACGAGATCATCGCCGAACTTTTCGCCGACGCCCTGCCGGCGGGGACGGTGCTGATCAACCAGCCGACGGCCGTGGCCGATGCGCTGGAGCAGTATTTCGCGCGGCACCCCGAGTTCGAACTGGGCGACAACGGCCGCCGCGACTTCCTGACGACGGGTCAGGCCGGTCCGCAGTCGGAGATGGTGTCCCAGTTCTGGGGCGCGCCGCTGGCGTTCGCGCGGGCGTAGGCCGCATCCCCGTGTTCGTCATCCTCGGGCTTGACCCGAGGACCGGATGGAGATCGGGCTGTGCCTCGACGGCCAGCGCACAGCTGGCGGAGCGCCCGGCCCTCGGGTCAAGCCCGAGGGTGACGGAGGCTAGGAATCAGCACCCCGGACAATCTGGCAGAGCCTCGCTTTCCAGCTGAAGCGTCGTGTGGCGGATCGAATGGCGTTTCGCCAGCGCCTGGGCCTCCATCAGCAGGGCGTTCCCGTCCTCGAGGTCGTGGACCAGATGGGCCGTCAAGGCGGTCTCGGTGGTGGACAGGCCCCAGACGTGCAGGTCGTGGACCGCGCGCACGCCCGCCAGCCCCAGCAGCGCCTTTTCCAGCTTGGCCACGTCGACATCGCCCGGCGCGCCGTCCATGGCCAGATTGACCGAATCCTTCAGCAGGCCCCAGGTCGACCACAGGATCACGGCGACGATGATCAGGCTGACGATGGGGTCGACCAGGGACCAACCCGTCAGCAGGATCAGTCCGCCGGCCGCCACCACCCCCAGCGACACCCCGGCGTCGGCCATCATGTGCAGATAGGCGCCGCGGGCGTTCAGGTCGTGCTGGGACTTCATGAACAGCAGGGCGGTGCCCAGGTTGATGACGAAGCCGATGGCCGCCACCGTCATGATCACGCCCGAGCCGACCGGCGCCGGCTCGGCGAAGCGCCGCACGGCCTCGAAGGCGATGGCCCCGCAGGCGAAGATCAGCAGCAGGGCGTTGCCCAGGGCCGCCAGCACCGTCGCCTTGCCGAAGCCGTAGGTGCGCCGACCGCCCGCCGCCCCGTGCGCCCCGCGTCGCGCCAGCCAGGCCGCGCCGCCCGCCATGGCCAGGCCAAGGACGTCCGACAGATTATGCCCGGCGTCGGCCATCAAGGCGGTGGAATCCGCGATCAGGCCCGCGCCGAACTCGCAGACGACGAAAGCCAGATTGACCACCAGGCCGACGGCGTAGCGCCAGTCGCCGGTGTCCACCGGCCCGTGAGCGTGGCCGTGTCCGTGGTGATGCCCATGGCCATGGTGATGATGGCCATGGTCGTGATCATGGTCGTGATCTGCGTGGTCGTGATCTGCGTGGTCGTGTCCGTGCGAGGCGCTCATGTGTCCGCCTATACGCCATTTCCGCAAACGGCCAAGCTGCTATATGATAACGCGTTGAATGTTATCATGTAATGCCTCTTCAATGTTGATGCAGGGCGACCATCAGACCCAGGGCGATCAGGGCCACGCCCAGCACGGCGCCTTCATAGCGGGCCCATCGCTCCAACCGCAGGATGGAGGCGCCCGCGCTGGCCAGGGCGGTGAACACGGCCATGCCGGCAATGGTGCCGACCGCGAAGACCAGGGTCAGCAGGGCCAGGGCGGCGAGACCTTCCGAGGCCGAGGACAGATAGATGGGCAGCAGAACCTCGCCCGGCGACACCGCCATCATGGCCACCAGGCCCAGGAAGGCCGCCTTGTTGGAGACTGAAGGCTCGGCGATGTCCATTGCCGGTCCCCCCGCCGTCGCGGGTCGTTTCAGCGTCGCCCTGGCCAGATAGAAGGCCCCGAAAACGAACAGCAGCACCGCCGCGAGATGGGGCAGAAGCCCCTCGACCCACTGGTCCAGGGCCAGGCCCGCCGCCACGATCAGGCCGCCCACCACCGCCGTCGTCGCAATATGAGCCAGGCCCGCCACAGTCACCGCCAGCAGCACCCGCGACGCTCGCCAGCCCTGGGCCCGCCCCACCAGGGTGAAGGGCAGCCAATGGGTCGGCAGGGCCGCGTGCAGGAAGGCCGCGACGAAGCCGCCCCCGAGCAGGGACAGCAGCACGGACGGTTCGGAGACGGGCGACATGGCGGCCCTATAGCTCGTTACTTTATAACAGTCGAGGCCAATTCAGACTTAAAGCCAGTCGGCGAAGGGCTCCCGGTCTAGCATATCCTCATAGGTCGGGCGCGGCCGGATGACGGCCCATTGGTCGCCGTCCACCAGAACCTCGGGCACCAGGGGTCGGCTGTTGTACTCGCTGGACATCACCGCCCCATAGGCGCCGGCCCCGGTGAAGACGACCAGATCCTCGGCTTCCAGCGGCGCCAGGTCGCGATCCCGCGCGAAGGTGTCGCCGGTCTCGCAGACCGGGCCGACCACGTCGTGGGCGCGGGCGGCGCCGGGGCGCGGATTGACCGGCTTGATGTCGTGGAAGGCGTCGTACAGGGCCGGGCGCATCAGGTCGTTCATCGCCGCGTCCAGCACCAGGAAGCGCCGCCCGTCCGAGCGTTCGTTGACCTGGATCACCTGGCTGAGCAGCACACCGGCGTTGGCGGCCAGCAGACGGCCGGGCTCGAAGGCCGCCTCGACGTCCAGCCCGGACAGGACCCGTGCGGCCATGGCCACATAGTCGGCCGGCGACGGCGGCTCGACCCCGCCCGAATAGGGCACGCCCAGGCCGCCGCCCAGGTCCAGCCGCGTCACCGCATGCCCCTGGGCCCGCAGATCGCGGGTCATCTGGGCCAGGACCGTGAAGGCGGCCTCCAGCGGGGCCAGGTCGGTGATCTGGCTGCCGATATGGCAGGCCAGGCCGACAGGCGTCACATGGGGCGAGGCCGAGGCGCGGGCGTAGAGGGCCATCGCCTCCTCGACCGGCACGCCGAACTTGTCGCCCTTGCCGCCGGTGGTGATCTTGGCGTGACCGCCGGCGCCGACATTGGGATTGACCCGTACGGCGACGGCCGGCGCGGCCTGCATCAGGGCCGCGACCGCGATCAGCCGGTCCAGTTCGGCGCCGGATTCGATATTGATCTGGCGCACGCCGACGCCAATGGCGAAGACCATCTCCACATCGGTCTTGCCGACGCCGGAGAAGATGATCCGGTCGGCGGGAATCCCCGCCGCCAGGGCGCGACGAATCTCGCCCTCGGACACGGTGTCGGCGCCCGAACCCAGCTTCGCCAGGGTCGCCAGCACCGACAGGTTGGAGTTGGCCTTGACCGCAAAGGCGATCAGGGCCTCGCCCAGGGCTTCGCGGTGCGCATCGGCGGCGGCGCGCAACAGGCCGTAGTGCCGCTTCAGCGTCGCGGTGGAATAGACATAGACGGGCGTCCCCACCTCGTCGGCGATGATTTCCAGCGGCACGCCCTCGGCATGGAGGGCGCCGTCCTTCAGGTCGAAATGGTGCAAGGGGGCCTAGCGGGGATCGTTCTGGGCGGCGCCGGCGCCGATGGGATTGGAGGGACCGCCGTCGATCGGCACGCTGCTGGACGGGCGATTGATGGTCGCCGGCTCGGGCAGGCCGGGGGCGCGGCTGCTGCGCGGCGCGCGCTCGGTCTCGCGCACCGGCGATTCCAGATCGGCCATACGGCCGCAGCCGGCGGCCGACAGGGCGAGCAGGCCCGCGAGGATCAGGGTCTTTTTCATAGGCGGGCTCTCCAGTCGGCGATACGCGCGCGGACCTGTTCCGGCGCGGTTCCGCCATAGCTCTGACGGCTTTGGCACGAAGCCTCGGCGGTCAGCACCTTGTAAACCGCTTCCGTGATCCCGGGCTCGAGTTTCTGCATTTCTTCAAGGGGCAGTTGCGACAGGTCCACGCCCATCGCCTCGGCCTGTTTCACCGCCGCCCCCGTCACATGGTGCGCCTTGCGGAAGGGCAGGTTCAGTTCGCGCACCAGCCAGTCGGCTAAGTCGGTCGCGGTCGAGAAGCCGGCGCCGGCGGCCCCCGCCATCCGTTCGGTGTTGGGCCGCAGGGCCGAGACCATGGCGGTCATGGCCACCAGGGCCAGGTCCAGGGCGTCGAAGGCCTCGAACACCGGCGGCTTGTCCTCCTGCATATCCTTGGAATAGGCCAGGGGCAGGCCTTTCATCACGGTCGACAGGGCGACCAGCGAGCCCAGGATCCGGCCGGTCTTGGCCCGGACCAGTTCGGCCGCGTCGGGATTGCGCTTCTGCGGCATGATCGACGACCCGGTCGTCAGATCGTCGGGCAGGCTGGCGAAGCCGAACATCGGCGTCATCCAGACCACGATCTCTTCGGCCAGGCGCGACAGGTGGCCCGCCGTAATCGAGGCGGCGGCCAGGCTTTCCAGGGCGAAATCACGATCCGACACGGCGTCCAGCGAATTGGCCATCGGCCGGTCGAAGCCCAGCTCGGCCGCCGTCATGTGGCGGTCGATCGGGAAGGGCGAACCGGCCAGGGCGGCGGCGCCCAGCGGGCTTTCGTTCATCCGCGTCCGGGCGTCGGCGAACCGGCCGGCGTCGCGGCCGAACATCTCGACGTAAGCCATCAGATGGTGGCCCAGGGTCACCGGCTGGGCGGTCTGCAGATGGGTGAAGCCGGGCATCAGATCGTCGGCGTGCTGGTCCGCGCGATCCAGCAGGGCGGCCTGCAGGGCCTTGAGCTGGGCGATGGTGCGGTCGGCGGCGTCGCGGACCCACAGGCGGAAATCGACGGCCACCTGATCGTTGCGGCTGCGCGCGGTGTGCAGCCGGCCCGAGGGCTCGCCGATCAGTTCCGACAGCCGGGCCTCCACATTCATGTGGATGTCCTCGAACTGGTCGCGGAAGGGAAAGGTCCCGCCGACGATCTCGGCCTCTATAGCGTCCAGCCCGCCCAGGATGGCGTCGGCGTCGGCGGATTGGATGACGCCTTGCTTGGCCAGCATGCGGCAATGGGCGCGCGATCCGGCCAGATCCTGACGCCACAGACGCTGGTCCACGCCGATGGAGACGTTGATCGCCTGCATGATCTCGGCGGGCCGCGACGAAAAGCGGCCGCCCCACATGTCTTGACCTGCGGGCTTTGCCGGGGCCTTAGAAACATTGGCTTGGGCGGTATCGGAGGCGGCGTCTGTCATGAGTGGCTCGAGAAAGGCGATCTGGGCGGTCGTCGGCGCGCTCGTGCTGTTCAGCACGCTTGCCGGCGCCGGCGGCTTGGCGATGTCGCTATACGCCAATCATAGGCAGAAGGCGCAACCCCAGACGACGCCCGTGACGAAAAGCGATCTGGCCCGGTTCGCCGTCGGGTCGCTGGCGTCGCTGGAAACGCCGTCCGAGCTGAAGACCGCGCCCGAATACATGTTCCGCGACCGCAACGGCACGGCGGTGCGGTTCTCGACCTTCGAGGGCAAGGTGGTGGTGGTCAATCTGTGGGCCATGTGGTGCGCTCCGTGCCGCACCGAAATGCCCACCCTGGCGGCCCTGGCTCGGTCCTATCAGACCAACGAGGACCTGATCGTCCTGCCGATCAATGTCGACGCCTCGGCCGACGCCCTGGCCGACGCCAAGAGCTTCATCGACGTCCACGAACCCCTGCCTCTGTACAGCGACATCAAGTTCCAGCTGCCGTTCGAGTTTCCGGGCAAGGGCAAGATGCCCCAGACCATCTTCCTGGATCGCGAGGGCCGGATCCGCGCCACCTTCTCGGGCGAGGCCGATTGGAACAGCCCCGAAGCCCACGCCCTGATCGACGCCCTGCTGGCGGAAGGCGCTCCCGCCGCCGGACCGACGCCTACCGACTGAGGCGTCAGTTGTCGGCGGGCACGCGCTGGTCGGTGTTCGGGTTCACCGCGCCCGGCCTGCCCTCGGCGGCGGCCTCGGCCTGGTTTTCTTCCAGCTCGTCGGCGACATTGCCGGCGCCGGTCTCGACCGCCTGAGCGGCTTTCATGGCGCCGGATTCGATGACTTCACCGGCCTGGGCGGCGACTTCGCCCGTGCGGTCAGCGGCCGCCTCGGCTTGAACTTCGGTGTTTTCCTGCTCGGCCTCGGTGCAGGCGGCGGCGCCCAGGGACAGGACAGCGGCGGCCAGCAGGGCCTTCGTACGGATGGTCATGAAGTCTCTCCGGTCAAGGTTGTCGATCGTTGAACGCCGCAACCTGTCGGCGGTTGCTCGCAGATCGCTAAGGACGCGTCGCGGTATCGTTCAAAACCACTGCGCCCTCGTCTCCATGGTCTGCGCCAAGGCGCTTAAGTTCCGTCGAGGCTGGTCGAGGTGTCGATGCCTTGCAGGATAACGCAATCTTGAGACGCGACGGAATGTAATACTGGTTGCGCAAAGCGCGCGTCGTGCGTCTTCATGCGCTGGGGACAGGCCCCGCATAGGAGGACTAAATGATCAAGAAACTCGTCATAGCCGCCACATTCGCAGGCTCGATGCTGGTAGGCGTGCCTACCGCGTCTGCAAGTCCCTTCTTGTGCATGCAGCAGTATCAAGCTGCTTTGGCAGCGTGCGAGGGTGACGAACCCTGCGAGACATTTGCCAACATCAGCTACACTCAGTGCCTAGACAAGCTGGCTCAGGAATACTCTTAAATCTTCGCGATCTACGACCGCTACCCATCCTCGGTAGCGGTCGTTCTCACCTCGGGCCTCAGCGACCTAATCCAAAAATGAGGTGGTGACTGGAGGCGGGATCGAACCGCCGACCTGTGGGTTATGAATCCACCGCTCTAACCATCTGAGCTACCCAGTCGCATCCCGTCTCCGGGCGTCCGCGAGGCCTGGGGCCAGCGCGAAAGAGGCGTGCCTATATCGCCGTCGGGCGCGCGGTTCAAGTCGTCTCGACGCAGATCGTGCGGCGATGCGGCGCATGACAGGGTTTCGCGGGAACGCTAACCCTGACGCTTCTGTTCAGACGGAACGTCCAGACCCGACCGGAGCCACCCCATGCGCCTGCCCCTCCTCGCCGCCTCGACCTCCCTGCTCGTCCTCGCCGCCGCTTGCGGCGCCAGCGGCGAGAGCGCCCCGGTGTCCGGCCAGGCGGCAGGCCAGACGGGCGCGCCGCTGGAGACCCGGCCGGCCAACAACCCCGATCAAAAGCCCGCCTTCGCCGGACAGACCCGGGCGCCGGGCGTGAAGACCGACGTCGCATTGAACCACAGCGCGGTCGCCTCCGGCCTCGTCCATCCCTGGGGACTGGCCCTGATGCCGGACGGCCGCTGGCTGGTGACGGAAAAGCCCGGTCGGCTGCGGATCATCACGGCCCAGGGACAGGTCAGCGAACCGGTTCAGGGCCTGCCGCCGGTCGATGCGCGCGGCCAGGGCGGGCTGCTGGACGTCGTGGTCAGCCCCGGCTTCGGCCAGGACCGTCTGATCTATTGGAGCTATTCGGAGCCTCGTGAGGGCGGCAACGCCACCTCGGTCGCTCGGGGCCGCCTGTCCGACGACGGGTCGCGGGTGGAGACTGTTCAAGTCATCTTCCGCGCCCTGCCCGTCTATGACGGCGACAAGCATTTCGGCTCATCGTTGGCCTTCGCGCCGGACGGCAAGCTGTTCATCACCCTGGGCGAACGGTCGGACCGGCCGATGCGGCCCCAGGCCCAGGACCTGGGCTCGCACATGGGCAAGACCATCCGCATCAACGCCGACGGCTCGGTCCCCCAGGACAACCCCTTCGTCGGCCGCGCCGGCGCCCTGCCCGAGATCTGGAGCCTGGGCCACCGCAACGTCCAGGGCGTCGCCGTCCAGCCCGGCACCGGCGCCGTCTGGACCATCGAGCACGGCACGCGGGGCGGCGACGAGGTCAATCTGGACAAGCCGGGTCTGAACTATGGCTGGCCCGACGCGGCTTACGGCGTCGAATACGCCGGCGGGGCGATCAACAGCGGCGCGACACAGAAGTCTGGCACCGAACAGCCGGTCTATTACTGGGACCCGGTGATCGCGCCGGGCGGAGCGACCTTCTATCAGGGCGCCATGTTCCCCGGCTGGGACGGCGATCTGCTGGTCGCCGGTCTGAAGGAGAAGCATATTGCCCGACTGGTGATCGAGAATGACCGCGTGGTCGGCGAAGAGCGGCTGCTGACGGACCTGGGCGAACGGGTCCGCGACGTGGCCGTGGGGCCGGACGGCGCAGTCTGGGCGATCACGGATCAGGATGACGGCAAGCTGGTCAGGCTGGCGGTCGCGCAGTAGTCTGCGGGACGCCGGGGGGCAGGACCGCAGAGCCGAGGCTTTGCGTGAACAGGAGACACCATGCGCAAGATATTCGCCGCCATCCTGATGACTGCACCGCTGATGACAGCCTGCGCCTCGACCGGTCAGACGAACACCTACCAGGAAGACCTCCAGCGGCTTGAGGCCGCCTGCACCGAGCGTCAGGGCATTCTGACCCCGACGGGTCTGCAAAGCGGACGGCCTGAGACCGAATACGCCTGCCGCATCACGGGCGGCGCCAGCCGTATTCCGCCCCGCTGACGCACGATCCGAGCCGGCCCGACCGTGACGGTCGCGGCCGGCGTCTTTGTGCGCCTTTGTAGCTGGCGCGACCTTCGACCTGTCCCCATCTGGATTTGTACGGCCCCGTCGCCGCAGACGTTCACGCGGCTTATTACTTGACGTTGACGTAAACGTAGGGTTCTTGACGTCCGAGCTTAGACCCGTCCTTCCCCCAGGTCGCGAGACGCCCGCCCAGCCGGCGGACCTTGAGCGCCGGGATCAAAATGGAGACACACGCCCATGGCTGACGCCTATATCTACGACGCCGTCCGCACCCCGCGCGGTAAGGGCAAGAAGGACGGCTCGCTGCACGAGATCACCGGCCTCAGCCTGGCCACCCAGGTTCTGGAGGCCCTGCGCGACCGCAACGACCTGGACACCTCCAAGGTCGACGACGTCATCCTGGGCTGCGTCACGCCCGTGGGCGAACTCGGCGCCGACATCGCCCGCACGGCGGTGCTCTCGGCCGGCTGGTCGCAATATACCGCCGGGGTTCAGGTCAACCGCTTCTGCGCCTCGGGCCTGGAAGCCGTGAACATGGCCACCGCCAAGGTGAAGTCCGGCGAGGCCGATTTCGCCGTCGGCGGCGGGGTCGAGGTCATGAGCCGCGTGCCCATGGGCTCGGACATGGGCGCCTGGCCCACCGACCCCTCATCGGCCTTTCCCACCTATTTCGTGCCGCAGGGCGTGTCGGCCGACATGATCGCCACCAAATACGGCTTCAGCCGCGACGACGTGGACGCCTATTCGGTCGAGAGCCACAAGCGCGCCGCCCAGGCCTGGGCCGAGGGCCGGTTCAAGAACTCGGTCCTGGCGGTCAAAGACCAGCTGGGCCTGACCATCCTGGACCGCGACGAGACCATTCGTCCGAACACGGACATGCAGACCCTGGGCGGCCTGAACCCCTCCTTCGCCATGATGGGCGAGATGGCTTTCGACAGCGTGATCAACCAGCGCTACCCCGAGGTCGAGCGCGTCAACCACGTCCACACCCCCGGCAACTCGTCCGGCATCGTCGACGGTTCGGCCGGGGTGCTGATCGGCTCGCTGGAAGCCGGCCAGGCCCTGGGCCTGAAGCCGCGCGCCAAGATCCTGGGCGGCGCCTCGATCGGCTCGGAGCCGTCGATCATGCTGACCGGCCCGGAATATGTGACCCGCAAACTGCTGGGCAAGCTGGGCATGACGCCCGACGACATCGACGTGTGGGAGCTGAACGAGGCCTTCGCCGCCGTCGTGCTGCGCTACATGCAGGCCCTGAACATCGACCACGCCAAGATGAATGTGAACGGCGGGGGCATCTCGATGGGCCACCCCCTGGGCGCCACCGGCGCCATGATCACCGGCATCGCCCTGGACGAGTTGGAACGCTCGAACAAGTCGACGGCCCTGATCACCCTGTGCATCGGCGGCGGCATGGGCACCGCCACCGTCATCGAACGCGTCTGATCCGGAGCGAATGACTATGGAAAACTTCAAGATCGACATCGACGCCGACGGCGTCGCTACGATTGTATTCGACGTCCCCGGCCGTTCGATGAACACCCTGACCAGCGCGGTCATGGCCGAGATCCCGGAACTGGTCGAACGGATCAAGACCGACGACGCCATCAAGGGCGCCGTCATCACCTCGGGCAAGCCTTCCGGCTTCTGCGCCGGCGCAGACCTGGGCGACATGGCCGGCGGCGTTCTGTCGGGCGGCGGCGACCTGCAGAAGGCGTTCGACGCCGGCTGGAAACTGAACGGCGCCTTCCGCGCGCTGGAGACCTGCGGCAAGCCTGTGGCGGCGGCGATCAACGGCCTGGCCCTGGGCGGCGGGCTGGAGTTCACCCTGGCCTGCCATTATCGCGTGGTCGAGAACGACAACAAGATCCAGCTGGGCCTGCCCGAGATCAAGGTCGGCCTCTTCCCCGGCGGCGGCGGCACCCAGCGCCTGACCCGTCTGGTCGGCGTCCAGAACGCCATGATGGCCATGAGCGAAGGCAAGTCCTTCCGTCCGAACGACGCCAAGGGCGCCGGCATCGTCCATGAGGTGGTCGAAAAGGGTCAGTCGGTCGAGGCCGCCAAGGCCTGGATCAAGAACGGCGGCAAGGCCGTGCAGCCGTGGGACGACAAGTCGTTCAAACTGCCCGGCGGCGGTCCTTACCACCCGGCCGGCATCCAGAACTTCATGGTCGGCAACGCCATGCTGCGCAAACAGTCCTACGGCAACTATCCCGCCGTGGTGAACCTGATGAAGGCCGTCTACGAGGGGACCCAGGTTCCGATGGACGCGGCCCTGCGAATCGAGACCCGCTATTTCATCAAGACCCTGATGACGCCCCAGGCCCAGGCCATGATCCGCAGCCTGTTCCTGTCCAAGCAGGAGCTGGACAAGGGCGCCGTGCGTCCCGCCGGCGTGCCCAAGTCCGATCCGAAGAAGGTCTCGGTCCTGGGCGCCGGCATGATGGGCGCCGGCATCGCCTATGTGCAGGTCATGGCCGGCATCGAAACCGTGCTGATCGACCAGACCCAGGAAGCCGCCGACAAGGGCAAGGCCCATGTCGAGGAGCTGCTGAAGAAGCGTCTGTCGCGCGGTCAGATGACGCAAGACAAGTATGACGCCACCCTGGCCCTGGTCACGGCGACGACCGACTATGACCACATCAAGGGGTCGGACCTGGTGGTCGAGGCCGTGTTCGAAAGCCGCGAGATCAAGGCCGACGTCACCAAGCGCGCCGAGGCCCAGCTGGCTGAAGGCGCCGTCTTCGGCTCCAACACCTCGACCCTGCCGATCACCGGCCTGGCCGAGGCCTCGGTTCGTCCCGAGGACTTCATCGGCATCCACTTCTTCTCGCCCGTCGACAAGATGATGCTGGTCGAGATCATCCTGGGCGAGAAGACGGGTCAGGCCGCCATCGCCAAGGCGCTGGACTATGTGCTGAAGATCAAGAAGACCCCGATCGTCGTCAACGATTCCAGAGGCTTCTATACCTCGCGCTGCTTCTCCACCTTCCTGATGGAAGGCATGGCGATGCTGGAAGAGGGTTACGGCCCGGCCCTGATCGACAATGTCGGGCGGATGACCGGCATGCCGCGGGGCCCGCTGGAAATGCACGACGACGTCGCCCTGGACCTGTCCTACAAGATCGCCAAACAGACGGCGCTGGACCTGGGCGACAAATACGTCCCGTCGGAAGGCGCCGACATCGTCGCAAAAATGGTCGAGGACGGGCGCTTCGGCCGCAAGAACGGCAAGGGCTTCTATGACTATGATCAGAAGCCCAAGACCATCTGGAAAGGTCTGAGCGACCTGGCGCCGACCACCAAGGGCATCGACAAGCCCGAGGAGGCGACCGCCTTCGCCCAGATCGACGAGTTGAAGACGCGCCTGCTGTATCGCCAGGCGGTGGAAGTGGCCCGTTGCTGGGAAGAGGGCGTCATCGACGACCCGCGTGAGGCCGACCTTGGCGCCATCCTGGGCTGGGGCTTCGCGCCCTGGACCGGCGGCCCGATCAGCATGATCGACGGCATCGGCCTGGCCCAGTTCGTCGAGACGGCGGACCGTCTGGCCGCCACCTATGGCGACCGGTTCAAGGTTCCGCAGCTGCTGCGCGACATGGCCGCTAAGAACGAGACCTTCTACGGCAAGTTCGCCCCGGAAAAGGCCGCCGCCTGATCGGTTGCGGACACCACTGAAACGACGGAACGGGCGGCCTTCGGGTCGCCCGTTTTGGTTTGGGCTCCCCTCTTCTTTCGTCATTCCGGGCGAAGGGCCGCTTGGCCCGTGGACCCGGAACCCAGCGGCGCGCGTGAGCGCGACCCGACGGGCGGCGCGAAGCAGCCAACCCCTCGCGGACTCGGTGTCCAAACAGTGTGAGGCGGATGGATTTCATCTTCGGCGCCGCTGGGTTCCGGGTCTCCGCTACGCTCCGCCCGGAATGACGAAATGAGAGGATGCTGCGCCACCCAAAAAAAGACCCGCCCGACACGAGGTCGGGCGGGTCGCTCCGCCGCCCTTCGCGGGGTCGGTGGCGGGTCGCTTGGGGCGACGGAGTGTCTAGGAAGGCGAGACGGGCGTCAGCCTTCGAGATCCTGGCCTTCGTCCGGCTCGGGCGTGCCCAGCAGTTCGTCGGCGATCTTGTTGGTCGAGGCCCGCACGGCCTTTTCGATCGAGGCGGCGATGTCAGGGTTCTGTTTCAGGAATTCGCGCACATTCTCGCGGCCCTGACCGATCCGGGTCGAGTCATAGCTGAACCAGCTGCCCGACTTCTCGATCACCCCGGCCTTGACGCCCAGGTCGATGACCTCGCCCAGTTTGGAGATGCCCTCGCCATACATGATGTCGAAGATGACCTCGCGGAACGGCGGGGCGACCTTGTTCTTGACCACCTTGACCCGAGTGGTGTTGCCGACCACCTCGTCGCGGTTCTTGATCGCGCCGGTGCGGCGGATGTCCAGACGCACCGAGGCGTAGAACTTCAGCGCATTGCCGCCCGTGGTCGTCTCGGGCGAGCCGTACATGACGCCGATCTTGTGGCGGATCTGGTTGATGAACAGGACGATGCACTTGGACTTGGAGATCGAGGCCGTCAGCTTGCGCAAGGCCTGGCTCATCAGGCGGGCCTGAAGACCCGGCAGGCTGTCGCCCATCTCGCCCTCGATTTCAGCGCGCGGCGTCAGGGCCGCGACCGAGTCGATGACCACGATGTCCACGGCGCCCGAGCGCACCAGGGTGTCAACGATCTCCAGCGCCTGTTCGCCCGTGTCGGGCTGAGACACCAGCAGGTCGTCCAGATTGACGCCCAGCTTCTGGGCATAGACCGGATCCAGCGCATGCTCGGCGTCGACAAAGGCGGCGACCCCGCCCTTCTTCTGCACTTCCGCGACGGTGTGCAGGGCCAGGGTGGTCTTGCCCGAGGATTCAGGGCCGAACACCTCGATCACCCGCCCGATCGGCAGGCCGCCGATGCCCAGGGCCATGTCCAGACCCAGCGAGCCGGTCGAGACGCTCTCGATCTCGGCCACCACGCCCGCCTTGCCCAATTTCATCACCGAACCCTTGCCGAAGGCGCGATCGATCTGAGCGATCGCCGCCTCCAGGGCCCGTTGCTTGTCGCCGTCTTCCTTGCCCACCAGTTTCAAAGCCGCCTGTGCCATTGCCTTCGTCTCCCTTGCCATGATTCCCGTCAGAAGCTTGGGAGAGACCCGCCATGGACCCGCCCCCGTTTGTGAGACCGACTATGTGCACGGTTTGTTCTGGTTCACAAGATGTTCTCATCGAGAACAAATGAGAACATCAGAGACTACGTCCGATTTTGACGTATCAGGGAGCGGTCACATCGACCGCCGACGCCGGTTCAGCGTGGCCGGCCGCCATGGACAGGCCGCAGCCGAGGATCAGGACGGCCGCCGCCAGACCCGCGAGGGTGTGGACGGCGGGATCGGCCGCTCCGGTCGCGTCCCGCCTCGACGGGGCCAAGGGTCTGGCCAAGGCGAGGATCAGCAGGGCGATCAGGCCCAGCGCCCCCGGCTGGTCCATCCCTACGCCGAGGAAGATGAAATGGCCCAATCCCGCCAGCCAGCCGCCGACGACCACCGTGGCCACAACCGCCGGCGCCAGGGCCGCCCACCGCTCCAGCCGCGCGCCGATCACCGCCGCCAGGGCCGCGGCGAAGGCGGCCGCCAAGCCCGTCCAGACGAACAGCAGGGCCGCCTCGGGCGCAAAGGCCTGGACCAGAACGCCCAGGATCAACACCAGGACGATTGCGCCCAGCCATCCGCCCCAGACCGTCTCATCCTCGCCGCCCGGCCACAGGCTGAGCGCCACGGCGATTCCGGCTGCCCAGAGGACTACCGGGTTGAAGCCGCCCATCACCGTCGCCAGCACGGCCGCCGCCGCGACGACGCCCGCCAGCAGCCGGCGTCCGATCAGGGCGCGCCCCGCCATCAAGGCCAGCATGGCCCCCAACACAGCCAGGCCCACGCCCGCCTCCATCCAGGGCAGGCGGCGCAGCATCATGTAATAGATCTCGGACGAGTCGATCCGATCGCCGACCGGCCCGGCCAGGACTCGCGCCGCCTGGGCCACAACCACGCCCGTACCCAGCAGCCATAGACCGCCGGTGAAGCCCTTCACCCCCTGTCGCCAGGTCAGGCCCGTGGCGTGGCGCGCGCCCCAGGCGGCGAAGCCGGTCAGCAGAAGGGCGAGGCCCAGCAGCCCCCAGCCGGCCTCCGGCCCGTGACGCAGCACCGCCAGACCGAAGACATCGGCATAGACGGCGTTCCGCGTCGCCTTGGGCAGAGCGGGCGCCCGCAGCAAGGCGTCGGCGGTCTCCAGCGCCTGGGCGCCGATATGCTGAAGACTGCCCTGATCCAGGGCGTCCGGAGTCGAGCTGGGCGAATGATACTGGGCCGGGCGGCCGATGAAGGCCAGATTGACCCCCGCCAGACCCCGGTCGGCGGCGAGGGTGAAATCGGTCCCGTTCGGCATCAACCGATACACGAAGACAGCCAGGGCGTTGCTGGACGGCCCGCCCTGCGCCCGACGCGCCGCTTCGGCGTACAGGTCGATGGTCTGGGCGTTGCCGGGGCCGGTCTCGAACATCATGGCCCGGCCGCCGCCGCCGCGCGCCTCCAGGTTCACCACCGCCCCGACTCGATGACGCAGCGGATGTTCGCTGAAGAAGGCCCGCGCCCCGTCCAGGTTCAGCTCCTCCCCGTCGGACAGCAGGACCACCAAGCCTCGCTCGGCCGGCCCCCGCGCCTTGATCGCCCGCACCGCCTCAAGCACCGCCGCCACGCCGCTGGCGTCGTCGGCCGCGCCCGGCGAGCCCGGAACGCTGTCGTAATGAGCCATTAACACCACGACCGGCAGCGCGGGGTTACGCCCGGGCAGGACGCCGATCAGATTGACCACAGACAGGCCCTCGACCGTCTCGCCCCGATCCTCGATCCGTTTCACCGCCGCCGGCGACAGGGCGCCGGCCTGAAGCGTCGGCGAAAGGCCCAGCTGCGTCATTCGGCCGTACAGATAGGCCTGGACCAAGGCGTGATCGGTCGAACCGACCGGGCGGGGCGACCGCGCCATGACCCGCACATCCGCCATGGCCCGTTCCGCCGAGAAATCCGCAGAAGGGGCGCTCGCCGGCTGAGGCCGCGGCGTCTGAGTCGTGATCGCGGCCAGGCCCAGCGCCGCCGCCAGGGCCGTCAACAACAAGGCCAGCCGCATTAGATGCATCCCCCGAGGCGTCATGACGCCAATAGGGCCGAGCCCGCGCCGTTTCGCAAGTGCGGGATATCAGGGCCGGGTGCGGTTTCGTTCAACCCGATTGCCGGTCGCACCGTCGCCGTCGTCGGCGCTGGACCCGAACGGATAGCCGGCGTCGTCTCCGCAATAGGACCGGTTTCCCTCGCGCGACCCGACCACCACCGTGCGGGGCCGCAGCCAGCCCGCGCCGGAAAAGATATTGTCCGTAATCTGATTATAGGACGGCGTCTGGTGTCGGATCACCCCGTCCTCGCCGCAGTTGCGGTACAGGAAGACCCCGCCCCGACCGCCCAGGGCGAAACGATTGCCGAGGATGCGATTGGCGCCCGATCCGTCCACGGCGATCTGCTCGCGCCCCGTGCGAATGGCGAAGTCGTTGTCCTGGATCACCGCCCCGGCGCTCTCGGCGTCCAGATAGACGGCGACGGAGTCAGAACGACCGGAGAAGCGCGATCGGACCACCGTCGTTCGCGTCACGCCCGGCCCGACATAGAGGGGGATGGTCGCCACGCCTTCGAACCGCACCCGCTCCAGCACGACGCCATACGGCGCCGCCGCCTGGGCCGCCTGCGTATGGCCGGGCGAGCGCGAGGAGGCCAGCAGATCGCGCATCGAACCGCCCGCCCCCATGCCCCAGATCCGCACATTGCCGACGATGGTGCAGTTCCTCAGATGGACCTGAGCGGGCGGGCTCCAGCCCTCGCCGTCGCGCCGCGACCAGATCGCCACCGTCGGCGCCCGCGTCGTCGCCTCGCCCGCCGGTCGGATGACGCCGCCGCCGCAGTCGATCCCAGCGCCCGAGGCCTCGCCGCCCTCGATCAGAACGCGCCGGCGCACCGCGACGCCGCCCAGTTCGGCGCGGCAGGTCAGGCGATAGGCCTGGTCGGACGGCGTGGTCATTTCACGGATCTCCGCCGCCGTACAGGACCGCGCGGCGGGCGCATCGGCCTGAAGCAGGGCCAGCAGGACCAGAGCGGCCGTCATCTCAGGGCAGCGGCGCCGCCAGGGCCGCACGTTCCGCCGCGCAGCCGGGGTTGGTCCGCCCCGTCGCCCGCGCGGCCTCGATCTCGGCGCGTGCGGCGGCGACATCGACCTGGAAGGCGGGAGCGGCGACAATCTCGGCCATGACCGCCCGGCCCAATGCCTCGCCCGCCGCCACATCGCTGGGATAGTCCATGGCGCAAACCAGGCGGCTGACGCCGATCTCATGACCGATCCGACGCACGGCTTCGGCCCGCTCCGGCGCGATCCGGGCCAGAGCCTCGGCATAGGCGGTTCCCACGGTCGCGCCCATGGACGGATAGGCCGAACTGCGTCGCGCTTCGGGGGTCAGGGTCTGGCAGGGGCGGCGGGCGGGATCCTCGGCGACCGGTCGGGCGCGCTGGCCCTGCGCGCGCGCCAGGGTCGCCGCCGCCTGGGCGTCATGAAAGGCCCGCGCCGCCATCCCGTCCAGCACCGGCGTGTCGGCCGATCCCAGCCGCACGCCGAGAGCGCAATCGAAATGCTGTAGGGCCAGCGGCGGTCGCAGTTCGGCATGGGCGGTCGCCAGCAGCCAGCGGTCCGAATCCTCGAGCGCTGCGAACCGCGCCGAGGCCGTGCGATCAGCCAGATCCTGAACCGAGCCGGCGACAGGCGCCGGAGGCGCCGTCTGGGCCAGGCGTTCCAGCCCGTCGGACGTCAGATAGCCTTCGTCGACGGCAATGAAGAGGGGAGAAGGCGAAGGGCGCCCGGCCGGGGCGCATCCCGCCGCCAGCACGAGAATCAGGGCCGCCGCACCCAGGGCGGCGACCGGCTTCACTGGCCCGCGCTCCAGCTCAGCTGCACCGAGGTTTCGCCCCCTTCGCCCGGCGCGGCCACCACCTGGAGATTGATCGCCCCCGCCTGGCCGCCGGCGGCGCCATAGGCCCGGGCGTCGCCCTGATCCATGCCCATGACCGAGGTCAGGCCGGCCTCTTCGGCGCGAGCTCTGTAGAAGCCCACCACTTCGTCAGGCGAGGCGGCGGTTGTAAAGGTCACCAGCCCCCCTTGGCCGTCCGGACCGTCCGCCGTCGTCGCGGGTTGGTCCAGGGCGGCGCCGGGGTAGAGGGCCGCATAGGCGGGCGCGCCCGGCGCGGCGGGAACGAGGGCGGCCGGTTCAACCGGCGTCGGCGCCTCGGCCGCAACCGATTCAGGCGCCTCGACCGGTGCGACGGCGTCGACCTGATCCGGCGTCTGTTCGGCGTTCGACCGGTCGTCGCAACCCGCAAGGCAAAGGCAAACTAAGGCGGCCGAGGCCGCCATACGGCGTATCATCGGGGAATCGTCCCTTGGACCCATGGTCAAGGCGCCACCGTGGCGCATGGATGCGGCCGCAGCAAGGCGTCGCGTTCAGTCGGCGCCGCGCGCGCCCTCTGCGGGATCCGCGCGGGACGTCTCGAAGTCCTTACCAGATCCCTCGACCGCGTCGGGACCGACATCAGACGGCGACTCAGGATCTGCGGAAGCCCGCCCTTCCTCGGCCAACTGGGCGTTGATCACTTCGGAATCCGGATCGTCATCCGAGCCACTGGCCGAACCGCCGCGCAGCGAGCCCGCCCGCGTGTCCGAGCCGGAATCGGTTCCGTCCAAAGCTTCGATTAGGGCGTCGGCCCTGTGACCAAGATCAGGCTTCTCGCCCATGTCGGCGGCTTCGCGAGCGTCCTCGCCGTCGGCCGGGTCGGGGGAATTGGCGTCCATCATCGCGCGCTCCTTTTCTTCTCGAAGTGAAAGCCGCCGACGCGGTTGCGGTTCCAGGTCCCTGCCCCCTTGATCCCGCGTCATCACTCCCGATCTAGGAGGCATGATCCCGTTCTCAGTGCTCGATTTGTCCCCCATCGTTGAAGGCGGCGACGCCCGCCGCGCCCTCGACGAGACCCTGGCCCTGGCCCAGGCCGCCGACCGCCTGGGCTATCAGCGGTTCTGGCTGGCCGAGCACCACAATATGCCCGGCATCGCCAGTGCGGCGACCGCCATCGTCATCGGCCATGTGGCGGCGGGAACGCAGAGAATCCGCGTCGGCTCCGGCGGAATCATGCTGCCCAACCACGCCCCCCTGGTCGTCGCTGAACAGTTCGGCACCCTGGAGACCCTGTTTCCCGGCCGGATCGACGTCGGCCTGGGCCGCGCGCCCGGCACGGACGGCGCCACCGCCCGCGCCCTGCGTCGCTATTTCGAGGGCGCCGACCAGTTTCCGCGCGACGTGGTCGAGCTGATCCAGTGGTTCGAACCGGCCGCCGAAAACCAGCCGGTCCGCGCCGTTCCCGGCGCCGGCCTGCGCGTGCCGATCTGGCTTCTGGGCTCCAGCCTGTTCAGCGCCCAGCTGGCCGGCCAACTGGGCCTGCCCTACGCCTTCGCCAGCCATTTCGCGCCTGAACTGCTGCTGGAGGCCCTGGCCCTCTATCGCCGCAGCTTCACCCCCTCCGACCGGCTGGCCCAGCCCTACGCCATGGCCGCGATCAACGTCTTCGCCGCCGACACGGACGCGGACGGGGTGCGCCTGTCCACCTCTATGCAACAGAGTTTCGCCCGCCTCTCGACCGGCAAGCCGGGCAAGCTGCCGCCCCCCGTCGACGACATCGCTTCGGTCCTGACCCCGCAACAGATCGAAAGCGCCCGCGGCCGCCTGCTCTATTCCGCGGTCGGCGGGCCTGAGACCGTGCGCAGACAGCTGACCGACTTCATCGCCCTGACCGGCGTCGATGAACTGATGATCACCGGCATGGCCTTCGACAACGCCGCCCGCATCCGCAGCCTGGAGATCGTCGCGGACGTTCGCGGACGGATGGAGACGGCGCAAGCGGCGTGAACCCGTCCCCTCTCCCGCCGGGAGAGGGCTTGAGCGCCCGAGAGCGTCAGCGATCGGTCTTGCGCGAAAGGGTGAGGGGTAAGGTGGTGCGAACTGGCCCACCGGCGGTCCCTCATCCGGCCCTGTGGGCCACCTTCTCCCGATGTGAGAAGGAAGTGGGTCAGAGCTCTCCCAAAAACGCCAGCAGCAACGCATTCACCTCGTTCGGCCGCTCCTGCTGGATCCAGTGGCCGGCGCCGGGCAGCACCACCGACCGCGTCAGGTTGGGAACCCAGTCCTTCAGACCCGCCTCGGCCGAGCCGGCGTAATGCCGGACCGGGTCATCCTCGCCGACGATGAACAGAGCCGGCTGGAGAATCTGCTGATCCTGGACGAAGGCCGTCAGCGACCAGTTCAGGTCGATGGCCCGATACCAGTTCAAAGGCCCGTCGAAACCGCCGGCCGTGAAGGCCTCGACATATTCGGCGAAATGGTCGGGGCTCATCCACGGCGGCAGGTCGGCGCCGTCGTCGATACTTTCCAGCAGGCTGACGCCCCGCGCCATGAAGCCGGTAGCCCGTTTCAAGGCCGGGGTGGCGCCGTCATAGGCCCAGAACAGCTTCCTCAGCGTCGTCGCCGGATCGAGCTCCAGCGCCAGATGGGCGTCCGCCGCCTGGAACCGGCTGATATAGAGATCGCCCATACCGGCCCGTTCAGACAGGATGGCCATGACGGTCGTCGGCGGGCCTTGGGGCCGACGCGGCTGGAGCGGCACGGACAGGCCGGCCACCGCCGTGAACAGATCGGGCCGCAGCAGGGCGCAGTGCCAGGCGACCGGCGCGCCCCAGTCGTGGCCCACGACGACGGCGCTCGATTTGCCCAACGCCCGCACCAGGTCGACCATGTCCCCGACCAGATGCAGGATCGAAAAGATGTCGACGCCCTTAGGCTTGTCCGTACCGCCATATCCGCGCATGTCCGGAGCGACGACGTGATATCCCGCCGCCGACAGGGCCTCGACCTGGGCCCGCCAGCTGATTCCCAGTTCGGGGAAGCCATGGATCAGCAGGACCAATGGCGCGTTGGGGTCTTCGAACCCCGCCTCCAGCACCTGTTGGACAAGGCCGTCGGTCTTGATAAGCCGGGTGCGCATTCCAACCTCCCCCTCCCTTGCCAAGGCGGCGTTTCCCGCCGCTCATCGAACAGGACGGACATGACCCGCCTCGTCACCTTTGCAGACGGTACGACCGTTCCCGCCCTGGGCCAAGGCACGTGGGAGATGGGCGACGATCCCGCCTGGCGCGACGAGGAGCAACAGGCCCTGGCGCGCGGCATCGACCTAGGTCTGACCCTGATCGACACGGCCGAGCTCTACGGCGACGGCCGCTCCGAACGCCTGGTGGGCGAGGTCATCGCCGGCCGCCGCGACGAGGTCTTCCTGGTCTCCAAGGTCCGGCCCGACAACGCATCGGAAATGAAGATGATGCTGGCCTGCGAGAAGTCGCTGGAACGGCTGGGGACCGACCGGCTGGACCTGTATCTGCTGCACTGGGAAGGCCATGTGCCGCTGGAGGAGACGGTCGAAGCGTTCCGCGAACTGGTCGACGAGGGGATGATCGCCCGCTGGGGCGTGTCCAATCTGGATCTGCGCGCCATGGAGCGGCTGATGGAGATCGAGGGGGGCGAGGACTGCGCCGTCAACCAACTGCTCTATAATCTGGGCTCGCGCGGGGTGGAGTTCGATCTGCTGCCCTGGATGCAGGCCCGCGACATGCCGATGATGGCCTATTCGCCTCTGGGGCGCGGAGAGTTGCTGGAACAGCCCCTGATCCGCGACATCGCCAACCGCCACAGCGCCGATCCGGCCCAGGTCGCCCTGGCCGCCGTCCTGCGCCACGACGGGGTCATCGCCATCCCCAAGGCCGGCTCGGTCGAACATGTCGAGGCCAACGCCGACGCCCTGGAAATCCAGTTCGACCTCGAGGATATCGAACGCCTCGACGCGGCCTTCCCGCCGCCCACGCGCGAGACCCCGCTGGATATCATCTGAGGGAAGGGACACGGCCGAACCCCGGCCGCGTCCCTCGCCACGGCGTGATTTAACGGTTGCCGCCGGCCACAGCGATGATTTCACCGGTGATCCAGGCGCTGTCGGACGAGGCCAGGAAGACGGCCACAGGTGCGATGTCAGACGGCTGCCCTATGCGGCCGAGCGGCGTCTGGGCGACCATCTGGGCCTCCAGGTCCGAGCCGATGATCCCCACGGTGTGGGTGCCCTCGGTCTCGACGGCGCCGGGCGCGATGGCGTTGACCCGGATCTTGCGCGGGCCGAGCTCCTTGGCGAGCACGCGGGTGATCGAGTCCACGGCGGCCTTGGTGGCCGTGTAGACCGAGGCGGTCGGGATATCGACGGTGGTGGCGGCCGAGCTGATGTTGATGATGCTGCCGCCGTCCGGGCCAAAGCGCTTGGCCGCCTCGCTGGTGGCCAGCAGCAAGCCCAGGACATTGGTGTCGAACTGGCGGCGGTACTCGGCCTCGGAAAAGTCCTCGATCGGCGCGAAGGCATAGACGCCGGCGTTGTTGACCAGGATGTCCACCCCGCCGAACGCCTTCTGGGTCTCGTCGAACAGACGCGTGACATCGTCGCCGCTGGCGACCGACGCCTGGACGGCGACGGCCTTGCCGCCGGCGGCGGTGATCTCGGCCACGACCTTGTCGGCCCCTTCGCGGCTGGAGGCGTAGTTGACGGCCACGGCGGCGCCCTCGGCGGCCAAGGCCTTGGCGATTGCGGCTCCGATGCCCTTGGACGCCCCGGTGACGACGGCGGTCTTGCCTGAAAGCTTGCTCATGATCTCTCTCCGGTCGCCCTCAGCGGCGAACGGTTCGATACTTAGATAACCATCGAAATGATTCAATAAGCGAGGCCGTTGATTTTCTGAAAGCCGTCCTCAGATTTCGGCGAGCTGCGCCAGATAAGCGTCCAGAACATCGCGCTTCAGCACCAGGAAGGCGAACTTGCCCTCTCGGCAGATCTGGATCAGGCCGGCGGTCTCGAGCTCCTTCATATGGTGCGAGAAGGTCGGGGCGCTGACCGCCACGAGTTGGGCGACCGCGCCGCAGGGCGTGGGTTCGCTGGCGGCGCCGATCTCCTTGAGGATCTGACGGCGGCGCGGCTCCGCCAGGGCCTTGGCGATCAGGTTCACCTGGCGTTCGTCCAGCACGATGCGCGGTGCGTCTTCCATGGTGGTCATATGCGGTGCGAGCGCGCCTGACGCAAATGGGCGCGACGCCACGTCGGTCGTTGGATCGGCTACCCGCCCCCGATCGCTTCCAAGAGCCGCGCCCGCGCCTCCCCCGCATAGGGGACCGCCGGCCCTCGCCCCCAGACCGGATCGGGCCACAGGCCGTCGTCGCGACGGCGGCCGACGACATGGACGTGGAGTTGGGCCGTCACATTGCCGATGGCGCCGACGTTCAGCTTCTCGACGGCGCCCCAGGTCCCGGCCAACCGCCGCACCAGCGCCCCGGCCCGCACCGTCTCCTCCATCAGCACGGCCCGGTGTTCGACGCTCAGATCCTCCAGCTCCACCGCACCCTCGACGCGCGGGATCAGGATCAGCCAGGGGAAGCGGGCATCGTCCTGCAACCGCACATGACACAGCGACCATTCCGCGGCCGCGACGGAGCCGGCTTCGAACGCCGACGCCACCTGAAACCCCATACTCAGTTCAGTCCGTAGATGACGCAGGCGCTATCGGTCATGACCTGCAACGGCGGCTGAAGCGCCAGCCGCGCCGCCTCGATCTGCGCCTCGCTGGGCGCGGCGCCGGCGGCCGGTGCGGGCGGCGGAGGCGGCGGTGGCGGTGGCGGGGCAAAGTCCTCGCGCGCCTGCATCCGCGAGCCCGTCACCACGATATCGTCCACGGTCGTCGCCTGTTCGCCGCCGCCGTACGAGGGCCAGCCGGCCAGGACGTCGGTCTCGCAAACTCGGCCCGACGGATCGATAATTTTCACCCGTCCCAGGGTCGCGCCGGCGTTGGTCGCCGCCGCCTCGGCCCGGCGCCGCGCGTCCTTCATCGCCTCGGCCTGCAGATTGGCCTTCCAGCTGTTCTCTGGGTCCAACTGGAAATTCACCTGACCGATCGATGTCGGGCGCGACGCCACGATCGTGGCGTACACCCGCTCGATCAGACTCACGTCGCGCACCGTCACATTGACCGAGGCGTCGGCCTGATAGCGGGCCACGCGGTCGGCGCGGGTGTTGTCGCGCATCACCCCGTTCTCGTCGCGGTACTGATCATACAGGGGCCGAGTGGTGACGCTGGTCTCGACCCGCACCTTGTCCGCGCCATAGGCCGACAGAGAATGGCTCAGCGCCCGCACCTGATCGGCGGCGGCGCGCGAGGCCTCGGCGACGCTGCGGTCCACCGACTGGAAACTGGCCGAGACGAAGGCGCGGTTGGCCTGGATCTCGACACGCACCTGGCCGACCGAAGCGATCACCGGATCGCGCATCCACCAAGGGGCGGGGATATAGCGGTCGCCGATGGTCGCGGGCGGGGTCTGGGCCAGGGCGGGTGTGGCGGCGGCGCCCAACAGCAGGGCGAGAGCGAGGGAATGGCGCATCGAAATCCTCCGGTTTGCGCCTGACCTTCGCAGCCTCGACCAAGGCCGTAAAGCGAGGTTCTTGCGACAGCCGCGAGAGGGGTCTAGACCGCCCGCACGATTAATCCCCTTTCGCACACGCAATAAACGGAGACATCCATGGCTCGCGCGAAGATCGCTCTCATCGGCGCCGGCATGATCGGCGGCACCCTGGCCCATGTGGCCGCGCGCGAAGCGCTGGGCGACGTGATCCTGTTCGACATCGCTGAAGGCACCCCCCAGGGCAAGGCGCTGGACATCGCCGAGGCCACCGCCGTCTTCGGCTCGGACGTGGCCCTGAAGGGCGCCAACGACTACGCCGACATCGCGGGCGCCGACGTCTGCATCGTCACCGCCGGCGTGCCGCGCAAGCCGGGCATGAGCCGCGACGACCTGATCGGCATCAACCTGAAGGTCATGAAGGCCGTGGGTGAAGGCATCAAGGCCCACGCCCCCAACGCCTTCGTCATCTGCATCACCAACCCGCTCGACGCCATGGTCTGGGCCCTGCAGAAATTCTCAGGCCTGCCCAAGGAGAAGGTCGTCGGCATGGCCGGCGTGCTCGACTCGGCCCGCTTCGCCTACTTCCTGGCTGAGAAGACCGGCGTCTCGGTTCAGGACATCCATGCCTGGACCCTGGGCGGTCACGGCGACGACATGGTGCCGATGGTGCGCCACTCGACCGTCGGCGGCCTGCCCCTGCCCGACGCCGTCAAGGCCGGCTTCCTGTCGCAGGACGAGCTGGACGCCATCGTCGACCGCACCCGCAAGGGCGGCGGCGAGATCGTGGCCCTGCTGAAGACCGGCTCGGCCTTCTACGCGCCCGCTGAATCGGCCATCGCCATGGCCAAGTCCTATCTGCTTGACCAGAAGCGCGTCCTGCCCTGCGCCGTCTGGCTGTCGGGCGAATACGGCCTGTCCGACCTCTATGTCGGCGTCCCGGCCCTGATCGGCGCCGCCGGCGTGGAGAAGGTGATCGAGTTCACCACCAACGACGACGAAAAGGCGATGTTCGAAAAGTCCGTCGCCTCGGTCCAGGGCTTGCTGCAGGCCTGCAAGGATATCGACGCCTCGCTGGCCTAAGCCAGGCGCCAGATCGAACGACGAAGGGCCTGCGGATCGCTCCGCAGGCCCTTTTTCTTTCTTCCTTCTCCCCTTGCGGGAGAAGGTGGCCCGCAGGGCCGGATGAGGGGACCGCCGGTAGGCCAGTTCGCACCACCTTACCCCTCACCCTTTCGCGCAAAGACCGATCGCTACGCTCTCGGGCGCTCAAGCCCTCTCCCAGCGGGAGAGGGAAGCCATTTCACTCCCGCACGTGGGCCAGCCAGTCCTTGCTCTGCATCTCGTTGAACCGCGACACGGTCCGTTCGAACTCGAACGCCCCCACCCCTTCGGTATAGAGGGCCTCGGGCCGGGCGGCGGCCAGGACGATCAGCTTGGTCTTGGCCTCGTACAGGGCGTCCACCAGGGTCACCAGACGCCGCGCCTCGTGGTGGTTGGCCGAACTCAGGATCGGCACGTCTTCCAAGAACAGGGTGTGGAACCGTTCGGCGATGGCCAGATAATCCTGCGGCCCCAGCGGCCGGCCGCACAGATCCGCAAAGCTGGCCCGCGCCATCGACCCCACGGTCCGCTCCACCACGACATCGCGCCCCAGCACGGTCAGATGCGCCGGTTCCTCCGGCTCGCCCCCCTTCAGCTCGCGCCACAGATCCTCGAACCCGGCGCGGTCGTCGAGCGTATGCCAGACCTGGGCCGAACTCAGCCGATCCAGCCGCCAGTCGCGCGCCCCCGCCGTCTGCACCACGGCGCACCGATCACGGATGATGTCGATAAAGGGGGTGAAGAGCTGGCGATTGATGCCGTTCTTGTACAGATCCTCGGGCGCCCGGTTCGAGGTGATGGCCAGCACCACCTTGTCCTCGAACAGGGCCTCGAACAGCCGGCCCAGGATCATGGCGTCGGCGATGTCCGTCACCTGCAGCTCGTCGAAACACAGCAGCCGGGCTTCGGAGGCGATCAGCTTGGCGATGGGGGGAATGGGATCGTCGCCCTTGTGCGTCCCGAACACGGCCTTGCGAGTCTTCGCATCCCCCTCGCGCCACTGGCGCACCAGGTCGTGGATCCGGGCCATGAAGGCGTGGAAATGAGCCCGGGTCTTCCGGGGCTCGGGCGTGGCTGAATAGAACAGGTCCATCAGCATGGACTTGCCCCGTCCCGGCGGTCCCCACAGATAAATCCCCTTCACCTCAGGCGGCCGCCCGAACAGGCCGCGTTTAGCCAGATCGCGCTCCAGTCGCTCCAGGGCGACCAGGACTTCGGCCTGGGCCGGATCGGGCGTCAGCACGCCCTCTTCCACGCGGATGTCGTAGGCGTTTCGGATGCGGGAGGTCATGAGCCCCTGCTTAAAGTCCCCGCCGCCGAAAAGCGATTGCTTCGCGGCTGCGAACGCCTATTTGCACACCACACAACACATCGCGCTCAAGCAGCGAGGCCCCGTGGGCCGAGCGATAGCGCGTCCGAAGGACTAAGCATCATGGGTTATCGCGTCGCGATCGTCGGGGCCACGGGCAATGTGGGCCGCGAAATGCTGAACATCCTCGAGGAGCTGGAATTCCCCGTCGATGAAATCCACGCCATCGCCTCGCGCAAGTCCAAGGGCGTCGAGGTCTCGTTCGGCGACAAGACCATCAAATGCCAGGACATCGAACAGTTCGACTTCTCCAAGGTCGACCTGGTCCTGATGTCGGCCGGCGGCGAGGTCTCGCGCGCCTGGTCCGAGAAGATCGGCAAGGCCGGCCCCATCGTGATCGACAACTCCTCGGCCTTCCGCAAGGACGCCGACGTGCCCCTGATCGTGCCCGAGGTGAACCCCGACGCGGTCAAGGACGCCAAGAAGAAGAACATCATCGCCAACCCCAACTGTTCGACCATCCAGCTGGTCACGGCGCTGAAGCCCCTGCACGATGCGGCCAAGATCAAGCGGGTGGTGGTCTCGACCTATCAGTCGGTGTCCGGCGCCGGCAAGGAAGGCATGGACGAGCTGTGGAACCAGACCAAGGCCATCTACGGCCTGGGCGACGCGCGTCCGAAGAAGTTCCCGAAACAGATCGCCTTCAACGTCATCCCCTATATCGGGTCCTTCCTCGAGGACGGCTCGACCGACGAGGAGCAGAAGATGTCGGACGAGACCCACAAGATGCTGGACCCCGACATCAAGGTCACCGTCACCTGCGTGCGCGTGCCGGTCTTCGTGGGCCACTCCGAGGCCGTGAACATCGAGTTCGACCGCCCCCTCGCCCCGGACGAGGCCCGCGCCATCCTGCGCGAGGCGCCAGGCGTGCTGGTGATCGATAAGCAGGAGCACGACGGCTACATCACCCCCGTCGACGCCGCCGGCGAACACGCCGTCTATGTGTCGCGCATCCGCAAGGATCCCACCGTCGAGAACGGCCTGAACCTGTGGATCGTGTCCGACAACCTGCGCAAGGGCGCCGCCCTGAACGCCGTCCAGATCGCCCAGCTGCTGGACGAGACCGGCGTGATCACCTCGTCGTCGGGGTATCGTTCGATCACCGTCTGACGCTCCACCCCGTCATCCTCGGGCTTGACCCGAGGACCGGATGTTCCGCCGCTGGTGCGAACGAGCGACGCACCAGCGCCCGCCGTGCCCGATCCTCGGGTCAAGCCCGAGGATGACGGCGGGGGATGAAGGACCCCATGACCGCCGCCGCCACCCCCAACGATCCCCGCGCGGTCGCCACCGCCATCGCCTGCTACAGCCTGTGGGGCCTGCTGCCGCTGCTGTTCATGGCCATGGCGGCCCACGGGTTCGGCGCACCCGAGATCCTGGCCCACCGGGCCGTCTGGTCGGTGTTCGTGGCGGGTCTGTTCCTGCTGCTGGCGGGCCAGTGGGGCGAGGCGAAGCGGGTGCTGGCGACGCCGCGCACCCTGGCCTGGCTGGGTTTGTCGGCGGCGATGATCGCCACCAACTGGAGCCTCTATGTCTTCGCCACCACCCACCATGCGACGCTGGAGGCCAGTCTCGGCTATTATATCAACCCTCTGCTGAACATGGCGGCGGGGGCGGTGTTGTTCCGTGAACGGATCGACCGCTGGAGCGCCGTCGCCATCGCCCTGGCCGCCGTCGGGGTCGTGATCCAGACCATAGCCCTAGGCCATGTGCCGATCATCGGCCTGACCCTGGCCGTCACCTTCTGCGCCTATGCGGTGATCAGGAAGCGCGTGCCTGCCTCGGCCCAGACCGGGCTGTTCGTCGAATGTCTTGTGCTGCTGCCCATCGGCGCGGTCTTCCTGGCCTGGCTGGCGACGCACGGCCAGGCGACCGGCTTTTCCTCGCCCGCCGGCCTGGCCTGGGCCCTGGTCAACGGCCCGGCGACGGTCATTCCCCTGGTTCTGTTCGCCTGGTCGGCGCGGCGTCTGCCCCTGTCCACCATCGGCTTCATCCAGTTCCTGGCGCCCACGCTCCAGTTCGCCTGCGGCGTCTGGGCGGGCGAGGCCCTGACGCCGTTGCGGATCATCTCCTTCGTCTTCATCTGGGCCGGGGCCGGCGTATTCGCACTGGGCGCCGCCTCGCGGTCGCGCGCCGCACGCCGCGCCGTGGCCCTGACTGAACCGGGGTAATGGGAAGGCTGGAGGGCGTCTGCGCGCGCAATTCCGGCGAAGACATCCTGAGTTTCCAGCGACTTGATCCCGCGAAAAGACGATCACCTCGCCTGGGTTGGAAACCGGGTTAGGCTCCTCGGGTCATCGATCCGCCGGGAGGCCGGAATTGCACTCTTTTGCACATTGCACTGATTTCGTCTGCGCCGTGCAATTCGCCCGCCCCGGTCTTGCTCAGACGGCCCCGTACACCGCCTCCAGCAGCCGCCGGGGGCGCGGGTCGCCGATCAGGTGCGGCGACTGGCGCGTCATCACATAGGCGGCCGACAGGCGGCGCGACGGATCGGCCATGGCCATCGACCCGCCCCAGCCATAGTGGCCCAGGGACTCGCCCGGCCCGAAGACGTTCAGCCCGTCATTGCGCATCAGCCCCGCCGCCCAGCTGATCACATAGGGCAGCACCTTGTCCGGACCGTGGATCCGCTCGCGCGTCAGATCCCGCAAAACCCCCTTGGACAGCACCCGGCGTCCGTCCAGCATGCCGTCATTGGCCGCGACGCCCAGCATCCGGGCCAGACCCGCCGCCGTCGCGTGCATATTGGCCGAGGGGATCTCCATCTTGCGCCATTCGGCCGAGCCGCGCCCGCCCGGCGCCGAGCCCCGGTCCAGGAAGGCCGCCTGCTTGATCGGGTCCACCGTCCCAAGGCTGGGCGCCGCCGACGGCTTGCGCATCTGGGCCACCCGCCCGTGCTGGTCTTCCGGCAGGCCGATCCACAGGTCCAGCTCGGCGAAGTCGGCGCGCAGGGCTTGGCCCATGGTCCGCCCCGTCGTCAGCCGAAAGACCTCATTGGCCAGATAGCCGACCGTGACCGGGTGATAGCCTGAGGCCGTGCCCGGCGCCCACATCGGCGCCTGGGCCGCCAGCCGGCCGTTGACCGCGGCCGGATCGAACCACAGCGACGGCTCCACCGCCTCGGAGAAGCCCGGCAGGCCCGCCTGATGGCTCATCAGCTGGGCGACCGTGACCCCTTCCTTCCCCGCCTGGCCGAAGGCGGGCCAGATGTGGGAGACCTTCTCGTCATAGGCGACCTTGCCCGCCTCGACCGCCGTGGCCATCAACAGGGCCATCACCGCCTTGCCGGTCGAGAAGACCGGCGTCAGGGTCGTCTCGGTAAAGGGCGCCGTCTTCGCCGTGTCGGCGTGCCCGGCCCACAGATCGACGACCGGCGCCCCCTCGATCATCACACAGAAGCGCGCCCCCACCTCGTTCAGACCCTCGGGCGCATCAGTGAAATTGGCGGCGAAAACGTCCTTCACCGCCGCAAAACGCGGATCGCAGACGCCATGGATATCGAGAGCTTCGGTCATGGTCGCGTTCATAGACCTTCCCCCGCCTGCGGGGGAAGTGGCAGGCCCGGTGCGTTTAGGTCGGAGACGGCGCCGTCATCGGCCGCGCGGGCGCGCAGAAGGACGGACGCGTGGACTCCGCCCGAAAGATGTTGGCGACGAAGGCCGGGCGACGGCCCTGGGTCCGTCGAACCAGGACGACGATCAACGGCCTGGACGTCTCAGCGGTACACCACACGGTACGGGTGTTGTCCTCAGCTGGAAGGGTCTGCCCCTCAACGAAGTCGCCATAGCGCGGCAACAGCGCCAAGGCCGCCGCTTCCAGCCCCTCGGGATTTCCCCCTTCCACCGAGGCGGAACATCCGCCGTTGGGCAGCGCGACCACGAAGACCTTGGAATAGGAGGCCAGTCTCCACGCCGCCGTCGCCGTCGGCGAACCCGTCAAGCGGGGCGGGACCGGGCGTAGGTAGTGATCCAGGGCCAATGCCTCGATCGACGTCCCATCGCGCACAGCCGTCAGGCAAACGTCTGAAAAGACGATGGTCATGGCGGCGGTCGGAGAAGTCAGCGCGGCATACGGCGCACGCCGGGTGGAGCGCCCTTCGTCCGCCTGTCCGGCAAAGCCGCTGAGCAAAGCCCCGATTAGGCACGCCCCAACCAGGGTCGCCCAAACCCGGCGCGTTCCGCCGCCACCGGTCGTCCGTTCGGATTTCGACATCACCAGCCCCTGCGATGCCTGAAGGTTGCAGAAACACTCGCCTGGATCAAGTCAGGAGCCGCATGACGAAAAGGCCCCGCGCCGGAGCACGGGGCCTCGAATCATTCGATCCGGCAGTGCAGATTAGGCCGCGACGACCTCGGTCGCCTGTTCGGCCAGGATGGTCAGGCCTTCGCCGTTGACGTCGGCGAAGCCGCCCTTGACGTCGTACTGGGTCTTGGCCCCGCCGACGTAGACGGTCACCAGCCCCTCGCGCAGGGCGGTCATGAAGGGGGCGTGGTCCGGCAGGACGCCGAAGTCGCCCTCGACGCCCGGCGCATCCACCTGGTCCACAAGGCCCGAAAAGACCTCGCGTTCCGGCGAGACGAGGGAGAAGTTCAGCTTGCCGGCCATGATCAGGCTTCCGACGCCATCTTCTCGGCCTTGGCGACGGCCTCTTCGATCGCGCCGACCATGTAGAAGGCGGCTTCCGGCAGGTGGTCGTACTCACCGGCGACGATGCCCTTGAACGAGCGGATCGTGTCGGCCAGCTCGACGAACTTGCCGGGCGAGTTGGTGAACTGTTCGGCCACGAAGAAGGGCTGCGACAGGAAGCGCTGGATCTTGCGGGCGCGCGACACGACCAGCTTGTCCTCTTCCGACAGCTCGTCCATGCCGAGGATGGCGATGATGTCCTTCAGGCCCTTGTACTGCTGCAGCACTTCCTGGACCGAACGGGCGACGTTGTAGTGCTCCTCGCCGATGACCAGCGGGTCCATGATCCGCGAGGTGGAGTCCAGCGGGTCGACGGCGGGGAAGATGGCCTGGGCGGCGATGTCGCGGTTCAGAACCGTGGTCGCATCCAGGTGGGCGAAGGAGGCGGCGGGCGCCGGGTCGGTCAGGTCGTCGGCGGGCACATAGATGGCCTGGACCGAGGTGATCGAGCCCTTCTTGGTCGAGGTGATCCGCTCTTGCAGGTTGCCCATCTCGGTCGCCAGCGTCGGCTGATAGCCCACGGCCGAGGGGATGCGGCCCAGCAGAGCCGACACTTCGGAACCGGCCTGGGTGAAGCGGAAGATGTTGTCGACGAACAGCAGGACGTCCTTGCCCTCCTCGTCGCGGAAGTACTCGGCGATGGACAGGCCGGTCAGGGCGACGCGGGCGCGGGCGCCGGGGGGCTCGTTCATCTGGCCATAGACCAGGGCGCACTTGGAGCCCTCGGTCGAACCGCCGTTCTTGGCCGGGTCCACGTTCACGTTCGACTCGATCATCTCGTGATACAGGTCGTTGCCTTCGCGCGTGCGCTCGCCCACGCCGGCCAGAACCGAATAACCGCCGTACGCCTTGGCGATATTGTTGATCAGTTCCTGCATGGTGACGGTCTTACCGACGCCGGCGCCGCCGAACAGGCCGATCTTGCCGCCCTTGGTGTAGGGGCACATCAGGTCGATGACCTTGATGCCCGTGACCAGGATTTCCGACGAGGTGGACTGCTCCTCGAACGAGGGCGCTTCCTTGTGGATCGGGCGGTATTCGGCGGTCTTGATCGGGCCCTGCTCGTCGATCGGCTGGCCGACGACGTTCATGATGCGGCCCAGGGTGCCGGGGCCGACCGGCGCCTGGATCGACGATCCGGTGTCCGACACGGGCTGACCGCGCGTCAGGCCTTCGGTCGTGTCCATCGAGATGGTGCGGACCATGTTCTCACCCAGGTGCTGGGCGACTTCCAGAACCAGGGTGAAGGGTTCGCCCGTCTTCTGGTCGATGTTCTGGGTGTGCAGGGCGTTCAGGATCGCCGGCAGATGGCCGGTGAACTCGACGTCCACGACGGCGCCGATGACCTGGGCGATCTTGCCGGTGGCGACGACGGAGCCCGGCGCGGTCGAGGCGGCGGGCGCCTTCTTGACGGCGGGTTTGCGGGCGGCGGGCTTCTTGGGGGCGACGGTGTCGGTCATGGCTGGGGTCCGTATCGGAATGTCTGTTCGGTCGGGATCAGAGGGCTTCGGCGCCGGCGATGATCTCGATCAGCTCGGTGGTGATCTGGGCTTGGCGCTTGCGGTTGTATTGCAGCGTCAGGGCGTTGATGAGGTCGCCGGCGTTGCGCGTGGCGTTGTCCATAGCCGCCATCTGCGACCCGAAGAAGCCGGCCTGATTCTCGTACAGGGCGGCCAGGATCTGGGTCGTCAGGTTGCGCGGCAGCAGGGTCTCGAGGATTTCCTCTTCCGAGGGCTCGTAGTCATAGACCGCGCCGTTCAGGTCGATCGGGGCCGCGTCGCCTTCGACCACGGCCGGGATCAGCTGCTTGCCGGTCGGGACCTGCTGGATGACCGACTTGAACTGGCTGTAGAACAGGGTGACCACATCGGCCTGGCCGTTCTCGAACGCCGTAGCAATCATTTCGGCGACCGGCTGGGCCAGAGGCAGGCCGACGGTCTTCTGGGCGCTCAGCTCGAAGGTGTGAACCACCTTGGCGCCGTAAAGACGCGTCAGCTGATCGCGCGACTTGCGGCCGACGGCGATGATGGCCACGTCCTTGCCGTTGGCGATCAGGCTGTTGATCCGCTCGCGCGCGGCGCGGATGACGTTGGTCGAGAAACCGCCCGCCAGACCCTTGTCCGCCGTCGCCACCACGATCAGGTGACGTTGGTCCTGACCCGTGCCCGACAGCAGCTTGGGCGCGTCGGCGCCCGAGACGCCGGCGGCGAGGTTGGCGATGACCGAGGCCATCTTGCGCGCATAGGGCCGGGCGCTCTCGGCCTGGTCCTGGGCGCGTTTCAGCTTGGCCGCGGCGACCATCTGCATGGCCTTCGTGATCTTCTGCGTGGCTTTCACGCTTCCGATCCGATTGCGCATTTCCTTGAGGCTGGCCATCCGGCTTTGCTCTTCCTCTAACTAACCGGCGGGGTTCAGGCGAAGGTCTTGACGAAGGCGGCCAGGATGTCCTTCAGCTCGGCCTCGAGGTCGGCGGTCAGGTCCTTCTTGGTGCGGATGCCGTCCAGCAGCGAGGCGTGGTTCGCGTGGATGCGGGCCAGCAGCTCCTTCTCGAACCGGCCGACGTCGCCCACGGCGATCCCGTCGATATAGCCGCGCGTGCCGGCGTAGACCGAGACGACCTGTTCTTCCATCGCCAGCGGCGAATACTGCGGCTGCTTCAGCAGCTCGGTCAGGCGTTCGCCGCGGGCCAGAAGCTTCTGGGTCGAGGCGTCAAGGTCCGAGCCGAACTTGGCGAAAGCGGCCATCTCGCGATACTGGGCCAGTTCGCCCTTGATGGTGCCGGCGACCTTCTTCATCGCCTTGGTCTGGGCCGAGGAGCCGACGCGCGACACCGAGATGCCGACGTTCACGGCGGGACGGATGCCCTGGTAGAACAGGTCCGATTCCAGGAAGATCTGGCCGTCGGTGATCGAGATCACATTGGTCGGGATATAGGCCGAGACGTCGTTGGCCTGGGTCTCGATGATCGGCAGGGCGGTCATCGAGCCCGAGCCGTAGTCGGCGTTCAGCTTGGCCGAGCGCTCGAGCAGGCGGCTGTGCAGGTAGAAGACGTCGCCCGGATAGGCTTCGCGGCCCGGCGGGCGGCGCAGCAGCAGGGACATCTGGCGATAGGCCACAGCCTGCTTGGAAAGGTCGTCATAGACGATCAGGGCGTGCATGCCGTTGTCGCGGAAGAACTCGCCCATGGCGGTGCCGGCGAAGGGCGCCAGGAACTGCAGCGGGGCCGGTTCCGAAGCCGTGGCGGCGACGACGATGGTGTATTCCAGCGCGCCCGACTCTTCGAGAGTCTTGACGATCTGGGCGACGGTCGAACGCTTCTGGCCGATGGCGACGTAGATGCAATAGAGCTTGGCGCTCTCGTCATCGGTCTTGTTGACGTTCTTCTGGTTCAGGATGGCGTCGACGGCGACGGCGGTCTTGCCGACCTGACGGTCGCCGATGATCAGCTCGCGCTGGCCGCGGCCGACGGGGATCAGGGTGTCGATGGCCTTCAGGCCGGTCTGCATCGGCTCGTGAACCGACTTGCGGGGGATGATGCCCGGCGCCTTGACGTCGACGCGGCGGCGCTCGGTGAACTGGATCGGGCCCTTGCCGTCGATCGGCTCGCCCAGCGGGTTGACGACGCGGCCCAGCAGACCCTTGCCGACCGGCACGTCCACGATCTCGCCCAGGCGGCGCACGTCGTCGCCCTCGGCGATGGCGGCGTCGGCGCCGAAGATCACGGCGCCCACATTGTCGCGTTCCAGGTTCAGGGCCATGCCCTTCACGCCGGCCTTGGTGAACTCGACCATTTCGCCGGCCTGGACATTGTCCAGACCGTGGATGCGGGCGATGCCGTCGCCGACCGACAGCACGCTGCCGACGTCGGAGACATCGGCTTCGACGCCGAAGTTGGCGATCTGCGACTTGAGGATGGCCGAGATTTCAGCGGCGCGGATGTCCATGACGGGCTCTCTGTTCTTCAGTCTTCTGCGGGTGCGCCGATCAGGCGCGCATTCGTGGTGGCGGGAGCGGACCTTAGGCCCGCTTGAGGGCGAACTTCATCTGGTCGAGCTTGGTCTTCAGCGAGGCGTCGAACAGTTTCGAGCCGACCTTGATCTTCAGGCCGCCCAGGATAGCCGGATCGACCCGCGTGGTCAGTTCCGGCGCCTTGCCCAGGCTCTTGGACAGGGCCGCAGTGATGGCGGCGGTCTGTTTGGCGTCCAGCGGCTGGGCCGAGACGACCTCGGCGGCGACGATGCCTGCGTGTTTGGCGTAGCGGGCCTCAAACCCGGCGATCACGCCCGGCAAGTCCTTGGCGCGATGGTTCTGGGCCAGCAGGCCCAGGAAGTTGGCGGTGGTCTGCTCGAACTTCGCCTTGGCGGCGATGGCGACCAGGCCCTTGCCCTGATCCTCGGCCGAAATGACCGGCGAGGTCGCCAGGCGGCGCAGGTCGGCGCTCTCGATCCAGGCGGCCTTCAGCGACGTCAGGTCAGCACGGACGGCGTCCAGGCGGCCGGTTTCCAGCGCCAGATCAAACAGCGCCTGTGCGTAGCGATCGCCGACTTCCGTCGTTCTGAAATCATCAGCCACTGATTAGGGTCCGAGGTCGTTGTGTCAGGGTCGCGACCGATTGCGAGGGTCGCAACGGTCAAAAGCCTGAAATGCTTACGGAAAGCACGATAGAGGCCGTATTCGTGAATACGCCCCCTTCAAGCCGGGCGCCTGATAGCACGGGGTTTTGCCGCTCGCAACATTGCGTGAAGGGCGATAAGGCCGCACCCCGTCACAAGCGCCCGCGCGGCGTGTCGCACACCGGTCATCCCCGCATGGGATATGCCGCCTTAACAATCCGCCCCGAGCCTCAATATCCGAGATCCAAGATGAAGCCTGCCGCCCTGCTGATCGCCGTCGCGGTCGCCTTCGCCGCCCTGACCTCGGCCTCTGCAGCCCAGCCTACAGCCTCGGACGCCGCACGCCCTGTGCGGCTGATGAGCTACAACATCCGCTACGACGGGGCTGACGATGTTCCGAACTGGACACAGCGTCGCCCGCACATGGCGCGCCAGATCGCCTTCTTCGATCCCGACGTTCTGGGGGTGCAGGAGGCCCTGCCGCACATGGTCGCCTATCTGGCCGAACAGGCGCCGGCCTATGATCATTACGGCCTCGGTCGCGACGACGGCGCCCAGACGGGCGAGACCACCACCCTGTTCTGGCGTCGCGCCCGGTTCGAGACCGTCAGCACCCAGACCCTGTGGTGCTCGCTCACGCCGGACCGGCCGTCCAGGGGCTGGGACGCCGCCCTCCCCCGCACCATCACCCGCGTCGTCCTGCGCGACCGGATCGACGGCGGCCTGCTGGATGTCCGCAACGCCCATTTCGACCATGTCGGCGTGATCGCCCGCGAAGAATGCGCCGCACTGGCCGCTGACATGGCGCCGGCCTTTATCGACGGCGTGACCGCGTCGGTGGTGCTGATGGGTGATTTCAATACCGGCCCGGACAGCGCCCCCTATCGGCGTATCGTCGCCTCGGGTCTGCGCGACGCCCGCGCGGTCAGCCCCGTCGTCTTCGGCCCGGCCGGCACCTACAACGACTTCGACATCGCCAAGGACAATGAGGGGGTCGCCATCGACCACGTCTTCATCGGCCCCAGCCTGTCGGCGATCAGATATGGCGTCCCCACCGACTCCTTCGCGGGTCAGGTGATTTCGGACCATTTCCCTGTCGTGGTGGATGTCTCGCCCACACGGCCCTGAAGGGTGGGGTGCGACCATGACGCCGCACCCCTTCGCTTGATCGGAACTCGCTTCGGCCCTAGCGCTTTACGCTGACGCTTTTCCCTCTAGGACACCTCATGCTCGACAGCATTACGCCCCTGCTCTCCGACCCGGCCGCCTGGGCCGCGCTGGTGACGCTCATTGTGATGGAGGTCGTACTCGGCATCGACAACCTGATCTTCATCTCGATCCTGTCGAACAAACTGCCCGAGCATCAGCGCCAGAAAGTCCGGCGCATCGGCATCGGCCTGGCGCTGGTCATGCGCCTGGCCCTGCTGTCGATCATCGCCTGGCTGGTCGGCCTGGTTCAGCCCGTCTTCACCGTCATGGGCAACGAGTTCTCGTGGAAGGATCTGATCCTGATCGCGGGCGGCCTGTTCCTGGTCTGGAAGGCCACCAAGGAGATCCACCACACCGTCGATCCCACGCCCAGCCATGACGTGATGGACAAGAAGGATGTGATGATCAACAACGCCGGCGCGGCGATCTTCCAGATCATCCTGCTGGACCTGGTCTTCTCGATCGACTCGATCCTGACCGCCGTCGGCATGACCGAGCACCTGCCGATCATGGTGATCGCGGTGCTGGTCGCCGTGACCGTCATGCTGCTGGCCGCAGATCCCCTGGCCAACTTCATCAACGAGAACCCCAGCGTCGTCATGCTGGCCCTCGGCTTCCTGCTGATGATCGGCATGGTGCTGATCGCCGACGGCTTCGGCTATCATGTGCCCAAGGGCTATATCTACGCCGCCATGGCCTTCTCGGCCGGTGTGGAGGCCCTGAACATGATGGGTCGCCGCTCCGCGACCAAGAAGGAAAAGGCCACGGCCGCCCGCGCCCAGGCCGACCAGGCCGAGGCCCGCGCCCGCAAGGCCGAGGCGGAAGCCGCCGCCGAGAAGGCCTGAGCCGATGATCCGCCTGTCGTCACGCCTCGCCGGCCTCACCGCCGGTCTGTTGCTGGCGGCGGGCGGGTTCCTTCCCTCCCGGGCGGAGGTTCCGGTTCAGGCCTATGAGGTCGTGCGCGCCTATCCGCACGACAAGACGGCCTTCACCGAGGGCCTCTTCTTCCATCAGGGGGCGCTGTACGAGAGCACGGGTATGTACCCGTCCTTCATCCGCCAGGTTCAGCTCGAGACCGGCGAGGTTCTGCGCCAGCGCGACCTGCCGACCGTCTATTTCGGCGAGGGCATGACCACGCTGAACGGCAAGCTCTACAGCCTGACCTGGCGCAACCACATCGGATTCATCTGGAAGCTGGACGACTTCTCGCCCCTGGGCGGCTTCTCCTATCCGGGAGAAGGCTGGGCCCTGACCACCGACGGGCGGCGGCTGATCATGAGCGACGGCACCGACCAGCTGCGCTTCCTCGATCCCGACACCCTGGCCGAGACCGGCCGCGTCTCCGTCACCGCCGACGGCAAGCCGCTGGATCAGATCAACGAGCTCGAGTGGATCGACGGCGAGGTCTTCGCCAACCTGTGGCAGGACAACCGCATCGCCCGCATCGACCCGGAGACCGGCGTGGTCAAGGCCTTCATCGACCTGACGGCCCTGGTCCCCCAGGATGCGGGCCTGGACCCGAACGACGACGTCCTGAACGGCATCGCCTGGGACGCCGCCGGCAAACGCCTGTTCGTCACCGGCAAACGCTGGCCGCAGCTGTTCGAGATCAAGTTGCGCTGACCCCGGAAACAGCGAGGGGGCGGACGCCTGCATGCGTCCGCCCCCTCGCCGCCTCTGCTCCGGCCTTGATCAGCCGTGCAGGTCGAACCGGTCCAGCTCCATGACCCGGGCCCAGGCCGCCACGAAGTCGTGGACCAGCTTCTTCTGTCCATCCGCCTCGGCATAGACCTCGGCCAGGGCGCGCAGCACGGCGTTTGAGCCGAACACCAGATCGACGCGCGTGCCGGTCCAGCGCAGTTCTCCGGTCTTGCGATCACGACCGTCGAACAAATCCTTGGCTGACGAAGAGGCCGACCACTTCACGCCCATGTCCAGCAGGTTGACGAAGACGTCGTTGGTCAGGGCGCCCGGCCGATCCGTCAGCACCCCGTGGGTCGAACCGCCCACATTGATGTTGATGGCCCGCAGCCCCCCGATCAGCGCCGTCATCTCTGGCGCGGTCAGGGTCAGACGCTGGGCCTGGTCGATCAGCAGGGATTCGGCGGGAACGGCGTAGCGGGCCTTCTGATAGTTGCGGAAGCCGTCGGCGACGGGCTCCAGATAGCTGAAGGATTCGACGTCCGTCAGGGCCTGGCTGGCGTCCGTCCGACCGGGCGTGAAGGGCACGACGACCTCATGCCCCGCCGCCTTGGCCGCCTGTTCGACGCCGGCGGCGCCGGCCAGCACGATCAAGTCGGCCAGAGACACCTTCTTGCCGCCGACCTGTTCCTGGTTGAAGGCGAACTGCACGCCTTCCAGGGTCTTCAGCACCCGCTGCAACTGCTCGGGCTGGTTGACGGCCCAGTCCTTCTGCGGCGCCAGCCGGATGCGCGCGCCGTTGGCGCCGCCGCGCTTGTCCCCGCCCCGGAAGGTCGAGGCCGAGGCCCAGGCCACGCCGACCAGTTCCGAAACGCTCAGACCCGTGGCCAGCACCTGGGCCTTCAAGGCGGCCGCATCGGCGGCGTCGATCAGCGGATGATCGACGGCCGGCACGGGGTCCTGCCAGACCAGCTCCTCCTTGGGGACTTCCGGGCCCACGTAGCGCGAGCGCGGACCCAGATCGCGGTGGGTCAGCTTGAACCAGGCGCGGGCGAAGGCCTCGGCGAAGGCCTGCGGATTGTTGAGGAAGCGGCGCGAGATCTTCTCGTATTCCGGGTCGAACCGCAGCGACAGGTCCGTGGTCAGCATGGTCGGGCGACGCATCTTGGTCGGATCATGGGCGTCGGGGATGATCGCGCCCGCGTCCTTGGCCACCCACTGGTGAGCGCCGGCCGGCGACTTCTCCAGCTCCCATTCGAAGCCGAACAGGTTCTCGAAGAAGAAATTGCTCCACTGGGCCGGCGTCTGGGTCCAGGTCACTTCCAGACCGCTGGTAATGGCGTCGCCGCCCGATCCGCTGCCGAAGCTGGAGGTCCAGCCCAGGCCCTGGGCTTCCAGGCCCTCGGCCTCGGGCTCGGGGCCGACGTGGTCGGCCGGGCCGGCGCCGTGGGTCTTGCCGAAGGTGTGGCCGCCGGCGATCAGGGCGACCGTCTCCTCGTCGTTCATCGCCATCCGCGCAAAGGTGTCGCGGATATCGCGCGCCGCAGCGACCGGATCGGGATTGCCGTCCGGGCCTTCCGGGTTGACGTAGATCAGGCCCATCTGCACCGCCGCCAGCGGGTTCTCCAGATCGCGCGTATGCTGGACGCCGTCGGCGGTGTCGTCCGCGACCAGCACGGCCTCGTCAGCCGGCTTTTCGACGCCGTGCGAACCCCGCGAGTACCGCTCGTCGCCGCCCAGCCAGGTCGTCTCGCGACCCCAGTAGACGTCCTGATCCGGCTCCCAGGTGTCCTCGCGCCCGCCGGCGAAGCCGAAGGTGCGGAAGCCCATGGTCTCCAGGGCCACATTGCCGGTCAGGATGAACAGGTCTGCCCAGGATATGGCCTGGCCGTATTTCTGCTTGATCGGCCACAGCAGGCGGCGCGACTTGTCGATGTTCACATTGTCCGGCCACGAGTTCAGCGGCGCGAACCGCTGCTGGCCACGACCGCCGCCGCCCCGTCCGTCGCCGACCCGATAGGTGCCCGCGCTGTGCCAGGCCATGCGGATGAACTGCGGCCCGTAATGCCCAAAGTCCGCCGGCCACCAGTCCTGCGAGTCCGTCATCAGCTGGCGCAGGTCGTTCTTCAGCGCCTCATAGTCCAGTTTGGAGAAGGCCTCGCGATAGTTGAACCCCTCGCCCAGCGGGTTCGACCGCGACGAGTGCTGGTTCAGCAGATCAGTACGCAGCTGCCCCGGCCACCAGTCGCGGTTCTGGACGCCGCCCCCGGCCACCGACTCGGTCGTGGCGCCTGAGAACGGGCATTTGGCTTCGGTTGTCATGGCGGTCTTCCCTGTGATGGCGCGATGCGACGGGCGCGTTGGCGATAGCCCCTTCGTCGATGTGGCTATTCCTGCACGGCCCAGCTTCATAAGGCCAATCGATTATCTTTGATATTTGTATAGGCTTGCCCTATTCGCTCGCCATGCTCCCCACCCTGCGTCAACTCCAGTATCTGAAGCTTCTCGCCGAACACGGCAGTTTCTCCCGCGCCGCCGAGGCCGCCCACGTCAGTCAGCCCGCCCTCAGCGCCGGGGTTCAGGAGCTGGAGCGGATCCTGGGCGCCCCCGTGGTCGAGCGGGCGCGCGGGGCCGTCATCATGACCGCCGTGGGGGTCGAGGCCGTGCGCCGGGCCGAGGACGTCCTGGCCCGGACCGAGGATCTGGTCGAGGCGGCCAAGAACGCGGGCCGGCTGCTGTCTGGCCGATTCCGCCTGGGCGTCATCCCGACCGTGGCCCCCTTCCTGCTGCCCGCCAAATTGCCGTCGCTGAAGACCGCCTACCCGAACCTGAAGCTGTTCATCCGCGAGGACCTGACGCCCCGTCTGATCGCCGCCTTGAAAGCAGGCCAGGTCGACGCCGCCGTCATCGCCCTGCCCTATGACGCGCCGGGGGTCGAACACGCCCGCATCGGCGACGACGAGATCCTGGCCGCCGCCCCCCACGACCACGCCCTGGCCGCCCCCGGCCCGATCCGGCCCGGTTCGCTGCGGGCCGAAGATCTGATCCTGCTGGAAGACGGCCACTGTCTGCGCGACCACGCCCTGGCGGCGCTGGACATCGAGGCCCCGCGCGGCGACGACGTCTTCGCCGCCACCAGCCTGCACACCCTGGTCCAGATGGTCGGATCGGGCCTGGGGGTCAGCTTCCTGCCGAAGATGGCGGTCCAGGCCGGGCTGGCCGACACCCCCTCGGTCGTCATCCGCGCCTTCGAAAACCAGGCCGACGGCGCCCCGCCCCACCGCGAAATCGTCGTCGCCTGGCGCTCCGGCTCCAGCCGCGCGGCCGAAGCTCGGCTGTTGGCCGAGGCGCTGAAACTGGATTGAGGGTCGCAGGATGACGGAGGCCAAGATCAGGATCGCCGTGATCGGTCCCGGCGCCATCGGCGGCACGGTGGCGGCCTGGCTGGCGCAACGCGCGGATTTCGACGTCCTGGTCTGCGCCCGCACGCCGTTTGCGGACCTGGAGATCGAAACCCCCGGCGGCTCGATCGCCGCCACGCCGACGATCGCGACCCGCCCGGACGGTCTGACGCCGGTCGACTGGGTGATCGTGGCCACCAAGACCTATGACACCGCCTCGACCCTGACCTGGCTCGACGCTCTCGTCGGACCCGAAACCCGGGTCGCCGTTCTCCGCAACGGGGTCGAGCATCTGCCCCCCTTCGCCGACCGCGCGCCCGCCGACTGCCTGGTCCCCGCCGTGGTGGACATCCCGGCCGAACGCCGGGCGCCGGGCCGGATCCGCCAAAGGCGCGACGGCTGGATCAAGACGCCCGACGATGCGGCCGGCCGCGCCTTCGCCGCCCTGTTCGCCCATACGCCGATCCGCGCTGAGACCACGCCCGACTTCCGGTCCGAGGCCTGGAGGAAGCTGGCCCTGAACTGCGCCGGCGCCGTCAACGCCCTGATCCTCAAGCCTTCCGGCATCGCCCATGACGAGGGCGCCGCCTCCGTCATGCGCGCCCTGGTCGCCGAATGCGTCGCGGTCGGCCGGGCGGAAGGCGCCGTCCTGCCTGACGATCTGCCGGATCAGGTCATCGCGGGCTATCGCGCCGCCGCCCCGGACGGGATCAACTCGCTCCACGCCGACCGCGCCGCCGGCCGCCCCATGGAGCTGGACGCCCGCAACGGCGTCATCGTCCGCCTGGGCGCCCGCCGCGGCGTCCCGACCCCGGCCAACGCCATGATCGTCGCCCTGCTGAACGCGGCGGCGCTGTAGGCGCAGTCCCGCTTTTGGGCTCAAACAAAAAGGGCCGGCGGATCGC
>NZ_BSFD01000006.1:126778-246807 GCF_027922165.1 Brevundimonas intermedia
TCTCGGCGAACCGCTGCCTATTCGGCCGCGATCGGCGCCTCGGTTTCCGGGCCCCGGGCCAGGTTGCGCAGGACGTAGGGCATGACGCCGCCGGCCAGCAGATAGTCCATCTCGGTCTGGTTATCGATGCGGCAGCGGACCGGGAAGCGGGCCATCTTGCCGTCCGACGGGCGGAACAGCTCGACCCACAGATCCTGACGCGGACGCAGCTTGCCGACATTGGCGTCGGACAGGCCGCGGATGGTGACGATCTCCTCGCCGGTCAGGCCCAGCTTCTGCCAGCCGTCCTGTTTGAACTGCAGCGGCACGACGCCCATGCCGACCAGGTTCGAACGGTGGATACGCTCGAAGCTTTCGGCGATGACAGCGCGAACGCCCAGCAGGCGGGTGCCCTTGGCCGCCCAGTCGCGCGACGAGCCGGTGCCGTATTCCTTGCCGGCGAAGACGACCAACGGCCGACCTTCCGACTGATACCGCATGGCGGCGTCATAGATCGACATGGTGTCGTTCGACGGGAAGTGCTTGGTGACGCCGCCCTCGATCTCGGGCGTGATCCGGTTCTTGATCCGGATATTGGCGAAGGTGCCGCGCATCATGACTTCGTGGTTGCCGCGACGAGCGCCGTAGCTGTTGAACTCGGCCGCCTCGACGCCGTGGTTGGTCAGATAGACGCCGGCGGGCGAGGTCTTCTTGATCGAACCGGCCGGAGAAATGTGGTCGGTGGTGATCGAGTCGCCGAAGATGGCCAGGACGCGCGCCTCGACGATGTCCTGGACCGGGGTCAGGTCCATCGACAGACCTTCGAAGTACGGCGGGTTGGCGACATAGGTGGAGGCGTCGTCCCACTCATAGGTCTGGCCGCCCGTGACCTTGATCGCCTGCCAGTGCTTGTCGCCCTTGAATACGTCCTTGTAGCGTTTGGCGAACATGGCCGGGGTGACCGACTTCTTCTGGATGTCGGCGATCTCCTGCGAGGTCGGCCAGACATCCTTCAGGAAGACGTCGTTGCCCTTCTTGTCCTGACCGATCGGATCCTTGGTGATGTCGATCCGCATCGAGCCGGCGATGGCGTAGGCCACGACCAGCGGGGGCGAGGCCAGATAGTTGGCCTGGACGTCCGGGTTCACGCGGCCTTCGAAGTTGCGGTTGCCCGACAGGACCGAGGTCGCGACCAGGGCGTTGTCGTTGATCGCCTTCGAGATCGCCGGATCCAGCGGGCCCGAGTTGCCGATACAGGTGGTGCAGCCATAGCCGACCAGGTTAAAGCCCAGGGCGTCCAGGTCCTTCTGCAGGCCGGCGTCGGTCAGATAGTCGGTGACGACCTGCGAACCGGGGGCCAGCGAGGTCTTGACCCAGGGCTTGGCCTTCAGGCCGAGCGCATTGGCCTTGCGCGCCACCAGGCCGGCGGCGATCAGGACCGACGGGTTGGAGGTGTTGGTGCAGGAGGTGATGGCGGCGATGACGACGTCGCCGTCGCCGACGGTGAACTTCTCACCGTCCACGGCCGCGCGCGGGGCGTCGGTCGGACGGGCGAAGACATCGACCAGGGCGGTTTCGAAGGCCGGGGCGGCCGTGGTCAGTTCGACGCGGTCCTGCGGACGCTTCGGACCGGCCAGCGACGGCACGACCGAGGCCAGGTCCAGTTCCAGAACGTCGGTGAAGACCGGGTCTTCCGAGGTCTCGTCGATCCACAGGCCCTGGGCCTTGGCGTAGGCTTCGACCAGGGCGACGCGCGCCTTGTCGCGGCCCGTGGCGGTCAGATAGCCGATGGTGGCGGCCGAGACGGGGAAGAAGCCGCAGGTGGCGCCGTATTCCGGGGCCATGTTGGCGATCGTCGCCTGGTCCTCGATGGTCATGTTCGGCAGGGCGTCGCCGAAGAATTCGACGAACTTGCCGACCACGCCCTTCTTGCGCAGCATCTGGGTGACGGTCAGCACCAGATCGGTCGCGGTCGTGCCTTCCGGCAGGCGGCCGGTCAGCTTGAAGCCGATGACCTCGGGGATCAGCATCGGGATCGGCTGGCCCAGCATGGCGGCCTCGGCCTCGATGCCGCCGACGCCCCAGCCCAGAACGGCCAGGCCGTTGATCATGGTGGTGTGCGAGTCAGTGCCGACGACGGTGTCGGGATAGGCGACGGTCTTCTTGCCTTCGTCCAGGGTCCAGACGGTCTGGGCCAGGTTCTCCAGGTTCACCTGGTGGCAGATGCCGGTGCCGGGGGGCACGACGCGGAAGTTGTTGAAGGCCGACGAACCCCAGCGCAGGAAGTTGTAGCGCTCGATGTTGCGCTCATATTCGCGCTCGACGTTCTGGCCGAAGGCCTTGGCCGTGCCGAAGTGGTCGACCATGACCGAGTGGTCGATGACCAGATCGACCGGGACCAGCGGATTGATCTTGGCGGCGTCGGCGCCCAGGGCGCTCATGGCGTCGCGCATGGCGGCCAGATCGACCACGGCGGGCACGCCAGTGAAGTCCTGCATCAGGACGCGGGCCGGGCGGAAGGCGATCTCGTGCTCGACCGAACCCTTGTTCTCGACCCAGGCGGCGACGGCCTTCAGGTCGTCCTGCGTCACCGAGACGCCGTCTTCGTTGCGCAGCAGGTTCTCCAGCAGCACCTTCATCGAGCGCGGCAGGCGGGAAATCCCGGTCAGACCGGCTTCCTCGGCGGCCGGAAGGCTGTAATAGGCGTATTTCTTGCGCCCGACGGAAAGATCCTGGCGGGTGTTGAAGCTGTCGGTGGACGGCATGGAGAGTTTTCCTCTGGTCAGCGCCGCCCGACAATCCGGTTGCGCCTTCGCGCGGCAGACGCAGCGGCTCACAGGGCCCCTGCGCGCGCGGCGAAAGCCTGCTGCGGCAATCGTGCCTATAGTCCGCTCATCGCGCACCGTCCATGTGTCCACACCCTCGACGCGGACATTGAGAAAGGTTCTCAAAACAAAGGCGTTCTTCTCCCTCCCCGTTCCGGGGAGGGGGGCTGAGCGGAGCGAAGCCGGGTGGGGCGGGCTCCGCGCCCCATCACTGGCCTTGCTTCCCGGAAATCGTACACCCTCGCCGGGCCGCCCCCACCCCGTCGCTACGCGACGCCCCTCCCCGGAACGGGGAGGGAGAGTGTCGCCGTCATGATCCACACCCTCTCCATCTCCGACCTGACCGTCTCCCGCGGCGAGCGGCTCCTGTTCCAGGGGCTCGACCTGCGCATCCAGGCCGGGGAAGCCGTAGTGCTGACGGGCGCCAATGGCGCAGGCAAGACCAGTCTGCTGCGCGCCATCGCCGGCCTGCTGCGCCCCGACGCGGGGGAGGTCGCCTTCCACGACGGCGACGGCAATCCGCTGGACGAGCGGCTGGCGCGCGGCCGCGAAACCCATTTCCTCGGCCACCAGGACGGATTGAAGACCAGTCGCACGGCGCGCCAGGAGCTGGGCTTCCAGTGCGACTGGCTGGGTCACGTCCAATGCGGCTTGGACGATGCGGTCGAAGCCTTCGGCCTCGCCCCGCTGCTGGACCTCGAAGTCCGCCGCCTGTCCGCCGGTCAACGCCGCCGTCTGGCCATGGGCCGGCTGGTCGGGTCGCCGCGCGCCCTATGGCTGCTGGACGAGCCGATGGCGCCGCTGGACGCTCGCTGGCGCGCCGTCTTCGCCGACCAGATGCGCCGCCATCTCGACGCCGACGGCCTGATCCTCGCCGCCGTTCACGACCCCCTGCCCCTCCCCGCTCGCACCCTGGACCTGGGAGGTCTGACGTGAGCCGTCCTGTGGACGCCGAACCCCGCCCCCCCGGCCTGCGCGGCGCGACGCGCGTGCTGCTGGAGCGCGAGCTGGACCTGGCCTGGGGCGGCGGGGGCGGCCCCCTGCTGGCCTGCGGCTTCTTCGCCTGTCTGACCGCCGTCCTGCCCCTGGCCGTGGGCGGCGATCCGCGCACGCTTTCACCCGTCGCCGGCGGGATCGCCTGGCTGGCTCTGGCCCTCGCCTCGCTGTTGTCGCTGGAGCGGCTGTTCGAGCGGGATCTGGAGGACGGGGCGCTGGACCTGTTGGCCCTGGGCCATCTGCCGCTGGAATCGGTCGTTCTGATCAAGGCCCTGGCCCAGTGGATCGCGGTCGGCCTGCCCCTGGCCCTGACCGCGCCGGTCGCCGCCCTGGCCCTGGGTCTGCCGCCGGCTTTGATCCCGCTCACCGCCTTGTCGGCCTTGATCGGCGGGGCGGGCTTCGCCTTCACCGGAACCCTGGGCGCCGCCCTGGCCCTGGGAGCGAAACGCGGAGGCCTGTTGATCGCGGTCGTGGTCCTGCCCCTGTTCATTCCGCCGGTCGTCTTCGGGGCCGGCGCGCTGGAACGCGCCGCCTCAGGCCAGTCGCCCGGCCCGGCCCTGGCCTTCCTCACCGCCTATGTCCTGTTCGCGGGCGTCATCGCCGCCTTCGCCGGGGCCGCAGCGGTCAGGAACGCCCAGGGATGACCGACGCGATCCGCCGCTTGCCCGCCGTCCCGACGCCGCGTAATCGCTGACGCCATGTTCGGCCTGTCCAACCCGCAGCGCTTCATGGCCTTCACCGGCCCTCTGACCCCCGTCCTCTGGGCAGTCGCGGCCGTGCTGCTGGCGGTCGGAACCTGGCTCAGCTTCACCGTCCCCGCCGACTATCAGCAGGGCGACACGGTGCGGATCATGTTCGTCCATGTGCCCGCCGCCGTCTGGGGCCTGGGCGCCTACTCGGCCCTGGGGGTGTCCAGCTTCTTCGCCCTAGTCTTCCGCCACGCCCTGGCCGACGCCGCCGCCCGCGCCGCCGCCCTGCCCGGCGCCGCCTTCACGGCGCTCGCCCTGTTCACCGGCTCGCTGTGGGGCCAGCCGATGTGGGGAACCTGGTGGGTGTGGGACGCGCGCCTGACCAGCGTCCTGGTGCTGTTCCTCTTCTACCTCGGCTATATGGCTCTGCGGGCCTCGATCGACGACGAACAGAAGGGGGCGCGCGCCGCCGCCGTCCTGGGTCTGGTCGGCCTGATCAACCTGCCCATCGTCAAATTCTCGGTCGACTGGTGGAACACCCTGCACCAGCCGGCCAGCTTCCTGACCCCCGGATCCTCAGGCCTGGATACGGTCTATCTGCCGCCCTTCCTGACCATGCTGGCCGCCTATGGGATCCTATTCGCGGCCCTATGGCTGACGGCGATCCGCACCGAGATCCGCCGCCGCCGCGTCCTGACCCTGCGCGCTCGCCAGGCCCTGGAAGCGTAAGATGCTCGACCTCGACATGACCCCCTACGCCGCCTTCGTCTGGCCCGCCTGGGGCGTCAGCGCCCTGGTCCTGGCCGCCCTGGTCGCCCGCGCCGTCATCGCCTCGCGCAGATGGAAGCGTGAGCTGGAGCGACTGGAAGCCGACGCGCCGTCTAAAGCGGTGGACGCCCCTCGTCCTCAAGCAGCGCAAAGCGCGGTAGGACAACCAGAAAGTCCTCAAGTAGCGCGAAGCGCGATAGGACCCCAAAAGTGAACCGCTGGCTGGCCCTGCTTCCCCTCGTGGTTCTGGTCGCCCTGGCCGCTCTGTTCGTCGGCTGGTCGCTGAAGCGCGATCCGGCCTTCAAGCCCGACGCCATGGTCGGCCAGCCCATCCCGGAAACGGTTCTGCCCATGCTGACCGGCGACACCGCCGGGCCTGGCAATCTGGACCTCAAGACGGCGGGGGTCGGTCGGCCCATGCTGGTCAATGTCTTCGCCTCCTGGTGCGCCCCCTGCCGGATCGAACACCCCAAGCTGTTGGCCCTGAAGGCGCGCGGGATCGCCGTTGTCGGCGTAGCCTACAAGGACGAGCCGGTCGCCACCCGCGCCTTCCTGGACGAGCTGGGCGATCCCTATTCCATGGTTCTGGTGGACCGCGATGGTCGGGCCGGTCTGGACCTGGGCATCTCCGGCGTGCCCGAGACCTTCGCCGTCGACGCCATGGGCCGGATCACCGCCAAACAGTCCGGCCCCCTGCTGAACGACGCCGATATCGACCGGCTGGTCGCCTCTATGCAGGCCCCGCCGAGACCCCTGCCGAACGAAAAAGCGCGTTAACCCTCTTTCGAGAGGCATTGTTAACGATTGATCGCTCCGAATGCGTTAACGATTGGGCATGAGCGCGATTCGCCCCGGTTTGCCGCAGTCCCTGCCCACGCCCGTGGGCGAGGCTCCGTCTGCGCGAAACGCCCAGGCCGCCTTCTTCCGCGCCGCGATGAATCAGGTTCAGGCGTCCCAGGTTCAAACCACGCCGATCCAGGTTCAGGCGCCTGTCGCCGCCCCGACGCGCCCCGTAGCGCCGCCGCCCGCGGCCGACGGAGAAACGCCCCGGATCATGCGTCCGGGCACCTATCTCGACATCAAGGTCTGATCAGTTCCAGCCCTTGCTGGCGATATACTGCTGCAGCAAATTGATCCGCGTCGCATCCGACGGGTGGGTCGAGGCGAACTGCGGGACGCTGGCTTGGCGTTGCGCCGCCATCAGCCGCCACAGGGCCACGGCCTCGGACGGCTTGAACCCCGCCGCCGCCATATAGTCCACGCCCAGCCGGTCAGCCTCCAGCTCATCGCGTCGCGAGTAGGGCAGCAGCAGCCCGTATTGGGCCGCCAGGCCGCCATAGGCGTTGACCGCATCGCCATAGCGTCCCGCCGCACCGCCCACGGCCGCCAGGCCGACAGCGGTCAGCGACTGGCTCGAGGCGCGCTCGGCCGCGTGGTTGGCGACGACATGGCCGATCTCATGACCGATGACGCTGGCCAGCTGGTCGTCGTTCTGGACCAGGGCCAGCAGGCTGTCGGTCACGCCGATCTGGCCGGACGGGAGGACGAAGGCGTTAGGGCTCTTCTCGCTGAAGACGGCGTAGTCCCAGGTCCGGCCGCCCAGGCCCGCCGCCTGAACCAGCCGCCCGCCGACACGACGGATACGATCGACCTGGGCGCCGGAGGTCTGAACGCCCGGCTTGGCGATGGCCTCGCGCCAGGCGGCGGTCGACTGCTGCGACAGGGAGGCGTTGTCCACCAGCAGCAGCTGATTGCGCCCCAGCGCCTCGTTATAGGCGCAGGCGGACAGGGCCGAGGCCGCAACGGCGGCGACAGCCAGGACACGGAAGGGGCGACGAACAGGGATCACAGGCGGCCTCGTGCACGATTTGCGGAACAGCCAAGCAAATCTCGCAGCCCCCGTCGAGGTTCCAGTCGAGGTTCCAGTCGAGGTTCCGCTCAATCCCTGGGCGTCGCCCCCAGCAGGGTGCGACAGGCTTCCGCCTCGGCCGCCAGGGCCGCGCGCCGGGCCTCGCCGAAACCGTCCAGGGTGCGATAGGGCATGGCCAGCCGCACATTGTCCCTCAGCCGGCCCCGGTTTCGCTCCAGAAAGCCCCAGTACAGCCGGTTGAAGGGACAGGCCGCGTCGCCGCTCTTGCTCTTCACATCATAGCGGCAGCCGCCGCAGTAGTCGCTCATCCGATCGATATAGGCCCCTGACGCCGCATAAGGTTTGGACCCCACGATCCCGCCGTCGGCGAACAGGGCCATGCCCCGCGTATTGGGCATCTCCACCCATTCGTAGGCGTCGGCGTAGACAGCCATATACCAGTCGTCCACGGCGTCGGGATGCACGCCCAGCAGCAGGGCCAGGTTTCCCGTCACCATCAGCCGCTGGATATGGTGGGCGTAGGCGTTGTCCCGCGTCGTCTTCACCGCATCGGCGACACAGGCCATGTCGGTCTCGCCGGACCAGTAGAACCACGGCAGGGCCCGGTCTGCGTCCAGGAAATTCCTGACCCGATACTCCGGCGCCTTCAGCCAGTAGATTCCGCGCACGAACTCCCGCCAGCCCAGGATCTGGCGGATGAAGCCCTCGACCGCGTTCAGGGGCGCCCGCCCGGCGCGATAGACCGCCTCGGCCCGGCGGCAGACGTCCAGCGGATCGAGCAGGCCCAGGTTCAGAGAGGTCGAAATCAGCCCGTGCCACATCCACGGCTGGTTCTCCGCCATGGCGTCCTGCCAGTCGCCGAAAGACGGCAGGATCACCTCCAGGAAATGCGCCAGCACCGCCTCGGCCTCCGCCGCCGTCGTCGGCCAGCCGAAGGCCTCCAGCGACCCGAAATGGTCCCCGAACAGCCGCTCGACATCTGCGATGGCCACTCGGGTCGTCGCATTCGGCGGGGTGCGCAGCCGCGCAGGCGGCGTCACGCCGCGCGGCAGTTTCTTGCGGTTCTCGGCGTCATAGTTCCAGCGCCCGCCTTCCGGCTGGGCGCCGTCCATCAGCAGGCCCGTCTCGCGCCGCATCTCGCGATAGAAGAACTCCATCCGCAGCTGCGACTTGCCCGAGGCCCAGCGCCGGAACCGGTCATGCGAACAGAGGAAACGGCGATCCTCGCGGATCTCGACAGGCAGCCTCGCCCCTTCCGCAAAGCCCGCCAGATGCTCAGCCAGCCGCCATTCGCCGCATTCGGTGGCCACCACCCGGTCGTAGCCGCCGCCCTCCAGCACCCGATCCAGTTCCCCGGTGATCGAGCCGCTGTTGTCGGGATCGTCGATCCGCACATAGCGCACCCGCACGCCCCGCGCCGCCAGCCGCTCGGCATGGTTCCGCATGGCCGCGAAGGTCAGCGCGATCTTCTGCTTGTGATGGCGGACATAGGTCGCCTCGTCGCGCACCTCGGCCATCAGGACAGTGTCGACCCCGGGCTCAAGCCCCTCCAGCGCCGACAGGCCGTCGGACAGTTGGTCGCCCAGCACCAGCCTCAGGACAGCCATGGTTCACCCCGCCTTGCGGGCCAGGGCCTGAAGCCGGGGGCGCACGCGCAGAAACACCCGATAGGCGGCCTCCAGCCCCGCCAGCACCATGGGTGCGCGCGCCGCCAGCCCGAGAGGGCGCAGCAGGGGAATGGCCCGCCACATGGCCGCAAAGGCCGCCGCCCCCGACAGCAGCCGCCCGTCCTCGCGGGCGTGGAACCGGGCGAGCAGGGCGTCGCGGTCCAGGGGACAGGACGCGTCGTCGCCTGAGGCCACATCGACGAACTGGATCGCGTCCCGGCGATCCAGCCGCCGCATCAGGGCGATCTCGCGACGGCACAGGGGGCAGCCCCCATCATACCAGACGAGCAGCGGGGTCTGGGTCGGGGTTGAGGGCAAGGAAAGGCTCCAGTCATCGACGACGACGGCCTTCCGGGCACGCAGCGCGCAGTCGCAATCCTATACGCAAATTTCTATAACCTGGATCAGACGCCGCCCTGATCGATGGCCGATATCCAATGGATGCCGAAATGACCGACCGCCCCGCACTGCCGCCCCTCCCCCGCGTCCTGGGCTTCGCCGGACTTCTGCCCCAGGCGGCGGCGGTCGCGGTCCTGGTTTTCGGCGGGCCGGACGTCCGGTTCGCGGCCCTCAGCCTCGCCTACGCCTACGCCGCCCTGATCTTCAGCTTCCTGGGCGGGGTCTGGTGGGGCCTGGCCGCGACTGCGCAGGGCGGGGCGCCGCGTTGGGTCTGGATCGCCGCCGTGGCTCCGTCCCTGCTGGCCCTGGCGACGGCCTGGCCCTGGGCGACCGGTCAGACCTGGCCCGGCCCATCCCTGATCGTCCTGGGAGTCTGCCTCGCCGCCAGCCTGGGCGTGGATCTCCGGCTCAAGGCCGCCGGTCTGACGCCCCAGGGCTGGCTGGCCCTGCGCGCGCCTCTGTCGCTCGGACTGGGCCTCCTGACCCTCGCGGCCGGCCTGATCTAGGGCAAAAAATCGGGGCCTGCCGAAAACGACAGGCCCCTGATTTTGTCAGTCTCGACTTGGAGCGGGCGAAGAGATTCGAACTCTCGACCCCAACCTTGGCAAGGTTGTGCTCTACCACTGAGCTACGCCCGCACTCCGTAGGAGCTAGGTGCGCTCCCCGTCGAGGAGGGGGCGTATAGCGGAGGGTTGCGGCAGGCCGCAACCCCTTTTTTTGGGGCTGTCGCACTTCGTGCTGCTTGAGCCCAAAAAACACTCGCCGCCCCGCCGTAGACGCGCCCCGACGCTCGCCACGGAGGCGCCTTCGCGCTAAAGCAGCGAGCCTCGTCATTCCCGCGAAGGCGGGAACGCGTCGCGAGCGTAGCGCCCTTCCGCGCCTCAGCGCGGCGCCAAGCGTATAGCCCCGTCCAGCCGGATGCACTCGCCGTTGATATAGACATTGCGGGCCAACTCCAGCACCAGGGACGCATAGTCGGCGGGCGTGCCCAGGCGGCTGGGGAAGGGAATGGCGGCGGCCAGGGCGTCCTGGATCTTCTGGTCCATGCCGGCCATCATCGGCGTCCACATGATGCCGGGCAGGATGGTGTTGCAGCGCACCCCTTCCTGGGCCAGATCCCGCGCGATCGGCAGGGTCATGGCGTAGACCCCGCCCTTGGACGCCGAATAGGCCGCCTGGCCGATCTGGCCGTCCTGGGCCGCCACCGACGCCGTATTGACGATCAGGCCGCGCTCGCCGTCCGCCATCGGCTCCAGGGTCACCATTCCGGCCGCCGACTGCGACAGGACGCGGAAGGTGCCGAACAGATTGACCCGCACGGTGCGTTCGAACTGGGCCATGTCATGGGCCTTGATCTCGCCGGTGTCCTTCTTGCGCGAGACAGTCTTCATGCCGGTGGCGATGCCGGCGCAGTTGACGGTCAGCCGCTCCTGGCCGTGGGCGGCGCGGGCCTTGGCGAAGGCGGCGGCGACCGAGGCGTCGTCTGTCACGTCCACCTGGCAGAAGACGCCGCCGATCTCGGCCGCGACGGCCTCGCCCTTTTCGGCGTTCAGATCGAACAGGGCGACCTTGGCGCCCGTGGCGGCGATGGCGCGCGCCGTGCCTTCGCCCAGGCCCGAGGCCCCGCCCGTGACCACCGCTGCGATGCTGTTGTCGAGTTTCATCCCGGTCGTTCCTATGTTGTAATGAACCTGAGTTTCGTTTGAGGATTTAGCGGCCATGACCGCCAAAGCCAAACCCGCCGATCCCGCCGACGCCCTTGACCCGCGCAAGGCCCTGGTCCCGTCGGTGGTCAAGGTCAACGAGGTGCGCGTGACCAAGGGCTTCTGGCCCAAGCTGCAGCGCACCGCGGCCCGCATTCCCTTCGCGGATCAGGCCCTGGCCGCCTGGTACGCCGCGCGCGACCCGGCTACGCCCCTGCCCGCCAAGGGGATGATCTTCGCAGGCCTGGCCTATTTCATCATGCCGATCGACGCGATCCCCGACCTGTTCGCGGGCATCGGCTACACCGACGACGCCGCCGTCATCGCGGCTTTGATCGCCACCCTCGGCGCCAACATCAAACGCCGCCACCGCGACCAGGCCGAGGACGCGGTGCAGCGGCTGAAGGGGGAGTAGGTCCTACCCCTCTCCCCCCTGCGGGAGAGGGAGACCGCGCACGGCGGCGCAGCCGTCGTCCTGGCGCGGTCGGGCGAGGGGTCGTACAGGCCTCGCCGTTTCGCACCGACCGACCCCTCATCCGGCCCTTCGGGCCACCTTCTCCCGCAAGGGGAGAAGGAAACTCAATCCCCCACGACCACCACGATCTTGCCCAGAGCCTGACGATCGCCCAGCGCCTTGATCGCCGCCCCCGCCTTCTCCAGCGGGAAGGTCTGCGACACGCGCGGCTTGATCTTTCCGTCGGCGTACATCTGCATCAGCTCGGCCATATTGGCGGCGTGGCCCTGGGGATCGCGCGCCACCGCGGCGCCCCAGAAGACCCCGATCACCGACACCGACTTCAGCAGGGTCAGGTTCAGCGGCAGGGACGGAATCCCCGCCGGGAATCCGACCACCAGATACCGCCCGTTCCAGTCCATCGCCCTCAGCGCCGGATCGGCATAGTCGCCGCCCACCGCATCATAGACCACGTCGGCGCCGTCCCGCCCCGTCGCCAGCTTGAACTCGCCCGACAGTTCCTTCTGCGCCGCCTTGTCCATCGGCCCGGTCGGATAGATCAGGCCGTTGTCCGCCCCCAGGTCCAGAGCGAACTGGACCTTGTCGTTGGTCGAGGCGGCGGCCACGACCCGCGCCCCCATGGCCTTGCCCAGTTCGACCGCGGCGGCGCCCACGCCCCCGGCCGCCCCCAATACCAGCAGCGTCTCTCCCGCCTTCAGCTGCGCCCGGTCCTTCAGCGCATAATAGCTGGTGCCATAGGTCATGATCAGGGCCGCCGCCTCTTCGAAGCTCATGGCCTCGGGAATGGGAATGACCGTCTCGGCCTTGACCGCCAGCCGTTCGACAAGCCCGCCCCAGCCGGGCACGGCGATGACCCGGTCGCCCTTGCGAACCCCTTTGACGCCCTCGCCCACCGCCTCGACCACGCCCGCGACCTCAGCGCCGGGCGAGAAGGGCCGTTCGGGGCGGAACTGATACCTGTCCTCGATGATCAGGGTGTCGGGATAGTTGATCCCAACGGCCTTGACTTCAATCACCACCTCGCCCGCCTTGGGCGTGGGATCGAGCACGTCTTCGACCACGAGGGTTTCGGGACCACCGGGGGCCTTGGACAGGACTGCGCGCATTATTCCTCCCTTGGGCCTATCGCGCTTCGCGCTACTTGAGGCCCGTTTGTGTTCGGCCGACATGGCGCGGCCTTCTCGACGACGCTAAAGAGCGCCACGCCCGTTTGAAAGAGGCGAAACAACAGGCTCAGGAAGACGACATGACCGCCCTCATCCTCCACGGCGGCGCCGGCGCCCGGCGCGAACGCAACTATGACGCCGAGGTCGTTCACATGCGCCAGGTGGTCGAGGCCATGAAGGCCCGGCTGGATGCAGGCGACAGCGCTCTGGACGTCGCCGTGGCGGCGGTGACCCTGCTCGAGGATTCCGGCCTCTATGTCGCCGGCAAGGGCGCCTCTCCCAATCTGGCCGGCGCCTATGAGCTGGACGCCAGCCTGATGGACGGCGCCACCCGCCGGGCCGGCGCCGTCGCCGCGCTACAGGGCTTCCGCAACCCCGTCGTCGCCGCCCGTGCGGTGATGGACCGCACCCCCCACGTCATGCTGGTGGGCGAGGGCGCGGCCCTATTCGCCCACGACCAGGGGCTGGAGCCCATCGCCGACGAGGCCGCCTGGTACACGGGCGCCGGCCAGGGCGAGGACAATCATCCGCCCGGCACCCTCAGCCACGGCACGGTCGGCTGCTGCGTACTGGACAGCCGGGGCCGTCTCGCCGCCGCCACCTCGACCGCCGGGGTCTTCGGCAAGATGCCGGGCCGCGTCGGCGACACCCCCATCCCCGCCGCCGGAACCTGGGCCGACGGCCACGCCGCGACCTCCTGCACCGGCCAGGGCGAATATTTCATCCGCGTCGCCGCCGCCGCCCAGGTCGCCTGGCGCGTCGCCACCGGCCAGACTTTGGCGCAGGCGACCCAGGCCGTCATCGACGAGATCGGCCATATGGGCGGCGACGGCGGCCTGATCGCCCTGGACGCCGCCGGAAACATCGCCTGTCCCTTCAACAGCCAGGGCATGAAACGCGCCTGGCTGACGCCGGAGGGCGAGATCGGCGTCGAGGTGTTCGGCCGCTGAGCTGAGCCCAGGTCGAAGCGCCCATAGAAAAAGGGCGGCGAGACCAGCTCGCCGCCCTCCTTCCGTTCTGCCTGCTCAGCCGAGGCTCAGAAGGTCCAGTCGAAGCCCACGCGGACATAGCGCGGCGACTGATAACTGGTCGGCTGACCATAATAGAGGTCAGCGCCGTCGGGGCCGTTCAGATCGCCGAACTCGTAGAGGTCGGAGACGGCGTCCAAGTCGAACAGGTTGAAGATGTCGGCCCGGAGAACCAGGTCGCCCGGCATGCTGACCGGCACGGTGTAACGCAGCGAGACATCGAAGGTGGTCTGCCAATCCGAGGTCATCTGCGAGCCGCGCGGCGTAGCTTCACCGTTGCAGTAGTAGGATGAGGCTCCATAGTCGTAAGCCGGGTTATTGGCGTCGGGATAGTATCCGATGCAGCCATAGTGACGCGGCGACGCCACGGTCAGATTGCCGCCGACCGTCAGGTCACGCAGCACCTGATAGGAGCCGAACAACTTCAGGACATGAGCCCGGTGGTTCGGCAGCAAACCATAGGCGCCGTCCGTCAGGCCCGGCTGATCGAAGTCCTGAGTGATGCCGGCGTCGGTCTGGCCATTGTCCGACTTCACATAGCCCTCGGTATTTCCTTCGCTCTTGGACAGGACATAGGAGCCGCGCAGGCTCCAGATCCCGTCGAAGGCGCGGTCGAAGGTCAGCTCCAGCGACTGATAAATACGCTTGGCCTTGGGATAGCCCAGGTCTTCGGCCGAGAACTCGATCGTCCGCACCTCGGTCTCGCCCGGCAGGGGGTCCGACAGGGTGATGGTCGAGGCGGCGCCGGGATTGACGATCACATACTGGTGGAAGCCCGACCAGATGCTTCCGCAGCCCGAGATTCCCTGTTCCTCGCAATAGTTCACGACGGCTAGGTCGATCGCCACGTCTTCGGCGTTCCGCAGCAGGTTGCGATAGGTGTAGTTGGCGCCGACGGTCCACAGATCGCCGATCTTGCGCTCATAGCCGAACTGGAACTCATCCTCGGCGGTCGATTCCAGGTTCTTGGCCACCAGCGACTCGGTCGAGGGCGCCGAGCCGTCCGCTGTCACGGTGCAGCCCGACACGCCAACCGTGCCTATGCCGCCGGCGGGACATGCCGCCGCGCTCGAATAGCCGACGATCTGTTCGCCCAGATTCGGGACGCCGTTCTCATCATAGGGCGTGGTCTGATCGACGAGGAAGTACTCGGTGATGCTCAGTTCCGACGACGCCATGCGATAGGCCGTGTTGGACGCGATGGGCAGATAGTACCGTCCGTAGGACCCGTAGAAGCGGCTACGGCCGTCATTCAGCGGATCAAAGGTGAAGCCCAGACGCGGCCCGATCTCTTCGTCAAATGACGAGATGGTCTCCCCAGTCGCCCCATTCAGATTGAACTTGTCGAGCCGGATGCCGAGGTTCAGCGTCAGCTGCTCGTTCACGTCCCAGGAGTCCTGGAGGTAATAGGCTTCGTTCTCGTTCTCGAACGTGCCGCCGGCGCTGTAGCTGCTGACCGCCACATAGGTTTGCCCCGGCGACAGATTGCCACCCTGCGCTTGCGAAGTCGCAGAGGTCGCCGTGTAATAATAAAACCGTTGCCCACCTGTACGACGGGTTTCTCGAGCGAGAGACAGATTTTCGTGATCTATTCCCGCCCGCAAATGGTGCTTTCCGAACAGATCGAAATAGAGGTCTGCGTCAAAACGCCAGAATTCGCGTTCTGTTTCACGAACAGGCGTGTAGCTGCTCGAAGTCTGCTCCGACACGCGGCCGATATAGGCCGTGCCAGCATCATTCAGCCTAAAATCGTAAGCATAGGGCGCCGTGACATCGCCGCTGGTCGAAACGGCGCTGTCCTTGTTCTTACCATAGGCGGCTGAGACCGTGAGCCAGTCCGTCAGCGTGCCCGTATAGCGGGCCACAAAGCTCTCACCGCCGCTCTTGGCGTAAGAGGTGTTGGCCAGATCGCCGACGGCGCCGGTTTCGGAGTCCCAGTTGTAGATGTCATAGTTGGTTTCCCGGGTCGTATCGAACCAGGTGAACTCCAGATGGTGGTCGTCGGTGACATAGCCGTCCAGCTTCACACCATAGAAGGGGTCATCCGAGGCGCTAGTGGTCTTTGTCCCACCGGTGATGCTGTAAGAACTGGCCTCGGTGTCGCGGAACTCGGTGAGGCCGTAGAAGAACAGCCGATCCTTGATGATCGGACCGCCCAGCTCCAGCGTGGTGGAGCTTGAATCGGCTTCATAGAGCGAGTTGGCCGAGGCGTAGGTGTCGGGCGACTGGGATCGCAGGCTATCGGGCGCATAGTTGCCATGCAGGGCGATGTAGAGGTCGTTGGACCCGGACTTGGTCACGGCGTTGACGATGCCGCCCGTGGCGCGACCGAACTCGGCCGCATAGCCGCCCGTCTTGACCTCGACCGACCGATAGAAGTCGAACGGCACCGTGGAGGCGCCGATGTAGTTGTCGAAGTTCGTGATGTTCAGGCCGTTGATATAATAGGCATTCTCGGCCACCGACGAGCCGCCGATCGAGGGCACGTCGCCAAAGGTGCTGTCACCAGCCACCGTGCCTGGCGCCAGAAGGATGATGGAGCTGATGCTGCGGCCGACCGGGGTGGTCTTGACCAGGTCTTCCACGTCGACCGTCAGGCCCGTGGTCGTTTCATTGAAGTCCAGGTTCCGGCGCGCCGCCGTCACCACGATCTCGCCCACGGTGTCCGCCGAGCCTTCAGTCAGGCTGAAGCTGTAGGACGAGGTTCCGCCCAGAGCGATCTGAACCGACTGGGCCACCGGAGCGTAGCCGGGCGCCGTGATGGTGACCTTATAGCGACCGATCGGCAGAAGGGCGGCGCGGAAGTCGCCCTCGGCGTCTGTGGTGGCCGAGCGGCTGAACCCCTGTTCCGTCGACTGGATTTCGACCGTTGCGCCGACGACCGGGGCGCCGCCCTCGCCGACGACCGAACCGGTCAGGGTGCCTGAGGAAATGTCCTGAGCCATGGCCGGCGTCGGCGTCGCCAGAACCGGCGCCAGAACGCCGACCGCGGCCGTCAAGCTGCTGATGATCGTGCCGGACAGCAAGGTCCGCCGGATGCTTCGAATGTTCAACTCAATATCCCTCCAGTTGAGTAACGGGCCCAACCCTGACCCATCGATCGCCGCAAAAACGACGATCTGGAGAACACTTGTCGATAAGAGTGCAGCCCACCAACCCACAAACCCCTCTATAATTAAATTTCATACATAGATGTCACTCATTTGCCTCAATGATTATTGCACATCTGCAATAATGGATGCTCTTTAATACAATAGTGATACGCCTGAAACTGTCTCGATACACAGTCGCACGATGCCGACGCAGTCGCAGGAATGGTCGATCGTCCGCCATCTCTCCGCGCGGAGTCGGTCATCATTACAGCTCCGTAAGGTGCACAACCGGCGGACGCTGGTACGGTCGCCTCCGCCCCGGCGTTCCGGGCCTGGAGACCCCCGATGAAAATCCGCCTGACCGTCACCGTCGCCGCCTCGGCCCTGCTGCTGGGATTGACCGCCCCCGCCTTCGCCGCGCCCGCCCCTGTCGCCGCCGCCATCGCCGTCCAGGCGCCCCAGGGCGTCACGGTCCCGCCGTTGGGCTTCGCCAAACGCGTGCTGCCGAACGGGCTTGAGGTCTATACGGCCCGCGACGCCGACACCTCGAACGTGACGGTCCAGGTCTGGTACAAGGTCGGGTCCAAGGATGATCCCGCCGGCCGCTCGGGCTTCGCCCACCTGTTCGAACACCTGATGTTCAAGGCGACCAAGAACCTGCCGCCCGAGACTTTCGACCGGCTGACCGAGGACGTGGGCGGGTCGAACAACGCCTTCACCGCCGACGACACCACCGCCTATTTCGAGACCGTGCCCGCCAACCACCTGCAGCGGATGCTGTTCGCCGAGGCCGAGCGCATGGGCTCGCTGGTCGTGGACGAGCCGACCTTCGTCGCCGAGCGCGACGTGGTGAAGGAAGAATACCGCCAGCGCATCCTGGCCAATCCCTATGGCCGCCTGTTCGGCCTGTTCGTGCCCGAGACCCTGTATCAGGAGAGCCCCTATCGCCGCGCCGGCATCGGCTCGATCGAGGAGCTTGAAGCCTCGTCCCTCGACGACGTGCTGCGCTTCCACGCGACCTACTACCGGCCCGACAACGCCTATCTGATCGTGGCCGGCAACTTCGATCAGGCCCAGCTGGACCGCTGGATCGACCAGTATTTCGCCCCGCTTAAGAACCCGACCACGCCCCTTCCGGCCAATAATGTCGTAGAGCCCGAGCCGACCGGCCCGCGAGACGCCACCTATTATGCGCCGAACGTCCCCCTGCCCGCCGTCGTGGTCGGCTGGCCGACGGTCAAGTACGCCGACGCCGACCGCGCCGCCCTGACCGTGCTGGACGGCATACTGTCGACCGGCGAGAGCAGCCGCCTGTACCGTTCGCTGGTGTATGATCAGCAGATCGCCGCCCAGATCGGCTCGACGCCCGACTTCGCCCAGCAGGCCGGCAATCTGACCGCCCTCGCCATCATGGCTCAGGGTCACACCGCCGAAGAAGGGATCGCCGCCCTGAACGCCGAGATCGCCAAGCTGCGCGACGCCCCCGTCACCGCCGCCGAACTGACCGAGGCCAAGAACGAGATCGTTGCTGACGCCCTGCGCAGCCGCGAGACGGTCGACGACCGCGCTACGGCGCTCGGGTTCGCCCTGATCAACACCGGCGACGCCGCCGCGGCCGACCGCGAGATCGCCCAGATCCAGGCCGTCACGGTCGCCGACGTCCAGCGCGTGGCCCGCAAATATCTGACGCCGCAGCGCCAGTCGACGATCCGCTATCTGGCCAGCGACGCCCAGACCCCGCCCTCGGTGCAGAAGATGAACGTGGACGCCCCGGTCAAGGTCGCCGACCTGGCGCCGGCCGGAACCCCCGCCGTCCTGCTGCCCGAGGCCGAGCGCACGCCCCTGCCGCAACCGTCGGCCGAAGTGGCCCCCGCCACGCCCAGCGTCGCCGACTTCCGTCTGGACAACGGCCTGCGCATTCTGGTCGCCCCGACCGACGGGGTGCCGCTGGTCTCGGCCCGCCTCAGCTTCGACGCCGGTTCATCCGACGATCCGGCGGGCAAGGCCGGGATCGCGTCGATGACCGCCGCCCTGCTGACCCAGGGCACCAAGACCCGCACGGCGCCCGAGATCGCGACCCAGATCGAACAGCTGGGCGCCTCCATCGGCGCCGGCGCAGGCGTGGACTTCACCAATGTCTACGCCAACGCCCCGGCCAACGCCTTCCCGGCGACGGTCGCCCTGATGGCCGATCTGGTGAAGAACCCGGTCTTCGCCGCCGAAGAGCTTGAGCGTCAGCAGGCCCAGGCCCTGGACGGCCTGCGCGTCGCCCTCAGCCAACCGAACGCCATCGCCAGCATGACCGTGGGCCGCGTCATCTACGGCGACGCCCCCTATGGCGCGACCCTGACGCAGCAGACGGTGCCGGCCATCACCCCGGCCGACGTCGCCGCCTTCCACGCCGCCCGCTATCGGCCGTCGGACGCGACCCTGGTCTTCTCCGGCGACATCACCCCCGCCGCCGCGCGCGCCCTGGCGCAACAGGCGTTCGGCGACTGGCGTCCGGCTGGCGCCGCCCCCGCCGTCACGGCCAATCCCGCCGGTCAGGCCCTGAACCCGCGCGTCGTCGTGGTGAACCAGCCCGGCGCCGGCCAGGCCGCCGTCACCGCCGCCCTTCGCGGCGTGTCGCGCACCGACGCCGACTTCTTCCCGCTGACGGTCGGCAACACCCTGCTGGGCGGCGGCTTCTCGTCGCGGCTGAACCAGGAGATCCGCATCAAGCGGGGCCTGTCCTACGGCGCCGGATCCTCGCTGGGCGTCCGCGCCGACGCCGGGGTCTTCACCGCCTCGACCCAGACCAAGAACGAGACCGCTGACGAGGTCGCCGATCTGATCCTGGCCGAGATCGCCAAGATGGGCGCCGAGACCCCGTCCCAGGCCGACCTGGCCCCGCGTCGCGCCACCCTGATCGGCGGCTTCGGCCGGTCTCTTGAGACGGTCGACGGCCTGGGCGCCCTGGTCGCAAACCTGGCGCTCTACGACCTGCCGATGACCGACCTGGCCGACTACGCCGGCCGCGTCCGCGCCGTGACCCCGGACCAGGTCCAGGCCGCCTTCGCCGAACACCTGCCGGTCAATCGCGCCAGCCTGGTGATCGTCGGCGACGGTTCTCTGTTCCTCGACGCCCTGCGCGCCAAATACCCGAACCTCGAGGTCATCGAGGCGGGAGAGCTGAACCTGAACAGCGGTTCGCTGAAGTAGGGATCGCAAAGACTTCTCCCTCCCCGTCCGGGGAGGGGGGGGGGGGCGCGTAGCGACCGGGTGGGGGCGGCCAGGCAAGGCCGCACCTGTCCGATCCAATACAAGCCTGTGGCGCATCACCCTGCCGTCCCCACCCGGCTTCGCCTACGGCTCAGCCCCCCTCCCCCGCAGGGGAGGGAGAGGCGCCGTCTCAGATCCTCAAACCGACAGGCACACCACCTGCGCCACCCGCAGGTCCCGCCGCAGCGCATCCGCCACCCGGCCATAGTTGTCGATGGTCACCGGCTCGCCCAGCACGACCTCGTCCGCGCGCTGTTCGCCGCGAATGGCGGGCGCGAAAGACTCGGGCGCCGTGGTGTAGATTCGGCCCCGACGCGGCGCCTCGGCGATGGTGACGCCCAGGACGCGGCCGCGCCCATCCATCACCGGCGCCCCCGACAGGCCCGACAGGGTTCCCTCCAGCCCGTCGGTGCGACCGACCTCGGCCCAGGCCAGGACTGGTTCGTCATGGGCGCCGCGCCCGGACACCTTCAGGGTCTCGCGGCCCAGCAGGCGCGAGGTCACCTCGCCGGCCCGCCCCTGGGGGAAGCCGGGATGAAAGGCGCGCTGGCCCTTGCGCAGGGGCGTCTGGGCGGCGACCGGCAGGGCGGGCGGCCCGCCGTCGGTGATCAGCAGGGCCACGTCGGCGCGCGGCGCCAGCCGCACGTCGGCGGCCACGGCCCGGCCGCCGCCGATCACAAGGGCCGGGCGACGACAACCCTCGACCACATGCCGGGCGGTGACCCAACGCCCGCGCCCGGCGATGGAGAAGGCGGTGCCGGACTGGGGCGTGAACGGCGTGTCCGGCGCATCCAGGGTCACGGTCGAATCGAACGGGGTGACGGGCCCCAACAGGGCGCCCTCGATCTCGTCCGGCGGCGGCGGCGCCGGCGGAGCGTCTGCGTTCTCGCGTCGGCCCAGCGACACGGCCAGCAGCACGCCCGCGACCGCGCTGTAGATGGCCCAGTCCGGCAGGCGAGGGAATTGCATGATGCGACCCGTTCGCCGCTCAGCCGGTCAGGGCGGCGGACAGGATCAGGGCGGTCGCCAGCTTGGCCCCGACTAGGACCACGGCGGCCGAGACCTCGCCGTCCTTGATCCGCTGCGGCAGGCCGTGCAGCATCAGGTCCACGATCCGGAAGGCCAGCAGCTGCAGCACCAGGGTCGCCACGCCCCAGATGGTGATGTCGCGCACCGAGGTCGAGACCGACAGGGACACCGCCAGCGGAATGGCCAGACCCACCAGAATCCCGGCGAAAGCCACTGCGGCGGCCGGATTGCCCTCGCGGATCAGGGCGATCTCCCGCCACGGCGTCAGCATGGCGTAGACCGCCGCCCCCGCCGCGAGCAGCAGCAGGGTGACGGCCAGGTGCATGACCATGACCGGGAAGCCCGAGGCGAAAGCCTGCACCTCGGCGCTCGACAGGACGTTCGACAGTGAGGGGTCCATATCCACACGCCTTGCCCGATTGCCGCCCCAATCCGCAAGCGCGACGAAGCAACACCTTGTGACGAAAGATTACAGACCGTTGTCCTGCGGCTTGTTCGCACGCGCCTTGGCCAGGGCCGCGCTCTCGCGTTTCAAGGGCTTGGCGACCGGGCAGACCTCCTGGACATAGCCGTTCAGGGTATTGGTCAACTGGTCCGGCGCCAGGCTGTAGTGGACGTATTGTCCCTTCTTCTCGCTGGTCACCAGACCCGCGACCTCGAGCACCGACAGGTGTTGGGACACGGCCGGCTTGGAAATCTCGAACTTGGCCGCGATCTCGCCCGCCGTCAGGTCGGCGTGGGCCAGATAGGCCAGGATCTTGCGACGGATCGGACTGGAGAGGGCTTCAAACACGCGTTGCATGGGTTGGTATTTAAGCGATTTGCTAAGCACTTGCCAGGGGTTCATTTCGGTGTTTAAGTGATTACCTAATTACCTACCGGGAGACGCGACATGCACCACCCTGATCCCTGCGCGGTGAACAGCCTGGTCGAGACGCCCGGCTGCAGCCCGACCGAGGGCCGGGTCGTATGGGACCCGCTTCATTCGCTGTGGAACGGCGGCATGTTGGCGGCCACCCTGATCTTCGGTGCCACGACCTTCAGCCTCGCCGCTGTCGCGGTCTTCGGGGTCACGACGGGTGCGACGCTTCTGCTGGGCCATTCGGTCGGATTTCACCGCCGGCTGATCCACGGCAGCTTCGACTGCCCGCTGTGGCTCGAGCGGATCCTGGTCTGGTTCGGGACCCTGGTCGGCATGAGCGGCCCCTTCTGGATGATCCGCAGCCACGACATGCGCGACTGGGCCCAGCGCCAGACCGACTGCCACGACTATCTGGCGCACCGGCGGCCGATGGCGATCGACGCCTGGTGGCAGATGCACTGCCGGCTGGTGCTGGAACGGCCGCCGCGCTTCGAGCTGGGCCGGATCGGCCGCGACCCCTTCTATCGGTTCCTTGAACGGACCTGGATGCTGCAACAGCTTCCTGCCGCGGCGGCGCTATGGCTGATGGGCGGCTGGGGCTTCGTGGTCTGGGGCGTCTGCGCCCGGGTCTCGGCCAGCGTCATCGGCCACTGGTTCGTCGGCCATCTGGCCCACCGTCGCGGTCCGCAGACCTGGCTGGTGCGCGAGGCGGGCGTCCAGGCCCATGACGTGCCTTGGGCCGCCATCCCGACCATGGGCGAGGCCTGGCACAACAACCACCACGCCTATCCCGGCTCGGCGAAGATCGGCCTCTATCCCGGCCAGAGCGACTGGGGGTTCCGCTTCATCCAGCTATTGGAGCGGCTGGGTCTGGCCCGGGATGTACGGACGCCAGAAAACATGGGTCCGAGACCTCTAAACAGAGTTGGGACGAAGATATGATCAAGTCAATGTCGGAGCGGCTGGGCGCGCTCATCATTGCAAACGTCCTTGCCGCAAGCACCATCGCGGGGATGTCGGCCGTCGGAATGTGGATCGGCATAATCATTTCACCCGGCGAAGCTGGCTTGGGCGACGCCATAGGCTTGGGACTGCTGTTCGGGCTGCTCGCAGCCCTCTACAGCTTCATAATCTCTTTCCCAGTCTATCTTGTTGGGTTGATTGTCGTCGGAATTCCAACTTGGTGGATTCTTCATAATTCAGGCCGAGTCAGTGCAGGGGCTTTCTCGATTACGGCGGCAATCGAAAGCGTTCTCGCAGGCGCAATCGTCTTTCGACTTCTTGCCCCGGGCACGGAATTAGCCGCCCCACTGCTGGCGATCCCAGGCGGGCTGGCCGGATGGATCATTTGGAGGCGTAGCTATAAGGCCGTCACGCCGCAGCCTGCTCCGCCTTCCTGAGCGTGCTCGCCCGCACCTTCTCGCTCTCGGACTTCAGCTGGCCGCAGGCGGCCAGGATGTCGCGACCGCGGGGGGTGCGGATGGGGCTGGCGTAACCGGCCTTGTTCAGGATGGCGGCGAAACGCTCGATCGTCTTCCAGTCCGAGCATTCGTATTCGACGCCCGGCCACGGGTTGAACGGGATCAGATTGATCTTGGCCGGAATGCCCTCGATCAGCTTCAGCAGGGCCCGCGCCTCTTCCGGGCTGTCGTTGACGCCCTTCAGCATGACGTATTCGAACGTCACCCGGCGCGCATTGGACAGGCCCGGATAGGCCCGGATGCCCGCCATCAGCTGGTCCAGCGGGTATTTCTTGTTCAGCGGCACCAGGACGTCGCGCAGGGCGTCGTTGGTGGCGTGCAGGCTGATGGCCAGCATGGCCGCCGTGCGCGTGCCCAGGGCGTCCAGCTGCGGCACGACGCCCGAGGTCGAGACGGTGATCCGGCGACGCGACAGGGCGATGCCCTCATTGTCCGAGATGATGTCGATGGCGTCGGCGACATGATCCAGATTGTAGAGCGGCTCGCCCATGCCCATGAAGACGATGTTCGACAGGCGGCGGTCTTCCTTCGGCGACGGCCATTCCTCCAGGTCGTCGCGCGCCACCTGGACCTGGGCCACGATCTCGGCCGCGGTCAGGTTGCGGACCAGCTTCTGCGTGCCGGTGTGGCAGAAGGTGCAGTTCAGGGTGCAGCCGACCTGGCTGGACACGCACAGGGCGCCGGCCCGACCCACGTCGGGAATATAGACGGTCTCGATCTCGATGCCCGGCGCGGTGCGGATCAGCCATTTGCGGGTGCCGTCCTTGGACACCTGGCGCTCGACCACTTCGGGACGGGCCAGGGTGAAATGCTCGGCCAGCTTGGCCTGCATGTCCTTGGCCACATTGCTCATGGCCGCGAAATCGGTGACGCCGTAGTGGTGGATCCAGCTCCAGACCTGGCTGGCGCGCATCTTGGCCTTCTCGGGCGGACAGACGTTCGCGTCGATCAACGCCTGGCGCAGGCCCGCGCGCGTCAGACCGGACAGGTTGACGGGGGCCTTCACGGCAGGCGCGTTCGAGACACGGGAAAGATCGAGCGTGATGCTCAAGGCGGCGATCCTGGATGCGGTTTAGCCGGCCTCTATAGCACAAACCCCGGCAATTGCATGACCGGGTGGTTCAGGACGCGGCTAGAGCCCTACGTCCCAGACGCCGGCGTCGCGCATCCGGGTCAGTTTCGCCTCTTCCGCCCGGCCGCCCATGTCCTGAGCCATGCCGCGTACGGCGGTCGAGACGGTCGTCTTGTGTACGCCCGGAACCACGGCGTGGGCGAAGGCCGCGCCGGCCAGGCGCAGCAGTCGGAACCCAAAGGCGGCCGAAGCGGTCATATGCTGGAAATAGGTCTCGCCGACCTCGCGCGGATGGTCGCGGAACAGGCGGTCGAACGGCGTCGAGCCCGAACGGGCGCGGTCGATCGTCGTCTGGCTCATGCGGCGGCTCCGGCGGTTCGAAGAGACCGATGGTCACGTGGGAGCGGGCCTGACGCAAGCCCTGTTTTGCAAACACCGACACAAGCCGACGCCCAGCCCATCGTCATGCGCGAGAACTCGGGCTAGAGTCGCGTCTCGATCAAGGGAATTTCGATGACGCTTCGCTCAAAGGCCGCCTCCTCCATGGCTATAGCCGCGGCTTTGCTGGCCTTCGCCGGTCCGGTCTTTGCGCAGTCTCTGGCGCAATCCGGTCAGAGCTATCTTCCCTATGACGCCCGGCGCGGCGTGTTCAGCTTCGCCCCTGGTCTGGAAGGCTCCCTGCCCGCCGTGGTCCAGGTCACGACCCTGGGCCAGTCGCGCGGCCCCAGTTCGGACGCCGAGGATCCCAAACCCTATGCCTCGGGCTCGGGCGTCATCGTCGATGCGGCACAGGGGATCCTGATCACCAACAATCACGTGGTCGAGAACGGGCGGAAATTCACCGTCGACCTGACCGACGGTCGGCTGTTCGACGCCGTCCTGGTCGGGGCGGACAAGGCCACCGACATCGCCGTGCTGAAGATCGTGCCCGACGGCCGGCCGCTGAACCTGAAACAGGTGCAGACGGTGGATTCCGACACCCTCCGGACCGGCGACCTGGCCTTTGCGGTCGGTTATCCCCTGGGTCTGGACCAGACCCTGACCATGGGCGTCATCTCGGGCCTGAACCGCTCGGGCCTGGGCGACGCGGTCGAGGACTATATCCAGACCGACGCGGCCGTGAATTCGGGTAACTCGGGCGGGCCGCTGCTGGACAGCCGGGGTCGGCTGATCGGCATCAACACCTCCATCCTGTCCGGCGGCATGGGCGGCGGCAATGACGGCATCGCCTTCGCGGTGCCCACGCGCATCATGCTGTATGTCGCCGACCAGCTGCGGACCCAGGGCGAGGTCAAGCGCGGCGAGACCGGCGCCATCTTCGCCTCCCTGACCGCCGAGCGCGCCCGCCAGATGCGGCTGGGCATCGTGCGCGGCGCCGTAGTGGCCGATGTGGCGCCCGGCTCGCCGGCCGAAGAGGCGGGCCTGCGCGACGACGACGTCATCACCCGCATCCAGGGCCGTCCGGTGGCCAACGCCGGCTCGGTCAACGCCACGGTCGGCATCGCCGCGCCGGGTTCGAGTCTGAACGTGGTCTATCTGCGGGCCGGGCACGAGGCCACGACCGCCCTGACGGTCGCCACCCCGGTCGAGGGCGCGGTCCAGGTCGGCGCCAACCGGGTGCTGGCCTATGGCGCGACCCTGCGCGACCTCGACGGCGAGGTTCAGGTCGTCGCTGTCGAAGGCGGATCACTGGCGGCCCAGGGCGAGCTGATCGCCGGCGACATCATCACTTCGGTCGGAGGCGCCCCGGTGTCGAACGCCCGCGCGGCGGCGGAGGCCCTGCGCGGATCGGCCGGCGCGGTCGCGGTCGAAGCGCGCCGCAACGGCGATACGGTGACGGTGAACCTGGAAATCCCGCTTACGGCCTGAGGGCGGAACGAGTCCGGATCGGGAGCCGACCATGGCGCATCCGATCCGGACCTAGCTCCAGACAGCGAAACACCCGCCTTGCCTGGGAGGGGGAGGGGATCGGCAAGGCGGGCGCTCGCTTGGAGGAAGCATCGGCCGCCGGAGCCCTTGGTGGAAACATCCAGGGGGGCTGGGGGGGGCTGTTCAGGATCCGGACGCTTCCGAACTCCGACGAGCCGATGATCGATATTTCGCCGCCCAAACAGGCGCGCGAAGGACCGAAACAGGGCCATTTGGTGTCGCTTGCGTTTTCTTCGCCTGTCCGCCCCCTCTGGCGCCCCCCCTCTGGCGCCCCCCTCTGGCGTCTGCGGCGGCTTGGCCTAAGTTCAGACCATGAGCATGAACCCGCACGAGACCCAGCCCCAGTCAGGCCCGGTCTTCTTCGAACGGCGCGAGTTGGACCTGATCCTGCGGGTCTATGGCCGTATGGTCGCCCAGGGCGAATGGCGCGACTATGCCATGGTCGGCCACAAGGAGTTCGCCGAGTTCGCCGTTTTCCGCCGCTCGGGCGACGCCCCCCTCTACCGCATCGAAAAACGCCCGGCCCTGCAAACCCGCCAAGGCCAGTGGGCCGTCATAGGCGAAGGCGGCCAGATCCTGAAACGGGGCCGTGACCTGGCCCAGGCGCTACGGGTGTTCGACGGGCGACGGTTTCAGGTGATCGACTGAAACCATTCACCTCTGGCGCACGACAGGGGAAAGCCAATCGTCGTCGCTTAAAGCGATGTTGACCGGGCTCCTCGCTGGTCCGCCGACGACGGTTATCGGCTTGAGGACGATGTCGAAATCCTCGTCGGGATCGATGACCGCGTAGGCTGGCGGCGAGATCTTAGCCATCACGAAATAGCGTCCGTCCGGGACGCCGTCGAATCGGAACGCGCCGACTGCGCCGCACACCGCTTCTCGGATCAGTGCTGTCGACTCGGGCCACCGCCACTCCGCGACGGGTCCGCTGCGCCAGGCCCCTTCGTCTTTAAGGCCCCACGCCATCTGTTCAGTCAGCAGCCAGCGATTCCGAGGCGTATCCGGAATCAGTCTGATCGGCTTACCTTCGCACGTCAGCGTCTCTTCGGGCCCAAACCCCATGCCGGCCGGCAACACTCGCGTGCGACGGGCCGTCATCTGAAGCACGCCGGATAGCGGAAAGCCCTCCACCCGGAGCCACGCTTGGTCCGATGGATCAGGCTCGCGAAACCGATCAAACGTGCGCTCTTCGGACGCTCTTTGATAGGCAGCCATAGTGAGGCAGCTCGTAAGCGGCACGGTCAGCAAAAGACTGACGGCAACCCTGACCAGGTTCAGCATTCGCGCCATGGCCCACCCCTCCGTTGGTCTCGACGACGAATAGCCGGCGCCTCAAAAAAGAAAGGGCCCAGCGAGGGGCCCTTTCCGCATCCGTCTTGCGACCGATCTTTAGTTCCGGTTGCCGCCCATGAAGGCCAGCAGGAATTGGAACAGGTTCACGAAGTTGATGAACAGGCTCAGGGCGCCGAAGCCCGTGGCCACGCCCATGGCGTTCTGGTCGCCGCCCAGGGCGTAGTAGGTCATCTTCAGGCGCTGAGTGTCATAGGCGATCAGACCCGCGAAGATCAGCACGCCCGCGCCGGAGATGATCAGATACAGGGTCCCCGACTGCATGAACATGTTGACGATCGAGGCGATGATCAGGCCGATCACGCCGAAGATCAGGAAGGTGCCCATGGCCGTCAGGTCCTTCTTGGTGGTGTAACCCACCAGGCTCAGACCACCGAAGGCCGCCGCCGTGACCAGGAAGGTCGAGGCCAGCGAGGCGCCCGTATAGCGCAGGAACAGGATGCCCAGGCCCGCGCCGATCGAGGCGACCACGGCCCAGTACAGCAGGTTCACGCCCTTGGCCGTCGGGTTCTTCATGAAGAACATCGAGCCGAACAGCAGCACCAGGGGCGAGAACTGGACGATCATGCCCAGCATCGTCAGACCCACGCGTCCGTCCGGCGTCACGCCGAACAGCAGTTGCTGCACCGCCGGCACATTGCCGGTCACATAGGCCAAGGCCGCCGCGACCACGAGGCCCAGGGCCAGCTTGTTGTAGACGCCCAGCATGAAGCCGCGCAGGCCGGCGTCCACCGACATGTCGGCCGTCTGCGGCAGGGGACGGGCGTAGCCGTTGTTGAAATCGCTCATGGCGACGAACTTTCTCCGATTGGCCGAAGAGACTTCTTCGGTCACAGGCCGTGAATATCGGGAGCCACGGGCTCCACTGCAAGGAAAACCGGACTTGGACGGGCCGGTTCCTGCCGCTACCTTCGGTCGCATGCTTCGCCTGTTCGCCGCCCTGACCTTGCCGCCCGACGTCGGCGAGACGCTGAAACGCCGCCAATCCGGGCTTCCAGGCGCGCGCTGGCGGCCGCTGGACGCCCTTCACGTCACCCTGGCCTTCTATGGCGAGACGGACGAGCGCCGGGCCGACGACCTGGCCTCCGAGTTGGCCCGCGTCGCCGGCGGCCCGTTCGAGATCGTGCTGAAAGGCGTCGGCGCCTTCGGCGACGACCACCGCAGCCACACCCTCTGGGCCGGGGTCGAGACGCCGAACGAGCGACTGGCCGTCCTGGCGGGGCGTTGCAAGACGGCCGCCGCACGGGCGGGCCTGACGCTGGAGGCGCGCGACTATCGCCCCCACGTCACACTGGCCTATCTGAAACCCCAGACCAATCCCGACCGGATCGGCGCCTGGATGGCGGGCCACAATCTGCTGCGTTCGCCCCCGATCCGCATCGACCGTTTCGGCCTCTATTCCAGCGTTCTGACCGGCGACGGCAGCCAGTATGCGCTGGAGCGGGAGTATCTGCTGTGAACCCCTACGCCGTTCCACCCCACGTCACCCTGGGACCGACGCTGGAGACGGCGCGCCTGATCCTGCGCCCGCCGGCGGTCGAGGACTTTCCGCGCTGGGCCGAATTCATGACGGACGAGGAGACCGCCCGCTTCATCGGCGGCGTCCAGTCCCCGCCCCAGGTCTGGCGCACCCTCTGCGCCGTCGCCGGCATGTGGGCCCTGACCGGCGAGGGCATGTTCTCGATCCTGGAAAAATCGACCGGTCTCTGGATCGGCCGCATCGGCCCCCTTCACCCCTACGGCTGGCCGGGCCGCGAGGTGGGCTGGAGCCTGCACCGCGACGCCACCGGCAAGGGCTACGCGGTCGAGGCGGCGGCGGCGGCGATGGACTACGCCTTCGACGTCCTGGGCTGGGACGACGTAATCCACTGTATCGACCCCGACAACCTGCCCTCAGCCCGGGTGGCGGCGCGGCTGGGCTCGGTCAATCGCGGACGCGGCCAGTTGCCGGATCCGATGCAGGACCATGTGATCGACCTGTGGGGTCAGACGCGCGCCGAGTGGGCGGTCAATCGGGCGAAGCTGAATCCCTGACGGCAACCGAAGGCCCGTCTTCGACGTATCCGCTTTTCAACCTCGAACAAGGATACGCCCGATGATCCGCGCCGCCCTGATCGCCGCCGCCCTGGTCGCCCTGCCTTCGACCGCCCTGCCTTCGACCGCCCTGGCCCAGTCGCGCGACGTCGATCTGGACCGGTTCGACGGCCGCTGGTTCGAGATCGAGCGCAGCCATAACGACGTCCAGAAGGACTGCAGCCGGGCCCAGATCGACTTCACGCGTCAGGATCGGCCCGACCGCTACGGCATCGTCGTCACCTGCACCCGCCGCGCCGACGGGCGCAACGAGGTGCTGCGCGCCAACGCCCGCATCGCCGACACCACCACCAACGCCAAATTCCGCTTCACCCTGCCCGGCCTGCTCAGCTTCGGCGGCCTGGCCGGCCAGAACTACTGGGTCTGGGACCACGATCCCGAATACAACTGGGCCATCTTGGCCCTGCCGAACAAGTCCGACTGGTGGATCTGGCACCGCGACCAGAACGCCTCCGCCGCGGAACGCACCCGCCTGATGGCCCGCGCCCGCGCTTTGGGCCTGGACATGAGCCGGGTGGTCAGCACGGGACGCTGACGGGCCGGCGCCGGGCTTAACGAGGGCTTATCGCAAGGCTCCGGACAACTACGAATAGGCACACTCGACGAACATGGATACCGATTCCGCCACCCTCAACGCGGAGCGACCATCGTGAACGACTGTTGTGCACCCAAAAGCCCGGCTCCCCTTTCCACCATGTCGCGGCGCGGGGCCTTCGGCCTTATCGCACTCGGCGCCGGCGTCAGCCTGATGTCCACCCTGGCGCCGGGCGTCGCTCGCGCGCGCGGCCACACCGAGATCCTGCTGCTGACCTGCATGGACTATCGCCTGACCGACGACACCATCGCCTATATGGAAGGGCGCGGCCTGCACGACAAATACGACCACATCGCTCTGGCCGGCGCCTCGCTGGGCGCCATTACCGACAAATACCCCGCCTGGGGCCAGGCCTTCTGGAGCCATCTGGACGTCGCCATGGAGCTCCACCACGTCCACAAGGTCGTGGTGATCGATCACCGCGACTGCGGCGCCTACAAGGTCATCTTCGGCGAGGCCGCCGTCGATACGCCCGAGAAGGAGCTGGCGCTCCACACCCAGGAGCTTCACGCCTTCCGTGACGAGATCAAGCAACACCACCCCGAGATTGAGGTCGAGCTGGGCTTGATGTCCCTGGACGGCAAGGTCGAGGAAATCGCTTAAGGCGGGACCTCCGCGCACACGCCAAAAAACGCGCCCGCGATCCTGAGCCTGTCGTCCCCGCCGGACGACAGGCCGCTTGCGTTCGGAACATATCCGGAACATAAATCCGGCATGGCCGCCACCGCCGTCTCTCTCGAACTGGTCTTCAGCCGGCCGGAAACCACCCTGTCGGTCACGCGCGGGGCGGCGCGGCTGATGCTGGATCTGGGCTATGCGCCCCTGCTGGAGGTCGGCCTGCCCAATGGGCGGCGGGCCGACGTCATGGCGATCGGGCGGCGGGGCGATATCGTGATCTGCGAGGTCAAGTCGGGGATCGACGACTATCGCATCGACCGCAAATGGCACGAATACGGCCCCTTCTGCGACGCCTTCTATTTCGCGGTGGCGCCCGAGTTTCCGCAAGCCGTCCTGCCGGAGACGCCGGGCCTGATCGTCGCCGACGGCTTCGGCGGGGCCGTGGTGCGCGAGGCGCCGGCGACGCCCCTGGCGCCCGCCCGTCGCAAGGCCCTGACCCTGGCCTTCGCCCGCCTCGGGGCGATGCGGACGATGCGGGACTAGGGTTCAGCGCGCGCAATTTTGCGAAGAAGACCGCGCCGATTCAAGACCTTGAAGAAATCCTGCGGGGTTCGACCTGACGCGTTCCGGAACGGGCTTATGATCGGATCTGGGTCTTTGACATCGCAATCAAGCCACGCACGCGGGCGCCCGAGGCCGAAGCGCTACCTATGGTCGAAAGAATAGACTCAAATAGACTCAAAATTTTCTCGGTGAATTGAGTCTATTTCGCCGCCCCCAGTCCACTCCAATTGCACCGCGCAATTTCATCGCTCAGCTTTCACAAGCTAAAACAGCGTGTTGATCGCCAGTTGCACAGATTGCACCGGTTTCGAACGACAGTGGAATTTCGGCGGCAAGACCGGGACGTCCCGCTTCAGAGACGGCGGAACACAGCGGTGGCGAAGCCTTCGGCGGTCAGGCGCGCCTCGACCTCGGCCAGGGCTTCGATCACCACGCCGCCCCCATGGCCGACCGTCGTGTCGCCGGTCGAATGGATGATCCGCTCGGCGTCGATCATCAGGGCGGAATGGCCGGTCCAGTCGTGATCCCCGCCGGACGCCCGCCAGACGACGATGTCGCCGCGCTTCAGGGCCCCGGCGGGCGCAGCCCGGCCCAGTTCGGCCTGGCCGTCAGAACGACGCGGACCCGGCAGGCCGCAGGCCAGCAGGGCCTGCTGCACCAGGCCGGAGCAATCGGTCGAGATTGAGGATCGTGCGCCCAGTTCGTGCGGCCGGCCCAGCAGGCGTTCGGCCACGGAGACCAGGTCGCGCTCGAACTCGCCGACCGGCGCCAGATCCGTCTCCGCCACGCCTTCGACGGCGTCGACCACCAGGGCGTTCAGCGGCAGGGCGGCGTCCACAGCGGCGACCCGGCGCGTCGCGAGGGGCGCGCCCTTCGACAGGCTGTCCAGCACCACCCAGCCGACCACGCCGTCGCGGCGGGCGCGGCCCCAAGCGCGGCCATTGGCCCGGTCCAGCACGTCGAAGGCCTCGCCGTGCAGCAGCTGATTGATACGGACATCCTGGTCCGACAGGATATCCGCCACCGCGACGCGGCAGTGCATGGCCTCGGTCTTCCGATAGGCGGCGGCGCGCACCAGGCCTTCCAACGCCTGTTCGGCGAGGTCGGGGCGGGCCAGTCGGTCGCCGGCAGGAAGAAGATCGAGGACGTCGGTCAAACGCGGTCTCGCATTGGTTTGGGCGACCGTCTTACCCCCCGAAGCCGAATCCCCCGTTAATGGCGGTCGCTTTTCGGACGCGCCTCCGGGATGCGGCGCTCCGCTTGACGCCTGGGCGCGGCGCCCCATCTCCTGATCGACCGCGATGACGCGGACGGGCTTGCAGGGGGTGTCCCGGTGTTTACGTCTTTAATCCTCTTCATCGTCCTCGGCCTGACGATCTTCGATGAGGGTCCAGTCGGCGGCGTCCTGCGACGCTGGCTGGTTTCCGTCCCAGCGCAATTTCTGTCGCAACTGTCCCGGGGGCAGTTGATCGGCCTGGCCTGTTTCGCGCTCATCGGAGCGGCGGCCGTCACCCTGTTCGAAGCCGAAGGTTTGAGGCTGTTCGCAATGGCTGCGCCCGAGATGGTCGGCTGGTTCCTGATGTTCGACGTGACCGTGCTGTTCGACCTCTTGGTCCTGACGGTCAGTCTGCACGCCCTCGCCGGCTGGCGCGGCCTCGGCCGCCTGGCGCAAGCGGCGCGGGATCAAGGCCTGCGCCTCTGGGCTCAGGTTCGGACACGAGCCCGATCCCGCGCCCGTCGCCTGCGGCGCCCCCGTCCGCCCGCCTCCGGGTCGCTGGACGACGAGCCGGGACGCGACATCCCCGCCTGGGCCTGACCTCAGCCCTCGTAGCGGCGCTTCAGCAGGGCGTAGCAGGCCCGGATCGCCTGGGCCTCGCCCCCTTCGGGATAGCCGGGCCGGGCGCGGGGGTTCCAGGCGAAGATGTCCATATGGGCCCAGGCGCCGGTCGACGGCGCGAACCTCTGCAGGAACAGGGCGGCGGTCACCGACCCTGCCTGGGCCCAGGCCGAGGAGTCGTTCTTCAGGTCCGCGATCTCGGTGTCCAGGGCGCTGCGATAGCCGGCCCACAGCGGCATCCGCCACAGGGGATCCCCCACCTCGGCCCCCGCCGCCAGCAGCCCCGCCGCCAGGGCCTCGTCGTCGGTATAGACGGGCGGCAGGTCCGGCCCCAGGGCGATCCGCGCCGCCCCGGTCAGGGTGGCGAAGTCCAGGGTCAGGTCGGGCTCGTGCTCGCCCGCCCGGGTCAGGGCGTCGGCCAGGATCAGCCGCCCCTCCGCATCGGTGTTGCCGATCTCGATCGTCAGCCCCTTGCGGCTGTTCAGGATATCCCCCGGCCGGAAGGCGTCGGCCGAGACCGCATTCTCCACCGCCGCCACGATCACCACCAGCCGCACCGGCAGATCGGCCTGCATCACCAGCCGCCCCAGGGCCAGGGCGTGGGCCGATCCGCCCATGTCCTTCTTCATGTTCCGCATCCCGGCGGCGGGTTTCAGGTCCAGCCCCCCGGTGTCGAACACCACCCCCTTGCCGACCAGGGCCACCAGCGGCAGATCGGTCTGGTCCAGCTTCCAGCCGATCTCGATCAGCCGCGGCGCCCGGTGCGGCGCCGCCGCCCGACCCACGGCGTGAACGGCGGGGTAGTTCGCCTCCAGCAGGGCCTCGCCCTCAGTCACGGTGATCACGGCCCCGGCGCTCTCGGCGATCTCGCGGGCGATGGTCTCGATCTGCAAAGGCCCCATGTCGGCGGCGGGGGTGTCGACCATCTCGCGCGCCAGGGCGCAGGCGGCGACGATCCGCGTGGTCTCGGCCACGTCCAGCCCCTCGGGCGCGACCAGCCTGACCGGCGCCCGATCCGGCCGGGCCTTGTAGCGGTCGAAGACATAGGCCCCCAGCAGGAAGGCCAGGGCCGCTCGCCCCGCCGCCTCCGCCTCCAGCTCCAGCCGGTACAGCCCGCCGGGCAGCCGCGCCGAAAGGCCCCGCGCCGCCATCGGATCGAAGACCCCGCCGGTCCCGACCAGCACGGACCCGATCCCTTCTCCCTGAGGCGCGATCAGTAGTTGGCCCTGTTTGCCCTCGAACCCGTTCAGCTCGGCCCAACCGCACGCGGCGTCGTCCAGCACGTCCTTGGGTCCGACGAAGCGGATCGGAACGGCGCCCGCCCCGTCTTCAGCGGCGACCAATAGCGGATGAGATTGGGACATGACGGGCCTTCTTAACCAACAGTTGACGCGAACCGGCGACTCTGGAGCCGACCGAGGACCGTCAGGACTCCACCCATGTCGCCCATGCCCGCCCTTCTCGCAACCGCCGCCCTGCTGGGCCTGTCTGCGGGACCGTCCCTGGCGGCCGATCCGGCCCCCGCGCGCGCCCCCGCTTCGCCCGAGGCCCGCGCCGCCTATGAGCGGATGGACGCCCTGTCGCGCTCGGTCTTCTGGGCCAGCGAGCAGCAGGCCAATCCGTCCGACCCCGTCGCCGGGGTCAAACTGGCTCAGGCCCTGCGTGAACTGGGCCGCTACGACCAGGCGGCCGAGGCCGCCCAGGCGACCCTGACCGTCCAGCCCGCCAATCTGGACGCCCTGTTGGAGCTGGGCCGCGCCCATATCGCGCGCGGCCAGGCCTTCTATGGCGTCGCGCCGTTAGAGAAGGCGCGCGACCAGGCGCCGCGCGACTGGCGGGCCTACTCGCTGCTGGGCGTGGCCTATGAGCAGGTTCGACGCTTCGACGACGCCCAGGCCGCCTGGAGCCAGGCCCTGGCCCTGTCGCCCGACAATCCCGACGTCCTGACCAATGCCGCGACCGCCGCCCTGACGCGGGGCGACGCCCCCGGCGCCGAAGCCCTGCTGCGCCGCGCCGCGGCCCAGCCGACCGCCTCGGCCAAGGTGCGCCAGACCCTGGCCATGAGCCTGGGGCTGCAAGGCAAGATGGGCGAGGCCGAACAGATCCTGCGCCGCGAACTGCCGCCGGAACAGGCGGAGCGGAACCTCGAATGGCTGCGGACGCGCGGAACGGCGGGAGCGGCTCCCTCCGAGACCGCGCGCACCTGGGGGTCGCTGCAGGGCGGCTGACGGGGTTTGCGCCGGGTCGCCCCCCGTGCTGGATAGGCGCATGGCTTCCTCCCCCCGCGCCCCCAAGACCTATCAGGCCTTCCTGTTCGACATGGACGGCACCCTGATCACCTCGACCGCCGCCGCCGAACGCGTCTGGACCCGCTGGGCCCAGCGTCACGGCCTGGACGTCGCGACCTTCATCCCCACCATCCACGGCGTCCGCGCCGCCGACACCATCCGCCGCCAGAACCTGCCGGACATCGACCTGGCGGCCGAGGTGGCGTGGGTCGAGCGTGGCGAGATCGAGGATGTGGACGGGGTGGCCCCGATTCCCGGCGCCATCGACTTCGTCCGGCGGCTTCCGCCCGACCGTTGGGCCGTGGTCACATCCGCCACCGTACCCCTGGCCCGCGCGCGCCTCGCCGCTGCGGGCGTGACGCCGCCCGCCCTCATGATCACCGCCGAACAGGTCGAACGCGGCAAGCCGGACCCGGCCGGATATCGGCTGGCGGCCCAGACCCTGGGCTTCGACGTCGCCGACTGTCTGGTGTTCGAGGACGCCGAGGCCGGCATCAAGGCCGGCGAGGCGGCCGGCGCCGACGTCGTGGTCGTCACCGCCGCCTGGACCCACCCGCTGGAGACGCCGCACCCGCGTCTGGCCGACTACGCCCAGGCGCGGTTGGCGATCGAGGACGACGGTCGGCTGAGATTCGCCGCCTAGGCCGACTGAGCGGAGGTTAGGCCGCCGCCGAGATGTAGGACTCGTCGTCGGGCACAGCCTTGAACACGGACACCTTGCTCCTGAGCCGGTCGGTCTCGGCGCGGATCGAGTGGCTGGCGGCCGTGCTCTCTTCGACCATGGCGGCGTTCTGCTGGGTGAAGCGGTCCATCTGGGTCACGGCGGTGTTGACCTCGTCCAGGCCGCTGGCCTGTTCGACGGTGGCGCTGGCGATCTCCGACACCAGACCCGAGATCTCGCGAACCTGATCGACCACCTTGCCCAGGGCCGCGCCCGTCTGGTTGACGAGGCGTGCGCCCAGCGAGACCTGCTCGTTTGAGCTGGAGATCAGGCCCTTGATCTGTTTGGCGGCGTCCGCCGACCTTTGGGCCAGGGCGCGCACTTCCTGGGCGACGACGGCGAAGCCGCGACCGGACTCGCCCGCCCGCGCAGCCTCAACACCGGCGTTGAGCGCCAGCAGATTGGTCTGGAAGGCGATCTCGTCGATGGTGCCGATGATCAGCTCCATCTCGCGCGACGAGGCTTCGATCAGGCCCATGGCCGTCACGGCTTCCGTCATGGTCTGGCCGCTGCGCTCGACATCCGTATGGGCGGAATCGACGGCCTGTTTGATCTTTCCGGCGCCGGCGGACGTCGCGCGAACCGTGACCGTGATCTCGTTCAAGGCGGCGGCGGTCTGTTCCAGGCTGGCGGCCTGTTGTTCGGTGCGCTGGGCCATCTGGTCGGCGGCGGCGCTGACGTCATGGGCGCCTTCGCCCAGGCTGGCCACGCCGCTGGAAATGTCGGCGATCAGGTCCTTCAAGCTCTTGAGCGCCGTGTTGTAGTCGCTGCGAAGCTTCTCGTAGTCCGCCGGGAAGCGCTTCTGGATCGGCGACGTCAGATCGCCCTGCGCCAGCTGTTCCAGGGCGGTCGAAAGGTTCTGCACGACTTCTCGCGCGGCCGCGTCGGCACCGGCGCGGGCCTCGTCGGCCTCCGCCTTGGCGCGGTCGGCCACGGCTTTCGCCTGGTCCGCTTCAGCCTTGGCCAGGGCCGTGTCGCGGAACACCAGAACGGCGCGCGCCATATCGCCCACCTCGTCGGCGCGATCCGCGTCCACGGCGATGTCATTGTTTCCGCGCGCGAGCTGAGCCATGGCCGCAGTCAAGGTGGTGATGGGCCGCGCGATCATACGGCTCAACATCACCGACAGACCGACGGCGATCCCGATGAGCGCCAGACCGCCGATGACCAAGGCGGCCATTGCGGTGATGATCGCGGCTTCTTGGCGCGCGCCATTATCTTCAATCCGCCGGACCTGCTCGTCGCGAATTTCGCGTAGCGGTAAGACAGCCGCACTGACCAGAACCTTCTTTCCGGCGTCCCGGACAGCCTGTTGCGCCTCTTCTCGCCGCCCTTCACGGACCTCGCCGATCAGCCGATCGCCCCAGTCCTTGCGCCAGGCAAGCGTGGCGACGCGCGACTTTTCAAGCTCTTCCAGCAGCGCGGGGTCGGTGAGCGTGGTCTTCAATTCAGCCGAAACACTGTCGTATTCGTCGCGGCCTTCGAAATAGGATTTGAGGTAGGTCTCATCGCCGGTGACGAGGAAACCACGAAACTGGCTGTTTTGACGGAGGATTGCGGTCTCCAGCGCCAGGCTCTTGGAGTGGATGGACTGTGCGAGGTTGTTGCTCTCAGTAGACGACCTGATCGCCACTATCGTGGCGAAGAAAATCATCATTATAACGGCCGCCGAGACGCAGATCGCTACAAATGAAAAACTCAGCTTACGCGGAATGTTCATTGCATTGATCATTACCAGCTCCACAAGAAACACATTCGGACATTATTCTTGCGCCGAATGGCTTAATAATTCGCTCTTTTTTCAAAGCGGAAACATACGCACTAAGCACCGCCCTCATCCTGGCCGGTGGCCGAGATGAGGGCGGGATGTTCTATTAGAAGGTGACCCCGACGCCGGCGCTCACCGTTTGACCGCTATCCTCGGTCGGATAGGCGCCCGAACGATTCTCGGCGTTCCAGTGGATCAGGTTGAACTGGAGGCGAATGACGTTGTCGAGGTACCAGTTGACCCCGGCAGTCGCCGCCCAACCCTCGCCCGCCGTCGGAACGCCGGAGTAGTCGATGTTCTCGTAGCGAGCCAGCAACTCGATCGCGCCGGGACCGCCGTCCAGGACCGGCCGCAGAACGCGTGGCTGCGCGAAGGTGCCGAGGTGAGCGTTGTACGGCGGCAGTTCGCCGGTGAGGAAGTACCCGCTCGACAGGCTCCAGGCTTCGCTGACGAAGTCGGGCCGCCCAGCATCCAGTTCGGCATTACGTTTGCCCGCCTCGCCCATGACCCAGAAAGGTCCAGCATAGCCGCCGGCTTCTACGCCATAGCCCCGCGTTCCCGTGCCGCCGGTCAAGGTTCCGCTCGAAACGCGCAGGGCCCCGTTGAAGCGGCCGCCGATCACCGTGTTGCGCGTCAGAGACCCGGCGCCCTCGGCCAGCTGCTCATCGAAGCCCCAGGCCCCGAGGTGAAGGGTGGTGCGCTCGGTCTTGACCGGGTTCCAGTGGATCCGTCCCATCAGCGTCTGGCTGTCGGAAACCACCTGGCGATTATCGATATAGTCGCCACTGAGGGTCAGAGAGGCGTGGCCGCTCTTCCAGAACACGCGAGGCATCAACGAAATGCCGTAGAAGCCGCGCTGCGGAATGATGGAGGTCGCGACGACGTTGCGCTCCAGGAAGGGGGGCGCATCAGAGCCGCTCGAACCCTCGAAGCTGCGGTCGTTGAACATGTTGCCGAAGCGAACATCGTAGGAAATGTCGCCGACCTTGTCGCGCCAACCGACGAAGGCTGTGCCCACGTCAGACACGTTGTCGGCAAAGTCGTTTTCGAACTGGTAGAAGAAATTCGGCCCCGCAGAACCCTCGATCCCGATCCGCAGCGCGCGCATTCCGGTCGTCGTGATGTTGCGCGCATCATAGTCCGACCCGAAGGTCGAACTGGTGTGAGCAATGATGCGGCCGCGCATCTTGAACCGGTATTTGCCGTCCGGCGAATAGAAGGCTGGCAGTCCGCCTTTCCATTCCGTCGTCACGCCGGCGGTGTTGTTGGCCTCGGCACGGGCTTGGTCAGCGGTCTGTTCCGCCAGACCAGGCTGCACGATGTTGGTCGCGAAAAGTTCTGAGGCGCTGTCACCGTCTGTGCTTGCGCGGCGCGAAACGCCAGGCGTCCGAACCGCAGCCGAAGGTGAGGGGGCGGCAGTTCCGACGGGCTTGGCGGCTTCGATCGCATCGAGCCGGGCGCGAAGCGCGGCGATTTCCCCAGCCTGTGCGCGAACCAGAGCGGCAAGATCTGCCTGATCAACAGATTCCGTCTGTGCGAAACCAGGGCTGGCGAACAGAACAGCCACTAAAGCCGTACCAGCAAGAAGCGTATTTTTCATTTCATGATGTTCCCTGATTTTCCCGACGACCCGTATTAATATTTGAGTACACAAATATTTGGAGCTCACGGCTCAATTTACTTATGTTTTTGCGCCATTTGGATGTGATATATTGCAACAATCACATCCAATATCATATTGTTTACGCCTAAAGCGCCCACCCCTCTCGGCGCGAACGAAGAATTAGCCCAAACAACACTAGTACAAATACATACGTAAAAACCCCTAACCCCTAACCAGCCCCGGCTTCATTTATTGATTTTGAAGTTAACTTAACGCTAATCGCCAATGCGTAGCTTCCCCTACACGTTCGCATCAATTTTATTGGGACTTCAGCATTTAACCTTCTGAAAATGTTTAGCGTTGCATTTGAATTTAGTCATTGTTGATTAGATTTCAGCCCGATCTAGGCGCTCCTTAATATGAATGCGAAATTTATATCATCGCCATGCATATTGAGGCCTATAATCATCAATACTGATTACCTTCAGACCTGTACGGGCAAATATAAATGAAAACCGTGCAACGGCAGCAGACATATCAGCCCTTGCCTGAAGTTCAGAGCCCCAAAAAACTTGAAAAGATGAGCCTTAAGACTGACGGCACGCAGGATTTTCTACTCACGGCCGACAGATGCCGCGCTATGGGCTCGACCTTTATCGCCTCCGTCCTAGAGTCCGTCGTCGCCCAGTTGCCGCGCGCGCCGGTCAGCGCCGCCATGATTTGCAACTGGCCAGGCGACCCAGCGGCAGCCGCCCTCGCCCTGCGGGTCAACGGCGCGCTCCACGCCCTTGCACGGCGAGGAACCCCCAAGCGGCTCGCGCAGCTTTACCGTGGAGAACACGACGACTTCGACGGCGCCATCGCCGCCGCGTTGTCGGAACAAGACCAGTTCATCGCCGACTGGCTTCGGCACCCGACCCAGACCAACGAGGTGGCGCGCGCAGGCGCGACAATGGCCGCCCTGATGGCGTCAGCGCGCCAATGGGGCATGCCGTTCGAACTGCTGGAATTGGGATCGAGTTGCGGTCTGAACCTCAACCTCGCGCACTACGCCTATCGCCTGGGCGGCACTGAGGCGGGGGATCGCGTCTCCACCGTGAGGATCGAGCCCAGATGGCGGGGCGCGCCTCCGCCTATGGTTCCCGTCTCGATCGCCACGGCGCGCGGCGTGGATCTGCACCCTCTTGACGCGTCAGACCCACAGGACCGCGAGCGCCTTCTGGCCTTCGCCTGGGCCGACCAACCCGCCCGAATGGATCGCCTGGAAAAGGCGCTTGAGATCGCGCGGGTCCATCCGCCACGCGTCGATTTGGGAGACGCGCCCGCGTGGCTGGCGCAGCGTTTGGCAGAGCCGCAGCGGGCAGGCCATTGCCGGGCTGTGGTCCACACAATGTTCCTGCAGTATCTCGACCAACGTCATCGCGCCGACCTCACGGCCATACTGGATGCGGCCGGCAGCCGGGCGACGCCGGACGGCCCACTGGTCTGGATCAGCTTTGAATGGACGCCCGACCGCAGCGAAGTCGAGTTACGTCTGACGACTTGGCCTAACGGCGAGACGAGGGTTCTGGCGAAATGCCATCCCTACGGCGACGCGGTAGAGTGGCTGGACGGCGACACGGGCTCGCTCGCCCCTTAGATCGCCTTGATCGCCCCGCCATCCAGCCGGATCAAGGATCCGGTGACATAGGCGGCGAGCGGGCTGGCCAGGAAGGCGGCGGTGGCGCCGAACTCCTCAGTCGTCCCGATCCGCCCGACGGGGATGGATTTGACGGATTCGGCCCTGGCCTCCTGCGGCGTGACGCCGGTGCGTTCGGCCGCCGCCTGATCAAGGCGTTCGATGCGGGGCGTGTCGATCCGGCCGGGCAGAAGGGTGTTGACCGTCACCCCGTCCGGTCCGACCTCGTTGGCCAGGGTCTTGGCCCAGGCGGCCACCGACGCCCGCAGGGTGTTTGAAACCCCCAGAGCCGCTGACGGCTCGACCACGGTGATCGAGGCGACATTCAGAATCCGGCCCCAGCCGGCCGCCCGCATCCGCGGCAGCACCCGATCGGTCAGGCGGAAGACCGACAGGACCATGGATTCGAAATGATCGCGCCAAACCGAGGGCTCTAGGCCCGACACGCCCGACGGCGGCGGCCCGCCGGTGTTGTTCAGCAGGATCTCGACATGTCCGCCCAGCAGTTCCTCCGCCAGATCGACGGCCTTCAGCAGCGCCTCGTGGTCGGCTAGGTCCGCCGTGACCACGACCGCCCGGCCGGGTCCTGCGGCGTTCAACTCGTCGGCCACGGCCTGAAGCTTCACCGCATCCCGCGACAACAGGGCCACATGGACGCCTTCCGCCACCAGGGCTGTCGCCACGGCGCGACCCAAACCGGACGAACCGCCGCAGATCAGGGCGCGTTTGCGGGCGAGTTTCAGGTCCATGTCGGCTCCTTGCTTCGATCGAGCTGCGGATATCGGGTTTCCGCAGCGTCAGCGCAACGCGACGTTAACCGACGCGGCGCACCATCCTTCTCATGTGGCCGTCAGCAGCTGTCTGGATCGGCCGTGGAGGGCCGGCCCATGTCGACCAAGATGACCTCGAGCGTGCGTCGCCACAGCGACCATTTCGAACCGCAGGACACCGATCCGCACGAGCAGCGCCGCCTGCGCGGCCAGCTGGAGCAGATCGATTACGCCGCCTATATCGCCAACAAGGAATTGATCGGCCACACCCTTACCGGACTGGACGCCGCCTCCTTGCAGAAGCTGGCCGTTCTAACTGCGGGCGCCCGCGCCAAATGGGCCGCTGAGGCCCTGCGCCTGGCCCATTCAGGTTCGCCCGTCACCCCGGACCAGGTCGCCCGCCTGACCGCCGCCCGAACCGCCTTCGACGAACTCGCCGAAGCCTATGAGGCCCTGCGGCGCATGGTCGAGCGGGGGTATGCGGTGTTGAAACCGTCCTAGATGGAACGCCTGGTGGAGCCGAGGGGAGTCGAACCCCTGACCTCGTCATTGCGAACGACGCGCTCTACCAACTGAGCTACGGCCCCGTTTCCAGTGCTGGATCGGGCCTCCAGGCGAGGCCGGGACATAGAAGGCGGGCGGGCGTGGTGTCAACGGACTTGTGCGCGCAATCGAAGCAGGTTCGCACGGAAGATTGTGGGATGGGTCGGCTACGGCTAGAAGCCGGAGCTCGCGCCTTGCAGGAGAATACATATGGGCACCGCCCTGGTCTGGCTTGTGAACACCATCATCGGCCTGATGGTCTGGTTCATCATCATCCAGGCGATCCTGAGTTGGCTGTTCGCCTTCGACGTGATCAACCACCGCAACCGGTTCGTGAGCCAGATCGCCGACTTCCTGGACCGGATCACCGCGCCGATCCTGGAGCCGTTCCGTCGGATCATTCCGACCCTGGGCGGGATCGATATTTCGCCGATCGTCGTGCTGCTGTTGCTGCAGTTCGTCCGCATCCTGTTCAACGCCTCCGCCGCCCCGATCCTGATCGGCATGCTGGGCTGAGGCGCCACGGCGGCGGGGATTCCGACGGGCGGGGACGATTCCACCCTTGCGCCGCGCCGCCAGCTTCCTAAAGGTGCCGGCCCCGACCATTATTGACCACGGTTCATGAGCACGATCACCACAGTCGCCGTCCTGGGCGCCGGACAGATGGGCGCAGGCATAGCCCACGCCGTGGCCCTGGGCGGCTATTCGGTCCGACTCTATGACGTGACCGCCGCCCGGTTGCCGCTGGCCCAGGGCGAGATCGCCGCCAGTCTGTCGCGCCATGTCGGGCGCGGCCTGGTCGGCCAGGGCGAGGCCGACGCCGCCCTGGCGCGGATCTCCGTGACCGAGGTCATCGCCGACGCCGTGACCGGCGCCGACCTGGTGATCGAGGCGGCTCTGGAAGACGAGGCGGTCAAGAAGGCCGTCTATGCCCAGGTCGCGCCGCACCTGGGACCGCAGACCCTGCTGGCCTCAAACACTTCGTCCATTTCGATCACCCGGCTGGCCTCGGCCTCGGACCGGCCCGACCGGTTCATCGGCCTGCACTTCATGAAGCCGGCGCCGGTGATGAAACTGGTCGAGATCGTGCGCGGCATCGCCACCTCGGCCGAGACCCATTCGGCCGCCGTCGCCTTCGCCGAAAGCCTGGGCAAGACGACGACGGACGCCGAGGACTTCCCGGCCTTCATCGTCAACCGCATCCTGGTGCCGATGATGAACGAGGCGATCTTCGCCCTGTATGAAGGCGTCGGCAACGTCGCCTCCATCGACAAGGCGCTGCGGCTGGGCGCCAATCACCCGATGGGGCCGCTGGAACTGGCGGACTTCATGGGGCTGGACGTGGTTCTGGCCATCATGAACGTGCTGTACGACGGGTTGGCCGACAGCAAATACCGCCCCTGCCCCCTGCTGGTGAAATATGTCGAGGCCGGCTGGCTGGGCCGCAAGAGCGGGCGCGGCTTCTACGACTATTCCGGCGAGACGCCGGCGCCGACGCGATGAGCCGGTTCGAGACCTATGCCGACCTGCCGGGCCAGGCGACGATCCATTCGCGGCCCGCGCCCCTGTATCCGATCCTGGCGTCGTTAGCCGGCGCCGCCTGGCCGCCGCTGTTGCTGACCCTGCCCTTCTGGCCGCCCAAGGCCGTCGGCGTGGGACGGGATCTGGACTGGCGGCTGCTGGTGCTGCTGATCGGCCTTGTCGTGGTGCCCCTCGCCCTGTGGCGCATCATCGAGGAACGCCGCCGCAGTGGCCGACCGGGTTCGCGCCTGGGCGTCGTGTGGCGCTTCATGCTGTTCGGCGGCCTGGCCGCGGCGGCGGTTCAGGTGGTCTGGGTCCTGGGGATGACGATGTTCGGCTGGTTCGAGGCCGGCGACGTCATGCAGGCCCTGGGCGCCACAGAGACGACCTTGCTGATCTTCGGTGTCGGCGGGCTTCCGATCGCCATGGTGGTGGGGGTCAGCTATGCGCTCTGGGCGGGGCTTTGCGCCGCCTTCATCGCCTTCGAGGCCAAACCGGCCGTGAAGGACAGACTGGGCCTGATGCCGAAAGTTTAAGCGACGCTGAGGCCTGACTACAGGGATTGGGGGATCCTATGTCAATGGAAAGACAAGCGAGCGAAACAACGCCGAACCAGAGCGAGGCCCTGGCGCCCGTCAAGTCGGAAGCGCGGATCGTCACGCTGGACATCATGCGGGGCCTGGCCGTTCTGGGCATTCTCGCGGTCAATGTCGTGTCGTTCGGCCTGCCCTTCATGGTCTATAGCAACGCGGACCTGAGCCCATTTCCGGTGACCGGGGCCAACGCCGTCGCGCGCTGGTCCGTGGACGTCTTCTTCCATCAGAAATTCATCACCCTGTTCTCGATGCTGTTCGGCGCCTCGATCTTCCTCGTCGGAGGCGACCGCGATGACGAGGCCCGGGGCCGGCTGCTGCGTCGCCGACTGTTCTGGCTGGCGGTCATCGCCCTGATCCACGGGCTGGCCTTCTGGTACGGCGACGTCCTGCTACTCTACGCCTGGTCAGGCCTGTTCGTGATGCTGATGCGATCAATGCCCGCCGGCGTGCTGATCGGGGTCGGTCTCGGGGTGACCTTGTTCCTGGGGGCCATGCAGGCGGGGCTGGCCTGGCTGATGGTCGCCGGGCCGCCCGAGGTGGTCGAGGCGATGAAGCAAGGCCAGCCGCAGGATACGCTTGAAGCCGTGCAGGCCGCCATCGCCGCCTATCGCAGCGGTTGGGCGGGCGCCATGGGCCAGAATCTGATGTCGTGGGCGTTTCTTCAGGGCGCCAGCCTGACGATGTTCGTCTTTTCGACCGTGGCCCTGATGATGACGGGTCTGGGTCTGTTCAAGGCGGGCTTTCTCAGCGGGCGGGCGCCGACCTGGGTTTATCTGGCCGTGCTCGCTGTGGGCGCCGCCGTCCTGGCCCTGCTGGGCGTGCTGGAATGGACCGAGATCATGGCGCCGAAGGGCGCTCACCCGACACGAGGTTTGGCGGAGGTCGTCGCCTCCTTCCCGATTTTCGTCACCCTGGCCTATGTCAGCTTGATCGTGCTGGTCGCCAGAAAAGGCCCTTCCTGGCTGGCGCCCCTGAGGCCCGTGGGCCAGATGGCCTTCACCAACTACCTATCCCAGACCCTGATCATGACCACCGTCTTCTACATGCCGTGGGGGCCGCGCCTGTTCGGTCAGGTCGATTATGTCGGCATGTGGGGCCTGGTAGCCGCCGTTTGGGCGCTGCAGCTGATCTGGTCGCCACTGTGGCTGGCGCGGTTCAGCATGGGGCCGCTGGAGTGGGTCTGGCGCTGTCTGACCTACGGTCGCGTCGTGCCGATCCGAAAAGAGGCCTGATCGCGCTTTTATCGCAGGCGCGAAGGGATTAACTGGGGGCCATGGCCGCCCCGGATACTCCCGCCGAAACCTTCAAACGCGCGCTCGGCCATGCCGCCCGCGCCCTGGCCGAGCAGCCCGAGCTGGAGGTGGTGTTCGGGTCGGACGGGCCCAAACTGGTCGGCGGGGTCCTGACCCTGCCGCATCCGCCGCGCGATCCATCCGGCCCCGAGAGCGCCTCGCTGCGAGGTCAGGCCGACCGGCTGGCCCTGCGCCTGGCCAATCACGACGCCGCCGTCAACGCCCGCATGCGGCCGCTCGACAGCAAGGCGGCCGAGGTGTTCGACGCGGTCGAACAGGCGCGGGTCGAGGCCGTGGGCTCCGAATATCTGGCCGGGGTGCGCGACAATCTGGGCGCCGCCCTGATCACGCGGCTGGAAAAGACCGGCGCCCTGCGCATCGCCGAGGCGGACCGGGTGCCGGTGTCCGAGGCCGTGGCCCTTCTGGTCCGCGAGCGGCTGACCGGCCGCGCGTCGCCCGACGGCGCCAGGTCCATGCTGGACCTGGTCCGCGCCGGCATCGAGGCCAAGGCCGGAGACAAGCTGGACGCCCTGGCCGCGACCGCCGGAGACCAGGCGGGCTTCGCCGAGAAGATGCGCGACGTGCTGCGGGCCCTGGACCTGGACCCCGGCGACGGACGCGGCGAGGACACGTCCGAAGATCCCGGCGATGAGGAGCCGGATCCCCAGGAACCCGACGCCAGCGACGAACCCGACGAGGAGGAGGACGAGCAGGGCGGCGAGGGCTCCCAGTCCATGGAGGGCGACGCCGACGATCAGTCGTCGGAACAGGAGCGCGAAAGCCGCCCCGAGGGCGCGCCCGCCGATCCCGACGGCGACGGCGCAGAAGACGGACCTGAGTTGAACGAGGGCCAGCAGCCCAATCGCCAGCAGACCGCCGACGACGGGCGGGCGGTCGACTTCTACCGCGTCTTCACCACCGCCTATGACGAGGTGGTGGACGCCGCCGACCTGTGCGACCCGATGGAGCTGGAGCGGCTGCGGAACCTGCTGGACCAGCAACTGACCATTCTGTCGAGCGTGGTCTCTCGTCTGGCCAACAAGCTGCAACGCCGCCTGCTGGCGCAGCAGAACCGCTCCTGGATGTTCGATCTGGAAGAGGGGATGCTGGACACGGCGCGCCTGACCCGGATCGTCACCGACCCCACCGCGCCCCTGTCGTTCAAGGCCGAGAGCGAAAGCCCGTTCCGCGATACGGTCGTGACCCTGTTGCTGGACAATTCCGGCTCGATGCGCGGGCGGCCGATCATGGTGGCGGCGGTCTGCGCCGACATCCTGGCGCGGACCCTGGAGCGCTGCGGGGTCAAGGTCGAGATCCTGGGCTTCACCACCCGCGCCTGGAAGGGCGGACAGAGCCGCGAAGCCTGGATCACCGCCGGAAAGCCCGCCAATCCCGGCCGCCTGAACGACCTGCGCCACATCATCTACAAGGCCGCCGACGCCCCCTGGCGCCGGGCCAAGAAGAACCTGGGCCTGATGATGCGCGAAGGCCTGCTGAAGGAAAACATCGACGGCGAAGCCCTGCAATGGGCGCACAATCGCCTGCTGGCCCGGACCGAGCAGCGCCGCATCCTGATGGTGATCTCGGACGGGTCGCCGGTCGACGACTCCACCCAGTCGGCCAACGCCGCCCTCTATCTGGACAAACACCTGCGCCAGGTGATCGCCGAGATCGAGGACCGGTCGCCGGTCGAGCTTTTGGCCATCGGCATCGGCCATGACGTGACCCGCTGGTACCGCAAGGCCCTGACCATCGTCGATGTCGAACAGCTGGCCGGCGCAATGACGGAGAAACTGGCGGAGCTGTTCGAAGCCGAAAGCGCCGGCGTCCCGACCCGCCGGGTGCGCAAGAAGCTGGCCGCATGACCCGCTTGCGCCGTCTCGCCGTCGCCTGGGCCGCCCTGGCGCTGACGGCCTGCGCCGCCACGCTCGGCCCGCCTCAACCTAGTCTGTCCGACAACGACGGCTGGACCTTCGCGCCGGCCGAGCTGAAGACCGTCGGTCTGGGCCTGCCGGGCGCCGTCCTGGCTCCGGGGGTCAGTTTTGCGGGAGGAGTGGAGATCGTCGCTGGCCTGGGCTCGCCCCTGCACGGGCTTTCCGACCTGAAATTGACTGGCGACGGCGGTTTCGTGGCCGTGTCCGACGCCGGGGATTTGGTGCGCGGCGTCCTGCGGCTCGATCCTCAGGGCCGGCTTGTCGGTGTCGATCACCTGGCGTCCCGCCGCTTGACGCTGGAGAATGGTCAGCCGATCGCCGACAAGATCGACGGGGACGCCGAGGGTTTGGCCCTGACTCGATCGGGCGATCTGCTGATCAGTTTCGAGCGCCGCCATCGCATCTGGAACTATGGCCCGCTGTCGGACCTGCGCACACCGACGGCTGTGTCGTCGCCGGACGTCGCCTTCCCCGACAACGAAGGCATGGAGGGACTTGCTGCGGCCCTGCCCCGTCAAGGCGCAGAGGGCTGGCGCGCCTTGGGCGAAGGCGGCGGCGTGTGGGATTGCACGCCGGACCGCTGCCGCGTCGTGGTCTCGCCGCCGGCCGAGGCGCCGAAGGACAGCGACTATCGCTCAACCGGCCTGGACCGCGATCCTTCCGGCGACGGGTGGTTCATGGTCGAGCGCCGCTATACGCCCCCGTTCGACATGCGCGGACGTGTTCGCCGACTGACGCCCGACGGGACGCCGGGTCCGATCCTGGTCGAGCTGAAACTGCCCGGCACGACCGACAACTTCGAGGGTGTCGCGGCCGAGCGGCGGGGCCAGGGGACGCGGCTCTATCTGCTGTCCGACGACAACGCCAACCCGGCCCAGCGCACCCTGCTGCTGGCCTTCGACGTCCGATAGATCAGGCCGCGCCCGCCCATTGGGCGGTTTCCGGTTCGCCCTCGACCGCCAGCAGGGCCTTGACGAAGGCGTCGCGCCAGATGCCGACATCGGTGTCGCGCACCACCTGCATCAGGGCCTCCCACTTCCGGATTCGCTCGGACAGGGGCATGGTCAGGGCCTTCTGGATGGCGTCCGACAGTTCCTCGCGGCTGTAGGGATTGACCAACAGGGCCTCGCCCATCTGTTCGGCGGCCCCCGCAAAGCGCGACAGGATCAGCACACCGGGATCATCCGGGTTCTGAGAGGCGACATATTCCTTGGCCACAAGGTTCATGCCGTCGCGCAACGGCGTCACCAGCCCGACCCTGGCAGCCCGATAGATGCCGGCCAGTTGATCCCGGCGATAGGTCCGGTTCAGATAGCGGATCGGCTGCCAGTCCATGTCGCCGAAGGCCCCATTTACCCGACCCGCCAGCGAGTCCAGCCGCGCCCGCAGGTCCTGATAGGAATCCACGTCGTCGCGCGAGATCGGCGTCACCTGCAGCAGGAAGACCTCGCCCCGCATCGAGGCGTTGTCGTGCAGGAACTGCTCGTAGCCCAGAAGCCGTTCTTCCAGCCCTTTGGAATAATCCAACCGGTCCACGCCCACGATCATGGCCCGGAAAGCCGATGAGGCCGCCATTCGGTCGTAAGTGCGCGCCCCCAGTGTCGAATTCCGCGCCGCCAGGAAGCCGTCCACGTCGATGCCGATGGGGAAGACGCCGGTCTGGACCCGCCGCCCGAAACACTCCAGCCCGCCGTGGCCGAACAGCTCGCCCTGAGCCTCGCTGACCACATAGTCTGTGAACAGGTCACACCACTCTTGCGTATGGAATCCGATCAGGTCGAAGTCGAACATCGACTCCACCAGCCGCCGGTGATGCGGCAGAGTGACCAGCAACTGACGCGCCGGCCAGGGCGTGTGCAGGAAGAAGCCGATCCGGTTCCTGACCCCCAGGCGGCGCAGATCCCGCGCCATCGGGATCATGTGATAGTCGTGGATCCAGATGATGTCGTCCGGCTCGATCACCGGGGCCAGAACCTCGGCGAACCTTCGGTTCACCCGCTCATAGCCCTCGCCGTAGGAGCGTTCATACTGGGCCAGGTCGATGCGATGGTGGAACAGGGGCCACAGGGTCTTGTTGGCATAGCCGTTGTAATATTCGTCGACGTCCTGCGGCTCCAGATCGACCAGACCGACGGTGACGCCAGCCCGATCCTCCACCTTCATCTCGCCAGTGAAGGTCTCGACCGTCTCGCCCGACCAGCCGAACCACAGGCCGTCGTATTTCCGCAGCGCGGCGGACAAGGCCATGGCCAGACCGCCGGCGGAGCCTGCGGCAGGGTCGGAAGGGGCGGAAACCCGGTTGGATACGACGATCAGGCGACTCATGACTTCACTTCGACAGCGACCCCAGCCCCGGGGTCAGACAGGTGTTCGGCGTATCAACGCACGTCGGTCCAGGAACGGCTCAACATCACGGCGCAATTGATGATGCCGACCAGGGAATAGGTCTGGGGGTAGTTGCCCCACAGCTCGCCGTCCTCGACCGAGATGTCTTCGCTCAACAGGCCGGCCTGGGTGCGCCGGGCCAGCATCTCCTCGAAGATGGCCCGCGCCTCCTCGACCCGACCGTTCTGGTGCAGGGCCTCGATGAACCAGAAGGTGCAGAAGTTGAAGGCGGTCTCCGGTTCGCCGAAATCGTCGGGCTCGACATAGCGGAACAGGAAGGGTCCCTTCTTCAGATCGCGCTCGATGGCGTCGAAGGTCGCGACCTGACGCGGGTCGTGGGCGTCGAGGAAGCCCAGATCCGTCAGTTGCAGCAGCGAGGCGTCCAGTTCACGACCGCCGAAACTGGCCGCGAAACGGCCCTCGTCCGGCAGGAAGGTCTCGGCCTCGACCCGTTCGCGGATGATCGTCGCCCGCTCGCGCCAGACCTGGCCCCGGCCGGTCAGACCCAGGTGATCCGCCGCCTTGGCCAACCGGTCGCACGCCGCCCAGCACATGACCGATGAATAGGTGTGAACCCGCGCGATGGTGCGGAACTCCCACAGACCCGCGTCGGTCTGGTCGTGCATGGCGAAGGCGCGTTCACCGACCTTCTCCAGGGCGTGGAAATCCGCGATGGTGCCACGCCGCAGCAGCCGCTGATCATAGAAGGCCTGGACCAGCGGAAGCACGATCTGTCCGTACACGTCATGCTGCAGATGTTCGTGCGCCTGATTGCCGATCCGCACCGGCTTCATGCCGCGATAGCCCTCGACCGTATCGACGATGCTCTCGCCGATCCCCGGCTCCAGCCCCACGCCATAGACGGGCTGGACATGGCCGCCGGCGGCGTCATCGACCAGATTGCGCAGATAGCCCAGATAGTTCTCCAGGATATCGACCGCGCCCAAACGGTTCAGCGCCCGCACGGTGTAATAGGCGTCGCGGATCCAGCAGTAGCGATAATCCCAGTTGCGCCCGCTCTCCTTGAACTCGGGCACCGAGGTGGTCATGGCGGCGACGATGGCTCCCGTCTCCTCATAGGCGCAGAGCTTCAGGGTGATGGCCGCCCGGATCACCGCCTCCTGGTAATCGAGCGGCAGATACAGTTTGCGCACCCAGTCCTGCCAATAGGCGACGGTGCGGTCCAAGGCCGCCTGGACGCCCGGACCGACATCCTGGTCATAGCCCTCGTCCGGGCCGAGGAAGAAGGCGTGCGGCCGCTCCAGCCGGAAGGTCCGCTCTTCCAGCACGTGGGACACTGGACAATCCGTCGTCAGACGGAAGGTGACGTCCGGACACATGAAGCGGATATGGTTCGACCCTGAGGTATAGGGCGCCGGCTGAGCGCCCCAATCTGCAGACGGGCGCAGCCGGATACGGATGCGCGGCGTTCCTTCCAGAGGGCGCACGATCCGCCCGAAGGCCAACGGTCGGTAGGTGCGCGAATGTTTTGGATGCCTGGGTGCGAAATCGATGATCTCGACCGCCGCCCCGTCGTCGGCCGTCAGAACGGTCCGCAGCACCGGCGTATTGCGAATATAGGCCTGACTGACGTGTTTCAGCCCCTCCAGTTCGACGGCCCAATAGCCATGATCCGGCGCTTCGCCGTTCATCAGGGCCGAAAAAACCGGATCGCCGTCCACACGTGGGGCGCAGGCCCAGACGAACCGGCCCTGACGGTCGATCAGGGCGCTGATGGCGCAGTTGCCGATGGGGAAGAGGTCAAGATTGGGTTTCATCGGTCAGGCCTTCGCCACGGCTTCAAGCCAGGACAGGACGGCGTCCACGTCATCCAGCCGGTAGCGCGCGGCTGTCTCGCGCTCTGGTCCGACCAGCACGCCATAGCCGCCCAGGGCGGCCGCCGCCTCGAACCCATGTTCGTCGGTCAGATCGTCGCCCAGCATGACGGGGATCGCCCCGTGGAACGGCTCGTCCTGCATGAAGGCGGTCACGGCCGTGCCCTTGTCGGCGCCGGGCGTCTTCAGTTCCAGCACCATGTGACCAGGTTGAAGGCTCAGGCCAGTCTCGGCCTGAAGGCGCTGCGCCAGCGCCACCGCCGCCGCTGTTTGATCCGGCGCCTGACGATAGTGCAGACCGGCGGACACGCCCTTGTCCTCAACAATCACGCCCGGCCGGTCGGCCGCGAAGGCCTCGAACGCCGTCAAAGCCGCAGCCACGCCGGCGTCGGCCGCCTCTCGTTGGATCGAACCATCCTTGAGCCGGCGCTCAAGCCCGTGCACGCCGGACGCCGAGGTCAGGGCCGAGCCCGAAATCCGATCGATCTCGACGATGGTGCGCCCGCTGACGATGGCGACGCGACCGCTCAGACGAGCTTCGACAGCCTTCAGCACCGCCGTGCGGCGCGAGAGGGGGCCCACGCCGTCGGGGGTCGGCGCCATGGGGGCGAGAACCCCGTCCATATCCAGGAACAGGGCCACCCCGTCTGCAAGGACAGGGGGCGTGGGTAACAGAAGCGCGGCGGCTCCGGCGTGAGACGGCATGTGAGTTCGGACTCTTTCTTGACTTCCCCAGCGTCCGACAACGCACCAGTGCGGCAAAGGTTGACCCGAAAGCGACAAAGTCGTCTGAAAGGTCGTGTTGCGCGCGGCCTTGGGATGGGGCAAATCGCGCGGCTCGAACCAAGGAGAGCCCGGAGACGGGCCCGTCAGACCATGCCTGAGATCATCCATTCGTCTCCCGAAGACATCGCCGTGATGAACGAACGCGCCCGCGAGGTGATACGGCTGAACGTCGAGGCGCTTGAGGCGCTGGAGCGGTCCATCGACGTTTCCATGGCGCGCGCGGTCGATGTGATCATGAGCCGGCCGGGCTATGTGATCGTGACCGGCATGGGCAAGTCGGGCCATATCGGCGGCAAGATCGCCGCCACTCTGGCCTCCACCGGCACCAGCGCCTTCTTTGTCCATCCCGCCGAGATGAGCCATGGCGACCTGGGCATGCTGCGGCCCGACGTCACCGTGCTGGCCATTTCCAACTCGGGCGAGAGCCGCGAACTGCGCGATCCGCTGATCTATTGCCAACGCAACGGCATCCCTGTCATCGCCATAACCCAGCGCCCGGCCAGTTTCCTGGGTCGTAACGCCGCCGTCTGCCTGACAATGCCCAAAGTGGCCGAGGCCTGCCCCAATGGCCTGGCGCCGACCACCTCGACTCTAATGACCCTGGCCCTGGGCGACGCTCTGGCCATGGTTCTGATGGACCGCCGGGCCTTCAGCGCCATGGATTTCGGCCTGCACCACCCCGGCGGGGCGCTGGGCATGAGCCTGCAGAGCGTGCGCGAATGGATGGGCGACAACGCCGCCGCCCCCGCCAGCGTGCCGCTGAACGCCAGCTTCAGCGAAGTCGTCTCAGCCATCACCGAGGGTCGCAAGGGGGCGGTCGCGGTCCTTCAGGCGGATGGATCCCTCGCTGGAATCGTCACCGACGGCGATTTACGTCGCGCCTTCCAGCGCGACATCACCAATCTGACCGCCGCCGATATCATGGGCGCCAATCCGATCACGGTCGAGCCGGAAGCGCGGATGAGCGACGTCGTCGATCTTCTGACCGCCAACAAGATCGCCAATCTGTTCGTGGTCGAGGAAGGCCGACCGACCGCCATCGTCCATATCGCGGAACTGATGCAGGCCGGCTACGTCGCCTGAAGGTCCGAAGATGCGCATCCTCTACGACGCCAGCCGGTTGATGAGCCGGGCCGACCGTTCCGCCCCGACCGGTGTGGACCGGGTCTGTCTAGCCTATGCCGAATGGCTGCTGTCCCGGTCAGACGTCGTCACCATACCGGTACGCGGTCGCAGGAATCGGTTGGTGGCCGTAAAGGCCAGCTGGTTCCGCAACTTCGTCGCCGACCTGCGGAGCAGATGGAACGGCGCGAACGACGCCCAAGGCGATCTGGCGCACGAAGCGCGGCTGCTGGGCGCTCTGGCCGCCGCCGTCCGGCCCGAGACGTCCGTTGTCAGCCCGCCGCCCGGTCCGATTGCGGAAAAGCCTGCTGACAAGGGGCGGGTGCTGAAGCAGTTCTTTCGGTCACGCCATGGCGCCGCCCTGCCGGCGGCGGACCTGTATCTGAATGTGGGCCACACCACTCTGCACGATCCCTCGGCGCTGAAGGAACTGGAGGCGGCTGGCGTCGAGCGCGTCGTTCTGATCCACGACCTGATTCCTGTCACCCACCCGGAGTTCTGCCGGCCCGGCGACGGGGACAAACATCACGCCCGCGTGGCCAACACCCTCCGCCACGCCAGCCGGGTGATCGTCAACTCGGCCTATACCGAGCACGAGCTGCGCGCCTTCGCCTCGCGCGAAGGTCTGCCCCAGCCGCCGGTTCACGTCGCCCATCTCGGCTTGGAGCCCGCCTTCGGCGTCGGCGAAGCTTTCGCGGCCCCGCGACCCTATTTCGTCCATGTCGGCACCATAGAGGCGCGCAAGAATCTGGCGCTTCTGCTGACCTTGTGGAGACGGCTGGAGGAACGACTCGGCGACCAGACCCCATCGCTGGTTCTCGTCGGCCGGTACGGCTGGGAGAACGAGGCGGTGCTGGATCATTTGGAACGGTCGCCGAACCTGCGGGGCGTGGTGCACCAGGCCTCTAATCTGTCCGATGTCCTGCTGGCGCGGCTGATGCGCGGCGCGCGGGCAGTCCTGGCCCCATCTTCCGTCGAAGGGTTCGACCTGCCTGCGGTCGAGGCCCGCGCCATGGGGCTGGCGCTGATCGCCTCAGACATCCCGCCCCACCGCGAACTGACGCCTGAAGCGGAGCTGATCGATCCACTGGATGGACTAGGGTGGCTGGCGGCGATAGAGCGCGCGGCCCTGAGCCCGCCGACCGTTCCGGCGGCCCGTCCCGCACCCTCCTGGCCCGCGCACTTCGAGATTGTCGCCGACGCCATAGGCCTTAAGCCGCGCTCCCCTCTGGCGGGAGTCTCCAAAGGCTTGTAATCAATCCGCGAACAAGGGCCGACCCGCTTCATGACTCGCACCATCCTGCCCCTCGCCATCGTCGCCATTCTGGGCGGCTGCTCTACGCTGCCGCGCGATGGGCCCTCAGGGGCTTCGATCAACGCGGGAGCCACCACCGCCCAGACCCAGGGCAGCTACGCCCTGGTGCCCCTGACCTATGAGGTGACCGAGCGGATGAAGGCGGTCCCGCCCCAGTTCTTCGGCACCCTGGCTGCGGCGTCGAGCGAACAACCCGCCGATGTCATCGGCGTCGGCGACACTTTGACCATTTCGATCTACGATCCGTCCGGCGCCCTGTTCGGCGGGACGCTCGGCGGGGGCTCCAACGCCAATCGCACCCAAGCGACCCTGTCGGGCGGCTCGCAGGCCCTTCCCGGCGTCACGGTCGACCGCAGCGGATCGGTCGCCGTGCCCTTCGCCGGCCAGGTGCGCGTCGAGGGCCTGACGCCGCCCCAGGCGGCGGCGGCGGTTCGCCGGGCCCTGGTCGGCAAGGTCGCCAATCCCCAGGTTCTTGTCGGCATCGCCGACAACGCTTCCAATACAGTCAATGTCTTCGGCGACGTGCGCCGACCCGGTCGCGCCCCCCTGGGGGTCAACAGCGACCGCATCCTCGACGTGATCGCGGCCGCAGGCGGCTCGGCGCGTGAAACCGACGACCTGACCATCAGCATCCAGCGCGGCGGCCAGACCTATACGGCGCCGATGACGGCCGTGACGACCGAGTTCGGCGAGAACGTCCGCCTGCAACGCGGCGACGTGATCAATGTCCAGTACAAGCCCCGTCGCTTCTCGACCTTCGGCGCCCTTAACGCCGTGACCCAGGTCGACATGCCCGCCGGGCCGATGACCCTGACCGGCGCCATGTCCAAGGTCGGCGGACTGAACACCAACACCGCCAACGCCCGTCGCGTCATGGTCTTCCGCTTCGAGCGGCCTGAAGTCGCCGAGGCCCTAGGCATCACCCAGCCGGCTACGCCGAAGGGTGTGCCGGTGGTCTATCAACTCGACTTCAACGAGGCCGCCAACGTCTTCGCCGCCACCAATATGCAGATCATGCCGGAAGACGTGATCTATGTACCCCTGGCCGGCGCTGCCGAGGCCCGTAAGTTCTTCGAGGTTGTCCAGAGCCTTACCCGCGTCGTCTATGACGTGTCAGTGACCAGCTCTCTCAACACCGACTGAGGGTGCGGACGCGCTGGCAGATCCTAATGTCGCGACTGACCGGGCCCGACTCCGGTCGGTCGCAAAGGACAGACATCCATAGCGCGGCGACATCCCCCTTTGATCGTCCTTCTGATACCGAGCCGGGCGCCCCAGACCCTCTGGACATCGCCCTCGCCGAGATCGAGGCGGGGGCCCTGGAAGTCTATGCCCGCGCCGGACTGCCGACCGACCCAGGGCATTATCGCAAGCCGCCCGACACGGACGCCTGGACCTTCATCGCCGCCACGCTGCCGCCCGAGGCGCGCTTTGCCCTGACGTTGGAGCATCCAGCGGAAATGGGCTGGCGTTTCGCGCGGCTGCAGGACTTGGGTGCAAGGTCCGATCGCCCCGATCTGCAAGCCGCCTCGCGCTTGCTGAACGATATTGCCGATCTTCGAGCGGCGCGGCGCGGCCGTCTGACCGAGGACCATCTAATCGTCGCCATGGAGCTGGGCGGAGCTTGGCGGGCGCTCAGAGACTCCAAGGCCGTAAAGGCGTCGCGCCTGACCTTAACGCCGCCTTCCTCGCCCAAGAAGCCGCGCGCCAAGCGCGACAAAGGGGTGAAGCCGCGCTAGGAACGCCGCCTTCCCCGAACGCCAGAGCTTGCCCATGTCCGACGCGCCCGAATATCCGCCCGAAACCCCACCCGTGGGCCGCATCATCGCCATGCCGGCCGACACCAATCCCGAAGGCGACATCTTCGGCGGCTGGCTGCTGGCCCAGATGGACGTGGCTGGCGCAACACCGGCCTTCGAACTGGCCCAGGGGCGTTGCGCCACCGTCGCCCTGGACGGCATGGTGTTCCACCAGCCGGTCGCCGTCGGCGACGAGGTCAGCATCTACGCCGAGGTGATCGGCACCGGCCGCACCTCGATCCGCATCCACGTCGAGGCCTGGAAACGGTCGCGCGGCCAGCCCCTGGCCACTTCGGTGCGCGTGACCCAGGGCGTCTTCACCTATGTGGCCATCGACGAGAACCGCAAACCCCGCCCCCTGCCCGGCAAGGAATAGGCGGTCCCCTCAAGGTATGGCGCCGTCCGGTTGACAGCAGCGCAGCCGGGCCGACAAATGCTCAGGCCGTTTGGGGGAACAGCATGATCGTCATCGCCGCCTATATCGCGGGTCTCTTTCTGGTTCTGCGGGAGGCCGTTCCGTGGCTTAAGGCGCGAGCGTCGGGGGTCATCTACACGCGCGGCCACCGACGCCATAAGGTGTTGCGCGCGGAAGAGCCGGAACGCTTCGCGGCTCTGGCCGCGAACCGGTTTCGAGCCATAGGCGTCGGCGCACTGGTTCTCGCGCTCGCCGTCGGCTGGACCGTTTGGACCCTCTTCGGCGCCGTTTTACAGGCCGCTGCACCGCTGTAGAACAGCGTGCGACGCCTGGAAATCTTGACCTCGCGCCGGGGCGCGCCTACGTCCCGGCCATGGCCATCCGACGCATCCTCACCATCGACATCCCCGCCGACCTGGCGATTCTGAAACAGGTGTCCAAGCCGGTCGCGGGCGTCGATGACGCCGTGCGCGCCCTGATGGACGATATGCTGGAGACCATGTACGCCGCGCCGGGCATCGGCCTGGCCGCCGTACAGATCGGCGCCCTGGACCGGGTCATCGTCATGGACCTGGGGGATCGCGACGGAACCGTCTGCGAAACCGAAGAGGAAGACACTCCGGAAGCCGCCGAGGCGCGCAAGAACCCGCGCTTCTTCGCCAATCCGGAGATCCTGTGGACCTCGGACGAGCTCTACACCTATGAAGAGGGCTGCCTGTCGATCCCCGAGTATTTCGACAAGGTGGAACGCCCGGCCCGCGTCCGCATTCGCTATCTGAACCGTGACGGTCAGTCGGTGGAGGAGGAGGCTTCGGGCCTCTACGCCGTCTGCATCCAGCACGAGATGGACCACCTTAACGGCGTGCTCTTCATCGACCACCTGTCGCGGCTGAAGCGGGATCGCGCCGTGACTAAGGTCAAGAAGGCCGCCCGCGACAGGATCGCCGCCTGATGACTCGACGCCCCACTCGCCCCATCCGCCGCGGCCAGTCCCTGGTCATCGACACCCAAGGCCGCCGTCGCCTGACCCGCAGTCAGAAGATCGGCGTCGCCGGGGTCGCCACCCTGGCCGGCGTCGCCGTGCTGGGCGTGGTGGCGGGCCTGCTGCTGGACCGGCTGCTCGATTTCGACGACGCCCTGGACGCGGGCGGCGAATGGGACGAGGGCGGCGGCGTCTTCACCCGCTGGCAGTAAACCTCTAAAGGCGTGGCCATGCGCCTTGCCTTCATGGGAACTCCCGACTTCGCCGTGCCGTCCCTGGCCGAGCTTCTCGCCTCGGGCCATGAGATCGTCGCCGTCTATTCGCAACCGCCGCGCCCCAGGGGCCGGGGGCAGAAGCTGACGCCGTCGCCGGTTCACGCCTTCGCCGAGACCATGGGCCTGCCGGTCTTCACGCCCGAGAGCATGAAGTCGCCCGAGGCCGTCGCCGACTTCCAGAGCCTGGACCTCGACGCCGCCTGCGTCGTCGCCTACGGCCAGATCCTGAACGCCGAGGTGCTGGCCGCGCCCCGGCTGGGCTGTCTGAACCTGCACGGCTCCCTGCTGCCTCGCTGGCGCGGCGCGGCGCCGATCCAGAGGGCGATCATGGCCGGCGACGCCGAGACCGGGGTCCAGATCATGCAGATGAGCCTGGGCCTGGACGAAGGCCCGATCCTGCTGGGCGAGCTGATGGACATCCGGCCCGACGATACCGCCGCCAGCCTGTCCGAGCGCATGGCCCATGTCGGCGCCGGCCTGTGGCCCAGAGCGCTGGCCGCCATCGATCGCGGCGGCGTCACCCCGACCGAACAGGTCGGCGAGCCGACCTACGCCAGGAAGATCACCCCCGCCGAGGCCCGCATCGACTGGACCCGTCCGGCGGCCGAGGTGGACGCCCATATCCGCGGCCTGTCGCCCTTCCCCGGCGCCTGGTTCGAGGCCCCGTCGGAAGCCGGACCGGTTCGGATCAAGGCCCTGCTGTCGGCCCTTGCCGACGGCTCGGGCGCGCCCGGCGAGACCCTGGACGACGCCCTGACCGTGGCCTGCGGAACCGGCGCCGTTCGCCTGATCCGCGTCCAGCGCGAGGGCAAGGCGGCGCAATCGGCCGAGGAGATGCTGCGCGGCTTCGCCCTGCCGGCCGGGACCGTGCTCGGCTGATGCCGCGCTACAAGCTGACCCTGGAATACGACGGCACGGCCTATAACGGCTTTCAGGCCCAGGCGGACCAGCCCACGGTTCAGGGCGCGGTCGAGGCCGCCATACTGGCCTTTTCGGGCGAGCAGATCCGCATCGCTGCGGCGGGCCGCACCGACACCGGCGTCCATGCGACGGCCCAGGTGATCCATGCCGATCTGGAGCGCGACTGGCCGGTGGATACCGTCCTGAACGCCATCAACGCCCATCTGATCAAACAGGACGTCTGCGTCCTGTCCGCCGAATACGCGCCTGATCCGGAGTGGCATGCGCGGTTCTCGGCCACCGGCCGGGGCTATCTGTACCGGATCCTGAACCGGCGGCCCCAGCCGGTGCTGGAGCGGGACCGGGTCTGGCACGTCAAGAAGAGCCTGGACGCCGAGGCCATGCACCATGCGGCCCAGGTCCTGGTCGGGCATCACGACTTCACCACCTTCCGCGACGTGGGCTGCCAGTCGAAGTCGCCGATCAAGACCCTGGACGTGGCCCGAGTCTCTCGCTTCGGCGAGGAGGTGCATCTGGTCTTCCAGGCCCGCAGCTTCCTGCACCGCCAGGTCCGGTCGATGGCCGGCACCCTGGTCGAGGTGGGTCTAGGCCGCTGGACCGCCCACGACGTCAAGGCGGCGCTGGAGGCGAAGGACCGCGCCCGGTGCGGCCCCGTCGCCCCCTCGGCGGGGCTCTATCTCAGCGGCGTGCGCTACGACTGAACCCCGCCTGGGGCCGGATCAGCCGCGCTGCTGAACCAGGACCTCGGCGATCTGGACCGCGTTCAGGGCCGCGCCCTTCCGCAGATTGTCGTTGGAGACGAACAGGGCGAGGCCGTGCTCGACCGTCGGATCAGGACGCACCCGGCCGACGAAGACCGGATCCTGACCTGCGGCCTCCAGCGGGTTCGGCACGGCCGTCACCACCACGCCCGGCGCCTGGGCCAGCAGTTCCAACGCCTGGGCCGCCGACAGCGCCCGCTCAAACTCGACATTGATCGACAACGAGTGGCCGGTGAAGACCGGCACCCGCACGCAGGTGCCGGAGACCGGCAGGCCGGGGATTTCCAGGATCTTGCGGCTCTCGTCGCGCAGCTTCAGCTCCTCGTCGGTATAGCCGTCCTCGCCCAGGCTGTAGTTCAGGGCCACGACATTGGCGGCGATCGGCACGACCCACTTCTCCGGCGCGCCGAAGTCCACGGACCCGCCGTCGCGGGCCAGAGCCGCGCCCTGTCCCACGGCCGCACGCGACTGATCCTCCAGCACCCGGATCCCCTCGACCCCGCCGCCCGACACGGCCTGATAGGTCGAGACCGTCAGACGCTTCAGCCCCGCCGCGTCGTGCAGGGGCTTCAGCACCGGCATGGCGGCCATGGTGGTGCAGTTGGGGTTGGCGATGATCCCCTTGGGCAGGTCAGCCAGGGCGTGGGGGTTCACCTCGGCGACCACCAGCGGCACTTGCGGATCAGAGCGCCAGGCGGACGAGTTGTCGATCACCACCGCGCCGGCGGCGGCCACCTTGGGCGCCAGGGCCTTGGACGTGTCGCCCCCGGCCGAGAAGAAGACGATGTCCAGCCCAGCGTAGTCCGCCGTCGCCGCATCCTCGACCACAATCTCGGTCTCGCCGAAGCGGATCGTCTTGCCCGCCGACCGGGCCGAGGCGAACAGGCGCAGCGAGGCCAGCGGGAAGTTCCGCTCGGCCAGCAGGCCGCGCATCATCTCGCCGACGAGGCCGGTGGCGCCGACGATGCCCACGTGGGGGGGATTGAACGGGGAAAAGGACATTCAGGCGTCTCCTGGAAGGATGGAGGCGCGGGGTTCAGCCGGATCGACCGCCCCGCGCATCGGCGGGGCTTGGGATCGGGGTTCGGCGCTTCAGACCTCGCGCACACCCGAAACCGCCCCGCCGAAGCCGGTGGTTTTCAAGGTAATCGCTTTGGTCATGGTGCGGGTCACGGCGACGCCCTCTAAGGGCAAGGATCGGTCGTGTAAACAGACGTTTGCACAAAAGATCGGCCCGGCCGCCCAGTTTCTCCGGCTACACGCGCACAAATCCGTCGCCGCCGCCGCTGCAAAACCCTCGGGCGGTTCGAAATTGCGCTGCACCCCAGAAAACAGTGCAATGTGCAAAAGAGTGCAATTGGGCGGGCCTCCCTTCGGTATCGACCGGCGGGAGTATAGGCCCGCTGGAAGGCATGGTTAGTTGGAGGGCGAATCTTTCAGTCAGGCGGTTGTTTTACCGACGGAATATTTTCGAAATTTGGATAGCTGATTGCCGTTGCAGACCGACCCAAGGTCCGCAACGGGTGGTTAGCGCGCATCGGCGCTCGGTGCGTGGGGCGATGCTAATCGGCTACGGGGCCGACCAGCCGGGGAGCGACGAACTCCGGTCCACACCGATCAAAGCGTTCAGGATGATCGGAAAGCAGCCCTGGCGCGCCTCCCCCGAAAAAGGGACGACAAAAAAAAGGGCGGGGCCTCGCGGTCCCGCCCTTGTCGTTCAGGCTTTGGGCGCCGTCAGTTGCGATAGGCCGGCGGCATCGGCGTCTGTTGCCGATAGCGGTCGCGCAGCAGCAGGGCGCGGCTGGTCAAGGGTTGCTCGACCCCGTCGATGAAGACGGCCGAGGCCTGACTGAGCGGCTCCAGCGGGTCGCCCGACCAGACCACGACGTCGGCGGCGGCGCCCGGCGCGATCTGGCCGAACTGGCCGCCCATGCCGAAGATCCGGGCCGGATTGACCGTCAGGGCGGCGATGGCGGCGCCATAGGGCAGGCCGTGCGAGACGGCGTTGCCGGCGTTGTAGCGGGCCTCGCGGGCGCGGTGGGTCGAGCCCTCGTTGCCCTTGATGGCGATCACCACGCCGGCCGCGTTCAGGGCCGCCGCATTCTCCATCCGCGCCGCCCGCATCTCGAAATCGCTGGGCAGGTTGGAGATGGGGTTCAGCAGGACGGGCACGCCCGCCGCGGCGATGTCGCCGGCGACCAGCCAGCCTTCCTCGGCGCCGTCCAGGATCAGCTTGATCCCTTCCTCGCGCGCCAGACGCAGCACCTGCTGGATGTCGGACGCCCGGTGGACGCTGACGATCAGGGGCATGGAGCCGTTGGCGACCGGGATCAGGGCCTCCAGGTCCGCGCGCGACAGGCTGAGGTCGCGCAGGCCCGCCCGCTCATAGGCCGACTTGTTGCGGGCGTAGAGGCGGACCTCGGCCATCGTCTCCTTGAACAGGACGAACTGGGCCCCGCGCGCGCCGCCGGCGATGTCGGCCCCGGCCTCGCCGAACGGGGCGACCATGGCCACGCGCGGCTTGACCAGGATGTTCGCGTCCTGACCCAGGTCGATGACCGCCGCCTGGCCTGCGAACAGGCCGGGCGTCTGATAGCCGCCGTCGCCGGCGCCGGCCGTCTCGTCCTCATGCACATGGCCGCCGGACGAGCCGGGGTGCTGGGGCACGACCACGGCGCGGGTGATGCCGCCCAGACGCGCCACCGGCAGGGTGAAGGACCAGGGGTCCAGGCCGTAGGAGATGTCGAAGGCGGCGCTGAGGGTGTTGGCGCTGTTGCGCAGTTCGTTGGTGCCGCTGACGGCGCCGACCTCGGTCCCGGCGAGACCGGAATCGACGGCGACGAAGCCGGGGGCGACCACCTTGCCGGTCGCGTCGATGACGCGGGCGCCGGACGGCGCCGCGCCGGCGCCGACCGAGACGATCTTGCCGTCACGGATCACGACCGTGCCGCCCTCGATGACAGAGGTTCCGGTCAGGACGCGCCCGCCGACGATGGCGACGGTGTCCTGGGCGAGGGCGGGGGCGGCGAGAGACAGAGCCGCCACGGCGCCCGCGAGGATGTGGGACAGACGCATCAGCGGGCTCCTTCGGCGACGTTGGCGGCGGTCAGGCCATAGCCCGGCTGGCCCAGCTCGAAATCGCTGGTCGGCTGATAGGCGGGGTTGGTCCGGTCGAAGGTCAGGGCGCCGTCGATGAAGACCTGGTCGGCGCGGGCGTAGATCGAGAAGGGATCGGCGCTCCAGATCACCACGTCGGCGCGCTTGCCGGCCTCCAGCGAGCCGGTCTGGTCGGCGATGCCGATGGCCTTGGCGGCGTTGGAGGTGATCCAGCCGATGGCGTGCTCTTCCGAAATGTTCAGCCCGGCGCGACGACCGGCCGACAGGGCCGCGGCGGCTTCCTGGTTCAACCGTTGAGTCAGTTCCGCGTCGTCGGAGTGGATGACGGCGCACGAGCCCTGTTGCGCGTCGACCAGGGCGGCGTTCTCCTCGATGGCGTCCAGGGCCTCCATCTTGAAGCCCCACCAGCCGGTCCACATGGCCGCGCAGATGCCGTTGGCGGCCAGTTGCGGGGCCAGTTTGTAGGCCTCGGTGGCGTGGTGGAAGGTGGTGATGCGATAGCCGAATTCCTTGGCCATATCGATCATCATGGCCATTTCGTCGGCGCGGTAGCAGTGATTCTGGATCAGGATCGACCCGTCCAGCACCCCCGCCAGGGTCTCGTTTTGCAGGTTGCGGGTCGGGGCCGCGCCCTCGCCGTCCTCGCGCCACTTGTCCCACTTGGCCTTGTAGTCGCGCGCGGCGATGAAGGCGGCGCGGTAGCCGGCCATATTGCCCATGCCGGTCGCCGGGCTCTGGTTACGGCCGCCATAGACGCGTGACGGGTTCTCGCCGCAGGCCATCTTGACCGTATAGGGGGCGTCCGGGAATTTCATGCCCTGCATGGTGATCGAGGGCGTGTTGCGAATGGTGACGCCCCGGCCACCGAACAGATTGGCCGAGCCGGGCAGGATGTGAAGCGTGGTGACGCCGCCGGCGCGGGCGGTGTTGAAGCCCGGATCCTGGGGCCACAGCGAATGTTCGGCCCAGACCTGGGCGGTGTTCGGGCTGGTGGCCTCGTTGCCGTCGCTCATGCCCTGCACGCCGGGCGACGGATAGACGCCCAGGTGGCTGTGGACGTCGATGACGCCGGGGGTGACATAGCGGCCGCGCGCCTCGATCACGCGATAGCCGGCGGGGACTGGGGTCGAGGCGTCGCCGACAGCGGCGATCTTGCCGTCGGTGACCACGACCACGCCGTTCTCGATCTTGCGGTCCGTGCCGGTCAGGACGGTCGCGCCGACCACGGCGAAATTCTCGCGCGGCAGGGGCTGATAGGTGGACGGATAGGGGTTCAGGGTGGTCGCCGGATCCAGGCCGGCGGCCAGGGTCTTGTCCTTGGACGGCGCGGCGGCCTCCGAGTCCGCGCCCGTGGTGGCGCAGGCCGCCAAGCTCAGCATAGGCAGGCCGAGCACAGCGCAGCCTATGGCCGCGAGGCTGACGCCCCGCAGATGATGTCCGATCATCAGATCCCCTCTTCCCGACGACACGCCAGCCCGACGTGTCTTGCGACCGTCATAGGAGGGTCATCCGGCAAAGGCGTCAAAAGATTTCGATGTTCGATAAGCGGGCGGGCGTGTTGCTCCTAGCTTTCGTCATTCCGGGCGAAGGGCCGCTTGGCCCGGAGCCCCGGAACCCAGCGGCGCGCGTGAGCGCGAACCTGTCGCGGACTCGATCTTCAAACAGCCTGCGGCGCATGGATTTCGCCTTCGGCGCCGCTGGGTTCCGGGTCTTCGCTGCGCTTCGCCCGGAATGACGAAAGAAGGGCTACGGCGAGGTCAGACGCTCTGGACGCGCCTGTCCCTGACCGCTAACGGCACGCGCATGAACGACGACGAAAACCCCCATCTCGACCGGCCGCTGCGGTCGTTCGGCCGGATCAAGGCGCGGCCGATCAAGCCGCGTCAGGCGGCGCTGATGGACAGCCTGCTGCCCGAAATCGCCGTGCCGGACCCCAAGGCCGGTCCGCTGGACCCCAAGACGATGATGCCCGAGGCTGCTGAGGTGTGGCTGGAGATCGGTTTCGGCGGCGGCGAACATATGGCGGCCCAGGCGGCGACGCGGCCCGACGCCCTGGTGATCGGCTGCGAGCCCTTTCTGAACGGGGTCGCCTCGGCCCTGCGCCATGTCGAGGAGGGCGGGCTGAAGAATGTCCGCATCCACGCCGACGACGCGCGCGACCTGGTCGACGCCCTGCCTGACGCCTCGGTCGACCGGGTGCTGATCCTCTTCCCCGACCCCTGGCACAAGGCGCGGCACAACAAGCGCCGCCTGTTGCAGGACGAAACGGCCCAGGCCTTCGCCCGCATCCTGAAGCCGGGCGGCGCGCTGCGCTTCGTCACCGACTGGCGCGACTATGCCGAATGGACGCTGGAACGGCTGGAGCGCACGCCGGGGCTGGAGCGGATCGGCGCGGCGGATCAGGACTGGTTTGTCCCTCCGGCGGACCATGTGGTCACCCGATACGAGGAGAAGAAGCTGGGCGACACCGCGCCGATCTTCCTGGAATACCGGCGCACAGCCTGAGGCGGGGTCTACGGAGTTTTACGTAGTTTAAGCATAGACGCCTGTTTAACGAACTTCATTAGTGATGGTCCCTAAGTAGAATAACGGGGACGGACCATGAAGGCGTTGACGATCGGCGGCAGGATCAATCTGCTGGCCCTTGTGACCATGGCGGGTCTGCTGGTGATCACCGGCCTGTCCCTGATGCGGCTGGACGCCGTGATGCGCGAAGACATCGCCGACCGCACCAAGAAGTCCGTCGAGATCGCCCACAGCGTCGTCGCCTATTATCAGGGCGAGCAGGCGGCCGGTCGGTTGACGCAAGACCAGGCCCAGACCGCCGCCAAGGCCGCCGTCGGCGCCATGCGGTACGGTGCGGACGACTATTTCTGGATCAACGACATGCATCCCACCATGGTGATGCACCCGATGAAGCCGGCGCTGAACGGCACGGACCTGAGCGCGAACAAGGACGCCGACGGCGTGCTGATGTTCAAGGAATTCGTCGCCGTGGTGCAGAAGGACGGCGAGGGCTTCGTCGAATATCAGTGGGCCAAGCCGAACCAGGAGGGGGCCTCGCCCAAGATCTCCTATGTGAAGGGCTTCGCGCCCTGGGGCTGGGTGATCGGCTCGGGCGTCTATACCGACCAGATCGCGGCGGCCGTGGGCAAGGCCGCCCTGGCCCTGGGTTCCATGGCCCTGCTGGTGCTGCTGGCGGTCGGGACAACGGGCTGGTTCATCGGCCGGTCGGTGTCGGCCCCCGTGGTGGCGCTGGAGCGGCGGATGCGCGGCCTGGCCGAGGGCGACAAGACCTCCGAGATTCCCGGTGTCAAACGCGGCGACGAGATCGGCAAGATGGCCGCCGCCCTGGCCGTCTTCCGCGACGCCGCCATCGAAAAGGACCGGCTGGAGGCCGAGACCCTGTCGCAACGCTCGATGAGCGAACAGGAACGGGCCGCGCGCGAGGCCGAAAAGGCCGCCGAGGCCGAAGCCGACCGCGTCACCATCGCAGCCCTGGGCCAGGGTCTGTCAGCCATGGCCGACGGCGACCTGACCTATCGGATCGAGGCGGAGTTCGCGCCCAAGGCGGCCCAGCTGAAGACCGACTTCAACGCCGCCATCGCCCAGCTGCAGCAGGCCGTCGCCGTGGTGGTCGCCAATATCGCCGGCATTCGTTCGGGCGCCGGCGAGATCTCGCAGGCCGCCGACGACCTGTCGCGCCGCACCGAACAACAGGCGGCGGGCCTGGAAGAGACCGCGGCTGCGCTGGACGAGATCACCGCCACGGTCAACAAGACCGCCTCGGGCGCTCGCCAGGCCTCCGAAGTCGTCCAGGCGGCCAAGGGCGACGCCGAGACCTCGGGCGTCATCGTTCGCGACGCCGTCGAAGCCATGCAGGCCATCGAGGGGTCTTCGGATCAGATCAGCCAGATCATTGGGGTCATCGACGAGATCGCCTTCCAGACCAATTTGCTGGCCCTGAACGCGGGCGTTGAAGCCGCCCGCGCCGGCGAGGCCGGTCGCGGCTTCGCCGTCGTGGCTTCGGAAGTCCGCGCCCTGGCCCAGCGTTCGGCGGAAGCCGCCAAGGAGATCAAGACCCTGATCTCGACCTCGACGGCCCAGGTCGGGTCGGGCGTCAAACTGGTCGGCCAGACCGGGGAAGCCCTGCAACGGATTGTGGATCGTGTCGCCGAGATCGACGGCCTAGTCTCGGAAATCGCCGCCTCGGCCCAGGAACAGGCCGTGGGCCTGGCCCAGGTCAACACCGCCGTGAACCAGATGGACCAGGTCACCCAGCAAAACGCCGCCATGGTCGAGCAATCGACCGCGGCCAGCCATTCGCTGTCGCAGGAAGCTCAGTCGCTTCAGGCCTCGGTGGCCCAGTTCAAGGTCGGGGACACGCGCCGTGCGTCCACGCCGGTCGCCGCGCCACGTTCTGAGCCCCGTCCCGAGACTCGTTCCGCCGCCTCGGCGCCGGTCCGCTCGACCCATATGGCCGCCGCCCTGAAAACCCTCGGTCGCGGCGGCGCGGCGCCCGCACATCACGCCGCCCCGGCGGCGGACGGATGGGAAGAGTTCTGATCCTCCTCCAATGGGAATAAAGAACGACGATATGTAATTGGCCCTAGGTCGTGGTTTACACTTCTTGTCGATTTGGAAACCATAAATTGGCTCCAGCTTCAGGCGTCGCCTGTCCGCGCCGCGGACTGTCCTTTTCCGCCCCTTGAGTGATGTCCGGCGGGCGGGGCGTGTGTTCGCATCGCGCAGACGGGATCGTGACGACTGAGGCTCCGACACAAGGGGCCGCCTGGATGAAGATCACTGTCAGGAACCGTCTGCTGGCCGGCCTCGCCGCCATGGGCGCGGCGCTGTGCCTCATCGCGGCGGTCAGCTGGCTGTCCGCCGCCGCCGCCGGGGCGCGGATCCAGACCATCATCGTCGACCGGGTCGCCCCCATGCAGGCGCTGAAGGTGGTCAGCGATATGTACGCCGTCAACATCGTGGACACGGTGCATAAGGCGCGCTCGGGCGCCTATAGCCAGCAACAGGCGATCGACAGCGTTCGCCAGGCCAAGGGCCTGATCCAGACCAACTGGGCCGGCTTCAAGGACCTCAGCGGGGCCTCGCCCGAGGAGCAGGCCCTGATCGACACGGCCAACGCCAACCTGCCGCGCGCCGAGGCCGTGACGGCCCAGCTCGAGGCCATACTGGCGTCGGGCGACCGGGCCGCCCTGGCGTATTTCGCCGACAACACGCTGTATCCGGCCATCGATCCCCTGACCGCCGCCATCGGCGCCCTGGTCGATCTGCACGCGCGGGTCGCGCGCGAGGAGGCGGTCGCGGCCCAGCACGCCTTCCGCCTGTCCCTGATCGCCATGGGGGTGATCAGTCTTCTGGCGATCCTGACCCTGATCTCGGCGACCCGGTTCGTTCTGACGGGCGTCACCGCGCCCCTGGACGCGCTGACGCGGACGATGCGCCGCCTGGCCGCAGGTGAGCAACAGATCGATATTCCCGCCGTGGGCCGCCGCGACGAACTGGGCGAGATGGCCGCCGCCCTCATCGTCTTTCGCGACGCCGCCGAGGCCAAGCGAAAGGCCGACGCCGATCTGGTCGACGCGCGGGCCGCAGCGGAACGCGAACGCCAGGCCGCCGGCGAGGTGGTCGAGCGGGAACAGCAGGCGCTGGTGGTTCGATCCTTCGGCGTGGGCCTGTCCAAGCTGGCGGACGGCGAGCTGACCTATCGCGTCACCTGCGACCTGCCGCCGGAGTATGCGCAGCTGCGCGACGACTTCAATCGGGCCATGGACCAGTTGCAGCAGGTCATCGGCGTGGTCCTGGGCAATGTCGCGGGCCTCCGCTCGGGGGCGGGGGAAATCACCCAGGCGTCGGACGATCTGGCGCGGCGCACCGAACAGCAGGCGGCCTCGCTGGAAGAGACGGCGGCGGCCCTGGATCAGATCACCGTCAACGTCAACAAGACCGCCTCGGGGGCGCGTCAGGCCTCGGACGTGGTTCAGGCCGCCAAGGGCGACGCCGAGACCTCGGGCGTCATCGTGCGCGACGCCGTCCAGGCCATGCAGGCCATCGAGGGCTCGTCCAACGAGATCAGCCAGATCATCGGGGTGATCGACGAGATCGCCTTCCAGACCAATCTGCTGGCCCTGAACGCCGGCGTGGAAGCGGCGCGCGCTGGCGAGGCCGGTCGCGGCTTTGCGGTGGTCGCCTCCGAAGTGCGGGCCCTGGCCCAGCGTTCGGCCGATGCCGCCAAGGAGATCAAGACCCTGATCTCGACCTCGACCAGCCAGGTCGGGGCGGGGGTGACCCTGGTCGGCCAGACGGGCGAGGCCCTGCAACGGATCGTGGACCGGGTGGCGGAGATTGACGGTCTGGTGTCGGACATCGCGGCCTCGGCCCAAGACCAGGCCATCGGATTGGCCCAGGTCAATACGGCCGTGAACCAGATGGACCAGGTCACCCAGCAGAACGCGGCCATGGTCGAACAGTCCACCGCCGCCAGCCATGCCCTGTCGCAGGAGGCCGAGTCGCTTCAGGTCTCGGTGTCCCAGTTCAAGGTCGAAACAAGCGGCGTCAGGCCGGCCGCCGCGCCCTTGCCGGTGCGTCCGTCGGCCCGCCCCATGGTTCAGGCGTTGAAGACCCTGGGTCGCGGCGGCGCGGCGCCCAAGTCTGAGGCCGAGTCCGAGGGTTGGGAAGAGTTCTGACGTCGGCGGGGCGCTGGTCCGCCGCGCGGTGAACGCCGGTATATGTAGTTTACCCTAAGGCCTCGTTTACACATCGTCCCGATACGGGACGCCACAATCGCGCAGGCTTCAGACCTCATCCCTCTGTCGCCCCGGGGGACCTTGATCGTCCATCTTTCCGGGGCCGCATGGCCGGAGCGCCTGAGGCTGGGTTCAAGCCTTGAACCCTGTCGGTGCTGTGGCTTCTGGAGATGGCCGTGAACAAAATTCTGTCCGACACCAAGGTCGCGGTGAAGATCATCGTGCCCCTGATCCTGCTGGCCCTTGTGGGGCTGGGGGGCGCCGCCTACAGCGCCTGGGAGATGAAGCGGATCGACGCCGACTACAGCCGGCTGGTCGATGTTGAGGGCGTCGCCCTGGTGAAGATGGTCCGGGTCAATCGGACCGTTCAGGGTCTGGGCTATGACGCCTACAAGATCTTCGCCTATGACGGCGCCTCGGCCGAGGCGCGCGATGCGGCTGATCACGCGAAGGAAAAGATCCAGACGATCGAAACCTTGCTCACCGAGGCCGAGTCCACAGCGCCCCACTGGAAAGACGAGATCGAGAGCTTCCGCGGCCCCTTGAACGAAATCCGAACCCTGGTCGGCCGGTCGGTCGAGTTCGGCCTCATCAATGACAAGGCGGCGGAGCGGGTTCTGCTGACTCAGCTCGACGCCAAGATGGCCGATCTGGTCCCCAAGTTGACCGCCTTCACCAACGCCAAGGTCAAACTGAGCGCCGAAGAGTCGGCTCAGCTCTCGCAGAACGTCAATACGGCGGCGCTGAAGACCCTGATCGCCATCGCCCTGGCGACCGTCGCCGCCCTGGCCGCCGGCCTTGTCGTGGCCCGGTCCATCGTCGGCGCCCTGACCGGAATCGGCGATCGCATGGGGCGGCTGTCCGGCGGCGACACCACGATCGACGTGCCCCACGCCCAGCGCAAGGACGAGCTGGGCAAGATGGGGATCGCCCTGATCGCCTTCCGCGACGCCGCCGTCGAGAAGATGGAGCTGGAAGCCGAGGGCGCGGCCCTGCGCACCCAGTCGGACGAGGAGCGGGCCCGCAACCAGCGCGCCGCAGACGCCCTGGCCCGCGAGCAGGCGACCGTGGTCGCGGCCCTGGGCGAAGGGCTGGAACATCTGACGCGGGGCGACCTGACCTACAGCATCACCCAGGACTTCCCGGGCGATTACGCCAAGCTGAAAGCCGATTTCAACACCGCCATCGCCCAGTTGCAGCAGGCCATGGGCGTGGTGCTGGGCAATGTGGCGGGCATCCGATCAGGCGCCGGCGAGATCTCGCAGGCCGCTGACGACCTGTCGCGCCGCACCGAACAACAGGCCGCTTCGCTGGAGGAAACAGCTGCGGCCCTGGATGAAATCACCGCCACCGTGAACAAGACCGCCTCGGGCGCGCGCCAGGCCTCGGACGTGGTTCAGTCCGCCAAGGGCGACGCCGAGACCTCGGGCGTCATCGTCCGCGACGCCGTCGAAGCCATGCACGCCATCGAGGGGTCCTCGGCCCAGATCAACCAGATCATCGGCGTCATCGACGAGATCGCCTTCCAGACCAATCTTCTGGCCCTGAACGCCGGGGTCGAGGCGGCCCGAGCGGGCGAGGCCGGTCGCGGCTTCGCCGTCGTGGCTTCGGAAGTCCGCGCCCTGGCCCAGCGTTCGGCGGAAGCGGCGAAAGAGATCAAGACCTTGATCTCGGCCTCGACCACCCAGGTCGGCTCGGGCGTGAAACTGGTCGGCCAGACCGGCGAGGCTTTGCAACGGATCGTGGATCGTGTCGCCGAGATCGACGGCCTGGTCTCGGAAATCGCCGCCTCGGCCCAGGAACAGGCCGTGGGCCTAGCCCAGGTGAACACCGCCGTCAACCAGATGGACCAGGTCACCCAGCAAAACGCCGCCATGGTCGAGCAATCGACTGCGGCCAGCCATTCGCTGGCCCAGGAGGCCGAGGCGCTTCAAACGTCGGTGGCCCAGTTCAAGGTCGGCGAGACGGCCCGCGCCGCTCCGGCCCTGCGTTCGGCGCCCAAGCCTGCGCGCCCTGAGCCCCGGCCCGCCGCCTCTGCGCCCGCCCGCTCGAACCATATGGCGGCGGCGATGAAGACCATCGGGCGCGGCGGCGCGGCGCCTGCGCCCCAGGCCGCTCACCAGGCCGCTCACCAGGCCGCGCCGGCTTCGGAGGGCTGGGAGGAATTCTAGGGCCGAACCGGCGACGGGGGCTGGCGCGGCGGCGATGAACCGGCCAGCTATGGCGTTCCCCACTGGAGCCCTGGCTGGAGCCCTGAAATGACCCTCTCGATCTACGACGTCGCGGTCCCCGTCCTCGTGCGCGGTCTGACCAATCTGTCGGGCTTTCTGGACAAGGCGTCGGCGGACGGCTTTGACGAAGCCGTTCTGATCCAGGCCCGGCTTCATGAGGACATGCGGCCTCTGCCCGCCCAGATCCAGCTGGCGTCGGACACGGCCAAGGGCGCCGTGGCGCGGCTGGCGGGCGTCGATAACCCGGCCATGGCCGACACCGAGACCAGTTTCGCCGAACTGAAGGACCGGATCGCCCGCACCCTGGCCTTCATCGACAGCGTTGATCCCGCCGCCTTCGTCGGCGCCGAGACCCGGCCGGTGACGCTGAAGACGCCCAGCCGCGAGATGAATTTCGACGGCCTGGGCTATCTGACCAGTTTCGTCTTGCCCAATTTCCATTTCCACGTCACGACCGCCTACGCCATCCTGCGCAAGGAAGGCGTGCCGTTGAGCAAGATGGATTATCTGGGGCGGTTGGCGCTGATCTGAGGCGGATTAAGCGCTGAGATAAATGGTGGTGACCTGACCAGGCAAGCGAACTGCTGCCGCGCTGATGATTCTTGGTCTCGGCTCGGTTGCGCCTCCATCAAAGGCCACCCCAGAGCCGACAAGCAGGAGTCGAGGTTGGTAGCCGCCGGTGGAGTCAACATATAGGCACATTGACACCTGAGCTTTGCAGTTCTAGCTGTCATCAACTCCAAGTTGATGGCACGTGATGGATTTCTCAACGACGGCAAGTAAACTGTCTCGAGGGCCGCTCGGGATAATTGCACTTCTAATAGTGCTCGTTTATGCCTTGGCATCGATAGTAGCTGGAGCTGCTACTTTCAGTTCGTCAATGGAGCGTATACCGCTCGTCTACTTTATGGTCTTGTTTCCTGTTTTGGTGCTGGGTTGTTTCACTTGGCTTCTGGCGCGCCATCCTACAAGTTTGTATCCGCCAACAGACTTCAAAGACGAGAGAAACTACTTAGAAGCTCAGCGGATCGCGCGAGCTACGGGGGCGCTGGTAGCTGCTAATTTAGCAAGCACTTCAGGGAAATCTCCAGATCAAGCTGTAGCCGAAGCGGTAGCGGCCATCGATCAAGCGCCCAGACGAGGCGAGGAGGGGCGGTGCATTTTGTGGGTGGATGACCGTCCTGAGAACAATAGGCTTTTACGAGATGCTATGCGTGAGTTTGGCATAGATGTTCATATAGCTTTGTCCACTCAACAGGCGCTGGATGCCTTAAGGCGTCAGGAATTTTCAGCGATCATCTCAGACATGGGGCGAGTGGAGGGGCCGCAAGAAGGCTACGTCCTGCTTGAGGCGGTAAGATCTCAAGGCCTCAGGCTGCCATTCTTCATATACGCGGGCTCGAATCTGGACGAGCACAGGAAGGAAGCGCTGCGGAGAGGCGCCCAGCTGTCAACCAACGATGCAAATGAGCTGTTCAGACAAGTTATAAGGACTGTCTCTGGGGATGTGAGCTGATTGGGGCTGACAAGCGATCCTGAACCGCCTATACGGCCCTCCACATCGTTAGACCGGCGTCCAACGGCGTCGTTCCAAGCGGCGGCCCGGACGGACCGCCGCTTTTGTTTTGGATAATCGCCGCTTGCGCGCAAGAACCGCCCAGGACCGCCAACTGCTGGAGCTGATCGACCCCATCGCGGAGTCGCTCGGTCTCGAGGTCGTGCGCGTCCGCCTGATGACCGGCTCCAAGCGCCAGCGTCTGCAGATCATGGCCGAACGCCCGTCCGACCACGACATCTCGGTCGAGCAATGCGCCAAGCTGAGCCGGGCCGTGTCGGAGGTGTTCGACGCCGCCGACCCCATCGCCGGCGAATATATGCTGGAAGTTTCGTCGCCCGGCATCGACCGACCCCTGACCCGTCCCATCGACTTCGACCTGTTCGAGGGCGAGGAGGCGCGGCTGGAGACGGACCGGATGATCGAGGGCCGCAAGCGGTTCAAGGGCGTTCTGGCCGGCTATGAGGACGGCAATGTCCTGATCGACCTGGACGGCGAGGACGAAACCGCCCTGATCCCCTTCGACTGGTTGAGCGATGCGAAACTGGTCCTGACCGACGCCCTGATGAAACGGGGCGCCGCCATTCGCGCCGCGCGCGGCGAACCTGAAGACGACGGCCTGCCGGAAGGTGAGGCCGCCGAAGACACAACCGACACCACGACCCCTTCTGAGGACAACGCCTGATGGCCGTCACCGGTATTTCCGCCAACCGCCTCGAACTGCTGCAGATCGCCGAGGCCGTGGCTAGAGAGAAGAACATCGAGCGCGAGATCGTCATCGAGGCGATCGAGGAGGCGATCCAGAAGGGCGCCAAGTCGCGTTACGGCGCCCATCACGACATCCGCGCCAAGATCGACCACAAGACCGGCGAACTGGCCCTGACCCGTCACGTCACCATCGTCGAGGACGACTGGCAGCCGGAAGACGAGCTGGAAGAGTTCAACGACAGCGCCATGGTGCGCCTGAAGGACGCGCTGAAGCGCGATCCCGAGGCCGAGGTCGGCAAGGAATATGTCGAGACCCTGCCGCCGTTCGAGTTCGGCCGCGTCCAGACCCAGATGGCCCGCCAGGTCGTGACCGGCAAGGTCCGCGAGGCCGAGCGCGCCAACCAGTACGAAGAGTTCAAGGATCGCGTCGGCGAGATCGTCAACGGCACGGTCAAGCGCGTCGAATACGGCAACACCATCGTCGACCTGGGCCGGGGCGAGGGCGTCATGCGCCGCGACCAGTCCATCCCGCGCGAAGTGTTCAACATCGGCGACCGGATCCGCACCTACATCTACGACGTCCGGCCCGAGGCCAAGGGCCCGCAGGTCATGCTGTCGCGCGCGCACCCCGGCTTCATGGCCAAGCTGTTCGCCCAGGAAGTGCCGGAAGTCTATGACGGCGTGATCGAGATCCGCGCCGCTGCGCGGGACTCGGGCTCGCGCGCCAAGATGGCCGTCCTGTCGAACGACAGCTCGATCGACCCCGTCGGCGCCTGCGTCGGCATGCGCGGCTCGCGCGTTCAGGCGGTCGTCGCCGAACTGCAGGGCGAGAAGATCGACATCATCCAGTGGAACCCGGACGAGCCGACCTTCATCGTCAACGCCCTGGCCCCGGCCGAAGTCTCCAAGGTCGTGCTCGACGAAGAAGCCGGCCGCGTGGAAGTGGTCGTGCCCGACGAACAGCTGTCGCTGGCCATCGGCCGTCGCGGCCAGAACGTGCGTCTGGCCTCGCAACTGACCGGCTGGCAGATCGACATCATCACCGAGTCCCAGGACTCCGAGCGCCGCCAGCGCGAGTTCAGCGAGCGCACCGGCCTGTTCCAGGAAGCCCTGGACGTGGACGAGGTCATCGCCCAGCTGCTGGTCACCGAAGGCTTCGCCACGGTGGAAGACCTGGCCTATGTCGACCCGTACGAAGTCTCGGAAATCGAAGGCTTCGACGAAGAGACCGCCGAAGAGTTGCAGGCCCGCGCCCGCGACTTCCTGGACCGCAAGGCCGCCGAGCTGGACGCCAAGCGCGTCGAACTGGGCGTCGAGGACGGCGTGCTGCAGGTTCCGGGCGTGACCCTGGCCATGGCCGTCGCCCTGGGCGAAGGCGGGGTCAAGACCGTAGAGGACCTGGCCGACCTGGCCACCGACGAAATCCGCGGCGGCTACGAAGTGAAGAACGGCGAACGGGTCAAGGTCCCGGGCGTGCTGGAAAGCTTCAACCTGGCCCAGGAAGACGCCGAAATGCTGATCCTCCAGGCCCGCGTCGCCGCCGGCTGGATCGACGCCTCGGAACTGCCGCAGCCCGCGCCGGAAGAGGCCGAGGAAGACTTCGCCGACGGCGAATACGACCCGGACCAGGTGTTCGGCGAAGCCCCGGCTGAAGACGCCCCCGAAGACGCAACGGAGGTCCTCGCCGAGGACGACTCCGAACCGTCGAACGCGTGATGGGAGACCTGGCCACATATGAGCTTGCGCGACGCAACGATTGATCGGGAACGCCGGGACCTCGTCTCTCACGAGGTCATGGACGAATCTCGCCTGATCCGTTTCGTCGCCGGGCCCGATGGCCAGGTGGTTCCCGACCTGGGCAGGAAACTGCCCGGACGCGGCCTGTGGGTCGAAGCCAGCCGCACCTCGATCGAGACGGCGGTCAAGAAGAACGGCTTCACCCGCGCCGCCAAAACCAAGCTGACCGCCCCGGCCGACTTGGCCGATGTCGTCGAACGGCTGCTGTTCCGGCGCTGTCTCGACCAGCTGGGTCTTGCCCGGCGCGAAGGCGTGCTTATCTCTGGCTTCGAGAAGTCCGCCGCCAATCTGCGGGCCGGCAAGGTCGCCTGGGTGATCGAGGCCGCCGACGGTTCGGCCGACGGGCGTGGCAAAATCCTCGCCCTGGCCCGCCATCAGACCGCGAAAATCTGCGGCGCGTTCACTGTGGACGATTTGAGTTTGGCCCTTGGGCTGGAAAATGCGATACACGCCGTCCTGCTTGCGGGCGGACGGGCCGATCGGTGGACCATGGAGGTCGAACGATTGGCTGGATTTCGGCCGCTTCGCCCCGCTCACTGGGATCTTCCCAGGGACGAGGACGGATCGGCGGGAGCAACCCCTTCAGGGGCGAGCTAAGGATTTTGGCGGCCGAGGGCCTGTCTCCAAGGGCGGAGACGGGCTCACGGTCGTTCATGTGCATTGAGACGACGGCGGGATTTTCCGCCCTATTAAAGCGACCGTATGAGCGACGAAAACGACAAGACCAACCAAGGCCAAGGTTCGAGCCAGGGCGCCCCGGGCGGCACGCCGTCCCAGACGGGGCCGCGCGCGCCGCTGAGCCTGAAGCCGCGCGTTGTGGGATCGGTCCCGACCGGAACCGTGAAGCAGAGCTTCAGCCACGGGCGGTCCAAGACGGTGGTGGTCGAGACCAAACGCCGACCCGGCGCCGGCGGACCGCAACGGCCTCAGGGCTTCGACGTCGCGCGCCCGCAACAGGCCGCCTCCCAGAACCGGCCCCAGGGTCAGCGGTCGTCGCAACCGGCCGGCGGCGCCCTGTCGGCCGAAGAGCAGGAAGCGCGTCGCCGCGCCATCGCCATGGCCACCCAGGCCAACGCCGCCAAGGCTGCGGCCGACGCCGCCGCCAAGGCCGCCGCTGAAGCCGCTGCGCGCGAACAGGCCGCCGCCACCGAACGCGCCGCCCAGGCCGCTGCGGCTCAGGCCGCCGCCGCTCAGGCCGCCGCCGAGGCCGCCCGCGCCGAAGCCGCCAAGCTGACCGCTGCGGCCCCCGCCGCTCCGGCCAAGCCCGCGCCCAAACCGGCTGCGCCCGTCGCCGCCGCTCCGGCTCCGGCTCCGGTCGCCCCCACGCCAGCGCCTGCCCCGGCGGCTCCCGCCGCTCCGGCCCGTCCGGCGGCTCCGGCGCGTCCGGTCGTCAACTTCGGCCAGCGCGTGCCCAAGCCCGGCAATCCCCAGCGCGCGGCGCCCGAGCGTCCCGCCTTCGGCGGTCGTTCGGCCCGTGAACAGGCCATGGGCGGCGGCGAACGCTCCTATACGGATCGTCCGCAGACGGATCGTCCGCAAGCGGATCGCCCCCAGGGCGCCCGTCCGGCCCCCGGCGGCGCCGGCCGTCCGCAGGGCGCCAAGCCGGCTGAACCCGTCCGCTACTCGGCCCTGAACCCGCGTCCGGCCCCCGGCGCCGCCCGTCCCGGCGGTCCGCGCACCGGCCCCGGCGGTCGTGCGACCCCGAATGCGCCCCCGGCCCAGGCCGAGGTGGCTCGCCCCAGCCGCGCCCCCGGCGCCGGCTTCGGCCGCCCGGTCGGCCGCGACGACGATCGCGAGAAGCGTTTCTCCGACGCCGGCAAGGCGGTCAGCCGCACGCGCGGCGAGCCCAAGCGCCGCGAAGGCCGGATGACCATCCAGTCCGTGGTCGGCGACGGCGACGCCGCCGAGCGGATGCGCTCGCTGGCCTCGGTCCGTCGCGCCCGCGAACGCGAGAAGGAAAAGCGTAAGGGCGGCTCGACCGACGCGCCCAACCGTCCGCGCGAAGTGGTCATCCCCGACGTCATCACCGTGCAGGAGCTGTCCAACCGGATGGCCGTCCGCGGCGTCGACATCATCAAGTTCCTGATGAAACAGGGCCTGATGATGAAGATCAACGATGTGATCGATTCCGACACCGCCGAACTGGTGGCCGAGGAATTCGGCATGGCGGTGAAACGCGTCTCCGAGTCCGACATCGAAACCGGCTTCCTGGGCGAGGCCGACGACGCCGACGCCTCCGAAGTCCGCGCTCCGGTCGTGGCCATCATGGGCCACGTCGACCACGGCAAGACCTCGCTGCTGGACGCCCTGCGCACCACCGACGTCGCAGGCGGCGAAGCCGGCGGCATCACCCAGCATATCGGCGCCTATCAGGTGCGCCTGGAAGACGGCCAGAAGGTCACCTTCCTGGACACCCCGGGCCACGCCGCCTTCTCGGCCATGCGGGCGCGCGGCGCCAATGTGACCGACATCGTGGTGCTGGTCGTGGCCGCCGACGACGGCGTCATGCCCCAGACCATCGAGGCCATCCAGCACGCCAAGGCGGCCAATGCGCCCCTGATCGTGGCGGTGAACAAGATGGACAAGCCGGGGGCGACGTCTCAGAAGGTCGTTAACGAGCTGCTGCAGTACGAAGTCATCGCCGAAAACCTGGGCGGCGAGACCCAGATCATCGAGGTCTCGGCCAAGGAGCGGATGAACCTCGACGGCCTGCTGGAAGCCATCCTGGTCCAGGCCGAGGTCATGGACCTGCGCGCCAACGCCGATCGCTCGGCCGAGGGCGTGGTCATCGAGGCCAAGCTGGATAAGGGCCGCGGCCCGGTCGGCACCGTCCTGGTCAAGCGCGGCACGCTGAAGCGCGGCGACATCGTCGTGGCCGGCGGCTCGTGGGGCAAGGTTCGCGCCCTGCTGAACGAACGCAACGAGCAGCTGACCGAGGCCGGTCCGTCCGTCCCGGTCGAGATCCTGGGTCTGGACGAGGCCCCGTCTCCGGGCGACGTCTTCGCCGTGGTGGAATCCGAAGCCCGCGCCCGCGAGCTGACCGAATACCGCCAGCGGGTGAAGCGCGAAAAGGCCCAGGTTTCGGGCGGTTCGGTCTCGCTGGTCGACATGATGGCCAAGCTGGGCTCCAAGAAGGCTTCGGAACTGCCGGTCGTCATCAAGGCCGACGTCCAGGGCTCCGCCGAAGCCATCATGGGGTCGCTGGACAAGATGAGCACCGACGAGGTGCGCGCCCGCACCGTCTATTCCGGCGCCGGCGGCATCACCGAGAGCGACGTCAACCTGGCCAAGTCGGCCGGGGCGCCGATCCTGGGCTTCAACGTCCGGGCTTCGAAACAGGCGCGCGATCTGGCCGACCGCGAGGGCGTCGAGATCCGCTACTATTCGATCATCTACGACCTGCTGGACGATATCAAAGGCGTGCTGTCCGGCATGCTGGCGCCGCTGCAACGGGAAACCTTCCTGGGCAACGCCGCCGTCCTGCAGGTGTTCGATATCTCCAAGATCGGCAAGATCGCCGGTTGCCGGGTGTCGGAAGGCGTGGTCCGCAAGGGCGCCCGCGTCCGTATCGTCCGCGACGACGTGGTCGTGCTCGAACTGGGCACGCTCAACACGCTCAAACGCTTCAAGGACGAGGTCAACGAGGTCACGGCCGGCCAGGAATGCGGCATGCAGTTCCAGGGCTTCCAGGACATCAAGGAAGGCGACTACATCGAGTGCTTCACGGTCGAAGAGATCAAGCGCACCCTGGACTAGTCCAGGGTCGCGACAGCACCGACAGAGACAGGCCCGGAACCCAGGTTCCGGGCCTTTTTCTTTGCGTCCGTCCCGCGCATCATGCCAAGCGTGGCGGGAGACGCCGCACAGGGATCGGTTCATGGCCAGACCACATCTGTCGTCCGGCGACTTCTTCGGCGCCGCCTCGCGCACGGTCGAGGCCGGGGGGTTTCGCGTCGGCCTGTGGATCGCCGACCGTCCGCCCGAGAGCGTCGTGTTTCACGCCCATGACGACGCCCATTTCATCCTGGCGCTCGACGACGGCTATTGCAGCCTGGCGCACGACCCCCTGACGCCCCAGGGCGCCGCCTTCGGCCCCGGCGCCCTGGTCTGGAACCCGCCGGGCGTCGAACACCGCGACTGTTTCACCGCCGCCGGCGGCCGTTTCCTGTCCATCAGCTTCGATCCGCCGAAGAGCGCCGGGCGCGGCGACCCTATGCGGTTGCGCGGCGCCCTGGCCGAAGGCGCGGCGCGACGTCTGATCGGGGTGGCCGGCCGGTTCGCGGCGGGGGACGCGGTGGCGATGGAGGGGCTGACCCTGGATCTGGCGGCGGCGGTGCTGACCCCCGGCGACCTGAACGAGGACCCGGCGCCCGAGTGGCTGCTGCGGGCCCATGAGGTTCTGCACGACCTGGCCGACCGGCCGGGGCTGGAGGTGGCCACCGTGGCCCGCATCGTCGGCGTTCACGCCGTCTCGCTGGCGCGCCGCTATCGTCGCCATTTCGGCCGTTCGCCGGCCGCCGCCATTCGCCAGGCGCGGGCCGATCGCGCCGCCGGGCGTCTGGCCCGGGGCGTGGACCTGGCCGAGCTGGCCGCGCTCGGCGGCTATGCCGATCAAAGCCATCTGACCCGCGAGTTCGGTTCCATCTACGGCCTGACGCCCGGCCGCTATCGCGCCCTGTTCGCCTGAGCCGGTTTCACCTGTTCAAGACCCGGCGCGAGCATCCTGCCACACCTCGGGTCTCGCTCCTCTTCAAGGATTGTCATGCGTCCCCTGCTTATCGCGGCCCTCGGCCTCGCGCTCATCTCCTCTCCGGTCCTGGCCGAACCGGCTTGGCCCGTCGCCGCGCCTGAAAGCCAGGGGGTCTCGGCCGAGGGGCTGGCGGCCATGGACGCCGCCGTCCGCGCCGGGACCTTCCAGAAGATCACCAGCGTCCTGATCGCCCGCCACGGCCGGCTGGTCCATGAGGTCTATTTCGACGAGGCCGGTGCCGAGGGGGCGGGCCGCGAGAGCCGGCGCAACACCCGCTCCGTGACCAAGACCGTCACCGCCATGCTGGTCGGCGCCGCCGTCGCGCGCGGCGACATCGCCGGCGTCGACGCCCCGATCCTGCCCTTCGTCGCCGACCACGGGCCGTTCGACAATCCCGACCCGCGCAAGGCCGCGATCACGGTCGAGGATCTGCTGACCATGAGCTCGCTGCTGGAATGCGACGACGACAATTCCTTCTCGCGCGGCAACGAGGAGCGGATGTATCTGATCGAGGACTGGGTCAAGTTCGCCCTGGACCTGCCGATCCGGGGCTTTCCGGCCTGGATTCCGAAACCGGCGGATCAGCCCTATGGCCGGGCCTTCAGCTATTGCACCGCCGGCGTGACCACCCTGGGCGCCGTGGTCCAGTCGGCGACGGGCGAACCGCTTCAGGCCTTTGCGCGCGACGCCCTGTTCGGCCCGCTGGGGATCGAGGGCGAGCAATGGCAGACCTCGCCGATGGGTCTGGCCCAGGGCGGCGGCGGCCTGGGCCTGCGCAGCCGCGACCTGCTGACCCTGGGCCAGCTGTTGCTGAACCAGGGCCGCTGGGACGGCCGTCAGGTGCTGCCGGAGGCCTTTACGAAGGCCATGACCGCCCCGCATTCCACGGTCGATCCCGAACGGGGCGACTACGGCTATCTGATCTGGCTGCCGACCTATCAGGTCAACGGCGTGGCCCATCCCGCCTGGGCGATGGCGGGGACCGGCGGCAACAAGGTGGTGATCGTTCCGGACCTGGACACGGTCGTGGTGGTGACGACCGAGAACTACAATGTCCGCAATCCGCACGGTCTGGCCGACGCCCTGATCGCCGGCCACGCCCTGGCGGCGATGAAATAGGCGGGCGCGGCCTGAAACGACAAAGGCCCGGAACCCAGGTTCCGGGCCTTTTCTTTTGGCGCTCGCGGCGGCTCAGGGCGCCGGACGGGTGACGCGCGAGGACAGGTTCTGGACCACGTCGCGAGCGTCGAAGGCGTTGGGGTCGCCGGCGGGCTTGGGACCGCGGCCCATGATGATCTCGGCATTGGCCTCGTACCGGTCGATCTGCCGGGTGTCGAAGTCGTTGTCCCAGCTGTTCCACGGGCTCCAGAAGCCGCCGCGGTAATAGCGCCACGACGGACCCCAGTAGGGGCCATAGAAGCTGTTGTAACGGCTGTAGAAGGGATCGGGCGTGGAGACGAAACGGGTGTCGCGGTCGGTGGCGCGGTTGACGGTGGCGAACCAGTCATAGCCGCTCTCGACCGTCAGTTCGGCCGAGCGCAGCAGCAGGCCCATCTCGACCTGTTCGCGCGACGTCACCGAGTTTCCGGCGAAGCTGACGCGGAAGCGGTTGGACTCGACCCGCTGTTCGGCATAGCCGCCGCGCTGGCCGTTGAGGCCGGCGGGCTGATAGGGGGTGGCGGTGGCGCAGGCGGCCAGGGCCAGACCCGCGACGGCGGTCAGGGCCAGGGCCCGGAGCGCCGTCCTGTTTCTGGGTAGGGCTTTCATGAAATCAACTCCTTGATCGCCCATTCGGGCGCGCTGGCGGCTGAACGGCGCATGAACGGCCATGTTCCCCGTCAATCTAGGACGAAGCCGGACCGCGTCTAGAGCCTTAATACAATCAGTACGGCCGCCGTGAGCAACAGGATGCCGACGAACAGGCCGAAGCCGCGCCGGAACCGGGGCTGCTGCATGCGCTGCGACAGGGCGGCGCCGGACAGGGCGTAGGCGCTCATCGACATCATATCCATGCCGATCACGGCCAGGGCGAACAGGGCCAGTTGCGGCGCGACCGGCCGCTCGACGTCCAGGAAAGGCGGCAGGACGGCGGTGAAGAACAATATGGCCTTGGGATTGGCGATCTGGACCGCGAAACCGTCGACGAAGGCGCTGCGGCCCTTGCGCACCGCGACGGCGTGGTCGGGCTGCTGGGGGTCGGCGGGGGCGGCGTCGCGCCAGGCGCCGCGCAGGGCCTTGATCCCCAGCCAGGCGACATAGAGGGCGCCCCCTATGGCGATCAGGTGAAAGGCGTCGGGAAAGGCCTTGACCAGGGCGCCCAGGCCCAGGGCGGCGGCGGCGAACCAGACCAGGGTGGCGCAGTTCATGCCGACCACCCCCACCAGGGCCGAGGCCCGCCCCTTCTCCACCCCGGTCGCGACCGCGAACAGATTGGCGGGGCCCGGTGTGATGGCCATCACCACCATGACCCCCAAAAAGGTCGAATAGAGGTGCGGATCGACGGGAAGGGCGGCCATGCGGCGTCGTGTCGCTGCGATCGCGGGCGCGGTCAAGAAGAGGCCTGCTTCCTCTCCCTTTCGTCATTCCGGGCGAAGGGCCGCTTGGCCCGAAGACCCGGAACCCAGCGGCGCGCGAGAGCCCGAACCTGTCGCGGACTCAAGGTTTAGAAACGGCGCGTCGGATGGATTTCGCCTTCGGCGCCTCCCCCGGTCCCGCTTCGCGGGCCGGAGGATGACGAGGGGTTCCGGGTCTACGCTGCGCTACGCTCGGAATGACGAAAGATGGGGGGCAGGCGGCCTCTTTCCTCGAGGCGAGAGCCTCGGTCGGCAGCGCCAGTGAGCAGCGTCAGGCGGCCGGCGTCTCGGGCGGTTCCGGGGCTTCAGGCGCTTCGGGCGCCTCCGGCGCCTCGTCCTCGGACTCGAGGGAGTCGCTCGCCTGGTCCAGGGCGTACTGGGCGATCAGGCCGTAGGTCTCCATCTGCTCCGGGTCGGGATTGGTCCAGGCGCTGTTGCGGGCGATGCCGGTTCCGGCGGCTATGCCTTTCTGAAGCCCTTCCTCCATCGCCTGCTGAACCTCGGGGTCGTTCATAGCCTGTTCGACCAGGGCGTCGACGTCGATGTCCTTCAGGGCCTCGGCGGCCAGTTCAGAAGCGTGTTGCGTGGCCTCGGCGGTGAAGGCGGCGACGTCGGGCGCATAGTCGGACCAGAGGGCGGCGATCTGCCGGCCGCGCTCGCTCTCGCTCAGGCTCGCGTCTTCGGAAATGGCCTCGGCCCGTTTGCCGAAGGCCTCCATCCGCTTCTCGAAGGCGTCGGCGGCGGATTCCAGCCGGGCCTCGGCGGACTCGGGGTTGGCGGCGGCGGGACTGGCGCCGCCGTCCTGCGCCAGGGCGGAGGACAGGGGCAGGAGCGCCAGGGCGGCGGTCAGGCTGAGAGCGCGGATCATGGGTGGCTTCCCCGTTGACGACCCGATCAAACTCCGCCCAAGGCCGCCCGGCCTCAAGTGAAATCGCGGTAAGACTATTGCGGCGTGGCGGGCGCCGGCGCAGCGGCGGCGGCCTCGACCTGGGCGCGAACCATGGCGGGGATCGCCTTGATCTGCGTCTCCGCCGCCGCGAGTTGATCCGCCGGCGCCCCCTGGGCGCTGGCGAAGGCCTGAACATCGGCGGCGAAGGCGTCGACTACGGGCTGATAACGCGCCTGCAGGGCGTCCAGGTCGGTCTTGGCCTTGGTCTTGTCCGTCTGGGCCGCAGCAGCCTGCATCTCGGTCGCCATCGTCTCCATCGTCTTGCCGAAGGCTTCGGCGCGCGCCTCGAAGGCGGCCTCGTCCGGGCTCTCGGCCGCTGGAGCGGCGGGGGCGGTCTGGGCCGAGACGAAGCTGGGGGCGGCGACCAGGATCAGGGCGGCGGCGGCGCAGGACAGAAGACGCATGGGCGGACACTCCAAAAAGAGCGGCCGATCGCCGCCAGATCCGTGTCTTATCGTAGGGGCCATCGGCCGGGTTGAGCAAGGCGAAGCGCCTATGCGTGATTCTACCTAGTTCTGGGAGAACGGGATTCTTAAGCAATCTCCGCCAATTGAGGCTCATGGACGGGAGCGGAAAGACCTTGAGACGGGGGCGTTGGCGATTCTTCCGGCATGACGCCGGTCTTGAGGCTGGGGCGCCCCCCTGGCTCTATGTCCTGCTGTTCGTCGCCGCCCTGAGCCTGGGCCAGTGGAGCATGGCGGCGCTGCACGCCACCGTCATGTGGCCCGCCAACGCCGTCCTGCTGGCCGCCGTGCTGCAACTGCCGCGCGACAAGGCCCGGGCCGTTCTGATCGGCTGCGTCCTGATCAATCTGGGCAGCAATATCGTCCGGGGCGACACGCCCCTGTTCGTCTTCGCCAACGCCGGGCTGAACCTGTTGCAGGTGGCGGTCGCGACCCTGCTGGCCCGGCGCCTGTGCGGCGCAGCCCTGGATATGAGGCGGCCAAAACGCCTGTTCCGTTTCGCCGTCGGCGCGGCCATACCGGCGGTGGCGCTGACCACGGTGCTATCGGGCCTGATCGTCCTGCTGGTCCGCCCGATGCCGCTCGAGGTTCTCAACTTCCGCCTGCACCATCTGTTCGACATGGAGCTGCTGGCGATGATGATCGTCACCCCGGCCCTGCTGCTGGTGGCGCGTCGGCACCGGTTCCATCATGACGCCCAGGCCTCGCGGGTCGAGGTCGGGGTTCTGGTCGGTCTGATGTGCGCCGCCGCCCTGTGGGCCTTCGGCCAGACCACGGCGCCGATCCTGTTCATCATCTTCCCGCCCCTGATCCTGCTGGCCTTCCGCCTGTCGCCGCCGTGGACCGCCGGGGCGGTCGGCCTCATCTCCGTCATCGCCGTGGGGGCGACCCTGATCGGCAGCGGCCCCGTGGTGCTGACCCGGCTGAGCCAGGATCCCGCCCTCGCCTCCATTCCGGCGGTGATGCGCCAGATGAATGTGCTTCACCTCTTCCTGCTGACCGTCATGGCGACGGCGCTGCCGATCACCACCCTGTCGACCGAGCGCCGGCGCCTGTTCGCCCGTCTGCATGATCGGACCGAGACGGCGCTCGCCGCTCTTCAGCGCGCCGAGAAGGCCGACGCCGCCAAGTCGCGCTTCCTGGCCATGATGAGCCACGAGATGCGCACCCCCCTGACCGGGATCACCGGCTACGCCGACCTGCTGTCGCGCCATCCCGAGCTGGACGCCGAGGGCCGGCGTCAGGTCGAGGCCGTGCACCAGTGCGGCGAGGCCATGCTGCGGCTGATCGAGGACCTGCTGGAGGTGTCGAGCGGCGGCGGGGAGGTGGTCTCCAAACCCGTGGACATGCGCGCCCTGGTGGACGAGGCGGTGCGGCCGGCGCGGGAATGGGCGACCATCCGCGGTCTCGACTTCGTCGTCGACTACCTGCCCGGCGCCGAGGGCGCGGCCCTGACCGACGGCCGGCGCCTGCGCCAGATCCTGCACCATCTGGGCAGCAACGCCGTCAAGTTCACCGGTCGGGGCGGCGTGCGCATCCAGGTCGAGCGGCGCGACGACCGGCTGCGGTTCGAGATCCACGACACCGGCTGCGGCATGACCGAAGACGTCCTGGCCGGCGTCTTCAGCCTGTTTGAACAGGCCGACGCCACCACTCGCCGCGCGCATGAAGGCGCCGGCGTGGGCCTGGCCCTGGCCAAGACCCATATCGACCGTATGGGCGGCGCCGTCTGGGTCGAGAGCGCCCCGGCGATGGGCACGACCTTCACCGTCGAGATTCCCGCTCCCGCCGTCGAGGTCGCCGCGACCCCCGACGCCCTGCCGGTGCAGGACCGGCGCATGCGGGTCCTGATCGTCGACGACCATCCGTCCAACCGCGACCTGATGCGGATCATGCTGGAGGCCGCCGACTGCGAGACGGCCGAGGCCTGCGACGGCCGCGAGGCGGTCGATGCCGTGCGGGCCGGCGCCTTCGATCTGGTGCTGATGGATGTGCGCATGCCGGTGATGGACGGGGTCGCCGCCACCCGCGCCATCCGCGCCCTCGAAGGCCCGGCGGCCGAGATCGCCGTCCTGGCCGTCACCGCCGAGGCCATGCCCGAGGACGTGGCCCGCTGCCTGACCGCCGGCATGGACGCCCATCTGGCCAAGCCCATCACCCAGGCCAAGCTCTACGCCGCCATGGACCAGGCCATGGACGCCGCCGAACACAGGGTCGACGACGTCCGGGCCGCCTGAGGGGGGGCCACCTGAGGGGGCCGCTTGAGGCCGCCTACCAGGTCAGGTTGACCCGCGCATAGACGAACCGCCCGTTGAAGCCGAACGGCGAGTTGTAGGGATAGCCCAGCACCCCGTTCGAATTCAGCGACGCCGGAGTCGCGTCCGGATATTCGTCGAACAGATTGTCCGCCCCGACCGCCAGCCCGACCCGGTCGGTCAGCTGATACCGGCCTTCCAGATCGATCACCGTCTTCTCGCCGGTGCGGTAGTCGTTGGCCGCCACCGACCCCGGTTGCAGCACGTCGCCGTAATAGGTGGCCCGCAGGGTGGCGCCCCACTTCTGCAGCCGCCAGTCGGCCCCGGCCGAGACCTTCACGTCCGGCGTGCCCTCCTCGATGGTCAGGATCCGCTGGCGGCCGAACAGGGTGGTGGACAGGTCGGTGTCCAGCGAGACGTCGTTGAAGTTGGCGGCCACGGTGAAGTCGAAGTCGCCCGCGCTGTCGGTCGGCAGGCGATAGCGGCCGACCACGTCCACCCCTTCCGTCGTCGTCGAGACCCCGTTCAGGAAGAAGCGCGCCGCCTGGACCCCCAGCGGGGTCAGCAGGGTCGGATTGCGGATCAGCTCGGACAGGACGATCTGGTCCTCGATGTCGATCTTGTAGGCGTCCACCGTCAGGTCGAAGGCCCCCAGCCGCACCACGGCGCCCAGCGAATAGTTGGTCGAGGTCTCGGGCTTCAGCGGCCGTCCGCCCAGAGCCGTCCCCACCGCGCTGACCGACGGGAAGGTGCCGGTCTCCACCACCGCCCCGTCCTGGATCACCGACGAGGTCGAGGTGAAATAGGACTGTTGCAGCGACGGGGCGCGGAAGCCGGTCGAGACCGAGCCGCGCAGGGCGAAGTTGGGCGTGAAGTCATACCGGCCCGACAGCTTGCCCGTCTGGGTGTCGCCGAAGTCGGAATAGTCCTCGAACCGCACGGCGCCGGCGACCGTCAGCTTGTCGGTGATCGGCAGTTCGATATCGGCATAGGCGGCGAAATTGTCGCGATCGACGTCCACTTCGTTCGACGGCTGGAAGCCGGGGAAGCCCTGGGCCCCGCCCGACAGGGCCGTGTTCGACCCCAGCGGCCCGCGGTTGTAGCTTTCCGGCTGGCCCGCCTCGATCTTATAATTCTCCCAGCGCTGCTCCAGACCCCAGGCCAGGTTCAGCGGCCCGCCCGCCAGACCCGCCTCGAACTGCCGGCTGAAGTCGGCGCCCAGCACCAGCTGGTCATAGATCAGGCTGCCGGAATCGAAACTGGTCAGCGAGGCGGCCCCATAGGTCGAGTTCAGCGAATCCTCGGTGCGGAAATCCAGGGCGTTGCGGCCATAGACCAGGCTGACGTCGGCGTCCCATCCGGCGATGACGCCGCGCAGGCCGCCGGCCAGCGACGCGTCCTGGGAATTGACCGCCACCTTGGGCAGGAAGCCGTTCGGATAGACGCTCGTGACGTTGTTGACGTTGTCCGACAGGCGCGGGAAGGCGGCGCCGGAGCTGTCGCGGTCCTGATAGCCGGCCCAGCCATAGGCTTCCCAGCCATTGCCCAGCCCCTTGCCGGCGTTGGCGAAGACGGTCCACTGCTCGACATCCGGATCGCCGAACCGGGCGGTCACGGCGCCGTTGGCGGCGGCGCGGGGATCATAGTCGGACCGGTTGGTCGACTCGCGGTTCAGATATTCCGCCGACAGGGTCAGGAAGCCGTCGTCGCCCAGGGCGAACCCTTGCCAGGCCGAGGCGGTGGTGGTGGCGCCGTCCTCCTCGTCGCGCTCGCCGCGCGCGGTCTTTACCGTGGTCAGATATTGGCCATAGGTGACGCTGGCGCCGCCGCCGCTGGAGGCCTCCTTCAGCCGCAGGTTCACCACCCCGGCGATGGCGTCCGACCCATACTGGGCCGAGGCCCCGTCGCGCAGCACCTCGACCCGGTCCAGGGCCGCGGTCGGAATGGCGTTCAGATCCACGGCGGCCGAGCCGCGGCCGACGACGCCGTTGGTGTTGACCAGGGCCGAAGCGTGGCGGCGGGTGCCGTTGACCAGGACCAGGGTCTGATCGGGCGACAGGCCGCGCAGGGTCGCCGGACGGATCGAGTCGCTGCCGTCGTTGGCCGAGGGGCGCGGGAAGGTCAGGGACGGCACCGACTGGGCCAGGGCCGCAGCGAACTCGGTCGTGCCCCGGTTCTGCAGGCTCTGGGCCGTGACCACATCGACCGGCGCCAGGGTGTCGAGGCGCGAGCGATTGGGCACGCGGGTGCCGGTGACGACGATCTCGTCCACGGTCGCGGCTTCATCCGGGGTCTGGGGGGCGGCGGCGTCTTGAGCGAAGGCGGGCGCGGCGCTCAGCAGGGCGACGGCGGAGACGGTGGCGAGAAGAGCCGGCGAGGCGGCTCTGAAAGCGGTGCGCATTTGAGAGATTTCCTGATGATTGTTTCTTGGCGCGCACGGGCGCGCGGAACCGGCGTCTTCGACGTCCGGCCTATGGGGTTGGATGTGACGGATAGGGCGGCCTCAGCCGCTACATCGTCCGCCGCGCCGATAAGGGCCGGCCTGTGTCAGGACTTTGAACATCGTCGTCTCCGACCGCGCGGTCAGGGGGAGCGCCTCGCGGTCATGGCCATATCAGGGCGGAGATGCGGCGGGTCAATGCGCGGGAGGGGCCATGTTTGCTGAGGACGGCGGATAGAGAATCTACACCCTCCCTTTCGTCATTCCGGGCGAAGGGCCGCTTGGCCCGAAGACCCGGAACCCAGCGGCGCGCGAGAGCGCGAACCTGTCGCGGTCTCGGTGTTCAGACATCCTGCTGCGGATGGATTTCGCCTTACGGCGCCGCTGGGTTCCGGGTCTCCGCTGCGCTGCGCCCGGAATGACGAAAGAAGAGGGGCGTCGACCCTCGATCACCCCGCCTCAAACGGAAACCGTTCAGCCCAGAACCCCCTGAGCTCCGGCAGCTCATCCACCCGCCTCACTCCCAACTTTCGTCATTCCGGGCGAAGGGCCGCTTGGCCCGAAGACCCGGAACCCAGCGGCGCGCGAGAGCGCGAACCTGTCGCGGACTCGGTGTTCAAGCATCCTGCGGCGGATGGATTTCGCCTTACGGCGCCGCTGGGTTCCGGGTCTCCGCTTCGCTTCGCCCGGAATGACGAAAGGAGAAGCGCGCGTTCAAGACCCCCTCCGTCTCTCCGCTGCGCGTCGATCCACCTCCCCACCTTGTGGGGAGGAGACAGCCAGGGTCCGTCCCACCGTCTCCTCCCCGCTGTGCGGGGAGGGGGACCGCCGCGCCGCTTTGCGCGGTGGTGGAGGGGCTCTTCGCCGCGGGCTCGACCCTCGATCACTCCGCCTCAAACGGAAACCGTTCCGCCCAGAACCCCCTGAGCTCCGACAGCTCATCCACCCGCCTCACCACCGCCGCCATCTTCGGCGCGACCTCATAGAAGCGCGCGCGGCGCGGCGTCCACCGGCTGGCCACGGCCACATAGAGGTCCAGCACCGTCAGGCTCTCGCCCAGCAGGAACCGCCCCGGCGCGATCTGGCGGTCCATCATCCCCCAGCACTCCGCGATCCGGTCCTCGGTGCGTTGCAGGATCCGCGCCTGATCCTCCGGATCGTCGCCCGCCAGCCGCGAAGGCACGTCCCGCACCCAGTACATCGAATAGATCGCGGCGGGCACGAAGCTCATCCAGCGCAGGAACTGCCCGCGCCGGGCGTCGTCCGGCCTGGGCGCCAACCCCGCCCCGGCACGGCTGGCGGGATGATGACGGTCCGCCAGCCAGATCAGTATGGCGGCGCTCTCCGTCAGGATCTCGCCCTCGGGCGTGACCAGGACCGGCAGTTGCCGCATCGGATTGACCGGCGCCACCTTGTCCCGCTCGGCCTCCCCCTCCCAGGTCGGCGCCTCGACCACGGTATAGTCCAGCCCCAGCAGGGTCAGCGCCGCCTCGACCGGAACCGATCCGGACCCGGCGGCGCCATAGACGGTGAAACTCATCCGATCCCCCTTCAGTTATTCGCGTTGGCCCATGACTGATGAGCGAAGATGCGATCGCTACTTGCCCCGGAAAAGGTGAAAAGACGCAAGCGCCGTCTGCGACAGACACGCCGGAACGTAGCCTTCAGGGGGCAAGGTGAAGTGCCGCCAGACCCGAAAGCAAGTCTGGCGGCGATCCCACTACTGTCGTGGATGAGGTGTTGGTTTTGGTGGTCGGTATTTTTCTCGGCACCGGTCCCCGTGGTTTGGCGGAATGAAAGTTTTCCGTCGTTTTCGGACACGCTTAGGCATGCTCAGCTCCCTTGCTGCGCGTAGTTCTGGGTTGACTTAGGAGCTGGATTTTGGTTCAAACTTCTACCGCTAGAAATCTGTGGGGCCCTGGCTCCTAAGATGTGGAAGCCCGCCGAAAGGCGGGTTTTCTGCTATTGGGGTTACATTACCCTTCCCCCTCGATCCGACTGGCTAGAGCCATTCTGTCTCCCTCCCGCTTGATCACTGCCTCATTTTTGAGGTTTGAGAGCATGGGGTAGAAGGATGTGGGCTTGATCTGAGCGCCGTGTCGCTTGGCGATTTCCTCGTTTATCTCCGCTGAGGTCATCCAGATTTTTTCGCCCTTTAGCGCCTCAAGCACGAGTTCTCGACGGCTGAGCCTTATTGGCGGCACGTCGAACGCAAATGTGTCGCGAGGTTCGTCGTTCTTGCCAGGCTGAACAGGCTGCAGCTCAAATGTCTTACCCTCGGGTCTCTCGGCCTCCAATCTGACCAGCACTTTTTCGGCGACTTCCAGTTCTGCATCCTGAAGGTCAATAGCTGCTCGTTGCCTCGCAAGGTGGGCGCGCTTGTCTCTGATTTGCTGCAGCGGGTTCATGAGGGGCCATAGACCATGACTCGCTTCTTTCCGCAAGGCCGGAAAGAAAGAAGGTCAAAGTTTAGGGGTAAAGACATGTTCTGCTTCTGTCTGCGCTTATCGTTTGGTCGATGTGAATGGTGAAAAAAATTTCAAGCCTATCGTGCGGGTGTGTGTGAAATCAGAGTGTTAGATATAAAAACCACCCTCTGAATATCCGCGTTCGGAACCGGGCTTACACTCGCGCCCATGACCGATGAACCCAATACCCAATCCGATCTCTGGCTCCGTATCCGCCGCGACTTTCAGTCGGGCGACGCCGCCGCCGTCGTGGCCGAACGCTACGGGGTGTCGGAACGCTCCGTGCAACGCCACGCCGCCGCCGGGGGATGGCGACGTCAGGACCAGAGACGCGATCCGGCCCGCGAGCGCCTGGTCCGCCGCGGCGTCGTGCCGGACTTTTCCCTTCCGCCGGGCGGCGATACGGAGCTGGAAAAGACCCGGCTGGCGCATGAGAAGGATCTCTTCACCCTGCTGGTGGACCCCCAGCCCGCCGAACTGCGCCGCTACGCCTTCAAACAGGCCTGCGAGGCGGCGGCCATGCGGCGACCGGCCGAGGCGGCGAGCTGGATGCGGCTGGTCGTGCTCAGCCAACGCACCGGCCGGACCCTGGAGCAGGAGGCCGGGCCGTTCCGCGACACCGACCATATCCTCGCCGCCTTCCTGGAGGCGACCAAGGCGGTGGAGGCGGTCGACGCCCTGGTGGCCGCGACGGCCGAACGGGCGTCCGGCGTCTCAGGGCCTCAGGAGGATGCGCCATGAGACTGCATGGATTTGGCGGTTTGGCGGTTTGTCACCCTGTTTTTACGACACGCCGCTGCATTCGCCGGCCTGGACGGTCGGCGGACCATCCCCAGGCCCGTCCCCAGTTTCCTCAATCCAAACCACAAGATGTAGCGGGTAGGACAATTTGTGATCACCAAATAGGTGATTTCCGACTTGGCGCCGGGCGCGCGGAGTCGCATGGTGAACCCCTCTCCGGAATCGCTCTTTCAGGTCCAGTTCGATGAACGCCATCACCCCGATCATCCGCCCCGACCGCGCCGGTCTTCTGACCCCGTCCGCCGCCTACAAGCCGTTCCGCTATCCGTGGGCGTTCGACATGTGGAAGAAGCAGCAGCAGGTCCACTGGATGCCGGAAGAGGTGCCGCTGGGCGAGGACGTCAAGGACTGGGCCTCGACCCTGAACGACAATGAACGCAATCTGCTGACCCAGATCTTCCGCTTCTTCACCCAGGCGGACATCGAGGTTCAGGACAACTATATGGAACGCTACGGTCGGGTGTTCAAACCGACCGAGGTGAAGATGATGCTGGCCGCCTTCGGCAATATGGAGACCATCCATATCGCGGCCTACGCTCTGCTGCTTGAGACCATCGGCATGCCCGAGAGCGAGTTCGGCGCCTTCATGGAATACGAGGCCATGCGGGACAAGCACGACTATATGGGTCAGTTCGGCGTGGATTCAGACGCTGACATCTGCCGGACCCTGGCCATGTTCGGCGGCTTCTCGGAGGGGGTTCAGCTGTTCGCCTCGTTCGCGATGCTGATGAACTTCCCGCGCATGAACAAGATGAAGGGCATGGGCCAGATCGTGTCCTGGTCGGTGCGCGACGAGAGCCTGCACTGCGAGGGCATCATCAAGCTGTACCACGCCTTCAACAAGGAGACGGGGGCCGTCACCAAGACCGTGGCCGATGACATCGTCGACTGCTGCAAGACCGTGGTGAACATGGAGGACAAGTTCATCGACCTGGCCTTCGAAATGGGCTCGGTCCAAGGCATGACCCCCGAAGACATCAAACAATATATCCGCTTCATCGCCGACTGGCGCCTGCGCCAGCTGAAGCTGCCGGAAGTCTATGGGGTGACGGAAAACCCCCTGCCCTGGCTGCAGTCCCTGCTGTCGGGCGTCGAACACGCCAACTTCTTCGAGGCTCGCGCCACCGAATATTCGAAGGCCGCGACCCAGGGAAACTGGCACGGCGCCGACGGCGTCTGGACCGAGTTCGACCGCATGATGGCCCGCCGCGACATGAGCCTGGTCGCCGGCTGAGCCTACCGGCCTATTGCGGCGTGGGGGGCGCGCAGGCGCTCCGCACGCCCGACTGGCACAGCCGCACCCGCTCGCGCCAGGCCGCATAGTCGCGGTCATACTGGTCCTGGGCCGCTCGGGTCGCCTCGGCCGCCGCCCGGGCCTGGTCCTCGATCCGCCGGACCTCGATCTGGTGCCGGGCCAGGGCCGCGTCATACTCCAGCCGGGCCGCCTCATCGGCCCGGTCGGCCAGGCTGTTCTGGGCCGCGATCTCGTCGTTCAGGGCCCGGGTCAGCCGCAGCTCTTCCTCGGTCTGTTTGGAGTCCTCGGCCCGGTGATAGGCCTCGCCCCGCGCCCGCTCCAGCGCCTCGCGCGCGGCCGGGTCGTTGGGATCGGGCAGGGCCCGCTGGTCGCGGTAAGGGTCAGGGGCCTCCTGCGGGGCCGCCTGAACCGCCGTCGCCGCCAGCAGGGCGCAGATCAGGGACGCGCGGATGATCATGGACATCTCCAGGGTTCTGACCCAGCTTGGCCTTTAAGAAGCTCCGCCGCAACAACGTCCTCGTGACGAAAAGGTGGCGCCCGACGCGGCTTCGCGTCATGGTCGAGGTCCTCTCTGACGTCATCCCCGCCACCGAGCCCACGCCATGATCCTCAGCACCTCGTCCGGAGACTTCCCCATCCCCGCCGAAGTGGCGCGCCAGCTGCCCAATGTTCCGCCCCTGCCCGATCCCGCCGCACCCAACGCCAGGCTGCAGATCGAGGATTTCCGGCACTGGCTGGACGCCTCGCCCGAGCACGCCATCGACTACGAGCGGCTGCGGCGCTGGCATCTGGTGCAGGACGAACTGGCCGCCCAGGCCAAGGCTGCGAACCGGACCTTCGTCGTCTCCGACGACGGGCTGGAATAGGGATCAGGCGGGGAGGCGCAGCTCGAAGACTGCACCTTCGCCTTCTTTTGGGACCAGTCTCAGCTCCCCGCCGTGCAGGGCCGCCAGCTCACGCGATATGGTCAGGCCCAGACCCGATCCGTCCGAGCTCTTGGAGCTGACGAAGGGTTCGAACAGCCGCTCGGCCAGGCGCGGCGGAATGCCCGGCCCGTCGTCGGCGATGCGGATGACGCACAGCCGGTCCTCGCCAAAGGCGCTGACCGTGATCGCCCCCTTCCCTCGCCGTTCGGCCGGCCGCCCCGCATCGGCCTCGATGGCCTGCCGCGCATTGCGCATCAGATTGACCAGGATCCGATAGAGCTGATCCGGATCGGCCTCGACCGCGAACCGGGCCGGCAGCTGTTTGACCAGCCGCACTCCGTCCGGCTCCAGCCCCGCATCCTCGGCCGCCAGGGTCAGGGCCTTGGTCAGGACCACGCGGGTCTTCTGGGGCGCCGGCTCCTCGCTGCGGCCGTATTCGAGCACATTGCGCGACAGGCTCGCAGCCCGGCTCAGCGCCCGCTCCAACCGCGGCAAGGCCTTGGCCACCTGCGGGTCCGCCGAGGTCGCCAGCCGCTCGGACGCCATCTGGGCCGAGGTCAGCATGTTGCGCAGGTCGTGGTTGATCTTGGCCACCGCCTCGCCCAGGGCCACCAGCCGGGCGCGCGAACGCAGCGATTGACGGACCTCCTCCTGCATCCGCGACAGCTCGCGTTCGACCCGGCCGATTTCATCATGCCGGTCGGACGGCGCCTCGGCCTCGCTCTCGGGATCGGCGGCGAACCGCTCCATCGACCGGGTGACGCGCCGCAGGGGTCGCAGCACCAGCAAGGCCAGACCACCGTACAGCAGGGCGCCGGCCGTCAGGGAGACCAGCAGGGACACCAGGAGGCTGTTCAGCAGGAAGGCCTTCAGTTCGAGCTTCAGCGGCTGGGCCGGGGTGACGATCTCGATGAAGTCGCCCGAGCGATAGCGGGGCTTGGCCTGAACCCGCAACGATCGGTCGGGATGGCCGAACAGGGTGCGCCAGGGGTCGGTCAGCCGCGCCCAGCTGTTCTGCTGGCGCAGGTCGATCAGCTCGGGCGCGCGGGGCAGGTTGGGCGCCTGGAGCAGCAGACGTCGGACCCCCTGTTCCGTCAGGGCCACGGCCTGGACCCCGCCGATCCGCATCAGCTCGGCCGCCGTGTCGTCCTCGACCGCGCTATAGGGCAGGGCCTCGACCCCGACCGAGGCCAGTTCGGCCGCTTGCAGGCGGTCGCGCAGCCAGCGCTCGTGGAAGGCGGCCAGGTTCGGTCCCATGATCAGGGCCTCGACCGCCAGGGTGAAGGCTACGGTCAGCAGCAGCAGTCGGGCCGACAGGCCGTCGGGCGCGCGAGGCCGCAGCCGCTCGCGCCAGGTCTCCACCGCCTCGGGCGACAGTTTCAGCGCCGCCGCCGCCTTGTCGAACAGCGCGCTCATGCCGGGGCGGTCTCTGCGCGTCGGGCGCGGATCATCTGCACCAGCTTGATGCCGATGGGCAGCAGCAGGGACAGGAAGACCACCCCCATCAGCGGCCAGAAGAACTGGCGCAGCAGCATCGGCAGGTCCGGCCGCACCCCGGCCCGCAGCAGGTCGGCCAGTTGCGACCCGATCCAGGTGTAGATGAAGGTGGACGGCAGCAGGCCGATAAAGGTGGCGATCACATAGGGCCGTAGCGGCACAGCCATCATGCCCGCCGTGGCGTTGACCAGGACGAAGGGCACGCTGGGGATGACGCGCAGGGTGAACAGGGTGGTGAAGGCGTTGCGGTCGATCCCCTTGGCCAGCCGATCCATGAAGCCGGCGTCCGCCTCGAACTTGGCGCGCAGCCATGTGCCGATCGAGGTGCGATAGACGAAATAGATGACGACCGAGCCTATTGTGGCCCCGCTGGCCTGGGCCAGGGCGCCGACATAGGGGCCGAACATCATCCCCCCCAGCAGGGTCAGAAAGACCGGCCCTGGAATGGTGGAGGCGGTGGCGACGGCGTAGACGGCGATGAAGGCGACCAGGGCGATCCACCAATGGGCCTGGGCGTAGGCCTGAAGATTCAGCCCGTGCTCGCGGATCAGATCCATCGACAGATAGCGGTTCCAGCCCAGGGCGAAGAAGGCGACCACTAGGCCGGCGATGACCGCCAGCGGCAGCAGTCGCAGGCCCCATTCCTTCGCCGTTCGTTTCGCCATACGCTCTTCATTCCCGAAATGCCGTCCGAGCGTTGACTCACGCGGACATGCGACTTATACGCCCGCCCTTCCTGCGACGGACGCCTCTTGCCCCGCCGCCCAACCTTTTAACGTCAGGAGCCGACCGTGAAGCGGACCTATCAGCCGTCGCGACTCGTGCGCAAGCGCCGTCACGGCTTCCGCAGCCGGATGGCCACCAAGAACGGCCAGAAGATTGTTGCGCGCCGTCGCGCCAAGGGCCGCAAGCGCCTGACGGCGTAAGCGGCTTGCGCGTCCGGACCTTGGACGCATGAGCGACCCTTTACAGATCAAACGTCTGTTGCGGCGGCCCCAGTTTCTGGCGGCCGCCAAAGGCGTTTCCGAGGCGCGCGGCGGCGTGGTGATCCAGAGGCTGGAACGCGGCGACGGATCGCCGCATATCGGCCTGGGCTTCACCGCCACCCGAAAGATCGGCGGCGCCGTGGTGCGCAACCGCGCCAAACGCCGTCTGCGCGAGGCTGCGCGAGCCATGTTGCCCGTGCATGGCGTGCCCGGCAGCGACTATGTCTTCATCGCCCGAATGGGCACGACCGAGCGTGCGTGGGACCGTCTGCTTGACGACGTGAAATCGACGCTTACAAGGCTGGCGACACCGAAGGCCGACCGGCCTTCGCCCGCCCGCGCCCCATCCGGCCAGGACCGCCCGAATCCATGAAAAACGAGAACTCGCGCAACACGATCATCTTCATCGTGTGCTCGGCCCTGATCCTGGGAATTTACTGGTTCACCGTGCTGCGTCCGCAGGCCGAGCGCCGCGCCGTGCAGCAGCAGGCCCAGGCCGAACAGTCCCAGACGGCCGAGAACGCCGCCCGCACGGCCTTGAGCCCGCAGGGACCGACCTTCGTCACTGATCGCAGCCAAGCCCTGAGCACGGCCGCGCGCGTGCCGATCCAGTCCGGCACCCTGAAGGGCTCCCTGTCGCTGCAGGGCGGTCGCATCGACGACCTGTTCCTGACCGACTACAAAGAGACGCAGGACAAGCCCGAGCCGGTCGAGCTGTTCCGCCCGCAGGGCATGCAGAACGCCTATTTCGCCCAGTTCGGCTGGACCGGCCCCAATGTGGTCGGCGGCGTGCCGGGACCGAACACCGTCTGGCGCCTGACCGCCGGCTCGACCTTGACCCCGACCAGCCCGATCACCCTGACCTGGGACAACGGCCAGGGCCTGCGCTTCACCCGCGTGGTCTCGGTCGACGACCGCTATGTCTTCTCGATCCTGGACACGGTCCAGAACCTGGGAACCCAGGCCATCACCATCGCCCCCTACGGCAGCGTCCAGCGCCAGGGCGTGCCGCCGCTGGCCGGTTCCTCCCACATCGTCCATGAGGGCGCCATCGGCACCTTCGGCAAGCCGGGCGCCTATCGCACCGAGCAGAAGAAGTACAAGGACTGGCTGAAGGAGCCGCGGATCGAGAACGCCTCGACCGGCGGCTGGCTGGGCATCACCGACAAATACTGGCTGGCGGCCCTGCTGCCGCAGCAGAACGAGGCGGTCGAAACCGAATTCCGCGTCCGCGACGTCAACGGCGGCCAGCAGCTGGAAGCCAATATCCTGGGCGCCACCCGCACCATCCAGCCGGGCGCGACCGCGACCGAGACCCAGCGCCTGTTCGCCGGCGTCAAGCGGGCCGAGGTGCTGAAGACCTATGAGGAGAACCTGGGTCTGCCGCGCTTCGTCTATGCGATCGACTGGGGCATGTTCTGGTTCCTGACGCGCCCGATCTTCTGGATCCTGGAGAACGTCTACGGCCTGGTCGGCAGCTTCGGCGTCGCCATTCTGGCCCTGACCGTCATCGTCAAGCTGATCATGTTCCCGCTGGCCAACAACGCCTACGCCAGCATGTCCAAGATGCGGAACCTCCAGCCCAAGATGGAGGAGATCAAGAAGAAGTTCAAAGACGATCCGCAGAAGCAGCAGCAGGAGACGATGGCCCTGTACCAGAAGGAGAAGATCAATCCGGTCGCCGGCTGTCTTCCGCTTCTGCTGCAGATCCCGGTCTTCTACGCCCTGTACAAGGTGCTGACCGTCACCATCGAAATGCGCCACCAGCCCTTCCTGGGCTTCATTAACGACCTGTCGGCGCGCGACCCGTCGGTGGTGTGGAACCTGTTCGGCCTGATCCCGTGGGATCCGGCGACCCTGCCCCTGTTGGGCGGCCTGCTGGTCGGACCGCTGGGCATCGGCCTGCTGGCGGTGGCCTATGGGCTGACCATGTGGCTGCAGACGGCGATGAACCCGCCGGCGGCCGACCCGGTCCAGCGCCAGATCTTCCAGTTCATGCCGCTGGTCTTCACCTTCATCATGGCCCCGTTCGCGGCGGGTCTGCTGGTCTACTGGGCCTGGTCGAACATCCTGACCATCCTGCAGCAGTATTACATCATGCACCGCTACAAGGCGGAGAACCCGATCGACGACTTCATCGCGCGCATCCGGAAGACGAAGGCCGCGTGATCGACGAAACCGAGTTCACCCCTGAGGACATCGAGGCCGCGCGGATTCTGTTCGCGCGGCCGGCGACCTTCATCATGGGCGCCGCCAAGATCGAGCAACTGCCCGATCCCGACCTGCCCGAGATCGCCTTCGCCGGTCGGTCGAACGTCGGCAAGTCCAGCCTGATCAACGGCCTGGTCGGCATGCACAAGCTGGCCCGCGCCTCGAACGAGCCGGGCCGGACGCGCGAGGTCAACTTCTTTGACCTGGACGGCCGGATGCGCCTGGTGGACCTGCCCGGCTACGGCTGGGCCAAGGCGTCCAAGACCACGGTCAAGAAATTCCAGGACCTGGGCCGCGACTATCTGCGCGGCCGGGTGACGCTGAAACGGGTCTATCTGCTGATCGACAGCCGCCATGGGCTGAAGAGCGTGGACAAGGAGGCGCTGGACGCGCTCGACCTCGCCGCCGTCAGCTATCAGATCGTCCTGACCAAGGCCGACAAGCTGAAGAAGGGCGAGGGCGAGGCCGTTCAGGAAGCGACGCTGAAGGCCATCTCCAAACGCCCCGCCGCCTTCCCGGTGGTGGCCCTGACCTCGTCCGAGAAGGGGCTCGGTCTGCCCGAACTGCGCGCCGAGATCATGCGCACCACCGGTGCGACGCTGGATTGATCTTGCAGAGGCATCGTCGCCCTCGGGCTTGACCCGAGGGCCGGATTGTCCGCCGCATTGCGCCTGAGGCGACGCAGAGCCCGGTCCACACCCGATCCTCGGGTCAAGCCCGAGAATGACGGCGATGGGGACAGCGAGAGAATGAAAAAAGGCCCGGAGATCGCTCTCCGGGCCTTCTTCGTTTCAGCCTGTGGCCCGCCCTACTGGGCGGCGGGAGCCGCCGAGCGGACCTCGACCGGCAGGCCCAGGGCGTCGAGTTGCGGCTTGACCACCGCGGCGTCGCCGACGACGACCCAGACGAAGCGGGACGGGTCGAGGGCGGTTCTGACCGCCGCATCCATCTGCGCCGCCGTCAGGGCGTTGGTGCGGGCGGCGACCGTCTCAGGATAGTCGTCCGGACGGCCCAGCATGTCATTGGTCCGCATGGCGCCCAGAACCGCGGCCGAGGTCTCGTAGCTGCCGGCCAGACGGCGGGTGTTGCCGTTGACGGTGCGCTCCAGCTCGGCCGGGGTCACGCCCTTGCCGCCCTTCAGGAAGTCGTTGAACTGAAGGTTCAGCGCGGCGATGGCCGGCCCGGTCTGGTCGGCCTGGACCGGGGCGGTGACCAGATAGGGGACGCGACCGGCGAAGCCGGCGGCCGAGGCGTTGACCCCGTAGGACCAGCCCTTGGTTTCGCGCAGGTCCGAGTTGATGCGCGACAGGAAGTCGTTGCCCAGCACATTGTTGGCCGCATTGAACACCAGCAGGTCGTCCGTGCCCTGCGCCGCCAGAACCTCGCCGCCCAGGATGTAGGACTGGGGCGACTGCGGCCGGTCGATCAGCACGATCTTGGACGTGGTGGCGGGGATCGAGCCGGAGAAGTCCTTCACCCCCTTGGCGACGGCCGGGGCGGTCCAGCGGCCGAACTCGGCCTCCAGAACGGGGGTGATGTCCGACAGGGGCTTGTCCGAGACCACGAAGATCTTGGCGTTGTCGGGCCGGATCCACTCGGCGTAGTCGGCGCGGATGTCCGCCTCGGTGATCGCCTTGACGCTGGCTTCGTCGCCGTTGCCGCTGAAGGGACGCCCATAGGGGCTGGACGCGCCGTAGATCAGTTCCGGCAGGGCGCGGCTGGCCAGGGCGGCCGGCTGGGTCCGTTCGGCGGCGATGCGCGACAGGCGGGTGGCGCGCAGACGCTCCAGCTCGGACGCGGCGAAGGCCGGATTCTTGACCACATCGGCCAGCAGGGCCACCGACGGCTTCAGGTTCGGCGTCACGGCGGACAACTGCACCACCGAACGGTCCATGGTGGCGCCGGTCGAGATGCTGGCCCCCAGGGTTTCCTGGGCCTCGGCCAGCTGGGTCGCATTCAGGGTGCGGGTGCCCTCGTCCATCAGGTCCAGCATCAGGCTTTGCAGACCCAGTTTCGACGCATCGTCCGCCGCCAGGCCGGCGTTGAAGTCGATGGCGATCTTGGTCGCCGGCACCGCGTCACGCTGGGCGTAGACCACCTCGACGCCGTTCGACAGCCGGGTGCGCTGGACCGCCGGGAAGTCGACGTTGGCGACAGCGGCGATCTCGGGCTTGGGCATGCGGGCCACGCGCTCGATCGGCGGGGCGGGGGTGTGGTTGGCCCCCGACGGCGCCTCGGCCGCCTCTTCATAGGCTTCACGTTCGCCCGGCAGGGTCGTCAGGGTGTAGGCCGGGCGGGTCAGCCACTTCTGCATCGCCGCCTGGACCTGGGCCGGCGTGACCGCCGCATAGGCCTGGAGCTCCTTCTTGTAGTGTTCCGGGTCGCCGGCGTAGAGCTGGCCTTCGGCGAGGGCGACGGCCTTGCCGCCGAAGCCGCCGACCTGTTCCAGCCCCTGCACGGTGCGCGAGACATACTGGGTCTTGACCCGTTCCACCTCGGCCGCGGTCGGGCCGTCAGCGATCAGGCCGTTCAGAATTTCGCGGGTGCGGGCCTCGACGGCGGCCGGATCCTGGCCCGGCTTCACGTCGACGGTGATCTCGAACATGCCGACGCGATGATAGGCGCCGTTCGAGGCGCTGACCGATACGGCGCTCTGCTCGCCGCGCACCAGGGCGTTGTCCAGGCGGGAGCTGGCCAGGCCGCCCAGCACCGAGGCGCCGACGCTGAGGGGCACGGCGTCCGCATCCAGCAGGCCGGGCACGGCCCAGCTGATCTGGATCCGGGCGTTGGAAACGCGGTCTTTGGTGGTCTCGGCGATCGGCGCGGCGAGGGTCGGGACGGCGGCCTGGGCCGGGGTGTTGACCGGACCGCGCGGGATGGGGCCGAAATATTTCTGGGTCAGTTCACGCGCCTTGGCGGGCGTGATGTCGCCGGCCAGGACCAGCACCGAGTTGTTGGGACCATAGTTGGAGCGGAACCAGTCGCGCACCGTCTCCATCGACGCCGCGTCCAGGTCGGCCATCGAACCGATGGTCGAGTGGCGATAGGGGTGGCCCTCGGGGAACAGGGCTTCGAGCTGTTTGTACTCATTCAGGCCATAGGGCTGGTTGTCGCCCTGGCGCTTCTCGTTCTGGACGACGCCGCGCTGCAGATCGAGAGTCTCCTGGGTGATCGCGCCGAGCATATAGCCCATGCGGTCGCTTTCCATAAACAGGGCCTGTTCCAGCGCCGGGGTCGGAACGGTCTCGAAATAGTTGGTGCGGTCGAACCAGGTGGTCCCGTTCATGTCCGTCGCGCCCATGTTGCGCATCGGGGTGAAATAGCTGCCCGGCGCATTCTCGGACCCGCCGAACATCAGGTGTTCGAACAGGTGGGCGAAGCCGGTCTTGCCGGCCGGTTCGTCCTTGGAGCCGACATTGTACCAGACCGACACGGCCACGACCGGGGCCTTGTGGTCCTCGTGCACCAGCACGGTCAGGCCGTTGTCGAGGGTGAACTTGGTGTAGGGAATATCGACTTCAGCGACCAGTTCGGACACCGGCGCGGCCTGGACCGCAGGCGCAGAGGCCTGCGCCGGTGCGGCGGGCGCCGAGGCCCAGACCGGAGTGGTGACCGCCAGAAGGGCGGCCGCAGCGACGAGAGAACCTGTGCGACGCATGGAATGACATCCTTGGATTACAGTTGAACCGGACCATAACGACGGTCTGTGCGCTGGCAACGCGACCCGTTGAACATGAACAAAGCTTCATGTTCGCGCGCCCGAGGCCCGGAAAAGGTTGCATCACCGGACCCCCGGTCTTATGCGCGCGTCAACTCCCCGATCCCTGCTGCTGAGTTTACCGAAAGAGCCGCCATGTCCGCCCCCGCCGACAAGCCCGTGAAGAAAGTCGTCCTCGCCTATTCGGGCGGGCTGGACACCTCGATCATCCTGAAGTGGCTGCAGACCGAATATAACGCCGAGGTCGTGACCTTCACCGCCGACCTGGGCCAGGGCGAAGAATTGGGCCCGGCGCGCGAGAAGGCGCTGAAGCTGGGCATCAAGCCCGAGAACATCTTCATCGACGACCTGCGCGAAGAGTTCGTGCGCGACTTCGTCTTCCCGATGTTCCGCGCCAATGCGCAATACGAGGGCGACTATCTGCTGGGCACCTCCATCGCCCGTCCGCTGATCTCCAAGCGCCAGATCGAGATCGCCCGCCAGGTCGGCGCCGACGCCGTCTGTCACGGCGCGACCGGCAAGGGCAACGACCAGGTCCGCTTCGAACTGGGCTATTACGCCCTTGAGCCGGACATCCGCGTCATCGCTCCCTGGCGCGAGTGGGAGTTCCGCAGTCGCGAGGCCCTGCTGGACTTCGCCGAGAAGAACCAGATCCCGATCGCCAAGGACAAGCGCGGCGAGGCGCCCTTCTCGGTCGACGCCAACCTTCTGCACTCCTCGTCCGAGGGCAAGGTGCTGGAAGACCCGGCGGTCGAGGCGCCTGAGTTCGTCCACCAACGCACCATCTCGCCCGAGGACGCGCCGGACGTGGCCACGGTCATCGAGATCGGTTTCGAGAAGGGCGACGCCGTCTCGATCAACGGCGAGGCCATGAGCCCCGCCACGATCCTGACCGCCCTGAACCAGTACGGCCACGACAACGGCATCGGCCGTCTGGACCTGGTCGAGAACCGTTTCGTCGGCATGAAGTCGCGCGGCGTCTACGAGACCCCCGGCGGGACCATCCTGATCGCGGCGCACCGCGGCATCGAGAGCATCACCCTGGACGGGGGCTCCATGCACCTGAAGGACCAGCTGATGCCGAAATACGCCGAGCTGATCTACAACGGCTTCTGGTTCTCGCCCGAGCGCGAGATGCTTCAGGCCGCCATCGACAAGAGCCAGGAAAACGTCTCCGGGACGGTCAAGGTCAAGCTGTACAAGGGCAATGTCTCGGTCATCGGCCGCGAGAGCCCCAACAGCCTGTACGACCAGGATCTGGTGACCTTTGAGGAAGGCGTCCAGGCCTATGACCACAAGGACGCCGCCGGCTTCATCAAGCTGAACGCCTTGCGCCTGCGCGTCCTGGCCAAGCGCGACGCCCGCAAGGCCTAGCGCCAGACCGCCCGAGGGACGCCGATGACCGTCAAGGACCGCCTCAGGATCCACGAGACCCGGCTTCTCTCGGACAACTGGTATGTGCTGAAGACCACCCGTTTCGACTGGAAACGGCGCGACGGCGTCTGGCAGACCCAGAACCGCGAACATTACGACCGGGGCAATGGGGCGGTGCTGCTGCCCTATAATCCGGCGGCGCGAACCGTGCTGCTGGTGCGGCAGTTCCGGCTGCCGGCCTATCTGAACGGCTATGACGACCTGCTGATCGAGGCGGCGGCCGGCCTTCTGGACGACGCCGAGCCCGAGGTGCGGATCCGCGCCGAGGTCGAGGAGGAGCTGGGCTATCGCCTGGGCGCGGTGCGCAAGGTGTTCGAGGCCTTCATGAGCCCCGGCTCCGTCACCGAAATCCTGCACTTCTTCGTCGCCGAGTACGACCCGTCGATGAGGATCGGCGACGGCGGCGGCCATCCGGACGAGGGCGAGGATATCGAGGTGCTGGAGCCCACGCTGGACGAAGCCCTGGCCATGATCGCCGACGGCCGCATCCGCGACGCCAAGACCATCATGCTGTTGCAGCATCTGGCTCTGACGCTGCGGACCTAGGCGCGCCGTTCCGGCCTAGTCGGCGATCTCTGACCGCGCGATCCTCAGGATCGCCCGGTTCCGGTCGTCCGTCACCCAGATCGACCCGTCGGCGGCGACCGCCAGGACTACGGGCGCGCCGCGCGGCTGACGGCCCGCCGTCGTATCCCAACCCGGCGTCAGCACCTTGCCGCGCACGCTGGGCGCGCCGGCCGGATAGGGCAGCGAGCCACGCGGATAGATGGCGTAGCGTCCGCCCCGGTCCGTCAGGGGTCGGCCTTGCCCGTCCGTCTCGGCCGCCACGATGCGACCGCCCGCGCGACGAAAACCGTGCCAGCTCATCAGCAGCCGGCCGCGCAGTTCCGGGAACATGCTCCCTTCATAATAGACAAGGTCCAGCGGCGCGGCGTGCGGCGGCAAGAGGGCGACCGGCGGGTCGCGTCGGTCGCAGCGGGCCCGGGCCGCGCTCCAGCCCGGCAGGGGCGTCGTCAGATCCACGCAATAGGGCCAGCCGTAATGGCCGCCCTGACGCAGGACGTTGATCTCGTCATAGGGATGGTCGGGCGTGGTCAGATCGACCGAGTTCTCGCCTTGCAGGATCGTCCCCGACCGATGCCGCACCAGGGCGATGGAGTTGCGCAGGCCAGAGGCGAAGACCGTGCTGTCCTCGGCCCATCGGCCGTCGCCCAGATAGGCGTGACGCCGCACCTGGGCCGTTTCGGCGCTGTCGGCGCATCCGCCTGAGCCGTCGGTGCGCGGCCGACCCCGAACGTCCAGACACCGGTCGCTAGGCGCCCCCACATTGACCAGCAGGGCGCCGTCGCCGTCGAAGACGAAACTGGACAGGGGATGGCGGTTGTCGTGCAGCCGGTTGTCCGGAAGGTCGCCGATCACGGTCCGCACCGTCGCCGCCGGATCGGCCGCCTCGGGGTCCAGGGTCAGGATGCGGTTCATCTCGGACAGATAGATTCTTCCGTCCGGTCCCCGCGCCACCGTGTGGGGCATGGAAAGCCCCTGGGCCAATCGGCGCCAACGGGCGGCTCCGTCGGCATCGAACGACAACCGCCAGACCGCGCCGCGCCCGGTCTCCCAGCCGCCCAGGTCGGTGACCAGCCAGTCGCCGCCGGACAGGGGCAGCAGGCCGCGCGGCATGCGCGGTCCGTCGGCGCCCGATCCCTGCCAGACCAGACCCAGACAGTAGCCGAGCGCCATCCGCACCGTGGTCGCGGGCCGACCGCCGCAGTCGCCGTCCACGGCATAGGCGGGCGCGGCCGGCTTCGCGCTGGCCGGCAAGCCCAGCGGGCCCATCAGTGTGAGGACAGCCAGCGAAATTAGGGATCGAAGCGGAAGGCGCATCCGTCCTTGGTAAGGCCCGGCCGGGCGGATGGCGAGGGGCGCGACAGGCTTACGGCGCGAACAGAATCCACAACCCCGTGCCCGCAAAGCCCACAGCGGCGGCGAGTCGGATCCAGTTCAGCGGCAGTTTCTTCGCCGCCGTCTCGCCCAGCAGAACCGCAGGGCCGTTGACCAGCATCATGCCCAGGGTCGATCCGGCCACGACCAGGGGCAGGTTCTCGAACCGGGCGGCCAGCATGGCGGTGGCGACCTGGGTCTTGTCGCCCATCTCGATCAGGAAGAAGGCCGAGGCGGTGGTCCAGAAGATGGCCCAGAAGCCGCGCTGAACCTCGCCCTTCTGTTCGTCCAGGGTGTCGGGGATCAGCGCCCAGGCGGCGAAGCCCAGGAAGGCCACGCCGACGATCCAGCGCATCCAGTCGCCGGTGATGAAATGGGCCAGAACCGTGCCGGCCAGGGCCGCAAAGGCGTGGTTCAGCAGGGTGGCGGCGAGAATGCCCAGGATGATGGGCGTCGGCCGTCGCCAGGTCGCCGCCATGACGATGGACAGCAACATGGTCTTGTCCCCGATCTCCGCGATGGAGACCAGGCCGGTCGAGATCAGAAAGGCTTCCAAAAAGGAACCTGTGTGCGCGGGAGCCTCGGCGGACGGACCTGTGGCGTTCGCAGCCGGGCCCCGCGTGGACATCCCTGCGAAAGCCGCCGGTCTTGCCGTGATCCCGACCCAAAAGGCCTGGACCGTTCCCGCGCCATCCTCTCCGGGAGAGGAAGTATGTTGACGCGAGCCCCGCTGATGTTTGCGGGCGGCTACTCCCCGATGACGAGGCGGGGTTTAGGCCGCGACGCCGGAAATGAAAAGTCGATAACGACTCGCAAAGAGTGGGGTCAGATCAGTCCCTGCCGTCCCGCCTCCGCCGTCAGGTCGTCGCGGAACTGGGGCGCGGCCAGGGCGATCAGGGCGCGCGCCCGCTCGCGGGTCGATTTGCCTTTCAGGTTGGTCCAGCCGTGTTCGGTGACGACGATATGGACGTCGTTGCGGGGCGTGGTGACCGGGCCGTCCAGCCGGGCGACGATGCGCGAACAGGTCCCCTTGGCCGCTGTCGCATGACAGGCGATGATCGACTTGCCGCCGTCCGAGCCATAGGCGCCGCGCACGAAGTCCAGCTGACCGCCGGACGCCGTGAACTGGCGGCCGTTCAGGAACTCCGAACAGCAGGCGCCGCTCAGATCGATCTGAAGCGTGGCGTTGACCGAGACCATCTTGGCGTTGCGCGCGATCACGGCCGGATCGTTCACATAGGAGACCGGACGGGCCTCCAGGCCGCGATTGCCGTCCAGGAAGTCATAGGTGTTCTGGTCGCCCATCGAGAAGGCGAAGACCCCGACGCCGGGGTGCAGGGTCTTGCGGGCGTGATTGGCCACCCCGGCCTGCATCAGTTCGACCAGGCCCGGCGTCAGCATCTCGGTATGGACCCCCAGGTCGCGGTGGTCCTTCAGGGCGTCGCAGACGGCGTTGGGCAGGGCGCCGATCCCCATCTGCAGCGTCGCTCCGTCCTCGACCAGGTCGGCGATGATCCGGCCGATGGCGAGGTCGGCCGGCTGGGGCTCGGCCCTGGGCACGACCAGCAGGGGGGCGGCGTGTTCCACGATCCCGGCGACCTTCGACACATGGACGGTGCAGTCGCCGAATACGCGCGGCATGTGCGGATTGACCTCGACCACGATGGTCCGGGCCGTTTCCGACACCGGCTTGGCGTAGTCGGTGTTGGTCCCGAACGAAAAGAAGCCGTCGGCGTCCATCGGCGAGACGGTGCAGACCAGGGCGTCCACCCCGACTTCGTCGCACAGCAGGCGCGGCGACTGCTGGAAGCCGGTCGGGATGAACTGGACCGGATTGGGCCGCCCCTCCTCGAAGGCGCGCTGCTCCAGCCGGCGTTCGACGGCGCTGTGGAACAGGCTCCACGGCCGGATCCGGTCCATCAGCTCGTAGCGCAGCACGGTGTCGCCGGCGATGGCGGTGGAGAGGAGATAATAGAGGTTCACATCCTCGACCTCGCCCCGCTCGGCCCGTTCGGCCAGGGCCTTCAGCAGGGCCGGGGGTTGGGACACGCCCAGGCCCATGGCGACCTTGGCGCCCGACCGGATCAGGGCGGCGGCCTGGTCCGGCGTCTTCAGCCGTTCGGCATAGAGGGCGGCGTGGTCCATGGCGTCTCTCCCGTCTGCGCGCCGCCCTGTTCAGATCGAGGCGGCGTCTTAGGGCAGACTATCCTGCGTCCGAGCTGAGGACGGGTCTAGACTTTCGTCGGAACGGTCATGGTTTCGGGCTCGATCGGAGACGGCTCGTCCTGCAGGGGCGCCTGATGACGCTTCTGCCAGCGCGCGACCCCATAGGCGACCAGCCACAGGACCATGGCCCAGGCCGAACCCACGGCCCAGCCGGCGAAAACGTCGGTCGCCCAGTGCGCGCCCAGATAGATGCGGGTCAGCCCGACCAGCAGGGCCATCACAATGCCGACGCCCAGGACGAAGATTTTGAACCTCTGACGCGGAAAGGCCCGCGTCAGCATGACGGCGACGCTGAGATAGAAGACGGTCGCCAGCAGGGCGTGGCCGGAGGGGAAGCTGGCGTTGATCGTCTCGACCGCCTGCATGACTTGGGGCGGGCGCTCGCGCTCGAACACCGCCTTCAGGCCCTCGCTCAGCATCACCCCGCCCGCCAGGCCCAGGGCCAGCAGCAGGGACGACAGCCATTTCCGCTGGCTCAGCAGGAAGACGATGACGATCAGGGCGAACAGGCCCAGCACCGATATGCCGCCCAGGGAGGTGAGGTCGGCCGCCGCCTCCTTCAGCCACCACGGGCCCCAGGGACGGCCGGGATCGTCGGCATAGGGGCGCAGCAGGGCCAGCACCTGATGATCGAAGGCCTGGCCGTCGGCCTCGGTCATGTCGTCGGCGATCTCGATGAAGGTCATGACGCCCAGCGCCGCGACGAGCAGCGCCGTCAGGGCGGCGAACTCGGTGCGCGCGACCGTCAGGGCGCGTATCAAAAAGGGACGGAAATCGGAAACAGCCATGGGGCGTCGAAACGGCCAAGCTCGCGCGAGGTTCCGATCACGCGTTCGTGATCTCGCAACTGCGAAGGCGTCTGACGGGTTTGCTGGCTTGCGCGCTGGATTTTCCCCAGGCGTGGACGACTTGTCCGACCGATTCGCCGACAAAGCGAGCGTCAAGACGTTGACGGGTTATTAGGCATGTGCGCCCTATATGTGGGCTCGGGGAGCGTTGAAGCCACTAGATGATGTGGTTGCGGCGCAGGTGGCTCTAGGCTGTTTATTGTTCAGGACGCAGATGACCATGGCTGGCGGCGAGGCTTTGAAGACGACGGAATTCCAAGGTGTTGTGACGAATACGACCCCTGAGAAGCCGCATCTGACTGTCGTGAAATCGGTCCAGGTGGATCGTTCGCGCGACGCCCTCCTGACCGACTTCGGCAAGAAGACCCTGGAAGACCGCTACCTGCTGGCGGGCGAGAGCTATCAGGACATGTTCGCCCGCGTCTCGACCGCCTTCTCGGACGACGCCGAGCACGCCCAGCGCCTGTACGACTATATGAGCCGCCTGTGGTTCATGCCGGCGACCCCGGTCCTGTCGAACGGCGGAGCCGATCGCGGCCTGCCGATCTCCTGCTTCCTGAACGCCGTCGGCGACAGCCTGGACGGCATCCAGAGCGTCTGGAACGAGAATGTGGCCCTGGCCTCGAACGGCGGCGGCATCGGCACCTACTGGGGCGGCGTCCGTTCCATCGGCGAGAAGGTCAAGGGCGCGGGCAAGACCTCGGGCATCATCCCCTTCATCCGCGTGATGGACAGCCTGACCCTGGCGATCAGCCAGGGCTCGCTGCGCCGCGGCTCGGCCGCCGTCTATCTGGACATCCACCATCCCGAGATCGAGGAGTTCCTCGAGATCCGCAAACCCTCGGGCGACTTCAATCGCAAGTCGCTGAACCTGCACCACGGCGTCAACGTCACCGACGAATTCATGGAGGCGGTGAAGGCCGGCGCCACCTTCGACCTGAAGTCGCCCAAGGACGGCGCGGTCATCAAGACCGTCGACGCCCGCTCGCTGTGGACCAAGCTGCTCGACATCCGGATGCAGACCGGCGAGCCCTATATGATCTTCTCCGACACGGTGAACCGCCAGATGGCGCCGCACCAGCGCGAGCTGGGCCTGAAGGTCAAACAGTCGAACCTGTGCGCTGAAATCATGCTGCACACTGGCCGCGATCACCTGGGCGTGGACCGGACCGCCGTCTGCTGCCTGTCGTCGGTCAATGCCGAGACCTTCCTGGAATGGCGCGAAGAGCCCAAGTTCATCGAAGACATCATGCGCTTCCTGGACAACGTCCTGGAGGACTTCATCCGCCGCGCGCCGTCGGAAATGAAGGCCGCCGTCTATTCGGCCAAGCGCGAGCGTTCGGTCGGCCTGGGCCTGATGGGCTTCCACTCCTTCCTGCAAGGCCAGGGCGTCGCCTTCGAAAGCGCCATGGCCAAGTCGTGGAACATGCGCCTGTTCAAGCACCTGCGTCGCGAGGCCGACAAGGCCAGCCGCGTTCTGGCCGAAGAGAAGGGCCCCTGCCTGGACGCCGAGGAACGCGGCGTCATGGAACGGTTCAGCCACAAGCTGGCCATCGCCCCGACCGCCTCGATCTCGATCATCTGCGGCGGCACCTCGGCCGGCATCGAGCCGATTCCGGCCAATATCTACACCCACAAGACCCTGTCGGGCTCGTTCGCGGTCAAGAACCCCTATCTGGAGCGCCTGCTCGACGAGAAGGGGATCAACACCGAGGCGGTCTGGAACTCGATCCTCGAGCACGAAGGCTCGGTTCAGCATCTGGACGCCCTGAACGAGGACGAGAAGGGCATCTACAAGACCGCCTTCGAACTGGACCAGCGCTGGGTGGTGGAACTGGCCGCCGACCGCGCGCCGGAAATCTGCCAGGCCCAGTCGCTGAACCTGTTCATCCCCGGCGACGTCAACAAATGGGACCTGCACATGCTGCACTGGTCCGCCTGGGAGCGCGGCGTGAAGTCGCTGTATTATCTGCGCTCCAAGTCGGTGCAGCGCGCCGCCTTCGCCGGCGCCGAGGACAAGGCCGAGGCGGTCATCGACCCGAACCAGCCCGACCTCTTCTCCATGCCCAAGACCGACTACGACGAGTGCCTGGCCTGCCAGTAGGCGGTTAGACCCAGAGACCCAAAAGGGCTCCGCGACGCGGGGCCCTTTTTCACGTCTGGAACCCCCGCGTGGCGCCGTCGTTTCAAAAGAGACGAAACAGTGTCGTGAAAATGTCTGTTGGAGTCTGGTTGCAGCTGGTGCAAGCTGGAGAACAGCGGACGGTGGGGAGACCGAATGCGCGTTGCGGTGTGGAGCGTTGGAGTAGGGATCGTCCTGGCGGCTGCCGGCGTCGCCGAAGTGCGCGCACAGGCCATGGTCCCCGGCGCCTTCGACGACACCCCCGAAACGGCGCTTACAACGACCGCTCGCCTCAATGAACCGGGCGGCTTCCGTGTCGCCTCTGATGCACGGTTCGGGTCCGAGCTTGAACTCGTCGCCCCATTGCGTCCCGCCGAGACAGACGGGCTGGCCGCCACTAGCCGCAACGACATCTGGATCGACCGCAAGGCCTTCACCGACCGGGTCACGCTGGAAACCGCCGGGCGGCTGCGTCGCGCCGACGGCTCGCCCCTGCCGGTCACCCCGATCGACCGGGCCGAGCTGGACGCGGAGGCCTATGATTTCCGCTATGTTCGCGGCTTCCGCGGCGCTGTGGGACACACCGCCTCGGGCCTGGAAGTCAGCCTGACCCCCCACGCCGGTTTCGGTCTGGGCAGCGACGGCGGATCGGCCGAGGCCGGCGCCACCCTGAAGATCGGCGAAGGCCTGGATCGCCTCGCCCCCGACGGCGGCGCCCGCTTCGGCGAACGCCCCCGGTGGTACCTTTACGCCGCCGGTTCCGGCCGGGCGGTCGGCTATAATTTCGCCCGCACCCGCGACGGCGACTACGCCCGTTCCGGCTATACCCAGGATCGCGGCGGATTCCTCGGCGACGCCTCGGTCGGCGTGGCCTATCGCCGGGGCGACGTCCAGACCTCCGTCGGCTTGGTCTATCGCGAGATCGACGCCGGCAAGGGGCTGCGTGGCATGAACGGCCTGGACACCGATGTGGACGAGGGCATGATCGCCTTCCAGCTGTCGATCAAGCCGCGCCGCTGAGCCGCGCCGTCGGGGTTCAGAGCCTCAGCGAACCTCCGACACCGCCACGCCCTCTCGCCTCGGATCCGCACCGCCGTCCCACCGGCCGTTACGCCACATCGCTCCCTGTATGCCCGAGGTCTCAGTCGTATTCGGCGCCACGCGGATCCCCGCCGCGGCCAAGGCGTCACGGATGTCCGGCGCGATCAGGGCGGTGTCCGCGCCGACCATGTCGCCGCGCACCACCAGATTGGGCAGGTTGATCGCCGCCTGCACCGGCAGGTCCCAGTCGATGATCCCGACCAGGGCCTTGGCCACATAGGCCAGGATGCTGGACCCGCCCGGCGAGCCTATGGCCCCGACCAGACGGCCGTCACGATCCAGGATCAGCACCGGCGTCATCGACGACCGGGGCCGCTTGCCCGCCGCCACCGCATTGGCCGCCGGATGGCCGTCCTCCATCGGCGTGAAGGAGAAGTCGGTCAGCTGGTTGTTCAGGAAGAAGCCCCCGGCCATCCGGCCGTTGCCGAAGATGCTCTCGACCGTGGTCGTCATGCTGACCGCGTTCCCCTCGGCGTCGACGATAACCATGTGCGAGGTGCCGCCCGGCTCGGCCGTGCGATCCTCGCCGCGCGGGGGCGAGCCCGTGGGGGCGCCGGGCGCTGCGGGACCGTTCAGGCTGGGAACCAGGGCGGCGCGCGCGGCGACATAGTCAGGGTCCAGCAGCCCCGCGATCGGCACGCCGACGAAGTCCGCATCCCCGACATAGCGGTCGCGGTCGGCGTACATCAGCCGCTGCAACCGGCCGAAGGCGACCCAGGCCGCCGGGCTGTCGGCGCCCTTCTGCAGATCCGGCGTCTGTTCGGCCATCTCCAGAAACTGCAACAGGGCCACGCCGCTGGACGGCGGCGGGGGCGTGCAGACGACATAGATCCGATAGGGGCGGCACAGGGCGTCGCGGCGCAAGGGGCGATAGGCGGCGATGTCCGCCTCGGTCAGGCCGCCGGGGCGCGGCCCTTCCGCCACTGTCCGCGCGATCTCCTGACCGATGCGGCCGCCATAGAACAGGCCTGGCCCTTCCTCGGCCAGGGCCGCCGTCGTCCGGGCGTAGGCGGGGTTCTTCAGTATATCGCCGGCCTGATACCGCTCGCCGTCCGGCCGGGTGAAATAGGCCTGCGCCCACCGGCTGCGCGTCTGGGGCGCGGTGCCGTTGATCATGCCGGCCAGGCGCGGGCTGACCTCGAAACCGTCCCGCGCCAGACGCTCGGCCTCGCCGAACAGATCGCGCCACGCCAGCTTTCCGTGATCCTTTTGCGCCATGGCCAGCATGGCCACCGCGCCGGGCGCGCCCGTCGAACGCCCCGACAACAGGGCGTCGACGAAGCTCAGCGGCTTGCCGTTCTCGTAGAACAGCTCGGGCGTGGCCGAGGCCGGCGCCGTCTCGCGCCCGTCATAGGCCGTCACCCGCCCGGTGGCCGCCTCATAGCTCATCAGGAAGGCCCCGCCGCCCAGGCCCGACGACTGCGGCTCCACGAGGCCCAGAACCGCCTGCACGGCCACCGCCGCATCCACCGCCGACCCGCCTTGCCGCAGCACCTTCAGTCCCGCCTCGACCGCCAGCGGATTGGCCGCCGCCACGAAGGGACCGCGTGCAGGCGTTTCAGCCTGGGTTCGGGCCTGGGTCCGGACCTGAACCGGCGCGCCCGGCTCGGCCCTGTTTTCTATGGGCCGCCCGCCGGTCTGACACCCGGCGACCAGGACAGGAATAAGCAAGGCGACGAGGCGACGGCTGAACAGAGACATGGGCGTGGTCCGGACGAGGGAGGGCGTCGCCTCCCGACCTAGGCCGTCCCGGACCCCACGCCAACCGCCCGTCGCGCATAAACTGCATTCCGCCGCTTGCGCCCGCCGATTTCTACCGCTAAAGACCCGCCCTCGCCGCAAGGCAGCCGCACCCGTAGCTCAGCTGGATAGAGCACCAGACTACGAATCTGGGGGTCGGGCGTTCGAATCGCTCCGGGTGCGCCATCCTTTTCTCATTGAAATCATTATATTTTCATCCATAGGGTGAGCGATCATTCACGCGTTTCGGCGTGGCGGTTTGCTGCCGGTTTGCAGAAATGGGTTGCCGAGGCGTTCTCGAACTGGGCGATGGCCTGGTTCGCCAAGTGACGCGTCCTGGACATGTAGACTTCGAGGATCCGGGTCGCGGTCGCCAGCGAGTGCTGGGTGATGGACACGATCTGGGGGATGCTGCACCCGGCTTCGGCCAGCATGGTGATCGCCGTGCCGCGCAGGTCGTGGAAGTGCAGCGGCGAACTCTCCATCCCCGCCGCCTTCATCGCCTGGCGCCACTGGCTCCCGAAATGGCGCTTGGTAAAAGGGCGGCCCGTCGTCGTCGTCAGGATCACCGCCTGGGTGCGCTCCATCCCGTCCAGCATGGTCCGCAGGGACTGGGTGCAGGGGATGGCGACCGGGCGCGCCTTGAGGCCGCCGCGTCCGTTCTTGCCGATGCTGAGCGTCAGGCTCTCGCCGTCGTAGTTGGTCCAGCACAGTTTCAGGATGTCACCCTGCCGGAGGCCGGTGTGGAGCGCCAGGATCAGGGCGCGTTGCATCTCCAGCGGCGCGTTCGCCATGAAGGTCTCGATGTCGGCGGCCTGCCAGATCACATCCGCCCGGTCCGAGCGGTAAAGGCGTGTGAAGCCCTTGATGTAGTTCATGTCGATCTGGCCGTTCTGCACGGCCCAGCTCAACATCGCGGACGTGACCGACAGGCGCTAGTCCGCCTCACGCAGACCCGACTCCTCGGCGACCCGGTTGCGCCATTCCATGAAGGGCGCGCGGACGCGGGGATTGTTCAGCGCCGCGACCGGCATGTCGCCGAACTCTTCCTCGATCGCCCAGAGCTTGCGCTTGTATTCCCGTTGGGTGGTCACCGCGAGCTGGGTGCGAAACTCCGGCGACCGCATGTAGTCGCGCACCAGACCGGCGGTGAAGCCGCGCGTATTGCCGTCGCGGATCTGCTGTTCGGCCCGCGCATAGGATGCGAGGAATTCCGGCGTCCCCGGCTCGCCCTCCAGCTTGGCGCCGGTGGCGCGGAAATAATGATAGCGGGCGACGCTGCCATCGCTGAGCCGCTTCTTGACGGTGTTGACGCCCTTAAGCCAGGAGGAGTTAGCCGACCGAGCGGGCCTGCACCGGAATTACATCGGCGGGATTGAGCGCGGGGAACGCAACGTCGGGATCAAGGCGGTGTTTGCGTTGGCTGTCGGGTTGGCGTGCGCTCCATCGGAGCTCTTTACAGAGCCAGCCTATGAATCCCGATGACGGCGCTGCGGCGCAATTTCATCGACTGCCTCCATTCGGAGGCCAAGCATCTATTGAAGTATGATTCGGGCTTCGGACATAACGATCAAAGTCCTTGCGCTTGTGTCGCGCAGCCATTCTAGATCAGCGTGTAACTTGCTGGCCGAGTAAGCCCTTGTCCGATAAAAGGCTTTATCTCTGAGACCGCGGGACTGTTGAGGTCATCTGGCTTTGGTAGCCCTTCTCCGCTCTGCCGTTTCGGCGACGCGCTGGCTAGTTCATCGAGCCCTATTCGGGGCGGCGCCCTCCGGCGGTTGGAATCGAGTCTTGGCTAGTCCAGGATGACCACTCGTTCTCGGGCTTGAAATAGGTGCGAGGAGCAGTGAATCATTCGGTTCTTGGTGATTGCCAAACCTCATCCAAAGCTAATCAGCCAGGTGTTTGCCGCCGTCTTCATGGCGAGGGCTCGCGAATAGGGTGTGTCCGTTGTCAGGATCCCGCCTGCAGCCCGAACAACGGAGTTCGCGTTCGCTGAAAAGGTGAGTCTTGCCTCTGCCATCAGGTAAAATTCGACCTGATCGCCGGGCGCATAACCGGGTTCGGTTTGATCGTCTGGTAGGGTGATCGTGCAACTGGCTACGATCTGGACGTGCTGGTGAAGGTATATTGCCGGTAAAGTGAAGCTGGATCCGCGCTGCACGATCGGTTTTGAAGTCTCAAGAAGTCGCGCGATCCATCCTGAAAACTGCGCAGCGTCACTTCGGACCAAGCTGATCACAGCCCCTTGAGGAACGGACCATCGGTCGCGGTTGCCTGGGAGCAGCAGATTGCCTCCTGATGCAAGGCTCATTCCTCCCGTTCCGGCAACTGCAAGGCGAACTTCACTGTTAGGCCAAAGGTCGCTCACCAAGTTTCGGAGGGGCCCGGCCCCGGTCACTAGCGCAAGGCGAGCGCCTTGGAGTGCGATGGATCCGTTGGTGATGCTGACTGTCCGCGTTACGGGGTCGGTCCAGCTTGGCTGAAATCCCTCAACGCCCTGCACGGGAAGCGGAGGTGTAGCGACGAGCAGTTCTCCCCCGCCATCCACCCAAAGGCGAGATGCGCCGCCGCCTTTCAGTGTCCCTCCGTCCAGGACTACGCGACAGTTGGGACCGCCTCTTATCAGAAAGCCGTCAGGATTGACGCTGACGCCGATACCGCCCTTCACCTCGATTTTGGCGATCGTCAGATCAAGCTGGTTCGAGATGTTGTAGCCGCTGACGTCAAAAGCCTTGGTCAGATGCTCAAGATAGGGGTTGTGAACTTCAACCGTCTCACCGGCAAAGGCCAAGATGCCATACTCTGCCCCCTGTATAGAGGGATGCATGAAACGTAGGCCCTGCGGCGATTTGTTGGAGGTGGCTGTCGATGCCCGACTTAGCGGCTCCACATCGATCTGAATGCAAACGCCCTTTCTGTCCGTTCCTGAATATCTCTGTAAAAGAGGCGCATAGAACGTCTGCTGATTGACCTGGCCTGTGATCATCAGATTGACGCCGTCCGACGCCGCCGTGCGCGCCACCGTCATTCGAGCGTATTCGTTGAATTGGACCGGCTCTACACTGTTGCTGAACGGTGCGGTGGTCGTCCCCCTCAACCAGAGGCCGTTGTGGCAATTGTCGATCGTGACGTCGTTCCAACTATTCAGCCAGTCTCCCCCGGTCGCCGCGGCCCCTTTGTCCGCGTTCCGATAGACTACAAAGCCGCCGGGATTAATGGCCGATCCGTCAAGCCAGATGTTGTTGAAATTGACACCCACGGAGGGCCCCTCAGGATACTCGACCATTCCGAAAGGGGCATTGAGTACGACGGTTGTGGCGTTGGCGCTTTCACCGTCCCACGGTCGATGCAGCTTCAGCATGTTCTGTGCATGATCCACCACAACGTATTGGCGTGAGGAGTTCTGCCGGCGAATGATCATGCCGACATGGCTGGCGGCCGCACTCGCGACGGACACTTGGTCCGAGCCGCGTGTCAGAGTTGCTGACGAGAGCGTCGTCTCGCCTGGAGCGCTCACCGCAAGCCATTTCAGGCCATGTCGCCGCGAAAGACCCCGCAGCGAAACGCCGGAGCGCATCTTGACCGATTTCACGGAATAAAGTCGGTCGAAGACGACTTCGCCGTCGCCTGAATCTCGTCCGGCGAATTCTATTGCAGCTTGGACCGCTTCTGTGTCGTCTCGCCCGTTGCCCAATCCTCCGACTTGCGACGGCATGATGCTGCGTCCAACTATTTCAAACCATCGCCCATTGGCGCTCCGAGAACGGAACGGGGCGGCGTTCGAATTGGAGGTTGCCGCCATCAGGGAGGGGCCCAGACCCGCCGAAGAAAAACCGCATGTTTGAACGATGTCCACGCCAGACGGAACGTCGATCTTTGAAAAATTGATGAGAAGGCCGACCTGAAAAGGTGTTGGTGTTGTAGCGGCGACCTGTGCAGATGCCGTTGCAGGTAAGGCTGCCACCCCAGCTGAAAGTAGTGTTCGGCGAACCATGCCGGAAAGGGCACCAGTTCCACCATTCTGGACAGTCATGTGAGCACTCTCTCTACTGCTAAGTTTTACTGTTTGGCTTAGATTCCGATTTACGGGACGCATCAGTACACAGGTCAAAAGCTTCATCCAGCGGCTAAATTTTATTTTATAAACACGATCTAGTTATATTGTGCCTTCTGATTGGTAAAAATTGGCCAATTTAGCTCCTAACGAGGGGCATAATTCTATATTCACATCTATATGTGTAGTATTATGTCTTTTTTATCTTGCGGAGGATCTGCTTTGGCGTCTAGCTGACGGCTTGCCTTGGTTCGCTTGTGCGGCGCACAATAAATGTGGTGTGTGACTGCGGTTCAATGTTATTTGAGCTTGGCGTTGTCGCAGGACGTAGGGGGAATAATGAACGTCGAGACTGATAAGGCGGCCGGACCCGTTGTCCTTCTCCGCCCGCGCCGTTTCGGCGATGCGCGCGGCTGGTTCATGGAGACCTATT
>NZ_BSFD01000007.1 GCF_027922165.1 Brevundimonas intermedia
GCGGCCGCCGCCTTCGCCGCCTTCCCTCGCCTGCAACGCATCGCCTGCACCCTGCGGGTCCAGGACAGCGTCGCCGACCAGGCCCTGTCCGCCGTCATGCTGACCCGCGACGGCGACGGCGTGATCGAGACCCGGGCCGAGGCCATCCACATGGCCGGCGTCATCGACCGCGTCGGCGGCGGCGACGCCTTCGCCTCCGGCGTCCTGTTCGGCCTTTGGAGCGGATGGACCGACCCGCAGGCCCTCGATTTCGGCCTCGCCGCCGCCGGCCTCAAACACTCCGTCCCCGGCGACTTCAACCTGTTCTCCGCTGAGGACGTCCGGGCGGCCATGCAGCACGAAGGTTTCGATATCCGACGGTAAAGCTGGAGAATATGTCGAGGGTTTTGGCAGTTTTCCCCACCAATTTGGATCCCGCCCCATGATGTTGACAGCGATGGTGATGGCGACGGCACTGACGACCTGGCGGTTCGACCTTTCGCCTGCGTCCCGCGAACCAGGGCGCGTCGCGGTGACGCGGCAACAGGTCTATGCGTCAGGACAGTACGGGTATGAGCCCGGCGCGTCCGACGACGGATTTCTGTTCTCCGTCGCCGTGCCTGAGGGTGTCTATCGCGTTACCATCCGGTTCGGGGGAACCCAGCCTGGGCGAACCACGGTCAAGGCGGAGGCGCGCAGACTGATGGCCCGAGACGTGGTCACGCCCTCAAACACAGCGGTCACGCGCAGCTTCCTGGTCCACGTCCGCAGTCCCGCCCTGCCGCCGCCCCCCGCCAACGCGCCCGGTCGGTCCGCCGTCAGCCTGTCCGATCAGGAGGCTCACAGCCTGACCTGGGACAACAAGCTGACGCTGGAATTCCTGGGCCGACCGCGCGTCGCCTCCATCGATATCGAGCCGGTCGAGACGCCGGTCATCTACCTGGCCGGCGACTCCACGGTGACGGACCAGCCGGCGGAACCGGCCACCAGTTGGGGCCAGATGCTGCCCGCCCTGCTGACTCCGGACATCGCCGTCGCCAACTACGCCCACTCCGGCGAAACGCTGAAGTCCTTCATCAGCGAACTGCGACTGGCCAAGATCCTGTCCACGCTGAAGGCCGACGACTGGCTGTTCATTCAGTTCGGTCACAACGACCAGAAGACGCAATGGCCCCAGACCTATGCGGATCCGCAGACCACCTATCCCGCCTATCTCAGGGTCTTCATCGCCGAAGCCCGCCGTCGCGGCGCCCATCCGGTGCTGGTCACGTCGCCCGAGCGGCGGACCTTCCGCGACGGTCGGATCGTGGACAGTCTGGGCGACTATCCGGAGGCCGTGCGCCGCGTCGCGCGGGAAGAAGGCGTGCCCCTGATAGACCTCAACGACAGCTCGCGCCGGATCTACGAAGCCCTGGGTCCAGACGTTTCTGCCACCCTGTTCAACGATGGGGGCGCCGACCGCACCCATCATAACAACGCTGGGGCTTGGCTGCTGGCGCGAGCCCTTGCAGCCCAGGTCGCACAACAGATTCCGGAACTGAGCAACCATGTGTCGCCTGAAGCGAGGCGCTTCGTTCCGGACGCCGCGATGATGCAAGAGACCGACATCGTCGCCAGCGGCGCCTACAGCCAACAGCGCCCGAGCGGCGACTGAGACCCGCGACGCATCGCCGCCGCCTATGGGTTTGACCCCCCGATCGAAGCGAGTTACCACATAGTGAAATAATGTACCGAATAATCGGTCTGGAGGATTCATGAGCTCGCTTCACGCCTTTCGGATGCAGCTGAAACCCGGCGCGGTCGATGCCTACAAGGCGCGCCACGACTCCCTTTGGCCCGAGCTTGCCGACCTGCTGAAGGCCAGCGGCGTGAGCGACTATTCGATCTTTCTGGACGAAGAGACCCTGTCCCTGTTCGCCGTCATGCGCCGCGCGGACGACCACACACTGGACCAGTTGCCCAACCATCCGCTGATGCGAAAATGGTGGACGTCGATGGCGCCCCTGATGGAGGTTGAGGCAGACGACAGGCCCAGCGAATGGCCGCTGCGCCAGATGTTCCATCTGTCCTGATGCGCCGCGCCCTGTTGTTCGCGGCCGCCGTGGCCGCCGCCCCACTCCTGTCTTCGGCGCCCGTCACGGCGCAGGAGGCCCGCTCCACGGCCGACTTCACCGCGCCGGCTCAGACCTTCGGCCGTGTCTCGTTCGACGCCCGATCTCTAATGATCGACGGCAAGCGGCTGGTGATCTGGTCCAGCGAAATGCACCCGTTCCGCCTGCCCAGCCCGGAGCTGTGGCGAGACATTCTACAGAAGATGAAGGCCAGCGGATTCAACACCGTCGCCTTCTATTTCGACTGGGGCTACCACAGCCCCAAACAGGGGGTTTACGACTTCACCGGCATCCGCGACCTGGATCGGTTACTGCGGATGTCCGCAGAAGAGGGCCTCTATGTCATCGTCCGGCCCGGCCCCTACGCCAACGCCGAACTGACGCGCGGGGGCTTCCCCGGATGGCTGGTCAACCAGCGCGCGCCGTCCCGAACGGATTCACCCGAATATCTCGCCGCCGCCGACGAATGGCTGACCCAGGTCAACGCCATCATCGCCCGCCATCAGATCAACGGCGACGGCAGGGGCAACCAAGGCTCGGTCATCCTCTATCAGATCGAGAACGAACTGGCGGCCACCACGCCGGCCCACCGCCGCTACATGGATCATCTGTACGCCAAGGCGAGGGCGGACGGGATCAATGTGCCCATCTTCCATAACGACCAGGGCCGCAACGGCTACTGGACGCCCGAAGATTCACCGGTGGACAAGGTCGTTCCCGGACCGGTCGACCTGTACGCTTTCGACGGCTATCCCGGCGGCACCTGCACCGTCCAGGGCCGCACGACGCGCGGCGCCGCAGCGCCTGACTGGGGCTTCTATGGTCCGGGCGGCGCCAAGGGGGGCGCCTCGGCGTCTCCGGCGACGCCGGGCTTCATGGCGGAAATCGGCGGCGGCTGGTTCGACTATTGGGGATCCAACGGCGGCTATGAGTGCAACGCCGTTCAACGCGGTGAGCGTTTCCAGCGCGTCTTCTACGGCGTCAACCTGGCCAACGGCATCTCGTTGCAGAGCATCTATGTCGGCTTCGGGGGGACCAGCTGGGGATGGCTGGCGGCGCCGGTCGTCTTCACCAGCTATGACTATGGCGCAGCGATCTCGGAGACGCGCGAGCTGCGACCCAAGGCCGAGGAGATGAAGCAACTCGCCGGCCTGATCGCCTCGGTCCCCGACCTGGCCGGCATGGTCCCGGCGGGCGTCCCGGCGATCTCCTCGCCCAATATCCAAGTCTATCACAACCGCAGCCCGGAGACGGACGCCCGCTTCCTGCTGGTGACGCACAAGCCGTCGAACGGCCAGACCAACGACCAGTTCACCGTTACGGCCGACCTGCCCGACGGGCGCTACGTCATGCCCATGACCCTGAACGGTTTCGACGCCAAATGGCTGGTGGCCGGGGTCGACCTGGCGGGCCAGAGACTGGTCTATTCGACGTCGGAGTTGCAGGCCGTTCTGCCCGCGAGCCGACACGACGTCCTGCTGATGTACGGCCGGGCGGGGGAGCCCGGCGAAACCGTCCTGCGTTTCGCCGCGCAACCCGATATCACCGTCCTGGAGGGGGACGTGCGTTCGACGTTCGATGCGGCGAGCGGCGACCTCAAGCTCGACTATGAGCACGTCGGGCTCAGCCGTGTGCGGATCAGCGGCGGCGGTCGGCCCGACCTGCTGCTGCTGATCGGCGAAGAAAAGGAAGCCGCGCGGTTCTGGCGCCAGGGCGATGTTCTGGTGCGCGGGCCCGCCCTGTTGCGACACGCCGGGACCGAGCGCGGCCGGCTGCTGCTGACCGGAGACACACGCGAGTCCACGCCGTTGGAACTGTGGTCCGCTGCGCCGGCCTCTTCGGTGCGATGGAACGGCGCCGTCGTCGCCACCCGCGCCACTGCGTCCGGCAGTCTGGAGGCCCTGACGCCCCTGGCCGGACCGGCAGCCTTCGCCCTGCCCGTCTTGAGCGACTGGCGCGTCGCCCCGGAATCGCCCGAGGCCCGACTGGAGTTCGACGACCACGATTGGCAGACGATCGATAATCGCGCTTACGCCAGCAACACCCTGCGGCCCGACGGCCAGCCCAACATGCTGATGGACGCCTATGGCTTCCACGAGGGCGACGTCTGGTATCGCGGCCGGTTCGAGGGCGGGCCTGAGGCCGAGACGATCAACCTCTTCTACGGCGCCGGCGGCGCGGGCATGGCGCAGGTCTTCCTCGACGGCGTCTTTGTGGGGCAACACGAACTGCCCAGCGGCATCCCCCGCCCGATCACCACCGGCGTCGCGGCCTTCGATCTGCCCGAGGCGGCCCGCACGCCTGGACCTCATGTCGTATCGGTGATGGTCCGCAACAACGGCCACAACTGGAATCTGGACGCCAACGACTTCCACAAGGAGGCGCGCGGTCTGGTGTCGGTTTCGGTCGCGCCGCGTGTCGGTCCCGGCTTCGCCGTGCCGATATCGTGGAAGATCCAGGGCCGCGCAGGCGGCGAGGATTTCGCCGACACTCTTCGCGGCGTGCCCAACAACGGCGGCCTGTTCGGGGAACGTCACGGGTGGCACCTGCCCGAATTCAAGGATGGGGATTGGCGACCCGGCATGGTCGGCGAGCCCCTCCAGCCGGGTGTGACCTGGTACCGGACGCGCTTCGATCTGGACGTTCCGGCGGGCCAGGACGCCTCAATCGGCCTTGCCTTCGGCGATACGGACACGCCCCGATCCGACCGGGCCTACCGGGTGCTGATCTTCGTCAATGGATGGCATATGGGCCAGTTCATCGCCAATGTCGGTCCGCAGCGGGTCTTCTCCCTGCCCGAACACATTTTGAATCATCGCGGCCGGAACAGCATCGCCCTGGTGGTCTCCACCGACGGCGCGCCGGGCAATGTGCTGGAAGATGTGCGGCTGGTGACCTTGCGAAACGTGCGGGGCGGAGTGGACGTCACCACACGCGCCCAGGCCCAGTGAGCGGGGACTGATTTAGATGAAGACACCTTCCTCTCTGATCGAACGTCGCGCCCTGCTCGGCCTTGCCGCCGGCGCAGCTCTGACGCCCGCGCTTCCTCTCCGCGCTCAGGATATGGCGCGGCATTCAGCACCGGCCGGCCTGGAGATTCACCCCCTCTGGCCCAACGGCGCGCCCGGCGGCGAACAGGTCACGGCCCAGGAACAGGTCATCCTGCGCACCCCCGGCGGCGATCCCAACGACACCGCCTATCTGCACATCCGCGATCCCTGGCTGGCGGTGCGTCGCCCGGCGCGTCCCAACGGCGCAGCGATCCTGATGATCCCCGGCGGCGGATATCAGCGGGTGGCCGTCAACAAGGCCGGCGGATCCATAGACGCCGGCTTGGCCGATCTGGGCTTCACCGTCTTCGTCATGAACTATCGCCTGCCGGCCGACGGATGGGCGGCCGGCCCTGATGTTTCGCTTCAGGACGCCCAGCGCGCCATCCGCATGGTCCGGGCCCGCGCGACCGACCTGGGCTTTGATCCGGCCCGCGTCGCCGTGGCGGGTTTTTCGGCCGGAGGCCATGTCGCAGGCCGGCTTGCGACCGCCTTTGACCGGGACGCCTATCGGCCTATCGACATCATCGATCAACTCCCGACGCGCCCCGACGCAGCGGGACTGATGTTCCCCGTCGTGACGATGATGGAGCCCTACGCCCACGCGGTTTCGGCGCGCGCCCTATTGGGAAGTACGCCGTCTTCGGCCCAGCGCGACGCCTATTCGGTCGAGCGCCATCTGCCGTCGAACGCGCCTCCGCTTTTTCTGGCCGCAGCGGCGGACGACCGCGTGGTGGCCGCCGAGAACAGCCTTCTCCTCTGGCAAGCGTGCCGCGTCCAGAACCTTCCTTGCGAGCTTCATATTTTCGAGAAGGGAGGCCACGGTTTGGCGGAGGTCAGTGCGGCAGCCGGTCCGTCTTGGATGAGACTTCTCAACATCTTCCTGACGCGCGAGCGATAGAGACGTCTGGTCGGTCTCTTCCAGCAAAAGCCGCTGCCCCTTGGAGGCGACGGTGTGATCGTTTGGGTGCGGGAGGGCGAGTGGCGACCCGCCAGTCTTTCAGGCGCACGAACATGATCTCGATGCGGTTCGCCGCTTGTAGCGACGTTTGTCATGCCGGATGAGCTGTGCGTTGATGGCCATCTGCTTCGCCGGCGGGAGCAGCCGCCCGACGCGACCGGTTCCGCGACCGTGAGGGATTGACGGGTGGCGAGGCGCCTTTCGTCCGCGGGTGAAGTCAAACCGACATCATGATGTCGAGTTTCCGTTACGCGCTGCTTCTATATCGGCTCCTTCGGTAAGGGGCTGCCAGTTGAGTCATGAGCACGAGGTAGGGCAGGCGCTTGTGACGCACAATCGTGCGCTTCTCGCCTATGTGCGACGGAGACTGGCGTCGAGCGCCGATGCGGAGGACGTCGCGCAGGAGGCCATTCTGCGTGTTCTTTCCCGAGCGCGCGTGGCGCTGATCACCGATCCGCTGTCCTACGCGATGCGGGCCGCTCGCAATATTCTGATCGATCGCGCGCGCCGGTCGGAATCTACGCCCTTTGACGATTTCGGCGGCGCGGACCATCAAGCCGACGATGCCGCGTCCCCCTTGGAAGCGCTGGACATGAGCCAACGGCTGCGCCTTTGTCAGAGAGCCTTGGACGCTATGCCCGCCGTCCGCCGCGAGGTGTTCGTGAGGCGCCGCGCCGGCGAGGAATCCTATGAACATATTGCCCGCGAATTGAACATGTCGGTCGAGGCGGTCCAGAAGCACTACAGTCGCGCCGCTCAGACGCTTCGCAAGACGGCGGAGGGGCGTCATGTCGATTGAATCATTTGACGCTCGCGATGACCGGGCGGCGGCCCTATGGGCGGATGAAAGGCAGGGGGGCGGCTGGACCCCAGCGCGGCAGTCCGATCTGGAAGCATGGCTGGTGGGACGGCCTGATCGACAGCGGCTGCTGCAGCAGCACGAGGCCCTGATCGCCGATCCTGCAGTCCTGTGGGCGGCGCGGCGAGCGGCTCACAGGACAGTGAAGCCGGGCGTGTTCGTCTCAACGCCGGTCTGGATGAAGGTCTGGGCGACGGCGGGCCTGGCCGCCTGTGTCGCCTGCGTGGCCCTGTTCGGCGCAACCTCTTCCCTTCGGGGAGATCTGATCGTGGGTCGCCGCGGTGCTCCGCAAGTTGTGGCCCTGGCAGATGGTTCGGCGGTCCGTCTGAATGGCGCAAGCAAGGTGCGCGTCTTGCTGGGCGACACGGAAAGGCGATTGCGCCTGGACGGCGAAGGCTTCTTCGAAGTCGCCCATGACGCCGGACGCCCATTCACCGTGGAAGCCGAAGGGGTGCGGGTCACCGCTGTTGGCACGCGGTTCAATGTGGACTCTCTCGAGACGCCCGATGGCCCGATGGTCGAGGTCGTGGTGTTCGAAGGCGCCGTCGATGTGACGCCGAACAAGGGGGACGTCGTGAGAATCCGGGCTGGAGAGCGTGGTCGCGTGTTGAAGGCCGGCGTCCAGCGCGCCCGCCTGCGACAACCCGAGGCCGAGACCGACCTTCCATCCTGGACGAAGGGTTGGCTGGAGCTGGACGAGACGACCCTGATCAGCGTGATCGACGATCTGAAACGTACCACGGGCGTGGAGGTTTCCCTCTCGGATCCGCAACTTGGCGGCGCGCTCGTCAGCGGCCGATTCTCCTATGAGAATCCCGAGAACGCCTTGGCCGCGATCGCCCGTCTTCATGGGCTCAGACTGATCCGAAAAGACGCCGGTCACTATCTGCTGTCTGACGCTTAGGTGACGGATAGAGCAAGTTTTCAAGACGGGTGTCAGGACCGCGATGTCCGTCGTCTTCCCCAATAGCGGCTAGGTTCGGCCGCGGGGGATCTATCATATGCGTATTTACAAGACCGGCCTCCTTGCGGCCGCCGCCGTCGCCGTCCTGACATCCGCCGCCGCTCCGGCCCAGGCTTGGCAGGCCGCTAGCAGCGCAGAGGCGCCCGCCGCCCTCAACATCCCGGCGCAGGATCTGGGCCGTTCTATCCAGACCCTGTCACGGCAGACCGGCCTGCAGATCGTCTTCGACCCCGAACTGACGCGCGGACTGCGGGCTCAGGCCGTTTCCGGCTCAATGACGCCCCGCGAGGCCCTGCGTCGGATGATTGCGGGTTCCGGCGTTGAAGCGCGCGAGGTGCGCGGCGTTCTGACCCTGGTGCGTCAGTCGGCCGAGGCTCTGACGCCCACCCCAGATGCGACGGTATTGGAGGAGGTCCTGGTGGTCGGCTACGCTGCCGGCATGCGCCGCTCGCTGGACGCCAAGCGCGACGCCGACTTCATCTCAGATGTCATCAGCGCCGACGACATGGGCGACCTGCCGGCCAATAATGTGGCCGAGTCCCTGTCGCGCCTGCCTGGCGTCAACGCTGTCCGCAACCACACCACGGGCGAGGGGGACCGGATCACGATCCGGGGTCTGTCGACCGAGCTGAACAACTACACCATGAACGGCGTTCGCATCGGCGGCACGGGCTCACCGGACGACAGCTTTTATCGCGGTGTACGCCTCAGCTTTCTGCCGCCGGAAGGCATTGACTCCATCACCGTGGTCAAGAGCCTGACCCCGGACCGCGACGGGGACGCTCTGGGGGGCTCCATCGACATCCGCACCCCTACCGCTTTCGACCATAAGCCGACCTACGGCGTCCTGTCGGCCTCGGCCGGGTTCCTGGACAAGTTCGACGACAAGACCTCGGGCGAAGTCTCAGGCTCTTTCGGCCGCCAGTTCAACGACCGCTGGGGCGTGTTCGTCACCGCCAGTTGGTCGCGACGCAAGTCCCAGTTCGAACAGAACGGCGTCGATGGCGATAACCAGCCTCCGGTCTGGTATGAAGACAGCGAGAGCCTGGGCTGGGACACCGATACCTTCGTGCTGCGCGGCATGGACCTGGCGTTCGGCGAGACCGAGGTCGAGCGCAAAGGGCTGAACGCCAGTCTCGACTACCGCGGCGACCGCCACGACTTCCACTTTCGCGGTCAGTTCAATGAGTACACTCAGGACGAGTTCGATAACCGGCTGAACTTCCGCAACGATACGGCGAAGAACTCGACGCGACTGACCCAGGTGGACAAGACCGCCACCGGTCTGGCCAACCCGGACGACGCCATCATAGGTTCAGGTGCCAAGGGCAATATCTATTCCTACACCACCGCCCAGATCGTTGACCGGGACGGCGACGGCGTCATCACCGATGCGGACCGATCGACCAAGTCCTACTACACGCTGAACGGCGCCTCGGGGACCTGGGATCCGCAGGGCTTCCGCCTGCGTCGCTTCTGGGAAGGGTCGCGAGAGACCGGCTCGCTGATGTCGCTGAACCTTGGCGGCGTCAGCCGCTACGGCGATGTGAAGCTGGATTACGACCTGTCTTACGCCAAGTCCGAGGACAATATCGACGACAGCTACGAGATGGAGTTCCGTAGCGACAAATACGGCTGGCTGGGCAATGAAGGCGTCGACATCGTCAACTTCGGCGACAGCCGCTTCCCCAAATGGGTGCTGAACGAAGCCGGCATGGCGGCGGTGCAGGACCCGAACGAATACGACTACGCTGGCCTGTCCGGCGAGGTCGGCGGAGCGGAAGAGGATCTGTGGCAGGGCCAGTTCAACGCCGAATGGAGCCCTGTCTCGCCCTGGCTGGAGTCGGTGAAGGGCGGCGCGAAATTCTATTCCTCCAAACGCTCGACCTATAGCGGCGAATTCCTTGATCTGGACGCGGAGGGAACCCTGGCGGACTTCTCGGCCTTCTACGGCAAGGAGGTCACGAACCTGTTCGACGGCGAATACACGGGCTTCTATCGCCTGGGCGTGGTGCTGGATAACCAGGCCATGTTGGCGGAGCTGAGTCGGGCGATGAACGGCGACAGCAGCTTCTTCGAAGGCTTCGCCACCGACCCCTCCAGCGCCGAACTCAGCAACGAGGACAGTTTCGAGTTCAAGGAAGACATCCTCGCCGGCTATCTGATGGCCACGGCCCGCTTCGGCGACGCCCAGATCATCGGCGGCCTGCGGGTCGAGAGCACGCGCAACGACATCTCTGCCTACGTGCTGGACGAGGTTCAGGGCGAGCGGTTCACGACGGACAAGAGCGACTTCGTCAATGTCCTGCCCTCGATCCATCTGAACTATGCGCTGAACCGCAACACCAAGGTGCGCGCGGCGATCTGGACCAGCTTCGCCCGTCCTGACATCGCCCGTATGACCTCGGCCCGGGAATACAGCTACGACACCGATCCGGACGGCGACGGCGATGAGAACCCCACCGCGGACTGGGTGCTGATCGGCATCGAACAGGGCAACCCCGACCTGAAGCCGATGAAGGCGATCAACTACGATCTGTCGATCGAGCGCTACAACGGCGACACCGGCGCCTATTCGCTGGGCCTGTTCTACAAGGATATCGAGAACTTCCTGTTCCGCTCGGCCTCCAGCAACATCCGCGACGGTACGGCGGGGGCGAACATCGGGCCGGACGGCGTCACCATCTCCATGCCCAACAACGGCAAATGGGCAGAGGTTTACGGCGTCGAGATGAGCGCCCAGCAGATATTCCACTGGTTGCCCGGCGCCCTGTCGGGCCTGGGCGCCAGCGTGAATCTGACGCTGCAGCATTCGGAAGCCGAGACCGGAATCTCTTGGCACCCGGTGGGCTACACCCTGCCGTTGATGGAGACGCCCGAGGCCATCGCCAATGTGCAGCTGTTCTGGCAGTACAGCGGTTGGGAAGCCTATGCCGCCTACAGCTACCAGTCCGAGTTCCTCGAGGGGATTCAGGACTTCGGCAATAATCCCTACGAACAGGACTATGAGTTCGTGGACCTGAACGTGCGGCGCAAACTGTGGGCCGGGGCCACCGCCTCGCTGCAGGTGCAGAACCTCTTCGACAACCACACCTACTGGTACACGGCCGGTTCGAGCACGACCTCCAGCCGGGCCTATATCAAGAACGGGCGGTCGATCTCGCTCGGCTTGACCTACGTCTTCTGAGGGTGGCGAAAATGAAGTTTGCTCGCACCCTCATGCTCGGGGCCGCTGTCGCGGCCCTGGGCGTCTCCACCGGCGCCTTGGCCCAGACCCAGCGTACGGATCGACCTGAACCGTCGCCGGTCCAGACGTCCGAACGCCCGATAGCGCCGGCGACGGTCCAGCCCGAGCGGATCATTCTGAACCTGACGGCCGATCCAGCGCATCAGATGGCCGTAACCTGGCGCACCGCGCCGGGCCTGGACGGGGAGGTGGAGTTTGCCGAGGCCCAGGACGGGCCGGACTTCATCGCCTCCGCCGTTCGTGTGGCCGCGACCACCGACGACGCGGTGCTGGCCGTGCGTGAGGCGGCGGACTTCCGCGCCGCCTATCATTCGGCCGTGATGACGGGGCTGAAGCCGGCGACCGTCTATGTCTATCGTGTCGGTTCGGGCGGGGCTTGGTCGGAGTGGCTGCAGTTCAAGACGGCGGCTGCGACGCCCGAGCCTTTCACCTTCCTGTATTTCGGGGACATGCAGAACAATATCCTCAGCGAGGCGTCGCGCACGCTGAGGATGGGATTCCGCAAGGCGGGCGACGCCGCCTTCGTCATCCACGCCGGCGATCTGATCAACCGGCACGACAGCGACAACGAGTGGGGCGAATGGTTCGCCTCGGGCGGCTTCCTGTACGCTCAGACGCCGCAGATGCCGACGCCGGGCAATCACGAATACGGTCGCGGCCCGATCCTGAATCCCCAATGGCGCCGGCAGTTCACCCTGCCGGAGACCGGGCCGGCGGGCGTGGAGCGACTGAAGGAAACCGCCTGGACCGTCGATTATCAGGGGCTCCGTCTGATTTCGATCGACGCTCCGCTGTTCCACGGCGACGAGGCCATGCGGACTGAAATGGTGCAATGGCTGGACCAGGTTCTGGCGGACAATCCAAACCGCTGGACGGTGCTGTTCCTGCACTTCCCGCTGTTCTCGATCGATCCCGACCGCGACAACAGCCGGGTTCGCGACGCCTTGAAGCCTTTGATCGACAAATATCAGGTGGACCTTGTGCTTCAGGCCCATGACCACGGCTATGCCCGCGGCGCCATAGGCCAGGGCGCCATGAGCAACGCCGGGCCGGGGCATAGGGCGGACCACGGCTCGACCTATGTCGTCTCGGTCGCCGGTCCGAAGATGTATCCGGTGGCGAACCTCACCTGGGCGGATCGAATGGCGGAGCGGACGCAGACTTTCCAGACCCTAGACGTGTCGCAAGATGCGGTGGTCTATCGCGCCTTTACCGCGACGGGCCGGGAACTGGACGCGTTCCGCCTGACAAAAGGCCAGGACGGGGTAGCCAAGGTGGAGGCGCTGGCACAAGACGACGCCAACGGGGGAGTGCGCTAGGCTCAGGACCCATTGATGTGATGCGGGCGATCTGATTTCGGCTCCTGAGGAGTCTGGACGATGAGTGACCTGTACTGGCTGACGGACGAGCAGATGGCTCGGCTGAAACCCTGTTTCCCGAATTGCCACGGCAAGCCCAGAGTGGATGATCGCCGAGTATGGAGCGAGATCATCGTCGTCGACCGCAACCGGCCTGCGCTGGCGCGACGCGCCGGCGGCCTATGGCCGTCACAAGACCCTCCACAATCGCTGGAAGCGGTGGAGCGAGGCGGGCGTCTTCGTACGTATGATGGAGGGCCTGTCTGGCGCTCAGGCCGAACGTCGCACGGTCACGATCACGCGACCTATCTCAAGGCGCACCGCAGGGCTTCGAGCCTGCGGGAAAAGAAGGGGGCCTTGGGCGGCTGATCGGACGAAGGAAAAGCGGCGTGAACACCAAGCTCCATGCCTTGACCGATGCGAACGGACGACCGATCAGCCTGTTTATGACGGCGGGCCAGGTCAGCGGCTATGCCGGCGCGGCCGCTATTCTGGACAGCCTGCCCAGAGCGCAATGGCTGCTGGGCGACCGGGCTATGACGCTGATTGGTTCCGGGACGGCTTTCAGGCCAAGGGCATTACGCCTTGCATCCTTGGCCGCAAACCCGACCTCTCACAATGATCGAGAGGCCAAAGTGGGCGCTTCATCCGATCTTCCCGGCTGATGTCAGGATGCGCCGACAGTGGCGATAGACTCTGCCCGCGAAACAGCATCCGCATGCGTGCAGATCATCTCACCGCAATGCGTCGTCGCCTCAAAGCTTCCGCTTCCTGTGACGACAGCGGCAACAATCCCATCGCGTCGTTCAGATAGCCGTCCAGCGGACCGGAGAACGGCCAATCGGAACCCGGCGCGAAACGCTCGACGCCGATGCTTCGCATGACATCAACCAGCCGCGCCCGGTTTTCCGACGACGTATCGGCGTCGAAGACCTGGGCCAGGTCGAAGAAGAGGTTGGGAAATATGTCCGGCTGGTCTGCCAGGATTTGTCGAAACCCCTCCAGCGCGTCCCAGGTGTTCGCGTCCAGGCCGCCCCAGCCGCCGGAATGGGCGATCACGACGGGGATGTTGCGGGCGTGGGGCAGAACCTGTTCGACGAAGATGCGGACGTCGCGCGCTCCATAGTCCTCCACACGGGTGCGCATGTGGATCATTATGGTCAGTCGGGCGTCGGATGCGGCGTCGAAGACGTCCGCCAGGCGACGGACGTGGTCGGGATTACGCAGATCGACACCCGAGTTGGTCAGGTGCAGCTTCAATCCTTCGGCGAAAGGCGCGTCCCTCCACGTTTCGATCTCAGCCAGAGCATCCGGCGTCAGCGGATTGACGGACACGAAGGCGATCAGTCGCCCAGGATGCGCCGCCGCTGTGGCCACGATGAAAGCGTTGGCGTCGTGAACCCGCGTCGCGGCGTCGGCCAGCGGGGGAACCATCATCGGGCTTTCAGCCAGATAGGCCGTGGACATCATCCAGGCCGTCTGCACGTCCGCCTCATCCATGTCCGCCAGCAGATCATCGGCCGTCAGCGGTTCGACGAAGGCCGGATCACAGGCCCCGATCCGCCCGGGACTGCTGCAATAGGCCGGCAAAATCTCGAGAATAGCCGGCGAATGGACGTGGACGTGATGGTCGGTTTGAACCGGGATGCGGGTCTGCGCCATCACGGGCGCCGCAAGGAGCGCGGCCAAAACCGCGCTCGCCGCAACGATGCGTTTGAAGGTCATGGATAGATTTCTGAAAGACGCCGGTCAGGCTCAGCGCGCGGCGTCGCTGAACAACGTCTGTTTCCAGAACAACAGGCTGGTCCAGAAATAGTAATCCTCGTTTTCCTTCTTGTGGAACCCGTGGCCCTCGTTCTGCGCCAGCAGGTGCCAAGCCGTGCCGCCGTTGCCGCGCACGGCGCTGATAATCTGGTCAGCCTCGGACGCCGGCACGCGTGGATCGTTGCCGCCGGTCGCGATCAACAGCGGGATCGTGATCTTGTCCACGCTGGTCAGGGGCGAGATCGCCTGCAGTTGGGCGCGCTGGGCCGGATCACGCTCATCGCCGTATTCCACGCGACGCAGGTCGCGGCGATAGGACTGGGTGTTTTCCAGGAAGGTGACGAAGTTGGAGATGGCGACGTAGCAGTTCGCCCCCTTCAGCCGGTCGCTGTAATGCACCGCCGTCGCGTAGCACATGTAGCCGCCGTACGAGACGCCGGTGACGGCGAAACGCGCCGCGTCCAGGGTCGGATCAACCTCCAGCGCGTCGAGGAAGGCGCCAATGTCCTTGACCGAATTCTCGCGCTGGAACGGGCCATTGTCCAGGTTGACGAACCGCGTGCCGTAACCCGACGACCCCCGCACGTTCGGGAAGAACAGGGCCACGCCCAGCTCGTTCAGCAGATAGTTCTGAGACCCCAGAAAATCGGGACGGGTCTGGCCTTCCGGCCCGCCGTGGATGTCGACGATCAGGGGGCGCTTGCCGGGGAATTTGGTCGCGTCGGGCCGATAGAGGAAGCCGGACACGGTCTCGCCGTCGAAGCTCCTCACTTCCACCAGTTGGGGCTCGATGTTGGCGACGGGATCCAGGCCGCCGGTCTCGCTGTGGGTCCACTGGGTGACCGCCAGGGTCGTCGGATCGATCGAGAAGGCGTCGCCGGACACCCGTGCGGACGACAGGCTCAGGCCGATCGCGCCCCAGGGGGCGATGTCGATGGCGGGGCCGATGCTGTAGGGGATGACGCCCTCCGGCAGGCCCGTGACGACACGGACTGCGCCTGAGGCGACATCCATGACCTTGAGCCGCGAGACGCCCGCCTCGTTGACCGCATAGGCGACGAAGCTCCCGTCGGGCGACAGGGCGTAGTCGCTGACGTCCCACCGGGTCTCGGGACTGACAGGAACGAAGCCGTCCTGCCCGATCCGCCCCAGACGCAGGAAGTCTGACGCCTTGTTCGACGTCGCCCAGACCGCGCCGTCGGCCGCATATTTGGGATCGACATAGGAGACCTGCTCCGCCGGATCGGTCAGAGGAGTCATGCGGCCGGACGCCAGGTCCAGTTCATAGACTACGGCGTTGTTGATCGACATCCGGTTCAGGACCAGGGCCCTCGTCCCGTCCTTGGAAAAGTCGGCGATGTTCCAGCCGCCGCCGGAAACCTGCGCGACCAGCCGGTCGCTCGAAGGGTCTGCGGGATCGACCACATAGAGGTCCATGTCGGCGCCGTTGCGGCGCGACGAGGCATAACCGACCCGTTTACCGTCCGGGCTCCAGGCGCCGAACCAGTTGCGGCTCTTGCCATCGGTGATGCGGGTCAACCGGCCGCCGGACAGGGTGTAGAGCTGATAGAATTCATCTCCGCCATTGTCCTTCTGGACCAGCAGGGTCTGGCCGGAAGGCGAAAGGGCGCCGGCCAGGATCGGCTCCGCCTCGAAACTGATCTGCGTCCGCGCACCGCCCGGACCGGCGACGACATGAAGCTGGTCCGTGGCGCCGAACCGGGTCTTGATCAGCATGGACCGGTCGGCGGCGTTCCAGCCCAGGAAGGCGGCGCGGCGCGCTTGAAGATAGGGTTGGGTCGCGGCGACCAGCTCGTCCGGCACCGCCGGCAGGCCGTCAGCGACGATGGCGGCGGGCTTGGGCGCCTCAGCCAGGGCCGCAGGGGCGACGCTCAGGGCGAGTAAAAGGGCCATCGGCAGACGGGAAATCATGGAACAGACCGCACGGAAAATGGGGAAAGCAAAAGGGGGAGATCGCCGGCCCCTTTGAAGGGGCGGGGCCGGCGATCCGGAGCGCGGACCAGAACTAGAAGCGATACCGCGCGCCAACCGTGACGTACCGACCGATCACATCGTAGTACGGCGAATAGAGCGACCCGACCGGCGGGTCCTTGTCGAACAGATTGGTCGCATTGGCGTACAGCTCGACCCCGTTCGCGCCGTAGTGCGCGAGGTCGGCCGTCAGCCCCAGATCGACATAGGTGTAGGCGTCGATGTGGTTGTTCGAGATGGCGACGGTGCTGTTGTAGTCCCCGGCCGAGATGTAGCGCGCCCGCAGGTTCGCGCCGAACACCTCGCCCTTCCAGCCGAGGCTGGCGTTCACCCGCAGCTTGGGCACGCCCAGGCCGAAGGAATAGCCTTGAGACTCGACATATTCGATCTCGGTCACGCCGTCGTCGGTGGTCAGGCTGTTCACCCAAGTGCCCACCAGACGCATGGTCACCCGCCCCGTCGCGCCCGGCACCCAGAGATCGGCGTCCGACGCATAGGAGGCCTCCGCGTCGATTCCGTCCGTGTGGTATTCGGCCAGGTTCACATAGGTGGACAGGGTGCGGGTCAGGTTGCCGGCCGCATCCCGCTCGACCTTGGTGCAGAGATCGAGGTTGCCGTTGTAGCAGCGGTTGACCAGATCCTGGGCCGCGATGGTCGTGATCACGTCGTCGATCTTGATGTCGTAGTAGTCGAGCGACAGGTTGAGGCCGGGGATGGACGGCGGCGCATAGGTGACGCCCAGGGTCAGGGTGTCGGCAGTCTCGGGGCGAAGGTCGGGATTTCCGCCGCCGTTGTTCAGCACGTAGACCAGGGCGCCGTTCTTGGCCGGGTCGTTGAGGTTGTTGTAGCCGGTCGTCGTCGTCGTGAAGAGCTCCGACAGGTTGGCCGAGCGGATGTCGCGGGATTGCGTCACCCGACCGCGGAAGCCCGGGAAGAACTCGTTGGTCGCGCCGACCTTCCAGGACCAGATGGAGCCCGTGGTGTCGTAGTCGGAGACGCGTACCGCTGCGTTGAACTGCAGGTCGTTCAGAACCGGCAGGTCACGGACGATGGGCACCAGGACTTCGCCGAAGGCTTCCTTGACGCTGAACTCGCCGGACATGGCCGAGAAGCTGAAGGTGGTGAAGGCCCTGGCCGCGTCCAGCTCGCCGACGGTCTGATCCACCGACTCCTTGCGGGCCTCCAGGCCGACAGCGATGGAGACATCACCGGCCGGCAGGCTGAAGGGCTCGCCGCGCAGGCTGACACCGCCGACGTCCAGCTTGGTGTTGGCGCGCATGCTGGGGGTGCCGGTGACGTAGTCGATCGCCTCTTGCGACGGCGAGCCGAGACCGAACAGATTGATCGGCACACAGCCCGAGTTGGCGTTGGTCAGGGTCACGCGGCAGACCGCCTGTCCCGTCGACGGATCGATGACCGAATCCACCGCCTGGGCGTAGTTGGTGGTCAGCAGGAAGCCGGGCGTGTCGATATTGTTGTCGTATTCGCCGTGGCTGTAATAGGCGCCCCAGCGCCAGTTGTCGCCGAACTCCCCGTCCAGGGCGATGGTCGCCTGGGTGGTGACGCGTTCGAAGTCGATGGTCGAATAGGACAGGTCGGAGTTGAACCGGCCCATGGTGAAGGAGGTCTGGCCTGCGGCGGCCATCTGGGCCTTGATCTCGTCCGACAGGAAGGCGTTGTCGCTCCTGATGGTCAGATTGCCGCGATTGTGGTCGCCGAACCAGATGTAGTCGTTCCACATCCGAGAATGGCGGACATCAGCGGTAAGCCGCAGCTTTTCATTGATCTCGTAGGTCGCGCTGGCGAGGCCCGTGTAGCGCCTCTGCGGGGTGACCAAGGGGCTGAGATCGTCGTTGGACGGACCTTCGCCGCCGATCGAGTTCGTCCCGCTCACCGTGCCGTAGTCGAAGGCGCGCAGCGTGCCGTCCGAGTTGAACACTTTACCCGCGTTCACGCCTGACATGATCAGGCCGCCATAGGCGGCGTTGGCGAAGCCCACGTCGGGTGTAATCGCACCGTTGACCGTAGCCCACCGGCCGATATTCGGACGTGAGGTCTTCGGAATGACGCCTTCGTTGTCGAGATATTCGCCGCCGATGACGAAATGGCCGCGCCCGTCGGCGAAGTCCGTGCCCCAGGCGCCTTCGAACCGTTCCTGTTCGGCGTCGTCATAGGAGGAGATGCCGTATTCGGCGCCCAGCTTGCCGCCGGTGAAATAGCGGTCGATGCCGATGTTGACGACGCCGGCGACGGCGCCCGATCCCCAGGCGGCGGAAGCGCCGCCGGTGACCACGTCGACGCTCTTGACCAGGACCGACGGCACGGCGTTCAGGTCGTTCTCGCTGGAGACGCGACGCCCGTCGATCAGGACCAGGGTCCGGTTGATGCCCAGACCGCGAAGATCGACCGGCGCGTTGCCGGCGCCCGTGTTGGTGCCGGTCGTCTGGGCCGAGGTGGTGGCGCGAAACTGCGGCATGTCGTTGAGCGCAGCGGCGATATTGGGACGAGCCCCGACCGACAGATCCTCAGCGGACAGGTGGATGGTTGGAGTCGGCGCCTCGAAACCGGCGCGGTCGATACGCGAAGCGGTGACGACGATCTCATCGACGGACGAGGCGGCGTCGGCGGAGCTTTCAGCTTCCTGGGCGTGAACCGAAGTGGCGCAGGCCAATAGCGCAATGGCGCTGCAATAGTGGGTCAGGTGGCGGTTAAGACGAGACAAAGCGAGATTCCTCATGGCGACGACGCCCCTCCCCAGGGATGCCCAATGCGACTGACGCTCTTCGGCGTCCGTTCGCCCCCGCTGTCATTGGGCCTGAGAGTTTCGGGCCGTCGCCGACCCTTTCTCCTTCGGCGAGGCCGCATCCCCCGGATCCGGCCTTCTCTCCAGCGTTCCTTCAGCAAGACGGTCCGTTTGCCTGAGCGTTTCCGGGGCGGTTGCGCCTTCGGCGTCGGCCGGAGCCGATCTCTCCCGCCTTGCTGAAGTTGAGTAAGATCGACCCTCTCGCTTGTGTCAAATGCGTCGGGCATGCAATTTTATTGCCAAAATAGACGTAATATTTGCGTATCGTTGCTATGCGCGAGCAGGTCCCATCGTCTAGATCCGCCGCCGCTTCGCGGCGCCGGCCGCCATGACGGCGTCGTGACAGAAAGTCGGAATTCGGATCTTTTCGACTTATCCACAGGAACGATCAGGGCGCGGCCGGATCTGACGGCGCCCTGACGCCGTCCCGCATCGCTTCACCCCACCGGGCGAGCAGAGTCGCACGGCGCGCCTGATCCAGATTAGCCAGCAGGGCCGGCCCCACCCGGATGGGCCGAATACCCGGCGCGGCGGGACGCATGGGCGCATCCACATCGTCGCGGACCGGTCGAACGCCCAGGGCGCCGATCGCCCGCTGCCCTTCTCTGGACAGAAGGAAATCCAGAAACAGCCTCGCCGCATTCGGATGGGCGGCGTTGCGCGGGATGAAGGCCACGCGCGAAACAGACAGGTGATAATCGTCGGGCGTGATCAGCCCGATCTCGGGCGCGCGCGCCGCCCAGGACGCGCCGTAGGACTGGTTCATATTATAGGCGAACGCCATCCGCCCATCGGCGATCTGGCCCATCATTCTCTGTCCCGAAGTGTCCAGCCGCGGACGTTGGGCGCCTAGCGCCTCCATCAACGGCCAGGCGTCGGGGTAGATCTGCACGTCCGCCGACAGCTGCATCAGAGCGACGCCGCTCCGCTCCGCATCATACAGGGTCACACGACGGTCAAAGATTTCGGGGCGGGTGTTGAGGAGCCGAAGCAGATCGGCATGGCTTCGAGGCACGATATCGGCGGCAAGCCGGCGTCGATTATAGGCGAACACGATCGGTTCGGCCGTCAGGCCATAACCTTGATCACGCCATACCGACCCGTCGGGCATGGCCGCACGATGCGGCGATCTGTAGGCTTGAGCATAGCCGTCGTTGATCAGTTTGACCTGCACGTCCATCGCCGTACTCCAGACTAGGTCTGGTCCATCCTGCTGCGTGTCCGCAAGCCTACGCACCTCCTCGGCGATCCGAGTGGAGTTTGTGTCGTCCAGATGCACCCCGATCTCCGGCCAGCGGCGGCGAAAGGCCTCCAGCACCGGGCCCATCAAACTGGTGTTGGTGAGAATATGAAGCGCCCCTTCACGCCGAGCCAACCAACGCACCCGCGGCGCCGTACCCGCGCCCTCAGGCTCTGACGAACAACCGGCGACGGTCAACGCCGCCATTCCTCCCGCTAAGCCGCAGAGCAGATCTCTCCTATCCGTCTTCACCGGCTCCACTTTCCAGTTATTGTGTCACCCATGATCCGTCGCACCATCGCCTCGCCATGAGAATACTCGTTGTCGAAGATGACAAGGCGCTACGGCATTCACTCGACGCCAGTCTTCGTGAAGCAGGTTTCGAGGCAATGTGCATCGATAGCGGCGAACAGGCTTTGCTTCTTGAGAGCTCGGAGGCCTTCGACGCGGCGATCCTGGACATCGGCCTTCCCGATATCGACGGTTTCGAGGTGCTGAGAACTCTGAGGCTTCGGGGATCATCGACGCCGGTGCTGATGCTGACGGCGCGCGACGCCCTCGGCGACCGGGTCGCTGGCCTTGATCTCGGGGCTGACGACTACCTGGTTAAGCCCTTCGCTCCATCGGAGTTGGTCGCACGCCTGCGCGCCATTGTGCGCCGGCGTCAAGGACAAGCCGCCGGCGCGGTCGTAGTCGGAACCCTCTTCTGCGACTGGGGCGCCGGGCGCGCTTGGGTGAATGACCGCGACCTCGCCTTACGGCCCCGCGAATGGGCGGCCCTGCGTGTCCTGGCGTCCCGGCCGGGACAGGTGGTGGACCGTGACCTTTTGGCCGCCGAGGTCTTTCCGCAGGACGAAGCCCCGTCGCTCAATGCCCTCGAAATCCATGTCGGCAGGTTGAGGCGAAAGCTTCAGCCGGACGGCCCCGCAGTCACCAATATTCGCGGCCGCGGGTATCGTCTCGAACCATGAGCCAAGCCCGGCCCGCTCGTTCCCACAGCCTGGTCATACGCCTGTTGATCGCGCAGGTGGTCCCCCTGGCGATTTTCGCCTTCGTCGTTCTGGCGGTCGGGGCCTGGACGGCTCAGAGGGTGGTGGCGAACAATGCGGACCGGCTGCTTGCCGGCGCGCTTCAGACCATCCGCGAGACGGTTTCTGTGACGGATAATCGCGTCACCGTGAACGTGGAGCCCTGGGCCTTGGCCTTGTTGGATGGCCCCGAACGTGACGCCGTCTTCTACAGCGTTCGCGAAGGCGACCGGCTCGTCACTGGCTATGCCGAATTGCCTAACCTCCCGCAGGCCCAGGCGGACCAGCCGGTGTTTGCAGATTTGTCGGTCAGGGGCGTTTCGGTGCGTATGGCGCAACAGGCCCTGTTCATTCCTGGCCGGGACACCGCAATTCGCGTTTCCGTGGCGCAGAGCCTGGACTCCCGACGCGCGAGCCTGCGCGAGCTTTACCGCAGCATGCTGCTTCTTCCCGGCCTTTTGGTTGTGCTGGCGGCGCTCTTGGTCTGGCCTGCCCTTCAATGGGGCTTGAACTCGCTCAAACGCCTCATCGACGACCTGACGCGCCGTCCCAGCCCCTCGGCCGACTTCGCACCCACCAATGTCGATCTCGCGCCCCGGGAGTTCTGGCCGGTTCTCAACGCATTCAACCACCTGCTGGCGCGGCTGGAGACCTCGACCTCCGGCATTCAGCGGTTCGCGGCCGACGCCTCGCACCAACTGCGCACGCCGCTTGCGGTGGTGTCCGCCAATCTTGAAATTCTCGCTGGCTCTACCCGGCCATGGACGCCTCAGGAGAGACGGCTGATGGCCGATTCTCGCGACGCTGTCAGCGGCATGACGCGCCTCATAGGCCAACTGCTGTCGACGGCCCGCGCAGACGGCGCCCGGATATCGTCCTCCGCCGACCTTGGCCGCGCCGCCCGCCGCGCCTGTCAGGCCGCCCGCGAGCGTCGCGCCTTTCCTGACGGCGCCCTGCGCCTTCGTCTTCCGGCCGAACCCGTAACCGTCCTCGGCGCCGAGGACCTCATCACCGAGCAGATACTAAACCTCATCGACAACGCCTTTCACCACGGCGCCCCGCCGGTGATTGTCCATGTGCGCACGGCGGGTTCGGTCTGTGTCTGGGATCATGGTCAAGGCGTTGCAGAAGCCACGCTTCCTCATCTCACCGCCCCTTTCTTCCGCGCCAACTCATCCCAGACGTCTGGCTTTGGCCTGGGCTTAGCGATCGTTCACACCCTTGCCGAAGCCCAAGGTGCGCAGATCAAACTTCAAAATCGCAGCGTAGAGAGGAGCGGCCTAGTCGGACAAATTATTTTTCAACTTGGTGCCGTCCGGGATTTAACTGAATCCATTGTCCCGTCGCTTGATGATCGTCGTTGACCAGGATTTGAAAAACATTCGTTCACGCAGCCGATCGCAGATGACCTCAGGTTTTAACGTCGGTTGAGCCCGTGGAATACGGCGCAGAGTTGGTGGCGTTGGCATACGATTTCTGCCGGAATACTGACTAGGCGGGCGCAACCATTGAATAGTCAGCGGAAAAGCCAAACGCCTCAGGATAGCCGCCACTCGGTTCTCTATTACCCTGAGGGGGCGCTTCAGCGCCTTGTAGGCCTTCCAATGGGGGAAGGCGTTGATTCCCTTCTCGGCTACTGACCTGCCGATCGAGCTTGTTGGCATGACCGGCGACAATCTTGGCCTGCGCTTTCGCAGGGCGACAGGCAACGCCCTTTCCGCATCGTGATCAAAGCCGCCCCCTGCCTGGGTTTGATCGCCAGGCGCTTCCACGAAGTTTCCAGGCTGGCTTAGGTTGCGTGATTTTGGTCGAAGAAAAGCCCGCTATCCTATTTGGAT
>NZ_BSFD01000008.1 GCF_027922165.1 Brevundimonas intermedia
AGCAGGGCTTCATCGACGCCGCCAAGCTCGAAGAACTCGCCACCAAGCTGGGGAAGAGTACATATGGCCAGTATCTGCGGGAAAACGTCCTGCGGCGCGGGGCATAGGGGTGGATAAGCCCGCCCTCTACATTATCGGCACTCGGGGCGTTCCCGCGGCCCATGGCGGGTTCGAGACTTTCGGCCACCAGTTCGCCCTGCACATGCGCGACAAGGGTTGGGCGGTGACGGTCTATTGCCAGGTGGATGACGGTCCGGCCGGTCCGGTGATCGATGAGTGGGAGGGCGTGCGTCGCGTGACCTTCGCGGCCGACAGCGGTGCCTTTGGCACGATGAAGTTCGACTTGGCCTGCGTGCGCCACGCCATGAACGAGCGCGGCGTCATGCTAGTGCTCGGCTACAATACCGCCGCCTTCAGCGCCCTGCTGCGCCTGACCCCCAATCCCGTCCTGACCAATATGGATGGGATCGAGTGGAAGCGGGCCAAATGGCCGTGGCACGGCCGCATCTGGCTGTATCTGAATGAGTGGATCGGCGCCTTGACGTCGAACAAGCTGATCGCAGACCATCCGGAGATCGCCAACCACCTCGCGCGTCGCCGGAACCGGCGCGACATCGTCATGATACCTTATGGTGCCGATCCGGTGACCGAAGCGCCCGAGGCGAAGGTGCGAGCCCTGGGCCTGAACCCCGGTCGCTATCTGATCTCGATCGGTCGGATCGAGCCCGAGAACAACATTCTGCCGATGATCCAGGCCTTCGCGGCCACGCCGCGTGATCTGCAGTTCGTTTGTTTGGGCAAGCTCGAGCCCGACAAGAACGCATATCATGCCGAGGTGATGAAGGCGGGCGAGGGCCGCGTACTCTTCCCTGGCGCCATCTACGATCCCGCGGTGGTCAAGGCCCTGCGTTTCCACGCCGCCGCCTATTGCCACGGCCACAGCGTCGGCGGCACCAATCCCTCACTGGTCGAGGCCCTGGGCGCCGGGAACCCCGTCATCGCCCACGACAATTCGTATAACCTGTGGGTGGCCGGGCCGGACCAGTTCTATTTCGCGGACGCGGCCCACTTCGCCGTCGTGCTCGACCGGATCGAGGCCGATCCCCAGACCCTTGCGGGCGCCCGCTTGGCGGCGCGCCGACGTTTCGACAGCGCCCTGACTTGGACGCCGGTTCTGGAAGCCTATGAAGACGTCTGCGGTGCGTCGCTGAACATGAAGCCCGTCAGGACTTCGGCTCCTAACGCAGCGTGGCGGACATGAAGACGATCTATGCTGTTCACCAGGGATATGAGCTGTACGGCTCGGATCGCAGCTTCATCCAGTGCCTGGAAGTGTTGAGGGCGAACTATCCAGAAGCCGACCTTCAGGTTCTGCTGCCTCAGGAAGGCCCGCTAAGCGAGATGCTGACTCGCCAGGGCTTCAACTTCGAAATTCGCGACCTTTGGATTCTGCGAAAGAGTTATGGACTGGGCCTGATCGGACGAGTTCTGATTATGCCGGCGGCTCTGTGGCGGGCGCACAAAGTCTTCAAGGCGGCGGACCTCGTCTACATCAATACCGCGGTAGTGGCCGACTATCTGCTGATGGCCCGACTTCATCGGCGTAAAGCCGTCGCGCATATACGCGAGATTCCGACCGGCCTGGCGCATCGGGTGGTGTCGGCCCTGGTGCGCTGGTCGCGGGCGACCCTGTTCTTCAATTCTCAGGCCACGGCCGACGCCTTTGAGTCGGCGCCAGGCGTTCAGCGCGCGGTCATCTATAATGGCTTCGAGGGTCCGGCCCATGCTGCGCCGCCACAAGATCGCGGCGACGGCAAGCTTCGCTTGCTGATGCTGGGTCGGATCAACGACTGGAAGGGCCAGGACCTGCTGGTCGAAGCGGTCAGCCTGCTTTCGGAGGCGCAGCGTCGGGCCGTCGAGATCAAGGTCGTCGGCGACGCCTTCGAGGGCCAGCCATACAGGCGGCAGCTGGAGGCCCAGATCGCCGCGTCGGGATTGGGTGATCAGGTGTCGATCGAAGGCTTCGTCGATGATCCATCGACCCTGCTGCAATGGTCAGATGTAGTCGTCGTGCCCTCGCGCAAGCCGGAACCGTTTGGCCGCGTCGCTATCGAGGGAATGGCTTGGGCGAGGCCGGTGATTGCGGCGCGTCATGGCGGGCTGGTCGAAATCATCGAAGATGAGAGAACCGGGCTGCTGTTTGCTCCAAATGATCCCCACTCTCTAAGCTCTGCGATATCGAAATTAATCGGCGACCCGGATGAGATCCGACGGCTAGCTCTGCAGGGCTGGCAGCGATATCTAGACCGGTTCACCCAAGACGCAATGGCAACTTCCGTGGTTCAATCATTGCCCCGCGTTGACGCATCAAGAGGGTAGTATGGTCGAAACAGTATTAATCGACCGCTCGAATTCTGAGGGAGTGACTAAACTTCCTGCCGCACGTACCTATGAAGGCATTCAATGCCTCAGGCTGGTAGCGGCGTTGATGGTTGTTTTTGTCCATTCAAGTTTTTACGCCAGCGAAAGGTTGGTTCCTGGATTTCCCGTTTGGGCGCGAGGCACTTCTGGAGTTGATATTTTTTTCGTGATCAGCGGTTTTGTGATGTTTTACACGTACCCAAAGATCAGGGACAAATCTCTTGCTGCCTTGGAGTTCTTTTCTCGAAGAATTATTCGGATTGTTCCTGCGTACTGGGCGGTAACTTCTATTAAAATCATAGTCATGTTAATAATACCGGGCGCAGCTCTTCATGCTGAGCTTGGAAACTGGGATTTTATAGCGAAGTCTTACTTCTTTATTCCTAGCTATAATATGGACGGACGTATCGAGCCTATGCTGGGCGTGGGGTGGACTCTCCTGTTTGAGATGTTCTTTTATCTAGTATTTAGCATTGCGCTATTATTTAGATTTAACCCTCTTTGGTTTTGTTCAGTTGTACTAGTACCTCTTGCGGTTTTATCAATCTACCGCCAGCCGGGATGGCCCGCCGCTTCGCTGTACCTTAGTCCCTTGTTGTTGGAATTCTTGATCGGGATGCTGATAGCAAAAGTTGCGGACAAAGTTTCGATATGGCCATGGCTGGCTATTGGCGGTGTCGTGTCTGGATTGTTCGTCTTGACTATCGTCCCCGCTGCCGAGGGTCTGTTAGGGCATTTTTTCGTCAATGCATTGCCCGCCGGAGTTCTAGTATTGAGTGTCGTTGCGCTTGAGCGACATATCCAGGGTCGAGTTCCTTCCGCTGTGTTATTACTCGGCGCTGCGTCATATTCTTTATATCTTATACATCCAATAGTAGCACCGGCTGTGCCGCAAGTTCTAGCGAAACTCGGCATTTATTTGCCTTGGGTATCTATATTTGGCAGTGTTTTAGCTGCACTAATAGCTGCAGCTATGATGTATCTGGTGTTTGAAAAGCCATTAACCTCGAAGCTATCCAGATGGCTTACTACTTGGTTGAGCGAATTGCGTTCGGCTAGTAATAAGGAGCGGCTGTCGTGAGCGGAGTGGCAACGACGGAAGCCGGTTCGAATGGTGAGCCCATCGTCAGCATTGTCATCGTGACGTGGAAATCTCGCCACCTCATTGATCGTTGTCTTGCGCCTCTAGCAGGGCACGATGAAACGATAGAGGTGCTGGTGCATGACAACGACAGTCCAGACGGAACCGCAGAATACATAGCCACAAACTACCCTTGGGTTCGGCTGACCTCTGGGAAAGAGAACCTCGGCTTCGGCAGGGCTAATAACGCTCTGTTTGCCCTCTGTCGGGGGCGGTATGTCCTTATGCTGAACCCAGATGCATTTCTGGATGACCTTGAACCTGTAAACGCAATGGCGAAGCACCTCGATGTGGCCCCAAGCGTAGCGATCGTGGGGCCGCAGCTAGTCCACGAAGACGGGCGGCACCAAGTGGGCGATGGTGGTTGGCGCACCACCTTGAGATCGATCACTGGCCATGCGTTCTGGATCCATAGAGCCCTGCCGTCAGTGCCATCGATATATATTGCAAATCCCAAGCTGCTGTCGCGGGATCTGGTTGATGTTGATTGGATCTGCGGTGCCTGCCTTATGGCCCGCCGGGAGGTGCTGGAGGAGGTTGGCGGCTTCGCGGACGACATCTTCATGTACGGAGAGGACGTGGACTTGGGAGTTCGCGTAAAGCAGCGAGGTCACCGAGTCGTCTATCTGCCGCGATTTAAGGTCCTTCACGTCCAGGGCGCCACCCAGAAGGCAGATGGGGCCGTGCACTATTCGGCGCGATGGATGGACGCGCGTGCGCATCGTTTCGCGCGCGAGAGATCCAGATCATCTTATTGGATGTTGAAGGCGATTCTTGCTGCTGGGTTTGGCATGCGGAGCGCTTTGCTAGCCTTGGTCGGCATAGTGAAGCCGGGGGCCCGCGCGCCGTCTAAGATGATGGGGCGTTTCGCCGCCCATGCCGCCAGCCTTCCATCTTACGACGCCCAACGCGTCTCTTCCGTCTGATGGCAAAGTCTGGCGGGCTGGTCCGCAATATAGGGCTCAACTTCTTTGGCCTGGCCGCTCCGCTGTTGGTCGGCCTGATATGCATTCCGCCCACCATAGCCGGCTTAGGCGTGGCCGCGTTTGGCCTGCTTTCGGTCGCTTGGGTCATCATCGGCTATATCAGTATATTTGACCTCGGCCTGGGACGGGCGCTGACCCATGCTGTGGCGAGCCGGCTGGGGCGAGGTGAAGATGCTGAAGTTCCTGCGCTTGTGCGCAAGGCGCTCGTCTTCATGTTGATCCTGTCCATCGCCGGTGGCGCGCTGATAGCGGTGCTTGCTGGCTGGGCCGGCGATTCGATGACGAAAGGCCGAGCGGACCTCACACAAGAAGCGTCACGGATGTTTTTGTTCGTGGCGCTGGCTATTCCCGCCGTCGTCCTGTCGAGCGGGCTGCGGGGGGTCCTGGAGGCCCACGAACGCTTCGGCGCCGTCGCTTTGGTCCGGTCGTTCACGGGGATTTGGACCTATCTCGCCCCATTTCTCATGGTGTCCTTCACACAGCGTCTGGACCTGATCGTCCTCTCGCTCGTGATCGGGCGGTATGTGGGCCTGCTCGCCTTCGCGGTGGCTCTGGCCCGATTGCCACGACCGGATCCTGTGGCGTCTGATGTTCAGGCCGAAGGATTAGGGTCGTTACTCCGGTTCGGCGGATGGATGACCGTGTCCAACACCATCTCTCCGCTTATGACGAACATGGATCGTTTTTTCGTGTCTGGAATCGTCGGGGTGGCGCAGGTCGCCTACTACACGACGCCATTCGACATGATCACCCGGTTGTTTGTCATTCCAGAAGCCGTCTTTGGCGTCGTTTTTCCGAGAATGAGCCGGTCTTTGGGCGGAGACGGTCTGGAGGCGGAGCGGCTTTATCAGCTGACTTTGAAAATTCTCGGCGGCTTGATGTTTGCCGTGAGCATTGGCTTCATCGCTTTCGGCCATCTGTTCCTGCTGCTCTGGCTTAACGCAGACTTTGCCGCCAAGAGCACCTTGATGATGAGCCTGTTGTCGATCGGGATGTACGTCAACAGCGTTGCCCGGCCGCCGTACAATCTTATCCAAGCGCGGGGGAGGTCGGACCTTACCGCCAAGCTGCACCTTCTGGAACTGCCGCTTTATATCGGGGGGCTTGTCGTGGCGCTTCACGTTTTTGGCGTGATGGGCGCCGCCATCGCCTGGCTATGCCGGATCGTCCTAGATTACGTCTTATTGACGCTGATCGCGAAGGCGCGGCGCGTGAGCGCTCGGTTGCTCCTTCTCGAAATCGGAGGCCCCTTGGTTTTCGCTTTGGTACTTTTGGCCCTGGCGTTGATCGGAGATGAATGGATCAGGGCCGGATCAGCCGTCGTGGTCGCGATGGTGGCGACCGTCTACTTCTGGCTTCGTGTCCTCACTAAAGATGAGCGCGGGGCCGCAGCGTCGGCTTTGCGGTCGCTTGTAGGATCTCGCTAAGTGCTACCCACGCACACATAGGCCCGTGGTCCGCCCCCGGCCCGATCCATCACTCTGATCATGGAATCCAGTATGCCGCCGAGGCAACTAGTTCGCCAGATTCGGGATCACGCCTCCCATGAGCCGAAAGAGTGACTGCTCCGATAAGGTGCCGATGGAAAGCGTCTTCACACCCATAAAAAACCGCGAGTATGCATTTCCGTGGCTACGCCACCAGAAACCAGCCCGACGAGACCTGTTCGGAAACATCGAGAGCTTCTAAAGGCCCTCCGCCTGCACGTCGGATGGGGGCATATCATCTCCGCCGAGGCCGAACGCAGAGCGGCTTAAACCCATCCACTTTCTCGGGCAAACATCATCAACTCTAGGCCCGTTCCTCTTCCGCGAGGCGCGTTCGAGGCCCACCAAAGGTCGGAACGGGCTTCGGCAAGCGGCTTGGCATTTGCTGCCTGCGATTCAAGCAACTGATCAGCGCGCCGCAGACAGTTAGTCCAGTAGCGCCCAAATCCACGAAACCTCGAGTCGTTGGAGTACTGATAAGCCAAAAAGCTGCAATGCCAACGATCAGCCCTCCAATGGCTCTGTGCATTGGCGTTAGAGCGCGCTTACATTCTAGAAGTCCGGCTCTAAGATTTATAAATATGAACAGGCAATAAAGAACTAATCCAAGGAGCCCGGATTTTATTAGTACGTACGGTATCGCGTTATGAGAAATCGGAAGCGTTGAATATGTTTCGCCCAATCTGGTGAAGTTTATACCAATGGAAAACTGCTGACCAAAGCCATGCCCAAATATGTACTGGAATACATTTCCTGCCAAGTATGTATTGTATGCCGACATGGACTCGAAGGAGCGCCAATATTCATTTATATCTACAAAATTCTTCTGATCGAGTGTTATAAGCTCCGACACTGAGCGCGGCATTTGGTGGAAATGATCTGCAATAAAACTTCCAAACATGAGGCTGTGAATTGGGGTAGATAATATGGCAAACGCTACAGCGCAGAATGGAGCTAGTATATAAGCAACAATGCGCGTTCCAATAATTGATGTAACCGACAATGTAAGTATAATTATAGTTATAAATGCTGTTCTAGAATTCGAAACGGCCGCCGCTATTGCAATCATCGAAGCAAACGCTAAGTAAGGAAGAGGGCTATTTTTGTGCCGTCTTGATTCAAGAAGCAGTATTATTGAGGCTGCAAATCCATAAAACCACTCTGCATTGCCTCGACCAATCTTAAGTCGTAGCGCTTCTCTAGAAAGCTCGCCCGAATTAGAGGTAAGGAAGAAATTTATGCTGTAAAATGTAGCCAGCATGGAGGCCGAGAATGCAAGGGAGGTGAGAAGTTGTTTTGCGCTTAGGTGCCTGCCGAGAATGTACCCGCAGTAAATCATTGGGATTAGGCGAAACCAGTAGAATGCATCGCGGAAAATATCATAGATCGGAAAATTATTGAAAACGGCTGATGCTGACCCCAGTAAAACTATACCTATTATAGGTGTGGTGGCGTAAAGGCCGTTTTTGTATACGTTTTTGTTGAACGAAAATTCCAAAATTACTATGAAGGTGGCGAATGCTGCGGCCGCTTCGCGAGACAAACTTCCAGATAAGATAATAAAAGCTGCAAATAATATTGAATATAAATGATTTTTATTGGGTTTCGTGATCGCCTCTCTTGCATCGAGAGTTGGGTGGGGTCCCCGGCTACTGGTGTTAAGTGCGGACATGTACTTAAAGCCTGTTCATGAAGGATTGGCTGGCCCGCAGACCGATAGACACGATATGGCACCTTTCGATGCGGCAGGATGCGCTTCCTAACCTATGGCACCATTCCGATTTGTCGTCATGACCGAAATCGCTGGATGCAGCCCCTCTCATCTCGGTGATTCCAAGGGGCTGGCTCGGGGCCTCAGGCTGCTCATCTGGTCCAGTTTTCACTGACTATCATGCCAGGCGGCTCGCGCCGGACGATAACCTAATCCTGTTCCCACCATGCAATGTCCGCCGGTCTCGTCGGCAATCTGTGCTTTGTTGAAGGTTCTCTTCTCAAAGCCAGTCCCTTTGATCAAACGGAAGCTCGATCAAAATTGGAATCGGGAAGGGGCGTACGGGAAAGTTGACACTTGCCGCGTCAGCTTCGCCCAATGCCTGAATATTTGAAGCCCCGCTTCAACATATCCTCCGAGCGATACACGTTTCTTAAGTCCACCAACACGGGCTGTTTCATCAGGCCCTTGACCCGATCCAGGTCGAGCGCGCGGAACTGGTCCCATTCGGTGATGATGACCACGGCGTCGGCGCCTTCGACGGCGTCATAGGCATTGGCCTTCATCTCGACGCCCGGGAGCAGCTTACCGGCCTCGTGCATGCCCTCAGGGTCGAAGGCCTGGACCTTGGCGCCGGCGGCGATCAGGGCCGGGGCGATGTCCAGCGACGGGGCGTCGCGCATGTCGTCGGTATTGGGTTTGAAGGTCAGGCCCAGAAGCGCGACCGTCTTGCCGGCGACGCTCTCGCCCAGGGTCGTCTCGACCCGGCCGGCCATGGCCTTCTTGCGGGCGTCATTGACCTCGACCGTTGTCTCGATCAGCTTGACCGGCGCGCCATACTGTTGGGCGGTGCGGACCAGGGCGATGGTGTCCTTGGGGAAGCAGGAACCACCGTAACCGGGGCCGGCGTGCAGGAACTTAGACCCGATCCGCTTGTCCAGGCCGATGCCGCGCGCCACTTGCTGCACGTCGGCGCCGACGGCCTCGCAGAGGTCCGCCATCTCGTTGATGAAGGTGATCTTCATCGCGAGGAAGGCGTTGGCGGCGTATTTGATCAGTTCCGAGGTGCGGCGGCCGACGAATTGCAGCGGGCTCTCGTTCAGGTTCAGCGGACGATAGAGTTCGCTCATCACGTCTTTGGCGCGCGCGCCGACGTCGCCGTCGATGTCGTTGACGCCGATCACGACGCGGTCGGGGCGTTTGAAGTCGCCGATGGCGGCGCCCTCGCGCAGGAACTCGGGGTTCGAGACGACGGCGAAGTCGGCGTTAGGATTGGCCTTGCGAATGATGGCCTCGACCTCGTCGCCGGTGCCGACGGGCACCGTGGACTTGGTCACCACCACGGTGAAGCCATCGATGAGACCGGCGATCTCCTCGGCGGCCGCATAGACATAGCTCAGATCGGCATGACCGTCGCCGCGACGCGTGGGCGTTCCGACGGCGATGAAGACAGCGTCCGCGTTGCGGATGGCTTCGGCGCCCTCCAGCGTGAAGAACAGGCGGCCTTCCTTCACGTTGGTCGCAACCAGGTCGTCCAGGCCGGGCTCGAAGATCGGGATTTCGCCCTTCTCCAGCCGTTCGATCTTCGACGGATCCTTGTCAATGCAGGTCACCACGTGACCAAAGTCGGCGAAGCACGCCCCCGAAACCAGGCCGACGTAACCCGTGCCGATCATCGCAACGCGCATTGAGCTTCCCCCAAAGTAAGTCTCCGACCTCATACCTTGTTGCGTTGCAGCATGGCAATGGCGATCAGTCGTGCACACGCGGGTCCGCTGGACGCTCCGTTTGCCTCGCCAGCACTAATCATAGGGTCGCGCGACGCAGCAAACTAAAACAGCAGCCCAATTCCGGCCGGTCTCTGATACAACTGTGGTTTGACGCGGAGACAGCTAGAGCTTGACGTCCGGAGACACCCTAATGGACGACACGGTCCTTGTCGCCGGCGGGGCCGGCTACGTTGGCTCGCATGTCTGTCTGGCCCTGT
>NZ_BSFD01000009.1 GCF_027922165.1 Brevundimonas intermedia
AGCAGGGCTTCATCGACGCCGCCAAGCTCGAAGAACTCGCCACCAAGCTGGGGAAGGGCACCTATGGGGCCTATCTGAGGCGCGTACTCGCACAGGCCTAAATCCTGAGGTCGTCATTCCGATTGACTTTATCAAAGAAACTTCGCGCAACGCCAATTTACAAGGATAAATCAACCCCAACGTCGTTTACAGATGTTGGCCTAGTTCCGAACTGAAATTCAGAATCGGGTGACCCCTAGGTCCTGCGGATTAACGAGATGGGCATGCCGCAGATACTGTGCGAGGATATGCATCAGGCTCTGATGTATATCTTCAACGATCCCATAGTTTCCTGAAGCCACATGAAGCGAAACGTCGGCCATTTTCGACGCAGTCCCGCCGGCGAACCCGGTCATGGCAACAACTTTCAAACCATGCTGATGGGCCGCCTCAATAGCGCGGACTATGTTCGGAGACTGCCCTGAAGAGCTTGTGGCGATCAATAAGTCGCCCGGTCGCCCAAGGGACGTTACTTGATAGGCGAAGATATCATCGAACGAAATGTCGTTGGCGATCGCCGTGATTAGCTCTGGCGAAGACGACAATGATTTAACCCTGGTGCGGATATTTGTACCGGTGCGTATACCTTTCAGGTAGTCGCAGAGCAGGTGGTTGGAAATCGCCGCCGAACCGCCATTTCCACAAGAAAGTATCGTTGCGTCGGTCTTTATGACATCGAGGAGCAAGCGGGCAGCTGCGTCAATGGCCTCGGGTGCAATGCTACGCCGGGCTAATTGCAGTTCAGCGAAATAGGCTTCGCTATACGCGCTTGCACTATCGAAGCTGCGAGTTGGAAAAATCTTAATGCTCATCGGTCAGTGCACGGATCGGAAAAGATGATACGCGTGCCAAGTGGATCAAACCGGAAGGGCACATGCTTGAGGCCGACGGCCCGCTTCACAGGCTCATGGCAGTCAAGCGGCGCATGCACAAGAAGAAAGCCGCCAGCCCCTGCTCCAAGAAGCTTCCCCCCAGTGGCCCCAGCTGACAGGGCTGCGGCGTACCAGTTGTCAATCTGACTGCTACTAATCCCGCTAACCAGTTCGCGCTTAAGGAGCCAGTTCTCATGCAAAGTGGTGCCGAAATCTGAGATTCGACCGGCTTCAAGATCCGACTGCATGCGATAGACCAAGTCCATCATTCGCAGCAGACGCCTCTCGACAGCAGGGTCGCTCTCCATGGCCATGTTCTGCGCAGCAAGCAATTGTGAGGCGCTGCGGGTGGTACCGGTATAGAACATCATCAACTCGGACTGCAAACGCACCTGATTCTCTGGGAGAATCAGAATCGGCTGCACATCCACGGTGTCATCGGGCCGGAATTCAATAACATTAATTCCGCCAAAGGCAGAGGCGTATTGGTCCTGCTTGCCGATAGGCTCCCCACACCGCTCAATCTCGACCTCACAGGCCCAAGCGGCTAGGTCGCCGGCCGTCGCGCTCTCGCCCAGATAAGCCTTCATGGTGTTCAGAAGCCCAACGGTAAACGCGCTTGAGGATCCCAACCCCGTGCCTCTCGAAGGGATGTCGGCAGTCGTAGTCACCTCAACGCCGCCCTTCACCTGAAGCATCTCAAGGGAGTGGCGGAAGAGGCGGTGCTGGATCTCAGCCAAGCTCGTGACTTCTTCGGTCTGGGAGTAGGCGAGGCGAATGCCGCCATCAAACTTCGGGTTTACGCTGATGTATACATATTTGTCGATTGTGCAGCTCAGAACAGCTCCGCCGTGGCGGCGGTAGAAGGCAGGAAGATCGCTCCCTCCGCCTACGAAGCTCATTCTCAAAGGCGTTCGGCTGATAATCAATAAACCGCTTCCTGACTCTGGCCCACACGCGACTCGAGCGGTCCAGTGGCAATCAAGGAAACAGCTTCAGCAAGGTCAGCGACGACGTAGTCAGGATGGCAGGGGTATTTTCCGTCCGCCCCTCCCTCCCCGGTCTGCACTAAGATCGACCTCAGGCCAGAGCGCCGCGCTGCCTCAATGTCCGCTGTGCTGTCACCAATGAACCAAGACTTCTTCAGGTCAACGTTGAGGATCTCCCTCGCCTGTTCGATGAGTGCAATCCCGGGCTTGCGGCACTCACATTTCCGCTTGAGAGTGGGGACTTCGCCGACAAATCCCGCGTCCGGGTGGTGCGGACAGTACTGAATGAGATCGACGAAGGCCCCGTGATGGCCAAGAAGGGTCTGAAGGCGGCGGTGTATTCGCCCCATACCCGCTTCATCGCACTCCCCACGGGCGATCACGGGCTGATTCGTCGTCACGATGACTCGAAACTCGAGAGCGTTTAGTCTGGCCACAGCCGCGCCTGCGCCATCGATCAGACAAAGCTGGTCAGGATCGCTGATATAGCCGTTCAACTCATTGAGTGTGCCATCGCGATCGACGAAGACGGCGTGCTGCGGCATGCTACGTCGCGCCCGCGCTACCCTGCCGCTCTTCAAATGAGCTTCCGCGAGCTCAAGACGGGATGGCGTGCCGATATCTTTAATATATTCAAAGCTCCTGTAGCCAAAAAGACGAGCGCCTGCCGCGAGCAAAGCCGGGAGGTGATCCTTGGCCAGATCCTGTGGTCGCCCGGTTTCAAGCAACCGCCCCAACCCTTTCCGTCTACATACATAGAACGCGGCGTTTACGAGGTTGTCGTAATCGACCCCGTCTGCATGGGGGTAGCCATGCATGGCGACGACGCGATCCGCGTCATCCAATTCAATCAAGTCGGAGTCGGCTGGATGATCGTTTGGATGGACCAGAAGGGTGACGTCCGCCAAATGAACGCGGTGGTGCTCCAGCATCGCCGCTACGTCGATATCAAAGAGCGTATCACCGTAGACCAGAAGAAACTCGTCATCCAGATCGTCGATAGCGGCGAATAGCGCTCCGGCTGTACCCAACGGCGTGTCGCCGTCGTCGCGAAGGGCCACACGTAAAGGTACGTTCGCGGTAGCGGTCGCAACGAATTCGTCAATATCTTTCGCTCGGTGGTTCACCAAAAGCAAGACATCTTCGATTCCCTGGTCAGCGAGCGCACGCAGTTGTCGCCCGAGCAAAGGTTCGCCGCAGACCTCCACCAAGGGCTTCGGTCGTCCATCAAGTCGAACGGCCAATCGCGTTCCCTTGCCGCCGGCCAAGATGACCGCCTGCTTCAACGACGCGCCTCCTGCACGGCGATATCCAGCACCGCTTGCTGGACTGCTTCAATCGAGGTCCGAGAACTGGACCATCCAGTCGCAGCTAGACGCGAAATATCGTAATTTACGCGAGCAACGTCGCCAACCCAACCCTTACTACCCAATCCATACCGGATTTCAGCATCCGGTGAAACGTGATCGCGCACGGCCTCAGCGATAAGGCGCACCGATGCGCCCTGATCCGCAGGGCCGATATTAAACACCACATACTTTCCCGACTGACCGGTGATGTGCAACATGGCGTTAACTAGGTCCTTCACGTGAATATAGGGCTTGCACTGAGCCCCATCGCCAAGAACGTCCAGAACTCCCGGTGTCCGGTTCAGCTTGCGTACAAAGTCTAGGATGACCCCATGAGTGGCTGGGATGCCCACCACATTCGGAAATCGAAATATATCGGCCCGCTGTAACCAAGACTCGACCGCCGCGCGTATTTGCGCTTCAGACGCCAGCTTCATCGCTCCATAGTTCGAGACTGGCTCCCAAGGCCCTGTGGTCTCCGTAAGACTGGCACCTGCGTGATCGCCGTAGATAGCTGAACTAGAAGCGAAACGAAGAGAAGGAACGCGGAACTCCCGCATGAATTTCAGCACGCCGAACGTTGTTAGAAAGGTCCGATGCAGATCCACCGAGGGATCCTCAACGCCGGCAGGAATGTCCGAGTTGGCGGCGAGATGCCAGACCTCGCTTACCACAATCCCGGCATCCATCACAGCGCGCCCTAGGGCTTCCGCGTCAGCGCAATCGACCTGGCGAAAAAGCAATCTTCCGTCGTCGGGAACATCAGGTAGCGCATCGCGCCGCCCCAGAGACAAATCGTCGATCACCAGCACCTTGAAGCCACGTTCAAGAAGGACGCGTGCCAAATTTGTGCCGATGAACCCAGCACCTCCGGTGATCAGTGAAAAAGTCATACCACGCCCAACCCGACCGGTGCGGGCTCCACATTCAATGGCTCAAAGCCGCATTGGCCTATTTTTGGTTTCGCATAGCATGTTCCAGGGGCGACAACGGATTATCGTAGCCCAAGTCCGCGTGACGACGATAGCCCCTAGAATCAAACCCTTCGTTGGGATTGCGATCTTCGCGGTGACCATACTCTAGATAGTGCTTCAACGGCTCGACACCAGCTTTCGCCACATCACCGTAAGCCGCAATATAGAAAGCCGGATCGAAATGTGGATGGGGACGTAAGCCCATTTTCCAACCATAGGACATGTAGTGGAGCAACGGCGACGCCGTTGTTTCCAACCAAGAGGCCTGCCCGCGATAGAAGTTCGGGTCGAACAGCAAATGAGGCTGTCCACCCCGAGCGCCATGCGCCAAGAAGTGCTTTAAGGCATCGCCATACAGCTCCGATTCATACTGCTCGCAGTAGAAAACGTCATCAAAAATCGGATGGCTGCGCCGCTTCGAATCCCCGCCGCGCAGCAGATACATAGCCATTGGCGTGTCGCCGTCTGCCAACTCCGGAGTGAGCCGTTCAGCGTACTGCAGGTCGATAAGGGGGTGCGGATTCCGGCGCTCAGCCCAACCATACTGCACGAAATGCACCAAAGGATTCTTCCCCGAATCCGCGACATCGGAATTCTGAACCAGGTAGTATGAGCTGTCGAATAGCCACGTCAGTTCTTTTCCGCCAAGGAAACCGCCCGAAGCATACTCGGCCAAAGCATTTTCTTCAGGAACTTCACTAACCGAAATCGCACCTTTATTGCATAGCGCATTGAAATAATCGCCTAAGACTTGGATATCCGATCGCGTCGATCTAACGCCTGACTTCTTACCCAAGCTCCAGATTGACGACGAGCGTTTCTCCAGGGCGCGAAGAGTTTCGCTATTTCGCTCCGCCTGACGCGCCATGAGCATCTTCTGTTTTTTGAGTGTATTCTGCAGGTCCTCGATCGCCTGATGAAGCTCTGCACCCAACGCCCGACCAGAATGACGCGCTTCACCCAAAAAGTAATTTTGCAGGGCCGGCTGTACGCGCTGCAGTAGCTCAACCTGATGGCGTAAATCACCGGTTGGAAGGTAGCCAGTAATTCGATCAAGCTTGTATTCAAGCAGCGTATGACTCACCGAAGCGCTTTGCGAGTCTAAGACGCAGTAGGTGACGTAGCCCGCGTCCGCAGCGACGTTCACCCAAAGGCGCTCAAGTGCGTGCGCTAGGGCGCCGTCAGTCGGATGGGGCTCCTTCTCGAAGTCATCATAGTCCCAGCCCGCTTCAAGCATCTTCTTCACCGCCACGGGACGGAACCAAAACATCCCGCCGTAGACAGCGATAGGTGAAAATTGGTCCAAACGAAGCGCGACCCCCATGCGGGTTGCCGCCTCGATAGCTCGCTGGCGGTTGACAAACCAAGCGTGTCCCGGCGTTGGGTAGCCAAAATGGTACATCGCGGGAGCAACGATTCCGAGCCGGGGATTGCTTTCAAAGAGATCCAGAAGGTTCGCTACGAAACCTTCGCTTCCGACCGTGTTGTGCAGCATATGCCGTTTGAATCGCGCGCCCTTTTGCGGATCTACCTGTGGAGATTTCTTCGTATGCAGGCGACAGATCAGATCATAGTCCCCATTGTTCAGCAAATCTTCGCACGTTACGAGTAGAGCAGCCATGTCGCGCCCACACAATACTTCGACCACACGCACAATAGTCTTTTCTATTTTGGGGTGTCCCGCAACGGCGGCCTCGATACGAGACTTGCGCGCCGCATCCGTTGTGGTGCAAATGAAGTCAAATTTCCCGGGAATGTTAGACGCATACTCCAACAGTTCCGGGACAAGTTCGTCATAGTGGGCGTGTGCGAAGACGGCGATGCGCCCGACGTCGGGCCTCTTGCGTGTCTTCTTTAGCCGCACGTCGGGCAGGACGCGTAGAAGTGAAGCGTTGGTGTACAGGGTACGCGATGTGGTAGCGCGCGTTATATTCTGCCAAATCAATCCTAAATTGTAAGCTGATCGCTTCTCGACGAGATCGAGCGCGCGCGCCACATCCACAGCCTGTTCTTCTACAAAGATCGGATCGTGGAACAATGCGCGTCGCTTGAGGATGGGCGAGCGCCCTTCGATCGTGCGGTCGATTTCCATGAAAGCCGCGTAGGGTGCGCCGTAGTCTTCAGGCTTCACATATGAGGAAACCGCAAAACCGCGCTTCTGAAAATACCCAGTTACCTCTAGCTCATGCAGACGGATCGAATCTTCATAGCTGCGGATAACCGGAATATTGTCCCAGTAATTCTTAAAATATTTTGACTCAAGAATCGGCTTCCTAAAGCTGATGAAGTGCGAATTAAGATGGAAAGGAACGAACTCGCGTCCCATCGCGGGATCCCCAACCACCTCCTTGTGGGCTGTGATGCCCCACATGGCGCACTTGGTCTTTTCCATAGTTCCGAACATTTCGGAGAATGGGAAAATTGGCCCGTAAAAGGTATGATTGAAGAGAATGACCTCCTCATAAGCCTTTAGCTGTTCGAACCCAATGTGATTGAGTCCGGCCCTGTAGGCACCCACGTCAAAACCGTCGTTACTACGAACTAGGATTTCGTCAACAATAGGCTCGACCTTGGCGCGCGATTCCTTGGTCAGCTGCCCGTTTACCACGAATACTATACGTTCGCAGTGCTCTCGCATCGAACGCAGCAGGACAACCATGTAATCATCTAGGATGCCTTGGCCGTCATAAAAGAACGAAATCGCCAGTCGTTTCATCGGTCAGATCACTTAGTCAGAAGCTGAGAATCGATCCAGTCGCACAGCGACCGCAAGCCGGCGTCCAGGGACCAGCGCGGCGTCCAGTCGAGCGCCGCTTCGGTGCTGGCGATCACGCAGGTCGCACTGCGGACGTCGCCATTGCGGTATTGCCCCGACACATGGGGTTCCGGTGCGTCATAAATACGGGAGATGTTGGTTGCGAGATCGCGGATAGTGGTCACCCGACCAGTGCCGACATCGTATACTAGGCGCTGCGGCAGAGGTCGGGTAGCCGCCCGTGTCAGAGCATCGGCCACATCCTCAATATAGACGAAGTCACGTCCAATATTGCCATCCTCATACAGTGGAATGCTCTTGCCTTCCTTCGCCCAGCGGATGAACAGCGGTACGATCCCAGTGTAGGCATTGGTCAGAGACTGGCCAGGTCCGTAGACGTTCTGAAGACGTAGGAACACCAGTTCAATGCCAAAGGAATGCGCCCACGCTGAAAGAATCTGCTCTTGCGCCAGTTTAGTCGCGCCGTAGACGCTGGTCGGACTGGGCATTGTCGTCGCCGCGTCCGATGGCAGGGAACGAGCGCCAGGGAAATCCCACTGACCAGCCGCGAGTTGGGCGTCGGACCTCTGCCCGGGATAAAGAACCTTTCCCTGATCGGCCGCCCAACTACCCTCACCATAAACGGCGCGACTGGAGCTCAGCACGATCCTTCGCGGCCTCAAACCGGCGCTCGCGAAGGCGTCAAGCATGCGGGTAGTGCCGACAACATTGACCTCCGCATGGCGGCTAGCCTCGGTAAGGGACTGCCCCGTACCGGTTTCGGCCGCTAGGTGGATAACGGTGTCGATCTCGATCTTCTCTTGGAAGAAGTCGCGCCAAGCCTCAGGGTCGCACACATCACCTTTGATCAGCTCCACACGCACATCCAAAGCGGCAGGGCGGACTCGATTAGCGTGAACCTGGGGGTGCAAATTGTCGAAAGCAATGACCCGATCAAACTCAGAAGCGAGCGCCTCTGACATGGCGCACCCTATGAACCCCGCGCCTCCGGTAACCAGGCAAGTTTTCATGGTCAAGATCCTCAGCCATTCCGATAACGGCCGTCGACAGGCCGATGAATAATAAATCAAGTCAAAGGGTTACCCTCCGACACTATACAAAATACTATTCGGGTGCCGACCGACGAAGAAAGAAAACTACCATCCGGCCCGGCGCGCCACATATTCTGCGATTGCGAGAGACGAAGTCAGACCTGGTGACTCGATTCCCTGCAACAAAGTTAGCCCTTTAATCCCCAAATCATCCGCAGTTTCGACGCAAAAGTCTGCATCAGGCCCCGCTGGCCCGACCAGTTTCGGCCGAATCCCGGTGTAATCTGGCGTTAGGTCCTCTACAGCGATATCAGGGTACCAGCGACTGATAGACTGATAGAAAGACAGTTGGCGCCCTGGACTGAAGGAATAGTCGATATCATCGACCCATTCCACGTCCGGGCCGAAACGCGCCTGGCCGCCGAGATCAATCGTGGCATGTGTGCCCAGGCCGCCAGGAACGGGCACGGGGTATACGAGATGTTTGAAAGGCGAGCGTTTTCGCAACCGGAAATAGTGGCCCTTTGCGTATCGCAGTGCACGAGTGGCTCCCGGGGCCACGCCTTCGAGTGATTGTCCGACTTTCTCACCGTTTAGGCCGGCTGCAACAACGAGCTGATCGACCATCACTGAAGCTGGATGTTCACCGCCGACGAACAGTTCAAAGCCGCCATTCGGCAGAGTTCTGCCGCGCTCAAACTTCGCGTTAAAAGCAAAAATGCCGCCATTCGCCTCCACGTCGCCCTGGAGAGAGAGCATGAAGGCGTGACTGTCCAAAATGCCGGTGGACGGAGAAAGCAAGCCAGCTACGGCCTTCACAGCCGGCTCCATCAGCCGGACCTCCGCGCCACTCAGCATCCGAAGATTGGTGATGCCGTTACCCCTCGCCTTCGTATAAAGAGCGTCAAGGGTGCTTATCTCGGCGGGCTCCACTGCAATAATTACCTTGCCGCAACGCTGGTGCGGAAGTCGGCGAGTCGATAAGTACTCGTAAAGTAGATCGCTGCCACGCACGCAAAAACGAGCCTTTAGGCTGCCCTGCGGATAGTAAATCCCAGCGTGTATAACTTCACTGTTCCGGGAGCTGGTTTCCTGACCTATACCTTTGTTTCGCTCGATCACCAAGACTGAGCGGCCGGCTTCGGCGGCCGCGCGCGCGACTGCCAAGCCCACGACACCTGCGCCAATGACCGCAACGTCAAAGTCAGCCGACATGCTGCAATTCAGCTCGCGGTCAGCCAGGGGAGAGACTCGGCGTAGTAGGCCGCTAAACGGTCCCAGGCAGCATCATCCGACCAGCCGATCGGCGGCGCCAGGCGATCCGAATTCAGACGGATCATCGGCTCATCAAAGTTAATCTGCTCTCCCAGTTCCAGCTTGCATTCAAGACCCAATCTCGGCCGCATGGCGGCTGCGAAACGCTGGGCGAAGGCGCCTTGGCTTTCCGCAAACCCGATCGGACCAATAGTTTGATCTGTCACAGACGTCACGATGTCCGCGACGAAAGCAGCATAATGCAAAGCCAAACGGTCGACGAAGATGTTGTCTCGGAGGTACGTCGGAGTATTGACACGGGCAGTCTCTCCCTTGGCCCATGTCTGGATGAGGAAGTTACAAAAACGCGGCTCCTCCAGCACACCGAACGGGTTGGCGATGTTGAACTTGCCGAGGCGCACGCCCACACGGCGGGCCCAAAACCTTACAACCTGATAAGAAAGGCTCTTCGAAAGCCCGTAGGGTGAGAATGCCTCCAACAGGCCGTCACCCACGCCGTTGTCGTTCTCGAACACGCTGCCAGTGGCCACCACGGCACGCAGACCATTCGCTTTCATGGCCTCCAGGACAAGCGCCATATTTTTCGTGTTAGCGGCTATGGCCCCCGACACGTCAAAATCAAGGCTCTTGTAGTTGCCCACTTCGGCCGCGTGATGGCAGAGTACATCAAAAGACTCGGAGCGAGTCATGGCCAAAAAGCCGTCGTCGCCGAAGCTTATCGACTCGCGGATCTCGGCAATCGCCGCAAGCTCACGAATCCGCACGCCTCTGACGCCGTCAGAGTTACCAAGGTCGCCTCGCGTCGTGGCGACGACCTTATGGCCTGCTTCGACCAACGCCTTGGCAAACCATAAGCCCGTAAACGAGGTGCCACCGGTGAGGAGAATTTTCACCCAAGGCTCCGGAATGAAGCGACCCCGTGGAATGTGGGATCGAAGTCAGGCCAAGCCGCGTCCTTCTGGGAAATCTCGACTGGCTCGATCGGCCACTCCACGCCGATCTTCGGATCACTCCAACGAATTCCGCGCTCAGCCTCAGGGGCGTAGGCGTCACTCACCATGTAGATCGCTTCAACGTCGTCTGTAAGCGTCAGGATGGCGTGCCCAAAACCGCGGGGAACATACATTGACATACGGTTCTCGGCAGAGAGTTCCGCGCCGAACCATTTGAGATAGGTAGGAGATTGCGGACGCAGGTCCACAATCGCGTCCCAAAGCGCACCCTGGATGCAACGCACAACCTTGACTTCGGCGTGGGGCGTCATCTGATAGTGCATTCCGCGTAGGGTGCCCTTCTTGCCTGAGAGCGAGTTGTTCATCTGGACGAAATGAGAGACTAGGCCCTCCCGCGCGAACTCAGTTTCGCAAAAGGCCCGCGCAAAGAATCCGCGATCGTCGCCGCGCTTCTCCAGTTCGATTAGTCTAGCGCCCTCGAGCGGCGTTTTGTGAAAAATCATCTGCGGATCCTACTTCGCGTATGTCCAGTCGAGGTTCCGGGACAGCCGCCCGGCTTGGATATGACCTTCAAGCATCTTGAGACGCATGAACGGCGAGTTCCTGAAGTCAGGATCATCGAAGGCCATCCGCTCTAGCCCGACAAGGAGACGATCAATGGACGCCAAAAGAGTCACTTGGGGTTGATGTTTCGGCGCTAACTCGCGGAAGAGGGAGAAATCCACCTTGTAGGATCGTTTGTCAGGCTGGGCGTCAGTGTTGATGCTCAGCTTAGTGCCCATGACCTTGTTCTGCACGGCCTCGGCAAGGTCCTTGACCTGATAGTTCCATTCATCAGAGCCGATGTTGACGCACAGGTAGGCTCCGCCATTATCTGCCGAACGATCAACGGCCCAATCTATCGCCCGGGCCATGTCCATGACGTCGATCAGCGGCCGCCACGGACTGCCGTCCGAAAGCACGGTGATCTCGCCTTTTGCTATCGCGCAAGCGACAAAGTCGTTCAGCACTAAGTCCAGCCGAAGCCGGTCGGACATGCCGCAAGCCGTGGCGAACCGCAGGCATGTGACAATCATGCCGCCTCGATCCATTTCGACCAGAGCCTTTTCTGTGCCTACCTTCGAGCGAGCGTACGCGGTTTGAGGTGCTAGTTCGTCGGATTCACTGCGGGCCCCGCCCGGCGCGAAGCCGTAGACGCTGCAACTGGAAGCGAAGATGAAGTTCTTGACGCCTGCCGCGGCGGCCTTACGCGCGCAGGCGATACTTGCCTCCTGATTCACTTCGTGGGTGACGGCTTCATATTGGTTACCCATCGGGTCGTTCGAGATGGCGGCCAAATGCACGACCGCGTCGACGCCTTCGAAGCAGCGGTCGGGGATGTTCCGAACATCGCCGAAATACTGCCCCGTAAGCACGTGTTCGGGCGAATCCAGCGCACCCGACAAAGCATGAGCGAAATACCCCGTGTCGTAACCCCAAATTTCGGCCTCGGGACGAGCCTCGCGCAAGTAACGACCTACGCCAGGACCCACATAGCCCTGATTACCAGTCACTAGGATTTTCAATTTATCGATCCTTCAGCCCACTTGAGGAGGGAGGTTACCAAATTTTCCATGGCGCCTTCCCGGCGCTCCATAGCTCTTCGAGATGACGTTTGTCCCGCAACGTGTCCATGGGCTGCCAAAACCCGTTGTGGAAATACACGCTCAATTGACCGTCGGCCGCCAGTTGCTCCAGGGGTTCGCGCTCCCAGACGGTGGAGTCGTCTTCGATATACTGCTCTACAGCGGGATTAAGGATGAAGAAGCCGCCGTTGATCCATCCACCGTCGCCAGTGGGTTTCTCCATGAACCCGGTTACACGCGAACCCTCGTGCGTCATCGCACCGAAGCGTCCCGGGGGCTGGGTCGCTGTCACGGTCGCCAGGCGCCCCTCCTTCTTGTGAAGTGCAATCCCCGCCGCAATGTCCACGTCGCCCACGCCGTCTCCATAAGTTAGGCAGAACGCTTCGTCGTCCCGGACATAGGGCATGATACGCTTAATCCGCCCCCCGATCATCGTATCCTCACCTGTATCTACGAGAGTAACCTTCCATGGCTCAGCTTTGGCGTTGTGAATCGTGGTCTGGTTGGATGCAAGATCGACGGTCACGTCGCTACGATGCATATAATAATTTGTGAAGTACTCCTTGATCACGTAACCTTTGTAACCAAGACAAACAATGAATTCTGTAACGCCATGGGCACTGTACATCTTCATGATGTGCCATAAAATCGGCATTCCCCCGATTTCGACCATGGGCTTCGGACGGGTGCTGGTTTCCTCAGACAACCGTGTGCCCAGGCCGCCCGCTAAAAGAACCGCTTTCATATGTTGTCCCCTGATAGAAGCGCGCTCGTCGTAGTCGGTGGGTCTGGATGACGTCAAGTCGAAAGGATCAGGGTGAACAGCCCACCTGAGATGGCGGGCGGTGTTCATAACGGTCGACAACGAGGCCGCGTGTGATTTAGATCGTCGGACCATAGGGCAGTAATATCGGGCCGACTCAACGACTGCTTGAACGAACTTATTGTAGGGAACCAAAGGGCCTAATGACCAACATCGTCGCCATGGGGCACAGCCATCTCACGCGAGTCCGATCCGCCCTTGACCATAGGAATTTGCCGCCCGCCGGAACCGGCCCAGCGGATATGGCTGCGGTCTGGCTGCACGACGTCTGGGTACACAACACCGACTACGCCGCTCTTGGCGACAGCGGGCACATTGAATTCAACGCCTACGTAATCGCTCAGGCCGAATCGCAGATCGTTGATATGGCTGATACAATTTATTGCGTTCAATTCGGCGGATCGGGACACGTGGTCTTGGGGCTCCAGCGCCTGTCGCCTGCCTTTGATTTTGTATACGCGGGCGCTCCAGATCTTCCTATTGAGCGCGGCGCCACGGTCCTTCCTGCGGATTTGGTGTCTCGCGCGCTCGATGCACACATGGCTCCGTATATGCTCCAGCTGGAGGCCCTTCGTCGGATGATCAAACAACCGATTGTCTGCCTGGAAACGCCACCACCGTATGAAGATGACGCCTATGTCGCGTCCCATCTCGGCAACTACATCGCACAGCCTGAGAATGTGGTTGGTGCCCCCCTGCGCCGCAAGCTATTCCTTTTACATTCTCAAAAGGTACGTGATTTTTGTCGTTCAAACGACATAGAATACATGGGGGCTCCACCCCACACCATGACTGACGACGGATACTTGGTGCGTGACGGATACGGTGAGGACGCTACGCACGCCAACGTATGGTATGGTGAGCAGGTTCTTCTTCAGATCGAAGAGCGCATTTCGCAAAAGATCGGCGCCTATACCGCTTTCGCCTGACAACACTTAAGGCAACCCGATGACATCTCATCCCTACAAAAATCTTCCCTCGCATACGCGCTGGTATCGGGCGGTCAGCACCATTGAGCTCAGCGCCTTTGATCCCGTCGTCGATTTTCCTTTTGTGATCGCGAGGCACGACAAGGTTGCGACTGCAGGCAGTTGCTTCGCGCAGCATATCGCTCGCCACATGAGGTTGCGTGGGTTCAGCTACTTTGTGGTTGAGCAGGGGCACTTCCTAGCGAGCGACGCGATCTTGGAAGAATTTCAATACTCGACCTATTCCGCCCGATACGGCAACGTTTACACTTCTCGACAGCTGAAGCAGTTATTTGAACGCGCCTATGGATCAACGGCGTATGATCTGGATTCGTGGCCACTTGGCCACGGCCGATACGCCGATCCGTTTCGTCCGACAATTCAGCCCGGCGGGTTTTCATCGTTGGCGGAACTCGAAATTGATCGCGCCCAGCACTTGGCGCAGGTCCGTCGCATGTTTGAAGAGTTGGATTATTTCGTCTTTACGCTGGGGCTGACCGAATGCTGGTTTGACCGTGCGACGGGCGCGGCGCTGCCGATCTGTCCTGGTGTCAGCGGAGGCGAGTACTCCGACGATACAACAGGATTCGTCAATCTTTCAGTCGCCGAGGTCGTGGCCGACATGAAGGAGTTCTTGCAGAATCTGGCGCGGGTCAATCCTCGGGCGCGGGTGATTTTAACCGTTTCGCCCGTACCTCTGGCCGCCACAGCCATAAATCGCCATGTAGTAACATCGACGGTATATTCAAAGTCTGTTCTTAGGGTGGCGGCTGAGGAATTGACATCCGAATTTCCTCACGTCACTTACTTTCCCTCCTTTGAGATCATCACGGCCGGACCGTCGGCCGGCCGCTATTTCGGCGAAGATAGGCGCTCGGTATTGGAAGACGGCGTAAAGCACGTAATGGGCCTGTTCTTCAAACATGCAACTGATGCCGGCGCGGTGGATGCAGCCGCGTCAACAAACGCCGAAGCATCGAGCGTGGCCGAGGGGCGAGCCTCGATCAACGCGATGAAGGAGGTGGTGCAGGTTCTGTGTGACGAGGAGCTTTTGGCGAGGGAGTAGCTACGCAAGCGCTCCCAGCTTGCAGTCAAAGCCTCATAAGGACCCATGCCCTCATCCGTTTCAAAGACAGCTATGTTTCCGCAAGGCGCCAATTCTCGAGGCCGCGTCCCTTCCGACATCCGGGATGAATTGGCCCTGCTCAACGACCAATTGATGCAGCTGACGCATCGTATCGTGGCACGCGATTCCGACTTCGTGGCCATGTTGCAGCGCCAGGCGGAACTTGAGGCCCAGGTGGAGCTGTTGTTGCGGTCAAAAGCGGGCAAGCAATTGCCGCGCCCGTTGCGCGTTCTCAAGAAGCGATTACGGCAGATGGGCCTCCTCCCAAACTTGCGACGAAGCGCCTCCATCGCGACCGGGGACGAGTACCAGGTGCTGCAAAACGCCCGTCGCCATGCCCCTCCGGAACTCCTGCCCTTCCTAAGCGAACTCGACCGCTACCAGTCTTGGTGCTTTGCCAATGCTTTCACAGAAGTCGCGCGGCGTGATCTTGATGCAGCCCTATTGGCTGCGGGAAAGTTACCACGATTTTCAATCATCACGCCCGTCTACAACACCTCGGCCCGTCATCTGGACGAGCTTTTGGCCTCAATAATATATCAAGTCTATTCTAACTGGGAGCTTATACTGGTTGATGACGGAAGCGACTCCGCCGAGACGATCGCAGCTCTGTCACGCATCGAAGGTCTCGATCCGCGAATCCTCGTCATACGCGAAGATGAGAACCGCGGGATAAGCCACGCCACGAATCTCGGCGTTGATGCAGCACAAGGAGAAGTCGTCGCCTTCGTCGACCATGACGACCTGCTGACCCCCGATTGTTTGGGCGAAATCGCTCTCTATTATGCGGCTCACCCTGAGGCGGACATCGTCTACAGTGATGATGATAAGATCGACGACGAGGGGCGTCGATTTGCCCCCCAGTTCAAGCCCGACTGGTCGCCGAGCTTGCTGATGTCGTTCATGTACATGAGCCACATTTTCACGGCGCGCCGATCACTGTACGTCGCCCTCGGCGGACTAAACAGCCACTTTGACGGTGCCCAAGACTACGACTTCGCTTTACGCGCCAGTGAACATGCCCGCCATATCGGGCATGTTCCCAAGATTTTATATCATTGGCGCGCGACGCCGGGTTCCACGGCCGTATCAGGCGACGCCAAGCCGAAAAGCCTGGAGCGCGGCCGGCAGGCCGTCCAAAATGCCCTGCTTCGACGAGGGATCGATGGGCAAGCCATCATTCCCGACTGGGCCAATGCAGCCAAAGTCGGCATGTTCGAGATTGAGTTCGCGGATGATGGGCCCGCCGTCACGATTGTGATCCCGACGTTCAACAAGGCCGAACTTTTACGCGACTGTCTGAAGTCGCTACTTAAGACAACGTATCAAAACTACGACATCCTCGTAATCGATAACGGAAGTAACGAGCCTGAGGCGCTGTCACTGCTTCAGGAGGCCGCAAATGACGGCGTTCGTGTCGTGCGTATTCCGCAACGAGAAAATGGTTTCAGCTACGCCGCCCTAATGAACCAGGCGGTAGCCGAGGTGTCATCTGAATTCGTGCTGTTCTTGAACAACGACACCGTCATCCGTTCAGACAGCTGGTTAAGCCAGATGATGGGATACGCCCAAATGCAGGGCGTGGGCGCTGTCGGCGCTCGGCTCTACTTTGAAGATGGATCCATTCAGCACGCAGGCATCGTACATGGTTATAACGATGGCCTGGTCGGGCACGCTTTCAGAAGTCTTGCCCCGCACGACTGGGGCTATATGGGTTTTGTCCGGACAGCGCGGGAATATTCTGCTGTCACCGCAGCTTGCATGTTAACTCCCCGAGCACTTTTTCTAGAACAAGCCGGCTTCGATGAAGACAACTTTGCTGTTGCATACAACGATGTTGATTATTGCTACAGGCTGATAGGCAGCGGACATCGATGTGTCTATGTTCCTACTGCTGAACTTTTCCATCTAGAGGGCAAGACCCGATCCCGGCACGATGCCCCCGAAGAGGTGATCAATCTGCGTCGCATCTACAAGGACTGGCGGGATCCTTGGTATAATCCTAACCTTTCTCTGGCGACGGAAAGTTTTGAACCCATTCCACGGCGTTCGCCCGGCCGCTTCCAGGGGCGGCTGCGGGTGGCCGCCATCTCCCACAATTTGGAGCGGGAGGGGGCGCCGAACACTCTCTTTGACCTCATGGTTGGTCTCAAGCGAGCGGGGATCGTCGACCCCCTCATTCTGTCGCCACGAGACGGACCGTTGAATGCCGATTACACAGACGAAGGCATTCCTGTCGAATTCTTCACCCCTCCCGCCGTGGGATGTCTCGACGCTAGTTTCGTGGATTTGACAGCGCGCCTCTCGCAGCGCCTAAGGCAGCTCGCCGTGGACGTTGTGGTCGTTAACACGGTGCCGATGTTCTCAGGGGTTTCGGGGGCTACCCTGGCGGGCATTCCGGCGATATGGTGCCAGCACGAAAGTGAAGCGTGGCATACATATTTCAATGCAGAAGCGCCTCGTGTCCGCTCGCGTGCCTTTGCTGCCTTTTCTCAAGCGTATTGCGTCACGTATGTTGCGGACGCCACTCGCGAGGGCTGGGCTCCCCTTCATCTTCGGAACAATAGCCTCACCGTCCGGCACGGCATTCCGCCTGAGCGACAGGCTGCAGAACTGGCAAAGTGGAATCGCAAGGATGCTCGTGAGCGGCTAAAGATCGCCGACCACGAAGTCGCAATCATGCTGATGGGGACCGTTTGTGATCGAAAAGGACAAATCGATCTAGTCGAGGCCGTCCGGCAACTCCCGCTTGACGTCCAGCAGAATGTCCGCGTCTTCATTGTGGGCGCGCATGTCGAACTGACCTATCGGGACCGTCTGCTGAAGGTGCTAGGCGAAATGGCCCCCGACATGTCTGGAAGGGTGAGGCTCACCGGAGCGGTACAGGATATGTCGCTATATTACGCTGCGGCGGACATCTCGATCTGCACCTCCCGCATCGAAAGCGCGCCAAGGACTTTGGTGGAATCGATGGCGTTCGGTCTCCCCATTATCTCTACGCCTGTCTTCGGCATACCGGAGATTCTTGACTTCGGTGTAAACGCTCTCTCGTATGCGCCCGGGGACTGCAAAACGCTCGCAGACCTGCTGACTCGTCTTGTTCGCGACACGGCCCTAAGGCAAGCAATGGGGACGCAAAGCCCGCTCGTCCTGAAAAGTCGCCCCGGTTACGCCGAAATGCTGGATCAATACAGCGCGCTCATCCGCGAAGCGGCCATGCTGGGCCACGACCGTCTTCCTCTTTCTTTTGAAAGTATATTATCGAGTGACTGAATCCAATGCCGCTGCCGACCATTGGGACGCAATGTATGCCTCGGCGACGCGTTCGGCCTGGACCCAGAACCCTATTGTCGCGCAAGAGGTCTATACACGCATGACAGGGCAGTCTGGCTTCTGGCTGGATTGGTTGTTCACGCAAAAGCTCCCGCCCGTGAACCGTCTGCTCGCGGTCGGGTGCGGGGACGGGGGCCACGAATTGGCCATCGCTCGCCTGAACTTCGCTCGCGAAGTGGTCGCATTTGACGCATCTCCCGTGGCCATCCAGCTCGCACGAGCGTCGGCGGAAGCTGAAGGGCTTTCAATAGACTTCTCTGTCAGGCTCTTCGAGGAATTCATCGAAGAGCCTGGGCAAGCGGATGCATTCGACGCGGTTCTATTCTCTGGCTCATTGCACCATGTCGTCGATCTTGAAGGCATGCTGACTTCGGTAAGAAAGGTTCTCCGCCCCGGCGGTATGGTGATCGTAAATGAGTATGTCGGGGCCTGCTACCAGCTTTACCCCCGGTCTCAGGTGGACACTGTCAACAGGGTGCTCGGCCAAGTTCCTCAAGCGTTCCGGACGAGCCGCGACGAGCAGTTGCGGCTTCCAACCATGGATATGATCATCGCGAACGATCCTTCGGAGGGGGTCCGCGCGCCGCTAATACCAGTATTGTTGCCGATGTATTTCCAGCCGACCTACGAGCGCTTCGTCGGCGGAGCCTTGCTGCACCCGCTGTTCGGGCATCTGAATGCTAACAAGGTCAACGACGGGTCACCCGAGAGCGAGGCTTTGGTGTCGATGCTGATCGCGATTGAGAACGAATTGACGGCGGCAGGCTGCCTTCCAAACGACTTCATGTTCGGCCTCTATGAAAAGGCATGAATCTAAGTCAGTTGTCCGGTGCCCTTTCCACGATCACTTCATCGAGTTCCAGCCAACCGGCCAACGCCGAGGTCATGATACTTATGCGGAAGTCAGCGGGCTCTACCTTCGTCCAAGTTCTCGACAGCGTCAGTTCGTACTTTCCAGCGCGTACGAATTCATGGCGTAGATAGACTGCGTCTGCGCCATGCCCCCATTCTATGAACAGGTCCGCCAGGTCTTGCGGTTCAATTTTGAACCTCGCCTTGGCGACCCACACTCCGGGCGGAAGCGCGATGTTAGGTCCGTTGAATAGCAGTCGCCGCCTGCCCAAAAGTTCAATTCTACGGTCGTCGCCCTGGGTATCCTTCTCGTAGGTGAACATATCGACGCCCCATGCCACGCGCGTGCCGGGCAATGTCGGAAGTCGATCATATAGCGCGAAGGCGGCCGCGCGAGGATTGGCGCAGGCAGATGATCCCTCCCCCACTGCCTCAACATGCCCAAGGCCTGGAATTTTTAGACTAGGATCCGATTGATAAGCGACCGCCGCGCCCCGCTCAGCTACGGTTGATGCGATCGCCAAGCGTAGCCCCGCGTGATAGACGGCTTCACGCTCATCGAACCCGTCGTTGATGAGCAGATCCAGTACATGGCTTGGCGAAGCTGTATGGACGATCCAGTGTGCGCGCGCGTCCCCGGTATCGCTGAACCATCCAACGACCACAGAGTTGTCGTTGAAGTCATCAAGAGTTTCGCCCGCCTGGATTTCCGCATACTCCCAGCCCGCCCGTGCGCAGGCCTCGGCTATCTGGGCGCGCCAACCCGACACAGCCGCCGTGGGAACCTGAAAAATGCGGACCTGCTTAAAGGACTGCATCACGCCGCTTTCAACCATTTATAGACATCAACGGCTTCGCCAACATCATCGAAAATTCTGGCTCTGCCCCCTTCAATGACTAAGGCACGTTCACATAGGGATGCAATCATATGCATGTCATGCGAAGCCATGATGTAGGCACGGTCTGCACGTCGTTCAAACAGTTCTTCATTGCACTTACGCTGGAACCGCGCGTCACCGACGGAAACCAACTCATCGATTAGATAGCAGTCAAACTCTATGGCCAGTGTAAGACCAAAGGCTAGGCGCGCTCTCATGCCAGCCGAGTAATGCTTCACGGGCCTGTTCATTGCAGGTCCTAACTCCGCAAACCCTTCTACTCTTTCAAAGACTTGTTCAAAATCACGCTCATATATACGCGTAATAAAGCGAATATTATCGAGCCCTGTCAGGCTGCCCTGAAAGCCACCGCCCAGCCCGATCGGCCATGACGATGTCATCGACCATTTCACCGTGCCAGACGAAGGTTGAAGGATTCCGCCAAGGATTTTTATAAGGGTCGACTTACCCTGCCCGTTTCGACCGAGTACGGCCAACCGACCTTGGCGGCCGAGATCGAAACTGAGATCGCGCAGCACAGGCCTTGAGCCTGGCGCAGGATAAGTCTTGCCCAGTCCGTCAACGCGAAGGCCCACTCCCTCGGCGGTCGTCATCAATGTGTTCTGCTTTCTCGAATGCTAGCCAGCACAAGCCATCCGATACCGTACAACACTAAGGCCGTGGCGAAGACTGTGAGGATCATCATCCAGCGGCGTGGTTCCGAAGAGCTATCCGGCGCAGTTGGGTTCACCACCCGGACCAGATAGAGGTGCTGACGGCGTCCGTCCAACCGTGCGTTGTTTAGTGCGGCAGTGGCCGAAGCGACCAGTCGGTCCGAAAATTCCTTTTCGAGCACCAGATCCTCATAGGCCGCGATCTTAGGCGCCAAGGACCCGCGCTGCCCAACCACGCGCGCCTCCTCCAGGCCAATCTGACGCTGAAGCGCCGCGACTTCACTGTTGATCACACCAATTTGGGGGCTTTGGGGAGTGGTCGACACGACCTGAGCAAGTTGCGCCTGCAGAGTCGCCAGCCTCAACTTCAACTCGCCTATCAACTCGGACGCCGCGAGCGCGGTACGACCCGGATCAATCACTCCTTCTCGATTTCGAAAGGCGGTTAAGCCTGCTTGGGCGTTCATCAATCTGGCCTGCGCTTCCTGCAATGTGCGTTCAGACTCAGCCAGCGCATCACTGGAAGACCGCTCATTCAACCGATTGACTAGGCGTTCTCCGCCATCGAGCAGCGCGTTGTTGATCCGCTGCGCTTCCTTGGGAGAAAAGGCTTCAACACGTAGGGTACTTATGCCCGTTGCAGACTCATGTCCGACCGTCACATAGGATTGAAAGCCTTTATAAAAGGCGTCAAACGACCGATTAGCCCACGGTTGCGGCCGCCGCGAGAAAATATCAATGTCAGCGCGCCCATAAGCCTGACCAATATTCAACGTCCTTTGCAGGTCAAGCACGGCGTCGCGCGAGCGGACATACTCGTGTACAGCGAAAACGCTGGAAGAACCGCTCGAAATCCCAACCCCCTGAAGCGCCGCCCCCAGAACGGACGGTTGTTCTTGCGAGGAGCTTCGGACCATAAATTTCGCCTCCGATACATATCGCGGCGACGCTACAACAAGGTAATATAGCATTGCTAACAATGTTGGCAGTATAACAACTACCAAGAAACCTACCGGCAACCTCTGAAGAAGACCAATTTCAGGTTCGGTAGATTCCAAATCAGTATTGTTAGGTCCAATATAATTTAGCCGAGGCTCAGTCATTTACCGCCCAATCCACATATGTAGCAGTGGTGTGTTTTAAAGTGACATCAATCGATATCAATAAGACGCTGCGCACGTGCCAAAAGCACTAAGCCCAGCAAATTCAACCCCAAAGCCCACGCCGTTATATAGACAATACTGTAGTGGGTTGGAACAAATTCCCCAAAAACGGAAGCGCGAATCATCTCCACGCCATGTGGAAGTGGGTTTAGAAGGTAGAGGGCCTGGTACTGCTGCGGCACCCAATCAACCATAACAAAAGCACCAGACAGAGGAATCATGAGGTACATGGAGACAGGCAAAATTCGCTCCATAAACTCAAATCGGATAGCGATGGCAGCAAAAGTGACAGCAAACCCGTGAGAAACAACCGCTAATGCGAGATAGCCAAAATACAGGAGGAGATAATTTCTAGGAGGATGAACAACGCCAATAATGAGAAGAAATATATAAACGACGATAAAAGCCATGGTCCCGCCTGCCAGCTCCATAAGCGATCGAGATATGTAAATATGCAGCGGCCGAACGCGCCGATGGTACAGTAGGCCAGCGTTTGCCTGAAGGGCCCCATTGGCGTTGCTGACAATGTGTCGGAAAAGGAGGATGGACATATATCCAGTCATAACGAAAGCGGCGACGTGAATGCCGTGTTCGTACTCCGGTTTAATTATCCACCAGAGCCCCATGACGCCAAGACAGAAAAGCAGCGGCTCGGCTACTAGCCAGAGAAAACCAATGCCTTCTCGACCAAAGCGCGTCACAATCTCTCGCATGATCAACGAGCCGATTATCACGGCGTGACGCTTAGCGTAGCGGAACATGCCTTCGCCTTTAACCGCGGACCAAGGCGGCGCGCAGGAATTCAAATAGCACGCCACATCACAGGAGACAGAACGAGTGTCAAGGCCTGCTGACTAGCCACCCCGTCAATCGTGGCCACTACAGATTCAAAAGCGCCGGATCCCCTCCCTGGGCCGCGATGTTCACGCTGATCGCCTTCTCCGACGCATAGCGGATCAGGCTGTTGGGGCCGCCCGCCTTTGGGCCCGTGCCTGACAGTCCTTCACCGCCGAAAGGCTGGACCCCAACTACCGCGCCGGTGATGGAGCGGTTCACGTAGACGTTGCCGGCGGGGACCAGTTCGATCACCTCGGCGGCGAAGGCTTCGATGCGGCTGTGGACGCCGAGGGTCAGGCCGTAACCACGGGCGGCCAGTTTGCCGGCGACCGACTTCAGATCGGCCGAGTCGTAGCGATAGATATGCAGGATAGGGCCGAACACCTCGCGTTCCAGGAAATCGGCCGTGGGGATCTCGGCGATGGTGGGGGCGAACAGGTCGCCCTTTTCGGCGCCCAGCGGCAGGGTGGCGCGGGCGAGGATCTTCGCCTCCTTGGACAGGCGCTCGACGTGGGCTTCCAGGGCGCGGCGGGATTCGGGGTCGATCACCGGGCCGATGTCGGTCTTGGGATCGGCTGGGTCGCCGACGGTCTGGACGGCCAGGGCGCCCTTCAATCCTGCGATCAGGGCGTCGGCGGAGTCCTTGGGGACATAGAGGACGCGCAGGGCCGAGCAGCGCTGGCCGGCCGAGCCGAAGGCCGACTGAATCACGTCGTCGATGACCTGTTCCTTCAGGGCCGTGGTGTCGATGAACATGCCGTTCAGACCGCCCGTCTCGGCGATGAAGGGGATGATTGCGCCGAGGCGGGCGGCGATCGAGCGATTGATGGCGGCGGCCGTGTCGGTGCCGCCGGTGAAGGCCACGCCGTCGATTCCGGGGTGGGTGACCAGAGTCGCGCCGACCGTCTCGCCGCGCCCGGGAACCAGGGCCAGCAGGTCGGGGTTCAGACCGGCCTTGTGATACAGGCGCACGGCCTCTGCGGCGATCAGCGGCGTTTGTTCGGCGGGCTTGGCCAGGACGGCGTTGCCGGCGGCCAGGGCGGCGGCGATCTGGCCGGTGAAGATGGCCAGGGGGAAGTTCCACGGCGAGATGCAGGCGAAGACGCCACGCCCGTGCAGGATCAACTGGTTGGTCTCCCCGGTCGGGCCCTTCAGGGTCTGGGGGGCGGTGAAGTCGCGCTCGGCCAGCAGGGCGTAGAAGCGGCAGAAGTCGGCGGCCTCGCGCACCTCGGCGACGCCGTCGTTCAGGGTCTTGCCCGCTTCGCGGCTGAGCAGGGCGACCAGCCGGTCCAGATCGGCCTCCAGCGCCTCGGCCATGGCGCGCAGGATGACGGCGCGTTTGGCCCCGCCCTGACGGTCCCATTGAACCTGGGCGTTCGCAGCGGCCTCGACGGCGGCGTCGATGTCGGTCGCCTCGGCTTCCGACGCATGGCCCAGCACCTGCGACCGGTCGAACGGATTGGTTACGGCCTGGGCGTCGATCCCGGCGCGCAGCTTGCCGCCGACGATGGGGCCGGACGTCAGCTTTTCGCGGTCGATGCCTTCCAGCGCGCGGGCGTGGGCTTCACGGTCGGCGGCCTGGGAATAATCGCGGCCGAGGGAGTTCTGACGATCGCCGTACATGTCTTGCGGAACCGGAATCTTGGGGTGACGGTCGGGCGCCTGCTCGACCAGGGAGATGGGATCGGCCGCGACGGCCGAGGCGGGCACGCGCTCGTCCAGCAGGGCGTGGACGAAGGAGGAGTTGGCGCCGTTTTCCAGCAGGCGCCGGACCAGATAAGGCAGCAGTTCCTCGTGTCCGCCGACAGGGGCGTAGGCGCGGACGATGACGGTCTCGTTGGCCCAGGCCTCATGCGCCGCGTCGTAAAGCGCCTCGCCCATGCCGTGCAGGCGCTGGTGCTCGACGGCCACGCCCCTGTCGCGCGCTATGCGCCGCACAGCGGCCAGAGTGTGAGCGTTGTGGCTGGCGAACTGGGAATAGATGGCCGGCGCCGCCTCGATCATGGCCTTGGCGCAGACGAGATAGTTCAGGTCGGTCGCCGCCTTGGTGGTGAAGACCGGATAGTCGGTGCGGCCGAAGACCTGGGCGCGCTTGATCTCGGTGTCCCAATAGGCGCCCTTGACCAGGCGCACCATCAACCGGCGGCCCGAGCGACGGGCCAGGTCGGCGACCCGCTCGATCGTCTCCAGCCCGCGCTTCTGATAGGCCTGAACCGCCAGACCCAGGCCGGTCCAGCCGCCCAGGCTGGGTTCGTGCGCCAGTCGGTCCAGCAGTTTCAGCGACAGGGCCAGACGGTCCGCCTCCTCGGCGTCCATCGTATAGTTGATGTCGTATCTGGCCGCGATCTGGGCCAGGCGCAGGATCCGAGGATAGAGGGTCGCCCAGACGTCGTCCTCATGCGTCGCCTCGTAGCGGGGCGAGAGGGCCGACAGTTTCACCGAGACGCCGTGGCCGTGTTCCGGTCCCTGGCCCTTGGACGTCTTGCCCACGGCCTCGATGGCGTCGGCGTAAATCTTCTCGTAGCGGTCGGCGTCGGCGACGGTGCGGGCGCCCTCGCCCAGCATGTCGAAGCTGCACAGCCAGCCTTCCTTGTTCGACCGTTTCAGCGCGCCCTGAATGGTGCGACCGACCACGAACTGTTCGCCCATGATCTTGACGGCGGTGGCTACGGCCTGGCGGATGACCGGCTCGCCCAGACGACCGGCGATCCGCTTCAGGAAGCCGGGCAGGTCGCTGCGGGCCTCGTCATCGACATCGACCAGTTTGCCGGTCAGCATCAGGCCCCAGGTCGAGGCGTTGACGAACAGGCTGTCGGACTGGCCCAGGTGGCTGGCCCAGTCGGCCGAGCCGATCTTTTCGGCGATCAGCCGGTCGCGCGTCTCTTCGTCCGGCACGCGCAGCAGGGCCTCGGCCAGGCACATCAGGGCCAGGCCCTCGCGGGTGCCCAGGCTGAACTGCTGAAGGAAGCTTTCGACCACCCCCTGCTTCTTCTGGCTGCGCCGGGCGTGTTCGACCAGGGCGGTGGCCTCCGCGACGACATCCGGGCGTTCGGCGGAGTCCAGCGGCATGCGGGCCAGATTGGCGGCTACGGCTTCGCGCTCGTCCCGGAACTTGTGGTGGTCCAGACCGTCCCAGGCGGTCAGGCTCGAGGGCGTGAAGGCGGGCGAGGTCATGGCGGCAGGTCCTGTGGATTTACGCCGTATATGCCGGAGTTAACTGAAGGTGCTTCGTATGATAAGGGGCTGGGCCGAAGATTGTTCGGCATCTGGGCCCGATTTTAGATGATCGAGATAGACGCCGTCGACCGCCGCCTCCTTCGGGTGCTTCAGACCGACGCCCGCATCTCCAACGCCGAACTGGCGCGGCAGTGCAACCTGTCGCCCGCCGCCTGTTTCGAGCGGGTCAAACGCCTGCGGGAAAAGAAGATCATCACTGGCTACGCCGCCATGATCGATCCGGCCCAGGTCGGTCGCGACCTGCTGATCTTCGTCGAGGTCCTGCTGGACCGCACCACCGGCGACGTCTTCGAAGCCTTCGCCGCCGCCGTGCGCAGCCAGCCGGAAGTGCTGGAATGTCATATGGTCGCCGGCGGCTTCGACTATCTGATCAAGGCGCGCGTCGGAGACATGGACGCCTATCGGGCGTTTCTTGGGGACGTTCTGGTGAGGATGCCGGGCGTGCGGGAGACCAGGACCTACGCCGTTCTCGAAGAGGTGAAGTCGACGACGGTGCTGCCGCTGTAGCGAACGTCTCGCCTTCGTCATTCGAACCGTCTAGAAGTTCCGCCCTTACTTAACGGCTCAGGGTCCGCCCGCCTCAATGCGCATCGTTCTGGCCACCGACGCCTGGGAACCTCAGGTCAACGGCGTCGTCCGCACCCTGACCCGCACCGTCGCGGAATGCCGCGGCATGGGCCACGAGGTCGAGGTCATCGAGCCCAGCCTGTTCAAGACCATTCCCTGCCCGACCTATCCGGAAATCCGGCTGGCCCTGGGGGCGGAGGAGGAGATCCGCGAAATGCTGCGCGCCTTCGAGCCCGAGGCCGTGCACATCGCCACGGAGGGGCCGATCGGCATCGCTACCCGCCGTATCTGCGTGGAGTGGAAACTGCCGTTCACCACCAGCTACCACACCAAATTCCCCGAATATGTCTCGGCCCGGTTCCCGATCCCGGTGCAGGTCGGCTACGCCTATATGAAGTGGTTCCACAAGCCGTCGGGCCGGCTGATGGTGGCGACCCCGACCCTGCGCGACGAGCTGGTCGAACATGGGTTCAAGAACGTCTCCCCCTGGTCGCGCGGCGTAGACACCGAGATGTTCAACCCCGATCTGGACCGGATCTATGACGAGATGGGGGGCAAGGACTGGCCGCGACCCTTCTTCCTGAACGTGGGCCGTGTGGCGGTGGAGAAGAACATCGAGGCCTTCCTCGAACTCGACCTGCCCGGCACCAAGATCATTGTCGGCGACGGCCCGGCGAGAGCAGAGCTTCAGGAAAAGTATCCTGAAGCGAAGTTCCTGGGCGCCAAATTCGGCGATGATCTGGCGCGTTGTTTCCGTGACGCCGACGTCTTCGTCTTCCCCAGCTGGACCGACACCTTCGGCCTGGTGATTCTGGAGGCCATGGCGGCGGGTACGCCGGTGGCCGCCTATCCGGCCCACGGACCGATCGATATCATTCCCGGTTCGAACGCGGGGGCGATCGATAAGGACCTGAAGGCCGCTTGTCTGCAATGCCTCAAGCTCGACCGCCGGGATGTCCGAGCCTATGCGGAAAAGTTCAGCTGGCGCGCCTCGGCCGAGCAGTTCGTCGAGAATCTGGAGCCCTACCCAGAACCCGAGCGCGGCCGTTTCTGGCGCCGCCTTCGACGTATAGCCCGTATTAGAAAACGCGCCGCCGCCTAGTCCGGGCATGCATCGCCAATGATCGCAAGCCAGACCCCAAGGACAAGGAAGAGTCATGCTCAAGCCGCGCCAAGACCTGAGCCCGAACACCGCGGCCTATGAGACGCAGGCGCTGGTCAAGCCGACGGGGTTCCGGGAGTATGACGCACGCTGGATCCTGGAGAAGGAGATCAATCTCCTCGGCATCCAGGCTCTGGGCCTGGGCCTTGCCACCTATGTTCATGAGATCGGCGTGGCGCCGAAGATCGTCACCGGCCATGATTTCCGCAGCTACAGCCTCAGCGTCAAACAGGCCCTGATCCTGGGCCTGCTGGAAGGCGGAATGGAGGTGCTGGACGTCGGCCTGGCCCTGTCGCCCGTAGCCTATTTCGCTCAGTTCGAGCTGGACGCGCCCTGCGTGGCCATGGTCACCGCCAGTCATAACGAGAATGGCTGGACCGGCGTGAAGATGGGGGCGAACAAGCCCCTGACCTTCGGCCCTGAGGAAATGGCCCGGTTGAAACAGATCGTGCTGAACGGCGAGGGCGTGGCCCGGCCGGGCGGGAAGCTGGTGCGGGTCGAGGGTTTCCGCGAGACCTATGTCGCCGACGTCGCCTCCAAGGTCCAGATCAAGCGCCCGCTGAAGGTGGTCTGCGCCTGCGGCAACGGCACCGCCGGCGCCTTCGCCCCCGACGCCCTGCGGCGGATGGGGGTGGAGGTGATCGAGATGGACACCGACCTCGACTATACCTTCCCAAAATACAATCCGAACCCGGAAGATCACGCCATGCTGGTGCAGATGGCCGAGCGGGTGCGCGAAACGGGCGCCGACCTGGCCCTGGGCTTCGACGGCGATGGGGACCGCTGCGGCGTGGTGGACGACACGGGCGAGGAAATCTTCGCCGACAAGATCGGCCTGATGCTGGCCCGCGACCTGTCCAGGGTCTATCCGGACAGCACCTTCGTGGTCGATGTGAAATCGACCGGCCTCTACAAGACCGATGAAGTCCTCAAGGCCAATGGCGCCGAGGTGGTCTACTGGAAGACGGGTCACTCCTACATCAAGCGCAAGACCGCCGAACTGGGCGCTCTGGCCGGGTTCGAGAAGTCGGGGCACTTCTTCATGGCCGGCGACCTGGGCCACGGCTACGACGACGGCTTGGTCGCGGCCGGCGCCGTGCTGGCCATGCTGGATCGCAATCCGGGCAAGACGCTCAGCGAACTGAAGGCGGCCCTGCCGGACGCCTGGACCAGCCTGACCATGTCGCCCCATTGCGACGACGAACTGAAGTACGGCGTGCTGGAGCGGATTGTGAAGGAATACTCCGATCTGGCCGAGGCCGGCGGCGAGATTCTGGGCCGAAAAATCCTTGAGGCCATCACCGTCAACGGCGTGAGGGTGCACCTTGAGGACGGCTCATGGGTCCTGGTCCGCGCCTCGTCGAACAAGCCCGAACTGGTGGTGGTGGTCGAGAGCATGCGGTCCGAGGACGACATGCGCGACCTGTTCCGCAAAGAGATCAAGCCGCGCCTGGCCGCCTATTCCGAGATCGGCGCCTTCAATCAGGAAATCTGAAGACTCGCATTTGTCGAACCTGGTCCAAAAAGATGAGCATGCCGATGTCTATCAAACGCTTCCGCAGCAGAATCCGGAAATTCCTCCGGATGAAACCAACTTCGACAGATCCCAGGGATCTTAAGGCACGGTTTACGGACGTGTATGAAAGGCGCTGCTGGGGATCGTCGGAATCCGCCTCGGGGCCTGGCTCGACCTTGGACTCTGGGTCTGTCCATCGGGCGTTGCTCGTGCTGCCGCAAATGGTCGAAAGATATGGTATTCAGTCGATCGCCGATGTGCCGTGTGGCGACTTCAATTGGATGCCGCAGTTCCTGAAGAACCATCCAGATATCGAATATACAGGCTATGATATTGTCGATGGTTTGATAGCGGAAAACCAAAAACGCTATCCCGAAGTGTCGTTTCGCGCTTTGGATATCACCACCCAGATACCGGCGCGCGCTGATTTGATCTTTTCCAAGGACATGGTGAATCATCTAGTCGAATCCGATGTTTGGAAGGCGATTGCAAACATGATCCGGTCCGGCGCCACCTATTTGCTAATCACCTCAAATGGCGACCCTGTTCCGAACGAGGAGCTCCCCCGCAACTTCGGGGGCATGTCCAGGATTCTAAATTTGAGAATCGCGCCCTATGACTTCCCTGTCCCGCTCCACGACGATGGTTATCTGGCGATGTGGCGGACCTCCGATTTGGCTTTCGTCCTGGATCGCGCAGCTTGATCTGAACCAATCGACCCGATGACCGCTTCCTCCAGACCTGATGCTGGAGGCCCGATTGCCGCACTTCTATTTTCACACCGACAACGGCGATTGTATTCGGGATGATCAGGGCGAAGATCTGCCCGATGTCGAGGCTGCGCGTGAAGAGGCGGTAGCGGTTCTGGGGGAGATTCTGCGGTACAGGGGCGCGGCATTCTGGGAGACGGCTTCGTTCAGCGTGATCGTGACCGACGCCGATGGGCATACGGTGGTCAGCGTTACAGCCAAGGCGTCCGACGCCCCGCCTGAGGGCTGGACGCTGGCAGAGAGCGGGACATGACCAAGCCCGGACCCCAACCGAAGATCGCTACACTGATCGACAAACTGTCCCAGCGTGATCATGTCAGCCCGGAAGAGATTGAAGCGCTTCGAGACGTTCTGGGGACTCCCCAGGAGGTTCGCGGCGGCGTGGACATCGTCAAGGAGCACGCGCATCCCCAGCAGAGCACTCTGCTGATCTCTGGGTTCTCGGCGCGGTACAGCAGCCTTTCGGACGGCGGGCGCCAGATCACCGAGATCAATGTGCCCGGTGACTTCATCGATCTGCACAGCCTGCTGATGAAGCAGATGGACCATGGCGTCGTGGCCCTGACCGACTGCGTCGTCGCACCGGCGCCCCATGTGAAGTTGATCGCCCTGACCGAACGCCACCCGCACCTGACACGGCTGCTGTGGCTGGACACGATCATCGATGCGGCCATCCACCGCCAATGGCTGGTCGCGATGGGTCGGCGCAGCGGCCTGGGCCATCTGGCCCACCTGATCTGCGAACTGTATCTGCGCCTCCAGGCGGTCGGTCAGTCCGGGCGACTGCGGTTCGATCTGCCCCTGACCCAGGCCGTACTGGCCGACGCCCTGGGCCTGTCCACCGTCCATGTCAGCCGTCTGGTCACCGAACTCCGGGGCGAAGGGGTGATCAACTGGAGCGGAGGCCAGGTCGAAATTCTGGACTGGCACAGGCTGGCGGAGATCGCAGAGTTCGACGCCACCTATCTGCGGCTACAGAACGAACCGGTCTGACTTAATCCATGTTATCGCGCGCGACCCCGCTCTGGGGTTGATCGGCGTCATGTCCGAACAGAATCTCGCGCAAGCTCTGCTCTCCCGCTTGGCGGTTCAGGGCGTCGATCTGATGGAACAACTGACCGCGTCCGGGGACCGCATCTCGCCGGTTCAGGACGGCCTGTCGGTCGTCACCCTGGTGCTAGAGGGCGCGGTGGCGCGGCAAGGGCGGGACTCCCTCTGCCTCGGGCTGGCCGGTCCGGGCGACCTTCTGAACTTTGACGCCGCTGTCGGGGGACTGGCGAAGGAAGACGGCTTGTGGCTGACCGCAGGGCGGCAGATCACGATCCCGGCGGCACGTTTGGTCGAGATGATCGAGCGTCCTACCCTGGTCGAGACCGCCCTGGCGGATCTGCGCCGCCGGATGGACGCCGCCCATGCAGAAGTGAAGCGTCAGGCGCGCGGAAGGGTCACGGAGCGTCTGGCAGCGCTGCTGCTCGATATCCATGGCTTGAGCCAGGCGATGGAAATACCGCTGCGCCAGAGCGACATCGCCGATCTTCTGGCCGTTCGCCGGGCCGGAATCTCAACCGCCGGCGGCGAGTTGCAGGCGGCAGGGGCCATTCGGGTCGGGCGGGCGGCGATCCGTCTTTGCGACGTTGACGCCCTGAGTACAGCGGCGGTCGGCGCCGCTCGCGAACGGGCGGCTCACTCCACCGTGACGGACTTGGCCAGGTTGCGGGGTTGATCGACGTCGGTGCCTTTCTGGACGGCGGTGTAATAGGCCAGAAGCTGGACCGGCACGGCGTAGACCAGGGGCGCGATCAGGGGGTGGCAGTCCGGGGCGTGGATGCGGCGGATGCCGGCGCCGTGCGGATCCGGAGCCCTTTCCGGTGCGATCATGATCACCGGGCCGCCGCGGGCGGCGACCTCCTGCAGGTTTGAGGCGGTCTTCTCGAACACATCGTCCAGGGGGGCCAGGGCGATGGTGGGGGTCTCTTCGTCGATCAGGGCGATGGGGCCGTGCTTCAGCTCGCCGGCGGCATAGCCCTCGGCGTGGATATAGCTGATCTCCTTCAGCTTCAGCGCGCCTTCCATGGCCAGGGGGAACATGGCGCCCCGGCCCAGGAACAGGACGTCGTCGGCCTTGGCCAGATCGTGGGCCACCGCGCGGATGCTGGCGTCCATGCGAAGGGCCTCGGCGATCAGGCGGGGGCTTTCGAACAGGGCCTTGACCAGTTCGTGCTCCTGGGCCGCATCGATACGACCGCGCGCCACGCCCGCCGCCACGGCCAGGGCCAGCAGGGCCGCGACCTGGGCGGTGAAGGCCTTGGTCGAGGCCACGCCGATCTCGGGCCCGGCATGGGTCGGCCACAGCACATCGGCCTCGCGCGCCATCGACGAGGAGTGGACATTGACCACGGCGGCGGTCATCAATCCGTGCGCCTTGCACCAGGTCAGGCTGGCCAGGGTGTCAGCCGTCTCGCCCGACTGGCTGACGGCGACCGCCAGGGTCTTTGGCGACACTGCCGGCGAGCGGTAGCGGAACTCGGACGCGATCTCGACGTCGCACGGCAGACCGGCGATCTTCTCGAAGGCGTAGCGGCCGATCTGGCCGGCGTAGAAGGCGGTGCCGCAGGCGACGATCTGGATGCGGTCGATGGCGGCGAAGTCGACGGCGTTGGTTTTGGCCGTGCCCGTCACCAGGTCGAGATATTCCGACAGGGTGTGCTGGACGCTGTCGGGCTGTTCATGGATCTCCTTTTCCATGAAGTGGCGGTATTCGCCCTTCTCGACCATGGCCGAGGAGGCGGAGACCTGGACCACAGCCCGTTCGACCGGCTTGCCGGCGACGTCGAACATCCGGGCCCCGCCCTTGGTCACGGCGACGTAATCGCCCTCTTCCAGATAGGAGATCTTCTGGGTGAAGGGGCCGACCGCCAGGGCGTCCGAGCCCAGATACATTTCATCCTCGCCCCAGCCGACCACCAGGGGACTGCCGCGACGGGCGCCCAGGATCAGATCGTCCTCGCCGTCGATCAGCACCGCCAGGGCGTAGGCGCCGGTCAGCCGATCCAGCGTGATCTTGAAGGCCTCCAGCGGCGGCCGCCCGGTGTTCAGCTCGGCGTCCAGCAGGTGGGCGATGACCTCGGTGTCGGTCTGGCTTTCAAAGACATGGCCCTCGGCGGCCAGTTCGGCCTTCAGCTCGGCGAAATTCTCGATGATGCCGTTGTGGACCAGGGTGACGCGGCCGGCCTTGTGCGGGTGGGCGTTGACGGTGGTCGGGGCTCCGTGGGTGGCCCAGCGGGTGTGGCCGATGCCGACCGTGGCCGTCAGCGGCGCCTCGACCAAAACGGCTTCCAGATTACGGATCTTGCCCTGGGCGCGACGGCGCTCGACCGATCCATCCACCACAGCGGCGACGCCGGCCGAGTCATAGCCCCGGTATTCCAGCCGTTTCAGACTGTCGATCAGCCGAGGAACGACGGGTCCATTGCCGGTGACGCCGATGATGCCGCACATGCGCTGGGAACTCCGAGGAAGAAGGAAACAGAAGGGCGCCGCTTTGCACGGACGGCGATCCGGGGCTAAGCCACGCACCAGCCCCCACCGGCCGTCTATGCAATCTTAGGACGGACCGCACCTAAAAAGGGGTTTCGGAAGGTTTCCTGTTCGGGAACCGTCAGACGAAGGACCAGCCCGTGGGCGACAGGAAATATTTCGGCACCGACGGCATTCGTGGGCGCGCCAACACCTATCCGATGACGGCCGAGGTCGCGCTGCGCGTGGGCCTGGCCGCCGGCAAGCTGTTCCGCACGGGCGACGACCGGCGCCATCTGGTGGTGATCGGCAAGGATACGCGGCTGTCGGGCTATACGATCGAGCCGGCCCTCGTCGCCGGTTTCGCCTCGGTGGGCATGGACGTGCGGACCTTCGGCCCAGTGCCGACGCCGGGGGTGGCCATGCTGACCCGGTCGATGCGCGCCGACCTGGGGGTGATGATCTCGGCCTCGCACAACGACTATGCCGACAACGGGATCAAACTGTTCGGGCCGGACGGCTACAAGCTGTCGGACGAGATCGAGCTGAAGATCGAAGCCCTGATGGACGACGGCCTGGACCAGGGGCTGGCGCCGTCGAACAAGCTGGGCCGGGTCAAGCGGATCGACGACGCCCAGGCGCGCTATATCGAGATCGCCAAACAGGCCTTCCCCAAGCGGCTGAGCCTGCAGGGGCTGCGGATCGCCATCGATTGCGCCAATGGCGCCGGCTACAAGGTCGCGCCCACCACCCTGTTCGAGCTGGGGGCCGAGGTCTTCCCCGTGGGGGTCACGCCCAACGGAACCAATATCAACGCCGAATGCGGCTCGACCCATCCGGCCACCCTGGTCGAAGCGGTCAAACGCTACCGCGCCGACATCGGCATCGCTCTGGACGGCGACGCCGACCGGCTGATCATCTGCGACGAAAAGGGCCAGGTGGTGGACGGGGACCAGATCATGGCCCTGGTCGGGCTGGACTGGGCAAAGCGCGGGCGACTGGCCGGGGGCGGGGTGGTGGCTACCGTCATGTCCAACTTGGGTCTGGAGCGTCGTCTGAAGGCCGAGGGTCTGACGCTGGAGCGCACCAAGGTCGGCGACCGCTATGTGATGGAGCGGATGCGCGAGGGCGGGTTCAACATCGGCGGCGAACAGTCGGGCCACATCATCCTGCACGACCACGCCACCACCGGCGACGGACTGATGGCGGCCTTGCAGGTGCTGGCGGTTCTGGTCGAGGCTGGAAAACCGATGAGCGAACTGGCCCGCCAGTTCGATCCGGTGCCGCAGAAGCTGGAGAATGTCCGCTTCACCGCCGGCAAGCCGCTGGAGAACGACACGGTCAAGGCGGCCATCGCCGAGGCCGAGGCGGCGCTGAACGGTTCGGGACGACTGCTGGTCCGGCCCTCGGGCACGGAGAAACTGATCCGCGTCATGGCGGAGGGCGACGACGCGGCCCTGGTCAAGCGGGTGGTGTCGGACGTGTCTGCGGCGGTGAAGGCGGCGGGCTGACAGCCTCCCTCTCCCGGCGGGAGAGGGCTTGAGCGCACGGCGGCGAAGCCGTCGTTCTGGCGCGACCCGAAGCGCGGCGCGAAGCAGCCAAAGAGTGAGGGCTCCGGTGGTGCGAGCTGGCCCACCGGCGGAACCCTCATCCGGCCCTCCGGGCCACCTTCTGCCTATGGGAGCAGGACGGGGCCTGCCTGTCCGCGATTTCACTTGCGGGGCGGAGCGACCGGCGCTCCATTGGCGCCAGACATATTCGCTGGGGCCTTCCATGATCGACCGTCGCCGCCTTCTTCTGTCCGCCGCCGCAGGCGCGGGCCTCGCCGCCGCCAATGGTCAGGCATGGGCGCTGAACGCGCCGGCCGGCGACGCCGGCCAGGCCAAGGCCGCGCTGGCCGCCTTTATGGACCAGGCCTTCGAACAGACCCTGGATCTCAGCCCTGAGGCCGTGACCGCCTTCGGTCTGGACAATGGCGCGCGCGCCGCCGCCAAGTCCCAGCTGACCGCGCCGACTCTGGAGAACGAAGAGAAGTTCCGCGCCTTCACCAAGGCCCAGCGCGCCGCCCTGACCGCCTTGGACCGCGCGTCGATGGACGCCCAGGACGGCATCTATTACGACACCATCGCCGACAATCTGGATGGGGTGATCGCCACCTTCGCCATTCCCTATGGCCAGGGCGGATGGCCCAATCCCTATCGGGTCAGCCAGCAGGGCGGGGCCTATCAGTCGACGCCCGACTTCCTGGCCAACCAGCACACGATCGAGACGGCCGCCGACGCCGACGCCTATGTGGCCCGCGTGGCGGCCTTCGCCGAGGTCCTGAGCGCCGAGACCGAGCGGCTGCGTGAAGACTACGCCCTGGGCGTGATCCCGCCGGACTTCATCCTGGCCAAGGCTATCGGCCAGCAGGACGGCATACTGGCCACCAACACCGCCGCCTCGCCCATGGTCGCCTCGGTGGTGGATCGGACGAAGGCCAAGGGCCTGTCGGGCGACTGGGGCGCCCAGGTCGAGGCCCTGCTGACCCAGAAGGTCTATCCCGCCCTCTCGGCCCAGAACGCCTTGTTGAAGGCGGCCCTGCCGCGCGCAGGACATGAGGCCTCGGTTCGTCGCCTGCCGCAGGGGCAGCAGTATTACGCCAACAGCCTGCGCTTCATCACCACCACCCGACTGACGGCGGACGAGATCCACCGCACCGGCCGCGCTCAGATGGCCGAGCTGAGCGCTCGCGCCGACACCCTGCTGCAGGCCCAGGGCCTGACCCAGGGAACGGTCGCCGAACGGATCCGCGCCCTGGGCCAGGATCCGAAATACGTCTATCCCAACACCGACGCCGGCAAGGCCGAACTGATCGAGAAGCTGAACGATCAGATGGCCGATATGCAGGCCCGTCTGCCCAGCGCCTTCGGCCGCCTGCCCAAGGCCTCGGTCCAGATCAAGCGCGTGCCGCCCGAGGTCGAGGCCGGCGCGCCGATGGGCTACTACAACTCGCCCAGCCTGGATGGGACGCGGCCGGGCATCTATTGGATCAATCTGAAGGACACGGCGGAGTGGCCGTCCTGGACCCTGCCGACCCTGACCTATCACGAGGCGGCGCCGGGCCACCATCTGCAGATCAGCCTGCAGCAGGAGAGTGCGGCGGCGCCCAAGTTCATGAATCTGCTGGGCTTTGCGTCCTATGTCGAGGGATGGGGCCTGTACGCCGAACAGCTGGCCGACGAGCTGGGGGCCTATGAGAACGATCCGGTGGGGCAGATCGGCTATATCCAGTCGCTGATGTTCCGCTCCGCCCGTCTGGTGGTGGACACCGGCATCCATTCCAAGGGCTGGAGCCGCGAACAGGGCATACAGTACATGATGGAAGCCTATGGCGATCAGGAAGGGGCCGCCGTGTCCGAGGTCGAGCGCTATTGCGGCTGGCCGGGTCAGGCCTGCGCCTACAAGGTCGGTCACAACGAATGGGTCAGGCTGCGCGAAAAGGCCAAGACGAGCCTGGGCGGCAAGTTCGACCTGAAGGGCTTCCACGACACGGCCCTGGCCGCTGGGGGCGTGCCGCTGTCGGTGCTGGAGCGGATCGTGGACGGCTGGATCGCGACGCAGGCCTAGGCCTGCGATGGCCGAGGAGGCTGAGATGATCGACCGACGCCAACTGTTGAAGACGGGCGCTCTGGCGAGCGTTGCAGCATTCGCCGCGCCGGCCTTTGCACGCGCCCAGACGGCGGCGGCGGACGCCGTCGTCGCCCGGATCGGCGAGCAGGCCGTCGATATCAATCCGCAGCTGGCGACCAATCTCGGCCTCGACACAGGAGCCCGCGCCGGCCTGAAATCCGCCCTGGCGGGGCGGGGCCTTCAGGACCGAGCCAAGGCGATCGCCCTCAACGAGGCCTGGCTGGCCGAGATCCGCGCCGTCGACGCCTCGACCTTGACTGGCCAGAGCGCCGCCAGTTTCGAAGTGGTTCGTTTCCAGGCCGAGGCTCTCGATGCGGCAAAGGGTTTCGGCTACGGCGATTTCGGCTTCGTCGATCCCAGCGTGTATCCGCTTCAGCCCTATACGGTCTCCCAGCTGACCGGCGCCTATCAGGCGACGCCGGATTTCCTCGACACCCAGCATTCGATCGAGACCGCCGCCGACGCAGACGCCTATCTGTCTCGCCTCTCGGCGTTCGCACAGGTTCTGGGTCAGGAGACCGAGGCCAGCGGCCTAGACGCGGATCGCGGCGTGATTCCGCCGATCTTCATCGTCGCCAAGGCGCTGGACCAGATGCGGGCCTTGCGTGCGCCGACCGCCGCCGAGGCCGGCCTGACGCGCAGCATCGCCCGACGCACTGCGGAGAAGGGCATCGCTGGCGATTGGTCGGAGCGCGCCGCCGTCATCGTCGAGCGAGAGATTTATCCCGCGCTGGAGCGACAGATCGCCCTGCTCGAGACCTGGAGGCCTCGCGCCACGACCGACGCGGGCCTCTGGGCCCGGCCTCAGGGCGAGGCCTATTACGCCGCCAATCTGCGGCTGATGACCACCACCGATCTCGACCCCGAGACCATCCATCAGATGGGGCTGGACCAGTCGCGCGACATTCTCTCACGCATGGACGCCCTGCTGAAGGCCGAGGGCATGACCGAGGGGACAGTCGGTCGGCGAATGGCCGCCCTGGGCCGACAGCCGTCGCAGATCTATCCGAACACCGATGCGGGCAAGGCCCAGATCCTGGCGGATCTGAACGCCCAGATCGCCGACATGGAGGCTCGGCTTCCGCAGTATTTCGGACGGCTGCCGAAAGCGAGGGTGGAGGTCCGCCGCGTCCCCGCCGCCATCGAGGCCGGGGCGCCGGGCGGCTATGCCGTGGCGCCCAGTCTGGACGGGTCGCGACCGGGCGCCTTCTATATAAATCTGCGCGACACGGCCGAGTGTCCGCGCTTCAGCCTGCCGACCCTGGCCTATCATGAGGCGCTGCCGGGGCATCATCTCCAGGGCACGTTGGCGATCGAAAACACCCGCCTGCCTTTGATCTCGAAGGCGCTTTTCTTCAGCGCCCACGGTGAAGGCTGGGCGCTGTATTCGGAGCAGCTGGCCGACGAGATGGGCGTCTACGCCGAGGACCGTTTCGGGGAACTGGGCTATCTGCAGAGCCTGTTGTTCCGCGCCTCGCGCCTGGTGGCCGACACCGGATTGCACCACAAGCGCTGGAGCCGGGAACAGGCGATCCGCTATATGGTGGATACGGGCGGCGACGAGGAAAGCGCCATAGCCACCGAGATTGATCGATACTGCGTCTGGCCCGGCCAGGCCTGCAGCTACAAGGTCGGACATACCGAATGGGTGCGTCTGCGCGAAAAGGCGAGGACGAGCCTGGGCGACCGGTTCGATATCAAGGGCTTTCACGACAAGACCCTGGCCGCCGGCGGCGTGCCCCTGTCGGTGCTGGAGCGGATCGTGGACGGCTGGATCGCGACCCAGGCTTAGTGGGGGACTAGTCGGAGACCGTCAGCCCGTCGATCCGGCGCAGACGATTGTGGATGTCGGTGGCGGCGACGGCCGCCTCGGCCGTGGCGACGGCGATCTGGTTGAGGCCGCGCACCACGTCGCCGGCGGCATAGAGTCCCGGCACGCTGGTGGCCTGATGCAGATCGACCTCGAGCCGGCCGTCGGGCGCCAGACGGGCGTCGAGGCCCTGCGCCAGTTCGGCATTGGGCGACGTGCCCAGGGCGGAATAGACCAGATCGAAGGCGCGGGTCCGGCCGCCCCAGCCCAGGGCGGTGACCCGGTCCTGTTCCAGATTGACGGCCTCCAACGGTGCGACGATCAGCTCGACGCCCAGCCGGTCCAGTTCCTCGTGCCGGGTCAAAGCCTGGGGCGGCCCGATATGGATCAGCGTCACCCGGTCGGAATAGGTGCGCAGGAAGGCGGCTTCGCGCGCCCCCTTGTCGTCGTGGCCGATGACGGCGACCGCCTTGTCGGTCGCCTCGTAGCCGTCGCAGATGGGGCAGATGCGGACCAGGGCGCGCTGAACCGCCCGCTCCACGCCCGGCAGGTCGGGGTGGTGATCGACGACGCCCGTCGCCAGAAGCACCGCTCGGGCGCGGATCTCACGGCCTTGGACGTGGGCGACGAAGCCGTCGCCGTCGTGGGCCAAACGCTCGACCCGGCCGGGTTCGATGACCGCCCCGAACTCCTCGGCCTGTTCGCGCATCCGCGTCAGGATGTCCGCGCCGGAGACGCCGGAGGGAAAGCCCGGCATATTGTGGCTCAACGGGATCCAGCAGGCGCGGGGCTCGCCGGCGTCGATCACCAGGGTGCGGCGCCGGAACCGGCCGAGATAGGTCGCCGCCGTCAGGCCGGCCGGGCCGGCGCCGATGATCAGAACCTCAGTATCCGTCATCGGGTGCGCCAGGCGACGGGCCACAGGTCATTGGGGACGCCGGCGCAATTCCCCATCGAACTCTCACGCGTCAGGGCGAAGCGGTCGCCGGTCCAGGCCCAGGTCTGGAGCGCGCCGCAGTCCCCGATGCCCCGGCCCTTGGCGAAGGCGGAGAGGGTGCGGGTCTCGGGATCATAGGCGCCGTTGATGGTGGTGTTGTCCGCCATGACCGGGTTCGCGCCCGGTCCGGCGGTTCCGACCAAGGCGACGGGACGGGGCTCGCGTCCGTCCGGCCCGGTCAGGTACCAGAAGTGGGTCAGGTTGTAGGCGCCTGATCCGCAAGCCACCGCCCACAGCACCGTTCGGGCGTCCAACCGTGCGGACGAGACTCCGTCGCCTATGCCGGACATCTGCGACTCCTTGAGGCAGTCGCCCACCTCCCTTCGAGCGCGCAGGGTTGCGGGCAGGGTCTGGCCGCTGTCGCCGAAACCGGTCTGATCGATGCGGGGCGCGACCGGGACGGTCGGCAGGGGCGGGGCCACAGGGACGCTTGAGGCGGGGCGATCGCCCCGGCGGATCAGGGCGGTGGTCGTGCCCAGGCGGCCCTGTTTCTCGTCGATCCAAAGCAGGGCGGCGGCGGCCCCGTTCAGGGAGACAGCCTGGGTCGTCGCGCCCTTGATCGTCATCGAACGGCCCTGGGCCATCGCATCGATGAGGGGGATGGTGTCGGAGCGGATGCGGCCGACCGGCGTCTGGCCGCCGTTGTCCAGGGTCGCCGGGAAGGCGCGGTCGTCGATCTGAAGGCCGACGGCGGTCGAGGCGGGCGCGTCGCTGTCCGGCCAATAGCCGAAGGCGACCTCCGGCCTGGCGTCGGGGCCCGGCGGCAAGGCGATGCGGACCCAGCCCGCCGCAAAGTCGGGTGCAAAGCCGAAGGCCCAGCAGGTCCCGTCGTTGCTGCAGGTGGCGCTCCAGTCCCGGAACTGGCGCGTTTCGCTCCGGGTCTGCAGCACGGCCGGCGCCGACGGTGTCGCCGTCGTCCCGGAAGCGGCGGGCTGGCTCGGACCGGGACGCGGCGCGGGCTCTCGATCGCCACATGCCGCGACCGCTGCGGCGGAAATCGTCAACGCCGCCAGGGCGCCCCTACGAAACAGACCCATGATCCTCATGCCTTTCTCAGCGCCGCAGGTTTGTGCGCGGCGCGGGCGCCGGTCTTGGCGCTCTCGACGACATACTCCGGATTCTCGGGCGAGGCCGCTACCTCATGGCCTTTGATATGCGTCTTGGCGGTGATCTTGCGCACGACCTTTCCGGTGGTCGTCCCCTGGCTGTGATCCCACTTCACGCGGTCGCCGAGTTTGAACGTCCTGTCCGTCATGGTGCGGCCTCCTTCGGCAGATGCGGTTCAGCGAGCAGCCGTCGCATCAGTTCCGCATCGACCACGGGCGGCGGCTCGCAAAAGGCGAGAATCCACCGTTCGACTAGGTCGCGCTCCTCGTCCGTCATGTCGTCGTTCCCCGTTTGATGCGTGGGCCGTCAACAAGGCCGGATCGGCGTGCTTGGTTCAGCTTGGCCACGCGGGGTTTTTTCCGGGCAGGGTTAACCGAAGGCGGGGTTTGCGCGGACGCCCGGCCCGGCTATATCCCCGCCACGATATTCTTTCCCCAAAAGTCAGAGGCGGACCGCACGCATGGCCAAGATCAAGGTCGAAAACCCCATCGTCGACATCGACGGCGACGAAATGACCCGCATCATCTGGCAGATGATCAAGGACAAGCTGGTCTTCCCGTTCCTGGATCTCGAGCTGGACTACTACGACCTGGGCATGGAGCACCGCGACGCCACCGACGACCAGGTGACGATCGACGCCGCCCACGCGATCCAGAAGCACGGCGTCGGCGTCAAGTGCGCCACCATCACCCCGGACGAGGCCCGGGTGAAGGAATTCGGCCTGAAGAAGATGTGGAAGTCGCCCAACGGCACCATCCGCAACATCCTGGGCGGCGTGGTCTTCCGCGAGCCGATCATCTGCTCGAACGTGCCGCGCCTGGTGCCGGGCTGGACCCAACCCATCGTCGTCGGCCGTCACGCCTTCGGCGACCAGTACAAGGCCACCGACTTCCTGATGCCCGGACCGGGCACCCTGACGATCAAGTTCGTCGGTGAAGACGGCGCCGTGATCGAGCATGAAGTCTACAAGGCGCCCGGCGCCGGCGTCGCCATGGCCATGTACAACCAGGACGACTCGATCCGCGAGTTCGCCCACGCCTCGTTCGCCTATGGCCTGCAACGCAACTATCCGGTCTATCTGTCGACCAAGAACACGATCCTGAAAGCCTATGACGGCCGCTTCAAGGACATCTTCCAGGAAGTGTTCGACGCCCACTACGCCGCCGAGTTCAAGGCGCGCGGCCTGACCTATGAGCACCGCCTGATCGACGACATGGTCGCGGCGGCGATGAAGTGGTCGGGCGGCTTCGTCTGGGCGTGCAAGAACTATGATGGCGACGTGCAGTCGGACGTGGTGGCCCAAGGCTTCGGCTCGCTGGGCCTGATGACCTCGGTGCTGATGACGCCCGACGGCAAGGTGCTGGAGACGGAAGCCGCCCACGGCACCGTGACCCGCCACTATCGCCAGCACCAAAAGGGCGAGGCCACCTCGACCAACTCCATCGCCTCGATCTTCGCCTGGACCCGCGGCTTCAAGCACCGCGCCAAGCTGGACGGCAACGAGGCCCTTGGCGTCTTCGCCGACACCCTGGAGAAGGTCGTCGTGGACACTGTCGAAGCCGGCTTCATGACCAAGGACCTGGCGCTGCTGGTCGGCGATCAACAGGGCTGGCTGACCACCGAGGGCTTCCTCGACAAGGTCGCCGAGAACCTGAAGACGGCTCTGCCCGACGTCGGCTGAGCCCGTCCTCAAGCAGCGCGAAGCGCGGTAGGGCACCAAGACGTCCTCAAGCAGCGCGAAGCGCGGTAGGGCACCAAGACGTCCTCAAGCAGCGCGACGCGCGGTAGGACACCAAGACGTCCTCAAGCAGCGCGACGCGCGGTAGGACACAGACCGTCCTCAAGCAGCGCGACGCGCGGTAGGACACCAAGAAAGAGCCCCGTCGGATCCGTCCGGCGGGGCTTTTCGTTGCGTCGTCGCAGAGGCCGTGCATGATCGGGCCGAGGGCGGGGGAAGCGACGTGAAACGGCTGTTCGGCAATCTGGTGGTTCTGGGGCTGGTGGCGGCCGTCGTGGCCTTCTTCGCCGCGCCGGCGGTGGGCTTCTTCGCCATAAGGTCGGCGGCGGAGGCGGGGGACGTGCAGGGGCTGACCCGGCTGATCGACTTCCAGGCCGTGCGCCAGTCGCTGCGGCCGCAGCTGAGCGGCGCGGTCCAGGCGCCGGCGCCCTCGTTCCTCGAAGACCCGATCGGGGCGGTCCGGCGCCAGATGGAACGGAACCCGATCCTGAACACGCCGGACGTGGACGCCTATCTGACGCCGGCCGCCCTGTCGGCCCTGACGCGCGGCGAAGGGCGCTACGCCAGCCACTGGTCGGCGGCGACTCCACCGGCGGCCGGCGCCGAGACGCGCAAACCCTGGCCCCGGCCGGTGTTCTGGAGCGTGAACCGGATGCGGATGGCGGTTGAGGACCAGGGCGGATCACGCACCGTCTTCACCTTCGAGCGGCGGGGGCCGTTCGAGTGGATGCTGGTCCAGATCGGCCTGCCCGACGGGTCGGCGCCGGCGGCGCCTCAGGCGGCTGCGCCTGCGACGGCGCCCTAGGCGCAACATCTGGCCCGTCTCGACGTTTCGGCATCAGGAGTAAGCATGAAGAAGATCGCCATCGGACTGGTCGCGGCCATTCTGGGCCTGGCCTTGGCCGCCTGTTTCATCTCGCCCTTCGTGGCGGCCCAGGCGCTGATCCGGGCGGCGCGGACGGGGGATGTGGCCGGTCTGGAGCAGTCCGTGGACTTCCCCGCCTTCCGGGCCAGTCTGAAGGCCGAGCTGAACGCCCGCGCGGCGCTGGAGATCCGCGAGCGGACCGGCGGCGACCGGGCCATGGCCGCCCTTGGGATGCTGCTGGCGCCGTCGCTGGTCGAGGGGGCCGTGGACGGTCTGGTCACGCCCGAGGGGATCGCGGCCATGGTCCGGTCCGGCGACAAGCCCCGGCCCGAGCGACCCGTGCCCGCGTCCGACACGCCGGCGACGCCGAAGGAGCAGATCCATCAGTCCTGGGCCTATCGCGGGATCAACCGGTTCGCCGTAACCCTGACCCGCGACGACCGGCCCGACGACGCTCTGGTGCTGATCCTGGAGCGGCGCGGGCCCTTGCACTGGAAGCTGGCGGGGGTGGATCTGACGCCCGACCCGATGGGGTAGGGGCGCCGGCCCAGTTGCACTGCACCCCCGAAAACGGGTGCAATGTGCAAAAGAGTGCAATTTCGGCGGAGGTCAGGAAGACCGGCGCCGCCTGGTGCAGAGTTCTTAGTCATTCGTCACGTCCCGCGATCATGCTGCCATTCTACGGGCGTTTGAACGCGTGATGGGTCGATCGGCTTTCCGCGAAGCCAAGGGGTTGAATCGCCGAAGGATTGTTTTCGGAATTGCGCGCGGACGGCGCTGAGCGGGCCTGATCTTCCCCGCCATTCTTCCTTTCGTCATTCCGGGCGAAGGGCCGCTTGGCCCGTAGACCCGGAATGACGAAAGATGGGTGGGCTCAGTCCTTCAGCGCCTCACGGACGGCCGCCAGACCGTCTTCGGCCTTGGACCCGTCGGGGGCGCCGCCCTGGGCGAAGTCGGGTTTGCCGCCGGCGCCCTGGCCGCCCATGGCGATGACGGCGGCGCGGGCCAGGTCGGCGGCGTTGACGCGGTCCGTCAGGTCCGAGGTGACGGCGACGGTGACGGCGGCCTTGCCCTCGGTGACACCGATCAGGGCGACGACGCCGGTTCCGACCTGTTTACGGAAGTCCTCGGCCACGCCGCGCAGGCCCTTGCCGTCCACCCCGTCGAGGACGCGGGCCATCAGCTTGATCCCGCCGATCTCTTCCGGCGCAGAGGCCGCGCCCGAGCCGCCGCCCAGGGCCAGTTGCTTCTTCAGCTCGGCGACCTGTTTCTCCAGCGTCTTGACCGAGCCTTGCAGGGCCTCGACCCGTCCGGGGACGTCCTGGGTCTGGATCTTGAAGTCGCGGGCCAGGTTGCGCGTCACCTTGGCCTGGGATTCCAGATAGAGGCGGGCCGCCTCGCCGGTCAGGGCCTCGATGCGGCGCACGCCGGCGGCGACGCCGGTTTCCTGGATCACCTTGAACAGGCCGATGTCGCCGGTACGGGCCACATGGGTGCCGCCGCACAGTTCGACCGAATAGGGGGCGTTGTCGCTGACCAGCGAGCGGCCGAGCGTCAGGACCCGGACTTCGTCGCCGTATTTCTCGCCGAACAGGGCGATGGCGCCGGCCTCGATGGCCTCCTGCGGGGCCATCAGCCTGGTCTCCGCAGGGACGTTCTGGCGGATGACGGCGTTGACCTCGGCCTCGATGGCCGCCAGCTCGTCCTCGGTCACGGGAGCGCCGTGGCTGAAGTCGAAACGGGCGCGCTCGGAATCGACCAGCTGGCCCTTCTGGGCGACCGCCGGGCCGAGCACATTCTTCAGGGCCGTGTGCAGCAGGTGGGCGGCCGAGTGGTTGGCGCGGGTGGTGGTGCGCTTGTCGGCGTCCACCAGCTGGGCGACGCGGGCGCCGATCTGCAGCGCGCCGGCCGTGATCTGGGCCGACAGGACGTGCAGGTCGCCGGCGTGCTTCTTGACGTCCAGAACCTCGGCTTCCCCACCGGGCCATTCCAGCGTGCCCTGGTCGCCGGTCTGGCCGCCGCTTTCGGCATAGAAGGGGGTGTTGTCGAACAGGATTTCGACGATGTCGCCGGCCTCGGCCGTCTCGACCGGAGCGCCGCCGTTCATCAGGGCCAGAACCTCGCCCGAACCCTCGATGTTGTCATAGCCGGTAAAGACGGTCGGCCCCATGCGGTCGCGGATCGCCAGCCATTCATTGGTGTTGGCGGTCTGGCCCGAGCCCTTCCAATGTTCGCGCGAACGCTGGCGCTGTTCGGCCATGGCGGATTCGAACCCGTCGACATTGACCGAGAAGCCGCGACGCCGGGCTTCGTCCTGGGTCAGGTCCAGCGGGAAGCCGTAGGTGTCGGACAGGGTGAAGGCGGTCTGGCCGTCCAGCATGTCGCCCGGCTTGAAGCCTTGAACCGCGGTGTCGAACAGGGCCATGCCCCGACCGAGCGTGGTGCGGAAACGGACCTCTTCCTGTTTCAGCGTGTCCTCAATGAAGGGCTGGGCGCGGGCCAGTTCCGGATAGGCGTCGCCCATCTGGGCCACCAGGGTCGGGACCAGACGGTGCATCAGCGGGTCGGCGGCGCCCAGCAGGTGGGCGTGACGCATGGCGCGGCGCATGATCCGGCGCAGCACATAGCCCCGGCCCTCGTTCGACGGGGTGACGCCGTCGGCGATCAGGAAGGAGGACGAGCGCAGGTGGTCGGCGATGACCCGGTGGCTGGCGGCGCGCTCGCCGTCCGACTTGGTCGATGTGGCGTCTTCCGAGGCGGCGATCAGGGTTTTGAACAGGTCGGTCTCGAACACCGAATGCACGCCCTGGAGCACGGTGGTCATCCGCTCCAGCCCCATGCCGGTGTCCACGCTGGGCTTGGGAAGGTTGCGAACGATCTGGTCGTTCTCCTTCTCGAACTGCATGAAGACGTTGTTCCAGATCTCGACGTAGCGATCACCGTCCTCGTCCGGCGAGCCGGGAGGGCCGCCGGGGATCTTGTCGCCGTGGTCCCAGAAGATCTCGGTGCAGGGGCCGCAGGGACCGCTGTCGCCCATGGCCCAGAAATTGTCGCTGCCGGCGATGCGGATGATCTTGTCGTCGCCGAAACCGGTGACCTTCTTCCAGATCGCGGCGGCCTCGTCGTCGTCGATATAGACCGTGACCAGCAGGCGTTTGGCGTCCAGGCCGAATTCTTGCGTGACCAGTTTCCACGCCCGGTCGATGGCGTGTTCCTTGAAATAGTCGCCGAAGGAGAAGTTCCCCAGCATCTCGAAGAAGGTCAGGTGGCGGGCGGTGTAGCCGACATTGTCCAGGTCATTGTGCTTGCCCCCGGCGCGGACGCATTTCTGAGAACTGGTGGCGCGGGGATAGGGCGGCTTGGACGCGCCGGTGAAATAGTCCTTGAACGGCACCATGCCCGCATTGACGAACAGCAAGGACGGATCGTTCTGCGGCACCAGCGGCGCCGAGTGCACCTTCTCATGGCCGTCGGCCGCGAAGAAGTCGAGGTAGGTGGCGCGGATCTCGTTCAGGCTGGGCATTTGGGCGTGTCTTCGGCTGGGCGGTCGCTAAGGAACCGGCGTCATATAGGGTTTTGTCGGGGAACGCATCATCCGCCCCTTCCTGCCGTCATCCTGGGCCTTGTGCCCAGGATCCATACGCCCGGTATCGGACGTCGGGCCGTGTCCCCGACCGCGCCTTCACGGCGCACACCGGGCGTATGGATCCTCGGGACAAGCCCGAGGATGACGAATTTAGCGGGCGGCATTCCTCACACCCGCGGCGGCGGACCGAACTTGCCGGACTGATAGTCTTCGATCGCCTGGATGATTTCTTCGCGGGTGGTCATGACGAAGGGGCCGTGGCTGAAGACCGGCTCATTGATCGGTTCGGCGTGGCCCAGCAGGACGACGGCGTCGGTCTGGGCCGTGATCGCGACCGCGTCGCCGTCGCCTAGGGCGGCGAGGTTCCATTCGGGCACGGGGGTTCCGGCGACGCAGACCCCGCCCTTGATCGCATAGAAGAAGACGGTGCGGCCGGCGGCGACGGGGACTTCGAACCGGGCGCCGGCGGGCAGGCGGACGACAGCCAGATGAATGTCGATCAGCGACTGGATCGGCGCCTTGACCCCCAGCCATTCGCCGGAGACCGGCTCGACCGTGACGCCGCTCTCGGTGGTGAAGGTCGGGATGTCGGCGGCCTGAAGCCCCACATAGTCGGGCTTGGTCATCTTCAGCCGGGACGGCAGGTTCACCCACAGTTGCAGGATCTCCATCGGCCCGCCGTCGCGCTTGAAATCGGCCGGCGACAGTTCGGCGTGGATCAGGCCCGAGCCGGCGGTCATCCACTGGATCCCGCCCGCCTTGATGATGCTCTCGCCGCCGCCGGAGTCGTTGTGGGCCAGTTCGCCGTCCAGGATGAAGGTGACGGTTTCGAACCCCCGGTGCGGGTGCGGGCCGAAGGGCAGGCCGGCGTTGCCCGGCGCATAGGTCTGGGGCCCGTGGTGGTTCAGGAACAGGAAGGGATCGACCTGGTCCAGTCCCGGACCGGGCACCGGGCGGCGCGTGGTCAGGTCGCCGATGTCGTCGCGGTGGGCGGGATGCAGGCGAAGAACGGGGCGGGGCGTGGTCTCGGTCATGGGGTCCATATAAGGGCCGGCGCGGTTTTGGCGAGCGTGGCGCGGCGCGGCGATCCAAAACCCAGGGCGCCGCGTAAAAGCTTCGTCTCAGGCGGAGCGTGGATCGATCATGCCTTGAATATCGCGATTTCGACACGGATCGGGCTAAGCGACGCTAGAATCCGCTAAGTGATCAACGGTCCGTTGACACCGTCCCTCTAGGGTCACAAAAGCCTTCGCAACCGCACACGGCGATTGAATTCATTCGCTTTTGAGAACCATTCGCATGACTCAACCCAACCCGACCCCGGGGGTTGCATCGGGCGACCGGACCGGTCGTTTCGTCGTCCAGCCCAACGGTCACAAGACGCCGCTCTCCCCCCACATGGGAATCTGGCGCTGGCACGTGACCATGGCCGCCTCGATCCTGTTCCGCGCGACCTTGATCGCGGCCAGCGTCGGCCTGGTGTTCATTGTCGCCTGGCTGGGCGCCCTGGCCTTCGGGCCCGAGGCCTATGAGACGGCCCTGGCCCTGGCGGGTTCGCCGCTGGGCCTGTTCGTCGGCTTCGGCCTGACGGCGGTCCTGTTCTCCTTCATCCTGAACGGCGCGCGCCACACGATCAACGACACGGGCAACGGGCTGACGATCAAGTCGGCGACTGCGCTGTCGAACATCGCGGTCTGGGCGCCGGTCCCCCTGGCGATCCTGTTCTGGGTCGTCCTGTTCGCTGTCGGGAGGGTCTCGCTGTGAGCGGCGCCGTTAAGTTCAAGAACAACGTCAAGATTTCCGAGCGCCACGGCGGCGGCGAATGGCTGGCCGAGCGGGTGCTGCTGACGGCCCTTCTGCCGCTGGGCCTGTGGGTCGCCTCGACCGGCTTCACCCTGGCGGGCGCCGCTTATGACGCCGTGCTGGACTGGTTCGCCAATCCGCTGAACGCCGGCCTGCTGGCGGTCACGGCCGTGCTGCTGTTCGGCTATCTGAGCCTGGCCTGGAAGGTCATCCTTGAGGACTATGTGCCCCAGGCCGGCGCCCGCAAGGCGCTGACGGGTCTGCTGAACCTGGTCTTCTTCGTGCTGGCGGCCGCCAGCCTGTTCTTCATCGTGCGGTTGGCGCTGGGTTCTGCGCCCCTGCCCGCCGGTTTCGGAGCCTGATTCCCTGATGGCCGCTTACGAACTGATCGACCACGAATACGACGTCGTCGTCGTCGGCGCTGGGGGCTCCGGCCTTCGCGCCGCCCTCGGCGCCGCCCAGCAGGGACTGAAGGTCGCCTGCGTCACCAAGGTCTTCCCGACCCGCTCGCACACGGTCGCGGCGCAGGGCGGCATCTCCGCCTCGCTGGGCAATATGGGCGAGGACAGCTGGCAGTGGCACATGTACGACACCGTCAAGGGGTCGGACTGGCTGGGCGACCAGGACTCGATCGAATATCTGGTCCGCAACGCGCCCAAGGCCGTCTACGAGCTGGAACACTGGGGCGTGCCTTTCAGCCGCACCGAGGAAGGCAAGATCTATCAGCGCGCCTTCGGCGGCATGACCCGCAACTTCGGCGAAGGCCCGGTGCAGCGTACCTGCGCCGCCGCCGACCGCACAGGCCACGCCATCCTGCACACCCTGTACGGCCAGTCGGTGCGTCGCGAAGTGAAGTTTTTCGTCGAATATTTCGCGCTGGACCTGATCATGCAGGACGGCGCCTGCACCGGCGTGACGGCGCTGCAACTCGACAACGGTCAGCTTCACCAGTTCCGCGCCAAGATGGTGGTTCTGGCCACCGGCGGATACGGCCGCGCCTATTTCAGCGCCACCAGCGCCCACACCTGCACCGGCGACGGCAACGCCATGGTGTTGCGCGCCGGCCTGCCGCTGCAGGACATGGAGTTCGTCCAGTTCCACCCCACCGGCATCTACGGCGCCGGCTGCCTGATCACCGAGGGCGCGCGCGGCGAGGGCGGATACCTGACCAATTCGGAAGGCGAGCGCTTCATGGAACGCTATGCCCCGACCGTGAAGGATCTGGCCCCGCGCGACATGGTCAGCCGCTCCATGACCATCGAGATCCGTGAAGGGCGCGGCGTGGGTCCGAACAAGGACCACATCTTCCTGCACCTGGACCACCTGGATCCCAAGATCCTGCACCAGCGCCTGCCGGGCATTTCCGAAAGCGCCAAGATCTTCGCCGGCGTGGACGTGACCAAGGCGCCGATCCCGGTCCTGCCGACCGTCCACTACAATATGGGCGGCATACCGACCAACTATCACGGCGAAGTCCTGACCCTGCGCGACGGCAACCCCGACAGCGTGGTGCCCGGCCTGATGGCTGTGGGCGAGGCGGCCTGCGTCTCGGTGCACGGCGCCAACCGCCTGGGCTCCAACTCCCTGACCGACCTGGTGGTGTTCGGCCGCGCCGTCGGCCTGCGCTGTGGCGAGGTGGTGGACAAGGCCTCGGCCGTGCCGTCCGCCTCCAAGACCCAGACCGACGCCCACCTGGCCCGCCTGGACCGCTTCCGTAACGCCAACGGTTCCACTTCTACGGCGGAACTTCGCCTTTCTATGCAGAAATCTATGCAGGCCGATGCAGCGGTGTTTCGGACCGGCGAGACGTTGCAGCAGGGCGTGGACAAGCTGCGGGCGATCGATGCGGCGGGGGATGATATCAAGACCACCGATCGCGGCCTGATCTGGAATACGGATCTGATGGAGACGCTGGAGTACGACAACCTGATCGCCCAGGCCGTCGTCACCATCGAGAGCGGGCTGAACCGCACGGAATCGCGCGGCGCCCACGCCCGCGAGGACTATCCGGACCGGGACGACGCCAACTGGATGAAACACACCCTGGCGTGGAAGCGTCCGGGCGAGCAGGTCCAGATCGACTACCGCCCCGTGCACAATTACACGATGTCCGACGACATCGCGTACATCGAGCCCAAGGCTCGGGTTTACTGAGGTCGAACACAGATGGTTCAACTCTCCCTCCCCCGCGGCTCCAAGCCGACCAAGGGCAAGGTCCACAAGGCCGCGCCCGGCTCCAAGGACGTCAAGACCTACAAGGTCTATCGTTATGACCCCGAGGTCGACGCCGACCCGCGCTGGGACACGTTCGAGGTGCCCACGGGCGACCACGGTCCGATGCTGCTGGACGCCCTGATCCACATCAAGAACGAGATCGACCCGACGCTGTCGTTCCGGCGCTCGTGCCGCGAAGGCATCTGCGGCTCCTGCTCGATGAACATCGACGGGCGCAACACCCTGGCCTGCACCAAGGGCTGGGACGAGTGCCAATCGCACAACATCACCATCGCCCCCCTGCCGCACCAGCCGGTGATCAAGGACCTGGTGACGGACCTGAGCCTGTTCTACGCCCAGTATGACTCGATCCAGCCCTATCTCCAGTCGGACGAGCCCGACCCGGAACAGGAACGGCTCCAGACCCCGGCCGAGCGCGAAAAACTGGACGGCCTGTACGAGTGCATCCTGTGCGCCTGCTGCTCCACCTCCTGCCCCAGCTACTGGTGGAACCAGGAGGAATACCTCGGCCCGGCGGCGCTGCTGCAATCCTATCGCTGGATCTCCGACAGCCGCGACGACGCCACGCAGAAACGTCTGGACGACCTGGAAGACCCGTTCAAACTGTACCGCTGCCACACCATCATGAACTGCGCCCAGGTCTGCCCCAAGGGCCTGAACCCGGCCAAGGCCATCGCCGAAACCAAGAAGCTGATGGTCGCCCCCAGCCGCAAGAAACAGGCGGCCTAACCGCCGCCTATGCCCCGATGACCGCTGAGGTCCTGCTGTTCGCCTATGGCACGCTGCAGGACCCGGCGGTCCAGACGGCCGTCTTCGGACACGTTCTGGAGCCCCACCCTGGAACGGGCGCCCCGGACCGACTGAGCGGTTTTCGCCTGTCGCACATCCCCGTCGAAGATCCCCCCATCGACGGGCCCACCGTCGACGCCCCCCAGATCGCGGCCGAGACCGGCCTGACCCACTATCCGATCCTGGTCCCGACGACGGCCGAAGCCCCGCCCGTCCCCGGCCGCCTCTACCCCCTGACCCCCGCCCACCTGACCGCCGCCGACGCCTATGAGGGCGAGGCCTATCGCCGGGTGCGGGTGACGACGGAGGCGGGGGCGGAGGCGTGGGTTTATGTGGCGGCGGAGGGAGTCGACCTCAGGGGCAACGCAGTGATATTGTCGCCTTATTAGCGGCGCTGGTTTTTCGGGCCGTCGAACAGAGCGTGGCGAGGCAGATATAGTGGCATCGGAACAGGGCATTCCTACGATGCGTTCGATCTCTCCGTTCCGCTATCCGGGCGGCAAAGCATTCTTGTATAAGTATCTGCTGGGTCGGCTCGCGTCTTTGCCTGATGGTCAGCGCTTCTATGCCGAACCATTCTGTGGTGGGGCCGGAGCGGCTGTCATCCTGTTGAAACTTGACGCAGCCAGCGAGATTCACCTGAACGACGCCGATCCTAAGGTGTTTGCCGCGTGGCAGGCGATCTTGAATGAGCCTGACCGCTTTGCTGCGGAGATTATGAAAACCCCGGTCGACATGCCGACTTGGTATGCATGTCGAGACCTCGTTCAAACTTCCACGGAGCCAAACTTCGAACTGGGTTTCGCGACCTTCTTTCTGAACCGCACGAGCCGGTCGGGTATCGTCGTGGGAGCTGGCCCGATTGGGGGGTACGATCAACGCGGCAACTGGAAAATTGACGCTCGCTTCAATCGAGAGGCGTTATCGGATCGCGTTCGCTGGTTGGGCTCGATGCGGGAGCGCATCCATATCACCCATGAAGATGCGCTGACCTTCCTCTCAAGATCGGCCTCGCGGCTCGAAATTGATCGGACGTTGTTCTTTGTTGATCCGCCTTACGTGACAGCGGGGGGGCGGCTCTATCTGAACGCGATGAACGATGGGAAGCACATCGCTCTTAGCGATATGCTTCAGGACGGGAAGCTGCCGCATTGGGTCCTCACTTATGATGACCATCCTCTAATCAGAGAATTGTATGATCGTCAGATCATCACGGACTTGGCGGTAACCTACAGCCTTCAAAACAAGCGCAAGGAGCGCGAAGTTCTAATCAACGATCAGGCCGCCTTGGCGTAATCGTAAAAATCCCCGAGCCAATTACGTAGTTCATCGACACGATCTGCACCATCAATTGCGACGCCGTTGAGACCAAGCTGTAGTCCTTCCCATGCGCACAGCGGTAGCCGAAGGCGATCAAGTATAGCGCGGTGAAATTGATGAAGGTGGTTCCAATCGCGCTCGTCGAGGACGCGATAGGGGATCACGGTAACGTGGGATAGGTTGCCCGTCATCAAGTCCTGCATGTAGGCACGTTCGAATGTCCGTGCGTGGTCAGCGACGGGCTTATCGGTCCAGTTTTTCCCGCTCGCCGTTTGGCCGAAGAAGAAGGCCGTAGGCGGGGGCCTACCCCCTGGTGTCCAAGCGATGACATCTACGCCGCCGTCCTTCTCTTGCGGTGGAGTATACTGTCCCGGCGGATTTCTCACGGTGAAACCGCCACCTGCAGCGGCCGCTCGTGTCAGCAAAGCGATAATGGTTTCGCCCTGCTGTCTCGGCCAGCCAACGCTGAAGGCGGGTCCGCGGGTTAGCCCGGCAAGGCCGAGTGTCGCGATGATCTGAAAAACCTGGTTCCGAAGGGTGGTCAACATCTGGCCAGCAGGCGGAGCTAGCAGGATCTCTGATCCAGTGACGTGGGCAGCAACAAGGCAGATGAGGTAAAACGCAAACTGGGTGTCTCGCCACTCTCCATTGGCAATCAGCTCGTCGCCTGCGTCCGACAGCTGAAAGGGATAAGTGGGGCCAAGCGCTTGGCGCCGCTTCTCGACCTCGTTCTCCAACTCTTCAACGAGTTGCTCGCGCTTTTTGTCGCGCTCGCCGATATCATCTTCAGGTGTTTCCTCCTGCTCAAGCAGAGACCCGATTAGGGCGTCTACCCGAGCAACGTGGAATTCGTCGAACAACGCCGCCAGCTCAAGCCAGTCGACGAGGTCGTCCACCTTCAGGCTCAAGGTGGGAGCATCGATCGGTCCGGCCATCCGCGTTATTTCGGCACGCTTGTGACGGCCGCGTCGACCTGAAGTTTGACCATTGATGCTCGACGGGCTGCTGATTCCGCGATTGTCTGGAGCTCCGGCTGCGATACTGGGTCAAAGCCTTCCATGGTTGAAAGCGCGTGAGACAACTCAGCGTTTGCCGCGATGAGGTGGCGCTGGAAACGAACATCAGCCGGCGTTGCGGTAATGATCGCTTCGTTAAGGTCATTCCGCTCGGCAAGGATGCGAATGGCGGCGGGGGACGCCAGCACTTCTCGTAGTCGACCCAGATCCGGGTTTTGGCTCTTCACCGCCGGCTCGATGTCACGATCCTTCGAGCCATAAAGCCAAGTCAGCAGATTGCGCAATTCGTCGTATCTGTCCGCCGGTACCGGGTTGTTATCCGGATCCGCGCTCCGATCAGGGCGAGGCATTCCGAGGTAGTTTGTGAACTCCTCGTAGGAAAGACCTGTATAAAGGTGAGAGAAGCTGAACGATTTCTTCTTTCTGTCTCCAATGTCGTAAACACCGTTTTCCTCGGCCTGGTTCAGCACGTGTAGGGCTGCGACCATCCGGTGCATCGTCATGTGCTGGTCGCCCATGCGGCTGGCGATCTGCTGCAAGTTCATGCCGCTCTGGCCTGGTTTTTTCTGCTCATCAGCTAGCCATCGGGCGGCAAACCTTGCTTTGGCGAATGCATCCCAAGACTGAGGGCCGTTGATGTGTTTGAACCCGATCAGGTCCCGGGCGTCGTCCTCGTGCGCTACACGAAAGACAAGCAGCTGATTTAACGTCTCAGCCTTCTCTCGCGTGATCGGGGGAACAGATACTCGCGCCGCCTTGGCCAGCTCGGGATCTCTAAGGGCTTTCACTGCCGCGAGCCGCCGGTTGCCTTCCAGGACGGCCAACCGCCCGCCGCGCTCAATAACGATAAGCGGCTCGATGTTTATGTAGCCAGCCGTAGAGATTGATTGGACCAGCTCGGCCAAATCCGCGGAGGTAGCCAGCATGGCCACTACCGCGCTGTCGCTATCGCTTGTCGGTTCTTTGTCCGGCGTGAAGCGCGGATTGTTCTGATCGAAATCGAGGAGTTCAACCGGGACCTTGTGGGCCTCCCCGATCGGTGGAAGGTGAATATTACCTTCAGCCATGCTGTGTCCTTGGCTCAACCGCAGAGCTCAGTGCTATCCGGGCGATGTGGGCTCTATGGCCCTTTCGCAAATTCTAAGTCAACAGCCCCGTCCGACACGGCGCGGGCGATCTATGCCTTTCGGAGCGCCCTTCTCTCGAGGCCACGCAGGTGTCAGCGGCGATCAAACCTGCCGTTTCAATCAGTCTATGGGCCGTCCCGGCGCAGGTCGTCTACATCTAGGTCCAGCGGCGCGCGGCCTTCCAAGGCAAGCAGGCGGCTGCTCCAGTCTGAATGGGCCGGGGTTTCCGTCATGACCTCGCCGGGCTCCGCCGAAGTGGGCGCGGGCGGGGCGGCGGGGATCTTGCGCCTGTCGGTCATGGCGGGAGGATGCCATGGAGCGTCTGCCCCGTCGATGAGCGCCCTTGCGCCCACGCCCCGGCTTGATATGAGCGGCGCATGGCCAGCATCACCTATATCGAGCATGACGGAACCGAGCACGTCGTTGACGTGAAACCGGGGCTCTCTGTCATGGAGGGCGCGATCCGGAACAATGTGCCGGGGATCGATGCGGATTGCGGGGGGGCCTGCGCCTGCGCCACCTGCCATGTCTATGTGGATGAAGCCTGGCGCGAGGCGGCGGGCAAACCCTCGGCCATGGAGGAGTCGATGCTGGACTTCGCCGAAGAGGTCGAGCCCAACAGCCGGCTGTCGTGCCAGATCCGGGTGTCGGAGGCGCTGGACGGCCTGGTGGTGCGGTTGCCGCAGAACCAGCACTGATCGGCGGGTTCTTCGTCCCACTTAGGATGGCCCGACTTGTGATGGGTTGGGCGGTCCAGCGCTTATAACTGGACGATCGAAAGTCTGGGACTTCAGCGGCTTGAGGCGCGCGAGGGCCGATTTGCGCGCCTGAGGTGCGGGTGCGCGAATACTGGGCGCATGACAGGCAAGAGCAAATTCACGGACAAGGTGTGGAACGAGGAGATCGGGCCGCGCTACGCCAATGACCACAGCGTCACCGGCAAGCAGATCGCCGAGGAGCTGGGGCTGCACGAGGTGACGCTGAGTTCGCAGATGCGGCGGCGCGGCTTCTATCGCTATCAGCGCGCGGGGACGCCGCCGCCCGCCTTTACGGCCGCGGCGGCGGAGGGGCTGAAGCGGTGCGAAATCCTGGCCTTCGACTGGGATCCCGACAAGCCCGAGGCGACGATGGCGACGCTGAACGCGCGCGCGGCCCTGGCGGCGCGGGAGGGGTGGCTGCCGGAAATGGGCGGGTTGCTGCGGGCCAAGCGGTTCGTGGGCATGGACGCCGTGCGGTTCGGCCCCTGGGCGGGGATGTCGCTGGCCAAGGCGCTGGGGATGCCGGATGCCGCGGGGCTGGGCGACGATGCGGAGCCGGGGCCGGAGCTGGTGCTGAGGACGGCGCAGCAGCCGCCGGAGGACGCCTGGTCCGCCTGGCTGTTCCTGGGCGGACGGGGGGCGGGCAAGACCCTGGCGGGGGCGTCGTGGGCGGCGGACGAGGCCGAGCGGCTGGGGCCCGGCGGGCGGCTGGCCCTGGTGGGGGCGACCCTGCACGATGTGCGCGAGGTGATGATCGGCGGGCCCAGCGGCATCATGGCCCTGCCGCGCTGGCGGGGGCGGGCGCGGCCGGTCTATGAATCGACGCGGCGGCGGCTGGTGTTCCCGAGCGGGGCCGAGGCCTGGGCCTTTTCCGCCGAGGACCCCGACAGCCTGCGCGGGCCGCAGTTCGCCGGGGCCTGGGCCGATGAATTCTGCGCCTGGGCGCGGCCGGACGAGACCCTGGCCATGCTGCGCCTGGGGCTGAGGCTGGGGCGGGATCCGCGTCTGGTGGTGACGACCACGCCCCGGCCGATGGCGGCGCTGAAGGCCTTGCGGGCCGAGGCCGGGTGCGTGACCACCCATGCGCCGACGCGGGACAACGCCGAGAACCTGGCGCCGGGGGTGATCGCGCGGCTGGAGGCTCTGTACGGCGGCACGCGGCGGGCGGCGCAGGAGATGGAGGGGCTGATCCTCGACGTCGAAGGGGCGCTGTTCCGGGCGGAGGATCTGGCGCGGGCTAATCTGGATAGCGGAGCGGCGCCGGCGCGGTTCGACCGGGTGGTGGTGGCGATCGATCCGACCACCACGCCGGGGGGCGACGCCTGCGGCATCGTGGCGGCGGGGCGTGTGGGGACCCAGGCCTATGTCCTGGCCGACCGGTCGATGCGGGGGCTGAGCCCCGACGGCTGGGCGCGGCGGGCCCTGGCCTGCGCCGCCGAGTTCGGGGCCGGGGCCATCGTGGCCGAGGTCAATCAGGGCGGGGACATGGTGGCCCATGTGCTGAAGACGCTTGAGCCCCATGTGGTGGTGCGCGAGGTGCGGGCCACGCGCGGCAAGCGGATGCGGGCCGAGCCGGTGGCGGCCCTGTACGAACAGGGGCGGGTGACGCACCTGGGCCGGCTCCGCGACCTGGAGGAGGAGCTGATGGCCCTGGGCGGGGACGAGACGGGCAGTCTGGACCGGGCCGATGCCCTGGTCTGGGCCCTGACCGACCTGATGCTGGGGGAGGAGGGGGAGGGGCCGTGGTTCAGGGTCTTGTAGCCCCATGACCCCGCCATTGGCGCGTGACGGGCGGCGGCGGGCGCGCTAGAGCCTGATCCATGAACGATACGCCGAAAAAGGGCTGGTTCCAGCGCCTGTCCGCGGGGCTCTCGCGCTCCTCCAAACAGATGACCGACCAGGTCGTCGCCAGCTTCGTCAAGGAACCCCTGTCCGAGGCGGCGCTGGAGCAGCTGGAGGAACATCTGCTGGAAAGCGACCTGGGGCCGGCGGCCTCGGCGCGGATCGTCGACCGGTTCCGGGCGCTGAAGTTCGGCAAGGACGCCCAGGAGCGCGAGGTCAAGGAGGCTTTGGCCGAGGCGGTGGCGGCCGAACTGGCGCCGCGCCAGGCGACCTTCGATCCGCTGAAGGGGCCCAAACCCTATGTGGTGCTGTTCGTCGGGGTGAACGGCTCTGGCAAGACCACGACCCTGGGCAAGATCGCCGCCGACCTGACGGGCAAGGGCGCCAAGGTGATGATCGTCGCCGGCGACACCTTCCGCGCCGCCGCCCGCGAACAGCTGAAGGTCTGGGCCGACCGGGCCGGGGCCGATTTCGAGAGCCGGCGGGACGGGGCGGATGCGGCGGGCCTGGCGTTTGACGCCTATACCAAGGCGCGGGCCGAGGGGTTCGACGTGGTCCTGATCGACACGGCCGGGCGGCTGCAGAACAAGTCGGCCCTGATGGACGAACTGCTGAAGATCGTGCGGGTGCTGAAGAAGGTGGACCCGGAGGCGCCGCACGACACGCTTCTGGTGCTGGACGCCACGGTGGGGCGCAACGCCCTGGCCCAGGAACAGATCTTCGGCCGCACCGCCTTCGTCACCGGGGTTGTGATGACCAAGCTGGACGGGACGGCGCGGGGCGGGGTGCTGGTGCCCGTGGCCCAGGCGTCCGACGCGCCCCTGATGCTGATCGGCGTGGGCGAGGGGGTGGAGGATCTGCAAGCCTTCGACGCCCGCGCCTTCGCCCGCTCGCTGGTGGGACTGGAAGACTGAGATGACCGAGACATCCGCCCCCGAGACCAAGAACCGCCAGTGGATCCGCCAGCTGGTGGATTTCGGCGCCCTGGCCGCCTTCATGATCAGCTATTTCGTGACGCGGGACATGATCCTGGCGACCTGGGTGCTGGTGGGGGCCTCGGCCCTGGCGCTGGGGGCCGGCTATGCGGTCGAGCGGCGGTTCGCGCCCCTGCCGCTGATCACCGGCCTGTTCGCCCTGGTGTTCGGCCTGCTGACCGTCTTCACCCACGACGACCTGTATGTGAAGCTGAAGCTGACGGTGCAGAACGGCCTGCTGGCGGTGGTGCTGCTGGGCTCGATCCCGCTGAAGAAATATCCGTTCAAGGCCCTGCTGGGCTCGGCCATCAAGGTCAATGACGCCGCCTGGCGGACCCTGACCCTGCGCTACGGCCTGTATTTCCTGGCCGTGGCCGTGCTGAACGAGGTGTTCCGCAGCCCCGCCGCCGTGACCGCCATCTGGCACGCCCTGGGCCGCGACACGCCCAATCCGAACGACGTCTGGACCGGTTTCCGCGGGGTTCTGTGGATCGCCGCCTCGGTCTTCGGCCTGTCGCAGGTGCCGCTGATCATGCGCAACATGACCAAGGACGAAGAGCCCGGCCCGGTCTCGCCCGACACTGGACTGTGATGGAAGCGCGGTAGCGCACAGACAAAATGTCGCGTAACCGACATACTTCTCGCGTCAAATCGTAAAGCGCCGCTGGTACGCGTGCGGACGAAAGACAATCGGGGGACGGTCGATATGGTCAAGTCGGGCAAGGCGTTGCGCAAGGTCGGGCCTCTGGCCACCTCGCCCAGCCATCTGATGCACCGCGCGCTGCAACTGGCGCTGGACATCTATTCCGAGGAAACGGGCGCCGACGGCCTGACCCAGCGCCAGTTCGCGGTTCTCGAGGCCGCCTCGCTGAAGGCCGGCCTGACCCAGACGGAACTGGTGCGGATGACCGGCATCGACCGTTCCACCCTGGCCGATCTGGTCACCCGCATGACCGCCAAGGGCCTGCTGGAGCGCGAACGCTCGACCCTGGACGCCCGCGCCAAGGCGGTTCGTCTGTCCACGGAGGGCGCCGCCCGTCTGGAGGCCGCCCGGCCGCTGGTCGAGGCCGCCGACAAGCGGATCATGGCCCTGCTGCCCAAGGGCCAACGCGAGGTCTTCCTGAGCCAGCTGGCCGAACTGGCCGCCGCCGCCGACGCCGCCCCCGACGCCGCCAAGGCCGAGGCCAAGGCCGCCAAGAAGGCCGCGAAACTGGCCGAGAAGGAAGCCAAGAAGGCCGAAAAGGCCGCGAAGAAGGCGGTCCGCCCGGCCAAGGCCGCCAAGGCCAAGAAGCCCAAGCTGAAGGTGGTCGAGGTCGCCTGATCGGCGCCCGGCCGACGCCCTCGGACGCGTTGCGAGGATGACGGGGGTACGGCGCTCGCCGTGTGACGCCTGTGGGACGTCAAGAGCCCCTCCACCGCTTCGCGGTCCCCCTCCCCACGGTGTGGGGAGGAGACGGCGATGAACTAGGCCTAGGTTTCCGCTCGCAATTCTCAAACCGTCATCCCAGGGCTTGTCCCTGGGATCCATACGCCCGGTGTTCGAAGGGGGTGCGCCCTGCGGACACACCGGGCGTATGGATCCTCGCCACAAGGGCGAGGATGACGAGGCGGGGGCGGATTTCTCCCTCAGCGGCGCTGGGGTCCGCACCCCGTTTCAAACCGCAAGATAGGGCGAGCGCGCGACGGGGGCGGGCGCCAATCTGGGCCCATCACGACGGATGAGGACGATGACGACGGCGCTGGACCACTATCATGCCCGGATGCTGAGGGTGCTGGATCATATCGACCGGCATCTGGACGGCGATCTGGACCTGGAGACGGTCAGCGGCGTCGCGGCCTTTTCCAAATTCCATTTCCACCGGCAATTCAAGGCGACCTTCGGGCTGTCCCTGCACCGCTATGTCCAGCTGGCGCGGATGCGACAGGCCTCCAAGCGGCTGGCGGACGAACAGGGGGCCAGCGTGACCGACATCGCCCTGGACGCCGGTTACGAGACGCCCGACGCCTTCGCCCGCGCCTTTCGCCAGAGGTTTCGGCAGTCGCCGTCCGATTTCCGGAAATCGCCCGACTGGGCGCCGTGGCTTCAGGCCTTCGGGCCGCTCAACTCAGCCAGGAGCAGGCTCATGCCCACGACCTTCACCCCCGATCAGGTGACGATCCGCGAGACGCCCCCGATCCGCGCAGCGATCTTCGAACATCGGGGCGATCCCGCGACCATCGACGCCACGGTCCAGCGGTTCATCGCCTGGCGCAAGGCCGCCGGCCTGTCGCCCCAGACCCATCCGACCTTCAACATCTGGCATTCGGAACGGCGCCCCGCCGACCCGGCTGATTATCGGATGGACCTGTGCGTCGGCCTGAACCCCGGTCAGCGGGTGGAGGCTGAGGACCCGTCGGTCAAGGCGGGCGAAATCCCCGGCGGGCGGTGCGCCGTGCTGCGCGTCACCGGCGACACCCATAATCTGGAGCCCGCCGCCCTGTATCTGTACCGCGAGTGGCTGCCGGCCAGCGGGGAGGAGATGCGGGACTTTCCGATCTATTGCCAGCGGCTGTTCGTGGGGGAGCCGGAGATGGGGGCGGCGGCGGAGTTGTTCTTGCCGCTGAGGTGAGGGGAGAGGCCGGGGTTCGGGGCTGGCGGCAGTTTCACAAATCGAACCGCTGCGGACCTTCCTCGCTCCCCATTCTCACGTCATTACGATAACGTCAGCCCATGAAATGGCTTGATGAGCAGCGAGCATATTTGAAGAAGGTCGGCCCAGCTCGTTACTGGACGATGATCGTCGGCACGGTGCTGTTTGTGTCGATTTGGAGCTTCTCCGAAGTTTGGGTCTCGGGCCAAATTGGCTGGCCAGAAGCATACGGTGTCCATTGCCATCGCAAATGCCTGCTGCCGTGGATGTGGAATAGTCCGAAGCTGCTGCTCGACGGGAGCGTGCCCGCTATAGCGATGTTCGCACTTCTTTGGTTGCCATTGCCTGCCTTTCTGTGGGGCATCAGTAAACTGGCGCGCAATCCCAAGTCTCGGAAGCGGATGTGAGCGAACTTGGCGACGGAAACGCTGTTGTAGGACTGCCGCCGACCGCACCAACATCCCTTGGCGTCGCCTGCTTTTGGGCTGACGACGCATTGTTCGACAGAACCCCAAACCGTCATCCTCGGGCTTGACCCGAGGATCGAGCGGTCCGCCGCTTGTGCGATCACCCTGACACAGCGCCCGATCGGCGCCCGGTCCTCGGGTCAAGCCCGAGGATGACGAAGCGGGGGGAGTTAAGAGCCCCTCCACCACGCTACGCGCGGTCCCCCTCCCCGCAAGCGGGGAGGATACTAGGGCGCGGCAGCGTCTGCTAGGTGATCAGGAGCCGATTTCGCAAACCGACCCATAGCTGAACTTTGGCGCGTCCGCTCTTGGGCTTTGGGGCCAATGTCCGCTTTCCGCGCTGGTGTCGATGTCGTGGTCCGACCCATTTCGGACATTCTAATCACATCGCGAGGCTCTCGAAGTCAGGCATCTCTCCGAGCCTGACGACCGGAAGTGAGTTATCCGTTTTCGCTGCTTCCAGAACGGTGAGGTCAGCCTCAACCCAGTTGGAAAAACCGAGGTCGCGCCAAGAATATCCTTCCGTCTGCTCGCTGCTGAAAAGCCAAGCCACATAGGCTTGCGCGACAGTCTCGCCCCACTGGAGGGCTTCCGCAGGGGTGCTGCTGACGATCCAAAGGGCGACACTGTCCTCGTCGTCAAATCCACGCGCGGCGTTGTTCCTATACTGATTGGGCGTTTCGAAGCCGAAACGGAAGAGGTGCTTGTCGATCATGCTTTGACAGTATGCGATGACCATCACCGGTCAATGTCAGCTTTCCACCCCAAACAGCCCTTCGCAATGTCCGCCTTTGGACCCCACCCCGTCATCCTCGGGCTTGACCCGAGGACCGAGCGGTCCGCCGCTTGTGCGATGATCCTGACGCAGCGCCCGATCGGCGTCCGGTCCTCGGGTCAAGCCCGAGGATGACGAAGCGGGGGGGCGTTGAGAGCCCCTCCACCACGCTGCGCGCGGTCCCCCTCCCCACTGTGTGGGGAGGAGACGGTTTCGCCCTACGACTTCCTCAACCGCTTCGCGTTGGCGACGGCGGTCTTGTGGATGGGGGTGAGGGCGTCGGTGTGGGCCTGGGTCAGTTCGGCGGTCAGGGTCTGGGCCTGGCCGGCGGCGCGGCTCCACCAGCCTAGGGCGTAGCGGAGCTGGGCCTGGGCGGCCTCGGCGGGGGTGTGGGCGCCGGCGATTTCGGTCGCGGCGTGGAGGGCGCGTGCGCCCTCGTCCAGGGCGTCGCGGCTCAGGCGTTCGCCGACTGCGCCGGCGCTGGCGGTCAGGGCGGCGGCGGAGGCGGCCATGGCCTCGGTCTTTTCCGAGCTCATCAGCGCCAGTTCGACCGGGTCCTGGCCCTTGGGGTCCGTCAGGCCCTGGGCCATCAGGGTGGTGCGGGCGGCGATGACCTCGGCCGAGGCGGACAGGAGTTCGGCGCCCAAGACGGCCGGAGTCAGGACAGCCGGCGAGCGGGCTTTGCGGGTCAGGACGTCTCTCCGGGCCGGACTTCGGCGGCGAAGGCCGCGACGTCGGACAGCAGGGCGGGCACGGCCAGGTCGATGATCCGCCGGCCCTTTTCGGGGCTGGCCTGGGCGGGGTCGGAGCCGATGCGGCCGTCGGGGAAGCGGGCGCGATAGTCGAGGGCGTCGCGGATCGGGCCGCTGGGCGCGATCTTGGGGGCGTATTCCGCCGTCTTGATCCGGTCGGGATAGGCGGCCTGGGTCACGGCGATCTCGGACGGGGTGGCGTGCATGCCGTGGCCGGTGGGGAAGATTTCGTTGCACAGGCCCTGGACGCCCGGGAGGTCCCACCAGTTCTTGAGCTTCAGAACAAACGGGGGTTCGTCCTCGACGAAGCTCCACTCGGCGTAGATTTCCGAGAAGGTGGCCTCGATGGTGGCGACGTTTCCGCCGTGGCCGTTGAGGAAATAGATCCGCTCGAACCCGTGCCGGCTCAGCGACGAGACCCAGTCGGTGATGGCGGCCATGAAGGTGGAGGGGCGCAGGCTGATGGTGCCGGCGAAGGCCAGGTGATGCTGGGCCATGCCGATGTTGAAGGTGGGGGCGACCATCAGGGCGGCGTCCGACCGCTCGGCCTCATGGGCGATGATCTCGGGGCACAGCCAGTCGGTGCCCAGCAGGCCCGTCGGCCCGTGCTGCTCGTTGGAGCCGATGGGGACCACGACCGTCTTCGACAGGGGCTGGTCCGCCGCGATACGGGCGTCGATCTCGGGCCAGGACGACAGGTGGATCAGCATGGGCGAACTCCTTTACGCGACCGGTCTCAACTAGCGCGATCCACGGTTGGCGCATAGGCCGTGACGAAGAGGCGGGCGGCCTCGCGGGCGCGGCGGAGGCGGCGGTCGGCGTCGATCTGGGGCACGTTCAGCATGGCCCGCAGATGGCCGTGGCCCAGGACCAGGCCCGAGAACATCTCGGCCGCCTCGTCCGGGTCGGCCACGTTCAGCCGGCCGGCGCGCGTCTGGTCCGCCAGCCAGGCCGCCAGCAGTTTCAGGCTGCGCAGGGGCCCGGCCTCGTACACGGCCTGGGCGATCTCGGGCGCCTCGGTCGACATCAGCATCACCCCGCGCATCGAGCCGACCTTGTCCGGGTGGCAGATGCGCTCCAGCAGGATCAGGGCCAGGGCCTCCAGCACCTCGGCGGGGGCGCCGGCGGACTTCAGCGGGGCGACGATGGCCTCGGACCTCTGGTTCGCCATAGCCCGGGCGATCTCCAGCTTGGAGGCGAAACGGTTGTAGACCGTCTGTTTGGAGACACCGGCGACGCGGGCGATTTCGTCCATCGAGGCCGCCAGGCCCTTGTCCGCGAACAGGGTGGCGGCGGCGTCGAGGATGGCCTCGCTCTTCTTCTCGTCGATCTGGCCTCTGCGGCGCGCCATCAGTGGGCGTCCGACGGGGGCGCGCCCGGCTGGGCCTTGACCGGCTGGGCCAGCAGGGTGACGAAGGCGGCCCCGGCGCACATGATCCCCAAGAGGGCGAAGGCGTCGCCGAAGGCCATGGTCGTGGCCTGTTTCTGCAGGATGCCATAGACGGCCTTCATCGCCGAGGCGGCCGGGTCGATGGCGCCGGCGTACCTCTGAGCCAGGCCGGCCATCATGTTGCGCATGGCCTGGTCGCCCTGGGCGATGCCGCTGGTCAGTTCGCCGATATGGACGGCGGTGTTGGTGGTCAGGCTGGTGTTCAGAATGGCCAGGCCGAAGGCGCCGCCGACATTGCGCGCGAGGTTGACCAGGCCCGAGGCGTTCTTGACCATATGCGGCGGCAGGGTGGCCATGGTCACCTGCTGCGAGGCGATCATGGCCAGCATGACGCCGACGCCGCGGAAGGCCTGGACCGAAGCGAACTCCCAGAAGCCCCAGTCGTCGGTGACGACCCGCGCCTCCCACATGCCCCAGGCGCACAGCATGAAGCCGCCGAACATCAGGATCCGCGCGTCCATCTTGCGCACCAGCCGCCCGGCGAAGGGGGCGGTGGCGAACATGGCGAGACCCGAGACGATCATGGTGGTGCCCACCTGGGACGACGAATAGTCCAGCACCCGACCCAGGAACAACGGCAACAGGAAGGTGCCGCCGTACAGGGCGAAGCCGACGATGAAGGTCATGATGAAGCCGACCAGGAAGTTGCGGTTGGCGAAGGCGCGCAGCTCGACGATGGGCTGACGATAGGCCAGGGAGCGCCAGATGAAGATCGGCCCGGCCACGGCGGCGACCACCGACAGCAACAGGATGGAGGTGTCGTCGAACCAGTCGTTCTTGGAGCCTTCCTCCAGCACATATTGCATGCTCATCAGGAAGGTCGCCATGAAGCCCAGGCCCCACCAGTCGAACCCCTTGGCCAGGGACGGGTCGCCCTTGTCGAAGTTCCCGTAGCGGCCGACCAGAAACAGGACCACGAGGCCCGGCGCGACATTGATGAAGAACAGCCAGCGCCAGCTGAGCCAGTCGGTCAGGTGTCCGCCCAGGGTCGGGCCGACGGTCGGCGCCAGGGTGACGATCAGCCCCATGACCACGCTGGCCGTGACCCGCTTGTCCGGCGGAAAGGCGGTGAAGGCCACGGCGAAGACGGTCGGGATCATGGCCCCGCCGACGAAGCCCTGGATGGCCCGGAACAGGATCATCATGTCGATGGAGGTCGACAGGCCGGTGGCGATGCTCATCAGGACGAAGCCGGCGCAGGAGGCCAGGAACAGCCGCTGGGTGCCCCACAGTCGCGACAGGAAGCCGGACAGGGGGATCATCACCACCTCGGGGATCAGATAGGCGGTCTGGATCCAGCTGATCTCGTCGGCCGAGGCGCCGACCCCGGCCTGGATCTGGGGCAGGGAGGCGGCGACGATCTGGATGTCCAGAATGGCCATGAACTGGCCCACCACCATGCCGGCGAAGCCGAGCAGCAGCATGGTCCAGTTGATCTCGGGATGGCCGGCGACGGGGCCCTTGGCGTCGGAAGGGGCCCCGCCGTTTGCGGCAGGGGCGACGGCGGTCACGGGCGGGGCGCCTCGTTGGCGGCCATCTGGGCGCCGACGGCGGCCTCGGCGAAGCTCTGGCCGCCCTCGCTCTTCAGGTCCACCTTGACGTCTACCGATAGGCCGGGGCGCAGGGCCAGGCCCCGATCGGCGCCGCTGACGACGATGCGGACCGGGACGCGCTGGGTGATCTTGGTGAAGTTGCCGGTGGCGTTCTCAACCGGGATCAGGGCGAACTCGGAGCCGGTGGCGGGGGCGAAACTGTCGATCCGGCCCTCGATCTTGCGACCGGGGAAGGCGTCGGCCGAGATCTCGACCGTCTGGCCCAGACGCATCTTGTCCAGCTGGGTCTCCTTGAAGTTGGCCACGACATAGGTCTGGGTCAGGGGCACGATGGACAGGAGCTGGGTCCCGGCGTTGACGTACTGGCCGGGGCGGACGCTGCGGGCGCCGACGACGCCGGCGATGGGGGCGCGGATGACGGTGCGTTCCAGGGCGATGCGGGCGGTCTCGACCCCGGCGCGGGCCTGTTCGACGGCGGCGACGCTCTGTTCGCGGGTCGAGCCCAGCACACCGGCGGTGCGCTGTTCGGCGACCAGGGCGGCCTGGGCCTGTTGCACGCTGGCGTCGGCGGTGGCGGCGCCGGCGCGTTCGGTCTGGATCCGCTGCTGCGAGACCCAGCCCTGCTGGGCCAGCTTGCCGTAGCGGTCGACCTCGGCGCGGGCCAGGCCGGCCTGGGCGCGGGCCTGGGTCACGGCGGCGGCGCGGGCGGCGATGGCGGCCTGTTCCTGTGCGGACTGGGCGTCGACATTGCCGACGGCGGCGATGGCGGCCTGGAGATTGGCCTCGGCGCGGGCGAGTTCGGCGCGCTGGTCGCTGTCGTCCAGCTTGACCAAGACCTGACCGGCCTCGACCCGCTGGTTGTCGCCGACCAGGACTTCGGTCACCCGGCCCGCCAGCTGGGGGCTGATCAGGGTGGTGTCGGCCTGGACGAAGGCGTTGTCGGTGCTCTCCCACCTCTGGCCGTTCATCCACCAGACAATCCCGCCCGCGATCAGGGCGATACCGACGAGGACCGCGGCGAACAGCGGCAGGCGTTTCTTCAGTTCAGGCGACATGGGACATCCGGGGGAGGGTGCGGCGTTTTGAAGCGGGGCTAAAATGGACGTCGCCGTCCAAAAATCAATATCCAATCGACAAATGCCGGATCACGCGTGGTTTTCGTGTATTTCCCTGCCCATGATCGATCGTGTTTCCGCCTCCCATCCGCTGCCGTCCCAGGTCGATGTGGCGATCATCGGCGCGGGGGCGGCGGGGATCGCCGCCGCGCGGCGGCTGATGCGGCCCGGCCTGTCCGTTCTGGTGCTGGAAGCCCGTGACAGGGTCGGCGGCCGCGCCTGGACGGCGCGGGTCGAGGGCGAGGGCCTGGACATGGGGTGCGGCTGGCTGCACTCGGCCGACGACAATGTCCTGGCCGGGCGGGTGGAGGCCGAGGGCCTGACCCTGGACCAGACCCCGCCGCCGTGGCGGACCCAGGCCTTCGATCACGAGATGACGCCCGCCGACCAGGCGGCGTTCGGCGAGGCCTTCGCCGCCTTCGATCAGCGCGTGACCGAGGCGGCGGCGCGAGGTGAGGACCGGCCCGCGTCCGACTTCTTCGATCCGGACAGCCGTTGGAACGCCCGGATGGACGCCATCTCGGGCGCCCTGAACGGCGCGCGGTTCGCCGAGGTGTCCAGTCTGGACTACGACGCCTATGGCGACACCGGGGTGAACTGGCGGGTGCGCGAGGGCTATGGCCGACTGATCGCCCGGCTGGGCGAGGCGGCAGCGGACGCGGTGGTGCGCGACTGCGCCGTGCGTCGGATCGACCGGTCCGGCCCTCTGCTGCGGCTGGAGACCAGCCGGGGCGAGCTGACGGCGCGGGTCGTGATCCTGACGGTTCCCAACAGTCTGATCGCCACCGAGGCGGTGCGGATCGACCCGCCGGTTCCGGCCTGGCTGGAGGCGACGGCGGGCGTGCCCCTGGGCCTGGCGTCCAAGGTGCATATGACGATGCGGGGCGCGGGGGACTTCCAGCCGGACACCCAGCTGTGGACCCGGACCGACACCGCCGAGACCGGCGGCTATCATCTGCGGCCGTTCGGGCGGCCGATGATCGAGGCCTATTTCGGCGCCGGACTGGCCTGGGGGCTGGAGGCTGAAGGGCCCGCCGCCCTGGTCGACTTCGCCGTGTCCGAACTGGTTGCGGCCCTGGGGTCGAACCTGCGGCGCAGGCTGGAGGCCGTGGCGGTGTCGAACTGGGGCGTCGATCCCTGGTCGCGCGGCGCCTATTCCCACGCCTTGCCGGGCCATGCGGGCGACCGGGCCAAGTTGCGGGTTGCGGTCGAGGACCGGATCTTCCTGGCCGGCGAGGCGACGGCGCCGGTCTATTACGGTACGGCCCACGGCGCCTGGATGGAGGGCGAGCGGGCGGCGGATGCGGCCCTGATAAGCCTGGGCCTTGACCCGCGCGGCGACGACGGCGACAGCGAGGCATGAAGCCGACCAAGGCCCGAAAACCCGCCGCCAAGCCGCTCAAACCCGGCCCGAAACGCCCGGCGGTCATGACCGGGGCGTCCGTTCCGGTGCTGCGCTGGCCGCCGGACGAGGACCGGGTCGAGACCATTTTCGAGCGGCTGTCCGGGATCATGCCCGAGCCGAAGACCGAGCTGAACTTCTCCAACCCCTTCACCCTGGTGGTCGCCGTGGCCCTGTCGGCCCAGACCACGGACGTCGCCGTCAACAAGGCCACCGACCGGCTGTTCCAGGTCGCCGACACGCCGGAGACGATGCTGGCTTTGGGGGAGGAAGGCCTGGTCCCCTATATCGCCTCCATCGGCCTGTATCGCGGCAAGGCGAGGAATGTCATCGCCCTGTCCCGCCTGGTGCTGGAGAAGCATGGCGGCGAGGTTCCGCTGAACCGCAGCGATCTGCAGGCCCTGCCCGGCGTGGGGCGCAAGACCGCCTCTGTGGTGCTGAACGAGCTGGGGATCGAGGCCGCCATCGCCGTGGACACCCATGTCTTCCGCGTCTCGCACCGGCTGGGCCTGGCCAATGCGGGGACGCCGGACAAGGTGGAGGCCCAGCTGTTCAAGGTCGTGCCCGACCAATGGCTGCCCAAGGCGCACCACTGGCTGATCCTGCACGGCCGCTACACCTGCACGGCGCGCAAGCCGAAATGCCTGTCCTGTGTCATCGCCGACCTGTGCCCGTCGCGGGCGGGGCTGATGGCGCTGGGGGAGGCGGGTTAGCGGGAACGGCGCGGGGCGTTGGAGTTCGTTTCACTCGCGAACGAAAAGTCGGCCCTTGGTAAGGGTTGCGGACTAATTTAAGCGCCAAGCTTGCGCGCGAGACCCCTGATGAAGTCGATCTTCCGAAAACGTTCCGCCGAGGACAACGGGGAGGTTTCGGAACTTCGCAGCACGATGGCGGCGGTCCAGCGGTCCCAGGCGGTGATCGAGTTCGGGCTGGATGGAACCATCATCAAGGCCAATCCAAACTTTCTCGCCGTGGTGGGCTATGGGCTGGACGAGGTTCAGGGGCGCCATCACCGCATCTTCATGGACCCCGTCGAGGCCGCCTCGCCCGACTACGCCACGCTGTGGAGAAGGCTGAACTCCGGCGAGTTCATCGCCGACAAGTTCGTCCGTTACGGCAAGGGCGGGGCCCGCGCCGTGATCGAGGCCAGCTATAATCCGATCTTCGACGTCGATGGAAAACCTTACAAGGTGGTCAAATTCGCCACGGACGTCACCGCCGCCGAGGCGGAGCGTGAGCGCCGCGCCGAGGCCGACCATGAGGCGGCGGAGGTTCAGGCCGCCGTGCTCCGGGGGACGGGTCGGGCCCTGTCGGCCATGGCGGACGGCGACCTGTCCTACCGGATCGGCGACGACTTCCCCAAGGTCTATGCCTCGCTGCGCGAGGACTTCAACCGCGCCCTGGCGGCGATGGATCAGGCGGTCGGCGACATCCGCGGCAATGCGGTTTCGATGCAATCCGGGGTCAACGAAATCAGCCGCGCGTCCGAGGACCTGTCGCGGCGGACCGAAAGACAGGCCGCCAGTCTGGAGGAAACGGCTGCAGCCCTGGACAAGATCACGGTGACGATCCGTCAGACGGCCGAAAACGCCCAGGCGGCGGACGCCGTGGTGAGCCAGACCCGCCTTCAGGCCGAGACCGGCGGCGGGGTCGTGCAGCGCGCCATATCGGCCATGGGCGAGATCGAGAAATCCTCGGACCAGATCGGCCAGATTATCGGGGTGATCGACGAGATCGCCTTCCAGACCAATCTTCTGGCTCTGAACGCCGGGGTCGAGGCGGCGCGCGCGGGCGAGGCCGGTCGCGGCTTCGCGGTCGTGGCGTCAGAAGTCCGGGCCCTGGCCCAGCGGTCGGCGGACTCGGCGCGCGAGATCAAGGCCCTGATCTCCGCCAGCGGGGTGCAGGTCAAGGACGGCGTCACCCTGGTGCGCGAATCCGGCGACGTCCTGGCCGGGATCGCCGAGCGCATCAACGAGATCACCCAGCTGATGGCCGAGGTCCGCACCTCGACCCAGGAACAGTCGATGGGCTTGGCGGAGGTCAACAGCGCCGTCAACGACATGGACCAGGTCACACAACAGAATGCGGCGATGGTGGAGCAATCGACCGCCGCCAGCCTGAGCCTCAGCCAGGAAGCGACCGATCTCGCGCAGCTGGTGGGCCGGTTCCAGGTCAGCGAGGGCGGCGCGCCCGCGCCGATCCGCCAGGCCCAGGCCCGGATCGAAGCCTTCGCCGCCTAGGGCGGGCCCGTTCGCCCGCGTTTGGTCGCCGGCGCCGCGTTCTGACGCCTGCTTCATCGCCGACCGGCGCCCGTCGCGGGCGGGGCTAATGGCCCTGGGGGAGGCGGGTTGGGGCGGCCCCGATGGAAGCCGCCTTCCGCTAGGTCTCGCTCGCCTCCAGATCGGCGATCATCTTCTGAAGGAGATCGCGCAGCTGGGCGATCTGCGGCTCGGAAAGCGGCAGACGCTCCACGACCTCGCGGCGAACGTCCATAACCTGCGGCCTCAGGCTCCAGGCCTTGGCCGTGGGCTGGACCCAGACCTTGCGCTCGTCCTTGTCGTCCCGCCGACGGTCCAGCAGGCCGGCGGCCTCCATCTTCTTGACCTGGGGGGTCAATGCGCCCGTTTCCATATGGGTGCGTCGGCCGACCTCGCCCATGGTCACGGGACCTTCGGTCTCCCAGAGGGCGAGAAGGATGAGGTACTGCGGGTGGGTCAGGTCCAACGGATCCAGCAGGCGCCGATAGAGACGCGTGACCAGACTGCCGGTCGTCTGGAGGGCCAGACACAACTGAGCGTCGATCTCGAGATCGGGAATGCGTTCCTGGGCGAGTATTTTGGCGGCCATGGGTTTCTTTAGACCACGCTTCGCTCGGGCCAAACAGAACCGAAGCAATTGGTTCCAGCGAACTCCAAAAATATATAAACAATGATATAATCATTTGTTAGGTAGATGGCCCTAATGCCGGCGACCTTGTTCAGAAGGAGCCTGCAAATGTTCGGCAGCAGCCAAAGACGCCGTGAAGCGGAAGAGCTTCAGGAACTGCGTGAAATGACCGCGGCGCTTCGGCGCGCCCAGGCGGTGATCGAGTTCGAGCTGGACGGCACGATCATCACCGCCAACGAGAATTTCCTGGCGGTCGTCGGCTATGATCTGGAAGAGGTTCGGGGGCGGCATCACCGCATCTTCATGGATCCCGCCGAAGCGGCCACGCCGGCCTACGCCGATCTCTGGCGCCGGTTGAACGCGGGGGAGTTCGTCGCCGACAAGTTCGTGCGGTACGGCAAGGGCGGCGTGCGGGCGGTGATCGAGGCGAGCTACAACCCGATCTTCGGCGCCGACGGCAAGCCCTACAAGGTGGTCAAGTTCGCCACCAACGTGACCGAAGTCGAGGTGGAGCGGGAGCGTCGGGCCGAGGCGGACCAGGCCGCCGCCGAGGTTCAGGCCCTGATCGTCAGGGCGACGGGGTTGGGACTGTCCGCCCTCGCCGAAGGCAATCTGTCGTACCGAATCCAGGACGTCTTCCCCGGCGACTACGCGATCCTGCGTGAGGACTTCAATCGCGCCATGGCCGCCCTGGATCAGGCTGTGGGCGTCATTCGCAACAACGCCGGGTCGATCCAGTCGGGCGCCAACGAGATCAGCAATGCGGCCGAGGATCTCTCGCGCCGCACGGAACGGCAGGCCGCCACCCTGGAAGAGACCGCCGCCGCCCTGGACCAGATCACCGCCACGGTCCGCAATGCGGCCGAGAACGCCCAGGCGGCCGATACGGTGGTGAGCCAGACCCGACGTCAGGCCGAGACCGGCGGCGCCGTCGTCCAGCGCGCCGTAACGGCCATGGGCGAGATCGAGGCGTCCTCGAATCAGATCGGCCAGATCATCGGGGTCATCGACGAGATCGCCTTCCAGACCAATCTGCTCGCCCTGAACGCCGGGGTCGAGGCGGCGCGCGCGGGCGAGGCCGGTCGCGGCTTCGCGGTCGTGGCGTCAGAAGTCCGGGCCCTGGCCCAACGGTCGGCGGACTCGGCGCGCGAGATCAAGGCCCTGATCTCCGCCAGCGGGGTGCAGGTCAAGGACGGCGTCACCCTGGTGCGCGAGTCCGGCGAGGCCCTGACGGCCATCGCCGAACGGGTCAACGAAATCACCCATCTGATGGGCGAGATCCGCGCCTCGACCCAGGAGCAGGCCCTGGCCCTGACCGAGGTCAATAAGGCGGTCAACGAGATGGACCAGGTCACACAACAGAATGCGGCCATGGTCGAGGAGACGACCGCCGCCAGCCTGAACCTGAACCGCGAGGCGGCCGACATGACGCAGCTGGTCGGCCGGTTCGAGGTCAGCGGGGGCGGGGCCGGCCAGGCGCCGGCGCCGCTCCGCCGGGCCCAGGCGCGGATCGAGGCCTTCGCCGCAGAGTCGGCGCTGCCCAAGCCGCGTCTCGTCGCCGGCGGCGGAGGCGGCGACTGGGAGAGCTTCTAGGCGTCCAATCTCGCCATGACGGCGCGGGCGAAACCGGCGCCGTCGGCGGGGTCGTGGTCCAGATAGAAGTCGGGCTCAATCAGCTCGGCCTCCATCAGCACCCAGGCGCCCGCGTCGTCGCGGGCCAGGTCGATGCGGGCGTAGAGTAGGGGTTCATCGATGGCGGCCAGCACCTGTTCGGCTAGGGCCATTGCCGCGTCGTCCGGCGTCACGGCGGTATAGAGGCCGCCGAACTGGACCTGGATGCGGAAGTCGCCGGAGACCGGCCGCTTGTTGACCGCGTGGCTGAACCGGCCGCCGAAGAAGAGCAGCGAGGTCTCGCCCTCGGTCTCGATCGATTTCAGATAGGGCTGGATCATGGCCGGGCCTTCCGGGGCGTCGGTCAGGACCTGGCCCGGCGTCAGGCGCAGGGTGCGAAACGCCCCGGCCGAGACGGTCGGCTTGATGATCAGGGTTGGAGCGCCGGTCTCGGCGAAGGCGGCGTCCACCTGGTCCTGAGTGATCGCCTCGCTCCAGCGGGTCGGCGGGATGGGCACGCCCTGGTCCGCCAGTCGGGCCAGATAGGTCTTGTCCGAGTTCCAGCCCAGCACTGACGCCGGATTGGCGACAGGCAGGCCCGCCTCGGTCCAGGTCGCGCAGGCCTTCAGCCAGCGGGCGTGGTCGCGGTGATAGCCCCAGGCGATGACCGGCAGGATCAGGTCATGGGCCGCCAGAGCCGAGGCGTCCTCGACATGATCGGTCCAGGGCGTGGGGACGACGGTCGCGCCGCCGCTTTCCAGCGTCGCCTTCAGCCTGGCCAGAACTTCGGGCCAGCGACCGGCGTAGGTCTTGTCGGCGGGGTCGGGGGTCAGGACGGCGATCTGGGACATGACGCCTGCCTATCGCAACGCGCCGACGCATATAAGGGCTTCCTTATATGTTTTCGGGTGACGTTCCGGTCTTCAACCGCTAAGGCGCGACCATGACCCAGAACACCGCCCAATATGACGTCTGCGCTGTCGGCAACGCCATCGTCGACGTGCTCAGCCCCTGTGACGCCGCCTTCCTGACGGCCCAGGACCTGGCCCCCAACTCCATGCAGCTGGTCGACGCCGAACGCAGCGCCGCCCTGTACGACGCCATGGCGCCGGGGGTCGAGGCCTCGGGCGGATCGGCCGGCAACACCGTGGCGGGCGTCGGCTCGTTCGGCGGTCGCGCGGCCTATATCGGCAAGGTGGCCGACGATGTCCTGGGCGAGGTGTTCAGCCACGACATCCGCGCCGCCGGCGTCCACTTCGCCACCCCGGTCCTGACCGGCGGGGCGGACAAGGGCTTCGGCACCGGCCGCTGCCTGATCAACGTCCTGTCGGACGGGGCGCGCACCATGGCCACCTTCCTGGGCGCCGCCAACCAGCTGTACGCCGACGACATCGACGAGGCCCTGATCGCCTCCAGCGAGATCGTCTATCTGGAAGGCTATCTGTTCGACCCGGCGCCGGCCCGCGCCGCCTTCGAACGCGCCGCCGCCGCCGCGCACAAGGCCGGCCGCAAGGTGGCCATCACCCTGTCCGACACCTTCGTCGTCGCCCGCTGGCGCGCCGAACTGCTCAGCTTCATCGAACAGTCGGCCGACATCGTCCTGGCCAATGAGGCCGAACTGGGCGCCCTGTTCGAAACCGAAGACTTCGACGCCGCCGCCGCGCAACTGGCCGCCATCGTCGAGATCGCCGCCGTGACGCGCGGCGCGGAAGGCTCGGTCGTGATCAAGGGCGAGGAGCGCGTCGTCGTCGCCGCCTATCCGGTCGCCAAGGTGATCGACACCACGGGCGCCGGCGACCAGTACGCCGCCGGCTTCCTGCTGGGCCTGGCGCGCGGTCTGACACTGGAAGAGGCCGGCAAGCTGGGCTCGCTGGCCGCGTCCGAAGTCATCGCCCACTGGGGCCCGCGCCCGATGGTGAAACTGGCCGACCTGGCCGGGGAAGCCGGGTTGAAGCTGTAAGACCTCTTCCTTCTCCCCTTGCGGGAGAAGGTGGCCCGAAGGGCCGGATGAGGGGTCCGCCGGTGGGCCAGTTCGCACCCCCTTGCCCCTCACCCTTTCGCGCAAGACCGATCGCTGATGCTCTCGGGCGCTCAAGCCCTCTCCCGGCGGGAGAGGGTGCGCCGTGTCAGCTCTTCCACCTTAGCGTCGTGGGCTGGATCGGGTTCACGAACGCCCGCCCCTCAGCCCTGCTCCTGGCCCATTCGCGTTTCAGCTGCTGATACCATTTGGCCTGTTTGTCGGCGTCGTCGATCCAGATCAGGGCGGGGTCGTAGCGCAGGCCTTCGTTCTGCAGGTTCACCATGCCGCCGTCCTGTTTCAGGAAGGCGACCACCCCCATCCGCAGGAAGGGTTTGGCCAGGTCGAAGACCCAGTGGTCCGACCAGAAGATCTGGGTGATCCGCGTCTTCGTCTCGCTGATCGGGGTCAGGCAGGTCAGGGCCAGGACCTGTTTTTCGCCGACCTGGATATGCTCCCAGCGGTAGCCGGGCAGGCGGAAGGTGATCTCTGTCGCCGGGGCGCCGCCCAGGATCTTGTAGAGCCGGCTGTTGGACGAGGGGGCGTGGCGCGCCATGGCCCAGCCGAAATCGGCGGGGACGAAGGCCTTGGCCTTTTCGTGCATCGAACGTTCGGACCGCCACCACCATTGCTGGTGGACATAGGGGCCGTGGGCCGGGTCCATCAGGCCGACGACGGCGTGGTCGATATGGCTGTCGAACTCCATCGTCTCGACCAGTTTCGGCCCCGCCCCGACCACGCCGGGGAAGACCGGCGGCGCGTCGTCCGGCTCCATCGGATTGCGGGCGTCGGACGCCATCCAGACGAAGACCATGCCCTGGCTCTCGCGTACCGGAAAGGCGCGCACCTTGATGCGGTTCGCCTCGAAGGCCTGATCCTCGACCAGGGACGGAATGGCGGCGCAGACCCCGTCGGGGCGGAAGCGCCAGCCGTGATAGGGGCATTCGATGGTCTCGCCCTCGCCGGGCTTTTCGACCAGTTTCCCCGCCGACAGGGGCGCGGCGCGGTGGGGGCAGATGTCGCGCATCGCATAGACGGCCCCGGCCCGGGTGCGGCCGATCAGGACGGGCTCGCCCATGATCTCGTAGCGTTTCAAACCGGCCGGAGCGACGTCGCGGGACAGGGCGACGAAATACCAGGCGTCGGTGACGAACCCTTTGCCGAAGGGCTGGGCGCCGACCTTCGACGGGGCGGCTTCGGCTTGCGGGGACTGGACGGGGGGAGCGTCTGCAGGCTTCATGCGCGCCTTCTAACAGAGGGGCGCGGGGTCTGTCCTCCTGTAGCCTACAGAGAACTTTACAAAACAAAGTAGAGGCGGCATAAGGACCGTCTCACAGGGGAGTTTCGCCATGTTTCGCGTTCTAGGTTTCGCCGCCATGCTGTTCGTCGCCTCCGCCGCCCAAACTCCGGTTCGGGCCCAGGACGGGCATGGGGCCCATCCCGAGGCCGGCCACGGTCATCATCACGCGGAGTTCGCCTCCGACCGCATCCACGTCCGGGTGGACGGGGATATGGACGGGCGTGACATCATCCTGATCCCCGGCCTCAGTTCCTCGCCGGAGATCTGGCAGGGGACGGTAGATCACCTGACGGCCCAGGAGGGCGTCGGCTGGCGCGTCCATCGCATCCACGTCCAAGGCTTCGCCGGCGCTCCGGCTGAAGGCAACGCCCAGACCGGCGCGACGCCCGGTCCCGTCGCCGCCCCGGTCGCCGAGGAAATCGCTCGCTATATTCGCGAGAAGGGTCTGAGCCGCCCCGCCGTGGTCGGTCACTCGATGGGCGGGACCATCGGCCTGATGCTGGCGGCGCGCCATCCGGACAGTGTCGGCAAGCTGATGGTGGTGGACATGATCCCCTTCATGGGCGCCATGTTCGGCCCGCCCGGAACCACGGTCGAGGCGGTGACGCCGGTCGCGGACCAGATTTACGCTGCTCAGGCCAACAGTCCGCGCGAGGCCTATGTCGCCCAGGCGACGACGGCCATCAACGGCATGATCAATACCGAAAGCCGCCGCGAAGAGGCGCTGGAGGACATGCGGACCAGCGACCAGAAGGTCTCGGCCGCCGCCTTTCGCGAACTGGTGACCACCGATCTGCGGCCCGAACTGAAGAAGATCACCGCCCCGACCGAGGTCCTGTACGTCAAGTTCAACGACCCGCGCATGACGCCCCAGATCACCGACGCCATCTATCAGATGTCCTACGCCGGCCTGCCCGGCGTGAAACTGAAGCGGATCGACGACAGCGCCCATTTCATCATGTTCGACCAGGCCCAGGCCTTCTACGGCGAGCTGGACGCCTTCCTGCCGCGATGAGCCATCCGGCGGCGGATCGGATCGTCGGCCTGTACGAGGACAAGGCGGCCGACTGGATCTGCGATCGCGGCGCGGCCCTGTATTCCGCAGAGGGCGGGCTGGACGAGGCGAAGTGGCTGGACCTCTTCGCCGCCGACCTGCCGCCGGGCGCGTCTATTCTGGACGTCGGATGCGGCTCGGGCTGGCCGATCGGCGCGGCCCTGCTGGAGCGGGGGTTCAGGGTCGTGGGGCGGGATTCCTCGTCGGCCCTGATCGCCCACGCGCGGCAGACCCTGCCGGCCGGCGTCTGGGAGACCGCCGACATGCGCGACCCGCCGCCGGACGGCGTGTTCGACGGCGTCCTGGCCTGGCACAGCCTGTTCCACCTGACGCCCGAGGATCAGCGGCGGGTCCTGCCGGCCCTGGCTCGCCAGGTGGGCGAAGGCGGGCGGCTGATGTTCACCAGCGGCCCCGCCCAGGGAGAGACCCTGGGCGAATGGCGCGGCGAGCCGCTGTATCACGGCAGTCTGGACCCCGCCGCCTATCGCGCCCTGCTGATCGCGGCCGGCCTGGCGGTGGAGGGCGATGGGGCCGAGACCGGCGTCTGGCTGGCCCGTCGCGCCTTTCTTTCGGCGAAATAGCCGCTCACGCTGGCGTGAAGTGAGCGGAGCCGTTTCGGCGGCGGTTCATACGGGGTACACATCCGTAGGGCTAATCCCGCCGAAGCGCGGTTCTTGAGGATATTCGATGGCGGGTCCAGGGTTCGGGGGCGGACAGCAGGGCGGCGCAAAGCCGGCCCGCACGCCGTTGCAGAAGGCGCTCTACTGGGGCGCCGTGCTGGCCGTCTGGGGGCTGATCTTCCTGGTCGTCTTCTTCGCTGTGTTTGCGCGCGGCCTGCCGGACACCTCGACCCTGTACAATGTCGATCGTCAGCCCTCGATCACCTATCTGGACCGCAACGGCGCCCTGATCGCCACCCGGGGCACCCAGATGGCGCCGCCTGCCGATCTGGACGCCCTGCCCGACTATGTGCCGGCGGCCTTTATCGCCATCGAGGACCGGCGCTTCTATCACCACCCCGGTTTCGACCCCATCGGCATGATGCGGGCGGCGGCGACCAATATGCGCGCCGGCCGGGTGGTCCAGGGCGGATCGACCCTGACGCAGCAGCTGGCCAAGAACCTGTTCCTGACGCCGGACCAGAACCTGCGCCGCAAGGTGCAGGAGCTGATGCTGGCGGTGTGGCTGGAGATGAAATTCTCCAAGAAGGAGATCCTGGCCCTGTATCTGAACCGGGTCTATTTCGGCGCCGGCGCCTATGGGATCGAGGCGGCGTCGCAACGCTATTTCGACAAGTCGGCCAAGGATCTGACGGTCGGCGAGGCTGCGCTTCTGGCCGGGCTGCTGAAGGCGCCCTCGCGCTATTCGCCCGTGTCCGAGAGCGAGCGGGCCGCCACCCGCGCCACCGTCGTGCTGAACGAGATGGAAGAGGCCGGGGTCATCACCGCCGCCCAGCGCGAGGAGGCCGTGACCCAGCCGATCATCGTGTCGCGCACCCTGGCGACCCAGCACGCCCAGTATTTCATCGACTGGCTGGACCAGTCGATCCGCGGCCTGGTCGGCGAACCGACCGAGGACATGGTGGTCGAGACCACCCTCGATCTGACCCTGCAGACCGCCGCCGAACGGTCGGTGCGGCGCATCCTGGACCGCGACGAGGGCAAGGGCGTGGAACAGGCGGCCCTGGTCGCCCTGGACGGCGACGGCCGGGTGCGGGCCATGATCGGCGGCGGCTCCTATGCCGACAGCCAGTTCAACCGCGCCGTCGAGGCGCGTCGTCAGGCGGGCTCGGCCTTCAAGCCCTTCGTCTATCTGGCGGCGGTCGAGGCCGGCTATACGCCCCAGACCCCGGTGGTCGATCAGCCGATCACCATCGGCAACTGGTCGCCGAAGAACTATTCCAACACCTTCAGCGGCAATATGACCCTGGCCCAGGCCGTGGCCCAGTCGACCAATACGGTGGCGGCCTATGTCGCCGACCAGATCGGGCGTGACAGCGTGGCCCGCGCCGCGCGACGTCTGGGCATCGAAAGCCGTATCGGGCTGGAGCCGGCCATGGCCCTGGGCGCGGTCGAGGTTTCGCCGCTGGAGATGGCCACCGCCTATGACGCCTTCTCGAACGGCGGCCGCCGGGTCGAGGCCTATGGCATCAGCCGCATCCGCACCCCCCAGGGCCGGGTCATCTATCAGCGGGCCAGCGGCCAGAGCGGACAGGCGATCAATAATCCGTCGCTGTACTACATGAACCAGATGCTGCGCGGGGTCATGACCTCGGGCACCGGGCGCAGCGCGGCCATCGCCGGGCGCGACCTGGCGGGCAAGTCGGGCACGACCTCGGACTACAAGGACGCCTGGTTCGTCGGCTACACCGGCGGCTTCGTCACCGCCGTCTGGGTCGGTAAGGACGACAACACCGCCATGCGCGGCGTGACCGGCGGTTCGTCGCCCGCCGCCATCTGGAAGGGTTTCATGGAGGCGGCCCTGCCGCGCCTGAACGCCCCGCGCATCCCTGACGGCCCGGCCATGCCCGAAGGCTGGGTCGCGCCCGATCCGGTCGGCGACCTGATGTCCGGCATCGGCGAGGACGGTCTGCCGATCGAACCGGCGGATCCGATCGGCGGCGACCCCTATGCCGAACCGTCGGGAACCCCGGCTCAGCCGACATCGCCGACGCAGCCCGCCGTCCGCCCGACCGCCCCCCAGCCGGCGCCGCGCGACCCGCCGGACCAGCAGCCGGAAGGCCGCCAACCGGCCGAGAAACGCAGCGACCCGCTGTTCTTCTGACGGTCCCCTAGGGGACCGTTACATCCCCGCCGGCATGGCGCCGGCGTTGATGGCGATGCGGCCGACCAGGCCCTTGACGATCAGGTCCAGGGCCGAGCCCTCGCGATAGTCGGCGGCGGCGACGAAATTGACCCGGTCCTCCGAGATCAGGGAATAGACCTTCTTCTGGTCCTTCTCGTTCGAGCGGGGATCATAGACGGCGATCGAGAAGCCGCCCTTGGTGTGCATCATCTTCATGGTGGGGACGTCGGTGTCGCCGTCGCCGATGAAGATCATCCGCTCGAACGGCACCGGCCGCTGGTCGTCGGGGATGAAGTGGTTGATCCGCTCGTGCTCCCAGTGGTTCTTGACCCCCTTGTTGATGCGGAACAGATACTGGGTCTTGGTGGTGTAGTTGACGCCCACGGCGGGCCAGGCCGCCTCGCCCTTGTCGTCATAGACATAGTGGGAGGCGAAGACGTGGTTCAGGGCGGGGCGGATCGGCGTGCCGTCGATCATCTCCTCCAGACCGGCCGAGACGATATAGTGTTCGATCTCCAGCCCGTAGCGCGCCCCGAAGGCGTTCATCCGGTCGAACCAGCTGAGGTCCTTGAGGCCTTCGAACAGGGCCACGGCCTCGCCGTGCCGACGCAGGGTCTCGCGCGTCACCGGCGCCCCGTTCTGGCGCGCGTGGTGGAGCATCAGTTGCATGTACATCAGGATGCCGTCGCCGTCGGCGTCCTTGGTCAGGCGTTCGGCCTCGCCCCAGAAGGCGCCGATGTCCATGCCCACGGAGGGGATGAAGCTGACCTCCTGCATATTGCCGCGCGCCAGGGTGCCGTCGAAATCATAGATCAGCGCCGTCTTCAGCAGCGGCTTTTCGCCGGGGGTGTCGGACATCAGGCGGGGCTCCAGAGCGGGGTCGAACCCTGCCCTCTATATCAGCCGTCGTCCTGCGTCGATTGCCGCCTCTGGCCGAAGCTGGGGGCCGCGCTCTTCTGCTCGGCCCAGTAGTCGGCGCCGGTGGTCGGTTTGAACATGGTGCGGGGCGTGCCGTCGCGCGCCGCCACGGCGAAGGTGTTGGTCGAGGCCTGATAGATCAGGGTGTCGCCATTGGGCCGTTTCACCGTCTCGGCGTCGCGCGGCGGCTTGGCGGTGAAGGCCGTAACCTTGTCCAGATAGTCCTCGGCCGAGGTCGCGCCGAAATCGGCCCCGTTGCGGTCGTAGAGGCGGGCGATCTTGGCGTCGACGGTCTCGCGCCGGCCGGTTGTCAGGACCGGCTTGGGCTGGGCCGCTGCTGCACCCTCCGCCGTTTCCGTCGCGGTCATGGCCAGGCCGATGGGCGCCGCCTCGGCCGTCCGGTCCCGCGTCTGAACCGCCGAGGCGTTGTCGCAGGCCGCCAGCCCCATCATCATCAGCCCCGCCGCCGCCAGAGCCCTCGCCGCGCGCTGTCGCTTGTTCGCCGTCATCCCCGTCCCCCATCCAATACCCGTCAAGCGCGATAAGAGCACAACCCAATTGTTCCTGCAATGTTCTTTTCCTCCGTCTCGACGGCGTCGCGTGGGGCCGCTAGACCGAGGTCATGGACAGTCGCCCCCTCTCGAACCGCAAAATCCTGCTGATCGTCGGCGGCGGCATCGCGGCCTATAAGGCGCTGGAGCTGGTGCGGCTGATCGCTAAGGCCGGCGGCCAGACGCGGGTGATCCTGACCGAATCCGGGGCCGAGTTCGTCACCCCCCTGTCGCTGGCGGCGCTGAGCGGCCATCCGGTGCGGTCGGGCCTGTTCCACCCCGACGACGAGACCAGCATGGGCCATATCGAGCTGTCGCGCTGGGCGGATCTGGTGGTCGTGGCGCCGGCGACGGCGGGCCTGATCGCCAAGGCGGCGAACGGCCTGGCCGACGACCTGGCCTCGACCACATTGATCGCGACCGACAAGCGGGTGCTGCTGGCCCCGGCCATGAATGTGCGGATGTGGGAACACCCGGCGGTTCAGGCCAATATGGAGCGGCTGAAGGCCTTCCCTGGCTTCCATGGCGTGGCGGTGGTCGGGCCGGACGACGGCGAGATGGCCTGCGGTGAATATGGGCCCGGCCGGATGGCCGAGCCGACGGCGATCCTGGAGGCCATTCAAGGCCTGTTGGCCGGCGCCGCAGGACGGCCTCTTGCGGGCCGAAAAGCGGTGGTCACGGCCGGGCCGACGTTCGAACCGATTGATCCGGTACGGGGGCTGACCAATCGCTCCAGCGGCAAACAGGGCTACGCCATCGCCGTCGCCCTGGCCGAACTGGGGGCTGAGGTGACCCTGGTGTCGGGGCCGACGGCCCTGGGCGCGCCCGTGGGCGTGACGCGGATCGATGTGGAGAGCGCGCTGGAGATGCAGGCGGCGACCCAGGCCGCCCTGCCCGCCGACATCGCCGTGCTGTCGGCCGCCGTCGCCGACTGGCGCGTGGACACCATCGCCGGGGGCAAGATCAAGAAGGGGCCGGGCGGCCCGCCGACCCTGGCCCTGATCGAGAACCCCGACATCCTGGCCGGGATCGCCGCGCCGGGACCGAACCGGCCGGCCCTGGTGATCGGCTTCGCCGCCGAGACCACGGACCTGGAGGCCAACGCCCGGGCCAAGCTGTCGCGCAAGGGCTGCGACTGGATCATCGGCAACGACGTGTCCGACGACGTCTTCGGCTCGGACGGCAACGCCGTACTGCTGGTCACCGCCGACAAGACCGAAAGCTGGCCGCGCCAGTCCAAAGCCGCCATCGCCCGGGGCGTCGCCGCCCGCATCGCCGACCATTTCACGAGCGTTCAATGACCACCGAGACCGTCATCCAGATTCTTCGCCTGCCCCATGCCGAGGGCCTGCCCCTGCCGGCCTATGAGACGGCGGGATCGGCCGGGATGGACCTGCGCGCGGCGGTGCCGGAGGATCAGCCGATGACCTTGGCGCCGGGCGCCCGCGCCCTGGTGCCCACGGGCCTGAAAATCGCCCTGCCGTTGGGGTTCGAGGCCCAGGTGCGGGCGCGCTCGGGGCTGGCGCTGAAGCACGGCGTGATCTGCCCCAATGCGCCGGGCACCATCGACAGCGACTATCGCGGCGAGTGCGGCGTGATCCTGGCCAACATCGGCGCCGAGCCCTTCGTCATCCGGCGCGGCGAACGGATCGCCCAGCTGGTGATCGCCAAGCATGAGCGCGCCGACTGGGCCGAGGTCGAGACGCTGGACGAGACCGCACGGGGGACGGGCGGGTTCGGGTCCACGGGGCGGTAGGCGAAGACAGGCTTTTTCCTGCGGCTTATCAGCTGTAGTCTGTGAGCGGTTTTCCAGACTAGGCCGACGGGCGCTCAGGCTCTGCGTTTCAGGGTGACGTAGAAGGCGCCGTTGCCGCCGTGCCTCTGGTGGGCGACGGTGAAGCCGGACACGACGCTGCGCAGGCCCGGCGCCTGCATCCATTCCCCGAAGGAGGCGCGGATCACCCCGCCGCCCAGCCGGCCCTGGCCCGTGATGACCAGGACCGCGCGCATCCCGCGCGCCTGGCAGGATGTCAGGAAGGCCCGCAGTTGATCCTCGGCCTCGAACCGGCCGAAGCCGTGCAGGTCGATACGGGCCTCGATCGGGTCGCGCTCGCGCGACAGGCGCTGCTTGCGGCGGGGTTCCAGATCCTCGGGCGCGGGCTTGGTACGGTTGCCCACCGGGCGTGGCTCTGTCGGTTTTGCGACGGCGGCGGTCCGGGCGGGCGAAGGCTTGGCCAGAGGGCGCGGCCGCTCGGTCGGGGTGACGACCAGATGGGCCGGGGCCTCGGCCCCCGGCGTGACCCGAGCGGGCTTGCGGCTGCGGGGGGCGGCGACCGTGCCGGTGATCCGGCTCCAGATACGACGGTCCTCAGGCGTCAGCCCGTTCTCGTCGCGGCCGGAGCCCTTGCGTTTCATGCCGCGTCGTCGTCCTCGAAGGCCTCGGCGGGGCCGGGTTCGTGACCCAGCAGGTCGCCGGGCTGACACTGAAGTTCGCGACACAGGGCGTCCAGGGTCGAGAAACGAACCGCGCGCGCCTTGCCGGTCTTCAGAATCGACAGATTGGCCACCGTCACCCCGACGCGGTCGGCGAGCTCGGTCAGCGACATGCGGCGTTCGACGAGGACGCGATCAAGCTGGACGCGGATGGCCATAAGGAGGTCCTACTGCAAACGGGTCAGATCGTCAGTTCGGATTCGCGGCGCAGGCGCGCGCCCTCGCGGAACACCTCCGCCAGGACGAAGACGATCAGGACCGAGAATATGGGGGTCAGCAACTCGCCCAGCCCCTGCGGGTCCATGACCCCGGGCGCCAGACGGGCGGCGACGACGCCCTGGGCCAGCCAGACGCCGCCGGTGACGACCGCCAGGATCAGGCCGATCTGGCGCAGACGCCGGACATTGGCGGGATGGAAGGGGTCGCCCATCGTCAGGGTGCGGAAGATCCGGCGCAGACTGCGCAGGATCAGCATGAAGCCGCCGAAATAGGCGGTGGCCGCGCCCAGACCGAATAGCAGCAGGGTGCGCGTCAACGGCAACTGTCGCCCGCCTTCGTCGCCGCTGACGGTGATGTTCACATTATCCAGGGGGATGAAGACGGCGGCGACCAGCAGCAAAAGGAGCAGGCCGGTGATCAACCAGAGGAGAATATAGGCCACATCCAGCGCCACTTTCAGCACGCTGGAGACGGAGCTGGGGCCCATGGCCCTGAGGGGGGCGGTCAGAACGCCCAGGGATTTCAGCAGGGTCGGGATCGTGCGCGCCCCCGTCGGGACAGAGGCCGCGTCTCGCTTCAGCGGATTTCGCGGCGGGAGCAGGCGCATGATCGACAGGTCTCAGATCGGAAGGAGGGACGAAGCGGCCGCGCGGGGTCCGGCGAACCCACGCGCAGCTCTATACATCGCGGTCTTCTTCAAGGTCGTCAAAGCTCTCGTGATCGAAACAAGGGTGGACTTGGGGCCGATCAGAAGGCTTGAACCAGGATGGCGACCAGGGCGGTCGGCAGGGCGGCGATCAGGACCGTGTTGACGAAAGCGGCGCCGACCTTGTCCAGGAAGAGCGAGAGGTTCATCGTATGCATTGTGGTTCTCCGTCGTTTTGTTTTGGGCGATTATCGCCCTTTGGTTTTGTTTTCCGCACGATCATTCCGGTTTTTCCGGAAGGTCAGAACGTTGCGGCCCCCGTTCCTGACGATCAATAGATAGGCCGTGCGGTACGGAAAAGCACGTTACATATCGTTTAACGATATTAAACTTTGGCAATAGACTGTTTCAGGGGCGTGATCGTCGATGAATCTCAAGCTTATCAAGGGGATGCGGATCGTCGCCGCGACCCACAACCCCGGCAAGGTCCCCGAGATCGCCGCCCTTCTTGGTGAAGATTACGAGATTCTCACCGCCGGTCAGTTGAATCTGCCTGAACCGGACGAGACCGAGACCACCTTTACCGGCAACGCCATGCTGAAGGCCCGCCACGCCGCCGAACAGTCGGGCGAGGTGGCGCTGGCCGACGATTCCGGGATGTCCGTCGCCGTCCTGGACGGGGCGCCGGGAATCTTCTCCGCGCGCTGGGCCGGCCCGGGCAAGGATTTCGCCGTGGCGATGAAGAAGGTCGAGGACCGGCTGGAAGAGATCGGGGCGACAGATCGCGCCGCCTGGTTCACCTCGGCCCTCGCCGTGGCCTGGCCGGGCGGGCCGTGCGTGGTGGTCGAGGGCGTGGTCCACGGGCGGCTGACCTTTCCGCCGCGCGGCGACCGGGGCTTCGGCTATGATCCCATCTTCATTCCGGAAGGCGGCGCCCTGACCTTCGGCGAGATGGAGCCTGCGGCCAAGGAGGCGATCAGCCACCGCACCCGCGCCTTCGCCAAGCTGCGGGCCGCGTTGATTGACTGACGCCCCTGATACTGATGGGGATCCGGGGACGGACGTCGGCCTGTACGTCCACTGGCCCTATTGTTCGCGCATCTGCCCCTATTGCGACTTCAACGTTGTGCGCGACCGGGGGCGGGTCGAGGAACAGGCGGGACTGGTCGAGGCGATCCTGGCCGATATGCGAGCCCAGCGCGCGCTGACCGGGCCGCGCCGGCTGGCCTCGGTCTTCTTCGGCGGGGGCACGCCGTCGCTGATGGCGCCTGAGGCCGTGGCGTGGATCATCGCCCAGGCGCGCGACCTGTTCCCGCCGTCGGGACCGATCGAGATTTCGCTGGAGGCCAATCCGACCGACGCCGAGGCGGCCCGGTTCGCCGCCCTGGCCCAGGCCGGGGTGAACCGGCTGTCGATGGGGGTGCAGGCGCTGGACGACGCCTCGCTACGGTTCCTGGGCCGGGATCATTCGGCGGCGGAGGCGCGGCGCGCGGTCGCTCTGGCCGGGCGGGCGTTTTCGCGCCTGTCCATCGACCTGATCTACGCCCGGCCGGGCCAGACACCCGACGACTGGGCGACGGAGTTGGGCGCGGCCCTGGACATGGGGTTCGAGCACGTCTCGCCCTACCAGTTGACCCTGGAGCCGACGACCGCCTTCGGTCGGGCCCTGGCGCGTGGAACCCTGATCCCGCCGGACGAGGATCAGGCCGCGGCCCTGTACGAGACCACCCAGACCGTGCTGGAGGCCGCCGGTTTCGACGCCTACGAGGTGTCCAACCATGGGCGGGGCGTGGCGGCGCGGTCGGCCCACAATCTGCATGTCTGGCGCGGCGGGGACTATCTCGGCCTGGGGCCCGGCGCCCACGGGCGGCTGACGCTGGACGGCGCGCGCACCGCCACCGTCGCCCACCGCCGGATCGCCGACTATGTGGCCGGGGTCGGGGCGGGAAGGCCCTGGACGGGGACGGAGCGGCTGGACGCGGCCGGGGCGGCCGAGGAGCGGCTTCTGCTGGGCCTGCGCACCGTCGAGGGCGCGGCGGTCGGGCTGTTGGCGGACCTGGGGCTGTCGGTGGATGCGGCGCCGACGGTGGATCTGATCGCCGACGGCTTTCTGACGCTCGGCGGCGGCCGACTGATCGCCACGCCGCGCGGCCGGCCGGTTCTGGATGGGGTGTTGAAGGCGTTGCTGACCTAGTCGCCTCGATCAACCCTCACCCTCGGGACAAGCCCGAGGGTGACGGGCTCAGGGGACTGAGTCAGGCCTGACGGAAGCCCAGCACGTCCTGCATGTCGTACAGGCCGGGTCGGCGGGTGCGGACCCAGGCGGCGGCGGCGACGGCGCCCTTGGCGAACAACGCCCTGTCGATCGCGGAATGGCTGAGGGTCAGGACTTCGTCCTCGGAAGCGAACAGGACCGTGTGTTCGCCGATGATGCCGCCGGCGCGGATCGAGGAGAAGCCGATCTTGCCGTTCTCGCGTTCACCCTGAACGCCGTCATAGGGGGCGGAGCGTATGTCGGCGAGATCGGTGAACCGGCCCTCGGCGGCGGCTTCTCCGAGCATCAGGGCGGTGCCCGAGGGGGAATCCACCTTGCGGCGGTGATGGGCCTCGGTGATTTCGATGTCCCAGTCCTGGGCGTCCAGACGCTGGGCCGCGTGCTGGACCAGGCCGATCAGGATGTTCACGCCCAGCGAGAAGTTGCCGCTCTTGACGATGGCGATCTTCTCGGCGGCCTTCACCAACTCGGCCTCCTGCTCCGGGGTGAAGCCGGTCGAGCCGATGACCAGGGCCGGGCCGCCGCGCGCGGCTGCGCCCTGGGCCAGGGCCAGGGAGGCGTCGGGCGTCGAAAAGTCGATGATGACGTCGCACAGCGAGATGTCGGCCGTCTCGCCCCAGTCGAAGCGGGCGGCCACGACCACGTCCTCGCGCGCATCCAGAACCTGGGACACCGCGCGACCCATCCGGCCGCGATAGCCGGAAATGCCGGCGTGGAAGATGGCGCTCAAACCGCGTTCTCTTTCGACCCGTCCGCATCCTGATTGCCCAGGATGTCGGCCCAGAAGCGCTTCGCCTTTCCGGCGAAGCTGGAGTTGCGTGGGTTCTGCCCCTCGCCGAACGACAGGGCAAGCTCTTGCAGCAATTCCTTCTGACGGGGCGTCAGGTCGGTGGGGGTCTCGACGAACAGCTCGACCACCAGATCGCCGCGCGCGCGACCGTTCAGATGGGGCATGCCCTTGCCCTTGATGCGGACCGTCTTGCCGGTCTGGGCGCCGGCGGGCACGGCGACGGAGGCTCTGCACTTGCCGTCACAGGCTTCGGACACCAGGCAGGGAGCCTCGATCTCGCCGCCCAGGGCCGCCACCGTCATCGGTACGGGCACCGTGACCAGCAGGTCCAGGTTGTCGCGTTCGAACAGGTCGTGCGGGGTCACCGACAGGAAGACATACAGGTCGCCGCGCGGGCCGCCGCGCTGACCGGCGTCGCCCTCGCCCGACAGGCGGATGCGCGAGCCGTCGTCGACACCGGCGGGGATCTTCAGGTTCAGGGTGCGGGTCTTGCGGACCTGGCCATGGCCGTGACAGGTCGTGCACGGGTCGGCGATCATCTGGCCCGCGCCGTGGCAGCGGGGGCAGGTCCGCTCGACCTGGAAGAAGCCGTTGGCTTGGCGCACGCGGCCGGCGCCGTTGCAGGTGGTGCAGGTGACCGGTTTGGTGCCCGGCTTGGCGCCTGAGCCCTCACAGGTCTCGCAGGTCAGGGTGGCGGGGATGTCGATCTCGACCTCGGCGCCCTTATAGGCCTGCTCCAGGCTGATCTCGAGGTCATAGCGCAGGTCCGAGCCGCGACGCGGTCCGCCCTGCTGGCCCCGGCCAGCCTGACGTCCGCCGAACGCGTCCCCGAAGGCGTCGCCGAACACCTGGGAAAAGATGTCGTTGATGTCCGAGAAGCCTTGCTGGCCCTGGCCGAAGCCGCCGCCTGCGCCGCCGTTCACGCCCGCATGGCCGAACCGGTCGTAGGCCGCGCGCTTCTGATCGTCCGACAGGACCGTATAGGCCTCGGAGATTTCCTTGAACTTGGCCATCGACTCTTCCGAGCCGCCGTTGCGGTCCGGGTGGTGGATCATGGCCAGTTTGCGATAGGCCGATTTCAGGCCCGGTGCGTCGATCGTGCGTTCGACGCCCAGTATCTCGTAATAGTCACGCGCCATCGGGCGTCAGTCCTCATTACTTCCCCTGCCGCCCGCCCTGAACCTCTGCGGGTTCTGGGCAAGACGGTGTCCCGGCTGACATGGGGGCCGGGACGAATGATGCAAGTTTCATGAAAAGACCCCGCCTATCGCAAGACAAGCGGGGCCGTATCATTTCGCCGACCTGTTGCGGATCAGGCGCTCTTCTTTTCGTCGCCGTCGGCGTCCGAGACGTCCTCGAACTCGGCGTCGACCACGCCGTCGTCGGCCGGCTGGCCTTCGGCGGCTGCGTCGCCCTGTTGCTGGGCGTACATGGCTTCGCCCAGCTTCATCGAGGCCTGGACCAGGGTGTTGGTCTTGGCGCGGATGTCCTCGGCGTCCGTACCCTCGCGGGCGGTCTTCAGCTCGGCCAGGCCGGTCTCGATGGCGGTCTTGACGTCGGCCTCGACCTTGTCGCCGTGTTCGGCCAGGGCCTTCTCGGTCGAGTTGATCAGGCTGTCGGCGGCATTCTGGGCCTCGACCAGATCCTTGCGGACCTTGTCGGCGGCGGCGTTGGCCTCGGCTTCCTTGACCATCTTGTCGATGTCGGCGTCCGACAGGCCGCCGTTGGCCTGGATGCGGATCGACTGTTCCTTGTTGGTCGCCTTGTCCTTGGCCGAGACGTTGACGATGCCGTTGGCGTCGATGTCGAAGGCGACCTCGATCTGCGGCATGCCGCGCGGCGCCGGCGGGATGCCCATCAGGTCGAACTGACCCAGCATCTTGTTGTCGGACGCCATCGGACGCTCGCCCTGGAAGACCCGGATCGTCACGGCCGACTGGTTGTCGTCGGCGGTCGAGAAGGTCTGGCTCTTCTTGGTCGGGATGGTGGTGTTGCGCTCGATCAGGGGCGTGAAGACGCCGCCCAGGGTCTCGATACCCAGGGTCAGGGGCGTCACGTCCAGCAGCAGCACGTCCTTGACGTCGCCTTGCAGAACCCCGGCCTGAACGGCGGCGCCCAGGGCCACGACTTCATCCGGGTTCACGCCCTTGTGCGGCTCCTTGCCGAAGAAGGCCTTCACGGCCTCCTGCACCTTGGGCATGCGGGTCATGCCGCCGACCAGCACGACTTCATCGATATCCGAGGCCTTCAGGCCGGCGTCGGCCAGGGCCTTTTTGCACGGCTCGATGGTGCGGGCGACCAGGTCGTCGACCAGGGCTTCCAGCTTGGCGCGCGACAGTTTGATGTTCAGGTGCAGCGGGCCCGAGGCGTTCATGGTGATGAACGGCAGATTGACCTCGTACTGGGTCGTGGAGCTGAGCTCCTTCTTGGCCTTTTCGGCTTCTTCGCGCAGGCGCTGGAGGGCCAGCTTGTCCTGGCGCAGGTCGACGCCCTGTTCCTTCTTGAACTCGTCGGCCAGATAGTCGGCCAGGCGCACGTCGAAGTCCTCGCCGCCCAGGAAGGTGTCGCCGTTGGTCGACTTCACCTCGAAGACGCCGTCGCCGATCTCCAGGATCGAGACGTCGAAGGTGCCGCCGCCCAGGTCATAGACGGCGATCTTCTGACCGTCGTTCTTCTCCAGGCCATAGGCCAGGGCGGCCGCGGTCGGCTCGTTGATGATGCGCAGGACTTCCAGACCGGCGATCTTGCCGGCGTCCTTGGTGGCCTGACGCTGGCTGTCGTTGAAATAGGCCGGGACGGTGATGACGGCCTGGGTGACCTTCTCGCCCAGATAGGCCTCGGCGGCCTCCTTCATCTTGGTCAGGGTGAAGGCCGAGATCTGCTGCGGCGAATAGTCCTTGCCGTGGGCGCGGACCCAGGCGTCGCCGTTCGGACCCTTGACGATCTCATAGGGCACCATGCCCTTGTCCTTCGCCACGACGGGATCGTCGAAGTTGCGGCCGATCAGGCGCTTGATGGCGAAGAAGGTGTTGGCGGGGTTGGTGACGGCCTGACGCTTGGCCGGCTGACCCACCAGGGTCTCGCCGCCGTCCTGAAGGGCGACCACCGACGGGGTGGTGCGGGCGCCTTCGGCGTTCTCGATCACCTTGGGGCTCTTGCCGTCCATGACGGCCACGCACGAGTTGGTGGTGCCGAGGTCGATGCCGATAATCTTGGCCATGGGCGTACTATTCTCTCCGTATAGGCGGGCGATGCGGCGGCCTTCGATGAAGCGCTGCGCGTGACCGCCCCCTGTGGGTTGGCGTGATTAGTGCCGGATAGCCCCAAACTTCTCGGGGTTTCTCCGAAGCTGGCCCCGATATGGGAAAGTCCCATAGGCCTGCAAGGGCGTTCTGCGATTCAGCGGTGCGGCGGAACCGGTTTTCGCGCAGGATGAGGCGATGTCTGCGATTTCTGAGGTCAAAACCGCCGTCGAGGGCTTCCGCCTTTGGCCCGGCGCCCTGGACGCCCAGGCCCAGGTCGATCTGGTCGACGCGGTGTTCGCGCGGCTGGATGCGGGGCCCTTTTACCAGCCACAGACGCCGGGCGGGCGGCCGTTTTCGGTGCGTATGAGCAATTTCGGGCCGCTGGGCTGGGTCTCGGACCGGGGCGGCTATCGCTATCAGCCGACGCATCCGGAAACGGGGCGGGCCTGGCCGGATATTCCGCCTGTGCTGCTGGACCTTTGGGACGCCACGGTCGGCGGGCCCCGGCGGCCGGACGCCTGTCTGGTCAATCTGTACCGCGATGGGGCGAAGATGGGTCTGCATCAGGACAGGGACGAAGCCGATCTGGGCGCGCCGGTCCTGTCAGTGTCGCTGGGGGACGCGGCGATGTTTCGCATCGGGGCCGCCCAGGGTGGACGCACCACGACGGTGCGCCTGGACAGCGGCGACGTCTGCGCCCTGACGGGCCCGGCGCGACTGGCCCGGCACGGGATCGACCGCGTGCTGGAGGGCTCGTCGCGCCTGATCCCCGGCGGCGGGCGACTGAATCTGACGCTGCGTGTTGCGGGGGTCAGTCCTCGATGACCTCGTGGGCGCCCGCGCCGCCCAGCCGCCAATAGCCGGCGGCCTTCATGGACTTGGCCGAGAAGCCGAGCCCCAGCACGCGCGTCCGCAGGGCCTTTGCCACGGCGGATTCGGCGGCGATCCAGACATAGGCGTCCTTGGGATCCACCCCGGCCAGGGTAGTATCGACCGCCGCAAGCAGGGTCTCGGCCCGGCCGCGCGAGGCGCCGTCACGGACGGCCCAGGTCACGGCGACCTGAGCCGCGCTGTCGAAGGCCAGGGTCGAGTCTGCGTCCGCGACCTCCGCCACCACATGGGCGCGGACGCCGGCGGGCAGTTCCTCCAGACGACGGGCGATGGCGGGCAGGGCCGTTTCGTCGCCGATCAGGACATGGTCGGCGAAGGCGGTGGGGACCACGAACGACCCGCGCGGCCCGCCGACGCCCAGGACCGAGCCGACCTTGGCCGCCATCGCCCATTCGGTCGCCGGACCGCCGTGGCCGACGACAAAGTCCAGCGTCAGGCGGCGGGCGGCGGCGTCATAGGCGCGGGGGGTGTAGTCGCGCGCTACGGGACGGGGCTCAGGGAAGACCGGACCGTCGGGCCCGAGCGTCGGCAGGACCGGGGTCTGGCCCTCGGCGACCGGGAAGATCTTCACATGGTCGTCGAAGCCCAGGGAGACGAAGCCGTCCAGATCTGCGCTCTCCAGCACGATACGGCGATAGGCCGGGGTCAGGTCCTGGACCGCAGCCACGGTCAGGGTGCGGAACTTCAGTTCGTGCCGTACGCGCCGGGGGATGCGCAAGGCGTCGGTCATGCCTGTTCCACCTTGTCGGCGGCCTCGGTTAGGATGGCGGCGATGGCCTGGACCTGGGCCTCGGTCAGGGCGGTCTCGCCCGTCAGACGGCCGTGGATCGTGTGGCGCAGGCGGCCGATGGCGTCCTGGATGGCGGTCGGACGCAGGGCGCGGGCGGCGAACTTGTCCATCGTCGCCTCGGCGGCGCGCAGGACTTCGGCGTTCTCGGCCAGCAGGGCGCGGCCCGCCTCAGTGATCGAATACAGTTTCTTGCCGCCCTGGGCCTCGGACTCCAGCGCGCCCATCTCCTCCAGCAGGGTCAGGCTGGGGTAGATGACGCCGGGGCTGGGCGAATAGGCGCCGCCCAGCCGGGTTTCGACCGCCTTGATCAGTTCATAGCCGTGGCTGGGCTTCTCCGCGATCAACGACAGCAGGACCCAGCGCAGGGTCCCGTGGTCAAACAGGCGCGCGCCGCCGCCGCGTCGGCCGTGGCCGGGACCACGACCCTCGCCGCCTTCCCAGCCCGGCCCGAAGCCCGCGCCGCGTCCGCCGCGCATCGCGCGACCGAAGGCATGGCTAAACCCATGACCGAAGCCGCCGTGGCGGCCGTGTTTTTCGCCGCATCCGTCGCGGCGGCCTTGAAAGATCCCGTTGGACCTCATGATCGACTCCTTTTCGATATATCTATTCACAAGCGATCAGATATATCTGAATGACGAAATGCGCAAGGGGGGGTGGTCTTCTTCGGCGCGGTGCGTCGTAAATCGGGAATGGACGATCTGAAGCGCCGCTGGGCCCGCCTCGAACCCTATCTGACCATCGTCGGCCCTGACGACGACCGGCCCCGGCCCGCCGTTCTGCTGTTCCACGGCTGCGGCGGCCTGCGCGATCATCTGCCCCGTTACGCCGAGGCGGCGAAGGCGGCGGGCTGGCGAGTCTTTATCATCGACTCCTACGGCCCGCGCGGCTGGGGCCGGGCCTTCACCCTGTCGGCGGTCTGCACCGGCCTGGCCTTTCGGGGATACGAGAGGGCCGGCGACGTCCTGGCGGCCATCCAGGGGATTTCGGCCCGGCGCGATGTGGACGCGACCCGGCTAGCCTTGGCCGGCTGGAGCCACGGCGGCTGGTCGATCATGGAGATGATGAGCGCCGACCCCGCGCCAAACACCCTGGGCGTGGCCGATCCCGGCGCGGCCGACCTGTCGGGGGTGCGGGCCGTCTGGCTGGCCTATCCCTATATCGGGCCGTTCGCCTTCAACCGGATGAAGCCCTGGCGGCACTGCCCCAAGGTGCTGGCCGTGACCTGCAAGCGCGACCACCTTACCACGGTGCGCAACGCCGAACAGGTCAACGCCATGATCCGCAACTGCGGCGCCGAGGTCGAAAGCTGGGTCGCGGCCGGCACCCACGCCTTCGACGAGCCGACCAACAACGGCCCGATGCGTCACGACCCGGATCTGACCGAAGACTCGCTGCGCCGCTTCCGCGCCTTCCTCACGGACGTGGTCCCGAGCCTTCCCTAACCGATCGTGGCGACCGTGGTGATGGTCGCCCGCACCGAATGGGCCATTTCGCAGTGGTCGTGAGCTTGGTGGTGCAGGGCGTCCAGCTCTTCCTGGCTGGGCACCCGGCCGGTGAAACTGGTGCAGGGGTTCAGGGTCACCTCGGCGATATAGCTGCGCCCCTGTTCGTTCTTGCCCATCTTGCCGAAGGCCTCGTCAACATAGGTGTCGATCACCAGTCCGGCGTTGGCGGCGAAGGCTAGGAACCACAGCATGTGGCAGCTCGAAAGGGATGCGATCATCGCCTCTTCCGGGTCGATGGCCGAGGGATCGGACATGGGAACCGGCACGCTGACCGGGGACGAGGAGCCGGGCGCCGTGGCCCCGCCGTCGAACGACCAGCTGTGGGCGCGGCTGTAGCGCTTGTCGAGGAAGGGCTGGTCGCCCCGGCTCCAGGCAATTCTGGCTTCGTATTGGCCCATGGTCGGTCCCCGTTTCAGTCGGCCAGGATGGTATAGACCATCGGCGCCCGAACCTCGAAGCCCAGAGAGCGATAGAAGGCGATGGTTCCATCGTGATCGGCGAAGGCGTGCAGGAAGGCCGCTTCGCCCGAGGCATGGATCTCGCCGACCACGGCCCGCGACAGGGCCGCAGCATAACCCTTGCCGCGATGATCGGGGTGGGTGCAGACCCCGCTCAGTTCAGTGAAGCCGTCGACCCGCAACCGCCGCCCGGCCATAGCGACCAGAACCCCGTCCTGCTTGATTCCGACGAAAGGGCCCAGCTCTCGCGTCTTCGAACGGAAGGGGCCGGGCCGGGTCAGCAGGGCCAACTCCAGCATGGCCGGGGCGTCGGCCTGGGTCAGGGCCTCCATCTCGATCTCAGGCGCGCGGGCCGCGATCAGGACAGTCGAGATCATCTGCACCAGGCCGATGCGGCGGTCGACGGAGATCCCGTCCGGCAGGACGTCGACCATCGGCCCGTCGGCGCGTTCGAGGAGGCTGGCGGCCGAATGTAGCCGGGCCAGTTTGGTCAGGCGGGCGCGGCTTTCGGGCGACGCGTCGGCGGCGGAGACGAAGACCCCGACCTCAGGATCAATCCGTACCGCCCGCGCGTCGGAATCCCCCGTCGTGAAGGATGACAGGCGGGTGGTCAGAGCATTCCAGACAGCGCGGTCGAGGGGGTGGGGCAATCGTGTCTACCTGCTTGCCTGGAACTGGCTGATGCTGCCTAAAGGCAAGGCGCGCACCCTTCTATCACCGGGGCGACGGCGTTGGCGGACCCATGGGCTCGGCGTTGACGGTGAGCGTTCCTGCCTTTTCGAAAACCAGGGTCACCGTCATCCGCGCCGGCGGCACATCCGGTCCCGTAACGTTGACAAGTCTAGCCGATATGCGGGTAAGGCCTGGGCGAATTGTTGTGTCGCCATCCACCCCATTCGTCGGCTCGCCGTTGACGAACGACTGGATCTGGAGATTTTCCACAGCGCCTGCCGTCGTGCTCGCAGAGAGCAGCCTATCGTTCTCGGACCCGGCGTTCCTCACTTGAATCGAAAGTAGGCCCAGCCGGTGATCGCCCGCATCCTTACCGTCCGGTATATGAAGCGTATACGTCGCAACCCGCGCCTGACCTACCCAGACAGGGCCAGAGGTCGCGATCGCGGGCGTCGTGTCCACAGCCGTGACCTGTGCAGCCAAGGCCAGCAGTAATGTGAACATCAAACCCTCCAGAATCCCACGATCTTCTTGACCTCGTCCACCACCGGATCGGCGATTTCGGCGGCGCGTTCGGCGCCGTCCTTCAGCACGCGGTCGATCTCAGCCGGGTCGTCCATCAGGCGGCGCATCTCGGCCGTGACCGGGGCCAGGGAGGCCACGGCCAGGTCGGCCAGGGCCGGCTTGAAGGCGCCGAAGCCCTGGCCGCCGAACTGTTCGATCACCTGTTCGCGCGTCAGCCCGGCCAGGGCGGCGTAGATGGCCACCAAGTTCTTGGCCTCGGGCCGGTCGTTCAGGCCGTCCAGGGTTTCCGGCAGGGGCTCGGGATCGGTCTTGGCCTTGCGGATCTTGGACGCGATCGTGTCGGCGTCGTCGGTCAGGTTGATGCGGCTGTTGTCGGACGGATCCGACTTGGACATCTTGGCCGCCCCGTCGCGCAGGGACATGACGCGCGTCGCCGGTCCCTGAATGATGGGCTCGGGCACGGGGAAATAGCCGGGGACGCCGAAATCGTTGTTGAACTTGGCGGCGATGTCGCGGGTCAGTTCCAGATGCTGTTTCTGGTCCTCGCCGACCGGCACCTCGGTCGCCTTGTACAGCAGGATGTCGGCGGCCTGGAGCACGGGATAGGTGTAGAGGCCGACCGAGGCCCGCTCCTTGTGCTTGCCCGACTTCTCCTTGAACTGGGTCATCCGGTCCAGCCAGCCCAGGCGGGCGACGCAGTTGAAGATCCAGGCCAGTTCGGCGTGGGCGCGGACGGCGGACTGCGGGAAGATGATCGACTTGGCCGGATCCAGGCCCGAGGCCAGATAGGCGGCGGCGATCTCGCGCGTCTGGGCCGCCAGCTTCTCGGGCTTCTGCCAGACGGTGATGGCGTGCAGGTCGGCGACGAAGACGAAGACCGGCGCGCCCTGGTCCTGCAGTTCGACGAACCGCTTCAGGGCACCGAGATAGTTGCCCAGGTGCAGGGCGCCCGACGCCTGGATGCCGGACAGGATGCGGCGTGGGCCGGTGTAGAGGGCCGGGGGAGTTTGATCGGTCATGGATTCGGGTCTCGAAAAGTCAGGGTCAGGCGGGACGAAGGGTGCGGCGGTTCAGCCGCGCCATCGCCGGTCGAAGATCGGGCCCGAAAGGATCATGGCTCGCGCTTATCGCCTTGGCGGGGTTCAGTCCAGACCGGACACGGCCGAACCGCCGGGCTCGCGGCGCAGCGTCGCCTTCAGCTCGGACAGGGTGACGGCGCGGAAGGCCAGCAGACAGGCGCCATAGACGCCGGCGCCCAGGCCGCAGACCGCCAGGACGGCGATCTCCTTGGCCAGCAGCACCTGGCTGAGCAGTTCATAGTTGATCCCCGCCAGCAGCAGCAGGCCGGCCATGACCGCGCTGGCGGCCAGGACGCGGGCGATGCGCGAGACGAAGGCCGGCGACGGCCGCCAGCTGTTCTCGCGGACCAGAACCCCGGCCAGCAGGCCGACATTGATCCAGGCCGAGGCGCTGGTGGCGATGGCCAGGCCCAGCACGCCGTCCCAGCCCAGAGCGCCGAACCAGAAGAACAGGCCGGAGCCCAGGACGACGGTGATGATCACGGCGGCGACGGCGAAATACATGGGCCGGCGCGTGTCCTCGCGCGCGAAGAAGGGCGGGGTCAGGACCTTGGCCAGGACGAAGGCCGGCACGCCCCAGGCGAACTGGCGCAGCACGTCGGCGGTGCGGGCGGCGTCGGCGCTGGTGAAGGCGCCGCGCGTCACCGTGGCGTCGATGATGAAGAAGGGAATGACGAACAGGGCCACGGCGGCGGGCAGGGTGAAGGCCATGGCCAGGTTGATCCCGTCGTCCAGCGTCTTCTGCCCGCCCTCGTGGTCGCCGGAGACGAAGGCCCGCGTCAGGCGCGGCACCAGGGCCAGGCCGATGGCCACCCCGACCAGGCCCAGCGGCAGCTGATACAGGCGGTCGGCGTTGTACAGCACCGAACGGGCGCCGGCGTCCGATCCGGCCAAGACCTGGGAGACGACCGAGTTGACCTGCATGGCGCCCCCGGCCATGGCGCCGGGCACGGCCAGGGCCAGGGCGCGCTTCACATTGGGCGTCAGGCGCGGCAGGCCCAGCTTCAGCTTCACGCCCAGACGGCGCACCCCCCACCACAACAGAGCCGCCTGGATCACGCCCGAGACCGTGACGGCGGCGCTGGTGGCCAAAAGCACGGCTTCCGGCGAAACCGTCAGCACGAAGCCGCTGATCAGCGGGGCCAGGGTGCACAGGTTCAGGAACACCGGCACCGCCGCCGACAGGGCGAACCGCCCGCCGGTGTTCAGCACCCCCGACAACAGGGAGGCGATGGTCATACAGGCCAGATAGGGCATGGCCAGCTGGGTCGCGATCACCGCGACCCGCATCACTTCGGCGTCGTCCTTCCACGCCGACAGCAGCAGCGGCACGATCCAGGGCATGGCGACCTGCAACAGGATGCAGAAGGCCGCGACCACGGCGAACATGAAGGACATGGCCTCCGACGCCGTCACCGCCGCCGCCGCGTCGCCCTCGCGCGTCTTGACCCCGCCATAGACCGGCACGAAGGCCTGGGCGAAGGCGCCCTCGGCGAACAGGCGTCGGAACATGTTGGGCAGCATCAGGGCCGTGGACCAGACGTCCATCAGCGCCCCCTGGCCGAAGTTGGCCGACAGGGCCAGATCGCGTCCGAAACCGAGCAGGCGGCTGCCTAGCGTCAGGGTCGACTGAACCAGGGTGTTGCGGGCGAGGCTCATGCGAAATCCGAAATTCTATCTCCCGCTCATCCCCGCGAAAGCGGGGACCCAGTGCTTTCGCGGCGCAAGCCTGTCCGGGATCGACGACGTCGATGCGGGAAAGACTGGATCGCCTAAAGATCTGGGTCCCCGCTTTCGCGGGGATGAGCGGATGTCTTGTCTCGCTTAGCGCGCTTCCGGCGGCGGCGATACGGGCTTGGCGCGGGTCCGGCGACCCAGGTCCGAGACGTCGCGGGCGCTGGCGCGAGCCGAGGCGACCTTGCGGCCCTCGGGCGCCGGGGCGCGGCTGTCCAGCACGGCTTCCAGCGCGGCGCGCAGTTCGGCGATGCGCTGTTCGGAGGTGATCTTGCGGCCCTTGCCGTCCACCACATAGAAGCTGTCCACCGCCCGTTCGCCATAGCTGGCGACATGGGCCGAGCGGATGTTCAGCCCCTCGTCGTTGAAGACCCGTGACAGGGCCGCCAGCAGGCCCGGCCGGTCGGCGCCCGACACCTCGACCACCGTGGCCGCCTCGCTGGCGTGGTGATCGACCATGACCACGGGCCGGACCTCGAAGGCGGCCTTGCGGGCGTTGCCGGCGGGGGCGGGGGCCTTGCTGATACGGCCCTCGCCGCGCGCGGCTTTCTCCAGCGCGTCGGTCAGGGCCTTGAGCCGGCGGGGTTCGGCCTGGCCATAGGGCAGGCCCGCCCCGTCCTGCACCCGGAAGACGTCCAGGACCACGCCCTCGCTGGTCGTCGCCACCCGGGCGTCGGTGACGTCGGCGCCCAAGGCGGCCATGGTCTGGGCCAGGTCGGCGAACAGGCCGGGCCTGTCGGTGGCGGCGATGGAGATTTCGGTGGCCTGGACCGGCAGGCCCAAGACCGGGGTCAGGGGCGCGGCCTGGGCGGCGGCGCCGGTCTGACGCGCCCGCTGCACCAGGGCGGGATGCGCCGCCAGCGGATTCTCGCGCGCCACGTCCTCGCCGCGGAACAGGGCGGCGACCTGGTCATAGAGGGTGCGCATCAACTGACCCTTCCAGCCGTTCCAGACGCCCGGCCCCACGGCGCGGATATCGGCCACGGTCAGGACCAGCAGCATCCGCAGCCGCTCGGGATCGCCGACCAGCTCGGCGAAGGCGCGAATGGTGGCCGGATCGGACAGATCGCGCTTCTGGGCATAGTCGGACAGGGCCAGGTGGCTGCGGACCAGCCAGACCACCAGTTCGATGCGGCGCGGATCGACGCCCAGTCGTTCGCAGGCCCGGCGCGCGGCGATGGCCCCGTCCTCCAGCTGCCCCCGTTCTCCGCCCTTTCCGACGTCGTGCAGCAGCATGCCCAGCATCAGGGCTTCCATATCCGAGATCAGGTGCACGATCTCCGACGCCATCGGGTGGTCGGACTTCAGCTTGCCGCGCGCGATGTCGTTGATGAAGCCGATGGCCTGGAGCGTGTGCTCGTCCACCGTATAGGCGTGGTACATGTTGAACTGGGTCTGGCCGACGATCCGCCCCCATTCGGGCAGGAACCGCCCCAGCAGGCCGGTCTCGTTCATGAGGGTCAGGGTGCGGTACGGCCTCTGGCCATGGGCCAGGACGCTGAGGAAGGCCCGCGTCGCCTCCGGATCGCGCCGCAGCCTGGGCGTCACCAGCGACAGGGACCGGGTCACGGCCGAAAAGGCGTCGGGGTGCAGGTCCAGGTCGTGCCGGTCGGCATAGACGAACAGGCTCAGCAGCTTGACCGGATCGCGCTCGAACACCGTCGCGTCCTCGACCGACAGCCGGCCCTGATCGACCCAGAAGCCCTCGATCTCCAGCTTGCGGCGGTTGGTCCGGAACGGGATCATCAGGCGCGACAGGCCCTGGGCCGTCTTCTGGTGCCGGGCCTCCAGCTTGGCCGACATGGCCCGCGTCAGGGCGCCGACGTCGCGCGCGATCAGGAAATATCGGCGCATGAACCGCTCCACCGCCGGTTCGTCGCCCCGCCCCTGCCAACCCATCCGCCGCGCGACCTCGGGCTGCATGTCGAAGGTCAGCTTCTCCTCCGCCCGTCCGGCGACCAGGTGCAGATGGATCCGCACCCGCCACAGGAAGTCGAAGGCGTCGTCGGAGGCGCGTCGCTCGCGCGGGGTGAACAGTTCGTCCATCACCGTCGCGCCCAGCCGGCTGTCGGGCGCCAGGGATCGGGCGATCCAGTACAGGGTGTTGAGGTCGCGCAGCCCCCCTTTGCCGTCCTTGACGTTGGGCTCGACCTTGTAGCGGGTCACCCCGGCCTTCTGGTGTCGGGCGGCGCGCTCCTCCAGCTTGGCGGCGATGAAGGGGCGGGGGTCGGCCTTGGCCACCATGTCGCGGAACCGGCCGATCATCAGGTCCGACAGCCGGTCGTCCCCGGCCAGGTGCCGGGCCTCCAGCAGGGTGGTCCGCACCGTCATGTCGGTGCGCCCCAGGGTCAGGCATTCCTCGACCGATCGCACGGCCGGCCCGACCTTGATGCCCAGATCCCACAGCACATAGAGGACGAATTCGATCACCGTCCCGCCGCGCGGCGTGGCCTTGGCGGGCCGCAGGAACAGCAGGTCCAGGTCGGAATAGGGCGCCAGAACGCCCCGGCCATAACCGCCGACCGCCACCAGCGACAACCGTTCGCTCTCGACGGCCGAAACGGGGAACAGCACCTCGGTTGTGACCCGCCACAGGGCCGCCAGCATGTCGTCGGCGGCTGTGGCGTAGATGCGGGCGACCTCGCGCCCCTTCATGCCCCCGTCCAGCTTGCGCTCGGCGCGGGCGCGGGCGGCGTCGTAACTGTCGCGCAAAACGGACGCGACCGCCGCGCGCGGATCTCCCGCGCGGGCGGCCTCGTCAAGGCGGTCATCCAGACTGAGCGAAACGGTCATGTCAGCCTTCTATAGGCCACATCCCCCTTCGCGTCCGTGAACGACGGTAATTACTCCGGACGAACGCGCTTCTTGCGGAACGACGGGTTCAGGGTCTGCTTGCGCAGGCGGATGGACTTCGGCGTAACCTCGACCAGCTCATCGTCGTCGATATAGGCGATGGCCTGTTCCAGCGACATCTGGCGCGGCGGGGTCAGGCGCACGGCCTCGTCCTTGCCGGAGGCGCGGACGTTGGTCAGTTGCTTGCCCTTGATCGGGTTGACGTCCAGGTCGTCCCAGCGCGCGTTCTCGCCGATGATCATGCCCTGGTAGGTCTTCTCGCCGGCGCCGACGAACATGACGCCGCGATCTTCCAGGTTCCACAGGGCGAAGGCCGCCGTGTCGCCGTCGGAGTTCGAGATCAGCACGCCCTTCAGACGGCCGGCGATCGCGCCCTTGTATTCTTCGTAGTGGCTGAAGACCCGGTTCAGCACGCCCGAACCGCGCGTGTCGGTCAGGAACTCGCCTTGATAGCCGATCAGTGAGCGCGACGGGCATTTCAGGCTGATGCGGGTCTTGCCGGCGCCCGACGGGCCCATGTCGGTCATTTCGGCCTTACGGGCCGACAGCTTCTCGATGACGATGCCCGAGAACTCGTCGTCCACGTCGATCATGACGTCTTCGATGGGCTCCATCTTCTCGCCGTTAGGGCCTTCCTGGAAGACCACGCGCGGACGCGAGATCGAGACCTCGAAGCCTTCCCGGCGCATGTTCTCGATCAGAACGCCCAGCTGTAGTTCGCCACGGCCCGCGACCTCATAGGCGTCGCCGCCTTCAGTGGTGGTGACGCGGATGGCGACGTTGGCTTCGGCTTCCTTCAGCAGACGGTCACGGATGACGCGCGACTGAACCTTGTCGCCTTCGCGGCCGGCCAGGGGGCTGTCATTGACCGAGACGGTCATGGAGATGGTCGGCGGATCGATGGGTTGAGCGGGAAGCGCATCGACGACTTCCATGGCGCACAGGGTGTCGGCCACGGTGGCCTTGGACATGCCGGCGATGGCGACGATGTCGCCCGCTTCCGAACCCTCGTCCAGGGCCTGACGCTTCAGGCCGCGGAAGGCCAAGACCTTGGTGATGCGGCCGCGTTCGATTTCCTTGCCTTCACGGTCCAGGGCGTGGATCGCCATGCCGGGGACGGCCTTGCCGCTCTCGATCCGGCCGGTCAGGATCCGGCCCAGGAAGGGGTCGGACTCGATCAGCACGTTCAGCATCTGGAACGGCTTGTCCTTGTTTTCTTGAACCTTGGGCGGCGGGACGTGGTCGACGATCAGGTCGAACAGCGGGGCCAGGTTGTCGTTGGGCTGGTTCAGATCCATCGTCGCCCAGCCGTTGCGGCCCGAGGCGTAGATGTGGGGGAAGTCCAGCTGCTCGTCCGTCGCGCCGATGGCGGCGAACAGGTCGAAGGTCTCGTTGTGGACGCGGTCCGGATCGGCGTGGGCGCGGTCAACCTTGTTGATGCACAGGATCGGACGCAGGCCCATCTTCAGGGCCTTGGTCAAGACGAACTTGGTCTGGGGCATGACGCCCTCTTCGGCGTCCACCAGGATGACGCAGCCGTCCACCATGCCCAGGATGCGCTCGACTTCGCCGCCGAAGTCGGCGTGGCCGGGGGTGTCGATGATGTTGATGCGGGTTTCACCGGCCTTGCCGTTCCAAAGCACCGAGGTGCACTTGGCCAGGATGGTGATGCCACGCTCCTTTTCCTGGTCGTTCGAGTCCATGGCGCGCTCGGTGGTCGCCTCATTGGCTCGGAAGACGCCGGACTGGGCGAGCAGTTGGTCCACCAGGGTCGTCTTACCGTGGTCGACGTGGGCGATGATGGCGACGTTGCGCAGGTTCATTTGATAATCGCGAAAAGGCGCGGCCGGGATGCAGGCGGCCGCTGGTCATGAAAAGGCATGCAGGGAGCGCGCGCCTCTTACAGGCATGTGGACGGAAAGACCAGAGCAGGCGTTTCGCCGCCACGGATCAAGCGCGTCTTAAGCGTCCTGAAGGTCACGCATCATATAGCGGGCGTCGGATCCGTAGCTGGCCAGTTTCGCCGCCATGCCGGGGGTTTCGCGTTCCGCAAAACCGTGGCGGGACCAGAAATCCACAGCGTCGTTGACCGCGACCAGGGCGACGGCGGGCCAGCCGTCCTCGGCCGCCTGATCGGCCAGTCGCTCGATGACGGCGCGCGTGACCCCACCGCCGCGCGCCTGAGGGTGCACGGCCAGGTCGTGCAGATAGATCAGGTCCGGATCGGCCGGCAGGCCCTCGATCACCGTGTTCAACGGCGGTGCGCTGTCGGCCCGCCACGGATAGGCGATCAGATAGCCCTTGGCCGGGGCGTCGCCGTCCGCCAGCACGAAACAGCCGCGCGGATAGAGCGCCAGCCGGTTCTGGAAACAGGCCCGGTCCTCGAAATGGTCGGGAAACGACAGGCGGGCGACCTCGACCACGGCGTCGATGTCGGCCGGCCGCATCGGCCGCCAGCCTAGCTGGGGCAGCGCACGTTCAACTCCGCCTTGTGGAAGCGCCATCGGATGATCCTCTCCTGACCGTCCAGCACGCCTTCGATCCGGGCGTTCAGGACATCGCCGTCCCGTTCATAGACGACGCGTTTGGGAAAGTCGTCGTCGGACGCCTGTTCGAACACCACGCGGGTCGGGCCGGAGGCGACGACTGGAAACATCGTCGGGGCCTGGCCTTCGGGATGGGCGAAATAGGCCAGCGGGGCGGCCGGGGTCGGATCGATCGGCGCGATGCGTGACAGCTCCCACCCCGCCCGACCCCCGCGCACGGTCAGCGACGTCCCGAGCATCAGGTTCAGACGCGGGTCGGTCCAGGTCTCCGACACTTCGCGCCCCGGTTCGCAGGACAGCCAATAGCCGGCCATCCAGCCCAGGTCGGGGCGCAGGTCCGGCGCGGGGGCCGCCTGCAGGGCGGCGGCGAGAAGCAGCGGGGTCAGCATGGTCGGTTTCCCTCTCCGGTCGATAGCGACAGGCTAGGCGGCGTGCGGCCCCGCCGGCTTGTAGGTTTGCGACGCGATGGCTCGGGCCAGCGCCTGCTGTTCCCGCGCCCAGTCGGTGGCGGTGCAGCCGAGGAACCGCCGGAAGTCGCGCGCCATCTGCGGCTGGTCGAAATAGCCGGCCTCCAGCCCTGCCGCCAGCCAACCCTCGGTCTCGCCGTCCGGCTGGGCCGCGTGGTCGAACACCCGACGAAAGCGGAAAATCGAACGCAGCAGGCGGGGCGAGACTCCGACCCGGTCGGCGAAGCGCCGCTGAAGCGCCCGTTGCTCCCCCGGCGACCGAGGCGGCGCAGGCTGCTCGGCGGCGGCCTCATCGATCTCGGCGCGGACCATCGGATCAATCGTCCAGTTCTCGTGCTGCTTCTGGTGGGTCAGCCAGGCGACGAAGGCCGCCGCCTGCCCTGCGGGATCGCCCTTTGGCGGATCGAACCCGGCCAGACGTTCAACCATGTTCAGTCGTCGGTCGGTCGCCTCGTTCAACGGCCGACCCAGAAAATCCCGCGCCCCGTCCGGCTCGAACCGGACGGAGACCAGTTCGGTCGGCCCGGTCGGCTTCATGGCCAGGGGCCGGGTCATCTGGCCGGCGAACAGGGCCGAGGGCTGAAGGTGGAATGCGCCGTCCTCGCCCTGTTCGGCATAGGGGGCGCCGATGTCGAACACCAGTTCGGGGCAGCCGTCGGGAGCGATGCGCTGGATCGTCGGCGTCGGACCCGGGGCGGCGTAGGTCCAGAGGACCCGGACGAAGGGCCGCAGCGCCGGCGGCGGCGCGAACTCCTGATACCGTTCCTCCCCCGAGGCCACCTCAGTTGACCTTGGATGGGTCCGGCGGCGGGGCGGGCAGGGCGGCCACCGGCACGCCGTCCTCCTTCAGCTTCTTCACCTCGGCAGGCGTGGCCTCGCCATAGATCTCGCGCTTTTCGGAGCGGCCCTCGTGGATGTCGCGGGCCTCGCGGGCGAACGCATCGCCCACATAGTCGAAGTTCGCCTCCACATGGGCGCGCACCTCGCGCGCCGCCTCCATCATCATGGTCTGCATCCGGGCGGCGACGTCGGGCGGGGTCGCCGTTTTCCGCGTTCCGCTGACCGCGGGGGCCATGATCGCCTTCTGCACCGCGCGCGAGCCGCAGAAGGGGCATTCGACCAGGCCGCGCGCCGCCTGATCGTCATAGTCGGAGGACGAGCCGAACCAGGCCTCGAAGTCATGGGCCTGGTCGCAGTTGAGGGCGTAGCGGATCATGAGCGCATCAGGGAACAGACAGGAAGTCGCGGTCGTGGGTCAGGGCCGGCACCGCGGCGCGAGCCTTGGCCACGGCGTCCATGTCCAGCTTCGCTGTTAGGATGCAAGGCTCGTCGTGATCCGCCTTGGCCAGAATCTCGCCCCAGGGGCCGACCACGGTCGAGCGGCCCCAGGTGCGGCGCCCGTCCTCGTGCAGTCCGCCCTGGGCCGGGGCGAGGACGAAGGCGCCGGTCTCAATGGCGCGGGCGCGCAGCAGGGTCTCCCAGTGGGCCTCGCCCGTCGGCGCCGTAAAGGCGGCGGGCACGGCGATCATCGACGCTCCGGCCTTGGCCAACTGGCGGTGCAGGTGGGGGAAACGGATGTCGTAGCAGATGGTCAGGCCCAGCCGGCCCCAGGGGGTGTCGGCCACCGCCGCCCCGTCGCCGGGCCGCACCGTCGCGCTCTCGCGGTATCGCTCGCCATTGGGCAGATCGACGTCGAAGACGTGCAGCTTGTCATAGCGGGCCACGATCCCGCCGGACGTATCGATCAGCAACGACCGGTTGGCGGCCCGTCCGTCGCCGGCGTGACCCGACTTGACGATGGCCGAGCCGATCAGCAGCCAGACCCCCAGTTCCGCCGCTAGGCGTCGCAGGCGCAGGACGGCGACATCGGCCGTCTCGTCGGTGATGACGGCGTCGCGGCGGTCGCGGCGCTGTTCCAGGACATTGGTCCCTTCGGGGGTCAGGATGAATTTCGCCCTGCCCGCCGCCGCCTCGCGGATCAGGGGCTCGACATGGGCCAGGGCCGCCTGCGCCGTCGCCGGCGTGCGGGTCTGGATCAGGGCGATGTCGAGCCCGCTGCTCATCGGGTCAGGCGGCCAGAAGCGGGTCGAGCTTGCCGTCCCGGTCCAGGGCGTGGATGTCGTCGGAGCCGCCGACGTGCTGACCGGCGATGAAGATCTGCGGGAAGGTCATGCGCCCGCCCGACTTCTCGACCATCTCAGCCTTCTTCTCGGGGTCGTTGGAGGCGACGATCTCGGTGTAATCGACGCCCTTCTTCTTCAGCAGCGCCATGGCGCTATAGCAGTAGGGGCAGCCGGGCTTGGTGTAGATGACGACTTCGGCCAAATCAGAACTCCAGAAATTGGGCGCCCCGTACAGGCGGGGCGGTTTGGATCTACATAGTCAGTTCACGGGCGTTTCGCACCCGTGCGATGACGGCCAGATCGACGCCCCGCGCCCCGGCCTCGATCAGGGCGCGAGCGCAGGCCTCGCCGGTTGCGCCTGTGGTCAACACGTCGTCGATCAGAAGGATGCGCCGGCCCTTGATCCGGCGGCGTCCGGCCTCGGTGACGGCGAAGGCCGTCTTCACGTTCAGCCGCCGCCCTCTCCGGCTCTTGCCGCCCTGGCTGTCGGTGTGGCTGGTGCGAACCAGGGCGTCCGGCAGATAGTCCAGCCTGGCCTGGCGAGCCAGGGGACGGGCGACCTCGGCCGCCTGATTGAACCGTCGTGACAGCAGGCGGAACGGGTGCAGGGGCACGGGGACCACGGCGTCGGCCTCCTCGATCAGATCGGCGGCGGCCCGGCCGATCCAGCGGGCGAACAGGGGGGCGAACTGCTGCTGGTCGCCGTGCTTGAACCGCAGGATCAGGCCGCGCGAATGGTCGTCATACAGGCAGGCGGCCCGCGCCCTCTGGAACCTGTAGGGCTGGGCGATACAGGCGGCGCAGCGGGTCTCCGCGAACGCCCCGCCGTCGAATTCGAAGGCCGCGCCGCAGCCGTCGCAGACCGGCGCCTCCAGGAATTTGATCCGGCTCCAGGCGTCGGGAGTCAGCCCCGCCGCCGCCGTCGCCTCGCGGCTGTCATGGGCCAGGGGCGGCAGGACCAGGTCGGCCAAGCCGCGCCCCACATCGCGCAACTGACGTCCCGCCCCTTCCCAGGCGCGCCGCCAGCCCCCATCCTGCACATCCATGACCGCCTCCCCCGAAGCCCCGCCCCGCATTTTCGACGCCCGCCGGCGCGAGGCCCGTCTGGCCCGCGCCGCCCATCGGCTGCACCAGGCCGACTTCCTGCACGTCCGGGCGGCCGAGAACGCCGCGGGCAGCCTGGAGGCTATCCTGCGCGAATTTCCGGTCGCCGTCGATCTCTCGGCCCATTCCGGCCCCTTCGCCCACGCCCTGGCGGCCAGCGACGCCGCCGGCCGGGTGGGTGCGGTCGCCACGCCCACCTCGCGCACCGAACGGGCTGCGCCGGGCGCCGCCGCCTTGCCGCTGGCGGACGACTCGACCGACCTGATCGTGTCCCTGCTCAGCCTGCACTGGGCCAACGACCTGCCCGGCGCCCTGGCCCAGATCCGGCGCGCCCTGAAGCCGGACGGCCTGTTCATCGGCACCCTGTTCGGGGCGGGCACCCTGAAAGAGCTGCGCTCGGTCCTTACCGAGGCGGAACTGGCCGAGCGCGGCGGCGCCCAGGCGCGGGTCTCGCCCTTTGCGGACGGCTATGACGGGGCTGCCCTGTTGCAGCGCGCCGGCTTCGCCCTGCCAGTGTCCGACGTGGACCGGTTCACCGTCCGCTATCCCGACCTGTTCGCCCTGGTCCGCGACCTGCGCGCCATGGGCGAGACCAATGTGCTGCACGGCCCGATCCGGCCGCTGAGCCGGGCCGTGATCGCCCGCGCCGCGCGCCTTTACGCCGAACGTCACGCCGACGCCGGCGGCCGCATCCCCGCCACCTTTGAGATCATTCATCTGGCCGGATGGAAGCCGCACGAAAGCCAGCAGAAGCCGCTGGCGCGCGGGTCGGCCAAGGTCCGGCTGGCGGACGCGCTGGGGGTGAAGGAAATGACCGGCGACGAGATCGATTGAAGGCGATCAGCCCTTCAAGGCGTCGGAAATCTTCTGCATCGTCCGGCCGTAGCTGCCCTCGTTCGATCCGCCGATGGCGGCGAGGCCGCTGATGATGACCAGAACGATCAGGGCGCAGATCAGGCCATATTCGATGGCGGTGGCGCCGTCCTCGTCGTTCAGGAACCGGGCGATGAAACGTCTCATGGCCGGCCTCCCTGGTCGGCGGTGATCAGAGCAGGTCGCGCAACCAGGCGACCAGAGGTTCGTCCGCCGGCGGCATGGGATAGTCCGAAAGCTTGTCCGGCTTCACCCAGGCCAGGCCGTCGTGTTCACGCGCCGTGACCACGCCGTCCCACCGTCGGCACAGATACAATGGCATCAACAGGTGAAAGGAATCGTAAGCGTGGCTGGCGAAGACGAAGGGCGCCAAGCAGGATTCGCTGACGGTGACGCCCAGCTCCTCCTGCAATTCGCGGATCAAGGCCGCCTCGGGCCGCTCGCCGGGCTCGACCTTGCCGCCCGGAAACTCCCACAGGCCGGCCAGTTTCTTGCCCTCTGGCCGTTTCGCGATCAGCACCCGCCCGTCCACATCGATCAGGGCGACGGCGACGACAAGGACGGTGGGGAGGGTTTCAGTCATTCGTCAAACAGCTTTCGCAGATCATAACCCGCATAGACCACGTCCAGCAGCAAGAGGCCGTCGTCGCGGATCTGGTAGAGAAGATGAAGGCGCCGCGCCGCCAGCCCCATGCGCAGTGTCGGGTCGCCACCCACAGCAGGACAGCTTTCTGGATATTCGCTTATGCGATCAAGCAAGTGACCTAAGGCGTCGCGCAGCCTGCGAGCCCCCGCAGGGCTTTCCTGGGCGATCGAAACCATCAAATCGGCGAGCTGAGCCTGCGCCCTTGCAGAAAGTCGGACGTCAACGCCCACGTTCGGCTTCGACCCCGTCAATCAATTGATCAAGATCGGCCAACACTTCTGTCGCGGCTCGCGCGGGCGCCGCCTCGGCGTCCTCAATGGACCGTGCGACCCAGGCCATGGCCTCCGCCGAAGGCGATGGTCCACGCAGGTCGTCGATCAGTTGCTGGCTGACCATCGGCCCGTCCATGCGAGCATAGGGATCGAATGGTTTCGGCTTCGCGCTCATGCCCTCACCTTACCACGAAATCAGCTGCGATAATCGCCGTTGATCTCGATATAGCCCTTGGTCAGATCGCAGGTCCAAACCGTGGCCGAGGCCCGGCCCGCGCCCACATCCACGGTGATGTCGATCTCGGCGCTCTTCATATAGGCCGTCATGGCCGCCTCGTCGTAGGTCGGGGACGGAGCGCCGTCGACGGCGGCCTGGTGCGGGCCGAACTTGATCGCCAGACGGTCGCGGTCCACCGGCTCCTCGGTCTTGCCCACGGCCATGACGACCCGGCCCCAGTTGGCGTCCTGACCGGCGATGGCGGTCTTGACCAGGGGGCTGTCGGCGATGGACTTGGCCAGCTTGCGGGCCGAGGCGGGGCTGGCGGCGCCGTCCACCGTCACCTTGACGAACTTGGTCGCCCCCTCGCCGTCGCGCACCAGCTGGTGCGCCAGGTCCAGCATCACCTTGTCCAGGGCCGCCGAGAAGCTCTTCAACCGCCGGTCGCCGACCCGACCGATCCGCGGCGCGCCCGAGGCGCCGGTGGCGAACAACAGGGCCGTGTCATTGGTCGAGGTGTCGCCGTCCACCGTCACGCTGTTGAAGGTGGTGCGAACGTGCAGACCCAGCAGGGCCTGAAGCACGTTCGGATGGATGTCGGCGTCGGTGACGATGAAGGCCAGCATGGTGGCCATGTCCGGCGCGATCATGCCCGATCCCTTGGCGATCCCGGCGATCCGGACCTTGTAGCCCTCGATCTCGGCCTCGGCGTAGGACCCCTTGGGGAAGGTGTCGGTGGTCATGATGCCGCGTCCGGCCCGCGCCCACTGCTCGGACGGATGGATGTCGGCGTCCAGGCCGGCCTCGATCTCGGGCAGTTTGGACACGATCTTCTTGTCGTCCAGCACCACGCCGATCACCCCGGTCGAGGCCAGCATGACGTCGCGCTGGCGGCAGCCGAACCGTTTGGCCACCTCGGAGGCGGCGCGGCGGGCGGCGTCGGCGCCGGCCTTGCCGGTGAAGGCGTTGGCGCAACCGGCGTTGACCACCAGGGCGCGCACGTCCTTGCCGCCCTCTGCCCCGCCCAGCGCCTTCTTGCACCAGTCCACCGGCGCAGAGCCGATCTTGTGGCGGGTGAAGACGCCGGCGCAGCTGGTGCCCCGCGCGAACCGGAACACCACCAAGTCATCACGCTCATGCTTGTAGAAGCCGGCGCGGGCGGTGGCGATCTCGACCCCGCCGATGGGGGGAATCGTGGGGAAGGGCACGGCCAGGGGCGAGAGGGCCAGGCCCGGCTTGCCGGCGGTCGGGGCGGGCGCGGCGGCGGGTTCGGCCGCGCGGGTGGCGCGTTTCAGGGCCGTGGCGAAGGGGTCGAGGGCCTTTTCGAACGCCTGTTCGATCTTCTGGCCGGTGGTCGAGGGGGTCTTGGTCATGTCAGGCGGCCGGAGCGGGAACTGGAGCGGGAACGGAGGTCGGGGAAGAGGCGGCGGGCGCTAGAGGCTGAGCCGAAGCGGGTTCCTGATCCTGTCCGGCGCTCTCGCCCGACAGCAGGACATCGACCTTGGCCTTGCCGCGCAACTGCTCCAGCAACTGCCGCACGCCTTCATAGGTCAGATACCGGACGATCTGCGGCCGCGCCTGTTCCAGGGTCGGCGGGCTTTCCTTGCGGCGGTCCTCGACGCGCAGCACGGCCCAGCCGCCCTCGGTCTGGAACGGTCCGACGGTCGAGCCCGCCGGTCGGTCCCGAAGCGCCCCGGCATAGGCCTGCGGCATGACGTCCAAGGTCGAATAGCCCAGATCCCCGCCGGAAAACCGCGTCGCCTCGTCCACGGACCGCTCCATGGCCACGGCCTCGAAGCTGGCGCCCTGGCCCAGAATGCCGATGACGGCGTCGGCCTCGGCCTTGGTGCGCGACAGGATCAGGCGGACGCGGATTTCCTCCGACGTCTTCGCCAGACGCAGCTGCTCATTATAGAGGGTCTGGACGGCCTCGTCGGAAATCGCGCCGTTGACCACGCTCTCGACCAGCATGTCGCCCAGAATTCTTTCGCGCGTGGCTTCCAGCCGGCGTTGCGCCAGGGGCGAGGCGTCCAGGCGGCGGCGCTCCGCCTCCCGCGCCAGCAGTTTCTGATCGATAACCTCGTCCAGGACCCGGCGGAATAGGTCAGAGGTCACGTCCAGGGGTTCGCCCTCGCCGACCAGGCCTTGGGCCACCGCCTCGCGTTTGACGTCCGAGGCCCAGACGGTTTCGTCCAGGACCCTGGCCACCGCGCGATCCCCGGGTTCAGGCGCCTGATCCCCGCCGCCGCCCCGCGAACAGGCGGACACCGTCAGCGCCGCGGCCAGAACCACGATCAAAAACAGGCCTGAAACTCGCGGAAATGGGGTCAAGAGAGGGCTCCGTCGAAGGCGGCCGAAAGCCCCTCGCGTTGACAGGGGTTAGGCCGGTGCTTAAGTCCCGCCTGCGCCCAAGTCGAGGGGTTTTGATCGTCTGCGCGGCCCTTCGCGCGCGCCAGTTCCGGCGCACCGGGGTCGCCATCGGTTCGGGCCCCTCTTGCGGCGTCCGTACCGCCGCCCCTCTCGGGATTTCCAGAGCCGCTCAGCTCGCAGACGCTCGACCGCTTACCGGATCCAATATGCTCGGCTTCGCCAAGAAACTTTTCGGCTCTTCCAACGACCGCAAGGTCAAGGCTTTCCAGGACCACGCCCAGCGCATCAATGCGCTGGAGCCCAAGTTCGCCGCCCTGTCGGACGACGAGCTGCGGATGATGACCGACGCCTTCCGGGATCGTCTGGCCAATGGCGAGACCCTGGACAAGATCCTGCCTGAAGCCTTCGCCGTGGTGCGCGAGGCGTCCAAGCGGGTGCTGGGCCAACGTCAGTATGACGTCCAGCTGGCCGGCGGCATGATCCTGCACGAAGGCGGCATCGCCGAGATGCGGACCGGCGAGGGCAAGACCCTGGTCGCCGTGGCCCCCGTTTATCTGAACGCCCTGCCCGGCAAGGGCGTTCACGTCATCACCGTCAACGACTATCTGGCCCGCCGCGACGCCGAGACCATGGGCAAGGTCTATCGCTTCCTGGGCCTGGAAGTGGGCGTCATCGTCAATGGCCTGAGCCAGGGCCAGCGCCAGGCCGCCTACGCCGCCGACGTCACCTACGGCACCAACAACGAGTTCGGCTTCGACTATCTGCGCGACAACCTGGTCTATGACCGGCGCGAGATGGTGCAGCGCCCGCACAATTTCGCCATCGTCGATGAAGTCGACTCCATCCTGATCGACGAGGCGCGCACGCCCCTGATCATTTCGGGCCCGACCGAGGACCGGTCGGACCTGTACAAGGTTCTGGACACCCTGATCAAAGAGCTGATCAAGGACAAGGACACCTTCGAGCTGGACGAGAAGCAGAAGCAGGTTCTGCTGACCGAACTGGGGTCTGAGCGTCTGGAAGAGGCTCTGGAACAGGGGGGGCACTTCGCCCTCGACACCACCGGCCTCTATGACGCCGCCAACATCAGCTTGGTCCACCACTCCAATCAGGCCCTGCGCGCCAACACCCTGTATCAGCGCGACAAGGACTATATCATCAAGGGCGGCGAGATCGTCCTGATCGACGAATTCACCGGCCGGATGATGACCGGCCGCCGTCTGTCCGAAGGTCTGCACCAGGCCATCGAGGCCAAGGAAGACGTCAAGATCCAGCCCGAGAACCAGACGCTGGCCTCGGTGACCATCCAGAACTATTTCCGCCTTTACCAGAAGCTGTCGGGCATGACCGGCACGGCCGCGACCGAGGCGCAGGAATTCGGCGACATCTACAAGATGGACGTGCTGGAGGTGCCGACCAACCGGCCGATCCAGCGCAAGGACTATGACGACGAGGTCTATCGGACCCACGCCGAAAAGAACCAGGCCATCGCCAAACAGATCGCCGAATGCCACCTGGCGGGTCAGCCCATCCTGGTCGGCACCGTCTCGATCGAGCGTTCGGAACAACTGTCTGAACTGCTGAGCAAGTACGAGTACAAGGTCGAGGTCTCGCGCAAGCTGAAGCCGCAGTACGAGGGCAAGGCAAAGGAAGCCGAGAAGATCGGCGACGCCGCCTATGACATCACCTACGAGACCAAGCTGCGGGGCATCCCGCACTCCGTCCTGAACGCGCGCCAGCACGAGCAGGAGGCCTATATCGTTGCCGACGCCGGTCTGCCGGGCGTGGTGACCATCGCCACCAACATGGCCGGCCGCGGCACCGACATCCAGCTCGGGGGCAACCTCGAGATGAAGATGCAAAAATGGCTGCTGGAACAGCGCAACATGGCCGTCGAGGTCACGCCCGAGATGGAGCAGGCGCAGGAGGCCCAGTTCAAGGCCGACATCGCCGTGCAGAAGAAGATCGCGCTGGACGCCGGCGGTCTGTTCGTCCTGGGCACCGAGCGCCACGAGAGCCGCCGGATCGACAACCAGCTGCGCGGCCGCACCGGCCGTCAGGGCGACCCCGGCACCTCGAAATTCTACCTGTCCTGCGAGGACGACCTGCTGCGCATCTTCGCCGGCGACCGTCTCGACTCGATCATGAAGACTTTCGGTGTGGCGGAAGGCGAGGCCATCACCCACCCCTGGCTGAACCGCGCCATCGAGACCGCCCAGAAGCGGGTCGAGACCCGCAACTACGACATCCGCAAGAACCTGCTGAAATACGACGACGTCGTGAACGACCAGCGCAAGGCCGTGTTCGAGCAGCGCCAGGAGTTCATGGACTCCGAGGACCTGTCGGAACTGGTCGGAGACTTCCGCCGCGACGTGGTGTCCGACCTAGTCGAACGCTATATGCCGCCCAAGGCCTATGCCGAACAGTGGGATATCGACGGCCTGGACGAGCGGGTCCGCACGACCCTGGGTCTGGAACTGCCGCTACACGACTGGGCCGCCGAGGAAGGCGTGTCGAACGAGGAGATCGAGGAGCGGCTGCTGGCCGCCGCCGACGCCCGCGCCGCCGAACGCCTGGAACAGATCGGCGCTGCCCAGACCCGCGGCCTTGAAAAGCAGTTCATGCTTCAGATGATCGACATGCAATGGCGCGAGCACCTGGTCCACCTTGACCATCTGCGCGGCGTCATCGGCCTGCGTGGCTACGGCCAGCGCGATCCGCTGAACGAGTACAAGACCGAGGCCTTCTCGCTGTTCGAGAACCTGCTGTACGACCTGCGCCACAACGTCACCCGCTGGCTGATGACGGTCGAGTTCCGCTTCCAGCCGCCGCCGGAAATGCCCGAGTTCCAGGAAATCCACCTGAACCCCGGCACCGGCGAGAACGAGATGGCCAATCCGTCGGCTCAGAATCCCGAAGCAACCCTGATCGGCGACGACCGCTCCAAGCTGCCGGTCGAAGCCCTGCCGCCCGGCTGGGAAATGACCGGCCGCAACTCGCCCTGCCCCTGCGGGTCAGGCCGCAAGTTCAAACACTGCCACGGGGCGCTGGTCTAAGGACCGACATCCCCAGTTCCGTCACCCTCGGGACAAGCCCGAGGGTGACGGAACTGGGAGTGCAGGCTCATTATCAGCGCACGACGCGCCTTCGCCCGAACGCGGTCCCCGTCAACAGCGTTCTGATGAAGAAGAAGATGGCGATGACGATCGCATAGCCCAGGAACAGGGCCAGGGCCGTCATCCAGAAGCTGACCGTCAGGATCGCCGGAAGGGCGAACTCGCCGCCGTTCAGCACCGGCAGGATCGCCAGGACGATCAGATGCACCAGGGTCGCGCCCAGGGCGGTCGAGGCCAGCGACCGCCAGTCCGCCATCAGCAGGGCGGCGATGATGGCGATGATCAGCCCCATCACCTGGTTGACGCCGTCGAAACCGGCGCTGGCCAGACCGGCGATTCCACTCAGGAAGTCGCCGATCTGATCGATCAGATTTTCCATCTTATCACCCCTGCGAATTAAATTCGAAAAACGCGCCGGCCAAGCTTGGTCGGTTCGTATCGGTTAACGCCGCCTGTGCTTAAAGGCTCCCTCGCGCGATACGAACCCGGCTACGGTCGGGGCTGCAGGATCTACAGGACGATATGAAGGCCCGAACCAGCGTCGAAGACATCGCCGGCGGCATCGCGCTCCGGGTAGCGGCTGCGGGCGCCTTTTCGATCATGACGGCGACGTTGAAGCTGGCGTCGTTTGACGGGGTGGTGGCGGCCGAGATGCTGTTCTACCGCGCCTTCTTCGGCCTGCCGGTCGTGGTGATCTGGGTCTTGACCCAGCCGGGGGGCTTGGCGGGGCTGACGACCCGCCGCCCCTGGGCGCTCGCAGGCCGCAGCGCTCTGGGCATCGCCTCGATCCTGTGTCTGTTCCAAACCCTGACGATGCTGCCGTTGGCCGACGCCACGACTCTCAGCTTCACCTCACCCATCTTCGCCACCCTGCTGTCCTTCCTGATCCTGAAGGAGGCGGTGGGGCCGCGCCGCTGGGCCGCCGTTGCGGTCGGCTTCGTCGGGGTGATCATTGTTATGCGGCCTGTGGCCCTGATCTCTGGCGGCGGGGATCACGCCATCCCTCTGGTCGGGATCGGCTTTGCCCTGGCCGGCGCCCTGCTGACGGCGGGCGTAACCATCACCCTGCGCCAGCTGCGCGACACCGAACATGTCGCCGCCATCGTCTTCTGGTTCTTCGCCGCCTCGTCCGTGGTGGGCGCGATCCTGCTGGCCTTTGTCGGCAAGATGCACAGCCCGGCCACCTTCGGCCTGCTGATCGGTTCGGGCATAGCCGGCGGCCTGGCCCAGCTGTTCATGACGGCCTCGCTGCGCGCCGCCCCCGTCGCGGTCGTGGCGCCCTTCGACTATCTTCAGATCGTCGGCGCCGTCGTTTTCGGCTGGTGGCTGATGCACGCCACGCCCAGCGCCAATACCTTGGCCGGCGCCGCCCTCATCGCCGCCAGCGGCCTCTACACCGCCTGGCGCGAACACGTCCGCCGCAAGGACGCCCTCATGCAGACGACCGCGCCGCCGGTTTAGGGCAGGCGGCGAGCCGGAGTGCTCCTGGCGCCCGCCCGCCGGAAAGCGGTGCGGGCTTTGGATGGGGAGGCTTGGAGGGGCCGCCGATCGCTTATTTCTTCGACAGGGCGCCGGCCAGGATGACGTCGATCTGCTTGCCCATATGATCGGACAGGGCTTTGGCGTCCCATTCGTCATAGGCGGCGCGGCGGTAGTTCGACAGATAGGCGTCCCAGATCAGTTCGACCAAAAGACGGATGTCGGCGTCCTTGCTCAGTTCGCCCTTCGCGACGGCTTCCTGGAGTATGCCGCCAATAGCCAAAAGCAGGTTCTTGGTTGCGGCGCGGGCGCGCATTTCGGCGGCCAGGGGCTGGAACCAGGACCGGGCGACGATGGCCTGGAACAGGGGCAGTTGGTCCAGAGAGGAGTGATAGCCTGCGCTCAGGGCGCCCAGCAGGCGCTGGCGAACCGGCTCGCCCTCGGGCGCGCCGGCCTCGACCACCTCGGCGAGACGCGACATGTCCTCGGTCAGGACGGCCTCGAACAGTTCGGCCTTGTCCTGGAAGTTCGCGAAGACGGCGCCGGTCGACATGCCGGCCCCCTTGGCGATGTCGCGGATCGTCGCCGGCTCATAGCCCCGCTCGGCAAACAGCGAGCGCGCGGCGTCCAGAACCTTCTGGCGTGTCCGGATCTTGGCGGCCTGGCGGCGGTTAAGACGGGGGGCGGCTTCGGTCGAAAGAACGGAATCGGTCATGAAATCAGGCTTTTACTCTACGCATTTTCGGAAGCCCTGACGGAGCCCGAAGTGGATTGGGTCGTCGCTTGAACTATGGGGTGAGACGTTTTGACTCTTCGCCCGCCAAACGCGCGATATCGAAGCAGGGCTTGCATCATGGAACCATGACGAAAATGGGTCGCGAACGCAGATGTGTGAGCTAAGGATGTGAAATCTAAGCTTAACTGTTCTGGTTACCTGTCCCATTCTGGGGCATTCTCAACGCTCGGGTGGTTCTACTGCGTCCTCCGGCGGGTATGGCGGCCTGAAAGGTTCGGCGGAATTGATCCCGCTTTTCGTGGATGGAGGCGAGCACCAACCCCATGGGCACGCCCAGATCGACAAGGGTGTTTTCCGCCAGCTGCAGGCTGGCTTCCGTCGTCTCCGGCACCGCATCTGTGACGCCCAGCGCATAGAGGCGGGCCGCATGCTGGTCGTCGCGCGCGCGGGCGATGATGATCAGGTCTCCACGCAGGGCGCGCGCCGTCGTCACCACTTCATCCACCTTGGTCGGCGCATCCATGGTCACGATCAGGGCGCGGGTGGACAGGACGCCGCAGTGGGCCAGCATCTCGGCCCGTCCCGCGTCGCCATAGAAGACGTCGAGCCCGTCGCGGCGTCCGGCCGCGACGGCGGCGGCGTCCGTGTCCAGGGCGATGAAGGGCTGGTCGTGTTCCCTCAGCAGTTCTCCGATCAGCCGCCCGACCCGGCCGAAACCGACGATGATGACGGCGCCGTCGGTCTGCTCGGGCGGCGCGGCGCCCTCGGGCGTGGTCGGCAGGTCCGGGGCCTTTTCGCGCGACAGCCGCTGACCCAGCAGGGCCAGCAGGGGGATGGAGAAGATGCTCAGGGTCGCCGACAGGGCCACGGTGCTGGTCACCGCGGGGGGCGCGATTCCCTCGACCAGGCCGGTGGCGAAGACCACGAAGGCGAACTCGCCCGCCGGGGCCAGAACCAGGGCGGTCTCGATGGCCGGCTTGGCGCCCAGGCCCCACAGCCGGGCCAGGCCGAAGATGACCCCGGTCTTCACCACCGTGATGGCCAGGGCCAGGCCGAACAGCAGGACCGGGTTGGCGGCGACCGCGCCCAGATCCAGCCCCAGGCCGACCCCGACGAAGAAGACGCCCAGCAACAGGCCCTTGAACGGTTCGATCGAGACCTCGACCTCGCGTCGGAACTCGGTCTCGGCCAGCAGGACGCCGGCGACCAGGGCGCCGATGCTCATGGACAGGCCGCTGGCCTGGGCCGCCAGACCGGCGGCGACTACCACCAGCAGGCTGGCGGCGACGAACAGCTCGCCGCCCTGGGCCGACTTGCGCGCCCGGGCGACGGACCGGAACATCGGTCGCAGCACCACCCGGCCCAGCAGCACCAGCAGCCCCAGGCCGATGGCGGCCGGCACCAGGGTGAACAGCGACCGTCCCAGCACCGCCGGATCCAGCGAGCCGCCCGCCTGGGCGACCGCGGCCAGAACGCTGACGGTGATCAGGATCGGCGCGACCGACAGGTCCTGGGCCAGCAGTATGGCGAAGGTCGAACGCCCCACCGTCCCCTTCAGCCGCCCGCTCTCGGCCAGAACCGGCATGACCACGGCCGTCGACGACAGGGCCAGACCCATGCCGAGCACCGCCGCGCTGACCGGGGTCTGACCCACCAGCATGAACAGGCCCGCCAGCACCAGGGTGCAGGCGACGACCTGCATAAGCCCCAGGCCGAACACCAGCCGCCGCATGGCCCGCAGCCGCTCCCACGACAGCTCCAGCCCGATCATGAACAGCAGGAAGGCGACGCCCAGCTCCGACAGCTGCGCCAGCTGGCCCGGATCGCTGATGGTGAAATAGGACAGCCACGGAACCGCGTCCGAGAACCGCGCCAGCCCGTCCGGTCCCAGCACCACCCCAGCCGCCAGAAAGCCCAGAACCGGGCTGATCTTGAGCCTGTTGACCAGGGGCACGATCACCCCGGCGGCGGCCAGAAAGACCACCAGATCCTTATAGTCCCCGCCGTGCCCCTGCATCCGCCCTCCGTATCAGCGGCATCTGACCCCGAACCGCCGCCCGTGGCGAGAGGTCGCGCCCCTTTCATGAACTTTTTTTAAGGCGACAGTCCCGGCCTCGGGTCTAGGGTCCGCTCCGACCCGCCCGTTTCGGGGGTGGAACCTAGGATACAGTGATGAAAAGACTGCTTATCGGGGCCGCCGTCGGCGCCCTCCTGTTGCCTGCCGCCGCCTTCGCCCAGGACGTCGATCACGACCACGCCTGTATCGACGAGACCTGCTCGATCGTCTCGTTGTTCTCGGGCGAGGAGACCGCCGCCGGCTGGCAGGGCGTGGACGCCCCCCGCTACGGGACCTGGGGCTTCGATATGGCCGGCCGCGACACCTCGGTGAAGCCGGGCGACGACTTCTTCCGCTACGCCAACGGCGCGGCCTTCGACAAGCTGGTCATCCCGTCGGACCGCACGAGCTACGGCTCCTTCGCCCTGCTGCGCGAACTGTCCGACAACCGGATGAAGCAACTGGTCCTGGGCCTGGCCTCGCGCACCGATCTGGCGCCCGGCTCGGACGAGGCCAAGGTGGCCGACGCCTACCGCGCCTACATCAACGAGGCCCGGATTGAGCAGTTGGACGCCCAGCCGCTGCAACCCTATCTGGCCGCCATCCGCGCCGCCGACAGCCATGAGAAGATGGCCGTCTATATGGGCCAGACCGTCGGCCGTTTCGGCGGATCCTTCTTCGGCAGCGGCATCACCATCGATGCGAAACAGCCGACCCGCTACGTCGTCTCCACCGGCCAGTCGGGCATCGGCCTGCCGAACCGCGACTATTATCTGGACGCCCGCTACGCCGATAAGAAGGAGAAGTATCAGGCCTATGTCGCCGATATGCTTGGCATGATCGGCTGGGCCAATCCGGCCGAGACCGCCGCCCAGATCGTCGCCCTGGAAACCAAGATCGCCGAGGCGCACTGGAGCCCGGTCGAGAACCGCAACCGCGACCGCACCTATAACGAATACACCATCGCCAAACTGGCCCAGGACGCGCCGGGCTTCGCTTGGCAGGCCTATTTCGACGCCGCCGAACTGGGCGGCGTGCCGCGCCTGATCGTGCGTCAGGACACGGCCATGCCCAAGATCGCCGCCATCTACGCCGAGACGCCGGTCGAACTGCTCCAGGCCTGGGAAGCCTTCCACACGGCCGACGACATGGCGCCCCTGCTGTCCAAGCGGTTCTCGGACGCCCAGTGGGGCTTCCGCTCGCGCGACCTGTCGGGCCAGCCCGAACAGCGCACCCGCGAGAAGCGCGCCATCTCCTTCGCCGAAGGTTCGCTGGGCGAGGCGACGGGCCGGCTCTATGTCGCCCAGTATTTCCCGGCCGAATCCAAGGCCAAGATGGAAGAACTGGTCGCCAATCTGCGCACCGCCCTGTCGCACCGGATCGATAATCTGACCTGGATGGGCGACGAGACCAAGGCGGCGGCTCAGGAGAAGCTGCGTAAATTCACCGTCAAGATCGGCTATCCGGACAAGTGGCGGGACTATTCCGGTCTCGAAATCCGCGCCGACGACCTGGTCGGCAACGCCGAGCGTCGCGGCCTGTTCGAATGGAACTACGATCTCGCCCGCCTGGACGAGCCGGTCGACAAGTCCGAGTGGGGCATGACGCCTCAGACGGTCAACGCCTACTATAACTCGGCCAATAACGAGATCGTCTTCCCGGCCGCCATCCTGCAGCCGCCCTTCTTCGATCCGAACGGCGATCCGGCGGTCAACTACGGCGGCATCGGCGGCGTGATCGGCCATGAGATCGGCCACGGCTTCGACGACCAGGGCTCCAAGTCCGACGGCGACGGCGTGCTGCGCAACTGGTGGACCCCGACCGACAAGGCCAATTTCGAGGCCCTGACCGCCCGCCTGGGCGCCCAATACGCCACCTATGAGCCGATCGCCGGCTACACCATCAACCCCGGCCTAACGATGGGCGAGAACATCGGCGACGCCTCGGGCGTTGCCGTGGGTCTGGAGGCCTATCGCCTGTCGCTGGCCGGAAAGCCCGCTCCGGTGCTGGACGGAACCACCGGCGACCAGCGCTTCTTCTACGGCTGGGCCCAGGTCTGGCAGTCCAAGTACCGCGACGAGGCCCTGAAGCAGCAGGTCGCCACCGACCCGCACTCGGCGGCCCAGTTCCGGGTCATCGGCCCGCTGCGCAACGTCGACGCTTGGTACGACGCCTTCGACGTTGAGCCGGGGACCAAATACTATCTGACGCCGGAAGACCGCGTCCGCATCTGGTAGGCGGCGCGTCTTTGAAGACGTGAAAGGCCGGGGTTCGCCCCGGCCTTTTTCATGTGGAGACAGGATGAAAAATCGGGTCCGAAATCTGTAGATCGCATCGAAAAAATCTACAGGTCGTGCATTTTGTGCGAGGCTCCAGGCACGAAAAAGCCCGCTGCGGGGGATACATCGCAGCGGGCTTTCGTGCTCTTTGAAGAGCGGACGTTTCCTCCCCGAAACGCCTTCGAGTGCTGCGCGCTTGAGCAACGCTTGCCCTCGAGTGAGTTCATTTGCCGCAACCGGGCCGGGGACGTCAACGGGCTTGTGACGGTGAATCGAACTTTCTTCGACTTATCGCCGATAACTGTTACCAGACAGACTTATTTATCGAAGCTTATTCGATAATGGTCCGAATGGCGGAAACCATGTCGGCGCGGGCGATCTTCATCTGTCCCGGCCGCTCGGCCTTCCAGGCGTCGTTGTCGGCGATAGCCGTGGCGGCGGCACGGCCGGCGTCCAGGTCCTTGATCGTCACCTCGCCGGCGGCGATCTCGTCCCCGCCCAGAATGACGACGGCGGGCGATCCGCGCCTGTCGGCGTATTTCATCTGGGCCTTCATGCCCGCCCGGCCCAGATACAGTTCCGCCGCAATTCCGGCGGCCCGCAGCTCGGCGACTGCGGCCAGATAGTGGCTCATGTCGTCTTCAGAGAAGACGATGACCACCACTGGCCCGCGCACGGCATGCTCGCCGCCGCGTCCGGCCGCGCGAAGGGCCGAGGCCAGGCGTGAGACGCCGAAGGAGAAGCCGGTCGCCGGCAGGCTCTGGCCGGTGAACCGGGCGACCAGATCGTCATAGCGTCCACCGCCGCCGATGGAGCCGAACCGAACCGGCCGCCCCTTGTCGTCGGTGGTCTCCAGCAGCAGTTCGGCCTCGAACACGGCGCCGGTATAGTATTCCAGCCCGCGCACGATGGTGGGATCGAACTTCACGGCCTCCTGGCCGACCTTCATGGCGCCCAGCGCCCGGTCGATGGCCGCCAGCTCGTTCAGCGCCGCCTCGCCCGCCGCGCCCAGGTCCCCGGACCGCGCCACGGCCTCCAGCGTCTCGGCCCGTGAAAGGCCGGGGGTGTTGGCCGAGGCCAGGAAGGCCTCGATGGCGCCGGTCACCTTGGCCGGCAGGCTCGCGCCCTTGGTATAGTCGCCGGACTCGTCCAGACGACCCTCGCCCAGCAGTTGGACGACGCCCTCCCAGCCCAATCGGTCGAACTTGTCGATGGCGCGAAGAGCGGTCAGCCGCTGACCGGCCTCGGTCACGCCGCCGGCGTCGAACAGGCCGTCGAACAGTTTGCGGTTCGAGACGCGGATCTGGGCCTGGCCCGCGTCCAGCCCGGCGGCGGCCAAGCCTTCGCAGGCCATGGCGATGATCTCGGCGTCGGCCTCGGGCCGGTCGGAGCCCACGGTGTCGGCGTCGCATTGCCAGAACTCGCGGAACCGGCCGGGGCCGGGCTTCTCGTTGCGCCACACCGGCCCGTAGGCGTAGCGGCGGAACGGCTTGGGCAGGGTCTCCCAGGTCTGGGCGGCGAACCGGGCCAGGGGCGCTGTGTGGTCGTAGCGCAGGGCCATCCATTCGCCCGGTTCATCCGAACCCGCGTCGTCCTGAAGCGCGAACACCCCTTCATTGGGTCGGTCGGCGTCAGGCAGGAATTTGCCCAGGGCGTCGGCGTATTCGAACGCCGGCGTCTCCAGCGGCTCGAAGCCCCAGCGCTCATAGACCTCGGAAACGCGCGCCACGATGCGGCGTTCGGCGGTCAGGTCGCGGCCGCGCTTGTCGGCGAAACCGCGGGGATTGCGGGCGAGGGGGCGGAGGGGGGCGTCTTCGGTCATGGCGGGGCCTTAAGCCAAAGGGGCGCCGCTCGCAACGCAGCCGGGGCGTCTCACCCCTCCAGCGTCTCAACCGTCAGATTGCCGTTGGTATAGACGCAGATCTCGGCGGCGATCTTCATGGCCTTGCGGGCGATGGCCTCGGCGTCCAGGTCGGTTTCCTCGATCAGGGCGCGGGCGGCCGACAGGGCGTAGTTGCCGCCCGAGCCGACGGCGGCGACGCCGTGTTCCGGTTCCAGCACGTCGCCGACGCCGGTGACGGTGAAGATCGACGACTTGTCCGCCACCAGAAGCATGGCCTCCAGCCGACGCAGATAGCGGTCGGTGCGCCAGTCCTTGGCCAGGTCGACGCAGGCCCGCGCCAACTGGTCCGGATACTGTTCCAGCTTGGCCTCCAGCCGTTCGATCAGGGTGAAGGCGTCGGCGGTGGCGCCGGCGAAACCGGCCAGCACCTTGCCGCCGGCCAGGGTCCGCACCTTGCGCGCCGCGCCCTTGACGATGGTCGGTCCCATCGAGACCTGGCCGTCGCCGGCGATCACCGTGCGGCCGTTTCGGCGCACCGCCAGGATGGTGGTGCCGTGCCAGTCTGGGAAGTTGGATTGGGTCATGACGCCCAGATGGCGTGAGGCCGTTCCGGGATCAAGCCTGCCCCGATGTCAGATACCGGTGTCATATTTTGACCTAAGTTATCAGTGTAAAGTAAGAAAATTCACCAATATCACGCGAAATCGGGGATAGAGATTTGCTCTATCGGGTTCTTATTGTGAGCGAAACGGTCGGCGCCATAGGCCGCTCGGCCGGGAGCGTGGTCGATATTCTCGGCGCGTCCGAGCACAACAACCGGCGCGACGCGATCGGCAGCGCCATGATGTTTTACGAGGGTCAGGCGGCCGTGCTGCTCGAGGGTATGCGCGCCGACCTCGATCGGCTGGTGAAGCGGCTTTTCGCCGATCCCCGGCATCGGGCGATGCGGATACTGTCGGATCGGCCGATCGTTCAGCGCCGTATCAACGAACCGGTTCGCCTGTGCGCCCTGACGCCCGAACAGGCGGCGGAGTATCTGCACGGACGGCGGCTCGAGGACGTCGCCGTCGAGGGGCTGGAGCGCCTGCTGTCGTGCGACCGGCTGAGGGTGTCGGCCTGCGCCGCGTGACCGCCTGCTCTGCGTGTTTCGTTAACCTGCTCGCTTTACGGCTAAAGATCGATCTTCGGTCGTAAAGCGTATGAGTAATCAATGAGTTTGTTCCGTATCGTCTATGTCAGCGACGCCGTGGGCGACGCCGGCCTGGGCCTCTTGCCCTTGATCGACATCATCGGCGCCTCCGACCGGAACAATCGCAGGGACCATTTAACCGGCGTCCTGATGCGGCACGAGGGCCGGTTCTTCCAGGCCATCGAAGGCGCCCGTGTCGATCTGGACCGATTGATGGGGCGGCTGCGGGCCGATCGGCGGCACGCCAATATTCAGATCCTGGCTGAAATCCCGATTAAGGAGCGCCTCTTCCCCAACTGGGCCATGGCTCAGGCCGACGCGCCGCCGGCGCTGGGCCGGTTGCTGAAGGGATCGCTGGTCGATCCGTCGGTTCCGGATCAGGCAGACCGCATCCTGGTCGACGCCAGCCGCGCGATAGCTGCGATCGCCTAGGTTTCGTTGCAGCCGCGGGCCTCGCGTGAAGAGCTCTGCGTCGCTAGATGGAGCCATGGTTTTCTCCGAAGACGAAGTCGAACGCTACGCCCGGCATCTGGTCCTGTCCGAGATCGGCGGGCCGGGGCAGCAGGCGCTGAAACGCGCGCGGGTGCTGATCGTCGGGGTCGGCGGCGTGGGAGCGCCGGCCGCCCTCTATCTTGCGGCGGCGGGGGTAGGGACCTTGGGGTTGATCGACGACGACGTCGTGGGCCTGTCGAACCTCCAGCGCCAGATCCTCTTTTCTACGCCGGAGACCGGCCGGCCGAAGGTCGAGGCCGCCGCCGCGCGCCTGGGCCAGCTGAATTCCCACGTGACGATCCAGACCTTCGCCGAACGGTTGACGCCGGCCAATGCGGCGGAGCGGATCGACGGCTTCGACATCGTCCTGGACGGGACCGACGATTTCGAGACCCGGCTGGTCGTCAACGCCGCCTGTGTGGCGACCGCCAAACCCCTGGTCTCGGGCGCCCTTGGACGCTGGAGCGGTCAGGTGGGCGTGTTCGCCGGACGACCCTGTTACCAGTGCCTGGTGCCCGAGGTTCCGCCGGACGCCGAAACCTGCGCGCGTGTCGGTGTGGTCGGCGCCCTGGCGGGCGTGGTCGGGTCGATGGCGGCCTTGGAAACCATCAAGCTGATCACGGGAGCGGGCGAGGCCCTGAGCGGGCGGCTGATGCTGTATGACGGTCTGGCGGCGACGGCGCGGACGGTGCGGGTGACGGCCGACCCCCATTGCCCGGTTTGCGGCGGTTGAATCTCAGGCGGCCGTGGCGAAACGGACGTCGGCCAGATCCAGATCCGGGATGTGCGGGGCGAAGCCCAGGGCCGGGTTGCTGAGCACCGTCACCAGCCGCTCGCCGCAATAGAGGTACAGGGTCTCGAACCCGACCCAGGTTCGGGCGACCTCGGCCAGAGCCTGATTCGCCGCTGTGTCGTCGGTCGCGCCCAGAACACAGATGTCACGCACCGGAACGCCCGGCAGGTTGACGATACAATAGTAGGAGTCCAACGCACGCTTCCTCAGACAGGTCGCCGGAAACGAAGCCCGCTCGCGGCGGTTCCTCCCCTGCCCGTGGTTTTCGACAGCCGTGTGAGTCCGGTCCGACAGACTTGTGAAAAGGAGACCCGATGGCCCGACGTCCCGCCTCGCCCAAACGTCTGAACGCCGCCAGCCTGGCGTCCCTTGGGGCGGACCGACTGGGCGAGCTGTTGATGCAGGCGACGGACGGCGACGCCTTGCTGAAACGTCGTCTGCGGCTGGTGCTGGCGGCCGAGGCGGGGGAGGAGGCCCTGACGGTCGAGCTGGACAAGCGGCTAACGGCTCTGGCGTCCGCACGGGCGCGGGTGTCCTGGCGCAAACGGCCGGACCTGCTACGCGACCTCGACATGTTGCGCCGTGCGGTGGTGGACGACCTGGCGCCGCGAGCGCCCGTCGCCGGGCTGGACCGGTTGATCGCCTGGTTCGACCTGTTTCGCGGCCTGACGTTGCGGGTCAAGGATCCGCGCGGCGAGATGACGGCCGCCTTTGAGGCGGCGGCGCCCGATCTTTGGACCGTCGGCCAGACGGCCCTCATGGATCAGGCCGCGATGGAACGTCTGGCCGCAGCGATCGAACGCCATCCTCTGGACTATGCCCGGTGGATCGGCGCGGCGGGGGAGGCCCTGACATCCGAGTTGGCGCGGGCTCTGCTGGCGGCGCTGGACACCAGTTCGGGCGTCCGCGGCGCGCGAACGGCGATCCGGCGACTGGCGGACCGGGCCGAGGACCTGGACTTGTGGCTGTCGCTGGCCACGCCTGATGAACGGGGCGCGCCGGACTTCGCGGCGGCGGCGGCGCGGCGGTTGCTCGCCGCCGGTCGGATCGCCGAGGCGCGTCAGGCCCTGGAGGCCGCGCTGAAGCCGTCGGCCGCGAACCGGCGCTTCACCTTCGGTCGGTCGCCCGCAGCGGGTCCACCGTCCCTGACCCCCGCCTGGGAAGCGGCCTCCATCGACCTGCTCGACGCCGAAGGGCGCAAGGCCGAGGCCCAGGACCTGCGCTGGGCGATGTTCGAACGCGACCTCTCGGCGCCGGCATTGCGCGACTATCTTGCCCGCTTGCCCGATTTCGACGATGTCGAGGCCTTGGACCGCGCCCTGGCCCATGCCGCGGCATACGCCGATTTCGAGACCGCTCTCGGCTTCCTGATGGACTGGCCCGCCCACCGCGAGGCCGCCGCCCTGGTCGAGCGCCGCATCGGTCAGGTCCGCACACAGTTGCCGCTGAAGGCCGACTGGGCCGCGCGGCTAGCGCAGAAATACCCGGACGCGGCCGAACGGCTGCTGGCCGCGCCCTAGAGCATCGCCGGGATGACCCGGTCCGGCGGGCGGTGGCCGTTCTGGTAGGTCATGACATTGGCGATGACCCGGTCGCCCATGTCCTGGCGCGCCTCCAGTGTCGCCGAGCCCAGGTGGGGCAGGAGCACGACATTGGGCTGGCCCAGCAGGCCGGGGTGGATGGCCGGCTCGTTCTCGAACACGTCCAGGCCGACGCCGGACAGGGACCGGGTCGCCACGGCTTGAGACAGGGCCGCCTCGTCGATCAGTTCGCCCCGCGCGGTGTTGACCAGGATGGCGTGGGGCTGAAGCTTCGCCAGCCGTTCCGCCGACAGCAGGTGGTGGGTGTCCTTGGTCGCCGGGCAGTTCAGCGAGACCACGTCCATCCGCGCCAGCATCTGGTCCAGATCGTCCCAGTAGGTCGCGCCCAGTTCTTCCTCGATCAGGTCCGAGACGGGTTTTCGGTTGTGATAATGAACCTGCAGGCCGAAGGCCTTGGCGCGGCGGGCCAGGGCCTGGCCGATCCGGCCCATGCCGACGATGCCCAGCCGCTTGCCCCACAGTTTGCGGCCGCACATCCAGGTCGGGGTCCAGCCCTCGAACCGCCCCTCGGCCACCACCTGGGCGCCCTCGACGATGCGGCGGCTGACGGCCAGGATCAGGCTCATGGCCAGGTCGGCCGTGTCCTCGGTCAGGACGCCGGGCGTATTGGTGACGATGATCCCGCGCGCCACGGCGGCGTCGACGTCGATATGATCGACCCCTGCGCCGAAGTTGGCGATCATCTTCAGCTGGTCGCCGGCTCCATTGATCAGGTCGGCGTCGATGACGTCGGTGATGGTGGGGACCAGAACCTCGGCGCGCTGAACCGCCGCCTGAAGCGCCGCCCGGTCCATCGGCTGGTCCTTCAGGTTCAGCTCGGCGTCGAAAAGCTCGCGCATCCGCGTCTCGACCGCGTCCGGAAGGCGTCTGGTTAATACGACCTTAAGCTTGCGAACGGACATTGCGGGCCTTGGTTAGCGGGCGACGGTTCAGGATCGAAGCCCGCACGACGGGTCGTTTCCTCAGTGTCTAGCAAAGCCGCCGCCATCTTCCAAAGCCTGCGACGCCGCATCGCCGTCGCCCTCGCCATTCTGGGCGTGGGCGTCATGGCGGGCGCGGGCGCGACTATGCCCGACGGGCGGCCCACGCCGTCGGGACTGGAGGTGCCGCGCTGGATTTCGCTGAAGTCCTCGCACGTCCGCGCCCGCCAGGGGCCGGGGCTGGATTATCCGATCCTGTGGGAATATCGCGCCGCCGGTCTGCCGGTTCAGGTGATCGCCGAGACGACCGAATGGCGCAAGATCTGCGACTCGGACGGCGCCGTCGCCTGGATCCACCGCACCGTGTCCTCGGGCCGCCGCTATGTGCTCAACACCTCGCCCGAGGAAGTGATGATCCACGCCGGCAAGTCCCAGGCCTCGGCCGTGCGGGCGCGCCTGTCGCCCCGTTCGCTGGTGTCGCTGGAAGACTGCGAAGAGGGCTGGTGCCGGGTGCGGGCGCGCCGCCTGCGCGGCTGGATCCAGGAACGGGCGGTGTTCGGAACCCAGCAGAGGGCCCTGTGCAACGCCAACCGCCCCGCCGGAACCGGGCGCGACTGACGCCTCGTAAGCCTCGGTGTTGAGCGAAGCGGCCCGGTCGTGTAACCCGCAGGCAACAGCAGACCAGACGGAACCGCCTTGACCCAGTCCCAATACCCCTCGTCCTTCGACCACGAGGCCCTTCTGGCCTCCGGGCGCGGCGAACTGTTCGGTCCCGGCAATGCGCAGCTGCCCGCCCCGCCGATGCTGATGTTTGACCGGATCACCCAGATCTCGGCCGACGGCGGCGCGCACGGCAAGGGCTATGTCGAGGCCGAACTCGACATCAATCCCGAGCTCTGGTTCTTCCAGTGCCACTTCATCGGCGACCCGGTCATGCCCGGCTGCCTGGGCCTGGACGCCATGTGGCAGCTGGTCGGCTTCTATCTGGGCTGGATCGGCGGTCCGGGCCGCGGCCGCGCCCTGGGCGTCGGCGAGGTCAAGTTCACCGGCCAAGTGACGCCGGACATCAAGAAGGTGGTCTACAAGATCAATCTGAAGCGGGTCATCAATCGCAAACTGGTGATGGGCATCGCCGACGGCGTGCTGGAGGCCGACGGCGAGGTCATTTACACCTGCAATGACATGCGGGTTGGATTGTTTGGCGCCGCCAAGGACGAGCAGGCGGGCGCTTAAGCCCCTATATAACCGCGGACAGCGCGGAAGACCCCCGGTCGAGAAGCTCGGGTCGAGAAGCTAAAGAAGGAAACACCATGCGTCGTGTCGTCGTCACCGGCCTGGGCATCGTCTCTTCCATCGGCCATGGTGCCGAAGAGGTGACCCAGTCCCTGCGCGAAGCCCGTTCGGGCGTCGTCCATGCGCCCGATCACGCCAAATACGGCTTCCGCAGCCAGGTCTGGGCCCCGCCCAAGATCGGCCCGTGGGAAGAACTGATCGACCGTCGCGCCGCCCGTTTCCTGGCCAACGGCACCGCCTGGGCGCACATCGCCTTTGAAGAGGCGCTGAAATCGTCGGGTATGACGGCCGACGAGATCAAGGACGACCGCATTGGCCTGATCGTCGGCGAGGGCGGCCCCTCGACCCAGATCATTCTGCAAGCGGCGGCCACCACCATCGAGCGGGGCTCGCCCAAGCGCATCGGCCCGTTCGCCGTGCCCAAGGCCATGGCGTCCGGCCCCTCGGCCGTCCTGTCCACCTGGTTCCAGATGCGCGGCGTCAACTATTCGATCAGCTCGGCCTGCGCGACCAGCGCCCATTGCATCGGCGCCGGGGTTGAACAGATCCAGTGGGGCAAGCAGGACGTGGTCTTCGCCGGCGGCTGCGAGGACATCGACTGGTCCATGTCGAACATGTTCGACGCCATGGGCGCGATGTCCTCGGACTTCAACGAAACCCCCTCGGTCGCCTCGCGCGCCTATGACGTCAACCGCGACGGCTTCGTCATCGCCGGCGGCGCCGGCATCGTGGTGCTGGAAGAATACGAGCGGGCCAAGGCGCGCGGCGCGACCATTCTGGCCGAAGTCACCGGCTACGGCGCCAACGCCGACGGCTACGACATGGTCGCCCCCTCAGGCGAGGGCGCCCAGCGCTGCATGAAGATCGCGCTGGAACAGGCCGGCAACCCGAAGATCGACTATCTGAACCCGCACGGCACCTCGACCCCGGTCGGCGATTCCAAGGAAATGGAGGCCGTGCGCGCCGTCTTCGGCGACCAGATGCCGATGATCTCCTCGACCAAGTCGCTGACGGGCCACTCGCTCGGCGCGGCGGGCGCTCAGGAAGCCATCTATTGCCTGCTGATGATGCAGAACGGATTCGCCGCCGAAAGCGCCCATATCGAGACCCTCGATCCGGCCTTCGAGGGCATGCCGATCCTGCGTCAGCGCCACGAGGGCGAACTGACCCACGTCATGTCCAACAGCTTCGGCTTCGGCGGCACCAACGGCACGCTGATCCTGTCCAAGGTCTGAGCCCATGTTCGCCCTGCGGGTGGATGATCTCAACGGGGAGGCGGTTCGCGCCCTGCTGGCCTTCCATCTGCAAGGCATGCACGCCAACTCCCCGGCCTGCCACGTCAACGCCCTGGACCTGACCGGCCTGCTTCAGCCGAACGTCACGGTGTGGAGCGCCTGGGACGGCGCAGCCCTGGTCGGCATCGGCGCCTTGAAGCTGATCGACGCCGATCAGGCCGAGGTGAAGTCGATGCGCACCCACCCCGACCATCTGCGGCGCGGCGTGGCGGCGGTGCTGCTGGAACAGATCATCGACGCCGCACGGGCCGCAGGCGTGAAGCGGCTGAGCCTGGAAACCGGCCGCGGCGACGCCTTCGAACCGGCTCTGGCGATGTACCGCCGACGCGGCTTCATCGACGGCGGACCCTTCGCCGGATACGAGGCAAACGAATTCAGCCAGTTTCTGCATCTGGATTTGTAACGGCCGCCCTGCGGAAACCACGGGAGGCGATACCTTCGCCACAAGTTGAGAACGACGATGGCCGGCGGAGTCGATCTGGACGTCCGCTTTCCGGCCCGAGGGTTAAGTCATGCCTCGACCCAAGGCTGACATTACGGAGGCCACTCAAACCAACCTTCCTCGTCGATTCTGTCTTCGGGCCATTCCGGCAAGCCGAACGTCTTGGCAAGGAGGAACAACTGTAGTCGGCCTTGCGGCCCGACGGTCCACGAAAAGTGCCACCCGCCCCAGGCACGTTCGCCGTGAGTCACATCATAGGCCGTAGAAGGACCGTCAGGTCTGTTGTCGCCTCGCCCATTCACGAGACGGACCGGTCCATCGAGAAAGCGCGGCGCAATCCAGAAGCAAGGATCGTCGAGGATTGAATTCAGCTTCTTGGCCTCGCTGGCGGTGAGGCTGATGCGTCGCCACGCAGTCCAGTGCGTTGGATGTGGCGGACCAACTGGTGCGGACCTCGCGTATATTTCCCAGTTCGTGTCACGCCCCCGGCCGATGACTTCACGAACCGTCGGGTCAGTCGACAATCCGCCCGGCGAGGTCCTGAAATGAACGGTGGATTGAGGGGTGTCGATGCTCCAGGAAATGCTGGTCTCTTCGCTCGCCCATGCTGCCCAGATGGTTTCGAACAACGGGTTTTGCAGGTCATCGTTGAGATGGGTGGGAAGCTTTGAATAATCGACACTGCGCCAAGCGGGACATTCTTTCGGGTCGATAGGGACAGGCATCGGATTGCACCCCGAGATCAGGGCGGCTCCCGTCACCAACATAACGGCCAATCTCATGATCGCTGCGGCTCCACCCTTAAGGTATCGAAACCGTTTCCCTATCGGAGGTCAACGACCGCTTCCCACCCCCTACAGACACCTCTAACGTCCGCTTAGCCCCCACCCCGCCCTCGACGACCCGCCCCCGTCCGCGCTAGGTCAGGCCCATGCCGACCGCCCTCTACATCGACGCCGACGCCTGCCCGGTGAAGGAGGAGGTCTATCGCGTGGCGCGGCGCTATGGGCTGAAGACCTATGTGGTCTCCAACGGCTGGATGCAGGTCCCGCGCGAGGCCCTGATCGAGCAGGTGGTGGTGGACGCCGGGCCTGACGTGGCGGACGACTGGATCGCCGAACGGGCGGGCGTGGGCGATGTGGTCATCACCGCCGACATTCCTCTGGCCGACCGCTGCCTGAAGGCTGGGGCCCAGGCGTTGAAGTCCAACGGCCAGGCCTTCACCCCGGACTCCATAGGCTCGGCCCTGGCCGGGCGAATGGTGGGCGAACATCTGCGGTCGATGGGCGTCGCCACCTCGGGCCCGCCGCCCTTCTCGGCCGCCGACCGCTCGCGCTTCCTCCAGGCCCTGGACCAGGCCGTGGTCAAGGCGCGCCGGGCCGCGACATGACGACGATCCCCGAGGACGAGCTGGAGTTCCACTTCTACCGCGCCGGCGGACCGGGCGGCCAGAACGTCAACAAGGTCTCGACCGCCGTCCAGATGCGGTTCGACGTGAAGAACTCCCCCAGCCTGACCGAGCCGGTCAAGGCGCGGCTGATGAAGCTGGCCGGCAGTCGGCTGACGCTGGAGGGGGTGATCCTGATCACCGCCGTCCGCCACCGCACCCAGGAGCGCAACCGCGCCGACGCCATCGAACGGCTTCAGGCGATGGTGGACGAGGCCTCGATCCGCCCGGTCTTCCGCGTCCCGACCCGCCCGACCAAGGCCTCCAAGGAACGCCGGCTGAAGGCCAAGACGACCCGTTCGGCCATCAAGAGCGGCCGGGGGCGTCCCGCGCGCGACGACTGAACTCCGCACGAAAGGCCGGGAACAGCCCGCCCGCCGCCTCGTTGTCCTGTCCAAGGCAACGGTTGACGGAGATCGATATGCGGCGGCTTCAGGCGATAAGCTTGGGATTGAGTCTGGCGGCGAGCGGCATCGCCGCCTGTTCTCCCGGCGATCGGAACGCGGCGCGCGACGACGCCGCCGACCCTGTCCCTGCGGCGGCGGCCGCCGTCCCGGCGCAGTCCGAACAGGACAAGGCGATCATCGCCGCGACGCCCCAGATATCCCTGACCGAGGCGCAACGGGCCGAGTATCGCAGTGTGGCGCTCAACTATCTGAACGACGCCGCAAAGGAACTGGCCAAGGGCTTCTCGCCCGTCGGCGGCGTTGAGGATTCCGTAAACGCCATGCAACCGACCGAGGTCCATCCCTGGCGGTTGACCCTGAAACGGGGGGAAACCTATCGAATCCTCGCCGCCTGCGACAACGAATGCTCCGATCTGGATCTGGAGCTGCTGGACTCGGCGGGAAAGATCATCGAACGCGACACCCTTCCCGACTCGGCCCCGGTCATCAACATCCGGCCGACGGCTGACGGTGTCTTCACCGCCCGCGTGGTGATGAAGACCTGCACCCTGGCGCCCTGTTACGCCGCCGCCCGGCTTTATCACCAGACCGGGCCGGTTCCCGACGACGACGCACCGCCGCCGGCCACGGCCTGACCGAGCCTCAGGGGCGCGGCGGGCGCCCGCCGCGCATCTGGCCGCCCCGTCCGCCCTGCACCGCCGTCTTCGGCAGGCTTTCGAGGGTCAGCACGCCGTCGTGGTCCTGGTCCAGCAGGACGAACCAGCGCTCGCTCGCGGCGGTCCATTCCTCGGGCGTGATCTTCTGGTCGGCGTTGCGGTCGGCCGCCCGCACCGGCTGGGGCACGGACAGCAGACCGGCGCGGGCCAGACGCTCGGTCCCGCCGCGATAGGGCTGGGCGCGCGGCTTGGACGGCGCGGCGCCGCCTTCCTGGCCACCGCCTATGCCCCCGCCCATCGGGCCGCCCATGGAGCCGTCCTGCTGGTCGTCGTTCAGGTTCATCTGACCGCCGCCGGGCGGTCCACTGCGCCCGGAGCCTCGATCGCCGCCCTGACCACCGCGCCGACCACCGCCAGGCGCGCCGCCCATTTCCCCGCCCATCGCGGCGAAAGTGGTGTCGACCAGCCGCTCATAGGCGAAAATTTCCGACGGCCCGACCACGCCGTCGCCGTCCTGGTCCAGGGTCGCGAACCAGCGCCGGCCGTCGGCGGCGAACTCTTCGGCCGTCAGCCGGCCGTCGCTGTCGGCGTCGGCGTCCGCGAACCAGGCCGCAACCGGATAGGGCTCGCCCGGCTCGGACACGAACAGCTCGCCATAGGGGCTGACGAAGATTTCAGACCGCTGCGGCGGCGGAGCGCCTTCAGGGCCGCCCGGATGACCGGAGGGGCCGCTCGCGCAGGCGGAGAGCAGGGCCATCATGCCGAGGCCGGCGACGGAATATTTCATGTCTGAAACCCCAGAGGACGGGAAAAGCGCCGTCATTCCAGGGCTTAGCGCATCAGCTTGGCCTTAGCGTGGCTCAAGCCTTCGTATCGGCCTTCGCCTCAGGCCTCGACGGGGCGGAAACGCAGACCGGCGATCCGATCCTCGGGATCGAACAGGATCATCCATTCGGTCACCTGGTTGTCGAAGGTGACGCGGAACAGCTGGGCGTCGCCCTCGGCCTTCTGGAACTCGACCGTGCGGACGGCGCCGAAGCTCTTGATCAGGGGGCTGATTTCGGGCGACAGCTGCCGCATCCGGGTCGCCAGATCGGGGGTGAAGACCGAATAGTCGAAGCCCGCGCCCTGAACCGCCGCGATCACGCCGCGCAGGGCCGCCTCGGCCCGGGCGATGTCCGGCGCCTGGGCCGCAGTGGGAGCCGGGGCCTGTACAGGGGCGGGGGCAGGCGCCGGCGCGGCGTCGAAAGCATTGGGCACCGAGCCGGCGGCCGCCTGGGCCAGCGCAGGCACAGGCGCCGCAAACAGGGCTGCGGCGAGAACCGTCTTGATCAGCTTGGTCTTCATGCGAAGGCTCCGGTCAGTGCAGATAGGGCCACAGAGAAAGACCCAGGGCCGTCAGGGCCGCGACGACCGCGACCGTGATTGAAGCCGCCACCCAAGCGGGAGTTCCCGACTTTTCGATGACCACGGCCGCCGGACGCGGCGGCTCCTGCACCAGGCGCGAGATGGCGCGGGCCGCCGCGATCATCTCGTTCAGGGCGTCGCGCGCCTGGGCCTGGGGCCCCAGCTCGCGGCGGATCCAGCGTTCGACCACCGGCTGGGCGGCCTTCCACAGGTCGTGGTCGGGTTGAAGCCGGCGCGCCACCCCCTCGACCGAGACCATGGTCTTCTGCAGCAGGATCAGCTCGGGCCTCAGCCGCATGTCGAACAGAGCGGTGATCTCGAACAACTGGCCCAGCAGCCGGCCCATCGACACCTGGCTGGCGGCCCGGCCGATCACCGGCTCGCCCACGGCGCGCAGAGCCTGGGCGAAGGTCTCGACCGAATGGTGCGGCGGCACATAGCCGGCCTCGAAATGGACCCGGGCGATCCGGTCATAGTCGCGGCTGATGAAGCCCCACAGGATCTCGGCCAGATAGCGCCGCTCGGCCGGACCCAGCCGCCCGACGATGCCGAAGTCGATGGCCGTCAGATGGGCCGGGGCGCTGGCGAACAGATTGCCCTCGTGCAGGTCGGCGTGGAAGACGCCATGATCCAGGGCCTGAACCAGGAAGGCGCGCACCACATTGTCGGCCAGCAGGTCGGTGTCGAGGCCGGGCAGGTCCGCCAACGCCGGATCGGTCATGGGCACGCCCTTGGCCCATTCCAGCGTCAGCACCCGCTTGCCCACCCCGTCCCAGATGACGGCGGGGGCGGACATATAGCCGTCCTTGGCCAGGACATCGGCCATCTCGCTGGCGGCGGCCGCCTCCAGCCGCATGTCCAGCTCCAGATCCATGGAGTTGGCGATGGTCTCGACAAAGGCCTGGGGCTCCAGTCGGCGCGACAGGGGGACGAGTCGGTACACCAAGGCGGCGCCCAGCCGCATGGCGTCCAGCCCGTCGGCGACCCGGCGCTCGACCCCCGGACGCAACACCTTGACCGCCACGGCGCGACCGTCGGCCAGGGTCGCCCGATGCGCCTGCGCCAGGGAGGCGGCGGCGACCGGCGGGCTCAGGTCGATGAACAGGCTCTCGACGGACCGACCCAGGGACTTTTCGATCTCGCGCCGCGCCTCCTCGATCGAAAAGGGCGGCAGGGCGTCCTTCAACCGGCCCAGGTCGCGCGCGAACTGCAGGCCGAAGATGTCGGCGCGGGTGGCCAGGACCTGGCCCAGCTTGATCGCCACCGGCCCCAGGTGCTCGAACGCCTTGCCCAGCCTCTGGCCCGGCCGTCCCTGACGCCCGTCCCGACCCGAAAACATCTGGACGAAACGGGCGAAGGGCCGGACCCAAACCGGCAGCAGCGGCGTGACTTCACGTGGGATCAAGGCGTCGTGGCGCGCCAGCACCCACAGCCAGCCGATCAGGCGCAGGAAGGCGGCCACCGGATTGCGCACCGCCACGGCGGCGGGCGGCGGCGGGGCCGTGCGATAGACCCGGGTCAGATCGCCCACCCGTGGTGGATGGCGGCGATCCCGCCCGACAGATTGGTCACCGAGACGCGCTTGAAGCCGGCGTCCTCGATCAGGCCCTTGAAGGCCGTCTGGTCGGGGAAGCGGCGGATGCTTTCGACCAGATACTGGTAGCTGTCTCGATCCTTGGCCACCCAGCCGCCGATGCGCGGAATGGCGTGGAAGGACCAGGCGTCATAGAGCTTGCGCACCGGCCCGGTGGTGGGGCGCGAGAACTCCAGGCACAGGAACCGCCCGCCCGGCTTCAGCACCCGCCGCGCCTCGGCCAGGGCCTTGTCGATATGGGCCACGTTGCGGATGCCGAAACTGATCGAATAGGCGTCGACCGAGGCGTCCGGCAGGGGCAGGCTCATCGCGTCCCCGACCGACCAGCTCATCTCCGGCTCGCCGCCCTTGTGGACCCCGGCCAGGATCATCTCGGCGTTGTAGTCCAGCACGATCACATTGGCGTCTTCCCCGCCGCGCCGCTCCTGGGCCGCGCGCGCCATCTTGGAATAGCGCCGCGCCATGTCGCCGGTGCCGCCGGCCACGTCCAGGATGGTCTCGCCGGGCCGGGGATTCAGCTTGGCGGCGGCGATGTCCTTCCAGATGCGGTGGACGCCGACGCTCATCAGGTCGTTCATGACGTCATAGCTGGAGGCGACGGAATCAAAGACCCCGCGCACCATCTTGACCTTCTCGCGCGCGTCCACGTCGCGGAAGCCGAAGGAGGAACGGTCGCCCGACGAATGCGGGCCATGGGAGGAGGCGTCGGTCATAATCGGGGGTCTAGCGCGTCAAGCGCCGCCCGTCACGCGATCAGGCGGCTTCCGACCCGGCTTCAGGCCCGGCTTCCGGTTGGGGCAGCTTCAGATCCTTCATCACCTCGCGCATCAGGCCGTAGCAGCCGCAGGAGGCCGCCTCCAGCCCGTCGCGGTCCAGCACCCGGACCCAGCCCCGGCCGCGCTGGATCAGCTTCTTGCCCTCCAGCACGGTCCCGACCTCGGACACGGTGGCGCGTCGCACGCCCAGCATGCCGGCGATGTCGGCCTGGGTCAGATCGACGCGGTCGTCCTCGGCCCGGTCGTGCAGCATCAGCAACCAGCGCGCCAGCCGCTCGTCCAGCCGGTGCTGGGCGTTGCAGGCGGCGGCCTGCTGCACCTGGGCCATCAGGCCTTCGGTGAAGCGCGACAAGGCCGAACGCAGGGTCTCGCTGGCGTCCAGCGCCGCGCCGAACACCTCGGCCGAGCAGACGGCGGCGACGCCGTCGCCTTGGGAGATGGCGCGGCTGGCGGCCCGGGCGTTAAACGGTCCGCAGGTTACGCCGACCAGGCCCTCGCGGCCGATGGCGGCGGTCTCGACCATCTTGTCATCGGGCAGGACGGTCATCAGCGACACCACTCCCTTGATCGGGAACCAGACCTGATCGACCGCCTCGCCGGCGTCGTACAGCATCTGTCCGCGCGCGACCTCGCGTGCCTCCAGGTGGGGTTCGATCCGCTTGCGGTCGGCGGGATCAAGGGCTGCGATCCACAGATTGTCCATCCTCATCTCCTCGGCGCATCCACCGCGCGGCGATCCGGCCAGAGCCCACAGTCGCGCTTGACGGAAAGCTCAACGCCCAAGCTTGATCCCGCGTTCCCGACCCTTGTCGCACGCCGGCGGGCGCCTTACGCCAGGATCAATCGACAGAGATCGACGGGGAGACGCGGAATGGACGGCAATATCGGCGCAAGGGCGGCCTGCGCCGCGCTCGACGGATGGAAGCCGGGCGAGGACGGGCGCGACGCCATCGTCAAGGCCGTCCTGTTCCACGACTTCAGCGCCGCCTTCGCCTTCATGACGCGCGTGGCGATGCAGGCCGAGGCCATGGGCCACCATCCCGAATGGTTCAACGTCTACAACCGCGTGGAAATCCTGCTGACGACGCACGACGCCGACGGGGTCACCGATCTCGACGTGCAGATGGCTCAATTTATCGATTCCATCACCGGCGACTTGACGCCCGGAAACGGACACGACTGATGGCCGCCCCGCACAACCGGCCCGGCCGCGTCGCCGGCAAGACCGCCCTGATCACCGGCGCCGCCGGCGGCCTGGGCGAGGCCATGGCCTTCATGATGGCCCGCGAAGGCGCCCGTCTGGCCCTGACCGACATCGACGGCGACCGCGTCGCCGCCCTGGCCGCCCGGATCAACGCCGAAATCCCCGGCGCCGCCTTCGCCTACGCCCACGACGTGGCCGACGAGGCCCGGTGGGAACAGGTGATCGCCGCCGCCGTGGCCGACCTGGGCGGCCTGTCGGTTCTGGTCAACAACGCCGGCGTCGGCGGCCCCTTAGCCTTCGTCGAACAGGACAAGGTGGAGAACTGGCAGCGTCAGTACGAGATCAATCTGCGCTCCGTCATGCTGGGCGCCAAATACGCCATGCCCCATCTGCGCGCCGCCGCCCCGGCCTCCATCATCAACATCTCGTCCATCGCCGGCCTGGTCGCCAGCCCCGGCATGGGCGCCTATCACGCCACCAAGGCCGCCGTCTGGATGTACACCAAGACCCTGGCCCTGGAATCGGCCAAGGCCGGTTGGGACGTGCGCTGCAACTCGGTCCATCCGGTTTTCATCAAGACTCCGATCCTCGACCCCTTCATCGCCATGGCCGGCGGCGACGAGGCCAAAGCCCACGAGCGCCTGACCCGCGGCATCCCGCTGAAGCGGATCGGCGAACCCGACGACGTCGCCTGGTGCGTCCTCTACCTCGCCTCGGACGAGTCCAAGTTCGTTACGGGCTCCGAGTTCAAGATCGACGGCGGCATGACCGCGCAATAGGGCGCAAGCGCGCTTTCTTTTGGGCCTACCGCGCTTCGCGCTGCTTAGGCCGGGGAGTGCTGACCTGTCAGCCAGCGGCGATGGTTCGGGACGGTCATCCGGCCCTCATCTGCTTATTCGGGATTGAGACCGCCCGCCGCTTGCTGTAAGCGGCCTCTTCCGGCGTCTCGCCGACCACGCACCCGTAGCTCAGCTGGATAGAGTACTGCCCTCCGAAGGCAGGGGTCACAGGTTCGAATCCTGTCGGGTGCGCCATCTTCTCCATACAAATCAATCGCCTTACACCCTCTCGGGTGTGCGCTCGTCGTTCGTCTAGGGGAACATCTGGCGAAAATCGGCCCGCGCCGGGAGTCATAGTCCCGGAATAGTCCCGGCGGATGTTCGATATTCGTTCACGTCAGAATGAAAAACGGGCCCCGCTCTCCCGAAGGAAGGCGGGGTGGGATATCATCTGCCCATGATGTTCGAGTTCACCCTCAAGCCGCCCGGCGACGTCGCTTACAGTTTCGAGAACACCGGCGGGAACTTGGGCGAGAGCCTAGATGCGGAGATCAAGGCTGTATGCTCGGCGCCTCCGAAGTTCGCCGGACGTGAGGCGAGGGTGCTACTGACCTCCTCCCCCGAGCTGGAAGACGCCGAGTTTCTAAAGGCTAAGCACCCGACCAGGAGCGTGGGCCAGGTCTTCGCCGACAAGAACAATGTCGAGGTCCTGGCAATGGTCCCTGCGGGGCGCCTGCTGCCCCTGATGGCTGCAATCGCGTCTGGCCAGATCGCCTATATCTCGTTCTATGTCGGGGCGTTCAAAGCCCGTCGTGCGGACGCCTCCGGATACTATTTCGAGGGCCAGGCGCAGAGAGAAGCAAGCCTCACTCACCCCTGAAGTCGTCCACAAGCGGCGAAACTGTTCTGGTTGCGTTCTCCTTTGATCGGAGTCAGAGGTGCGGTCTCTGGGTCGGTTGGCGCTGCCGGAGATCGATATGTCAGAGCCGCTGTCTGCTGCCGAGCTGGATGAGCTCGCCGCGGAGCTTCCCCTCCCCAGTTTGCCGGCGACGCCGGAGCCAGGATCGAATGTCGCCTATCGGCCGCCGCCTGCGGAGAATGCGCGCCTGGTCGCCCAAGCGCTGGCGATGGGCCTAGGCCGCTTCCGCGTGTCGGAACAGGATCACCGCAGGGCGCTGGATCGCGGCCAGAAGTCCCGCACATGACCCGACACAAGGGGATGAGCAAGAAGGGCGCGGTCGATGCCACTGACCTGAAGGAGATCGTGGACTGCTACTTCACGCTTCGGCGCATCATGGCTAGCCTCAACCACGCTTCGCCTCAGCAGTACCCGCTAATGGCGACGGTGACGACGCTGAAGGCTTGCTGGGCAGATCTCAGCGGAGCGCAGGTCGCAGCGGGATGGTCTTATCCCGCTGAGTTCGTGCCTGCCGACGGTCTGGCGCCCAACGCAGACCGATCCGGAAAGCCGCGCGAGAAGACCTACATCGAATGGGGGCAGCGGGGCCCGGACAACTCGACCGTGCCCGCGCAGGGGACCGAGCAGGATCAGGATCGCCGCTGACTCCACATTTGTCGCCCGCCGTGACAGGCTTCCGCCATGTGCAACCTCTATCGCCAGCGCACCGGCCCCCAGGCCATCATGGACATGGCCAAGGCCATGACCTCGACCGTCGGCAACCTCGCGCCCGGCGACATCTATCCCGACTACCCGGCGCCGATCGTGCGGACCGATGCGAATGGCGTGCGCGAACTGGCCCTGGCGCGCTGGGGCATGCCCTCATCCAAGAAGGCGATCTTCGACAACGCGACGAAGCGAGCGGACAAGCTGCGGGCCAAGGGCGGCGCGGTCGATTTCCAGAAGATCCTCGAGTTCGAACCGGACAGCGGCACGACCAACGTCCGTAACACGACATCCACCCACTGGAAGCCCTGGCTCGAACCGGCCCACCGCTGCCTCGTCCCCTTCACCGCCTTCAGCGAGCCCGGCCGCGACGCCGCCGGCAAGTACCGGCCGGTGTGGTTCAAGCTGGCCGGCGACGATCCCGAGCCCTTGGCCTTCTTCGCCGGCATCCACCTCCCGGGCCACACCGGCGTCCGCAAGATAAAGACCGGCATGGAGACGATCGATGTCTTCGCCTTCCTGACGACCGACCCCAGCGAGCCGGTGAAGTCGGTTCACCCCAAGGCCATGCCGGTGATCCTGACCCAGCCGGATGAAATCGAGGCCTGGATGACGGCTCCGTGGACGCAGGCCCAAGCGCTGCAGCGCGCCTTACCGGACGGTGCACTGGACTACATCTGACCGACTCGGCCTATAGGCCGCGCCGATGACGCCTGACGAACTGAACGACGCCCTGGACAAGATGCAGGCTGCGGCCGGCGACGACGCCGACAAGGCGCCTGGATTGATCGAGATCCAAGTCGACGACTGGATCAACCGCCTGGCGGCCATGCCGACCGGCAGGCCTCAGACGATCGTGGACGGTGTCCGCATCAGAGACATCAAGGTCGCAATTGGCTCCGACCACACCAAGGTGCTCAGCCGAAAAGCGGCTGGCGAGCGGGGCGAGCCTTATCGCGATCTTGCTCCATAGAACGAAGTCTTTGACTCCACCGGTATTTGAAGCGATCAACCGGTGATCTGCATACGACTCACCGGTAGGCGCTTGGAATTCAAAATCTCTGATGAGGTGCAGCAGACTGCGCTGCAGTTCCTCATTTCCCAGGGGCCTTTGTGCATCATCCTGGTCATATTCGTGCTGACGCTGCCGAAGATCATTCCGGCGGTGTCTGCAGCGCTGCTCGAGCATCGGAAGCTGTCTCACAAGCGCCACGATCAGAAGCAGAAGGTGCTGAACTCAATCGGGCAGCGGCGGCCCGCCGCCTTGCCGCCTTCGGCGACAAAAGGCCCTCGAACAAAATCTTGACGGAACCCCGTTGTCCGTGACCAACTTAAGCTTGTGTCAACTTGAAGTAGACAAGTTGCACGAAATGGTTAGGAGCACACCGCTATGTCAGCTTTCCTGCCCATCCTTGTCGCCGCCGCTGCTGCGCTCGCTGCTGTGCAGCTGACGTTGATGTGGGCCAAGACTTATTCCGGCGACTTGAGAAGCGCCAGTGAGCTGCTGGACGAAAACTATAAGGCGGCGAACGCCCTCATCCAGGACGAGGCCACGCCCGACAGCGTCATCCGGTTCATAGGCTCAGCTATTCAGCACGCCGGCCGCCCCGCTATGGCCCGCAGCTTCGCTCGGCATTTCCTGTTCGGGCGGATCCGTAAACCCAAGCCAATTTCTGCGCGCTCCGCCGAGCTGAAAGCTGATTTGGCGCGCCTGAGCCCTGAGGGCCAAGATAACTTCGCGGCGTTTATGGCGTCAGCAATGATGGCGAGCGCGGCGGCGGACCCGCTGCTTTCGCGCGTCTACCTGATGGCGGTGAACGCATTCCTGTCGGCATCCGGACGCGCCGACGATCAAAATGTTTCGCATGATCGCGCCGAAACAGCGGCAATCGACTTGAGTGACAGCGGTTTTGCCTGCGCGGCATAACGACAAAGCCGCCCCAGACGAACCGGGGCGGCTTCGATAGCGGAGCCCTTGAGCTCGACGCTGAGTGACCATCGGTCAGACCGAGGTCGGAATTCCGACTACGGCACTAGCCCGGTCGAAGCGGCGGCCCGCAGGCCACACGCCTAGCCTCCTCCGCTCGATCTGCGTTTTCGGTCCCGACGCTCACGGCCTCCGCAATCCAGGTCAGGAACAGGCGGACGCCCTCGCGCTCCTCCTCCGTGACGGGCTGGACCATGGAAGCGCCTTCAGGAAGCGCCGGCGCCCTCTTGACCGTCGTGCACAGGCTCGGGGGCAGAGACGCCGGGCTGTAGGGCTTCGCGCAGCTCGTCAGCAGAAACGCGCTCGCGCACAGGGCAACCTTGAGGATCGACATGGACTGGCCTTTCGATGATGCGCTCGATGGCGCGGGCGGATTGGCGGGCGGCGGCGACCTGGGCCGTGCAGCGGTCGTCGGCGGTTTGGGCGAAGGTGGCGGCGTCATCCAGGCGCTGGGCCAGGGCGACGGCCTGGTCTTTCGCCTGGTCCAGTTCGGACTTCAGGCGGTCGATGCGCCAGGTCTGGACCCCCGCCAGGACGGCGGCGACGGCCAAGGCGGCGAGAAGGAAGCGGATCATCGCACCAGTTCGAAGTGCGGACCGTCGGTCTCGCCCTTCTCTCCGATCTTGCCGTCCTCGTCCCAGTCACGGCCCCAGCGGACCCGGACCTTCTCGATCCGGCCCGCCTCTATGAAGGCCTCGTACATCAGCCGCCAGCCAGGCCCCTCTTTCCAGTCGTAGGGGGCGATCAGACAGTCCACGGCCTCGCCATAGCCGCTCTTCTGGATCCCGTGCTTCGAGCTGAACGGGTCCGCCAGCCACGTCACCTTGGCGACCGCCGGACGGGCGTACTTGGCCGGGATGCCCTTGGCGGCCAGCTGGGCGGCCGTGCGACCCTTGCCGTAGTTCTCCATCATCCGCCCTCGGGACCGGACGCCCTCGATCACCTTGAAGTCGATCTTAGAGATCGAGATCGCGCGCTCCACGACCCGCACAAGGTCGGGGTGGACGCCTTTCAGATTGGCGCGCGACGTCGCGCCCAGGACATAGGCCATGGCGGTCTCTCCAGTTTCAGATGGGATGATCAGCGGGCAGACCGCGTTCTCGCCGTCGGGCCATCCGGCCGGACAGGGGCGCAGATTACAGAAGAAGGGGTTCAGCGGCCCCGGCCGGAACTGGCGCGGGCAATGGGTCGGCCCATGTCGCCAGATATTCAGATCGTCGCTGTCCAGGGCCTTGCAGCGCCGCCGCCGAAACGGCTTGTCCCAGACGAACGGTGTAGGCTCTTCCAGACCTCCCCCCAGAGACTGGCGACACCGTTAACCGGCGTTACTTGAGGTCGTGCAATGACACAGCTAAGGTTGCGCATCCAGTCTAGGGAGAAGACGTATGTCCGTGCTTCTGATCGGCGACCGCGACTTGGTTCAGCTGGCATGCTTCGCCGCTGATCATTTGCTGCTGCCGGCAGGCTTGGACGCCGTTGCCCTGGCGACCCGGTTCAGAGCCGCCAATCTGGAGGCGTGGCGCAGCTGCTATCCGAATGCACCCGATCCGGGGCTGCCTCGAACGCCGACGGTGGCCGACTCCGCGACCGATGCTACGTCAGCCCGCGACATGCTGGACCTTCTGCGCACCACCCGCGACCTACGGTACAACGCGGAGATTGAATCCGACGGCCTGCTGGGCGGCGTCCTTCTTCGCGTCGCGGAGCAGGCCGCAAAAGCCCGGCAGGCGGCCATGCCATGAAGCCATGGCCTCAGCCTGTCAGGATTGCCGTTTGCGTGGCGTGCGGTTTTCTCGCTTGGGGGCTGATCGCCGCCGTCGGGTGGGTGAGTCATCAAGCGGCGTTGCATTGTTGTACCGCTCAGCAACCCGAGTTACGGTTTGGGCGGGGGCCATCATGACAACATCCACACACCGGCATGTGTTCGTCTCGCTTGACGCGATGCGCGGGATAGCTGCGTTGATGGTCGTTCTCTACCACAGCCCCACTTTGTTCGGCCCGATCGCCTCTCGCGGCTATCTCGCGGTGGACTTATTTTTCGTCTTGAGCGGCTTCGTGATCGCTCATGCTTACGACGCCAGGCTGGCGACAAACTTAACCCCAAGCGCCTTCATCAAGCTTCGCGTGATCAGGTTTTGGCCACTCTATGCCGCAGGGTTGGCGCTAGGCTTGTGCCGCGAGATCCTGCTGATTGCCTCAGGAAATCACTACGCTCTGACGCCAGGGCTCCTCGCGTTATGTCTAGCCGCCGCACTTTTGTTCATTCCCGCGCCCCTCGCCAGCCGCGACTACCAGCTCTTTTCACTTAACTCGCCCAGCTGGTCCCTTCTTCACGAACTGCTGGTAAACGTGCTCTACGCGGTCTTCTTCCGCTTCCTGACCATTCCCGTGCTGTGCGGGCTTGGCGTCGCGTCTTACATCGCCTTGGCCCTGACAGCGCCTGCGAGCGGCATCTCCGACACTGGCTTCAACCTACCGGGGACGCTTCCCGCGATAGCGCGAACCCTGTTCTCTTTCACGGCCGGCGCTTTGCTGTTTCGCCTCAAGCTCAAGGCACCCAAAATCAGCGTCGCGCTTGTGCTTTGCGTTCTGATGGCCGCCCTCGCCCTGCCGTTCGGCGGTCGAGTCTACGACCTTCTCTTCGTCGCACTGATGAGTCCTGCTTTGGTCTGGATGGGAACGGCGTGTACGATCTCGCCCAAGCTCCACAAGTTAGCAGCGTGGCTGGGCTTGATATCATTTCCCATCTACGCCGTTCACCGTCCGGCTCTTGCTATAGCTGAGGCTGGTGCTGAAAGGCTGTCGCTCCCGCCCGCTGCTGTTGGGATCGGCGTACTTGCCGCCCTTTTGCTCGGCTGTACGTACCTAGCAGTACCCTTCGACATTTGGTCGCGCCGCAAGCTCACCGAGCTGAGTGCCGTGCGACCAATTGTCCAGAAGACCGCTGCCTAAAAACCAAGCGCCGCCAGCGTCCAATCCGCCATCTTATCCAGCTCATAGGGCGTTTGGTGATTGTAGCGATTGCCGCCGGAATAGTGCTGCCGCGCCTTTCGACATTTCACCATAATCAACAACCTGCGGAACCATCTTTACCATAGAGGCGGCCCCGAGTCGCAGGACCAAAAACTCTATTTAAAATCCAACAAAGCCTTCGCTCTCACAGACCGGGAGATCAAGGTCGCCTACAGCATCGCGCCCGACGACCTTGCTAACGTCTGCCACGACATGGATATCGTCGAGGCAATTCTCATCTATTTGACCGCTCCAGAGGGCCTGGCTGAGGAGCGGAGGTGGGCGCTAGACACTATGTCGATGCAATTTCGCTATTCCCCTCGTTAGCGCCAAATCAGCCTGACCTGACCATCCCCACCCCGGCCGCCCGCGCCCGACACGAAGCCGTTGTCCGCCGCCGATCCGCCGCCCCCGCCGCCGCCAGGGTGCCCGCCGTCAGCACCGTTCTGGCCAGCCGCCCCTGAAGTCCAGGCTCCACCGCCACCGCCCGACGACCCAAAGAGGGTCGGATCATCGCCCGCGCTGCCGCCAGGGTTAGGGCCAGGCCCTCCGGACACGCCGTTGAATCCTTGCAGCAGGAAGTTGGTGCTGATCGAACCCTCCATGCCGAGAGACGCGCCGACCGCGACATTGGCCGCCGTCGCGCCGCCGCCAGCGCCCCCTCCGCCTGAAGCCACGGCGTTCGCCGTGATGGCCGCGCTGCCGCTGATAGCGCTGGCCGCGCCGGCGCTGCCAGGCAGGATGCCCGTACCGTCCGAGCCGCCGCCGCTGGCTATGCCGCCCGACCCCCCGAACCCCGGATAAGAGCCCATGATGTTCATCGGCGTGAAGCTGGTAATAATCCGGTCCAGGCGCTGCACGAAGCTGGCGCCGCCTGCGATGAACCAGGCGCCGCGCGCGAACACGGCCATCGAGCAGCCGTCGCCGTTGTGCAGCATCGGATACCAGGTCAGGCCGTCCTGGCTGACAAAGCGGTTTTGGAAGAACCAGCCGTTCGTGAAGCTCAGGAAGGCCGAGAACCGTTGGAAGCGGCCGCCCCGGTTGGTCCACACGACCCCGTCCGTGGACGTGTAGCAGTTGCCGTTCTGACCGGCTTGAATCATCCAGACGCCGTTGCCGTAGGCGATGCCGTACAGGGGCTGCGTCACCGCCGTGGTCAGCTGGGTCGCAGTCCAGGTCCCGGCGGGATCGCTGGCCGAGACGATCTTGCCGGTCGAGTCCGTTGCGATGTAGAGCCCGCCGCCGAATGCCACCTGCGCCAGGGTTGCGGCGCTTGAGTAGGCGTTGACCGTCCAGGCCGTACCGTTGACGGACGTCAGGATTGCGCCCGACGCGCCCACGACGACCAGGACCCCACCCTCGAAGATCACCGAGTTCAGCGCTACTGCGACGCCGGAGGTGCGCGCCGTCCAGGACACGCCGTCCGGGCTGGTCAGAATAGCGCCCCCTGCGCCGACGACGACAAACAGGCCAAGAGCGGCAGCCCATACGATGGAATTCAACGAAGTCGTGACACCGCTGGCGCGCAGCGTCCACTCCGCGCCCGCGACGCTGGTGTAGATGCTGCCGTCAGCGTGGACGCCAACCAGCATTGCATCGCTGGCCGCCAACGCGCGGCAGGATGAAAGCGTAGGATAGGGCCAAACGGCAGGCCTCATGACGGTGCCGATGCCGACGGACGACCCGGCTTCACCCCGCTGACCGCTCGCCCCATCCACCGACGTCGCCGCGCCGCCGCGACCGCCGCGACCGACGATGATCGGCAAAATGGCCCCTGCGCCGCCGAGATCCGCAACGGTCAGGTTTAGGACAGCCGTATTGCCGCCGCCGCCGCCGCCGCCGCCCGTGCGAATACCGCCTACCGGCCGACGGCACCCAGAGCCACCCCCGCCGCCGGCGCCGAGCAGCTGTATCTCCACCGAGGTGTAGCCATCGGGAATCAAGGTCTCTTGGTAGTCGTCGACGAAGACCTGCCGCATCGGCGGACGATTGGTGAGGCCGAGCGCAGCCAGGACGGATTCGAATGTGATGGCCATCGGCATCAGGCTCCATATACCACGGGTTGATTATTGAATGTGACCGCCGCGCCGCTTCCGTCAATGACGATCTGACCGCCGGCGGACATTTCGAACAGGGCGATCAAGGCCTCTTGCACAGTCGCGGCGCCCAGCAGGGTCAGGGTGTCGTCGAAGCTGATCAGACCGGCGGCGTTCGGCCCCGGATCGCCTTGGTCGCCCTTCAACCCCTGCGGCGATAGTGCGATGGCGATGGGAGCCACGCCCCCGATAGCGATCCCCAGGGCCGCCGGCGACCGCGCCGCCCCGATCCGGTCCTCGCCCTGCGCACCGGCCCCCTTCGCCACCGTGACTTCGCCGACGGCAAGGGACAGATCATCCGCCCCGTCTTGCATCCGGATTTCGACGGCATAGACGCCCTTGGGCCAGTCGTCGGTTTCACCCGGCGCCTTTTCGAACACCACCACGCCCGGCGCATTCTCGACGCCGGCGATCTCGACCGCTTTCTCAGGCAGGCCAATCCGGTTCAGGAAGATCGTCACCGCGCGCCCGGTCAGGTCTAGCGGCGTGACCTTGTCCGCCTCGAACAGGTTCAGCGGCTGCGACCAGGTCGCGCCGATGGCGATGGGGTCGAGCGGGCGTGGCAGTTTGGCGGGCGACGACATGGCGGCTCCGGTCGATAGGTCAGATTGTGGAGAGGGATGCGAACGGCGTTCGCGAACCGGGTTCGTCAGTTTGGGTGAGGCGCAGGACAAGCCACGCGCTGCCATCAAGCGATCGTGAGTTGCGGCAGACGCCGACCTTGGCGGCAGATGCCGATGGGGCGGCATCGGGCTGTCCGACTTTGAGGGAGCAAGTGAATGTTGAAGAAACTCTCGGCCGTCGCGGGAGCGCTAGTCGTTGCCGTCGGCATGTCCATCGCCCCGGCGGCTATTGCTGGGCCCGGCAATTGTGACTGCACCTACATGGCCACCGGCTACAATCAAAGCACTGGCGAGTTCATCTACGAGTGGGTCTGTCCCGACCCGGTGATCTGCCAGATCACCGTCGAACCCTGACGGCTCCGACCCCGGAGAACACTCCGGGGTCGACCACTCGGCGGCGCGTCTCTCAGTCGCCGGTTTCGACGGTCAGTCCAGCCGGGCCAGCCTTGGCCTCAACCCGCTTCAGTCCGCCGCTGGCGAGGCGAAACACCACGACGCCCAGGATTGCCGTCAGGGCCATGGCTATCCCGGCCAGGGCCTGAATCCGCACAGCCGCGACTTCATCAGGCCATTCCGGCAGGCCCAGCCAGCGCCAGGCCGGGGCCGAGGCGATGGCCGCAACGATGGCCATGATCATCAGGGACAGGGCAGGCCCGGCAAGGCCCAGGGCGCGAATGGCGATGTCGGTCGGCTTGGCGATGACTGACGCGGCCTCGGGCGTGTCAGGGCCATGGGTCGCGGCGGCGACGGCCTTCATGGCTTCTGCGGCGGCGGGATCGGTCATATCAGTCGAGCCCCAGCGCCTTGACGATCTTCGGCATCAGCAGCGGGATCATGGCGCCGAACGCTGCCGCCGCCCCCATGCCCCAACGAAGCATCCGCTCGCTGGCCTGGGCCATGGTCTTGATCTCACGGAGGTCGCCGCGCATGTCGGCGATGTCGAGATCAATCCTCTCGATGTCTTTTTCGGTCGCGGTGATGCGTTCGCCGGGTGTCTTTGTCATCGAGACCTCGCATGAGCAAGTTGACGCCGAACACCAAGCATATGATCGAAAGCGCGAACCACAGCATGAGTAAGACCCGCGCTCCCTGCAAAGATTAGCTGCCCCGTGAACGCGACATTGAGTAGGAAAATGTACGCGTACAGGTTGCCGCCATCTATGCCGGTCGTCTTCCAGAGGAAGATGAAAGCGGCGTGGAGCACGAGCTGGGCCACGAGAAGGGACATGACGCCCATCTTCCACGCCCTCTTGTTCTTCATCCACGCCCGCCAGACCATCCAAACGAAGATCGCGTCCATGACCGGGAAGGCGTGGATTGCATCGGGGAGGCCATAGACCCCGATAATCAGGTTGGTCAGGCCGTAGGAGACACAGAGCATCATCGCCACGCCGGCCGCGTCTGTGTATCGCGGCTTAGCGTCCCAGGCGGCCCATGCGTTGACCGCAAAGACCGCCATGCATGCGACCCCGAAGGCGATCATCATGATCAGTCCTCAACGGGCTTGTTCGGATCGGGCTTGTCGGTTCCACCCGAGAACAGGACGACATTGCTAGGGGTCGAGGCCGAATAGGCGGTCTGGGCCTTGTCCAGCAGTTGGTGCAGATGACGAACGGCCTTCTGAACGTCTCGCGCCGCAGCCTTGGCGGCCTTGGCCTTTTCCTCGACGTCGATCAGCGCCGCGCCGATGGCGTCAATGTGGGATTGCGCAGGCATGGGGGTCTCCTTTTTTGGCGTTGGGGAAGGGGTCAGGCCGGATCAGCGGGCGCTTCTACAGGCGTCAGCTTTGCGATGCGCAGTGTGATCATGTCCTGCCCCAGCTTCAGAGCCGTCCGAACTCGCTGAAGGGTCTCGCGCGAGCCTTCTTCTCCGGCCGTGCGCTGTCCCGGCGCGGGCGACGCGCTGTCCTGATTGATCAGCAGGGCGGCGTCGATGACAGTGATCGCCTGCTGGACGGCCGCGCTGTTCAGGGCCTCGGCCGCCGTCAGGGCGCTGGGCAGACGCAGGGCTTCGGGGTTCGTGGCCAGATAGGCCAAGACTTGTTCAGGGGTCAGTTCGACGGCTTGATCAGTCATCGCGGCTATCCTTGGGTTGGAAAGAAGTCGATCTCCGTATCGGGCCAATGATCAGCGCCCCAGCAACCTCGACCGGCTGTAGAAAGCGAAGTCGTCCATTGCACTCGATAAAGGCGGGCTCAGTCGGTTTCGTCATTTCAGATCTCCGTAAGGACAGGGGTCAGGGCCAGGCCTTCGCCGGCGAACGGCAAATCCAAGTCAGGGGCGTCGGCGGATCGCTGAAGCGTTCCATCTGAAGCAACCTCCAGACAGTCGGCGATCACCAACGGGCCGTCAGACGCCATCAGGGTCTGACCGGGCTTCAGGTACAGTGAGGCGCGGTATGCGTCGGGCGCATCCACGCTCATCGCCACCGCTCCGGTTGCGTCTTCAATGATGCGGAAGATCATGTGTTGGTCAGATCCTCTTCAGCAGACATGAAGCGGTTACGGATATCCTTGACCGACATATTGCTGGCGCTCGTCCAGACCCGCACATAATATCTCCATGTGTTGGGCGTGGCGTATATGTCTCTCAGTTTTATTGGCCACTTTCCGGTAAAGTTGTCCGCCGTGTCCCCTGCGCCAGCGACATACTCATATTGAACCTGCGTATCTTCGGCGCCATCAAGCCGTTGCCTTCTCGTTTCAACATACATGGTGAATGAACTTGCTGGCGCATGCTGCATGTCCATCAATGCAAGAAACTCGACGATCACAGGCGAACCTGAAGTCTCGATGATAACTTCCGCAACTTCAGAGGGCGCCGTTCCGCTCAAGGTTACGGTTCCGGCGGCATAACTGGAAACGTAGGGGCGAACCGTGCCCTTTTCGATCTTCGTGGAGCCGTTCAGCGTCCCACCCAGCAGCAGGTCGCCGTCGATCTCGACGTCCCCGCTGAACCGGGCCTTGGTTCCGACAAGCCTCAGGACTTCAACCAGGGTTCCGCCGCTGTCATAGGTGCCGAGCAACAGGGACTGCGCCACCATGGCCAGGACTGACCCGCTCGCGCTGTCCTTCAACTGGACCATGGCCGGGGTTGAACCGACCGCCGCCCGGATGTCGATTTGCGCCGTCGAAAGCCGCGAGGTCACGTCCGCGACCGACGTCTGAAGAATGAAGGTCTCGGCGTCCAGATCATCGACCTGGGCCTGGGTCGCTGTCAGAGCCGCAGCCGAGGCTTTGCCGGCTGCCAGATCAACGATGGCCTGTTGGGCGTTTGTGACCGAGGCCGAGAGGCCCGGCAACACCGTGCCGGCCGCGATCTCGGCATCGGTGGCGGGCCTCACGGCGCAATGATCCCAGGCGATGACCTTGGGGTCCTGGATACCGAACCCGCCGTTCCAGTTGGTCATCAGATGCAGCGTCAATCCACCGTCGGAGACATTCTCCAGCCGGATTAGCTTGCGGAAACTTCGGCTCGGCAGTGCGGTCGTGTTTCCGACCTGACCATTTACATCCGGCTCATCCCCCATATGCAGGGTAGCGACCGAGCCGACGCCAAAACTTCCCGCATAAAGCAAGACGCCTGCGCCGCGATAACCGCCTGCCAACAGGCGCACATCGGCTTCGATCACATAATACCCGGGTGCGGCAGCGCTCAGACCTGGGCATGTGGCGGAGGTCTGGACCAAGCCGCAATCCTCTTGGACGCCGCCGGTGTTGTCATGCTGCTGGAAACCATAAGCCGAAAATCGCCCAGTGACCCTGGCATTGTCTTGCCGACCCCATGCGGACCAACCCGACGGCACAGCCACGGCGTCGGGGAAGGCGGCAAAATTCGGGTTGGAGTTGATACTCCCCCCGGAAGCTGCGGCTTGGATCTCCCGGATCGCCACCGCGCGCGCGCTCGTCTCATCCGAAACCGCGACCTCCAAACTGGCGATGTCCGCGCCCTGGGCCGAAAGCTCCCCCTCCAACGCGGCCAGATCGCCGTCGAACAGCGCCAGGGCGTCGTCCAGATCTCCGATGTCGCCGAAGATTTCGGCTAGGGTCGGCGCGTTCGGGCCAGGGTCCAGCACAGGGGACGTGTAGGGGCCATAGACGTGGCGTTCGGAGTAGTTCTGGTTCCGCTGATACTGGACCGCGATGTAATAGGTCTCGCCGGACTGAAGGCCATCAATTGGGATGTTCGTGACGGTCGGCGGGCCTTGATAGGCCTGCGTCCAGGGGCCGGCAGAAGTCGGGCCATGCTCAACAATGATGGCCGTCGCCGTGTCGTTGGACACCACGCCGGATAGGTCAAAGCCGGGAAGCTGACCGCCGCCGGTGGAGGGCGGGCGTGGAGTGATGGTCCAGTCGCCTGCTTCGGGCGGGGAGACGAAGGTGGGGTCAGTCGGCGTCAGCGTGGGGAAATCGGGAAGGGTCGTGGTCTTGCCCAGCGCCAGCGCGTGCTTGCTGTCGGTCTCCGACCGGAAGCCGATGCGGACCTGAGCCGTTTTCGGATCGTAGGACCGGCTCAGGACGATGCACTTCACCCCGTCCAGCAGGACACCCGGCTCGTCGATGACGAAGCAATCGCCCCGTTTCAGCAACCGCATGTGAGGCTTGAGCGGGACTGATCCGGAGAACGGCTCGCGGGCGTCGAGAATGTCATAGGCCGCAAGCTCCGCCGCCTGCTTCAGCAGAGGGCAAAATCGGTAGTCGATCTGGTCGCTGTGCTTGCCACCGTCATCGGTGACATAGGCAGCGAATGAGACAGGGTCCGCCGGGGTCAGCTTCCAACCGCCCGCTTCGGACATGAAGCGCGGGGTGATGGTGTTCAGTTGGTCGAACAGGCTGGGCGCCGTGTTGAGCTCGATCGATCCGGCCATGTCGCGGCCGGTGACAGTCACGACCGATGCGCGCGGCGCGCCCCGGCTGACGCAACTGATCTTGCCCGCATGCCTGGCGCGGACAGCGCCGCCGGCCTGTAGGAACTGATCCAGTACCGAGGACGCATCTTCGGACGTGTCGGGCCAGGCGGCGACCTTCCAGCCGTTGGCCTCGCTGATGTTCGCGGCTTCGACGAAGGCGGGAACATCGATCCCGTCAATGGAGGCCCCGACGCCGCCGACCACCTGGCCGTTTTCGACCATGCCCAGCGCCCAGTTCAGGCCTGCGATGATCGGATCTTCGATATAGCGATAGGTCGAGCGGACGCCGAGACGGCAAAAGCCATCGCCGCCGGCATACGTGCTGTCGTAGCGTGGGTCGTAGCCGTAGATGCCCTCGCCGACGTGGACCGGATCAGGGATGCCGGCCGGGTACGCCGTCCCCTTAGAATTTTCCCCCAGCACCTGCAGATAGCAGGCCTTGCCGGATAGCTTGGCGGACGAGGACCACTCGAATGATTGGCCGCCGCTCTTTAGGCCAGCAGGGACAGTCAGAACCGTGTCGGGCTGATTGCCTGCGCGGCGCACCATCCACATCTCGCCCTGCCATTGGGACGACACGGCGATGCCGTTGGAGCCGAAGGTGACGGCCTGATCGTCCCCCTTGAACGACTGGATGCCCTTGATCGGCCCCGCACCCGAGATGATCCCGACGATCCCCTGGTACATGTTGTCGGGGCCGAACTCGTCGCGCTGGACGATCTTGCCGGCGACGCCCATGCGCCCGAACAGGAAGGGCGTGGGTTGATCGGGGCTGGACGTCCACTCGTCCGGCTGGGCTGAGCCTTGGCTCTTGGGCTTGTCCAGCATACCGCCGACGGCGACAAGACCTGAACTGATCGTGTTGAGCGTGCCGGTCGAAATGCCGAACAGTGTCGTGGACCCGGCGAGCCCCGGCATGGCCAGGGCGCCGACGCCGGTCGCGATCAGGGCCGCTGCGCCGATGATGACTCCCGCGGTCTTCAGGGCCTTACCCATCAATGACCCTCCAAGCGCAGGGACCGAGATCGTCGCGCACGAATTCGGTCAGGTTGGTGATGATCTCGGCGTTCGGGCTGAGGTCGTGGAAACCGAGGTGCGCGCCGTTGCCCATGAAGACGCTCAGGGCGCCCAGCTTGTGGGTCGTCGGCAGGGCGACCAGATCGGCCGTGCGCGCCATGGCTGGGGCGATACGAGGCAGGCCCAGGCTATCCAGCGCCTCATAGAGGTTGGAGAAACCGAGACCCTTGAGGATGCGGAGCCCTTCGGTCTCGTCCTTCCACTTCAGGCCCTTTGCAAACGGAACCGACACCCCGACGTGGCGAAGATCGTGCAGCGCCAGAAGGGGGCAGTCGCGAACGCCCGGCTTGTACGGCTTTTGGTGAAAGCGGGCGCGACAGGCTTCGGCCGCCCGCTTTCGGCGTTCCCTAGGGTCGATCATCAGTATTGGTTCGCGCTGTTGCCGCCACCGCCGCCGCTGGAGTAGCCGCCACCGCCGGTGCCGGCTGGGGTGTTGGCGCGCCAGTAGACCTTGCGGCCCAGGCCGGTGACGTAGGCCAGTCCGGTTTCGCCGGGCCAAACGGATTGGTGGAAAGGGTTCGACAGGCGCCGGTCTTCGTTCGGCTCGTTCAGCAGCGACTCTTCGGTGCCGCACTCCAGCACCACCTCCCACGTTTCACTGATGACCAGGCGGGGGAAGTCTACGATGCCTCGGAACAGCAGGTCCGGCTCTCCGACCAGATAGCCAGTGTCGCCGTCCAGCGTGGCGTCCCAGACCTGAATGAGCGTGCGCTGATGAGCGCGGTCCGCGACCGCCGCCAAGGCTGTAGGGTCGGGCGGAATGATCGTGATGTTCGCACGCGTCGTCTGGCTGTCGATGCCGTCCTCAAAGGTCGGCAACTCGCCCAAGGCGCCATAGGTCAGGTCACGGGCGAGGAAGACCTTCTCCCCCCAAGGGATGAACCCGCCCGTCGACAGGCGAATGGTGAAATCCGCTGTCGTCCACTCAAGCAGTTGGACGATCCATGATACCGGCTGTTTCCGAGCGGCGACCGATGAAGCGTCCATTATTCGCGCTCCTCAAGGGTGAACCGCAGGCGGACAAATCGATCTACGCTGACCTGAAGAGACGAAGTGTCCACGGTCGCAAAACCCTCGGCCTTGGGCTCAGCAACATCGACCACGGCGTTGTTCGCGGGAGGGAGACGCAACAGCGTCAGCAAGGGCAGGGCGACCGTGCCGTCACTCTCGACGACCGTCGCGGTACGGACCTTGTAGGCGAACAGCTGACCCAGGACCGGAAAGCTGATCCACTGGCCCTTGCGGAAAGCATAGGCCGGCGTCAGGCCCTTCAGGTTCAGCGTGCGGCCGATCTGATTGGCGCCGTCGATCAGCGGAGAGCCCGGAGAGCCGATGTCTAGGCCCGGCTGGTGGATCTTCATCACGACCGTGTCTGCCTCGGACAGCAGGTCGTCCCATTCCAGGCTCCGAACATAGGTCATCGGCGGAAGCTCGATGTCCCAGGCCCAGCGGGTGCCCGGCTGCATATATCGATTGACCGGGCCGCTCGACGCCGGCCGCTGTTCATTGCGCGAACTGATGGGCCGCGGCGTCATGCTCGACGGCGCGGGGGAGGTAGGCAGGATCAGGGCGACCATCAGCGCCTCTTCCGCCCCACGGTGTATTGCTGCTGCTTGGCGGTCTGGCTCTGAGACAAGCCGGGGACGTTGGAAGTGGACCAGTGATTGGCGTTGCTCTCGCTCGTCTGACCAATCCGGTTCATCTGCTCCAGCAGATCAGCGGTCATCACCGCACCCCGCAGGTCGAAATATCCGCCCGCACCGCCTGAAGTCTGCCCCGGCCGCCGCACATCCACCATCTCACCGGGCGTAGAGCGGAAAGCCGTAATCTGGCTGTCAGCCCCGCCCGATCCGCCGACCGTGAATGAACCGCCCGTCTTGAACCCGGGCAGCCCGCCACCGAACGCGTTCAGCACGCTCTTGCCGATGTCGGTCCATTTCGAGAACTGCCCCCCGCCGGCAGACCCGCCCAACTCCAGCAGACTCCCCAGCACACCCTTCCAGTCTTTCGACCCAATGGACTTGAAAAGCCCCTCCAGGGTCGAGTTGATGTCTGACGACATGCCGTCGAACGCAGCGGCAGCCTGGCTGGTCATCCCTTCGACGGGCGCAACCATATTGCCCTGCAGCTTGGCGATCCAATCGCCGATCTCTTCGACCATATCGGGGATGTAACTATGCCCGACCACGGCGTCGTACAGCTTGAAGAAGGCGTCTCCGACGGCCTTGGCCTTGTCGATCACCCATTGCAGCACCGCGCCCAGCCGCTCGCGCAGCCAGGTCGTGACGCCCTCGACCAGTTTCGACACGCTGCCGATGACGCCGGGGAAAAGCGTCTCGAACGCGTTCAGCACGCCCGTCACCAGCGCCCGAACAGCGCTGCCCAGGGCGTTCCACATGGTCGAGAAGTCGCCACGCAGCAGGGCGCCCAGCGCCCGGAAAATCTGCGTGATCACATTCACCGCCCCAGTCACCAGATCGACCGCCGCACCCAGCACCCGGGCGATCACCTCGCCGAACGCCTTCAGATTGACCGAAGCGGACCCGTCGCCACCGGCGAAGATCGCCGCGAACACGCCGCCCAACGCCTGGACGGCCCCGTTCACGGCCGCCAACAACGGCTGGATCTTGGGGCCCAGCGTCTCCGCCAACTGCCCCGCAAACACCTGCAGCATCGGCACGATCTCATCGCCCCAAAGGACGAACGCCGCCGTCACCGCCGCGATGCCCAGGCCGATCGGACCAAGGAATGGCAGTATCCCGGCCAGAAACCCGCCGCCGGCGAACGCCGCCGTCAGCGCCCCGGCAGATGCAACCATGGCCCCCAGCGCGATCAGCATCGGCCCGATGGCGGCGGCGATGGCGGCGCCCACAGCCACGAACTTCAGCACCTCAGGATTCACGTTGGCGAAGGACCGCGCCAGCTCGGCGACCTTGGCCACCAAAGGCGTGACCACATCGCGGACGATGGGTTCGAACGCGCCCTCCAGGTCCATCAACGCGGTCTTAAGCGGCGTCCACATATCGGCGTCGGCAGCGGCTTTGGCGGCTCCGCCGAACTGCCGCTCCAGCTCCGCCAGCATGACAGCCTGCGCCCCAGCCGTGTCGCCGACAGCGGCCATCGCCTTGATCTGCTCTTCCTGCTGCGCCGTGAACTGGATCCCGGTGCGCCTCAGGGCGGTCAGGCCCCTCACAGGATCATTCAGCGCCTTGCCGACCATCAGGGTCGCCGATTGCAGATCCCCGCCCAGGCGCGCCGAAAGGTCCAGAATGGCCGCCTGCGCCCGATCAAACGTCGGGCCTGCAATATTGCCGAAGGTCAGCAGATTGGCGGTGACATCCTGCAGGATCAGGTCGTCGTCGATCCCGGTCAGGTCGCGCAGCGCCTCGGCTGTCTTGGCCAGCTCCTCCGACGTCTTGCCCGAGGCGCCGCCCATACTGGTCAGGGCGGCGTTCACCTGGGCCGCCGCCGCCGCCGCATCCTGGCTGCCTTGCAGCAGATGGAACCCCAGGGCGATGAAGGGTGCCGTGATCCCGGCCGTCGCGGCGGCGCCGGCCGTGGCCAGCCCCGCCCCGACCGATTGCATCTGCCCGCCGACTTGCTTCAGCTGGCGCTGCGCGCCCTTCAGTCCGTCGGTGAAGGCGCCGCTGTCGAGTCCGAGGACGACGCGCAGGGCGCCGACGGTTGCGCTACCGGCCATGGCTCATTCCTCTTCAGTCCGAACATGCGTTTCAGCTCGGCTTCGATCCGGGAGGGCGTCTGCACCCGCGCCTTCGGCCGCTGCCCCAGCAGTTCCTTCAGGCCGGGGAACCGTTTCATCTTGGGCAGGGCCGCGACATGCCACGCCAGCCAGGCGCGGCCCTGCTGCTCCTGCTCCCGCACGCGGATCCGCGCCCGGATGGCGATGTCATAAAGGCGGGGCGTCTGGCGCCAGTAGGACTCGGGATCGAAACCCGCCTCGACCCACAAGCCCAGGCTCCGCTCCCAGGACCAGGCCTCTACGGCTTTGGGGGGCGAGCCTTGCTCCCGGTCGCGGCCTCCGGGAAAGAGGCCTTGAACGCTGCCGCCACCAGCTGCCCGGCCATCGGGATCCCGACGGCGCTGATCAGCTCGCCGGCGGACAGCACCGACAGTTCCGGATGATGCTTGGCCAAGCCGGTATGAAACACTTTGCGGATGGCGGTCGGGCTCTTCAGCTCGAACGACCCGTCCATGATGCCGGGGAAATCAGCCTCCAGATCGCACAGGGCGTTGAAGTCCAGGACCAGCACATAGTCTTCGTCATCCGCCTTGAAGGGCACCTCGCCACGAACCCGGTTCGCCATTTACGCCCCCGGTGTGAAGGTGACGGGACCGGTAACCTTGATCGTGGCCGACATGCCGATCTTATCGTCGATCGCGATGTCGTCGATTGGCTGCTCAGTCACCAGGCCATCGAATACGATGGTCGCGCCATCCGACAGTGTGATCCGGAAGTTCGCCGGATCGTCGTCGTCGAACATGCCTTCCAGCACCTCATAACCATCGGCGGTGTAGTTGAAGGTCAGCGTGGCCTCGCCGCCGTCGCGTAGCGACGAGATGAACTCACGATAGCCGCCCGGCGACTGCATGTGGGTCGCATCGATCACCTCGCGCGACTTCTGCGGCGGCGTCGCCGACAGCAGCTCGCCGATGGCGGAATAGGTCGACGGCGCGGTCGACAGATATTCAGCGGTAAGGCCAAAGCCCTTTACAGCCTCGGTAGCAGCCATGGCTCATTTCTCCTGCGATGGCGGGTGACGGGCTAGGCCCGGAAACATCACGCCACTAGGGCGTGGTGAATGTTCAGATCGACCGAGGTGCGATAGATCGCGCCCCCGGTCTCGTCGAAGGTCTGGTCGCGTTCGTCGATCACGAAGACGGCGTCGAACCGCACCACCCCCTGGGCGAAGCGCGCGCCAGACATCACGGCCTTCAGCGCCGTCGCGGCGGCCTTGGCCTCGGCGTAGGTCGCGCCCCAGCAGTCGGCCTGGACCCGGCTCTCGACCAGTCCGGACGGACCCAGGCTGTGATAGTCCGGCGCCCCGTCAATCCGGTGCAGCACAATGGCCGGCGTCGCCCCGCCCTGGTCGCGCCGCAACCAGGTGATCCGGTCGTCGACGACCGCCTTCAGGCTCGCCTCAGACAACAGGCGCGCAGTCAGTTGGACTTCCATGGCTCAGCCTTTCGGGGCGAGGCGGGCCGTCTTCCGCGCCGCGCGGGCGGCAGCCTTTTCGATCTCAGACCAAAGCTCAGCCCCGATCACTGCAGGCAGGTCGTGCCTGTGTTCGTCCCACGCCGGACGAAGCGAAGGGTGAGGTGGATGGGTGTTCGTGCCGAACTCTTCAGTGATGGCCTGCGGGTTTCCACCAGGTCCGACAAACATCTCGATGGGCGCGGTCTTCTTGTGCTGGGCCCGCTGGCGTCGCGTCAGCTTCGTGCTGATGCCGCCACTTTCCCGCAGATCGCCCGTATCGACACGGACCTTGCTACGCCAAGACTGGTCTATGGGCTCCGCGGCATTCCGCAGCGCGCGGCGACCAATGTTCTTGGCGGTCGCCTTTTTCCCGATGTCCAAAAGCGCCTGGTCGATGTCTTTCAGACCCTCGATCTTGAAGGACGGGCTACGGGGCATCGTCCCGCCCCACGACCGTGATTTCCAAACCTTCGCGGCGACCGATCTCCTTGACCCGCGTGATGGCGAAGGTCCGGCCGCTGAACACCAGCTGATCCTTGGGGCTCAGGTCGGCGACCTGACTGGAATGCCGGATCGTGAACCGAGCGCTGATCTCAGAGGCACGTTCGCCCGCCCGGAACCGCTCCCCGTCGCTGACCGGCGCATACCCAGCCCACACCGTGACCAGGTCGTTCCATGTCGCGACTTCGTTGTTGTAGCCGTCGCGGGTGATAGTCGCGCGCTGGAGCGTAATGCGACGGTCTAGATTGCCCGCCTCCATCAGCAGTGCCACTTCCGATAGGGCTGGAGCAGGGCTTCAATCCCAAACGGCATCTGATTGACGATGGTGCCGATGACGACCGATGCGCGGTTGGCATGCCACTGGCCGATCAGCAGCAGGGCGGCTTGTTGGACCGGCGCCGGCGCTTCAGCGCCACCGACCACGTAGCGAACCCTGACGCCCTCGGCATCGCCCCGCAGTGCTGGCCAAGAACCTGTGGCGACCAGGGCTTGGCCGTCCAAGCGATAGGCGTTGTCAGGCAACGTCTCTTCGACGCCGGCGGGCGTCAGATATTTCACGCTCTCGATGCTGCTGATCGGACCATGCGGCAGGCATTCGGCATCGCTGAAGTCGGCGACCCGAAGCTCTAAGGTTTGGGTCAGGATCGCGCGGCCGAGCCAGCCCAGCGGGTTATCAATCCAACCGGACGCTGCTGCGATATAGGATTCAAGAAGGGTGTCCTCGTCGCCAGAATCCAGCTTCAGATGATCTTTCACCATCTTGAAATCGATCAGGGGAGCCGGTGGGGTGACGACGAGGACACTCATGACGCTCAGTCCACCAGAATGTGGAAGGCGCCCGTCTTGGCGTTGCCGCCCTGAGCGATGGCGATCTTCACGCGATCACCACCGATGGCGATGCGATCCTGAACGGGCGTGCCGCCCGCTGCGAACAAGGCCGCTGCGCCAGCCTGGGTGTGCGTCGCCGCGCGGGGATATCGGACGGCCGAAGCATTGACGTTCTGCTCCGTCCAGATGTTCTCGCCCGTGGCTTCGGCGGTGATCGTGAAGTCCACGCCGTCGGCGAAAGAATTAGTGCCGGGCTTCACGTACTGGACGGAATGAATATTGCCCGACGTCTTGGGCGCGTACCCGGTGGCGGTGCCGTCAGCGGCAGTGGTCAGGGTGACCTTGTAACGACGCATGGTCGATCTCCTATTGGGGGTTGGCGCGGTGCGCCGGGTGGCGGCCCGTAGGCCTGATCAGGTTTGGGTGCCGTTGGCGTCGCCGCCTTTGCCCTTCGCCTTCTTGGGTTCGGCCTCCTCAGGGGGCTCGACCTCTTCAGCCAGGCCGCGCTTGACGAGGCTCTTGCCCACGTCCTTCTCGACCAGCTTCACGTCGCCGACTTTCGCGCGGCCGTAGTCGCCCCGCAGGGCGCGGTTGAAACGAATGTGCATGGGGTTCTCTCTGCTGAATCAGGGTGCAGCCCAGCCTTACGACCGGGCTGCATTCCGTCAGGCGGCCAGCGGGAAGGTGCCGTCGACGAGGGCCGTCTCTCGCTTGACCGCGAAGGCCAGGCGCTTTTCGGCGCGAGCGGTGATCATGTTTTTCACGAAGTTGTCGCGGTCTTCCGTGGAGAACAGCACCTCGGCGTCCATGCGGTCATAGATCGTGGCCGCGACACCGAACTCGCCAGCCATAAAGTCGCCGGCGTCCATCGCAGTGGTGGCGACCACTGAACGGCCCCAGAGGGTGGGCCCAGCGAGCTGCAGCACGTTGGCGAAGATATAGGAGCCGAACTGGTTCTTCGTCAGTTCGATGCGCGCCCATTCCATCGGATTCAGGATGAAACCGTCGCCGGCATAGTCCTGAAGTTCCAGCTGGAGCAGCGCCAGGCGCAGAGTGTCGATCGGCGTTTCATCCTCGATGGAGAACGGCGCCGCATAAGCGGTGGCGTTGGCCCGCAGGCCGTCCAAATGCTCGCCGGTGCCGTCGCCGTTCAGCAGTTCTTCGTCCTCGGCGATGTCGAGGCCGTAGCGCAGTTCGCTGTCCAGCTCGGTTTGCAGGGCAGCGGCGTCGTCCAGGGTGTTGCGCGAGATCGGCACCCAGTGGGCGATGGTGCGGACGATCGCGTCCGCTTTCGCCCAGGCGTAGTTCGATTCCGCCTTCAGGGTGTTCTCGGCGACGACTGCAGCGTTGTTGGTCCGCGCCGTTTGACGGGCGTACTCCACAGAACTTGAGTTGGTGCGGCCCTGGTTCAGCAGCGATCGAATGCGGGGCTGGCGACGGCGCAGGCTGACGATCTCGCCGTCTCGCGTCGGGGTGATCAGGCCGCCGGCGGAAGCCGACGTGATGACGTTGTTCACCTCGATGCGCTGGGTGCCTTTGGCGCCTTGAGCGATGAACGCCTTCAGGCCGTCGCTTTCGGCGATGGCTTGGCCCAAGCTCTTGGGCGGCGCCTTGTCCTGCTCGCGGCGATTGGCGGCGCTCTGCTCGAGCTGCTGTTGACGCTCCTCGACCGCCTCCAGCTTGCCCTGCAAGGCCTTCTGCTCGACCAGCAGCTTGTCCGCCGTCTGCTTGACCTCGTCGGTCACCTTGCCGGTGTCCTCGGCCTGCTTCAGCGCCTTCTCGGCCGTCTGCTTGACGTCGCCGGTGACGCGTTCAAGCTGCTGGCGAATTTCTTTGATGTCGTCCGACATTGGGTATTCCTTCAATTTTATGGGGAAAAGGGGCGGTCAGAGCGACCGCAGGGTCTCCGCGAGGGACCGAAGTTCCTCAGTGTCGGCAGCGCCGGGCTTGCCATAGTCGTCAGCACCAGGCGTGACGCGTTTCAGATCTTGGATCAGTTGCTTGATGTCCGAGCGGGACACCCCAGCAATCCGCCCAAGGTTGTCGGTGGCGCGCTCGGCGCGCAGGCGCTCCGTTCGCTCGCGCGACTGCGGGTCATCACGCATCGCGTCGTTTGACAGCAGGCTGTCAGCAAAGCCGCGAGCGACCGCATCAGCGCCGCCGATCCAGGTTTCCTTGTCGAGCATTTCGCCGATCTCGGCGGAGTCGATGCCCGTTCGTGAGGCGTAGATGTCGACCGCCGCACCGTCGAAGGGTTCAAGCCAGTAGGCCGTATCACGCAGCTGGTGGCGGTCGCCGGCTGCGCCGACCCAGGTATTGTGGATCATCAGGAAGCCGGCGCGGGCGATCTGAACCTCATCCCCCGCCATGGCGATGACCGATGCGGCCGAGGCGGCGATGCCGAGGATCTTCACCGTGACGCGGCCCTTGTGCTCGCGCAGCAGGTTGTAGATCGCGAGGCCTTCGAAGTAGTCGCCGCCGGGCGAGTTGATGTTGACGACCACGTCCTGATCGCCAATCGCTCGCAGCGCGCCGGCAATGCGTTTCGTGGTCACGCCTTCGCCGGTCCACCAGTCCATCCCGATGACATCCAGGATTGAGATGGAGGTGTCGGTTTCAGTGGCGGCGCGGACGCCAGCGTTCCAGGCCGTCATGGCGCTGGGCGGGCAGGCCGAACGCGCGAAATCGCGCCGCGCCAGAACGGCGGCGGCCGGGAGGCTGCTCTTGTTCATTTTCAGTCCTTGATGTCGAGCAGGGCGCGCATCTGGGCGCGGATGTCCCCGCCGTTGGCGCCCAACTGATCGAGCGGCGCGAGGTTGGTCTGGGCGGTAAGAACCGAGGCGCCACCGCCGCGGGCGGAAAGGTTCAGCTTCGAACGACCTTCGTCGCGATCCATCAGGCCGTTTTGGACCATGGCGCCGAGGAAGGCGGCCTTCGCGGCGCTGTCCATCTGGAGCAGGCCTTCACGATTGAACTCGGCATAGACGCGGCGCTTCTCGCCAACCGGGATCAGGTCTTTGCGGATCCTCGCTTCGATGCGCTTGCACAGCGGGTTGATGCCGAGGGTCAGCCAGGCCAGAAGGATTTGCTCGACGCCCGAGCCCCACATAGTCTGGCCGTCGGCGGCGTGGCCGATGATGATCGGCGGCATCCCGTACCAACGGCAGATTTCCTCGACGTTGAAGCGTCGCGTCTCCAGCATCTGGGCGTCTTCGGGCTTCAGCTCGAACGGGATGGGTTTCATCCCAGCCTCCAGCACCATGACCTTGCCGGTGTTTTCTGAGCCGGTGAACTTCTTGAACAGGCTGCGCAGGTCATTGCGCTGTTCGGGCGTCAGCTTGTTCTGACCGGAATCGATAAACAGTGGCTGGGCCAGCCCATTGGCGAAGATTTTCGCAGCAGTTTCGTCCGACGCCATCGCCGAGCCCAGGGAGTTGGCGCCCAGGGCGATGGGCGAAAGGCCTTCGTCGCCACCGAAGTTGAAGCCGCGAAGGTGGAACACCTTGTCGGCCGGCAGCGTCTCGACCTTGCCCCTGTCGTTGAACTTGTAGACCAGCACGCCGTTGTCGCGAGCTGGGCGGGCATCGATAGGTTGGAGCGACGAAAGTCGTGCGCCGTTGTAGGTCCGTTCGGCGCAGCCGTTGCCGCGCGCGACGACGCCGGCAACCATGGTCTCCCAAAACTCCAGGCCGGTCTGCTCGGAGTTGGGGCTGTCAATCAGTACCGAAGCGAGGTCGTGGTCCATTCGATCGCCACGACCGCCGTCCGCCTTCCGCTCGTACATCCCCATCGGAAGGGAGGCGACGGCGGTCGCCGTGATTCGGATGCAGGCCCAGGCCGTCGCCAGCTGCAGCGTCGTGCGCAGATTGACGGCCTTGCCGGAGTTGCTGTCGCCGCCCAGTAGAAAGCCCAGCGGGTGGCTGCTGCGGATCCGTTGTTCCTTGCCCGCGTCTCCGGTGGAGAAGGTTTCCTGACGAGGGCGGCCCATGCCGAAAAATCGCATCAGGCCATGACCGCGTTTTTGATAAAGTCATCCAAGTCCACGGGAACCTCCTCGCCAACCTGCCGGCGAGCGATCCCGAGCGCCATGGCCAGGGCCTGGGCGCCGTCGATCCGCGTCGTGCCGGTCTTGTTGGACTTGTCCTTGTCGAACTTCATGTTGCCGGCCGGGTCGCTGACGACGATGGCGCTGGCGACGTTGGCCGTCAGAACGGGGTGGCCGCCGTGGTTGAGACGGCCGGTCAGGGCGCACTCGGCGAAGAACTCCAACGCTGGCCCCATGCTTTGGAAGCCCTGCCCGAACGGCTCCAATGGGAGCTCGGCGCCAATGTCCGCCAAGTCCGCCTTCAGGTCGTCGATGCGCCAGCGGTCGTAGGCGATGGACTGGATGTCGAAGAGCCGACTGAGCGCGACGATCCGCTCAGCAACCACCTTGAACCGGACGGTCGGCCCCTGCATTTCCTCAAGGTGCTCGCCCTTTATCCATTCCCGGAACAGGTCTTGCTCCTGGTGCCGGCGCCCCTCCATCGCTCCCGACGGGGTCCAGAAATAGGGGACGATGTCGTAACTGGGTTCAGCCTCATCATCCGGGAAAACCAGGACAAAGGCGGTCAGGTCATGCTTCGACGACAGGTCAAGGCCGCCATAGCATCGACGGCCGCGCAGTCGGTCTAGATCCACCGGCGTAGCTCCGAGCCTCCAGACCGCACTGTTCACGATGCGAAGCTCTTGGTTCGCATCCACACGCTGGTTCAGCCGGAGATTTCGGAACGCCGGCTCGAATGCCGCCAGCCGCTTGGCCCGGCGTGCCTCAGCCATCACGTCTTCGATGTCGAGGAAGATGCCCCAGGCCGGGTTCACGGACCGAAGAGTATCGATCGAGAATGCATCAGCGTCGACGGGCGCCGACTTGAGTTGGACGTAGGTGGACGGTTCGTTCGGGGCGTCGTCGATCAGTTGCGACAGCGGATGATTGTCGGTGGGCGCCTGCGTCGAAATGATGATCCCGAGCGAGTTGTTCCGCTTCCCCATGGCGGTGATCAGGTTGTCGAGAAGCTCACGATCCTTGGCCTGCGCCAGTTCGTCGTAGACCCAGAGGGAGGGTGACAGGCCATGACCGCGGCGCGCGTCTGAGGACAGCGCCTCATAAACCGAGCCTTCGCCATCGCCGGAGTTGACCTTGATAGTCTTGTGGAACTCGGAGGTGCTGACCCGTGCCGCAAAATGCGGGTTGGTCAGAATTATGGCCTCCATCTCCGCGAAGAGGATTCCCGCCTGCTTCCGATCGATGGCCGCCGAATAGACCTCGCCACGAACTTCGGCCTCTGGACCTAAGAGGTGGGCGAGGGCCAAAGGTGCCAGCAGGCCCGTCTTTCCGTTGCCGCGCGGCTCCGACTTGATGGCGATGCGGATGCGCTTCGGGCCGTAGACCTCCTCAATGAACTCGCGCTGGCCCGGCAGCAGCTTCAGCTTTTTCCCAGCCAGCTTTCCTTTGGTGATCGGCAGGCTCTCGCAGAAGGCGATGACGCGCTGCGCTCGGGTCAGGCCCTTCTTTTTCCAGGGCTCCTTGGCCTTCGTCGTCGCCGCCAGTTCGCGGGCTAGCCGGAGCTTGCCTGCACCAGGTCCGCGTTCACCCATCGAGCGCGTCTCCGGAAACTAATTCAGTTTGCAGGGCCCCCGCCGGTCCTTAAGCAAAAGGTTCGGGACTTTAGACCCGCCCTCCCCCTGTCTCAGGCCCGATTGAAGGGGTGTAAGGGGTCAACAGGCGTTCCATCGGTCCCCAGCTCACCGGAGTAGCCTTTGGTCTCCTGCTGCTGCTTACGGCTGCTGTGGCAGCGGTATCGGGGATCGTCGCAGAGGGACTGGAATGGACCGGCGAAGAAGCCTTCCGGCGTCTCTTTGGTCTTCGGGTCTATGTGGTCGCAGACGGTGGCCAGGGTGATCCGGCCCTGTGCCTTGCACATCCGGCAGAGCGGTTCGTCGGCAAGCTGGCCCAGACGGGTGCGCTTCCACCGGGCTGTCTTGTAGAGGGAGCGATAGAGGACCGCCTTAGCGGAGCGGAAGTCTCTCACCACCTACGCGATCCAACTCAATGGATTGGAACTGGGGCGGCGACGAAGATGCGAAGGGCGCCGGCAATGGCGAGCAGGACCGCCCCGGCCACGGCGTATCGAAGGCTCAAGTTGAGATGCTTGGCCCGTTCGCAGTTCTCGACGTCGATCTGTGTGATCGCTGACTGGACGGCTCCGACAGCCCACGAGCGCGCGTCGTTCGTATTGAAGCCCGCGATGCCAAGAGCGCCTTGCCACCAGATTGGAGGAATCCCCGGCAGTTGAATGGCATCGGACCTGATGCCGCGGAAAGCGATGCAGCCGCCAAAGACGAACGCAAGAGCGGCTAATCCGAAAAGCCAACGTTGGAACGGCTCAACCGTAACGCTGGCGGAGAGCGCTGCAGCAGCGAACTGCAGCGCGGCGACCTGGGTCACCCGTTGATCCAACGAATGGGCCGCGATCTGGAGAGCACGTACGCGTTCCATAGCTTGCGAAAAGATCACTTCCGAAACATCGTTCGGGAGTGTGTGTACGATCTCTTCCACAACCTCCTTATCGGTGTCTGACATGTCTCGACCTCCACAATCGCCGCCGCCGCCACCGCCCACGCGCCGGGACGCTCCCGGCCGAGAATACGGCAATGTGCGGACACCGCCACCACCGCCTCCACCGCCTCCACCTCCGCCTGTGAGAGACTAGCCAAGTGATGCCCCGACCCATGGGCATGGGTCGGGGCGATCACGGACGAAGGCCGGCCGCCTCGATCGTGAAGGTATTGCCATGATGGCAATACATTTGCTCCGCATGGAGCGAATGGTGGAGCGCCCAGCGAGTTGCACCTCAGCTAACGCCTCGAGGGGAACGCACGGAATGTCTCGCCAACTACGATCGCCGCTGATACCGTGGTCGGTACAGCCGAGGTCGGGGGAGCCGCGGGAGGCTGGGGAGACAGCTCCTAAAGACCAAGATCCCCCTGCTGGTTCTAATGGCGGTGTTCGGCTCATCAAGGGATCCGCCACTCGACAGAAGGAGGAAGCCTATGCGGTTTTCGCTCGATATCGAGACCAGTAAGCCCTGCGGCGACAAGTTCCGCCTGGCCTTTGGGGTTACGATCCCGCTGGTTCTCGTGGTGCTTATCGGTTCGCTGATGGGGCTCATCTGATGGGAAGGCGTCCGGTTCGCCGGGCGCCTTTTGTCATTCCACTTGCCGATCCAGCCCTATGCCGCAGCGCAGACGTGGTCGGTGGCGGAACGAAAAACGGCCCCGCCGCGAGGAGGAGCCGTTGTCTGGGCGAAACGCCCGATTTGCTGGATGTCACCCATAAACGCGCACAAGTCAACTCGAGCCGCCAGACAGCGGCACTTCATAGACCTCGGCGGCGACCTTCAACGCGGTCTTCAGCGCTGCCAACAGCTTGGCTCGAACCCGGAAGTTGTCGGTCAGGGCTGACATCGTCAGGCCCTTTCCCGCGACATCCTCCAGCACCTTGATCGCTACCAGCTTGGGATGTCCCTGGGGCAGCAGCGGCCATGCATCGCCGTTCACAGGAACACCCATGATGCGGCAGTGGATCTCGCGAATCCGAAGCTCTGCCTCGAGGCGCTTCTTCTGGTAGCCATCGCCGCCGCGCGTGATCTTTCGGGTGCCGTCTATGGCTTGAGGCGTCAGACCGCGCTCGGGGTCGAACTTCTCCAGGTCCGCTCGGAAACGAGCGCCGGCGATCAGCTCTCGACGGCTGATTGAGCCGGCTTTCGCCAGCGTCTCCAATCCGTCTCGGGATACCCGGAGCCTTTCTGCCTCTTCGCCGAAGCGGTCACGGGCCCGGTCGATGGTCAGCGCGCCGCCGCGGCCCTCTTCCAGCCCAGCGATCTCCGCGCGAACGGCCTTCATTCGCTTCGCGTCGAGCGTCTCTGTGATCTCGACCTCAAGCTTCTCCATTTCCACCTGACCCGCCCGTCTGACGTCCAGATCAGCCGAGGCCAACTGGTTGAGCGCGGCGTGAAAGCGATTCGACTGGCTGATGTTCAGCCAGACGCCCCCGACCCTCAGCGGGCCTGCGTTGTCGTTGGCGTGGTTGTCGTTCGCCTCAACGTGCACCGCGTTAGCGCGCTTCCATGGGCCAGGCGGCGACGGCGAGGCGTGCCGCCTGCGATCCCGTTTCTTCTGGCGGTCGGATTTGCTCATGCCTTGCCCATCAGGTCTTGTCCTCAGGCTTAGTGGGATAACGCCATCCATTTCCACGATGGTCGCGGTCCATGATCGGTCGCTCGTCGTCGCCGACCCGATAGGGCTTGCCGAGCAGCCCGTAGGTCAGACCGAGCATCGTCTCGATCTGACGATCCTTACGGCCGGCAGCGCGAAGGCGGGCGACGGCGTCGGCCTCGTTCTGCGTGATGCGGGCGACGCTCATACCCAGCTCACCCGACCGGACGAATTCCCTGTCTTCTTGATTTCGAATGGGTCGCAGCCCAGGTCGATGCTGATCGGCTTCGGCCGAGTTTCCGGGTTGCCGTCCCAGGTCTTGGCCTTCCGCAGCCATTCCAGGCATAGGGCGTAATACTGCCGTTGCAGCCGTCCGACCTTGACGCCGGCGATGGCCATGTCGACGAACGACGCGACCAGCTCGCACCGCTCGATCACTACGCCCACGCTCGGTGCGAAGGTCTCAGATCGCGTGAGCAGGTTGCAGGCCTTGGCCACGACCAGCGTCGAGAACTCCGACACCCGCACTTCCTTGACCACGCTTTCCATCCATGCCTCCGGGCTGTGCGCCCTGGCGTTTGGGAAGGCGTCGAGCATCAGGGCGACGATGGTGCGGTTCTGGGCGTGGTTGATTTGGCCCCGCAGCCGAACGAACGCGTCGTAGGCGTCGTCCACCACTTCCGGGCCCGGCCGCTCCGCCAAGCGGGCCTCCAGCGTCTCGATTTCCTTGGCGAAGGCCTTTGCCGTCCTGAGTTCGCCAGTGGGCCTGCGGAGGTAGAACGTGGGGATGAACGGCCACGTCGGCTCTTCATCGCCTGGTGCGCGGACCTTGGTGCCCAGCCGCTCGAATGCCCGGAACGGGACGAGGTAGGTCGTATCGACCGCTTCAAGCGCCTTGGCGGTGGACATCGCCCGCGAGGGTTTTGCCGGCTGGGCTGGAGCGACTTGGCGGCGCTCCTCCGAGGTAGGGTTTAGGTCAGTCATGCTGCGTCCTCCGAATGATCCCAATCAAATCCCTCAACCGCCTGGTCGAGAGCATTCCAGCCGCTAGGGCCTCCATGCCGGCCGCGGTAACCGCCCTGTGGCGGCTCGGCGATCTCGTCGGTCCAGCGTTTGTCGTTCAGCCAGCCCTGGGCCATCTTCGTGTGCGTTGGATCCTGACCTTCGCGGGCTGCGGCGTAGAACTGGGCGCCGACGAAAATGTCCTCCGGCCGGGTGCCTGACCGCAGCGCTGCCACGTAGGCCAGCAGGGCTGGCTGCTTGCCGGCCTTACGGGGGTAGACCGACCAGAAGCCGTCGAACTCCGCCCTCTCGGCATCGGTTGGTTCGGCCTTGGCCTTTCCGCGCTTTGGCCTGGCCAATGGCGCATCGCGGCTGAAGAGATCGGGGAGGTTATCGTTTTCCGCGCGCGCATCGTGCGCGCTAACCGGTTCACTTACCGGTTCAGTTCTAACCGGTTCAAACGTAGTGAGCCCCGACACCCTGTCGGGTTGGTTTGGACAGGGTGTCGGGTTGGTTTGGACAAGGTGTCGGGTTGGTTCAGGCCTACCCGACACGGTGTCGGCTTGTTCGCGGACCTCTGGATTGGACGCCAGCGTCAGCTCCAGGAGGTCCGAAGTACGCGATCCATCCTTGCGCCGGCGGGCGGTTCTGATGAGCCATCCCCGCTCCTCGAAAGCCTGAAGTGCGCGCTCGACGGACTTCACCGAGCAGCAGGCCTGCCGGGCGATGGTGTCTTGCCCCGGGTAGCAGGAACCGTCGGTGCCGACATAGCTTGCGAGTACCATCAGAATGGCCTTCTCTGTCGCGGTGGCGCACGCTTGCTCCAGCGCCCAATGAGACGCTTGGTGGCTCATCCCTGCACCTCTGCTTTGACCCGCAGCAGGCCGGCGATCAGCAGATCCACGCTTTCCGGAAGCAGGGCGATGGATCTTGGCCCCTCGCCCAGCCCATCCGGCTGGTAAATTGTGACGCCTCCAGCGGCGTTCGCGAACACGTCGATGCGCTCGCACCTACCTTCAGGCACGACCATCAACGATGGATCATTCAGGCCAACGTTCATGCGACCACCCTGAGGGTCGGACGAAGGCGCATCGTTTCGTCGAACTGGCGCTGGGCGGCTTCTAGGTTCTCGCGTGCGGCGTCACGGACATCCTCGATCTCGGAGGAGCAGAGCACGCCGTCCGCCTTGGCGGCGTGGACGACCTGCAGGGCGCGCGACGCCTTCGCCGTGGCCTCGACCGCCGATGCCAGAGCGCCCTGGCCGGGTGCCTCGGTCTCGGTCATCCGGCCGAACGCCTTGAAGACCAGCGATTGGCCGCAGACCTGTTCCAGCTTCCAGACCTGGCCCCAGGTCGGCAAGTCATTGTTGGCTGTCGAGATCAGTTGCCCGACGCGCTGGCGGCTGACGCCAAGAAACGCGGCGGCGGCCTCCTGGGTGCCGACAGCGTCGACGAGCTGGCCGAAGTGCGCCTTCAGCAGGGACGGGTCGAAGTCGTGCATTGCCTCTTGCCGGGGCTGCGCAAGGTGACGAACGGCGCCGGTTGGCCGAAGGTCTCCTCACTGAATTGGGGATTGAGATGTTGGACAGAGCGAACAGCGGGCCCGAGCCCACAGCCGAAATCTTGCGGGCGATCTGCCATAGTGTTGCGGCAGTCGCCTGCGGGCGGGCCTGGACGGTGACTGGCGACGCCCGCTGGGCGCGGGCTGAAGCACAGCATCGTTCGGCCTCGGAACGAGAGGTGCATCAGGCCGCCGCCCGATCCGCCGTTGCTGCCTGGTCGCTGTAGATGTCGGGCCGAAGCAAGTGTTTCGCGACGGCGCCGTTGGTCGCTCGGTGGATCGCCGCAGCCATTTCGGCAGAGACGCGACCGTTTCGCTTTGCCGACCAGATGGCGTTTTGGGAATAGCCGGTCGCCTTGCCGAGTTTCGCCTCAGATCCAGCGATTGTAATGGCCGCCTCCAAAAGAGCGGTGATGCGGAGAGGGTTCTGAGGTCCGGTCATGCCGAATGTATCGTTCAACCCGAGTTATGGGTCAAGAGATACGTGTGTTGAATTGTTGGAAGGGTTGGGTGACGTCGTGTACGAGGTCGGCATGCAAGATGAAGTCAGTTACGAAGACGCTCGCCGGCAAAGGGCTAGGGCTCTCGGAGAAAACATCCGCGCCATGAGAGAAGGGCTCGGCTGGACGCAGGTTCAGCTTGCCGAGCGATCTTCGACTTCGCAGCAAACAATCGACCGCTTGGAGCGGGGAGAGGTCTTTGAGTCAAAATCGACATCAAAGGTTATAGAGGCGCTTGGAGCGGGCCCTAACACCCTCGCCCGCCTGCATGCTCGATTTGAAGATCCAAGCGCCGATCCCCCGCCGCAATATAGGCTTCAGAAAAGCGCCGCAGAGCTCGATGGTGAGCTGAGGAGGCGACAAGCGGCATTCATTTCACGCGATCCCTCGGTGATTCAACTTTACTTGGAGGATGCCTGGAAGGCTGGTGAACCCACTGCGGTAGACGCGATATCGCGGCCATTTCCTCTCGAGCGAGTGCTGGGCGGCTACGGAGTGATTTTGTCATCGCATGACCTGTCTCCTGTCTATGAGGCAGGCGACACAGTGATCGTTCACCCCTTCCTGCCCTCACGGCCGGGGAACGACGTACTTTACAGATCCCACGATGGAGAGGTGCGGATTCGCCGACTTGAACAGGTGGACGCGCAGGTACACCTCGTGAGTTCGTGGCGAACGGGCACCCCTGAACAGCTATCCCTCGCCGACTGGCCGACGCGTCACGTCGTTGTCGGGCGATACTTACGAACGTGATCAACCCGGGTTGACGGGTAATAGATACTCGGGTTAAGCCTTCCTCATCACTGAGGAGACGCCCGTGCCTGTCACCCAAGAAATCACAGCATCCGCCAATGGGCGGACCCTTCCGGACGATGCCGTACCGGCCTCAACCATTGAGTGGGGCGCCGTCGTGGCGGATGCCCAGCGCGCCGTTGTGGCTGCCGGTCCTACTGGCCGGTCCGAACAGACCCACGCCTTGGAGATGGATCGGCTTGTCGCCCTAGCCGCACAAGCGAGCGCCCCGGCCCTGGCTCGCTTGATCCGCGAAGGCCTCGACCTGAAGCAGAAAGCTCACGATCTGGGCCAATCGCATACCTGTGCCGCAGACACCGCTATGGCGCTGCGAAAGCAGGATGCAGGCGCCGATATGGCTAAGGGCGCCTTTGCGGCGGAGGACCAAGCCGAAGCCACATGGCAAGAGGCGCGTGACCATCTGGAGGCCAAGGCCCTGGAAGTCCTGGATGCACCCTTTGACGGCTTGGGCGACGTGCTGGTCCGAACGGACGCCTATGCGTTGTTGATCGGTCCGGCCAAGAACCCGGCAGAGGATGGAGGCGTGGATCCGGCGTTCGAACAAGACATCGAATGCGCCTACCGCAGTCTTCGACGAGCTATCGTCGAGATCGCCGCCGCGCACCCGGGTAGTGCGGCCTTCGATAAGGCTGAAGCGGATTACCGCGCCGCAGACCAGCAGATGTCGGATATTGGAAAGCAGCTTGGGCATCGCGACGGCATGGTCGGCAAGGGCGTCGTCTTCGATCCCGGCCTACAGGACGAGCTGTGCGCCCAACAGCAAAAGGCCTTCGAGGCCCGAGACGCAGCAGCAGACGCAATCCTGGCTCAGCGCCCGGCTTCGCTCCCGCAACTGGTCCTCCAGATGCAAATCGTGGCGAAGGAGCTGAACAGCTACGACCTCAGCACCCACGCCGCCCGCAATCGTTGGCTGGGCCTGGTCGGTCCAACTGTGGCCGAGATGCGGACCGGAGAGCATGGGCACGAAGCACGGGCGTTTGCTCTGCTGCTGGAGAACGGCACACGTCTCGCCCAGCAAGACCTTTCCGCTGGGTGGCGCCGCCTGATGGCCGACGACGGCGGCCTGGTTAAGATGCACCCGAACGCCCGAGACGTCCTAGCCCTGGCGGCCTCCAAGGGGCTCGATCCGGATTGGTTCGGGGGCATCCATCTCGTCGGCGACGACAACGACCACCTGCCCCAGATCATCTTCGGCACGGACGAGGGCCATGCGATCGCCAAGCCCGGCGTCGTCTATGACTGGAGGGCGGTCAAATGACCCCCGTCGTGTTCGAACACTCTGGCGTCCGCGCCTACGAGGTCCAGGGCGACTACATGGCACCGACGCTGCGGTCTGGCGACTTCCTGATGGTCCGCCATGCCCGCGGCTATGACGGGGAGGGCGTCTATATCCTCGACTTCAGGGGTGACGGCGGCGCTGCTTATCGAGCCGAACGCGTCCCCGTCATGGGTCGGCGCGAGGTGCGCATCTGCCACGACAACCCCGCCTACAGCCGCCACGTCATCGGCCTAGACGAGTTCAACGATGTCGTCAGGGCGAAGGTCGTCGCAGAAGTCCGCATGAAGGTATCACGGGCTCAGCTGATGGAGATGGCGTGAAATGCCGGCTCCGCTGAGCGACTATGATGGGGGGACCGCTGAGGGTGCCCTAGAGAAGGCCAGCTTCGTATTGGTTGACGAGTTCATCGAGGGCAGTCCTGCTCTCGCGGACAGCTCTCGCCGCTTTCAAGCGCTCCTTAATTTCCTGAGCGGCATATGCGCGGGCGCGAGGATGCATTTCAATCAGCGCGGCAATGGCGTTCCTGGCCTGCCTGATATGCCCCCGAGCAGTCGTCAGGGAGAACGCAAGGGCAGTGCTAGGGGGAGGGAGCTCAAGGTAAAGGTCCAGAACCTTCGACGCTGTTTGAATCAGGCGGTCAACGACCTTCTCGTCCCAGGTAGCATTGCCGTTGGCACCCATCATCCGATCGACGTTCGATACAAGTTTGACAGAGTGAAGCAGGGCGGACTCCCAAGCCAGCACGTCGTCTTGATGCCTTCGCTTTTCGGCAGCGCGGGCTTTAAGAGAATCTCTGTGAGACACCCAGATCGCGACCCCAATCGCTCCGATCGAGCCCAACGCCTGCACCCACGCCGCCATGTTCTGGGACCAAAGCGCCTTGAGCAGATCGTTCTCCGGGTGACCAATCCAGATCAGACCCAACAGCCAAGCTACACAACATCCGGCCAAAACCCAGTCCCACGTCTTCATCGGGCGCCTCAGGCCTTCCAAGGTGTAGAGATAACGCTACGTTCCCTGGGCGGTAGCTTAGCGTCCACTCGCGCTAAACGAGCTTCAAGCACCCGTAGGGCCGCATTTGCTTCGTCGAGTCCGGCCCCAATGGCATGGAAACGAGCGTCGGCTTCCATGTCCCAAGCCGCACTGTATGGGACTTTCAGGTGGTAGTTGGAAAGCCAGTCCAGGAGAGGCAAAGAACTTTCGCTCACGCGGCGCAAGTTCATCACAGCAGTCGCGACACTGTAGCTCCGAGCATCGTGTACTGGGACCTCTTTCAGCGCGGCGGCGATGTCTTTGAACGCCGCCTCGACATAGCGACTGTCGAAGTAAGCGTGGCAATTCTGGACATCCGAAAGGAGATCCACAAGCCGCCTCGACATTGCTGTAAGGCTCTCAAGCTGGTCTGTGCGTCTCAACAGACGCTCGATGCGGATGTCTTCCCGCCGCCGGGTCTCCTGCCACCACACGACGGCAGCCGTGGCCAAGATGGCTGCGATAGAGCCGAACGCTTGGACCCAGCCTGCTGCGTCCTTATTCAGCCGAAACCACGCCCACATTGGATTGAGCGCAGCGCCGAACGCAGTCGTCCAAACCAGGACCAACAGAGCGGCGCAGAAGGCCGCCCAAATCCCTACGATCCACCTCATGTGGGTGTTACCGCACAGCTTGAGGTAAGTGTCTATACCTCACGCCCTGAAAGGGAGCCAGAAGGCTCATGCCAACGGACACAGCCGGATGAAAATCTCCGCCAGTTGAATAATGCGCCACTGGATTGTCAGCCATCGTTTGCCGGCCATCTGCCTCGCTCCATCGTTGTCGGAGGGCCATCGTCGCCTGACGCGACGGGCCGCAACGCCGATTGGAGCCCCGCTGCTGAGGGGGGTGGACGCACTAACTGTGGACAACTGCCATGCTGACGACGGTGCTGATTTGCGTGACCCTCGCCATGTCCGACGGGGATTCCGGCCGCTGCCACACGGCCGACGGCGAAAGCCATCGCATCCGACTGCAGGGTATCGACGCTGGCGAGGTCGCGCCGTTTACCCGCTGTCGGCAGCGGCCGGGCGTTTGGGCCTGTTCGCCGGTCGCCCGCTCCCTGGCTGGCACCGCAACCGTCCGGGCCCGGCAACTGGCCAGCGCCGGTGCCCGCTGCACCATCGCAGACACCGATCGATATCAGCGGAGCGTCGCGGTCTGCACCGTCGATGGCCGCGACCTGGGGGGGCTGCTGGTTCGTGAGGGGCTGGCCATCAGCGAGACCAACTATGGCGATCCGTACCGTCGCGAGGAAACGGAGGCCCGGAGCGCCAGAAGAGGGCTTTGGAAATGAACACCAGCCCGGCCAATGACGCGACGGCACTAATTGGCCCGGCAACGGAGCGGCGCATCCAGATGGCCTTCGCCGACACCTGCCTTCTGACCGCCGGCGCGACCGCGAAGCTGCTCGGAATCGACGAGAAAAGCTTGCGCGCACTCGCTGACGAGGGCGTGATCCGGGCTGTCCGCAAGGGCGGAGGCCGCAGCAGGGCCTTCACCGAAGGCGACGTCCGTGCATACCTAACGCAGGGCGCTGCCCCCACGCGATCGATGAAGGTTCGCCCCACAGGAAATAGCCAAGTGAAGGTGGTCCCCTTCTCACAGCGCGCCAGCTTGGCCAGGCGCTAACAGGAAGCAGACATGAACGTTGTCGAACGTATTCAGAAAGCGATTGAGCAGCTGACCTTGCATGGCAACACGCCGATCCGCGTTGAGCTCAACAAGGTGGACTATGCAGCGATCCAAGCTGCCACAGAATTTCCGGAAGGTTGGCCTGAGACACTTTGCGGCCTCGACTTCATCATGGTCGATACCATGATCAGCGCTGTGGTCGCGCAGGGCAACGGACCCACTCCGGGCCGAGTTTCGCAGGGATTCTAGGCGCGCAGGTGACCGTCTATCTCCCCAAGACTAGCCGCTTCTGGGCTTACGATTTCCAATACAAAGGCCGTCGCTTCCACGGCTCGACCGGCGTGGAGGGCAAGCGCGCGGCCGAGGCGGTAGAGCGCCGCATCCGCCTACAGGCCGCGACCGGCGCACTGGACGACGGCGCCGACATGACCCTGGACCAGGCGGCCGGGCGATGGTGGACCGAGGTCGGCCAGCACCGCGCCAGCGCCTACCAGTTGGAGCACCGCCTCGCGATCGCTGTGCGCCTGGTCGGGCCGAACACGCCCATTCGCGAGATCACGACCAAGGTCATCGCCCGCGCCATCGAGCGCCGCCGCGGCGAGACCACGACCCGACGAAAGGACAAGCCCGGCAGCCCGGCCAAACGCTGGCCGCTGTCCAACGCAACCGTCAATGCGGACGTCATGCGCCCGCTGCGGCGGGTACTGAACCGCGCTCGCGAAGTGTGGGAGGTCCAGGGACTTCCTGTCATCGACTACAAGGCTCTAGTGCTGAAGGAGAAGGAGACCGAGATCCGGCTCTACAGCGCCGAGCAGCAGACGGCTTGGTCGGACCAGTGCGACCCGACGGCGCGCTTCGTCCTGCGGCTGCTGCTGACCTACGGCCTGCGCTACAGCGAGACCTTCCTCCCGCCCGAGGCCTTCATCCCAGACGCCCCAGGCGGCGCGGTGCTGGCGATCAACAAGCGCAAGCGCGGCGCCCTCTACCTCCCCCTTCGTGCTGACGACGCCCGCGAGATCGCCGCCCGCGCCGGCCGGGCCAAGGCTGCTGGCCTCCCCTCTATCCTGTTCGAGACCGCGGGCCGCGACGGCGACGGAAGTGATCGGCTGGTCGAAGTGTCCAAGACCGGCCTGGCCGTTCGTCTTCGATCGGCGGCCAAGCGGGCGGGCCTGACCCAGCCGCGCATTATCCATGGCACGCGCCACCACGTCGGCACGACGACCCTTGCCGAAACCGGCGACCTGCGGCTGACGCAGAAGCTGCTGGGCCATGCCGACATCAAGTCGACGCTGATCTATTCGCACGCCCTCGACGGTGGCCTGCGCGCGCAACTGGAGTCCCGGAATAGTCCCGGAGCACCGGAGCCCGATGCCGTGTTTTCCCCGCCGAAACAACGCCGTGCGCGCACCGAGAAGTAACCTCCGAAGGCAGGGGTCACAGGTTCGAATCCTGTCGGGTGCGCCATATCTCTCTATATATCGGTCACTTGAGAAAGTTGCGCTGTGAGTGCAGCCGCTGGGGCGCTGCAACTTTGTCCAGTAGTCCCATCTAAGTCTATGATTTCTAGACGTAGTACCGATCGGTTCAATCTGGGGCCCACGAAGAGGCTCGATGCTCGAGGACCGCGACCGGCGTGTCCAATAACCACAACGACCAAGTCGGCCAGGCGCCGCAGCTTGGTCTGCATCGAACCTGCACGACGCCTGCGCTGACAATCCATCGGCGGCGCAACCGAACTCGACGGCCATAGCGGAGAAGTCTGTCCCGAAAAGGGAGACCTCGATGCTTCACATATCCGCTCTGCCTCGATCATCATTCTGGGTCAGGATCACCGTCGGCGCCGCCCTAGTCGGCCTCGCCGACCTGCTGTTCTTCACGCATACGGCCGGTACGAGTCTTGGCCTGTATGCGTTCGCGGTCGTGGGGGGCGCGCTCTTCGGGCGGAAGGACCTGCTGCGAGATCGCCGGGGTCTGGGCTTCGTCCTTGCCGGCGCGGCCTTCGCCCTTGTCTTGGCGGACCGTCCTGGTTTTCTGGCCTGGGCTCTGTTCGTCGTCTCTATGAGCCTCGGGGCGTTGTCGAGCCGGGTGGGGCAGAACGAGACAGCTTGGGGCTGGACCCAAAGACTGGCGCTCCACTGGCTTTTCACGCTGTTTGGCCCCGTGGTCGACCTGTTCAAGGTTTCACGGCTGCGGCGCGGTCGTGGTGGAATGTCCGCCCTGAGCCTGCTCGGCCTGCTCGTTATGCCTGTGGTCGGCGGTGCAGTCTTCCTCGCCCTGTTCTCGGCGGCGAATCCGCTCATTTCGAACGCGCTCGCCAACCTCTCTCTGCCGTCTCTTTCGCCCCAGAACACCCTTCGCGTGCTGTTCTGGTGCGCCGTCTTCATCGGCGTTCTGGCCCTGCTACGGCCGCGCTGGCGCAAGCCCTTGCTCACCCTGCCTGAACGGAAGATCGGCAAGCCTTCTGCGTTCCTGACCCGCACGATCACCCTGTCCCTGATTGTCTTCAATGCGGTCTTCGCGCTTCAGAACGGCCTGGACATCGCCTTCCTGTGGAGCGGCGCGCCGCTTCCCGGCGACATGGGCCTGGCCGACTACGCCCATCGCGGCGCCTATCCCTTGATCGTCACCGCCCTGCTCGCCGGCCTGTTCGTCCTGGTGGCCCTTCAGCCGGGCTCCGACACAGCGCAGAGGCCTCTGGTTCGTCGTCTGGTGGTCGTCTGGATCGCCCAGAACATGGTGCTGGTCGCGTCCAGCCTGCTGCGCACCGCCGACTATATCGAGGCCTACGCCCTGACCCGTTTCCGCATCGCCGCGATGATCTGGATGGTCCTGGTCGCGGTCGGCCTGATGCTGATCTGCTGGCGCATGTTGGCCGGCAAGTCGGCGCACTGGCTGATCAACGCCAACGCCATGGCTTCGCTGATCGTGCTGGCGGTCGTCAGCGTCGTCGACCTCGGCGCCGTCGTGGCCGGCTGGAATGTGCGGCATGCCAGGGAGGTCGGAGGTCGCGGGGTCGAACTGGACCTCGGCTATCTCCATACGCTGGGGGCGCCCGCTCTCGTTTCTCTGGTCGAACTGGAAACGACCCTCGACGACGCCGTCCTGCGTGACCGGGTCGCCGCCGTCCGCCAGGACATTCTGCTGAACGTCCGTCGGCGACAAGACGAATGGCGCGGCTGGACCTGGCGCGACCAGCGTCGTCTGGATCGTATCGACGCCCTGCAGCAGAAGGGCGCATTGTCGGCGCCTTCGCCTGGCGCACGCGATTGGGACGGACGGCTTATCCGAACTGCGCCGCCTTCAGCGCCAGCGCCGACTCCAGTTTCAGCTCCAGCGCCTGTCGCCTCGCCGCCGTCTGTCCCGTTGACCTCGCGGACGGAAGGCTGAACATGGCCATCATGCAAAGCACCGTCCTGGTGGTCGACGACGACCCGCACATTCGCGACCTGCTGACCTTCGCGCTTCAGAAGGCGGGTCTGGCGACGCGGGAGGCCGCCGACGGCGAGGCTGCACTGGCCGACATCGCCCTGTTCAGGCCGAACCTCGTTGTGCTGGACATCAACATGCCCCGCATGGACGGGATCGAGACCTGCCGCAGAATCCGCGCCCATGGTGATCTGCCGGTCCTGTTCCTGTCGTCGCGCGACGACGAGATCGACCGCATTCTGGGCATGGAGCTGGGGGCGGACGACTATGTGACCAAGCCCTTCAGTCCGCGCGAGGTGGTGGCGCGGGTCGCCGCCATCCTGCGCCGTATCGCGCGGAATCCGCCCCCGCCGACGCCGGGCCAGTTCGCCTTCGGCGGTCTGGGTCTGGACGCGGACGGATGGCGGGCGACATGGCGCAATATCGAGGTGCCGCTGACCGTGACGGAATTCAGCATCGTGCGCACCCTGGCCGATGCGCCGCGCCGGGTCTTCACCCGCGACGCCATCATCGACCGGGTCCACGGCCCAGGCTTCGCCATGACCGACCGTACGATCGACAGCCATGTCCGCAACCTGCGGGCCAAGTTCGCCACGGTGGGGGGGGCTGACGTGATCGAGACCAGGCCGGGCATCGGCTATCAGCTTGGCCCCTGCCTGGGCGCGCCCGGGAAGCCGGAGGCGTGATCGGACGCTTGCGCGCCTTCGTCCGCCGTCACTGGCCCGCGCTCAGGCTTCGGACCATCCTGCTGTCGGTACTGATCTTCGCCGGCATCCTGCCAGGCCTCAGCGCCATCTTCCTGCGCGTCTATGAGAACACCCTGGTGCGCCAGACGGAGGCGGAATTGGTCGCCCAGGCTGTCGTCCTGTCCGCCATCGCCGCCTCGGATTGGCCCGGCGCCGTCGTGGTTCCACTTGATCCCGCCCGACGCGACGATCCGGGTTACTACAGGCCCGAGCCCGCGACGATCGACCTGGGCTCCACGCCGGTCTTGCCGGCTCGACCATCGTCGCGCGCCGCCGCCGCGCCGGATGCAGATGCGGTCGAGGTCGCCGCCCGGCTTGGTCCCGTCATCGAACGGACCAGCCGCACGACCCTGGCTTCGATCCTCTTGCTCGATCGCAACGGGACGATCGTTCTCGGCTACGGACGGGGCGGCGGTCTTGCCGATCTGACCGAAGTGCGGTCGGCGCTTGCTGGCGAGCCGCGAACGGTCCTGCGTCGTAACGACGCCTATCATCCGCGCTATTCCATGGAATGGCTCAGTCGCGCAGCGGGCGTCCGTATCCATCATGCGCGGCCGGTCCTGATAAATGGCCAGGTCGAGGCGGTCGTCGTAGCGTCCCGCTCACCCCGCGCCCTGTTCAAGGGGCTGTACCAGGACCGGATCAAGATCGGGCTGGGCGTCGTCGGCACCCTGGGGGTGATCGCCCTTCTGGCGGTGCTGGTGTCGCGCGGCATCGCCCGTCCGATCGAGGCGCTCAGCCGGGCGACACGCGATGTCGCCAACGGCGGCGGCGTACTTCCCCCTGCGCCGGCCACCGCCGCCGTCGAAATCCAGACCCTCTACGAAGACTTCGGGCGGATGGCCCAGGCCGTCGATCGCCGGTCCCGCTATCTGCGCGATTTCGCCGCCGCCGTCAGTCACGAGTTCAAGACGCCCCTGTCCGGAATTCAAGGCGCCGTCGAACTGCTCCAGGACCATGAGATGGACCCTGCCCAGCGTCGGCGGTTCCTCGACAACATCGCCGCCGACGCCCGCCGCCTTTCAGCTCTTGTGACGCGCCTGCTCGACCTGGCGCGCGCCGATATGGCGCGTCCTCAAGCCGGGCTTTCGGTCGATGTGCGCCCTCCGATCGCCAAGGCGGTCGATGCGAGATCAAGCCGCCTGGCGATCTCGACGACGATCGAGGACGAAACCCCGAGGGTCGCCGTTCCGGCATCGACCATAGAAATGGTGGTCTCGACGCTACTGGAAAATAGCCGACAGGCGGGGGCGACAGCCGTCAACATCTGCGCTGCGGCCTTGCCCGACCGACTTGTCGTGACCCTGGCGGACAATGGTCCAGGCGTCGCGCCGGCTGACGCCGGTCGCGTCTTCGAGCCCTTCTTCACCACGCGACGGGGCGAGGGCGGCGCCGGCCTCGGCCTGTCCATCGCTCGCGCCCTGCTGGCGGCCAACGACGCCACTCTCGACCTTCTGCCTACGACAGAAGGTGCTGTATTCGAGCTGGTCATGCCGCTCGCCGAGTAGCTTGTCAGACGGTACGGCGGACACTTGGACCACCGTCAAGGCGTTCGCGGTCACTCATGGAACGCCGCGTATCCGAGGGGGCGCGCCAGTCTGGATTGCTACAGAGCGTATCGTGTAAATTACTGAAAATACAGAACTTTTATCCAGGTGGCGAACCTGGGAGCAGGCGTTGGGATCGCTCCGGCTTTGTCAATTGCTTTCAAAATCAAATCCTTAGAGTTCGGGTGCAGTGCTTTGCATCTGCATGGATGTGCAACAACCTGGAGTCAGAAGCGCCAAGTTGCTGAGGACAAAGTAAATTTTTTTTCAGAAGTCTGGTGCTCCGACCGCCGTCTGGCGGCATCCATCGGCCTTGGTCACGTGCTTCACAGTTCCTGTGCAGTGGGGCGGAACAGTATTTCGTTGATCCCGACGTCCTCGGGCTCGTTGATGGCGAAGGCGACCAGTCGGGCCAAGGTCTCGGCGGGCACGCCGATCTGGCCGACGTAGTCCTGGTTGGCCTTCTGGACGTCAGTCTCACTGATATGGTCGAGAAGTTCGGTTTTCACCGCTCCGGGGGAGATGATCGTGGTGCGGATGTTGTGGGGCGCCATCTCCTGCCGCAAGCCTTCGGACAGTGCGCGCACCGCGAACTTGGTCGCTGAATAGACGGCAGAGCCGCCGAAAAGCTTGTGGCCCGCGACGGAAGAGATGTTGATGATGTGGCCTGACTTTTGGGCAATCATGTGCGGAAGGGCGGCTGCGACGCCATAGAGCACGCCCTTCAGATTGACGTCGATCATCTGGTCCCACTCGTCAACCTTGACCCGTTCCAGCGGCGACAGGGGCATGATTCCGGCGTTGTTGATCAGCACGTCGACCCGCCCGTAGGTGTCGACGGCGGCGCCGACAAGTCGTTGGAGGTCGTCCCGGCGGGTTACGTCCGTCGCCACGGCGACGGCCTTGCCGCCTGCGGCGACAATCTCGGCCACAAGGGCCTCGATACGGTCGGCCCGCCGGGCGCCGAGGACAACGGCCGCGCCCTTCGCGGCCAGGTGGCGCGCTGCCGCCGCGCCCATGCCGCTGGATGCGCCGGTGATGACGACGGTCTTGCCTGTGATGTTGTCGGTCATTTCTGGTCAGCCTCTGCTGCGCTCGTCGAGGACTCGGCGAGGTATTGTTCGTCCGTCACATGCTCCATCCAGGTGACGGGAGAGCCATTCTGGCTTTCTTGGATGGCGATGTGGGTCATAGCGGCGTGCGGCGTTGCGCCGTGCCAGTGCTTGTGTTCCGGCGGGCACCACAGGATGTCGCCCGCATGGAACTCCAGCTTCGGTCCGCCTTCGATCTGGGTCCAGCCGACGCCCTCGGTGACGATCAGGGTCTGGCCGGCCGGATGCTTGTGCCAGGCGGTGCGGGCGCCGGGTTCGAAGTGGACGATGGCCCCGCCGACGCGCGACGGTGTCTCGCGCTGAAACTGGCCGCTGATGGTGACGCGGCCGGTGAACCATTCGGCCGGACCCTCGATTGTGGTCTGGTCGGCCTTACGGGTGATTTCCATGACGGGGGCGTTTCCTTGCGTCTGCAGGGGGGCTTCGCCGCTGAAAAGTGCGGTCGTGGCGGAGAGAATCGAAGTGATCACGACAGATGCTCCTGGAAGAATTCGGTCAGCCGATCGAACGGGATCAGATCGACGCGGTCATAGAGATCAACGTGGCTGGCGCCCGGAATGATCAACAGTTCCTTGGGCTCGGCCGCCGCCGCGAAGGCCGTTTCGCTGAAGTAGCGCGAGTGGGCGTTCTCGCCATGGATCAGCAGAATAGGTCGCGGCGAGATCTCGGCAATGTAGGTCATCAGTGGGAAGTTCATGAACGACAGCGGGGTCGTGATCGTCCAGGCATTGCCCGAGTTCACCGCGCGCGCATGGTAACCGCGCGGCGTCATATAGTAGGCGTGGTAGTCGACCAGGAACTGCGGCTCACCGCCCTTCAGTTCGTTGGCCGCCGGGCCGTAAGCCGGGGCGCCGTTGCGGGCATCGATCCATCGCTGGCGGCTCATCTGCTCCAGCGACTGTGCCCGCTGTTCCGGCGTGACGCTGTCGTTGTAGCCGCGCGACATGACGCGGCTCATGTCATACATGGTGCTGGTCGCCACGGCCTTGACGCGTTTGTCGGTCGCGACGGCGTTCAGCGCCATCCCGCCCCATCCGCAGATGCCGATGACGCCGATCCGCTCCTGATCGACCGACGGGTGCAGGCCGAGGAAGTCGACCGCCGCCATGAAGTCTTCGGTGTTGATGTCGGGCGAGGCGAGGTTGCGGGGCTCGCCGCCGCTCTCGCCGGTGAAGGACGCGTCAAACGCCAGGGCGACGAAGCCGCGCGCCGCCATGGTCTGGGCGTAGAGGCCGGACGACTGCTCCTTGACCGCGCCGAACGGCCCGCCGACGGCGAGCGCCGCCAGACGTTCTCCATCGCGCCCCTTGGGTCGGTACAGGTCGCCGCTCAGGGTGACGCCGTAACGGTTGGTGAAGCTGACCTTCTGATGATCGACGGCTTCGTTGCGGGGGAACACCTTGTCCCAGTTACTGGTCATAGTCGTTGCCTTTGCATCGGGTGTGGGAAGGAAGGACGCGACGGCGAGGGCGGTCACGCCGGCGCCGGTCAGTTTCATCAGGCCTCGACGGTCCATCGCGGGGGACGGCCGGGTCTGAAGGTCGATGGAAGTCGGGGTCATGTCGGTTCCGGGGTCTGTGTTCAGCGGGGTTTCAGCAGGGCGTGGCCGTCGCGGACGATCAGGACGGCCATGGCGGCGAGAGCGACGCTGGCGATCAGGACGGCGCTGATCGAGAGGTGGTCCAGCAGCAGGCCGCCGATGACGGCGCCCAAAAGGATCGAGGCCTGGACGGCGGCGACCATCAGGCCGCCTGCAGCTTCCGGCGCATCGTCGGCGTTCTGGGACATCCAGGTCATCCAGATTACCGACATTGCGGTGTTCATCGCGCCCCAGATGACCAGAAGTAGGCCGACTGCAATCGGCCAGGCGCCGACGACCAGCAGGCCTGCGGTGACCAAGCCCATGATCAGAGCCGGCAGTCGCAGAAGCCGCGAGACGTCGCCGGTGATGAAGCGCCCTGAGGCCCAGGTGCCGACAAAGCCGGCGCAACCGAGTGCGAGCAGGAGGATCGAGAGGCTGGAGACGCCCACGCCTGTAACCTGTTCGAGGAAGGGGCGCAGATAGGTGAAGAGAGTGAAGGCCGATCCCCAGGACAGCATCGAGGCGATTAGGCCGGTCAGGAAATACCGGCGACGCAGCAGGTCGAGCATGTCGCTGATCCCCCGGTGTCCACGGGCGGGCAGCGACGGCAGGGCGACGAGGTGCCAGACCAGGTTGGCGGCCACGAGCGGCGTCAGCGCCCAGAAGACCGAGCGCCAGCCGAACAGCTCCCCCAAGTAACTGCCGATCGGCGCGGCGAAGGCGGCGGCGATCGCCTGCCCGCCATACATCAGGGCCAGGGCGCGCGGGATATCCGACACCGGCGCCAGCCGCATGATGACGGAGGTCGCCAGCGCCCAGAACCCGCCGATGCACAGGCCCAAAACGGCGCGCCCAATCATCAGGACCTCAAAGTTTGGCGCAGCGGCGACCAGGACCAGCGACACACCCATCAGGCCCGTCAGGCCGACGAGAACCCACTTGCGGTTCAACCGCCCCGCAACCGTGCTCACCCCAAGGCTGGCGATGACGGCGAACAAGCCGCTGATTGAGACGGCCTGACCGGTGTGTCCAACCGATGCGCCCAGACCTTCGGCCATGGGCGTCAGCAGGCTGACCGGCATGAACTCGGACGCGATCAGCAAAGCCACGCACAGCGCCATCGACATCACTGCACCCCAAGCGGCGGTCGGTGTAGTGGCTCCCGATGTCGGTGCGGTGGCCGCGAGCATGGTCGTCTCCCTCTTTCGTCGAGGGACAAACTAGGCGCATGCGATAAAAACGATTAGTCAGGCAGATCGGCATGAACTAATCGATATAGACGATTAATCGAGGAAGCCGTCCATGGCCGGACCGGACCTGAACCAGTTGACCTGGTTCCAGATCGTCGCGGAGGAGCGCAGCTTCACCAAGGCTGCCGCCCGGATCGGCGTGGCGCAGTCCACTCTCAGCCATGCCATTCGGCAGCTTGAGACGCGCCTCGGCATCCGGTTGCTGACCCGCACGACCCGCAGCGTCGCGCCCACAGCGGCGGGCGAGCGGCTGCTTCAGACGATCATGCCGCGCCTGGCCGAGATCGAACAGGAGATCGAAAGCCTGACCAGCATGCGGGACAGGCCGGCGGGCTCCATCCGTTTGACCCTGTCCGATCATGCGTTGGACAGCGTTGTTTGGCCCAAGCTGAAGCCTGTGCTGGCTGCCTACCCCGAGATCAAGGTCGAACTGATCCTCGACAGCACCTTCCGCAACATCGTCGAGGAGCGGTTCGATGCCGGCGTCCGGCTCGGCGAGAGCGTCGAGAAGGACATGATCGCCGTGCGCATCGGTCCCGACTGGCGTCTCGTCGCCGTCGCTTCACCCGGTTATCTGGCCGAGCGCGGCAGGCCCGTTCACCCCAAGGACCTCGTCGCCCATACGTGCATCAACATGCGTCACGAGTCAGCGGGCAGCCTCTATGCCTGGGAGTTCGAGAAGGACGGTCAGGCCCTGCGTGTCCGCGTCGATGGCCAGGTCGCCTTCAATAACTCGTACGCCATGATCGATGCGGCGGTCAGCGGACTGGGGATCGCCTATGTGCCGGAGGACATCGTCGCGGCGAATCTCGCGTCAGGTAGGCTGGAACTTGTGTTGGACGACTGGTCTCCGACGTTCGACGGCTACTTTCTCTATTACCCCAGCCGTCGTCAGAATCTCGCTGCCTTTCAGATCATCGTCGACGCCCTGCGCGATCGGACGGCGTGATGGGTGCAACTGCCTTCAACGAACCGCCGTCTCGCGTGAACACCATAAATGTTCCGGTCCAGGCGGTTCTGACCCGCAATGACAGGCTTTTGGTCGGTGCACAGCTGTGCTGGTCGGCGATGGGGTCAGCAATCAAAGCGCCTCGCCGCCGACGAGCGGCCTAGCTTCGGTCAATAGAGCGATATTCCTCTCTGAAAGCCGTCCTGCATCCGCAGGGGCCAGGACGGCTGCGCGGTATAAAAGCTGCGCCGCCGTGGCCTTGGACATAGCCATGCCAGTTGTGGCCGCCTATTCCGAGATCGGCGCCTTCAATCAGGAAATTTGACGGCGGCGATTGACGTCTCGTCATCTTGGTGTGGTCGAGCTGTAGACGGCCCCTGCCTACGGAACGCCTTGGAGAAACGATGAATCTTTATCCGGTGATCATGTGCGGCGGGGCCGGCACGCGGCTTTGGCCGGCTTCACGCCCGTCGCGGCCGAAACAGTTCATTCCGCTGTCGGGCAACCGCTCCCTGTTTCAAGAGACGGTGCTGCGGGTGGCGCCCTTGGCGGATTCCGGTGGGCGTCTGATCGTCGTCGGGGGCGTGGCGCACCGCGAGGCCATCCTCGCGCAGCTTGCCGAACTGGGTTTGACCGCCCAGATCCTGCTGGAGCCGGAAGCGCGGGATTCCGCGGCCGCTATGGCTGTAGCGGCGGCCTGGACCGTGCGGCGCGACCCGAAAGGCGTCAACGTCTTCGTCGCATCGGATCACCACATCCCGGATCATCAAGCCTTCCGCATTGCGGCTGAGCGGGCCGCCGTTGCGGCGCAGGACGGCTTGATCGTGACCCTGGGGGTCACGCCGACCGAAGCCTCTGCCTCCTATGGCTACATCGCGGCAGAGGGCGAGGGCCTATCCGCCATAAAAGCATTCGTTGAAAAGCCGGACCGACAGACGGCCGAGCGCTACATCATCGACGGCTATCTGTGGAATAGCGGCAATTTCATCGTTTCGGCCGCCACCTTGTTGGGTGAACTGCAGTCGGCGGCTCCCGCTGTGGAGGCCGCCGCGCGCGCGGGCCTGCCGGACGAAGGCGACGGCGATCTTGCCGTTCTGGGTGCGGCGTTCCGGAGCGCGCCCAAGATATCCATCGACTACGCCGTCATGGAAAAGACCAGGCGCGCCTCGGTTTTGGCCGTGGATTTCGAATGGTCTGATCTCGGCGCGTGGGACGCCGTCGCCGCCACAGGCGAGGGCGACCTCGGCAGTTTCATCTTCGAGGACGCAGAAGGCTGTATGGCCCGGGCGCCAGAGGGGATGGTCGTCGCGGCCATCGGCGTACGAAACCTGGCCATTGTCGTCGAACATGACGCCGTTCTGGTGTGTGACCTCAGCCGCAGCCAGGACGTGAAAAAAGTCGTCGAACGACTGAAGCTGTCGTCGCCTCAGCATCTGGATTTCCCACGTCCTGCCTTAGAGTCCCTGCTGGACGGCGGCGCGCGGTTCACCCGCTGGCTGAACATGCGCGCCTTGCCGATCTGGAGTTCGCTGGGGCAGGCCCCCGATGGGGCCTTCGCGGAACTGCTCGGCCTCGACGGGCGGCAGGTCGAAAGCCAACGGCGCGCGCGTGTTCAGGCGCGACAGGTTCAGGTGTTCGCCGACGCCGGAAGGATGGGTTGGCGCGGCCCGTGGCGCGAGATCGTGCAAAGCGGTCTGATGCGGATCGAGGCGGCCTATCTCCGGTCCGACGGATTGATGCGGACCGTGCTGGCCGCCGATGGATCGCCGCTCGACGAGACGCCGATGCTGTATGATCAGGCCTTCCACCTCTTCGCGCTCGCCGCCGCCGTGCAGGCTGGCCTGGAGGGCGAGCATGAAACGCGGGCCAGGTCGGTAAGAGACCGCCTTCTGGCCGATGCTCCGCCGACGGACGGGTTGATCGAGAACGGCGCCCATCCATTCCAGTCCAACTGCCACATGCACCTGCTGGAAGCCGCCCTGGCCTGGGAGGCTGTTAGCAAAGACGCAGGCTGGAGCGCGCTCAGCGACCGGATCGTCCGCTTGGCGCGTCAGCACTTCATCGACGCCGAAGGTGGTTTCTTGCGAGAGTTCTTCGCCGAAGACTGGTCGCCGGCGGCGGGCGATGACGGCCGACGGGTCGAGCCGGGGCATCAATTCGAATGGGCCTGGCTGCTGGCCCGCTACGGCCGCGCGCGTGGCGATGCGTCCGTTATCGAAGCGGCGCGCAAGCTCTACGCCTTCGGCCTACGCGGCGTCGGGCCGCGTCGTCAGGTCGCCGTAGACGCCATGGACCAGGACGGCGTCATCCTCAGCCGCCGGGCCCGCCTGTGGCCGCAGACGGAATGGATGAAAGCCTCGCTGATACTCGCGGAACTTTCCGATGACGGCGACCGGTCGGGACTGCTCGAACAGGCCGCCATGGCGCAACGGGCCGTGTGGCGTTACCTCACCGACGATGGCCTGTGGCGGGACAAGTTGCTGGAGAACGGCCAGTTCATCGACGAGCCCGCGCCCGCCAGCTCCTTCTACCACATCATGGCGGCCTGGGTTCAGCTGCGGTCCACTGCCGAGGCCGTCGGGTTGCAAGGCCAGGACTCGCTCAAACTCGGTTAAGTCTCGCCAAGCTTTGCGGCGTAGGAGCTGGTACATCCGACCGGCGCCGTAAACGGCCCGATTCATGCCCGTGCTGGAGCAGCGGCAGGGCTTCAAGATCGACTGCCCCGAGGAAGCCGTCCTCAAGGATGGGCTTTTTAAACTTTGCGAGGTTGGATCGCCTCGCCGACTTCGTCATTTGGCGTGGTCTGCCTCTAGATGCTATAGCAATCATAGATTGCCAATATGGCATCGGGGGGGTGTTTGTGGGTGGCATGGTCCTTGTCGCCGGCGGGGCCGGCTACGTTGGCTCGCATGTCTGTCTGGCCCTGT
>NZ_BSFD01000010.1 GCF_027922165.1 Brevundimonas intermedia
CGTCGCAAGGCGGCCCGCCGATCCGGCAAGGCTCGAAGACGAGGGCCGCCAGCCGGAGCGCGTGTGGAAAACGGCCTCTCGGGACGACGCCTGCGCCGAAACGGTAAAAACATATCCACTCCGGGCGCAGACCCGGCGTCCCGAGCCCTCCCCGACTTCGCGGGTTTCCCGCGAAGGCAGAGCCAATTCACCCACGTCCAGAAGGAGACTCCGATGCGCCGTCGCCGCCCGTCCAACGCCCGCCATGACGACGCCTTCGCCTATGCGCTGCAGCGACACCGGCTCGAGCTGATCGCCGCCGGCGAAGCCGAACCCCTGACCGAGCGCGAAGGTCTGTTCCTGCGGCAGTTCAAGGCCAGGCGCCGCCCGGTCTATGCCGACTATATCGTCCCCGGCCCGCTTCTCCGGGCCGAGGCCGGCGCCCTCAGACGGGCGCGGGAGGCGCGGGAGGCGAGAGTCCGTTCAACCGACGTTCCCGACTCTGAAGCCCTCAGCCCGGCTTTCTGAAGCGATAGACGAATTGGTCGGTCTTGCCGCGAATGGCCGCGTCGAAGACGTTCAGGCTGTGGTCGTCCTCGGGATTGGCCACGGCCGCGCTCTCGCCCTCGAAGACGAAGCCCGCGGCCTCGACCTCGCGCTTCAGATAGTCGCCCTCGATCCGGTGCAGGGTCTGGACCGCCGAGATCCCGGCTCCCGCCGCCGCCTCGTGATCGATCAGGATATAGCGGCCGCCGGGCTTCAGGGCCGCGAACACGGCCGCGTTCATCTTGGCCACATCGGTGTTGAAACCGGGGATGTGGAAGTCGTGATACTCCTGGCTCATGAAGACCATGTCCAGCGGCTGGTCATAGGTCATGGCGTCCAGCAGGCCGTTGACCCGCGTCACATTGGGATAGGCGGCGACCAGGGCGTCGGCCAGCGGGTTCTCGCGCGCCATCGTCCGCTCGGGCACGAAGGCATAGACTCGGCCGGTCGGCCCGACCACGTCCGAGAACAGACGGGTGAAATAGCCGGCGCCGGGGCGCACATCGGCCACCTTGTCGCCCGGCGCCAGCTGGGCGAAGGCCAGAATCTCGGCCGGATGGCGCAGGGGATCGCGCGCGACCTCTTCCGCCGGACGCTTCGGATCGGCGACGGCATCCGTATAGAGCGAGACATAGGCGGGCGCGCCCAGATCCAGCGCCGGACCCGAGGAGTCCGCGACGACGATCCGCTCTTCGCCCTCGGACGCGATGATGACGCAGCCGGACAGCCCCGCCGCCAGGGCCAGCACCGCCGCGCTCGCCGCCAAACGTCTCATCATCGCCGTCTCCCTGATTTTGTCGCGCCGGATTCTGCCGAGATAGGCTCGCATTTCGTCGCTCCGCGCAAGCCGGTATCACGTTGGAAACGATCCGAAGCCTCACGCGATTTGCGCCCCGGCCCCGGCGGCGCTAGTCCGGCGACAGATTTCGAAAGTCACCCGTCCATGCTTCCCTATCAGCCCGCCCCCTTCCCGCTCGCCCGTCCCCGGCGTCTGCGCGCCAGTCCCTGGGTCCGCCGCCTGGTCGCCGAGACCGTCCTGACCCCCGCAGACCTGATCTGGCCGCTGATCGTCCACGACGGCGCCGAGGACCGCGTCCCCGTCGCCTCCATGCCCGGCGTCTTCCGCCTGTCGCCCAAGGCGGCCGCTGCAGCGGCGGTCGAGGCGCGCGACCTGGGGATTCCGATGATCGCCCTGTTCCCGAACGTGGACGGCGCCATCAAGGACGCGGTCGGCACCGGCGCCACCGATCCTGACGGCTTGATCCCCGACTGTATCAAGGCCATCAAGGACGCCGCGCCCGAGATCGGGGTCATGACCGATGTGGCGCTGGACTGCTACACCGACCACGGCCATGACGGCGTCATGGAGGGCGACCGGATCGTCAACGACGCCAGCCTGGACCGCCTCGCCGAACAGGCCTTCATCCATGCCCACGCCGGCGCCGACGTGGTCGCCCCCTCCGACATGATGGACGGCCGCATCCAGGCGGTGCGCGAGGCCCTGGAGGCCAACGGCTTCCACGACACCCTGATCCTGTCCTATGCGGCCAAGTTCGCCTCGGCCTTCTACGGCCCCTATCGCGACGCCGTCGGCTCCTCGACTGCGCTGAAGGGCGACAAGAAGACCTATCAGATGGACTACGCCAACTCGGACGAGGCCCTGAAGGAGGTCGCCATGGACCTGTCGGAAGGCGCCGACGCGGTCATGGTCAAGCCGGGCATGCCCTATCTCGACATCGTCCGCCGCGTCTCCGAGACCTTCCGCGTCCCGACCTTCGCCTATCAGGTGTCGGGCGAGTACGCGATGATGCAGGCCTCGGTCGCCAACGGCTGGCTGGATCACGACCGCGCCGTTCTGGAGACCCTGCACGGGTTCAAGCGCGCTGGCTGTGCGGGCGTCCTGACCTATTTCGCCCCCCAGGCCGCGCGGCTGCTGGGTTGATGCGGCCTGACGTCCTGATCCGCGAGGCGACCCCCGCCGACATGGCGGCCATCACCGCCATCTATGCCGAAAGCGTCGCCAACGGACGCGGCACCTTCGAGCTGGAGCCGCCGGACGAGATCGAGATGGCCGCCCGGTTCGCTTCGGTCCAGGCCCTGGGCCTGCCCCGCCTGGTCGCCTTGATCGACGGCGCCGTGGTCGGCTACGCCTACGCCGCCCCGTTCCGCACCCGCCAGGCCTATCGCTACATGGTCGAGGACTCGATCTATGTCGCGCCCGAGGCCCGGGGCGCCGGCGTCGCCGGCGCCCTGCTCGACGAGTTGATCCTCGCTTGCGAAGCCCTGGGCCTGCGCCAGATGGTCGCCGTGATCGGCGATTCCGACAACGCCGGCTCCATCGCCCTGCACCGCCAACGCGGCTTCGCCGACGCCGGAATCTTCAAGGCGGCGGGCTGGAAACACGACGACTGGCGCGACGTCGTCTTCATGCAGCGCGAACTGGGCGCGGGCGGTCAGACCCCGCCGGACGCGCCGGGCCTGCCCCTGGTCGACAAGAAGCCGGCGCGGTGAATGACACGGCCGATCCATTGCGACGGGGGGTTGCAGCGCCTATCCTCGGCGGCGTGAAGATCGTCTCGTCCCTCCTGCTGCTGATCGGCGCCCTTGCGGTGCTGACGCTGGGCGCCGTCGGCGTCTCGGCGTCGCCGGCCACGGCCTCATCGCCCTGCCATGAGACCAGCCACGCCGCCCCGGACCAGACGCCTGACCAACCCGTCAAAGCCCCCGGCAAAACAATGAAGGTGATGGCCTGCTGCGTCGCCTGCGTGGCGGCGCCCAACCTCGACCCCGCCTCAGATCCCGACCCGACCGTCTCCCCGGCCCGCCTCACCGCCCCGCTGTTCAACGTCCCGGCCGGGCTCCTGCTCTCGCCCGAACCCGGCCCGCCCCGCCTCCTGATCGCCTGAACCCCCGCGCCCCTCCCGGCGCCTTCAGTCACGATCATTCAAGGAGGCCTTCATGGCTCCCCATACGCTCGTCGGCGCCCTCGCCGGCGTCTCCCTGCTCGCCTTCGCTCAGGCTGCGACGGCGCAGGACCATTCCCATCATCAGGCGGCGCCCGCCGCCGACCCTCACGCCGGCCACGACATGGCCGACATGCCCCACGCCATGACCAGCCCCTACGGCCCCTGGCCCATGAGCCGCGACGCGTCAGGCACCAGCTGGCAGCCCGACTCCGGCGAACACGCCGGCATCCACACCGTCCGAGGCGACTGGACGGTGATGACCCACGCCCTGCTGAACCTGACCTACGACACCCAGTCCGGGCCGCGCGGCGGCGACAAGACCTTCGTCTCGGGCATGCTGATGACCACGGCCCGCCGCGACTTCGACGACGGCTCGACCCTGAACCTGCGCGCCATGCTCAGCCCCGACCCCCTGATGGGCAAGTCCGGCTATCCGCTGCTGCTCGCCGCCGGCGAGACGGCGAACGGCGTCGATCCCCTGGTCGATCGCCAGCACCCGCACGATTTCTTCATGGAGCTGTCGGCCAGCTATTCGAAGCGCCTGTCCGACAAGGACAGCCTCTACGGCTACATCGGCCTGCCCGGCGAGCCCGCCTTTGGCCCGCCCGCCTTCATGCACCGGATGAGCGCCATGGACAGTCCCGAGGCGCCCATCACCCACCACTGGTTGGACTCGACCCATATCGTCTTCGGCGTCACCACCCTGGGCTGGGCCCACGACCGGTTCAAGATCGAGACCTCGGCCTTCAAGGGACGCGAACCGGACGAGGAACGCTGGGGCATCGACACGCCCAAACTGGACAGCTGGTCGGTCCGTGGCTCCTGGAACCCGACCGCCGACTGGTCGCTCCAGGCCTCCTACGCCGATGTCTCGGCCCCGGAACAGCTGGAGCCCGACGAGGACGAGACCAAATGGTCGGCCAGCGCGATCCACACCCGGCGCCTGGGCGAGACCGGCTGGTGGTCCTCGGCCCTGGCCTGGGGCCGCAAGACCAACAGTCACGACGAGTCCAAGGACGGCTGGCTGCTGGAATCCGCCGTCCATCCGAACGACCGCTGGACCGTGTTCGCCCGCGCCGAGCGGATCGAGACGGACGAACTGGTCCCCGGCGTCGATGGCGGCCACGGCCCCCTCTACACGGTTGGGAAAGCCTCGCTGGGCGCAGTGCGCGACTGGCGGATCGCCCCCCGCGTCCGCTTCGGCCTCGGCGCCCTCTATGCGGTGAACCGCGTGCCGGACGCGCTGGAGCCGATCTACGGCGGCGATCCGGACGGCGGTATGGTCTTCATGCGCCTGAAGATCGACTGACGGCTCAGGCCCGCTCGGTCTCCGCCGAGTGGGCCGACTGCGCCTCGAGACTGCGCACGACCTCATAGCCGACTACAGCCACGCCGATGACGAAACCCAGTCCGCCGGCGATCAACACCAGGCGGACATGCCGGTGCAGGTGATAAAGCAAGGCGCCGATCATCGACGGTCCATCCTGTCGGATCGTCCCATTTCGATCCGTTCCAGGCATTTTACTGCAAAACCGATACCGAGCGGAATCGCAGGTCCGTGAACGCGGTTTGATCAGACCAGCCGGCTCTGCACCACGGCCGCCTCGATGAAGCTGGCGAACAGCGGGTGCGGCGCGAACGGCCGGCTCTTCAGCTCGGGATGGTATTGAACGCCGATGAACCACGGGTGGTCCGGCCGCTCCACCGTCTCCGGCAGGACTCCGTCGGGCGACAAGCCGGCGAACACCAATCCAGCCTTCGCCTCGATCGCCTCGCGATAGTTGATATTGACCTCATAGCGGTGGCGATGCCGCTCGCTGATGGCGGTGGAGCCATAGATCTCCGCAATCTTCGAGCCTTCGGTCAGCGTCGAATCATAGGCGCCCAACCGCATGGTGCCGCCCAGGTCGCCGCCCTGCTGGCGCAATACCCGCTGATTGCCCTGGGTCCATTCGGTCATCAGGCCCACGACCGGCTCGGCGGTCGGACCGAACTCGGTGGACGAGGCCTTTGGATAGCCGGCCAAGTTCCGCGCCGCCTCGATCACGGCCATCTGCATGCCGAAGCAGATGCCGAAATACGGGATGTTGCGTTCACGAGCGAACCGCGCCGCCTCGATCTTGCCTTCCGAGCCGCGCTCGCCGAAGCCGCCGGGGACCAGCACAGCGTGGGCGCCCTGCAGCCGCTCCTCGCAGGCCTCGGGGTCCCCTTCAAAGGTGTCGGCCTCGACCCAGTCGATATTGACCTTGACGTTATTGGCGACCCCGCCGTGGTGCAGGGCCTCGATCAGCGACTTGTAGGCGTCTTTCAGCACCGTATACTTGCCGACCACCGCGATGGTGACCTCGCCGTCCGGGTGCAGTCTGCGGCGCGCGATCTCCTTCCAGCGCGACAGATCGGGCTCGGGCGCGTCCTCGATGCCGAAATGGGCCAGGACTTCCCGGTCCAGCCCCTCCCGGTGATAGTCCAGCGGCACGGCGTAAATGTCGGCCGAGTCCATCGCCTGGATGACGCCGCTTTCGCGGACGTTGCAGAACTGGCCGATCTTGCGCTTTTCCTCGGCCGGGATCGGCTGTTCGCAGCGGCACAGGAGAATGTCCGGCTGGATGCCGATCGAGCGCAGCTCCTTGACCGAATGCTGCGTCGGCTTGGTCTTCATCTCGCCGGCCGTCTTGATGAAGGGCAGCAGGGTCAGGTGGACGAAGCACGACCGGCCGCGCGGCAGGTCCTGCCCCAGCTGGCGGATGGCCTCGAAGAAGGGCAGTCCCTCAATGTCGCCGACCGTGCCGCCGATCTCGACCAGGACGAAGTCGACGGCATCGCCCTCATCGGTCAGGGCCGGGGTCAGGCAGAAGGATTTGATCTGGTCGGTGACGTGCGGAATGACCTGGACGGTCGCGCCCAGATAGTCGCCGCGACGCTCCTTCTCCAGGATGGTCGAATAGATCCGGCCCGTGGTGATATTGTCGGACTTGGCCGCCGACACCCCGGTGAACCGCTCATAGTGGCCCAGGTCCAGATCGGTCTCGGCCCCGTCGTCGGTCACGAAGACTTCGCCGTGCTGGTACGGGCTCATCGTGCCCGGATCGACGTTCAGATAGGGATCGAGCTTGCGCAGGCGGACCTTGTAGCCGCGCGCCTGCAGAAGAGCGCCGAGAGCGGCGGAGGCGAGGCCTTTTCCTAGCGAGGAAACCACGCCGCCGGTGATGAACACATAGCGAGCCATGGGCGGACACCTTACTCCATGATTCGCGAACGACGCATCGGCCGCCGCGAATCGAACTGTTGATCAAAAGAAGAAAGCGCGCCCTGCGGCGCGCTTTCGGGACGTCGGGTCGTTTATCGGCCCGTTACTGGGCGGGCTGCTGGGCCGGAGCGGTCGCCGGCGCCGTCGTCGCCGACGGCAGGCTGGCTTCCAGATCGTCCAGCGACGGCGCCGCCGGCTGAGCCGGCGCGGCCGGTTGCGGCTGCGCGGGTTGTTGCTGTTGGGTCTGCGGCGTGGTGGCCAGCGAGCCGACGGCGTCGGCGTCGATCACCGAGACCGAGGCGCGATCCATATTGCCGACGACCGTCAGCACGATCGTCAGGCCGAACAGAAGGAAGGCCAGAATCCAGGTGATCTTGGTCAGCAGATTGCCGGCGCCGCGCGCCGTCATGAAACCCGAAGGGCCGCCGCCCATGCCCAGGGCGCCGCCCTCGGAACGTTGCAGCAGCACGACGCCCGTCAGGGAGACGGCGATCAGGATGATGGCGACGAGCAGGATGGTCTGGAGCATGGCGTCATTCATGTAGGCGCGGAGCTGCGCCGATCAAGCGGCGGCCTCTATCACCGAAGCCGCCGAGGGGCAAACCTCAAGCCGACGTCAGGCCGCGCGAATGATCTTCAGGAAATCCTCGGCCTTCAACGAAGCCCCCCCGACGAGGGCGCCGCCGACCTCGGACACGCCCAGGATTTCGGCCGCGTTGTCCGGCTTCACCGACCCGCCGTAGAGGATCGGAGCCCGCCGCGCCGCCTGCCCCAGACGCCGGATCATGGCCGACCGCACGGCGGCGTGAACCTCTGCGATCTGCTCCAGGCTAGGCGTCAGGCCCGTGCCTATGGCCCACACCGGCTCATAGGCCACCGCAAAAGGTCGTTCGGATAGACCGTCCGCCAGCGAGCCCTCGACTTGGGCGCTGACGATCGCCGCCGCCTGCCCCGCCTCACGTTGTTCCAGCGTTTCCCCGACGCAGACGATGGGTTCCAACCCCACTGCAATCGCCGCCTCGACCTTCGCCGACACCTCTTCGTTCGTTTCCCCGAAGGCGCCGCGACGCTCCGAATGTCCCAAAATCACCAGGGTCGCCCCAGCATCGACCAGCATCTCGGCCGAGACCGAACCGGTGCAGGCGCCCGACGGCGCTTGGTGGCAATCCTGGCCGCCCAGTTCGATCCGCCCGCCGGCCAAGACTTGTCGCATGCGATCCGTCAGGGTCGCGGGAGGACACAGGGCGATGCGGCAATCGGCCCGCACATCATGGACGCTTTCAATCAGCGCTCGGGCCTCGACCAGATCGGCGGCCACGCCGTGCATCTTCCAATTGCCGACGATCAGCTTCACGGATTGTTTCATCGCGCCTCTCTAAGGGGAGGAAACGGGCAAGCCAAGGGGGGCGCCTCAATCTGGACACCACGCCGTCCTTGCGGGGGCGCGCCCGGCCCGACTATACGCCGGAGCGACGCCACTGTCGGCACATCTCCGGGTCTTCGAATGATCACCGCCTTCCGCGCCTTCTCGCGCTCCAAGTGGGCCGCCGCCCTGCTCGTGCTGATCGCGATCAGCTTCGTGATCGTGGGCGCCCGCATGGATGTCTTCGCCAACCTGGGGCCGAAACATGTGATCGACGCCGGCGACCGTTCGATGAACGAGGCCGAGTTCACCGCCGCCTTCGGGCGGGTGCGCGAAAACATCCAGCAGCAGGCCGGTCGTCCCGTGACCAACGAGGACCTGATCGCCGAGAACATCCACACCCGTTTCCTGGACAGCCAGACCGAACAGCTTGGTTTCCTGAACTGGGCCTGGAAGGCAGGCATCCGCCCGGGCAAGGAGCTGATCGTCAAGCAGATCCGCCAGATCCCGGCCTTCTTCAACTCCGTCACCGGCCAGTTCGATCAACAGGCCTATGAGACCGCTTTGGCCCAGCAGAACCTGACCCCGGCCATGCTGGAGCAGGATCTGCGCGACCAGTATGCGACCGAGCATTTCGGCTCCGCCGTCTTCGCGGGCGCCCGCGCGCCGCGCATCTATGGCGCCCTGCTCGCCGGCGCCGCTTTCGAAACCCGCGATGGCCGCTGGTTCGAGGTCACGCCCGCCATGGCGGGCGAGGTTCCCGCCCCCACCGACGCCCAGTTGAACGCCTATATTCAGGAGAACGCCGCCCGTCTGCGCGCGCCGGAGTTCCGCATGGTCTCGGTCGTTCTGTTCACGCCCGACCCCGGCGCCGCCCCCTCCATCTCCGACGACCGGATCCGCGAGCGGTTCGAGTTCAAGAAGGACAGCCTGAGCCAGCCGGAAACCCGCACCTTCGTCACGCTGACGGCGCCGAACCGCGACGTGGCCCAGAAGATCGCCGCCGCTCTGCGCGCCGGTCAGTCGCCTGAAAACGTCGGTCGCGCCAACAGCATCCAGCCCGCCAACTTCAACGCCACGCCTCGCGCCGCCATCGGCGACGCCGCGACCGCCGCCGCCGTCTTCGGCCTGCAAGCCGGCCAGGTCTCGGATCCGGTCCAGGCCGGCGTCGGCTTCGCCGTCGTCAAGCTGACGGCGGTCCAGCCGGGCCGACCGGCCACGCTGGAAAGCGCGCGCGAGCAGATCGTCCAGGAACTGCGCGCAGAGGACGTGAAGGGCCAGACCTACGCCAAGGTCGAAAAATACGAAGCCGCCCGCACCGCCGGCAAGAATCTGGCCGACGCAGCCCGTGACGCCGGCGGCCGGGTCGTCGACCTGCCCCCCTTCACCCAGGACGGCAAGCTGCCGAACGGCCAGGCCCTGAACGCCCCGCCCCAGGTCTTCGAAACGGCCTGGAGCCTGACCAAGGGCGGCGAGAGCGACGTCATCGACGCCGGCCAGGGCCAGTATTTCGCCGTGCGTGTGAACGATATCCGTCCGTCGGCCCTGCCGACCCTGGAGGAGGTCCGCGCGCCCCTGGCCGCCCAATGGACCCAGCGTGAGATCTCGCGCCGTCTGGCCGCCAAGGCCGAGGAACTGGCCGGCCGCGTCCGCCAGGGCCAGGACATCGCCGCCGTGGCCCGCTCGGTCAACGCGCCCCTGACGGTCCGCACCGGCGTGGTGCGCGACCAGGCCACGCAACAGTCGCTCGGTCAGGGCGCGCTCCAAGGCCTGTTCGGCCAGGGCAAGGGCCAGGTCTTCTCGCAACCCGGCGAGAACGGCTATCTGGTCGGCCGAGTCGACAATGTTCGCGCCGCAAACCCCGCGGTCGCCGGCCCGCTGGCGGAACAGGCCCGCCCGCGCATCACCCAGGAAATGGTCCAGGCCATGGTGCAGACGGAAATGACCGCCGGCGCCAAACGCTCCAAGGCCAAGAACGACGTCGCCCTGGCGCGTCAGGCCCTGGGCCTGGCCGCCGAGCCGACCGCCCCCGCCGCTCCGGCCCAATGACCGAGGCGGCTTCCGGCGAACCCGATTTCGACGCCTTCGCCGCCGGCCTTTCGGCCGGTCGGCCGCAGGTGCTGGTGCGGCGCGTCATCGATGACCTGGAGACGCCGGTCTCCGCCTATCTGAAACTCGGTCACAGCCGGCCCTATGCCTGTCTGCTGGAGTCGGTCGAGGGCGGCGCGGTCAAAGGCCGGTATTCGATCCTGACCCTGGACCCGGACGTGGTCTGGCGCTGCCGCTCCAACGCGGCGGAGCTGGCGCGCGGCCCCGCCGTCGCCGAGGGCCGGTTCACGCCCGAGGCCCTGCCGACGCTTCAGTCGCTGCGCGCCCTGATCGCCGCCTCGAAGTTTGACTTGCCCGAGGGCCTCCCGCCGATGGCCGCCGGCCTGTTCGGCGTGTTCGGCTACGACATGGTGCGCCTGCTCGAGCCTCTGGGGGAACCCAATCCCGATTCGCTGAACCTGCCCGATGCGGTCCTGACCCGCCCGTCCCTGGTCGCGATCTTTGATTCGGTCGGCCAGGAGATCATCCTGGTCTCCGCCGCCTATCCCGACATGGGCGGCGACGCGCGTGAAGCCTTCGACGCCGCTGTCGCCCGGCTGGACGCCTTCGAAACCGGCCTGCGCGAGCCTCTGCCGGTGCGCGCTGCGCCTCAGCCTACGCCCGCCCCGGCTTTCGCCTCGCCTGTGGACGAGGCCGGGTTCGGCGAGATGGTGGCCCGAGCCAAGGACTATATCGCCGCCGGCGACATCTTCCAGGTCGTGCTCAGCCACCGTTTCTCGGCCCCCTGGACCGAAGATCCCTTCGCCTTCTACCGCTCCCTGCGTCGCCAGAACCCGTCGCCCTATCTGTTCTATCTGAACTTCGAAGGCTTCCAGCTGGCCGGTTCCAGCCCGGAGATCCTGGTCCGGCTCAAGGACGGCCAGGTCACTATCCGCCCCCTGGCCGGCACCCGCATGCGCGGCGCCACGCCCGAGGCGGACAAGGCCCTGGAGGTCGAACTGCTGGCCGATCCCAAGGAGCGGGCCGAACATCTGATGCTGCTGGACCTGGGCCGCAACGACGTCGGCCGCGTCGCCGCGCCGGGCACGGTCGAGGTGACCGAGAGCTTCGTCGTCGAACGCTACAGCCAGGTCATGCACATCGTCTCCAATGTGCGCGGCAAGGCCGATCCGAAGCTGGACGCCGTCGACACCCTGCTCGCGGCCCTTCCCGCCGGCACCCTGTCGGGCGCGCCCAAGGTGCGGGCCATGGAAGTGATCGACGAGCTGGAGACCGAAAAGCGCGGCGTCGGCTACGGCGGCGGCGTCGGTTACATCTCGGCCGGGGGCGAGGCGGACATCTGCATCACTCTGCGCACCGCCCTGTTCGCTGATGATCAGATCTTCGTCCAGGCCGGCGCCGGCGTGGTCGCCGACAGCGATCCTGCGGCCGAATACGCCGAGACCCGGCATAAGGCCCGCGCCCCGATGCGGGCCGCCGACGACGCCTGGCGCTTCCGCACCGGCAATCGCTAGGGCCCGTAGGTCGCCGGGGGTTCGTCAAAGCGGACGCCCGGCCCCAACACGACGACACCAGCCATGACCACGGCCGCCGTCGCGGCCAGGGCGGCGGCGCCCAGAGCCGCATAGGGGCTGATCGGCTTGGGTTCGACCACGACCAGCTTCGCCTTGGCGGCGGCGATCTTGTCGGCGATGTCTTTTTCGGCGCTCAGTTTCACAACCCCCATCTGCCCCCGCCAATGTTAAGATGCGCTTTAACGCCGCGCACGCTTGGCGCGGCGGCTTGTCACGCCTAGAAGCCAGATCATGATCCTCGTCGTCGATAACTACGACAGCTTTACCTACAACCTCGTCCACTACCTCGCGGAGTTGGGCGCGCCGACCCATGTGGTGCGCAACGACGATCTGACGGCGGACGAGGCCTGGGCGCTGAACCCCGCCGCCGTCCTGCTGTCCCCCGGCCCCTGCGCCCCGGATCAGGCCGGCATCTGCCTGCCGCTGATCGAGAGCGCCCCAGCCTCCATGCCGATCCTGGGCGTCTGCCTGGGCCATCAGGCCATCGGCCAGGCCTTCGGCGGCGACGTGATCCGCGCCAAGACCCTGATGCACGGCAAGACCTCGCCGATCCTGCACGACGGCCACAGCGTCTTCGCCGGCCTGCCCTCCCCCTTCACCGCCACCCGCTATCATTCGCTGGCGGTGAAGCGTGAAACCCTGCCCGACTGTCTCGAGGTGACCGCCTGGACCGCCGACGGCGAAATCATGGGGCTCCAGCACCGCAGCCGCCCGATCCACGGCGTCCAGTTCCACCCGGAATCCATCGCCACCGAACACGGCCACGACATGCTGGCCAACTTCCTCGAGATCGCCGGCGTGAAGCGCCTCGCGGCCGCCTGATCATGGCTGACGGGTTCAAGCCGATCCTCGCCCGACTGGTCGAGGGCCACCCCCTGACGTCCGAGCAGGCGCACGACTTCTTCGCCGCCTGTCTGCGCGGCGAACCGACCCCGTCCCAGGTCGCCGCCGCCGTCACCGCCCTGCGGATCCGCGGCGAGACGGTGGACGAGATCGCCGCCTTCGCCCAGGCTATGCGCGACGCCGCCCTGACCCTGGATCATCCGTACGAGGTGATCGACACCTGCGGCACCGGCGGCGACGGCCAGCACACCTTCAACATCTCCACCGCCGCCGCCCTGGTCCTAGCCGGCGCAGGCCTGAAGGTCGCCAAGCACGGCAACCGGGCCATATCCTCGAAATCCGGCTCGTCCGACGTCCTGTCGATTCTGGGCGTCAACCTGGCGGCCAGCCCGGCCCAACAGCGCAAGGCGCTGGACGAAGCCGGCATCTGTTTCCTGTTCGCCCCCGCCTACCACGGGGCCATGCGCCATGTAGGACCAGTGCGGGCCGAGATCGGGTTTCGCACCGTGTTCAATCTGTTGGGCCCGCTTTCCAACCCGGCGTCGGCGAAGCGCCAGGTCATGGGCGTCTATGATCCCCGCCTGCTGGAGCCCCTGGTCGAAGTTCTGGGCCGGCTGGGCGCCACCCGCGCCTGGACCGTCCATGGACAGGGTCTGGACGAACTGGCGACCTCGGGTCCGACCGAAGTGGCGGAGTGGAAAGACGGCGCCGTCCGCCGCTTCCAGGTCACCCCCGAAGACGCCGGCCTGCCGCGCGCCTCCATTGACGCCATCCGCGGCGGCGACGCCGAGGAGAACGCCGCCGCCCTGCGCGCCCTGCTGGCGGGTCAGACCGGCCCCTACCGCGACATCGTGTTGCTGAACGCCGCCGCCGCCCTCGTGGTATCGGATCGGGCGACGGACCTCGCCGAAGGGGCCGTCCTCGCCGCCGCCGCCATTGACGACGGCCGGGCCGCCGAGGCGCTGGAGCGTCTGGCCCGCATCACCTCCACGCCGCTGGATACCGAAGACAAAGCATGACCGACGTCCTGGACCGCATCGCCGCCTACAAGCGCGAGGATGTCGCCGCCCGCAAGGCCGCGACCTCCCAGCACGCGATCGAGACCCTGGCCCAGGCCGCCTCGGCCCCGCGCGGCTTCCGTGCGGCCCTCGACCGCACCGTCGAAGAAACCGGCCGCCCCGCCCTGATCGCGGAGATCAAGAAGGCCAGCCCGTCCAAGGGCCTGATCCGTTCCGACTTCGACCCCGCCGCCCTCGCCATGGCTTACGAGGCCGGGGGCGCCACATGCCTGTCGGTCCTGACCGACGGCCCCAGTTTCCAGGGCGACGACGCCTATCTGGGCCAGGCCCGCACCGCCACGGCCCTGCCCTGCCTGCGCAAGGACTTCCTGGTCGACCCCTGGCAGGTGGCCGAAAGCCGGGCGCTCGGCGCCGACTGTATTCTGATCATCCTGGCCATGGTCGACGACCGGCTGGCCGCCGAACTGCTGGCCGAGGCCGAACGGTTCGGCATGGACGCCCTGATCGAAACCCACGACGAAGCCGAGATGGCCCGGGCCTGCGCTCTTGGCGGCGATCTGGTGGGGATCAACAACCGCTCGCTTCGCACTTTCGAGGTCGATCTGGAGGTGACCGAGCGCCTGTCCATGCTCAGCCCCGTCCGCGCCCTGTTGGTCGCCGAGAGCGGCATCTTCACGCCCGACGACGTGGAGCGCGTCTCCGCCGCCCACGCCCAGGCCATTCTGGTCGGCGAAAGCCTGATGCGTCAGGCCGACGTCGAGGCCGCGACCCGCAAGCTTCTGGCCGCCTGATTCATCCTGACGCGCGTGGTGAAGCGACGCCGTTAAGTTGACATTAGGAAGGAACACTTACAGAACATCGTCAATGTTCACGGCCCGTTCCGATTCGAGGGAAGGGCCTATGAGGGCCTGGCGATGCTCACGCGCAAGCAGCACGAATTGCTGATGTTCATCCACGAACGGATTCAGGAGACCGGCGTCTCCCCCTCGTTCGACGAGATGAAGGAGGCGCTGGATCTGGCGTCCAAGTCGGGCATTCACCGGCTGATCACGGCGCTGGAGGAACGGGGCTTCATCCGTCGCCTCGCCCACCGCGCCCGCGCCCTGGAAGTGACCAAACTGCCTGAACAGGCCACCGCCGGCGCCCCGCGCGGCCGGGCCGGGTTCAAACCCGATGTGATCGAAGGCGGCGGCGGCGCTTCCCGTCCCGCAGCGGCATCCGCAGCCAACGACACGCGCGAACTGCCCCTGCTGGGCAAGATCGCCGCCGGCACCCCTATCGCCGCCATCCAGCACGAGCAGGAGCGCCTGTCGGTGCCCGAATCCATGCTGGGCAAGGGCGACCATTACATCCTCGAGATCGAAGGCGACTCGATGATCGAGGCCGGCATCCTGAACGGCGACCTGGTGGTCATCCGTCGCGGCGACACGGCGAACAACGGCGAGATCGTGGTGGCCCTGGTCGAAGGCGAAGAGGCCACGTTGAAGCGTCTGCGCCGCAAGGGCGGCTCCATCGCCCTGGAACCCGCCAACCGCCACTACGAGACCCGGATCTTCGGTCCCGACCAGGTCGAGGTCCAGGGCAAGCTGGTCGGTCTCATGCGCCGCTATCACTGACATCCGGATCCGGCTGGCGCGCCCAGGGTCGATCCCCGCGCGCGTCGGCCGTCCAGACCGCTCGCCAGCGGTTCGCTCCGGCAGAACCGTCGCGCCATAGCTCCACCGCCCCGCCGCGCGAGAAATCGGCCCCATCCAGCACCAGCCGGCCGTCGCATGCGCTCGGCAAGGCGTGGACGACCGCCCGCAGGCTGACGATTGGCGCGGCGCGGCACAGAGTCTCCATCTGCGCTGTGTCCGGCGCCCGACGTCCCCACCACAGAGCGATCGGACCCGCCTCGATGGTCTCGGGTCGGCATGAATATCGCTCGCAGGCCCAGCTGGCTTCCGGTCGATCCGCCGTCGCCAGACCACGCCGCCGTGACCACAAATCTACAGCAAATTCGCGCACCCCCGGCCGGAGAATGACCGCCTCGCGCTGACGATGAAACGCCGCATTGGTCCCGCCGTCGCCGATCCAGACATCCGGCGTCGGCGCACGCGGCCAGACCAGCACCGCCGCCGCCAGCGGCAGCCCCAGCCACCGCAACCGCCCCTGCCACAGACAGACGAACAACACCCCCAGAAAGGCGACGGGCAGCACATAGTCCGGCGCGCTGGCCACCGTCCGCACCGCGCCCGGCAGCCCCGCCGTCCAAGCCCCTATCGCCAGCATCAGATCGACGCCCCACCCCGCAACCGCCAGAAAAGGCCCGCCCAATCCCAGAGGCTCCAGCGCCGCCCCCAGGGCCAAGGCCGGCATAAGGACGAAGTCCGCCACCGGCGCAGTCCCCAGATTGGCCACCAGACCGTACATGGCCGTCCGGTTGAAATGCTGCATGGCGAACGGTCCCGTCGCCAGTCCCGCCACCACACTCGCCGCCACCGCCGCCGTCAACCAGCCGCCGAACCTCTGCACCGCCACAATGGGCCAGGGCGCTGAAATCTCGCGCACCCGCTTGGGCCAGGCCTCAACCAAGGCCACCAGCGCCGCCGTCGCCGCGAACGACATCTGGAAGCCTGGCGTGACGATGGCTTCCGGCTGGATCGCCAGCACTACGAACGCCGCCACCGCCAGCCCGTGCATGGTCACCGCCTGCCGATCCAGAAGAATGGCCAGAAAGGCGATGGAGGCCGTAATCGCCGCCCGCTCGGCCGGCGGCGGCGCGCCTGACACCACCAGATAGGCGCACACAGCTGCGAGACCCGTAACGGCCGCCACCTTCTTGCCTGGAACCCGCAGCGCCAGCCAAGGCCAGGCCGCCACACCCAGCCGTGCGGCGAAAAATACGAAGCCGCCGACGATGGCCATATGCAGGCCCGAGACCGACAGAATATGCGCTAGGCCTGAGTCCCGCATCACATCCATGTCCTCCTGGCTGATCCAGGCTTCATGGCTGGTGGTCATGGCCGCCGCGATCCCGCCGGTCCGCTCCCCCAGCCGCGCCACGATCCGTTCCGCCAGGGTATAGCGCGCTCCGTTCACCGCCATGGCCAGCCGAAGTCGCCAGGGCGCCGGCGGCAAATCGATCCGGCGTGTCTCACCCAGGGCGAAGGCTACGCCCCCCATGCCCTGAAAGAAGGCGTTGCGGCCGAAATCATAAGCGCCGGGGCCGGCGGGCGCTGGCGGCGGATTGAGGATGGCGAACAGTCGAATCGCCTCTCCCGGTCTCGGCGGCTCACCCCGCACCGTGGCCCGCAACCGCACCGGCGTTCGCTCCGCCTCGACCCCTCGAATCCAAACCGGCGCCGCGACAACACGCGCGCCGTTCTGGCCCGGGCTATCGACATCGACCACCCAGGCTTCGATAATCGTCGCCTCGCTCAAGGTGGGTGCGATCGGCGCGGTGACGGCCTCGGTTCGCACCTTCGCGGCCGCCATGCCCCCGAGCAGACAGGCCAGGATCATCAACGGCCAAGTCCGGCTCCGCCTCCCGCCGCGCCGCTTGGCCGTCAGCCAAGCCGCAAGCGCCAGTCCGGACGCCACCAGCAGCGGCCACAACAGCGGTTCAACCCGCAGGGCGAAATAGATCGCGCTTCCCGTCCCAAAGGCCACCGGCGCCCACAGCCGCCACCTCAACGTCTGGGCTGCGACCTCTTCACCTAGCCAGCCCCTCAATCTCGCACCGGGGGTAGGCTTTGACGCGTCGGGGCGTATAAGGGCCTCGCTTACGGACCCTTCCCCCATGACCTCACCTTCCTCGACAGTCGTCACCCGCTTCGCCCCCTCGCCGACAGGCTATCTGCATATCGGCGGCGCGAGAACCGCTTTGTTCAACTGGCTGTACGCCAAGAGACACGCTGGGCGTTTCCTCATCCGGGTGGAGGACACCGACCGCGAACGCTCGACCGACGAAGCGGTGAAGGCCATCTTCGACGGCCTAAGCTGGCTCGAGCTGTTTGCCGACGAAGCGCCTGTGTTTCAGTTCAGCCGCGCCGACCGCCATCGCGAAGTGGTCGACCAACTGCTCGATACCGGCCACGCCTATCGCGACTTCACGACGGCTGAGGAAACCGGTCGCCTGCGCGACGCCGCCAAGGCCGAGCGCCGGGCTTTCGAATCCCCCTGGCGCGACCGCACGCCCACCGTCGACGACCTGGCCCTGCCGCATGTCGTCCGTTTCCGCCGGCCGCAGTCCGTCACCGTCACCGTCGCGGACGAGGTCCAGGGTTCGGTCAGCTGGTCGACCGACGACCTCGACGACCTGGTCCTGCTGCGCTCGGACGGGGCACCGACCTATAATCTCGCCGTCGTGGTCGACGACCACGATATGGGCGTCACCCACGTCATCCGCGGCGACGACCACCTGAACAACGCCGCCCGCCAGAGCCTGATCTATGACGCCCTGGGCTGGACACGGCCGACCTTCGCCCACATCCCCCTCATCCACGGCCCCGACGGCGCCAAGCTGTCGAAACGGCACGGCGCCCAGGCGGTCCACGAATATGCGGAGATGGGCTATCTGCCCGAGGCCATGCGCAACTATCTCGCCCGGCTGGGCTGGGCGCACGGGGATGACGAACTGTTCAGCGATGCTCAGGCCGTCGAATGGTTCGACTTGGCAGGCATCGGCAAGGCGCCGGCCCGTCTGGACTTCGACAAGCTGGCCCACGTCAATTCGCACTGGCTGCGCCTGGCCGACGACGAGCGCCTGGCCAAGCTGACGCTCGATATTCATCTGGCCCGAGGCCGCAGCCTTGCCGAAGCCGACGAGGCCAGGCTTCAGCGCGCCATGCCGTTCGTCAAGGACCGCGCCAAGACCGTGCTGGACCTGGCCGACCAGACCGAATTCGTGCTCAAGGCCCGCCCCCTGGCCCTCGACGAAAAAGGCCGCGCCCTGCTGTCGGGCGAGACCTCGGAGCGTCTTGCGCGCCTGCGCGACCGGCTGGCCCTGTTCCAGTCCTGGGACGTCTTCGCCCTGGAAGCCGAACTCAAGAGCTTCGCCGAATCCGAAGAGGTCGGGTTCGGCAAGATTGGTCCGCCGATGCGGACGGCCCTTACCGCTGGGTCAACTTCACCCGATATCGCACGAACTTTGTCCGCTCTTGGGCGCGACGAAAGTCTCGGGCGCTTGGATGATGCGCTGCAACAGACTAAGTGATCACCCACAACCAAAAAAGCGGCCGACGCCTCCCCGCGCCTGGACGTGTGATGCAAAGGGGCATTTCATGACTGAACAAGCCAATACCGCCGGCTCGGCGACCCTGTCCTTCGAGGGCAAGACCATCGAGCTTCCGGTCCTTTCGGGCTCCACCGGCCCGGACGTCATCGACATCCGCAAGATGTATGCGGGTACGGGCGCCTTCACCTTCGACCCGGGCTTCACCTCCACCGCCGCGTGCGAGTCGGCCCTGACCTATATCGACGGCGACGCCGGGGTGCTGCTGCACCGGGGCTACCCCATCGACCAGCTGGCCTCGCAATCGAACTTCGTGGAAGTCTGCCACCTGTTGCTGCACGGCGAACTGCCGACTGCGGCGCAGTACGAGAAGTTCGAGAACAGCATCACCATGCACACGATGCTGCACAGCCAGTTCGACCGCTTCTTCGAAGGCTTCCGCCGCGACGCCCACCCGATGGCGATCATGGTCGGCACGGTCGGCGCCCTGTCGGCCTTCTATCACGACAGCCTGGACATCCATGATCCAGTCCAGCGCGACATCTCGGCCATCCGCCTGATCGCCAAGATGCCGACTATCGCGGCCCGCGCCTACAAGTATCACGTCGGCCAGCCGTTTGTGTCGCCGCGCAACGACCTGTCCTACGCTGAGAACTTCCTGCGCATGTGCTTCGCCGTGCCGGCCGAGGACTATCACGTCGATCCGGCTCTGGTTCGCGCCATGGACCGCATCTTCACCCTGCACGCCGACCACGAACAGAACGCCTCGACCTCGACCGTCCGCCTGGCCGGCTCGTCGGGCGCCAATCCGTTCGCCTGTATCGCCGCCGGCATCGCCTGCCTGTGGGGCCCGTCGCACGGCGGCGCCAACGAAGAGGCGCTGACCATGCTGAAGCAGATCGGCACCCCGGACAACATCCCGGAGTTCATCCAGGGCGTGAAGGACCGCAAGTACAAGCTGATGGGCTTCGGCCACCGCGTGTACAAGAACTACGATCCGCGCGCCAAGGTCATGCAGCAGTCGGCCTATGAAGTCCTGGCCGCCACGGGCCGCGAGAACGACCCGCTGTTCCTGGTCGCCAAGGAGCTGGAGAAGGTCGCCCTGAACGACGAATACTTCACCTCGCGCAAGCTGTTCCCGAACGTCGACTTCTATTCGGGCATCACCCTGTCGGCGATGGGCTTCCCGACCAGCATGTTCACCGTCCTGTTCGCCCTGGCCCGCACCGTGGGCTGGATCGCCCAGTGGCAGGAAATGATGGCGGATCCGTCACAGAAGATCGGCCGCCCGCGTCAGCTCTACACGGGCCCGACCGAGCGCGACTATGTGCCGATCGAACAGCGCGGCTGATCGAGCGCCACAGGCCTGAAATGCAGAACGCCGGGGCGCAGGCCCCGGCGTTTTTCTTTGTCTGAGACAGACAGAACCGAGGCGCCTATCTGGCGGCCTTGGCCTCTATGACCCGTAGCACCGCCTCTGCGGCCAGGGCCGAAGGATCCGGCCCGCCTCGCCCCATCAGATCCAGCGCCGCCGTCTGACGCCTCGCTTGCTCGGCCGCAGCCTCGGGATCGTTCAGCAACCGCCCGACGGCGCCGGCCAGATTTTCGACAGACGCCTCGCCCTGGATGAACTCCGGGGCGATCCGTTGATCGGCGGCGATGTTGAACAGGGTGATGTGTTTCGCCGTCACGACCCGTTTCATCAGCTCATAACTGAGCCCGCCGATCTTGTAGGCGATGACCATGGGCGCGCCGGCCAGGGCCAGTTCGGTCGAGACCGTGCCGCTGGTGGCCAGGGCCGCCGTGGCCGCGCGCATGGCGTCATATTTCTCGGCCTCATCGACCAGATGGACGCGGAAGGGCCAGGCGGACACGCGACCGATCACATCCTTGGACACCGTGCCCGCAGCCGCCACAGCGACGTCCAACGTCGGGTCCTGCGCCTTCAGGCGCGCCACCGTCGCCTCGTAGACGGGCGTCATCCGCGCGATCTCGGCGGGGCGACTGCCCGGCAGGATCAGCAACAGTTTCGCATCGGCGGCTATGCCCCGGCGGGCGCGGAAGGCCGCGCCGTCGGCGTGGTCCATATCCACATGAAGCGCCGAAGACCCCACCACGGTCGTGGGCAGGCCTGCCCGCTCGAACCAGGGCGCGTCGAAGCTGTAGAGTGCCAGCAGGTGATCCACGGTCCGCGCCAGGGTCTTGGCCCGAACGGGGCGAGACGCCCAGACCTGAGGTCCGACATATTTGATCAGAGGCACGTCCGGCCTTGCGGCGCGGATCGCCTCGGCCACCCGAATGGTGAAACCCCAACTATCGATCAGGACCACGGCGTCTGGCTGTTCGGCTGCAGCCAGCGCCGCCGTCTCCCGAACCCGACGCCGGACCATGCCATAGGCGCGCAGGCCCTCGATCCAGCCCAGGATCGAAAGCTCGGCGATGTCGAAGGGGCTCACGACGCCCTCCGCCGCCATACGGGGACCACCGATGCCGACGAAGCTCACCGCCTCGCCCAACCGGTTCCTCAGCGCCTGGGCCAAGCCGGCGCCCAGGGCGTCGCCGGAAGCCTCGGCCGCGACCAGCATGATCTTCAACGGACGGCTCATCGGTCTTCACCCCAGACGAACAGACCCAGCCGGTCCGCAGCCGCCACTATAGCCGGCCGGTCGATCAGGATCAGCCGCCCCGTCACGCCGGCGATCCCCGCCAGGCCCGCCGCCGCCGCCAGCTCGACCGTGCGCGGCCCGATCACCGGCATGTCCACACGTAGATCCTGGATCGGCTTGGGCGCCTTGCCCAGCGCCCCCTTGGGGGCCGACGCAGAACCGCGAAGATCGGCCGGCAGCCCCGCCACCCGGTTCAGCATGGCGTCAGTACCCTCCTGGGCTTCGACCGCCAGAACGAGACCGTCACAGACGACCGCACCTTGGCCGATGTCCAGTTCGCCTGACTTTTCGGCGACATACAGGGCCTTTCTCAGGTCGGCGACCTGCTCCGGCGTCGGGGTCACAGCGCCGAGCGCGCCCTGCGCCAGGGTCTCGCCGCCCAGGATGTCATCGGCGCCTTCCACCGCGAACCCTTCCGCCTCGAACACCGACAGGATTTTGCGCAGCAAGGCGTCGTCGCCCTGGGTCGCCGCTGCGACGATCCCCGGCAGCAGGGTCGCGCCCTTGAAGTCCGGCTTCAAACTCTTGAAATCCGGCCGGTTGACGATGCCCGCCAGACAGACGGTCGTACAGGCTTCAGCCTTCAGCGCCTTCAGTATGGCGCCGATCTGGGCCATGCCGAACTCGGCGCCCGGCCAGCGGGTCAGGTGGGGATCGGCGAACCCGGCCAGCCGGATGATGAAGACCGGCCGCCCCTCGGCGTCGCACCGCGCCGCCACCGCCGCCGGCAGGCCGCCGCCGCCGGCGATCAGGCCCAGCTTTCCGGCAGGGCTCATTCCGCGTTCGGCAGACACAGCGGACGCCGCCCGCCGTCGCGGATGAAGGCGATGATCTCCATGATCTCCGGCAGGTCGGCATAGGCCTGGGCCACGCCCTCGATCCGGCCGGCGAACTCGCCCTGGCCCTCGAACAGGTCGCGATAGGCGGCCAGCAGACGGCGCACCTGATCCTTGCCATAGCCCTTGCGCTTCAGTCCGATCAGGTTCAGTCCGCGCAGTCGCGCGTGATTGCCCCAGGCCGAGCCATAGGGGATGACGTCTCGGGTCACGGCGGCCAGACCGCCGATGATCGCCCCCTGCCCCACACGGCCGTTCTGGTGCACGGCGCACAGGCCGCCCAGGAAGACCTTGTCGCCAATATGAGCATGGCCGCCCAGGGTGGCGTTATTGGCCATGACAAGGTTGCTGCCGACCACGCAGTCGTGGCCCACGTGGGCGCCGGTCATGAACAGGTTGTTGGACCCGACGACGGTCACACCCGTCCCCTGCGGCGTGCCCCGATTGAAGGTGCAATGCTCGCGAATCTGGTTGTTTTCGCCGATCTCCAGTCGCACCGGCTCGCCCTTATAGCCGTTGTGCTGCGGGTCCCCGCCGATGACGGCGAACGGATGGATCACCGTCCCCGCCCCCACCGTCGTGTCCTGCTGAACCACCACATGGCTGACCAGACGCACGCCCTCGGCCAGGACCACATTCGGCCCGACGGTGCACCAGGGCCCGACCTCGACCCCTTCGGCTAGGGTCGCCGTGGCGTCGATCAGGGCGGTGGGGTGAAGGGTCATCAGGCGGCGGGCTCGGTCGCTGGAGTGGGTACGGTCACGACCATGGCCATGAATTCGGCCTCGGCCGCCAGCTTGCCGTCGATGAAGGTCTCCCCCCGGAACTTGTAGGCGTCGCCGCGCGCCTTGATCACCTTGACCTCCATCCGCAGTTGGTCGCCCGGCCGCGCCGGTTTGCGGAAACGCACGCCGTCTATGGACATGAACATGATGACCTTGTCCGCCACGGCCACGTCCAGGGTCTTGGACATCAGCAGGGCGCCCGTCTGCGCCATGGCTTCGACGATCAGCACGCCGGGCATGACGGGGTCGATCGGGAAATGGCCGGGGAAGAAGGGCTCGTTGTGTGTGACGTTCTTGACGCCCACGATGGAGGTCCGGGGCACGAAATCTTCGGCCTTGTCCACCAGCAGGAAGGGATAGCGGTGCGGCAGCCGCCGCATCACCTCGGCGTAATCGATCTTGCCGTCTTCGCTCATCCCTATGATTCCTTCGGGGCCTTCTTTGAAGAGGCCTGTTTGGCGAGCCAGACGGTTTCGCGCAAGAACTGTCGGATCGGACGGGCCGGATAACCCGACCAGGTCTCGCCCGCCGGAATATTCGCCAGGACGCCCGCGCCCGCCGCAACGCGTGCGCCCTCGCCGATGGTGATATGATCGCCGACGCCGGCCTTGCCGCCGAATATAACATTGTCGCCGACGGTCACGGAGCCCGAGATGCCCGTATTGGCGACCAGAAGGCAGTTGCGCCCGATGACGCAATTGTGGCCCACCATGACCAGATTATCGATCTTGGTGTTCTCGCCGATGACCGTGTCGTCATAGGCGCCCCGGTCGATGCAGGAATTGGCGCCGACCGTGACGCCATCCTGCAGGATGACACGCCCCAGCTGGGGGATGTCCATAACGCCGGAAGCCGTGCCCGTGGCGCCGAAGCCCGCCTCGCCGATGCGCGCGCCGGCGTAAAGCTTCACCCGGTCGCCGATCAGGGCGAAGCCGACGGTGACGTTCGAACCGATCACGCAATCCCGGCCGATCTGCACGCCCGGACCGATGACGGTGTTGGCGCAGATGCGCGTGCCGCGTCCGATACGGACACCCTCGCCGAGCACGACGCCCGGCTCAACCACCACAGTGTCGTCCTCGGCCGCCTCGGACGCCGCAATAGGGCGGTCGAGCGTAATGGGGCGGTGCAGCAGGGCTGAGGCCATGGCCCAGGACGCCTGAGGCGTGCGGGACACGATGACGGCGGACTCTGCGGGGGCGGACGCCACGGCCTCGGACGGCACGATCACGCACCCCGCCTTGGTCGCGGCCAGGGCTGCGGCGAATTTGCGGTCGCCCAGAAATGCGATCGCGCCCCCGTCCGCAGAGGACAGGGGCGCGACGGAGCCTATTATCCGATCCCCGCCCCTCTCGACCTCGCCTCCGATTTGCGACGCCAGATCGACGACGGACAGGGGGGTGAGGGTTTCGAAGAAGCGGGTGTCGGGCATGTGGACCTTAGTTAGCGGCGGCCGGCTGTTGCGACTGCTGGGCCGGAACCGCCATACGGTTGAACGACAGAGTCGGCAGGGCCGTGTTCAGGCGCTGGATGGCCGCATCGGTCAGGTCCATGGCCGGGTTCATCATGAAGACGCTCTCGCGATCCAGCAGCAGGCCGCAGCCGCGCTCCTGGTACAGGGCGGTCAGGATCGGCGAAACGGCTTCGGTGATGGCCTGGCGTTGCATGGCCAGGGTGTAGCGCAGTTCGTTCTCGCGGGTGCCTTCCAGCTGCTGAGCTTCTTGCGCGCGCTGTTGCAGGGCTTGACGGCGCTGCTGCAGTTGGTCAGCCGGCAGGCTGGCGCCCGAGGTCTGCAGTTGCTGGGCTTCGGACTGGATGGCCGTGGCATAGGGCTGAAGCTCGCCCTGAACTTCCTGGGCCAGTTGTTGCATACGGGCCTCGACGGCCTGACCGGCAGCCGACTGGGCCAGCAGGCGGGCGTTGTAATAGACGCACACGCCCGGAACGACCGGACCCGGGTTTGCGGGCGCGGCCGTCTGGGCAGAGGCGGCGGTGGCGACCAGAGAAGCGGCGGCCGTGGCGGCGATGATCAGAGCTTTCATGGGGTAATCCTCGTGCGAGCGCTTTTGCGTCGCTTCCTTAGAACTGGGTGGAGGTCGAGAAGCGGAAGGATTCCGTCTTGTCGTAGTCTTCTTTGGACAGGACCTTGGAGATGTCGAACCGGATGGGCCCCATCGGCGACTTCCAGTGGATGCTGACCCCGGCCGAGGCCCGCAGCGACAGTTCGTCGGCGATTGTCGAATCGACGGTGCCGGTCGAGGTCAGCTTGTAGCGGTCATCGAGCACGCCCAGCGTACCGACGTCGGCGAACAGCGAGGTCTTGATGCCGTACTGTTCGGGCAGATAGTTCGGCAGGGTCAGCTCAACCGTGCCGATGGCGTAGAAATTGCCGCCTAGGGCGTCGGTCGTATCTAGGTCGCGCGGTCCCATGCCGGCGGTCTCGAAGCCGCGGAAGCTGTTGCCGCCCTTGAAGAAGCGGTCGTTGATCCGGATCGGATCGCCGTTCCAGCCGCTGATATAGCCGGTCGAACCCTGAACGCTGACGACCCACTGCGGGGTGAAGCCGTAGTACCAGGCCGCGTCAGCCTCGGTCTTCACATAGTTCACGTCCCCGCCCAGACCGGCGAAGTCCTGGCGCAACGAACTGGACCAGCCACGCGTCGGCCGAACCGGATCATTGGTGTAGTTCATCTGCAGCGTATAGCCGACCGACGAGTTGATATAGCTGCCGACCTGGTCGCAAAGCGCCGACGAACCGCTGCCGGTCGTGGTGCAATAGCCGGTCGGTACGATGATCTCGTCCGACTTCAGGAAGTAGCGGGTGCTGAGCAGCATATTGCCGTTCAGCGGATAGGACAGCCGCAGGCCGCCGCCGGTCGAGCGGTAATCGTACGACGAATATTCGCTGAGGTCGTAGCGCGAGTGGAACAGATCCCAACCGGCGCGCAGATCGCGTCCGAGGAATTTCGGCTCGGTGAAGCGGAAATCGACCTGCTGGCGCAGCGAGCCCCATTCCATCCGGGCGACGACGTTCTGGCCCCGGCCGCGGAAGTTCCGTTCCGAGATGCCCAGATTGACCGTGAAGGAGTCGACCGAGCTGAAGCCGGCGCCGACCGAGAGCTCTCCCGTCGGCTGTTCTTCCACATTGACGTTGATGACCGAACGGTCCGGCGCGCTGCCGCGCGTCTCCTCGATCGTCACATCCTTGAAGAAGCCGAGTGCGCGCAGATTGTTGCGCGAACGCTCCATCAGGGCGCGATTGAAGGCGTCGCCTTCGGTCAGCATCAGTTCGCGCCGGATGACCGGATCAATGGTGCGGGTGTTGCCGACCACATTGATGCGGTCGATATAGACGCGCTGGCCTTCGGAGACGTTGAAGGTCACGTCGACCGTGTCGGTCTCGGGATTGGCGCGATAGGTCGGATTGATCTCGACGAAGGCGTAGCCGGCCGAACCGGCGGCGAAGGTCAGGGCGTCGACCGCCTGCTCGATCTTGTCGCTCTCGTAGAGCTGGCCTTCGCGGATCGGCACCAGGGCCTTCAGGAACTCGGCGTTCAGGCGGTCATTCTCTGTGATGACGTCGACCTTGCCGAAATTGTACTTGTCGCCTTCATTCAGGGTCAGAGTGATCTGGAAGGCCTGATCATCCGGCTGCAGCTCAGCGACCGAAGAGATGATGCGGAAGTCATAGTAGCCGCGGTTCGTATAAAATTTGCGCAGCTGCTCCTGATCATAGTCCAGACGGTTCGGATCATAGTTGTCGTTGCTGGAGAAGAATTTCCACCACTGCGATCGTTCCGTCACCATGACGTCGCGGACGTCATTGTCGGAGAAAGCCTGGTTGCCCAGCACATTGATGGCGCTGATGCCGGTCTCGGCGCCTTCGTTGATCTCGAAGATGACGTCGACGCGGTTCTGCTCCAGTTGGACCAGCTTGGGCGTCACGGTCGCGGAAATACGGCCTTGCAGGCGATACAGTTCGACGATGGCGCCGACGTCTTCCTGCACCTTGGCGCGGGTGTAGATGCCGCGAGGCTGGAGCGTGACCTCCTTGGTCAGCTTGTCCTCGGACAGGGCGCTGTTCCCCTCGAACACCACTTGGTTGATGATCGGGTTCTCGACGATCTGCACGATCAGGTCGCCGTTCTGGACGCCGAGTTGCACGTCCGCGAACAGGCCGGTGCGCGACAGGGTCCGCACTGCGACGTCCAGCACCTGGGCGTCGACATTGTCCCCGGGTCGGATCGGCAGATAGGACAGGACCGTCGTCTGGTCGATCCGTTGCGCGCCCTGGACCAGGATGCGGTTGACGGTCAGCGTTTGAGGCGCGGCGATCTCGACGCGCGGCGGTTGGCCGTCAGCGGGCGCGGTCTGCGGAGCCGGGGCCGGCGCCGGCGCCGATTGCGCCAGAGCGGGGGCGCCGAGCCCGGCGGCGACGGCCAGCGCGAGGAGGCTGGAACGGGCGCCCAGTCGGACGGCGGCGCGAGATTTCATGTCGTTCATTCTGAAAACCATCGGGGGCTGGCGTCGGCTCACGAGACGAGCCCGCCGAGGAATTGGAAGATGTTGAGCTTCTGTAGGTCGTTCCACGTCGCGAACAACATAAATCCCGCCAGAAGCGCAAGACCTGCGCGATAGCCCATCTCCTGATACCGCGCCGCCACGGGCCGCCGGGCTACGGCTTCATAGCCGTAGAAAAGCAGATGGCCGCCGTCCAGCACAGGAATGGGCAACAGATTTAGAAAGCCGATTCCGATCGAAAGTATGGCGGCGAAGGTTGTCAACGTCAGCAGAAGGTTGATCGCAATGGCGCCGGGGTCCGGATTGGCTTCGACCGCAGCCGTTGTCAGGGACCCGGTCGCCTTGGCTATGCCCAGCGGGCCGCTGAACTGATCGCCGGACTCACGCCCCGTCACCAGACGTCCCAGATAGGTTAGGGTCGAGCCGATGACATCGCCCGTCTGGCGTACGCCTTCGGCCACAGCTTCGACAGGTCCATAGCGGACGTGGCGCAAATCGCCGGCCGCAGGCGCGAGACCCAGGCCGATACGCCCAACCTTGACTCGACCGGCGATGGGATCGTTTTCCTCGCGGCGTTCGGGCGTGGCCGTCAGCTCGACGGCCCGTCCCTGACGTTCAACGGTAAACCGAACCGGATCACCGCTGGACAGCATGACGGTGCGTGTCACCTCGCCACCGTCCTTGATCGCCTTGCCGTTCACGCCAGTGATCAGGTCGCCGACCTGGAAGCCCGCAGCTGCGGCCGGCGAACCGGCCTGAACCTGAGCCACGCGGGCAGGACGCAATTGCGTCCCCACGCTCATGAAGACGATCGCGAAGATGGTGATTGCCAGGACGAAATTGGCGGCGGGCCCGGCGACGACGATCAGCGCGCGCTGCCATACCGGCTTGAAGTGAAAATAGTCGCGCTCGGCGCCCGGCCCACCCTCGGCGATCACTCGCTGCCGCAGTTCAGCCAACCCCGCCTGGTCAGGCACGCTGGAAGCGTCCAGATCGCCTGAAAACTTCACATAGCCGCCCAGCGGCATCCAGCCGAACCGCCATTCGATCCCGTGGCGATCCGTGCGGCTGAAGATCGCCTTGCCGAAGCCGATAGCGAAACGGTCCACCTTCACGCCGAAGGCGCGGGCGACCAGGAAGTGACCCAGCTCATGGATGGTGACGATGAAGGTCAGCACCAGCAGGAACGGCACGATGTAGATCAGGATCTGACCCAGGGCGCCCAGCATTGTAAAATCGTCTCCCCAGGCCGATCAGGCCACGTTCGCCAATCCGGCGATTATAGTTTCAGCCATGAGACGGGCCTCGGCATCGACCGAAAGGGCCGCGCCACAGGCGTCTCCAGAGCCGAAAACCATCCCCGCTTTCGTCGCACGCTCAAGGGTTTCGGCGACGACTGCGGCAATATTGAGAAAGCCCAGCTTGCGGTCAAGAAATGCGAAAGCCGCCACCTCGTTGGCGGCGTTGAACACGGCTGGGGCGGCGCCCCCTGCGGCCAACGCCTGGCGCGCCAGATCCAAGGCCGGAAACCGCGCCAGATCGGGCGCTTCAAACGTCAGCCGCCCCAAGGCGGCCAAGTCCAGCCTGGGTGCAGGCCAGGCGATCCGATCCGGCCAGGCCAAGGCGCAGGCGATCGGCGTGCGCATGTCCGGGGGGCCCATCTGGGCCAGGGTGGAGCCATCCACATATTCCACAAGGCTGTGGATAATCGACTCCGGGTGCACCACCACGTCGATACGCTCCTGCGGCATGCCGAACAGATAGGCAGCCTCGATCATCTCCAGGCCCTTGTTGGCCATGGTGGCGCTGTCGACCGAAATCTTGGCGCCCATGCTCCAGTTCGGGTGGGCGACGGCCTGTTCGGGCGTGACCCCCGCCATCTGGGCGAGCGACGTCTGCCGGAAAGGACCGCCGGACGCCGTCAGCACCAGTTTCGCCACCTGTTCAGGCGCCTCGGCGGGAAAGACCTGAAAGATGGCCGAATGCTCGGAATCGACCGGGATCAGCCGCCCCCCTGCCCGCTTGACCCGCTCGATCAGCGCCGGTCCGCAACAGACCAGGCTCTCCTTGTTGGCCAGAGCCAGAATCGCGCCTGTGTCCGCCGCCGCCCACGCCGACTTCAGACCCGCCGCACCGACGATCGAAGCCATGATCCAGTCCGCCGGCCGCGTCGCCGCCTCGACGATCGCCGCCTCCCCAGCCGCCACGGCCACGCCGGTTCCCGCCAGGGCGTCTCGCAGATCGTACAATCTTGCCGGATCGGCGGTCACAGCCAGTTTGGGCTTCCACCGCCGCGCCTGCTCGGCCAGCTTCACGATATTGGCGCCGCCTGTCAGGGCCTCAACCTCGAAACCGCCCGTGCCCGACGCCTCGGCCTGTTCCATCAGATCGAGAGTCGAGGAGCCAACCGAGCCGGTCGAGCCCAGAACCGTGACGCGACGACGGATCAAGACGCGCCCCGTTCCAGAAGAAGCACCGCTAGGCGCCCCGCCGCCACGACCACCACCGCGAACATCATTCCGTCCACGCGGTCCAGCAGCCCACCATGCCCCGGTATGGTGTTGCCTGCGTCCTTGACCCCGAACCGCCGCTTGAGCGCCGATTCCCAAAGGTCGCCCGCCATGGTCGCCAGCGCCGCCGCCAGCCCCAGGATCGCGCCCCAGAAAATCGTCAACCGCCCCATGTCGAACCAAGCCGTCAGCACGGCGCCGGCGACTGCGCCCGCCAGAATGCCGCCGACAAAGCCGGACCAGGTCTTGTTGGGCGAATAGCGCGGCCACAGCTTGGGACCGCCGAAAGTGGAACCGGCCAGATAGGCCAGGATATCCGCCGACCAGGTGACCGCGAAGACCAGAGCCGTCCAGTGCAACCCGACCGGACTTTCGCCGTCACGCAGCCAGATCAGCAGAACGGACGGCCAACCCAGATAGAGCACGCCATAGGCCGCATCAATGGCCTGCTGTCCCTGTTTGCGGGCGTAGAGACCTGCCGCAGCCGCGCCGAACACCAGAACGACAAAGGCCACGGACATGACGCCGAAATAGGCGCTGACGACCGCAGCCATGACTGCGAGAGCCACTGCGCCCCCAACCGTGCGTCGGGCTCTCGGCGCACTCATCGCGCCCCATTCGAAAGACAGCACCACGCTGGCGGCCAGAACCAGCGCCAGGAACCAGACGCCGCCGAACCAGGTGGCCGCGACCGCAGCCGGCGCAAGCACGGCGGCTGAGGCCGCCCTCAGCGCAATATCACGTCCCTTGACCGCCATCAGGCCGACACACGGGCAGGCGCGGGTTCTCGTCCGCCATAGCGGCGCTCACGTTGGGCGAAGGCCGCGACCGCCTCGCCCAAGGCCTTCGGGCCGTAGTCGGGCCACAGGATGTCCTGGAACACCAGTTCGGCATAGGCCGCTTCCCAGAGCAGGAAGTTCGACAGCCTCTGCTCGCCCGAGGTGCGGATGATCAGATCCAGCGGCGGCGACCCCGCCGTCGCCAGTCCGGCCGCAAAATTCTCTTCATTCAACGGCTCGGTGGTCTCGCCGGCCAGGATGCGCTCCGCATGCCGCCGCGCGGCGTCGATCAGATCGGCCCGGCCGCCATAGTTGAAGGCGACCTGAAGCATGAATTTGTCATTGTGGGCCGTCTGCGCCTCGGCCTTGTCGATGATAGCGGCGATGTCGGCGGGCAGCCCCTCGCGACGCCCAAGGATGCGCAGACGCACCCCCGCCTTCTCCAGTCGCGCCAGATCGCTGGCGACATAGGTCCGCACCAGTCCCATAAGGTCCGAGACCTCTTCGGCGGGGCGGCTCCAATTCTCGGTCGAGAAGCCGAAGACGGTCAAGCAACGAATTCCGAAGTCCGGCGCGGCCTGGATCGTCCGTTTCAGCGCCTGCACACCCTCACGGTGGCCCAGTGCGCGCGGCAACCCCTTCGCCTTGGCCCAGCGGCCATTGCCGTCCATGATGATGGCGACATGACGCGGTCCATCCGGACCCGGGCCTGAAGGCGCGGCGCTGTCTGCCGTCATCTGTCGTTCGATCCCTTCAGGCCCAAGTGATCCGCCTCAGACCTGCATGATCTCTTGTTCCTTGGTCTTCAAGGTCTCGTCGATCCGCTTGATGGCGGCGTCGGTTTCCTTCTGGACCTCGGTTTCCATCTTCTTCTGTTCGTCCTGGCTGATCTCGCCCGCTTTCTCGGCCTTCTTCAGGTCGTCGTTAGCGTCGCGGCGCACATTGCGCACTGAGATCTTCTGCTGCTCGGCGTACTTCCCCGCCAGCTTGACCAGATCCTTGCGGCGCTCCTCGGTCAGGGGGGGTACGGGAATGCGCAGGGTCTGGCCGTCGACGATGGGGTTCAGGCCCAGATTGGCGTTACGAATAGCCTTTTCGACCGCCACGACCATGCCCTTGTCCCAGACATTGACGCTGATCATGCGGGGCTCAGGCACGCTGACGGCGGCCACCGCCGTCAGGGGCGAAGCCGAACCATAGGCTTCGACACGTACGGGATCCAGCAGACCGGCGTTCGCCCGGCCGGTGCGCAAGCCGCTGAACTCTTCCTTCAGGGCGGCGACGGACCGGTCCATGCGGTCGCGATAGGTCTTCAGTTCGGGCTTGGCCATGGTCTTGGTCTCTCTCGTCTATCGTAATCTACCGATCGGTCAGGCGGGATCCTGAATGATCGTGCAGGTGCCCTCGCCGGTCAGCGCCCGGCGAAGGGAATCGTCTTCCCGGATCGAGAAGACGACGATCGGAATGCCCGTATCGCGCATCATGGCGATGGCGGAGGCGTCCATGACCCGCAGATCCTTGGCGAGAACGTCCTGATAGGTCAGGGTCTCGTAACGTGTCGCGGCCGGATCCTTCTTGGGGTCGGCGGTATAGACGCCGTCCACGCTGGTGCCCTTCAACAGGGCGTCGCAACCCATTTCGGCGGCGCGCAGTGCGGCGCCCGAGTCCGTCGTGAAGAAAGGCGCGCCGACGCCGGCGGCGAAAATCACCACCCGACCCTTTTCAAGATGACGCAGGGCGCGACGGCGGATGTAGGGCTCGGCGATGGCGGCCATAGGAATGGCGCTCTGCACGCGGGTCGAGACGCCGATCTTCTCCAGCGCCGACTGCATCGCCAGGGCGTTCATGATGGTCGCCAGCATGCCCATATAGTCGGCCTGGGCGCGCTCCATGCCCGCAGCGGCCTTGGACAGGCCGCGGAAGATATTGCCGCCGCCGATCACCAGGCAGATCTCGACGCCCTCGGCGGCGACCTGCGCCACGGCCTTGGCGACCGTGTCCACGGTCTTCATGTCGACGCCGAAGGACTGATCGCCCATCAGCACCTCGCCGGAAACCTTCAGCAGGACGCGTTTGTAGCGGAAGTTCGAGGGGGCGTCGGGCATGCGGGTGGGTCCGTTGTCTGCGGCGCCGTTGAATCAGGCGACTTCTTATAGACGAAGGGCGCGCCGACCATCAAAGCCGAACGCGCCCTTCTGATAGAAATCCCTCACGAATGAGGGAGTGAGGCTTAGTTTCCGCCCATCATCGAGGCGACTTCGGCCGCGAAATCGGGGCCTTCGACCTTCTCGACGCCTTCACCCAGCGCCAGGCGGACGAAGCCGGCCAGGTGCAGGTTGGAAGAGCCCAGTTCCTTGGCCGAGTTGGCGACCAGCTGTTCGATGGTCACGTCCGGGTCCATCACGAACGGCTGCTTGGACAACACCACGTCCTTTTGGAACTTGTTGATCTGGCCTTCCACGATCTTGGCGATCATGGCTTCCGGGCGACCTTCTTCCTTGGCCTTTTCGGTCAGAACGGTCCGTTCCTTCTCGATGGCGGCGGGGTCCAGGTCGTCGGTGTTCAGCGACAGCGGCGCCGTGGCGGCCACGTGCATGGCGATCTTGCGGCCCAGTTCGCGCAGAGCGGTCTTGTCGCCCTCGCCTTCCAGGGCGACCAGCACGCCGATACGGCCCACGCCCGGCGAAACCGCGTTATGGACATAGGTCGAGACGACGCCTTCCGACACCGACAGGCGGGCGGCGCGGCGCAGTTGCATGTTCTCGCCGATGGTGGCGATCATATTGGTCACTTCGTCCTGAACCGTCTTGCCGGCTTCCAGTTCAGCGCCGTGCAGGGCCTCGACCGAGTGATGCTCCAGGCCCAGCTGGGCGAACGACTTGGCGGCGTTCTGGAACAGCTCGTTACGGGCGACGAAGTCGGTCTCAGCGTTGAACTCGATGGCGGCGGCGACTTCGCCCTTGCCGTCTTCCTTCGACGCGACGGCGACGAGACCTTCAGCGGCGACACGGTCGGCCTTCTTGGCGGCCTTGGACAGGCCCTTGGCGCGCAGCCAGTCGATCGCTGCTTCGATGTTGCCGTCGTTTTCGACCAGCGCCTTCTTGCAGTCCATCATGCCGACGCCCGAACGCTCGCGAAGTTCCTTCACGAGGGCGGCAGTGATCTCGGCCATGTTCTTCTCCTTGGGGGATTTCGTATGTGGGAACGGCCGGGCTGACTTAGCCCGGCCGTGTGTCAGTTCAAACCACGGCCCTCATATTGCGCTATCGCTTGCCGCACGGCGGCTCGCTGCTTTAGCGCGAAGGCCGTCAGACGTTTAGCCTGCAGCCTGTTCGGTCTCGACCGCGTCCAGAGCTTCAGTGTTGGCGGAGGCGTCATCCGAGGCCAGCAGTTCAGCAGCGACTTCTTCCGTACCGGCCGGCGCGGCGTCGGCTTCGACCGGGGTCGAGGCTTCACGCAGCATGGGCTCTTCCGGATTGATCGCAGCGCCCAGGTCCACGCCCGAAGCCGACGCGCCGGCGGCCAGGCCGTCCAGGACGGCGTCGGCGATCAGGTCGCAGTAGGTCTGGATGGCGCGGGCGGCGTCGTCATTGCCGGGGACCGGATAGGTGATGCCGTCCGGATCCGAGTTGGTGTCCAGGATGGCGATGATCGGGATGTTCAGCTTGCGGGCTTCCTGGATCGCGATCGCTTCCTTGTTGGTGTCGATCACGAACATGATGTCCGGAATCGAACCCATGTCCTTGATGCCGCCCAGCGACAGTTCCAGCTTGTCCTTCTCGCGCTGCAGGTTCAGCAGCTCCTTCTTAACGCGGCCTTCGCCGCCGTTCTCGAGGATGCCTTCCAGCTCGCGCAGGCGAGCGATCGAGCCCGAGACGGTGCGCCAGTTGGTCAGAGTGCCGCCGAGCCAACGGTTGTTCATATAGTACTGGGCGCAGCGCTTGGCTGCTTCGGCGACCGGATCGGCGGCCTGGCGCTTGGTGCCGACGAACAGGACGCGACCGCCCTTGGCGGCGACGTCACGCACAGCCACCAGAGCCTGGTGGAACAGCGGCATCGTCTGCGACAGGTCGATGATATGGATGTTCGAGCGCGAGCCGAAGATGTAGCGGTCCATCTTCGGGTTCCAGCGGTGAGTCTGGTGGCCGAAGTGAGCGCCCGCTTCCAGCAGGGTGCGCATCGAGAATTCAGGCAGAGCCATGATCGTTAGTTCCTTTTTCCGATCAAACGTGGCGCGGGGATTAAAGGCCTGAGGACCCTCGGAATGGAGCGTGTCGGGATGTCTCCCCGAAACGCGCCTCGCCCGCGTTGCGAAGTGCGGGGGCCGTTTAGGCGGGATACGCCCAAATAGCAAGCACTCGTCGAACAGACAGAAAGGCGGCCTCTTTCGAGACCGCCTTCCAAAGTCATGCCCGCAGGCCTTAGTTCATGGCGTCAAGCAGGGCCTGAGCGCGGTCGCGGTGCGCCATGACCGTCGGGGTCAGCTCCCGCGCCAGAGACGCCAACGTCGGGGCGTCCGTATTGTCGTCGAAGCCGTCGAGCAGGGTCAGGGTCTCGTTGTGCGCTGCGACCTGCTGGGTCAGGTAGACCTTGTCGAAATCGCCGGGAGTCGCCGCATTGAGGTTGTCGATCAGCCCCTTGCGACGCTCATCCAGGGCGGTGGGAAGGGCGACGTTCGGCGCGGCTGTCGGGACGGCTGCGGCCAACTTCTCGCCTGCAGCCGTGTGGTCCTTCTCGATCATCGCGGCAAGCGCCTTTACGTCGGCGTTAGTCGATTTGGACGCAGCGATTTCTGCGGACTGAAGCTCGTACATATTGCCGGTGGCGAGACCGGTGACGAAACCGTCTATGGTATTGGCGCCGAGCGTCGTGGCCGAGGTCTGTCCGACGACGCCGGAGGCGGCGTCTTGGGTGGCGTTCACCGCTTCTCCGGCATTTTGCCCGGCGGAGTCCCCTTGGTTGCAAGCCGCGAGCAGGGCCAGCGAGGCGGCGCTGACGATGAGGATGTTTTTCATTTGATGTCTCCCTAGAGACAGGTGAAACCCCTCACGGAAGTGTGAGGTTCCGTAAATTCATAAGCTTGGCCTTTGTCTGAGCGGGATTTTCCGCCTCGCCCGCCTCGACTATCAGTGATATGTGTAACTCGGGGAACGGGGGAAACGCCATGGCTTGGAGAACCAGCCTTGGGGCCATTGGAGCGGCGGCGGCCTTGGGCGCCGGCGTCGCCTGGACGCAGGTTCAGCCCCAGCCGAATAGACAGGCTCCGCCGACCGGACCAACTCCGACTGAAGCCGCCTTGGCGCGAGGTAGGGCGGACCAGGCCGCGCTAGCCCTCGCACGGCAGGATCCCCTGGCCGGGCGGCTTCGAGGCTTCTTGGGTCAGGGTCGCACGACCGCACCCATCCTCGCACAGATCGAGGCTTCGCCCGTGCCGGTGCTCGGCCCTGCCGATCCAAGCCTGTTAAGCAGCGCCCGCTTCTATCCCGGCGACCGGCAGTACACGCTGGTGGTGCGAAAGGAGGGACTGATCGTCGAAATCTTTGGATCTGTCCGGGCCCTCCAGTCGCCCACGGGCGTTGCGCCCGCCGCGCCGGCTCCCGTCCCGGCGCAATCTCGAGCCTTTGTTCGAGCAGCGGCGCCGGCAGCGGCCGCACGGGCGCTGGCGGCGGAGCGGGGGCTGACGCAGGTCCATACAGAGCAGACCGAATACGGCGTCGATGTCGCGTTCGTCCGCTTCGGCGCAGCCTATAATCTGACCTTCGTCTGCGACACCCTGGGGCCGCCGGACTGTACGGAGGCGGCTGCCGTGGCCTTTGCGGCGTCTCTTCAACTGCTCGGCGGAGGCGGACAGTGAAACGCCTGGCCCTTCCTGCCCTTCTTCTGCTGGCCGCCTGTTCGCCGTCAGGGTGCGGTCAGACACCGCCTCCAGCCGATGCTCCGGCGACGCCGACACCCCCGGTCGCAGAGGCGGAGGCGCCGCCGACCCCGCCGGCGCCCGAGCCCGTTACCTGGCCGCACGAACCCCCGGGCGCCCTCTATCCCGGATCAGGCGCAGGGGCGACGGACGTGACCCTGTGGGCGCCGGGCATGCGGTTTCCCATCGAGGCGGCGCCGGCCTTCGCCAACTCCCAGGTCTATGGATACGGCGGCTATCAGGCGCCTGGGCCGGGCGGGCAGTGCGACAGCCGGAATTACGCCTATCCGTGGCGGGACAACTTCTGCGAAAGCCGGTCCTGGACCAACGGCATGTGTCCCAGCGGCAAGGGGCACCAAGGGCAGGACATTCGGCCCTCGACCTGCGTGAAGAAGGTTCACGCCGTAGTCGCGGCCGAGTCCGGAACCGTGACCTCGATCGGCAGCTATACCGTCTTCATCCAGGGGGCCAGCGGCCGGATCTACCGCTATCTGCACATGGACATGCCGGGCGTGCGGGCCCTGATCCATGAGGGTCAGGCCGTGACCCGGGGGCAGAAGATCGGCACGGTCTCGGCCGACTTCGGCGGGAACGCGACGACGATCCATCTGCACTTCGAGATCAAGGCGCCGGTGACCTCGGGCGGATCGACGGCGGTGATCTTCGTGCCGGTCTATACCAGCCTGGTGGACAGTTATGGACGGCTGTTGAACTCCCCCGGCGAGGCCTGACCCCGTCAAGGAGCGTCGGGCAGGCTGTATTCCAGGTCGTAGCGGTGTTCGCCTTCGACGATGGTCAGATGGAAGACGCCGCTGATGCCGGCCAGTTCACCCTCGCCCGAACCGGGGACGATGGTGATCAGGAGGTCCTGCGCGCCGGCGTCCATCACGCCGCGATGGACCATGGCGAAGGACCCACGGCGGCCATCCAGCACGCCGCTGACGCGCTCCATGGCGACATAGGCGCCCGACCCGCCCTTCAGGACGCCCAGCATCTCGCCCGAACCGCCGCCTTCAAATGCGCCGTGGAAGGTCTTGGCCAGCAGCATTCGGCCCGGAGCGCCGGCGGGCGCGTCCGGGTCTGGTGCGACGGGCGTGATCTGGACGTCGAAGGTTCCGACGGCGTGGGACATGACGATGCTCCTGACGGCGGGCGCAGCCGCGGTCGCGTTGGGGGCGGGATCGGAGACGGCGGCCAACAGGGCGGCGGTCAGGATGAGGGCGATCATCAAGCCTCCTCCAACATCAGCACGCCCGGCGCCGACTTCAGGGCGCCGCGCAGGGCGCCGTCGAGGCGGTAACGGCCGGGCAGTTTGACCTCGACTTCCTGAAGCCCCTCCAGCGAGGCGATCAGCGACACCTCGCCGCCCTTGCCGATAGCGCCCGAACGCGCCCGCTCCAGACGGGCCTTCAGGGCGTCGGCGTCGGCGGTGCGGGCCGAGACGTGGATACGCAGGCCGATGTTGGCGTCGTCCAGCAGATTGTCCATCCGGCTGGCGTCGTCGCCGAAGAACCGCACCTCGCCTTCGGACGCCTTGGCGCGGACCCGCACCATGACCGAGGCGCCCGGCTCCAGCACCTCACGGCATTTGCGCAGCTGTTCGGGCGGGAACAGGCATTCGAACTCGCCGGTCGGATCCGAGAAGGTGACGAAGGCGAACTTCTCGCCGGTGCGAGCGCTGGCGCGTTCCTGTTTGCGACGCACCACCCCGGCCATCTGGAAGGCCTCGTGGCCGGATTCCGCCAGGGGAATGGCCTCGGCGACGAAGGTGACGCGCTTGCGTTTTAGGGCCGAGGTCATCTCGTCCAGCGGGTGGCCCGACAGATAGAAGCCGACCGCCGACAGTTCGTGGTCCAGACGTTCCGGCCCGACCCAGGGATCGACGCTTTTCAGACGCGGCCGCCCCACATGGGCCTGGTCGCCGCCGAACAGACTGACCTGGGACGAGGCGCGCTCGGCCGCCACGCTCTGGCAATAGGCCATCAGGACGTCGGCCTGTTCGACCAGCTGGCGGCGGTTCGGGTGGATGCTGTCGAAGGCCCCGGCCTTGGCCAGGCCTTCCAGCGCCCGCTTGTTGACGCTGCGGGGATCGACCCGCTCGAGGAAGTCGAAGATGTCGGCGAACCGACCGCCGGTCTGGCGCACCTCGATCACGTGGCGCATCGCCTCAAGGCCCACGTTGCGGATGGCGCCCAAGGCATAGAGGACCGAGCCCCGGCTATCGTCCCAGGCTACGTCGAAGTCGGCCGAGGAGCGGTTGATGTCGGGCGGCAGCACCGGCACGTCGAACCGTTTGGCGTCCTGATAAAAGACCGCCAGCTTGTCTGTGTTCGACAGGTCCAGGCTCATGGACGCCGCGAAGAATTCGACCGGGTGATTGGCCTTCAGCCACCCTGTCTGGAACGAGATCAGGGCATAGGCGGCGGCGTGCGACTTGTTGAAACCATAGCCGGCGAACTTGGCCACCAGGTCGAAGATCGAACCGGACTGGGTCTCAGGGACGGTCTTCTCCAGGGCGCCCTTGACGAAGCGCGCCCGCTGGAAGTCCATCTCCTCCTTCTTCTTCTTGCCCATGGCCCGACGCAGCAGGTCGGCCTCGCCCAGGCTGTAGCCCGCCAGGATCTGGGCGATCTTCATCACCTGTTCCTGGTAGATGATGACGCCGTAGGTCTCGGTCAGCACCTCTTTCAGGCTGGGGTGCAGATAGTCGACCTCGGCCCGGCCGAATTTGCGGTCGATATAGGTGTCGATCATCTCCATCGGCCCTGGCCGATAGAGCGAGATCAGGGCGGTGATCTCCTCGATGGAGCCGCAGCGCATCTTGCGCAGGGTGTCGCGCATGCCCTGGGATTCCAGCTGGAACACCCCGACGGTCTGGCCCGAGGCCATCAGCTCATAGGTGCGGGCGTCGTCCAGCGGCAGGCCGCTCCAGTCCGGCGCGGCCCCGCGCCGCTCCAGATAGCCGCGCGCCCGGTCCAGCACGGTCAGGGTCTTCAGGCCCAGGAAGTCGAACTTCACCAGACCCGCCGGTTCGACCCATTTCATGTTGAACTGGGACGCCGGAATGGTGGAGCGCGGATCCTGGTACAGGGGCACAAGTTCGACCAGGGGCCGGTCGCCGATGACGATGCCGGCGGCGTGGGTCGAGGCGTTGCGATACAGCCCTTCCAGCTCCAGCGCGGTTTCCAGCAGGGTGCGGACCGCCGGCTCTGCGTCCCTCGCCTCCTTCAGGCGCGGCTCGAGGTCGATGGCCTGGGCCAGGGTGACAGGCGCGGCCGGGTTGTTCGGCACCATCTTGCAGAGCCGGTCCACCTGGCCCAGCGGCATCTGCAGCACCCGGCCGACGTCGCGCAGCACGGCCCGCGCCTGCAGCGTGCCGAAGGTGATGATCTGGGCGACCCGGTCCTTGCCGTAGTGGGCCTGGACATAGTCGATCACCTCTTCGCGCCGCTCCTGGCAGAAGTCGATGTCGAAGTCGGGCATGGAGACCCGTTCGGGGTTCAGGAACCGCTCGAACAGCAGGCCGAACCGCAAGGGGTCCAGATCGGTGATGGTCAGGGACCAGGCGACCAGCGAGCCGGCCCCGGAGCCCCGCCCCGGCCCCACCGGAATGCCGTGCTCCTTGGCCCATTTGATGAAGTCCGACACGATTAGGAAATAGCCGGGGAAGCCCATCTGCTGGATGATGCCGACCTCCCACTCCAGCCGGGTCCAGTATTCCTCGACCGGCACGGCGGGGGTGATCTGGCTGAGGCGGACCTTCAGCCCCTCGCGCGCTTGGTGGGCCAGTTCGTCGGCCTCGGACCGCCCCGCCCCGGTGTCAAAGCGCGGCAGGATGGGGGCGTGGGTCTTGACCAGGAAGGCGCAGCGCCGGGCGATGTCGATCGTGTTGTCGCAGGCCTCGGGCAGGTCGGCGAACAGGGTCCGCATCGCCTCGGCCGACTTGAACCAGTGTTCTCCGGTGATGCGGCGGCGGTCTTCCTGGCCGGTGAAGGCGCCGTCGGCGATGCACAGCAGGGCGTCATGGGACTTCGCCTGGGCCGCCTTAGCGTAATAGACGTCATTGGTGGCGACCAGGGGCGTGTCGTTGGCATAGGCCCATTCGACCAGACCGGGCTCGGCCCGCCGCTCGTCGTCCAGACCGTGGCGCTGAAGCTCGACGTAGAAGCGGTCGCCGAAGACGGATTTCATCGTCGCCAGAGCGGCCGCCGCCTCCGTCGTCTTGCCCTGGACGAACAGGGGATCGACCGGGCCGTCGGGGCCGCCCGACAGCAGGATCAGGCCTTCGGAGCGGGCCTCGATCAGGCTCCAGGCCACGCCGGGCTCGGCCATTTCACCCGCGTCCAGATAGGCCGAGGACGACAGGGCGCACAGGTTTCGCCAGCCCGTCTCGTTCTGGACCAGCAGAACCACGGTCGGGGTCTTGGCCCAGCGGACGGCCTGCTGGCCGCCGATGCCCAGGACCGGAAGCGCGCAGGCGACGATCGGCTGGACGCCCGCGTCCTTGGTGTACTGGCTGAACTCGAGCGCGCCGAACAGATTGGACCGGTCGGCGATGGCCACGGCCGGCATGCCCGCGTCCGCCGCCAGCTTGCCCAGCTTGCCCGCCTTGATCGCGCCTTCCAGCAGCGAATAGGCCGAGCGGACCCGCAGATGGACGAAACCCTGACCTTCTGCCGCGCTCACCCGTCCACTCCTTCACCTAGACCGCAGATAAGACCCCGACTCGGCCACCACACCAATGGCGCTCAGCGCCTTGGCGCTAAAACAGGGTGACAAGGCGCCAAACGTGCCAAAGGCGCCAAACCTGCCGGTCAGACCGAGGTGACCATCAGGGCCGCCTGCCAGGCCATCCAGACGAAGCCGCCGCATGATGCAAGCGACAGCAGATCTCTCATCAAACGCGGCATGGTCTTATCCCCAGGTCGATCAATGTTCCTGACTTGTTCTATGTTCTCTCATTGTTCTCGTCAACCCCCGCTCTTAGCCCCAGGCGGACGGGTTGAAACCAATCGCCCCGGCGCGTCGTATGGGCTTTGCAGAAAGGGAGATGTCCCATGCCCAAGACCCGCACCTTCGCCGCCCCCCTGGCCCTTGCGCTGATCGCCGGCGTGTCGCCGCTGGGCCGCGCCGACGCGCAGAACCAAGCCGCCACCCAGACCGCCGTCTTCGCCGGCGGCTGCTTCTGGTCTGAGGAAAAGGCGTTTGACGGCCTGCCCGGCGTGCGTTCGGCCGTGTCGGGCTTCGTCGGCGGCCAGACGGCCAACCCGACCTATGAGCAGGTGGTGCGCGGCGGCACCGGCCATATGGAGGCGGTGCAGGTCACCTTCGATCCGCGCGTGGTCAGCTATCGCGCCCTGGTCGACCGCTACTGGCGCACCATCGATCCGACAGACCCGGACGGACAGTTCTGCGATCAGGGGCCGTCGTATCGGACGGCCGTCTTCGCCACGGCGGATCAGCGCGCGGCGGCGGTTGCATCGCGCGACGCGGCGATGCGGGTGCTGGGCAAGAGCTTCACGACCCCGGTCGTCGGGGTCCAGAGGTTCTGGCCCGCCGGGCCGGAGCATCAGGACTACGCCCGCCGCCACCGCGCCCACTACGAAGCCTACCGCCAGGGCTGCCGCCGGCCCCAGCAGCTGCGCGCCATCTGGGGCGATGCGGCCGTGGGGTGACGCGGGCGGGCCTTCAGTAGGCCTAGCTCAGTAGGCTTGACTCAGTACGCCTGGCTTTGGGCCGCCCGCTCTTCCAGGTGGCCGTCCTTCAGGGCGAAGACGCGGTCCATGTGGCCGGCCAGCTCCATATTGTGGGTGGCGATCAGGGCGGCGACGCCCGTGGTCTTGGCCAGGTCGCGCAGGGATTCGAACACCGACTGGCTGGTGGTCGGATCCAGGTTGCCGGTCGGCTCGTCGGCGAGCAGCAGGCGCGGCTTGTTGGCCAGGGACCGGGCGATGGCGACGCGCTGTTTCTCGCCGCCCGACAGCTGGGCCGGCTGGTGGGTCAGGCGTTCGCCCAGGCCAAGGGCCGTCAGCGTTTCCTCCGCCTGGGCGCGGGCCTTGGCGAGGCTGAGACCGGCGATCCGCATCGGCAGGGCGACATTGTCGCGGGCGTCGAACTCGGCCAGCAGATGATGGAACTGATAGACGAAGCCGATCCGCGACAGGCGCAGGCGGGTGCGGGCGCGCTCGTCCAGATCCCCCACCATTTCACCGTCGATGGCGACCGTGCCCTCGGTCGGTTTCTCCAGCAGGCCGGCGGCGTGCAGCAGGCTCGACTTGCCCGAGCCCGAGGGGCCGATCAGGCCGACGATCTCGCCCGGCATGACGTCCAGATCCACGCCCTTAAGCACGGTCAGGCCGCCGTTGGCGGTGTCATAGGTGCGGGTCAGGCCGCGCACCGACAGAATGGGACTACTCATAGCGGAGCGCCTCCACGGGATCGATGCGAGAGGCCGTCCAGGACGGCGGCAGGCTGGCCAGGCAACTCATGCTGAAGGACAGCAGGGCGACCCAGGTCACGTCCATCGGATCCACCAGGGCCGGGATGGCGTCCAGCTGATAGACGTCGGCGTTGAACAGTTGCACGCCCAGCACGGCCTCGATGGCGTGCTGGATGGCGCCGATGTTCCAGCAGAACAGCAGGCCCAGGGCCAGACCGGCCAGGGTGCCCGCCACGCCGATCATGGCGCCGGACATGAAGAAGATGCGCAGGATGGCGGAGGGGCTGGCGCCCACGGTGCGCAGGATGGCGATGTCGCGCGTCTTGTTCTTCACCAGCATGACGATGCCGGAGATGATGTTCATGGCGGCGATGGCGACGACCAGACCCAGGATGATGCTCATGGCGACCCGCTCGACCCGCAGGGCGCCGTAGAAGGCGGCCAGACGCTCGCGCCAGTCGCTGATCACCGAGCCCGGCCCGGCGGCGTCGCGGATGGCGGGGGTCAGTTCGCCGACGCGGTCGGGGTCGTCGACCTTGATCTCGATGGCGTCCCAGACCCCCTCCTTGCCGAAGAAGAGCTGCTGCTGCTCCAGCGGCATGAACAGGAAGGCGCGGTCGAAGTCGGCCGTGCCCGAGCGGAACAGGCCGCCGACGAAATAGGTCTTTTCCAGACCGCCCAGATTGCCGAAGGCGCTGTCGGCGCCGGTCGGCGAATAGAGGGTGACGGGATCCCCGACCCGCAGGCCCAGGGAGTTGGCCAGGGCGGCGCCCATCAGGATGCGGTCGCCGCCATAGGCGCCCTTGCCGAAGTCGGCCCGTTCCTTGGGCGTCAGGCTGTCGAAGACGTATTTGGTGGTGGCCAGATCCTGGGGCCGCACGCCGCGCACCATGGCGCCCGTGGTGAAGTTGCCGACCCGGACGAGGCTCTGGCTCTCGTTCAGCGGGGTGACGCTGACCACGCCGGGCACGTCGGCGATCCGCTTCAGGGCGGCGTCGCGGTCTTCCGACGTCAGGACAGGCCCCTGGGCGTACATATGGCCGTTGAACGACAGCATCCGGCCCAGCAGTTCCGAGCGGAAGCCGGCCATGATGCTCATGACGCTGATCAGCACGGCGACAGCCAGCATGATGCCGATGAAGCTGATCACCGCAATGGTGGCGACCCCGCCCTCCTTGCGCTTGGCGCGCAGGTAGCGGAGGGCCAGGCCGATCTCCCACGAGGAGAAGGCGCCGGAAGGACGGGACGGCAGGTTCAAGCAGTCAACCTTTCGATGGCTTCAGCCAGGGGCACGGAGACCTTCTCGCCGGTGGCGCGGCGCTTCAGCTCGACCACGCCGTCGGCCAGGCCCTTGGGACCGATGGTCAGCTGCCACGGCACGCCGATCAAATCGGCGGTGGCGAACTTGCCGCCCGGCCGTTCGTCGGTGTCGTCGTACAGCACGTCCTTGCCCAGCTTCTCGAGCTGGGCGACCGCGTCCTCGCAGGCAGCCGAGACAGCGGCGTCATTGGCGCGCAGATTGATCACGACCACGTCGAACGGGGCCACCGCGTCGGGCCAGATGATGCCGCCCTCGTCATGACTGGCCTCGATGATGGCGCCCAGCAGACGCGACACGCCGACGCCGTAGCTGCCCATGTGGACATTGGCGTCCTGGCCGTCCGGCCCGGCGACCTTGGCCTTCATCGGGGCCGAATATTTCTCGCCGAAATAGAAGATGTGGCCGACCTCGATGCCGCGCGCCGACAGGCGGTCGCCCTCGGCGGTCTCGGCCTCGAACCGGGCTTCGTCGTGCATTTCCTCGGTCGCAGCGTAGAGCGCCGTTCGTTGATCAACGATTGACTGAAGGTCGTCCCAGTCCACGTCCGCGCCCGGCGCCGGCATTTCGACCAGGGCCTTGTCGCAGAAGACCGCGCTCTCGCCCGTCTCGGCCAGAACGATGAACTCGTGGCTCAGGTCGCCGCCGATCGGGCCTGTGTCGGCGCGCATCGGCACGGCCTTCAGGCCCATGCGGGCGAAGGTGTTCAGATAGGCCACGAACATGCGGTTGTAGGCCTTGCGGGCCGAGGCCTCATCCACGTCGAAGGAATAGGCGTCCTTCATCAGGAACTCGCGGCCGCGCATGACGCCGAAGCGGGGGCGGCGCTCGTCGCGGAACTTCCACTGGATGTGAAACAGGTTCAGCGGCAGCGACTTGTAGGACTTCACATAGGCCCGGAAGATGTCGGTGATCATCTCCTCATTGGTCGGCCCGTACAGCAGTTCGCGCTCGTGCCGGTCGGTGATGCGCAGCATCTCGGGGCCATAGGCGTCATAGCGGCCGCTCTCGCGCCACAGGTCGGCCAGTTGCAGGGTCGGCATCAGCAGTTCGACCGCCCCGGCCCTCTGCTGCTCTTCACGGACGATCTGCTCGATCTTGCGCAGCACCCGCAGGCCCAGCGGCAGCCAGGCGTAGATGCCGGCGGCCTCCTGCTTGATCATGCCGGCGCGCAGCATCAGCTGATGCGAGACAATCTGGGCGTCCGAAGGGGCTTCCTTCAGCGTGGGCAGGAAAAAGCGCGACAGGCGCATGATGGGGAATCCTAGGCGTAGAGAGAGACCAAGGCTTTAGCCGCTGGACCGGGGCGAAAGCTAGGCCGGGTTGGGGATTAGACCGCCGGCGCGCGCGAGAAGTCCGGCAGTGGCAGCCAGCCGGTGAAGATCAGCACCATGACGAAGGCCCAGACGATGGCGGCGACCCAGGTGGTGGTGATGAATTTGCGCTTCAGGTTCGGCGTGGTCGGCGCGCCCCATTGCGCCCCGTCCGTCGGCGGCGTGTGGGTCTCGCGCGAGGTTCCCAGCGGCAGCACCGCGAACAACACCGTCCACCAGACGATGATGTAGATGCCGAACATGGTCATGGGGCCGATGGGCATGAGACCTCCTGTCCGGACTTTGGCGTCCGGTTGAAACCGGTCTAGAGGATCAGCCTCCCCACGACGAGTCCCCGCCATGCCGCAGATCACCCTGGAATACACCCGCCACCTGGCCGAGACCGACTGGTCCCCCGTCGCGTTGGAGATCCACCAGGCCGCCGTCGAGATCGCCGGCGCCGCCCTGTCGGCCTGCAAGACCCGATTGATCGCCCTGGACCATGTCGTCATCGCCGACGACGCCCCCGGGACCGCCATGTTGGCCTGTCGCATCGGCCTGATGCTGGGCCGCACGCCGGAGCAGAAGAGCGCCCTGAGCGAGCGGGTGCTGGAAATTCTGACTGCGGCGCTGCCCCAGCCGACCGGCAAGGTCGAGGTGTCGGCCGAGGTGTTCGAACTGAACGAGACCTATCGCAAGGCCACGATCGGCTAAACGGATACCGGCTTGGCCGCCCTCAGGGGTGCGGCCGGCCCACGCCATACCGCGCCGCCAGATAGGGGGCGATGGCTTGATCCTGCAGGAAGCGACGGCCGGTCGTTTCGCTGACCTGAGCCTCGGGCCAGTCCAGTTCGCCGTCCAGGACCAGAACCGGGCAGCTCTGATGCGCCTCGCCGAGCTCGGCGATGACCGGCGGGCGCGGCCGGGCATGGTCCAGATAGACCACCTCAAGGACGTCCCGCAGTTGGGGATAGAAGGCCAGCACGCCCTCGATATAGGCGCCGGGCGGGCAGAACCAGGGTCCGCCCTGGTCGTCGTGCCAGTCGGGATTCAGCAGGAAAAGTCGTTCGGTCATGGACGAGATATAGCGGACCTCGGGCGGATTTCGAGACGGCTAATCGCAGTTCGCGCCAAAGCCCGGCGCACGCAGGGCCAGCAGGATCGACGAGCGCGCCTCCTGAGTGATCGCCCCTGATTCCTGCAGCACGCAGCCGACGGCGGTGTTCGAGTTGGGCGCCAGAAGGCCGTAGGTCAGGCCTTCGGCCGCCAGACGGCCCTGGGCGCCCTTCAGGGCCTCAATGGCTTCTTCGACGCGAGCCGGGTCCCTGGTGATCCGCGTCATCTCGTGCAGGGCCTCGCCCGAACTGGGGAAGTCGTAGGCGTCGGGCGTATAGGGGGCGATCTCCGCCGAGAGACGCTCGGGATGGACGTCGATGCCGAACTTGGCGTTCTGGCTGGCGGAGAAGGCGATGGCCGGTCCGCTCTCGGGCACCACCAGGATATAGGCGTGGCGCGGGAACAGCAGATAGTGGGCCATGTATTTGGTCACGGGCACCAAAGGCAGGCGGTCCGGCCCAAGGGCGTGGGCGCCGACATAGACGCCGGACGGCAGGCTGCGGGCGTCGATCCGTCCGTTCAGCTTCAGGATCCGGTCCACCATCACGTGGTCTAGCAGGAAGACCCCGTCCTCGGCCTCCCGCTCCAGATAGGCGTGGATGGCGGCGGTGTCGGGCGCGGGGCCGAGGTCGCGGCCATAGACAGTCGGAAAGGCCGTCGGCGACATCGGCTGGCCGTCCGGCGGGCTGAACCACAGGACGCGCAGTTCGTGGACGGTGCGCGACAGCGGCTCGTCGCCGCGAAAGGTCGAAAGGCTGAGAGCCAGATTCACTGCGGCGAAAAGGGCGACGAAGCCGCCGATCCCCTGCCCCGCAATGACCGCCCAGCGGCGCCAGCCGTGCAAGGGATGACGGGCGTGACGCACCCGTTCCAGCAGACGGCGGCCGCGCGTGGGGCCGGGTTTGCTGGACATCAATCGGGTGCTCCTTGACCGTTCGCGCAGAAAAATGCGCGCGAACGGTCAAGGTTGCATGAGGTCGGATTTCAGATTCCGTCACCCTCGGACTTGTTCCGAGGGCCCACGGTTCAGCACGCGGGCTTGCTGGAGTGAAGCAAGGTCGGCACCCTATCCCAGCTATCCGTGAGGCGGAAAGGTGGGCCCTCGGGACGAGCCCGAGGGTGACGCGTTGTTTTGGAGGATCGCGCTTTAAACCCGCAGGACGACCGTTTCGACGATGGGACGGCGATCCCAGATCTGCTGGCTGGCCTTTTTCAACACACGGGCGACGGCCTGTTCGATGACCATTTCGTCGTCCAGGGCGTCGCCCTTCAGGTTCTTGATCACCTGTTCGACGCGCTCGGCCAGATTATCCAGCGCGTCGCCCAGCGGCGTCGCGGTGTCGCCGGGAAGGCCGACGCTGCGGATATCGATGTCGCTGGCGATGCGGCCGCGCTTGTCCAGGGCGAAGCTGACGATCAGCACGCCGTTGGTCGAGGCGTGGCGACGTTCCTTCAGGGCCTCGCCCTGTTCGGTCACCAGCATGCCGCCGTCGACGTACAGGCGACCGTTCGGCACCTCGTCGATGATCTTGGCCGGTCCGGGGGCCAGGCGCACCATGTCGCCGTTGCGCGGGGTGACGGTTTCCTTGACGCCGATGTCCTTGGCCAGGTTGGCGTGTTCCAGCAGGAAGCGGCGCACGCCGTGGGTCGGAACCGCGATCTGCGGCCGCACCCATTCGTACATCTGCTTCAGCTCATCACGGCACGGGTGGCCCGAGACGTGGATGCCGGGATGATCCTTCTCGGTGTAGAGGCGCACGCCCCGGTCCGCGAGGCGATCCTGCAGATTGCCGATGGCCAGTTCATTGCCGGGGATCTGACGCGACGAGAAGATGCAGTGGTCACCCAGGCCCAGTTTGACGACCGGGTGGGTGCCGTCGGCGACGCGGGACAGGGCCGCCCTCGCCTCGCCCTGGCTGCCGGTGCACAGGTACAGGATCTGGTCGGCGGGCCAGACGCGGGCCTCTTCGTCCGACAGGAAGGGTTTCACGTCCTGCAGCATGCCGACGTGTTTGGCCGCCGCCGTGATCCGGTGCATCGAGCGGCCGGCCAGGGACACGCGACGACCGCAGGCTTCGGCCGCGCGGATGACGCTGTCCATCCGGGCGACGTTGGAGGCGAAACAGCCCACGGCGACCCGGCCCTTGAGGCTGGAGATCAGCTTGGTGATCGCGACGGCCACATCGCCTTCGGACCCGGCGACGCCCGGCACGAAGACATTGGTCGAGTCGCAGACCATGGCCAGCACGCCCTCGTCGCCCATGGCGCGAATAGCGGGGGCGTCGGTCTTCTCGCCGATGATCGGCTGGTCGTCGATCTTCCAGTCGCCGGTGTGGAACACCACGCCCAACGGGGTGTCGATGGCCAGGCCGCTCGGCTCGGCGATCGAATGGCTCATATTGACGAAGGTCACGCCGAACGAGCCGATGTCGACGGTCCCGCCCAGCGGCACCTCGATCAGTTGCACCTCGTCCAGGATGCCGCGCTCGCGCAGCTTGTCCCGGATCAGATAGGCGGTGAAGGGGGTGGCGTAGATCGGCGCCTTGATGCGCGGCCACAGCCAGCCCAGGGCGCCGATATGGTCTTCGTGCGCATGGGTCAGCACGATGCCCTTGATCGTCTCGCCTTCCAGATAGGAAGGGTCGGGCACGATCACGTCCACGCCGGGCGTGGACAGGTCGCCGAAGGTGACGCCGACATCGACGATCAGCCATTCACGATTGGCCTCTGGCCCGAAGCCATAGGCGTTGAGGTTCATACCGACCTCGTCCGAGCCGCCCAGCGGCAGGAAAACGAGTTCGTCTTGGGTTTGCTTTTTCATTCAGTCAGTCAAATGGGCGTTACGACGCCAGATTTCCAGGAGGCCGCGAATAGTCAGGTCGGGATCGAAGTGATCGATGCTGTCGGTCGCGCCTTCGAACAGGCTGGCGACGCCGCCGGTGCCGATGACGGTCATGGGCCGCGCCCATTCCGCCTTGATGCGCTGGACCAGGCCTTCGATCAACGAAATATAGCCCCAGAAGACGCCGGACTGCATGGCCTCGACCGTGCCCTTGCCGATGACGTGTTCAGGTTTCTGAATGGCGATGCGGGGCAGTTTGGCCGCCGCCTCGTGCAGGGCCTGGAGCGACAGATTGATGCCCGGCGCGATCAGGCCGCCCTCGAAGGCGCCGTCGTCGGCGACAATGTCGAAGGTGGTGGCGGTGCCGCTGTCGATGACGATCAGGTCGCCGGGATAGACCAGCTTGGCCCCGATGGCGTTGACCAGACGGTCGGCGCCGGCCTCGCTGGGCTTGGCGATGCGGACATCGATGCCCAGCTCGGCGTTCTCGCCGATGACCAGGGGTTCGATGTTCAAATAGCGGCGCGCCAGATTGCGCAGGTTGAAGATCGACTGGGGCACGACGCTGGAGATGATGCAGCCGGTCAGGGCCCCAAACTCCAGCCCCTTCATGGTCATCAACTGGTTCAGCCAGACGGCGTATTCGTCGGCGGTGCGGCTGGCCTCGGTTGCGGCGCGCCACTGGGCGATCCAGTCCGTTCCGTCGTGCACGGCGAACAGCGTGTTGGTGTTGCCCTGTTCGATAGCGAGCAGCATGTCAGGCCGCCCCCCGCTGCGATCCAGGGCCGAAGAAGACGTCGCCGGCGGAAATCAGCCGCACGGAGCCGTCGGCCAGACGCAGGCGCAGGGCGCCGTCAGGCTCCACACCCTCGGCCAAGCCTTCCAGCGTCTCATTGTCCAGGCGGGCGACGCAGGGGCCGTTCAGCCCGGTCAGGCGGCTGGTCCAGGCGTCCAGCACCGGTTCGAAGCCCAGCGTCTGCCAGCGGCCCCACCAGACCGCGAAGGTCTCGGCCAGGATCTCGGCGGCGGCCTCGATGGGCGGGACATAGGCCAGGTCGGCCCGCAGCCGGGCGGCGATCGCGGTCGCGCCCCGCTCGGTGTCCTCGGGCGCATGGGCCAGGTTCACGCCGATGCCGACGGCCAGCCACAGGTCGCCGTTCGCATGGGCGCCGGACTCGACCAGGATGCCCGAGACCTTGGTTCCGTCCAGCAGGACGTCGTTCGGCCATTTGATCGACACCAGGGCCGGCGAGACGAAGACGTCCAGCAGGTCGGCGACGGCCAGGGCCGCAACGAAGGTGGCCTGGGCCGCCTCGGCCGCCGACTTGGGCGTGGTCACCAGCAGGGTGGCGGCCAGATTGCCCTGTTCGGTATCCCATTTGCGGCCACGCCGCCCGCGACCGGCGGTCTGGCGACGCGCCACGATCCAGCGCGGCCCGGCCTCTCCGGCCTCGGCCAGGCGACGGGCCTCAGCGTTGGTCGAGTCGATCTCGTCGAGGATGACCAGGGGGGCGGGCGTCAACGCCCTACCCGTTCCCGAAGCCGGCGCTCGCAACCTTGGTCAGCGGCTCCAGCCAGGTCAGACCCACGATCACCAGCGGGAAGGCGAAGGCGGCGCAGGCCCAGCCGATGAGGCTGGTTTCCGGGGAGGCCTTGTCGGTGGCGATCTCGTCCAGCGGCGCATCGAACCACATCAGTTTGATGATGCGCAGATAGTAGAAGGCGGCGACGACCGAGGCGACCAGACCCGCGGCCGCGACCGGCCACAGGCCGGCGTCGGCGGCGGCGCCGAAGACATAATACTTGCCCCAGAAGCCCGAGAACGGCGGCATGCCTAGGACCGACAGCGACAGGATGGTCAGGGCCACGGCCGTGACCGGACGATCCTTCTTCAGTCCCGCCAGATCGGCGATGCGACGGATCGGACGGCCCGACTTGGACAGGCTGAGCAGGATGGCGAAGAAGCCGAGTTGGTCGATGACATACAGGGTCATGAACATCAGCATGGCCTGCAGGCCTTCACTGGTGCCTGCGGCGATGCCCAGCAGGGCGTAGCCGATGTTGGCGATCGACGAATAGGCCAGCAGGCGCTGGATGTCCTTCTGCGCCAGACCGCCGAAGGCGCCGACGACGAAGCTGAGCAGGGAGATGGCGACCAGGACCTGCGACCACTGGGCGTGGGCCTCGCTGAAGCCGCCCTCCAGGGCGCGGGCGATCAGGACCATGGCGGCGACCTTGGGGGCCGTGGCGAACAGGGCCACGACCGGCGTCGGCGCGCCTTCATAGACGTCAGGCGTCCACATGTGGAACGGCGCGGCCGAGACCTTGAACGCCAGGCCGCAGATCAGGAAGACCAGACCGAACACCAGGCCGGGGCCCGGGTTGTTCTGAGCGAAGGCGGCGATGTCCTCGAACCGCATCGAACCGGCGAAACCGTAGATCAGGCTGGAGCCGTACAGCAGCAGGCCCGACGACAGGGCGCCCAGGACGAAATACTTCAGGCCCGCTTCCGACGCCTTGACGTCGTCGCGGTGGAAGGCGGCCAGGACGTACAGGGCCAGCGAGTGCAGCTCGATGCCGACGTACATGGAGATCAGGTCGCCCGAGGACGCCATCATCCCCATGCCGACCGAAGCCAGAACGATCAGGACCGGATATTCGAACTTGGCGATGTGGGTCCGCTTCATCCAGCCGTCGCCGAGGACGATGGCCACGGCGGCGGACAGATAGATGACGCTCTTGCCGTAGATGGCCAGGGGATCGGCCACATAAGCGCCGTTGAAGGCGACGCCCCACGGTCCCATGAAGGCGATGACGGCGGCGGCGATCAGCAGCAGGACCGACAGGATGGACACCAGCCGGGCGCTCTTGTCGCCGATGAAGGCGCCGACCATCAGCAGGACCAGGGCGCCGACCGCGAGGGTCAGCTCCGAGGCGGCGAGATGCAGGGCGGAGGACAGATCAGGCATGCTTGGTCTCACCCGCCGATCGCGACGCGATAGGCATTGGTCAGGGCCTCGACGGCGGGCCCGGTGTAATCGAGGACGGCGGCCGGATGGACGCCCAGCCACAGGGTGCCGAGGATCAACGGCACAAACAGCGCAAGCTCACGCTTGTCGATGTCGGCGATGGTCATCAGCTTCGGATTGGTGATCTCGCCGAACATGACCGAACGATACAGGGTCAGGGCGTAGACCGCCGAGAAGATGACGCCCGAGGCCGCCACCAGGGCCGCCCAGGTCGAGGCCTGATAGGCGCCCGTCATGGTCAGGACTTCGCCGATGAAGCCCGAGGTGCCCGGCAGGCCGACGTTGGCCATGGTGAACATCAGGAAGATGGCGGCGAACCAGGGCATGCGCGAGGTCAGGCCGCCGTAGAAGGCGATCTCACGCGTATGCATCCGGTCATAGACGACGCCGACGCAGAGGAAGAGCGCGCCCGAGATCAGACCATGGCTGATCATCTGGAACACGGCGCCCTGCAGGCCCTGATCATTGCCCGAGAAGATGCCCAGGGTGACGAAGCCCATGTGGGCGACCGAGGAATAGGCGATCAGCTTCTTGATGTCCGTCTGACGCCAGGCGACCAGCGAGGTATAGACGATGGCGATCACCGACAGGGTGAAGACCAGGGGACGGAACATCTCGGACGCGACCGGGAACATGGGCACGTTGAACAGGATGAAGCCGTAACCACCCAGCTTCAGCAGAATGCCGGCCAGGATGACCGACCCCGCCGTCGGCGCCTGAACGTGGGCGTCGGGCAGCCAGGTGTGGACCGGCCACATCGGCATCTTCACCGCGAAGGAGGCGAAGAAGGCCAGCCACAGCAGGGGCTGAACCGCCGGGTCGAAGGCGTATTGCTTCAGCTCGGGGATGCTGGTGGTGCCGGCGGTGTGCGACATCCACAGCATGGCCAGCAGCATCAGCACCGACCCCAGCAGGGTGTAGAGGAAGAATTTGTAGGCCGCGTAGATCCGGTTGGCGCCGCCCCAGATGCCGATGATCAGGAACATCGGCACCAGGGTGCCTTCGAAGAAGATGTAGAAGAGATAGAGGTCCAGCGCCGTGAAGACGCCGATGACCAGGGTCTCGAGCACCAGGAAGGCGATCATATATTCGACGACGCGCGTCTCGATCGATTTCCAGCTGGCCAGGATGCAGATCGGCATCAGGAAGGCCGTCAGCAGGACGAACAGGATCGAGATCCCGTCGACGCCCAGATGATAGCTGGCCCCGGCGAACCAGGGGACCATCTCGACGAACTGATAGCTGACGTTCGACGGATCGAAGCCGGCGACCAGCACGACCGACACGCCCAGCACGACCAGGGTCGTAATCAGGGCGATCCAGCGCGCGGCCGGGGCGGCGGCGTCCTGGGTCTTGGACGCCAGCCGAGCGAGGAAGATCGCCAGGGCGCCGACCAGCGGCAGGAATGTAACGAGGCTCAGGATGTAGGGCACGGGCTCAGACTCCCCACGCGAAGATGGCGAAGGTGAGCAGACCGGCCACCCCGAGCAGCATCACGAAGGCATAGTAATAGAGGAAACCGGACTGGAACTTGGACAGCCAGCCGGCCGATTTCAGCGACGCCCAGGCGGCGCCGTTGGGGCCGAGGCCGTCGATGATCTTCACGTCGAAGATCTTCCAGAAGAAGTCGCCGATGGCCTTGAAGCCGCGCACGAAGACGAAGTCGTACAGCTCGTCGAAATACCACTTGTTGTAGAGGAAGCGGTAGATCGCGCCGTCCCGCTCGGCCATGCGACGGCCCATGCCCTCGCGAGCGACATAGATCCAGTAGGCGAAGGCCGTGCCGGTCAGGGTCAGGATCAGCGGCGACCACTTCACCCAGGTCGGAACGTCGTGGCTTTCGTGGAGCACATGGTTGTGCTCGCCGGTGAAGATGGCCCCGCGCCAGAACTCATGCTCGTGGTGGCCGATGAAGTGCGGCGCAAACACGAAGCCCGCAGCGACCGCGCCGACCGACAGCAGGATCAACGGAACCAGCATGACCCAGGGGCTCTCATGCGGGTGCAGCGGGCCGTGGTGGCCATGGTCGTCGTGCGCATGGTCGTCGTGGGCGTGCGAATCCGCGACCGGCTCGGAATGGGTTTCCAGCTGGGCGTGCGAAGCATGATCGTCCGCATGATGGGCGTCGCCCTCTTCCTTCCACACCGGCTTGTTGTGGAAGGTCATGAAGATCAGGCGCCACGAGTAGTAGGCCGTCAGACCGGCGGCGATCAGGCCGATGCAGAAGGCGAACATGCCGACCGCCGAATGACCCGAGGCGGCCGAGGCGAAGGCGCTCTCGATGATCGAGTCCTTCGAATAGAAGCCGGCGAAACCGCCGACGCCGGGAATGCCCAGGCCGGTGATGGCGATGGTGCCGATGGTCATGACGGCATAGGTGATCGGCAGCAGCTTCCACAGCCCGCCCATCTTCCGCATGTCTTGCTCGTGGTGCATGCCGTGGATCACCGAACCGGCGCCCAGGAACAGCAGGGCCTTGAAGAAGGCGTGGGTGAACAGGTGGAACATGGCCGACTGATAGGCGCCGACGCCCGCCGCGAAGAACATGTAGCCCAGCTGCGAACAGGTCGAATAGGCGATGACCCGCTTGATGTCGTTCTGGGTCAGGCCGACCGTGGCGGCGAACAGGGCCGTGATCGCGCCGATGATGGCGATGATCTGCGACGCGCCGGGGGCGTACTCATAGATGGGCGACAGCAGGCAGACCATATAGACGCCCGCGGTCACCATGGTGGCGGCGTGGATCAGGGCCGAAACCGGGGTCGGGCCCTCCATCGCGTCCGGCAGCCAGGTGTGCAGGAAGAACTGGGCCGACTTGCCCATGGCGCCGATGAACAGCAGGAAGCCGGCCAGATCCAGCGCGGACCAATGGACGCCCAGAAACTCCCAGGTCGTGCTGGCCTTGGTCGCCACCAGCGGGAACAGTTCGGCGAACTCGATCGTCCCGTACATCCAGAAGATGGTGATGATGCCCAGCACGAAGCCGAAGTCGCCGACGCGGTTGACGACGAAGGCCTTGATGGCGGCGGCGCTGGCGGTCGGCTTCTTGAACCAGAAGCCGATCAGCAGATAGGAGGCCAGGCCCACGCCTTCCCAGCCGAAGAAGATCTGCATGAAGTCGGCGGCCGTCACCAGCGCCAGCATCATGAAGGTGAACAGGGACAGATAGGCGAAGAAGCGCGGCCGGCTGTCGTCCTCGGCCATATAGCCCCAGGAATACAGGTGAACCAGCGACGAGACGCTGGTGACCACGATCAGCATGGTCGCCGACAGGGCGTCGATGCGGATCGACCAGGCCGACTGGAAGTCGCCCACATTGATGAAGGGGGCCAGGCGGATGGTGAAGGGCTCAAGATGGCCCCAGGTCCACTGGCCGAACACCGTCCAAGCGACGGCGCACGAGAAGAACAGCAGACCGGTCGTGATGGTCTGCGACGGGATATTGCCGATCCGGCGGCCGAACAGGCCGGCGACGGTCGCGCCCAGCAGCGGGGCGAAGATCCCGAGAATGATCAGGGTGTGGAGGTTCACGCTCAGCCCTTCATCACGGAGGCGTCGTCGACGGCGATGTCGCCGCGGTTACGGAAGAAGGTCACCAGGATGGCCAGGCCGACGGCGGCCTCGGCCGCGGCGACGGTCAGGACGAACATGGCCATGATCTGCCCGCTGATGTCGTTCAGATAGGTCGAGAAGGCGACGAAATTGATGTTCACAGCCAGCAGGATCAGCTCGATCGACATCAGGATGATGATGACGTTCTTGCGGTTCACGAAGATGCCGAAGACCCCGATGGTGAACAGGATCGCCGCCACGCTGAGATAATGGATGAGACCGATGTCCATCAGAGAAGCTCCTCGGGCGAGACGCCCTGCCCGGTCGGAACCGACTTGATCTCCATCGCCTTGGCGGCGGAGCGGTTGACCTGGGCGGTGATGTCCTGACGCTTGACGTGCGTCTTGTGGCGCAGGGTCAGGGTGATGGCCCCGATCATGGCGATCAGCAGCACGATGCCGGCGGCCTGGAAGAAGTAGATATAGTCGGTGTAGAGCACCCGGCCGATGGCCTCGACATTGCTCATGTCGGGATCGGGGGCGCCGGGTCCGGTCAGACCGGCGGTCGCGCCGCCCTGGATCACCGCGCTGGACACCACGATCATCTCGGCCAGCAGCACGGCCGCGACCACGCCGCCGATCGGCAGATATTTGGCGTAGCCTTCGCGCAGCTTCAGGAAGTCGACGTCCAGCATCATGACGACGAACAGGAACAGCACCGCCACGGCGCCGACGTAGACGACGACCAGCAGCATGGCCAGGAACTCGGCCCCCAGCAGGACGAACAGACCCGCCGCCGAAAAGAAGGCGAGGATCAACCACAGCACGCTGTGCACGGGATTGCGCGCGGTCACGACTAGGAGGCCGGACACCACGGCGGTCGCCGCCAGCAGATAGAAGGCTATGCCTTGCAGCATGTCGGGACGAAGCCCCTTTCGTATCGGCCGCGACCCCGTTGGGAATCGCCGACCCGTTCAAGCGAGATGCGCCTTAGCGGTAAGGCGCGTCGAGTTCCAGATTCTTGGCGATCTGCCGTTCCCAGCGATCCCCGTTGTCGAGCAGTCGGGCCTTGTCGAACAGCAGCTCCTCGCGCGTTTCGACGGCGTATTCGGAGTTCGGTCCCTCGACGATGGCGTCCACCGGGCAGGCCTCCTGGCACAGGCCGCAGTAGATGCACTTGACCATGTCGATGTCGTAGCGGGTCGTGCGGCGGCTGCCGTCGGCGCGCGGTTCGGCCTCGATGGTGATGGCCTGGGCGGGGCAGATAGCCTCGCACAGCTTGCAGGCGATGCACCGCTCCTCGCCGTTGGCGTAGCGACGCAGGGCGTGCTCGCCACGGAAGCGCGGCGACTGCGGATTGCGCTCGAACGGATAGTTCACGGTCGCCTTGGGGCGGGCCATGTACTTCAGGGTCAGGCCGATGGCGCCGATGGCGTCGAGCATCATCGCGCCCTTCGCGGCCTGGGCGATACGAGTGAACATCAGAAGCGATCCTCTGGCGCCGGAGCGCCGTTGGTTGAAGTCTGGGCGGGTGCGGCGGGGGCCGCGCCCTGGGTCTTAGACTGGGCGTCGCGCCATTCTCGCTCGATGCGTTCCTGGCGACGTTCCCACTGATAACCGGACTCAGGCATGCGCGTATCGGGCGCGCAGGCCGTAACCATAGGTACGAGGATCAGCAGCAGAGGGGTCAGACGGTTCACGCCCCGCCTCCCCGCAGCACGTCCTTGCAGTCCATGTCCTTATAGCGCGGATCGTCCCGGCTCATCATCCGGCACAGGTTGACCCGTTCGCCGCCGCGACGCGCCTCATCCTCGCGCCGCTCCATCGACGCGACCGGATCGGTCGGCGTCGGAGCGGCGATGGGCGCGAAGGTGCAGGCGGCGAGGCCCCACGATGCGACCAGGGCCAGGATGACGGGGCGTCGGTTCATCTATGCACCCACCGCGAAGACGCGCCAGGCGGCGGTGATGACCACGGCCACCAGCGAGGCGGGCAGGAAGACCTTCCAACCCAGGCGCATCAGCTGGTCGTAGCGGTAGCGGGGCACAAAGGCCTTAACCAGGGCGATGGCCAGGAACCAGAACACCGTCTTGGTGACGAAGGTCAGCAGATAGATGGTGTAGGCGATCCAGGCCGGAAGATCGTCCAGCGTTTCCTGCGACAGGAAGCCTGGGTTCCAGCCGCCGAAGAACAGGATGCTCATCATCGCCGACATGAAGACGATGTTGACGTACTCGCCCATCATGAAGAGCAGATAGGTCGTCGAGCTGTATTCGACCTGATAGCCGGCCACCAGTTCGGATTCCGCTTCCGGCAGGTCGAACGGCGGGCGGTTGGTTTCCGCCAGGGCCGAGACGAAGAAGACGATCGACATCGGGAACAGGATCACGATCAGGGGCCAGGTGCCCTGCCCGCCGCCGAAGGCGTACCAGTTCCAGAAATAGCCGCTCTGGCCTTCGACGATCTGCGACAGGTTCATCGTGCCGGCCAGCAGGATCACATTGATGATGATCAGGCCCAGCGAGACCTCATAGGACACCATCTGGGCCGCCGAACGCAGCGAGCCCAGGAACGGATACTTCGAGTTCGAAGCCCAGCCGCCCATGATGATGCCGTACACGCCCAGCGAGGAGACGGCGAAGATGTACAGGATGCCGACGTTCAGGTCAGACACCACCCAGCCCGGCGCGAACGGGATCACGGCCCAGGCCATGAAGGCCAGGATGACGGTGATGATGGGGGCCAGGATGAAGACCGCCTTGTCGGCGCCGGAGGGGATGACCACCTCCTTCAGCACGAACTTCAGCATGTCGGCGAACGACTGCAGCAGGCCGAAGGGGCCGACCACGTTCGGTCCCTTGCGCATCTGCACCGAGGCCCAGACCTTGCGGTCGGCCAGCAGCAGGAAGGCCACGGCGATCAGCACGCCGACCGTGATCAGCAGGATCTGACCGACAGTGATCAGCGTCCAGCCGCCCGGCGTGGCCCAGAAGGAAGTAGCAGCGTCCATGACTTACTCCGCCGCCATCGCGACCGGGGCGATCCGCAGGGCGGACAGCTCGGCCATGGTCGCGCTGGCGCGCGCGATCGGGTTGGAAAGATAGGGGTCCGTAATCGCCGAGGCGAAGACCCGGTCGCCCAGGTCGCCCTTGACGCCCAGCTTGGACGGATCGAAGGCGGCCGGCGCCGGCAGATAGTCGATCCGGCCGAAGGTCGGATGATCGGCCATCAGCTTGGCGCGCAGCTGGTCCAGGGTGTCGTAGGGCAGGGTCTGGTCGACGCGGGCGGACAGGGCGCGGATGATGGCCCAGTCTTCCTTGGCTTCGCCCTTGGGGAAGACGACGCGTTCGGCCATCTGCACCCGGCCCTCGGTGTTGACGTAGAGGCCCGACTTCTCGGTATAGGCCGCGCCGGGCAGGATGACGTCGGCGCCGTGCGCGCCGCGGTCGCCGTGGCTGCCCAGATAGACGCGGAAGGCGTTCGAACCGGTCGGATCGACCTCGTCGGCGCCCAGCAGGAACAACACGTCCAGCGCGCCCGGCTTCAGCATGTCCGAAACCGTCAGACCGCCTTCGGTCGGCACAAAGCCCATGTCCAGACCGCCGACGCGGGCGGCGGCGTGGTGCAGGACGTTGAAGCCGTTCCAGCCTTCGCCGATGACGCCGACCTTCTTGGCCAGGGCGCCCAGGGCGTTCAGGACGGCCGCGCCGCCCTCCCCGTTCAGCGCACCGGAGCCGACGATGATCGCCGGACGCTCGGCCTTGGTCAGGAAGTCCATCGCCGACTTGGGCAGCTTGGCCAGCGTCTTGGAACCGGCGCCCAGATAGGCGTAGTCGAAGGTCAGGTCGGCCTGTTCGCCGATGACGCCGATCTCGACCCCGCCCTTGATCCAGCTCTTGCGCAGGCGGGCGTTCAGCAGCGGCGCCTCGACGCGCGGGTTGACGCCCACGATCAGGATGGCGTCCGCCTTTTCAATGCCTTCGAGGCCGGAGTTGAACAGCCAGCTCTCGCGCGGACCATAGCCGAGCGCGGCGCCGTCCTGGCGGCAGTCGGTGTTCTTGGAGCCCAGGGCGCGGAACAGGTCCAGGGTCGCCTTCATCGACTCGGCGTCCTGCAGGTCGCCGGCGATCACGCCGATCCGGTCGGCCGAAGCCGCCTTCAGCTTGGCGGCGACCGCGTCCAGGGCTTCGTTCCACGAGGCGGCGCGCAGCTTGCCGTTCTCACGGATCCACGGGCGGTCCAGGCGGCGCGCGGTCAGGCCGTCGACGACATAGCGGCTCTTGTCCGACAGCCACTCCTCGTTGATGCCCTCGTTCACGCGCGGCAGAACCCGCATGACCTCGGAGCCGCGGAAGTCGGCGCGGATGTTCGAGCCCAGAGCGTCCATGACGTCGATGGTCTCGGTCTTCTTCAGTTCCCACGGACGGTAGTGGTACTGCCAGGGCCGGTGCGTCAGAGCGCCGACCGGGCACAGGTCGTTGACGTTGCCCGACAGTTCCGAGGCGACTGACTTCTCCAGATAGGTGGTGATCTCGGCGTCTTCGCCGCGCGAGATCATGCCGATGTCCGGCACGCCGGCGACTTCGGTGATGAAGCGGACGCAACGGGTGCACTGGATGCACCGCGTCATGAAGGTCTTGATCGTCGGACCCATGTTCTTTTCTTCGACCGCGCGCTTGTTCTCGGCATAGCGAGAACCGTCGCGGCCATAGGCCATGGACTGGTCCTGAAGATCGCACTCGCCACCCTGGTCGCAGATCGGGCAATCCAGCGGGTGGTTGATCAGCAGGAATTCCATCACGCCTTCCCGGGCCTTCTTGACCATCGGGGTGTCGGTGAAGATTTCCTGGCCTTCGGCGGCCGGCAGAGCGCACGAGGCCTGCGGCTTCGGCGGTCCAGGCTTCACCTCGACCAGGCACATGCGGCAGTTGCCTGCGATGGACAGGCGCTCGTGATAGCAGAAGCGCGGGATTTCCTGCCCGGCGCGCTCGGCGACCTGGAGCACGGTCATCCCGGGCTCGAACTCGACTTCGACGCCGTTGACCTTGGCGATGGGCATTATTCTCGAACTCCGCCGTACGGGCTGTCTACGAGGGTCAGACGTGTCTCGACCCGTTCGATACGTTGATCCAGGCGATCCAGGCGACGATTGACGCCTGCAAGCCCTTCCTCGACGTGGGTGGTGCGGACCTTCAGGTCGTGCATGTCCTCGCCGAGCCGATCCATCTTGGTTTCCATGGACGTCAGACGTCCTTCGACGCGACGCAGGATCTGGAGAACGAGGTTGTCGGGTTCATCCGCCATCACCGCGCCTCCTCTTCTGCGGGAACAGCCAGTTCGGCCTGTTCCGTCGTCCCGTCCGGGAGGGTCTGAGTGACGGTGATCGCCTGACCGTCCATGACGTAGCGGACCACCGGGTCATCCGCCTGGTTCATCCAGCGAACGAGCGTGGCGTCAGGCAGATCGAGCGGCTTCCACACGATCAGGTCTTTCTCGACCCGGCAGTCAGCACGCATCCGGCCGCCGTCGACCGGAGCACGCCACGAGGCATGAACCACCCCGCCGTCGACACCGTCGACGTCGATCGCCATCGGCGGCTGACCGTGGATCGCGGCTAGGCCGGCGCGGCAGACGCGGCGCAGATCGGCCGCGCTCAGAACCTCAGGGGCCGTCTGCACGGCGTCGGACGGTTTGGCCGCAGCCTTCTGGGCCACAGTCGGGGCAGTCTTCTCAGCAGGCTGGCCACAGGCTGCCAAAGCCAATCCGGATAGGCCCAGAACTACGAGGAGCTTAAGCATATAAGCCCTCCCACCTGGACTTAAGCCAGTTCATGCCAGACCTCATCACAACGGCAATCAGGCCGAGGACGCAAAGACTGGTGCTGATCAGATAAGGCCAGAAGGCCGCACTTAGAGTTTGAGCGAACAAACCCTCCATGGGCCCGACTTCAACGTCGTTTTGCACAAGAACAAAGAAGACAAGGACGGTCATGGCGGGGATAGCCGCTGCAACGACCAGCAGCGCCCCCGACCGAAGCTGGTAACGCAGGAAGCGCACGGCTCCGACAACGAAAGCCGCAAGCCACGCAGGCCAGAATATCACCGCGCTCATACCGAAGGCGAATGCAATCTGGTTCAGGACTGGGGTTTCGTAGCCTTGCATCACTACTCCGCCGCGATCGCGTGGCCGGCGAAGTTCGCGCGGCGGCTGCGGTAGTTGGCGATACGCTCTTCGATCTCGTGACGGAAGTGACGGATCAGGCCCTGAACCGGCCAGGCGGCCGCGTCGCCCAGGGCGCAGATGGTGTGGCCCTCGACCTGGCCAGCGACGTCCAGCAGCAGGTCGATTTCCGACGGATCGGCCTCGCCCACAGCCATACGCTCCAGCACGCGCCACATCCAGCCGGTGCCTTCACGGCACGGCGTGCACTGGCCGCAGCTCTCATGCTTGTAGAAATAGCTGATGCGGGCGATGGCCTTCACCAGGTCGGTGGAGTTGTCCATCACGATGACGGCGGCGGTGCCCAGGCCCGAACGCATTTCGCGCAGGCTGTCGAAGTCCATCAGCGCCGTCTCGGACATTTCGCGCGTGATCAGCGGCACGGACGAACCGCCCGGAATGATAGCCTTCAGATTGTCCCAGCCGCCGCGCACGCCGCCGCAGTGTTCTTCCAGCAGTTGCCTCAGCGGGATCGACATGGCCTCTTCGACCACGCAGGGCGCGTTCACATGGCCCGAGATGGCCATCAGCTTGGTGCCGGTGTTGTTCGGACGACCAAAGCCGGCGAACCAGCCGGCGCCGCGACGCAGGATGGTGCCGACGACGGCGATCGACTCGACGTTGTTCACCGTGGTGGGGCAGCCGTACAGGCCTGCGCCGGCCGGGAACGGCGGCTTCAGACGGGGTTGGCCCTTCTTGCCCTCCAGCGATTCCAGCAGGGCGGTCTCTTCACCACAGATATAGGCGCCGGCGCCGTGGTGGATATAGACGTCGAAGTCCCAGCCGTGGACGTTGTCCTTGCCGATCAGCTTGGCCTCATAGGCCTGCTTGACCGCCGCCTCCATCCGCTCGCGTTCCAGCACATATTCGCCGCGCAGATAGATGTAGCAGGCGTGGGCCTGCATGGCGAAGGAGGCGATCAGGCAGCCTTCGATCAGCAGTTGGGGATCATGACGCATGATCTCCCGGTCCTTGCAGGTGCCGGGTTCGGATTCATCGGCGTTGACAACCAGGTAGTGGGGACGATCCTTCACTTCCTTGGGCATGAAGGACCACTTCAGCCCGGTCGAGAAACCGGCGCCGCCGCGACCGCGCAGGCCGGACGCCTTGACGTTGTTGATGATCCAGTCGCGGCCAAGATCCAGCATGTCCTTGGTGGCGTTCCAGGCGCCACGTTTCTTCGCCCCGTCCAGCGTCCAGTCCTGGAAGCCGTACAGGTTGGTGAAGATCCGGTCCTTGTCTTCGAGAATGCCGACCATCAGGCTGCTCCTCCGTCTACGCCGACGGGGGGGACCGAGAGCGGACTGGCGTTCGAGGCCGAGATCGCGTTGGCCGGGAGGCGGCTGACGCGGTTCAGGGCTGGGGGTGTTACGCGGTTCGGAAGCATCAGCAGGACCGGGTGAAGGCGTAGAGGACGCGGTCGCGGGGGCGACCGAAGGGGATGTTGGCGGGGTTTGCGCCGATACGGGCCCGGCGCTCAGCGACAGGCTGGCCGCGCCGGCCAGATTGACCAGCAATCGGCCCGTCCCGGCGGGGCTCCACCCGCCTCGGCCGCGCTTGGGCGCGCGGCGCCCTGCCCGTTTCTGATCCATCGACATGGCGCCCCCCGGCACGCTGCATCGAATTCATGGAACCATAATAGATCGACGCCGTCATGACGTTGCGCCTTCCAACTCGCGCATCCGGCGTTTGTGATGCCGATTGCGGGTGTAGATGGCGCCGATGACGCAGGCCCAGCCGAAGCCGAGCATGACGTAGGACAGGGTGAAGGCCCATTCGCCGAGGCCCGGCGTCCCCTGACGGGTCAGCAGGATCAGCATGGCCGCGCCGACCACGAGCGCGAGCCCGCCGGCGCGCAGGGGGCGCGCGACCTGGCGCAGCTCCTTGCGGTATGCGGCGCGGCCTTCGTCGCTGTCGAGGTCGGGTGCAGGCATCAGGCCGGGGCCTTCTCGACCGGCGCCGGATCGCTGTTGGGCAGCTTCTTGATCGGCTTGGCGGCCGAACCGTCATACAGTTTCGGATCCAGCAGGGTCTTGGCCCCGCCGGCCGGTTCGGACGTCGCGCGGCCCTGATAGGAGCCCGGCTTGGGCGTCTTGCCGGCGGCGAAGTCGTCGATGATCTGGCCGATGGTTTCGGGCGTCAGGTCTTCGAAATAATAGTCGTTGATCTGGGCCATGGGCGCGTTCGAACAGGCGCCCAGGCATTCGACTTCCTGCCAGGTGAAACGGCCGTCGGCGGACAGATGGTCCTTGGGACCGATCTTCTCCTTGCAGACCTTCATCAGCTCATTGGCGCCGCGCAGCATGCACGGGGTGGTGCCGCACACCTGGATCAAGGCGGTCTTGCCGACCGGCTCCAGCATGAACATGGTGTAGAAGGTCGCGACCTCCAGCACCCGGATGAAGGGCATGCCCAGCAGTTCGCCGATGGCGCGGATGGCGGGTTCGGAGACCCAGCCTTCCTGTTTCTGGACCAGCCACAGGATCGGGATCACCGCCGACTGGCGACGGTTTTCCGGATACTTCTTGATCCACCATTCGGCCTTGGCCTTGGTGTCCTTCGAAAAGGCGAACGAGGCCGGCTGTTCCTTGGCGAGACGACGAACGCTCATCGGTCCACTTCTCCGAAAACGATGTCGAGCGAGCCCAGGATGGCGGAGACGTCAGCCAGCTGGTGGCCGCGGTTCATCCAGTCCATCGCCTGCAGGTGACGGAAGCCCGGCGCCGAGATCTTGACGCGGTAAGGTTTGTTGGTGCCGTCCGACACCAGATAGATGCCGAACTCGCCCTTGGGCGCTTCGACCGAGGCGTAGACCTCGCCCTCGGGCGTCTTGAAGCCCTCGGTGTACAGCTTGAAGTGATGGATCAGGGATTCCATCGACCGCTTCATCTCGCCGCGACGCGGCGGAACGATCTTGTTGTCCTCGATCATCACCGGCTCGCCGGGGCAGTTGCGCAGCTTGTGGATGCACTGCTCCATGATCCGCACCGACTGCTTCATCTCCTCAATGCGGCAGAGGTAACGATCCCAGCAGTCGCCGTTCTTGCCGACCGGAACATCGAACTCCAGCTCGGCGTAGCACTCGTACGGCTGTGACTTGCGCAGATCCCAGGCGATGTCCGAGCCGCGCAGCATGACGCCGGTGAAGCCCCAGGCCAGGGCCTGTTCCTTGGACACCACGCCGATGTCGACGTTGCGCTGCTTGAAGATGCGGTTCTCGGTGACCAGGCTCTCGATATCGGCCAGGGCCTTGGGGAACTCCAGGCACCAGCGACCGATGTCGTCGATCAGGTCCATCGGCAGGTCCTGGTGGACGCCGCCGGGACGGAAATAGTTGGCGTGCAGACGCGCGCCGCAAGCCCGCTCGTAGAAGACCATCAGCTTTTCGCGCTCTTCGTGACCCCACAGCGGGGGCGTCAGAGCGCCGACGTCCATGGCCTGCATGGTCGCGTTCAGCAGGTGGTTCCCGATCCGGCCGATCTCCGAATAGAGGACGCGGATCAGCTGGGCCCTGTACGGCACCTCGACGCCGAGCAGCTTCTCGATGGCCAGGCAGAAGGCGTGTTCCTGGTTCATCGGCGCGACATAGTCGAGCCGGTCCAGATAGGGCACGTTCTGCAGGTAGGTGCGAGCCTCCATCAGCTTTTCGGTGCCGCGGTGCAGCAGGCCGATGTGCGGATCGACGCGTTCGACGATTTCGCCGTCCAGCTCCAGCACCAGGCGCAGCACGCCGTGCGCAGCCGGGTGCTGCGGGCCGAAGTTGATGGTGAACTTGCGGTCGTCCATCGCCTTGGCGTGGTCGGTGCGGTGATCGACCGGCATGTCCTCGAAAGGATCGATGGCGCCGTTCACGGGCGCGGTTACGGGGGCTCCGTCAGCCATCAGCCCTTCACTCCTGCCTTTTCGTCGCCGGGAAGCACGGGCGCCGGATAATCGGCCCCTTCCCACGGCGACAGGAAGTCGAACGTCCGGAATTCCTGCGTCAGCTTGACGGGTTCATAGACGACCCGCTTCTGCTCTTCGTCGTAACGGACCTCGACATAGCCGGACATCGGGAAGTCCTTGCGCAGCGGATGCCCTTCGAAGCCGTAGTCGGTCAGCAGGCGACGCATGTCGGGGTGGCCCGAGAAGATCACGCCATACATGTCGTAGGCTTCGCGTTCGAACCAGCCGGCCGAAGGATAGACTTCGGACACGGTCGGCACAGGCTGGACCTCGTCGGTCACGACCTTGACGCGGACCCGCGCGTTCCGGGTCAGCGACAGCAGATGATAGACGATCTCGAACCGCTCTTCACGATCCGGATAGTCGGCGCCGCAGAGGTCCAGCAGTTGCTGGAAGCCGAAACGGTCGCGCAACCCGGTCATGACCTCGACGATCCGCTCGCGCGGCGCGACCAGGGTCAGCTCCCCGAACGCCACCTGAGCCTCGACACCCAGGGCCCCCACCAGCTCGGCGCCCATCGGCGTCAACGCGGCCTCGAACTGGGCCTGAACAGCCAGCGAGCTCATCGATCGATGGTCCCCGTGCGACGAATCTTCTTCTGCAACTGCAGCAGGCCGTACAGCAGCGCCTCCGCCGTCGGCGGGCACCCCGGCACATAGACGTCCACCGGCACGACCCGGTCGCAGCCGCGAACAACGCTGTAGCTGTAGTGGTAGTAGCCGCCGCCGTTGGCGCAGCTGCCCATGGACACGACGTAGCGCGGGTCGGGCATCTGGTCGTAGACCTTGCGGATGGCGGGGGCCATCTTGTTGGTCAGGGTGCCGGCGACGATCATCAGGTCTGAGTGACGCGGGCTGCCGCGCGGAGCCATGCCGAAACGTTCCACGTCGAAACGCGGCATCGACATCTGGATCATCTCGACGGCGCAGCAGGCCAGGCCGAAGGTCATCCACATCAGCGAGCCGGTGCGCGCCCAGGTGATGACGTCGTCCAGCGAGGCGGTCAGGAAGCCGCGCTCGCCTAGCTCCATATTGACTGACTCGAAGAACTTGTCGTGGATCTTGGGATCATAGCCCTCGACCATCGAACGGGCGGCCGAGTTGGCCGGAACCACTGCCCCGGCCGAAACGCTGGCCAGCGGCGAGGAGGGTGCGACTATTCCCATTCCAGGGCTCCCTTCTTCCATTCGTAGATGAAGCCGATGGTCAGGACGCCCAGGAAGACCATCATCGACCAGAAGGCGAAGATCATGCCGGCGTGCGACAGGTCGAACATCGACACCGCCCACGGGAACAAGAAGGCCACTTCCAGGTCGAAGATGATGAAGAGGATCGACACCAGATAGAAGCGGACGTCGAACTTCATCCGGGCGTCGTCGAAGGCGTTGAACCCGCATTCATAGGCGGACAGCTTCTCTGAATCGGGATTCTTGGGCGCCAGCAGCATCGGCAGGGCGATGAAAAGCACGCCGATGAAGGCGGCGATGCCGGCGAAGATAATGACCGGCAGATACTCGAGCAGAAATGCGTTCATTCAAAGAACCTCGGCCGCCGGGGAGAGGCGGGATTCGGCGCTTCTTAGACCCAACGTTCGCGCGGTTCAAACCCCTGCTGTGATTGGTTTTTTATTGAGAATGGATCGCAAGTCGCGAGGCCATATGTCGCAGCGGCGCGGCTTGCCGTTTCGCCCCCTTCACGGCCCTACTGCGGCCTTGAAATCGTAACCGAAAGTCATCTGGATGAGCGCTGGCAGCCGTATCCTGAACGCCGTCGAGAGAGTGGGGAATCGGCTGCCCGATCCCGTCTTTCTCTTTCTGTGGCTGATCGGCGGCCTGATCCTGCTCAGTCTGGTCGGGGCCGGTCTGGGATGGTCCGCCGTCAATCCGGTCACGGGTGATCGGCTGGTGGCGCAAAGCCTGCTGTCGGCGGAGAATCTCGAGCGGCTGATCATCGGCATGCCGCGCACCCTGGCGGATTTCCCACCGCTGGGGATCGTAATCACCATCATCTACGGCGCCTCCGTGGCCGAGAGGACCGGGCTTTTCGCCACAGCGATTCGCGGCGCCCTGCTGAATGCCCCGCGCGCCATACTGACGCCGGTGGTGGTGATCACAGGCATGGTCTCTCATCACGCCTCGGACGCCTCCTATGTGGTGGTGATCCCGCTGGCGGCGGTGATCTTCGCAGCGGCGGGCCGTCACCCTCTGGCGGGGCTGGCGGCGGGCTTCGCCGCCGTATCGGGCGGTTACGCCGGCAATCTGTTCCCCGGCGCCAGCGACGCTCTGATCCTGGGCATCACCGAACCGGCGGCCCATCTGATCGACCCCTCCTATTCGGTGAACATCGCCGGCAACTGGTTCTTCATTGTCGGAGTGGTGGTCGTCTTCACCCCCATCGTCTGGTTCCTGACCGACCGGGTGATCGAGCCCCGGCTGGGTCGCTGGGTCCCGTCCGAAGGCGTGGCTGCGCCCGCAGCGTCGGAAAAGCAGCCCCTGACCACGACAGAGAAGCGCGGTCTGTCCTGGGCCGGCCTGGCGCTTCTGGGTATGATCGGCCTTTGGACCCTGATCACCCTTCTGCCCGGTTCGCCGTTTGTGGATCCAGAGGCGGTGGCGGAACAGAGGTTCAACCCGCTGTATCGTTCTCTGGTCGCCTTCTTCGCTGTGACCTTCTTCGTTCTGGGCGGCGCCTATGGAGCCGGATCCGGTTCGATCCAGTCTCATCGCGACCTGGTGAAGATGATGCGCGACGGGATCGCCCAGCTGGCGCCCTATATCGTCCTGGCCTTCTTCGCCGCCCATTTCGTCGCCATGTTCAACTGGTCGGGCCTGGGACCGATTCTGGCGGTCAACGCCGCCGCTGAGCTGAAGACCCTCGCCCTGCCCGCCCCGCTGCTGCTGATCTGCGTCGTGCTGGTCTCATGCGTCTTCGACCTGTTCATCGGCTCGGCCTCGGCCAAATGGTCCGCCCTGGCGCCCATCGTGGTGCCCATGTTCATGCTGTTGGGAATCTCGCCCGAGATGACGACCGCGGCCTATCGAATGGGCGACTCGGTGACCAATATCGCTACGCCGCTGATGAGCTATTTCCCCCTGATCCTGACCTTCGCCCAACGCTGGGATCCGCGGTTTGGCTTGGGGTCGTTGATGGCGACCATGCTGCCCTATGCCGGCGCTTTCCTGGTCGCAGGCCTGGCCATGGTGGCGGCCTGGGTGGCGTTCGATCTGCCCGTGGGCCCGGGCGTGGGCGTCCACTACGAGCCGCCTGTCCCCGCTGTCGCCGCGCAAGAGCCGGTCACGGGCGGTCTGGCGGGTCCGCACAGCCCGCCCCAGGCGGCGGCGAGGCCGTGACGGCGGCCGCTGCGATGGAGCGGAAACGGTGGTAGGCGGCGACGGGTTCGAACCGCCGACCCTCTCGGTGTAAACAACTGGCTTTGAGGCTGGAAGCCAGCAATGGCGGGCTTTCAACCTTTCTATGTTTCCGTTTTCGTTCCCGGTAATTTTGGCAGTTTCCGGGAAATAGCTGGGAAACTACAGCGCCTCGGCCGGCGCTAGGACCTGGTCGTCATTGGCCGGCTGCGGCGTCGGCGCGCCGGCGGCCTTTCGCCTCGTGGCCGTTACGGGTAGCGCGACGCGCGGGTTAGGGCTGGCGCTCTGAACGACAGTGCGTTCGATGATGATCGAGGCGACCCCGACCCATCCGCATTCTAGGTTAGAACAGCGCAGATAGGTCTCCCGATACGTTGGGGAAACACCCCTGGACGATCGCGCGGCGGAGGCCGAACCACAGTGAGGGCAAGGCACACGGCCGCCGTATCGCTTCATCCCAAGCATTCTGCATTTCCCTGCGCGGCCCCCACATGTCTCATAACAGAAATGGTTCCAGCGGTGCTGTAAAAAAACTTCAGGTTATGCGGTTTGTAACCGACCATCGTCAGGCAGTCGTCGCCGGCGGCGCGCCCAGCTCCATCTGCAGGCTGGTCTTAAGACCGCCCGCCCCGTCCAGGCGGTGGCTGGTTTCCACGATCAGCCATTCGGCGTGATCGATCTCGGGCTTGAAGCCGCTGACCGTCACCTTGCGTTCGGGGTAGAGGGTTGGATCCCCGATCGCCAACGTGATCGAGAACTTGGCCACCTTCCGCTTCTGTTTCGCTTGGTGGGCCTCGGCGGCCCGACGGGCCGACCGCTCGCTCGCATATGTCCTTCCCAGCTTCTTGGGATTGGTGGCTGAGCCGACGGTTACCTGGCGGCGCTGAGCGCTCCCACGGTCGTGATACTCGACCGTGACGCCGGAATAATTCTCACGCTCGGCCGATTCCCAGCGGCATCCATCGCCTTTGCGGCGGGTGATGGTGGCCGGCGGGATAGGTTGCCCTCCGGCCGTCTCCCCTGCCCCTACGGACGCGAACAGCAGCTTCTGGGCTTTCACGGTGGCCACAGCGTCGTGAAGCCGCCCCAGGCGCGCTAGGAGGGCGCTGTCGCTTTCCCGGCCCTGGGTGAGGTGATCGACGACGATGGAGGCCTTGTCGGCGGCCACAGCCGCCTCCAGCGCGTTGCGCGCCGCGATTTCGTTCAGCACGGCGCCAAGGGTCGTGTTCGACCAGGTTTGAGAACGGCGCGTTCGGAAAGCCCGCGTCAGGTCGGCCGACTTGGCTCTGATCGTCAGGACGTCGGGCGTCCCCGACCAGCATCGTTCGTCGACCTTGAAGCTGCCCTTGTCCACCAACTGAGGCACGGCGCCGTCCCGTAGTTCGAGCCACCCGAGTTTAAGGGTGATCATCGCGCCGGCGCTGGGGATGGCCAACTTACCGTCATGGTCCTTCAGGATGATCTCGAGCTCGTCAGCATCCGCGCCGCGCTTTTCAGTGAGGGACAGGCTTTCTAGGCGTGGATTGACCGCGACGTTGATGCTCTGGCCGTCGACGACCAGATCATAGACCGGGCGGCGGTGAACATACCGCGCGGCGGCGCCGTCCGACGTGCTCACGTCGCCACCGTGCTAACGCCAGCGGCGTCGTCATCGTCGTCATCGACCCGCTTCAGGGTGATGGTGAAATCGACCATGAGCGCCTGGCCGTCGACCAGGAAGTTGCGCTTGGTTTCGTCCAGGTCGGTGATGACATAGGCGCCGTAGACGTAGCCCTCGCCATCGAGGAGCGGATAAGCAGAACCGGCCTTGGCCATGAGGGCGATATCGTCCAGGGCCTCGGCGTGGCCGATCTGCCCGGGCGCCAACAAGCCGCCAAGGACGATGATATCATCGCCCGGGCCCGCGTACTGGCTGGCGGCGCGTGCTCCCACGCGGTCGCCTGACGGATGACGCCAGTTCCGCCGGCGCTGCAGCTGGTTGAACAGCGCAGTGTCGATCGAGAAATCGAACATTCCGAGAGCGAGCAGCATGGTCAGTCGCCGTAGGAATCGGGATCGGCCTCATAACTGGCCGTGTTGCCCTGCTGCAGGCTGATCATCTTCTCGGCGACCTTGGCGACCAGGTCCTCCGAAGATTCTCCGGGCAGCTGGTGAATGTGGATCTCGACCTTAGCGATCGACATGCCTCCGCCGGCGGCCGGCGGCGGGCCACCCCTGGGCCCAGGCGGGGGCCCGGGCAAGAATGGCGGCGGATCCTGGAAGGTGATTGTCGGGCCGACGCCGGCTGTCGCCGCACCTGGCGCGGTTAGCGCGCCGGCGGCGGCGACGGCGGCGGCGGCGGCGCGCATTCGACCGACCACCCTTCCGGTGCCCCCGAGGATCCCGACGCCCATTCCCGCCATTACGTCCTGACCGATCGCGGCGAAGACTCGCGACGGGGAGTGGGTGTCGAGCCGATTACGTGCGCCGGTCTCGGCGCGGCCGGCCGCGTCGGCCGCCGCCGCCTGGACCTGTGACCGCTGCCCCCTAATCCCTTGGGTGAAGCCTCGCATGGCGTCCGCGCCTGCGTTCATCAAGCGGCCGGGTAGTTCTTGGAAATAGGTCCAGACGCTGGCGAACGCCGCCTTGAAGTCATTCAGCGGTTGGAAGTTGGCGATCACGCTCTTGATCGCGGCAATGCCGATCGAAACGCCGCTCTGCACCTGTGACCAGACACCTCCGACATAGCCAGTGATGCCGCCCCAGTTCCGCATTATCAGGCCGAGCGGAGTGAACATCAGGAGGTGCAGCTTGATCGAGTCGACGCCTAGGCCGACGGCCTCGCTGACGAAGCCCCACAGGGCGCCCATGAAGTTGGTGATCGGCTGCCAGTTTCGAATGATGAACCCTAGCGGCGTGAAGTTCATGATGTAGCCCGCGACCAGGCGTAGCGCGCCCTGAACGACCGAACTGATGTTGGTCCACATCTTCGACAGCCATGGCCCGATGGTGCCCCAGTTGCGGTAGATCAGGAATGCACTGGCGGCGAGCGCAGCGACCGCCGCCACGACAAGGAGGACGGGCCATAGCAGCGCACTAACGCCCACGGCGGCTCCGCCTGCGGCGGCGCCGGTCCCGGTCAAACCGGCGATGACAGGGCCAAACAGCAGGCCCGCCTGAGTGAGGGTCAGTTGCAAAAGCGCGAACGGACCCAGGACCGCAGCAACCGCCATGGCAAGGCCGCCGAAGACAACCAGGCCCGCCGCAACAACGGCGACCAGGGCGGCGACGACCTTCACGGCGTTGGGGTGCGCCTGGCTGAAAGTGCGAATGCCGCGCGCAGCACCGCGTGTCGCGGCCGAAGCCGCCTTGATCAGCGGGAGAAAGTTGGTTCCGACCTCGATGGCCAAGCCCTGCAGGGCGATCTTGCTCTGACCGATGGCGGTCTTGGCGCCGCTCTGGCGGTTCTCGAATTCCTTCTGCATTGAGCCCGCGTAAAGCGAGGCATCGGCGACCGCGTCCAGATTGGTCTTAAGCACGCCAAGCTGCGTCAGCATCGGCGCGATGCCCGACACGGATTCCGACCCGAACAGCTGGGTCAAGATCGAGGCCTGCCGATCGGGGGATAGGCGCGAAATCCGCGTCATGACGTCCATGATCGCGCCACCGGCGTCGCGCTGCATCGCCTTGGAGACAGCGACCGCCTCGAGGCCGAGCGCGGAATAGGCTTCCTTCTGGGCCTTTGTCGCCGCTTCGCCCTTGGTCATGGCCAGCATCGTGTTCTTGATGCTGGTCGCTGCGATCTCTTCTTCGACGCCCATGCCGACGATGGTGGACCCCAGCGCCGCGATCTGGGCGGCCGCCAGGCCAGCGACTTCCCCAAGCGGCCCGACGCGGGTCACGACGTCCGAGATCTTCAGCGCCGTCGCGTTGCCGTTGTCGCCCAGATAGTTGATCTGATCCGCCAGGGCCTTCACCTGCGGCTGGGTCATGGCGAAGGCGGTGCGCCAGGTGGCCATCTTCGCCCCCGCGTCCTCGGCCGTGGTGGTGAAGGCCACGCCCATCTTGCCCGCGTCCTCGGCGAACCCGAGCAGTTCACGACGCGGGATCTTGGCCTGGCCGGCGGCCGCAATGATGGCCGCCATGCCCTCGGGGACCTGGTTTAGATCTTCAGCGAGCTGAAGCACGTCCCGGTTCATTTGCTGGAACTGCATCGGCGTGTCGAAATCGACGACCTTCTTAACGTCCAGCATGGCGTCTTCGAAGTTGACCGCCTCGTTCCCGGACGCCACCAACGGCGCAGCCGCAACCGTCCCCGCGCCAACGGCCGATGCTCCGGCCCCCATCATTGTGCCGGCCAGTCCCTGGGTGCGATCGTATCTGCTTCGCGCGGCTTGCATCCGACGCTGGCGCTCTCCCACTTCAGTCAGTCGGCGCGCCTGGTCGCGCAGGGCGTCGTTGGCGTCACGCGTCTGGCGCGCAAGCTTCGCCTCTGAGCCTGCCAGATTTCGAGCATCGAGCCCGGCATCTCGCATTTTGGTGCGCATCTCGGCCAAGGCGCGAATCTGGCCCTGCTCCTGGGCCTGAAGCTCTCGGATTTTGGTTCGTTGGACCTCGAGGGCGCGGGTCATCTGTTTGGTCGGTCGCTCGGTATCGCTGTGCGCCTTGCCCAGGCGCGCCGCTTCAGACCGGGCCGCCTCCATGGCGGCCCGCGTCGCCCCGAGACGGGTTTCCATGGTTCGATAAGCCTGGACGTTCTTCGTCGCGCGCTGCAGCTCGGTGATCCGATCGCGAGCGGCCTTCACGCCCTGGGCTGCTTTCGCGCTCTCGCCCGACACGCCCTTCAGGAAACCGACGGCGTTGCCGGCGGCCCTGAAGATCAGATCGAGGCGAAGTTTCTTGTCCATCGGAGGCTAGTCTTTCTTCGGTGGCGCGTGGACGCGGTTCCACCAGGCGACGGCGCGTTCGCGCTCTTCGATCAGTTCAGAGAGGGAAAGCCGCAGCAGTTCTTCGCGCGACCAGTGGAAGACGCCGGCGATGTCGCTGATCGCGTCCTCTACGCTTCCAGGCCACCCTCGGCCTTCTGCCGCCTCGTCAGCAAAAAACCGACCACCTCGCCTGCGATCTGGGCGGCGTCCTCGGGCGCCATGGTCAGGAATTCGGCGGTGGGGATGGTGGGTTCCGAGATCCTCGGCACGACGGTGGAGACCGAGTTGACATCCATGTTGTAGAGATCGACGAGCTTGGTGCCGCGCAAATGCCCGGTGTCCGGCTTGCGCAGCATGATCTCGAAGACATCCTTACCGCCGCGCTTGATCGCGTTGTCCAGATCTACCCAGGCGACGCGATTGCCCGCCCCGTCGAAGAGCGGACGCCCCTTACTGTCGGTCAGCGGCTTGGCGAGGGTGGTGGTTTCGGTCACATCGGACATGGTTCAAGCTCCCCGGAGCAGTTGAGGCGGCAGCGACTGCAGCCGCGCATGGAAGGGTGGAAGATCCTCGGCCGGCCGACGCTCATCGGCGTCCGGTCGCCGGCGATCGACGCCGGCCGGGATTAGGTTGGAGGCTGGCGTTTGCCGATCCGCCATGTTCAGCGGGTGATGGAGCGCAGCTGGGCCCAGCGATCGACGCCGTAGACCAGGAGGACTTTGTTGAGGGTATCGACCTCGAACTCGGTAACGCCGTTGCGGACCTGTTTGTAATAGACGCAGTCCGTCTTGTAGCTGACGCCGTTCTTGGACCCGATCTCCTGCTCGGCCGTGTCGATCTCGTTGGTGCGGCCGCTCATCGAGATCTGGACGTCGTCGTAGGAGGCGATGGCGTCGTTCTTGTAGGCGCCAGCGAAGCGAAGTTGCTGGCCGTCCAAGCGGGGATCGCCAAACCCGGCGTTCAGCTCAGGGATCTCGCCGCCGTAGTTGTGAAGGAACTCAAGCGGAGCGATGCTGCCGGTGTGCAGCTTGGCCGCAGCGCCCATGCCGGCGCCGAGATATTCCTCGACGTTCATCACCAGCTTGGGGAGGGTGATGGTGCGCGCCTGGCCGGTGAGCGGCGTACCGTTGGTGAAGACGTTGAAGTCATGAAGGTTACGCGGCAGATTCATCGAGCGAGTTTCCTAGGGGGCGGTTGAGGGCCGGCGGTGTTGCGTGGAGGCGCGTCGCGATCAGGCGGCCACGGCGAAGTCAGCGTAGAATTCGTCCGTGATCTCGTTGGCGACGGACAGCTCTTCGAGCGGCGCGGCGTGCGTGAACCGGTAACCGATCTTCAGCTTGCCGGCGGCCAGCGTCTCCTTGGTGTTGCCGGGCGCGATGAAGGCGATCGCGCCGACGAGGCGGCCAGCCGAAACCTCTCGGCGGAACAGCTTGTTGATGCTCTCGACGATATCGTTGGGAAGCGAACCGATCAGCGGCTGGTCGATATAGGGGAACAGCCCCTCGACGATGGTGTCGCGGACCAGCTGGTTGGTGCGGACGGCGCTTTCGAAGGCGTAGCGCGGATCCACGCTGCAGGTGCGGTTGCCCCAAAAACGGTAACCGTCGCGCCAGATCAGACCCGTGACGTCAGCGCCATTGATCAGGCCCATTTCGGTCTGAGCGCTGCCCAGGTCCCATTCGCGGGGATTCTCGATGCCGACGACGCCCTCCAGGACGACGTTCGAGATCGTCTTGTGATAGCCGACAGTGCGGTCGAGGTACGCGCGCACCCCCACCGCAACCGCCGGCGCGAAGGTCGAGACAATCAGCGCCGACACGGCATCGGTCGCCTTGAAGGTCCGATCGATCAGTATCAGCTCGCGCTGGGTGAAGTTATCGCGGTAGGTCTTCACCTCCGCCGGGGTGTCGCCCTCTGCGGTGGCGTAGGCAATCGCCGACAGACGCGCGCCGGCGTCGCCCAGGGCGTCGGCTACTGGCTGGGTGTCCAAGCCTGGCGCGGCAAGGATGCGGGGGCGGAGCTGCACCGCCTGCTCGGCAACGCGGAGCTTGGCGATGCCGGCGATGACGTTGACGTCGCGAGAGGCGGTGATCTCGGCGGGGGTAGCGCCTACACCCTCGGCGACGCGGACCACCACGCCGGTCGACGGACCGAATGCGGCGATCGCCTGCAGGGTGAGGGACAAGGTGCCCTCGAGCCCGGCGTCTGCAATGAAGCTCTCGGGGTCCGTCATGGAGACGACCGTGTTGAGGGGGAAGACGTCCGGATCGGCGTCGGTCGAGGTGCAGACCACGCCCCAGATCGAGGTGGCGACGATGGCGAGATAGACGTTGCGAGCGGCGACCTCTTCCGGGGTGATGCCATGAGGGCGGGGCGTAAGGGCCATGGGCGGGCTTCCTTGGGGTCAGGCGGTGCGGAGGGAGACGGAAAGGGTCGCCGACGTGCGGCGCGGCCGGTCGGTGCGGATGACGTCGAGTTGGAGGGAGGCGCGGCCGAGGGCGCTGACGAGCAGCTGGACGCGTTTCAAGCGGACCCGGGGCTCGAAATTCTGAAGGGCCATCGCCGTCGCCGCGAAGATGCGGATCCGCGTCCGGGCATTGAGAGGCTGGTCGATCAGGTCCGGGATCTCGGAGCCGTAGGCGCGACGGCCGATACGCAGGTTCAGAGGCGTCGAGAGAATGTCGCCGATCGACTGCACCAGGTGCTCGTCGCTGTTCGGATCCAGGCGGCGGCCGGTGAAACGATTGAGGCCACTCATTGGGGCGCTCCGGACACGCCGGACCCCGTCTGAACGCCGGTATGTTTGTGACCCTTCAGGCTCTTGCCGCCGCCAACTACATCGACGTCGGCTGTGACGGCGCCTGAGACCTTGAGGTTGCCCTCGATGTCGAGGTCCGCGATCAGACGGACACCGTCGGGCGCCCTGATGGTGGCCGACCCAGGCAGATCAAAGCTGAGCAGGTGCGTTTCGGGGTCGTATACGATCAGCGCCCCGTCCTCGAACCCGATGCCGAACTTCGCGCCCAGGAAGAGCGGCGCGAACTGCGACGACTTCAGGCGGGAGGAGATCGTCCCCTGCTCGATGTCGCCCTCAGGCGAGCTGACCTCGACCTGTTCGCCCACAGTCGGCGGCGCCCAAATCTTGATCCGGCCGGACGGCATGTCCCAGTCGATGGGGGGAGAGAGTTCTTCACCGAAGCGGACGATCGCGGTCCCAGCCTCGAAATCAACACTATGGACCACGCCCACGCGCACGAGATTGCCGATCGTGAGATCGGTCTCGGCGTTGGACGTGGGCGCTCTACGGTTCATGCGGGCGAACGATGGCGCAGCCGCCACCGGCTTTCGCGGCGCGGCTGTTGTCAGACGCGCCCGCACAACAGCAGAGAACCCCGGTCATTCCCCTGTCGCGAGCAGCTCCGGCGGCAGGAGGGGCCATTCGATCAGGCTTGGGAAGCCGTCTTGCTCAGGCACGTCGCGCAGATCCTGGACGTGCTGAAGCACCAGGAGATAATCTTCGCCCGTCAGCGTGGTCGTTCGACCGAGCGCCACCTCGTCTCGATGTCGGTCGATAAGCCAACGGATCTGGTTGATCTCGTAGGTACGACGCGAACGAGCGGCAGCAGCAAGGTCTTCGACGTCCGGTTCTTCTTCCACGGGCTGCAGCATGGCCTCGACGACCCAGGCGCCGTCGCGACGAACGACGACCTCGCCGAAGCCGAACGCCGGCGGCGCGTCAGTGTAGGCGTGAGCGGGGATGAGCCAAGCCGTCGGGGCGACCGCGTCACGGGCCGCCGTCGCCGCCGCGATCGCCGCGTCATAGGCCTGGCTAGCGGCAGCGACGGCCTGATCGGCCAGTTGGGGATCCTCAATCGCTCGCGCCTCGGCGAATGCGGCCTGAAGGGAGACCTGCGCGGCGTCCGCCAGAGGGGCGAACACGGCCGCCCGCGCCAGCTCGAGCTCGGCAGGGTCGGGGACCGCCACCGAGGACTCGAGATAGAGGCCGCTTTCGGGGTGGGCGTGATAGATCAGCATGGGTCGCGCCTCAGTAGGTAATGCAGGCGAGGAGCGCCTGGTTGACCGGGCGTGCTTCGGAACCGCCCTCCGAATAGGTGTTGACCGAGCGAAGCGACCCGCCCGTACCGGCGTCTTCGATGTTCAGTCCGGAATCGGCGTTGTCGCGCACGGGCAGGCCGTGGGTGTGAGCCAGGTTTTGGCTTGCCTGGAAGACGCCCAGCGATCGGCCGCCATCAAGGCCACGGCCGTTGTCCAGACCCCGGAAGAAGACACCGCGCCAGTCGGGCAGATTGAATGTATTGGCCCCATCGCCAGCGCCGTAACGCGTGCCGATCGCGTTGTAGAGCCGGGAGTAAGTAGACCGGCTGACCTCGGCGCCATTCGCGACAAGAAGACGGGCGCCGCCGGGCGGCGAGCCAGTGTCGAATAGTTTCAGCTCGCCTGCCGGCCACCATGAATCGGGGTTTCCCGTGTGAAGGACGGGGTTGCCGAAGACGAGGAGGTTGCCGTTGTTCAGATTATAATTTGCGCCGTCCCAGTAGAGGTAGTGCGCGCCGTCGCCGAGGAAGATCACGCCGGTGCCATTGCCGCGCGTCGTGGTGACGTCGTTGAAGTTGGCGACCTGGCCTAGGACGGCTCGGGCGGCGAGCGCTCCGTCGAGGCCCGCGATCTCGCCGGTACCATGCCCGTGACCAACAAGGGACCGTTGCGCGAGGGCGCCATCGAGGCCGCCGATCTGCGCCGTGGTGTGAGAGTGTAGCGCCGCCGCCTTGTCCGCTGGATTAAAATTCCCGGCGTGCCAGACCGTCTGAATAACGCCGGCGACCCGCAAGCCCAGCCCGGAGGAAGAGAACTGGGCTATATCGCCGCTTATCTGATCCCAGAGGCGGATGAGACCGGAGGTCGCATAGAAGCCCGCCAACCGCGCCGCGTCGTCCCGGAATTCAACCTGCAGAATGGCGTCCGGGCCCGAGATCCTCGCGCCGCCAGTGAAGGCGGGGTTGATCTTCTCGGCCTTGGCGGCGAGCGCTGTCGCCAGCCCGGTAATCTTTTCCATCGCCAGCGCCGGGATCCGGCCGACGTTGAATACCCCGGAGGAGACGTCGGCGGCGTCGTGCTGGTGGCCGATAGCAGACTTGTCCGCCAAGGCGGCGACCAGGCCGGTGATCTTCGCCATGGCCAAGGCCGGTATCCGAGCGACATCGAAGACGCCGGTGATCGTGTCGGCCGCGTCATGCTTGTGCCCGGTCGCAGATTTTCCAGCCAGAGCGGTGTCCAGGCCTGTGATCTGGAGGATCGAGTGACTGTGAACTGCCGCCGCGAAGTTGGTCGCCCAGCTCTGCAGCGTGAACAGCAGCCCCTTGGGCGTAACCGCGCGCGAGGCGTCCGTGCCTACGGCCGTCTCCTGGTCGGTGGCCAGTTCCACGACGCCCTGGCGGTCAGTCGTCGCCGGCGGGTTGATGAAGCCGGTCCCGCCGAACTCGATTACTGCGGTGTCCAAGGTCTTGAAGGTGATGTCGGCCGACAGCAGCACCATGGCGTTGGCGCTTTTCTCGACCACGACATCGGCCGCGCTGAAGACGGCAAATAGGACGCCGGTCGATAGATAGAGGCCGAAGGCCCGCACGGAATAGACGTCGGCGGTCTCGTCGTTGATGGTGATGTGGATGACGTCGTCCGCGACCACGTCCCCGCCGAATGTCACGACGCGTTTGATTTCGCCCGGCAGCGTGGTGAGCGCCTTCAGGGAGCCGCTCGCATGGACATTGCTGACGCCGACATGCGAGATGGTGACCGCTGAGGTGCCGGTGTTCGGGCCGTTGGGGAGCGCAGCTCGACCAGCGTCGGTGATGGTGATCGTCAGTCCGGCCATGTTAGGCGGCCTCCTCGAGCTGCAGGCGGCGATAAGCGGCCGGGCGAGCGCCGCCGGCGACGCCGAGGCCAGCCTCGGCGCTCAGCCCCTGGGTGAAGGTGAAGTGGGAGCGGGCGGGCTTGGTGCGGGCGACCTCATCAATCACCTCGTCCACAAATCGCGCTGTCACGGGCGCCCCGCCCTGCCCGTTCAGGCTGAGAACCAGCTCGAAGGTATGCGGCTGGCCCGGCGGGTCCATCTGCCAAGCCTCGCGGATCGCGATCTGGCCGCCGAAGGCCTGGACGACCTTCCGCACCGAAGCCGCCGTTCCCTTGATCCGCTGGATCGCGATCGCTTGGGCTACGACTGACCGCTTGATCTGCTCTGACCATCCGGAATTCCAGCTGTCGATCGACAGCGCGTAGGCGAGCCAAGGCAGGAGTTCTATTGGGCAGCGTTCCGCGCTCCAGAGGTCGCGAAGCGGAACCGAGATGTCGTCTAGACTACGTGTGACCGCCTCGAGCGCGCGTTCTATTGACGTCGCGTTGGGCGGTAGCAGGCTGCCGCGACCGTCCAGGCTGCTCATTCGCCCAGTCCAGCGTGGGTGACATCGACGCCGGTGCACCGCGCGGCCTGAAGCCGGGTGCAGACGACGTTGGCCGCCGGGGAGATCAGCGTGACGTCCTGGACGCCTTCAGCGGCGAGCGCCGCGATGATGCCCGACCGCGTGATATCTCGACCGAGGCGGTAAGAGCTCGCCAGGTATTCGGAGAGGCGCGATTGCGCCGAGGCCATGACCACGTCGGCGTCGGGTCCGGCGAAAGTGGTGACCTGGGCGACTACCTCGAACTCCAGGATATCCGCGCCAGCGACGATGACGTGATCGGTTAGGGGGCGCACATTCTCGGATGAGACCACGGCGGCGACAGCCGCCAGAAGCTCGGCCGAAGGTGCGCCGTCGTCCAAGCGAGACAGGATAGTCACCAGGACATCGCCGGGGGCGGGGCTGGTGCAGCTCGCATCGAGGACGTCCCCCGACGCCCCTAGGGCGTGAGAGATGTAGGCGCCCTCGGGCCCTGCGACCGAATAAGCTTCCGGCGCCAGCAAAGCCCGCCGGCGCAGCGCTTCGTCGGTTTCCATAACGGCTGGGGTCTGATTTACCGGATCCGCAGGCACGATCACCAGGCGCTGCACGCCGAGGAGCGCCACAAGGTTGTCGAGATCCGCGCCAAACGCGCCAGCGATGGTCACCGCCCGGGCGGCGTCGTTTATCCGCTGGCGCAGCACGAGCTCGCGATAGGCGAAGACCTGGATCATCTTGACCAAGGGCTCGCTCTCGAGCTCAAGAACTGCGGCTAAGACTTCGGCCTGGTCTGGATCGACCTCATTCATAGCCGCAAGAAAGTCGGCCTTGCCGGTCGCGATCAGTTCCTCGAGGCTGAGCGCCTCGATGACGGCCGGCATGGGCAGTCTGGATAGATCGACGGCGGTGGAACCGCTGGCTTGGCCTGCGAAGGTGGACATGGCGAGGTTGTCGCCGTCCCCTGCCCTCGCGCGCGACGCCGCGCTGTTGTCAGACGCGTCCACACAACAGGGCGGCGCGGTGGGTCAGGCCCTAGACGCCGGCGCGACGCCCCCAGCCAAGGGCGTCTCCGGCCTCGTCAATGAATAGATTGAGCAGACGCGCCTCATCTTCCCGGCCAAAGCCGATCAACTCACGCTGTGGGTAGTCGATCTCGGGGCCGTCCGGAGACACGCGGTCCCGCCTACCCTCTTGGTGGATCAAGGCGATCCGGCTGGCGCGCTGGGTGAACTCAATCCAGCCGCCATCCGCATCGGCCCCTGCCCTAAGATGCCGCCCCGACCGCAAGCCTCGGAACATCTGCTTTGCCCTGGGGGCGCGCCGCGCCGTCGCCTCGCCGTCAGATCCGGCCACACCTTCGGGGGTGATCCACTTGATGATCTTCGCGCGTTCGAACGTGCGAAGACCCTCGGCCTCCCGATCAAAACCGACAAGGTAATCGCCGCGACCGATCCAGGAACGCATGTCGACCACGCGGGGCTCGCCGACGCCGCCGGAGGGGTAGAGAAACTTCGCGGGTCGCGTCGCCGGTTTGGCCTTCGGCCTAGGCTTACGCTTTTCCCAAAGCGAGCCGTCTGGCGCAACCTGGCGCGTCATCCGCCGCTGATTGGGGCGGCGCATCTCCATCGACATCCGAAAGAGCATGCGGCGGCGCTGACCAGGCTCGAGCTTTTCGAGCATCTGGGTCGCGATCTGATGAAGTTGCTGGATGTCGTCCATGGCGCCCGTCAGGGCTCGATCGCCGCTTCCGGGTGCGCGGAGCAATGCATGATAAGTTCATCGTCCAGGTAGACGGCGTGAAGCGGATCACCAGTTTCCAACGCCATCGGCATCGGCTCATCGACAACGACGAGGTCCTGTCCACCGTCCGGGCGCCCCTCGTACCGAAACACCTCGGTCAGATCGACGGCCGCGTGCAGATCGTAGCGTCGATCGTCGAGCCGGACGAACGTCATATCGATGGCCTTGGCCGCCTTGTCGGCGCTGGCGACCAGGTCGTGCTGCCAGCGTTCTATCCAACGCAACATAGGAACCACGACCTCGAGCGGGCTGCCGTTGAAGTCGGGCATGTGGATTTCGACCGTGTAGGCCAGCTGGAAGCCCGTACCGGGCCGGCCGGAGACTTCCGGCCGGACGTTGCTCATCACCATCTGCAGGCGAGAGGAGTCGCCCTTGATGTGGTGTTTGGCTTCGAGCGCCGCGACTAGCGCGGCCAGCAGCGACTCTGGCTTCTTCATATTCGGCACATTCGATGTAGGGGCGTGGGGGTTAGAACCAGAACAGGCGCGCTTGACCATCGCCCCCCGCGCCGCCGCCACCGGAGTCAAACCCGTTGTCCGACGCGCCGCCGCCGCCGCCGCCGCCGCCAGGGTTTCCGCCCTTGCCGCCGGCCTGACCTGCCGCGCCGGACGTCCAAGCGCCGCCACCGGCGCCAGAACCGCCGAGGCTCGTTGGGTCCGTGCCGCTCGGCCCGCCATCCAGCGGCCCGACGCCGCCGGAAACGCCTTGGAACCCCTGCAAGGTATACTGCGGCGCAATCGAACCTTCCGCGCCCAGAGACGCCCCAATGGACGCGTTCGCCGCCGTGGCCCCGCCGCCCGCGCCGCCGCCACCGGCAGCAGCCGCATTGGCAGTCGGCGACGCGCTCCCGGAGATCGCACTGGCGCCGCCTATCGTACCCGGCACGGTTCCTGAACCGTCAGACCCGCCGCCCACGGCGGCGCTCGTCGAGCCGCCCTGACCGCCGAGTGTGCCCATAACGTGCATCGGCGTGAACCGGGTAACGATCCGCGACATCTTCGTCAGGAACCAACCCGAAACCCCCGTGGCGGCGTACAGCACGCCCTTGAAGATCGTCGCCGACGCACAGGCTCCGGGGCCACTATGCGCGATCCGATACCAGGTCAGGCCGTCGAACGAATAATCCCTGTTGTGAATGAACATCCCCGTCATACCGCCCTCGACGTCGCTCGGGATGCTGCCGGCGACGTAGTTGAGCTGAGACACCCGCTGGAACCGAGGCCCGCGATCCGTCCAGGTCACAGCGTCGGAGCTGGTGTAGCAACGGCCATTTTGACCGGCGACGGCGACCCACAGCCCCGCACCATAGGCGAGGCCGACCAGAGGCTGGCGCGTCGTCAGAACCGGCGTCACGGGCGCCGCCGTCCATACGCCGGCCGGGTTGCTGGCGGTGACGGCCTGCCCCTGACTATCGACCGCACAGACCAGGCCCGCCCCATTGTGCGCGACCTGGTTCAGGGCGTTGGCGCTCGAATAGGCGTTCGTCGCCCATGTCACGCCGTCCGCAGAGGTCAAAATCGTGCCCGCCGCGCCGACCGCGACCAGGGTCGAAGCCGAGACGATCACCGAATTCAGCGCATTTGCAGAGCCCGAGGTCTGGACGGTCCAGGTCACGCCGTCAGGGCTGGTGACGATAGTCCCCGCCGCGCCAACCGCCACGAACAGATTCAGGGCCGCCACCCAGGCCACGCTGTTCAAAGCGCTGGCGACACCGCTGGTGCGAGGCGTCCAGGTTTCGCCGTCCGTCGAGGAGGAGATCAGGCCGCCTGAACCGACAGCGACGGCGACGGCGGCATTGCTGGCGATGCCGTTGAAGGCCCCGGCAATAGTCCCCGCCGCCGGAACGACCGGACGCAGCATGGTCCCGACACCGACGAAGCCGCCCTGAACACCGGATGCACCATTGGTGTTGTCGGCGGTCACGGCCGCACCGCCTGGCCCGCCGACCCCGACATGTAGGGGTATGACGTCACCGGGGCTCAGCCCCAGATCGTCAAGGCTGAAGACCGCTCGAAACGCATTGCCGCCCGCACCGCCACCGCCGCCCGTTCTAACGCCACCAGCGGCGCGGCGCGCGCCAGAGCCGCCGCCTCCCGCTGGTCCGACAAAGGTCAACTCCAGCATACGTTGCCCAGCCGGGACAACGACCTCGTAGTTCCCCGGCGTGTAAGTTTGACGCAGCGGCGCCGACATCAGAACAGTCGCGACCATTATTCAATCTCCATGATGTAGTAGGCGCCGTTTCCATCGACGAAATACGAGCCTTCATCGTTCACGACGTAGGCGAAGCCTGAAGGTGGATCGGGTGGCACCCCATCGTCCATTGCGGGGGTGATGGTGATGGCGACCAGGTTGTCGCTGGGCCCTTCGGCGTCGGGGTGGGTCTCGCGGATCGTGACGAGGAGCTCGCCTTCCGAGATGGCGGTCAGACCCACGACGAGGTTCCAGCCGCCGACGTCGTCACCGGCGAGGGCGACACGGCCGTCGTTTGGGGTGATGGATAGGCTGGAGCCGGCCGTCTTGCCCTGGATCAGGCCGATCACGGTCCCTGCCTCGGCGTCGGCCGGGGCGGTGGCGGCTGAAAGCGTCAGGGGGCCGAGGACGATCGGCTGCGGATCCACGCCCCCGCCGGGCGCGGTGTATCCGACCTCGGTGAAGGTGATGCCGTGTGGCAGGGGCGTGAGGGGCATGGTTCAGTTCCCGCGCTTGGGGAGGAAAGGATTGCGGGCGAGGTCGCGCAGCCAGGCGGCCTCGTCGGCGTGTTCGCCGGCATAGGTTTCGACGGCCAGCCTGCGCTTCGCTTCACAGGCGACGATCGCCGCGCCACGCGCCGTGTAGAGCGTCTCGAGATCTTTCTCGGTCGGCTGGGCAGGCAGCATTGGGACGTGGCAGGGATCTTCAGCCGTCGCCGGCATGACGCGTTGCGGAGGGGCTGGGATTGCAGACAGCTGGATCGAGCGCGCACAGGCGCTGGTCAGCAGCAACAAGGCGACTGACGCGGTCCGGATCGAGAGGTTGGTTCGCATCGGGGGCTTCCCTGGCTTGGTTGGCGAAATCGGCAGCAATGGCGGCGGCTTGATGCTGCTGGCGGAGGGTGGCCTCGACCTTGACGACCGTTTCCCTCGCGCCAGCGACCTCCTGGGCGCGCGCGCCGGCGTCGGCCGTCGCTTTGGCGGCCTGCTGTTCGGCGCGATCGGCGCGCTTCTCGGTCGAGTTGAAGGGGTCGAAGTGGAAACCCACTCCGCCCAAGGCGACCACGCAGAGCCAGGCGAACGCCAGGAGGGCAAGGCCGGCCAGCGCCCAGCCCCATGGCGAGGCGAAGTTGAAGGTTCGAGTCAGGGCTTTCATCAGCGCTGAACCTTGCCCTGCGACCACCAGAGATCGACGTTGAACGTGGGGCACTCTTTGACCCACTCGCCGGGCGAGACGACGCCGTCGCCATTGCGGTCGGGCGAAAGATCGCGGTGGCCGCAGATCCTGGAGCCAGGGAACTTCGTCTGAAGCCTGGTCAGAAGCTCCCGTAAGGCGGCAAACTGCGCCGGCGTGAAGTTGATCTCCGCCTTCAGGTCGGGTTTGACGCCACCGACCAGGCAGATCCCGAGCGATCCGTCGTTGTGGCCGGTGACATGGGCGCCCATGACATTGTCGGCCCGCCCCTTCTCGACCGTGCCGTCCCTGCGGATGACATAGTGATAGCCGACGTCCCGCCAGCCCTTTGCCTTGTGCATGGTGCGGATCTCCGCAACGCCGATGTCGCGGTTGGCGGGGGTCGCAGAGCAGTGGACGACGAGCAGCTTTACGGGTTTCACGATGGATCTCCGGACGAACGGGCGAAGGGGAAGCGGCCGCGGATCTCGGCGAAGATCCGCGCCAGCTCGGCTGCGCTGGGGGCGAGCAGGTAGTAGGTGACGACCAGGGCGATCAGGCCGATGAGCCAGAGGGCGACCAGCTGCAGGCCGTCCGCCGGCATCCGCCAGATGATCCAGCCCAGCAGGCCGAGGAGGACCACGGTTAGCGACCAGGTGAAGATGCGCCGGAACAGCCACTGCCCTTCCGGCAAAGGATCCTGCGGGTTCTGGGTCACTGCGCCCTCCCCCGCTCGCGTTCGCGCTCAAGCTCGGCGCGGATCCAAGCGACATTCGTGCGGATCTCGACCAGCTGGCCATCGCGCAGCGGCTGGGTCGTGGATTTCAGCTCGTTGATCTGGGCTTGAGCGCGGGCGCCGTAGGACACCACGACAGCGAACTGAACCAGGACGGCGAGGAAAAAGGCCAGCATCGTCCAGTTTACCGGGATAGATGCTGGCGGCGGCGCGGTGATCGGTTGAGCGGTCATGGTCAGTTCCACAGATTGATCATCGCCGATGTGGCGGGCGCCGTGGCCGTGACAGGGAACAGCACCGGGGTGCCGCGCGGCAGGAAGGGGCCGTGATCGGCAAGGTTTGGGTTGGCCTTCAGCACCTGCTCGATGGCGGGCGCACTGCGGCGCAGGTTGCGCCAGCAGATCGCGTCCACGGTCTCGCCTTCCAAAGCCAGATCGGTGAAGGGACCGGCCATCACAGGGCCTCGGCGACGATGCGGGGCTTGCCCAGGAAGTCGCGAACGGCGAAGGCGACGTTGCGCAGGTGGACATCGACGTCGGCGCGCAGCGCCTCGAGCCGATCAGCGCCGGCAGACGACAGCTGCGGCCCGACTGCGCGTTCGCCGACGTCAGCCGCGACGACCGAATAGACGGCGCGGAACCAGCGGAGTTCGTAGTCGGACTTCCCATCGACAACGATGCGGCCGGGCACGTCAGCCAGCTTTGCGTAGCCGGCGGCCACCTGGTCGGCGCGCCACGCGGCAAGTTCGCCGGCGATATCCAGCATGGCCTGGCGGACGGCGTCCCGGAGCCGCTCGGTTTCGCCGCTGGGGACGCGCACGGCGTCGCGCAGGGCGCCAAGGTTGACGCCGGGCCACCACCCATCGCACGGCACGTCGTCGGCCGCCGGCAGAACCGGAGCGGGAGCCGCGTCGTCGTCGGGAAGGTTGAAAGAGATGCCGGTCATGGCGTTCGCGGGGGTTCCTGGTGTGCCGCCTGCCGACGGCATCTCTTTCGTTTCATCGCCCTGGCTACGGCGGTGGGGGGGCTGGTCGGACGCTGCAGACGGGCGAACCCACTGTTGTCGGGCCAACCCCCGCCGCCGAGCGCCGGGGGGCGAGCGGGTTCAGCCTTCCTCTTCCGAGGCGGGCGGGTTCTGTTGGTCGGCGGCCGAGATGGCGTCGCCCAGGGCTGCCACAGCTGCGGCGGCGGCGTCGTCGGATTCCGAGTCGCCATCCTCGGCCTTGCCGAGCGCCTTCTTCAGGCGAGTGACGTCGCCCTTCACACCCGAGCGGGGATCCAGTTGTATGGCGCGAAGGTAGTGTTTCAGGGTTTGCGCCTGGCGCACGCGGACGTCGTCCTCGTCCTCGAGGTCGGCGCCGGCCAAGATGGCCCGGCCGATGGCCTTCTGCAGCTTGGCCGTCACTTCGTCGGGCATGTCGGCGTCGACGGCCGCGATCAGATCCTCGACCATCGGCAGGACCGCGTGCGGGAATGGCTCGGCGGCGTCGTCGGCCAGGTCGTAGGACGCGATGGCGGCCTCGGCGATCTGTTCGACGATGAACACGGCCGGGGTCCGCTTGACGTGCGCCGGCATCTCCAGGCCGTAGCGGAGCACATGCTCGGCCATCGGCAGGGCCGTCATGTAGTCGCCGACGTCGATGGTCCACATCAGGATGGTGGTGAAGATCGAGTCCAGCGGGCCCCGATCGCCACGACCGCTGGCCAGAATGCCGTTGCACCAGTCGCGATAGTTCGGGAGCAGCTCGCGCTTCAGTTCGATCTTGCGCTCCTGGGACTGGAGCTGCTTCAGGCGACGCTTGTCCTCCTGAAGCATGATGAGGGTGTTGGCGGCAGCGCCCTCGAGCTTCGGATCGTTGGCGGCGGTGAGATCCAGGTGGACGCCGGCGGCGGCCAGAACCCTGCCGGCCGAGGAGGCGATTAGGAAGGAACGCCGACGCGCAGCCGGCGACAACCGGCCAGGCACGGGCGCAGGCACCGATGGCGCCGGCCGGAACGCGGGCTTGAATGTTGCGGGCCTGGCCGTGGCCAATGCTGCCGCCACCTCGGCCGCTTTCTCGGCGGCCAGCTTCTCGGCGGCCGCTTCAGCTCGGGCTTTGGCGCGTTCGGCGGCGCTCATCGACGTTCTCCTGGTGGGTGTTGGGGTTGGTGGGACGGCGATTACTCGCCGTCCTCGACGCCAACCTCGATGTTCTCGATCAGCAGTGCGAAATCGTAGTTTTCGACGACGTAGGCCTCGTTGACCGACTCGTAGGTCTCGACCCGGTTGCGCTTGGCGTTGTCGACGATCGTCTTGCGACGGGTGCCTTCCTGCTCGTAGATCGACAGGTTATCGAGGCGCGTCACCAGAATGGTCCCGGCCGGGAAGAAGGGCACCTTGACCGCCTGCAGGCCGCCCAACTGCTTCTTCGACAGAAGGATGTCGGCGGCGACCTTTTCGGTCGGCTTGTCCTCCCCATCGACCATGGGGAAATACTTCTCGTGCAGCAGGCCGCTGCCGACGATCGCCACCAGTTCGGTGTCGCCCTGGACCCATTCAGGCAGGAACTTCGCCACGGCGTCGTAGACCAGGGCGTCGAGGTTGCGATAGTCGCTGCCGGTCGGCGCCACGACGATCTTGTCGGGGGTCGCGCCCTCGGCGAAGACGTGCGTCGGGCGGTTGACGCGGATCTGCTGGAGCCAACCGATGTTGACGTCCTGAAGCAGAGGATTGGCCACGCGGTCGGTCTGGACGGCGGCGATGATGCCGTTCCAGCCGATCATGATGCGGTCCCGAGCCTGCTGCTGCAGGGTCTGGTTGCGCATGCGGAGCTGGAAATCCTTGAACTTCGCCCAGAGATCCAGCTTGGCGTACCCGACATGGGTGTCGAAGTTGGTCTGCTTGCACTCGAAGCGGTCGGCATCGAGCGTGGTCGGATCACGGGTTTCGCGATCGCGGGCGTTGGTGTCGGTGCGGCCAGCCAGAGTGCCGGCGACACCCAGGCCGAGCTTTTCGCCAGACTGTTCGTCGACAGGGACGACATTGATCATGCCCAGGAAGGCGGAGCTCTCGGCCTGCTTGTCGATCAGGACCTGTTGGACCGACGGGTCCACAGCGAACTGCTTTTCGCCGAGGACGGTGCTTTCAGCGACGCCGTTCAGATCGGCCTGGCGGCTGAGCCAGGTGGTGTAAAGGAGGCGGGTTTTCGTCTTCATCGGGTTCAGGTTCCGTGACGGGCGTCGGGAGGGGATCGGTGGCGCGAGGGGCGGATCAGCAGTCGGTCAGCTCTTGACCCTCGCCGCCGCCGGTGGCGGCCGGGCGCTGGCGATAGTTGCGGTCGGGGGTTTGCTCGACGTCGCGCTTGATGGCGGCGTGCTCGCTCTCGATCTTGGCGAAGCGGGCGTTGATCTCGCCGCTCTGGGTCGCCAAGGCCTGGGTGAACGACTGGCCGAGTTCCTTGAGGCCTGCGGACATGGCGGTAGCGAACGCGGTCAGGTCACCGCCCGGGTTGGCGGGATCGGCGGCGGGCGGCGCCTTGGGCTCGGCGCCCTTCATCGCGGAAGTGAACTTGGCGACGATCTTGTCGATCACCGAGTCGGCGCTTTCGACCTGGGCGCCTTCCTCGGCGAACTCGATCGTGGTGGCGAAGGCGGCCGAGAACAGGCAGGTCTCGTGCTTCTTGCGGCTGTCCAGGTCGGCCTTGCGGATCTTGGCGAAGGCGTCGTCGGTGCGGGCTGAAAACTGCAGGGCCTCGACGCCCAACGAAGCCGGGCTGTCGGTCGCGGCCAAGCCCATCAGATAGGCCTTGCCGGTCCCCGAGAAGTTGGGCTCGACCTCGATCGAGGTGAATTTCTTCTGATCGGCCGCGAGATAACCCTGCAGGGTCTCGTTGCCCTCGATCTGCGCGTACAGTGCGAGGCGCTTCTCGGTCTTGCCGCCGATCTCGATGTCGTCGTCCTGGACCTTCAGCGCGACGACGTCGCCCAGCGCCGGGAAGGGCCCGGCGGCCGAGGCGTTGCGGAAATGCTCAACGTTCACCCGAGCGGTGTAGGTCGCCGGGTTGTAGTTGGCGGCCATGTCGCGGAGCCATTGCGGCTCGATCGTGCGGCCGTCCGACGCGGTCAGGCCGGCGACGGCGATGCGGGTGAACTTGGTCGTCAGCTTCTTGGACATCGGGCCTCGGGCGATCTGCAGGGCGGCCGGTCGATCCGGCGAATGAGGCTGCAGATCACCGCCTGATCGCCTCTCGTCTCAAGGCGGGCCTGTTGTGCTGACGCGTCTGACAACAGCGGGCCGTCAGAAGCGGGCGATGTCGCCGGTAGCGTCCGCCGCATGAGGACACGGCCGAAAAAGAAGGCGGAGCAGACGGCCGGCGCGGACGACCTAGGCGCCCTGCTGACCGAATGCGGGGGTTTCGGCTTCCCCGTCGCCGCACTTCTGGACGAGCGCCGGGCGGCGAAGTTTCTTTATTGGTCGTTCTGGCGACTGACCGACATCGCCAAGCTTCTGAAGCAGCCTGAAGGCACCATCGCGAGCTGGAAGAGCCGCGACAAATGGGACGAGGCGTCCCCTCTCGAGCAGATGGAGGGCGTCACCCACGCCCGGTACATCGCCCTGACGATGAAGGCCCAGAAAACGGGTCTGGACTTCAAGGAAATCGACGCCCTGCTCCGCGCGGCCGAGCGTCTGGCGCGCCTGCGCCGCTACTCGGTCGAGGGCGGCAACGAGACCGACCTCAATCCCAAGGTCGCCAATAGGAACGCGGGCCCGAAGAAGAAGCCCCAAAAGAACCGCATCACGCCCGACCAGGTCGAGATCCTGAAGGCGACGATGCTGAAGCGCATGTTCGGCTACCAGCTCACCTGGTGGTCGAAGGCGGATCTGCGGTCACGCATGATCCTGAAGAGCCGTCAGATCGGTGCGACCTACTATTTCGCGCTCGAGGCGCTGATCAAGGCGCTCGAGACCGGCCACAACCAGATCTTCCTGTCCGCATCGAAGGCGCAGGCCCATGTGTTCCGGGGCTATATCCGTGCCTTCGTCCTGGAAGTGATCGGCGTCGAACTGAGCGGCGATCCGATTCTGATCGATCGCGGTGAAGACGAGGACGGCACGCCGCTCGAACAGCCAAACCTGATCTTCCTGGGCACCAACGCCCGGACGGCCCAGGGCTATCACGGCGATTTCTACTTCGACGAATTCTTCTGGGTCTTCGGTTTCGAGACGCTGAAGAAGGTCGCCAGCGGCATGGCGATGCAGAAGAAGTACCGAAAGACGTACTTCTCGACGCCCAGCTCCGTGATGCACGAGGCCTATGCCTTCTGGACCGGCCTGGAGTGGAACAAGAAGCGCGCGAAGGACAAGAGGCGCGACTTCGACGTCACCTGGGCGGCGACGAAGGACGGCCAGATGGGCGCCGACCGGATCTGGCGCCACATGGTGACGATCGAGGACGCCGAGGCCCAGGGCTGCGACCTGTTCGACATCGAGGACCTGCGCGACGAGTATTCCGGGCCCGAGTTCGACAACCTCCTCATGTGCGGGTTCGTCGACGATACGCTGAGCGTCTTCCCCATGACGTCGCTCACGCCGTGCATGGTCGACGGCGAGGACGCCTGGGACGACGTCGATATGGCGCGCATTACCCTGGGCGCGGGGCGCGCATACAGCGGCGAGGTCTGGCTATCCTACGACCCGAACGGCAACGGCGAGAACGCCGACGCCGCAGGCCTGGTCGTCGTTGCGCCGCCGGCGCGCCCGGGCGGGAAGTTCCGGGTCCTGGAGCGCCAGCAGTTCAAGGGTTCAGACTTCACCGAACAGGCCGAGGTGATCCGCGCCTATACGCAGCGGTACCGGGTTTCGAAGATCGACATCGATGGGACCGGGATAGGCGCCGCGGTGGCGCAGCTGGTCCGGACCTTCTTCCCCAATCTGACCGAGCACCGATACGATCCCATCCTGAAGACGCAGATGGTCTACAAGGCCCTCGACGTCATCGGAAAGCATCGCCTCGAGTACCACGTCGAGTTCCGAGACCTGACCGGCGCCCTGATGTCGATCCGCCGCACCACGACGGCGAGCGGCCGTCAGGTCACCTATGAGGCGAGCCGCACCAAGGATAGCGGACACGCCGACCTCGCCTGGGCTCTGTTCCAGGCCCTGTTCAACGAGCCGCTAGCGGCCGGGATCGGCGGCGCCGCCAGATCCAGTGTGGAGATTTCCCGATGACCATGGCCCTGCCCTCGCGCGGGCGCGCCCTTGCGCGTGCCCGCTCCTCGTCCAGCTTCAGCCGGCCAATCGAGGGCGAGATCTTGCCGACGACCAGATCGGCCGAGCCGATGGCCTTCAGCCTGGGCGACGCGGAGCCGATACTGAACCGCCGCGAGTTGCTCGATCACCTGGAGTGCTGGCCGGTCCAGGGCGTCGGAGGTCGGTATTACCAGACCCCGTTGCCGCGCGATGTCTTGAGCCGCACGGCCAATGTCACCTCCCACCATTCCAGCGCCTTCCGCGTGAAGGTCAACCAGCTGCTGCGCGACTTCATTCCGTCATCTACCCTGGACCTCACGACGTTCGAGGGCCTCGTCCTCGATCACCTGGTCTTCGGCGACTATTTCGTCGAGCGCATCAACAACCTCGGCGGCAGGCCAATGAAGCTGAAGCGTAGCCTGGCTCGCTTCACGCGCGTCGGCGTCGAGCCCGGCAACTACGTCTTCCTCAACGGGTTCATGCGGGAGCACTGGTTCGAGAACGGATCCGTCTTCCACGGCATGCAGCCCTGGCTCGACCAGGAAATCTACGGCGTGCCTGAGTATCTTGGCGGGCTTCAATCGGCCTGGCTGAACGAAGGGGCGACCCTGTTCCGTCGGCGCTTCTTCCTGAACGGGGCGCACGCCGGCTTCATCATGTACGTCGGCAAGGGCGGTCTGCAGGAGGACGACGCCGAGAAGATCAAGGCCGCGATCCGAGACACGAAGGGCGTCGGGAACTTCAAGAGCCTGTTCGTCCACCTGCCCCAGGGCGAGAAGGATTCGATCCAGATCCTGCACCCGGGCGAGGCGGCCGCGAAGGATGAGTTCGTCGGGATCAAGGACGTCACCCGCGACGACATCCTGGCCGCACACCGCGTGCCGCCCCAGCTGCTCGGCATCATTCCGAAGACGGCGGGGGGGTTCGGCGACGTCCAGAAGGCCGAGGAGGTGTTCTATATGACCGAGATCATCCCGCTGCAGCGTCGTTTCCTCACCATCAACGAATGGCTGGGCGTGGACGTCGTCCGGTTCAAAGAGCGGGTCTATCCGGCTTAGGCCTGTTGTCGTACCCACCCGCACAACAACGGCGACTGGCTTAGCCGGGCGGCGTCCAGGATCTGGGCGTCGCCCTCGTTTCTAGAGGCGGGGGCCGGGCGTTTGCCGCGCCCGAGCCGCCGAGCCGTAACTCAGCACGTCCAGGGGTGCACGCCCCTTTCGCCCCGCCACCGGCCTGACCGGCGCGGCGCAAATACTGTTGAGTCGACCATGAACGCAATCACCCTTTCTCCCGTCACGCCGGTGCGCCCGATCGCACCCTACATCGGCGGCAAGCGCAACCTGGCGCGCCGTCTGTGCGCCCTGATCGAGGCCACGCCTCACACCACATATGCCGAAGCTTTCGTCGGCATGGGCGGCGTCTTCTTTCGCCGGCAGTCCCGGCCGAAGTGCGAACTGATCAACGACTGGTCTGGCGACGTCGCCAATCTGTTCCGCTGCATGCGCGCCCACCCCGGCGCCCTCGTTGACCTGGTCGCGCTGCAACTCCATTCGCGAGCCGAGTTTGATCGAGCGGTGCGCGAGGATCCCACCACACTGACCGACCTGCAGCGCGCGGCGCGGTTCGTCTATCTGCAGAAGACCGCGTTCGGCGGGAAGGTGAACGGTCGCCACTTCGGCGTCAGCCTCGGGCGCCCTGCCCGCTTCCAAGCCAGCACCGTCGGTGATGACCTACTGGCCGCCGCAAAGCGCCTCGAGGGCGTGACGATTGAGCAGCTCGGATGGTCGGAGTTCATGGCCAGATATGACCGGCCGGACGTGCTGTTCTATCTCGACCCACCGTACTTCGGCTGCGAGGACGACTACGGCGACGGCATGTTCGGGCGCCAAGAGTTCGGCGCCATGGCCGAGCAGCTTGCCGTACTGAAGGGCCGGTTCATCCTATCGCTGAACGATCGGCCGCAGGTGCGCGAGATCTTCGCGCGCTTCCAGGTCGAGACCGTCGGGACGCACTATGGGCTCGCCGGCCAGGGCGCCCTGCCTGCGTCAGAGGTCATCATCACCGGGGGCGGCGCCTAAGCCTCTCGGCCGGGCCGCTCCCCGCGCGCCCGGCCGAAATCTTAAATGAGAACATTACAAGAACATTTTTGCTTTGCGGCGCGGCGGCTCTGGCATACAGAAGTCGCTGGGTCGGCACGCCCGAGATCGAGAATGAACAAGAGCCAGTACCCCGACGACACCACCATCGACGACATACAATCAGGCGACCAGCTGTCGATGACGTGCGAATGCGGTTGGTCCGGCGAAATCGCCTGGGCGCTGCTCCCTCAGAAGCAGAAGTTCACGCCGCTGCGAGACTTGCGTCGGAAGATGGTCTGCCGCCGCTGCGGCGCGCGTTCGCCGAGGGTGGTGATCAAGGGGTTCCAGGGCCCCGGCTCCGCCCTGTATACGCGCTGGACCTGGCCGCCGGTCGCCTGAAGGCCCTCTCGAGCCCCCGGGCAGCCCGGGAGGGGCGCCACCCCGGTGCCGCCCCGAGGATCGCGCTTTTCCCCCCGCCTCGCCTGGCCGCTTTATGGGTCGCAATTATTGCACTTCACCAGTCTCGCCGGATCCTTGTCCGCCGGGGCTGGATTAGGTGTCTCGCTGGGGGCTCCGGTCTTGCAGTTTCTTGCGGCCTCGGCGTGTTTTCAGGCGCGCACGTCCAACTGCCGATGAACAGCCGCTGATACTCGACCAGCGTCATCGGCAAGTCCCGCGCGATCTCCGTGATCTCCTCATACTCGTCGAACCAGATCTTCGGCGGCTCGCTCATTTGCGTTCCTCCAACGCCTTAGCGACCTCGCTCGCCGTCGACGCGACGATCGCATCATACTGCTTAATAGTCACCCAGCAGGCCCAACGAGAGAAGACGGCCGAGGTCTCGGTCACTTCGAGTTCGTCGCCGCTCTCCGGATCCTTGATCGTCGTTCCAGAGGGAACGCGATGAACCTTGAAAGCAAACAGTGAGTCGAACAGGCCAAGCATCAGTACCCTCTCCGGATCTCGTGCTCGAGCGTCTGGCGGGTCAGGTCCAGGTGCGCGTCTAGGGCGGCGGAGGCTGCGGTGCGCGCCTCCTCAGCCGCTTTGCGATCGCCCGACCATACGTGAGCGCCGAATTCTACAATCTTGGCGTCCATCATCGCTCGGGCCGCCACCGACTGAAGCATCACGTCAGTGTAGGGCTTGCGGCGGTCCACGGTCAGCCTCCCAGGCCAAGGAACAACCGCCGGAGATCGGCCGCCACTGATTTGGGCGCGAGATCCCAGGCCGCTGAAATCCTGGCTTCGACGTGCACATCTACAACTGGCAGCCTCACGACTTATCCTTCCGATCCAAGGCATCGACGGCTCGCTCGAACAGCTCGTTCATGCTGATCCCGGCTTCGTCAGCCATGGCCGCGAAGCGGGCTCGGTTTTCAGGCGTGACTTTAAGGTTCAGCTGGGCGTTGCGGCCGGTGCGGTAGCGGCGCTGGGTGTCGCTGGGGGCGCGGACGGAGGCGCCGGAGCCATAGCCTCCCTCCTCAGCGACGCGGCGCGCGGCCTCGGGATCAGGCCGGGCGATCGGGCGCGGCTTGAAATCGCCGGCGCCCAGGTCATCGGTCGAGCCGGGGGCCGGGCCGAAGGTCTTACGCCGCTCGTTCATGCTCGAGATCCTTCAGCACCTGGACGACCTCGGCCGCGAAGGCGCGGGCGTTGGCGACGGCCTTGTCTGGACTGGATACCTGACGGCTATCCAGTAGCTCAAGGGTGCCGCCGAAACTGAACATGGCCTTGAACGCCTCGCGCTCGACCAGCTGGGTTTCGAAGGTGGCGACGCCGGCGTCCGCGAGCTCGACCTTCAGGTGACGCAGGGTGCGGGTTTGAATGGCAGTCGATGTGCGAGTGAAAAGAATCCGCGTTGCGATCCGCCGACGCGCGGCGCGCTCCTGGTTCGTGACCTGGACAAGCGCGCGTTGGGCTTGGTCCGCGTCAAGCTGCGACGCCTGCAGGGGTATGATGACCAGGTCGGCCGCGCTGATCGCGAGCGACGAGATGACGTTCGCGGTGCCCTCGGGGTCGATGAGGACGAACGGGGTCCGCCGCGCGACATCGTCCAGGCGGTCGTAGAAGTTGGCGTCCGTGATGTCGGAGATCACCTCGATGTTCGCAGGAAAGCCCGGCGCCTTTGACCAGGTCACGATGGGCTGGTTCTTGTCTGCATCGATGATGGCGACCGGAGCGTTTCGCGCCAGCTGGGTGGCCAGGACGGCGAGTGACGTTGTTTTTCCGGCGCCGCCCTTTGGCGACGACATGGTGATGACCGGCACGGCAAAGACCTTTCAGCTAGTGGATAGCTAACAGCTAGTGGATAGCTAACAGCTAGTCGATAGCTAATAGCTAGTCGATAGCTAATAGCTAGTGGGTAGCTGATTGGTAGCTAAATGCGGACATTCTCGCCCGCGCCGCTTGACTGCGGACATTTTTGACCGCATACAAGATCCATGAACCGCAGCGCCTTCCTTCGTGACCTGAAAGCCTACTGCCGCAACGCCGGCGTCGAGTATCGTTTCGACGCAGCACACGGCAAGGGCGGCCACGGTCGCGTCTACGTCGGCGAGAAGTTCACGACGGTGAAGTCCGGTGAGATCAGCAATGTGGTCAAGCAAGGATTGTTGAAACAACTCGGATTGCCAAAAGACGCCTTCTAACAGGCCGACGATGAAAAGGCCGCACCAACGGCCTTCGACGATGATGACGATGACAGGCCGCCGCCAACGGCCGATGAGGAGAACGAGCCGATGACGGCATTTGCATACCCCGCTCAAATCGAAGAGCAAGCGCCAGGCGAGTTCCTGGTCACCTTCCGCGATATCCCGGAGGCCATCACCGGCGGTCCCACGCTGGCCGAATCATTCGCCCTGGCGGTCGACGCGCTGGGCGTCGCCATCGAGGGCTATCTGATCGACGGCCTGGGCGTGCCCGATCCGACCCCGGCCGAGGCCGGCGAGTTCGTGGTTCCGCTGGAACCGGCGATCGCCGCGCGCGCCGCCCTGGAGACGACGATGCTGCGCGCCGGGGTTTCCGGCCGGGCCCTGGCCGATCGCATGGGCAAGGATGAGAAGCACGTCCGCCGGATCCTATCAGGCTCGGCCAAGATGGATCAGACGCTCGAGGCGCTGCGCGTCCTGGGCGTCCGGCCGTCTCTGTCGTTCGAGCCGCCGCTCGCAGCTTGATCGCGGATCCTCGCCGGATCACGTGGCCTGGCCGGCGGGGTCAATAGGACGCGGCGGATCCCGCCGAACCCGTCCAGTTCGAGCCGCGCCGCCCCCCGCGCGCCCGGTTCAAACGCTATGACCTGGTGCCCTGCCCTGAGCGTCGCATGGATGGCGGCCTCATAGGCCAGCCGCCGGCCGCCCCCGCGTCCCTCGAAGATGGTCATCATGATCATCGTCTCCGTGGAATTTTAGAATGGGCATCATACCCGTTCTCGATCCCAGGGGCGAACGGGCGCCTGAGGCCGTCAGGCGGCGGGTGCTTCGTCCGGTTTGAACTCAGGGAGGGTCAAGCCAGCCGCTTCAGCAGCTGCGGCAAATTTGGCCAGGCAATGAAGGTTCGACAGCTGACCGCGCTCGAGTTCCGCCTTTACCTCAGCGAACGCGGACGGCCGGCTGTCGCCGTTCACGACCTTGGCCAACTTCGCCATGGCGTCGCCCTTGATGAAGGCCGTGGTCGCGCAGGCTTCGCGGGCGTCCAAGAACGCTCGTTTCACATCGCCTTTCGCAGATTTCGGCGGATCGATATCCTGCATCAAGAGCATAGCCTGGTTGCATTCGTCCTCGGCCCGTTGGACCGCCGGATAGGCCGCGTACATGTCGCCTGTTCCGACGATCTCCCCCGCCCGGCGAAGCGGGGCGTCACAGCGATCCATCACCACTTTGGTCGCACCCCAAACGGCGTCGAATTCGGCCTGGGTGACGCCGACGGGCTGCTCGACCTTGGCAACCGCCGCCGCCGCCCGCGCGCGATCCTCCTGATCTTTCTTCTGCTGCGCTTCGCCCGCCGCCTTCATCTCGGGCGACATGGTGGCGCCGGCCGTGATGGCGCCACCCCAGAACATCACGAACGACGCCGCCAGGATCGCGGCGCCGACGCGGCGCTTGGTGATGGGCGGTATGGGCTTGATGACCAGGACCAGGCCCGCGATCCCGGCCGGGATCGAAATCAGAAAGACGATGAGCGCCAAAGCAAACATATACACTCCCCCAAGTTGCGCCCTCTTTGCACACCTCCCAGCGTTCGGGCAATCCGGCGCCTGCCGCGTGCCCCGAAATTCGAAACCCCTCCGCCCTCGCCTAGCCCACATACAGGCGAACAGACGCCGTCGGCGGCCGGTTGGCACGCGACAGCGTGGGTCAATGAGGCCGAGCACTGCTCGGCCCCCTGTTGTGAGGGGGAGGAAAACCGCCGTCGGCGGTCGTTGTGATCCTGGGAAATGTTGTCGCGCGTCCTAGCGCGACGCCTTTCATCCCTTGATCAAGTGGTCGAGCGACTAGCTCGACGCCTTCTAAATCTATGAGAGCCCGGATTCAGAGCCCTCAGGTGATTCATATTCGACTTTTACGACCGACCTGGGGGCCGCGCTCGCTTCGCTTGGCGGCCGAGGCCTTCATGGCGCGGAGGCTGGCCTGCATTGCCTCAGGCATGGACGCCCAGCGGGCTTCGTCGTCCTCTTCAGCCTTGCGGGGCGCAAGTACCTTGGCGGCCGCCTCCAGGGCTTCCAGGGGCGCTTTCATCCAATAGGCGTTCGATGTCTGTTGCACCTGGTCGCCACGCGCGCCTTCCCGGCCGGTGAAGACCCAGCGCCGACGCCAGTCCAGGAAGCCGTGGCGTTTCAGCTGGGCCTTCCAGGCGTGGATGGTTTTCAGGGGTACGTTGAGCGCCTTGGCCAGCCACTTCACGGATGGCTCGAGGCGACCGCTTCGTTTGGTGGCGATGCCGATCAGTACCTCGGCCAGCCGGATGGCGCCGAAGCTAATGCCGCCGACGTCTGTCTTATTCCTCGGCGCACAGCCTGTCCGCTCACCCTTGCGGCGCTGCTTCTCGGCGTGGATCCGGAGCGCCAGCAGGATCTTACGGCCCTCGGCCCAGCTGATCGGCCGCCAGTTTTCGCCACCGGCCGCCTGGCTGTTGCGGCGGACGGGAGAAAGGGTGCGGCGGCTCTCAGGTTCCGGCCGTCGACGCCGGTGGCTGTGGTCGATCGGGATAGCCGTCATGTCGGCTCGCCTTCGGCCAACTGGTCAGCATCGAGCGACGTGCGGAAGGTCCGGGCCGCGTCCTCGAGCTTCTGCAGGCCGGACGCCAGCTCCCGCTTCTCGATCTCGCTGAGATCCCCGTCGGCCAGGGCGTCCTTGGCCGCCTCCCACAATCGGAAGGCCGAGATATGCACCTGGTCAGCCGAGGCGCCGACGCAGGCGATGGCGTCGGCTCGGCTTGACTCCTTGGCCATCTCGAAAAGGAAGCCCGAGTAGACCGGATTCCCGCACTTCTTTTCCAGCGCCTCGATGACGTCGGCGGGCATGAAGGCCGGTTTCTCATAGTCCCGGTATGCGTAGAGGGCGGATCGTTCGACCCGCGTTATCGGCTTGCAGCATGCATCGACGCCGCCGCAGGCGTCGATAAGCAGGCGCGCCAGCAGCGTGTGCTGTCGTGCGTTCATGGTGGATTCGGTCCTTGCGAATCCGCCTGACGGCAGAGCTTCTCGGGGCGCACAGATCCGGTCGCCGCAGCGCTACCGCCCGGCGTTTTGGAATGAGCAAACCCGATGCCCGTCCGTAAGACGGCCATGGATGGCTGTGATGGGGGCAAGCCGCCCGCACGCGCCGCCGCTGGCGATCACGATCAGCGCTGCAGAAATCCGCCCCCGGCGGGTTCACAGGGCTGTCCGGCATGGCCGTCAGGCGGGCGAAGCGGGTGCTTTGCCGATGTGGGTCTGGCGCTGATCACGCTGGGGGGCCTGGCCCCTCTCGCGGTCCAGGCAGAGCCTCGCCAAAAGCCGGTGACGAAGAGCGGTGAGCCGGGCGCCGCGGCGTCGGCCGAGCAGCCGGGCGCGCCCGCGCAAGCAGGTTTCGTTAACCTTCGGGACGAATCGGGAACTCAGCGAAAAGAGACCGGCGCCGGGGGGCTGAAGCTGCGTCTGAAAGCGGCTCAGCACGGTGTCCCTGTTGAGACGGGGGACGCGGACGCTTCACTGAAATTGGTCGCCCCGTCGTCGCTCCGGAGGGGGACCGCTGGCATGGCGGTTGCGACGACGGGGCTCTCACCAGCGCCGGTCAGGCTGACGGTGGCGAGGCCGAGGGCGAGGGACGCGTGGTCCGTTCGCACGAAGGTCAGAAATGAACTGCTGGTTTTGCCGAGGTCTGTCGGCTTCACCAAGACAACCTCGTCAGGGCTAGCCGTATCGTACCCGATCCAGACCGGGTCTGGCGGTGGAGCGGCTAGTTCGTCGGCCAGCTCCAGGAGCTCAGCCTGGGACAGGGGGAGGTGGAGGAGCGCGATCGGCGAGGCGAACGGCCTCAGACAGAAGCCGGCACCCTGGCAGTCGGGCCAGGCGCTGTCATCGCAAAAGTCGCCTCCCCCGATCGCCATCCTAGGACGTCCGAGACCTGTCGGCCTCGGCGAGCCACTCAGCGATTTGCCTTGGGTCGCGGTCCTGCTGTTCGGCGATCTGACCGTGGGTCCAGCCCTGGGCATGGAGACGGATCGCCTGGCGACGATCTACCTCGGTGATCCAGCGCGTGATGGACGGGCCGATCAGGGCGCCGAGGCCGAAGGCGGCCGCCAGGGCGACGGCGGCGAGGGCGGGTTCGAGGGGGGTCATGCCGAGGCCCCGGTCTGGGCGTCGGCCCGGATGACGCGGACATCGTGTAGGTCGGGGCGAAGGTCCGCGACGCGCACGGCGCCAGTGGTCAGCCGATCAATGGCGATCGCCAACTCGGCCGAGACCCGTTCGCGCTTGGTCTCTAGACGTGAGACATGCGCCTTCGACCTCAATCCGAGTCGGTCAGCAAGGACGCTTTGCGTCCAACCCTTTGATTTTCGCCACGATGGTAGGTCCATAAGGGCGGAAGTTTGGTTTTTCTCAACCGCGAGTCAAGCGGAATTGTTGAGATGATCACAAACGACCGCCGCCGCCGAACAGGTCAGAGTCGTTTGGTGGAGAAGAACTGGTTCCTTCAGCAGTGGCTCGACCACTTCAACAAGCGGCAGGCGTCGCTGGTAAATGAACTCGGCTGGGACAAATCCCGCGCCAACTTCGTCTATCATGGAAAGCAGCCCTACCGACGCGACCTGGTGAATGAGATAGCCGCCTGGCTTCAGATAGAGCCTTACGAACTCCTCATGGACCCTCAAGAGGCCATTGCCATTCGGTACCTGCGCGCCGCAGCGCGCTCCATCTCGGAAGGATCGCCCCTTCCTGCTTCGACGGACCCCGCCCCCAAGGCCGGCCGCTCACCGAATGCCCGCCGCACCAAGCCCTCGATCAAAGCCGCATAGGTTTTCGCCACCACTACCTTAGCGGAGCGCCCTCACATCGAATGAGCGCGCCCAATTGGCCGTGACTCACACCAACCTGACCGCGCGCAAACCGCCACGATCTGACACTGCACCCGCCACCTCGCCCTTTGGGTTGGTTTTTCCAAACTTCGTAGTTGACTCTTAATGTTTGGATTTGCCAAACTCCCCTCACGATTGAGGGAGAGAGCCGTTGCCTGCAACCAGAAGCATGACGTTCATGACCATCGCCAAACGGGCGGGGATGAATGACGTCGAACAGGCGCGACAGGCTCTGTTGCGGCTCCGCCACGAGTGGAAAGCCTTAAGCCAGACGTTGGACGGGCAAACCTACGCCCTTCTGAACGACCTTGACGCCCTCGAGCGCAGCATCGCCAAGATCGACCTGGGCGACGGGCAATGACCGCGACGCCCTTCCTGATCCGCCGGTACTGCAGCTGCGACCTAGAGCGCATCTGCCGCTGTGATCTGCCGAGGACGCTGAGCGGCTGGACCGTCGGCAAACTGAGCCGCCTGAGGCTGGCCATGCGGGAACATGGATCCCTGTCCACCGCGGCCGCGGAAGTCGGCGAGACGCTGCACCGCGCCAACGTCGCCCTCGACACCATGCTGGGCAAGACGCCCACCCAGGCGCTGGCCGCGCTCGAGGCTAAGGCCTCCCGCGACAAGTACCAGGCTGAACAGCAGGCCACGCTGCAGGCGCTGTCGTCGCCCGTGGTCCAGGAAGCGCTGGCAGCCTTGAGGCTGGCGTCGTGAAGCGCTCGGACGAAGCGCCCTTCAGCATGACCCGCACCCAGGTGCTGGCGACGCTGACATCCCATGTGCGCCTGATGCGAGAGACGAAGACCGGCGACGCGCTCGCTGACCTGCTGAACCTTGCCTATCCCGATAATCCGCCATTCCCGGATCTCGGCTTCGGTGACGATCTGAACACCATCCGCTCGAACGTCGAATCGGTCCTGGACGGCTGGACCCGCGTCGGCAGGCTGAATGTGGAAGGCGCGGCGCCCTACCGCGAAGCGGGTTTGGCGCTGGCTTTCGTCCTCGGCCGAGCCGAGCAAGCCGCGCTGCAGGCCGCCTCCTGATGTCCGGGCCGGCACCCATCGACTGCCCGCGCTGCGGATCCAAGTCGCTGAACCCAATCACGCTGGTTTGCAGCTGCTCGGCCGAGTTCAACCCGCAGGGATACGCCTTCTGGCGCGCCCTCCCCACCCACCTTGCCTTGAGGACGATCCGGTCATGACCACAGACAACACTATTCATCTTCGCCATTTCGCGGTCCGTCGCTCAGGCGGCGGCATGACCGTCACAGGCAAGGACACCGCCGGCATTGAGCAGAAGTTCACGGAGGTCGTTCAAATCTACAGCGACGAAAACAACCACTACGGCGGAAGGCCCTTCTTCTTCGCCACGAAGGGCGGCCATCGCGTCGAGCTTGGGGCCTGACGTGGCGTTCGATGCTCCTGACGTTGGCTTTGACGCCTCGCCCGACGTCCTGACGGCCACAGCCCAAGGTCGGCTGCGCACCATCATCGAGCGCCTGGAGCGCCTCGAGGAGGACAAGCAGGCCGTCATGACCGACATGAAGGAGGTCTTCGCTGAGGCCAAGGGCGAGGGCTACGACGTCAAGATCCTGCGCAAGGTCATCCGCATCCGCAAGCAGGACAAGGCGAAGCGTCAGGAAGAGGACGCGATCCTCGATCTCTACCTCTCCGCCCTGGGAGAGGTCTGATCATGGCCTGCACCTGCCTCGACGACTTTGACGCCAAGCTGGTCGACCACAACACGCGGATCGTTCGGACCTTCGTCCTGCGGCCTACCGCCCTCGAGTTTCCCAAGATCGCGGTCGAGAAGATCAACCCTCGCAACCGCGCAATCGCGACCGCTGTCCCGACCTACTGCCCATTCTGCGGCACGGCCTACGCCCTCGACGGGGGCAAGGTCGAGGTTGCCGGACAGCCCGCAATCGACCCGGAGCAAGAAGCCCCATGACCCACAACATCATCCGCAGCGAGGCGGGACGCCCGCTGCCCCACGTCCAGATCCGCACCGGCTACGGCCGCCGGCGTCGGCGCGCCGCCGGCAAGCAAATCTTCACCGCACACCTGGCGGCCGCCGGTATTGGCATCGCGGCAGGCCTGGCGGACGTCGCAATCGGACAGCCGTTCTGCATCGTCCTGATCGGGGTGGCCTATGGCGCCTGGTGCTTCTGGCCCAGCCGCTGATGCGCCGTCGCCCTGTCCTGCTGACCTTCGTTCTCGCCTACTGCGCCGCGATCGCCGTGGTGCTCATCCTTCAACTGCAGAGGTAGACCATGTCCGACTTACCCGACCCCTTCGACGTCGCGCTCGGCGCGCGTATCCGTAAACGGCGCGAGGCGCTGAAGGTCACTCAGGCCCAGCTCGCGGCCGCCGCAGAGGTGACGTTCCAGCAGATCCAGAAGTACGAGCGCGGCGTGAACCGCGTCAGCGCGGCGAGGCTCGCCCTGATCGCAGCCTTCCTTCAAGCGCACCCGGCCGACTTCTATGGTTACGCCGATCAGGCGGCGGACGCCGGCGACCCGCTGAGCCAGCTCCGCCGCACCCATGACGGACTCGAGCTGGCCGACAGCTTCGTCAAGATGTCCGAGGATCACCGCCGTTCGTTGATCAGCATCGTTCGCGCCATGACCGGCCCCTCGGCCGGCGACCTGGCTCGGATGGCGGCCGCCTGATGCGCGCGCCGGCCGACGCCCGGATCTGCCGCGCCTGCGGGTGCTGGCAGCTTCAAGCCTGCGAGAGCGGTTGCGCCTGGTTGTCGGCCGACCGCTGCACGGCGTGCCCAGACGCGCCTTTGATCCATCCTATCCGGCCGGTTCATCTGGAGCACGCCACGATGGAGTTGCGCGGTACCGTCAAGGACGAGACCGGGGAAGACCGTCTGCACGTCGCCCTGGAGTTCCCATCGATGGTGCTGGTCACACGCCACGACAAAGCCGGCCGGTATATCGGGCCGCGTCTGTTCGTTGGGGAGCAGGAGCTCCTCACCGGCTTCGCCTACGCCGAGGCGGCCGAGCTGCTGAACAAGCGGAGGCTGGCCGCCTGATGTTTGATCCGATTCCTGAGCACCATCCGCGACTGATGGTCTGGGCCAACGCAATGCGCCGGTCCGGCGTCACGGCGAAGTACATTGCCTGGCTGTTCAACGTCGAACTCGGCGTTCTCATTGAAGCAGGGATGGAACCCTGATGGCCCGGCCGATGATCGACTTTGCCTGGTTGAAGAACCTGCAGGCCCGCAAGGGTCGTCAGTTGACCACGTGCGAGACTCCGGCGGGGACCGTCCATGTCGACGGCCAGCCAGACGCTTTCGTGGCCGCCCTGATACGACTGGCCGAGATCGGGCAGAAGCTCGAGGTCGCCACGGCAGCCGCTGCAACAGCGCCGGGAGCGAAGGTCCCGACGCCCAAAAGTTCCGTACCATTGATGAGGTCTCAAGCCCCGCCTTCACCACAGGATGAAGAGACCCTCACCCGCGCGCACGCAGCGTGGATTATGGCGCTGGGACAGATGCCCGACAGCGTCGAGGTAGTCATGACCAATGAGCAGGCGCGAGCAGCACTGAAGATGGCGATTGAAGCCACCTACAGAGTTTCCGTGGACGACATCGCCCGATTGGTCGATCCGGCCGCCTACTGCGCCGACGTTGCCATGGACGACGCCACCCGATCATGGAGCCTAGAGGAGGCGCGCGAAAAGGCGCTGCGGATCCAGAGGCTGTTTTTCGGGAGCATCCAGCATGGCGCGTAGGAAGTTCACCAAGACGGACGTCCGCGCCGGCTGCTTCGTCTGCAACGGCGCGGATCCACGCTGGACCGGCAAGAACGCGATGGCCCTAGCGGCTCGTCATCACGACGCCACCGGCCACAACACCTGGGCGGACCAGGTGCTGATCATCCGCTACGGCGACGCCGCCGACGCCCACCCCGATCTGTTCGAAGAGGCCGCATGATGCGCCTAGATCTCGCCCAGCTTTCACAGCGCCTGGTGCACGTCGTCGTCGGCGGCAAATCCCTGCGAGACCGCCGCGCGGCCGACCGCCGCCGAGCGATCTACCACAACGCTTTCGGCCTCCGCGCCGACGCCGCCTGTCTGCTGGACCAATTAGCCCAGGCGAACGGCCGGCTGGTCCACCTCCAAGACGCCGCCCGTACTATCGGCCGTCGCGGTCAGGTTCTCGACATGCGACCGAGGCCGCCCGAGATCTGCATGATCGAGATCCGTGAACGCCTTGGGGCGGATGCGATCGAGACGGTGCGCGCTGTGAGCTGGCGCCTAACGCCGCTGGGCCGGCTGCGGACCATGCGCGCGCGCGGAACCCGTTTCACGACGGAGAAGATCGGGGCAAACGGATGACTGCGCGTCGCCGCGACCGCTCTATTGATCGACCGCTCCCCTCGGATTGGTCAGATGATGATCCCATGACCCTACCAGAAATTGTGGCGGTGTTTTCCGGCGTCTATCCCTGCGCGGTGTCCACCCTGCGCCTCGAGATCGGACGTGAGCGCTTGACGGCCTCCTATGTCGGCGGCGCCTATTACGTCACCCCAGCGAATCTCAAGGCTCTGTTTGCATGCCCCGTCCCTCGAAAGGCCCGCGCCTCTATCTTCGAAAAGGCAGGCGGCGGCCCGACGGCGTCACCATCCCCGATACCTACTGCATCCGAGACGGCACGGTCGAAATCGGCACAGGCTGCGGCCCTGATCGCCGTGAGGGCCCTGGCGGGGCGGACGAGCAACTCGCCCTCTACATCCTCCAAAAGAACGCCAGTGCTGTCGAGCAACCCACCGACCGGGAGGTCGAACGACGCCGCAAGAGTGATCCAGATCAGGTCTACGTAGCGGAGGTCCTGGCCGAATACGCGGCCGGTCCCGCCACACGCCTATCCAATCCGGCCAAGGAGGCGAGCTTCATCGCCACCCTGCTCCCCAGGTGGGAAGGCAGGGTGTTGTCCGATGTGCGTCGATCGAGCACCGAGGCGTATGTCGAGACGCGGATCCTGGACCCGATCAAATCCTACACAAAGGATCCGGCGAACGCGCCGCGCGTCAGCGACCAGACAGCGAGGCGCGAACTGGAGTGCCTATCGACGGCGATCGGGAAGTGGCACGAGGAGCATCATCTCCGCGTCGTTCCAAAGGTCGTCCTGCCTGCGAAATCGGAATCGCCCCGCGACGCCTTGAGCAGACGCGAGGCCGCTCGGCTGCTCTGGGCCTCCATGGGCTGGCGCTGGGATGAAAAGGTGACGAACCCAAGGACGGGAGCGCCCGGACGGTGGGTGAGGCCGTCGACCAACGCGCGGACCAATCGGATGCACCTGCGCCGGTTCATCCTGATCTCTCTGTACACCGGCTCGCGCTCGGGCGTGACGGCCGCCGCACTATGGGAAGAGAGCCCGGCGCATCCCTGGGCGAACGTAGACGCCGGCGTCATGTACCGGCGCGCTCGAGGCCAGCGCGATAAGCGAACCAAGCGCCGCCCCGTCGTGAAATTTCCGAAGCGCCTGCAGGCCCACATGGAAAGGTGGCGACGCCTCGACGAAAAGGCGGGCGTCACCGCCGTCATCCACTTCGGCGGCGAGCCGGTGTTGCGGGTCAAAAAGAGCTTCGCCAGCTGCGTCAGCGACGCCGGGCTCGATAAGGGCGTGTCACCGCATTATCTGCGCCACACCTGCGCGACCTGGTTGATGGAGCGCAACGTCGATACCTGGGACGCCGCCGGCTTCCTCGGCATGTCGCCCACGACCCTGCTGAAGCACTACGGCCACCATCGGCCGGACTATCAGAACGACGTCGCCGACAAGTTTGGGTGACGGTTTCTGGGAACATTTCTGGGAAATAGCCGCACAGCATTCCCCAGAAAGCCCGGAAACGGTGGTAGGCGGCGACGGGTTCGAACCGCCGACCCTCTCGGTGTAAACGAGATGCTCTGACCAGCTGAGCTAGCCGCCCTTGAACCGAAGCGGGCTTATGCCCTGCGGCCGTCAGCCGTTCAAGGCGCTTTTCAGACCCTCGCCGGGGCGAAAGCGCGCGGTGCGAGAAGCGGCGCGGGCTATGGCCTCGCCCGTCTGGGGGTTGCGGGCCACCCCGGCCTTGCGATCCACCGGGCTGAAACTGCCGAAGCCGATCAGCTTGACGTCTCGCCCCTGGGTCAGGGCCTCCACCACGCCCTCAGTGAAGGCTTCGAGGGCCGTCTTGGCCTGATCGCGGCTGATGTTCGCGGCCACGGCCATGCGGCCGATAAGTTCGGCTTTTGTCATGTCGTTCTCCCCTTGACCGTCAGTAAACGGCGGATTGGCGCTCGCGTCAAAAGCGAAAACGCCGCCGACACGAATGTCGGCGGCGTTAAGCATTCGACTTAAGTCGCGGCTCAGTGGCTGACGGTCGCCGTCGCCCCCTCCAGCGGTGGCACGGGCGCCGGCAGGGGCTCAGCGGCTTCGTCCCATTCGACCGGGGTCAACGGGCCAATCAGGGCCCATTTCAACGCTTCGTCCGCCGTAGAGATCGGCACGATCTCCAACGCCGACTTCACATTGTCGGGCACGTCGGCCAAGTCCTTCTCGTTCTCCTGCGGGATCAGCACCGTCTTGACGCCCGAGCGGAGCGCCGCGAGCAGCTTCTCCTTCAGGCCGCCGATGGCGGTGACCCGGCCGCGCAGGGTGATCTCGCCGGTCATGGCGATGTCCTTGCGGATCGGGATCCCCGTCAGGACCGAGACCATGGCCACGGTCATGGCGACGCCGGCGGACGGACCGTCCTTGGGCGTGGCCCCGTCCGGCACGTGGACGTGGATGTCGGTCTTCTCGAACACCGGCGGCTTAACGCCGAAATCGAGCGCGCGCGACCGGACGTAGGAGGCGGCGGCGGAGATCGACTCCTTCATCACCTCCTTCAGATTGCCGGTCACGGTCATACGGCCGCGGCCCGGCATCTTGATCGCCTCGATGGTCAGGATGTCGCCGCCGAACTCGGTCCAGGCCAGACCGGTGACGATGCCGACCTGATCCTCTTCGTCCGTCTCGCCGTAGCGGAACTTCTTCACGCCCGCATAGTCGGCCAGCTTGTCCGCATCGACGGTGATAGAGGCGACCTTGGTCTTGGCCATCTCGCGCACGGCCTTGCGAGCCAGACCGCCCAGGGCGCGTTCCAGCGAGCGCACGCCAGCTTCACGGGTGTAATAGCGGATCAGGTCCCGGATCGTCTCTTCCGGAATGATCAGTTCGCCCGCTTTCAGACCATGGTCGGTCAGCTGTTTGGGCAGGACGTGACGCTTGGCGATCTCGACCTTCTCGTCCTCGGTGTAGCCCGAGACCCGGATGATCTCCATCCGGTCCATCAGCGGCTGCGGCATGTTCAGGCTGTTCGCCGTCGTCACGAACATGACCTGGGACAGGTCGTAGTCCACCTCCAGATAGTGGTCGCCGAAGGTCGAGTTCTGGGCCGGGTCCAGCACCTCGAGCAGGGCCGAGGACGGGTCGCCGCGCCAGTCGGCCCCCAGCTTGTCGATCTCGTCCAGCAGGACGAAGGCGTTGGTGGTCTTGGCCTTCTTCATCGACTGGATGATCTTGCCGGGCATGGAGCCGATATAAGTCCGGCGGTGGCCGCGGATCTCGCTCTCGTCGCGCACGCCGCCCAGCGACATGCGGACATATTCACGCCCGGTCGCCTTGGCGATGGACTTGGCCAGCGAGGTCTTGCCGACGCCGGGAGGGCCGACGAGGCAGAGGATCGGCCCCTTCAAGCTGCCGGTGCGGGCCTGGACGGCCAAATATTCGATGATCCGTTCCTTGACCTTCTCCAGGCCGAAGTGGTCCTCCTCGAGGATCTCCTCCGCCTTGACCAGATCGATCGGTTTCTGCTTGGCCTTGCCCCACGGCACGGACAGCAGCCAGTCGAGATAGTTCCGGACCACGGTCGATTCCGCCGACATCGGCGACATGTTGCGCAGCTTCTTGACCTCGGCCTCGGCCTTGGTGCGGGCCTCCTTGGACAGGCGCGTCTTCCGAATGCGCTTCTCCAGCTCCATGATCTCGTCGCGCGCGTCGTCGGTCTCGCCCAGCTCGCGCTGGATCGCCTTCATCTGCTCGTTCAGATAATATTCGCGCTGGGTCTTCTCCATCTGGCGCTTCACGCGCGAGCGGATCTTCTTCTCGACCTGGAGGACGGAGATTTCACCCTCCATCAGGCCATAGACCTTCTCCAGCCGCTTGGGCACGTCGATGGTTTCGAGCAGGCCCTGTTTGTCGGCGATCTTGACCGACAGATGGGCGGCGACCGAGTCCGCCAGCTTGGAGGCGTCGGTGATCTGGGGGATGGAGCTGAGGGCCTCGGGCGGGACCTTCTTGTTCAGCTTTACGTAGTTCTCGAACTGCTCGACCACGGCGCGCAGCATGGCCTCGGCCTGGGAGGCCTCGCCCGGCTCGTCCTCGATCTCGACGGCCTCGGCCTCGAAATACTCCTCACGGTCGGTGAAGCGGGTCAGGCGCGCGCGGCCCTTGCCCTCGACCAGGACCTTGACGGTGCCGTCGGGCAGTTTCAGCAACTGCAGGACGCTGGCCAGCACGCCGATGGGATAGATGGCGTCGGGCGACGGATCGTCGTCGACGCTGTTCTTCTGGGTGGCCAGAAGGATCTGCTTGTCGCCCTTCATGATCTCATCGAGGGCCTTCACCGACTTCTCGCGGCCGACGAAGAGCGGCACGACCATGTGCGGGAAGACGACGATGTCGCGCAGCGGCAGGACGGGCAGGATCTTGGATTCAGTCATGGATGCGTACTCCTGGGCCATTGATGATCGCCGGCCCGCCGCCACGGTCGCCCGGGCAAGAGGCCCGACCGGCGCATGACGGCCCGTCGATTCCGACGGCGTTCGGATGAGTATGTGGTTTGAAACCGCCCCGGTTCAAGCGTGACGGCGGAACCGCCCACATCTGCGTGGTTGAAACGCCTCACCCTTCCTTCGCCGTCCCCTCCACCAGGGGCACGAACCGCACCTCCGTCAGGCTCTCGCGGTGGAACGACCCGTCGCCCTGTCCGACATAGCGGTGCAGCATCTGCACCGAGGTCCGGCCCACCGGCGCGACCAGCACGCCGTTCGGCTTCAGCTGTTTCAACAGTTCGGTCGGCTCGCCGGGCGAGGCCGCCGTCACCATGATCCGGTCGAAGGGCGCCTGTTCGACCCAGCCCAAACCGCCGTCGCCGTGTCTGGTGATGACATTGTCGATCTCCAGCGTGCGCAGCTTGGCCTCGGCCTCGACCAGCAGGCTGCGATACCGCTCCACCGAATAGACATAGCGCGCCAGCCGGCTCAGCACCGCGCACTGGTATCCGCTGCCGGTGCCGATCTCCAGCACCCGGTGGCGGGGCTGGACGTCCAGGGCCTGGGTCATCAGGCCGACGATATAGGGCTGGCTGATGGTCTGGGCGCAGTCGATGGGCAGGGCCTGGTCTTCCCAGGCCTGATCCAGGAATTTCTCGTGCACGAAGACCGCGCGGTCGATGCTCTCCATCGCGCCCAGCACGCGGGGGTCCGTCACCCCCTGCTGGCGCAGCGACAGGATCAGCCGTCCGGCGCGGTCGTCGTGCAGGTTCATGCGGCCTTCACCACCGCCTTGGGCGGCGCCCCGCCCAGCACCTTCTTCAGGTCATGGACGCTGGCCATATGGGTCAGGTCGATGTGCAGCGGCGTGACCGAGATCCGCCCCGCCTCGATGGCCCTCAGGTCGGTGCCCTCGGCATGCTCCTGCTTCTCGCCGCGGAAGCTCATCCAGTAGTAGTCCCGCCCGCGCAGGTCGGTGCGCCGCACCGCATGCATCTCGCCCACGTCGCGGAAGCCCTGGGTCGTCACCTCGATCTGCTCGACCCGTTCGGGCGGCAGATTAGGGAAGTTCAGGTTCATCACCACCCCATTGGCCCATTTCTGGTCCAGCAGCTTGGTGATGATCGCCGGCGCAAAGGCCTCGGCTGTCTCCCAATGGGCGACCACCTCGTCGTGGAACCGCTCCAGGCTCTGGCTCAGGGCGATGGAGCGGATGCCGAAGGCCATGCCCTGCAGGGCGCCCGCCACCGTGCCGGAATAGCTGACGTCCTCGCCGATATTATGCCCCCGGTTCACGCCGGACAGCACCAGGTCCGGCCGCTCCGGCATCAGGTCATTGACCGCCAGGATGACGCAGTCGGTCGGCGTCCCCGTCACCGCGAACCGTTTCTCGCCCAGCTTATGCACCCGCAGCGGCTCGCTCAGGGTGATCCCCCGCCCCTTGGCCGACTGTTCGACGGCGGGCGCACACACCCAGATGTCGTCGCTCAGCGTCCGCGCGATCCGCTCAAGGGATTCAAGACCTTCTGCCTCGATTCCGTCGTCGTTTGTCAGGAGGATCCTCATGCCACAACGCTCCCTTCTCCCGTTGGGAGAAGGTGGCCCGCAGGGCCGGATGAGGGACCGCCGGTGGGCCAGTCCGCACCACCGTGCCCCTCACCCTTTCGCGCAAGGACGACGGCTTGCGCCGCCGTGCGCTCAAGCCCTCTCCCGATGGGAGAGGGGCTCACTTGGCCGCTCCCACGAATTCCAGCCCGCCCATATACGGCTGCAACACCGTCGGCACCGCGATCCGCCCATCCTCCTGCTGATAGTTCTCCATGATCGCCACCAGGGTCCGCCCGACCGCCAGCCCCGACCCGTTCAGCGTATGGACGAACTCGGTCTTCTTCTCGCCGGCTCGCTTGAACCGCGCCTCCATGCGCCGCGCCTGGAAATCCCCGCAGTTCGAGCAGCTGCTGATCTCGCGATAGGTCCCCTGGCTGGGCAGCCAGACCTCCAGGTCGAAGGTCTTCTGGGCCGAGAAGCCCATGTCGCCCTTGCACAGCAGCATCCGCCGGAACGGCAGCTCCAGCGCCTTCAGCACCGCCTCGGCGCAGGCCGTCATCCGCTCGTGCTCGGCGTCGGAGTCTTCCGGCCGCGCGATCGACACCATCTCGACCTTGGAGAACTGGTGCTGGCGGATCAGCCCGCGCGTATCCCGCCCCGCCGACCCCGCTTCAGCGCGGAAGCAGGGCGTCAGCGCCGTCATCCGCATCGGCGTGGCGAGATCGTCCTCGGACAGGATAGTCTCGCGTACGAGGTTGGTCAGGGAGACTTCGGCGGTGGGGATGAGCCAGCGGGTATTTGTCTGGCTAGCCAGGATGGTAGCCAAGTCCTCATCAGTGACGTCGAGTGCGTGATCGGCAGCAACTTCACGCGAAATCAACTCAGCACCATGCTCGGGCGAGCCATTCCAAACGCTAGAGAATACATGCCTGCGCACCATACTCTCGTAATCAGTCAGGCTTTGAGCACCGTTGAAGCTGATAAAAAGGTCATCGGCAAACTTCGGCAACTGCCCGGTGCCGAACATCGCCTCGTCCCGCACCAGCAGCGGCGGGTTCACCTCCAGATAGCCGTGCTGATCCGTCTGCAGGTCCAGCATGAACTGGCCCACGGCCCGTTCCAGCCGCGCCAGCTGGCCCTTCAGCACCGCGAACCGGGCGCCCGACATCTTGGCTGCGGCTTCAAAGTCCAGCATCCCCAGGGCCTCGCCCAGGTCGGCGTGATCCTTAGCCGGGCCGCCTTCGCGGGGCGTGCCCCAGCGCGAGACCTCGACATTGCCCGCCTCGTCCTCGCCGTCCGGCACGTCCTCGGCCGCCAGGTTCTTCAACCCCGCCAGCAGGTCGCGCAGCTCCTTGCCGACACGCGCCTCGACCTCGGCCGCCGCCGCGATATCGCCCTTCAGCGCCTCGACCTCGGCCTTCAGCCGGTCGGCTTCGGCCATGTCCTTCTTGCCCATGGCGGCGCCGATCAGCTTGGAGGCGGCGTTGCGCTTGGCCAGGGCGTCCTGGCCCGTGGTCTGGGCGTGGCGCAGTTCGGCGTCCAGCCGCAGGATGTCCGCCACCAGCCCGTCGGCCTCGTCCACCCCGCGCGACGACCAGCCCGCGACGTAAACCTGGGGGTTCTCGCGAATGGCTCGGATATCGTGCATGGTCTGGAACTTCGGCTGGGCGGGAGAAGCCGAACGCTCTACCCGCCCACGCGGAGTCGGGCAACGCGCTGCGCTCCATCTTTCGTCGCCCGTTTTCCTTTCGTCATTCCGGGCGAAGCGCAGCGGAGACCCGGAACCCAGCGGCGCCGAAGGCGAAATCTATCCGCCGCACAATGTTTGAAGATCGAGTCCGCGACAGGTTCGCGCTCTCGCGCGCCGCTGGGTTCCGGGTCTGCGGGCCAAGCGGCCCTTCGCCCGGAATGACGAAAGAGGGAGGCCAATGGCAAGCGGACAAGGTTGCCCCCGAACCATCAATGGCGCGAATCCCTCCGCCCCCCTATCTTCCCCCTCCGATGCCCATCCGCCGCCTCTCCCCCGAAACCGTCAATCGCATCGCCGCCGGCGAGGTGGTCGAGCGGCCGGCCAGCGCCATCAAGGAACTGGTCGAGAACGCCCTGGACGCGGGCGGCCGCAATATCGAGATCCAGGCCGACGGCGGGGGCCTGTCGCGCATCCTGATCGCCGACGACGGCAAGGGGATTCCGAAAGACGAACTGCCCCTGGCCATCGAACGCCACGCCACGTCCAAGCTGGAACCCGACGACGCCGGCGATGTGGACCTGCTGCGTATCCACACCCTGGGTTTCCGGGGCGAGGCCCTGCCCTCCATCGGCTCGGTCGCCCGCCTGTCGATCACCACTCGGTCCCGCGACGAGACCGAGGCCTGGGTCATCCAGGTCGAGGGCGGCGCGACCCGTCCCCTGGCCCCCGCCCCCTTCCCCGGCCCGCACGGCGCGCGGGTCGAGGTGCGCGACCTCTTCTACGCCACCCCCGCCCGGCTCAAGTTCATGAAGTCCGAACGGGCCGAGGCCATGGCCATCTCGGAAGAGATCAAACGCCAGGCCATGGCGCACGAGGCCGTCGCCTTCACCCTGTCGCTGGACGGCAAGGTCGCGCTACGCCTGCCCGCCGAACACCCCGGCGACGAGGGCCGGCTGAAACGGCTGTCCGCCCTGCTGGGCCGCGACTTCGAGGCCAACGCCCTGCTGATCGACCAGGCGCGCGACGGCGTGCGCCTGTCGGGCTACGCCGGCCTGCCCACCTATTCGCGCGGCAATGCGGCGCATCAGTATCTGTTCGTTAACGGCCGCCCGGTGAAGGACCGGCTGCTGCAAGGGGCCCTGCGCGGCGCCTATGCCGACTTCCTGGCGCGCGACCGGCACCCGGCCGCCGTCCTGTTCCTGGACATCGACCCGCTGTACGTGGACGTCAACGTCCACCCCGCCAAGGCCGAGGTTCGGTTCCGCGATCCGGCCCTGGTCCGCGGCCTGATCGTCGGCGCCCTGAGGCACGCTCTGCACGCCGCCGGCCACCGCGCCTCCACCACCGTCGCCGCCGACGCCATGGCCGGTTTTCAGCCCCACACGGGCGTCTCCACCGGTCCTGCCTACAGCCCCAGCTCCCCGTCGGCCCAGGGCTTCAGCGGCTGGACCGGCTGGTCCCAGCCCGCCGCCGCCGCCCAAGTCCTGCCCGGCCTCAACGAACGCAGCGCCCGCGTCGAACCCAGCTGGGACGGGCCCGCCTGGCCCCAGCAAGCGCCCGCCGACGCCGCCAGTCACGACCCACGCTTCCCCCCTCACGCCCCCATCGACCCTCTCGACTACCCTCTGGGCGCCGCGCGGGGCCAACTGCACGCCAACTATATCGTCGCCCAGACCCGCGACGGCCTGGTCATCGTCGATCAGCACGCCGCCCACGAACGCCTGGTCTATGAGCGGATGAAGGCCCAGATGGCCGAGGGGTCCGTGACCCGTCAGGCCCTGCTGACGCCCGAGGTGGTCGATCTGGACCCGGCCGAGGCCGAACGCGTCGCCTCGCGCGCCGAGGAACTGGCCGAGATGGGCCTGATCGTCGAGGCCTTCGGCGCCGGCGCCGTCCTGGTGCGCGAGACCCCGGCCATGCTGGGCGATACGGACGTCCAGGGCCTGATCCGCGACATCGCCGACGATTTAGCCGAACACGGCGCCGCCCTGTCGCTGAAGGAGCGGATGGCCGAGGTCTGCGGCACCATGGCCTGCCACGGCAGCGTCCGCTCCGGCCGCATCCTCACCGCCCCCGAAATGAACGCCCTGCTCCGCCAGATGGAAGCCACCCCGCATTCGGGCCAGTGCAACCACGGCCGCCCGACCTATGTGGAGCTGAAGCTGCACGATCTGGAGAAGCTGTTCGGGAGGCGGTGAAAAAGAGGCGGACATTTAGTGATTTACGAGATCGATAAGCGTTCTTGAGCTTCAGATAACTGCGACTTAACAGTCTCACTGAGTTTGCTCACTATCTTTTCGACCAACCATTCCACGTCTGCTCCCCAATCTTGCTTATACCACCGACGCGTTAACTCAGCCCCTTCGTAGTCGAAGGCCTGAAAGTCCGTTCGAGGATGTCCAGTTGCCAACTCGAACACAAAACAGCGCTCCAGGCTTGGTGCGCAAGTCACGACTAACTTAATCTTTTGAAGGGCCATAAAATACGGAGTAAGCGTGAATGTAATCTGCGCCCGCTTCAAGCTCATATTTAGCTGAAGGTCCCAATGCTCAACGATTTGGTCGTCATCATATAACCCCATTGCAAAAGATGCGGTCAAAGTCGCTAATCGGTTATTACGCTTGTGCTCTCGCGTAATTGTAGCAGTAACGAAATTGTCCGACCGCTTTTGCTGTGACAGCACCCGAATCATAAAACTGCGAGATCCAGTGTCATCAAAGTTCGAGCTCTCTGCGGCATTGGTCTCGTAGTAATCAGCAAAGTCCTCACTCTCTAGTCGAGCTCTGAGACCATCAAACAATGCACCTATGGTGGCCGTCACTTCTTCTGGCTTAGCGAGCCTTTCGTCAGTTTCGCGCAATAGGTCCAAAAGGCTAACAGGATTGGACAAGACAGCAGACGGAACAGCGCTATCGACAATGTTTAATGCAACAGACCGTTTTGAGCTCCATTCAATTTCAAATCGAGCGCGAAAATCATCAAACGCGCTTGCGTCGTCAGTAAACGTCTCTCGAGCAGAGAATTGAAACGCAAAATGTGGTGTTCGATCTCGATCATTGATATAACGATCTCGAATTTCACTGACTATGTCGGTGTAGTATACAGAACCTTCTGTCTTCTGCGTTACTGCTAAGCAGAATTGCTCTGTAAACTCGCTTAATGGCTCACCTGTGAGCGACGTTTGAGAGTCCATACAAGAGGCGATTTGAACTAGGTTCTTTAGGCCACCCTTATCTGCTGGCAGAAAATCGCCTCCTGATTTGACCAGAAGCGAACCAGAGCTGCAGGCGTCAATGACCTTAACTACCAGTTCTGGTGAGGTCTCACGCAGGAGCGCATGTAATTCTGCATTGGACAGGCCCGTAGCATTGGGCTTCCGCGCGTCGAAGTCTTTGGGACAAAAGAAAAATTCTCCGTCCTCGCTGTGCCCGTGACCTGAGAAGTAGAAGAATATTTCCGACGCTGATGGCACAGGCTCAAGTGCCGCTCGCAGTTGCGCCTTCAATCCCGCCGCGTCCAAATCATTAAAGCGGTGGATATCATCAAAACGTCCGGTGGCGCTCAACAGTGTCGAAATCGCCTCTGCATCATCAACGCAGCAAGGTAGTGGAGACAGTCGAGCGTAGTCGGCACTGGCAATTACGATCGCGATGGCGGCCATGGAATTCCTTAGCGTTCAGGAGCGACTGATCAGAGTAGTCTGACTACCATCATAGAACTACATATTCTCCAGTTTTACAGACAAGCTTGGACCTATGCGTAAATTTATCAATTCGTCGGATCAAAGCATCTCCTCCGAAAACATACGCCTAGGGCATGACCGCTCCATCCTCTTCGTCTGCCTCGGCAACATCTGTCGCTCCCCCCTCGCCGAGGCCGCCCTCCGCGCCGAGGCTGAACGCCTGCGCTTCGATCTGATCGTCGAGTCCGCCGGCACGGGGAACTGGCATGTCGGCCATCCGCCCGATCCGCGCGCCCAGGCCGTGGCGCGCAAACATGGGATCGATATTTCCGGCTATCAGGGCCGGCAGGTGACGCCGGCGGACTTCCGCCGCTTCACCCACGTCATCGCCCTGGACCACGACAACCTGGCCAATCTGCGCCGCATCCAACCCGCCGACGCGGTCGCCGAACTCAGCCTGCTGCTCGACCACGTGCCCGGCCGCGAGGGCCAGGCCGTGACCGATCCCTATTTCGGCGACGACGCCGGGTTCGAGGTCACCTGGGCCGAGGTTACGGCTGCAGCGGAACAGCTGGCGGCGCGGCTTCGGGCGTCCCCCGTCCCGTGATCTTGCGCCAGATGCGCTTGCGCGCCTCGACCACCGACATCCCCAGCAGGGCCGCCGTGGTCCAGAACAGGGCCTCGGTCGTCACCGCCGCGACGATGGCCAGGGTGATGCGCGCGCCGCGATCCACATCCAGATAGAGGCCGATCCCCAGGCCGATCCAGGCGCAGATCGCCCCGACCAGCAGCAGCAGGGCCAGCACCTTCAAGAACCCCTTGCCCCGCGTCAGCACGCCCTTTTTCGGCGTCTCTATCGTCCCCGTCTCAATGGTCATGGCGAACTCCTTTGTTTTTCGACGCCTGACCTGAAAGTCTCGCCCGGTTCCTGAGTCTTTCATCCCGACCGACGATTTTTTCACGGAGACCGCCGCGCTTGGGACGCGACCAGACCTTCGAGGCCCTGCTGGCCGAGCACGGCGGCATGCTGCGCCGCATCGCCTCGGCCTATGAGGCGGATCGCGAGCGGCGGCGCGAGCTGGAGCAGGACATATTGCTGGCCGTCTGGCGCGCCCTGCCCAAACACCGGGGCGAGGCGCCCCTGCGCCATTTCATCGCCCGCGTGGCCCACAACCGCGCCGTCACCCATGTGGCCCGCGAGGCGGCCGAGCCGCGCCGCCAGCCCCTGGACGAGGCCGCCCCTTCGGACGCCCCCACCCCGCACGAGGCGGCCGAGACGCGGGATCTGCACGACCGGCTGGGCCAGGCGGTGCGCGCCCTGCCCCTGTCGCTGCGCCAGCCGGCCCTGCTGACCCTGGAAGGCTTCGCCCCGGCCGAGATCGCCGACATGCTGGGGATGAACCCCAACGCCGTCTCCATCCGCCTGACCCGCGCCAAGGCGGCGCTGCGCGAGGCGCTGAACCCCACACCGTCCCAAGAGGTCCGCCCATGACCCGCCCTGATGACGACTGGACCGACCTGACCCAGGCCTGGACCGAGACCCCCGATCCCGAACCCCGCCTGGACGCCGGCTTCCTCCAGTCCTTACGCCGCCGCGACCGACTGGCGCGGCTCAATTTCTGGCTGGAGATGAGCGGCGGGGTCGTCGTGCTGGGCGTCATGGCCTGGGCCGTGCGTCGCGGCGTGCCCCTGCCCGCCGCCGGGGCCGCCCTGGTCTTCGTCCTGTTCGCCATGGGCCTGACCCTGTGGTCGCGGCGCGGTCATCCCGGCCTGTTGACCGAGACGCCCGAGGCCGTGCTGCGCTCGGCCTTGGGCCAGGCCCGCACCGGCTATCGCTGGGCTCTATCCGGGGTGGCGATCAGCGTCGCGGCCATGATCTTCCAGGGCGTCATCCTGACGACGGTCGATCCCGCGCGGGGACATATCGGGGCCGTCACAGCCGGGGTGTTCGGCTTCCTGGTGATCTGCATCGGCTATTACCTGCGCCACGCCCGCCGCTGCCGCCGTCGGATGGCGGCGCATCAGGCGGCGCTGGAGGCGCTGGCGGTGGAACCCTCGGAGACTGAGGCCGACGACCGAATCTGACGTAACGACGTTCTAGGGTCCGTTTCATGACCCGCCTCTACCGCACCCGACCCGCTGAAACCTGGGCCAAGGCCAGGGATGATTATCTGGCCGGCTCCAGCGCCGAAACCGTATGCCGCCGCTATGATCTCGGCCTGGCGTCCTTTCGCCTGCGCGCGCGCCGCTATGGCTGGCGGCGCTGCGATCAGGTTCCGCCGCCGCCGGGCGAGGCGGATCTCACCCTCTATTCCGACATCGACCTCGAGGCCCAGATCAAGACGGCGGGTCTGAGGTTCATCGAGGCGCTGGAGGGCGGCAAGGCGGTGGAGGCGCGGCGTTGGCGCCGGCTGTGGATTGAACTCAGCGAGACCCATGTCCAGATCAGAGAACTCTGGACGAAGGAGATGACGCCGATGGAAAGGGTGGCCTACCTGGTCACGCCGCCCGAGGAGGAGCCGGAGACGGAGGAAGAGGCTCGGCTCCTGCCCATGCCGCCTCAGGACGGGCCTTCGCCGGCGTCAGAATAGACGAAAATAGACTCAAAAAAATTCGAGTCGATTCCGTCTATTTCGCCCCGACCCGCAGGAACAGCACCCGCGCCGCGCCATAGTCCCGCGCGTCCAGCCGCTGATAGCCGGGGGTGTCGATGTCCGGCTCGTCTGACCCGCGCTCGAACACCACCAGGGCGCCGGGCTTCAGCCAGTTGCCCTCGATCAGCCTGGCCAGCGTCTGCTCCCCCAGACCCTTGCCATAGGGCGGGTCCAGGAAGGCGACGTCGAAGGCCTCGCCGTCCGATCCGGGCCGGACGCCCAGGTCCGTCGCGCTGCGCCGATGAACACGCGTGCGGCCCATCACCCCATAGGCGTCGGCGTTCTCGCGGATCGCGCCCCGCGCCCCGTCGTCAGTCTCGACGAACAGGCAGAAGCCCGCGCCCCGACTGATGGCCTCGAAGCCCAGGGCGCCCGATCCAGCGTACAGGTCGATGACCCGCGCGCCGTTCAGGCTCTCGGCCCAGGCGGCGTGTTCCAGCACGTTGAACACGGCCTGCCGCGCCCGGTCCGAGGTCGGGCGCGTGCCCTGCCCCTCCGGCGCGACGATGGCCCGGCCCTTCAGGCTTCCCGCAACGATCCGCAAGCCTCAGCTCCGGGGCGTGCGGGGCTTGCCCCCCGGCGCGCGGCCGCTAGTGCCCGAAGGCCCGGCCGGCTTGCCGCCGCCGGTGCGCGGCGGTCGCGTTTCGCGTCCGCTGGGCGAGGCCGCGCCGAAGCCGCGGGGCTTGAACTCCCGCTTGCCCGCGTCGGCGCCCGCCGTGCGCGGCTTGTACTCGCGCTTGGGCCCGTCGCTGCTGCGGGCCGGAGCCCCCTCACGGGGCTTGAAGGCGCGGGCGGGACGATCCCCCTCCTCGCGCGGCCTGTAGGTGCGGGCCGGGCGTTCGCCGTCGGTCGGCGCGCCTTCGCGGGGTTTGAAGCTCTTCTTCGGATGGCCGGTCTTGGGCGCGGCCTTGGCCCAGCCTTCCTTCTTCGGCGGGCGCTCGCGGCGCTCGACCGCATCAGCCTGGGCTGTCTCAGCGGCGCGGACGCGGCTGGGCTTGCGCGACGGATCCGACATGGCCGAGCCCGAGCGTCCCTTGACGATGGGCGTCGAGACCCGACGGCCGGGGATGGGCGCCGGCGTCTCGACCGTATTGCCGGTCGGCAGGTTCTCGGGCCGGATGTAGTCGGCCAGCAGTTCGCGGATCACGCGCGGCCCGACCTCTTCGACCGAGCCGATGGGCAGGACGTCCAGACGGAATGGACCATAGGCCAGGCGGATCAAGCGGTTGACCGTTAGGCCGACCGACTCCAGCACCTTGCGGACTTCGCGGTTCTTGCCCTCGGTGATCGAGACCGAGATCCACAGATTGGCCGGGGCCTTGCCGTCCTCGGACTTGGACTCCTTGGCCTTGTCCAGCGTCGCCTCGATGGGGCCATAGGAGACGCCGTCCACGACGACGCCGTCCTTCAGCGCGTCCAGTTGGGCTTGGGTGATCTTGCCCCGCGCCCGCGCCCGGTACTGACGCACCAGCGAGGTCGCCGGCAATTCCAACGCCCGGCTCAGCTCGCCGTCATTGGTCAGCAGCAGCAGGCCTTCGGTCGCGAGGTCGAGCCGTCCGACCGAGATCACGCGCGGCAGACCGGCCGGCAGGGCGTCGAACACCGTCGGCCGTCCGGTGGGATCGCTGTGGCTGGTCAGCAGGCCGGCCGGCTTGTGATAGCGCCAGACCCGCGTCGCCTGGGTCGAACCGATGGGCTTGCCGTCGACCGTGATCACGTCGTCGCGCGTCACCAGGGTGGCCGGCGTGTCCAGGATGCGGCCATTGACCGCCACCTTGCCCAGGCCGATCAGCCGCTCGACCTCGCGCCGCGAGGCGATGCCGGCGCGGGCCATGGTCTTGGCGATTCGCTCGGCGCGCAGAGGCGTGTCGGACTTGCCCGAACCGGACGACGGCTTGCCGTCCTTGCCGGCGCGCGGCCGGTCGCCTCGGTCCGGCTTGTCGCCGAACCGCTTGGGGCCGTCTTCGCGAGGGCTGCGCGGCTTGTCGCCGAAGGAGGTCTTCCCGTCACCGCTCTTGCGAGGACCGGAGGATTTAAAGGGCCGAGGCGACCGTTCGTCTTGACGGGCGCGGGGCTTCTTGTCGTTGTCGTCTGTATGGCGGACCATGATGAGCGGTTCATGCGCATGGCGCTGGACCAAGCGCAAGCGGCGGCGGACGCAGGAGAGGTGCCTGTGGGCGCAATTCTTGTCGATCCTGCCTCAGGTGAGGTAATTTCGACCGGCGCCAACGGCCCAATCGGCGCGCACGACCCCACCGCCCACGCCGAGATCGTCGCCCTGCGACGCGCGGCGACGGCGTTGGAGAACTACCGACTGACCGGCCTGACCCTTTATGTGACGCTCGAGCCCTGCGCCATGTGCGCCGGCGCCATCAGCCACGCCCGCATCGGCCGCGTCGTCTGGGCCGCCGACGATCCCAAGGGCGGGGCGGTGCTCCACGGCCCCCGCCTGTTCGAACAACCCACCTGCCACTGGCGCCCGGCGACGGACTCGGGTCTGTTGGCGCAAGAGGCGTCCGCCCTGCTGAAATCCTTCTTCCGTCAACGGAGGGGAACGGCCGCGAACGGCGCACGTTAGATCGCCGCGCCAAGCGGCGCCGTTATCAGGAGTGTCGCCTTGTCCAAACCGGGCCTGCCGCCGTCGATCGTCTTCAGCGGCCTCGCCGCCGCCCTTCTCCTGACGGCCTGCGGTCCCGACCCCGACACCGCGCCCAGCACCGGCGACGAGGTCAAGGAACGCGCCATCGAGGCCCAGACCGCCCGCCAGCGCACCGGCGCAGAGATCCAGGACCGTACCCTCAACCGCGTCGTCCACACCGTCTATCTGTGCGACAATGGCGAGCGCCTGTCGGTGGATTTCGACAACCCCCGCCAGATGGCCACCATCCGCAATTCGTCCGGCGAGGCCATCGACCTGTACCAGGAGCGCGCCGCCGACGGCATCTGGTACCGCGCCTCCAACGTCGAATTGCGCGGCAAGGGCGTCCTGGCGACCTGGTCGGTCGAGGGCCGCCAGCCGACGCAATGTCGCGCGGTGGACTGAGTCCTAGCCTCTGCGCGAGGTCGGACGCGGGGCCAGTTGGTCGAGCGCCTCCGCATTGTCCCGCCCCCAGGCATAGAGCAGCTCGACCGGTTCCACGAACCGCACGCCTAGGTCCGTCAGCCGGTATTCCACGGCGGGCGGGAGGGTCTCCAGCACATGGCGACTAATCAGGCCGCTGACCTCCATCTCGCGCAACGTCTGGGTCAGCATCTTCTTGGACACGCCCGGCAGGCTGCGCAGCAGGACGCCGGCCCTCGCGCACCCGCCATGACGGGCATGGAGCGTGTGCAGAACCATGCTGGTCCATTTGGTCGCGAACAGTTCCAGCACCCGCCGGGGCGCGCAATCCTCGCGCCAGTCCTCGTCCTCGCCGCTCGCTTGCATGGTAGTCACCTTCTGGGAGCCAGGTCCCCAAATGGTGCCTTCTAGCGACCCGTCGTCGGCCCCACTAGGTGTGCCCTCAAGACGAAGTAGACGAAGCGGAGATGACGATGTCGAAAACAGCCCTAGTCGTGGGATCCAGCGGAATCGCCGGCGGCGCGGCCGCGGCCGAACTCGTGGCCCAGGGCTGGTCGGTGCTCGGCCTCGCCCGCAGGCCCGTCGCACAGGCGGGCGTCAGCCCCGTCGTCGCCGACCTCCACGATCCGGCGGCGACAGCGGCCGCCCTCGCCGATGCGCATCCCGACGCCGTCTTCTTCACCACCTGGGCGCGCCAGTCGACGGAGGCGGAGAACATCCGCGTCAACGCCGCCATGGTGCGCGTCGTGCTCGACGCCGTGCGCCCAGCAGGCTCGGTCCGCCATGTGGCCCTGGTGACCGGACTCAAGCACTACCTCGGCCCGTTCGAGGCCTATGGCCAAGGCGTGCTGCCCCAGACTCCGTTCCGCGAGGAACAGGGGCGGCTCGACATCGACAACTTCTACTACGCCCAGGAAGACGAGGTCTTCTCCGCCGCCGAACGCGACGGCTTCACCTGGAGCATCCACCGCCCCCACACCATCATCGGCAAGGCCATCGGCAACGCCATGAACATGGGCACGACCCTGGCGGTCTATGCCAGCCTGTGCCGCGAGACAGGCCGCCCGTTCCATTTCCCCGGCTCCGAGGCCCAGTGGAACGGCCTGACCGACATGACCAGCGCCACCCAGTTGGCGCGTCACCTCGTCTGGGCCGCGACCACGCCCGCCGCCGCCGACCAGGCCTTCAACGTCGTCAACGGCGACGTCTTCCGCTGGAAGTGGATGTGGGGGCGGATCGCCGACTGGTTCGGGCTCTCGCCCGCCGAGTTCGACGGGACGATCACGCCGCTGGAGACCCAGATGGCTGAGGACGCTGAGATCTGGCGCGGTCTCGCCGCCCGCGAAGACCTGGTGGAGCCGGACCTCGACCGCCTGGCCTCGCCCTGGCACACGGACGCCGACCTCGGCCGCCCGATCGAAGTGGTGACCGACATGGGCAAGAGCCGCCGCCTGGGCTTCCTCGACTATCAGCCGACCGACGACGCCTTCTTCGCCCTGTTCGAGCAGCTGAGGGCCGAGCGGCTGATCCCCTGACGGGCCGCTACCCGAACGCCGCCAGCCGTCGATCCAGTCCGTCCCGCACCTCGGGCCAGTCGTCGTCGATAACGGCGAACACCGCCGTATCCCGCGCACGCCCCGTCCAGGTGATCTTGTGCTTCCTCAGAACGCCCTCGGCCTTGGCGCCCAGCTTGAGGATCGCCGCCTGGCTCCGGGCGTTGAGGGCGTCGGTGATGATCTCCACCCGCACCGCGCCTGCGTCGAAGGCGTGACCCAGCAACAGCCGTTTGCAGGCCGGATTGATCGCCGCGCTGCGCGCCTCGGGCCGATAGAAGGTCGATCCTATCTCGCAGCGACGATAGGCCGGGTTGATTTCGTACAAGCTGGTCGTGCCGACCACCGCCTCGTCCGAGCGCCGCCGCACCGCATAGGCGATCCGAGTCCCGACCCGCATGGCCGTCAGCGCGCTCTCCCACCAGCCGTCGAAATGTTCACCCTGGGCCGAGCCGACCATGGCCGCCCAGGCCTCGGGATCGCAGTCCAGCGACTCGCGGACTTCGTCTTTCAGACTGTCCTCAAAAGGCTCCAGCCGCACGAACCGGTCTTCCAGCGGGACCGTTGCGATCCGCATCACGCCGTCGCGCCTTCCTCGATCAGGAAGGCCCGCACCTTGGCCGCATCGACACCCTTGGCCACGAAGGCCTGGCCGACGCCGCGCGCCAGGATCAGTGTCAGGGCTCCGCCCTCGGCCTTCTTGTCGCCCGCCATCAGGGCCAGCAACCGGTCGGCCGCGAAGGCCCCCGCCTGCTCCAGCCGTGTCGGCAGGCCCGCAGCCGCAACCACCGTCTCGACCCGTTCGACGTCGGCGGCCGAACACAGCCCCTCCCGCGCCGAATAGCGGAAAGCCATACAGCACCCCAAGGCCACGGCCTCGCCATGCGCCAGCGCCCCCTCGTCGAACCCGACCTCGGTCTCCACCGCATGGCCGAAGGTGTGGCCCAGGTTCAGCAGGGCGCGACGCCCCGCCTCCTTCTCGTCTTCGCCGACCACCGCACTCTTGATCTCGACCGAGCGGATCACCGCACGCTCCAGCGCAGTCGGATCGCCGGCCGCGCCCGCGGCTCCCTCGCCCGCCAGCCAGTCGAAGAAGGCCGCGTCGCAGATTAGCCCGTGCTTCAGCACCTCGGCCCACCCGGACTTCACCTGCCGCGCAGGCAGGGTCGCCAGAACGTCGATGTCGGCCAGCACCAGTCGCGGCTGGTGGAAGGCCCCGACCAAATTCTTGCCGCGTGGCGTGTCGATGGCCGTCTTGCCGCCGACGGACGAGTCCACCTGGGCCAGCAGAGTCGTCGGGATCTGCACGAAGTCGATGCCGCGCATGTAGAGCGCCGCCGCCAAGCCGGCCAGATCGCCCACGACCCCGCCGCCTAGGGCGATAACCACATCCTTGCGGTCCAGCCCGATCTCCAACAGTCGGTCCAGCACCTGTTCCAGTTGAGCAAAGGACTTCGATCCCTCGCCAGAGGGCACGGCGACGACCTCGCTGCGGACGCCCGCCGTCGCCAAGGAGGCGGTCAGAGCCGGCCCGTGGATCGCCGCCACTGTCTCGTCCGTAACAACGACCGTCCGCCCCTTGGCCAGCGGCGCAATCCGCACGCCCGCCTCGGCGAGCAGCCCACGCCCCACCACGACGTCATAGGCCGCAAAGGCTCCGCCGCTGACTGGAATGATCGTCATGGTTTCGTCTCTGTCCGGCGACGCTCGCGCCAGTGCCGGCGCAGCGTTCTGTGAATGGAATCGACCGCCTGGCCGTGCGAGCCCTGCCCCACGTCCACCGTCACGTCCGCCTGGCCATAGATCGGATAACGCACCTCGGCCAAGTCGGTCAGCACCGTCAGCGGGTCCTTGCCGCGCAACAGCGGCCGGGTGTCGCGTCGCGCCACCCGTTCGGCGATGACCTTCAGATCGGCTCTCAGCCAGACCGTGTCGGCCCGCGCCTTCAGCAAAGCCCGCGTCTCGGGGTTCATCATCGCCCCCCCGCCGGTCGCCAGCACCAGGGGCGGCCCTTCCAGCAGACGGCGGATCACCCGCGCCTCGCCCGCTCGGAACTCGTCTTCTCCCAGGGCGGCGAAGATTTCGGACACGGTCATCCCCGCCGCCGATTCGATCTCCACATCCCCATCGGCGAACGGCAGCCTTAGTCGGTTAGCGAGCCGACGGCCCACCGACGATTTGCCCACCCCCATCAGTCCGACCAGAGCTATGGTGCGCGTCGGTCCTGGATTCGCGCGCCGCCTCATCCGGCGGCTCCGGCGGAACAGACGGTCGAGGAAACGGCGAAGGCGGCGGCAAAGGCAGGCATGATCCTGAAAACCTCTACACCAAGCCTGACCACACGCCATCCGTTCGCGGAACGGATTGAGGAATGACGCCTCAGATCGAAGCCTTTCTGGAGATGATGGCGGTCGAACGGGACGCCTCGCCCCACACCCTGTCCGCCTATGGCCGCGACCTTGCCGACGCCGAAACCGCATTGTTTGATGCTGGCGGGCTGATGAAGGCTGACGCCGAGGCGCTGGAGGCCTGGTTCGCCGACCTGTCGCGACGCGGCCTGTCTGCCGCCACCGCCGCCCGGCGTCGTTCGTCCGCGCGCCAGTTCTATCGCTTCGCCCTGGCCGAAGGCTGGCGCACCGACGACCCTTCACGCCGTCTGGACGCGCCCAAACAAGGCCGCCCCCTGCCGAAACTGCTCAGTCGTGACGAGATCGACCGGCTGCTGACCGCCTCGGCCGCCCGCGACGCGGCCGCGGGCCTGCGCCTGGTGGCGCTGGTCGAGATGGCCTACGCCTCGGGGCTGCGGGTGTCGGAACTGCTGGGGCTAAAGGTCGAGGCTGTCCGCCGCGACCCCGCCTATCTGATCGTGCGCGGCAAGGGCGGCAAGGAACGCCTGGCGCCGCTCAACGCCGCCGCCCGAGAGGCCGTAAAGGCCTGGTTGATCGCCCGTGACGCGAAGCGCAAGCCCGAGGCGCCCGACAGCCCTTGGCTCTTTCCGTCATCCGGCCGCACCGGCCACCTGACCCCACGCCGCTTCGCTCAGTTGCTGGACGAGGCGGCCGTTGTCGCCGGCATCGACCCGGCGCGCGTCAGCCCTCACGTCCTGCGTCACGCCTTCGCCACTCATCTGCTGGAAGGCGGCGCCGACCTGCGCGTCGTCCAGACCCTGCTCGGCCACGCAGACATCGCCACGACCCAGATCTACACCCACGTCGCCACGGACCGCCTGACCCAGGTCATCCAGCAAAACCACCCCTTGGCGCGGGATGATTGAACCGCCGCTTGCCCCATCGCGCCGACCTCTCTAGTTTCGCCCGCCTTCCCTAGGGGCGGTTTTCTCGCCCGCAGTTCCCGGACGCCTTTATGGCCACGCACTATCTCGACTTCGAAAAGCCAATCGCCGATCTGGAAGCCAAGATCGAGGAACTGTCGGCCCTGTCCGAGACCTCCGGCGGCTTCGACGCCGAGATCGCCGGGCTGCGCAAGAAGGCCGAGCAACTGCGCAAGAAGACCTATTCCGGTCTCGACCCCTGGATGAAGACCCAGGTGGCGCGCCATCCGCAGCGTCCGCACTTCGTTGACTACGTCGAAAGCCTGTTCACCGACTGGAACGAACTGCACGGCGACCGCCAGTTCGGCGATGACCAAGCCATACTGGGCGGCCTGGCGCGGTTCCGGGGCCGTCCGGTCGTGATCATGGGCCACGAAAAGGGCCACGACACCGCCACTCGCATCACCCACAACTTCGGCATGGCCCGGCCCGAGGGCTATCGCAAGGCCGTGCGCCTGATGGACATGGCCGAGCAATTCGGTCTGCCGGTTCTCAGCTTCATCGACACCGCCGGCGCCTACCCGGGCCTGGGCGCCGAGGAGCGCGGTCAAGCCGAGGCCATCGCCCGCTCGACCGAACGCTGCCTGACCCTGGGCGTGCCCTCCATCGCCACAATCACGGGCGAAGGCGGCTCGGGCGGCGCCATCGCCATAGCGGCGGCCAGCCGCGTTCTGATGCTGGAGCACTCGATCTATTCGGTCATCTCGCCCGAGGGCGCGGCCGGCATACTGTGGCGCGACGGCGCCCGGGCGCGCGACGCGGCCATGGCGATGAAGATCACCGGCCCGGATCTGATGGGCCTGAAAATCGTCGATCGCCTGATCGACGAACCCGTCGGCGGCGCGCACGCCGATCGCGACGCCGCCATGGCTAATGTGGGCGACGTCCTGGCCGAAGAGTTGAAGGCCTTCGAAGGCCTGTCGGCGCAGCAGATCAAGACCCGGCGCGCCGACCGATTCTACGCCATCGGCGCCCTCTGAAAGAACGGCGTTAATCGCCCGTCCATCATATGGCGCGACCCTGCCGGTCTCATCGGACAGAGCATTGGCGGGCATGGCGGCGGGCGACTCCCTTAGGGACAGCGCGGTTTTCAATTTGAGCGGCGCCATCACCATGGTCGTCGATGATTCCCCATTCTCCCTGGCCCTTACGACAGGTGTCCTCGCAGGCTTCGGCGTCCGCCCCGCCTTCACCATCGGGCGAAGCGTCGAGGCGCGGCGGATCCTTCAGGAAAAGCCGGTCGATCTGCTTTTGGTCGATACCGACATGCCGGAGATCGACGGATTCGAACTGGTGCGTTGGCTGCGACGTTCTGGGCCCAACCCAAACGCCTTCACGCCGGTCATCATGACCGCCAGTCACATCCGCCGCAGTCGGGTGGCGGAGGCCCGCGACTGCGGCGCCAACTTCGTCGTCACCAAGCCCTTCAGCGCCGCCATGCTGCTGGAACGTATCCTGTGGGTCGCCCGCGATGACCGCCCCTTCCTTGAGGTCGGCGATTATCTGGGGCCCGACCGCCGGTTCCGAAATGAAGGATACGAGGGCGAGGAACGGCGCGGCCGACTTATCCGCCCAGAAACGGTGGAGTTCGCATGACCGTCATCACACACCCCAGACGCCCCTCGCGCCTTGCCGAGATGATTGATCGTCCCGGCGGCGTCAGTGTCGGAGTCGCCCTGGCCCAGGCCCAGACCAATCTGGACGCGTTGAAAGACCAGGGGCTGGCCATCATCGTCGAGAACATCGCCGCCCTGCTGGCCGAACAAGAGCCCAACATCCCCGAGGCCGCCCGGCTCGATAACGCCTATGCCGCTTCGGGTCAGATCATTGACGCCGCCAGCCCCTTCGCCCTGGACGACCTGTGCACGGCGGCCAAGGGCCTGTGCGACCTTCTGGACGCCGCCCCGCGCGAGGGCGGTTTCGACTGGCGCATCGCCACGGTCCACGCCCAGGCCATGAAGCTGTTGCTGGCCCTTCCGGCCGACGCCCCCGAAACGCCCCAAGCGCGCACGGCCATCATGGCCAACCTCGGCGAGGTCCTCAAACGCAAGCTTCCTCAAGCTCAGGCCTGAACCGCCCTGCCTGTCCGCGTCTGCTTGCGCCACAGGGCGGCGTATTCCCCGCCCAGCCGCGCCACCAGTTCATGGTGCGCCCCTCGCTCGACGATCCGCCCGGCCTTCAGCACCAGAATCTGATCGGCGTCCGCCACCGTCGACAGCCGGTGCGCCACCACCAGGGTGGTGCGACCGGCGCTGACCCGTCTCAAGGTCTTCTGGATCGCCGCCTCTGTACGGCTGTCCAGGGCGCTGGTGGCCTCGTCAAGGATCAGAATACAGGGGTCAGCCAGCAGGGCGCGGGCGATGCCCACTCTCTGACGTTCTCCCCCCGACAGTTTCAGTCCCCGTTCTCCCACCCGCGTGGCCATGCCATCGGGCAGGCCGCGAATGAAGTCTGATAACTCGGCAGCCTCTGCCGCCGCCCACACCTGAGCTTCATCGGCGTCGGGTCGGGCGAAGGCGATGTTGGCGTAAAGGGTGTCGTTGAACAGGGCCACGTCCTGCGGCACCAGAGCGACCGCTGCCCGCAGCGAAGCTTGGGTCACCGCCCGGGCGTCATGGCCGTCGATCAGAACCCGTCCCTCCTGCGGATCCAGCAACCGCAGCGCCAGCTTGACGATGGTCGACTTGCCCGCGCCCGAGGGTCCGACCAGCGCCGTGGTCGTTCCCGGCGCCGCGACGAAGCTGACGTCCTCCAGCCCGTTTGCCCGAGCGTCGTGGCGGAAGCCGACCTGCTGAAATTCGACCGAGGCGCCGCGCGCATCGGCGGGGCGCGGCAGGGGCGTCGCTTCGGTCGCATCCGCCACCTGGGGCGTCTGCCGCGTCACCTTCAGCATTTCCTCCATGTCGATGAAGGACTGACGTATCTCGCGATAGGCGAAGCCCAGGATGTTCAGCGGGGCGTACAGCGAGATCATGATCAGCACCGCCGCCGTCACGTCCCCCGGCCCCATCCGCCCCGCCGCCGCCTCGAAACCCGCCATTACGGCCATGACGCCCAGACCGAGGTTCATGATCAGGGCTTGCACCCCGTTCAGCAGAGCCAGCGAACTGTTGGCCTTCAGCGAAGCCTGAGCGTAGTCCCCCAGCGCCCGATCATAGGTCTGGGCCGCCCGCGTCTCGGCCCCAAAGGACTTGACTGTCTCATAGTTCAGCAGGGCGTCGACCGAGACCCCAGCCGCCTCTGAATCGGCGGCGTTCATGACGCGTCGGTGCTCCAGCCTCCAGTTGGACAGGGCGAAGGTCGTGACCGTGTAGACCACCACCACCGCCACCGCGACGGCGGCGAAGCGCCAATCGTATTTGCCGCCGAGCACGGCCGCCGCCAGAATTAGCTCCAACCCTGTCGGAACCAGGTTGAAGGCCAAGATTCGGAGGAGGAAATCCACCGCCCGCGACCCGCGATCCATCGTCCGTGACAAGGCGCCAGACCGTTTGGTCTGGTGGAAATCTAAGGACAGGCTGAGCGCATGGGCGAAGGCCTCGGCCGCCGTCGCCCGTTGCGCGGCTGCGCGAACGGGCGCGAACACGACATCCGATATCTGCGGCGCGGCCGCCGACAGGAACCGCACGAAAGCCCAACCCACGGCGAAGGCCGCAAAGCCCCAGCCGACGGCCACGGCCGCCCCCTCCCCAGCCGCCAGCTGGTTGACCGCCGCACCCAGCACCAGGGGCGCCAGCACCCCAAGACCCTTACCCGCCAGCGTCAGCCCGATGGCCGAAACCAGCCGCAACCGCAAGCGCGGCGCGCCTGACCGGCCGACCAGTCGCACCAGATCCGCCAACGCCTTCAGCGTCGCCGGGCCTTCCGTCTTTTCCTGCATGCTCCCCGCCTGTTGCGCCTTGACCATAGGGTCGCGCCGGCCGCCGGAGCGCTCTCCGCGCATCGCCATGCTCCGCATATGGACAGTCTATGCGACCGGGAAAAGGCCGCACACATTAGACGGTTCAGTTCAGGCCGGCGATCGCCTCAATCAGTTCGTCGACGGCGTCTTCCTGCGTCGCCCAGGAACAGACGAACCGCACCGATCCGTCGTCAAACCGATAACAGGCCCAGCCCAAGGCATTCAGCCTCTGGTGCGCCTCGGCGGGCATACGAACGAAGACGGCGTTGGCCTCGACCGGGTGGGCCAGCACATAGGGCGAGCGCGTGGCCACGCCCGCAGCCAGCCGCTGGGCCATCAAATTGGCATGAGCGCCTCCAGCCTCCCAGTCCCCGCTTTCCAGCAGGCCCAACATCGGCCCGGCCAGCAGCCGCGCCTTGGACGCCACCTGGCCTGCCTGTTTCAGCCGGTTGTCCAGCCGCCGCGCCAGGCTCTTGTCGAACAGGACCAGGGCCTCAACACAGTTCGCCCCCGCCTTTGCCCCGCCGAACACCAGGACATCCACCCCAAGACGCGGAATGTCCTTCAGATCGAAACCCGCCGCCGCCGCATTGGCCAGCCGCGCTCCGTCCATATGGACGCCGTATCCCGCCGCCTTCACCGGCTCGATCAGATGACGCAGCTCTTCCTCGGTATAGACCGCGCCGTATTCGGTCGCCTGGGTCAGCGATAAAGCCGCCGGGGGCTGGCGATGACCGACCTCGGGCTCCGCCAGCTGCGCCTTCAGCGCCCGCAGATCGATCCGGCCAGAAAGACCCGGCAGACCAATCAAACCGACGCCCTGACCGAAGAAGCCGGGCGCGCCCGTCTCGTCGGTACAGATATGGGCGGCGTTGTGCGCCAGCACGGCCTCGAACGGAAAGGCCAGCATAGACAGGGCGATGGCGTTCGCTGCCGTCCCGCTGAACACGAACCGAATCTCGGCGTCGGCGTCCAGCCTCTGGCGGATCTGGTCGGCGGCGCGCGCCGTGATCTCGTCGGCGCCGTACGACCGGACGAAGCCCGCGTTGGCGCGCACAAGGCCTTCGAAGGCGCTCGGCGCCATGCCGGCGGTGTTGTCGGATCCGAAATCGTAACGCATCAGCTCTTCTCGGCCTTAAGATCACTCTCGTCGGCGTCCATCGTCCTTACACGGACCACCGGCACAACGTCGTCGTCGCCATAGGGCACGGCGACCTGATGTGGGAATGGAATCTCGATCCCGGCGGCGTCCAGCGCCTCCTTGCCGCCCTGCATCAGATCCGCCTGGGTCTGCCACCAGTCCTCGACCTTGACCCAGGCGTGGAGGGTCACCTGGACCGAACTGTCGAGCAGAGCCGTCACGCCCGTCCACGGATGCGGGTCATCCAGCACCTTCTCGTGCGCCGCCGCCATGTCGGCCAGGACGCAGCGCGCCTTGTTCAGGTCGTCGCCATAGCCGACGCCGAAATTGATCTCGATCCGACGCGTCTGCTGACCCGTCAGATTGGTCAGGGGGTCGCTCAGCACCTTGGAATTGGGAATGACGATCTTGTGGTTATTGGCGTTCGACAACTGGGTCGTGAACAAGTCCAGCCGCTGCACCGTGCCGGCCATGCCGCCCACATCAACGACGTCGCCGACACGGTAGGGCCTCAGCACCAGCAGCATAATGCCCGACGCCACATTCGACAGAGTCCCTTGCAGCGCCAAGCCCACCGCCAGCGACGCGGCGCCCAGGACGGCGATGATCGAGGTCGTCTGCACCCCCAGCCGCTGCAGCACGGCGATCATGCCGATGATGACGACAACGACCCGAACCACCTGCACGGCGAAACTCAGAACGGTCGGGTCGTGCCGGAAGCCCCGCACTCGCGAGAGGGCGTTTCGCGACGCCCGCGACGCCCATTTCGCTGCAAACAGCGTCGCGGCGAAGATCAGAACCGCGATGGTCAGATTGATGGCGAAGTCGCCCGCCATATCGGTGATCTTGGCGATCATGGCGGAATCGACGGCGACGGCCTGACGCCCGGCGGCGACGGCTTCTGCGATAGGAGAGGCGCTCAACATGGGGCGGGTCTAACGCCTGAAGCGCCGATTGGAAGCCCTGCGGGCGTCAATATTCAGCTTACTGCGCCCAGTCAGGCTTGCGCTTGTCCAGGAAGGCCCTGACGCCTTCTTGACCTTCGGGCGAGACGCGGGCCCGGGCGATGCGTTTGGCCGTGTCGTCCAGTAGGCCGCCGTCGATCTTCTGGCCGGCTATATCATTGACCAGTCGCTTGGCCTCACCCATGGCGCCGGGCGCGTTGCCGGTCAGGCTATCGGTCAGCATGGCGATGAACTCGTCCACCGATCCCGCAGGCAGGACCAGGTCGATCAGGCCGGCATGGGCGGCGTAGTCGGCGTCGAAGCTGTTGCCGGTCAGGAACAGCTGGCGGGCGCGGCGAGCGCCGACGGCCTCGATCACATAGGGAGCTATGGTCGCCGGGATCAGGCCCAGCTTGACTTCGGAGAAGGCGAAACGCGCGCCCTCGACCGCCACGGCCATGTCGCAGGCGGCGACGATGCCCGCCCCGCCGCCCATGGCCGCACCCTCGACGATGGCGCACGTCAGGGCGGGCACGTCGTGCAGCGCCTTCAGCATCTTCGCCAGACCCAAGGCGTCGTCGCGGTTATCCGCCTCGGACCAGTCTGCGGCGTCGCGCATCCAGTTCAGGTCAGCGCCAGCGCTGAAGGTCCCGCCCGCGCCGCGAATGAACACGGCGCGCACATGGTCGGCGCCGTGCAGGGTCTCAAAGGCTTCGTGAAGGGCGGCGATGGTCGCGGCGTCGAAGGCGTTCTTCTTCTCAGGCCGGTCAAGGGTGATGAAGACCACCCCGTCGCTGGTCGCGTCAATCCGCACCAGGTCGTCATTGGCGTCGGGCGCGGGATCAGCCAACAGCGGATGCGAGATGCTGTTGATCTCCGCAGCCTCGGCGTCGGTGACATCCAGGGCGTTCAGGTCGGCTTCGGTAGGTTGATCGGCCATGGTGGTCTCCAAACTGCGGTTCCGCATCCCAACGAGGGGCGGCGGAATAGGTTACATCCGGAAGAGGCCGAATGTGGTCTCCGGGATCGGGGCGTTCAGGCTGGCGCTGATGGCCAAGCCTAAGACATCGCGTGTTTGCACAGGATCAATAATCCCGTCGTCCCAAAGCCGCGCCGTCGCGTAGTAGGGATTGCCTTCGTCCTCGTACTTCTGACGGATCGGCGCCTTGAATACCTCGGCCTCCTCGGGCGACCAGGTGTCGGCGTCGCGGTGGACGGTGGCCAGGACCGAAGCCGCCTGTTCGCCGCCCATCACGCCGATCCGGCTGTTGGGCCAGGTGAAGAGGAAACGCGGGCTATAGGCCCGACCGCACATGCCGTAATTGCCCGCGCCGAAGCTGCCCCCGATCAACACGGTGAATTTGGGCACCTCGGCAGAGGCGACGGCGGTGACCAGTTTGGCCCCGTCCTTGGCGATGCCGCCGGCCTCGTACTTGCCGCCGACCATGAAGCCGCTGATGTTCTGAAGGAACAGCAGCGGGATCTTGCGCTTGCAGGCCAGTTCGATGAAGTGGGCGCCCTTCTGGGCGCTTTCGGAGAAGATGACGCCGTTGTTGGCCAGGATCGCGACCGGATAACCCCAGATGCGGGCGAAGCCGCAGACCAGGGTCGAGCCGTACAGGGCCTTGAACTCGTCGAACTCGGACCCGTCCACCAGCCGGGCGATGACCTCGCGCACATCATAGGGAGCGCGGACGTCGTCGGGGATCAGGCCGTACAGTTCTTCGGCCGCAAAGGCCGGCGCGCGCGGTTCGCGCACGTCCATGTCCACGGACTTGGTCGTGTTCAGGTTGGCGACGATGGACCGGACGATCTCGAGCGCATGCTCGTCATTCTCTGCCACGTGATCGACCACGCCCGAACGACGGCCGTGGGTCTCGGCTCCGCCCAGTTCCTCGGCCGAGATGACCTCGCCGGTCGCGGCCTTCACCAAGGGCGGGCCGGCCAGGAAGATGGCGCCCTGGTTGCGCACGATGATCGTCTCGTCCGACATGGCGGGCACATAGGCGCCGCCGGCGGTGGACAGGCCCATGACGCAGGCGATCTGAGCGATGCCCTTGGCGCTCATCCGGGCCTGGTTGAAGAAGATGCGGCCGAAATGGTCGCGGTCGGGGAAGACCTCGGCCTGGTGCGGCAGATTGGCCCCGCCGGAATCGACCAGATAGACGCACGGCAGGCGGTTCTGCTCGGCGATCTCCTGAGCCCGCAGGTGCTTCTTCACTGTCATCGGGAAATAGGCGCCGCCCTTCACCGTCGGGTCGTTGGCGACGATCATCACCTCGCGGCCCGAGACCCTGCCGATGCCTGCAATCACACCGGCGGCCGGGGCCTCGCCCTCATACATGCCATGGGCCGCCAGCTGACCGACCTCGAGGAACGGCGAGCCGGGGTCCAGCAACCGCTCGACTCGGTCGCGCGGCAGCAGCTTGCCACGGGCCACATGGCGCTCTCGCGACTTGTCGGACCCGCCGCACGCCGCCTTGGCCACGTGGTCGCGAAGTTCGGCGACCAGGGCGCTGTTGTACGCGTGCAAGGACTTGTATTTAGGGCTCTGCGGATCGACCGCTGACGTCAGCTTCGGCATGGGGTTGGTTTAGGCGGGCTGGCGGAGCGTCACAAGCGTCTCTCCCTGCCCTTCATGGGGAGGGACGATCGCGCAGCGATCCGGGTGGGGCTGTGAGAGCATTCGGAGCGCTCCATACTTTCCCACCCCGGCTCCGCTGCGCTGCGCCGCCCCTCCCCATGAAGGGGAGGGAGAAGCCATCCTTGCCTCCCCGCTCCTTTTCCCCTATAGGCCCCGCCTTTCCAGGGCTTCGGTCCTGTCGTGGAACACCAAAGGGTTGGACGTTCGGTCCGGCCGCCGCGCCAGGAGCCATCATAGAGACCGACTTACCCGGTCGTCTCTGTGCCGACGCCCACAAGGGAGACTACCGCATGGCTCTTTACGAGCACACGGTCATGACGCGCCAGGATATCTCGGCGCAGCAGGCCGAAGCGCTGAACGACACCATCAAGGACCTGATCGTGCAAGGTGGCGGTTCCGTCGCCAAGATCGAGTACTGGGGTCTGCGCAACCTGACGTACCGCGTGAAGAAGAACCGCAAGGCTCACTATTCGCTGCTGGCCGTCGACGCCCCTCCGGCCGCCATGGCCGAAGTCGAGCGTCAGCTGGGCATCAACGAAGACGTGCTGCGCTGGCTGACCGTCCGCGTCGAGGAACTCGACCTGGAACTGTCGCCGCTGCTGGCCCGCCGCGAGCGTGAACGCGAGCGTGAGCGCGAGCGCACCCCGCGCGACGACGCCGCCGCCGACGCCGAATAAGGAACCCGGAACATGACCGATACCACCGCCCCGACCCCGGGCGCCCCGGCTGGCTCCGGCGCCGCCGGCCGCCGCCCCTTCTATCGTCGCCGCAAGGTCTGCCCGTTCTCGGGCGCCAATGCGCCGAAGATCGACTACAAGGACGTGAAGCTGCTGCAGCGTTACGTCTCCGAACGCGGCAAGATCGTGCCCTCGCGCATCACCGCCGTCTCCCAGAAGAAGCAACGCGAACTGGCCAAGGCCATCAAGCGCGCTCGCTATCTGGCCCTCCTGCCGTACGTGGTGAAGTAAGATGAAGGTCGTTCTGCTGGAACGCGTCGAGAATCTCGGCGCCATCGGCGACGTCGTGTCCGTCAAGGACGGCTTCGCCCGTAACTTCCTTCTGCCGCGCGACAAGGCCCGCCGGGCCACCGCCGCCAACCTGAAGGCGTTCGAACTCGACCGCGCCGCCATCGAGCAGCGCAACGAAAAGAACAAGGCTGATGCACAGAAGGTCGCCGACAAGATCGACGGCCAGACCTACATCATGATCCGTCAGGCCGGTGAAACCGGTCACCTGTACGGGTCGGTCGCCGGTCGCGACGTTGCCGAGGCCATCCAGGCCGAAGGCGGCAAGGTCGAGCGTTCGCAGGTCGTCCTGAACACGGCGATCAAGACCCTGGGCGTCCACGAAGTGCCGGTCCGCCTGCACGCCGAGGTCCGCGCATCGGTCAAGATCAACATCGCCCGTTCGATGGATGAAGCCGAGCGTCAAGCCAAGGGCGAGGACGTGATCCGCAGTCAATTCGACGATGAGCGCCAGGCCGCCGAGCAATCGGCCCAGGAACTGATCGAAGGCGGCGCCGGTCAACAAGAGGGCTTCGGCGACGAAGCCTGATCCAGACCCGGCCCTTAAAGGTCGGATCGCCGGAAACATCAGGGGCGCGTTCCGAAAGGGACGCGCCCCTTTTGTTTCAGTCGTCTATTTTTGCAGGAAGATTACCAAAGCTTCAGAGCCACGCGAAATTCGCGCCGCCGTCGCGCCACATATCGGCGATCAATCTGCGCGCTTGACTTAGGAGGGGTTCGATATGAAGGCCAAAATCATCGCGGGGGTCTTGGCCTTGTCGCTGGTCGCGGGGGCGGCTCAGGCCATGTCGGTGCAGGAATTCCTGACCACCGCCGCCGGCATTCCCCAGAACCCCGCCGCCCTGCTTCGATCCGACACCCGGCGGCTGATGGGCGAGTTTCGCGGGGCGGCGCGGACGGTGCGCGCCGAACAGACAGCGGCGACGGCGGCGGGACGCACGCCCGCGACCTGCATGCCGGACAAGGTCGGCTTTTCGCCGGACGAAATACTGGGCCGGTTCAACACTATTCCGCAGGCCCGTCGGAACATCAGCGTGACCCAGGCCATGCGCGAATGGATGATCGAGAAATACCCCTGCCCGGGCTAAGCCAGCCAGGTTCGACGCTTCGCGATTAAAGAATTCCCGTTCGCCCACAGGGTGGATGATCTGTCCACGGTCGCGGCGACGTCCCGGACTGACGCAGGCGCCTGTCAGGGATAAAGCGTTAAGACAATGAACGCCTTCGCCCCCCTGCCCTTCTCGTCCTCGCCGATGGATTCCAGCGGCGTCGCCTCGATGCCTCATAACCTGGAGGCCGAACAGGCGCTGCTGGGCGCGCTGATGTTCGACAACGGCGTGTTCGAACGGCTCAGCGACCGCCTGCGCGGCCAGCATTTCTACGAGCCCTTCCACCAGCGGCTGTTCGAGGCGATCGAGGATCATATCCGCCAGGGCATGCTGGCCGAGCCGACGATCCTGATGGAACGGTTCAAACAGGACCCCGCCTTCCAGGAGTTCGGCGGCCTGCGCTATTTCGCCGACCTGGTGGACCGGGCGCCCCCTGCGGCAAACGCCCCGGACTACGCCCGGGTGGTCTATGACACGGCGCTGCGGCGCGACCTGATCCGCATCGGCGGCGAAATCATCAAGGAAGCGCCCAATCCCGAGACGCCCGCCGACGAACAGATCGAACAGGCCGAACAGACCCTGTATTCGCTCGCCGAGACCGGCAAGCCATCGTCCGGCTTCGTCAGCTTTTCCCACGCCTTGTCCGGCGCCGTTCAGATGGCGGCCGAAGCCTATCAGCGCGAAGGCAAGCTGGCGGGATTGGCGACAGGGCTGAACGATCTGGATCGCAAACTGGGTGGGCTGCACCCCTCCGACCTGCTGATCCTCGCCGGCCGTCCGTCGATGGGCAAGACCGCGCTCGCGACCAACATGGCCTTCAACGTAGCCCGGGCCTATCAGTGGGAGCCGACGCCCGAGGGCCGCAAGACCGTCAACGGCGGGGTCGTCGCCTTCTACTCACTGGAAATGAGCGCCGAACAGCTGGCGATGCGGATACTGGCCGACGCGTCGGGCGTGTCCTCTGACAAGCTGCGCAAGGGCGAGATCGACGCCACCGACTTCGGCAAGCTGCGCGACGCGGCGGTCGAGATCGGCGAGAGTCCCCTCTACATCGACGCCACCGGCGGCCTGTCCATGTCCAAGCTGGCGGCGCGGGCGCGACGGCTGAAGCGTATGGAGCATGGGCTGGACCTGATCATCGTCGACTATCTGCAACTGGTCACGACCGGCGACAGCGGCGGGCAGAAGAACCGGGTGCAGGAGGTGTCGGAGATCACCGGCGGCCTGAAGGCCCTGGCCAAGGAACTGTCGGTGCCGATCATCGCCCTGTCGCAGCTGTCGCGTCAGGTGGAACAGCGCGAAGACAAACGGCCGCAACTGTCTGACCTGCGCGAATCCGGCTCGATCGAGCAGGACGCCGACTGCGTGATGTTCGTCTATCGCGAAAGCTACTACCTGGGCCGGGCCGAGCCGCGCGAAGGCACGGAGGAACACCTGCAATGGCAGCAGGACATGGACCGGCTGCAAGGCCAGGCCGAGGTCGTCATCGGCAAACAACGCCACGGCCCCATCGGCATCGTCAAACTGGCCTTCGACGCCGACACGGTCCGGTTCGGGAATCTGGCGCACGGCTATGAGGAAGTCAGCTACGAATAGCAGGCGGCTGTTGACCTGGGCCGCAAACAGGCCCCTTGGGTGCGGATGGCCAGCGAAACCGTCTACATCCTCCAGACCTATGTGCAGGGGCGCGGCAAGGGGCTGAAGGCCGAGCCGCAGGTGGGCTGCAAAGACGCCGAGGAAGCGCGGCGCAAGGCCGAGCGGCTGGCGCCCCTGCGGCTGGGCGTGGTGGCCTTTTCGGTCTCGGCCGACACCGAGATGGGCGACTACGACGAAGAACCGACCATCATCTTCAAGTCCGGACGATTGCCTCCGCCGTTCAGCGACGAGGATTGATCGCTCCCGGCTCTTCCATCGTCGGGAACTTGCGGCATAAGGGCCGCCATGCCCTCCCCCGCCCTGCTGTCCGTCGATCTGAACGCCCTGGCGCGCAACTATCACACGCTGGGAGCCCTGACGGGCGTTCCGGTACATCCGGTGGTCAAGGCCGACGCCTATGGGTTGGGCGCCGAGGCGTGTGCGACACGGCTGATGGCGGAGGGGGCGCGGACCTTCTTCGTGGCCCGTACGGACGAAGGGGCGGCGCTGCGGACAGCCCTTGGCGACGCGCCCGTCATCTATGTCCTGGACGGTTGCCACAACGGGGCGGCGGGCGTGCTGAAGGCGGCGGGCCTGCGGCCCGTTCTTAACCAACCGGCGCAGATGAAGGCCTGGACCGAGGCCGGCGGCGGGGCCTGCGGCATACAGATTGACACCGGGCTGAACCGGCTCGGCTTCCGGCCTGAGGATGCGCCAGAAGCCTTCGACGGGGTTGGATTGGTGATGAGCCACCTCGCCTGCGCCGATGAACCGGACCAACCGATGAACCGGCGTCAGCGGGACCGGTTCGCCGGCGTGACCGAACGCTATCCCGGCGTGACGCGATCCTTCGCCAATTCGGGCGGCTGTTTTCTGGGGCAAGACTACGCCTTCGACGCCGTGCGACCGGGCGTCTGCCTGTACGGCGGCGGCCCGCAGGCGCGACAAGACGACCGCATCGCACCTGTCGCCACCCTGACCGCCGAAGTCTTGCAGGTGCGCGACGTGTCGGCGGGCGACAGCATCGGCTATTCTCGGGGGTTCGTGGCCGAACGCCCGATGCGGGCGGCGGTTGTAGCGGCGGGCTATGCCGACGGGGTTCTGCGCGCCTATGGAGCGCTTGGCGAAGTCTGGGTCGCGGGCCAGACCCGGCCGCTGCTGGGCCGGATCTCGATGGATGTCTGCACCGTCGATGTGACCGGGTTGGATGTCGCGGCCGGCGACCGGGTCGAACTGTTCGGGGCCAATCGTGCTCTGGACGCGGCGGCGGCGGCGGCAGGGACCATTAGCTACGAACTTCTGACCGCAATCACCGCCCGCGTTCCCCGCGCCTATGTCGGTACCTAGCCGCCAGCAATGGCCGGCATCCCTGCGCCGGCGATAACGAAACTGGCGGCGATCGTCCCCACGATGGCGCTGATGATGAAGGACATCACAAGGCCCAGGATCACGGTGACGATGAAATAGCCGACGGCCTTTTCAGCGGGGACCTTCATCAGCACCGGCAGACCCAGGTACAGCAGATAAAAGCTGTACAGCCCCAATATCGACAGGACGCCCAGCATCGGGATCAGGCCGAACACACCGACCAGCCAGGCCGCCGTATAGGAATAGACCGCCACCTTCATCGCCTGGACGGGGTTGCCGGTCCCGCCGAAATTGGGGGCGAGGGCGTTGATGATAAGGCCCAGAACATAAACGGCGACTAGCGACAGCACATAGCTGACTGCGGCGACGAGAAGCGCGCCGACGATCGACATGGGCGTGCCGAACACGGGCAGAAGCTGTCCGCCGATCAGGCTGCAGATCGGGCCGATGGCGGCCAGGATCATGGCGTAGCGCGTGAAAAGGCTGCGGGTCGTGGCGAACTCGCCGTCGATGCGCGCCCATTCAAGCTTCGGCTGAAGGATGATCCCCTTCACACGTGCGATCAGGGCCGGATCGACGGCGGGTTGCGACGGGGGCGACTGATCGGTCATGGGCGGCCTGCAAACTGAGACGAGACGGAGATAGACGTCGCATCAGTTCTGCGGGACTGAGCCCACCGATCTTATGCGACACAATCTCAACCCGGAACTAAGGCAAAGGTTGCGGCTGCGACCGGAAATGACGTCGCGACGGTGCAAAGAGCGACCCTATTGCAGCGCCCCATCGGCCGCTCCCGCTGCTAAGGAAACCCATGGCTCGCGATTCCGCCCTCTACGTCTGTCAGTCCTGCGGCTCGGTCCACGGCAAGTGGTCGGGCCAGTGTTCGTCATGCGGGCAGTGGAATACCCTCACCGAAGAGAGCCGGTCGGCGCCTCCCGGCGCGATCAAACCCTCGGCGGCCGCTTCGGCGCGCGGCCGTGGGCTGCAGTTCGAAACGCTGCAATCCGACACCCCCGAACCGCCGCGCATCACGACGGGCGTAGCCGAGTTCGACCGGGTCTGCGGCGGCGGGGTGGTGCCGGGTTCGGCCATTCTGCTGAGCGGCGATCCGGGCGTGGGCAAGTCCACCCTGCTGCTGGAAGTAGCGGCCAAGGCAGCCCTGCGCGGCGCACGCATCGCCTATATCTCCGGCGAAGAGGCGGTTGAACAAATCCGCGCGCGGGCCAAGCGGATGGGGCTGGAACAGGCGCCGGTCAATCTGGCGGCGGCGACGGCCCTGCGCGACATCCTGGGCACGCTGAAGCGCGAACAGTTCGACATCGTCATCGTCGATTCGATCCAGACCCTGTGGTCCGACGTCCATGAGAGCGGCCCCGGCTCGATCACCCAGGTCCGGGCCTGCGCGGGCGAGATGGTGCGGCTTGCCAAGACCCAAGGGGTGGCGGTCGTCCTGGTCGGACACGTCACCAAGGACGGCCAGGTGGCCGGGCCACGCGTGGTCGAACACCTGGTCGACGCCGTCATGACCTTCGAGGGCGAGCGCGGCTATCCGTTCCGCATCCTGCGCGCCGGCAAGAACCGGTTCGGCGCCACCGACGAGATCGGGGTGTTCGAAATGGGCGACAGCGGCCTGCGCGAAGTCGCCAATCCGTCAGCCCTGTTCCTGGGCGACAGCAAGGACCGGGCGCCCGGCGCGGCGGTCTTCGCCGGGATCGAGGGATCGCGGCCGGTGCTGGTCGAGATCCAGGCCCTGGTGGCGCCCTCCGCCTATGGCACGCCGCGCCGGGCGGTAGTGGGCTGGGACTCCGGTCGCCTGGCCATGCTGCTGGCGGTGCTCGAGGCCCGGTGCGGCCTGGGGTTCGGTGACAAGGACGTCTATCTGAACGTCGCGGGCGGCCTGCGGATCAATGAGCCGGCGGCGGACCTGGCGGCGGCGGCGGCCCTGATCAGCTCCGCGCTGGACATGCCCCTGCCCCAGGGCTGCGTCGTGTTTGGCGAGATCGGCCTGTCAGGCGAGGTCCGAAGCGTAGGCCGGGCCGAGGCGCGGGTTCGGGAGGCCCAGAAACTGGGCTTTGAACATGTGCTCTGCCCGCCCCTTGCCCAGAACGGCGGCAAGACCAAGGGGGTCAAGGTGACGTCGGCGACACGTTTGACGGATGTGGTCGAACGAATCTCGCAAAACCGCTATTAGACAGACGCAACAGCCGCTGGACCCCTGAGTGACCGGTTACGACGTCTTCGCCATCGTGGTGATTCTGTTCTCCGCAGCAGCCGGCTGGGTGCGTGGTGGCGTGCGCGAGATCATCACCCTGCTCAGCGCCCTGCTGGCGGCGCTGGTGGCCCTGGTCACCCTGCCCTGGACGGCGATGCTGGGCCGGGCCCTGGTCAATCCGGACTGGGCCGGGACCATCCTTGCGGCCATCGTCGCCTTCCTGATCGTCTATTTCGGCATCCGCATCTTCGGCTCCTATCTGTCGAAACAGGCGCAGGCCCATCCTCAGTTGGGCGGCGTCGATCGGTTCATCGGCGTCTTCGTCGGAACCGGCCGCGCCCTGGTGCTGTTGGGGGCCGTCCATCTGGTCATCGTGGCCGCCATGCCGGGCGAACGGACGCCGCGCTGGCTCAGCGAAGCCGCCCTCTACAAGGTCAGCGCCGTGGGCGCCCGGGCCATTCAGATCATCCTGCCCGGGATCGGGCGGGGCGCCGATGCGATCACGCCTGTGGTGGATTCATCCGTGCGCAAAGGGTTTTCGAACGACGAAGCCTTGCCTCGGACGCAATCCGAGACTAACTCGCCGCGCGAAGCCGCCCCGTAAGTTTCCCCGGTCATCGGAGCCCCACGATGCGCCACCATATCGCCGATCCCGTCGTTCACCGCGAGCACTGGCGCGAGCCGGAGGACGACCAGCTTCGTCTGGAGTGCGGCGTCTGCGGCGTCTGGGGCGCTGACGAGGACGAAGGCTCGGCCATCGTCGCCCTGGGCCTTCACGCCCTGCAGCATCGCGGCCAGGAAGCCTGCGGCATCGCCAGCGTCAAGGACGAACGGTTCCACACCGAACGCCACCAGGGCCTGGTGGGCGAAGCCTTCGGCGGCGCGGACCTTATGACCCGTATGCCGGGCCGCGCGGCCGTGGGCCACACCCGTTATTCGACCGCCGGCGGGTCCTTCCTGCGCAACATCCAGCCGATGTTCGCCGACCTGGACCAGGGCGGCATCGCCATCGCCCACAACGGCAATCTGACCAATTTCAAGTTTCTGCACAGCCAGCTGGTCAGCGAAGGCGCCATCTTCCAGTCCACCTCGGACTCAGAAGTCATCCTCCACCTGATCGCCCGCAGCCGTAAGGCCAAGATCGTCGACCGCTTCATCGACGCCTTGGCCCGGATCGAGGGCGGCTACGCACTGGTCGCCCAGACCCGTCACAAGATGATCGGTGCGCGCGATCCCCTGGGTATCCGCCCGCTGGTGCTGGGTCAGGTCGGCGAGGCCTGGGTTCTGGCCTCCGAGACCTGCGCCTTGGACATGATGGGCGCCACCTTCGTGCGTGATGTCGAACACGGCGAGGTCGTGGTCATCGACGAGAACGGCCTGGAATCGATGAAGCCCTTCCCCGCCCGCGCCGCCCGCCCCTGCCTGTTCGAATACGTCTATTTCTCGCGCCCGGACTCGGTCGTGAACGGCCGCTCGGTCTATGAGGTTCGCAAGGAGATGGGTCGCGGCCTGGCGCGCGAACTGGGCGTCGAGGCCGACATCGTCGTGCCGGTGCCGGACTCGGGCGTGCCCGCGGCCTTGGGCTATGCTCAGGAGAGCGGCATCCCCTACGAGATGGGCATCATCCGCAGCCACTATCTGGGCCGCACCTTCATCCAGCCCAGCCAGGGCGCCCGTCAGAAGGGCGTTCGGATGAAGCACAGCCCCAACAAGTCGGCTTTGGCCGGCAAACGGGTCGTGCTGATCGACGATTCCATCGTGCGCGGCACCACCTCGGTCAAGCTGGTCCGCGCCGTCCGCGCCGCCGGCGCGACGGAGGTCCACCTCCGCTCGGCCAGCCCGCAGATCCTGTTCCCCGACTTCTACGGTATCGACATGCCGGAACGGGCGCAGCTGCTGGCGGCGAACAAGACGCTGGAAGAGATGCGCGAACTGCTGGAGGTCGATTCGCTCGGTTTCCTGTCCATCGACGGCCTGTACCGCGCCATGGGCGAGACCGGCCGCAACAACGCCGCCCCTCAATTCACCGACCACTATTTCACCGGCGACTACCCCACCCGTCTGCTGGATCGCGAGATCGAGGAAGGCGGCCGGGAATTTGGGGCCAAGCAATTGTCGCTGCTCGTCAGCGCCTAACTCCACCGCGTGGCGGGCCTTGGCTTGAGGGTCAAGGCCGCGCTATCAGCGCTCTATGTCAGAACTTCCCCTGAACGATCGCATCGCCCTCGTCGTCGGGGCCTCGCGCGGCATTGGCTACGAGAGCGCTCTGGCGCTGGCCAAGGCCGGCGCGCACGTGGTCGCCACGGCAAGGACGCAAGGTGGGCTGGAAGAACTGGACGACGCCATCTTCGCCGCAACTGGTAAGCACGCGACCCTGGTCCCGTTCGACTTGGTCGATGGCGGCGGGATCGACCGACTGGGCGGCGCCATCTTCGATCGTTTCAAGAAACTGGACATCTGGGTCCAGGCGGCTGCGACCATGGGGCCGTCGGGCCTGACGCCGGTGGCCCATGCTGACCCACGCGAGTTCGCCAAGGTCGAGAAGGTCAACTTCACCGCAGTCTATCGGCTGATCCGCTCGCTGGAGCCGCTGCTGCGCGCCTCCGACGCCGGACGGGCGATCCATTTCACCAGCAGCGTGGCGGCGACGCCCCGCGCCTTCTGGGGCATGTACGCCGCGACCAAGGCCGGCGCTGAGGCCCTGATGAAGGCTTGGGCGGACGAGGTGGAGAGCACCTCCATACGCGTCAGCATCGTCGACCCCGGCCGTATGCGTACGGCCATGCGCGCCCAGGCTTTCCCCGGCGAGGACCCGCAGACCCTGCCCCACCCGTCCGAGATCGGTCAACTGGTCGTCGATCTTGCGCGCGGCGACGCCACGCCCCCGCCGACGATCCGCTTCCGCAACTGGAAGGCCGGCCCGACGGCGGAAGCGCTGGTCTAAGGCAAAGTCAGCCCCAGGCGCCAGCGCCCGGCTCCTCACGGAACGAGAAGTCACCGTCGGTCGACTGCGACAGGTCGCGCCAGGCCTCTAACTCCGTCGTCAGCCCCGCGATCTTGCCCTCGATCATGCCGACGGCGTCCGTCCCGGCCGCCCATCGCACGGGCGGGTTTTCCGCATTGGCCAGGGTCACCAGAGCCTGGCCCAGCTTGACCGGATCCCCCGCCTGATTATGGCTGCGAGCGTCATAGAATTCGCGAATTGCGGCCGAGGCCTGGGCGTAGTCGGCGATGGGGTTGGCGGCGTAGACCACCGAGCTCGCGTCGAGGAAGTCGGTGCGGAAGAAGCCCGGCTCGACGATGGTCACATGGACGCCGAAGGGGCTGACTTCCTGGGCGATGGACTCGCTGAAGCCCTCGATCGCGAACTTGGAGGCACAGTAGATCGAGCCGGACGCCCCGCCGACCATCCCTCCCACGGACGAGACGTTGAATACATGGCCCGAGCGCTGGGCCCGCATGACCGGCAGGACGGCGCGGGTCATGTCGAACAGGCCAAAGACATTGGTGTCGAACTGGGCGCGGGCGTCCTGAGGCCGGGTCTCTTCGAACAGGCCGAGGTAGCCGTAGCCGGCGTTGTTGACCAGGACGTCGATCCGGCCGAAGCGAGCCACAGCGGTCTCGACGGCGGCCGCGATCTGGGCCGCGTCGGTGACGTCCAAGGCCAGAGACAACAGGGCGTCGCCATCTTCGCCGAAGGTTTTGACAAGAGCCTCACGGCGACGGCCGGTGACGACAACACGGTCGCCAGCGTCCACGGCGGCTTGAGCGATGGCGGCGCCCAATCCGCGGGCCGCGCCGGTGATGAGCCAGGTCTTGGGGGTCGGGGTTGTCATGGAAGTCTCCTCTGTCTGACGGCGAGGAGGAAACGCCCGATTGCCGGTCCGGCGTTAGGGCGATCCGGGCGAAGTCTTGCACAATCCTGTCAAACCACTCCCGGTCACTTGCGCGAGTGTGACGAGAAGCGTTGGATGCAGACATGAGCCACTTGCCCGAAATGAGCGACATCGTTGCGCGCCACGCGCCGCCCGACCTGTCGCGCTCGGCCGTGCCGGGCCTGCGCCTGTATGGCAGCGACGCGCCGACTCGGATGGTGTCGGTGAACTATGATCCCATGCTGTGTCTGGTGGTGTCCGGCGGCAAACAGACGATCCTCGGCGAGACCGTCTATTCCTATCGGGCCGGCGACTGCCTGGTGGTGTCGGCGGAACTGCCGGTTTGCGGCAGCATCATCGAGACCCCGTACCGCGCACTGAGCTTTGACCTGAACCCCGCAACGATCGCCGGACTGATGCTGGAAATCGACGCCCCCGCCGCGGCGGATCAGCCCCCTCCATCCGGCATACATGTCACGCGGCTAGAAGACGAACTGTTGGAACCGATGGCGCGCCTGCTACGCCTGCTGGACCGTCCACACGAGATCGCCATGATGACGCCGATGATCGAGCGAGAGTTGATCTGGCGACTACTTCACAGCCGGCACGCAGCGACCGTGCGCCAGATCGGTTCGGCCGAAAGCCGCTTATCGGGCGTCGGCCGCGCCATCGACTGGATCCGCGCCAACTACGCCGAACCGATGCGGGTCGAGGCCTTGTCGGACTTGGCGGGGATGAGCTTATCCACTTTCCACCGGCATTTCCGCACGGTCACGACCATGAGCCCGCTGCAGTTCCACAAACAGGTGCGACTGCGTGAGGCGCGTGCCAGACTCTTGACCGGCGCCGACGGAGCGGCGGAGACCGGTTTTGCCGTCGGCTATGACAGCCCATCCCAGTTCAGCCGCGAATACGCCCGCCAGTTCGGCCTGCCGCCCAGCCGGGACGCGGCGCGGATGCGCGAAAGCCTGATGCCCGGCTGACCATTCGTCCCCAGGAGCCACATCCGATCCCAGCGGCGTTAGCGACGGCGGCGGCGGGCAGGACGGCGGGGCATGACCCTGTTCGCCCGTCTGCTCATTCTGCATATCTCACTGGCCTGGTCGCTGTCTTGATCGGTCTCGCCCAGTTGGACCCGCTAGGGATCGTGCGCCCATCGGTGGTGGGGACGGTTGTTTGCAGGCCTTATGATCACGCTTCTGGCCTGCGCCCGGGTGATGACGGCCTTACATTTCAATACCTAGTTCCTGGCCCTGGCGCGGGTTTGTGGGGTGCAGCCACTGTCGGACGGGGCATGGCGACTGACGATGGAGAGCGGCGCCGAACGGGTGGTCAGCCGCACCTACCGGGACGCCGTACTGGCGCGGCTGGGACGTAAGTCTTAAACCACACCGATCAACCAGCGATGAAGCGATCTGCCCCGATGGCCCTGCGCTCGCATGATGCATAGGTGTTCACCTCCGCAATGTAGCGGTTCAAGGCATCGACGTAGCCGTTCATCTGCGTGACATAGCCATCAAATGCGGCTGCGTAGGTTTCCATCTGACGATTGTAAACTGCGATCACGGAGGCGCGGCAGTTGTGCCTGGATCGAGCTTCATCCACACAGGCCGGGACTGCAGGGCGCTCGGGCTTAGTCGGACGAATAACCGGAGGAGGCTCGGGAACCTTGCATACGCCGGGCGGCGGCTCCTCAGCCTGAAAAATGAGCGCGAGCGCGATAGCCGCAATGGCGAAATTGTCCATAGCCCCTCCGGCTGTGACCATGGCAAGACCACGGCCTAATCGTCAATCTTGGATTCTAGAAAGAAAATCCGCCAACTCCGCCGGCCAGATCGTCTCGTCAGAAGCGTGGATGTCATCGAGACTCCGCCAGCGGTGTTCAGCCAGGATGCGGTGCTCCTCCTCGGTCCAACCGGTAGAGGACAGGTCGAAGGTTTCAGTGCGGAGCAGGAAAAACCGTTGATCCACATCCGCCATGCGGCCGTCGGGGAGACGGAAGCTGACACGCACACGTGCGACCTGGGGGCCTGGATCGGCGACGACCAATCCGGTCTCCTCGAACAGTTCGCGTCGAGCCGCCTCCTCGTAGGTCTCGCCGGGTTCGCAACCGCCTCCGGGCGTGGCCCAGAACTCAGATCCCGCGATGGGGCCGTCGGTGAAGGCGAACCGGAACAGCAGCACCCGTCCCTCCCCGTCTAGGATCAGCCAGCGCGCAGTCGGACGATCGGGAAGGACGGGATCGGCCGAGATCATATCCTAGACCTTGGCGCTCACTTCTTGGCGCCGCCCTTTTGGCCCGTACGGATGCGGCCGGAGCGCGAGACCTGACGGGCGCCGCCGCGGGCGCCCTTCTGGACCGCCACCGACGACCCGGCCTTCTTCGACGCGCTGGACTTCAGCCCGCCCAAGACCTTGGGCTGGGCCTTGCGGGTCTTCTTCTGCTCCAGCGCCTTGCCGGGCAGTTTGGACAGAGCCTCTTCCTTTTCCGCCTTCTTGATCCGGCGCGGCGCGGTCTTGGCGTCGCCCTTGTAGCGTTCCGGACCCGACTTGGCGCCGCCCTCGGCATAGGGGTTCACGCCGCTTGATTTAACGTTCAAACGGATCGGCGTGCCCGGCAGGTCGAAGCTCTCGCGGATCGAATTAACCAGATAGCGCTTGTAATGCTCCGGCATCGACTCGGCGCGGTTGGCCATCAGCACGAAGGTGGGCGGACGGGCCTTGGTCTGAGCGATGTATTTCGGTTTGATCCGCTTGCCGTCCACGGCGGGGGGCGGGTGCCGCTGTGTGGCCATGGACAGCCAGGTGTTCAGGTCCTTAGTCTTCACCTTGACCGACCAGGTGTCATAGGCCTGAAGCACGGCTGGCATCAGGCGTTCGACGCCCCGTCCCGAATGCGAAGACAGGGCTACGAAAGGCGAGCCCTTCAGCTGGGGCAGCTTGTCCTCGGCCATGCCCTTAAGCTTGGCCATGCGGGCCTGGGGCTCTTCTTCCAGGTCCCATTTGGACGCCACATACACCAAGGCCCGACCTTCACGCTCGACCAGATCGGCCAACTGCAGGTCCTGGGTGTCGAAGGCGTCGTCCTTGTCCATCATCAGGATGACAACTTCGGCGAAGGTGATGGCGCGGATGGTGTCGGCGACCGACAGCTTCTCCAGCTTCTCCTGCACACGCGCCTTGCGACGCATGCCGGCCGTATCGACCAGGCGGATATTCTTGCCCTCGAACACCCAGTCGACCGAGATCGAATCGCGCGTGATCCCCGCTTCCGGCCCGGTGAGCAGGCGGTCGTCGCCGATCAGGCGGTTGATCAGGGTGGACTTGCCGGCGTTCGGACGGCCGATCACAGCGATGCGGATCGGCTTGTCCGGCTCGTCGATCTCTTCGATGAAGATGTCCTCGGACGCCGCGCGGATGGCCTTGTACAGGTCCGCCATGCCCTCGCCGTGCTCGGCCGAGATGGCGACCGGCTCGCCGAAGCCCAGGGCGTGCGCCTCGCCGACGCCGCCGCCGCTTTCGCGGCTCTCGGACTTGTTGGCCAGCAGGATGATGGGCTTGTGAACCTTACGCAGGCGCTCGGCGAAAATCCGATCCAGCGAGGTGACGCCTTCGCGGGCGTCCATCATGAACATGACCAGTTCGGCGTCGTCCAGCGCGGCCTCGGTCTGCTCGCGCATCCGGGCTTCCAGACTGTCGTCGGTGACGTCCTCGTAGCCCGCCGTATCAATCAGCGTCAGATCCATGTCGCCGATATTGCCGTCGGCGTAGCGCCGGTCCCGGGTCACGCCGGGGCGATCATCGACAAGCGCAAGGCGCTTGCCGACGAGGCGGTTGAACAGTGTCGATTTGCCCACATTGGGGCGGCCGACGATGGCGACCTTTAGAGCCATGTCGGCTTTCTAGCTTAGTTCGGGCTGAAAATCAGCGGATGCAAATCAGCTGACCGTTATCGGTCAGCACATACAGGGCGCCGTTGTAGGCGGCGGGTGCGATATAGGCGGGCGCGCCCAACTTCAACGTGGTTTGAGCCGCACCTGTCTTGGGATCAAAGGCGACAGCCTCGCCGTAGGAATTGACCATCACCAGGCGGTTGGAGGCCAACAGCGGACCCGACCATTGCGGATAGATGGTCCGGCGGCCGAAGTTCAAGAAGCCGCCGACCTTGCGCTGACGGCCTTCGTTCAGTTCGCGGGTCCAGTAGATCTGGCCCGTGTCGCGGTTGGCGGTGATCAGTTCGCCGGACTTGGAGACCGCATAGACGACGTCCCCGACCGGCAGGGGCGCGTTCACGCCCGTCACGGGCAGCTGCCACTTGGGCTGGCCCGAGCGTAGGTCCAGAGCCGAAAGCACGCCCGAGTGGCTGACGCCGTAAACCATGCCGCGGCTGATGACCGGGCGACCGGCGACGTCCCGGACTTCGGACAGGGCGCTGGTGCGGCTGGTGCGCGACAGCGTCTGTTCCCAAAGCGTCTGGCCGTTCAAGGCGCTGAGCGCGACCAGTTGGCCCGAGGCAAACGGCGCGATGACCGTATTGCCCGTCACGGCGGGGCTGGAGGCTCGCAGAACGCGGGCCGGCTCGGCGATGCCGCGATAGGTCCAGTCCTGGGCGCCGGTATTGACGTCGAAGGCGAACAACTGGCTGTCTACATCGACGACGAAGACGTGGGCGCCGACGACCGTCGGGGCGCCGTGGATCGGAGAATCGACCTGCTGCGTCCAGACGACGGCGCCGGTGCCGGCGTCGAGCGCGGTCATGGAGCGATAGCCGGACGAGACGAACAGCTTGCCGCCGGCGAAGGCGACGCCGCCGCCGAAGCCGCCATTGCGATCACGGTCGGCGTCCTTGACGTTGGCCTTCCACAGGATCTCGCCGCTATCGGCCGAGACAGCCGAAACGGTCGATTCGCCGTCCATTACGAAGATCTTGCCGTCGGCGGCCACGATCGGCGCCATGACGTTGCCGACCCGCGCCGAGCCCTCGCCGATGCTGCGCTTCCAGGCGATCTGGAAGTTTGGAGCGGCGATGACATGCTCCACCAGGTTTTCGGCAGAACCGCCCGGCTGGGTCCAGGCCGTCGCGGCCTGAGGTCCCGGCAGGAAGAAGTCGCGTCCGGACAGGGCCGCCGACGGAGTCAGCTGCTGTTCGAACTCCAGCACCGAGATACGGTCGCCGGCGGATGCGGTCGCTTGCGGATCTTCCTTCTTGCCCAGGCCGAAGGGCAGGTTGCGGCTGACCGTGCCGCACGAGGCCATGGTCGCAGCGACGCCGCAGATCAGCGCGACTTTCAGAACTCGGTTCATCTTTGGCGTCCTGTAAGGGGTCGTCACTGTTGGGCCGGAGCGCCGGGAGTCGGCGCATTGGCGGCGCCGGCGGCCGACGGAGCCGCGGCCTTAGCCGCATTCACGATGTCTTTGAGCGCACCCGCCGTGCCGGCGTCGATGGTGGCGACGGCGATATTGGCGCGCTGACGAACGTCGTCAGGCACATCCTGCCCCAGTTGCAGCAGGACGAAGGCCTCACGGGCCTCCTTGGTCTTGCCGTGCTGGAGACGCGCCAGGGCCAGGGCTTCCTGGGCGAAAGCGTGCAGCGGGCGATCATCCTCGGCCAGCGGCGTCAAGCGCGCCTCGATATCGGCCAGCGGCGCGGTGTCCATCACCAGGAAGGCGGCCTTAAGGGCGGGCGGGTCCGACAGGATCGGATCGCTGGACGCCTTTGCGGCCTCATCGAACAGGCGGACGGCGTCGGGGATCTTGTCGGCGGTTACGGCCAGGCCGGCTTGCTGTTGCAAGGCCAGGACCTTGTAGGCGCCATTGCCTTCCTTGACCGCTTCCTCGAAGGCGAGGCGAGCCTCGGCGGGCTTTTCAGCACGCAGGGCCTCCATGCCGCGATCATAGGCCTCTGCGGCCTTTCCGGCCTTGTTGGAGTTCAGGCTGTCCCAGCCCCACCAGCCGAGGGCCGCGACCAGGGCGACCACCAGAACGACGCCCACGACAGGCAGCCATGTGCGGGCCAGGCGCTTGTACCGGTCGGAGCGAAGCTCCTCCTCGACCTGCTCGAAGACATCAACCACTGAAACGTCGCCCCAAAATCGCAAAAAGCAAACCGGCGCGGACCCTAGAAGGTCGGCTCCCCGCCCGCAACGTCGTCCGTTACTGCGAAGCCGGCTTTTTCGAGAAGTAGGTCTCGACTTCGGCAGGAAAACGGCGGGTTTTCACATCATTGGCGAAAGCTGCGGCCGCGCGGTCGATCTCGGTGCGCAGATCCGCGTACTTCCGCACGAATTTCGGGGTCCAGTCGAACATGCCCAGCATGTCGTTGACCACCAGGACCTGGCCGTCGCACGCCGCCGATGCGCCGATGCCGATGGTCGGCGCGTCAATGCTCTCGGTGATTTCCCGCGCCAGCGATTCGGCGACCCCCTCAATTACGATGCAGAAGGCGCCGGCCTCGGCCGTGGCCTTTGCTTCCGCCATGACACGGTCCCGCTCGAAATCGGTGCGTCCCTTGGCCTTAAACCCGCCCTCGGCCAGTATCGCCTGAGGCCGAAGCCCCACATGGCCCATAACCGGGATGCCGCGCTTGACCAGGAAGGCGACGATCTCGGCCAATTCGACGCTGGTCTCCAGCTTGACCGCCTGGGCGCCCGTCTCCTTCATCACCCGCACGCAGTTGTCGTAGGCGACCTCCTTGCCGCCCTCGTACGAACCGAAAGGCATATCCACCACCACCAGGGCCCGACGCGATCCCCGCACCACCGCCTGACCGTGCAGGATCATCATCTCCAGCGTCACCCCGACAGTGTTGGGCAGGCCGTGAACCGCCATGCCCAGGCTGTCCCCGACCAGCAGCACGTCGCAGTGCGGATCCAGCAATCCCGCCATCGGGGCGTCATAGGCCGTCAGACAGACGATGGGCTCGCCGCTCTTGCGGCTCGCGATATCGGGCACGGAGACGCGCTTGATCGTCTCCTGGGTGTGAACGGACATCGAGGGGCCTCCTGACCTGAAGTGCGGTCAGATAAGCCCCGCGATCCGCCAAGTCACCCTCAGACGTCCTGCGACAGCTTCACCAGCCCTGCCGCCAGAAGGGCGACAAGCGCCCCAGCCACGATCCAGAACGCCATCATGCCGGACCCGTCCATCAGGTCGAAGGACCCGACACCCAAGCCCTCCAGCCCGGATTGAGCCGCGCCCTGGGCCGTCGCCGCCGCCGTCCGCACGCCCTGCGTCAGGGTCGTTTCGTCGCCGGCGGAGAAGTTGAAGTTGACCCCTTCCCTCACCGCCAGGACGCCGCCGACCAGGCCGGCGCTCGTCAGAGCCAGGGTGCGCCAGCGCGACCGTTTCTCCATGCTGGCCTGGACCGTGGCCAGGAACAGGGCCTCATCGGCCATTCGAGGCGTCTGCGCGAACAGTCGCTCGATCATCGGATCGAATTCATCAGCCGACATGGGTCGACCTCCCGCCTGAGCCGTGCGCCGGCTGAAGCCGGGCGCGGAGTTTATCCAGACCACGTTTGACATGGGACTTCACCGTGCCGAGCGGCAAATCCATGGCCGCCGCGATTTCGGGATGGGACATTCCTGCGCCGTGGCACAGGGACACGCACACACGCTCGGTCTCGCTGAGCGTCTTCAGGGCCTCATCCAGGTCCATGACCCCCGCCCGATCGACGACGACATCGGCCTCATCAGCCTCGACCTCGGCGACATAGCGGGCCTCGCGGGCGACGCGCTTCAGATAAAGACGCGCGGCGATCTTCTTGATCCAGCCCGCGAACGTCCCCTGCCCCCTAAACTCCGAGCAGCGTTGGAACCCCTGCAAGAAGGCGTCCTGGGCCACATCGTCAGCCAGGGACGGCGCCGCGCCCATGCGGCGCAGAAGCCCCCGGACCGCCGAACCATGCCGGCGGACCAGTTCGCCATACTCCCGCCGACCGCCGGCCGCCGCCTGGGCGGCCAGCTCCACGTCGTGGAGATCGCGCAAGGACTTGCTCATGACCTCTCCCCCGACCCGACCCTCAGGCCTTGTTGGGGTTGAAGATGCCCAGGATGATGAAGGCGACGCCGATGGCCACCGGGATACAGGCAAGGCCCAACAGTGCGCCTTCCCCATTGCCGCCCCAGTCACGGCTGGCGTTGTCAACCGCCAGCGCAAAGCCGGCGATGCCGAAGCCCGTCGCCAGGCTGAGCACGCCCTTGCGGATATCCTTGGTGCGAGACGGCAAGCCCTTCTCCACATCCTTGGTCATGGCGTCGATCAATTCGGGCGGCAGGGTCTGTCCCTTGTCCACCGCATGGCGAACCGTCAGCTGCATCTCGCGACGCTCCCGATTTTTCAGGAAGGATGGTCCAACGATCACAGCAACGATGGACGAGAAGATGATGAAGACGACGAAGATGGGTGTAGCGTCCATAATGAACTCTCTTTTGATCCGGTGCGACAGCCTGATGCGGCGGCCTTCTGATCACAAGAGGCTGCGGGACGCGCCCATGGATGCGACGACGGACGTGAAATCTTCGTAAGGTCAGGCGTCGGGCACGATGACGCGTCGCACGGTTCGGGCTAGGGTAAGTCCTGATCCATAAGGAGAGCCCCCATGACAACCGTCACCTATCGCATCGTAGAGCACGACGGCGGCTGGGCCTATCAGTCGGACAGCGTCTATTCCGAGACCTTCTCCAGCCACGACGCCGCCAAGGCGGCTGCGGTCCGCGCGGCGCGGGAGCAGAAGGTTCCGGATAAGAACGCAGCCATCGAGTATCAAACCGCAGACGGTCGCTGGATCACCGAAACCGCCGACGGCCATGATCGGCCCGTCACTGACGTCGAAGGTTGAGAACCACGCGAGTGGTTTCACGTCGTTTCCTGATCGCTGCAGCCGCGCTTGTGCCGATGGCGGCCTGCGCGCCCGCGTTGCACGCCGGCTTGAGTTCCGAGCCGGTCACGGCCGACTCATCGCACCTGACGCTGACGACCTTCAACATCTGGCACAATATGGGCGACTGGCCCGCGCGGCGGCCTCTACTGATCGAAGCCTTGCGGGCCCAGAACGCAGACGTCATCGCGTTGCAGGAAGTCCTGGAAGACGCCAATACCGGGCTGGAGAACCAGGCTGAGATGCTGGCCCGAGAACTGGGCGGCTATAAGGTCGCCTTCGTCTCGACCGACCCGGAGGGCGCGCCGCGCCGTTACGGAAGCGCCTTGCTGACCCGGCTGCCCATACTGGCCCAGGACTCGGTTCGGCTGGAACCGCTGGATGATTACCGCACGGCGCTACGGGTGCGGGTGTCCGTTGCGGACCGACCGGTCGATGTCGTCGTCACCCACCTGGCGCACCAGCCGGAGGCGGGAGCCGTGCGCGCCCGCCAGATTTCGCACCTCTTGTCCTGGCTCCCGCAGGACGGCGTCCCTCTTGTCGTCATGGGCGACTTCAACGCGCCCCAAGAGGATCCGGGACTGGCGACCATGACCGGTCCTCGCTTCGTCAGCGCCCTGCCCCCCGGTTCGGCGGCGACCACCCTGAATCCCGCCAAGGGCCACGCCAGCCGCGTCATCGACCATATCTTCGTGGAGCCGGAGTTTTTCACCCCCACCGCCGCCCATGTCTTTGGCGACCAGCCCACGAACGGCGAATACCCGTCAGATCATTTCGGCGTCACCGCGACGGTTGCGCTTAACTGAAGGCCTGCGCATAGGCCTCTGGCTTGAATCCCACGAGGCGGCGGTCGCTCAGATCCAGCACCGGCCGCTTGATCATAGACGGCTGGGCCAACATCAGGGCCATGGCCTTCTCACGATCCACGTTCGCCTTTTCCGCGTCGGCCAGTTTCTTAAACGTCGTGCCGGCGCGGTTCAGCACCGTCTCCCAGCCATGCTCGTCGACCCATCGCCCCAGAGCGCCAGCATCAACACCCGCCTTCTTGTAGTCATGGAAGACGTAGTCAACGCCCTGCTGCTCCAGCCAGACACGCGCCTTTTTGACGGTGTCGCAGTTGGGAATACCATAAAGAACGACAGCCATCGGAGATCCATGCTGAGGTGGAGATTTGGGCCGCCTAGATAATCATCCTGATCGGTCCTGAAAGACATTTTTCATCGGGAAAGGCCTAATTCGCGTCAGACGCTGACACACGGTTCGCACATGACGATCTCCGTCCCGACGGCTCGCCTTCGGGCCTTGATCCAGACACGGGCGGCGCGCTCCGCCCTGGCCGTGTTGGCGACGATGACGGCGATGGTTGCGGTCATGTTGCTGGTGGTCTGGGCCAATCTCTCCACGCTCAACTCGGCCGATCAGTCCGTCAGGCACACGGCGATGGTGGAACGCGCAGCGGCCAATCTGTTGACGGCGGCTCTTGATCAGGAAACGGGCGTCAGAGGCTATGTAGAGAGCGGCGGCGACGGAAATTTCCTACCGCCCTACATCAAAGGCCAGCAGAAATTTTCTGACGAGCTCCAGACCTTGTCCCGGCTGACGCTCGGCAATCCCTCCCAGAAGGCTCAGCTCGACGGCGTGCGGACGGCGATGGAAACCTGGCGAGCGGTCTACGCTGAACCTCGACTGTCGAGCTTGAGCGACAAGGGCGCCGACCCCGTCCTGGCGATCGAGGGGCGAGCCGCGATGGACGAGCTTCGCCGCCGGCTAGAAGCCCTTCGGGCGCAAGAGGCCGCCATGACGCTTGAACGCGAAGGCGCGCGCAATCTCGCCTATGCGACCGCCCGGGTTACAATCGTCGCCGTGGGTCTGGCCGCGCTCGGCTTCGGCGCCGGCATGGGCCTTTGGGCTGTTCGCATCGCGGACCGACGTGAACGCGAGGTCCTTGCCTTCGCCAAGTCCAAGACGCGAATGCTGGCCGTGGTCAGCCATGAAATTCGCACGCCGCTGAACGGCATGCTGGGCATGTTGCAGATAATGGCCGGCGAACCGATGGATCCAGCCCAGAAGCAGAGGCTGGAGGTCGCGCTGGAGTCGGGCGAAACCCTGACGTCCCTTCTCAACGATCTCCTGGACGCCTCTAAGATCGAGGCTGGGAGATTGGAACTTGTGGAGGCGGACTTCGACCTGGCCCGGTTGCTGGATCGTATGAAGGCCGCTTTCGGCGAAGTCGCCCACAAGAAGGGCGTCGCTTTGCGGATTGAAGTGACACCGGACGCCGCCGGAGACTGGATCGGCGACAAGGTTCGAATTGGGCAAATCCTGGCCAATCTGATTTCCAACGCCGTGAAGTTCACTGATCGCGGCGAGGTCGTCGTGGCCGTCGCAGTCTCGACGGCAGGCGGGCTCCGGATGGATGTGCGCGACAGCGGCATCGGCATGGACGAGGCCGCACTCGGAAGACTGTTCGCCCCCTATGTGCAGGCCAGCGCCGAAACCTCGCACACCCATGGAGGGACAGGCCTCGGCCTATCCATTTCCCGCTCTCTGGCCCGGATGATGGGCGGCGACATCACCGTGGAGAGCACGCCCGGCCAAGGCTCCTGCTTCACGGTGGAACTGCCGCTCGAGCGCGGCATCGCCGCCGCCACCGAGGCGGAAAGCGCGCCCAGCCTGGCCGGACTTCGCGTGCTGGCGGCCGACGACAATGCGGTGAACCGCAAGGTGCTGGCCGCCATCCTGCCGAACCTCGGAATGGAGGTCACGGTTGTGGAGGATGGCGACCAGGCGGTCGCTGCATGGCGTGACGACTCCTACGACATGGTCCTGCTGGACCTTCGCATGCCGGTCTGCGACGGTTTCGAGGCCACTCGCAAGATCCGCGCGGAAGAGGTCGATGGACGCCGCACCCCGCTGATCCTGCTCTCCGGCGATGTTTCCGCATCAGTCCGCGAACAGGGCCGCGAAGCCGGCCTGGACGGATTCGTCGCCAAACCGCTGGACGTCCATATGTTGATCGAGGCGATGAGCGCCGCCCTGCCCCCTGCCCGCCCCCTGGCGGCCTGATCAGAAGCGCTTTGTGAGCCCCAGGCTGACCACTCGTCCGCGCGGATCGGCGACGACGGGATCATAGCCGAAGGCGAACTGCGCCAGAGGCGGCGCCTTGTCTGCCAGATTGACCACGCCCACAGCCAGCTCGAGATCGGCGCCGAGTGCACGGCTATACAGAAGGTCGATCGTCGTCTGGCTGGCGATCGTCGTATCCGTCACCCCGCTGCGGTCATTGTCATAGCCGGCGGTGTAGTGGACCAGGCCGGTCACGGAATGGACGCCGCCGCTCCACCCCAGCACAAACTCCCCGCGATTGCGCGGCAAGGAACGGCCGATGTTGTTCAGATTGGTCGAACCAACGCCGGACACTTCCGCCGCACTGTCATTCAAGCGGATGTCGTAACGATCCACATAGGTCCAGGTCGCGGAAGCCGTGGCCTGACCACCCCAAAGCGCATGACCATAGCGGGCCGAGACATCCATGCCCTGGGTCTCCACCGACGACGCATTGATGAAATAGAGCTGAACGAAGGTCAGGGCGCCGCTGGCCGAGCGCGTCAGGCGCGACTGAGCGTCCGTGCCCGTCAGGCCGGCGGCCGTGTCAGCCGCCGCCTGGTTGATGATCGCCTGGGCCGATTCCTTGACCACCTGATCGGTGTAGTCGAACCGCCAGGCGTCCAATCCCAACGCAAGGCCCTGAACAGGACGCCATTGAGCCCCGAAAGTCAGGCTCTCGGATTTTTCAGGCTTCAGGTCCGCGTCACCCGACGTCAAGGTGTTGACGAAGACAAAGGCGCCGCGATCAAATACCGACGGCTGAGAGGCTTGCGCCCCTGACTGCGCATAGACCGAAGGTGCGCGGAAGCCTTGCCCCCAGGACGCGCGCAGCGCGACGGTGTCGGTGACATCCCAACGCACGGCGGCCTTAGGACTGAATCGTCCTTCTCCGTCATAGGACTCGTACCGCCCGGCCAATTGCCCCTCGACCCGGTCGCCCAGGTGAACACGGCCTTCGGCATAGGCGGCCACGGTCTGCTGATCGCCGTCGAAGTCGGGCGAATAGCCCGCCGTCAGCAGATCGCCGGCGTTCACGAAGTCGCTCCAGTCATGACGAAAGGCGCTGCGCCGGTACTGGACGCCCAGCGCGACATCGACCGAGCCGCCGGACCAGGCGAACGCCTGGCCGCTGGTGGAAGCGTCTGCAGTCGTCAGGCTGGCGGAACCGCGCAGGCCCGTGGAGCCGATCAGACTGTCAATAAGCGCGTCACTGTTGGCCGTACCCGTCCCCAGATAGGCGCTTCCGAAGGGGTTGAAATACTGGCAGACCCCGACCCCCGGCGTGCCGGTGGCGGCGTCGCAGCCCGCGCCGCCCAACCCGTTCAGCGCGTTCTGCAATGCGCTTCCGATCACATCGGGCTTGTCATAAGCGACGTGCTGACGGCTGGCGGTGGCGGCGATATTCCAGTCCCAACCATTGGCGAAAACGCCCTCCAGCCCCGCGGCCAGACGCCAGGTCTCATAGTCGAACTCCGCCGTCGACGCCCCGGCCTCCGCCCCAAGCAGCCGCCCTCGGAACAGCACGTCCTCGCCGAATGGATTGTCTGGATGAGAGGCCGGCACGGTCAATGATTGCGCCAGGATCGGCAGGGACGGCGTCTGTCTCGCGCGGGTCCAGGTCGACGACCAGGCGCCCTGCAGCGACAGGATCATGTCCCCGACCGGCCGACGATAGTCGGCGAACAGCTGGGTTCGCGTCTCTTCCGGCGTCAGGTCGAAAAAGTCGGAATAGTCGAGGCGGCAAAAAGTATCGCTCGCACTGTTGCGATAGGCCGCGCCGAAGGCGGCGTTGTCACAGTCGGGATCCGGCGCATAGGCGTTGGCGCTCGGCCGATAATAGGATCCTGGCTGCCCATAACTGGTCACGGCGGTCCAGGACGCGCGGTCGTAGCCTTCGGCCTGGGTGAAGTCGCGTTCGTCCGTGCTCAGGGCCGACCTGTGGAAATACGACGCCGCCAGGGTCAGGTCGCCGCCCAGAAGTCCGAACCCGCCGATGGCCTGGATCACGCTCTCTTCCGACCCGTCGGCGACCGCATATTTGGCGCTGACCTCAGGCCGGGCCACATCATGCCGCGTGATAAAATTGACGACTCCCGCAACGGCGTCGGAGCCATAGACGGCCGAGGCGCCGTCCTTGACGACCTCGACCCGCTGCAGAGCGATCATCGGCACGAGCGAGTTGATGTCGACAAAGGCGGCCCCGTCGGTGGCCACCACAGCGCTGGACGTCCAGCGCTGACCGTCGACCAGCACCAGGGTCGCGCCGAGGCCGAGATTGCGCAGGTTGAACTGGGCCGTGCCTGAACTCTGGGGTTGGTTCAGTTGGTCGACTTGGGCTTCCGAGCCCGAATTGGCGGTCACCAGTCGGACCAACTGCGAGGCGTCGGCGACGCCCGCCGCCGCAATAACGTCGCGGTCCACGGTTTCGACCGGCGCGATCCGGTCCCCGCCCGCGATCCGCGACCCGGTGACCACAATGTCGTCCACAGACGACCCGGCCACTTGCGCCTGCACTGCGCAGACGCTGGCCAGCCATGCGGCCGAAACCGTCGCCATCAGGATTGAACGCCGCATCATCGATATCTCCCGCGATTTGCCCGCGGGCTTCTAGCCATCGCCCACCATTTGCGAAAGAGCAATTTTGCAGTTTTGCAAATTTCGCGAAATCAAGCAGAACGGCTGGGATCGCGGCAAACGAGCCGTTGATCCCGCCATGTAACCGGTTACGGTGCGCGCAAAATCAAACAGCTCAGGGAACAGGAAGCATGGCGGACGTCCGTCTGGTCGACGTGAAGAAGGCGTTCGGCGCCGTCGAGGTGCTGAAGGGCGTCGATCTGGAGATCGCCGACGGGGAATTCGTCGTCTTCGTGGGCCCCTCGGGCTGCGGCAAGTCCACCCTGCTTCGCACCATCGCCGGACTGGAAGAGGCGACGACTGGCCAAGTCTCTATCAGCGGCCGCGTGGTCAACGACCTGTCGCCGTCTGACCGAGGCATCGCCATGGTGTTCCAGTCCTACGCCCTCTACCCCCACATGACGGCCTACGACAACATGGCCTTCGGTCTGAAACTGGCCAAGACGGACAACGCCGAGATCGACCGACGCGTCCGCGCCGCCGCCGAGGCGCTGAGCATCACCGACTATCTGGACCGCAAGCCCAAGGCCATGTCCGGCGGCCAGCGTCAGCGAGTCGCCATCGGCCGCGCTATCGTGCGTGAACCCGAGGTCTTTCTGTTCGACGAGCCGCTGTCGAACTTGGACGCCGCCCTTCGGGTCCGGATGCGCTACGAGTTCGCACGGCTCCACGCCGAGTTGAAGACGACCATGATCTACGTCACCCACGATCAGGTCGAGGCCATGACCCTGGCCGACCGGATCGTGGTGCTGAACGGCGGCCGGATCGAACAGGTCGGCGCGCCGATGGATCTATATCAACGTCCTGCCAACCTGTTCGTCGCCGGCTTCATCGGCAGCCCCCGCATGAACATGCTCACCGCCGAGTTGGTGCAGGGCTCGTCCACAGGCGCCACGATCCGGACGACGGCCGGCGAGACCCTGCAGGTGGCAGTCGACGCGACCTCCGCCAAGGCCGGAGACGCCGTCACCCTCGGCGTCCGCCCGGAGCATCTGACCCGACCGAACGGCGAAACGGCCCCTGACGCCGACACCCTGACCGCCGAGGTTCTCTTCGTCGAAACCCTGGGCGCCGCGACCATGGTCCACCTCAGGCACGCGGCCTCGGACGACACACTGACGGTCCAGTTGGCGGGCGAGGTTCCGACCCGGCCGGGCGAGGACATGCGCCTTCACGTCACCGCCGCCCAGGCCCATCTGTTCGATGCGAACGGCCACGCCTTCACAAGGCTTTAGCCGCGCTTCTCGTCCCCGCCGATGAAGGCCCCGGCGATCCAGCTGACGACGCCGGTGACGATGGCTGCGCCGATCCCGGCCCACAGCCCGTCGACGGCGAAGCCGCCCAGGAAGACGGCGGTCAGGCCGATCATCGCCGCATTCACGACCAGCAGGAACAGACCCAAGGTGATCACCGTGATCGGGAAGGTCAGCACGACCATAATGGGCCGCACCACGGCGTTGATCAGTCCCAGAATAATGGCCGCCGCGACCAACGAACCCGTATTGGTGAAATCGACGCCCGGGACGATCTGAGCGGAAAGCCACAGACCGAGCATGGTGACGGCGGCTTGAATGATAAAGCGGATCATAAGGTCCTCGACAGCCTGTGAAGCGTCACCATAACGCCGGATATCCAGGAAGGCTCCCCCTCGCCGTCCCACGCTGCTAACCAGTGCAAGGATCAAGACCAGACGGAGAACAGCCATGAGCCTTCACGGCGCCTATGACCCCGACAATATCTTCGCCAAGATCCTGCGCGGCGAGATTCCCTCGGTGAAGGTGTGGGAGGACGACCAGGTCCTGGCCTTCATGGACGTCTTTCCCCAGTCGGAGGGCCATGTCCTGATCATCCCCAAACAATCCCAGGCCCGGACCCTGCTCGAGATCGAGCCTGACGTCCTGTCCCGTCTGACCGCCGCTCTGCAACGCACGGCCAAGGCCGTCGAGAAGGCCCTGAAGCCCGACGGGATCTCGGTCATGCAGTTCAACGGCGAAGCGGGCGGTCAGACTGTCTTCCATTTGCACTTCCACATCATCCCCCGCTGGGCCGATCGCCCGATGAAGGGACATGGGCACGCGCCGATGGCTGAGGCCGCCGCCTTGCAGCCCCTGGCCCAACGGATCGCGGCGGCGATGGACTGAATTCCCGTCGGCGCCATCTTGCACCCGGTACGATCCATACGCATAAGGCCTGCGATCGCTTTGAAGGCGCCGGTTTAGCTCAGTTGGTAGAGCGCCAGTTTTGTAAACTGGATGTCGCGGGTTCGATTCCTGCAACCGGCACCATTTCCGATCCAGCCTCGCGACCGAGCGAGGTCGGCTGTCTCGCAGCTAGAAGCTTGAGCGATCGGAGATATCCGCGAAGTCGAGCCTAGCGACTTTCTGACACATCTATCGGCGCTCCCGCTGCCGAACAATTCGGCGCGCCACTGAGTAGTCCGCAAGGGCATTTTCGGCGGGTCGTCCCGACGGCGACCGCGCTCAGCTGTACATGCTCCTCGGCCGCCTCATACCGCATATGAAAATTATTTTATTGACAGAACGAACCAACAGCCGCTTTCTGGACCTCAAGAGGCCGCTAACAGGCCCGAGTGCTCAGGGAGACGCGCGTTGGGGCGCAAGGGTTCAAATCTTACGGTCGACCGCCGTGTCGTGCTGCAGAGCGCCGGCGGCCTGACGCTCGCCTCGACCGTTTTGACCGGGCCAGCGGTCGCCGACTCGATCACTGCACCCCGCCCGAGCCATGAGTTCCGTCAAAGCATGAAGCTGGCGTTTGATTGGAAGTTCGCGCTCGGCCACGCGTCAGACATGGCGAAGGACTTCGGCTTCGGACGAGACCAGCGCACCTACGCCAAGACGGGCGGTTCCGAGAGTTCGCCGATCGCGACGGCGGCGCTGCCGGGCTTCGACGATTCCAGCTGGAGCTCGGTGCAGATCCCTCATGACTGGGCCATTGATCTGCCGTTCGATCCCGGCCCAGGCGGCTTCGGCCCCGACCAAGACGACCCTCACGCCGCCCACGGCTATCGGGCCTTGGGACGCGATCACCCTGAAAACAGCGTCGGCTGGTATCGGCGCCCGTTGGACATTCCTGCAGACTGGTCCGGACGGCGGCTGAGCCTTGAGTTCGACGGCGCCTTCCGTCAGGTCGTGGTCTTCCTGAACGGAATCATCGTCGACGAACACGCCGGCGGCTATGTTCCATTCACCGTCGACATCACCGATGTGGCCCACCCCGGCGAAACCAACTGGCTGGTCGTCCGCGTAGACGCCAGCCTCGGCGAAGGCTGGTTCTATGAAGGCGCAGGCCTGTATCGCCATGTCCATCTGACGGCGACAGACCCCATCCACCTTCCCCCGCACGGCGTCTTCATCCAGTCCGCCCCGCGCGGCGCGGGCGCGACCGCCAAGATCAGCATTGACGTCCGTAACCAGTCCGACGCCGCCCCCGAAGCCCGTGTTCGCACCATCGTCCTGGCCCCGAACGGTCTCGAGATGGCCCGCAACGAGACGGGCTTGTCCATAACCGCCTGGGGCGACGGCAAGGTCGAGCATGATCTTGCCTGGGACGCCGCCCCCCTGTGGTCGCCGTCCGATCCGCAGCTTCACCGCCTCGTGGTCGAGGTCGAGGTCGGGGGTCGGATCACAGACCGCACCGAGACCTCGTTCGGCGTACGCTCTGCCGTGTTCGACGCCAAGCGCGGCTTCCTGCTCAACGGCCAGCCGTTGAAGCTTCTGGGCGCCTGCTGCCACCAGGACCACGCCGGCGTCGGCGCGGCCATCCCGGATCGGCTCCAGGATTGGCGGATCGAGCAGTTGAAGGCCATGGGCTGCAACGCCTATCGCGCCTCGCATAATCCGGCCACGCCCGAGCTGATGGACGCCTGCGACCGCCTGGGCATGCTGGTCATCGCCGAGACGCGGCGCATGTCGTCCGACGATGAGTCAATGGCGGAACTGGCGACCCTGGTGCGGCGCGACCGCAACCGCCCCTCGGTCATCGCCTGGTCGATCGGCAATGAAGAACAGGCGATCCAGGGCAACGAAACCGGCGCGGCCATCGCCCGCACCATGAAGCGGCTGGTCAACCGTCTCGATCCGTCCCGCCCGGTCACCGCCGCCAAGGACCAGGATTTCGACACCGGCGTCTCACGCGTCGTCGACGTACTGGGCTTCAACTATCGCACGCCCCAGATGGAGGGCTACCACGCCCGCTTCCCGGATCAGCCCATCCTCGGCAGCGAGACGGGCAGCACCGTCTCGACGCGGGGCGAATATGTGCTGGACGCGGCTCGCCACATCGTCCCCGCCTATGACCGCGAACATCCTTGGTGGGCCTCGACCGCCGAGGAATGGTGGACCATTGCAGCAGAGCGGCCCTACATCGCCGGCGGCTTCATCTGGACCGGCTTCGACTACCGCGGCGAACCGACCCCCTACAGCCGTTGGCCCAGCGTCGGCTCCTATTTTGGGGCCATGGATTCTTGCGGCTTCCCGAAGGACAATTACTGGTACTACCGCGCCTGGTGGCGGCCGGAACCGCTGCTGCACCTTTTCCCGCACTGGAACTGGGAAGGCCGCGAAGGCGAGGAGATCGAGGTCTGGGTCCATTCCAACCTTGATCGCGTCGAACTGCTCGTGAATGGCCGCTCGGCCGGCGCGAAGATGGTCGAGCGCAACCGCCACCTGGCCTGGTCGGTCCCTTATGCGCCGGGCGTGCTGGAGGCGCGCGGATATAAGAATGGTCGCCTGGTCGCGACCCAGCGTCGTGAGACCGCCGGCGCCCCGGCGGCTCTGCGTCTGTCCGTCGATCGTCAACGATTGACCGCTGACGGCGAGGACGTGGCGATGATCGCCGCAAGCGTCGTGGACGCCCGCGGCCGGCCCTGTCCTCGCGCCAACGACCTTGTCGTCTTCGAGGTCGCGGGCGACGCCCGGGTCATCGGCGTCGGCAACGGCGATCCCGTCAGCCACGAGCCGGATCGCAGCGACCGCAGACATCTGTTCAACGGACTGGCCCAGGCCATCGTCCAGACGGGCCGCAAAGGCGGCCCCATCACCGTCACGGCGCGGGCGGAGGGGCTACGGCCCGCCGTGCTTCGTCTCGACGCCCGCACCACCAAACAATCGACCTGAAAATCAGGCGAATACAGGGGGAGTTTCTAATGACCGCCAATCGCAAGACCATCGCCGCCGCCAGCGTATCGCTCGCCGCCCTTCTCACCGCAGCGCCTGTCTGGGCGCAGCAGGCGCCCGCACCCGCCGCCGATGACGCCGCCCAGGTCGATGAAGTCGTCGTGACCGGCATCCGCGCCTCGCTGCGCGACGCGATCGGCGTCAAGCGCCGTTCGGACCTGGTGGTCGAGGCCATCTCCTCCGAGGATATCGGACAGCTTCCGAACGTGACCATCGCCGAAGAGCTGGTGCGTCTTCCCGGCGTCAACGGCACGCGCGACCGCGGCAACCAGAGCCAGGCCTCGATCCGGGGCCTCGGCCCGCGTCTGGTGCTGGGCCTCGTCAACGGCCGCGAAGTCGCCTCGTCGGAGCCGGACCGCAATGTCCGCTGGGAAATCTACCCGTCGGAAGTCGTCTCGGGCGTCGAGGTCTACAAGTCCCAGTCCGCCGACCTGATCTCAGGCGGCATCGCCGGCACCATCAACATCCGCACCATCCGCCCGCTGGACTATCGCGGCCCCAGCTTCGTCGGCACCGCCGGCGCGGTCTACTACGAGGGCGGCGAGGATCTGCCCGACTATGATCCGCTAGGCTCGCGCTTCAGCGCCAGCGTCACCCATCGGCTAACCGATACCCTGGGCGTCAACCTCGGCGTCACGCATCAGGAACAGAAGAACGGCTATTCGACCTTCGAAGGCTGGGGCTGGAACGATGAGGACACCGGCGGGTCGCCCGGCGACATCGACGGCGACGGCGATCTGGACGCGACCTTCTGGGGCGCCCAGACCCAGGTCAAACGCCTGACCGAAACTCGCAACGGAATCAACGGCGCCCTGCAATGGAAGCCGTCCGACCAGTTCGAGCTGAACATGGACGCCCTCTATTCGAAGGTCGAGATCGACGAGGACCAGAACCAGATCTGGTACGGCAGGAACAACGCCTACGCGAACTTTGCCGGCGCCTCCGGCTGGGCCTACGGCGATCCGGCCGCCTCCTACACCATCATCGACGGCACAGTGGTCGCCGCCACCCTGCCCTTCGCCTCGGTCACCAACGTCATCGCCAAATACGTCGAGGACAAGACGCTGCTGGCCACGGGGCTGAACGGCAAATGGATGTCGGGCGCCTGGACCCTGACCGGCGACGTCGCCTACTCCAAGGCCGAGCGCGAGAACCTCTGGCGCGCCATCTTCACCGAACACTATCCGGCCCTCGCCGGCGTCGACATGACGCCGGGTCAGACGCCTTCCGCCTTCGCCAGCTACAATACGTCAGACCCCAGCTTCCAGCCGCTGTTCGACTATGTTCCAGGCCAGGCCGACGGCGGCAAGCTGACCGACGAACTGACATCGGCCCAGTTCGACGTCTCGCGCTACGGCGGCGAGACGGGCGCGACGGAAATCTCGTTCGGCGCCCGTGTCGCCGACCGGTCCAAGGCCTATGAGCGGCTGCTGTGGACCCAGGCGCCGATCGTCGCCACTCTGCCTGCCGGCCTGTTGAGCAGCTTTACCGTTTCCGACTTCGATACCCCCGGCTTCCTGAACGGCGATTTCAACGCCGTGGCCCAGGCCGCCTATGGCGGCTTCGTCCAGCCCGCCGACGCGGTGGACGAAGCCTCAGGCTGGTCAGTCGATGAGACGGTCTTCGAAGCCTATGTGAAGGTCGATTTCGCCGGCGACCTCGCCGGACTGCCGGTCACCGGCAATGTCGGCATGCGCGCGGTCCAGGCCGAGACCACCAGCCAAGGCTATGAATCGGTCAATAGCGGCGCCCTCGTGCCGATCTCGATCGACAATGACTATTTCGAACTGCTGCCCAGCCTGAACCTGACCCTGGCCCTGGCCGAAGACCAACAGCTGCGGTTTGGCCTTGCCCGGACCCTGGCCCGTCCGCCGCTGGATGAGCTGCGCGCCGGCCGGACGCTGTTCAATACGAACCCGCCGCCGACAGGCTCCGCAGGAAACCCGAACCTGAAGCCCTATATCGCCAACCAGGTCGACCTGTCCTACGAGTGGTATTTCGCGCCGGAAGCCCTGTTGGCCGCCGCCGCCTACTACAAGGATGTCGAGACCCACATCGGCTACTTCACCCAGCCGGTGACCATCGATGGCGTGACCTACAATGTCACCGGTCCGTTCAACGGCGACGGCGGCGGCATCAGCGGGATCGAGCTGACCTTCCAGACGCCGTTCCGCTTCATCCCGGCGCTCGAGAACTTCGGCATCTACGCCAACTTCGCCTATGTCGATTCCGACGTGAAGGAGTTCTCTCCGGTCAATAACCCGCTGGAATCGACCGGCTTGGCCCGCGAGACGGCGACGGTGGACCTCTGGTACTCGGACGGCAAGTTCGAGAGCCGTCTGGGCTACAAGTACCACAGCCCCTTCACTGTCATCAGCGGCTGGGACGGGTCTGCGCTGCGCACGCTGGACAGCGAATCCACTTTGGACTTCAGCGCCTCCTATCAGGTGACGTCGAATCTGGGCGTGCGCTTCCAGGCCAGCAACCTGACCGATGAAGAGGTCAACACCTACTACGACAACGACGAGAACCGTCTGGCCAGCAACACCCGCTTCGGTCGCCGGTTCAGCCTCGACGCCACCTTCCGCTACTAACCCCTAGTTGCGCCTCTAGCTTACGGAATCGCCCATGAAGATCCGCCGCATCCTCCTTCCCGCCTTCGCCGCCCTGATGGCCTTGCCCGCGCAAGCCCAGCAGGCGGGCCAGCCGGCGCCGTTCTATTTCGGCGCTGACCTGTCCTATGTGAACGAGATGGAGGACTGCGGCGCGATCTATCGCAAAGACGGCCAGGCTCGCGATCCCTACGGCCTGTTCGCCGAAATGGGGACCAATCTGGTACGCGTCCGGATCTGGCACGACCCTGAATGGACGAACTACAGCGACCTGGACGACGCGCGCGAAACCATCCGGCGCGCTCGTGCGGCGGGCATGGAGGTTCTGCTCGACTTCCACTATTCGGACGACTGGGCTGACGGGGACAAGCAGATCGTACCCAAGGCTTGGCGGTCGATTCGTGACGACACGCCGGCCTTGGCCCAGGCTGTTTACGACTATACGTTCAACACCCTCCGCGCCCTGGACGCCGAAGGCCTGATGCCGGATCAGGTGCAGGTCGGCAACGAGACCAATCCCGAAATGATGGGCGAGGCGGACTGGAAGACCACTCGCCCCGGCATCAACTGGGAACGCAACGCCGCCCTTTTTAACGCCGGCATCAAGGCCGTCCGCGACGCGGGCGCCCAGTCCAGCATCCAGCCCCTGGTCATGCTGCACATCGCCCAGCCGGAGAACGTCGAGCCCTGGTTCGCCGACGCGTGGAAGCACGGCGTCACCGACTTCGACCTGATCGGCGTCAGCTATTATCGCAAATGGTCGACCCAGGGTCTGGATGGACTGGAGCAGACGATCACTCGCCTGCGTCACCGCTATCCGGCTGAGGTGGTGGTGGTCGAAACCGCCTATCCCTTCACGACGGATTCCGCCGACAACTCCCCGAATCTGTTGGGCGAGGACTCACTCCTGCCCGGCTATCCGGCCACCTACGAGGGCCAGCGCCAGTACATGCACGACCTGACCCAGAGGGTGAAGTTCGCCGGCGGCGTGGGCGTGGTCTATTGGGAGCCGGCCTGGGTCTCGACTCCCTGCTCCACCCGTTGGGGCCAGGGCTCAAACTGGGAAAACGCCACCTATTTCGACTGGCGGCGCGGCAACGAGCCGACCCCGGCGGCCTATTTCGCCAAGGAAACCTATCAGGAGCCGGCGCCGATCCAGATCACCGTCCGGCGGCCGCAAGGGGCGACAGGGCCGCTGTGGCTGTGGGGCGACTTCCTGGGCGCCAACGACATGATCGTCAGACTGTCGCCGGACGCGTCGGATCCGACCCTGTATCGCTACACGACGACGATCCGCCCCGACTCGACCGTCCGCTTCCAGGTCTATGACCAGCGCCCCTTCACCAAGGGCCTGATCCAGTCCGGCGATCTGATCCAGGCGACGGTCAGCCGCGAGGGACTGGACGCGTCCTACGACATCGCGCGGTAACCGCAGGGAGCCGCGCATCTGATGCCTCGGCAGGGCCAGCCTTGCCGAGGCTTTGCCGTATCCAGAAGCGAAACAGAAACGACTAAATGCCGACGGCCGCTGGATTTTTCGCCGCCTGTGCAATAACCTGATCCGCTTACGACACAGTTTCGCTTCCGCGTACCGAATGCGGCCGTCTCGAACGTCTCGAGCTCCGCCTTTACCGACCATCGGGGATATGGCCGACAAGACCAACAAGCTGGGCCACAAGATCGGCGCGCGTGGGGGCCGTACCCGCCAGGCGATCCTCGACGCGACCCGGACCCTGCTGAACTCGCGCCATTATGGCGAGATTCGTGTCGCCGACCTCGCCTCCGCAGCGGGCGTGTCGCCCTCTAACTTCTACACCTACTTCAAGACCGTCGAAGAACCTGTGCTGGCGCTGTGCGAAACGGCGGCGACCGATTTTCAGGGTCTCGCCGCCCACTTCCAGGCCGACTGGCCCGGCGACAAGGCCTTCGGCATCGGCCGGGCCTTCATCCTGGACGTCATGGCCATTTGGCGCGACCACGGTCAGGTCCTGCGGGTCGAACATATGTTGGCAGACAACGGCGAGGTCGCTTTCGTCGAGAGCCGGGTCCGACGCCTGCGTCGTCTGCATCTGGCCATCGAACGCCGTGTCGCCCAGGCGCATGCCGCAGGCCTGCACCCCAAGGATTACAATCCTCGCCTGGCTTCCTACCAGATCGCCTCGATCGCCGAGTCCACCGCCGCAAGCTTCGACCTGCTGCGTCGCGCCGACACGCCCGAGGCCATCCTGGACACTGCCGCCATCATCATCGTCAAACTGACGACAGGGCGTTAGAGGCCTAACGGCCCATACAGCCAGGTCAACCAGATCCCAACGGCCAGAAAGACGCCGAACGGCAGCTTGTCGGTCGCGCTGACCGAGCGGCGCACCACCAGTAGGCCGAACACCAGACTAAGCCCTGCGGCCGAGGCCCACAGCAGCACACTGGGCAGGCCGATCCAGCTGACCCAGGCCCCGGCGCCGGCGAACAGATAGGGGTCGCCCCCGCCCAGGCCGTCGCGCTTGCGGACCGCCTTGTAAAGCCAGCCGACCAGCCAAAGCCCGCCGAAACCGACCACCGCCCCGATCAGATGCGACAGGGCGACGTCCCATCCCGTCAGCGCGGCCGCGATCAGACCGGTCGCCGCCAGCGGCCAGGTGAGGACGTCCGGAAGCCAGAAATTCTCGCCATCAATGATGGCGATCAGCAGAAGTTGCCAGCCCAGCACGGCGGTCGCAGCGATCATCAGCCCTGACGATCCGCTGAACCCCGCCCAGACGCCGACCAGGGCGGCCCCCAGTTCGATCAGCGGATAGCGCGGAGAAATGGCGGCGCCGCAACGGGCGCAGCGCGCGCGCAGCACCAGCCAACTGACCAGGGGGACCAGTTCCCAAGGCCGCAGGGGCCGGTCGCAGCCCATGCACCGCGACCGGGCGACGACGATGTCCTCTTCGCGCGGCAGCCGGACGCTGACCGCCGCCAGGAAGCTGCCGATGATGAGGCCCAGAAGGCCCATGACGACGGCGGCGAGGACAGGGCTCATCTGGGGGGTCCGGGCGGTGAATAACCGCCTCCGCTTAGCCGCCCCCGAGCGCCACCGCCACATGATAGGTCGCGAACGACGCCAGATAGGCCAGACCGAACATGTAGACGATCATGATCCAGGTCCATTTCCACGAGTTGGTCTCGCGCTTCACCACGCCCAGGGTCGCCACGCACTGGGGCGCGAAGATGTACCAGGCCAGGAAGGATAGGGCCGTCGCCAGCGACCATTGCGCCGACAGGGTCGAGGCCAGAAGACCTGTCGCATTCTCGGCGTCGGCGATGGCGTAGGTGGTGCCCAGCGCCGCCACGGCGACCTCGCGCGCGGCCATGCCGGGGATCAAGGCGATGACCATCTGCCAGTTGAAGCCGATAGGGGCGAAGATCGGCTCCAACGCCCGCCCGATCATGCCGGCGAACGAATAGTCGATGTCGGGCATCGTCGCGTTCTCGGGCGGATAGGGGAAGGTCGCCAGAACCCACAGCAAGATCACCAGCGGCAGGATGATCCGCCCCGCCCGGTTCAGGAAGATCTTGGCCCGGAGCCATAGGTTGAACAGGACGCTGCGCATATCCGGCGTCTTGTAGGCCGGCAGCTCCATCATGAAGGGCTCGACCGCGCCGCGCCAGAACACCTTACGGATCAGCAGGGACACGACCAGGGCGCTGACGATGCCGGCGGCGTAGAGACCGAACATCACCAGGCCTTGCAGATTGGCGAAGCCCCACACCGTCTCGTTCGGAATGAAGGCGGCGATGATCAGCGTATAGACCGGGATCCGCGCCGAGCAGGTCATCAGCGGCGCGACTAGAATGGTGGTCATGCGGTCGCGCTTTGAATCGATAACCCGCGCCGCCATGACGCCGGGAATGGCGCAGGCAAAGCTGGACAGAAGCGGAATGAAGGCCCGGCCGTGCAGCCCCGCCCCGCCCATGATCTTGTCCATCAGGAAGGCCGCCCGGGCCATATAGCCGAAGTCTTCCAGGGCGATGATGAAGAGGAACAGGATCAGAATCTGCGGCAGGAAAACCAGCACGCTGCCGACGCCGGAGATGATGCCGTCAACGATCAGGCTCTGCAGCAGGCCGTCGGGAATGACCTCCGCGACCAGACCGCCCAGCCAGCCGATGCCGCCTTCGATGCCGTCCATCAGGGGCGCGGCCCAGCTGAAGACGGCCTGGAACATCACAAACAGGATCGCCATCAGGATGATCATGCCGCCGACCGGGTGCAGCAGCACGGAATCGATCCGCCCGGTCAGGGTGTCCGGCCGCTCGGGCGGACGCACGCAGACCTTCATGATCCGCTCGGCCTCGCGGGCGGCGGTGCGCAGTTCGGCGGCGTCGGGGCTGCGCCAGCTGTTCTCGTTCTGGGCGGCCGCCTCTGCCTGAGTTTCAATGGCGGCGACCAGATCGTCGATGCCGCGCTTGCGCGTCGCCACGGTGGTGATGATCGGCACGCCCAACTCGGCGCGCAGCTGCTCCAGATCGATCCGCAGTCCCTGGCGCTGGGCGATGTCGTACATGTTCAGCGCCAGAACCATCGGCCGGCCGACCGCCTTCAGTTCCAGGATCAGGCGCAGGACCAGACGCAGGTTGGTGGCGTCGGCGACGCAGACCACCACATCCGGCGGGGTCTCTCCGGCCAGACGGCCAAGGACGGCGTCGCGCGTGACCTCCTCGTCCGGGCTGCGCGCCCGCAGCGAATAGGTGCCCGGCAGGTCCAGCACCGACAGGGTTCGGCCGGAGGCGGCGCGGATCAGCCCCTCCTTCCGCTCCACCGTGACACCGGCGTAGTTGGCGACCTTCTGGTGGGCGCCGGTAAGGGCGTTGAACAGGGCGGTCTTGCCGCTGTTTGGATTGCCGACCAGGGCGACGCGGGCGGTCTTCAGCGCCATGTCCATCAGACGACGTCCAGCTTAATCGTCAGGCTGGCGGCCTCGTGCCGGCGCAAGGCCACGCGCATGTCGTCCACCTTCATGGCGATGGGATCACGCCCGAACAGCCCTTCGTGCAACAGCTCGATCCTGGCCCCTTCGACGAAACCCAGCTCGAGCAGGCGACGTTCCAGCTCGACCGCCTCAACCTGGTGGTGGCAATGGGCGCCTACTTGAATAATGACGCCGCGATCGCCCCGTCGGGCCTGGCTCAGCTTTATGGTATCGGTCAAATCTCGGCTCGCACGAGCGGGCGCCGCCCCCCGGCGGCCCCGCGTTTCCTTGACACTGATTATCAGGTGCGTGGGGGCCGCGTCCAGCAGGACAGGTTGACCAATTGCCGCGTCTGACATTTGCACTATCACCGGCAGAAAACAGGATACCCCGATGAGCCGTCCCGCCCTCGCCGCTTCCCTGATGCTCACGCTAGCCGCCTGTGGCCAAAGCGAATCTCCCAACACCCCGGCGGGTCAGAAGGCCAAGCCTGAGGCGACGGAGGCTGAAAAGGCGATGCTGCTGGCGGCCCTGCCCGCCCCCTATAACGCCGGGGACCTGGCTAACGGGCGTCGCGTCTTCGCTCGCTGCCGCGCCTGCCACACCATCGGCGAGGGCGCGCCCGATCTGGCGGGGCCGAATTTGTACGGGGTGTTTGGGCGGAAGGCGGGGGATCGCCCGCGCTACAACTATTCGAACACGCTTCGGACGGCTCAGTTTGCCTGGGACGCCCAGACGCTGGATCACTGGCTGGAAAACCCGAAGGCCTTCCTGCCCGGCAACAAGATGACCTTCGCGGGCCTGTCAGACGCGGCCGACCGGCGCGATGTCATCGCCTATCTGAAGGTGGAGACGGGCTTCCAGCCGCAGCCACAGCCGCCGGCGACGCCCGCCTCCTGATCCGTCAGTGCGCGTCGATGGGCTTGGGCCCGCCGTCGCGCTGCTCCTGAGCCTCCCACTCCTCGATCTTGCGGGCGGTCCATTCCGGCGACTTGGTGAAACGCGCCAGCACGGCATAGATCACCGGCACCACGAACAGGGTCAGCACCGTCGCGAAAATGGCGCCGGTGAAGATGACCACGCCGATCGTCTGACGACTGCCCGCGCCCGCCCCCTGCCACAGCACCAGCGGCAGGGCGCCGAAGGCGGTGGCGATGGAGGTCATGATGATCGGCCGCAGACGCAGCGACGACGACTCGATGATCGCCTCGCGGATCGACCGCCCCTGGTCGCGCAGCTGATTGGCGAACTCCACGATCAGGATGCCGTTCTTGGCCGCCACACCGATCAGAATGATCAGGCCGATCTGGCTGTAGAGGTTCAGACTGGACCCCGCCATCAACAGGCCAAACAGCCCGCCCGCCGCCGCCAGCGGCACCGTAAGCATGATGACCGCCGGCGTGATCCAGCTTTCGAACTGGGCCGCCAGCACCAGGAAGACCAGCAGCAGGGCCAGACCGAAGGCCGCCACGACCGCGCCGCCCGCCTCCTGCTGGTCCCGCGCCGCGCCGCCCCACTGGGTGACCACGCCGCCTTGCGGCTGCTTCGCCGCCTCGGCGCTCAGGAACTGCACCGCATCGTCGATGGTCATCCCAGGGTTTAGATCGGCCTGAAGCGAGATGGATCGCTGACGATCCAGCCGGCGACGATCCGGCGTATCGCCCGAGGTCTGGGTCGTCACCACCGCCGACAGAGGCACCAGTTGCCCGGCGCCCGTGGCCACATAGAGCGCTTCCAGATCCGCGACTTCGCGCCGGTTGTCGCGATCCGTCTGCAGGATGACGTCATACTCCTGCCCTCCCTTGATATAGGTGGTGGCGGTTCGCGATCCGAACATAGTCTCCAGCGTCCGGCCGATGGACTGGGACGACACCCCCAGCGCCGCCGCCTTCTGGGGATCGACATCGACCAGCAGGCGCGGCGAGTTCGGCTCATAGTTCAGGCGCGGCCGAGAGAAGCCCGGATTATCCTGAGCCGCGGCCAGAAGAGGCTGAAGCCAGCTGTATATCTGCTCATAGTCCGTGCCCGTGGCGATCAGCTCCACGGAGTTGGAATTGCCGCCCCCACGCTGGAAGGCGCCAGGGGTAGAGGCGTTGACCTGAGCATCGGTCTGGCCGCGCAGCGTGCCGTTCAGCTCCTGGGCGATTTCGGCAGCCGATCGGTCGCGCTTGGACCAGTCTGACAGGACCAGGACGCCGTTGCCGGAGTTGAAGCTGCCGCCGCCGAAACCGGGGGCGGAAACCAGATAGGAGTCCGCCTCCCCGCTGGCCTTGTAGTCCGCCAGCAGCGGCTCGAGCCCCATCATGATCTTTCGAGTATAGTCAAAGCCCGCGCCTTCGGGCCCGGCGACGCGAACTTGCACCCGCCCGCGATCTTCGTCCGGCACCAGCTCGTTGGGCAGGATCAGGAAGATGCCCCCCGCGCCCGCCGCCACCAGGGCGATCAGGGCGCCCACGCCGATGACGGCGATGCGCCGCCCGAGCATCATGTCCAGCGAACGCGCATAGGAGGTCTTCAGCCCATCCATAGCCCAGTCGACCCGCCGCGCCAGCCAGCCGCCGCTTTGCGCCGGCTTCAGGATCTTGGACGCCAGCATGGGCGACAGGCTGAGCGCCAGGAAGGCCGAGAAGGCCACCGCCGCAGCAATCGCCGCCGCCAACTCGACGAACAACCGGCCGACATAGCCGGGCAGGAACAGCAGCGGCGCAAACACCGACAGCAGGACGATGGTCGTCGCGACCACGGCGAAGAAGACCTGACGCGCGCCCCGCTCGGCCGCGACCAGCGGCGGTTCGCCATGATCCAGCCGCCGCTGGATGTTCTCGACCACCACGATGGCGTCATCGACGACCAGGCCGATGGCCAGCACCAGGGCCAGCAGGGTCAGCAGGTTCAGCGAAAAGCCCAGGGGCGCCAGGACGATGAAGGTCGCCAACAGGCAGATGGGCGCCACGATCGACGGGATCAAAGCGGCCCGCAGACTGCCCAGGAAGATGAAGTTCACCAGGGCCACCAGCGCCATGGATATGCCGATGGTGATCCAGACCTCGTCGATGGCGTGCGACGTGAAGACGGAGTTGTCAGACCCGATTTCCAGCGTCACGCCAGGCGGCAGGCTGGGACGGATCTCGTCGATCATCTTATGAACGCCGTCCGAGATTGCCAGGTCGTTCGACTGAGCCTGGCGGGTCACGGCCAGACCGATCTGGTCCATGCTGTTGCCACGGAACAGACGACGATCCTCTTCCGGCGCCTCTTCCACCCGGGCGATGTCGCCCAGACGCGTCACATAGGTCGGCTGACCCTGGATGATGGCCGAAGAGCCGCTGCCCGTTCCGGTGGCGACCGAAGCCGACGCCGAGGCCGATCCCCGCGTGCCAATGGGCAGTTGCCGGAAATCGTCGGGCCGGGCGTAGGTGCGAGCCACGCGGACCGTATAGTCCTTGTCGGTCGATTCCAGAGATCCTGCCGGCAGTTCGACGTTCTGGCTGGTCAGCGCTGTCTCGACATCGGTGACCGTCAAACCGCGCGCCGCCAGGGCGGCCGGATCCAGCCATATCCGCATCGAATAGCGCTGCTCGCCATAGATATTGACCTGGGCCACGCCGGGCACAGTCGCCATCCGGTCCACCAGATAGCGGTCGGCATAGTCGGTCAGTTGCAACCGGTTCATCGTCGTGGAGCGCAGGAAGACGATGATGATCGGCTGGCTGTCGGAATCCGCCTTGGCCACCTCCGGCGGGTCGGCCTGGTCCGGCAGACGCCCCACCACACGGCTGACGCGGTCGCGCACGTCATTGGCGGCATCATCGATGTTCCGGTCCAGCGAGAACTCGATATTGACGTTCGAGCGGCCGTCGCGGCTGGTCGAGTTGATACGTTCGACGCCCTGGATGCCGGCGATCTGCTGTTCGATCGGCTCCGTGATCCGGCTCTCGATCACCTCGGCCGAGGCGCCGGCATAGCTGGTGTTGACCGAAACGATGGGCGGATCCACGTCGGGCAGTTCACGCACGGGCAGGAAGAAGAATGCGGCGGCCCCGATGACGCACAGGACGATGGCGGCGACGGCTGCAAAGACCGGGCGCCGAACCGAAACGTCGGACAGCATCATCGTGCGGCGCTCTCAGCGGCCTGGGCGCCCCGAGCCCCTTGCCCGCGTCCGGCGACGCTGACGGGCGCGCCGGGCTGGATGCGATTCAGGCCCGAACCGACGATGCGGTCGCCGATCTCAAGACCCGACAGGATTTCGACGAAGCCGTTCTCGACCACGCCGGTATCGACCTCCACACGCTGGGCCGTGGAGCCCTGAGCCCCCGCGGCGATGCGATAGACGAAGGCGCCCTCGCCCTCATACTGAACGGCAGACTCCGGCGCCGCCGGCGCCTGGCGTTGTCCCTGCTGCACCGCAACTCGCAGCAGCATGCCGGGGCGGATTCGGCCGCCGGGATTGGGGAATTCCGCGCGGGCGGTTGCGGCGCGGGTAGTTTCGTTCACCCGCGTATCAATCAACGCGATCCGGCCCTGGAACGGCGTGTCGCCATAGGCGTCGGCGGTGGCGGTGATCGACGCCCCGGCGCGCAGCACATTCAGATAACGCTCGGGCAATGGGAAATCGACGCGAATGGTCGATGTGTCGTCCAGAGTCGCAATAACCGCACCCGGATTAATCAGGGTTCCGGGCGTCACCGTCGTCAGGCCCAGGGTCCCGGCAAAGGGCGCGCGAATGATGCGGTCACCCCGCCGCGCCTGCGCCGCCTCCAGTGAGGCGCGCGCCGTCGCCAGCGCCGTCTCCGCCTGTTCCAGCAGCACCTGAGGCGCGATCCCTCGATCCGCCAGCGCCTTGTATCGATCACGCTCGCGCTGCGCCTGAGCGACGTTGGCGCGGGCTTCTATTATATCCGCATCTTCTTCTCGCGCCTGCAACTCGACCAGCGGTGCGCCCGCCGACACCGTCTGCCCGTCCGTGAACAGGACCCGGGTGATCAGCTCAGTGGTCGATGAGGTAATATTGACGGACCTCTGGCCCCGCGCGACGCCAAGCACCCGGATCTGGTCCGAGAACTCGCGTTGGGACACGGTCGCTTCGGACACCTGCTGCCCGCCCCGGCGTCCGCCGCCCGGCCCGCCGGCGGCCTCATCGTCGGCGAACGCCACCTTCAGCACGGCGGCGAGAACCATCAGCCCCAACAGCACAGCTGCGGCGATCAGGAAGAAGTGGCGTCTTATCACGCAACGGACTTTCGATTCAGAGGACGCGCACGCTTAGCGGCTTCTCCACCGTGCGCAAGATTACCTATTGGTAACGTCGTGTACGACGAATTCCGTCGCACAGATGACGATCAAAATCTGCGCCAGATCGCCACAACCGGTCCCTGCGCGATAGCCGTCTCCCGGCCCGCCACCGTCTGTCGCCAGCCCGCCTGCACGCTCCAGTCGCCGAAGTCGCGCGTCACCGAGGTTTCCAGCGACAACCACCGCGCCCCGCCGTCGGCCGCGCCGCCGAAAGCCTGCCCCAACACCAGCCAATCCCGCCCGATTCTGCCGCCGATCGTAGCGTCCAAGCGGGTTTCATGGGGTAGACCGTCGCGCACACGCCGCGCCGCCTGCACTTCGACGAATGATCGATCCATACCCCAGCGCCCCCCGACGGCGCCCAGCGACCGACCGACGGATAGGCGCGCCTCCCAGTCGTGCTCGCCGACACCGGGCGCAGCGTAGCCGGCGTTCCGCCCTTCTCCAGCCAAGGCGTAGCCGCCGTACAGGCTGACGGCATTGTGATCGTCGCGCCAGACCTGCCAGGTCGCCCCGACCTCGATCGGCCCCCGGCCATCGTAATCGACAAAGGCGTCTTTCCCCTGTTGCCAGTCGGCCTTCAGTTGAAGGGTCAGCCGGTCGTTCACGCCGTACTCGGCGAACAGTCCCGCCGTCCGGTCTGTTCGATCCACGCCTAGCGGCTGCGTCTCGCCGGCGGGATCAAACCCGCTGTCAGCGCGCATGGCATCGTATTTGGCGATGACCTGTCCCTGCCCCTTTGGCTGGGTCCAAGCCCCGGCTGAGGCGGTCGTGGCCTGGCCGATAAGGGCGACCGCCAGCACGGCGACCGCCCCCGTCTGGCCTAAGAGTCGTAGCCCGGCGACTTCCGATCCAGTTGCCGCAAGGCCCCCGGCCAGGCGAGCGCCGAGATGAAGCCGATCCCCCGCCCCTGTTCCTTTGTCTCCGCCTGGGCGTGATCCGGGGCGATCAACACATGTTCGCGCCCGCCGGCCAGGGCGGCCACCTGCTGCGCGCAGGCCCTCTCGAGGAAGAATATCCCGATCCATGCCTGCGCCGCCGTCTCCCCGACCGCGAGCGTGCCGTGATTTCTCAACAGCATCAGCGGCTTGTCCCCCAGGTCGGCCACCAGACGTTCGCGCTCGTCATGGTTCAGAGCCAATCCCTCATACCCATGATACGCAACTTGATGCTGTAGTAAACACGCGTTCTGGCTGATCGGAAGCAGGCCATGCTGCTGCGCCGCCACGCCCACGCCGCTGACGGTGTGCAAATGGATCACGAACTTCGCATCCTCGCGCGCCGCATGGACCGCCGAATGGATGGTGAAGCCCGCCGGATTGATAAAGTTGGTCGTCTCCTGAACGATGTTCCCGTCCAGATCGACCTTCACCAGGGACGAAGCGGTGATCTCCTCGAAATAATAGCCGTAGGGGTTGATCAGGAAATGATGCTCAGGCCCCGGCACGCGGGCGGATATGTGGGTGAAGATCATGTCGTCCCACCCGTTCAGCGCCACGAGGCGGTAAAGGGCGGCCAGTTCGACACGAACCTGCCACTCGGCTTCGGACACACGGGTTTTCAACGCGGGGCTGGCGCCATCGGCCATGGTGTTCCTCCTAGGTTCAACGCGCCTCTGACGGGCTTTGCCCGACCGTCCTCCGGCATCCGCCGTCCGTCAAGCGGGCGAACCAAGACGGCGACGTTAACCTTCGCCTTTCAGCTTCCGTTAACCGCACCTTCACGACACGGATTCTAATGTGCTGGGTGTGAGCTTACTGCGTCCGGGAGTCGCCGTGTCCGCTGCCCTTCGAATGCCGATATCCGCAGCGGTTGCGACTGACTTTTCCGCGATGGACCTTCTCGATCTGGCGCGCAGCAAGGCCCCTGATGACCGCCTGCGTCTTCTCTCCGGCGTCATCCGTCTCTGCGAAGCCGCCTCACCGTCCACACCCATGCCGCCCGTGCTCGGCGAGATATTCCTGACCCTGGCCGGCCAGGCCGAGCGGGACATTCGCCAGCAGCTTTCCGAACGGCTCGCCTCAGTCGACTGGGCGCCCGTCGCCCTGATTGAAATGCTGGCGTTGGACGAGATCGATATCGCCGCGCCGGTCATCGCCGCCAGCCCCGTGCTGAACGACGCCGCCCTGATCCGGGTCCTCGTCGAGACCACGCTCGAGCATCAGATCGCCGTCGCCCGCCGCCCCCACCTCTCGGGCGGCGTCGTGGACGCCATACTGGACCAGGCCGATCCGATCACCATGACCGCCCTGGCCTCGAACCGCAGCGCCGATATCGGCGAGGCGGCGATGCACCGTCTTGTCGAGCATTCCCGCCGCGTCGCCGGCCTGCGCGCGCCCCTTACCCGTCACCCCCGCCTGAGCGAATCCCTGGCCCACGAGCTCTACCAATGGGTCGGTCAGGCGCTTCGCCAGTCGATCGGCGAGCGATTCGAAATCGATGACCGCCTTCTGAACGCCGCCGTGCGCGCCGCTTCCGCCAGCGCCGCCCGCCATCCCACCTGGCGGCCGATCCCTAACGAACGCAGACTTGAAGATCGCGAGCGCCAAGAGATGGAGCGTCGACTGATCGAGAAGTTGCAGACGGCGGGGCAACTCCGCCCTGGCATACTGATCCGCGCCCTGCGTGAACACCGTCTCGGCCTGTTCGAGCTGGCCCTGGGTCAACTCGGAAACTTCACCCCGACCCAGGTCCGCAGCGCCGTCTATGCGCCGACCGCCGAGCCCCTGTACCTCGCCTGCCTCGCCGTCGGCCTGGACAAGGCCGTCTTCCCCTCCCTGCTGGCCGAGGTCCGCAAGCTGGCCGACGGTCTGCCCGGCGACGGCGGCTGGACCACGACGCCGATGAACAGCCATTCGGCGGCTCGCGCCTTTCGTCAGATGATGGAAAACACCGCGACCGTTTGACTTCGCGGTCAAGCTGGGGCTCACGTTCGACGTGACCCAACCCTCCTCCGTCCCCGCTCCGGCCCCAAGCCTGGCCTTCACCGCCAGCGACCGCCCTGAGGCCCAGGCGGCGCGCAAGGTCTTGATCGCACGCTATGGTGCAGTGACTGAGGAAGAGGCCGACGTCATCGTCGCCCTGGGCGGCGACGGACAGATGCTGGAGACCCTGCACGCCAATCTTCGTCGTCGCACCCCCGTCTACGGAATGAACCGCGGATCGGTTGGCTTCCTGATGAACGACTATGACGAAGACGACTTGATCGCCCGCGTCGTCGCCGCCGAACGCACCGTCATCCACCCGCTCCAAATGGACGCCTGGACCGAAAGCGGCGAAGTCCACACCGGCCTGGCCATCAACGAGGTCTCCCTGCTGCGCCAGACGCGCCAGAGCGCCAAGCTGAAGATCACGGTCGACGATCGCGTTCGACTGGACGAGTTGTCCTGTGACGGCTGCCTGGTGGCGACGCCGGCGGGATCTACGGCCTATAATCTGTCGGCCCATGGCCCGATCATTCCTCTGGACGCCCGCATACTGGCCCTGACCCCGATCAGCGCCTTCCGTCCCCGCCGCTGGCGCGGCGCCCTGCTGTCCCACGGCGCCAAGGTGCGGTTCGACGTCTTGGAGGCGGACAAACGCCCGGTCTCCGCCACCGCCGATAATTTCGAGGTCCGACGCGTGTCGCGGGTCGAGGTGCGCGAACGGCGCGACGTCGCCCTAACCATGTTGTTCGACGCAGGCCGATCCTTCGACGAACGGGTCATGACCGAGCAGTTCACCAACTGACGCCCGCTATACGGCTTCTTAAGGCGGCAGGGCTAAGCTCTGCCCAAATTCTATGGAGGTCCGCCATGAGCGATCCGGCGAACGTCAAGCCCACCACACAATCTCTTCGCCCCAGGATGGGGGGTGGGTTCGGCATCAACGCCGACGCCATCGCTCGGGCTGAAGAAGCGCTGAAGGCGATGTCTGCCCAGTTCGGCCAGTGGCTCAACGACGAGATCGTCAAACTGGACCAGGCCCAGGCCGACATCCGAGAGAAGGGTCTGACGGCCGAGACGGCGGAAGCCCTCTATTTCCGCGCCCATGATCTGAAGGGCCTGGGAACCACCTACGAATATCCACTGGTGACCCGTATCGCCGGCTCGCTGTGCCGGTTGCTGGACGACGCTACGGCGCGGACGGAAGCGCCGCTGACTATCGTTCATGCCCACGTCGATGCGATCCGCTCCGTGGTCCGCGACCAGATCAAAACCGACGAAAACCCCACCGGCCGCGTCCTGGCCGAGTCCCTCGAAGCCGAGGTCTCTCAGCACAAGTCCCGCTGATCCTTCCGGTCGAACACAGCAAAGGGGCTCGTCTGCGGACGGCCCCTTTTTTGCCGCCCGACGCGGCGGTTCAGGCTGCGGAGGCGGCCATCTGCGTCGGACGCATCGGCGCCTGGTCCAGCCGCTCCATCAGATAGGCCAGATCGTCGCGCGGCACGTTCGGCCGCTGGGTCAGGAACCGCTCCAGCATCCGCTGGCGGAAGACGTCGCTCGACGTATCCACCCCCTCGGCGGACAGGGCCCGCCAAGTGTCGACGCCGGCGCGGAAAGCCTGGAACAGACGCGGCGGCAAACCGGCCCGGTCATAGATGGCCTTCAGCCCCAACGGTCCGGCGTCATGGATCATCAACCAGGCCCGATGGTGCGGCGTCGCCGCCAGCTCGGCCAGGCCATGTTCCAGCATCGTCATCTGCCCGCGCGCCAAGCCGCGCAGCAGAAGCGAAGCGTTCAAGACTTTACGCAAATTCAGCTGCGCCATGAAGGCCGGCAGGTCGGCGCTGGACGCCGCCTGTTCAACCAGATCGATCGTGGCCCGCTCACGCGAATATTGCGCCAGTCGAATGGCCGTCTCGGGCGCCACCGCATGGCGCGAGACCAGATGTTCCCGCACCGTCTCACTGGCCAGCTCGATCAGCCGCTCCGTGATATGGAGCGGCAGGACCTGACGATAGGCGACGGCGGCGACCACCTCGCCCGACTCCGGGAAACGATCCACGATCACGCCCAGGGCGCGTTCCGACAAATCGGCGTTGTCATTGGCCGCCAGAACCCTGACGGCTTGTTCATTCCCCTCGTCGGCCAAGGCCTGGGACACGTCGCGGGACACGCTCGGCCGTCCAGCGACCGCAATCTGGCGCAGGGCTGAACCGGCGCGCACGATCTCGATCAGGTCGTCGTCGCTCAGCGCCGGCGAGGCGCCGATGATCGGCAGGGCGATACTGTCCAGATCCGCCGCCAAACGTCGCGCCACATCATTGGGTATCAGGTCCGAGGATTTGAGCGTCACGGCCATGGCCCGACGCACCAGTTCGGCCGCGTCATTGGCCAGCAGACGCACGATCTTCTGCGCCGCCTCCCGCTCGCGGTCGTCCAGCTCGGCCCGATCCATGTTGCGGCACAGCTTGTGGGCGGCCTCGGCGCGCTCGTCCTCGTCCACCGCCTTGACCAAGCGTTGGATGTCCATTTCGGTGAGGCGGGCGCGGAAGGCGGTCATGGACGGCTCGTCAGGGAATCGGGCTTGCCGACATCATGACCCTGCCATGCTTAACGGTCGGTTTACCATCGACGCCGGTCGATCTCAGATCGAATCCTTGCCGGTGGGCGAAAACGCCCCGCCGAACCCCGTCCCTGACGATCCGTCCTGTCCCAGCAACAGGGCCAGAAGCCCCTGTTCCTGCTTCAGACGATCCAGCCGCGCGGCCAGGGCCTGATCGCGATCGCTCAGCTCAGGCGAAGGCGCGCGGGTCTCGCCGATTCCGGCCGCCGGCGCGCCATTGCCGGCGGTGCGCTGCAGATTGGCGTGGACCTCGGCGACCGTGGCTGCCCGGCCGTCCTTGTAAAAGATGCTGCGATTGGCCCGCGCCGCCTCGGGAAACAGCGCGACGGCGCTGCCGCCGGGATTGCGGTCCATCGCCGTCATCAGACTGGCCGCGCCGGCCGGGCCCAGGAAATGCGCGGCGTAAAGATCCCCCGCCCCCGGCTCCTTGCCGGTGCGACCGCGCAGATAGGCGGCGTTCGACGCCGTCAGCTCCGCCGCCATGGTCGAGGCCGCATGGGGGTCGAACCTCAGGTCCAGCACCACATTGCGCGCCGATCCCTCGACCCGCCAGCGCCCGTCCGATCCCTTGTGGATCAGGTCGGCATACTGGCCATAGCCGTGCTGGGCGCCGTGCTGTTTGACGGTTCCTAGCCAGGTCTGTTCGATGAACTGAAACAGGCCCGCCGCCGACGAGGTCGGCGCCTTGGCCGACGGATTCATCGCGCTCTCGCGACGCGCCGTCTTGATCAGAAAATCATAATCCACGCCCACGGCGGTCGAGGCGCGCCGGATGGCCGCTTCTACGCCGCCTGAAGATGGAATCGCTCGGATGCCCATGACAGGCGAAGCCTCGTCGAACGTGGTTAATCAATCCTTAATCGTTAACGGCCGCGTTAACCAGACTTGGGGATCGACGTTGGTCGAGCCGCGAAACCTCGCCGCAAACTCGCCACAAGCTGAGCGCTCACTTTCGGTTACGGGCGCTGCGGGGGCGGTGAACGAGGGAGTGTCGAGATGATGATCCGTGCCGCCGGAGGCCCCGGCGCAATCAGCCCCATCGACTTTGGGGAACGCAGAAAACCTTTGCCGCGCTGGATGTGGGCCGCCATCGGCCTGTCCGTCGTCGCCCATGTCGGGGTGGGGGTGGCGCTCTATAACCAGCGGTTCCAGTTGGACCAGCAACTTCCCCAAGGCGTCATCGAAGACCCTATTGTCGATATCTTCGTCGAGCGACCGAAGCCCAAGCCCCTTCCCCCGTCTCAGAAGACCGCCGCGCCGCCGACGCCGATCCACGACCCCATCCTCAAGGCGCCGCCGACCGTCGAGACCTTGCCTTTGACGCCGCCGGACAAGACCGCCGAGACGGCGCCGACCGGACAGGTGCTCGTCAGCACGGCCCCAACGGGCGTCGAGGGTGGAACAGCCACGACTGAGACGCCGCCCATCCGCGCCGTCTCGGTCATCAACAATCCGACCTGGGCCAGCCGTCCCTCTGAGGCGCAAATGGCGCGCGCCTATCCGACGAGGGCGGCCGACAGCGGCCTGTCCGGCGCGGCCAGCCTGTCCTGCACCGTCCGCATCGACGGCGGCCTGACCGCCTGCCGCGTCGCCGACGAAACGCCCAGGGGCCAGGGCTTCGGCCGCGCGGCCATGAGCCTGACGCGCGACTTCCGCATGAACCCCCGCACAGTCGATGGCCGCGCGGTGGACGGGGCGACGGTCAACTTCACCGTCCGCTTCGCCATGGCGGATTAAAAGCGTCGAGGATCGAGGGCGCGGGCTTCCGGCGACGGCGTCCGCCCCTCGATCGCATCGGCGACCACGCTCGCGACCAGCGGCCCCAGCAGCCAGCCGTTGCGACGCGGCGCCAGGGCCAGGAACAGCCCCTCCCCGTCCGGCGCAGGTCCGGCAATGGGCAGACCGTCCGCCGAGGCGCCGCGCACACCGGCGCGCCATTCGATGTTCAGGGGTTCCGGCGCACGGCCGAGCACCCGCCAGGCGGCCTCGGTCAGTCGCTCGCCCACGGCCGCATCGGGGGTCGTATCGCGCCGCCCCGGTTCCATGGTCGCCCCGATCACCGCACCGCCCGTCATCGGCGCCACATAGGCCCCCGGCCCGCGCACAGCGTGCGGCGTCAGTTCCCGCGCCGCGACGCCGATCTGCCCCCGGATCGGCTGGACCCCGTCCACCAGGATCCGTGTCGCGTCGGGCGTCCCGGTTACAGCCGCCGCCGTTCCCGTCGCCAGAACGACCGCCGACGCCGCCAGCGTCCGGCGGTCCAAATCGACCTGCCACTCGTCCCCAACCTGGCGAAGGCCGGTCACGCGTCCCTCAATGATCGCGCCGTCCGGGGCCTCGCCCACGGCCCCACTAAGGGCGGCCATCGCCTGGTCCGGCTCGATCTGACAGTCTTCGTCCGTCACCACCCGATCCCCCTCGCGCCGGGCGGAGAAACACAGGGCCGTCAGACGCGCCGCGATGGCGTCCACGTCGCCGCCGCGCCACTCGGCCGGACGGCGCGTCAGGGCGACGCCTGAGGCGGCCGCAAAGGCCGGCCAAAGGTCACGACCCGCGCGGAACAGAGCCGCCCTGTCCGGCGAGACGTCGTCGATCGCCGCCTCCATCGCCGGGGCCACCATGCCGGCCGCCACGCGCGAGGCGTTGGGACCGCCGGGATCGACCACGGTCACCCTATGGCCGCGCCGCTTCAGTTCAAACGCCGTACTCAGGCCCAGCACGCCGGCGCCCACGATCACGATGGTAGGGGAAGACATCACCGACTCCAGATCGACCCGCGCCGCCCCGAATGCAAGCCGCCGCCCCAGGACCTTTCGTCCTACGCCCACGGCAAAACGGCCCCCGGATGTCTCCGGGGGCCGTTCTGTTACGCAACTCTGT
>NZ_BSFD01000011.1:0-766619 GCF_027922165.1 Brevundimonas intermedia
GCATCGTGCGTCGGATAGATTTCGCCTTCGGCGCCGCTGGGTTCCGGGTCTCCGCTGCGCTTCGCCCGGAATGACGAAAGAGGGAGGGGGCGTCACCTTTCCGCGCGCGGGGGTGGATCATTGGGGTGTAGGCAGCTTCATTGTGCGCGGTGCGCGTCGAAGGGCCCCTCCGTCTCGCCGCTGCGCGTCGATCCACCTCCCCACTGCGTGGGGAGGAGACAGAGGTTCGTCGCGTCTCTTCCCCGCTTTGCGGGGAGGGGGACCGCCGCGCCTCTTGCGCGGGGGTGGAGGGGCTCTTAGCCGCAAATTCGTTCTCAAGCTTTGAGCGCGCGGCGGCTGGGAGTGACTGCGGGAGGTCAGGCGCCGACAGACTGGCTCGCCCCCAGGAGGACGGCCTGGAGGGCGGGGGGTTCGATAGGTTTGCGCAGGACGCCGTCGGCGCCGGCGGCCATGTAGCGGGCCACGTCCTCGTCGAAGACGTTGGCGGTGAGCATATGGATTGGGAGGCGGGGGCGGCCCGTGGCGGCCTCGTCGGCGCGGATGGCGCTCAGCGCCTCGACGCCGTCCATGACCGGCATCATGACGTCCATCAGCACCAGGTCGAAGCGTTCGGCGGCGACGGCCTGGACCGCCTCCTGACCGTTCTCGACCAGGACCAGGTCCAGACCGAAGGCCTGGAACAGGAGGGCCAGCAGCTTGCGATTGGCGGGATGGTCCTCGGCGGCGAGGACGCGCAGCGTGGTGGAAGCCTCGAGCGCCCCTTCGGCGGCGCGCCCGGCGTCCGCAGCCCGGACGGTCGGGCGTGGCGCGGGCTCGGCCGTGAAACGGACCCAGAAGACGGCGCCTTGCGCGCCGTTCTGCGGCTTGGCCGCGCGGACGCCGAGGGCGCCGCCCAGCGCCTGGGCGGAGGCGCGGCACAGGGCCAGACCCAGGCCGGCGCCGCCGGCGGCGCGACCGGGGGCCAGTTGTTCGAAGGGTTCGAAGATGCGGTCTCGCTGATCCTTCGGCACGCCGGGGCCCTGGTCGTGAACCTCGAGATCAAGGTCGATGCGGCCGTCGGCGGCGGGCAGGGCGCGGGCCAGGATGCGGACGGTCCCGGACGGCGTCAGTTTCAGGGCGTTGGACAGATAGTTGATCAGGATCTGTTCGACCCGGGCCTCGTCGGTCAGGACCAGGAAGTCCTCGCGGCGGCCCTGAAGCTCGACCTCCAGAGCGAGGCCCAGTTCGTCGACGCGGGCGCGCCAGACGCGGGCGATCGCCTCGATCCGCGCGGCGACATCGACGGGGGCGAGGCGAAGATCGACCTGGCCCGATTCGATCTTGGAGATGTCCAGGGCGCCGTTCAGCAGGCGAAGCAGCATGCCCCCGGCCTCGGCCATGTCGTCGATGACCACGGCCTCGGCCTTGGGACGGCGACGGCCGCGCAGGACCTCGGTCAGGCCGAGGATGACGTTCAGCGGGGTGCGGACCTCGTGGCTGATCATGGCCAGGAAGCGGGACTTGGCCTTATTGGCCCGTTCGGCGGCGGCGCGGTCGGTCTCGGCCTGGCCCAGGGCGGACTGAAGCTCGCGCGTGCGTTCGGTCAGGGCGACCATCAGCTCGACCGTCTGGCGATCGCTGCGCCATTGGCGCCAGGAGGCGCCGATGATGCCCAGGACGAACAGGCCGACGGCGATCTTGATCCCCGTGGTCGCCTGGGGCTGGTTGGAGGCGATGATCATGGCCGCGATGGACGGCGGGGCGACGGCGGCGGCGAAACTGATCCGGCTGATGTGCACCTGAAGCGCGCCGACCATCAGATTGCCGGCCAGCAGCAGACGCAGATAGTCGAGATACTGGGGCTGGGAATGCCAGACGGCGAGGATGAACAGGGCGTTGTGCGTGGCGAGGCCGAGGGTGACGGCCTCAGTGCTGAGCCGGAAACGCCGTTCTGCGCCCGGAGCCCCGGGGCGGGCGCGGGCGGTCTGGACGACGTTCCAGAGCAGGGCGTAGAGGCCGAACTGGAAGACGGCGAAATTGGCCGCCCAGCCCCAGCCGAGCAACCACCAGCCCACGATCACGATCGCGGCGATGGTGACCAGCCGCACCGGGAACATGTCCCGATACCGGTCGGCATAGGCCTTTAGGTAATCTGTACTGTCGGCCACTTCGCCAAGTCCCCGCTTCAAGCGTGGCCTTACGCCAGGGAGTTTAACGAGGCCTCAATAGTGAGGGTTTTACCCGACCTTCACCCGCGTCGCCGCCTCGGGCAGGTCCTCGCCGAACGCGCGCTGGTAGAACTCCGCGATGGTGGGGCGTTCCAGTTCGTCGCACTTGTTGAGGAAGGTCAGGCGGAAGCTGAGCGCCAGGTCGCCGCCGAAGATCAGGGCGTTCTGGGCCCAGGTGATGACGGTGCGGGGCGACATGACGGTGGAGATGTCGCCGTTCATGAAGGCGTTGCGGGTCATGTCGGCGACGCGGACCATGGCGGCGATGCGACGGCGGCCCTCGGCGTCGGACCATTCGGGGACCTTGGCGGCGACGATCTCGGCCTCGACGTCGTGGTCGAGGTAGTTCAGCGTCGTGACGATGTTCCAGCGATCCAACTGGGCCTGATTGATCTGTTGCGCGCCATGATACAGGCCCGTGGTGTCGCCCAGGCCGATGGTGTTGGTGGTGGCGAACAGGCGGAAATGCTTGTTGGGGCGGATGACGCGGTTCTGGTCCAGCAGGGTCAGGCGGCCCTGGGCCTCGAGCACGCGCTGAATCACGAACATGACGTCGGGACGGCCGGCGTCATATTCGTCGAACACCAGGGCGACGGGGCGTTGCAGCGCCCAGGGCAGGATGCCCTCGCGGAATTCGGTGATCTGTTTGCCGTCCTTGAGGACGATGGCGTCCTTGCCGATCAGGTCGATCCGGCTGACGTGGCTGTCCAGGTTGACGCGGACCAGGGGCCAATTCAGGCGGGCGGCGACCTGTTCGATATGGGTCGACTTGCCGGTGCCGTGATAGCCCTGGACCATGACGCGGCGGTCGAAGGCGAAGCCGGCGCAGATGGCGATCGTCGTCTGGGGATCGAAGCGATAGGCCTCGTCGATCTCGGGCACATGGCTGTCGCGCTCGGCGAAGACCGGCACGGTCATGTCGCTGTCCACGCCGAAGGCTTCGCGCAGGGTCACGCGGCGGGCGGGTTCGAGCGTCAGCAGGGGATCGGGGAGGGCGTCGAGCAGGGAGGTCATGGTCTGCGATTAGCGCAGGTTCGGGGCCACTGAAACCCCGCTCGTCCCCGCGAAAGCGGGGATCCAGTTCATTTGCCCGGCAGGAGGTTGGACGACGACCCTTTGCAAATGGCTGCGGTCGTCGCCCAAAGCCCTGGGTCCCCGCTTTCGCGGGGATGAGCGGAAGGTGAAATTACTTGGCCGCCAGTCGAACATCCACATTGCCGCGCGTGGCGTTGGAATAGGGGCAGACCTGGTGGGCCTTTTCGATCAGGTCGTCGATGACCGCCTGATCCAGGCCGTGATCGGTGACGGTCAGATCGACGTCGAGGTTGAAGCCCTCGCCCTTGGTGTTCTTGCCGAAGCCGATTCCGGCGGTGATCTTGGTGTCCGGGCCGACCGGCGTGCCGGCCTTGCCGCTGACCAGACGCAGGGCGCCGAGGTAGCAGGCGGCGTAGCCGGTGGCGAACAACTGCTCCGGATTGGTCCCGTCGCCGCCCTTGCCGCCCATTTCCTTGGGGGTGGACAGTTTCACGTCGATCTTGCCGTCGTCGGTGGTCGAGCGGCCGTCTTCGCGGCCGCCGCCGGAGGCTGTGGCCTGGGCGCGATACAGAACTTCCATGGTGGGCTCCTGTGGATTGGGAAGGCTTGAGATGGGGGCTTAACGGGAGACGGGAAGGGGACGTTGCATCCGCGCCCTAGCCTTTGGGGGGCGACGCGGGCTAAAGCACGATTTCGGGGCGCGTCGTCGGAGTACGCAGTGAAGATTGCCGAACGCTGGTTCGTATGGGCGGGCATGGTTCTGCTGGGCGGCATCGCCCTGGCGGGGTTGGTGGTCGCCGTCTATGCGGCATGGCTGTTTCATGACCTGCCGGACGCGTCCGAGCTGGCCGATTATCGGCCGCCGACCGCGACGCGGGTCTATGCCGGCGACGGCACCCTGATCGGCGAGTTCTCGGACGAACGCCGAATCTATGTCTCTTATGACCAGATTCCCGAGACGGTGATCCAGGCCTTCCTGGCCGCCGAGGACCGCAACTTCTTCCAGCACGGCGGGATCGACGTGGGCGGCATCGGCCGGGCCTCGATCAAGAACGTCTTCAACCTGGTGCAGGGGCGCCGGCTGGAGGGCGGATCGACCATCACCCAGCAGGTGGCCAAGAATGTCCTGCTGACCAACGAATCGAGCCTGAACCGCAAGCTGAAGGAAGCCATCCTGGCCAATCGCCTGGAGGCGACCTTGTCCAAGGAGCAGATCCTCAACCTGTATCTGAACGAGATCTTCCTGGGTTATCGCTCGTTCGGCATCGCCTCGGCGGCCTATAACTATTTCGGCAAGTCGCTGGCGCAGTTGACGCCGGACGAGGCGGCCTTCCTGGCCTCCCTGCCCAAGGGGCCGAACAACTATCACCCCAAACGCCATCCCGGCGCGGCCAAGGGTCGGCGCGACTGGGTGCTGGGCGAGATGGAGCAGAGCGGCTGGCTGACAGAGGCCCAACTGGTCGAGATGCGCGCCCGGCCGCTGGCCACGCGCGATGCGCCGCAGCGGTCGGAATACAAGGACGCCGACTTCTTCGTCGAAGAGGCGCGGCGCCAGGCGGCGGCCAATCCGGACTTCGGGGCGCAGTTGCGCGCCGGCGGCTTCTATATGCGCACCACCTTGGACCCGACCTTGCAGACGGCGGCGCGCCAGGCCCTGATGCAGGGGCTGGAGAATTATGACCGGCGCCACGGCTGGCGCGGCGGTTGGGGCACGACCGATTTCGCCGAGGGCTGGCAGGCCGCGGCCTTGAAGGAACAGGCGCCGCCCGAACGCCGCACCTGGCAGGCCGCCGCCATCGAGAGCGTCAGCGGCAACACCGTCCGCATCCGCACCGCCAAGGATGACGAGAGCGGGACTCTGATCGCCGCCGACGCCGCCTGGGCCAACGCCAACAAGCAGCTGCGACGAGGCGAGCTGATCTTCGTCGAGAAGAAGAACGGCCAGTTCGCCCTGAAACAGTTGCCACGCGTCAACGGCGCCCTGGTGGCCATCGAGCCTCAGTCGGGCCGGGTGTTGGCGATGGTGGGGGGCTATTCCTACGCCCTGTCCAGCTTCAACCGGGCGACCCAGGCGCGGCGTCAACCGGGTTCGGCCTTCAAGCCCTTCGTCTATGCGACCGCGCTGGAGGGGGATTTCACCCCCGCCTCCATCGTGCTGGATGCGCCGATCAGCTTCGCCGGCGGGGCCAATGGCCAGCGTTGGACGCCCGAGAACTATAGCCGTGAATACTACGGGCCGCAGAGCCTGAGACGCGGGCTGGAACTGTCGCGCAACGTCATGACCGTGCGTCTGGCTGACGCGGTCGGCATGAAGAAGATCGTCGACCAGTCCGCCCGGATGGGGATTCCAGGCCTGCAGCCGAACCTGTCGGTCTCGCTGGGCGCGGGCGAGGTGACGCCGCTGGAGATCACGGCCGCCTATTCGGCCTTCGCCAATGGCGGGCGTCGGATCACGCCCTATCTGATCGACTATGTGCAAGACCGGGATGGGGAAACCATTTTCCGGGCCGATAACCGCAGCTGTCGCGAGTGCGGCCGGGGCTTCTCGGGGCAGGAATCGCCGCGTCTGCAGCCGCGCGGAACCCAGGTGATCGACCCGATCACCGCCTATCAGATGAGCTCGATGCTGGAAGGCGTGGTCCAGCGGGGCACCGCCGCCAGTGCGCGCGGTTTGGGCCGTTGGGTCGGGGGCAAGACCGGCACGACCAACGAATACCGCTCGGCCTGGTTCGTCGGCTTCACCACCGATATCGTGGTCGGGGTCTTCATCGGCTTCGACGACAACCGGTCGCTGGGGTCCGGCGAAACGGGGGCGACGACGCCCGTGCCGATTTTCAACGAATTCATGCAGACGGCGCTGAAGGAACGGCCCGCGCGTCCGTTCGTGCGGCCCAAGAACGCCGTCTTCCGCATGGTCAACGGCATCGAGGAAGCCTTCCGCCCCGGCACCGAACGCCAGGCCCCGGCCCCTGTCCAGGCCCCGACCCAGCCGGTCGGACCCCAGAACTATTACGAGGTCGTGCGTCGCGAACAGGAGGCCGCCGCCAGCGGCGCGACCGCCCCGCCGCCGCCCGCCGCCGCCCCGCCGCCGAAGAAGGCGCCGGCTGAGGACTTGAGCGGACTGTACTGAGGCTCTAGGTAGGCCCTTCGAACGGCGCGTCCTCGTGGCGCGCCGTTTTCCTTTAAACCTGCCCTGTCGCGCGGCCTTCGGGCCGCGCTGCTTGAGGGCTTTGTGTCGCTGGAGAATGCGATGAGACCGGATGTCGAGGCCATGAAGGCCGACATCGAGCAGAGCGTCGCTCTGCTCAGGAGGCGTCTTTGACTGGGATGTCGCTCTAAGAAAGCTCGATGAGCTGAACGCGCGGGTCGAGGACCCGACGCTGTGGGACAAGCCCGACGAAGCCCAGGCCGTCAGCCGCGATCGCTCGCAGCTGGAAGCCAAGATCAACACCGTCAAGGCGATGGAGCAGGACCTCGAGGACGGGGTGATGCTGGCCGAGATGGCGGACGAGGAAGGCGACGAGGGCGCCCTGGAAGACGCGCGCGCGTCGCTGCGGGGCATCAAGGAACGCGCCGCCCGGGCCGAGCTGGAGGCCCTGCTGTCCGGCGAGGCCGACGGCAACGACGCCTATCTGGAAGTCAATTCCGGCGCCGGCGGCACCGAATCGAACGACTGGGCCGGGATGCTGCTGCGGATGTATTCCCGCTGGGCCAAGGCGCACGGCTATGAGGTCACGATCGAGGCCTATGAAGAAGGGGAACAGGCGGGGGTCAAGTCGGCCACCATCCTGGTCGCCGGGCCCAACGCCTATGGCTGGCTGAAGTCGGAATCGGGCGTGCACCGCCTGGTGCGGATCAGTCCCTATGACGCGGCGGCCAAGCGGCACACCAGCTTCGCCTCCATCGGCGTGTCGCCGGTCGTGGACGACACGATCGAGATCGACATCAATCCGTCGGACGTGCGCACCGACACCTATCGCGCTTCGGGCGCCGGCGGTCAGCACATCAACAAGACCGACTCAGCCGTGCGCCTGACCCACGTTCCGACCAATACGGTCGTGGCCTGCCAGGCCGGCCGGTCGCAGCACCAGAACCGGGAAATGGCGTGGAAGATGCTGCGGGCGCGTCTTTATGAGCTGGAGTTGCAGAAGCGCGAGGCGGCGGCCCAGGCCCTGGCGGACGCCAAGACGGACATCGGCTGGGGTCACCAGATCCGATCCTATGTGTTGCAGCCGTATCAGATGGTGAAGGACCTGCGGACCGAGGTCGAGACCTCGGACACCCAAGGGGTGCTGGACGGCGATCTGGACGCCTTCATGGGCGCGGCCCTGGCGGCGCGGGTCGGCGAGACGCGCGGATCGAACGTGGACTGAAGGTCTCCTCCCCATCCGTGATGGGGAGGAGAAATTTGGTTCAGACCGCAGCCTTTTCAGTCGGCTTGTCGGACGAGGCGTCCGAAGCCGAGGCGACGACGACCGGAGCCGGCGACGCGACGGGGCTGGCGATGGGGGCAGGCGCCGGTTGCGGCGCGACCGGGGTGACGGCGGCGGGCGCAGGGGCCTGACGCTGGCCCTGGGCGACGCGGCCCTGGAAGAAGGCGCCGACGTCGATCGACAGCTGTTCGGCGGTGATGTCGCCGTCCACATAGGCGGTGGCGACCAGTTTGACCTGTTTGCCCAGGACGCCGCCGACGATGCGACCGCGCACCTCGATATAATCGGCCTGGACATTGCCTTCGACGGCGCCGGTCTCGCCGACGATCAGGCGGCCGACGCGGACGTCGCCCTTGACCTGACCGTCGATCTGAAGGTCTCCGGCGCCCGAGACATTGCCTTCGAACACCAGATCCGACGACAGGGTCGACAGACCGCGGCCGGTCGGGACCGGCGAGGGCGTGGACGGCGCCACGCCGGCGCGGGGCGCGGACGGCATGTCCGGCAGCGGCGGAATGACGGGCGAGGTCGGACGGGGCGAAGGCGCCGGGGCCGGGGCTTTATTTGTCTTGTTGAACAAGTTGATCTCCTGCTCTGAGGAAGCGTGCGGGGTTCTGGGGTCGGCCGTTCAGCCAGACTTCGTAATGGAGGTGGACGCCCGTAGAGCGGCCCGTCGTGCCCATGGCGCCGATGCGTTGGCCGAGCGCGACCGACTGGCCGGGCTTGACCCCCAGGACGTTGAGATGGGCGTAGCGTGTCTTGAAACCGCGTCCATGGTCTAGCTCAACAGTATTGCCATAGCCTGAACGAACGCCGGCGAAGGCGACGACGCCGGGGGCGGTGGCGTAGATCGGGGTGTTCAGGGGGGCGGCGAAGTCCTGGCCCTGGTGGATGGCGGGCCGTCCATTGAATGGATCGAAGCGGACGCCGTAGCCGGAGGTGGTGCGCGCCTGGGTCGGGCGTTTGAACGGCAGGCCTTCGGCGGCGTCGGTCAGGGCTCGCATCTCGTTCAGATTGGTGGCGGCGTGACGAATGCGGACGGCGAAGGGCTCGTCCACGTCCAGAATGGCCGCCAGGGCGCGGGGGTCGCGGGCCTCGACCAGGGGGCCGCCCAGCGGACCGGAGGCGGCGACATAGGCGGCGGGGTTGAGGCCGGCCAGACGGAAGGCGACTCGCAGACGCTCGGCCCGGGTCTGGGCGAAGTCCTCGGCCCGGTCCAGCAGACGTTCCTGATCCAGGCGGACCGCCAGGATTCGCTGGATCGGGGCGGCGGACGCAGGGACGGGGGTCGGGGCCAGCGCCTTTTCCGCCCCTTCGACGCCGTGGAAGTCGGCCATGACAGTGGTCAGGGCGGCGTGGCGCCGCTCGATCATGGCGGCGGTCTGCTCGAGCGAGCCGTTGGCCGCCGACATGCGCACCACCGCGCTTTCCAGCCGGGCCTGAAGATCGGCGTTGAGGCGTTCGGAGGCGGCGCGGGCGCGGATGACCTCGGCGTCGGACCGGTGCTGGGCGATCAGGTCGAACAGGAAGGCGCCGGAGGCCATCAGCGACCAGCCGAGGGCGACGACGGCCACGAGAACGATCATCACCTGTCGCCGGGCGGTCAGGGCATAGGCGCGGATGTCGTCATGGCTGCGGAGATACAGATAGCGTACCGGCAAGAAACGTTCGTGCCAGGACAGTTCCTGCGATTGTTCTTGCACACTCATAAGCAACGCCCCCACGTCGAGGGGAGGTTTATCCGGTGCAACGATGACACGGGCAAGACTGTTTAGGGCTCGTTAACCACGATTAAGGCGCTAAACGGGCATTATCACGCGATTGTTGATTGAGACTCGCGCTGAAGGGGAATTCCCGAATCGGCTTTTCAACCGGCTGGGTGTCGGGTCGGCGGGGAGCCGTCAGCCGAGGGCGCGGGCGGCGTCCAGAACGGCGGCGGCGTGGTCGGCCACCTTCACATTACGCCAGGCCCTGGCGACCCGACCGTCGGCGTCGATCAGGAAGGTAGCGCGTTCGATGCCCATATATTCGCGGCCGTAGAGCTTCTTCTCCACCCAGACGCCCCAGGCCTCGCAGGCGGCGCCGTCCTCGTCCGAGGCCAGGACGACGGCGAGGTCGTATTTGGCCTTGAACTTGTCGTGCTTCTTCACCGTGTCCTTGGACACGCCGATGACGGGCACACCCAGGGCGGCGAAGTCGGGCGCCAGGGCGGTGAAGTCCTGGGCCTCGCGCGTGCAGCCGGTCGTGTCGTCCTTGGGATAGAAGTAGACGACGGCTGGCTTGCCCTTGAGGGCGGCGAGGGAAACCTGGCCGCCGTTGTCGGTCGGCAGGTCGAGGGCGGGGGCGGGGTGGCCTTCGGTCGCGGGCATGGTCTCAGTTCCTGTCGTCATCCTCGGGCTCGACCCGAGGATCGGAGGGTGGTCGGGCTTTCCGCCGCCCGTTCGCACGTGCGGCGGAAAACCCGGCCCTCGGATCAAGTCCGAGGGTGACGGGGTGTTAGGTCGGGTGAACCAGCACGATCTTCTTCTTGCCGGCCGCCAGTTTGATGACGCCGTCCTTGAGATCGGCCTCGGTCAGTAGCTGGGCGCCGTCGGCCACGGCGGCGTCGTTCAGGCGCAGGCCGCCGCCCTGGGCCAGACGACGGGCCTCGCCGTTGGACGCGGTCAGGCCGGCCTTGGTCACGACGGCGGCGATCATGGCGCCGTAAACCTCGCCCGCCGGCAGTTCGACGGTCGGCAGGTCTGCGGACAGTTGGCCCTTCTCGAAGGCGCTTTCGGCCGCAGCTCGGGCGGTGGCGGCCGCCTCGGCGCCGTGCAGCAGGGTGGTGGCGGCGTCGGCGAGGGCCTTCTTGGCGTCGTTGATGGCGGCGCCTTCAAGGGCTTCGTAGTCCGCGATCTGCTCCAGGCTCAGGTCGGTGAACAGGCGCATGAAACGGCCGACGTCGGCGTCCTCGGCGTTGCGCCAGAACTGCCAGTAGTCATAGGGGCTCAGCTGTTCGGCGTTCAGCCAGACGGCGCCCTGGGCCGTCTTGCCCATCTTGCCGCCCGAGGCCGTGGTCAACAGTGGCGTGGTCAGGCCGAAGGCGGCCTTCTGATCCACCCGACGCACCAGATCGACGCCCGAGGTGATATTGCCCCACTGGTCCGACCCGCCCATCTGCAGGGTGACCTTGTGGCTGCGGTTCAGCTCCAGGAAGTCCACCGACTGCATCAGCATGTAGTTGAACTCGAGGAAGGTCATCGGCTGTTCGCGCTCAAGGCGCAGCTTGACCGAGTCGAAGCTCAGCATCCGGTTGACGGTGAAGTGGGTGCCGAAGTCGCGCAGGAACTGGATGTAGCCGTAGGTCGACAGCCAGTCGTCGTTATTGACCATGACCGCGTCGGTCGGGCCGTCGCCGAAGGTCAGGAATTTGGCGAAGACCGTCTGGATCGAGTCGATGTTCGACTGGATCGTCTCTTCGGTCAGCTGGGGGCGCGACGTGTCCTTGCCGGTCGGGTCGCCGACCTTGGTGGTGCCGCCGCCCATCAGGACGATGGGCTTGCCCCCCGCCTGCTGGAGCCGGCGCAACATCATGATCTGGATCAGGCTGCCCACGTGCAGCGACGGGGCGGTGGCGTCGAAGCCGATGTAGCCGGCCACCACGCCGTCGGCCGCCGCCGCATCCAGCTCGACCGGGTGGGTGATCTGATGGATGTAGCCGCGCGCCTGGAGGGTGCGGAGGAAGTCGGATTTGAAGGCTTGATCGGTCATGGCGGGGCTCCGTTAGCAGGGATGCCGGCGGTCGTCTTCCATTTCCGAAGAGCGCGTCGCCAGCGAAGGCGGCGCAGGTTCGCGGGCCGCTCGCTTAGAGGTGCGGGCGGTAATACAGGCCGGTGATGGCGCGGGCGGCGAACATGGGGCCTTCGATAAGGCGGAGCGTTGACCGGCGTCAAGCCTGCGCTACGAAGGGCGGATGCGTCTGCCCCTGATCCCGCACCCGATTTCGCCGCCCGCCGGGCTGACGCTGGAGGTCGAGGCGCGGCGGGCGGGGCGGGTGTTGAGCCTGGAGTATTTGCTGGCCGGGCCGGTCGAGTTTGTGCGCTGGCCCGAGGCGACGGCGCGGGCAAGGACCGACGAACTGTGGCGGACGACCTGTTTCGAGGCCTTCGTGCGGACGGCGGGCGGCTATGTCGAATATAATCTGTCGCCGTCGGGGGGCTGGGCGGCCTATCGGTTCGACGGCTATCGCGAGGGGATGCGTGGGCTGGAGATCGCGCCGCCCTTCATCGTCACGCGGATGGCGCCGGGGCGGTTCGGGCTGACGGTCGATGTGGACCTGCCCGAGGATGCGACGGACGCGGTCGGGCTGACGGCGGTGGTCGAGGGGCTGGACGGGGCGATCGGCTATTGGGCCCTGGCGCATCCATCGGATAAGCCGGACTTTCATCACGAGGGGTCGTGGTCGGCGGTTCTTTGAAACGCTGTTTTCGACCCAGAACGGCGTCATCCTAGGCCTTGTGCCTAGGATCCATAGACTCAAGCGGCGAAGGTCGGACTCCAAACCCAAACACCGGGCGTATGGATCCTAGGCACAAGGCCTAGGATGACGCGGTTGGGATGGTGCGTGGAGAGGGCGATGGAACGGGTTGTGAGCGGCCTCGTCGTCGGGCATGGCTGGGTCGAACGCCTCAGGAGCCGCCCATGAATTTCGGTCTCGACCGTCTGCTGTCCGACGACGCCCTGAGGGCGCAGCTGAAGGGGCGGCGCGTGGCCTTGCTGGCGCATCCGGCCTCGGTGACGAAGGACCTGGGCCATGCAGTCGATGCGCTGGCCGCCTGTCCCGAGATCGAACTGACCGCCGCCTTCGGGCCGCAGCACGGGATGAAGGGCGATCTGCAGGACAATATGATGGAGAGCCCGGATTATCGCGATCCGGTGCACGGCTTCCCGGTCTTCAGCCTGTACGGCGAGGTGCGCCGGCCCAGGGACGAGTGGATGGAGACGTTCGACGTCGTCCTGATCGACCTGCAGGACCTGGGCTGCCGCATCTACACCTATGTGACGACGCTTCTGTACGTGCTGGAGGCGGCGGCGAAACACGGCAAGTCGGTCTGGGTGCTGGACCGGCCCAATCCGGCGGGGCGGCCGGTCGAGGGGCAGACATTGAAGCCCGGCTGGGAGAGTTTCGTCGGGGCCGGACCGATGCCGATGCGGCACGGGATGACCATGGGCGAACTGGGCCTGTGGTTCATCGACCAGTTCAAGCTGGATGTGGATTACCGGGTGGTCGAGATGCAGGGCTGGGCGCCCGAGGCGGGGCCGGGCTTCGGCTGGCCCCTGGGCGAGCGGGCCTGGGTCAATCCCAGCCCGAATGCGCCGAACCTGTCGATGGCGCGGGCCTATGCCGGGACGGTGATGCTGGAGGGGGCGACCCTGTCGGAAGGCCGGGGCACGACCCGGCCGCTGGAGCTGTTCGGGGCGCCGGACATCGATGCGCGGGCGGTGATCGCGGAGATGCACGTTCTGGCCCCGGAGTGGCTGGGCGGCTGTACCTTACGCGACATGTGGTTCGAGCCGACCTTCCATAAGCATGTCGGGAAACTGTGCAGCGGGGTGCAGATCCATGTCGATCACCCCGGCTATGATCATGCCGCCTTCAAGCCGTGGCGGGTGCAGGCCCTGGGGTTCAAGGCGATCCGTCGGCTGTATCCCGACTATGACCTGTGGCGCGATTTTCCGTACGAGTATGCGTTCGGGAAACTGCCCATCGATGTGATCAATGGCGGACCGGGGCTGCGGGAATGGGTGGACGACGCGGCGGCGGGGCCGGGGGATCTGGATGAGGCGACGCGGCCGGATGAGGCGGCGTGGGAAGAGGCGCGGCGGGTGTTCCTGTTGTATTGATTTATCGTCAGGCTCGTTAAAGATTGGGCCAATGCGTATGGGGGATCCATGAGAAATTTTACTGTCACTTTTTCTATATGTTTGTTTGTTTCATTTCTTACGCATTCATCACGCGCGCAAGAAACTAGTGCTGATACTCGAAGATTATCGGAATCGAGGGTTGATAATTCTGAAAACGGCGCATGGTATTTAGTAGACTCAAGTCCGAATGGTAGTTCTTTCGTTACAGATCGTAGGGAAGATGTTGGATCGGTTTCATTTTATGTGCAAGTTTTGAGTGTTCCAGCCAATCCAATCATCGTTGGGGGGAAGAATGTAGATTTATGGATTCAGGATTTTCAAATCATATGCGGCCAAAACGCATACATCGCGTTAGGGGTACGAGATTATCATGAAATGGTTCCTTATCCTTTTTCATTATCCCCTCCAGTAAAACAGTTTGCGAATGATGGTTCATACGTCGCAGAGTTGATGAGCATAGTCTGCGCGGGACCTATTCCTTCGACGCGAAGATTTGGTTCGACTGAAGAAGCTATTCATTTCGTTGAGCGGTCAGGTGGCTAACTGACCTTAGGTCACTTCTCATGAAGTGGGCCTTGGTTCGAGGGATTGCGGCAGGGGACAATGGCTACATGGGCGAATTCCGCTATAACCAAAATCTATCACGCATCTGCAAATAACTGATTGGGCTTATCTGTTGCGGTGCGGTAGGAAGCGGGCCTCCCCAACTCCTGCTGAATGGACGCCCTGCATGGCCCTCATCAACACGACCCTGAAGCCCTTCACCGCCGAGGCCTATAAGGACGGCAAGTTCCTGACGGTCACGGACGCCGATGTGGCGGGCAAGTGGGCGATCTTCTTCTTCTATCCGGCCGACTTCACCTTCGTGTGCCCGACCGAGCTGGAAGACCTGGCCGACCATTACGCCGAGTTCCAGAAGCTGGGCGTCGAGATCTATTCGGTGTCGACCGACACTCACTTCTCGCACAAGGCCTGGCACGACTCGTCGCCGGCCATCGGCAAGATCACCTACACCATGCTGGGCGATCCCTCGGGCCTGGTGACCAACAACTTCGACGCCATGCGTCCGGGCGTGGGCCTGGCCGACCGTGCGACCTTCCTGGTCGATCCGGACGGCGTGATCCAGTTCACCGAGACCACCTCGGAAGGCATCGGCCGCAACGCCGCCGAACTGCTGCGCAAGGTCAAGGCCGCCCAGTATGTTCGCGCGCATCCGGGTGAAGTCTGCCCGGCCAAGTGGGAAGAAGGCGAAGCCACCCTGGCGCCGTCGCTCGACCTCGTCGGCAAGATCTAAGACTGAACGCCTATAGAGTCCGGCCTTCGGGTCGGACCCACCCGGCCGGAAGGTCGGACGCCATCGCGCAAAGCCTCGCCGGGATCGGCTCGAAGGCGGCGCGTCACCCCTGGAAATTCGAGGACTGCCCCATGCTGGACGCCAATCTGAAATCTCAGCTCGAGGGCTACCTCAAGAACATCGTCCATCCGGTCGAACTGGTCGCCTCGCTGGACGCCGGGCCCAAGTCGATCGAGCTGAAGACCCTGCTGGAGGAGATCGTCTCGGTCTCGCACGGCAAGGTCGAGATGGGCCGCGACTATGACGACGAACGCCAGCCCAGCTTCCTGATCCGCCGCAAGGGCACGGACATCGGCGTGCGGTTCGCGGGCATTCCGCTGGGCCACGAGTTCACCTCGCTGGTGCTGGCCCTGCTGCACGTCGGCGGCCATCCGTCCAAGGCGGCGCAGGAGCTGATCCAGCAGGTCAAGGACCTGGACGGCGACTATGTGTTCGAGACCTATTTCTCGCTGTCCTGCCAGAACTGCCCCGACGTGGTGCAGGCCCTGAACCTGATGAGCGTGCTGAACCCGCGCATCAAACACGTCGCCATTGAGGGCGGCCTGTTCAAGGACGAGGTGGACGAGCGCAAGATCATGGCCGTGCCGACGGTCTTCCTGAACGGCGAACTGTTCGGCCAGGGCCGGATGGAGCTGGAGCAGATCGTCGCCAGGCTGGATTCGGGCGCCGAGGCGCGGGCCGCCGAGCGGCTGAAGGCCAAGGATCCGTTCGACGTGCTGGTGGTCGGCGGCGGACCGGCCGGGGCGGCGGCCGCCATCTATACGGCGCGCAAGGGCATCCGCACCGGCATCGTGGCCGAGCGGTTCGGCGGCCAGGTGCTGGACACCATGGCGATCGAGAACTTCATTTCGGTGCCCCATACCGAGGGGCCGAAACTGGCCGCCCATCTGGAACAGCATGTCCGCGAATATGAGGTGGACCTGATGAACCTGCAGAAGGCGTCGAAGCTGATTCCCGCCAAGGTTCCAGGCGGGCTGCACGAGGTGGTGCTGGAGAACGGCGCCAGTCTGAAGTCGCGGACCGTCATCCTGTCGACCGGCGCCCGCTGGCGTCAGATGAACGTGCCGGGCGAGGACCAGTACAAGAACAAGGGCGTGGCCTATTGCCCGCACTGCGACGGGCCGCTGTTCAAGGGCAAACGGGTGGCGGTGATCGGCGGCGGCAACTCGGGCGTCGAGGCGGCCATCGACCTGGCGGGCATCGTGGCCCATGTGACCCTGATTGAATACGACAGCGAGCTGCGGGCCGATGCGGTGCTGCAACGCAAGCTGGCGACCTTGCCGAACGTGCGGATCGTCACCTCGGCCCTGACGACCCAGGTGCACGGCGACGGCGAGAAGGTGACGGGCCTGTCCTACAAGGACCGCAACTCCGACGCCCATCACGACGTCGATCTGGAGGGGATCTTCGTTCAGATTGGCCTGGTGCCGAACACCGAATGGCTGCACGGCGCCGTGGGCCTGACCCCGCGCGGCGAGATCGAAGTGGATCATCGCGGCGAGACGTCCCAGCCGGGCATCTTCGGCGCGGGCGATGTGACGACCGTGCCCTACAAGCAGATCGTGGTGGCGATGGGCGAGGGGTCGAAGGCGGGGCTGGCGGCCTTTGACTATATGATCCGCACCGTGCCGGCTAAGGAAGAGGTCGTGGCGGCCTGATCGTCAGGTTCGCCAGCGGCTTATGGCGGGTCTTTCGGTCGTTACTTCAAGGCGACCTGGTCGAAAATCCAGCAGAACGCCAGCAGCAGGACGAGGCCCTGGGCGAACAGGCCGCCCAGGCCCGGCGCACCGCCGCCGTGCGATCCGCCCGCGTAGGCTTCGCGGGTCTGGGCCTCCTCGCGGGGGCGCGTCGGCGGGGCGTCGTAACCCCCGGTGCAGCTGTGCTTGTCGTCGTTCACTCGCCCGCTCCCTCGCCTGAGTGTCGTCCCATCGAGCCGATGCTGAACGGCGAAGCTTAAAGCGCAGGTATAGAGATTGGGTTACCGGCGGTTTGCCACGCGCAAGCCGGGCGGGGGGGCCGGCGTCTAGCGATCCATGAAGGCGGCGACGGCGGCGTAGCTGTCGGCGATGTGGTGGGCGCCGCGCGCGACCAGGCGGTCGGCGTGGCCGTCGCGGATGTGGCCGCCGGCGGTCAGGCCGACCACCGTCATGCCGGCCGCGACCCCGGCGGTGACGCCCGCCTCGCTGTCTTCGATCACCAGGACGCGGGTCGGATCGACGCCCATGGTGTCGGCGGCGTGCAGGAAGATGTCGGGGTGGGGCTTGCCGCGCTCGACCACCAGGCCGGTGAAGACGGCGCCGTCGAAATGATCGGTCAGGCCGAACAGGTCCAGGCCGACGCCGATCCAGTCCGGCCCGCTGGACGAGGCGATGCAGCGGGCCTCGGACCGGGCGGCGACGAAGTCGATCATGCCGGGGACGGGCTTCAGATGGAGCGGCGCGCGGGCGCGGCAGGTGGCGAACCAGGTGGTGTGAAAATCATCGGGACAGGGCCGGCCCAGGGCCGCCTCGACCGCCGGCCGGTTGTCGCGCCAGCGCTTGCCCGTATAGGCGGCCAGCACCTCGTCCAGGCTGGTGGGCAGGCCGATGGCGGTCAGTTGCTCGGCCATGACGGTGCTGTTCAGCACCTCGCTGTCGGCGACGACGCCGTCATAGTCGAAGATGATCAGGTCGTAGGGCATGCGGCGGCTCAGGAGGACGAGCCGGCCTTCTCGGCGACCTTTGCGGCGTCCCAGAGGCGGTCCATCTCCTGCAGCGTCGATTGGTCGGGGGTGCGGCCGTCCTTGGCCAGTTCGGCCTCGATGAAGCCGAAGCGGCGGACGAACTTGGCGTTGGTGGCGCGCAGGGCGTCCTCGGGCTCGACGTCCAGCTTGCGGGCCAGGTTGGCGACGACGAACAGCAGGTCGCCCAGCTCCTCACGCGCCTTGGCCATGTCGCCGGCGGCGATCTCGACGCGCAGCTCCTCGACCTCTTCCGCCAGCTTGTCGAACACCTCGTCGGTCGAGGGCCAGTCGAAGCCGACGCGGCCGGCGCGTTTGGTCAGTTTGGCGGCGCGGGTCAGGGCCGGCAGGCCGACGGGGACGTCGTCGAGAACGCCGGGCTTTTTCCGATCCTTGCGCTCGGCGGCCTTGATGACCTCCCAGGCGACGGTCTGTTCTTTTGAAGACCGTTGAGCTTCATCGCCGAAGACGTGGGGGTGGCGGCGCTCCAGCTTGTCGGCGATGGCGGTGACCACGTCGTCGAAGGCGAACAGACCCTGTTCCTCGGCCATGCGGGCGTGGAAGACGACCTGGAACAGCAGGTCGCCCAGCTCGCCCTTCAGCTCGTTCAGGTCGTTGCGCTCGATGGCGTCGGCGACCTCGTAGGCCTCTTCGATGGTGTAGGGGGCGATGGTGGCGAAGGTCTGTTCCACGTCCCAGGGGCAGCCGCCTTCGGGATCGCGCAGACGTTCCATGACGCCGAGCAGGCGGTCGATGGGCCTCACGCCTGCGCCTCCGCGTCGCGGGCGTCGAGGGCCTGGCGGATCTCGTTGTGGCGGGCGGCGGTCAGCGGATAGGCCTTCAGCGCCCAGCCGGCCAGCACCAGCAGCACGCCGGGGACCAGGATGAAGAGGATCTGAAGGGTCAATAGGGCCATGGGGCTGTTGGCGTCCGGTCCGGGTACAGCGCGGAAGCCGACCCATTGAAGGATGAGATAAGGCACCAGGGCCACGACGTGGCCGATCTTGGTGGTGGCCGAGAGGATGGACAGCATCAGGCCAGTGCGGTCGATCCCGGTCTCGAACCGCTCCTGGTCGCCGGCGTCGGCCATCATGGCGCGGGTCAGGAACAGGCCTGCGGCATAGGGTAGGCCGGCGATGAACATGACGACGGCGGTCAGGGCGAAGTTGCCGCCGGGAACCAGGGTGGCGCCGACGTAGAGGACGGCCGAGACGAGGCTGGCGACCGCCAGGCCCCTGTCCTTGCCGACGCGGGTGGCGAACCAGGCCCAGAAGGGGGCGCCGCACAGGCCGGCGATGAAATAGACCAGCATGAAGAGGCCGGCCTCGGTGTGGTCGTAGCCGCGGATCTGGCCGAAGAAGAAGAACAGCAGCGAACCGGTGATGCCGGGCGCCACGCCCAGCAGCAGATCCGAGATCAGCAGTTTGCGCACCACCGGCTTTTTCAGCAGGGCCAGATAGGCGCCGAGACTGCCGTGCGGCGCGTCGCCCCGGGTCACGGGCTCGGGCACGGCGACCATGGCCAGGCCGATGGTGACGGGCAGGGCGATGATGATGCCCCAGCCCATGATCCGGACGCCGTCGGCATAGTCGCCAATTCCCGTCTTCACCACGATGGTCGGCAGGACCAGGATCAGCACCACCCCGATGATGTTGAACACCTGCCACCAGCCATAGACGCGGCTGCGCTGGTCATACTGGGGCGCGAGGACGGCGGCCCAGCCCAGCTGGCCCAGGGTTCCGATCGAGAAGCCGAGGTAGAGGAACAGAAGCCAGCCGAACAGATAGGCCGGCGGGGCGCCCGGCTGGACCACCACGAACATCATGAAGGCCGCGAGCATCAGCATGGGCGTCGAGAGCGCCATCCAGGGGCGGTAGCGGCCGAACCGGGTCCTGGTCCTGTCCATGCCCCAGCCGAGGAAGGGGTCGAAAACGATGTCGATCAGGCGCACCGCCATGAAAACGGCTGCGACCACCCCCAGCTCCAGCCCCACATAGGTGGCGTAGAACTCCGGCAGGGTGACGGGCAGGGCCACGCCGAAGGCCGCCAGCGGCAGGCAGGGGCCGGAGAAGGCGGCGAGCACGGCGTTGGAGCGACGGGGCGCGGCGGCGGCGGTCATGCGGCGGGTCCGAGGACAGCCCGGATGAGTCGGGCCGCCGCAAGATTGCAGGTTTGGGCGCGCGAGCGGAGTCGGATTGTGCGGCCGCTCCACTCCTCTTTCGTCATTCCGGGCGAAGGGCCGCTTGGCCCGTAGGCCCGGAACCCAGCGGCGCCGTCAGGCGAAATACCTCCGCCGCATGCTGCTTGAAGATGGCGTCCGCGACAGGTTCGCGCTCTCGCGCGCCGCTGGGTTCCGGGTCTTCGCTTCGCTTCGCCCGGAATGACGAAAGAGGGTGGTGTTGCCCCCGTCGTCGTTCGGCGCTTGCTCCATCGGCCGGCTTGGGGCTTGCTGTCGCCATGTGGCGAAGCCTTCTTGCGTTCCTGTCCGTCTGTTTCGTTCTGGCCTTCGCCGGTGGAGCGCGTGCGGCGGGGCCGTGCCATACCAACACCGACGTCTGGGGCGACGAGGCTCTGGTCAACGCGGGCTCGGCCTATGGGATGGAGTGGGCGCCGTTCGGGGCGACCGAGTACGGCTGGATGGCCTATGCGCCCCTGATCCAGCAGGAGTTGCACACGCGGTGCGGACCCGGCACCCCGATCTTCGCCTCGCAACTGGCGGGATTTCAGCAAACCCATGGCCTGGCGCCGACCGGCCTGTTCGACGCCGCGACCTTTCAGGTGTTGCGCGGCCTGTGGCAGGAGCGGCGGCCGTTCGTGATGGCGCGGACCCGAGGGGAATGCCCGGATCCGCCGCCGATCAATCAGTTAGGCTATCTGGTCGCATCCGAAGAACACGCCGACCGTCTGACCCGCCTTTTGCGTCGGGACGTGCTGGACGCCTATCGTCGCCTGGTCGCCGCCGCGAGGGCGGAGGTCCCTGAGGTCGCCGCCGATCCCGAACTGCTGCAGATCTTCTCGGGCTTCCGCGATCCTGAGGCCGACGCCGCGCGCTGCGCCCAGCAGGGCAATTGCGACGGTCTGCGCCGGGCGGTCTGTTCGCCGCACCGGACCGGGACGGCGGTTGATCTGTACGTCGGTCAGGCGCCGGGCCGGGGCGTCGATTCGACGGCGGCGGCCAGCCGGGAGGTTATGGCGCGGGGGGCGACCTATCGCTGGCTGGTGGCCAACGCCGGGCGGTTCGGCTTCGTCCCCTATGTCTATGAGCCCTGGCACTGGGAGTATGTGCGGCCTTGGGACCCTTCGTTCGCGCCCTGAGCCGGTTGGACGAGCCTTCGGTTTTCATTTCCGTTTTTGACTGAAACCATCGCGAAAGCCGAGAGGGGGCTTGCATGGCGCCGAGCGAGACGCCAAGTTAGCAACGGTCGTTGTTGCGAATGGCGGCCGTGACATTCAACGGAGTCCTCCCTTGCCCAAGATTCTCGTCCTCTACCACTCGACCTACGGCCATCTGGAAATCATGGCCGAAGCCGTCGCCGAAGGCGCGCGTCAGGTCGAAGGCGCCGTGGTCGACATCAAGCGCGTGCCCGAAACCGTGCCGGAAGAGCTGGCCAAGGCCTCGCACTACAAGCTGGATCAGAAGGCGCCGATCGCCAAGATCGACGACCTGAAAGACTATGACGCCATCATCATCGGCGCCGGCACCCGCTTCGGCTCGGCCGCGTCGCAGATGCGCGCCTTCCTGGATCAGGCCGGCGGCCTGTGGTTCTCGGGCGCCCTGATCGGCAAGATCGGCGGAGCCTTCACCGCCACCGCAACCCAGCACGGCGGTCAGGAGACCACCTTCCAGGGTCTGCACAACTTCTTCATGCACCACGGCATGCCGGTGGTCGGTCTGCCCTATTCCTTCCAGGCGCAGATGACCCTGGACGCGGTGCACGGCGGCTCGCCCTATGGCGCGACCACCATCACGGGCGGCGACGGCTCGCGCATGCCCAGCGAGATCGAGCTGGACGGCGCCCGCTTCCAGGGCAAGCATATCGCCGAGCTGGCCAAGAAGCTGCACGGCTGATCCGATGCGCCAGCCCGCCGTCTTCTTCGGTCACGGTTCGCCGATGAATGCTCTGGGCGGTCCCTATGGGACCGCCTGGCGTGATCTGGGCGAAGCCATCGGCAAGCCCGAGGGGGTGGTGATGATCTCCGCCCATTGGGAGACGCGCGGGCTGGGCGTCACAGCGCAAGAAAAGCCCGAAACCATTCATGATTTCGGGAATTTCCCGCGCGAACTTCACGAGATGCAATATCCCGCGCCCGGCTCGCCCGAACTGGCGGCGCGGGTCGCGGAACTGACCGGGGCGGTGCAGACGCAGCAATGGGGTCTGGATCACGGGACCTGGTCGGTGTTGCACCATGTCTGGCCGGACGCCGACGTGCCTGTGGTGCAGCTGTCGCTGAACCGCGAACTGACGGCGCGGCAGCATTATGAGTTGGGCAAGGCTCTGAGGCCGCTGCGGGACGAGGGGGTCGTGATCGCGGGGTCGGGGGATTTCGTCCACAATCTGCGGACCTGGAAGCGCGAGGCGGGGGCTGAGCCCTATGCCTGGGCGACCGGGTTCAATGAGGCGGTGAAGGCGGCGTTCGAGAGGGGCGACCACGAGGCCCTGATCGACTGGGTGGGGCTGGCCGAGGACGCCCAACTGAGCGTGCCGACCGACGAACATTTTCTGCCGGTGCTGTATGTCGCCGCCCAGCAGGCGCCGGGCGAGCCGGTGAGCTTCTTCAACGACAGGATCGACGGCGGGTCGATTTCGATGACGGGCGTCAGGGTCGGGTGACGGCGTCTTCCCCGTTAGAAGGCCCACCTACATCTTTCGTCATTCCGGGCGAAGGGCCACTTGGCCCGAAGACCCGGAACCCAGCGGCGCGCGAGAGCGCGAACCTGTCCCAGACTCGGTGTTCCACATCGCGCGGCTGAACCATTTCGCCTTCGGCGCCGCTGGGTTCCGGGTCTCCGCTGCGCTTCGCCCGGAATGACGAAAGGAAAACGGGCATCTCCTCCCCGTTCGCCTTCGCGAACGGGGAGGTTAAAAAAATCAGGCGCTTTCGACCATCTTCTGGATCGTCACATAATCGGTCTTGCCGGTGCCCAGGACGGGGACTTCGGCGACCTTGACGATCTTCTTGGGCACGATCAGCTCGGGGGCGCCGTTGGCGCGGGCCCATTCGGCCAGGGGGGCGACCTCGGCCTCGGCGTGGTCGGTGACCAGGACCAGTTTTTCGCCCTTGCGGGTGTCGGGAATGGAGACGACGGCGTGGCGCTGGTCCGGCCAGACCGCGCCGGCGATGCCCTCGACCGCCGTCAGGGAGACCATTTCGCCGCCGATCTTGGCGAAGCGTTTGGCGCGGCCCTTGATGGTGATGTAGCCCTCGGCGTCGACATCGACGATGTCGCCGGTGTCCAGCCAGCCGTCCTCGACCGGCGACCATTCCAGCGGCTCGGCCGAGGTGACATAGCCGCTCATCACATTGGGGCCGCGCAGATACAGGCGTCCGCCGTCGGCGATGCCTTCGACCGGCTCCAGCTTCCAGTCCAGGCCGGGCAGGATCTGGCCGACCGTGCCGGGGGCGTTGCGGTGGGGGTGGTTGACGGCCACGACCGGCGAGGCCTCTGTCGCGCCGTAGCCCTCAAGCAGTTCGACGCCGCCGAACTTGGTGTTGAACAGATTCCGGGTCTCCTCGCGCACCTTCTCGGCGCCGGCGACCACGAACTTCAGGGTGGCGAAATCGTCAGCCTCGGCGACGCGGCCGTACTGGTTCAGGAAGGTGTCGGTCGCGAACAGGATCGAGGCCTTCACCTGGGGCAGCAGGTCGGTGATCTGTTTGGCGTGCAACGGCGACGGATACTGGAAGGCCTTCAGGCCTTGAAGCAGAGGCAGGATGACCCCGCCGGTCAGGCCGAAACAGTGGAAGGTGGGCAGGGGATTGAACATCACCCATTCCGGCAGCAGGTCGATATGGGCGGCGACCTGACGGGCGTTGGCGACCAGGTTGCGCTGGCTCAGCACCACGCCCTTGGGCGTGCCGAAGCTGCCGGAGGTGAACAGGACCACGCCCGGCGCATCCGGATCGGTCTTGACGCGGAACCGCTTGGGCGCAGCGCCGGCGGCGAGCCCGTACAGCTTGTCCGGTAGGCCGATGGTCTTGCGCACGTCGTCCAGCCAGACGACCTCGGCGACCGTCTTCAGTTCGACGATCAGATCGTCCAGCTTGGCCTGGTCGATGAAGCGTTTGGCGGTCAGGACCTTCTTGACGCCCGAGGCCTTGATGGCGGCTTTCAGATTGGCCTCGCCGGCGGTGAAGTTGAGCATGACGGGCACGCGGCCGTGGGCGTGCAGGCCGAAGAAGGTGACGACCACGCCCATGGACGAGGGCAGCAGGATGGCGACGCGTTCGCCGAGGTCGGTCATGTTGGCGATCTTGCGGCCCAGAACGAAGGCGGCGCGGATCAGGCCGGTGTAGGTGAGGGGGTGGCGATCCTGGTCCTCCAGAATTTCCTTGTCGCCGAACCGCGCCCGCGCATCGATCAGGGCGTCGATCAGGGACGAGTCGTAAAGCGAGGGATCCAGGGCCTGGCGCAAGCGCGTCTCCTACGGAGGGCGCGAGGGGCCCTCTCTGTTGTCGGGCGTCCGTCATTAATGACGGGACGGCGTCTTGAAAAGATGCGTAACGTCGCGTGAGTTCCAAGCTGCGGCATCATCTGTAACCGGCCGTGGCTTGCCATTGGACGTCGGAAGGCCGAAATACCGGCCATGGTCACCCTGATCGACACCCTTCAGCGCAAGCCGTCGGAGCTGCGCCACCCGGAAAAGCAGAACCGTCCGGAGTCGGTCGTTCTGAAAAAGCCCGACTGGCTGCGCGTCAAGGCGCCCGGCTCGGGCCAGTACAACGCCACCAAGGACATCGTCCGGTCCAAGGGACTGCACACGGTCTGCGAAGAGGCGGCCTGCCCGAATATCGGCGAGTGCTGGAGCCAGAAGCACGCCACCCTGATGATCATGGGCGACACCTGCACACGGGCCTGCGCCTTCTGCAACGTCAAGACGGGCCTGCCCCAGCCGCTGGACCCTGAGGAGCCGGGCAAGGTCGGGCTGGCTGTGCAGCAGATGGGCCTGAACCATGTGGTGATCACCTCGGTCGACCGCGACGATGTGGCGGACGGCGGCGCGGCCCACTTCGCCGAGGTGGTGCGCCAGATCCGCATCCAGGCGCCGAACACCACCATCGAGATCCTGACGCCCGACTTCCTGCGCAAGGACGGGGCGGCGGCGGTGATGATCGACGCCAAGCCGGACGTCTTCAACCACAACCTCGAGACCGTTCCGCGCCTGTATCTGAAGATCCGGCCGGGCGCGCGCTACTTCCACAGCTTGCGCCTGCTGCAGATGGTCAAGGAGCGGGACCCGGAACAGTTCACCAAGTCCGGCATCATGGTCGGCCTGGGCGAGACCAAGGAAGAGGTCATGCAGGTGATGGACGACATGCGGTCCGCCGGCGTCGACTTCATCACCATCGGCCAGTACCTGCAGCCGACGCGCAAACACGCCGCCATCGACCGGTTCGTCACGCCGGAAGAGTTCAAGGCCTATGAGGCGATCGCCCGGGCCAAGGGCTTCCTGATGGTGTCCTCGTCGCCGCTGACGCGTTCGTCGCACCACGCCGGCGACGACTTCGCCCGGCTGAAGGCCGCGCGCGAGGCGCAGCTGCGCCGCTAAATTCCGTATGGCCGTCCACCGCGTAACGCGCATTCTTCCCTATGCGCCCGAACAGCTTGCCGATCTGGTCGCCGACGTGCGCGCCTATCCCGACTTCGTGCCCTGGGTCACGTCGATGCGGGTCTGGAATGAGCGTGCCGAAGGCGAGGGCGTCACCGTGCTGGACGCCGAGGCTGGTGTCGGCTTCTCCTTCCTGAAGGAGCGGTTCTCCACCTGGGTCCGGCATGACCGGAACGCGCCCAAGGTCGAGGTCGGCCTGCTGCGCGGGCCGTTCAAGCACCTGAAGAATCGGTGGGAGTTCTTTCCGCATCCCGACGGCGCGCGGCTGGAGTTCATGATCGACTTCGCCTTCAAGTCGCGCATGCTGGATCTGATGCTGTCGGCCAATTTCGACCGGGCGGTGGAAAAGCTGATAGGGTGCTTTGAAAGCGAAGCCGCCAGGCGTTTTCGCTGAGGACGCGCGATGTCGGAACCCAAGCCTGTATTGTACAAGCGTCGCAGTTGGATTCTGCTCACGGTTCTTATTCTGTCGACGTGTGCATTCGTCTTGGCCTCTCCAATGCTGCTGCTCTTTGCGGCTATGTCGGGAATGGCGGGTGACTCGTGTGCAGGATGGCCTGCTCATCTTTTCGTCATGAGCGCATTGACCTTGCCGATCGCCATCATCGTCGTTCTGATAAATGGCTGGCAAGCGTTCGCTGTCCGCAATGAGCCACGCGCTTTGTGGGGCTTTGCGGTCCTGCCCTTGTGGCCTCTGTTGCTGTTCTTGAGCTCGAAGATGGCCCAGTTTTGCTGAGCGTGTTCGATTTCGACGCGACCGTCGTGGGCGCCGGGGCGGTTGGCCTGGCCTGCGGTCGGGCGTTGTCGAAACGGGGCCTGACGGTGCTGGTGCTGGAGAAGGAAGGCCACATCGGTCAGGGCGTCTCGTCGCGCAATTCCGAGGTCATTCACGGCGGCCTCTATTATCCGACCGGATCGCTGAAGGCGCAGTTCTGCGTCGAGGGGCGGCGCGCCCTCTATGACTTTCTGGCCAGCCGCAAGATCGATCATCGCAAATGCGGCAAGCTGGTCGTGGCGACCGAGGCGGGCGAGGTCGAGCGGATCGAGGCCATCTTCGAACAGGCGACGGCGAACGGGGTCGAGGGGCTGGCGCACCTGACCGGCGCCCAGGCGCGGGCGCTGGAGCCCGAGCTGAACGCCCACGCCGCCATCCTGTCGCCCGAGAGCGGCCTGTTCGACAGCCACGGCTATATGCTGGCCTTGCAGGGCGAGATCGAGGATGCGGGCGGATCGGTGGTGGTGTCGGCCCCGTTCGAAGGCGCCGAGCCCCTGCCGGGCGGCGGCTTCACGATCCGTGTGGGCGGGGAGGGGGCGATGGCCGTCACCAGCCGCCTGCTGGTCACGGCGCCCGGCCTGTCCGCGCAAGCCGTGGCGGCGGCTGTCGACGGCTATCCGGCCGGCGACATTCCGGCGGGCCATTTCGGCAAGGGGATCTATTTCCGCCTGGTCGGCAAGGCGCCGTTCGACCGCTTGATCTATCCGCCGCCCATCCCCGGCGCCCTGGGCACCCATTATCGCAAGGACCTGGGCGGGCAGGCCGTGTTCGGCCCCGACCTGGCCTATGTCGAGACCGAGGACTATTCGGTCGATCCAGCCAAGGCAGAGGTGTTCGCCGCCTATATCCGCCGCTTCTGGCCGGGCCTGCCCGACGGCGCCCTGACGCCCGACTACGCCGGGATCCGGCCCAAGCTGCATGGTCCGGGCGAACCGCAACCGGACTTCCAGCTGCACGGCGTCGAACGTCACGGGATAACGGGGCTGATGGCCCTGTTCGGCATCGAAAGCCCCGGCCTGACCAGTTCGCTGGCCATCGGCGAGGCGGTGGCCGTGGCCCTGACGGGGTCCGCATGAACGCCACCCCGTGATCCATCAGCTCGTCACGCCACGCCTCATTTTGCGACGGGCGAGACCCGGCGATGTCGATGATCTGCATCAGGTCCTTTCATCGCCGGACGCCATGCGGTGGTGGTCGACGACACCGCATGAAACCAGGGAACAGACGGCGGAGTGGCTGGAAAGCATGATCGCCGGCGGCCCTGAGATCAGCGATGATTTCGTCATCGAGGCGCAGGGACGGGTCATCGGCAAGGCGGGGTTCTGGCGTCTGCCCGAGATCGGCTACATCCTGCACCCGGACTATTGGGGGCGGGGTTTGGCGACGGAAGCTCTGACCGCAGTGATCGATCATGTGATGACCACGCGGGATATCGATGCGGTGACTGCAGATGTCGATCCGGCCAATGCGGCGTCCATTCGGCTTTTGACGGGGTTGGGCTTCGAACAGACGGGGGCCGCCAGCCGGACCTGGCGGGTCGGAGGCGTCTGGATGGACAGTCTTTACTTCGGGCTGGACCGTGATCGCTGGAAGTCGCGCAAGACGCCTTGAAATCATCGTGCGGTTCATGCATAAGCCGCGCCTCGCGTGGCGGCTCGGCGTTCTTCTTGCGAAGAACTGGGGCCGCCGCTATCGTTTTCGCGCTTGATCAGGCTTCGGCTCTGGGCGGCGCCCGACTTAGAAGATTGAGACGGACATGGCCGTTCCGAAGCGGAAAGTATCCCCCTCGCGTCGCAACATGCGCCGCGCCCACGACGCCCTGAGCTCGAACGTCTATGTCGAGGACAAGGACACCGGCGAGCTGAAGCGCCCCCACCACATCGACCTGAAGACCGGCACCTATCGCGGTCGCCAGGTCATCACGCCGAAGGAAGACTAGTCTTTCGAAGGCTTCCGGCTCGTCCGGACGAAGTTATTTACGGCGCGCGGTGATCCGCGCGCCGTTTTCGTGCGTTCAGTGCGGCGAAGCTTGCCTGGAGACTTCGCCTCATGATTCGTTTCGCCGCCGTCAGCGCCGTCGCGCTGCTTACCCTCGCCGCCTGTGAACGCCGTGACGACCCGGTGGCCGAAACGCCGCCGGTCGCCGCCACACCGTCGCCGGAACCTGCGCCGCCTGCGCCCGTCGACGCTACGGTCCTGACCAGCGAAGGCCTCGGCCCGGCGCGAATCGGTATGACGCGCGCCGAACTGGTGCGGGTTTGGGGCGAGGATTCGCAGCCAGATGCGGTCGGCGGGGCCGATCCAGAGACCTGCGACGAATTCCATCCGGTCAATGCGCCGACGGATGTCAGGGTCATGATCCAGAACGGGGTGCTGACCCGCATAACCGCCGCGCGCGGCGCGACGACCAAGACGGATCGCGGTTTCGGCGTCGGCGCCACGGGAATGGCGATCAAACAGGCCTATGGCGGCGCCGTCTTCGCCCAGCCGCACAAGTACTGGCCGGCGCCGGCTGAGGATCTGCTTGTCTGGTCCCGCGGCGGATCCACCGCCTATGTGACCGATCCCGCCGCACGCGGCGTCCGCTACGAAGTCGGCACGGACGGCAAGGTGACCATGGTTCACGCCGGCGATCCGTCGATCCAACTGGTCGAAGGCTGTTCCTGACGGGAGCGGCAACAGGCATTGGCGATTCGCGGGGAGACGGCTAAACCCCTCGAACCTGTTTTCCGCCTGAGCCAAAGAGCCGAGCCATGACCGACATCGCCGACATCGTCGCCCGCCAGATCCTCGACAGCCGGGGCAATCCGACGGTGGAAGTCGATGTGATCCTGGATGACGGCTCGTTCGGCCGCGCCGCCGTGCCGTCGGGCGCCTCGACCGGCGCACACGAAGCCGTCGAACTGCGCGACGGCGACAAGGATCTGTGGGGCGGCAAGGGCGTGCAGAAGGCGGTCGACGCCGTCAACGGCGAGATTTTCGACGCCCTGTCCGGCATGGACGCCGAGGATCAGCGCCGTCTGGACGAGGCGATGATCGATCTGGACGGCACCCCCAACAAGGCGCGCCTGGGCGCCAACGCCATTCTGGGCGTGTCCCTGGCGGCGGCGAAGGCCAGCGCCATTTCGGCCGGCCTGCCGCTGCACCGCTATATCGGCGGCGTCTCGGCCCGCGTCCTGCCGACGCCGATGATGAACATCATCAACGGCGGCGCCCATGCCGACAATCCGATCGACATCCAGGAGTTCATGATCCTGCCGACCGGGGCCGAGACCTTCACCGACGCCCTGCGCATGGGCACGGAGATCTTCCATGCCCTGAAGAAGCAGCTGAAGGACGCCGGCCACAACACCAACGTCGGCGACGAGGGCGGCTTCGCCCCGAACCTAGCCTCGGCCGAAGAAGCCCTGAGCTTCATCACCAAGGCGGGGCAGGCCGCCGGCTATCTGGCCGGTGAAGACTTCCACCTGGGTCTGGACGTTGCCTCGACCGAGTTCTTCAAGGACGGCAAATACGTGATGGCCGGCGAGGGCAAGACCGTCGACGCCGAGGGCATGGCCGCCTATCTGGTCGATCTGTGCGAGCGCTTCCCGATCGTCTCGATCGAGGACGGCATGGCCGAGGATGATTTCGACGGCTGGCGTCTGCTGACCGAACGCCTGGGCGACCGGGTGCAACTGGTCGGCGACGATCTGTTCGTGACCAACCCGGCGCGTCTGGCCGCCGGCATCGGCGAAGGCCTGGCCAACTCGATCCTGATCAAGGTCAACCAGATCGGCACCCTGTCCGAGACCCTGGACGCCGTCGATATGGCCCACCGCGCCGGTTACACCGCCGTGATGAGCCACCGCTCGGGCGAGACCGAGGATTCGACCATCGCCGATCTGGCCGTGGCCACCAACTGCGGGCAGATCAAGACCGGCTCGCTGGCCCGCTCGGACCGGGTGGCGAAATATAACCAGCTGCTGCGCCTGGAAGAGATGCTGGGCGATCAGGCCGTCTATTTCGGCGACGGCATGCTGCTGCGCTAACCTGTGAATTCTCGGCGAAGAATCAGCGTTCTTCGCCGACTTTCTTACGGTCAAGCTACATTTTATTAGGCATTTTCGGGCACAGTTCGTGAACTGTGTTTTTCGCGCTCAGAAGGAGCGTTTGAGTGCCCGAACGGATGAAGCCGTACCGCCTTTCCCTCGCCCTGCTGCTGTTGCTCGCCTATCTGGGCGTGCAGGCTCTGACGGGCGAGCGCGGCCTGCTGAGTGGATCGTCGCGCGACGCCCTGATGGGGCAGCGTGAGGATCAGCTCGCCCACCTGACCGAACAGCGGCGCGACCTGGAGACGCGGGTACGCTATCTGCGTACTGACAGTCTTTCCAAGGACTTACTGGAGGAGCGCGCCCGGGCCGTCCTCGGCTTTTCGGACCCGCGCGACTATGTGATCCGCGTTCAGGAACAGCCCGTTCAAGGGTGAAAACCCTCGCCACTTGAACTATTGTTACAGCCGAGCCCGCACCCCTTTGCGTTCCGGGAAGGAAGGCTGCTAAAGCCCCCTTCCGTAACGATAAGAAGGCGTCGCTCCCCGGCGCCTAGCCGGGAGATGCCGGATGGCGAAAGCCCCAGCCAAAGCCGCTCAGACCACTGCGCCTGACAAGCTTTCAAATACGCCTTCGGCGTCCAAGGAGGACCTCCTCCGCTTTTACCGCGAGATGGTTCTCATCCGCCGCTTCGAGGAGCGTGCGGGCCAACTGTACGGCATGGGTCTGATCGGGGGCTTCTGCCACCTGTATATCGGCCAGGAAGCCGTGGCCGTCGGCGTTCAAGAGAGCGTCAAGCAAGGCCACGACAAGATCATCACGGGCTACCGTGACCATGGCCACATGCTGGCTGCGGGCATGGATCCCAAGGAAGTCATGGCCGAGCTGACCGGCCGCATCGGCGGTTCGTCGCGCGGCAAGGGCGGGTCGATGCACATGTTCGACGTGCCGACCGGCTTCTACGGCGGCCACGGCATCGTCGGCGCGCAGGTGTCGCTGGGCACGGGCCTGGCCTTCGCCGGCAAGTACCGCGGCGATGATTCGGTGGCCTTCGTCTATTTCGGCGACGGCGCCTCGAACCAGGGTCAGGTCTACGAGAGCTTCAACATGGCTCAGCTGTGGAAGCTGCCGGCCATCTACATCATCGAGAACAACCAGTACGCCATGGGCACGAGCATCGAGCGCTCGTCGTCCACGACCCAGCTGAGCCAGCGCGGCGCCAGCTTCGGCATTCCGGGCGAGCAGGTGGACGGGATGGACGTCATCGCGGTTCGGGATGCGGTCAAGAAGGCCGTCGATCGCGCCCGCGCCGGCGAAGGCCCCTATATCCTCGAAGTGAAGACCTACCGTTATCGCGGTCACTCGATGTCCGATCCGGCCAAATACCGGACCAAGGAAGAGGTGGACGAGGTCAAGAAGACCCGCGACCCGATCGACCACATCAAGACTCTGCTGGCCGCCGCCAATGCGACGGAAGACGAGCTGAAGGCCATCGACAACGAAATCAAGGCCATCGTCGCCGAGGCCGTTCAATTCGCCCAAGAAAGCCCGGAGCCCGATCCGTCCGAGCTTTATACCGACGTCTACGTGGAGGCCTGATCCGTGACCGACATCCTCATGCCGGCGCTGTCCCCCACGATGGAAGAGGGCACGCTGACCAAATGGCACATCAAGGCGGGCGACACGGTGTCGGCCGGCCAGGTGATCGCCGAGATCGAAACCGACAAGGCCACGATGGAAGTCGAGGCCGTGGATGAAGGCGAAGTGCTGGAAATCCTGGTCGCCGAAGGTTCGGAGAATGTGAAGGTCAATACGCCGATCGCGCGTCTGGCCGGCGAAGACGGGGCGGCTGCGCCCGCGCCCAAGGCTGAGGCCCAGGCCGATGCGCCCAAGGCGACAGCCGAAGGCAAGACCGGCGATCCCGAGAAGGCACCCGCCCAGACCTCAACCCCTAAGGTCGAACTGCGCGATCCGGAAATCCCGGCCGACGCCAAGCTGGTCAAGACGACCATCCGCGACGCCCTGCGCGACGCCATGGCCGAAGAGATGCGCCGCGACGACAAGGTCTTCCTGATCGGCGAGGAAGTCGCCCAGTATCAGGGCGCCTACAAGGTCAGCCGCGAGCTGCTGCAGGAGTTCGGCGACCAGCGCGTCGTCGACACCCCGATCACCGAGCACGGCTTCGCCGGTCTGGGCGTCGGCGCGGCCATGGCGGGCCTGAAGCCCATCGTCGAGTTCATGACGTTCAACTTCGCCATGCAGGCGATCGACCACATCATCAACTCGGCCGCCAAGACCCTGTACATGTCGGGCGGTCAGATCCGTGCGCCCATCGTCTTCCGCGGCCCGAACGGCGCCGCCTCGCGCGTCGGCGCCCAGCACAGCCAGGACTATTCGGCCTGGTACGCCCAGGTTCCGGGTCTGAAGGTGATCGCGCCCTATGATGCGGCCGACGCCAAGGGCCTGCTGAAGGCCGCGATCCGCGACCCGAACCCGATTGTCTTCCTCGAACACGAGATGATGTACGGCCTCGAGTTCGACGTGCCCGAGGTCGAGGACTATGTCCTGCCGATCGGCAAGGCCAAGGTTCGTCGCGAAGGCAAGGACGTCACCATCACGGCGCACAGCCGCATGGTCGGCTTCGCCCTCCAGGCCGCCGAGAAGCTGGCTGAGGAAGGCATCGAGTGCGAGGTCGTGGACCTGCGGACCCTGCGTCCGCTGGACACCGACACCATCGTCGAGAGCGTCAAAAAGACCAGCCGTCTGGTCTCGGCCGAAGAGGGCTGGGGTCCGATGGGCGTCGGCGCCGAGGTTGTGGCGCGGGTCATCGAACACGCCTTCGACTATCTGGATGCGCCTCCGCTGCGGGTGCACCAGGAAGACGTGCCGCTGCCCTATGCCGCCAATCTGGAAGCCCTCTCGCTGCCGGGCGTGGACAAGATCATCGCGGCCGTGAAGCAGGTGATGGCATGAGCCTGGACGAGAAGGCCCTGGCCATCCCGGAACAGCTGAGCCAGCTCGATCCCGCACAAGTCACCGAACTGGCGCGGATCTGGTGGGGCGGGACCACGCCCCACATGAACATCCGCCCAGCGTTGAACGAACCGCGCCACATGGGGACGGTCCTGGCCGAGTGCGCCTGGCACTTCTCCAACGCCTACGCCCAGATCGCGGGTCTGGACCAGAAGGAGGCCTTCAAGGCTATCTGCGACGGCTGGACCGAGGCCCATGCCCGCGCCGCACTGACCGAGAAGGAAGTTGCTCAATGACCGACATCCTGATGCCCGCCCTGTCTCCGACCATGGAAGAGGGCGTCCTGGCCAAGTGGCACGTCAAGGTGGGCGACGTCGTCTCCGCCGGGGACGTGATCGCCGAGATCGAAACCGACAAGGCCACGATGGAAGTCGAGGCCGTGGACGAGGGCGAGATCACCGACATTCTGGTCGCCGAAGGTACGGAAGGCGTGAAGGTCAACACCCCGATCGCCCGTCTGAAGGACGAAGGCGGGGCCGCTGCGCCCCAGAAGGCCGAAAAGTCGGCCGCCAAGGCTGACGAGGCCCCGAAGGCCGCACCGGCCGCCGCCGAGGCGCCCAAGGCGCCCAAGGCGTCCGCACCGGTCGCGCCGGCTCCGGCTGCGCCGAAGTCGGACAGTGGCGAACGCATCTTCTCATCGCCCCTGGCGCGTCGCATCGCCGCCCAGAACGGCGTCGATCTGAAGTCGGTCAAGGGCACGGGCCCGCATGGCCGGATCGTGAAGCGCGACGTCGAAGCCGCCGGCAAGGGCGTCGCCCAACCGGCCGCCGCGCCGACCGCCGCCGCTGCGACCTCGGGCATTGCGCCGCGTCAGGTTCAGTCTCTGGCCCAGATGGGGATCCCGGACGGCAGCTACGACCTGATCCCGCTGGACGGGATGAGGAAGGCCGTGGCGCGTCGCATGGTCGACAGCATCCAGAACGTGCCGCACTTCCCGCTGTTCATCGACTGCGAGATCGACCAGCTGATGGCTGTTCGCGCCAAGGTGAACAAGATGCTGGAGCCGCAGGGGATCAAGGTTTCGGTCAACGACTTCGTCATCAAGGCCGCGGCCCTGGCGCTGAAGCTGGTGCCGGAGGCCAACGCTTCCTACACTCCCGAAGGCATCGCCATGCACCACAACGCCGACGTCTCCATGGCGGTGGCGATCGACGGCGGCCTGATCACCCCGATCATTCGCAAGGCCGAGACCAAGGGCTTGGCGCAGATCGCGACCGAGTCCAAGGACCTGGCCAAGCGCGCCCGCGACCGCAAGCTGAAGCCCGAAGAGTTCCAGGGCGGCACCTTCTCGGTCTCGAATCTCGGCATGTTTGGCGTCAAGTCGTTCTCCTCGATCATCAATGAGCCCCAGGGCTGCATCATGAGCGTGGGCGCTGGCGAACAACGGGCGGTCGTCAAGGACGGTCAGATCGTGGCGGCGACCGTGATGACGGTCACCCTGACCTGCGATCACCGTGTGGTGGACGGCGCGACCGGCGCCCGCTTCCTGCAGGCGTTCAAGCCGCTGATCGAAGATCCCGTCGCGATGCTGGCGTAAGGGGAGGGTGAGGTCATGACCTCGGTCTATGACTTCTCCGCCCGCGCCATCGACGGCACGGAGGTTTCGCTGGACCGTTTCCGCGGTCAGGCGCTGCTGATCGTCAATACGGCGTCCAAGTGCGGTTTCACCGGCCAGTATGACGGGCTGGAGAAGCTGCACCGGACGTTCGCCGACCGGCCGTTCGAGGTGCTGGGCTTTCCCTGCAACCAGTTCGGCGAGCAGGAGCCGGGACGGGCGGCGGAGATCGCCGCCTTCTGCGCCACCAGTTTCGACGTGACCTTCCCCCTGTTCGACAAGGTGGAGGTCAATGGGCCGAAGCGGCATCCGCTCTATGCCTGGCTGACCAAGCAGAAGCGCGGCTTCCTCGGCTCGCAATCCATCAAGTGGAACTTCACCAAGTTCCTGACCGACCGCGAGGGCAGGGTGGTCGCCCGCTACGCCCCGCAAACAGAACCCGAGGCCATCAAGGCCGACATCGAGAAGTTGATCTGATCATGGCTGCTGAATTCGATCTCGTCGTCATCGGCTCGGGCCCCGGCGGTTACGTCGCGGCCATCCGCGCCAGCCAATTGGGCCAGAAGGTCGCCATCGTCGAGCGCGAGAACCTGGGCGGCATCTGCCTGAACTGGGGCTGTATCCCGACCAAGGCCCTGCTGAAGTCGGGCGAGAAGTTCGAGAGCCTGAGCCATCTGAAGGACTACGGCCTGTCGGCGTCCGGCGCGTCGTTCGACTTCGACGCCATCATCCAGCGCTCGCGCGGCGTCGCGGCGACGATGAACAAGGGCGTCGCCTTCCTGATGAAGAAGAACAAGATCGAGGTGATCGAGGGTTCGGCCAAGCTGGAAAAAGGCGCTGCGGCTCCTAAGGTCGTCATCGCCCTGAAGGCCGGCGGGTCGCGCACGGTCGAGGCCAAGGCGGTCATGCTGGCCGTCGGCGCGCGCGCCCGCGCCCTGCCGCAGATCGGCCTGGAGGCCGACGGCGACAAGATCTGGGCCTATCGCGACGCCCTGGCGCCGAAGAAGTTGCCCAAGTCCTTCGTCGTCATCGGCTCGGGCGCCATCGGCATCGAATTCGCCAGCTTCTATCGCGCCCTGGGCGCCGAGGTGACAGTCGTCGAGGCGGTCGAGCGCATCATGCCGGTCGAGGACGAGGAGGTCTCCAAGGCCGCCCAGAAGTCGTTCGAGAAGCGCGGCTTCAAGTTCAAGCTCGGCGCCAAGGTGACCAAGGTCTCCAAGACCGGCGCCGGCGTAAAGGTGGACGTCGAGGTCGGCGGTAAGGCCGAGGTTCTGGAGGCCGAGGTCTGCATCTCGGCGGTCGGCATCACCGCAAATACCGACGGCATCGGCCTGGAGGCGCTGGGCGTCGAACTGGACCGCGGCCACATCAAGACCGACGGCCACTGCCAGACCAACGTCAAGGGCCTGTTCGCCATCGGCGACTGCGCCGGCGCGCCCTGGCTGGCGCACAAGGCGTCGCATGAAGGCATCCACGCCGCCGAATTCATCGCCGGCTACAAGACCCCAAACGTCCATTCGCCCATCGCCGGCTGCACCTACGCCCAGCCGCAGGTCGCGTCGGTCGGCGTCACCGAACAGGCCGCTCGCGCCGAGAAGCGCGAGGTCAAGATCGGCCGCTTCCCGTTCCGCGTGAACGGCAAGGCCGTCGCCGCGGGCGAGGTCGACGGCTTCGTCAAGGTGATCTTCGACGCCAAGACCGGCGCCCTGATCGGCGCCCATATGATCGGCCACGAAGTGACCGAGATGATCCAGGGCTATGTCACCGCCATCACCATGGAGGCGACGGAAGAAGACATCCACGGCATCGTCTATCCGCACCCCACCATGTCGGAGGCCATGCACGAGGCGGCGCTGGACGCCTACGGGCGGACCCTCCACCTCTAAGGCGGGGCGGCTCCTCCGAGTGATGGGGCGCCGCAGGGATGACGGCGGTCGACAACCGGCCTAAGCTTCTCCCGATGGGGAGGGGCGATATGGTTTCGCTGTTGCGGACGCGCGTGAAGGGCGAGCATGCGCGCGTCGGCTTCGTCGAACTGTTCTTCGACCTGGTCTTCGTTTTCGCCATCACCCAGATCAGCCATCTGCTGATCGAGCATCCGACGCCGCTGGGCGCGTTGGAAGCCGTGATCCTTCTGGCCGCCGTCTGGTGGAGCTGGATCTATACGTCATGGGTCACAAACTGGCTGGACGTGGAGCGGACGCCGGTTCGACTGGCCCTGTTCGTGATCATGGCCGCCGGATTGGTCATGTCCATCGGTTTGCCCGACGCCTTCGGAGGGCGGGGGCTGGTGTTCGCCTGCGCCTTTGTGGCCATTCATGTCGGACGCTCGCTGTTCATGCTTTGGGCGGCGAGGGAGGATCAGATCCTGCGTCAGAACTTCCAGCGCATCCTGTGCTGGACGGCGTTCAGCGGGGTGTTCTGGGTCGTGGGCGGGATCGCAAACCCCGACCATCGCCTGTTCATCTGGCTGGCGGCCCTGGCGGTCGAGTATGCGGGCCCCGCATTGGGCTATCGCGCGCCGGGGCTCGGCCGCGCCAGTACGGCCGACTGGACCGTGGAGGGGGCGCATCTGGCCGAGCGCGTGGGTCTGTTCGTGATCATCTGTCTGGGGGAGACGCTGCTGGTCACCGGCGCCACCTTCGCTGAACTTCCGTGGACCCTGCCGACGATCGCGGCGTTTACCTCGAGTTTCCTGACCACGATTGCAATGTGGCAGCTCTATTTCGGCGCCAAGCACGACGCCGCGTCGGACTTCATCGCCCATGCCGAGGATGCCGGATCCATTGCGCGGCGCGCCTATACCTACGCCCCCATCGTTCTGATCGCAGGGATTATCGTCTCGGCGGTGGGCGACGAATTCGTGCTGGCCCATCCGCTGGGCCATGCCGAAGCCCATGTGGTCGCTGCGGTTCTGGGCGGACCGGCCATCTTCCTGTTTGGGTCGTCTCTGGCCGCCTATTGCGTCTGGGGGCGCTGGTCGCTCGACCGGCTGGCGGGATGCGGCCTGCTGGTCTTGCTGGCGCTGGCGGCCCTGATGGGCGGGGCGCATCTGTCGCCGCTGTGGCTCAGCCTCATTTCTTCGGCGGTTCTGCTTGCGCTCGCCGTCTGGGAGGCGCTGCGGCCTCGAGACTGAGGCTTGGCGTCAGCGCTTCTTGCCCAGTTCCGCCGCGATGTCCTTGGTCATGCGGCCGACCTTGCGGTGGGCGGCGGTGATCTGGTCCTTGGTCACGCCCCAGCGCTTCATCCAGTATTCGACCGACTGACGCTCCGACAGGTCGATGCGGTCCTTGTCGATGAAGCCGCGCTTGTCCTTGAGGCCCGCCATGGTCGGCTCCTGTGGAGATGTTGACCGTTTTCGATCGCTCCGGCCTTCTTAGCCTCGTCCGCCTCCACGGAACAGGCGGTTCAGGCCTCCGGCAGGACGCCCGTTTCGAAGAAGGCGTCCAGGCGGGCTTCCCAAGGGGCGGTGTCCAGGCCCTGGGCGGCGATCCAGGCGTCGTCGAAATAGGTCGAGGCGTAGCGGTCTCCGTGGTCGCACAGAATGGACACGATCGAGCCGCACTCGCCCGCGTTCGCCATTTCCTGGGCCAACTGAACGCAGGCCCACAGGTTGGTGCCGGTCGATCCGCCGCAGGGGCGGCCCAGACGCCGGCTGAGCACGCGGGTGGCGGCGATGGAGGCGACGTCGGGCACGACGATCATCCGATCCACGACGTTGGGGACGAAGGAGGGTTCGACCCGCGCGCGACCGATGCCCTCGATCAAGGACGGACGATCGGCGCTGGTCTGGACCGTCGCATCGGCCCAGTGACGGTGAAAGACCGAGGCTTCCGGGTCGGCGACGCAGATTCGGGTGTCGTGGCGATTGAAGCGGGCGAACCGGCCTATCGTCGCCGAGGTGCCGCCGGTGCCCGCGCCGCACACGATCCAGCGGGGCACGGGGCAGGGCTCGCGTCGCATCTGGGCGAAGATGGACTCGGCGATATTGTTGTTGCCGCGCCAGTCCGTCGCCCGCTCGGCATAGGTGAACTGGTCCATGTAGTGGCCGCCCAGTTCGTCGGCGAGCCGCTGGCTTTCCGAATAGGCCTGGCCCGGGACGTCCACGAAATGGCAGCGTCCGCCATAGAATTCGATGGCGGCGATCTTCTCTTGTGCGGTGGAGCGCGGAACCACGGCGATAAAGGGCAGGTTGAGCATCCGAGCGAAATAGGCTTCGGACACGGCGGTCGAGCCGCTGGAGGCCTCGACAATGGTCATGCCCTCGCCGATCCAGCCGTTGCTGAGGGCATAGAGGAACAGCGACCGCGCCAGCCGGTGCTTCAGGCTACCGGTCGGGTGGCTGGATTCGTCCTTCAGATACAGGGCGATGTCCGACAGGGCCGGCATGTCCACCGGGATCAGATGGGTGTCGGCCGAGCGGTTGTAGTCCGCCTCGATCCGCCGCATGGCCCAGCTCAGCCAGGCGCGATCGACGGTGGGACGGGCAGGGGCGGACATGGCGGACTCGGTCGTAGACGGGAAGGCGATGGCTTAGGCCAAAGCTTGGCCGGCGGCAAAGGCAGAGAATGTTCCTCGCCTGGGCCTCGACCCGTTTACCCCGCCTTCTCCACGAAGCTGTCGATCACCCGCTTTTCGCCGGCCTTTTCGAAATCGACCAGCAGCTTGTTGCCCTCGATGACGCGGACGTGGCCGTAGCCGAACTTCTGGTGGAAGACGCGCTCGCCCTTTTTCCAGCCGGAGCCGGACTTGGGATCGGCGGTGGCGATCAGGCGGCCGTCGCCTTCGATCACGGCCTTGCGGGCGGTGATTTTGTTCGGGGTCTGGGCGGCGGTGAAGGACTGGGCGCGTTTCCAGCCGGGGGAGGAATAGCCGCTGCCGAAGGAGGGCGCGTCGTCCCAGCGGCTCTTGGCCTCCTTCATGCCGGCGGAGGCGCCGTAGTAGCCGGTGTCGGACTGGGGATCGACGTGGGCGATGGGCAGTTCGTCGACGAAGCGGCTGGGCAACTGAGAGGTCCAGCGGCCATAGACGAGACGGTTGGCGGCGAAGGAGATGCGGGCGTCCTGTTTGGCGCGGGTGACGCCGACATAGGCCAGGCGGCGTTCCTCCTCGAGGCCCTTTTCGCCCTTTTCGTCGATGCTGCGCTGGCTGGGGAAGACGCCTTCCTCCCAGCCGGGCAGGAAGACCAGGGGGAACTCCAGCCCCTTGGCGCCGTGAAGGGTCATGATCTGGACCGCCCCGTCGCCGTTCGGATCGTCGCTGTTGGCGCGCTCAAGGTCCATGACCAGGGAGACGTGCTCCAGATAGGCCTGCAGCGTCTCGAACTGCTGCATCGACTGGGTCAGTTCTTTCAGGTTATCGAGCCGGGTCTGGCCGCTGGTGCGGTCGGCCTTCTGCATGTCGGTGTAGCCGCTTTCCTCCAGCACCGTCTCCATCACCTGCCAGTGTGGCGTGGTCTCGGACAGGGCGCGCCAGCGGTCGAGGTCGCGCACGAAGTTGGACAGGGCGGTTCGGGTGCGGGCCTGAAGCTCGTCGGTGTTGATCAGGCCGCGCACGGCGGTCAGGGCCGACAAATCGTGCTGGCGGGCGATCTGCAGGACCTTCTGAACGCTGGTGTCGCCGATGCCGCGCTTGGGCACATTGACGATCCGCTCGAAGGCGAGATCGTCGTCCTCGGACAGGATCAGCCGCAGATAGGCGTGGGCGTCACGGATCTCGGCCCGCTCGAAGAAGCGCGGCCCGCCGATGACCTCGTAGGGGACAGCCAGCATGACCAGCCGTTCCTCGAAGGCCCGCATCTGGAACGAGGCGCGGACCAGGATGGCCATGTCCTTGTATTTCAGACCCGGTTCGCCGGCATGGGGGTGGCGCGCAGTCTCGATCTCGTCGCCGATCAGCCGGGCCTCGGCCTCGCCGTCCCAGACGCCGCGCACCCGCACCTTGTCGCCGCTGTCGTCCTCGGTCCACAGGGTCTTGCCCAGCCGGTCGCGATTGGCGGCGATCAGGCCCGAGGCCGCGCCGAGGATATGGCTGGTCGAGCGATAGTTGCGCTCCAGCTTGACGATCTTGGCGCCGGGGAAGTCGCGCTCGAAGCGCAGGATGTTGTCCACCTCGGCCCCGCGCCAGCCATAGATCGACTGATCGTCGTCGCCGACGCAGCAGACATTGCCGGTCGAGGCCGTCAGCAGCCGCAGCCACAGATATTGGGCGACATTGGTGTCCTGATACTCGTCCACCAGGATGTAGCGGAAGCGGCGGCGATATTCGTCCGCTAGATCAGCGTGTTTCGACAGGATGGTGATGTTGTGCAGCAGCAGATCGCCGAAGTCGCAGGCGTTCAGGCCGCGTAGCCGCGCCTGATAGGCGGCGTACAGGCCCTGGCCCTTGCCGTTGGCGAAGTCCTCGCCGGGGGGCAGTTTCTCGGGCGTCCAGCCGCGGTTCTTCCAATGGTCGATCAGGCCGGACAGCGACTTGGGCGTCCAGCGTTTGGTGTCGATATTGGCGGCTTCCAGCAGCTGTTTCAGCACCCGTTCCTGGTCGTCGGTGTCCAGGATGGTGAAGCTGGACTTCAGCCCGACCAGTTCGGCGTGACGGCGCAGGATCTGGGCGGCAATGGAGTGGAAGGTGCCCAGCCAGCGGAGCCCTTCCGCCGAGGGGCCGATCAGATGGGTGATCCGCTCGCGCATCTCGCGGGCGGCCTTGTTGGTGAAGGTGACGGCCAGAAGCTCCCACGGCTTGGCCCGGCCGGTCGCCAGGATGTGCGCCAGACGGGTGGTCAGGACCCGCGTCTTGCCGGTGCCGGCGCCGGCCAAGACCAGGACCGGTCCCTCGGTCGTCTCGACCGCCTCGCGCTGTTCGGGGTTCAGGCCCGCCAGATAGTCACGCGCCTCTTCCGCCTGCGGCGCGCGCGCCCGGGCCAGGTCTGAAATACGGGGGGCGGGAAGGTCGGTCACAGGCGGGAAAAGGTCCGGGCGGTCAGATTCGAATAGGGGAACATAAGGGGACCGGACGGCGATGTCAGGGCCGCCGTGCAAATGAAGTGCGGAACCGCCTTGATCGACGACCTGTTCCTTGTGCGATGCAACGAAAGGCGCAGAGGATGAAGCAGCCCCCGAACCCAGGACCCGGACGAGACAGAGGCGGCTGGCGCGCCTTCGCCCTGGGCATGGTCGGGATGTTCGTCGTCATCGCCGTTTGGATCGCCCTGTTTGAGAAGGGCGGCGACCCCAAGCTCGATGAGGTTCAACAGATCGGCCGCCCCATGGCCCAGGCTGATCAGGCGGAGACGCCTGACTCCGGTCCACCTATTTCAGGCTATAGGTGATGGTGGTCACGACCCGGACCTTCTTGTCGATGGAACCGGATTCGTCGCCGCCCGAACCGTCGCGCGGCAGGATTTCGAACGAGCCCTGGGTGGCCTGACGGATCGGACCCAGGGGCGTGCCGGAGTCCTTGGCGAACTGTTCGGCGCCGGTGCGCGCCGCCGCCGTGCCCTCGGCGATCATCTGGGGCCGCACGGCGTTCAGCTTGGTGAAGATGTAGGACGGCCCCTGGAAGTCCTGCAGCACTACGCCCTGGCGCACCAGGTCGTTCAGGGCGCGGGTGGTGGCCTGGACACGGGCGACGTCGCCGGTGCGGACGATGACGGTCTGGGCCAGAATGAAGCGGGGGCCGCCGTTCTGGACGCCATATTCACGCGAGCGGGTGTCGGCGACCTCAAGCCGGCCCAGGTCGACGGCGTCGGCGGGATAGCCCTGAGACTTCAGGAACTGACGGACCAGGGCCAGATCGCCGTCGATCCGGGCCTGGACTTCGGACAGGACATCGCCCGACGCGGTGAACCGCAGCGGCAGAACCGCCAGATCGGCCTTTACCTCGCGTTCCGACAGGCCGCGAACGGTTACGGTGCGATCGCCGGCGCGGGCATGGATCACGCCCTGGCCGATCAGGGCGCCGGCTCCGATCAGGCCGACGGCCAACAAGCCCCCGAAGGCTGCGGCGGGAATCAGACGTGGGGTGTCCATCAAGGGCTCCATTTATCGACCCATGTTACGCTGCCGGTCCGTGTTCCGCCACCCACGACAGGGCCAGCAGGCGGCAGGCCGAGGCGAGCGGGCGGCGGCCACGGTTCGCGTCGATATCGGCCAGAAGCTGAGCCTTGCTGAAGCTGCGCGCCGCAGCGATGCGGTCCAGAACGGCCCAGAATTCGGGCTCCAGCGCCACAGATGTGGCGTGACCGGCCAGCACGACCGACCGTTTGGTCAGGCCGCTCATTTCGCGGTGTTCCGTCGGCGCGCGGGGATCATGAAGCGGCTGCGCATGGCGTTCTCCTATACGGCGCAGTTTGTCACACTCGGGCGCAAGACGTGAGCGGCGCTTGTGGGGGCGCAGTGGTAAGCGGTCCTCGCCTAAGGAGCCTTGCATGAGTCGCCCCCTTACAATTTTCGCCATCCTGACCTGCGCCCTGATCTGGGGCACGACTTGGTTCGCCATCACCCTGCAACTGGGCGTGGTGGATCCGATCGTGTCCATCGTCTGGAGGTTTGGGCTGGCGGCTATTGTACTGTTTGGCTTCTGCGCCGTGACGCGTCGGCCGCTGCGGCTGACGCGCGCCCAGCATCTGGCGGCCGTGGGGCAGGGCGCCTTCGTCTTCGCCGTTAGCTATGGCTTTGTTTATGCGGCGGAAGAGCGGGTCGCGTCTGCGGTCGTCGCCGTGATTTTCGCCGCCTTGGCCTTCGTCAACCTGGTGCTGTTTCGCCTTCTGGAAGGGCAGAAGGCGGCCGTCGGCGCCTGGCAGGGCGCGATCCTTGGAATTTTGGGGGTGGCTGTCCTTTCGTTCGGGCAGTTGTCTGGCGCGGGCGTATCAGCCGGGTCCGCGCCGGCGCTGGGCATTGTCTTTGCCCTGATCGCCGTCGTCGCCTCGGCCTTCGGCAACTGGTTCGCTTGGCGGGGACAACAGGCCGGGGCGCCGGTGATGGCGGCGACCGCCTGGGCCATGGCCTATGGCACGACCATGCTGGCGATCTATGGATTTGCGACGGGCGTCCAATGGCGGATCGAGCCGACCTCGGCCTATGTCCTGTCGCTGCTGCACCTGTCGCTGTTCGGGTCGGTCATCGCCTTCGGCCTGTATTTCACCCTTGCGCGGCAGCGGGGCTTCGCCCTGGCCAGCTATATCTCCGCCCTGACGCCGCCGATCGCCGTCATCATGTCTGTGCTGTTCGAGGGCGCCCATGTGGGGATGACCATGTTGATCGGACTGGCCCTGGTGCTGGCGGGGCAGGTTTTGCTGATCCGGGCGCCGAAGCCGGCCTGATTTCAATCCGTCGGCTTGTCGCCGTCCAACTTCTGGCCGTCCAGCAGGCGGGTCGCCCGCGTCTGCTCGGTTTGAGCGGCCTTCTTCTCCCCCTTGGTGCGGCCGTAGGCGACGCGGTTCACCGCGGCTCGGGCCTTGTCTTCGGCCTTGGCGCGGACCTTGCGCGCCCGGCTCAGATTGATGATCTCCGCCATGGTTAGTCCTGAGGCCCCGGCGTCGTCGCTGCGGCCGTCGCGGGCGCCTTGGGTTTGAGGGCCTCGGGAACCTGGTCGGCCGGCAAGGTGGACGGAGGAATGAAGGCCGGCGCAGACGCGGTCTGGTCCAGTCTGGTCCAGCCGTCGGCGGACCGCCCACGTTCGCGGCCGAGGTTGAACAGGGCGGTCATGGTCTTCTGGTCGAATTTCAGGCTCGAGGCCTCAATGTTATCGGGGATGGCGGCCAGCGACAGGCTCATGCCGTTGCGCTGGGCGAAGGCCGCCGTCGTCGCCAGATGGGCGCGCAGCGAGGCCTTGCTCATACTGTCGTAGCTGCGCATCAGGATGGCGGTCAGCCGTCCGGGCGTGACCCCGTCATTACGGCCAACCTGGCCGTTGACCACGACATAGAGGGCGCCGCCGCCCGGCTGGTCCGCACCTCGTGTCCAGAGCGACAGGTTTTCGGGAATGGCCAGAAAGGGCGTGTTGACACCGCCGTCGGCGTGCATCTCCATCACCACAGTACGGTCGGGCTGAAGGCCGGCGATCAGCACCGGCGGAAAGACGCCGGGTATGCTGGCCGAGGCGACCAGCACCTCCTTGAACAGGGCGCGCGAATTGTCGTCGTTCTGGCTGGCCAGAAGGCCCATGTCCCAGATGACTGTCTCTTCGCTATCCAGATTGGTAGTGGCGACCAGAAGGCGGCGGCCCTTGGCGTGTTCGCGGGCGATGGCCGCCAACAGGTCTGGCGTGACGTTGTCGTCCACCAGATCGCGCAGGGCGCCGGCGCTGAACAGGCTGGGGTAGAGGAAGATCGCCAGGCTTCGCCAACTGAGCAGACTGCTGGCTCCGCCGTCGGTATAGGCATGACCGAGTTGCGAGTCCCATTGGGACCCGGCGAAGGCAAAGGGGGCGGCGAGCGCTCCCGTGCTGACGCCCGTGACGATGTCGAACACCGGACGGTCGCCGCGTTCGGTCCAGCCGACGAGAACGCCTGCGCCATAGGCCCCGTTCGCTCCCCCTCCGGACAAGGCCAGGATCGAGAAGGGCCGATCGTTGGACAGGCGAGCGCCCACCTCCTCGGTGAAGGCTTCCAGCCGGGCGGCGTCATTGGCGCGGATGCGGGGATCCTGCGCCGGCGTAAGGGCGCCGTCGGCGAGGCGCAAGGGACCGACAGGACGATCCAGGGTGCCGCAGGACGCCACCGCGACCGCCATGACGAAGGCCAGCAGGCTGGAATAGATCCGTCTCATCCGATGCCTTCTCCACTAGCCTTGACTGTACTCATACCGTCGGCGGGAAGGGTCTGTCATCACCGGACGACGACAGCGCCAAGCGCTGCGGTTTGAAACCCTGCGACCCGACGAACGTTTGATCCGGCAGAACAACCAAACCCAAGGACAGTGACCATGGTCGACGCAACGCTCATCAAGGAACATCTCGAAGTCGTCGGATCGGACGGCGGTCACGTCGGTCGCGTGGACCATGTGCTCGGGGATCAGATCGAGCTGGCCAAGCTCGATTTCGCGGGCGGCTTCAAGCACCACATGATCCCGGTCAGCTGGGTAGAACGGGTGGACGACAAACATGTCCATCTGAATCTGACGAAGGACGACGCCAAGGCGCGTTGGACAGAGAAGCCCCACTAGCCCGCAGGTTTCGGCGAATTAATGGAGGCCCCGCTGTCACCGGCGGGGCCTTCGTTCTATCTGGAGGACATTGTTATCGGAGGGACGCGATGATCCGCCTGATCCTGAATATTCTCTGGTTCATCTTCGGCGGCTGGCTGTCCGGCCTGCTGTGGCTGCTGGGCGGCGCGATTCTGGCCCTGACGATTGTCGGGCTTCCTTGGACCTTCGCGGCCTGGAGGATCGCCAGCTATTCCTTCTGGCCGTTCGGGCGGGAGATCGTCTGGCAGGACGCCCACCCGGTGGCGGGGTGCCTGGGGCTGGTGCTGAACGTGGTCTGGTTCGTGGTCGCCGGCTGGTACATCGCCCTGTCTCACCTGGTGATCGCGGTGGCCGAGTTCATCTCCATCATCGGCATTCCCTTCGCTCTGAAGGATTTGGAACTGGCCAAGCTGGCTCTGGCGCCGGTGGGACGGACGATCCGCGACAAACCCTAGGTCTTCAGGTCGGAGGCGCGTCTGGCCTGGTCGGATCGGGTGGTCGGGCCGGTTTCACGCCGGTTTCGGCGACGATCCGCCAGGATCGCTGACGTTCGACGAAGACCCGGTTGGGAAGGGTCTCCAGCGGCGTGTCCGCCAGCACCGCCGAGATGTCGTCGCTCATCGCCTGGCTGCGCACATAATAGCTGTGCTCGACGAACGGATCGGCCGCGCCGGCGACCACACGGCAGTCGACCAGCGCCACTTTCTTGGGCATCAGGTCCACCAGGCGCGGCCCGTCCGAGCCCAGGCGATCCGGATTGGCCTTGGTCTTGTCCGAGACGGTCAGCCCCTTGTCATTGGGATTATAATAGACGGTCACCTGTCGGCCTATGCGGGGCAGGAGCCTTAGCTTCGTGTCGTGCTCGAAGGCGTCGTCGTCCTCGTCCGGCGCGGCCAGCAGGATTTGATCGAACAGCCGGGTCAGGCCGTCCCGATCCTTGGCGATCAGGGCCTGCAAGGCCTGGCGCAGCACATAGGCGCCCATGCTATGGGTCAGCAGATGCACCCGTCGCTGGCAGTAGTCGGCTTCGTTCAGCGCTATGACAAAATCTCTGAACTTCAGGAAGGCCCGCGCGACCGACGGTCCCGACGCCCGCGCATCCTCCCGGTCGCTGTAATAGGACATCCAGGGTACGGCCGAACCGTCCGAAGGCCAGCTGAATACGACGATATTCAGCGGATGCCCGCCGACATTCAGTCCCTGGGCCAGCAGGGCCGCAGTCTGCAGCGCGCCGGTGAAACTGACGTTGAATCCGTGGATGAAGACCAGGGTGTCGCACCGCCGCCCGTCCGCCATGGCGGCGCGCAGGTCCTCCATGAACTGGCCGCCGCCGGTCTTGGTCACGTCGGCCTGGTTCAGGATGTCGGGATAGACGTGCAGATCCTGAAGCGCCGGTCGCTCGGGATCGGACTTGAAATCAGCATAGCCGAACCGCAAGGCGGCCACGCCGTCGGGGTTGAAGGTGCGACCGAACACCTGCCGCTTGTTCGCGGGCTGGTAGTTGCGGTTGGTGGCGAAGAATACCCGGACGTCGGCCATGGCGGTTCCCGGCGTTTAAGTTGCGGCAACCGTAGCGTGCTTTCAGGGCGTCCGTGATCAGAAACCGGTGAACAGGCGATCCAGGGCGCGACGAATCTCGTCCTCATGGGAGATGAGAGAGCCGACTTTCTGACGCAGCCGGTCAGAGGGTAGAGAGGCAAGTTCGCTGATCACCATGACGACGTCCACATCATCGATCTGCAACGGTATCGACAGACCGGCCAGTCGCTCGGTTGTGGCGGCCGTGTGCAATGGAGCCACAATCTGGCTGTCGATGCCGGGCAGATGGTGAGACTGGATCAAAATGATGAAGGGTGTTCGGTGCCTGAGCGACGCGGTTGGATTCCGGAAAACGTCGAACTGGCGAATTACCAAGTGCGCCACTCTTCGCCGAAACAGCCGTCCTTTTCGATGCGGTCGTTATAGGCCTTGATCGCTTCGGCGTTCTCTTTGGCCCAGCGGTCGGCGCGCGCCTCGGCGCCGGCGGGATCGACCTTCTGCAGATGCAGGCGCAACTGGCTTTCGCTCAGCCCTGAAACGGCGACGCCGAGACGCGCCGCCTGTTCCAGCAATTCCGGATCGATCCCGATGTTCAGTTCGACCTTGCCCATGGGCGAAGCCTAACCCGGAACCCGTGAGGCGCCAATCAGCCCGGCGAGATCATCTTCTCGGGACGCACCGCCTCGTCGAATTCGGCGTCGGTCAGATAGCCGCCGCCGACGGCTTCGTCGCGCAGGGTGGTGCCGTTCTTGTGCGCGGTCTTGGCGATCTTGGCGCAGATGTCATAGCCCAGCTTGCCGTTCAGGGCCGTGACCAGCATCAGCGAGTTATTCAGACCGCGGGCGATATTGTCCTCGCGGGCCTCGATGCCGACGACGCAGTTGTCGGTGAAGCTGATGGCCGCATCGGCGACCAGACGGACCGACTGCAGGAAGTTGTAGGCCATGACCGGGTTGTAGACGTTCAGCTCGAAATGCCCCTGCGAGCCGGCGAAGGTCAGGGCGGCGTTGTTGCCGAACACCTGGACGCAGACCTGGGTCAGGGCTTCGCACTGGGTGGGGTTGACCTTGCCCGGCATGATCGACGAGCCGGGCTCGTTCTCCGGCAGGGCCAGTTCGCCCAGTCCCGAACGCGGGCCGGAGCCCAGAAAGCGGATGTCGTTGGCGATCTTGAACAGCGAGGCGGCGACCGTATTGATCGCGCCGTGGCTGAAGACCATGGCGTCGTGGGCGGCCAGGGCCTCGAACTTGTTCGGCGCCGTGGTGAAGGCCAGGCCGGTGATTTCGGCGATCTGGGCCGCGACCTTTTCGGCGAAACCGATCGGGGCGTTCAGGCCGGTGCCCACAGCGGTGCCGCCCTGAGCCAGTTCCATCAGTTTGGGCAGGGTCTGTTCGATCCGCTCGATGCCGTTGGCGACCTGTTGCGCATAGCCGCCGAACTCCTGGCCCAGGGTCAGGGGGGTGGCGTCCTGGGTGTGGGTGCGGCCGATCTTGATGATGTGGGCCCAGGCCTTGGCCTTGGCGTCCAGCGCAGCGTGCAGATGCTTCAGGGCCGGGATCAGGTCGTTGACCACCTGTTCCGCGCAGGCCACGTGCATGGCCGTCGGATATGTGTCGTTCGACGACTGGCTCATGTTGACGTGGTCGTTGGGGTGGACCGGCTTCTTGGAGCCCATTTCGCCGCCCAGGATTTCGATGGCGCGGTTCGAGATCACCTCGTTGGCGTTCATGTTCGACTGGGTGCCCGAACCCGTCTGCCAGACGACCAGGGGGAAGTGGTCGTTCAGCTTGCCTTCGATGACTTCATTGGCCGCCTTGATGATGGCGTCAGCCAGGGCCGGATCCAGCTTGCCCAGGTCGCGGTTGGTTTCGGCGGCCGCCCGCTTGACGATCCCCAGGGCGCGGACGACCGGCAGGGGCTGCTTTTCCCAGCCGATCTTGAAGTTCCCCAGCGACCGCTGCGCCTGGGCGCCCCAGTAGCGATCAGCGGCGACCTCGATGGGGCCGAAGGTGTCGGTTTCGATGCGGACGTTGCTCATTGGGGACTCGCTCTCAGGCGTGGCGATTGTTTGCGCGGGGGTGTAGCACGGCAGTCATGCAGGGCAAGAAGAGCGCGGACATCCTCCGACCAAAGGCGAACCCATGACGGCCGGTTGGATCGGAACCGGCAAGGTCCGGGCGCGCGAGGACGGGCAGGCGGTCGAGATCGTCATTGAGGGCCTGACTACTCAGGCCAAATACTACAAGCCGCTGGTCTATGAGTTCATGCGCAAGGAATGGGCGTCACGGCCGTCCTGGGGCGATCATGTCGTTGAAATCCGCATGGAGCATGTCGGCGAGCCGCCCTGGATGGACCTCGACAACCTGGCCAAGGCGCTGCTGGATTCCATCAAGGGCTATCTGTTCCACGACGACAGCCAGGTCGCCCGCCTGCTGGTTGAGCGCCATGAAGGCGAGCGGGAGCGGATCACGATCCGATCCTATCCCCGGAAGGCCTGAACCTCAGGGTCGGCAGCAATAGTTGCATAGTGGCCCCGATCGCGGTCTGGGGCTCGGACGCGGGCGTCAGGCCCTCGGCCTGTTCGCGGGCGGCGACGCAGCCGGTTGTGGCGCGGGACAGGGCGATGAAGTCCGGCGCAGTCTTCAGGCTCTCCAGCACGCATTCATCGAAATAGGGATAGGTCGCATCGGCAGCGCAGCCGAACGAAGACCGGTCGCGGCGGGCGGCGGTCATCACCATGCGATTGGGCGCCTTCAATCCATCGACGAAGATTCCGGAGAAGCAGGCTGACAGCACGACCACCGTCGGGCGGTCGCCGCAGATCCTGCGCAGAACCGGAATCAGGCGTTCCGGCTCCAGGGTGGCCTCTGGACCGAAGACCAGGCCTTCGGGGGAGCCGTGCGAGGTGACGTAGAACAGGCAGCCGCGGCGCGCCCGTTGCGCCGCCTCGGCGAAACGACGCAGGCTGTCTTCCGCCTCGACGGGGTTGGGGACATCGGGTCGCAGGCTGACGCTGATCATGGCGTCAGGGTCGAAGCCGGCGCGCTGGAAACCGGTCGTCAGGTCGCGCTGAGCGTTGTCGAAGGCGGCGATGGGACGCCCGTCACTGTCGCGCCAGTCGGCGGCGATCACCGCCGAGGCCCAGCCATCGAAACGGCTTTGGGCATGAGCCGCGCAGCCCAGGACCGTAAGGCCCAGCACCGAGAGCGCCGCTATGAAACGAAACATCGCATATCCTTCCGCCCTAGGCTGCTGGCGGAGCTTATCGCGAGCTTGCGAGGAGGGAAGGGCTACTTCTTCCGGAACTGGTCCAGCGATACGACTTTAGGGCCGTCCGAGCCGGGCGTCGGATCCTCGGGCGGCGTTGTCTCTTCGACCGCTTCGACAATCTCGGGCTCGTCGAACTGCAGCAGGAACTGGACGCTGGGGTCATAGAAGCGGGTGACGGCCGAATAGGGCATGGCCAGGGTGCGCGGCACGCCGCCGAACCGCAGCTTGACCGAGAAGCGATCAGCCTCGACCTGCAGGTCCTCATACTGGTGTTGCAGCACCACCGTCATCTCGTCCGGGTATTTGGCCAGCATGTCCGGCGGAATGCTGACGCCGGCGGCCCGGGTCTTGAAGGTGATGTAGAAATGGTGGGCGCCGGGCAGGCCTTCGGCCAGAACATGATCGAGGGCAGAACGGATCACGCCGCGCAGCGCTTCATGCGCCAGCCGCTCGTACTGCATCTCGTCGACCGGAGGGGCCTGGTCGGTCATCGTCACCTCGCAATTGAGCGCGACTGATAGCGGCGCAGGCGCGCGCGCGAAAGATGCGAATGAGGTAAACGCACAGGATGTGACGGATTAAGCGCCGGGATTCTGTTGCCAGGCTCCCGACAGGCCCCGCCCAAGGATCTGAACCCCTAGGACTTAAGATTCGAAATCACCCGAACCGCATTACGCGGCGAGAGCGACTTCTCCAGCGAAGTTATCGTTCGCAGTTAGAAAATGGCCCGATACGGTGGGCCAGGACGAGCGAAAGCAATCCTCTTTACACGTCCGTCGATGCTAGTCGGCCCCATGACGCCTCCGCCGATAACGCGGGGAAGAGAATGGTGGAGCCGCCGGGAATCGCACCCGGGTCCGGTCCGCTTATTACAAGCGCGTTTATCGCTATAGTCCGGCCGAAACCGGACAAGGCTAATATAGGCGTTGCGCGGACGCTTTCCAAGCGTCGCGTGCGCTTCAGACCCGCATCCAGTCCGGGGTCTGGTTCCTGAACCAGGTCAGTTGGCGTTTGGCGTAGTTCCGGGTCGCCTGTTTCAAAGCATCGATTGCTTCATCCCCGCCGATCTCTCCGGCCAGATAGGCCGCCAGTTCGCGCACCCCGACCGCCTTCATGGCGGGCAGAGCCGGGGAGAGGCCTCGCGCGATCAGTGCGCGAACCTCGTCGAGCGCGCCGTTCTCCATCATCAGATCCACACGCCGGTCGCAGTTGGCGTAGAGGGCGCCACGGTCGGGTTCGATGACAAGCCCTGTCCACGACCCAGGCGCAAGCAGCGGGCGTGTATCCGCCTTCCAGTCGCTCAAGGCGCGCCCGCTGGCCGAATGGACGCTCATGGCCCGGATCAGCCGTTGGCGGTCGCCTTGTTCTATCGTCCGGGCGGCCTCGGCGTCGCGTTCGGCCAGACGGGCGCGGAACCCGGCTTCGCCCCATGCGGCATAGTCCGCCTCCGCCGCGTCGCGGACGCTCTGCGGGACCGGGGGAATATCCGCCAGCCCACGCGTCAGAGCGTTGAAATACAGGCCGGTGCCGCCGACGAGAATCGCCGGCCGGCCTTCGGCGTGCGCGGCGTCCAACAGATCCAGGGCGGCCCGGCTCCATTTGCCGACAGACCAGGTCTCCGCCGCGTCGGCGACGCCGTACAGGCGGTGGTCGGCCTGCGCCTCCTCCTCTGGCGACGGGCGGGCGCTCAGGATGCGGAGGTCGGCGTAAAGCTGTTGGCTGTCCGCGTTGATGATCACGGCCGCGGTCTCGCGCGCCATCTTCAACGCCAGGGCCGACTTGCCCGAGGCGGTGGGGCCGGCGATCAGGGTGACTAATGGCGGCTGGGACAAATCGAGGCTCGCGGGCGGCATCCATGGGCGATAGAACACGCCCCTTATCGCCTGCAAGTCTTGTGGAGACCGTCTTGGTCGAACGTTCCGCCGTCATCGCCGCCCTAGACGCCGTCACTGACCCGGTTTCCGGCCAGGGGCTGATCGCCTCCGGCCTCGTTCAAGGGTTGGTGGTCGCCGATGACCGGGCCGGTTTTGCGCTGGAGGTCGATCGCAGTCTGGTCGCAACCTATGCCCCGGTCCGGGACGCCGCCGAGGCGGCGCTGAAGGCCCTGCCCGGTATGAACCGGGTGTCGGTGATCCTGACGGCCGAGGCTAAACCGGGGCTCAGCAAGCCGGCAGCGCGCACCGCCGGTCTTTCGAAGGCTGCGGTCGATCAGGGACGCGCCAAGGCGCCGGTCGCCACTGACCGACCGGCCCATGTTCGTCGTGTTCTGGCGGTCGCCAGCGGCAAGGGCGGAGTGGGCAAGTCCACGGTGGCGGTGAATCTGGCCGCAGCCCTGGCGGCGCGCGGCCTGTCAGTCGGGATCTTGGACGCCGATGTCTATGGCCCGTCGTTGCCGACCATGCTGGGGATCAGCGGCCAGCCCGCCTATGAGGACGGCGCTATTGTTCCGCATGTCGCCCATGACATGAAGGCCATGTCGGTCGGCCTGCTGACCAAGATGGACGACGCCATGATCTGGCGCGGGCCGATGGCGTCGCAGGCCATTACTCAGATGTTGACCCAAACCCGGTGGGGCACGGCCGAGGCGCCGCTGGACGTGCTGGTGGTTGATCTGCCCCCCGGCACCGGCGACGTGCAACTGACCCTGATCCAGAAAACTCCGCTGGACGGCGCCGTCATCGTCTCGACGCCGCAGGAAGTGGCACTGGCGGATGCGCGGCGGGCGCATACGCTGTTCCAACGGGTCAATGTGCCGACCCTCGGCCTGATCGAGAACATGACCGGCCCGGTTTTCGGACAAGGCGGAGCCAAGACGGAGGCGGACCGTCTGTCCATTCCCTTCCTGGGTGACCTGCCGTTGGACGCCGCGCTGCGCGAAGGCGGCGATGCGGGCTTACCGGTGGTGGCGGCCGATCCGTCTGGCGAAATCGCCGTCCGGTTCGCCGCGATCGCCGATCAGGTGGCGGTCGCCCTGGGGCTGTAGAAACTTCACGGCTGGGGGTTTTCAAACGCAACTCTATTCGCCACCTTGGGTCTTACCGATACCCAAGGAGATCCGATGAGCGTCGACGCCCTGTTTCGCCCCTTCACCATCAAGGGGCTGACCCTGCCCAATCGCATCGTCATGGCGCCCATGACGCGATCCTTCTCGCCCAACGGAATCCCGACCTCAGACGTCGCTGGCTATTATCGTCGCAGGGCGGAAGGCGGCGTGGGGCTGATCGTCACCGAGGGCACGGTGGTGGAGCGGCCTGCCGCGCGTAACGACGCCAATGTCCCGGTCTTCCACGGCGACGCTCTGCCGCAATGGAAGACGGTGGTGGACGAGGTCCACGCCGCCGGTGGGCTGATCGCGCCTCAGATCTGGCATGTCGGCTCCGCGCGTGGCCAGGGCGAGGACTGGGCGCCGCTGGGCAAGGTCGACAGCCCCTCGGGCCTGACAGCGCCGGGCAAGGCCAAGTATGAGCCGATGTCCGAAGAAGACGTCGCCGACACGATCGCCGCCTTCGGGCGGTCGGCGCGCGCGGCGCGGGAGCTGGGCTTCGACGCCGTCGAAATCCACGGCGCCCACGGCTATCTGATCGACCAGTTCTTCTGGGGCGGGGTCAATGTGCGTGAGGATCGCTGGGGCGGCCCGACCATCGCTGATCGCGCCCGGTTCGGCGCCGAGGTGATCAAGGCGGTGCGTGAAGGCGTCGGCGACGACATCCCCGTCATCCTGCGCCTGTCGCAATGGAAGCAGCAGGATTTCGCGGCCCGCATCGCTGAAACACCCGACCAGATGGTCGAATGGCTGACGCCGCTGTCAGACGCCGGGGTGGATGTCTTCCACTGCTCGCAGCGCCGCTTCTGGGAGCCGGAGTTTGAGGGTTCGGACCTGAATTTCGCCGGATGGACCAAGAAACTGATGAACAAGCCGACCATCACTGTCGGCTCGGTCGGCCTGGACGGCGAGTTCATCGCGGCCTTCGGCGGCGAGGGTTCCAAACCCGCCTCGCTGGACGGCCTAGTGCGCAGACTGGAGAATGAAGAGTTCGATCTGGTTGCGGTCGGCCGCGCCCTACTGGCCGACCCGCATTGGGTGCAGAAAATCCGCGACGGCCGATCTGACGAACTGCGCAACTTCGAACGCGCAGACCTGATGACCCTGTCCTGACCTGAGACGTCGAGCCGGTTCAGGCCGGCTCGACGATCACGCCCGTGCCGTAGCACAGCACCTCGGTCACGCCGGGCATGATCTCGGTGGCGTCGTAGCGAACGGCCAGTATGGCGTTGGCGCCGTGGGCCTCGGCGTGTTTGACCAGTTCGTCATAGGCTTCCTGACGCCCGGCCTCGGCCAGCTTCACATAGGCCCCGACCCGGCCGCCCAGCATCGACTGGACCCCGCCGATGGCGTCGGAGATGGCGTTGCGCGAGCGCACCGTCACGCCGCGCACCAGGCCGATATGGCGGGTGACGCGGAAACCGGGCAGGTCGTTGGTGGTCGTGACGTACATCGACTTCTCCTAGCGGCGTTCCAGCACTCGGAAGGTGAAGGCGTGATCGTCCTTCTCGCCTGCCGGATGCGATTCCGACGATACCTCGACCCAGGCCGTCTCGTCGAATGCCGGGAAGACCGCGTCGCCGTCTGGAGAGGCGTCGACCTCGGTGATGTAGAGGCGTTTGGCGCGCGGCAGGACGGCTTCGAACACTGCGGTGCCGCCGATGATGCAGATTTCGTCCACGCCGTCCTCTTCGGCCGTTTCGCGCCCGATCTCTATGGCCTCGTCCAGAGTGGCGCAGACCAGGGCGCCCTTGGACATGCCGTCGGCCTCATAGGACTCGTCCTTGGTCAGCACCAGGTTCAGGCGGCCGGGCAGGGGCTTCAGCGGCAGGCTCTCCCAGGTCTTGCGGCCCATCAGGCAGGGCTTGCCCACGGTGATGGACTTGAACCGCTGAAGGTCCGAACGAAGCCGCCAGGGCAGATCGCCGTCGCGGCCGATGACGCCGTTGCGTCCGCGCGCGACGACCAGGGAAATCAGGGGAATGGTCATGCTTTTGGCTCCAGCCATTTGAGCCATTTGCGCCGCATGGCCGTCTCCAGGTCAACGCCTGCGCCCGCGCAATAGATCAGCAGCATGCCCAGAACGTCGGCCGCTTCGTCACCCAAGGCGTCAGCGTCGGGCGTTCCGCGCGCCCGTCCGGATAGACGCAGATGCTCGGCCGTCAGTTCGCCCAGCTCTTCCTGGAGCTTCAGCAGCGCCCAGTCGCGGTCGCGGTCGATCTGGTGTTCGGCGGCGTAGATGTCTGAAATGCGCAGGACGGCGGCCTGCAGCGACTTGAGGTCCATCAAACGGCCACTGCGGCCTTGATGTGCGGCCAGGCTTCGTAACCCTCAAGCGTGAAGTCCGACAGTTCGAAGGCGAACAGGTCGGTCTTGGGCGCGATGCGCATGACCGGCAAAGGCAGGGGCTCGCGCGTCAGCTGGAGTTCGGTCTGTTCCAGGTGGTTCAGATACAGGTGGGCGTCGCCGAAAGTATGAATGAAGTCGCCGGGCTCCAGCCCGACCACCTGGGCCAGCATCAGGGTCAGCAGGGCGTAGGAGGCGATGTTGAACGGCACGCCGAGGAAGACGTCGGCGCTGCGCTGATACAGCTGGCAGCTCAGTTTTCCGTCCGCGACAAAGAACTGGAACAGGCAGTGGCAAGGCGGCAGGGCCATGTCATCGACGTCGGCCGGGTTCCATGCGGTGACGATGTGGCGGCGGCTGTTCGGGTTGGTCTTCAGGCCGTGAACCAGCTTCTCGATCTGGTCGATGACCCGGCCGTCAGGCGCAGTCCAGGACCGCCACTGCTTGCCATACACCGGGCCCAGTTCGCCCTCGGCGTCGGCCCATTCATCCCAGATGCGGACGCCGTTGTCCTTCAGCCAGCCGATATTGGTCTCGCCGCGCAGAAACCACAGCAGTTCGACGATGATCGAACGCAGGTGCAGCTTCTTGGTCGTCAGGACCGGGAAACCCTTGGACAGGTCAAACCGCATCTGACGGCCGAAAACGCCCAGGGTGCCGGTGCCGGTGCGGTCGTCGCGTCGCACGCCATTGTCCAGGATGTCGCGCAGCAGGTTGAGGTACTGCCATTCCGGATGGTCAGGGGCGGCCGCGGCGGTCCGAGCCTGAAGTTCGACGGTGGCGACCTGAGCGTTCATGTCGAGAGCTTGCCTCAGATTGGGTGATTCGAAACGCGGAACCCGCAGCGGCGGGGACGGCGTCCACAGAAAACGAATCGGTGACGCCTTCGATGGGCGCCGTCAGGCCTCCAGCAGGGGAAGCAGCAGGGGGTGGGCGAGGACGGGCGCCGCCAGACGCACCACCGCCTGGGGATCCTCCAGCCGAACCGCCGCCGTGGCGTCGGCGATGATGAAGTCGGCGTGGGTGCGCGAGGGCTCGGTCAGGCGTTCGTGACCGGGCCGCACGGTGGCGAGATACTGGGTCACGACTGAGTCCGCCGAGCGCCCGCGTTCGGACTGGTCGCGCAGCAGGCGGCGGATGAAGCGGATGTCAGAGGGCGTGTCGACGAAGACCCGGATGTCGAACAGGGCCGTCAAGTCGGCGGTGCAGAGCACATGGGTCCCCTCGACGATCACCACCTCGGCCGCCGGGATCGGTTCGCCGCCCGGTTCGCGTCCGTGGTGGATGAAGGAATAGAGGGGCGCGGTCACCGAACGACCGGCCTTGAGTTCCTTCAGGTCTGTGATCATCAGATCATGGTCGCGGGCGGCGACATCGTCGAAATCGAAGGTCGCAGCGTCGAAACCGGGCAGGCTGGCGGCGTCCCTGTAGTAGGAGTCTTCGCGCACCAGCACCGCCTTGCCCTCAGGCAGGGCCGAGACGAGCGCCTCCGCCAGGGTGCTCTTGCCGGAGCCGGAGCCCCCCGTGATCGCGATCAATATGGCCATGGGCCGCCTTCTAGGGCGCCGGGCGTCTCAGCGCCACGGGAGACGATCCGTCGCGCGAGGATGACGTTGCGTTACGTTGCTTATCGCTGATCACCGATGATAGCGTCTGTTCAAGCGTCGCAGCCAAGCAGACGCACCAAGGGACAAGGAAGACGCACCATGCTGGGCTTGATGCAGGACTGGCCGTTGACGGTCGACAAGATCATCGACCATGCGAAGAACTGGCATGGGGACCGCGAGGTGGTCACGCGCTCGGTCGAGGGCCCCATCGTTCGTACGACCTACGGCCAAATCCACGACCGCGCCAAGCGGGTGTCCAACGCTCTGAAGGCGTGGGGCATACAGCCGGGCGACCGGGTCGCCACCCTGGCTTGGAATACGGATCGGCATATCGAGACCTGGTATGGCGTCATGGGCATGGGGGCGGTCTGCCACACCTTGAATCCGCGCCTTTTCCCGGAACAGCTCGTCTATATCATCAACCACGCCGAGGACCGGGTCATTTTCACTGACCTGACCTTCGTGCCGTTGCTGGAAGCCATCCTGCCGCATATCCCCAAGGTCGAGCGCGTCATCATCATGACCGACGACGCCCATATGCCGCAAACGCCGTTGCCGCGTGCGGAATCCTATGAACGGATCGTGGCGGAGCAGTCGGCGGATGTCGTCTGGGGCGCCTTCGACGAGAACACCGCCTGCGGCCTCTGCTACACCTCGGGCACGACGGGCAATCCGAAGGGGGTGCTGTACTCGCACCGGTCCAACTTCCTGCACACCTTCATGGCGCTCCAGTCCTCGGTGGTCGGTGGCAAGACCAGCGACGTCATCCTGCCGGTGGTGCCGATGTTCCACGCCAACGCCTGGGGCATCGCCTTCGTCGGCCCCGCATCGGGTTGCAAGCTGGTGATGCCGGGCGCCCGGATGGACGGCGAGGCCCTTTATGAACTGCTGGAAACCGAAGGCGTCACCTTCTCCGCCGCCGTGCCGACGGTCTGGCAGGGGCTGCTGGCCCATATGCGGCAGAACGGGCTGAAGCTCTCCACCGTCAACCGGGTGCTGATCGGAGGGTCTGCTGTGCCCGAAAGCCTGATCCGCGCCTTCCATGACGACTATGGGATCGAGGTGCTTCAGGGCTGGGGCATGACCGAGACCTCGCCCATCGGCACCCTGTCGAACATGACGCCCGAGACTGCGGCCCTGCCGTTCGAGGCGCAACTGAAATACCGCACCAAACAAGGGACGCCGCCGCTGGGGATCGAGTTGACGCTCAAGGACGACGCCGGCCGTGAACTGCCGCATGACGGCGCAACCTTCGGTCATCTCATGGTCAAGGGCCCGACGGTGGCCCGGGGCTATTTCCGTGAGGAGGGCTCGATCCTGGATGCCGGCGGCTTCTTCGACACCGGGGACGTGGCGACGGTGGACGAACTGGGCTTCATGCAGATCACCGACCGATCCAAGGACGTGATCAAGTCCGGCGGCGAGTGGATCAGCTCCATCGAGATCGAGAACATCGCCGTGGGCCACCCCAAGGTCGAACTGGCCGCCGTGATCGGCGCCGCCCACGCCAAATGGGATGAACGCCCGGTTCTTCTGGTCAAGCTGAAGGACGGCGAGACGCTGGACAAGCAGGAGCATCTCGACTTCCTGCACGGCAAGATCGCCAAATGGTGGATGCCGGACGACGTCGTGGCCGTGGGCGAGATTCCGCTGGGCGCCACGGGCAAGATCGACAAGAAGCTTCTGCGCGAGCGGATGAAGGACTACCGTCTGCCCGACATCCAGCCCGTCTGATCCCATGGAGCGCCGATGCCGTCGACCAAGCCTCTTCCCGCGCTGATCCCCTGGTTGACCGCCCTGACGGCGGCGCCGCTGGTTCTGGTGGTGGCGGCGATGGCTGCGACCCTGTTCGGCGGGGTGGATCGGGCGATCACCTATGATCTGCTGACCTGGACGGTGGGGCGGGGACTGGCCTGGGTTGGGGGTGTCGCTGCTCTGATCGTGGCGGTTCTGACGCTCGGGGATTTGAGGCGGCGTTGGATTTACGCCGCGATCGCCATGGTTCTGGCCGGCGCCACCCTGGGCGTCTTTCTGGATCAAGGCCGGCGCCTGGCCGAACAATCGCCCCGAGACATCAGCACCCATGTGGCCGAACCCCCGACCTATAGGCGTCTGGCGGCTCTGCATCCTGACGCCTCGGGAGTTACGGGGGCGGAAACCTGCTCTGCCGCGCGCTCGATCCCGACGCAGGTTCTGGCGCAACAGGCCGTCTCGGCCCTGGTGGACGCCGGATTCCCCGTGGTGAGGGCCTCCACCTTCGAGGTGGAAGGGGTTCATGAAGGCGCTTGGTACGGTTTCGCTTATGACGCCGTGATTCGAATCCGGCCCGGTCGTACCGACATCCGAGTCGCCGCGCGCGACCCGCGACCTGATGGTGGCGCGACCTGTCGCCTGATGGGCAAAATCGTTGCTGCGCTAGAAGAGAATATCCGTTAGGCGGGACGAAAATCGGCGTTGAGTCCAGGTTCGCCGGCGATCGTCGCCGCGCCGTCTTCCACCAACTTGATCAAGTGAGCCAAGACTGACAGCGACGCCGCCGGCCAAAGCCGTTGGTCCACTGCCGCATAGAGGGCCGGGACCATCTGTGCTGCTGTGCGGTCGCCGGCCATAAGCCGTTCCACCACCTGGGCCTCCCGCTCCAGTCGGTGCGCCCGATAGGCGGCCAGGAAGGGCGCCGGAGCTGTCACGGGTGCACCGTGCGTCGGCCATAGAGTTGCGAAGTCCCGGGCAATCACCGCGTCCAGGCTGGCCATATAGTCCCGCATGTTCCCGTCCGGCGGCGCGACGACGCTGGTCGCCCACCCCATGACGTGATCGCCGCTGAACAAGGCGTTTTCCTCTTTCAGAGCGAACGCCATGTGGTTCGAGGCGTGACCGGGGGTGAAGATCGCCTCCATCGTCCAGTCGTCCCCTTCGATCAACTCGCCGCCGGTGAGTACGACGTCGGGCGCGAACCCAGTGTCCTCGTCTTCGTCCAAGGCGCCTGAGGCGTGGGTCTCGCGCGCCGGTGGTCGCGCCGCCAAGATCTTAGCGCCGGTTCGTTCGGCGAAGGGGCGGGCGAGAGGGACGTGATCGCGGTGTGTGTGGGTCACCAGAACATGGCTGACCGTCCGGCCTTCGACAGCCGCCAGCAAGGCGCTCAGATGCGAATCATCGAGTGGTCCGGGGTCGATCACCGCGACAGTTGCTCCTGTCTGCGGTCCCCCCACGATGTAGGTCCCCGTTCCGGTGAAGGTGAAGGGGCCCGGATTTTCAGCGATCACCCGCTGTACGAGCGGGGAGACTTGGTCTTGGCGTCCATAGGCGAAGTCGAAATCACGCACGAAAGGAATCACGGTCGATTGCTCCGAAGCTGGCTCGGGCCTTGCCTTAACGTCCCGGTAACCTCTGTGGGAGCGCCGGTCATGGCCCGTTCTATCGCCTTCGCTGTCTCAAATCGGCTCCAGCCCGTCGCCGCCGCCTTTATCTGTCTCATGGCGGCGCAACTGGTCACCGCCTCCTGCACACCGGAGCCGGCGCCGTATGCAAGTCGAGTGGCAATCCAGCGCTGATCCACTACTGCCGTCGAACGCGAACCGCGCGACTGCTTCCGACCGTCAGCATATAGCTGCCGAGAGACGCCCGGCGGACACGCACAGCCTCTCCCGCACGGTTTCTGAAGCGGACGTCGTCAGAGTCGATCTGCCGCCACTCCGATCCGTCCGCCAATCTGAAGATCCATTTGCCCTCGCCGGAATGGGCGGCGGAGGACAGTGTTGTTTCGACCGCTTCGAGAACCGGTTCCGCCGCCACATTTGGTCGGCCGGCGAACGGATTGGCGATCTCAAATCCGAAGAGTTGGCGGTTCGTCTCACGAACCTGTGCTCGATCAAGCACCACCACTTCACCCGCTCGTTCGGCGGCGTCAAAGGCGGCCACGGCTCGATCAAAACAGGCGAGACGCTCTGCGTCCGCCGTGATGGAGCGGCATCCAGCGATCTCGCTAAGACTTCCCGCGCGGCCCAATTCCTGATTTTCGGCGGCTGCGGCATTGCCAGTCAACCAGACTGGGGTCGTCAAAATCACCAAAAAAGCCCCAATTGAACGCATTTTTAAACCTCAAATCGCGGCCGTGTTGAATGACGATTTCGACAGGCGCATGCCGTTCAACGGATTCTGCATTCTCTCACCGGCCGTGTCCATGGCGTGGCTGATTTGCGACAGTCCTGCCACAATGGGGTTGCGGATATGCAATTCTCATGGCGGTTCGGCGAAAGGCGGGTCAACACTGGGTTGTTCGTGTCGTGTTGGAAACGATGAGACACGAGGAATTATGTATTCGCGCCCGTGGGGCCGATGCGACCTGAAACCTTGGAGGGGTATCAACGTGAGAGCACAGAACCAGCGTAGGCGTCTTCTGGCGTCCACCATGATCGCGGGCTTCGCCGCTATCGGAATGGCGGCCCCAGCGATGGCGCAATCGACTGAGGAAGAGAGCGCCACGGTTTCCGAGATCGTCGTCACGGGTTCGCGCATTCGTCAGGCGAACCTGGTCACGACCAGCCCTGTGACCCAGGTCACCGCAGAAGACGTCCGTGAGTCGGGTGTCAGCCGCGTTGAAGATCTGGTCACCCAACTGCCTCAGGCTTTCGCGGCCCAAAACTCGACCGTCTCCAACGGCGCCTCGGGCACCGCGACGGTTTCGCTGCGCAACCTCGGCTCGACCCGCACCCTGGTCCTGATTGACGGCAAGCGGATGCCATATGGTTCGCCGCTGGATGCCGCAGCCGACCTCAACCAGATCCCGGCCCAGTTGGTCGAGCGTGTTGAAGTGCTGACCGGCGGCGCCTCCGCCGTCTATGGTTCGGACGCGATCGCCGGCGTCGTCAACTTCATCATGAAGAAGGACTTCGAAGGCCTCGAAATTACGGCTCAGTATGGCCAGTACCTGCACCACAACGATTACGATGGGCCCGGCAACCTTCGCTCAGTGATCGAGGGACGCGCCGCCACCAACCCGGCGCAGTTCCAACTGCCCGATGATGACGTTCAGACCGGCTTCAGCCGCGAGATCACCGCCATCATGGGCGTGAGCTCGCCTGACGGTAAGGGCAACATCACGGCCTATGCGGGCTATCGTAAGAACAACAAGGTGCTCGGGCGCGACTATGATTACGCGTCGTGCTCGCTCGGTGGGCAAAACGCGGCGGGCGACAGCTTCACCTGCGGCGGTTCCGGCACGTCTTATCCGGGCCAGTTCACTGATTTCGCAAACTACGCCTACACGCTGGACGCCAACAATGATTTCGTCCCGTACGTGGGCTCGCGCGACGCCTATAACTTCGGCCCGCTGAACTACTATCAACGCCCCGACGAGCGTTACAACCTGGGCGCCTTTGCGCACTATCAGGTCAACGACAAGATCGAGGCCTTCGCCCAGCTGATGTTCAACGACTATCAGTCGGTGGCTCAGATCGCGCCCTCGGGCAACTTCGGCAACACCGCCACGATTAACTGCGACAACCCGCTGCTGTCGACCCAACAGCGGGGTCTGATCTGCGAAAGCGATCTGGTCGCCGACATCATCGACGATCCGGACACCACAGACAACGAGGTCCAGGACTTCATCGATGGCGTGATCGCCGGCGGCGGCACGTCGGCAGATGCCCTGGATCAGATCGCCGCGGCAGCCGGCGTGCAATCCTGTACTGCAGCCGGAGCCGATCTGATCGATCCTTGCCCGCTGTATATCCTGCGACGCAACGTCGAAGGCGGCGGTCGTCAATCGCACCTGAACTACGAATCCTATCGCGGCGTCATCGGTATTCGTGGCGAGCTGGACGCGGCCTGGAGCTATGAGGTTTCGGCCCAGTACTCCAAGGTCCGGTTGGCCCAGATCTATCGCAACGAGTTCTCGGTCGCCCGTCTGACCCGAGCCCTGGACGTCGTCACCGATCCGAGCTCGGGCGCTCCCGTTTGCGCGTCCGTCCTGGACGGCACGGACCCGAACTGCGTCCCCTACAACCTCTTCCGTCGCGATGGCGTGACCCAGGAGGCCCTGGATTATGTGCAGGTGCCGCTGGTCATGTCCGGCTACACCGAACAGCAGGTTGTAACGGCTTCGATCACCGGCGATCTGACCGACAAGGGTCTGGTTTCGCCTTGGGCGGAAAGCGGCCTGAAGCTGGCCCTGGGCATGGAGTACCGTCGTGACGCCCTGGATCTGGTCACCGACGTAACCTACTCGACCGGCGACGGCGCGGGTCAAGGCGGCGCCACCATCGGCCTCGGCGGAGCGAACTCGACCTACGACCTGTTCGGCGAATTCCAACTGCCGATCGTCGAAGGCCTGCCCTTCGCCGAATCCATTACGGTGGACGGCGCCTATCGCGCCTCCGACTATGCGCAGGGCGGCAAGACCGACACCTGGAAGCTGGGCCTCGACTATGCCCCCGTTTCGGACATCCGGTTCCGCGCCAGCTATCAACAGGCGACGCGTGCGCCGAACGTGATCGATCTGTTCACCGCACAGGGCTTCAACCTGTTCGACCTGGATGACGATCCCTGCGACTTCACCGACCCGAATGAAGACGGCACCGCCTCGTCGAGCGCCTGTATCGGTTCGAACCCCTGGCAGGTCACCTCCGCTCAAGCGAACAACGGCTTCCTGACCAGCCCCGCCGGCCAGTACAACTATCTGCAAGGCGGCAACCCCGACCTGAACCCGGAAGACTCCGAAACCACGACCTTCGGCATCGTGTTCACGCCCAGCTTCCTGCCGGGCTTCAACATGTCGGTCGACTATTTCGACATCGAGATCACCAACCTGATCTCGTCGATCGGCGCCGCCAACACCCTGGACGCCTGCTACACGGGCGGTCTGCAACAAGCGTGCGAAGCGATCCAGCGGAACGCCAACGGCTCCCTGTGGTCCGGCGACGGCGTGGTGGTCGATCTGAACACCAACATCGGTGGTCTGAAGACCTCGGGCGTCGATATCAACGCCGGCTACAACCTCGACCTGGCCGATTTCGGCGCGGCCAGCTTCGGCACGCTCGGCTTCGCCTTCACCGGCACCTGGCTGGAAAGCCTGGAAACCGACACCGGCCTGGGCTTCGCCAACTCGGTGTTCGATTGCGCTGGCAAGTTCGGCAACACCTGCGCCGCCAACGGCATCGCCGCCTCGCCCGAATGGCGTCACCGCGCCTCGGTGTCCTGGGGTACGCCGTGGGATGGGGTCAATCTGGGCGCGACGTGGCGGTATATCGGCGAAGTCGAGATCGACTCCGGCGTCACCACCCGCCTCGACAGCACTCTGGAGGACCAGCACTACCTCGACCTGAACGGCTCGTGGCAGCTGCGCGACAACGTCACCCTGCGTGGCGGCGTGAACAATGTGCTCGATAACGATCCGCCGCTGTCCTACTCGGTCGGCACGACGGGCAACAACAACACCTATCCGCAAGTCTATGATGCGATGGGCCGTTACGCCTTCATCAGCGTGACCGCGAGCTTCTAAGCCCGCATCTTCGCTACTAGGGTTGGGCGGCGGACCTTCGGGTTCGCCGCCCTTCTTTTTTGTGCGCCGTAGAAAAACCATTCGGGCCGTCAAGCGTTACGGTGCACTGAGACCGGGCCGGGGGGCTCAAGATCAAGGATGCCGATGTTTAAGACCGCCGCAGCGCTCGCCGCCACCGTCACGCTCATGTCCGGGATGGCTCCAGTCGTCGCTCAGGACCAGGACGGACCGATCGTCACCGGAAATCGGGGCGCTGAAACCGCAGACGCCCTGAAGGTGCGGGAGGCGATCGCCTATGCGAATCCGCTGCCGCGCGGCGCGCCGACGCAGGATTATCCACTGGTGGCCTGGTGCGATGCGCTGGTGACGGGGCATGCGGATCTGGGCGAGACCCTGACTGACCGTGCACCCGAGGACGTCGAACTGGTGCGTCTTGGCCGTCTGGAGGCGCAGGATTTCCGCAGCGCTCTGGCGGCGGCCGAGCCGCGTCAGACGGCGGCGGCCAAGGCCGCGGCACAGCAAGCCGCCGCAGCCGCCAAGGCTCAGTGGGCGCCCCTGCTGGCCAGCGAGGACGAGGCGGCGCGGAGCCAGTCGTTCGGGCTGTTCTACGGTTTACCGGGTCGGTGCGAACATGCTGCGCGGCGTATTCGGAACAACATCACGACCCCGCCGGCGACCCCGGCTGAAGTCGGGCTTGAGGCGCCGGCGCCCGCCAACTGATCGGCAGACGATGGACTATGGAACGGCGGCCTGAGCTCGGATCAGGCCGCCGTTTCGCGTTTGGCGGCGTAAGGGTCGTAGTTGAGGATGGGGGCCAGCCAGCGTTCGCAGGTCGCCACGTCCCAGCCCTTGCGCCGGGCGTAGTCCTCGACCTGGTCCAGATCGATCTTGCCGACGCCGAAATAGTGGCTGCCCGGATGGCCGAAATAGAGGCCCGAGACCGAGGCGGGGGGCGTCATGGCGAAGCTCTCGGTCAGGGCCATGCCGGCGTTGGTTTCGGCCTGGAGCAGGCGGAACAGGGTGGCCTTTTCCGTGTGGTCGGGCTGAGCTGGATAGCCGGGGGCGGGGCGGATGCCCTGATATTGTTCGGTGATCAGGTCGTCGATGCTGGTCGCCTCGTCGGCGGCGTAACCCCAGAGCTGGGTGCGGACTTCCTTGTGCAGCCGCTCGGCGAAGGCCTCGGCCAGGCGGTCGGCCAGGGCGGTGGCCAGGATGGCGGAATAGTCGTCGCCGGCGTCCTTGAACCGTTTGGCGATCTCCAGCTCGCCGTGGCCGGCGGTGACGGCGAAGGCGCCGATATAGTCGTCGCCTTCTTCGGCGATGAAGTCGGATAGAGCCAGGTTCGGCTTGCCGTTCGACTTCTTGATCTGCTGGCGCAGGGTGTGGAAGCGGGCGATCTCCGCATCCCGGCTCTCGTCGGCGAAGACGATGACGTCGTCGCCGTCGGCGCGGGCGGGCCAGAAGCCGACCACGCCCTTCGCCGTGAACCACTTCTCGTCGATGATCCGCTTCAGCATGAGCTTGGCGTCCTCGAACAGGTCGCGCGCAGCCTCTCCGACGATCTCATCCTCCAGGATCATGGGATAGCGGCCGATCAGCTCCCAGCTGGCGAAGAAGGGGGTCCAGTCGATGTGGTCGGCCAGATCCTGCAGGTCCCAGGCGTCGAAGGATTTCACGCCGATGAAGGCCGGCTTGCCGGGCAGGGGCTGGGTCGGGTCGATGCGGAACCGGTTTTCGCGCGCCTGAGACAGGGTGGCGCGGGCCTTGACCTCCTGGCCGCGGGCGTACTGTTCGCGGATGCGGATATATTCGTCGCGGGTGGCGGCCTCGTTCTTGGCGCGCTCGGACTTGGACAGCAGGCCTGAGACGACGCTGACCGCGCGCGAGGCGTCGACGACATAGGTGGTCGAGCCGCGGCGATAGGCCGGCTCGATCTTGACCGCTGTATGGGTGCGGCTGGTGGTGGCGCCGCCGATCAGCAGGGGAATGTCGAAGCCGCGCCGCTCCATCTCGGCGGCGACGAAGACCATCTCGTCCAGCGACGGGGTGATCAGGCCGGACAGGCCGATGATGTCGACGTTATGGGCCTTGGCCTCGTCCAGGATTCGGTCGGCCGGGACCATGACGCCCAGGTCGATGACCTCGTAATTATTGCACTGGAGCACGACGCCGACGATGTTCTTGCCGATGTCGTGGACGTCGCCCTTGACCGTGGCCATCAGGATCCGGCCCGCCTGTTCGCGCGGCTTGCCGGCCTTTTCGGCCTCCATATAGGGTTCCAGCCAGGCTACGGCCTGCTTCATCACCCGGGCGGATTTCACCACTTGGGGCAGGAACATCTTGCCCGAGCCGAACAGGTCGCCGACCACGTTCATCCCGTCCATCAGCGGACCTTCGATGACGTGCAGGGGACGTTCGACGCCCAGGCGAGCCTCTTCGGTGTCCGCCTCGATGAACTCGGTGATGCCGTTGACCAGAGCGTGTTCGATCCGCTTGCCGACCGGTTGGTCACGCCATTTCAGGTCGACGACGCGGGCCTGACCCTTCTCGCCCTTGTAGCGAGGGGCCATGTCGACCAGCCGCTCGGTGTTCGAGACGTTGGTCCGCTGGGGGCGGTTCAGGATCACGTCCTCGACCGCTTCGCGCAGCTCGGGATCGATGTCGTCATAGACAGGCAGGTCGCCGGCGTTGACGATGCCCATGTCCATCCCCGCCGCGATGGCGTGGTACAGGAAGACGCTGTGGATCGCCCGGCGCACCGGCTCGTTGCCGCGGAAGCTGAACGAGACGTTCGACACCCCGCCGCTGATACGGGCGTAGGGCAGGGTGGCCTTGATGACCTTGACCGCCTCGATGAAGTCGACGGCGTAGTTGTCGTGCTCCTCGATCCCCGTCGCCACGGCGAAGATATTGGGGTCGAAGATGATGTCCTCGGGCGGGAAGCCGACCTCGTTGACCAGGATGTTGTAGGCGCGGGTGCAGATCTCGATCTTGCGCGCGGCGGTGTCGGCCTGGCCCACCTCGTCGAAGGCCATGACGACGACAGCGGCGCCATAGCGCAGGCATTTGATCGCATGATCGCGGAAGGCCTGTTCGCCCTCCTTCATGCTGATCGAGTTGACGATGGGCTTGCCCTGGACGCACTTCAGGCCTGCCTCGATCACTTCCCATTTGGAGCTGTCGATCATCACCGGCACGCGGGCGATGTCGGGCTCGGCCGCGATCAGGTTGAGGAAGGTCCGCATGGCGACGGCGCCGTCCAGCAGGCCCTCGTCCATGTTGATGTCGATTATCTGGGCCCCGGCCTCGACCTGTTGACGCGCGACGTCCAGGGCGGCCGAATAGTCGCCCTCGACCACCAGCTTGCGGAATTTGGCCGAGCCGGTGACGTTGGTCCGTTCGCCGACGTTGATGAAGGTGGGGCGCATCAGGCGAGTGCTTCCTGCCAGCCTGTGATGGGATAGGAATGCACTTTTCTTGGCCCCGCCTTGATCAACCGTTGTCCTGTCTCGCCTTGTCCGATCCAGGAGAATTCGTTTAGGCCCCTCGTCGTCAACATCACTGCAAAGGCAGGCATTAGGCTCGACTTCATCGTCACATATCGAACACGGCCATCACGGCAGGCGTCCAAGACGGCGAGTACCCAGCGGGCGTTGGCGGGAGTCATCGGAATTTCATCTTCACCGGCGCTGCTAAGAGAAAACGATAAGTCCGTCTCGGATGCGCTTACTTCAAGTCGGGGGTGTCTACGGTCGACTGGGTTGGTCCAGATGAGGATTGCATCATGTGAGCGACGAAAGCGTGCTCGAAAACCAGTATCAAGGCTGGAAACAAACTGTTCGAGTTCGTCAGAAAACGCTTTGAAATCCTCTCGAGAAATCTCCACCTTCATCACGCCACCATCTCGAAGGGTTCGAGCCCCGACAGTCGCAAGGCCACCGGGCGTTCCGGGATCGCGCGCGGCTTCAGCGGGGCGACCTCTTCGGCGACGTGCTTGATGTGATCCGGCGTCGTGCCGCAGCAGCCGCCGACGATGTTGACCAGGCCGGACGCCGCCCATTCCTCGATGAAGTGGGCGGTCTCATGCGGTTCCTCGTCGTACTGGCCCATGGCGTTGGGCAGGCCGGCGTTGGGATAGGCGGCGACCAGGGTGTCGGCGACGCGGCTCAGTTCGGCGATGAAGGGGCGCATCAGGTCGGCGCCCAGGGCGCAGTTGAAGCCGACGGCGAAGGGTTTGGCGTGGCGCACGCTGTTCCAGAAGGCCTCGGCCGTCTGGCCCGACAGGGTGCGGCCCGATCGGTCGGTGATGGTGCCGCTGATCCAGATGGGCAGGGCGTCTAGCCCCTCGTCCTCCAGGTCCTTGATGGCCTTGATCGCGGCCTTGCAGTTCAGCGTATCGGTGATGGTCTCGATCAGATAGAGGTCGACGCCGCCCTCGTTCAGCGCCTTCACCTGATGGCGATAGGCCTCATAGACCTGGTCGAAGGTCACGCTGCGGGCGCCGGGGTCGTTCACATCGGACGACATCGACAGCATCTTGTTCAGCGGGCCGATGGAGCCGGCGGCGAAGCGCGGCTTGTGCGGCTCCTTTTCCGTCCAGCGGTCGGCGGCGGCGCGGGCCAGTTTGGCGCCTTCCAGATTGATGTCCCAGACCGCCTGGGCGTCCAGCGCGTAGTCTTCCTGGGCGATGGTGGTGCCGGAGAAGGTGTTGGTCTCGGATATGTCGGCCCCGGCGCCGAAATACTGGTCGTGCAGGTCCGAGATGATGTCCGGGCGGGTGATGCAGAGGATGTCGTTGTTCCCCTTCATCTGGTGCGCCTCGTCATAGCCGTTGGCGGCGACGAACCGGTCGGCGCGGAAGTCGGCTTCGGACAGACCGCGACGCTGGATCATCACGCCCCAGCTTCCGTCCAGGACGAGGATGCGTTCCTTGGCCGCTTGGTGGAGGGCGGCGATGCGTTCGGCGCGGGTCATGCTTGAACTCCTTGGGGCGTCGAGAGCCCCTCCGTCACGGCGCAAGCGCGCCGCGCCACCTCCCCATCGCTGCGCGATGGGGAGGAGATATGAACCGTTGCGTCTCCTCCCTGATCGCCGCTTGGCGAATGGGGAGGTGGATCGAAGCGAAGCGAAGAGACGGAGGGGCTCTTGTTCACGCGGCTGCCGCCTTTTGTTCACGCACGCCCAGAACGCGGCAGATCGCATAGACCAGATCGGCGCGGTTCAGGGTGTAGAAGTGGAAGTCGGAGAAGCCCTCTTCCTGCAGACGGGCGCAGGTTTCGGCGGCGACCGAAGCGGCAAGCAAGCGACGGGTTTCCGGGTCGTCGTCCAGTCCCTCGAAATGGGCTTTGAGCCAGTCGGGGATGCTGGTTCCGCAGGCGCCGCACATGCGGGTCAGGCCGGCGAAGTTGGACACGGGCATGACGCCGGGGATCAGGGGAATGGTCACGCCCGCCGCCCGAACCCGGTCGCGGAAGCGCAGGAAGGCGTCGATGTCGAAGAAGAACTGGCTGACGGCGCGGGTGGCGCCGGCGTCCACCTTGGCCTTCAGCACATCGATGTCGTGATCGATGGAGGGGCTTTCGGGGTGTTTTTCGGGATAGGCGCCGACCGTGACGTCGAAGCCGCCGATACGGCGGATGGCGGCCGTCAGTTCGGTGGCGTTGGCGTAGCCGTCGGTGCGGGGTTGATAGACGCCGCCGATGCCGCCGCCTCCGGGCGGATCTCCGCGCAGGGCGACGATATGATCGACGCCGATGGTCTTGTAGCCGGCGATGACCTCATCCACCTCGTCGCGGCTGGCCTCGACGCAGGTCAGGTGGGCGGCGGGACGCAGCGAGGTCTCGGCGATGATCCGCTGGACGGTGCGGTGGGTGCGTTCGCGGGTCGAGCCCCCGGCGCCGTAGGTGACCGAGACGAAGGCCGGGTTCAGCGGCTCAAGCCGCCGGATCGCCGTCCACAGATTGGCCTCGGCCTCGTCGGTCTTGGGCGGGAAGAATTCGAAGGAGACGCGAACGGCGTCCTGGTTCGAGCCGGCGCGGGCGACCGGACCCAGCGGCGACAGAAGCAGGGCGCGGGCTTCGGCGAGATTGGTGGAGGACGCGGCCATTAAGCGGTCTTTCTGGCCGGGGCCAAGGATGCGGGGACGGGGCGTTCCGCCGTCCAGATCGTCACGGTCAGTCCCTCATTGTCTGGGGGCAGGGCGACGGGCGGGGACGGAGTCAGGCCGCTGTCGGTCAGCCAACCGTTGATCTCTTGGTCGGCGAAGCCCAGGCGGCGATGCTGATGCGCCTCGCGCATATGTTCGAAGCCGTGGGGGGCGAAATCGACGATCAGCAGCCGGCCGCCGGGGCAGACCAGGCGCGCGGCCTCGGCGACGGCGGCGAAGGGGTCGGCGAGATAGTGAAGCACCTGGTGGACGATCACCAGATCGGCGCTGGCGGCGGGCAGGCGGGTGGCGAAGATGTCGCCGTGGCGCAGTTCCACCTTGTTCAGCCCGGCCTTGGAGACATTGGCGCGGGCGATGTTGAGCATGTTCTGGCTCAGATCCAGCCCGACCGACATCTTGGCCTTCTTGCCGAACAGGGTCAGCATCCGGCCCGAGCCGGTGCCCAGATCGACGACGCGCTTGAAGGGGCCGGGTCCGACGGCGGCTTCCAGCGCCGCTTCGACGGCGCTTTCGCTGACATAGAGAGAGCGCAGCCGATCCCACTGGGGGGCGATCTGTTCGAAATAGGATTCGGCGGCCTGCTGGCGATCCTTCTGGACTTCGCTCAACCGACGATGATCGGCCTCTCCGGCGTCGTCGGCGAGAATATCCAGTACGGTGTCGATCAGCCGGCGGGCCTGGGCGTCATGCGACAGGCGGTAGTAGACGCGGGCGCCGTCCGGAAACCGTTCGATCAGGCCGGAGTCTGTCATCAGCTTCAGATGGCGAGACACGCGCGGCTGGCTCTGGTCGAGAATTCGCGACATCTCCATGACCGAAAGCTCTTCGCTGGCCAGCAGGGAGAGGATGCGCAGGCGGGTGGGTTCGCCGGCGGCGCGAAGGGCTTCCACAGTCTGGTCGGCGGTTAAACTCATCCGATCATATAAAGATATCCTTATATGATTTGGCAAGTAAAAACGACCTCGTACATGGCGCGACGGGAAAGCTTCAGTCCGCCGTTAAAGGACATGCAATCCCTTTGGAGTGGTTCCATGCGCAGTCTCCTGATCTCCGCCCTCGCTCTCGTCGCCGCCGGTCCGGCCCTGGCGCAGAGCGATTTCCCCGAGCCGCCGATCGGCGGGCAGATGTCGGGGCCCCCGCCGATGGGCGGAATGCGTCCGCCGGAGCGCGAGACCCTGGCCGAGATGAAGACTCGCATGATGGGCATGTTTGATCGCGTCGACGCCGATCATAACGGCGCGATCAACGCCTCCGAACTGGCCGCCTCGCCGGGCGGTCGGATGCTGAGCCGCGCCGATGCCGATGGAAACGGGCTGATCACCAAGGCCGAGATGGAAGCCGGCGCCGACGCCATGTTCAAGTCCATGGACAAGAACGGCGACGGCGTCGTCACGGCCGATGAACGCCCCCAGCGTCCGCAGCGCCCGAACTGATCACGCGACCGGCGTCTTCAGCGGCTGGCCCGCGAAATGGGCCTGAAGATTCTGCATCAGCAGCATCAGCATGCCCTGCACCCCGGCGGTCGTCGCGCCGGCGGTGTGGGGCGTCAGGACAAGGTTCGGCACATCGGCCCAGCGTGAAGGGGCTGTCGGCTCCTCGATGAAGACGTCCAGGGCGGCCTGGCCCAGGGCGCCGGATTTCAGCGCCGCGATCAGGGCGTCCTCGTCGATCACCTGGCCGCGCGAGACATTGACCAGCAGACCGTCGGGGCCCAGGGCCTCGAGCACCTCGCGCGAGATCAGGCCGCGATTGGTGTCGTCGGCCTTGCAGGCGACGACCAGGATGTCGCTGGCCTTCGCGAGGGCCAGCAGGCTGTCGGCGCGGGGCCATTCGGCGTCGTGGGGGCGGGGGCCCCACCAGGCGACCGCCATGCGGAAAGCCTCGGCGCGGTCGGCGACGGCCTTGCCGATGGCGCCCAGGCCGACGACGCCCAGTTTCTGGCCGCCGATGGAGGCGGTGATGGTGCGGGTCTCGGCGGTCCAGCCGCCGGACCGGATCTGGCGATCACCCGATACGATCTGGCGGCGCGCGGCCAGGATCAGGCCCAGGGCGTGGTCGGCGACGTCTTCATGATTGACGCCGGGGGCATGGGTGACGGGCAGGCCGCGCTCACGGCACCAGTCGACGTCGATGCCGTCATAGCCGGAGGTGAAACAGGCGATCAGGTCGAGGGCGGGGAGCTGTTCGATCAGCGCCTTGTCCAGCGGCGCTTCGCCGGCGACGATCAGGGCGCGGATGTCGTGGGCGGCCTCGATCGGCGGACCTTCCCAGAAGCGATAGACGTCATAGGCGCTCTCAAGCAGTGGAGAGAGCGGGGCGAGATGCCGCTGCATGATGAGAACGGCGGGGCGTTGGGTCATGCAGCGGCTCCTCTTTTTCGATCAGACGATTACCGCCCGAACTTCTGGTGTTGGATGCGCTTGGGGATGATGCTGTCGGCGCCCAGGCGACGCATCTTGTCCTGTTCGTAGGCTTCGAAGTTCCCCTCGAACCATTCCACGTGGCCGTCGCCCTCGAAGGCGAGGATGTGGGTGGCCAGACGGTCCAGGAACCAGCGGTCGTGGGAGATGACCACGGCGCAGCCGGCGAACTCTTCCAGGGCCTCTTCGAGGTTCTGCAGGGTCTCGATGTCCAGGTCGTTGGTCGGTTCGTCGAGCAGGATCAGATTGCCGCCCGAGGCCAGGGTCTTGGCCAGGTGCACGCGGTTGCGCTCACCGCCCGACAGCTGGCCGACCTTCTTCTGCTGGTCGCCGCCCTTGAAGTTGAAGCTGCCGACATAGGCGCGGGTGTTGATCTCGCGCTTGCCGACCATCATCACATCGGTGCCGCCGGAGATGGCCTGCCAGATGGTCTCGTCCGGCTTCAGGTCGTCCCGCGACTGGTCGACATAGGCCAGCTTGACGGTCTCGCCGACCTTGATCGTGCCGCCGTCGGGCGTTTCCTGACCGGTGATCAGCTTGAACATGGTCGACTTGCCGGCGCCGTTGGGACCGATGACGCCGACGATGCCGTTGGGCGGCAGTTTGAAGGTCAGGTTGTCGAACAGGGTCTTGTCGCCATAGGTCTTGGCCAGGCCTTCGACTTCCAGCACGACATTGCCCAGGCGCGGGCCGGGCGGGATCTGGATGTGGGCGTGGGTCTGGGCGCCGCGCATCGATTCCTGTTCCTCGACCATCCGCTCGTAGGCGGCCAGACGGGCCTTGGACTTGGCCTGACGGGCCTTGGCGCCCGAACGGACCCATTCCAGTTCGCGGGTGAGGGCGCGCTGGCGGGCTTCGGATTCCGACTGTTCCTGCACGACGCGCTTGGTCTTGGCTTCCAGCCACGAGGAATAGTTGCCCTCGTGCGGGTGGCCCTTGCCGCGGTCCAGCTCCAGCGTCCACTTGGTGACGAGGTCCAGGAAGTAGCGGTCGTGGGTCACCAGGATGACGCAGCCGGGGAAGTTTTCCAGGTGATGCTGCAGCCAGGCGACGGATTCGGCGTCCAGGTGGTTGGTCGGTTCGTCGAGCAGCAGCATGTCGGGCTTGGACAGCAGCAGGCGGGCCAGGGCCACGCGGCGCTTCTCACCGCCGGACAGGTTGGTGACTTCCCAATCGTCGGGCGGGCAGCGCAGGGCGCCCATGGCCATTTCGATACGGCTGTCGATGTCCCAGACGTCGCCGGCGTCGATCTTCTCCTGGAGAGAGGTCATCTCCTCCATCAGCTCGTCGGTGTAGTTCTCCCCCAGTTCGGCGGCGACGGCGTTGAAGCGGTTGACCCACTGCTTCTCTTCGCACCAGGCCTCGACGTTCTCGCGGACGTTCAGGCTGTCGTCGAGCTTGGGCTCCTGCTCCAGATAGCCGCGCTTGATGCCGTCGGCGGCGCGGGCCTCGCCGGTGAACTCGGTGTCCAGGCCGGCCATGATCTTCAGCAGGGTGGATTTACCCGAGCCGTTGACCCCGACGACGCCGATCTTGGCGTCGTTGTAGAAGCTGAGCCAGATGTTCTCGAAGATCTTGCGGCCGCCGGGGAAGGTCTTGGTCAGACCCTGCATCTGGAAAATATATTGCTGCGCCATGAGGTGCGGTTTCGCCCTTCGGGTTTCGTCGGATTGGGAGGTTCGGGCGGATGTAGCGATCCTGAGGCGAGAGAGCAAATGAGGCGAAGACATGCGCGGGCGCCTTCGCCGGTTTCGCGGCGAAGTTGGGGAGGGCGTGGGACGCCGGGTCTGCACCCGGGGTTTGAAGTTTTAAGTACCGTTTCGGCGCAGTCGTCGTCCCACGCGGTCGTTTTCCACACGCGCTCCGGCTGGCGGCCCTCGTCTTCGAGCCTTGCCGGATCGGCGGGCCGCCTTGCGACGGCTTCGCCGGGGCGGACGTGCCGATTGAAAATCGACAGCGGTCCGCTTTCCGAAGCGTGCGGCGAGCAGGAGACGGCATCCATCGCCGCCCCTAAGGACCCCGGCGGTCTCCTTCCCGCCGGCTTCATCGCTCGACCACAGCCCCGCCGCCGTCAGGGCGCTGGATCCGACGCCCTCCCCATCGGCGGGGATGAGAGGATTATGCTGGAGGTTTGAGGGGTGGTTAGAAGAGGAGGGTGAAATTCTGTTAGGGCGTTGAAATCGTTGAGGGGGAGGCAGCGTCATTGTGCGCGCGGACCCCCGTCTTTCGTCATTCCGGGCGAAGGGCCGCTTGGCCCGCAGACCCGGAACCCAGCGGCGCCGAAGGCGAAATGGGTCCGCCGCAAGATGTCGAGCAGCGAGTTCGCGACAGGTTCGCGCTCACGCGCGCCGCTGGGTTCCGGGTCTCCGCTGCGCTGCGCCCGGAATGACGAAAGAGGGAGGGGGGCGTCACCTTTCCGCGCGCGGGGGTGGATCATTGGGGTGGAGGCAGCGTCATTGTGCGCGGTGCGGCGTCAAAGAGCCCCTCCGTCTCGCCGCTGCGCGTCGATCCACCTCCCCACTGCGTGGGGAGGAGACAGGCGCCGCCGCCGCGTCTCCTCCCCGCTTTGCGGGGAGGGGGACCGCCGCGCCGCTTTGCGCGGTGGTGGAGGGGCTCTTGGCCGCGAACTCGCTCTCGAACGTTCAGCCGCCGAAACCGCCCTCGTCGAGGAAGGCCTGTTCTTCGGGCGTGGTGGCGCGGCCCAGGGCGGGGTTGCGGTGGGGGAAGCGGCCGAAGCGGAGGATGATGTCGCGGTGGAGGCGGCCCCATTTCTCGAGCTCGGCGTCGCCGGCGATCAGGGCCATGTAGCGGTCCTGATCTTCGAGCCGTTCGGAATGTTCGAAGGGGAGGAGGAGGAAGTTCTTCAGTTCGGGGGCGACCTGGAGGTGGTGGCCGCGCGCCACGGCCTGGTTCGCGAACATCAGGGCCAGGGGGTCGGTGGCGAACTGATGCGCCGTGCCGCGGAAGCTGTTCCTCGGATACTGGTCGAGCAGGATCAGGAGGGCGAGCGCGGTCTCGGGCGCATCGATCCAGTCGTCGCGCTCGCGCCGGGCGGCGGACAGGTGCAGATCATGGCCCCGCGCGCGAAACGCGGCGTCGAAGGCCGCGTCCTTGGCGAACCAGTTTTCGGGACCGGCCTCTTTCCAGAAGGCGACGACGTCGGATGGGGCTATGAAGGCGGTCATGAGCCAGATCCTAGCCAATACGTTGCCCGTCTTCCATGACCGCGACTGCGACCTTTCGATCCTTCGCGGCAAGCGCGTGGCCATGATCGGCTACGGCAGCCAGGGGCGGACCCATGCGCTGAACCTGCGCGATTCGGGCGTGACCGACATCGTCGTGGGCTTGAAGACCGGGTCGAAGACGCGGGAACGCGCCACGGCCGACGGCTTCTCCGTGATGACGGCCGCAGAGGCCGCGGCGGGGGCGGACGTGGTCGCCGTCATGACCTCGGACGAGGCGCACCGGGACCTGTGGCGCGACGAGCTGGCGCCGAACGTGCGGCCGGGCGCGGCCCTGGTCTTCGCCCACGGCCTGTCGGTGCGGTTCGGCCTGGTGGAGCCGCGCGCGGACCTGGACGTCATCCTGGCCTCGCCCAAGGGGATCGGGCCGCGCATCCGCGACCTGTACGAGGCCGGAGAGGGTGTCTTCTGCCTGTTCGGGGTGCATCAGGACGCCACGGGCGGGGCCCACGCCCTGGGCCTGTCCTATGCGGCCGCCCTGGGATGCGGGCGCAAGGGCATCCTCGAGACGACGATGAGGGACGAGTGCGAGAGCGATCTCTTCGGGGAACAGGTGGTGCTGTGCGGCGGGATCGCCGAACTGATCGATTCGGCCTTCATGAAACTGGTCGAGGCCGGCTATCCGCCCGAGGTGGCCTGGTTCGAGTGTTTCTATGAAGCCAAGCTGGTCACCGACCTGATGTATGAGCGCGGCATAGCCGGCGCCTTCGCCAAGATCTCCAATACGGCGGAGTACGGGGCCTATCTGACCGGGCCGCGCATCATCAACGCCGCCTCGCGCGCGGCGATGGACCAGGTGCTGGCCGAGGTGCAGGGCGGGGGGTTCGTGCGGGCCCTGATGGCGGATTACGACGCCGGTTCGCCCGACCTGCTGGCGCGGCGCGGGGCCCTGGGGCGGCGGCCGATCGAGTCGGTGGAGGCGCATCTGAACGAGGTGGCGCGGCTGGCGCGGGAGACGGCGGCGAACGACGACTGATGCGCAGGAGATTCGTCATCCTCGGGCTCGACCCGAGGATCGGCTGTGGATCGGGCTGTGCGTCCTCAGTGACGCAATGCGGCGGACGGCCCGGCCCTCGGGTCCAGCCCGAGGGTGACGATCATATAGAATTTTAGAAAGAGAAGATGGTCGGAGTGAGAGGATTCGAACCTCCGACCCCTGCGTCCCGAACGCAGTGCTCTACCAGGCTGAGCCACACTCCGACCGTGGGGGCTGGCCTGGCGGCGTCGCCCCGAAGTGAGGACGCGGCTTATAGCCATGGGTTTCGGACCCCGCAAGCGTCCATTTCGACCTTCTTTGCACGGGGCTTTGCACGGGGCGAAAATAGTCCTGAAAGAGGGTGTTGCATCCGAAAACGGTTTGGCCTATCTGACCGCCTCCGCCGCGCGAGAGCGCAGCGGTCGCCGGACCTGCTGGGGAATGGTGTAATGGTAACACTCCGGTTTTTGGTACCGTCATTCTAGGTTCGAGTCCTAGTTCCCCAGCCATCCGCTTTCACTGGATTTGAGCCTGTTTCAGCCCCACGGCGGCCATGCCGGTTGCCGATTCCGCCGCTAGGGGTCATCAGCGCGGGCGCGACAACGGCGAGATCGTATCCTCGGATGAGTTCGCGCCATTCCGGCGTCAGGGCGTCCAGATCGGTGCTGCGCAAACGGCGCAAATCCACGAGGCGCCAATCGCCTGCGGACATGTCAGAGGGGCGGCCAGCGTCCGCTTCATCAGCCGCGCCCTGCGGCCCACTGCGGACGCCAAATCCGCAAGGCTGACATCCTCCTTCATGCGTTCGGCCAGAACGAGCGGCGCTTGGCCGTGCCGAAAGACATTCTCGACCGCTCTGTTCAACGCGAATTGGTTGACGCGTGATTCTGGTCAGCGAAAACGGTCCTTCGGCGGCTGTTTTTCGGGCTGGACACGGCAAAGCTTTCGGTGTGAGACGCGGGAATGACGCAGCTTGGCGCAGACGCGAGGGTGCAAGCCTCCTTCTTCGACGCCGGCCAGGGGGCGGATCACGCCGCTGTGGCCAGTTGGACCGAGGCCATGAGCGTCATGTTCGACGTAAAGGTTGCAGCCCCAAGCCATGGCGCCTTTCATGGGCGTGCAGGCGGCTATGGCTTCGGGGAGCTTCTGGTCGGGCATAGTCGCTCCACCGCCCAGTCCTTTAGCCGCTCGCGTTACCGCACGGCTCAGGACGGGCTCTCGCATTATCTCGTTCAGTTCTATCCCGAGGGGGCGTGCGGCCCGCGAGACGCGACGTCCGACGCCTGGACCCGTCCCGGCGATCTGCTGATCGTCGATCTGGCGCAGCCGCTCGACACGGCGGCGACCGACTACGAGAACATGAACCTCATCATCCCCCGGCGCCTGCTCGCTCCGCTGATCAGACAGCCGGACGATGTCCACCTCAAAATCGTGCCTCGCGAAGATCCTCTCGTCAGTCTTCTGCGTGGGCATCTATCCCTGTTGACGGAGTTGGCCCCTTCGCTCGGACGCGATCAGGCGGCGCTCCTGGTCGAGCCGACGGTGGCGCTGGCTGCAGCCGCGATCAACGGACATCTGAACGAGGCGTCGCGCTCGTCGGCGAACCAGAGTCTGGTCGAGCAAATCTGCCGTAGAATAGAGACGCGGCTCGCAGATCCGACCCTGAGCGCCGCCGAGACGGCCGCGGCCTTCGCCATATCCGAACGCAAGCTCTACTACCTGTTTCAGCCGCTCGGCGGCTTCTCCGCCTATGTCCAGCAGAGGCGGTTGCGGGCGGTTCGGGATCGGCTGCTCGACCCTCGCGGACGTGAGAAAAGGATCGGCGCCATAGCGGCAGCCTTCGGCTTCAGCCACAGGTCGAACTTCGTCGCGGCGTTCCGTAATCTGTACGGCATGACCCCGCGCGAACTCCGCGGCCTCGCGGCCTCAAATGGTGCGTCCGAACCCATGCGAAGCGAAGAGGACTGGCGAAGCTGGATCGTCAATCTCAGCTAGTCTGCGCTGAAAGGCTCAATTTCTCGGGCTGGAATGCGCCTTGCCGCACATTGGCGCGACGGATGCCGCGAGCGCTTTTCATCTCTCTTCTGGGCCGCTTTTACGAGCGCGATCTGATGCTCGGAGCCTGTCCTTCATCATCCAGAACAACGGAGTCGATCTGTGGTACTGAAACAATGTCGCTCGCGACGGCTATGCGCATCGCGTCGCCGAGCCGTGGGTGATGGCGTTCATCCGTTGCGCTGTCGCTTCTAATATTTGCGTTCGTCTAAAATAAAAAATGTCGGGCCTAGGCGCGGCCAAAAGGGGCGGGGGCTCATAACCAGTGTATAAAATCGCGTTTGTCGCAGCTGTGTTTGGGCTGTGCGCTGAACCTGTGGAGGCCTTGCCGGCCGCCTCCACGACGCAGGTGTCCAACGAACCTGGCGGCGAGCAATCCGCGCTGATTTCGAGTGTGCGGATCGTGGGCGTGTCCGAGCATCCGGGCACAGGAATTTCAGAATCGTCCATACAGCGTGTCGCGTCGGACGCCTTGGCGAGCCGGATCGCCTCAGCGAGCGGGGCGCCTCGCCTGACCTTTGATCAGATGTCGCAGATCGCCGATGCGATCACGGCCGCCTATCGCCAGGCAGGCTTCTTGACGGCGACGGCGATCATCCCGCCGCAGCGTATCGGTGAAGATCATGTTCTGACGATCGAGGTCGTCGAGGGGCGTGTCGGAGAGGTTCGTGTCGTCGCCAACGGGCGACTTAGGGAAGCGGCGTTACGGGCGCCTTACCGGGATTTGATCGGCCGCCCGCTCCAGTCAGAGACCTTGGGACAGGCCATCCGGTACGGGCGGGACCTGCCGGCGGCCAAGGTTTCGACGGTGTTGGAGCGGGGCGCCAAGGCGGGTGAAACGGATATTGTCGTGACGGCGGAGGACGAGGGCCGCCCTTACGCCTTGAGGTTTGGCGTCAACAACCACGGCACCGAGACCTCGGGCCGATATCGGCTCGAAGCCGGCGCCAGCCTGTACAGCCCACTGGGGCTGGGCGACGTTCTGTCGGCAAGTTACGGCTATGCTTTGGATCCCAGCGACAGCTGGACCGGATCGGCGTCCTACAGGCTGCCGCTGGTCATGACGCCTGGCCTCAGCGCCGTCGCCTCGATCAGCCGGAGCCAGTTGGACCTGAGCACGGGTCCGTTCGCGGCATTGGACATCAGCGGCCCGACCACGCAGGGCGCTTTCGGCTTCGAGTGGAAGTTCGCGAACACGCCGTTGTTCCAGGCGCAGGCCACAGGGACCTATATCTACGAGACGTCCAAGCTGGACGGCCTCGGTCTACGGCTGTCGGACCATGCTTTCGATGTCGTCGAAGCCGGCCTGGCTTTTCGTCAAGATCAACCGTCAAGCCGAGGCGTAAACTTCGGGCAGGTGACGCTGAGGAAATCCTTCAACGATCGATCCGCCTCGCAGAACTTCATATATGGCGAGCACGACAGCGACTTCCTGATCGCGCGGCTGTCGCTCTCGCGGATTCAGGGTCTGACCGCTGATCAGCGGATTCTCGTCCAGGGATCCGGCCAATATACCGAGGCGGCCCTTCCGCCACTCGAGCAATTCGCCATCGGCGGACCTGAAAGCGTCAGGGCTGCGCCCCTGTCCGCCGCGCTGAGCGACCGGGGTCTTCAACTGACCGCAGAATACCAGGTCGATGCGCCGGGCTTTGGCGGGGTTGCGTCTCCGTTCAAGGGGCGGCCGTGGTCGGAGATCGTCACCTTCAAAGCCTTCTACGACTGGGGGCGGGTGTCCCCTACGGCCGATAATCGTCGCCGGGGGGCCAGGCCCGAGCGTTACGACGGCGTCGGCGTGGGGGTCGACGTCAACCTCCCTTACCGACGGGGGCTGCAACTGACGCTTACCGCCTCCACGCCTCTTACAGACAATCCGTCGGCCCAGACCGGCGACGTCCAAATCTGGGCCGCGCTCGGATTTAGCTTCTAAGGGACTGCGCCATGACACCCCTGCATAGCCTCAAGTCATCGTTGAACGGACGTCGCGTTCGGGCGCAGTTGAAACGCGCCGTGTCGCCCTTGGCGTTGGCGACCGGCCTGATCGCCGCCTTCGCGCCCCACTATGCGACAGCCCAGGTCGCCTCGACCCAGTTGCCGAGCGGCGGCAGCATCGCCGGTGGAACAGGCACGATCAACGCGCCAAGCGGCGCATCCCTGACGATCGACCAGACCTCGGCCCGCATGGCGTTGAACTGGACGAGCTTCGATATCGGCTCTGCGGCGACGGTCACCTTCAACCAGCCCGGCACCTCGTCGGTCGTTCTCAATCGGGTTGTGGGCGGGAACCCTACCCAGATCTTCGGTCAGCTGAATTCCAACGGGCAGGTGTTCCTGGTGAACACCAACGGCATGATCTTCGGCAGCACGGCGCAGATCAACGTCGGCGGTCTGATTGCGAGTACGCTGGACCAGTCGTCTTCCAACTTTATGAGCGGCGTCGATGTCATGGACGCAGGCGGCAACACCGTCGCGCTGATGTCCAACGGCGGAACGATCACGGCGGCGGCTGGGGGGGTGACGCTCCTGGGCGGCAAGGTCGTCAATAGCGGGACGATCACAGCGAGCGTCGGTTCGATCAACCTGGCCGCCGCCGACAAGGTGACGTTGACCTTCGAAAGCAGCGGTTTTGGCGTCGTGGTCGACAAGGCGATGCTATTTCAACTTGACACCCTTGCCGTCGACAACTCGGGCAGTCTGATCGCGCCCGGCGGTGTGATCAGACTGCAGGCCAGCGCGGTTCAGGGCGCGTTCAATCAGTTGATCAACAACAGCGGCACGATCAGCGCCGCGTCCATCAGCAGTGGACCGGACGGATCAGTGTCTCTGGTGGCGAACGGAGCCGGGCAGGTCGGGATCGTGGGGAACGGTTCGATCGACGTGGGCGAAGGATCGATCAGCCTCAGCACCAATTCGGCTGTCCAGCAGGGGGGCGTCTATACCGCCGGGAGCTTGGGGGGCAGCATCGGCGGCTATGCCAATTTTACGGGCGCCAATAACATCTCGCAGCTGGGCTCGCTGAGCGTAGGTGGGAGCTTAAGCCTCACGACGACGACCGACCTGACGCAAAGCAGCGCATTGTCAGTTGGCGGCGCCAGCAGTTTTTCCCTGGCGGGCCATAGGCTTACGCTTGAAAACGCAGGCAACACATTTGGCGGCGCAGTGGGGGCGACGGCCAGTGGCGTCAAAATCGTCGCTTCGGGCAATCTATCGATGGGCGCATTGACCCTTGGCGCCAACAGCGAGCTGTCGCTGATCGCCGCCGGGGCTTTGATCTTGCCATCGAGTGCGATCAACACCGGAAGCGCCGATCTGAGATTGAGCAGCGGCGGGACATTGACCACGCTGGCCGCGCTTTCCGGAGCGAATGTGACCCTGTCGGGCGCGACCGGGATCGCGATCGGCCATGACATCAACGCCTCCGGCACGCTTGGGCTATCCAGCACCAACAGCGCGATCAGCCAGACCGCTGGAAGGATCGCGGCGACGGGCGTCAGCACTGTTCAAGCCGGCTCCGGCGCGATCACTCTGAGCCAGGCGAACAACGATTTTGACCAGGCGGTCAATCTGACGGGTGGGACGACCGAGATCGTCTCAAGCGGCGCCTTGACCCTTGGCTCGCTGGCGACAGGCAGTCTGACGGCGACCAGCACCGGCGCCCTGAACCTGGGCAGCGGGACCGTGACGGGCGCGCTGACGGCTCAAAGCAACGGCGGGGCGATCACCCAATCGACGACCAACGCCCTGACCGTCACAGGCGCCAGCGCTCTGGATGCGGGCGCTGCGGCCATCACCCTGACCACTGCCGGCAATCATTTCGGTCAGGCGGTTTCGCTGACGGGCGGAACGACGCAAATTACCGATAGCGGAGCCCTGACGCTGGGAACGCTGTCGACCGGCGCCTTGACGGTGAACAGCAGCGGCGCCTTGAACCTGGGGCGCGGCGTCGTGACCGGCGCGCTTGTCGCGACCAGCAACGGCGGGGCCATCAGCCAGTCCACGACGGATGGTCTGAGCGTCACCGGGACCACCGGTCTCAACGCCGGAGCGGGCGCCATCACCCTGACCACGGCAGTCAATGATTTCGGCCAGGCCGTAACCCTGACCGGCGGGGCCACATCGATCACCGATAGCGGAAACCTCATTCTGGGCGCGGCCAACGTCGGCGCCTTGACCGCGACAGGCGCAACAGGCTTGCGCTTGACCGGCGTCCTCAACGCAAGCGATGTCCGGCTGGCCGCAGGCGACGCCTTCATCAACGACGTGGGCGTCGGCGCGATCAACATCTCCAGCGGACGCTGGCTGATCTACCTCAACTCGCCGACCGATCCTCACCAGTTCAACGGTCTCGATAGTAATGCGTCCGCCTTATGGAATACGGCCGCTCTGGGAACGGTGGCCGGCACGGGCAATCGCTATGTCTTCGCCTACCAACCCGTGCTTCAGGCAACATCGCTGAACGCGTCGAAGATCTATGGTCAAACACCTGATCTTTCGAACAACTATACGATCACCGGCCTTATGAGCGGCGTCACGGGGGCCTATCAGGCCGATATGCTCAGCGCGGTGGTGAGCGGTGCGCCCATTATCGGTTCCGTTGGCGCGAGTGCGAACGCCTCGGTCGCCGGCGGGCCTTATGCGATCACCGTCGGTCAAGGGACGCTGGACACCTCTCAATCGGGTTATGGTCTAAATTTGAACAGCACGGGCGTTTTGACCGTGGACAAGGCCGGGCTGACGATCACGGCGAACAACGCAGCCAAGTCCTACGGCCAGGGCTCGACCTTGGCGGGCTATGGCGTGAGCGGCCTGGTGAACGGCGACGCCGTGACCTCGGTCGATCTGGCCAGCGCGGGATCGGCGACGACGGCGACCGTGGGCGACTACACGATCACGGCGGCCAACGCCGGCGGCGCCGGCCTGTCGAATTATGACATCACCTATGTCGGCGGCGTGCTGACGGTAGGCAAGGCCGGGCTGACGATCACGGCGAACAACGCGGCCAAGACCTATGGCCAGGGCTCGACCTTGGCGGGCTATGGCGTGAGCGGTCTGGTGAATGGCGACGCCGTGACCTCGGTCGATCTGGCCAGCACGGGGTCGGCGACGACGGCGACCGTGGGCGACTATACGATCACGGCGGGCAACGCCGGCGGCGCGGGCCTGTCGAACTACGACATCACCTATGTCGGCGGCGTGCTGACGGTCGGCAAGGCCGGGCTGACGATCACGGCGAACAATGCGGCCAAGACCTACGGCCAGGGCTCGACCTTGGCGGGCTATGGCGTCAGCGGCCTGGTGAACGGCGACGCCGTGACCTCGGTCGATCTGGCCAGCACGGGGTCGGCGACGACGGCGACCGTGGGCGATTACACGATCACGGCGGCCAACGCCGGCGGCGCGGGCCTGTCGAACTATGACATCACCTATGTCGGCGGCGTGCTGACCGTGGGCAAGGCCGGGCTGACGATCACGGCGAACAATGCGGCCAAGACCTACGGCCAGGGCTCGACCTTGGCGGGCTATGGCGTGAGCGGCCTGGTGAACGGCGACGCCGTGACCTCGGTCGATCTGGCCAGCACGGGGTCGGCGACGACGGCCACGGTCGGGGACTATACGATCACGGCGGGCAACGCCGGCGGCGCGGGCCTGTCGAACTACGACATCACCTATGTCGGCGGCGTGCTGACGGTCGGCAAGGCCGGGCTGACGATCACGGCGAACAATGCGGCCAAGACCTACGGCCAGGGCTCGACCTTGGCGGGCTATGGCGTCAGCGGTCTGGTGAATGGCGACGCCGTGACCTCGGTCGATCTGGCCAGCACGGGGTCGGCGACGACGGCGACCGTGGGCGACTATACGATCACGGCGGCCAACGCCGGCGGCGCGGGCCTGTCGAACTACGACATCACCTATGTCGGCGGCGTGCTGACCGTGGGCAAGGCCGGGCTGACGATCACGGCAAGCGACGAAACGAAGCGTTTTGGAGAGACGGCGCGTCTGGACGGTTATTCGGTCGCTGGACTGGTGAATGGCGACGTTGTGTCGTCTGTATCCCTAATCAGCGAAGGCGCTGCGCCCGACGCCGCCCGAGGCGTCTACGCTATCGATGCGACGAGCGCTGTGGGTGCGGGCTTGTCCAACTACGACATCCTCTATGTTGAGGGAAACCTGACGGTCGAAGACACCGTATCGGCTTCGGACGCCCGGTCCATCGCCTCGGTCGCGCGAGCCGCAACTGTGCCCGCGGCTCCAGTTCCAATGCTCATCGAGAGCGAGGAAGAATTGGACGCGGCGATTCCCACAATGGCGCTTCCTGACAAATGCGAGGGGTTGTCTTCTCGCGGCTGCGACACCCAGCAGGGCGCCCAGGGAAATACAGTCGTTCGGATGCAATGAGGGTCACCGAGCATCTGGCGCGTCGTAATTGCAGCAAGGGCTGAACGCCCGCGAAGGGGCGTGAGCGATCCGTTGGGAAAGCCTTTTTGCGCGCTTGGGCGTGGATGAGGTCTTCGCACAGCCAGACGCCCCCGCCATCGGGGGATGGACGGGGGCGACGCCAGGCTTTTGTCAGGCTGGGACCGCCCGCGCGGGCGGCGTTCAGACGGTCCCTGCGTGCTTCCTCAGGGCTTGAAGCCGCCGATGCCGGCGATGGCGAGGCGGGCGGCGGGGACGGCGGTCTGGTCGAAGTGGAATCGCATGTAGCGGGCCGAGCGGGGGCCGGCGAAGGCGACCCTCTGGGTGGAGAGGGCGTAGGCGATGTTGGACAATTCGCCGGTCGTCTCGGGCGTCCAGCTGACGCCGTCGGCGCTGAGTTCGACGCGGTAGCCGCGCGGGGGCGCCGCGCCCCGGATGGGGTGGCGGGCCGGGGTCAGGCTGAAGCCGCCCAGAGCCTGGACCGCGCCCAGGTCGAGGGTGACGGTCGCCGGTTGCGACGGCGTCGGCGCAGGCAGGATCCAGGCGGTGGAGACCTCAGAATCCAGCAGGGCCTCGGCGCCCGGGGCGCTGGCCTCGACGATGCGCCAGCCGGCGGTGGACAGGACCTTCGGATCACTGGACGCCACCGGCGGGACGGCGACGGGGGCGACCGAGCGGAAGACGGCGAATTCAGTGATGGCGGGGCAGGCCGGGGCCTCCAGCACGCGCAGCCGCAGACGACGGGCCTTGATGGGCTGATCCAGGCGGATGATGCGCTGGGCCGAGATGCATTCGTGCTCGGCCAGGACGCGCCAGGCCCCGTCCACATCGGCCTCGACGGCGAAACGGGTGACACGCACCCCGAGCGGCAGATATTCGCGCAGACGGATCAGGTCGAAGCTCTGTTCCGAGGCCAGGTCCAGCGTCAGGGTGGGGGTGACGACGTCGTCGGGCGTGGACCAATAGGTTTCGCGGTCGCCGTCCAGCACGCGGGCGGGCTCATAGCCGGGGCCGCGGACATGGCTGGCCGAGACGGCGGCGCCGTCCGCCAGATTGACGGCGAAACTGGCCCGGATCGCGTCGCCGAAGCTTTTCAGGATGCGGACGTCCTGATCCGGGATACGGCCGCGCCGGTCGGGCGGAATGTTCAGGTTCATGTTTGTGCCGCGCCCGACCGAGGTGTCGAAATAGCGGACCAGATTGGCGGGGCTGCGGACCTTGGCGTCCTCGTCGGCGTGGAAGAACCAGCCGGGGCGGATCGAGGTGTTGGTCTCGGCCGGCCACCACAGGGGGGCGCCGCGCACGCCGGAATTGCCCTCGCTCTGGACATAGGGGTGATTGGGCATGGTGGGCCAGCAGGGATCGCCGGCGATCCCATCCTCATTGCCCACCCAGCGGATGTCGGCGCCCAGGGGGTCGAAGGTGCAGGCCATCGGCTGATGGCTGTGGACCAGGGCGACGATCGAGGGCCAGTTGTAATAGGCGGGGGCGTCGATCTGGCGCGTCTCGCGCGCGCCGCCGTAGTAGCCGTCGCCGCCGTTGGCCCCGTCGAACCAGAACTCGAACAACTCGCCGTAGCGGGTGCACAGCTCGACCACATGTTTGCGGAAATAGTCGATATAGGCGGGGCGGCCGTATTCGGCGTGGTTGCGATCCCACGGCGACAGATAGATGCCGAAGCCCATGCCGGCCCGGCGACAGGCGGCCGCGACCTCGCCGACGATGTCGCCCTTGCCGTCCTTGTAGGGGCTGTTGCGGATGCAATGTTCGGTCAGCATCGTCGGCCACAGGCAGAAGCCGTCGTGGTGTTTGGCGACCAGGATGACGCCCTTCAGATTGCCGGCCTGGGCGGCGGCGACGATCTGGTCCGCATCGAAATCGGTGGGGTTGAACATCGAGGGGGATTCGTCGCCATAGCCCCATTCCTTGTCCGTGAAGGTGTTCATGGCGAAGTGGACGAAGGCGTATTGTTCACGCTGGTGCCACTGCCACTGGCGGGCCGAGGGGACCGCGCCCCAGGGCGCAGGCGGGGCGACGCGAGACGCGGCGCGGGCGGGCAGGGCTAAGGGCGCGGCCGCCAGGGCGACGCCGGCGGCGATCAGGGAGCGACGGTCGAGGGTCATGCGGCTTTTCCGAAAGAAGGCGGACGGTCGGCGAGGGCGCGGCCGAAGTCGAGGTTGGGCCGGGGGCCCATGGTGAAGGACAGGGTTCCGCCACGCATCAGTTCGGCGTGGGCGATCCAGGCCCTGCTCCAGGGCCGTCCGCGCCAGAGGACCGATTGGACATAGGGGTGGTCGGGGGCGTTGTTCCGCGCCTCGATCACCAGGGTGCGGTCGCCGCCCAAGGCGACCTGGGCGCGGTCGAACAGGGGCGAGCCGAAGACATAGGCCGCCTCGACCGGATCGACCGGATAGAGGCCCAGGGCGGAGAAGACGAACCAGGCGCTCATCTGGCCGCAGTCGTCATTGCCGATGATGCCGTGAGGGGCGTTGTGGTACATCTCGGTGCAGAGGCGACGCACCATGGCCTGGGTCTTCCAGGGGGCGCCGACATAGGCATAGAGATAGGGCGCGTGCTGATCGGGCTCGTTGCCGTGGGCGTACTGGCCGACCAGACCGGCGATGTCGGGCGGGGCGTTGGCGGGCAGGGTTGAGGGCGCCGAGAACAGGGCGTCGAGCTTGGCCTCGAACACGGCGTCGCCGCCGAGGTGGGCGATCAGGCCGTAGATGTCGTGCTGGTTCAGGAAGGTCGCCTGCCAGCCGTTGGCCTCGGTATAGTCGCGCCAGTCGGGCCGGGGCATGTGGCCCAGCTGGATTGGATCATAGGGCGTCCACCAGCCGCCGTCGGCGAAGCGGGGGCGAGCGAAACCAATGGCCGGATCGATCACCCCGCGCCAATTGCCGGAGCGCTGGACCAGGCGGCGGGCCTCGGCCTCGGCGCCGGCGGCGCGGGCGATATGGGAGGCCGCCCAGTCGTCATAGGCGTATTCCTGGGTTCGGCTGACACTCTCCTCCACCTTGTCGGCGGGGATGTAGCCCAGCTGGTCGTAGAGGGCGCGGCCCCGGCTGTTGGCGAGATCGGCCGTGCTGAAATCGAAGCTGCGCCGCGCGATGGCCGGCCAGGCGGCGGCGTAGTCGGCGACGATCCCTTTGGCCATGGCCTCGGCCAGAACGGGCACGGCGTGCCAGCCGATCATGGTGCCGGTCTCGACGCCTTGAAGCGGCCAGACCGGCGGGCCGTAGGCGCTCTGCTGGGTCTGGCGGATCAGGTCGCTGACCAGGCTGCGGGCGCGGTCGGGGGCGATGAGGGTCAGCAGCGGATGGACCGCGCGATAGGTGTCCCACAGGGAATAGGTGCTGTAGGCGGCCTCGCCCTGGGGCAGGGTATGAACCTGGCGGTCCAGCCCGACGTAGCGGCCGTCCACGTCCGAGAAGAGGGTAGGGGCCAGCAGGGCGTGATAGAGGGCCGAGGACAGGATGGTGCGCTGATCCTCGGACCCGCCTTCCACCCGAATACAGTCCAGGGTCTGGGCCCATTGCGTCCGGGCCGCCTGACGCACCCGGTCGAAGTCCCAGTGCGAGGCCTCGGCCGCCAGATTGGCGCGGGCGCCGGCGACGTCCACGCCCGACAGGGCGCAGCGGACCAGAAGGGGGGCGGCGCCGGCGTCGTCATAGTGGAGCACGGCCTTGAGCCGCTTGCCCTCGACGGCCGTGGCGCCGGCGGGCTGTTCCACATCGTCGTCGCCGTACAGGACGACCCGGTCGGGGGGACGCGAGACCTGGAGGGCGAAATAGATCCGCCGCCCCTTGGCCCAGCGATGCACGCGGCGCCCGCCGGTCAGGGTTCCGTCGGCGTCGAGGGCCAGGGACGCCTCGTCGATCAAGGGCCGCGCGCCCGGCCTGTCCGCCACCAGATGGGACAGGTCGATCAGCAGATGTCCGGCGCCCTGAGGGAAGGTGTAGCGGTGCCATCCGGTTCGCTCCGTCACCGTCAGCTCGGCCCGGACGCCGGACTCAAGAGTGACGCGGTAGTCGCCGGGCAGGGCCTGTTCGTCGGAGAAGCGCTGGCGGTAGCCTTGATCAGGATCGGCCAACGGGCCGGGCAGGAGCTGGACCGGGCCGGTCGTGGGGACCACCAGGACGTCCAGCATGTCGCCTATGCCCGTGCCCGACAGGTGGGTGTGGCTGAAGCCCTGAATGGAGTCGTCGTCGCGGTGATAGCCCGAGCAGGTGGCCCATCGCTCGACATCCGTGTCCGGCGAGAGCTGGACCATGCCGAAGGGCAGGGTGGCGCCGGGATAGGTATGGCCGTCGCCGCCCGTGCCGATGAAGAGGTTCGGGCGGGTCGAGGTCGGGCGAGCAGCCAGGGCGGGAGCAGGCAGAGCGATCAGGGCCGCAGAGGCGAGAAGGGCGCGACGCGAGATCATAGGGCTTCCTGCAACAGCGCCGGCGCCGTCTGGTCGAGGTGGACGATCAGTTCGCCGAACAGGCCGTTGGCCCAGGCGAACCAGGACCGGGTGAAACGGGTCGGATCGTCCTGGTCGAAGGCCTCGTGCATGAAGCCCGCAGCGGCGTCGGTGTCGCGCAACTGGCGCAGACAGGCCCGGATCACGGCCGGATCGTCGGACGACAGGGCGCGGATGATCAGGGACATGGGCCAGACCTGGCCCAGGCCGACATGGGGGCCGCCTATGCCCTCGGCGGCGCGTCCCTTGAAGAACCAGGGATTGTCGGGGCTCCAGGCCGCATCGCGGGTGCGGCGCCACAGCGGGTCGGTAGGGCTGACGCAGCCCAGATAGGCGAGGCTGGACAGGGAGGGGGCGTTGGCGTCGTCCATGAAGACGGCGTTGCCGAAGCCGTCGACCTCATAGGCCCAGACCTCGCGCCCGTCCCTCAGGCGCATGGTTCCCCATTGGCGCAGGGCGGCCTCGACCTCGTCGGCGAGGGCCGTGGCCTGGGCGGCGAGCGCCGGATCGGGACGGGCCTCGACCGCCAGAACCGCCAGCTCGCGCAGGGTGGTCACGGCGAACAGGTTGGCGGGGATGAGGAAAGGATAGAGACAGGCGTCGTCCGACGGGCGGAAGGCGGAGTGGATCAGCCCGACCGGACGGGTCGGATTGCCCTGGCCCCAGAGCAGAGTCTCGGTCGGCTGGTTGGCCTTGCGCCGGAAACGATAGGGGCCGGGACCGTCTTTGCGCTGCTGTTCGCGCAGGGTCCGCACGGACGCCGCAGCCGCTGCGGCCCAGGTGGTGTCGAAGGGGCGCGGGTCGCGGGTCTGGCGCCAATAGCCGTAGGCGAGACGGATCGGATAGCAGAGGGAGTCGATCTCCCATTTCCGTTCGGCGACGCCGGGCTTCATCTCCGTCTCGTCGGACAGGGCCCATTCGAGATTCGAGGCGGCCGACGGGTCTTCCATGAAGGCGTTGGCGTAGGGGTCGATCAGGATCGAGCGGGCTTGGCGGGCGATCAGGCCCCGGAAGACGTCGGCCAGGGCGGGGTCGCGGTTCGCCAGATGCAGATAGGGCTTCAGCTGCGCCGCCGAGTCCCGCAGCCACAGGCAGGGGATGTCGCCGGTAATGACAAAGGCGTCGGGCGCGCCGTCGACCTGGGACATCCGCACGGTGGTGTCGAGGGTGTTCGGATAGCAGTTGGCGAACATCCACCGCAGTTTCGGATCGGCGATCCGGGCCGAGACGCGTTGGATCTCCGCCTCGACGGCGACGCTGGTGAAGCGGCGATCCGACACGGCGGGGCGGCGGCTGATGAAGGGGGCGGCGGGGGGCGCCGCGAGCGCCGGAGCGGCGGCGAAGGCGGCGCCCGTGGCGAGAAGGGTGCGTCGGGTCGGGATCATTTCGGCAACTCCACCGCTTCGCCGGTGACGACGAACTGGGTCCAGACGCCGTCGGCGTCGCCTGGCTGACCGCCGCCCAGCCACAGACGATAGGCGCCCGGCAGGACGCGGCGTGTGCCCGTGCGGTCCACGCTGCTCATGGCGCGCGGGTCGATGGTCAGTTTGGCCTCGCGGGTCTGGCCCGGCGCGGTGGACACCCGCGCGAAACCGGCGAGCTGACGTTGCAAGACCGGGTCGGTCAGATTGCCTTCGCGGCCGGCGTCGGGCGGCAGGAGATAGGCCTGGACCACCTCCTCGCCCGGGCGTGCGCCGATGTTGCGGACCGAGACGGCGACCTCAAGCGGCTGGCCCGCGCCGATCGTCTCGGGCAGGCGGGGCGGCTGATAGGCGAAGCGGGTGTAGCTGAGGCCGTGACCGAAGGGCCAGGCGGGGGTTCCCGTGAAGTAGCGGTAGGTCCGCTCCTTCATGCCGTAGTCGGTGAAGGCCGGCAGGTCGGCGCTGGAGGCGTAGATCGTCACCGGCAGGCGGCCGGACGGATTGACGTCGCCGCTGAGGACGGAAGCCAGGGCGGTTCCGCCCTCGACGCCGGGATACCAGAGTTGGAGGACCGCGTCGGGCTTGAGGTCGCCTAGCGACACCGCGCTGCCCGAGGCGATGACCACGACCAGAGGCTTGCCGGTGGCGGCCAGCGCCTTCAGCAGGTCGATCTGGGGTTCGGGCAGGATGACCTCGGAGCGGTCGCCGCCGACAAAGCCGGGCGCCGAGACGCGCAGGGCCTCGCCTTCCAGATCGGGCGACAGGCCGACCACGGCGACTACGACGTCGGCCGCCGCCGCTGCGGCCTCGGCCTCGGCGCGTTGAATCTCGGCGGGGGCGATCCAGCGCAGCCGGATCCCTTCGTCGCCGCCCTTGTGATCCAGCTCCAGCCGGATGTCCGAGGGGCGGTCGCCGGCGACTTCGACCTCCAGGCCGGAGCCGCCGATGATGCTGTCGATCTGTTTGACGCCATTGACCCAGAGCCGCACCGCGTCATGCGCCGGGCAGGCGTGCCAGCAGGCGGGGCCGTCGATCATCAGGCGATAGCGGCCGGGGGCGGGGGGCGTGAACAGGCCGGTCCAGCGCGCCGTGAATGGCGCCGTCTTGGTCAGGTTCAGGTCGATGCGGCGGTCGCGGCTGCTGCGGATCACATGGCCGTCGGCGTCGCGGACCTCGACCTCCAGGCCGGGCCGGCCGCCGCTGCTCAGCGCCGTTTCGGGTACGACCACCGGGGTGTTCTCGGCCAGAGGACCGCCTTGGGCGTAGGTGATGCGCGCCGCGCCGAAGCGCGCCCGCAGACCCTCCAGCGGCGTGACCGGATCGATGGCCGCGCCGTGGTAATTGCCCTCGAGCACGTTCAGGTCGTCGGCATTGGCGCCGATGACCGCGATCTTCTGGTTCTGCAGAGGCAGAAGGGCGGCGCGGTTTTCGAGCAGGACGATGGATTTTTCGGCGGCTTCGCGCGCCAGGGCGCGGTGTTCGGGCGTGCCAACGGCGGTCGCGGGGATCGCGTCCCAGGGCGAGCGGCCGTCGACGACGGCGCCCAGGGCGCGTCGGGCGGCGAGGGCGCGATCCAGGGCGGCGTCCACCAGGGCTTCATCGACCAGACCCGCGCGCACGGCGGCGGGCAGGGCGCGATAGGCGCCGCCGCAGTTGATGTCGGTTCCGCCCTTCAGGGCGGCGGCGGCGGCGTGGGCGGCGTCGGGCTGGCTGTGATGGAACAGATAGATGTTGGCCACGGCGTCGCAGTCCGACACCGTCACGCCGGTAAAGCCCCAGTCGCCGCGCAGCCGGTCGATCATCAGGGCCGAGGAGGCGCAGACCGGCGTGCCGTGGATGGCGTTATAGGCGCACATCAGGGACTGGGCCTTGCCGTCCACCACCGCGGCGCGGAAGGCAGGCAGATAGGTGGCCTCGAGGTCTCGCGGCGAGACATTGACGGAGAAGCTGTCGCGGCCCGCCTCGGGGCCTGAGTGTACCGCCAGGTGTTTGGGGGCGGCGATGACTTTCGGATGGTCCGGGTCCGGGCCCTGAAGTCCCCGGACGAAGGCGACGCCGAGGCGGCCGGTCAGATAGGGGTCTTCGCCATAGGTCTCCTGGCCCCGGCCCCAGCGGGGATCGCGGAAGATGTTGACGTTGGGGGACCAGAGGGTCAGGCCCTCGTACAGGTCGCGGGCGGCGTTGGTCGGGCGCGCGTTCCATTTTGCGCGGGCTTCGGTGGAGGTGACGTCCCCGACGCGTTGCACCAGATCGACGTCCCAGGTCGCGGCCAGGCCGATGGCCTGGGGGAAGACGGTCGCTTGGCCGTTGCGGGCCAGGCCGTGCAGGCCCTCGTTCCACCAGTCATAGGCGGGCAGGCCCAGCAGGGACTCGGCCGGGGCGGCGTTCATCAGCTGGGCCGCCTTGCGCTCCAGGGTCAGGCCTTCGCCTGAAGCGGTCTGAGCCGGGGCGTCCGAGGGGGCGCAGGCGGCGCAGTTGACCGATTGGGCCGCTGCGGGGGCGGCGAGGCCAGCCGCCATCAGCAAGGCCAGAATTGCGGTGCTGTGTCTCATGGTTGGGCCAGGGTGCGAAGGGTGAGGGCCTGGCGCAGAGCCTGCGGGTCTGCGGCGCTGTCCACCGTCACCGTCACGCTCTCGCCGGGCAGGAGATCGAAGCCGTTGTCGGACGGGGTGGCCGCCACGACGCCGAAATCGATCATGACGGCTCGCGCCAGATTGGCGGCGGTAACGGTCAGGCGGTCGCCGTCCCAACGGTTGGACAAGCCGGGGTCGGGATAGGCCATGTCCTTGGGCTCGGCCCGTTCGATGACGGCGCGGCTGACGCGGCGACCGTCGAGGCTCAGTTCGGCGACGGCGTAGCTGCTCGAGGCCGGGGCGGCGCCGAACAGCTCGGCGTCGTCAATATTGACGACATCGACGGCCGACAGAGGGTCCAGGGTCACGGCGCCGCTGCGCTCGGCCAGAAGCTGGCCGTCCATGCTGAGGGTGCGCAGGGTCCAGCGGCCCGCGACCGGGGTCGTGGCGTCGGACACCAGGGCGATCCGGGTCTGGCCGGCGCGGCGCTCGGCGACGATGGCCTGGGGCGCGAAGAAGCGGCGGGCCGCATGGTGCAGCAGCTTGGGACGGCCGTACCAGTCGATGCTGGACCAGGAGATGGCCGGCCAGGTGTCGTTCAGCTGCCAATACAGCGAGCCCATGGTCACGGGACGGCAGGCGCGGTGGTGCAGGGCCGCCGTGCGGATGGCGTCCGCCTGCATCACCTGGCTGAGATAGACCAGGTCGGCGAAGTCGCGCGGGGTGCGGTGGTGCTGGGCCAGATAGAAGAGGATGCGGGCATTGCCCTCGCCGGCCAGGAATTTCTGGTGGGCCTTCATCACCGGACTGTCGGCGGTCAGGTCGGTCGTCCCGGCGAAGGCGGCGATGGTGGCCAGGCCCGGCATGGCCTGGAAGCCGTATTCCGACATGAAGCGCGGGCAGCTGTCGGTATAGCGTTCGATGGGCTTTGAGCCCGACCAGACGTCCCAGAAGTGGCGGTCGCCGTCGCGGTCGGTGTCGGTAGGGGTCTCGTAGTCGGTCGAGGGCGAGCCGGGCCAGTAGGGGACGTCGGCGTCGCCGCGCGTCACCGCTTCACGCAGGACCCGGTCGAACAGAACCGCCATATGGGTTCCAATCCGTTCCTGCTCGTCGGGGCCGACGGCCTGTTTGAAGGCCTTGCGGTCGGACCAGTTTTCCCATCCGGACAGGACTTCGTTGTTGCCGGCCCAGATCACCAGGGACGGGTGGGCTTGCAGGCGTTCGACCTGTTCGGTCGCCTCGACCGCCACATTGTCGCGGAAGTCGGCGCCGGGGGGCGTGACGGCGCCGCCGAACATGAAGTCCTGCCAGACCATCAGGCCCAGTTCGTCGGCGACTTCGTAGAAGGCCTCGTCGGGATAATAGCCGCCGCCCCAGACGCGGATCATGTTCATATTGGCGTCGGCGGCCATGCGCAGCACATGCGCCTGGTCCTCGCTGCTCACGCGGGCGGGGAAGTTGTCGAACGGGATCAGGTTGGCGCCCTTCATGAAGATGGGCACGCCGTTGATCTTGAGCCCGAAGCCGCCGTCCTCCCGCATCAGTTCGACGGTGCGAAGCCCTGTGCGTTTCGAGGCGACGTCGCTGTCGCGGCCGTCTTCGACCAGGGTCGCCGTGACGGTGTAGAGCGGCTGGTCGCCATAGCCGATCGGCTGCCAGCGACGCGGGGCCGGGATGGTCACCGGGACCGAAAGCCGGTTGGCGCCGGGGGCCAGGCCGGCGGGGCGGGTCTGGGTCTGGGTGCGGCCGTCGGGGCCGGTCAGGTCGACGCGAACCAGCACCGAGGTCGGGGTGTCCGCCGTGATGTCGAGACGGGCGTTGATCCGCGCCTCGGCGTCGGTCACGGCCTCCTGGTCAATAGTCAGGGTGTCGATCCGGGCGTCGTCCCAGGCGTCCAGCGACACCGGCCGCCACAGGCCGATGTTGACGATCCGCGGGCCCCAGTCCCAGCCGTAATGATATTTGGGCTTGCGGATATAGGGGGAGGTCTGGCGACCCTTGGGCTCGTCGCCGAAGGCGCTGTCGTATTCGCCGGGCAGGGGATGGGCCTCGGCCAGGACCATGGGCTGAAGCGTGTCGATGGGCGAGGCGAAGGTCACGGTGATCGTATTGGCCCCCCGCTTCAGCAGGGGTTTCGCATCGGCCCGCCAGCGCCGATGGGCGTTGTCCGCCGACAGCAGGACCGTGCCGTTGACTCGCACCGTGGCGAAGGTGTCGAGCCCGTCGAACACCAGATCGAGATGGCCGCGCGCCATCATCTCGGGCGTCACCTCAAAGGTGCGTCGGTATTCCCAATCGGTCAGTCCGGCCCACTGGATGTCCGCCTCGTTCAGCCCGACGAAGGGGTCGGTGACGAGACCGGCGGCGATCAGGTCCTGCTGCACGCTACCCGGCGTCTGGGCCGGCAGCCAGCGGGCGGCGCGGGGGTGGGCGCGGGCGGCTTCGACGTCGGTTGGGTCGATCCGGAACGACCAGCCGCTGTCGAGCGGAGTGGTCTGTCGTTCGCCGGCCAAGGCGGGGGCCGTGATGGCCCAGGACAGGGCGATGCCGAGTGCGAGTGCGCTGACGCGGTGCGATCTCACTGGGTCGCCTCCAGCGTGACGCCGCCGACGGCGTAGAAATAGTCGCCGATGGGGGAGGTGAAGGTCATGCACAGGTCGCTGTCGGTCAGACCGGCGGGCAGGGGGCCGGCGAAACGGATCTGCACCGGCGCGGCGGCAGGGTCGGGCAGGGGGAAGGTTCCCACCGGCGTTCCTTCGCATCCGCCGGCGCGGACGATCAGTTCGCCGAACTGGGTCGCGGCGAAATAGTGTTTCATCCGCTTGAAATCATTGGCGATGCCGAAGTTGTAGGGCAGGCGCGCCACCTCGATGTCAAAGCCCTTGGCGACCGAGAGCGGGGCGTTCCGCCAGTTCATGCAGTCGTCGAAGATGTTGGCGTTATAGGCCGGGGCGACCGCGCCGGAATCCGGATCCAGCGGCAGGCGCAGTTCGATCCCGCCCATACAGGCGGACAGGGCGTTGACGTCGGCGGTGAGCAGGGCCGCGGGGCGGGTTTCATAGGTGCGGGGCGCGGCCAGGGCCTGGTCCCCGGCGCCGAACGATGTCGCGCGGATGGTCACGCCCAGGGGCGTGGTCAGGGGCTGGGCATAGACGGCCGAGGTCGGCGAGGGTTCGGAGCCGTCCAGGGTGTAGCGGATCACGCCCTGTCCGGTCTGGCTGGCCAGGGCCACGGTCGCCTGGCCGGTGCGGACGGCGTCGGAGCGGGCGCCCTGAAGCGTGTAACCGACGGCGAAGGCGCTGTCGGCGGCGGGCACGCCCGCCCGTTTCCAGCGGGCCATCTGGGGCTCCAGCCGGTCGAGGAAGCCGGGGAAGTCGCGGGTCGGGGCGCCGGACCAGATGTTATCGGCGAAGGCGGCCAGGCGAGGGAAGGTGGCGTGCCACACCAGGGCCGGGGTCGAGAGATATTCCGACCAGGCGTTCATCTGGGCGCCCAGCACATGGTGGCGGTCGGCGGGCGCGATGGCCTGGGGCATGGGGTCGTAGCCATAGACCCGTTCCAGGGTCATGGCCGGATTGGCCGGCCGCATCGGCGGTTCGCCCGGCAGCCAGGACTGGATATTGTCCAGATACAGGATGGGCGCCGGCGACAGGACGACGTCATGTCCCTCGGCTGAGGCTTCGATCGCGCCCTTTTCGCCCTGCCAGGACATGACGGCGGCGGACTGCGGCAGGCCGCCGCCCTCGAGGATTTCGTCCCAGCCGATCAGCACCCGGTCATGGGCCCGCAGATAGGCGTCGAACTCGCGGATCAGCGCGGACTGGAGTGCGTTCTCGGTGGCGATCCCCTGTTCACGCATCAGGGCCTGGACGCGGGGCGAGCGTTTCCACTGGTCCTTGATCGCTTCGTCGCCGCCCAGATGGATGTACTGGCCGGGGAAGATGTCCATGATCTCGTCCAGCACCGCCTTGACGAAGGCGATCCCTTCCGGGCCGGGGTCGAGCAGATAGGGATTGACGCCCCAGTCGCCCGAGACCGGCGGACGGTCGCCGAAGACGCCCAGCTCGGGATAGGAGGCGACGATGGCCTGGGCGTGGCCCGGCAGGTCGATTTCGGGAACGATGGTGACGCCCCGCGCGGCGGCGTAGGCGACCAGATCGCGCATCTCGTCCTGGGTGTAGAAGCCGCCATAGCGTTTGGGCGGTTCGTTTCCGGCCGAAGGCGTGGTGCGCCAGGCGCCGATCCGCGTCAGCTCGGGATAGCGCTTGATCTCGATCCGCCAGCCCTGGTCGTCGGACAGGTGCAGGTGGAGGACGTTCAGCTTCAGCGCCGCCATCTGGTCGATGGAGGTCTTCAGCGCCGAGACCGGTTGGTAGTGGCGCGCCACGTCGGCCATATAGCCGCGCCAGCGGTAGGCGGGACGGTCCTCGATGACCATGGCCGGGACGGCGACGGGCTGGCCGAAGGCGGTGTCGGGCGAAAGCAACTGAGCCAGGGTCATGGCGCCGTACAGCAGGCCCGAATCCGTCGAGGCGGTGATCCGCACCCCGGCGTCCGAAACCTCGAGCCGATAGGCGCCCTCGCCGACGACGCCGGCGTCGCGTTCAAGACGGACAGCGCCGGTGGTCGCAGGGCGAAGCTCAAGCCCTCGCGTGGTTCGAACATGATTGATCAGCAGGCGCGCCGCCGTGGTCGCGCCCGCGTCCGAAGCGACGACGCCGCCCCCGTTCGTGATGGAGACGCCGCCCGTCGTCCGCGTGACCGAGGCGGGCATGGGGATCAGCGGTAGGGGCGAGGCGGTCTCGGCCGCAGCTGAGACTGACGAAGCGTGAAGAAGGGCCCCCGCCCAAACTGCCGCAATAATCGCTTTTTGCATCATCCCATCCCCTTTGGTCTGATTTTGGTACTGTCGCACGATGGCGCCCTCTCGACGGGGCGTCCAGCCCTATCCGGTGTGACGAATCGTCGTTTTCCAGGGGCTATGCCGCTTAATGGTATTGTGAATTCCCCTGGCTCCATGCGAGGACAATCTGAGATCGGCCCTGAACCGGCGGTAGATGATCGAGAGAGGCATGTCGTTTTCACAGCGGATCGGCGCACTGTCGCCGAGCAATGTGGCGCCACTTTACATCCAATTGCGCCAGCTGATCCGGGACGCCATAACCGCCGGAACCCTGGCGGAAGGCGACGCCCTGCCGGCGGAGCGGGATCTGGCGACAGAATATGACGTGTCGCGCATCACGGTGCGCCGTGCGATCGGCGATCTGGTGGAGGACGGGCTGCTGAGCCGTCGTCGCGGCGCGGGCACCTTCGTCGCCGGACGGGTCGAAAAGAACTTCTCCAAACTGTCCTCCTTCTCGGAAGACATGGTGGCGCGGGGCCGCGTGCCGAGCAGCCGTTGGGTGGCGCGCGCCTCGGGCACGGTGACCCCCGAAGAAGCCATCGCATTCGGGGTGTCGCCGGGCGTTCCGGTCCATAGGTTCCAGCGCATCCGGTTCGCGGACGAGACGCCGATGGCGCTGGAGTTCTCGACCATTCTCGGCACGGCCCTGCCGTCGCTTGAGGCCGTGGAGGATTCGCTTTACGCCGCGCTGGAAGCCCACGGAATGCGTCCCGTCCGCGCGCTTCAGCGCCTGCGGGCCGTGCCGTTCGCCGGCGAGCATTCGAAGATGTTGGGCGTGACCCTGGGCAGTCCGGGGCTGTTGATCGAGCGGCGCGCCTTCCTGCGTGACGGGCGAACCGTCGAGCTGACGCGCTCCTATTATCGCGGCGACGCCTACGACTTCGTCGCCGAACTTTCGGACATCTGATCCCTCTCGCCGGCGCGTTGCGGCGGCCCAGTCTTCGCGTGGAGCCGCCATGATCGTCGACCGCCGCAACCTGTTGATCGGCAGCGCGAGCACGGCGGGATTGATGCTTCCCGGCGTCGCGTCAGCGGAAGCCGCCGGAGAGTCTGGACGCGCCTCCGGCGTGGGCGCACTGCCGATGCCGGCGCCCCAGACCGCCTTGCCGGAGGCCCTGCCGATCGAGGATCCGTCGCGCATCAGTCTGGATTTGGGATGGCTGTTTCATGAGGGCGACATCGTGCCGCCGCCGCCGGCCGACCATCACGCCACCTATCTGAACGCCAAGGCCGGCAATGCGCGGGGCGCGGCGGCCATGGATTATGACGACAGCGACTGGAGCCGGGTGCGCCTGCCGCACGACTGGGCCGCGTCCCAGCCCTTCGTCGAGACCGCCAACATCTCCCAGGGGTTCCGGCCGCGCGGGGTCGGCTGGTATCGGCGGACGATTCGGCTGGACCCGGCCGACCGGGGCAAGACCATACTGCTCCAGTTCGGCGCCATCGCCACCCACGCCACCATCTGGGCCAACGGCAGCATCGTGGCCCACAACTGGTCCGGCTATAACAGCGTCGAGGTGGATCTGACGCCGTTCGCCCGGTTCGGCGACGAGCTGAATGTGATCGCCATACGCGTCGATGCGGAGGCGATGGAGGGCTGGTGGTACGAGGGCGCGGGTCTGTATCGCCATGCCTGGCTGACGGTCCGCGCGCCGGTCGCCCTGATCACCGACGGCGTCCACTGTGATCCGCGAAAGGACCCCGACGGCGGCTGGCGCGTGCCCGTCGAAGCGACCCTGTTCAACGTGGGACGCGACCCGGCCCAGGTCGAAGTGCAGGCCAGCCTGCTGGACCCGCAGGGGCGGACCCTGGCCACGCGTCGCGCGCCGCTGACAGTTCCCGCGCTGGAACGGGCGGTGGCGTCGGTGTCGATTTCCGTCGCCGATCCGGCCCTGTGGTCCGTCGATCAGCCGACGCTCTACACGGTTCTGACCCAGGTGCTGGTCGACGGGCGCGTGGTGGATGAGCGGCGAATCGCGGTCGGTTTCCGCACCTTGAGATTCGATGCGGACCAGGGCTTCTTCCTCAACGGCCAGCCGCTGAAGCTCAAGGGCGTTTGTATCCACCAGGATCACGCCGGGGTCGGGGTGGCCCTGCCCGAGGCCCTGGTGCGCTGGCGGCTGGAGCGGCTGAAGGCGATGGGCTGCAACGCCATTCGCAGCGCCCACAACGCGCCTGCGGTCGAGTTCCTGGACCTGTGTGACCGGATGGGCTTCCTGGTCATGAACGAGAACCGGGTGTTCAACCCGGCGCCCGACTATATGGCGCAGCTGGAGTGGCTGGTCCGGCGTGACCGCAACCACCCCAGCGTGATCCTGTGGTCGGTGTTCAACGAGGAGCCGATGCAGGGCTCCGAAGCCGGGGTCGAGATGGTGCGCCGCATGGCCCATGCGGTGAAGGCGTTGGACGATGCGCGGCCCGTGACGGCGGCGATGAACGGGGCCTTCTTCGAACCGATCAATGTGTCGAGCGTCGTCGATGTGACCGGCTTCAACTACTACCAGGGCGACTATGATCGCTTTCACGCGCTTCATCCGACGCGGCCGATCACCAGTTCGGAGGACACCAGCGCCTTCGAAACGCGGGGCGCCTTCGCCAGTGATTCGCGCGCCAATGTCATCACCTCCTATGACACTGAGGCGGCGAGCTGGGGCGATACGCATCGCAAGACCTGGAAGGCGATCATGGATCGGCCCTTCGTCGCCGGCGGCTTCGTCTGGACCGGGTTTGATTATCATGGCGAGCCCACGCCGCACGCCTGGCCCACCATCGCCAGCTTCTTCGGCATTATGGATCTGTGCGGCTTCCCCAAGACGGCCTTCGATATTCACCGGGCGCACTGGGTCGATGATCAGGACGTGGTTTCGATCACGCCGCACTGGACCTGGCCGGGGCGCGAGGGACAGCCGGTCCCGGTGCTGGTCATGTCGAACGCCGATGAGGTCGAACTGAAGCTGAACGGACGCTCGCTGGGCGTCGTGGCCTGCGACCGGATCATGGGGGCGGAATGGACGGTGCCCTATGAGCCCGGTCGGATCGAGGCGGTCGCCCGGCGCGCCGGACGGGTCGTCGCCACGGCGGCGCACGAGACGACGGGCGCGCCGGTTCGGTTGCGGCTGACCCCGGCCAGGACCGTGATGGCAGGCGATGGAGAGGATGTTCAGCCCATCACGGTCGATGCGGTGGACGCCGCCGGACGCCATGTGCCGATCGCCAACCTGCCCGTGACCTTTGATGTTGCGGGGGCGGAGATCATCGGTTTGGGCAATGGAAATCCCAACAGCCACGAGCCGGAAAAGGGCGCGGCGCGATCGTTGTTCAACGGTCTGGCGCAGGTGATCGTTCAGGCGGCGGCGGGGAAGGGACGGATCGTCGTGACGGCGTCGGCGCCCGGACTGCGGCCCGCGCGGCTGGCGGTCGAACGGCTGGATCGGGCGGCGCCTCGGTACGCGCCCGTCCTGGTCCCCGCCCAGCCGATCCTGGGCTGGCGGCGTTCGCCGGCCCTGGCGCAGCGGCCCGACCCGAGCCTGGCGCCGACCGACGGCGACAACAACAGCTGGGCCTTCGTGCGCAGCGGCGTGGCGACCGGCGCGGAGCCGATGCGGAACTGGCGGGTCTATCGCACGGCGGTAAGGCCGTGGCGCGCCGTGGCCCAGGAGGGCGGGGTGTTGCAGTTCGAAGGCCTGTCCGGTCAGGCCTCGTTGTGGATCGACGGCCAGGCGACGCCCCTGATAGACGGCGTCGCTGCGTTCGGGCCGGGCGCCGGTGACCGGCGGATCACGCTGATCATCGAGGCGGCGGCCGCCGAAGCGTCGGGCGTGACTGGTCCGGTCAAGCTGAAGGCTCGTCGCTGAAGATCGACCTGACGGCGGCCCTGGCGGGCGCCGTCAGGCTTGCTGCGATCTAGCCCAGCAGATGCACGACCGTGGGAGACGGGCGGCAGGCGCCGCGTGCGCTTGCCGTCGCCAGAGCCTGGTCGTCGATCAGCCCTGGTTCGGCCACAACCACGCGAACGCGTCCATGGTGCCGGGTCGTGGACAGGATGTTGTCCGCGCAGCCCAGGGCCGTGACCAGAGCGGCGGACAGGACCGGCTCGTCGAGTGGCGCAGCGGGGGCCGGCGCGGCTGCGGCCTGATTGCTGACCGCAGCGGTCGGACGCGCCAGGGCGTCGCGAATCTCGACGGCGACGATATCCGCCACCGGGCCCAGCACGACCTGGAGCGCATGGTCTGACGGGCGCACGATCCCGAGCGCGCCGAGGGCTTTCAGCGCCGCCGCATCGACGGCGTCCTGACGCGCCACGATCAGGCGCAGGCGGGTGGCGCAGGCGTCGACCTTGGTGATGTTCGCAGCCCCGCCCAGGGCGGAGATGAAGGCGGCGCCGCGGTCGGTCAGGGCTGCGTCCTGGGTTGGGGCGGTCGGCTCGTCCTTCTCGCGTCCGGGCGTGGGCAGGTCGAAGCGCTCGATGACCAGGCGGAACAGGCCGTAATAGATGGCGAAATAGACCAGGCCGACCGGGATGAGCAGCAGGGGCCGTGTCGCCTTGCCGAAGCTGAGCACATAGTCGAACAGGCCGGCCGAAAAGCCGAAGCCCAGCCTGACGTTCAGCAGGTCCATCACCACCATGGACACGCCGGTCAGCACCGCGTGGATGACATAGAGGGCCGGCGCCAGGAACATGAAGGTGAATTCGATCGGCTCGGTCACCCCCGTTAGGGCGGAGGTCAGGGCCAGGCTGAACAGCAGGCCGGCGACCGCGCGACGCCGTTCGGGACGGGCGGCGTGATACATGGCGAGACAGGCGGCGGGGAGGCCGAACATCATCACCGGGAAGTAGCCCGCCATATAGCCGCCGGCGCTGGGGTCGCCCGCAAAGAAGCGGCGCAGATCGCCGCTCACACCCTGATAATCGCCCTGAACGAAGAAGAAGAAGTTGTTCAGGACGTGGTGCAGGCCGGTGACGAGGAAAAGACGGTTGAACATCCCGTACAGGAACAGGCCGACGCTGCCGCTTTGGGAGATGGAGTCGCTCATCGTCGCGATGGCGGCGCTGATCCCGGCGTTGCCCAGGCCGACGATGGCCGCCAGCACCAGACCCGCGACGCCCGCCGCGATCGGCACGAACCGGCGACCGCCGAAGAAGGCCAGGTATGAGGGCAGTTTCAAGCCCGAGAAGCGGTTGTAGAAGACGCCGCCGATCAAGCCCGACAGGATGCCGATGGGCACGTCCAGCTTGGCCATGGCCTTGGCCTTCCAGGCGGCGACGGCGAGCTCGGCGCCCGGTCCCGTGAGGCCGGCGGCGGCCTCGGGCGGCACGGCCAGTAGGGCCTTTCCGGCCTCGGTCGCGACCAGGAAACAGACTACGCCGCCGAGACAGGCCGCGCCGTCGCCGTCTCGCGCGAACCCGGTCGCCACCCCGATGGCGAACAGCAGGCCCAGGTGGGCGAAGATGGCGTCGCCGGCGGCGGCGAGGAAGGGAATGTCGAGCAGGTCGGCCTGGCCCAGGCGCAGCATCAGCCCCGCGACAGGCAGGACGGCGATGGGCAGCATCAGGGCGCGGCCCAGGGGTTGGAGAGCCTCGAGCAGCGACTTCATGCGGCGAACTTCCGTGCGAGCGCCCGAACCTCGGCGGCGGTGGCGCAATTGAGGGCGGCGGCGGCGTGGGCGCGGCAGGCCGCGGCGTCGAGACCGGAGACCAGGGCCTTGATCGCGGTGACGCGTGCGGGGGCGGCCGACAGCTCGGTCACGCCCAGGCCGATCAGCAGGGGAACGGCCAGGCTGTCGCTGGCCAGGCCCCCGCAAACACCGACCGGCGTCTGGTGTCGGGCGGCGCCGCGGCAGGCCTCGGCGATCAGGCGCAGGACGGCGGGATGCAGGCCGTCGACGCCTGCCGCGACCGCCGGATTGCCGCGATCCATCGCCAGAGCGTACTGGGTCAGGTCATTGGTGCCGATGGAGAGGAAGTCGGCCTCCGCCGCCAACAGATCTGCGGTGATGGCCGCGGCGGGCGTCTCGACCATGACGCCCAGCGAGACGGCGGACGTGACGGGGAGTTCGGCCGTCAGCCGGTCCAGCACGGCGCGCACCTGTCGCAGTTCGTCGAGGCTGGCGATCATCGGCGCCATGATGTGGAGCGGGCCAGCGGAGTCGACGGTCAGGATGGCGCGCAACTGGGCCTCGAGAACCTCAGGATGGGCCAGACCGACGCGGATGCCGCGCAGACCCAGGGCCGGGTTTTCCTCGGCCGCGATCGGCAGATAGGGGGCGGGCTTGTCGCCGCCGATATCCAGCAGGCGGATGATAAGCGGGCGCGGCGACAGGGTGTCGGCGATGGCCTGATAGGCCGCGGTCTGTTCCGAGACCGTCGGCTGAGTATCCCGTTCGAGAAACAGGAATTCGGTGCGCAGCAGGCCGCAGCCTTCCGCCCCGGCCTCGACCGCCGCGCGGGCGTCTTCCACCGAGCCGCAGTTGGCGAAGGCCTCGATCCGGACGCCGTCGCGGGTGCGGCAAGGGACGTCGCGGGCGGCGCGGGCGGCGGCGATCCGTTGTCGTTCAGACTCGATCTGGGCGCGCGCCTGGGTCAGGCGGGCGTCATCGGGCGCCGGCTCGACAACGCCCTCGTCTCCATTGACGATCAGGCAGACGCCGTCGGTCACGCTGTCCAGCACCGACCCCAGGGCCACGACCATGGGCAGACCCGCCGTCGCCGCCAGTATGGCGGCGTGGGAGGTCGGGCCCCCGCCTTCAACGCACAAGGCTACCGCGCCGCGACGCGCCAGATCGACGACGTCAGACGGCAGGAGATCGCGGGCCACCACAACGGCGTCGGGGGGCAGGGGCGCGCCGGCGGTCTCGGCTGTGCCAGTCAACTGGTGAAGGACGCGCCGTTCCAGATCGAGCAGATCGTCCGCGCGTTCCGCCATTCGGGCGTCGCCGCCGGCGCGAAGGGCGGCCGCCTGTTCGCGGATCGCCGCGCGCCATCCGGCGCAGGCGCTGCCGCCGGTCTTGATGACCGACACGGCCGCTTCGACCAGCGATGGGTCGGTGAGTATGGCGGCGTGGGCGGTCAGGATCGCCTGTTCATCGGCGTTCGCACCGATCTTGGCCTGTGCCAGGCGGACGCCGACGGCGTCGAGCGCCGCGTCCAGGGCGGCGTGTTCCGCCGCAGGGTCCGTCGCCGTCTCGGTGAAGACGATTTCCGCCACCTGCAGCCGATGGGCGACGCCGATGACCCGCCCTGGCGCTGCCGAGACCCCGACAAGCCGCCCGTCGTCCGGGATGGTCCGAGGCGGAACGGGGGCGACGACGGACGGGGCCGGATGGAGCGGCTCGCCGCGCTCGCCCATGCCGTCCTCGATCAGGCCGGCGACGAGGGCGACCGCCCGTTCGGCGTCACGGCCGGTGGCGGACACGACAATGGTGTCGCCATGACGAACGCCCAGCGCCATCACGGCGATGGGGCTGGTCAAGGCCGCCCGGCGCTCGCCGTGAACCAGTGCGACTTCCGCCTCGAGATCCACCGTCGCCTCGCGCAGGCGCGCGGCGGGTCGGGCGTGGATGCCGTGCATCATGGCGACATGGACGCTGAGCTGCGCCCGGTCCGGCGACGTAGACGGATCCGGCGAAATCGCGGCGGCGTCGGTCGAAGTTTCTTCCGACAGAGTCAGGATCGGGGCGCCCGCCGCGACCAGACCCTCGGCCGCGCGCGACGAGATCGAAAACCGTTCAGCGCTGGTGATGATCACCGGCGTCACAGCCGCGCTGGCGTTCTGGACGATGTCGTCGAGATCCAGCGTGATCAGAAGATCGTTGCGAACGACCCGGTCGCCGACCGCGACGCTGGCGGTGAAGGCGCGACCGCCCAGGGCGACCGTATCGACGCCGACATGGATCAGCACCTCAACGCCTTCGTCCGTCAGAATGGCGATGGCGTGTCCAGCCGACTGCAGGCTGGTGATGACGCCGTCGCAGGGCGCTAGAACCCGATCGCCGGTGGGGTCGATGGCGACGCCGTCACCCAGGACGCCGCTGGCGAACACGGGGTCGGGAACGGCGGCCATCGGGGTCAACCAACCCTGGATCGGCGCCGTGATGATGATGTTCGCCATGCTGTTTTCCCCCCGAAAATCAAGCGCCGGTCAGTGAAGCCGTTGACCGCCGACCCATACGCCCGTCGGTTGGAGGTCGGCCGTCAGCCAGACCCAGTCGGCGCGGAGGCCGGCAGCCAGCGCGCCTCGCTCTCCAGACAGCCCCAGGAAGGCGGCCGGACTGGCCGAGGCCATGGCGACGGCCTGTGGAACCGTGACGCCCGTCCGGGCGACGATCCCGCGCACAGCCCCCGCCATGTCGAGATCCGAGCCCGCGAGGGTTCCGTCGGCGCTGACGCAGCGACCGTCGCGAACCGTGATCGGCCGGCCTTGCAGTATGAAGTCCTTGGTCTCGGCGCCGACGCAGGGCATGGCGTCGCTGACCAGCATGAAGCGATCCATAGGCCGGGATCTCAGGGCGATCCGCAGGGCGGCGTCATGGACATGATGCCCATCGGCGATGAGGCCGCACCAGACCTGTTGATCGTCCAGGGCGGCGCCGACCAGGCCGGGCGCCCGATGGTGCAGCGGCGTCATGGCGTTGTAGAGATGGGTGACGCCCGTCATGCCGGCGGCGAAGGCGGCCCTGGTGGTGTCATAGTCGGCGTCGCTGTGACCGGCCGATACCCGCACCCCGGCCTGGGCCAGGCGTGCGATGTCGGCGGGTTGGACCCGTTCCGGAGCAAGGGTGACGACGACCTTGCCGCGACGAGGCCGCGTCAGCAGGGCGATCAGGTTCTCGTCCAGGCGGCTGAAGCGGCTGGGGTCATGGATGCCCTTGCGGGCCGTGCTGATGACCGGTCCTTCGATGTGGACGCCCACGACGCCGGGCACGCCGGCTTCGATCGCTGCGTCCACGGCCTTCAGGGCGGCGGCGATGACCTCGGGCGTGTCGCTGATGATGGTCGGCAGCAGGGCCGTTGCGCCGAAACGCCTGTGCGCCTCGGCGATCGCGGCGACGCCGTCCACGGTGGGCTCGTCGTTGAACAGGACCCCGCCGCCGCCGTTGCACTGGGTGTCGATGAAGCCGGGCGTCAGCCATCCGCCCGCCAGATCTATGGTGTCGTCAGCCGAGTTTGGAGCGGCGTCGAAGTCCAGCGCCGTGATGCGGTCGCCGTCGACGGTGATCGTTCCCTGGGCATGAACACCGTCCGAAGCGACGATGGAGCCGCCGGTGAAGTGCAGGCGAGTCATACGGTTTCCGTCACCTTGCGCAGATGGGGCGGCGAGTCTGGATTGAGGCCGCGCGACACGGATAGATGGGCCGCCAGACGATAGAAACTCTGAATCATCAGGAGGGGCTCGATGGCCGGATGGGCGGCGAAGGCCGGAAGCGGGCCCGCGCCCGTTTGGGCGTCGGCCAGCAGGGTTCTGGCGCCTCGAGCGGCGAATTCGGCGGCGACGGCGCGGACGGAATCGCCGGCGGTGTCGGAACCTGCCATCAGCAGGACCGGGAAGCCCTCGCCGACGATGGCCATGGGGCCGTGTCGGACTTCGGCCGCGCTGAAGGCTTCGGCCTGCACGCCGCAGGTCTCCTTGAGCTTCAGCGCCGCTTCCTGGGCTACGCCCAGGCCAAACCCGCGACCGATGACGAACAACTGGTCAGCGTCCATCAGGGAGCGGGCGGCGTCGCGCCAATCCAGGGATGCGGCGCGCCGCAGATCATCCGGCAGCCTGGCCACGGCCGCCTGAAGTTCGGCATTCTCCGACCAGGCCCCCACCAGGGCCGCTACTCCCGCCAGGGAGGCGATGAAGGATTTGGTCGCCGCGACGGCGAGCTCGGGTCCGACGTTCAGCCCCGCCAGCGTGTCCGCCCGCTCAGCCAGGGGCGAGGTCTCGTCATTGACAAGGGCGACGACCTGGGCGCCGGCGGCGCGCTGGGCATCGACAGAGGCCAGAAGGTCGGGGCTGCGCCCGCTCTGCGAGATCGCCAGGCAAAGCGCGCTGCCGGGTGCGCTGGGGGCGCCGTAGACGGAGGCGATGGAGGGGGCCGCCGACGCGACCGGCACGCCGACAAAGGCCTCGATCAGATATTTGGCGTAGGTGGCGGCGTGATCCGAGGATCCGCGCGCAACCGTCACCACCACCGCCGGGGGCGTCGTGCGCAGTTGCGCGCCCAGAGCCTGAAAGACGGCTGCGTTCTTCTGGAGCATCTGCTCCACCGCGTCGGCGGCTTCGAGCGCCTCACGTTCCATGACGGTCGCCGTCAGCGCCAATTTGACCACGAAAGACTCAACCCCTGATGACAGATCACTGGAGGTTGATAGGTAATATATTGGTATTGTTCAAGGGCTATTTGCCCCGTCCGTTCAGGGCTTTTCGCATTGCAGCAACTTGCGCGACGGTCGTCCTGCGAGTCGTCGGGGCGACGAAGCCGAACGCGAGCAAACGCGGATCGTGGCTCTCTGCGTCGACGGGTTCGCTGCACGAGGCATGGAAGGCCGTCAGGCCGCCCGCCAGAAGCGCGGCGACATTGGCCGCGTTGACGCCGCCGCCGGGCATGATGGTCAGGCGACCGTCAGCCTGTTCATGCAAGGCGATCAGGGCGGAGACGGCGTCCGGCGCACGCGGGCGGCCGCCCGAAGTCAGGATACGGTCGAACCCCAGGGCCGCCGCCTGTTCCAGGGCCTGGCTCAGATCGGGGCAGAGGTCGAAGGCGCGATGCAGGGTGACATCGGCGGCGCTGTTGATCCGGCGGGCCCGGGCGATCCATTGTTCCAGCCGCGACAGGTCCAGGCGGCCGTCCGGCAGGCCGGCGCCGATCACGACCCCGGCGGCGCCCAGGTCGAGCGCCCGCGCGATATCGTCCGCAATCAGGGCGGCGTCCGGGGCGTCATAGGTGAAGCCGCCTTCGCGGGGGCGGATCAGGACATGGACGGGGCAGGGGCCACGAACGGCGGCGGAGATGGCCGCGGCCGAGGGGGTGAGCCCGCCGATGGATGTCGCGGCGCACAGCTCGACCCGGTCCGCGCCGCCCGCCGTCGCGGCCTCGACATCGGCCGTGCTCCCGACGCAGACCTCGAGCAGGGGCGTCATCAGCTGGCGAACAGCGAAGGTGCGGTGCGGACCTGGGTCACGCCGGACGTATCCGTCACCGCATAGACGAAGCCGGGCAGCAGGCAGAAGGCGCCGACGCGGCCGTGCCGGTCCATGGCCAGGAAGCCGACCTGAACCCCCCGGATCGCGTCGCCGCGCAGGCCGGCGATATGGCGCACCACCTCTTCGCAGGCGGCCTGGGGCGAGGCGCCGGCGCGCATGGAGGCGACGACACGAGCGCTGCCGGCGACGCGGGTAACCTCTTCGCCGACCCCGGTCGCGGTCGCGCCGCCTACGTCTTTCTCGACGTAAAGGCCAGAGCCGACCTGGGGCGAATCCCCGACCCGTCCGCGCATCTTGAAGGCCATGCCCGACGTCGTGCAGGCGCCGGCGAACCGGCCGTCCGGGTCACGCATCAGAAGGCCGATCGTATCGTGATCCAGGGCGCCCCCGGGGGTGCGGTATCCGGTCCGCTCGACGTTCGCCTGGGGACTATAGTCCGCCGTCTTCAGCCAGTCGCGCCAGGCGGCCTCGGCTTCGGGAGTGAGCAGATTGGTCTGAGGGAAGCCTTGATCACGCGCGAACCGGGTGGCGCCTTCGCCGACCAGAAGCGTGTGCGGGGTCTTTTCCATCACGGCCCGCGCCACCGAAATGGCGTGAACGGTGTCCTCCAGAGCGGCCACGGCGCCGACGCGGCCCGTATCGTCCATGATCACCGCGTCCAGAGTGACGCGCCCGTCTCGGTCAGGATAGCCGCCGAAGCCGACGGAATGATTTGTAGGGTCGGCCTCGGGTACATTGGCGCCCGCCTCGACCGCATCCAGCAGGGATCCGCCGGCGCGCCGTCTGGCGTAGGCCGCGTCATTCGCCGCCGCGCCGAAATCCCAGGTCGAGACGATCAGCGCGTCACCCGAAGCCGGGGCGCCCGCCGAGGCGGTGCGGCTGCTGGCGGCGAGGCAACCGACGCTCGCCATCACAGACATCATGGAGCGCCTGTTGATCATCTTCGACCTCGTTCAATTCGGTGGAGGCGCGACCGTGCCCTCGGCTGCGCCTGGACGGAAGAGGTATCTCGCAGGATATTCATTGGCAATAGATTGGGTCTAGTGCACCGTGTCGTTCGGGTAGGCGAACGTCATCGGGACTCTCATCCGTCCCGCAGCAGTCGTTATTGACTCAGGGGTTTGCGGCGACGCGCCTTGGTTGCTCCTAAGGGCGTCTGAACCAACTTGCCGGAAACGGGCCAATATTCCAGTCGGCAGCCCAATGCGCCGACGCGTGGGGCATCCATGATTGCGACGCCCTGCGCAAAGAGAAAGTCCAGCGCGAAGTCGCGATTGCGTTCGCCGACATTGTAGAAGGACTCGAAGGTGCTTGCTCCACCGAAAATGACGGCCTCCAGCCGTTCGGGTTTGGCGCCCCTGGCGATCAAGGCGTCGATCAGTCGGGGCATGAGGTGGTCGCCGTAGCGGTAGGGATCGCAATGTTCCGGCAGGGGGGTGGGCGATTTGGGCAGGACGAAATGGTTCATCCCGCCGATCCCTCGGTGAGGGTCGCGGATACAGGCGGCCACACAGGATCCGAGGACCGTCGTGATCACGGCGTCGGGATCGTCGCTGACGCAGTATTGCCCCTGCGCGATGGATGTGTGGCGTACGGGGCGGCCTTCGTCGTCCCAGACACGACTGCGAATATTGTATTTCATGACGCCTGGGCCGGACCGACCTGGGGTCCAAGTCACCAGCGAAAATGACGAACATTGGTTTATGGATGGTGTAGCGGACGGGTGTTAGATGCCGGAGTCAGGGTCTTATCTCCTGTCGAGGCCTTGGGCGTGAAAATGGTGGAAGCTGGGGCTTTCGCCGAAGCGTTGCACTGACTAGCTAGAGAGGACCGAAGCTGAGGAGAAGCATCATGGCCACCGCTCGCGAAAAACGGCTTGCGCCGCTAAGAACCCCCACCAGTCTGTCCGAGGATGCGACGCGGGATATTTCGGCCGCCCTCACCGCCCTGCTGGCCGATGTCTTCTCGCTTTATATCAAGACCAAGAATTTCCATTGGCACGTGTCGGGTCCGCATTTTCGCGACTATCATCTGCTGCTTGACGAACAGTCGGCGGAAATCCTGGCCATGACCGATCCGATCGCAGAGCGCGCCCGCAAGATCGGCGGAACCACGCTGCGGTCCATCGGCCAGATCGCCAAGGAGTCACGGGTTCTGGACAATGATGCGGACTATGTGGACCCGCTCGACATGCTGGCCGAGCTGAGGGATGACAACAACGATCTGGTCGGCCGTATGCGCGAGGTCCATGATCTTTGCGACGAGTACGGTGATATCGCCACGGCCAGCCTGCTGGAAAACTGGGTCGATGAGACCGAGAAGCGAGTGTGGTTCCTGTTCGAGTCGGGCCGTCGCGGCAACGTCTGAGGCTAAGGACGCGCGTGCGGACTCGTCCCGGCTTGCCAAATCTTAACGGACGGTAATAATCCCGCCGCAGCAGCCGGGAGGGGTTGAATGCGGATTACACTAGTCGGCTGCGGCTTGGCGTTGGGCGTCGTCGTTGCGGCGGCGCCGGTCCGGGCGGACATGTCGGGGGCCTTTGGGAACACGATCGTGTCTCATTATCCCAACGGCCAGTGGGTGAAGCATTTCTTTGAACCGGATGGGCGTTATACATCCCAGTTTTCGGACGGGCGCCAGCTGAGCGCAAGATGGAGCCTGGAGGGCGACAAGATCTGCCTGACGGGGTTTCGTCCGCGCCAGATCCTGCCGCGTTTCTGCAGCCGCATGGTCGAGGCCGATATCGGCGAAACCTGGCAAGCCCGAGATCCCCTGGGACGCACTATCCGCAACGAATTGGTCGCCGGTCGTCGTTGAAGCCGGTCGGGCTCTTGTCAGGGGCGGCGCACGCCTCTAGAGCCCTCTGCCTGCCCCTGCGGATGTGGCGGAACTGGTAGACGCACTGGATTTAGGTTCCAGCGCCGAGAGGCGTGGAGGTTCGAGTCCTCTCATCCGCACCAAAGCAAAAAAGGCCCCGGATCGCTCCGGGGCCTTTGTTTGTTGTTGGGCCTATCGCGCTTCGCGCTACTGAGGCCGTTTTTTTGGGCCTGCCGCCCTGGCGGGCTGTTTGAGGCCGAGTTTGGGCTGTTCGCCCTCAGGGCTTAGGGCCGTCTTGGCTGGCCTGCCTGAGGACGTCAGCGCGTGTCTTAGCTGATCGGCGGAACCGGCGGCGGCGGCAAGTCGCTGTCGGTCTCATGGACCTCGACCAGACCGCGGCCCAGGTGGCTCTTGCGATAGCCGTAGGCGAAATAGATCAGCAGACCGACGCCGCCCCAGATCGGCAGCACCATCTTGGCGTCGTGCGGCAGGTTCCAGAACAGGGCGGCGCAGCCGATGGCCGACAGCGGGGCGATGATCCAGACCAGCGGCGTCTTGAACGGGCGATGCCGGTTGGGATCGGTCTTGCGCAGGATCAGGACCGCGATCGACACCATGAAGAAGGCGAACAGGGTGCCTGAGTTCGAGATGTCGGCCAGTTTTCCAACCGGGAACAGGGCGGCGGCGATGGCGACGGCGACGCCGGTGAAGATGGTCACGACATAGGGGGTCTTGAACCGCTTGTGCATCTTGGTCAGGCCTTCCGGCAGAAGACCGTCGCGCGCCATGACGAAGAAGATGCGGGTCTGGCCGTAGATCATCATCAGTATGACGGAGGGCAGGGCCAGCATCGCGGCGATGCCCAGGGCGTTACCGATCTGCGGATGGCCGATGACGCGCAGGACGTGGGCCAGGGCCTCGTTCGAGCAGACCAGGGCTTCTGCGTTGGCCGGCAGGGCGCAGGCGGCGACGAAGGCGGCCGACCCGGGCTCAACCGCTTGGCCGGCGGCGCCGAGAACCGGCTGGGCGCCGATGGCGCCCGCCGCGCCCAGGGCCACCAACAGATAGAAGACGGTGCAGAAGGCCAGCGAGCCGATCAGGCCGATCGGCACGTTCTTCTGCGGGTTCTTGGTTTCTTCGGCGGCGGTCGAGACGGCGTCGAAACCGACATAGGCGAAGAAGATCGAGGCGGCGGCGCCGACGACGCCCATGCCCGAATAGGCGCCGAACAGGCCGTTGGGCGTGAAGGGCGACAGGTTGGCGGTGTCGATCACCGGCAGCGTCAGGACGATAAACACCGTCAGGGCGACGACCTTGATCGCCACCAGGACCGCGTTGACGCGCGCCGACTCCGTTGTACCGACGATCAGCAGGGCGGTCACGGCAAGGGCCACGACGATGGCGGGGATGTTGACGATCCCGGCCGAGAAGTCAGGCGTGGGGATGAAGCCGTTCATCGCCCAGGTCGGTCCGGCGGAGAGAAGATCGGGGAAGTCGAAGCCGAATCCGTTCTCTATCAGCCCCAGCACGTATCCCGACCAGCCCACCGAAACGGCCGAGGCCGCCACGGCGTATTCCAGGATCAGGGCCCAGCCGACGCACCAGGCGAGCAACTCGCCCATGACGGCGTAGGTATAGGTGTAGGCCGAGCCCGAGACCGGGGCCATGGCCGCCAGTTCCGAATAGCAGAGCGCCGCGACGGCGCAGACGGCGCCGGCGATGACAAAGCTGACCATCATGCCCGGCCCGGCCTTCTGCGAGGCCGCAGCCGTCAGAACGAAGATGCCGGTGCCGATGATGGCGCCGATCCCCAGCAAGGTCAGTTGAACAGGTCCGAGCGACCGATGAAGCGACTTCTTCTCGGCCGTGGCCAGAATCGCATCGAGCGACTTAACGCGCCACATAGATTATCCCCACGTTTACAGCAGCCCCTCGGCCGCGTCGGCGGGACGCTAGCGGCGGATCGCGGGCCGCGCAACGCGCATGACGACGGGGTTAAGCGCTCACGACGCTTTCGTGATCGTCGCGCATCGGGCTAGACGCGGGTCATGTTGCCGATTCACGCCGTTCTCGAACCGCTGAAAGCCGCCCTTGCGAGCGGAAATACAGCGGTCCTGGCCGCCCCGCCGGGGGCCGGGAAGACCACGGTCGTGCCCCTGGCGCTGCTGGATCAGGCCTGGCTGGACGGCGGCCGGGTGCTGGTGCTCGAACCGCGCCGTATCGCCGCACGGGCCGCCGCCGACCGGATGGCGAGCACCCTGGGCGAGACGGCGGGTGAGACGGTCGGCTATCGCACCCGGCTGCAAAGCCGGATCGGACCCAAGACGCGGATCGAGGTGATCACCGAAGGGGTCTTCACCCGGATGATCCTGGACGATCCCGGCCTGGAGGGCGTGGGGGCGGTTCTGTTCGACGAGTTCCACGAGCGCAGCCTAGACGCCGACCTGGGTCTGGCCCTGGCGCGGGAGACCCAAGGCCTGTTGCGCGACGACCTGCGGCTGCTGGTCATGTCGGCCACCCTGGATGTGGCGGGGGTGTCGCTTCTGCTAAACGGCGCGCCGGTGATCGAGGCGGAGGGGCGGGCCTATCCGGTCGAGACCCGTTATCTCGGGCGCAACCCCGCTGAACGGTTCGAAGAGGCTATGGCGCGGGCCTGTCTGACGGCATTGGGCGAGGAGACGGGGTCAGTGCTGGCCTTTTTGCCGGGGCAGGGCGAGATCCACCGGGTGGCGCGGCTGGTCAACGAACGGCTGCGCTTGCCCAACGTCGATGTGGTCCCGCTGTACGGCGGTCTGGACCGGGCGGAACAGGACCGGGCCATCGAGCCGGCGGCGACGGGACGGTGCAAGCTGGTGCTGGCGACCTCGGTGGCGGAGACCAGTCTGACCATCAACGGGGTGAGGGTGGTGCTGGACGGCGGCCTGTCGCGCGTGCCCCAGTTCGAACCGTCCAGCGGCCTGACGCGGTTGGCGACGGTGCGGGTCAGCCGGTCGTCGGCCGAACAGCGGCGGGGACGGGCGGGGCGGACCGAGCCCGGCGTCTGCTACCGACTTTGGGACGAGGAACAGACACGGGGCCTGGTTCCGCATCAGCGGCCGGAGATCCAGGAGGCGGATCTGACCGGCCTGGCGCTGGATCTGGCGCGGTGGGGCGCGCGGTCGGTCGAGGGGCTGGCCCTGCTGGACCCGCCGCCGGCGGGCGCCATGGCGGAGGCGCGCAAGGTGCTGACGCGGCTGGGGGCGCTGGATGGCGACGGCGGCTTGTCGGCGCATGGGCGAAGGTTGACGCGCATCCCGCTGTCGCCGCGCCTGGCCCATATGGTCGCCGTGGCGTCGGACGGGGGTGATGCGATGACGGGCGCGCGGATCGCGGCGGTGCTGAGCGAGCCGGGGCTGGGCGGAAACGGGATCGATCTTGCGGATCGGCTGGTCGGGCTGGAGCGAGATCGGTCGCCGCGCGCGCGGGACGCCCTGAAGCTGGCCGAGCGATGGGCGCGGGCAGCGGGCGGGGGCGCCGGGAGCTTGGTTGAACCGGGCCTGTTGCTGGCCGAGGCCTTTCCCGAACGGATCGCCAAGGCGCGGGGCAAGACGGGCGAGCTGTTGCTGGCCAGCGGGCGCGGCGCGGTACTGGATGCGACGGATCATCTGGCGCGCGAAGCCTGGCTGGCGGTGGCGGAACTGGGCGGTGGCGAGGCGCGGGACCGGGTGCGGCTGGCGGCGACGCTGGACGGGACCCGGATCGAGGCGGACCTGGGGCGATTGATCGAGATCGAGGATCGACTGGTCAAGGAGCCGTCCGGCCGGATGGTGGTCCGGCGTGCGCGGCGGATCGGCGCCCTGATGTTGGATGAAAAGGTGATCGGGGCGCCGGACGCCAAAACCCTGACGGCGGCCCTGCGCGCTGAGATCGAGGCCGAAGGGCTGGGCGCCCTGCGTTGGGGCGAGCAGGCGACGGGGCTGCGGACGCGGCTGGCCTTTCTTCATGGGCTGGATCCGAGCTGGCCGGATGTCTCGGACGCCGCCCTGCTGGAGGCGAGGACGGACTGGCTGTGGCCAATTCTGGAGGGGGCGAAATCGCTGGAGGCAGTCAGCGACGGTCGGTTGGCCGAAGCCTTGCGCGGGCTGGTCCCGTGGGATCTGCAGCGCAAGCTGGACGAACTGGCGCCGCTGCGGCTAACGACGCCGCTTGGCTCTGCGGGGATTGACTATGGCGCCGAAGGTGGGCCGCGGGTCGAGATCCGGGTGCAGGAGCTGTTCGGCGTCACCACCCATCCGACGGTTGGCGGTGGGCGCATACCCCTGACCCTGTCGCTGCTGTCGCCGGCGCGGCGGCCGGTGCAGGTGACCAAGGACCTGCCGGGTTTCTGGGCCGGATCCTGGGCGGCGGTGCGGTCGGAGATGCGGGGCCGTTATCCGCGCCACCCCTGGCCCGAGAACCCGGCGGAGGCCCAGGCGACGAACCGGGTCAAACCGCGCGGGACGTGAGGCGCAGGCTTGACCGCAGACGATGATCAAGCAATGCCTTTGCGCCCAAACAGGATTCCGCCGTGTCTGACGCAAAGACGATTTCGCCGACCGCCCGGAAGGGGCGGGTTCTTTTCGCCAGCCTGATCGGCACCACGATCGAATTCTACGACTTCTACATCTACGCCACGGCGGCGGTGCTGGTGTTTCCGCGGCTGTTCTTCCCCGGCGCCGATCCGACGACGGCCATGCTGTCGTCCTTCGCCACCTTCTCCATCGCCTTCTTCGCGCGACCGGTCGGCGCCCTGGCCTTCGGCCATTTCGGGGACCGGGTGGGGCGCAAGGCGACGCTGGTGGCCGCCCTGATGACCATGGGCGTCTCGACCGTGGCCATCGGTCTGTTGCCGACCCATGCCTCGGTCGGGATCATCGCACCGCTGTTGCTGGCCCTGTGCCGGTTCGGACAGGGGCTGGGGCTTGGCGGCGAGTGGGGCGGGGCCGTGCTGCTGGCCACCGAGAACGCTCCGCCTGGCAAGAAGGCCTGGTTCGGCATGTTCCCGCAGTTGGGGGCGCCGATCGGCTTCATCCTGTCGACCGGCGCCTTTATCGTGCTGACCTCGACCCTGAGCGAGGCGCAATTCGAGGCCTGGGGATGGCGTCTTCCCTTCCTGGCCAGCGCCGTCCTGGTGTTCGTTGGACTGTGGGTGCGGTTGAAGATCACCGAAACGCCGGAGTTCCAGAAGGCAGTGGATCGCAACGAGCGGGTCAAGGCGCCGGCCGTGACCCTGTTCGCCCACCACAAGATGGCGTTGTTTCTGGGGACGTTCAGCGGGGTGACGACCTTCACCCTCTTCTATCTGATGACCGTCTTCGCCCTGGGCTGGGCGACAACGGGGATGGGGCTGGCGCGCGGCGACGTCCTGCCGGTCCAACTGATCGGGGTGTTGTTCTTCGCCGCCTTTATTCCGGTGACGGCCCTGCTGGCGGACAAATACGGGCAGGTGAAGGTGCTGATCGCCTCGTCGGTCGGGATCGGCCTGTTCGGCGCCCTGTTCGCGCCCCTGTTCGACGCCGGCCTGACGGGGCTGTTGATCTTCTTTGCCCTAGGGTTCGGGCTGATGGGCTGCACCTATGGCCCCATAGGCGCGGCGATGGCGCGGCCTTTCCCGACGACGGTCCGCTATACCGGGGCGTCAATGGCCTTCAATCTGGCCGGGATCGTGGGGGCGTCGCTGGCGCCCTATCTGGCGACCTGGCTGGCGCGAAACTATGGGCTGGCGGCGGTCGGCGGTTATCTGGCCCTGTCGGCGGTGGTGACCATACTGGCCCTGTGGGGCATGGGACGGGTCAGCCCGGAGACCGAGCTTTAAGTCTCGTCCGTGGCGGCATAGACCATGATGCCTGTGGCGATGGCCAGGTTCAGGCTGTCGGCCCGGCCGCGCATCGGGATCTTCACGTTGACGTCGCAGGCGGCGGCCAGGTTATCGGTCAGGCCGGCCTGTTCATTGCCCATCAGGATCAGCGACGGCTGGCGCATCACGGCTGAGCGGTGGCTGACCGTCGCATCCAGGCGGGTGCCGACGACACTGCCGGGCCAGGTCTTGCGCCAGGCCAGGAAGGCCTCGGGATCGGTCCTGGTGATCGAGACGGCGAAGACCGAGCCCATGGTCGCGCGAACGGCCTCGACCGAATAGGGATCGACGCAGTCGCCGATCAGGATGACGCCGCCACAGCCCGCCGCATCGGCGGTGCGGATGATGGTGCCGAGATTGCCGGGATCGCGCACCTGTTCCAGCGCCACCCAGCAGGGGGCGGAAGCCGGGTCCAGGCTGTCGAGAGGCGCATAGGCCTGGTCGAACACGCCCAGCACGGTCTGCGGATTGTCGCGGCGGCTGATCTTTTCGAGGATGGCGTGGGTGACGATGATGATGTCGCCGCCGGCCTTGCGCGTTTCGGCCTTGGCGCGATCCAGCAGGGGGTGGGGGCGGGCCTCCTCGCCGACCAGCAGCATGCGCGGCGCGCGGCCCAGGTCCAGGGCCTCGCCGATGAACTTCAGACCTTCGGCTAGGAAGGCGCTGGTCAGGTCGCGTTCCTTGCGCATGTGCAGGGCGCGGACGCTCTTGATCGTGTCGTTCGTCAGGGAGGTGATGACGCGATATTCGTCTCTGGCGCTCATCGGCTCCACCGCGCGAAGAAGGACAGGCCGATGGCGCGGGCGTCCGGGCCGTCTTCGGACAGGGCCAGTTCGCCCCAGTCGATGCGACCGCCGCGATCATGGGTCGCCTCGGCCATCAGATGGGCCAGGGACAGGCCCGAGACCCGGGCGGCATAGGCGTTCAGCAGCAGGAAGTCTGCGTCGTCGGCCAGAAGGGCGGCGCAATCCTTCAGCAGGGTCGGCATGTCCTCGAACAGGCGCCAGACCTCGCCGGTGGGGCCGCGGCCGTATTTGGGCGGGTCGAGAATGATCCCGTCGTATTTGGAGCCGCGACGGACCTCGCGGGCGACATATTTGCGGGCGTCCTCGACGATCCAGCGGATCGGGTGTTGGCTCAAGCCGGACTGTTCGGCGTTTTCGCGGGCGTAGGCGACCGACTTCTTGGAGGCGTCGACGTGGGTGACCTCGGCCCCTGCGGCGGCGGCGGCCAGGCTGGCGACGCCGGTGTAGCCGAACAGATTCAGGATCTTAGGCGCTCTGCCGGCTTCGCGCGTAAAGCTCCGCACGCGGTTGTCCAGCCATTCCCAGTTGGCGGCCTGTTCGGGGAAGAAGGCCAGGTGGCGGAAGGGAGTGAAACGGCCGGTGAATTTCACGTCGCGCCATTTCAGGGGGAAGGCGTCGACGGGGCCGTGCTGGTCGAACTTCCAGCGGCCGGAGTCTTCCTCCTCCTGCTGCGGATCGAAGGTGGCCGTGGCCTGTTCGAAGGCGGCCGGATCGCGCGGGGACCAGAAGCACTGGGGCTCTGGACGGACCACGGTGTAGCGGCCGTAGCGTTCCAGCTTCTTGCCGTCGCCGGAGTCCAGCAGGGCATAGTCGGACCAGCCGCGGGTCACGAGGGTTTCGGGGGTGGGGGAGAGCAGGGGCGCCATTGTGCGGCTGATAGGCGGTCAGGCGGCCTCGCGTCCAGCGTCCAGCGTAAGGACGGGCGTGCATTCGACATCCATCTCGGCGTCATGGACGGTTTTGTCCCAGACGTGGGGCGCCACGATCAGTCTCCAGACCGCGTGGACGAAGGCTAGGCTGAGCAGGGACCAATAGGCGGGCGCGGCCAGCATGTCGGTCAGTCTATAGTCCAGCCCGGCCCGCCGCGCCCCGACGGCGCAACCCATCCAGGCGGCGATGGTTCCCACGGCCAGGACGGCGAAAGACGCCAGCGGCGCTTCCGGCGCCATGCCGGCGTGAAGTCCGACCATCAGGGCGGAGGCGATCCACGCCAGGGTCGGGGCATGACAGGCGGCGGAGACGATGGCGGCGCCCAGGGTCATGACCAGGGACAGCATACCCCTGCGGCCCAGGGCCAGAGGCGCGCGGGTATGGACTCCCCAGGTCTGCATATAGCCTTTGAGCCAACGCGTCCGCTGCGGCAGCCAACGCTCCAGACCGCCGGGCGGGGTCTCCCAGGTCGGGCTGTTCAGCACGCCCAGTCGCCAGCCGGCCGACCAGAGGCGGAAGCCGAGATCCGCGTCTTCGGTGACATTATAAGCGTCCCAACCGCCGGCGGCGCGAAGGGCCGACGTGCGGAGGTGATTGCTGGTTCCGCCTAGGGGAAAGGGCAGGTTCAGACACGCCATTCCGGGCAGATTGACCTCGAACAGGGCGGCGTATTCGAAAGCGAACTGCCGGTCGAGAAACCCGATCAGGCCTGACCCGCTTCGCCGGATGCGAAGGGGCGCCTGGAGGCAGCCCAGTTTGGGGCTGTCCGCGAAGCGCGCTGCGGCCTCGCGAAGCTGGCCCGGGTCGGGGGCGTCTTCGGCGTCATAGATGGTGACGAACTCGCCGGTGGCCGATGACAGGGCGTGGTTCAGCGCGCGGGGCTTGGTCTGGGGCGATCCCGCAGGGACGACGAGAATCCGCAACCAATCCGGGCGCGGCGCAGCCTGGGCCGCCTCCAGGGTCGCACGGTCGTGGGCTTCAAGCACCAGAAAGCCTTCGAGCTGACGCCGGGGGTAGTCTATCTGCGACAGATTGCGGATGAGTTGGGGCACAACGGCCGCCTCGTCGTGAAGAGCGGCCAGAATTGTGTAGCGCGGCCAGCGAGAGGGCTGGCGCGGCGACGACTGAGGGCGAAGGCTGGCGACCGCAAGCGCCGCGCGCCAGAATGCACCGATCACGAAGCCAACCTGAAGCGCCACCACCAGCGCCATCAGGGTGGGACGTGGCCAGACGAAAAACGCCCCCATAAGGCCTGCCCCAAGGCTGCCCGCGACAATGCTCTGCAATAGAGTCGGCGTTCGCCGAGCCGCGCCGGACAGCCGTCGTTTGCTTCTTGCCATGCCATTCATCCTGCGCTGCACCACCATACAACCCAGAATACACTCTTGACGCAACTGTGTTATGCAAGGCGTGTTGGCGTCGGTGACAGATTGTCGCTATTCAACGGCAGCCTGATCCGGAGTCGCCGTTGCCCGTCGTTTCGCCATCCTCGCGTTCCAATCGCAAACCCAAGGGCGAAGGCCATTCGCGGCGTGGAGAAATCCTCGCCGCCGCCGAGCGCATCTTCGTTGAGCACGGCTACGAGGGCGCGACGATCCGCAAGATCGCCGACGAGGTCGGTCTGTCATCGACGGCGCTCTATATGCATTTTCCCGACAAGGGGGCGATCCTTCAGGAGATTTGCCGCGAAGCGTTCGGCCGACTGATCGCGACGGGCGCCGCCCTGTCCGCGCTGGATGCGCCGCCCGAGGTTCGTCTTAGACGGATGATCGAGGCCTATGCCCAGTTCGGCTTCGATCATCCGAACGCTTACCGGCTGATCTATCTGACGCGGCCCAACGAGGCGCGCGAGGGGGCCCAGAGCCTGTCGCAGGAGTTGGGGGCGGGCGTATTCTCGGCCTTCGAGCAACTGGTGGTGGAGGCCGTAGCGGCGGGACGGATGAAAGGCGATCCTCGCACTATCGCCCAGTCGATCTGGGCGGCGACCCACGGCGTCGTTTCCCTGGTGATAACCAAACCCTATTTCCCATGGGTCGATCGCGACACCCTGGTGAAAACCACTTTGGACGCCGTGTTTGCCGGCCTCCTGAAATCGTGAGGCCTGTCTGGGGGCTGGCGGCTGGGGCTGTGGTTCTGGCCGTGGCTGGGGGCGTCGAGGCGCGACCGCTGCGGGTCATGGCGCTGGATCAGTGCGCCGACCAATATATCCTGGCCCTGGCGCCCGACGCCGAACTGGCCTTGTCGCCGCGCGCCGACGACCCCGACGCCTGGATGGTGCGCGAGGCGGCCGGGCGCAGGCGCCTCCGTCCGACCCTGGAGGCGGCGGTCGGCTTCAAGCCGGATGTGGTCGTGCGCTATTGGGGTGGCGAGCCCCGGCTGCTGGCGGCGCTGGAGCGGCGGGGGACCAAGGTCGTCACGATTGCGGACGCGACCGATCTGGACGGGGTGCGCGCCAATATCCGCGCGGCGGCGCTGGGTTTGGGACAGGTCGGCCGGGGGGCGCGGCTGGAGCGGACCATGCAAACCAAGCTGGATCGCGCCGCGCCGCCTGCCGGAGGTCCGAGGCCGGGGGCGGTCTATCTGACCTCGGGCGGCTATACGTCGGGGCCGGGCACGCTGATGGATGCGATGATGCGGGCGGCGGGGTTCCGCAATCTGACCACGGCGCCAGGCTTTGGCGCGGTCAGCGTCGAGCGGATCGCGTTGCAGCCGCCGATCCGGTTCGTGCTGGGCTTCTTTGACCAATTGCGGGCCGACTGGCGTGGGCCGGGCCGACATCCGGTGGTGAGACGGGCTGCGCGGGGACGGACGGCGGCGAAGCTGCCTGCAGCGGTGCTGACCTGCCCCGCCTGGTTTGCCGCCGACGGGGTTGAGATGATGGCGAAGGGACGGCCATGAGCCGGACGGTGCGGTTGTGCCTGATCCTGGGGCTGGTCTGCGTGGCGGCCGTGGCGGCGGCGGTCCTGCTGGGCGAGACGAGCTTTGACGGCGCTCAGTACGCCCAGGCGTTCGGCGACCCGACGTCGGGGCCGTGGGAGGTGTTTTGGCAGGTGCGGGCGCCGCGTGCAGTCTGCGCCCTGATCGTCGGGGCCTGCCTGGGGCTGGCGGGGGCGGTGATGCAGGGCTTGCTCCGCAATCCGCTGGCGGATCCCGGGGTGCTGGGCGTGTCGGCGACGGCGGCTCTGGGCGCGGCCCTGGCCATCGTCCTGGGCGGCGCGGGCGTGGCGGGGCTGGTCGAGATGTCGGCCCTGGCCGGGGCCGTCGTGGCCGGCGGCCTGTTGATCGTCGCCGCCGGTCTGATGCGGGCGCCGGAGGCGCTGATCCTGTTCGGCGTCGCCCTGTCCAGTTTCGCGGGGGCGGCGACGGCGCTGATCTTCAACCTGTCGCCGTCGCCCATCGCCCAGGCCGAGGTGATGTCCTGGTTGCTGGGATCGGTGCAGAACCGGAGCTGGGTCGATGTGGCCTGGGTCGCTCCTGCCTTGGTGGTCGCGGCGGTCTTCGCCGGCCTGTCGGCGGGAGGCTTGCGGATGTTGACCTTGGGCGATGAGACGGCGGCGGCGTCGGGCCTGTCCATGGGGCGGTTGAGAGTCTTCGCCCTGATCGCGGCGGCGGTGGCGACCGGTGCGGCCGTGGCGGTGGCGGGCGTGATCGGCTTCGTCGGTCTGGCGGCGCCCCATCTGGTGCGGGCGGCGGCGCGGGGCGATGCGGGACGGATATTGGCGCCCTCGGCCCTGGCCGGAGGGTTGATGCTGGTCGTCGCCGATCTGGCGGCGCGGCTGACGCCGACGGATCAGGAGCTGAAGCTGGGGGTGTTTACGGCCCTGATCGGCGCGCCCCTGTTCGCCCTGATCGCCTGGCGGGCGGCGCGGGAGTGGCGGCTGTGATCGCGCCTCTGACGATGTGGGACGCCGATGCGAGCCTGGGCGGCCGCAAGGTGCTGGATGGTGCGGACGTGCAGGTCGAATATGGCCAGCTGGTCGCGCTGGTCGGTCCTAATGGCGCTGGAAAATCCTGCCTTATCAAAGCATTCGTTGGTTTGCTTGAGCTGGACGGCGGAGTCGCTCGCCTGAACGGCGACGATGTCAGGACGCTGTCGCCGCGAGAGCGGGCCCGGCGCGTCGCCTATCTTCCGCAGGAACGCCACATCGCCTGGAACTTGCCGGCGGTCGAGGTTGCGGCCCTGGGAGCGCCCTTCCTGTCGGGAGCCGAGGCTCTGGCGCGGGCCCATGCGGCCCTCGCCGAGGTCGGCATAGACCATCTGGCGGATCGCGGCGTGGCGGAGATGTCGGGCGGGGAGCGGGCGCGGGTGCTGCTGGCGCGCGCCCTGGCGACAGACGCACCCCTGTTGCTGGCGGATGAACCCATCGCGGGTCTTGACCCGGATGCGCAACGGCTGGTGCTGGAGCGGCTGCGCGCCCGCGCCGACAGCGGGGCCGGGGTGCTGGTCAGCCTGCACGATCTGACCTTGGCGGCCGCCGTCGCCGACCGGATCGTGGTGCTGGACCAAGGACAAGTCGTGGCGCACGCCCCGCCCATGGAGGCTCTTGAGCCTGACGTGCTCCGACGCGTCTTCGGTCTCGACGGGCGCTGGATCGAGGGACCGGACGGGCCGCTGCTGGCGGCCCGCCGGGTTCAGTAGGCGGCGTAGGGGCGGGGACCGGCGGCTGCGCCGCGCGCGATGTCGGTCGAGGTCGTGAGAGGCGCTGAGCCGCCGTTCAGACGGGCCTTGTAGACCGCCATATTCTCCATCACCCGCATCATATAGTTGCGCGTCTCGGTGAAGGGCGCGCATTCGATGAAGTCGATGGCGGCATTGGAATCGCCGCGCGGATCGCCGCAGCGGGCGATCCACTGGTTCGGCCGGGCCGGCCCGGCGTTGTAGCCGACCGTCGCCAGCAGCATGGAGCCGTTGTTGGCCGCCATCAACTCGCCCAGGTGATAGCTGCCCAGGGTCATGTTGTAGTCCGGATCCCACAGCTGTTCGGCCGAGAAGCTCATGCCCAGGCGACGGGCGACCCCCGCGCCCGTGGCGGGCAGGAACTGCATCATGCCGCGCGCGTCGGCGCCGGAACGGGCGCGGGGATCGAAGCTGGACTCCTGGCGGGTGATGGCCTGGGTGAATTCCAGCGGGGCGGCGCCGGCGACCTGGGGCGGGATGCGAACCGGATACATGCGCTCAGGCAGGACGAAGCCCCGCTGACTGGCGGCGCGGCCGACCATCATGGCGGTGAAGCCTTCGCCATAACCGCGCGTCAGGTCTATCAGCAGGGCCAGATCCTCGATGGTCGGCAGGTCATTGTCGAGCTGATAGGCGAAGACGCGCAGCAGGCTGGTCTCGCCGGTCTCGCCCAGGATTCGCGTGGCGCGGACCAGTTCGTTGGATTCGAACCGGGCGATGTCGGTCTGGGTGGGGGCCGGTTCGCCGGGCAGGGTCAGGGTGGCGATCCCGGCTTTTTCGGCGGCCAGCTGGCCGTAGAAGGTCTGCCAGTGCTGGGCGCCGTTGCGGTAGTAAGTCTGGGCTGCGTCGCGCTCGCCGCGCGCCTCCGCGGCCCGGCCCAGCCAGTAATAGGCGCGACCCTGGGTGATGGGGGTGGAGGAGGCGGTGCGCAGAGCCTCGAAATGGCGGGCGGCGACCTCGGGCTGGTTCAGCTTGGTCAGGGCGACCCAGCCGGCGAAGAATTCGGCGTCCACCATCCGGTCGCCGGAGGTGAAGCCGTGGCCGTTCATGGCGTCATAGGCGGCGCGCCAGTTCCCCTGCTGCAGGGCGTCGAGGTAATAGTTGCGACGCTCGGTCCACAGGGTGTTGTCGCCGGCCGAATGGGCGGGCGCGGGCGGCAGGTTGGCCAGAAGGGGGAAGGCCTCCGATTGGCGGTTCTGCGAGCGCAGGATGCGGACTCGTTCCAGCGTCACCGCCGGGTCGGCCGCCTGGGCGGGCGTCAGGCCGGCGACGACGGCGTCCGGGCTGTAGGCGGTGCGCAGGCTCATGACCGTATTGGCGACGGCCGCTCGTTCCGGCGAGACCAGGTTGAGCATGGCGCGCGTGGCCGGACCGTGGGGGCCCAGCAGCAGCATGTTTAGTCGCGCCTCATGATCGGCCGTCGTCAGTTCGCCGCCCCAGCGCGCGAGGATACGCGATTGCGGCTCGGCGTCGAAGGATCGTGTCCGCCACCAGTCGCGAATCAGGGCGCGGGCCTCGCGTTGGCGTCCGCGCTGTTCGAGGGCCGAGGCGTTGGCGATGGCGCCTTGAACCGTCTCGGGCGGGTGGTCGGAGAAGAGGGCCATGACGGCGTCCGGCGTGGCGCCGACTCGGTCCAGCACCATTTCGGCGGCGACGCGACGTGATTCGGCGCGGGGCCAACCCTTCAAAGCCGTCTGGGCCTGGGCGAGCTCGGCGTAGGACAGTTGTTCGCCCGAGGTGTCGATCAGGGCCCATTCGATCAATTTGCGCGCCGTCGGGTCGCGCAGTTGCGAGATCGCCGACTGGGCGCTCGGGATGTCGCGCGCCCGCGCCGCCGCCAGGCCCTGGCGGAACAGCGCCGTGTCCTGATCATCGAGGACGCGGCCCTGATAGGTGGGGCTGTAACCGGGGACCGTTTGTGAGACGGCGGAATAGGGAACAGGTTGACCGGGCAGGGCATCCTGCGGGGTCGGAGCGAGGACGGCGAGGGCCGCCGCCAGGCTGGTCGCGATCATGATCTTTCCTGTTCTCATTCATCCCGGTTGCGGCGGAGCCGCTGGCGACCTAACTTCCCGCGCTCTTAAGACAGAGGTTCTGGACATCCGTCCATCGCCCCTCCCCACGCAGGCTAGCTAGTCCCATGACCGCCCCCTTGTTCAAGGGCGTGATCACCGCCCTGATCACACCACTTCATGACGGAAACGTGGACGAAGCCGCATTCGCCGCCCTCGTCGAGCGTCAGATCGCCGCAGGCGTGGACGGCATCGTTCCCGTCGGTACGACGGGCGAGGGCGCCAGCATGGATCTGGACGAGCACAAGCATGTGATCGGCCTGTGCGTGGGGCTGGTGGCAGGGCGGGCGAAGGTCATCGCGGGCACCGGGTCGCCTTACACCAAGGAAGCCATCGAGCTGACCCGTCACGCCAAGGCGGTGGGGGCGGATGGGGCCCTTATCGTCACCCCCTATTATATCCGGCCTTCGCAGGCTGGCATGGCGGCGCATTTCGAGGCCGTGGCCGACGCCGTCGAACTGCCGATCCTGCTTTACAATGTGCCGGGGCGAACCGGGGCCGATCTGGCCAATGAGACGGTGGCGCGGCTGGCCGCGCATCCGAACATCGTCGGCATCAAGGACGCCACCGGCGACATGAGCCGGGCGAGCTGGATGCGCGCCAATATCGACGGCCAGTTCGACCTGATCTCGGGGGATGATTCGAGCTATCTGGGTTATCATGCCCATGGCGGGGTCGGACTCATCTCGGTGGCGTCTAATGTCGCGCCCGAGGCCATGGTGGCCCTTCACAATGCTCTGGCGGCCGGGGATTACGCCGCCGCCCGCGACTGGCAGGATCGTCTGATCGGCCTGTGCAAGGCCCTGTTCCTCGATAATTCGCCTGCGCCGACCAAATACGCCTTGGCCCGGTTGGGCCTGTGCCGCGAGGAGGCGCGCCTGCCGCTGTCGCCGACCTCGGACGAGGTCAAGCCATTGATTGATCGCGCCATGGCGGATGCGGGCGTCGTCTGATGGCGCCGCAATCCCAGTCGAAGTCCAAGATCATCGCCGAGAACCGCCGCGCGCGGTTCGACTATTTCCTTGAGGACAATATCGAGGCCGGGATCCAGCTGCTGGGGACCGAGATCAAGGCGTTGCGGGACGGCCGGGCCAATATCGCCGAAAGCTATGCGGCGGTGGAGGGGCGCGAGATCGTCCTGATCAACGCCGATATCCCACCTTACAAGCAGGCCAACCGTTTCAATCACGAGCCGCGCCGGCCGCGCAAACTGCTGTTGCACAGAAAGCAGATCGACCGGTTGATCGGGGCGGTGCAGCGGGACGGTCAGACGATCATTCCGCTGAAACTGTATCTGAACGACGCGGGCAAGGCGAAGCTGGAGATCGCGCTCGCCAAGGGCAAGAAGCTGCACGACAAGCGCGAAGCTTCGGCCGAGCGCGACTGGCAACGCGACAAGGCCCGGCTGATGCGGGACAAGGGCTGAACCGAACAAACGACTTTCAGATCAAGCCAGGGGGCGAGCGTCCATAACCCCTGGCAGGTCCGCGAACCCATAGCTGGCCCGACCGCCTGTCCCCGCCGGCGGCGTGATGAGACCACCCGTCGCCAAGGCGAGTGCAGTGACCGCAACCACTATGACCGCGGCCAAGATGGCGAGTCTGCGCTCGCTGCGTGAAAATACCCCGTTCGTGCGTCGCATAGTCCAGCCTCCCGCTGGGAGACGAACGCCGAAGGCTCGCCTCTGTTCCGCCATATTTGGAGATTGGCGGATTCGTGCGACAGGCGAATAACAGTTGATGGTTAGCGGGCGATCAGGTCTCGCGCCCGCTCGAAGACGGCCTCGAACATGGCGGGAGTCAGTCGGCCCGTGTTCGTGTTCAGCCGTGAGCAGTGATAGGAATTCAGGATCATATAGCCGCCCGCTTCTCCCTCGGCCCCGTGACCGGCCGGCATGGCCGAGGCCGGCCGGCCGAAAGCCTTCAGGATATTGCGGCGAGAGACATCGCCAAGGGTGACGATCACTTTGAGATTGGGCAGCAGGGCCAGTCGGTCGATCAGGAAGGGGCGGCAGGTCGTTTCTTCGATCGGCAGGGGCTTGTTGCCCGGCGGGGCGCAGCGGACGGCGTTGGTGATCATACAGTCGACCAGTTTCAGATCGTCGTCGCCGTCCGGATCATAAGCCCCCTGAGCGAAGCCGGTCTTCTTCAGGGTGTCGTACAAGAGCCAGCCGGCGTGGTCGCCGGTGAAGGGGCGGCCCGTGCGGTTGGCGCCGGTGCGGCCCGGCGCCAGGCCGGCGACCAACAGGCGCGCGTTCGGATCGCCGAAGGACGGGGCAGGGCCGTTCCACCAATCGGGGTTCTGACGCGCATTGTCGTGGCGATACTCCACCAGACGGGGGCAGAGGGGGCAGTCGCGCGGCGGCTCGGGCGTCAGGCTCATTGGGCGGCGCCGGTCTTGGGTCGGCCGAACTCTGCCATCAGATCGCTCAGATCCAGGAAGGCGTCGGCCTGGCGGCGCAGTTCGTCGGCGATATGCGGCGGCTGAGTCTTCTGGGTCGAAATGACGGTGACGCGGACGCCCTTCGCCTGCACCGCCTGCACCACGCGGCGGAAGTCGCCGTCGCCCGAGAACAGCACGGCGTGATCGAGGTGTGGAGCCAACTCCAGCATATCGACCGCAATCTCGATATCCATATTGCCCTTGATCCGACTATGCCCCGAGCCGTCGGTGAACCGCTTCACCGGCTTGGTCACGACCGAGAAGCCGTTGTAGTCGAGCCAGTCCACCAGAGGCTTTACCGGCGAGAACTCTTCGCCCTCGACCACAGCCGTGTAATAATAGGCGCGTGTCAGGACGGATTTTTCGCGGAACCAGTCCAGCATCCGCTTGAAGTCGAGGTCGTGCTGTAGCGCGCGGGCGGCGGAGTAGAGGTTTGACCCGTCGATGAAGATCGCCAGGCGGTCGGTGGAATGAAACATGGTCGAAGCCGTCGAAAGGGATGAAAAATATGACGTCCCGGCGGGGGCTCCGGTCGATGTGGGAATCGACGGGGCGCTCGATCTGGACGCTGCAGTCATCGTGGCGCTGGGCTGTAATGACAAGGGGGTCTGGTCCTCTTGTCGCGAGGCGCTGGAGGCGGCGCTGGCGCGTTTCCGCATGGAAGGAATCGATGTTGTGGCCCGATCGTCCTGGTGGTCGTCGATGGCCTGGCCCGATCCGCAGGACCCGCCGTTTCTGAATGGGGTGGTAATTGTAGAGACCCGCCATGATCCACACGCCCTGATGGCGGCGCTGGGCCGGATCGAAGACGTGTTCGGTCGTCAGCGGTCGGTGCGCAATGCGCCGCGCACACTGGATCTGGATTTGGTCGCCTATGGACGGTTGAGCGGTGACCTGGATGGATTGATCCTGCCGCATCCCCGATCTGCGGAAAGGCGATTCGTCATGGGGCCGATCGCGGAGATCGCAGCGGCCTGGGTGCACCCCTACGGCGGCTTGGCGCGGGACTTGGCCGCCGCAGCGACCGTGGCGCAGGACGCCCATCCGATCTGACGCCGCACTTTCGCCCCGCTGGCGTTGCAAAACACAGTCCCTATCTGTATTTGACGCGGTTCTCCCCCGCGTTCGAGGAATTTTCATGGCCCGCGTCACCGTCGAAGACTGCATCGAGAAGGTCCCGAACCGCTTCGGCCTGGTTCTGCTGGCCGGTCACCGCGCCCGCAGCATCGCCAATGGCGCCGCCCTGACCATCGACCGCGACAACGACAAGAACCCCGTCGTGGCCCTGCGCGAGATCGCCGACGACACGGTCGTGCCGGACGAACTGCGCGAGACCATCATCACCACGCTGCAACGCGTCGATGAGCGGACCGAAGCCGAGGACGAAGCGGAAACCGTCGCCCTGCTGGCCGAACCGCAGCACATGAACATGGCCGAAGCCGAGTTGATCCGCGCCCTGCAAAGCGACCGTGACGGCGGCCAGGAGGAGCGGTACTGACGCCCGAGGGAGCCCCTGGCGTCACTATCCTGCCGGCGCGGACCGAAACGGTTCCGCCGGCGCCCCAAGCTGCGAACAAAAACGATCCCATGCCGACCGCTGACGATGCGGCGCCGACGCCGAAGCGCGCGCCCATCCTGCGCCAGTTCGAGCTGATCGAGGCCGTCAAGGCCTATGACCCCACCGCCGACGAAGCGCTGCTGAACCGCGCCTATGTCTATGCGATGAAGATGCACGGCTCACAGATGCGGGCCTCGGGCGATCCCTATTTCGCCCACCCGATCCAGGTCGCGGGCATACTGACCGACTACAAGCTCGACACCGCCACCATCGTCACAGCCCTGCTGCACGACGTGGTCGAGGACACCTCGGCGACGCGCGACGACATCGCCCAGATGTTCGGCGAGGAGGTGGCGGTCCTTGTCGAGGGCGTCACCAAGCTGAGCCGGCTGGAGCTTCAGGCCGAGCATACGCGCCAAGCCGAGAACCTGCGGAAATTCATTCTCGCCATCAGCCGGGACGTACGGGTGCTGTTGGTCAAGCTGGCCGACCGTCTGCACAATATGCGGACCCTCCAGTACGTGAAGCCGGAGAAGCGCGAGCGGATCAGTCGCGAGACCCTGGAAGTCTATGCACCGCTGGGACGGTCGATCGGCATTCACTCGATCGCGTCCGAACTGGAAGAACTGGCCTTCACCCACCTGAACCCGACGGCCAAGACCGCTATCGAGCGGCGGCTGGAGGCGCTGAAGCTGGAACACGGCCGCGCCATCGAAGGCGTGGCGGGCGAGGTCGAGCGGGTGCTGTCGGAGGCTGGGGTCGGCGCCCACGTCTTCGGCCGCCAGAAGACGCCCTATTCGATCTGGCGCAAACTGCAGCGCAAGTCGGTCGGCTTCTCGTCCCTGTCCGACATCTACGGTTTCCGCGTGATCGTGGAGGCGGAGGACGACTGTTACCGCGCCTTGGGCGTGATCCACCGCGAGTGGCCGATGGTGCCGGAGCGGTTCAAGGATTTTATCTCGACGCCCAAGTCGAACAACTATCGCTCGCTGCACACGACCGTCGTCGGGCCGCGGGGCCTGCGCATCGAGATGCAGATCCGCACCGAGGCGATGGACAGGGTCGCCGAGGACGGGGTCGCGGCCCACTGGCGTTACAAGAACAAGTCCTATGGGTTTGACCGCGAGGCGATGGAGCAGGGGGGCGGTCGCGACCCGCTGCAGAACCTGCGCCACTTGGTTCAGGTCATCGAGCACGGCGAGGGCGGCGAGGACTGGGTCGAGCACGCCAAGCTCGAAATGTATCTGGATCAGGTCTTCGTCTTTACGCCCAAGGGGCGGCTGGTGACCCTGCCGCGCGGCGGCATGCCGCTGGACTTCGCCTATGCCGTCCATACCGAGGTCGGGGACACGGCGGTCGGCGTCAAGGTCAACGGCGAGCTCAAGCCGATGCGCACGCCCTTGCAGAACGGCGATGTGGTCGAGATCATTCGGGGGGCCAAGCGGGAGGTGCCGGCCGACTGGCGCAGTCTGACCGTCACCGGGCGCGCGCGGTCCGCCATCCGGCGCCACATCCGCACCTCCGAGCGCGAGGAGTTCGTCAAACTGGGGCGCATCGCCTTGCAGCAGACCCTGGCGCGGATCGACAAGACCCTGGCTGAAGTGTCGTTGAAACCGATCCTGGAGACCCTGGCCGTCGCCGGCGACGACGATGTGTTTGAAAGCCTGGGCCGCGGCCGCCTGTCGCCTACTACGGTGGCCGAGACCTTGTTCCCCGCGCTGAAGGGACGGCTGAAGGCGGGGCCGGAGAAGCAGCGGATCGAGGGCGGCACAGCACGATTGTTCGTTCGGGGCGGCGGGCTGACGCCGGGCGTCAGCGTCCATTTCGGCCAATGTTGCACGCCGGTGCCGGGCGATCGGATCGTCGGCATTCTGGAGCCCGAGATTGGGCTGACCGTCCATACGATCGACTGCCAGTCGCTGGCGGCCTTCGCCGACGACGATTCGGTCTGGCACGATCTGCAATGGACGCCTCAGGCCGAAACCGACGCTGTGGCGGCGGTCCGCCTGAACGCCACCATCCGCAATGCCCCGGGCGTGCTGGGCCAGGTGACCACCCTGATCGGGGAGGCCGGCGGCAATATCATCAACTTGTCGATGGCCTATCGGCAGCAGGACTTCTTTGACGTGACCCTGGATGTCGAGGTCGAGGACGCGAAACACGCGACGATGATCATGGCGGCGCTGCGCGCCAATCCGTCGGTCGACAACGTGGATCGCGGTCGCGGCTGAGCCTTTCGCTCGGCGGAGCGAGGCGCTAAGACCGCCGCCATGAACACCCAAGATGTCCTCAACGAATTCCGCGACGCCGGCGCTCTGCGCGAAGGCCATTTCGTCCTGTCTTCCGGCCTGCACAGCCCGGTCTTTTTGCAGAAGAACCTGGTCTTTATGCAGACGGATCGCTGCGAGCGGTTGTGCAAGGCGCTGGCGGACAAGATCGTCGCGACCGTGGGGTCGGTGGACGTCGCCATTTCGCCGGCCGTAGGCGGGATTATTCCGGGCTATGAGACCGCGCGTCATCTCGGCGTGCCGTCGATGTATGTCGAGCGCGAGGGCGGTCAGTTCAAGCTGCGACGCGGCTTTTCGGTCGAGCCGGGGCAGAAGGTCGTGATGGTCGAGGACATCGTCACCACGGGCCTGTCGTCGCGCGAATGTATCGCGGCCATCCAGGCCGCCGGGGGCGAGGTTGTCGCCGCAGCCTGTATCGTCGATCGTTCCGGCGGCAAGGCGGACGTCGGCGTGCCGCTGATCGCCCTGGCTTCGCTGGAGGTGCCGGCCTATCCGGCCGACGCCCTGCCGGCGGAACTGGCGGCCCTGCCGATCGAAGATCCGGGCAGCCGCAGACTTTCGAAGTGATGTTCGGATTGGCGAGGAGCTGAGATGCGCGAACGGGTCAGGTTGGGCGTCAATATCGATCACGTCGCCACGGTGCGGAACGCCCGCGGCGGGACGCATCCGGACCCGGTTCGGGCCGCCGAGGCCGCGCTGGCCGCCGGCGCGGACGGGATCACCGCCCACCTGCGTGAGGACCGCCGTCATATCACCGACTCCGACATCGATGTGCTCAGCGCCCTGTGCGCGCGGGCGGGCAAGCCGCTGAACTTCGAGATGGCGGTGACGGACGAGATGCTGGCCATCGCCCTGCGCCATCGTCCCCATGCCGCCTGCCTGGTTCCGGAACGGCGCGAGGAAGTGACGACCGAGGGCGGGCTGGCGGTCGCCGGGTTCGAGGCGCGGATCGCGCCGGTGGCCAAGGCCTTGGCCCAGGCCGGTGTGCGGGTGTCGCTGTTCATCGAGCCGTCCGAGGCGCAGGTCGAGGCCGCTGCGGCTGTGGGCGCCCAGGTGGTGGAGTTCCACACCGGCCGCTATTGCCATCTGACCGATCCCGGCGAGCGAGAGGTGGAGTTTGAACGGATCGCGGCCGCTGCGGCCCAGGCCGACATTCTGGGCCTGGAGGTCCATGCCGGGCACGGTCTGGATTACGACACCTCCCCGCGCATGCTGGCCATTCCTGAAATCCGTGAGTTGAACATCGGTCATTTCCTGATCGGCGAATCCATCTTCGTCGGCCTGGACGCTGCGATCCGGCGGATGCGGGCGGCGATGGATGCGGCCAAGTGATCATCGGCGTCGGCGCGGACCTGTCGGACATCCGGCGGATCCAGGCCTCGCTGGATCGGTTCGGCGAGCGGTTCAAGCAGCGCTGTTTCACCGAGATCGAGCGGACGCGGTCGGATCGTAAGCCGGATCCGGCCTGGAGCTACGCCAAGCGGTTCGCGGCCAAGGAAGCCTGCGCCAAGGCGCTGGGCACGGGGATGCGCGCGGACGTCTATTGGCGCGACATGGGGGTGGTGAATCTGCGCTCCGGACAGCCGACCCTGGCCCTGACCGGTCATGCCGCCGAGCATCTGGCGCGGCTGACGCCGGCGGGGCATGAGGCGAAGATTCACCTGACCCTGAGCGACGAACACCCCTATGCGCTCGCCTTCGTGGTGATCGAAGCCTTGCCGCTGTCGTAATCGCGATATACCCCTCAGTGGACGACCGCGCAGACGCGGCAAGGGGATTCCTGATCGCATGAGCGAAGACCAGAAGCCGCAAGACGCCGATGCGGCCAAGACCAATGCGACCGACCCCACGCCGGAGGAGGTCTTCGCCGCGTCCGAGGCCGATGCGCCGGTCGAGGCCGTAAAGAGCGACACTGCTGAAAAGCGCCCGGTCTGGAGCGATGCCGGCGACGCGCCTTTTGACGACGCGGAGAAGACCCCGGTCTATGCGCGCAAGCCGGCCAAGGCGGCCAAGGCGGAGCCGAGCGCCGGGGATGAGACGATGGAGATCGTCAAGACGATCTTCTTCGCCCTGCTGATCGCCATGGTGCTGCGGATCTTCCTGTTCCAGCCCTTCACCATTCCCTCGGCCTCGATGGAGCCCAACCTGTACGAAGGCGACTATATCGTCGTGTCGAAGTGGTCGTACGGCTATTCGAAGCACTCGATCCCCTTCAGCCCGCCGCTGTTCGACGGTCGGGTGATGGGCTCGGCGCCGAAACGTGGCGATATCGTCGTGTTCAAGCTGCCGCGGGACGACAAGACGGACTTTATCAAGCGCGTTATCGGCCTGCCGGGCGACCGGATCCAGATGATCTCGAACAAGCTCTACATCAACGACAAGCCGGTTGAGGACGTCGTGGTCAGCGAGCGCGAGATCAACGACATCTTCGGCGCACATCCGGTCGCGCAGGTGCGCGAGACCCTGCCGGAAGGCAAGCGCTTCATGACCCAGGACTTCGGGCCCGGGAACGACCTGGACGATACGCCGGTCTATGAGGTGCCGGTCGGTCATTACTTCATGATGGGCGATAATCGGGACAACTCGATCGACAGCCGGGTCGAACAGTCCAGCGGCGTGGGCATGGTCCCGGCCGAAAACCTGGTCGGCAAGGCGCAGATCATCCTGTTCTCGTGGGAGCCCGGCTCGTCCCTGTTCAAGCCCTGGACCTGGGCCAATGTCCGGCTCGGACGGTTCTTCAACGTTCTGCACTGATGGCGAATACGAGGGCCGAAGCGGTCGCGGCGCTGGAGACGCGGGTCGGCCATAGCTTCAAGGACAAGGGGCTGCTGGAGCGGGCCCTGACCCACGCCAGTGTCGGCGAGGGCGCGCCGGTCGGCGTCCACGGGCCACGCGACAACGAGCGGCTGGAGTTCCTGGGCGACCGGGTGCTGGGCCTGCTGGTGGCCGAGAAACTGTCGCGGGACTATCCCACGGCCCACGAAGGCGAACTGTCGTCCAGCCTGCATGCGTTGGTCGACAAGACGGCCTGCGCGCGGGTGGGGGAAGCCCTGGGCGTCGGTCCAGCCCTGCGTCTGTCGCCGGGCGAGACCAAGACGGGCGGGCGGCGCAAGGCCGGGGTCATCGCCGATGCGGTCGAGGCCATTCTGGCGGCTGTCTATCTGGACGGCGGGCTGGAGGCGGCGCGGGCCTTCTTCGACAAGGCCTGGGCGGCCGAGTTCGCGGCCCCGCCGTCGCGGTCCGTGACCAACCCCAAGTCGGCCCTCCAAGAGTGGGCCCAGGGGCAGGGGCGGCCGCTGCCGACCTATCGGGTTGCGGATCGGACGGGTTCGGATCATGCGCCGACATTCACCGTCGAGGTGTCGGTCGAAGGCGTGGAGCCCTTGACCGCACAGGGGCGTTCGCGTCAGGAGGCGGAGAAGGCGGCCGCAACGGCTCTCCTCAAACGTGAAGGCGTCATTTGACCGATATTGAAAACCAGCGCGCGGGCTTCGCCGCCATCATCGGCGCGCCGAACGCCGGCAAGTCCACGCTGGTCAACCGGCTGACCGGGTCCAAGGTCTCCATCGTCACCCAGAAGGTGCAGACGACGCGGTTCCCGGTGCGCGGCATCGCCATGGAAGGCGAGGCCCAAATCGTGCTGGTGGACACCCCCGGCATCTTCACCCCGCGCCGTCGCCTGGACCGGGCCATGGTCGCCTCGGCCTGGGGCGGGGCGCAGGACGCGGACGTGGTCGTCCACCTGATCGACGCCCAGTCGCACATCAACTCGGAAGGCCGCGAAGGCACGGCGGCGGACCGCCGCTCGGCCGAGGACACCGAGACCATCATCGCCAATCTTCAATCCACCGGGACGAAGGTCATTTTGGCGCTGAACAAGATCGACGGCATGCGCCGCGACACCCTGCTGGCCCTGTCGCAGACACTGTTCGAGAGCGGCGTCTATGAGGAGGTCTATATGATCTCTGCGGCCAACGGCGACGGGGTCGAGGACCTGAAACAACGGCTGGCGCGGTCGATGCCCAAGGGGCCGTGGCTGTATCCCGAGGATCAGGCGGCGGACGTGCCGGTGCGGGTTCTGGCGGCCGAGATCACGCGCGAGAAGGTCTATCTGCGCGTCCACGAGGAACTGCCCTATTCGGCGGCGGTTGAGACCACCAGCTTCGAGGACCGCGCCGACGGCTCGGCCCGGATCGAACAGACCATCTATGTCGAGCGCGAGAGCCAGCGGCCCATCGTCCTGGGCAAGGGCGGCCAGACGCTGAAATGGATCGGCCAGAAGGCGCGCGAGGAGCTGAACGAGATCCTCGGTCGTCAGGTCCACCTGTTCCTGACCGTGAAGGTCGATCCGAAGTGGCAGGATTCGCGGGCGCTCTACGCCCAGTTCGGTCTCGATTTCGACGTCTGAGTTCCCGTGTTTGAAGTGCCGCGTACCCCTGGGGGCCATCCCCGGCTTGTTCTGGGCGTCCTGGGGGCGCTGATCCTCGGCGGCGTGGTCTGGGCCGGGTTTTCGACGTCGGTCAAACCCGTCAGCGATGCGATGCGGGCGGCGACTAGCCTCGAGACGCCGCCGCGGCCGCCCTTGGTCGTGGTCGAGGATCTGCCGCAGCTGGCGGCGCGGCTGGAGCGCGAGGGCGCGGCCGGGCGGTTCATGGGCGGGGTTCTGGTGGCCAAAGGCGACCAAGTCCTGTTCCGACAGGTCTATGGCAAGGCGAACTATGAGCAGGACCGGCCGCTGAAGCTCGACTCGCGCTTCCGGCTGGCCTCGATCTCCAAACAGTTCACGGCGGCGGCCATTCTGCATCTTCAGGATGAGGGGCGGCTGAGCGTCTCCGATCCGGTCTGCAAATGGATCCAGCCTTGTCCGAAGGCGTGGGAGCCGGTGCGGATCAGCCATCTGTTGTCGCACACCTCGGGTATTCCGGACCTGATGGCGCGGCCGGGCTGGGGCATGCGGCGCACGACGCCGGCGACCCTGAACGAGCTGACCGAGGATTCGAAGCGGTTCGGCCTGCAGTTCGCGCCGGGGACCAAGGTTCGGTACGACAATGCGGGCTTCAACCTGGCGGCGGCCATCGTCGAGAAGGCCAGCGGCCGGCCCTATCAAGCCTATATGCGCGAGACCTTCTTTGGTCCTCTGGGCATGAAGGACAGCGGGCTGGACCTGGACGGCGGCGACCATGGGGCGATCATGGGTTACGCCAACTTCCCCGCAGGACTGGCGGCCCAGCCGAACGCCAACACCTCCATCGTCGCCGGCGCAGGCGCGGTCTATTCGACGCTGGACGATTTGCTCGTCTGGCAGAGGGCGTTGCATCGCGGGGAACTGCTGAAGCCCTTCAGCTATCAGCAGATGCTGGCCGACCATGCGCCGGCGGACGCGCCCAAGGAGCGCGGCCGTCCACGCCGTGACTGGGGCTACGGGATCTTCTCGAACCGGCTGGGCGATCAGGTCCAGCCCAGTTTCCAGGATCGCCAAATCTACCATACCGGCAGCTGGGGCGGGTTCCGCAATCTGATGCTGTACCAGCCGGAGGCCGATGTGACGGTGATCGTGTTGTCCAACAATTATCACTTGCGCGACCAGGTCTTCCTGATCAGCCAGCAGGCCATGGCCGAGGCCCTGGGGCGCGAGTTCCCGACGACCCTGGACCGATAGGCCCAAGCCAGCGGCGTGGCGCAAAAACAGGGCGCCAAACGTGCCAAACGCGCCAAACGCGCCATCCATCAGTCTCCCCATCCACTCCCGGCGCCCAGTCTAAGGGCGTTTGAGGGCGCGGTGAGATGAAGGGTGAAAACGGGGCGCAAAGCCTTGCGCCGCCGTGTTCAGGATGGATGGGAAATAAATTTGGGCCGTCAGGCGGGGAGCATGGACCCTGTGTCGATGTAGCGCTGGTGCCAGGACAGGGCTTCGTTCAGCAGGTGGGGCGACTGAAGCCCGTAGGAGCCCTTCAGAGCGCGCTCGTAATAGTCGGTCAGGCCGTCGCGGTATTTGGGGTGGGCGCAGTGGGCGATGATCAGCTTGGCGCGCTGTTTCGGCGACAGGCCGCGCAGATCGGCCAGACCCTGTTCGGTGACGATGACCTGGACGTCCTGGGTGATGTGGTCGACGTGGCTGGCCATGGGGACGATGGCCGAGATGGCGCCGCCCTTGGCCGTTGAAGGCGTCACGAAACAGGAGATGAAGGCGTTGCGCGAGAAGTCGCCGGAGCCGCCGATGCCGTTCTGGATGCGCGACCCCATGACCTGGGTCGAGTTGACGTTGCCGTAGATGTCGGCCTCGATGAGACCGTTCATGGCGATACAGCCCAGGCGGCGGATCAGCTCGGGATGGTTCGAGATCTCCTGTGGGCGAAGGATGATCTTGCCGCGGAACTGCTCCATCCGGCTGTTCATATCCGCTGCGGCTTCCGGGCTGAGGGAGAAGGCGGTGGCGGAGGCGACGGTCAGCTTGCCGGCGTCCAGCAGGTCCAGCATTCCGTCCTGGATCACCTCGGTATAGGCGGCCATCCGTTCGAACGGGCTGTCCATCAGGCCCGCCAGGACGGCGTTCGCGACATTGCCGACGCCCGACTGAAGCGGCAGCAGGGCGGCGGGCAGGCGGCCGACCCGGACCTCGTGCTTCAGGAACTCGATCAGGTGGCCGGCGATGGCGCGGGCGTTGGCGTCCGGCGCGGCGAAGGGCAGGTTGCGGTCGGGGGCCTCGGTCTCGACGATGGCGACGATCTTGTCCGGATCGCAGCGGAAGGTCGGCTGGCCGATCAGCTGGTCGGGCCGGGTCAGGGGGATGGGGACCCGGTCGGGCGGCAGGGCCGTGCCGTAGTAGATGTCGTGCATCCCCTCCAGCGCCGGATTCTGCCAGGCGTTGACCTCCAGGATCACCCGCTCGGCCCGGTCCAGCCAGGTCTTGTTGTTGCCGATGGAGGAGGAGGGCACCAGGCTGCCGTCGGCGTTGATGGCCGAGACCTCGACCACGGCGGTGTCCAGCGGGCCCAGCACGCCCTGCCAGACCATGGGGGCCAGCTGGCTGAGGTGCATGTCCAGATAGTCCATCTGGCCGGAGTTGATCTTCTCGCGCGCGATGGGGTCTGAGTTGTAGGGCAGGCGGCGTTCGATCCCGTCGGCCTTGGCCAGGGCGCCGTCCAGTTCCGGGCCGGTGGAGGCGCCGGTCCAGAGGTTCAGCCGGAAGGCGTCGCCGGCGGCGTGGGCCGCTTCGATCCGCGTGGCCAGGGCGGCGGGGACGGCCTTGGGATAGCCCGAGCCGGTGAAGCCGCTCATGCCCACGGTCGAGCCGGCGGGGATCAGGGCGGCGGCGTCATGGGCGGACATCAGCCGGGAGCGGAGGGATTGGCTGCGGATACGCGACATGGAGCTCTTCAAGGTTGCGGCCGGGGAGGGCCTGGGCGTCTCGGTTAGGCGGCGCCGCTAAGGCGATCCATTCGACCTTGGTCGAGGATGGGCGGTGCGTCCATGATCTCCGTCAAATGATCCGTCCGATCCTATGGAACGCCAGACGGAACCGTCGGTTAGCCAGAGACCGACAGGAAGGATCGCCATGAAAGCCCTTGTTCTGAACTGCACGCTCAAGCCGTCGCCGGAGACCTCGAGCACCGAAGCCCTTGCCCAGGTGGTGATCGACGAGCTGGAGAAGGGCGGGGCCGAGGTCGAGATGGTTCGGCTGGTCGACCTGAACATCAAGCCGGGGGTGAAGACGGACCAGGGGGCGGACGACGATTGGCCCGCCGTGCATGAAAAGATCATGGCCGCCAATATCGTCGTCTTCGCCACCCCGACCTGGGTCGGGCAGATGTCCAGCGTCTGCATGCGCGCCCTGGAGCGGATGGACGCCCTGTTCGAGGAGACGGACGACAGCGGCCGACCTGTGGCCTTCGGCAAGGTGGGCGGCATCGTCATCACCGGCAACGAGGACGGGGCGCACCACATTGTTGCGACCGTGTCTCAGGCCTTGATCGACATGGGGTTCACCATGGCGGCGCAGAGCTGGACCTATTGGCACCTGGGTCCGGGGCCGGGGCCGGACTATGTCGAGACCGACGAGGGGCACGACTATTCGGATCGGGTCGGGCGCAACGCGGCGCGGAATATGGCGGCGCTGGCCAAGGTGCTGAAACCCGACACCTACCCCGTTCCCGAAAGCGGAGAACAGGACTAGAACAGGCGACATGATCGCCGTTCTGCTCACCGCCCTGGTTCTTCAATCCGCGCCGCCGCTGGCGGCCATGGTTCCCCCGCGGGACGACAGTATCGGCATCGCCGCCCAGCAGGGGGCGGACGAGGCGGCCGCGACCCTGGATCGGATGCACCAGGCGGCGGCGGAGGCGGACGGCGAAACCTATTTCGCCCAGTTCAGCAGCGGCGCCCGTTTCATCGGGACCGACGCCTCGGAGCATTGGGATATTTCCGCGTTCAAGGCCTATGCGGAACCGATATTTGCGCGGGGACAGGGCTGGACCTATCGCCCCTATGACCGGACCCTGATCATCTCGGGCGACTTCGCCTGGTTCGACGAAAAGCTGGACAACGACTCCTATGGCGCGCTGCGGGGGTCCGGGCTGCTGAGGCGGACCGGGCCGGGCAATGTCTGGAAGATCGAGCAATATGTGCTCAGTTTCACGGTGCCGAACGACCGGGCCGACGCGGTTGTCGACGCGATCAAGTCCGCGCCCGCCGACTGATGGATTTCCATGAAGAGGCTTTTGTTTTGTCGGCGCGCAGCCATGGCGACACCGGCGCTGTGGTGGACCTGCTGACCGAGACCCACGGGCGGCGCGCGGCCTATGTGGCGGGGGGCGCGTCGCGAAAAATGCGACCCTTTCTGCAGGCTGGGGCGCGGGTCGTCGCCGACTATCGGGCGCGGACGTCGGATCATCTGGGCGGGGCGCGGCTGGAGCCGGTGGGCGAAGGGCCCAGCGCCCTGTTCGACGACGCCCTGGCCCTGACCGGCCTGGCGGCGGCGGCGGGGGTGGCCCAAGGCGCCTTGCCGGAGCGCGAGCCGCATCCGGGCGTGTTTCTGGCCTTTGAAGCCCTGATGGCGGCCTTCGCCTTGCCGGAGGTCTGGCCGGCCATCTTCGTACGGTTCGAGGCGGGGCTGCTGGAGGATTTGGGGTTCGGGCTCGATCTGTCGAAATGCGCGGCGACGGGGACGGCGGACGATCTGATCTATGTCAGTCCGCGCACCGGGCGGGCGGTCAGCCGCGCGGCGGGCGCCCCCTATGCCGACAAGATGCTGACCCTGCCGCCCTTCATGCTGGGGGCGCAGGCCGGCTTGGTCGAAGGCGACGTCAAGGCGGGATTCGACCTGACCGGCCATTTCCTGGAGCAGTTCGTCTTCCACCCGCAGAACAAGCCTCTGCCGCCCGCCCGGGTCTGGATGCTGGACAAGCTGGCCGAGACGGGACGGCTGTAGAGCGCCGCCCCGTCGTTTTCAGCGTCAGGCCTGCCACACCATGCTGGCGATCCCGACCTCTCGGTTCGGGGTATAGGTGATGGTGAAGCCCTGCAATTGGGCCAACTCGGCCTGGGATTCCGGCGAGAAGAAGATACCCAGGGCGATCTTGTGCGCAGGGGCCAGATCCATGCCCAAGGCGCCGTTCAGCTTCCAGACGTCGTAGCGAAGGCCATCGACGAAGGCGCCCCAGTTGCGCAAGGACTCGCACTTCATCTCGACGACGATCTCGTCCGTCGGCGGATTCTGGAAGGGATCGTTGATCAGGAAGTCGGCGCGGGAATTGTCAGGGTAGACTCGCGCTTCGCGCAAGATCCAGGCGTCCGGAGCCGCAGCATTGACGGCGCCGGCGATCTCCGCCTGGGCCCAGGCTTCCCAACCGCCCTGTAACGGCCAGACTTTGCGGATGCGGTCGACGTTGGCGTCAGCCCAGCCCTGAACCAGGGCGAGAAAATCGCGGGGTGAAAGCGGCATTGGACCAGTTCTCCGATGAGGGGCCGGCTTCACCGCCGGCGGTTGAGTGGGCGAGCGGGCGGCGCCAGGCGCGAAGGGCTCTCGCCGCGTCGCCTTGGCGGCGAGGCTGAGGAGCAGCAGGTCGAAAGCGGTCCCCATGGATGACACCTCCCTGGTCTGTTCGGCAGGGCGGGAAGCCATGACCCTGCGCCTGGATCGCCCGAGGAGGATGACGGCGGGCGGCGCGCTCCGTGAACGAGCATGGAAAAAGAAAATCAACCAAGAGTGGTTCACATCCGTCGAGTTCGGACGTCATGCCTGTGGAGGTCGTCCTAAGCGGGGCCGGGCGATCTTCTTCCAGCGGGCCTCGATCCAACGGGTAAGGAGACAACTCATGGCTATTCCGACACCGGTGAACGGGCAGATCACCGACGCCGTCACCCAGGCGAATGTGAAGGTTCTAGGCGACGCCCCGGCCATGGCCATGGGGGCCATCTATCAGTCGCTCGCCCATTCCACGGGCATCCTCTACGAGAACGCCACCTCGTCGCAGCAGCAACTGGCGATCGCGGCCCAGGCCGCCACCAACCAGGGCGTCATCCAGATCTACAGCGTGGACACCATGGCCGGCGCCGTGGCGACCTCGAAGATCGCCCAGTCCGATACGCCCGACAACATGCTGTCCCTGCTGACCGCGTTGCGCGCCGTCGGGCCGCACGCCGCCGTTTCCTGATTTTCGCTGCAACCCTCATTCAAAGGATTTAAGACATGGCGCTTCCGACACCCGTCAACGGCATGATCACCGACGCCGTCACCCAGGCCAACGTCAAGGTGCTGGGCGACGCTCCGGCCATGGCCATGGGCGCGATCTATCAGTCGCTCGCCCACTCGACCGGTATTCTCTACGAAAACGCCACCTCGTCGCAGCAGCAGCTGGCCATCGCCGGTCAGGCCGCGACCAACCAGGGCGTGATCCAGATCTACAGCGTGGACACGATGGCCGGCGCTGTCGCCGCCAGCAAGATCAGCCAATCGGACACGCCCGACAACATGATGGCCTTGCTGACCGCCCTGCGGGCGACGGCGGCCTGACGCCGACGACGGATATCCCTGACAGCCGCGGCGGGAGACTTGCGCCCGCCGCGCCCACCCCTGGAGGACGGCCATGGCCGAGGCGAAGACGACCGACAAACCGGCGGACAAGGCGGCGGAAGGCTCGACGGCGCGCCTGGGCGACTTCGAGGACGTCATGAAGCTGATGCTTGAACTCAGCAAGAATCCGGCGACCGCCCCGACGGCGGAAGCGGTGGCCAACACCCTGCTGACCGTCATCGGGTCGGGACCGAGCTTCGCCGCGATGCAGAGCCTAGTCGCCGCCAATCAGGCCAGCGGCATGATGTACCACAACGCCGTCGCCAATCAGCAGACCACCAATATCCTGGGCATGGTCGCCACCATGAACTGCGTCCAGGCCCTGATGGACAAGCCATCGGTCATCCCGTGGCCGGATCTGACGCCGCGTCGTGAGGAGGCGTTCGAATGAGCCCGCAGACCAGACGCGAAACGCGCGAAGACCGGCGGGAGCACGATGTCTGTCGCGACGAGTCTCTGCTGCTGTGCGCCGGGGCGGGCCTATGCCAGGCCAGCCTGATCACCATCATGGCTTCGGCGGACGCTTTCGCCGCCCGGTTGGCGGCGTCGACCCTTCAAGCGGCGGAGTTGGCGACGCTGCAGACGCGGTATCTCGCCGCCAGCCTGGCGGAGATGCAGACGCTGCGCGCGGCGGCGCCTGTCGTCGCACCCGCAGCGCTCGCGGCGCACGCCGTGTCCCAGGTCCGCCAGGACCCGCCGTCGGCCTTTTACGGCGCGCCGGTCGTCACCTGAGGCAAGAAGAAGGGGGGCTTCGTCATGACAGACACCGTCAATTCGCAGATCACCGACGCCGTCACCCAGACCAACGTCAAGGTGCTGGGCGAGGGACCGGCCGAGGCCGTGGCCATTTCGGTCCAGGCCGTGGCCCACGCCACCAGCCTGTCGGTCGAGAACGCCAGTCAGGCCCAGGGCGGGATGCAACAGATCAATAATGCCGCGGTCGGCGCTCTGATCGCCAAAATCCTCGAAATACCGGCCTGAGCCATGGCCTATCCGACCCCCGTCAACAGCCAGATCACCGATGCGGTGACGCAGCAGAACCTGATGGTCCTGGGCGCCGCCTCGACCATCGCCATGGGCTCGATCTATCAGAGCGCCGCCCATTCGATGTCGATCGCCTTCGCGAACGCGGTCCAGACGCAGCGCCAGGCGTCAATCTGCGCCCAAGCGGCGACCAACCAGGGGGTCATGCAGGTCTATGAGATGGGCAGCATGGTCTCGGCCATGGCCACCACGCGGATCGCCCACAAGGCGCCCGCATCCAACAGTCTGGAAAATGCGCTCGTCCTGCTTGTCGCCCTCAAATTGCTGAAACTCTAGAACGTCAGGATCTGAACCATGGCCGCCGACACGCCCGTCAACTCGCAGGTCACCGACGCGGTCACACAGACCAACGTCAAGGTGCTGGGCGAAGCGCCGGCCCAGTCCATGGCGCTGGTCTATCAGAGCATGGCCCATTCGATTTCGCTGGCCATGCAGAATGCGCAACAGGCCCAAGGCGGGCTGCAGCAGATCGGCAACGCCGTGACCTCGAGCGCCGTCACCATGATCATGAACGCGGCGCAGAAATAAGCGCCAGACCTGAAGAGAAAGCCGCCCCGCCGTGACCGATGCCGTCAACAGCCAGATCAAGGACGCCGTCCAGACCTCGACCAACTGGGCGCTGGGATTCGCGACCCTGGACGATGGCACGCCGGCCAGTTCCACGCGGGTCTCGGCCGGAGGCGTCATCGCCTATGACAAGGCCACCCAGGCCGCCGCCCTGTCGGTCCAGGACGCCGCCGACTATCAGCGCAACGTCCTGTCGATCAGCACCACCGTGCAGGGCAAGGCCATGGCGATGATGCTGGCCTCGGGCGGAATGAGCGAGCCGGCCCTGATCGCCTACGCCATGGCCCTGGTCAGCTCGTTCGCGGCGCCGATCGCGGCGGGGCTGGCGGCGGAGTCCGTCACCAAGGCGGTCCAGACCTTCCCTAGAAACTGAACCCAGAACCAAGGAGCATGCCATGTCCAGTTTGACGGTGTTGAAGACCAGCGAAGCCGAGGCCGTTGTTGAAGAGGCCCAGGCGCTGGAACGGGAGACGCGGTCCGACACCGAACGGTGGCTGAACGCCGCCGACGACCTGTCGAATGCCGAGCGGCTGGAAGACAGCCAGGCGCGGTACCAGGAGCTGCGCGCCGCAGCCCAGATCTTGGTCGCCCTGCTTTATCGTATCCAAGAGCCGCTGCTGGCCGATCCCTATGCGCCCCTTGCGGCCGCCTCAATGAACAAGGCCAAGGCGCTGCTGGCGGATATAGAGGCGGGCGAACTGGTCGAGAAGGTCACGCTGGTTCCGGCGTCGTCGGACAAGGAATGACCCGGAAGAGGGGGCTCGCCATGGCCGAAGACCAGCGGGGGGACTCGGCTGAACCGGCGGCGCCGGGATCCGGTAAGGATCCTGTCGTCCTGGCCGCGCAGCGCATGGTCGTGGAGATGTTCAGCATGGCCGCCAAACAGATGCCTGACCTGATGAAGGCGCAGGTCCTGGGTCAGGCGCCCAACCAGGCGGCGGCCAGCGCCGAGGTCCAGAAATTCACCGAGGACATGCTCTCTCAATTGCAGGCCCAGGTGACACGGGCGCTGGGCGTGGAGCCCGAGGCAAAGGGAGACAAGACGTGAGCGACGCTCATGGCGCGGCGGGGCGCCACCTGTATGATTCCATATCGGAGCAGAAGCATTCGGTGGTCGACAGTTTCGCCGATCAACGCACCGTGCTGAAGCGGGCGGTGGCCGAGCAGCGGCTGGCCGCCATGCCGGAAGACATGCGACGCGCCGAGATGGGACCGTCGGCCCAGATCAGTATCGAGATCGTCGAGGCCTTGCAGAAGATCATCGCCCGCGAGGTGACCCGGCAACTGGATCTGGCCATCTGCGCCATGATCGAACGGAGCAAGGCCGAGCCCGCAACCGCAACCGCCGAAACCTGAGGCCGCGAAGCGGACCAGGCTTTCAGAAGACCACCCAATGAAAAGGCCGCCGAAGCGATCCGGCGGCCTTTTTGTCGTCCAGGCGGCGTCCGATCAGAAGCGGAAGCTGGCCCGCAGCAGAAGCGAATAGCGGACGTAGTCCTCGAGCAGTTCGGCATCGCCGGTCAGGGACAGCATGCCCAGGTCGTTGCCCAGGTTCAGGCGGAAACCGAGGATCAGGCCGCCGCCCTCGACCGCGTCGGGCGACAGGACGAAGTCCGGGCCGCCGCTGGCGAAGCGGGCGATGGTCTCGCCGGCGTCGACCGACAGGTTCTGACGATAGCCGATGCGCAGTTCGGGGCGGATCCAGCCGTCGCGGCCGAAGCCGTAGCCCACGTTCATCGCCGCGACAGCGGAGAAGATGTGGCTGTCGCGCGAATCGATGTCGAGGTCGAAGCCGTCGCCGCCGCCGCTTTCGGTACGAGAGCCTTCCGACAGGCGGAAGTACTCGGCATAGACTTCGGGGCGCACGTTCAGGCGACCGTAGTTGCGCTCATAGGAGGCGCCGCCAGCCGCCGCAGCCGTCCAGCCGTGCCAGTCGGAAGTGTTGTTCAGATAGACGCCGTCGGCGACCAAAGAACGGTCGGCGCTGAAGCTGGCGTAGCCGCCGGCTGCGCGGGCCCAGGTCGTCCAGTACTGACCCTGGGCGCGCCAATAGAGGCCCAGTTCCAGAAGATTGGCGGACAGGATTTCCTCGGCCTCGGCTTCGGGATCCTCGATATCGGAAGAGGTGAAGGCGGCCGTGACGCCGAAGGCGCCGACGCTGGTGCCCTTTTCAACGCCACCGGCGACGCCGAAGCCTTCCGAACGGAAGCCATAGGAGTCGGTCTTGTCCTTGTCGGCGTAGAAGTTGATTTCCTGGACCCAGGCGCTGGTCTCGCCGGGCGCGGCGGAGGCGTTGCGGCCCGTCAGGGCGCGCGTCACGGCGTCCACGCCGGCCGACAGGGACATCAGCGGACCGCCCGAGTGATCGGGAAGCATCTGCTCATAGACGTTGGCGAAACCCTCGCGGGTCGTCTGGCTGAGGAACAGGTTCTGAAGCGTCGTATTGTCGCCGAGGGCGGCGTAAACCGCGTCGAAGGCCGAAGCCTCGACCGGGATCAGACCGGCCTCTTCGGCCGTGCGACGGCGGGCGTCGACATAGACCTTTCCTGCAGTGGTGTCGGCCCCGGCGGAGACGACATAGAGGTAGGGCGAATTCTCGCCCAGCAGGGTCTGGTCGATCGTCCCGACGGTCAGCGAACCCGCGCTGATGACGTCGAAGCGAGCCGGGTCTTGCAGCAGGGTGGCGAAGCGGACGCCGAGCGCGGCGCCGGTCGCGATATTGGCCGCACCGCTGACGTTGAAGCCGCCGGCGTTGTTCGCCGCCGGATCGACGGTGAGCACGAGCGTGCCGTCCGCGCCGACGTTCAGGCTTGAGATGTTGGTGGTCGTGGTCTGATTGGCGAACAGGGAGCCGTTCGTCACATTGAGCGCCAGCCCGGCCGCGTTCGTGATCGAGCCGGAAATCGCAGCGCCGCCGGTGACGTTCATCGTGTCGGCGCCGCCGCCGAACGAGATGTCGCCGATGATGGTGCCGTTCTCGATGTTCAGAGTGTCGCCGCCCGAGCCAAGCCGGATGGCGCCGACCATCGTAGGTTCAGCGCTGTCGGGCACGCCGTCCTTGTCGGTGTCGGTTGCAGTGCTGCCGGCGGCGGCGGCGACGCCGTACTGACGGAAGACGACCCCGGTGGTGTTGGCCGACAGATCGACGGCTATGGCTTCACCATCCTGAGCCGTGGTGTCGGTGGTGTCCGGGCTAATCCCGACCGCGATGGTGCCGGCGTTGGTGAACTGGGTCAGGGCGCCGGAAGAATCCCGAACGGCGACTGCGTCGCCGTGGTTTCCGGTGAAGCGCGACGTAATCACCCCGGTGTTGGTCATGGAGGATACGTTGGCGCCCGCGCCGATCAGAACCGCCGTAGAGGTCGTGGCCGTGCTGCCCGAGGCGCCGGCCTGGATGGTGCCCGTGTTGGAGAGAGCTGGGGCGGTGACATTGGCGCCGATCCAGATCGCCGTGGCGTCAGCCGTCGTCGCCGAGGCGGAAATCGTGCCCTCGTTTCTGACGCCGCCTGCGACTGTCACGGCCTGGCCGCCGGCCACGCCCAGTTGAAGGGCGCGTGATTCAATGCCCGAATAAACGCCCGAGCCGGTTATGGCTCCGCGGTTTATCAAGCCGTAGGCGGAATCGCCTGCGCCGACAGCGCCCAGGGCCACGGTGTTGGTCGTGGAGCCGATCAATAGGGCCGGTGCGCCGCCCAGCGACGTGAGGGACGCCGCGGTTTCGCTGCTGTCCAGGATGCCGTCCCCGTCGCGATCCGTGTCGGTGCGATTGATGACGCCGTCGCCGTCGCTGTCTTCATCGCCGTTCTTAATGTTGTCGCCGTCGTCATCGCCCTCGATGCCGCCGGCGCCGTAGGTCGGACCGGTGTCAAGCACGACGCCGCCGTTGATGTCTGCGGCCACACGCACGGCCGGGCCACCCTGCAACTTGTCGTCGGCGTCCAATTCGTCGAGATAGAGTGCAGTGTCTGAAACCGTTCCCGACGTCGGCCGTACCGGCGGGGGCGTGGTGTAGCGATAGCCGGTCGTCGTGACGGCGGAATGGATCTTCAGGGCGCCGCCCACATCGCCTTCGATCGACACCCCGGTCGCGCCTGCGCCTGTCGCCGTGATCGAACCGGCCAGATCGATATTGCCGGACACGGCGCCGGTGGTGCGAACTCCGACCGTGCCGTCGCCGAGCACGCGGACCGTACTGAGGCTTTGCAGGCGGCCGTTCAGGTCTGTCTCGACCGCCAGGCCGTAGCTGTTGTTCCCCTCGACGGTGATCGCGCTGGTCGGTTCGAGGGTGATGTTGCCGGTGAAGGCGGAGGGGCCGGCGACGCGCACGCCATAGCGGCCTGTTCCGGTCGCGAAGGGACCGTCGATATCGCCGTCGCTGTCGGTGTCCTTGTAGTCGGCATCTTCCAGCGAATCGGTGACGGAGATGGAGCCGCCCATGGCGAGCGAGCCGGTGTTGCCGCCGTTCACCAGAATGCCGGTTGCGCCGTCCGCCGACTTGGCCATGGAGATGGAGCCGCCGCTATCGACGTCGAGCGTGTTGTTCGAATCCAGCGTCATGGCCGCGCCGGAGGTGACGGCGATCGAACCGCCGCTGGCGATACGGACGTTGTCGGCCGCCGTGCCGGTGGCGTTGGACGTCTGGATCGGCGTCGTGCGCGCGGTCGAGACGACGACCTCGGCTTGAGCGCCCGTCACAGCCAACAAGGGAGCGATCGCTACGGCGGTCGCGAGCAGAATACGCATTCGGAAGAAAACCCCTGGTGGCCACGCGATCACGAACAAGGCGGTCCATTACAGGATCGACGCCAACCTTGCTCAAGTTTATCGAATTTGAGGCGAATGCAAGGCCGCGTTCAGCATGTTGCTGTTCCGCGTCAGGCCTGCAGCCTGATGAAACGTCCGAATTTGCGGGGTGTTGTGGGGGGTGCGGAAGGATTTCCGACGCGGCTATTGAGCTTTGCCGCGCCGGGGTCTAGGGGCGGAAGCATGGTCAAACGCGTTTCACGACGACGCATCCAATCCACGCCCTCCGGCGTTGGCGAGCCCAGACCAGACGAGAACCTCTTCATGACACTGACCGACCTCGACGTTCACGAAAGCGAGCTCCGGCTGATTCCCGGACTGGACGTCGAAGTCGCGGACACCCTGAGGGCGCTGAAGCTGGCGGCGATGGACGATCGGCCTCGGCTGGTGGACAGCACCATGTTGTATGCGCCGCGTTCCGGCGGGGTGAAGCGCTATCTTTTGTCTAAGAAGGCCTGGATCGAGGCCAACCGTCCGGGGGTCAGTCATTCGCTGATCGTGCCGGGCGCGCGACACAAGGCGCGAACCGACGGGATCGTGCAACTGCGGGCGACGAAGCTGCCGTTCGGGGACGGCTACCGCTGGCCCAGTTCGGTCAAGCGCTGGAGCGCCTGGGTGGCGGCGATGAAGCCCTCGATCATCGAGGCGGGCGATCCCTATACGCCGGGGCAGGGCGCCCTGGAGGCGGGGCAAAGGGTGGGTTGCCCGGTGGTCGGCTTCTGTCATTCGGATCCGGCGAGCCTAGCGGCTCTGCACTTCGGCGAATGGGCCAAGAAGCCGGTGGAAAAGCGCTGGGCCCGCCTGTTCTCGCAGTTCGACCGGGTCATTTCGCCCAGCCGATTCATCGCGCGGCGGCTGGAAGAGGCCGGGGTGAGCAATATCGTCATCCGCCCGCTGGGCGTCGAGATCGACACCTTCCGGCCCGATCGTCGGGATCGTCCGTGGCTGTTGAAGGAGTTGGGCCTGGGCGAAGACGCCCGGCTGCTGTGCTTCGCCGGACGCCCGGCCAAGGAAAAGAATGTCGATATCCTGATTGAGGCCGTCCAGAAGCTGGGCGCGCCCTATCATCTGGTGCTGGTCGGCGCCGGGTCGGGCATGCCTGACGAAGATCGGGTGATTTCGATGCCCTATGAGAAGGATCCGAAAGCCGTGGCCCGGATCATCGCCAGCTGCGACGCCTTCGTTCACGCCAATGACAAGGAGCCGTTCGGCCTGATCGTGCTGGAGGCCATGGCCTGTGGTCGTCCCGTGGTCGGGGTCAACGCCGGCGGCGTGGCCGAGACGGTCGATGAGTCGGTCGGCCAACTGGCGGCCAGCGCCGAGGCCGGCGCCTATGCCGAGGCGGTGGAGGCCCTGTTTGCGAGGGACATCGAGGCCATCGGCCGCGCCGCGCGGGACAAGGCCGTCAACCAATTCGCCTGGAATCGGGTCTTCGAGGACCTGTGCATGGTCTATGGCGAGCTGACGGGCGAAGCCGCCTTCGTGCAGCCCGACGAGGCCTTCGCCGTCCACTGAGGCCGGCGCGAAAATCCAGGAAATGAGGCGATGTCTTCCGCCCGTCAGAGAGCGGGGGCGCGCCACTTCTTTGTCTGTAAGAAGTGGCGCGAGTGACGGGGCTCGAACCCGCGACCTCCGGCGTGACAGGCCGGCACTCTAACCAACTGAGCTACACCCGCGTATCAGGTCGAAACTTTTGAGTTGTTTCGAAAACTTAGAGAGGGAAGGCGGTAGCGCCACTCTGTCTATTTCTAGAAAGAGTGGCGCGAGTGACGGGGCTCGAACCCGCGACCTCCGGCGTGACAGGCCGGCACTCTAACCAACTGAGCTACACCCGCGTTTCCCGGCCGAAGCGGCTGTGCGCCCCGGCGAGGGGCGTCGTTTAGGCGGGCTGACCCATCGCGTCAAGCGGCCTTTTCCGAGAAAGACCGACCATGCGGCACGATAGGCTGTGGAGAAGATCCGCCGGTCGCGTCCGCCCGCCGTATGCGCCGTGCCGACAGGGGGCGAGCGGCCATTGTTGCGGGCTCTCCAGGGCCAAGAGAGCGAGATATTTGGCTCGATTACCCGTTTAGCCTTCACAAAAAGCGAAAACGCCCGTCTAGGTTGCAAGGGGCGGGCTCTGGCCGTGTTTGCAAGGGTCGTCGGACAACCGCCCAGGGGGAGACGGAGGCCGGGGAGCGAGCCGTTCAGGCTTGGCGGTCTTCTTTACGGGAAGGGGAATGACGCCATGACCATCGTCCCGCTGTTTCCGGATTGGAATGCGGAGAGCGGCGAACAGGCGAATCCTGCTGAGCCTGTGGCCGGGGCCGCGCGTCCGTCCAGAGCCTATGGACCATCGCGACGTCCACCCTCGCCGGTGGATGTTCTGGCCAGGGCCGCGGGAGGAGGGCGTGGGCGATCCGTGACGCCTGCCGAGGTCATCGCGCGGTCCCTGGACCGCCGACCTTCGCTGGACCGTTTCTGGGCCGTTTGGATGGCGCATCAGACCGTTCTGCGGCAACGGAGCCTGCGCCTCAGCGGCGGCAATCGCGCCGACGCCGAGGACGCGCTGAGCGCGGCCATGGTCCGTGCCGCCCAGGCTTTCGACCGACAGCCGATCCAGAACCCAGGCGCCTGGCTGGTGCGAATCCTGCACAACACCTGCATGGACCAGCATCGCCAGAACGCCAGCCGTGTTCCGATCAAGATCGAGGACGACGATCTGCCGTCGCCGTCTGCAGCGGCCTGGGCTGCGGCTGAGCCCTCGCCGGAGGAGGTGCTGTCTCAACAGGAAAGCGACGCCGCCTGGGGGCGGGCGATGAAGGCCCTGCCGGCGAGCCTGGTCGAGCCGCTGAAGCTTCACCTGGACGACTGGAGCGACGAACAGATCGCCGCCCATCTGAACATCAGCCGCGAACTGGTCAGAAAGCGACGGCAGCTGGCCCGCAAACAGCTGCGGCTTCTGCTGGATATCTAGCCGAAGGTGAAGGCGAAGACCTGGGCGCCCGGATCGAGGAATTCGATCTCGAAGGTGCGTTCCCGCACCGGCCCGGATTGGCGCACCAGCTGATACAGGCGCTGTCCGTCGATGCGCCCCATCCCCTGGGCGTCGATGTCGGACCCGGCGGCGGCGCCCGGCGCCTGGCCGTCGATCAGGACGCGGAATCTCGGCGCCGCCTCGGCGGCGGGCGCCATCACAAGATGAAGATCGCGGGCCTTGAAGCGGAACGCGACCCGGCCGCCGGCGGCCGTCAGTTCGGCGTGTTCGCGGGTCACGCGCCAGGCGCCGGTCAGGCTCCAGTCGTTGAGGCCCAGGGGGCCGGCGGCATAGGTCTTGACCGCATCCCGGGCGAAGCCGCCGGGCGAACGGAAATTCTCGGCGCGGGCGTAGCCGACGTAGGTTTCGGGCGAGCCGAGCTGGTTCATGTCGGCGGCGGCCTCGGCGCCCTGGGCCTGAACCTGGACCACGTCCGCAGCGACGTCGGCGGCGCCCGCCTCCTTGAGCAGTTGCTGGATGACGCGTTCAGAGCCGTCGTAGTCGCCTTCGCCGAAATGGTGGTGGCGGATGCGGCCCTGGGCGTCGATGAAATAGTGGGCGGGCCAGTACTGGTTCTTGAAGGCGCGCCAGATGGCGAAGTCGTTGTCCATGGCGACCGGATAGTCGACGCCGAGGCGGCGGACGGCGTCGCGGACGTTGGTTTCGGACTTCTCGAAGGCGAATTCGGGCGTGTGGACGCCGATGACGACCAGGCCCTGATCCTTGTACTTCTCGGCCCAGGCGCGGACGTAGGGCAGGGCGCGCAGGCAGTTGATGCAGGAGTAGGTCCAGAAGTCGACGACCACGACCTTGCCGCGCAGCTGCTGCGGCGTCAGGGGCGGAGAGTTGATCCACGTCGTGGCGCCGGTAAATGCGGGCAACTGGCCCTCGACCGGCAGGTTGGCCAGGTCCGCCGGCGCAGCGTTCGTCGGCACGCCGCGACCGATACTGCCGAGCAGCGCCTGTTCCAGACGGCCGGTGCTTCCGGCTGAAATCCGGGTCAGCAGGCCCGTGTCCAGGCCCAGGCCGATGGCGGCCACGCCGATCAGCACCAAGGCGCCCAGGCCGCGCCGCACCCATTCGCCGACGCCCAGCGCGCCCTTCATGGCCTTGAACACCCGCCCGCCGACAAGAAGGGCCAAGGCCAGGGAGGTGGCGGCGCCCGCCGCATAGGCCAGCAGCAGAACGGTCGAGCCGACCCCAGCGCCTTGCAAGGCCGCGCCGGTCAGGATGACGCCCAGGATGGGGCCTGCGCAGGGCGCCCACAGCAGGCCGGTGGCCACACCCAGCAGTAAGGAGGCGCGGACGTCGCCTTGGTCGGCGGAGCGTCGCTCGACGCGATCGGTCAGCCAGGAGCCGGCCGCCGCGAAGGGACGCATCAATCGATCCCCGATGGAGGGTACGAGCAGGCTGAGGCCCAGGACGGCCATGACCGCGAGCGCGATCCAGCGGCCAACCTCATTGGCCCGCACAGCCCAGCCGCCGCCCAGGGCCGCCAGGGTCGCCACCCCGGCGAAGGTGACCGCCATGCCGACCAGCAGGGGCAGGCCGTTGCGCACGAACGGCCGGCCGGCGCGGGCGAAGACGAAGGGCAGGACGGGCAGGATACAGGGGCTGACGATGGTCAGGGCGCCGGCCAAATAGGAGAGCAGGAACAGGATCATGGAGACGGGCCTGACGGGATGGTGTCACTTAGATACGAAGCCGGACCGCGTTCGGTTACCTTTCGGCGCATTATCTCCCACAGATAGACGCCCTGTCTTGTGTCGAACGGGCTAGACTTCGCGCTTCCGATCCCCGATTCGCTGGCCCATGACGATCCACGCTCCGCCGCCGGAAGGCGGCCGTATCATTGACGAGCCTATGGAGACGGCCCTCAGCCGTCGCTATCTGGCCTACGCCCTGTCGACCATCACCAACCGCGCCCTTCCCGATGTTCGGGACGGGTTCAAGCCCGTGCACCGGCGCATCCTGTACGCCATGCACCAGATGCGGCTGAACCCGCAGGCGGCGGCGCGCAAATGCGCCAAGGTCGTCGGCGAGGTGATGGGCGGATACCACCCGCATGGCGACGCCTCGATCTATGAGGCCCTGGTGCGCCTGGCCCAGGACTTCGCCCAGCGCTATCCGCTGGTCGACGGTCAAGGGAACTTCGGCAATATCGACGGCGATAGCGCCGCAGCCATGCGCTATACCGAGTGCAAGCTGACGCCCGCCGCCGTGCTGCTGCTGGACGGGATCGATCAGGACTCGGTCGATTTCCGCGCCACCTACGACGATCAGGACGAGGAGCCGGTGGTTCTGCCGGCCGGTTTCCCCAACCTGCTGGCCAATGGCTCGTCCGGCATCGCCGTAGGCATGGCCACCTCGATCCCGCCGCACAATGTCGGCGAACTGATTGACGCCTGCCAGATGTTGCTGGACCGGCCCGAGACGACGACGGCCGAGCTGGTGCAACTGGTCCCCGGACCGGACTTCCCGACCGGCGGGGTCGCGGTGGAGGGCCATGCTTCGATCCTGGACGCCTATGAGACGGGCCGGGGCGGGGTGCGGCTGCGGGCGCGCTGGGAGACCGAGGATCTGGGACGCGGCGTGTGGCGGATCATAGTCACCGAGATGCCGTATCAGGTGCAGAAGTCGCGCCTGATCGAGGCGCTGGCGGACCTGATCGAGCACAAGAAGGCGCCCCTGCTGGGCGATGTGCGCGACGAGTCGGCCGAAGACATCCGCCTGATCCTGGAGCCCAAGAACCGCACCATCGAGCCTGAGATGCTGATGGAGAGCCTGTTCAAGCTGTCGGATCTGGAAGTTCGCTTCCCGATCAACATGAACGTGCTGGACGCCGACGGCACGCCGCGCGTCATGGGGCTGAAGGCCTGCCTGAGAGCCTTCCTGGATCACCGGCGCGAGGTGCTGAACCGCCGGTCGCAGTGGCGGATCGCGCGGGTCGAGAAGCGGCTGCACCTGCTGGAAGGCCTGCGCATCGTCTTCCTTAACCTGGACGAGGTGATCCGTATCGTCCGTGAGGAGGAACAGCCCAAGGCCGTCCTGATCGCGCGTTTCGGCCTGACCGAGGTCCAGGCTGACTTCATCCTCGACACCCGGCTGCGTCAGTTGGCGCGTCTGGAAGAGATGACGATCGAGAAGGAGTTCAAGGAACTGTCGGAGGAGCTGGCCAACCTGCAAGCCCTGACGTCTTCGGAAGGCAAGCAGTGGAAGGCGATCTCCAAGGAGCTGGAGGCCGTGCGCAAGGCGCTGATCTCGCCGCGTCGGACGACCATCGCCGACGCCGTCGACACCTCGGCCTTCGTCGCGCCCGAAGCCTTCATTCCGCGCGAGGCGATCACCGTCATCCTGTCGGAGCGCGGCTGGATCCGCGCCGCCAAGGGCAAGGTCGAGGATCCGTCGGAGCTGAAGTTCAAGGAAGGCGACCAGCTGGCCTATCTGGTGCCGGCCTATACGACCGACAAGCTGCTGGTGGGGGCGTCGGACGGGCGGATCTTCACCATCGGGGCCGACAAGCTGGCGTCCGGTCGCGGGCATGGCGAGCCGCTGCGCCTGATGATCGATCTGGATGAGAAGGCCGAGATCATCAATGTCCTGGCCCACCAGCCGGGCGGGAAACTGCTGATCGCGTCCAAGGCCGGCTATGGCTTTATCGCGCCGGAAGACGACACCCTGGCCCAGAAGCGGGGCGGCAAACAGGTGCTGAATGGCGACATGCTGGCCATGCTTCGCATCCCGCAGACGCCGACGGCCGATCACGTCGCGACCATAGGCGAGAATATCAAGACCCTGATCTTCCCGCTGGACGAACTGCCCGAGATGGGGCGCGGCAAGGGGGTGCGTCTGCAAGGCTTCAAACAGGGCGGCCTGGCCGACGTGACCGTGTTCAACGCCGAACAGGGGCCGGAATGGGCCGACGGCGGCGGGCGTCGTCGCAACTGGCCCGACTGGAAGGACTGGCTGGGCAAGCGCGCCGGGGCCGGGCGTCAGGGGCCGCGAGGCTTGCGGAAGTTTCGTTGACGAAGGCGGCGGACCGATCTGGTCCGCCGACGGTCGACATCAACAGTCGAAGTAGACGTATTCGATATAGGCTCCGAGCTGCAGGGGCTCGTGATATGTGCTGCCGTCGCAGTTCTGACCAGAGATTGCGACGAGCTGGCGCGGCTCGAATTCCTGATTGTAGTGGTAGGCGACATGCCCCTGTTCCACCGGTCCGTGGCCTGGCCAGTTCTGGGATGATGCGACGCTGCTGCCCGCAGCGAGGATCAATGCCGTGAAAGTCGCCAATCTTGAGATTTTCATCGCCTTCTCCACATCGTGCGCCTGATTGCGCTTCACAACAGAGAGCCTTCTGTGGAAGCGAGTCAATCTTCGGTAGTTGCGGCGAGCTGTCACGGTTGCGGTTTCAGCGTCAGTCCTCCAGCCGAGACCAGCCCAGCTTGCCCAGCACCTCCATCGGGCGGAAGTCGGCCTTGTAGTCCATCTTCTCCGAGCCCCGGACCCAGTAGCCGAGATAGACGTAGGGCAGGCCGACCTGGGCCGCCTGGCGGATGTGATCCAAGATGGCGAACCGGCCCAGGCTGCGGCGGTCCAGGCGGGGGTCGTAGAAGCTGTAGACCATCGAAAGACCGTCCTTAAGCAGGTCGGTCAGGGTGACGGCGACCAGGTCGCCGGGGCCGCCGTCGTCGGAGGCCAGACGATATTCGATCAGGTGGGTGCGAACGGCGGTGTCCTCGACCATGGCGACATAGTCGAGCCAGCCCATGTCGCTCATGCCGCCGGTCGGGTGGCGGGTGGTCAGGTAGCGGCGCAACAGCTGGAACTGTTCGGTCGTGGCCTCGGCCTCGACCAGATCGCGCGACAGGTCGGCGTTACGGGCCAGGACCTTGCGCTGCGACCGGCTGAAGGCGAACTCGGGCACGGGCAGGCGGACCGAGACGCAGGCGTCGCAGGCCTCGCAGGCCGGGCGATAGGCGATGTTCTGGCTGCGGCGGAAGCCGGCCAGGGTCAGTTCGTCATTGACGTGGGCGCCGTCGGAGAAGGGCAGGTTGGCGAAGACCTTGCGTTCTGTTTTGCCCGGCAGATAGGGACACGGCGCGACCGAGGTCATGAAGAACCGGAGTTGTCGTGTCGGAACGTGCTGGGTCACGGCTCTATGTCCGCACCTGAACGGGCCAAAAATGCGACGGTCGAAGGCTCATGCCTGGATTTGCCGTCATTGACGGCTCGGCCGCAAGCGCCTGGGCGCCACAGCCGTCCACGATCACAGCGAGGTGTCCATCGGCAGGACCGGCGCCTCGCGCAACAGGACGATGGCGATGCGGCGATTGCCTTGCAGGGTGGGGTCGTCGGGGTAGAGGGGGTCCGAACCCGCCTTGCCGGCGACGGAATAGACGCGGTCGGGGTCCACGCCGGCGTTCTGGAGCACCAGTCGCGAGCCGTTGGCGCGTTCCGAGGACAGGGTCCAGTCGGCGGGGGCGCTGGCGCGGTTGGAGCCGGGCGTGGCGCTGGTGTGGCCGGTGATGGAGATGCGGTTCGGCAGTTGGTTGATCACCTTGGCCACGGCGCGCAACAGGACCTGGGCCCGCGCGTTCGGTCGGGCCGAGTTGTTGTCGAACATGGAACGGCCTTCCTGATCGACCAACTGGATGCGCAATCCTTCGGGCGTCTGGTCGACGATCAGCTGCTTCGACAGCTCCGCCAGTTCCGGCATCGACTGCATGGCCTGGCGCAGGGATTCGGCGGCGCTGGCGAATTCCGCCGCCTCACGCTTCTGGATTTCAGCCTGGAGCGCAGCCTCGCTCGCGCTAGAAAGATCGGTGCTGGCGCCCGGATTGCTGGCGTCGGCAGGGGCCTCTGGCGCGAGTTGTTCGATCACGGACTGCGAGCCGGAGCTCTTGGGACCGTCGTCGCCCAGGGCGGTGCCGCCCAGAATGCCGCCGGATCCAGATGTGGTCTCAGACACGCTTGCCGGGGCGAAATAGTCGGCGATTCCTCGCTTTTGCTCCGGGTCCGTCGTGTTGATCAGCCACATCAGGAGGAAGAAGGCCATCATGGCGGTCACGAAGTCGGCATAGGCCACCTTCCAGGCGCCGCCGTGGTGGCCGCCGCCGGACACCTTCTTGACCTTCTTGATGAGGATCGGACGATCGCTCACAGACATGGACGCACCCCGGGAATTTCCTGTCCCAATGTGGGGCGCCAAGGTTAACCGCGCGTTGATCCGAGGCGAGCGGCTTGAACGCCCGCCCGACGCGGCCTAGTCCGGGCTGAACCAAGGAGCCTGTCATGAAGATCGCATTCGCCGGCCTGGGCGTCATGGGCGCCCCGATGGCGCGCCACCTGATGCAGGCCGGCCATGATGTCGTCGGCTTCAACCGCACGACCGCAAAGGCGCAGGTCTGGGCGGATGCGACGGGCGGGCGGTTCGGCGAGACTGTCGCCCAGGCGGTCCAAGACGTTGAACTGTTCATCCTTTGCGTGGGCAATGACGAGGATGTGCGGTCGGTTGTGACCGAGGCTCTACCGTATTTGGCCGAGGGGGCGGTGATCGTCGATCACACCACGACGTCAGCCAAGCTGGCGCGCGAGATGGCCGAACTGGCGGCGGAGCAGGGACGGGCATTCGTCGACGCCCCGGTGTCCGGCGGTCAGGCCGGGGCCGAGAACGGCCAGCTCAGCGTCATGGCCGGGGGCGACCCCGAGGCCCTGGCCAGGGCGGAGCCGGCGCTGAAGGCCTATTCCAAGGCGATCAAGCATATGGGGCCGGCGGGATCGGGGCAGTTGACCAAGATGGTCAATCAGATCGCCATCGCCGGCGTGGTCCAGGGTCTGGCCGAGGCTGTGCATTTCGCCCAGGTCGCGGGCCTGGATACGGACGCCGCCTTTGACGCCGTGTCCAAGGGGGCGGCCCAGAGCTGGCAGATGGACAATCGCTGGAAGACCGCGGCCAAGGGCGAGTTCGAATTCGGCTTTGCGGTCGACTGGATGCGCAAGGATCTCGGGCTGGTGCTGGACGAGGCGCGGTCGAATGGGGCGCGTCTGGCCCTGACGGCCCTGGTCGATCAGTTCTATGCCGAGGTGCAGGCCATGGGCGGCAATCGCTGGGACACCTCCAGCCTGGCGGCGCGGCTGCAGTCGCGGGACTGACGGGCTAAAGCCGTCGATACATGACGTGCAGGCCGACCAGACTGTGTGCGGGGTGGTCGAAGGCTTCGGGGATGGTGCAGAGGATTTCGAAGCCCAGCGATTTCCATAGCGCCACCGCGATGGCGTTGGTCTCAACCACGGCGTTGAACTGCATGGACCGGAAGCCGGCGTCGCGGGCGAATTCTAGCGCCGCTTCGCCCAGGCGCCGGGCGACGCCACGGCCGCGCGCCTGGGGGGCGACCATGAAGCTGCCGTTGGCGACGTGGGCGCCGTTGCCGGGACGGTTCGGGACGATCTTGGCGGCGCCGATAACCCGGCCGTCCTCGACGGCGACGAGGACGCCGCCGGGCGGGGGCGGCGTCCAGAGAGCCCGGGCGACTGTCTCGCTCATGTCGAGCGGATAGGCGTAGCTGTCGCCGGCGCGGGTCACGCCTTCGATGATCGGCCAGAGGTCCGGCCAATCACCGTCGGTCGCCAGGCGGATTTCGGGGATGGAAATCAGGCGGCCTCCCATCCCTTCTCGGCGGCCCAGACGGCGAAGGCGTAGTCGTGGGCGACCTCCTTCAGATAGTCGAACCGGCCTGCGGCGCCGCCGTGACCGGCTTCCATATTGATTTTCAGCAGCACCGGCTTGCCCGAAGTGGTCGCGGGCCGCAGCTTGGCGACCCACTTCTCGGGCTCCCAATAGGTGACGCGGGGGTCGGACAGGCCGCCGGTCGCCAGGACGGCGGGATAGGCCTTGGGGCCGACCTGATCATAGGGGCTGTAGCTCATCATATAGTCGTAGGCCTCCGGATCCTCGATCGGATTGCCCCACTCGGGCCATTCCGGCGGCGTCAGCGGCAGGGAGGTGTCGCTCATGGTGTTGATTACATCGACGAAGGGCACCTGGCCGATGACGCCGGCCCACAGGTCGGGCCGCATATTGTTGACGGCGCCCATCAACAGACCGCCGGCCGAGCCGCCCTGGGCGACGATGTTTCCGGCGGCGACGTATTTGCCTGCGATCAGGTGTTCGGCGGCGGCGATGAAGTCAGTGAAGGTGTTCTTCTTCGTCATCCGACGGGCGTCCAGGAACCAGCCCCAGCCCTTGTCCGAGCCGCCCCGGATGTGGGCGATGGCGTAGATCCAGCCGCGATCCACCAGCGACAACCGGTTGGTCGAGAAGCTGGCGGGCATGGGAATGCCGTAGGAGCCGTAGCCATACAGCAGCAGGGGCGCTGAACCATCGACAGGCGTGGATTTGCGACGCAGCACCGTAACCGGCACCAACTGCCCGTCCGAAGCCGGGGCGTTCAGCCGTTCGACGACATAGTCCGCGATATTGTGGCCGGACGGAATCTGCTGGGTCTTGCGCAGGGTCCGCTCGCGGGTCGCCATGTCGTAGTCGAAGGTCTGGGTCGGGGTGGACGGCGAGTTGTAGCTGTAGCGGGTGGTCGTGGTTTCGAACTCGGAGGCGCCGGACAGCGACAGGGCGAAGGCGGGTTCATCGACGGCGATCTCGTGCTCGGCGCCGGCGCGGTCGCGGATGATGATCCGGGTATTGGCGTCGGCGCGCTCCTGGCGGGCCAGGTGGTCCTGGGTCAGGTCCAGACCTTCGATATATCGGCCGGGCGTGTGCGGCACGAGATCGGTCCAGTGGGCCTTGGACGGGGTCGCGCTGGGCGCCTGGACGATCTTGAAGTCGATGGCGTCGTCGGCGTTGGTGCGGATCACCCAGCGGTCGCCCCAGTGATCGACGTCGTAGCGGATGGCCACTACCCGAGGCTCCAGCACCGCCGGCGTCGCGGTCGGGGTAGAGGCGGGGATGTAGCGGGCCTCGGACGTCTCCTGGTTCTGGATGCTGATGACGATGAACTGGTCGTCGGCGGTGCGGCCGACGCCGATGAACATGCCGTCGTCTTCTTCCTCATAGACCAGGGTGGTCTCGCCGCCGCGTGCGGGGCGGCGGAAAATCTTGTCCGGCCGGCCGTTGTCGTCGCGGTTGGTCCAGAAGATCCACTGGCTGTCGGGCGAGAAGGTGAAGTCGCCGTTCGAATTCTCGATGGGGTCGGGCAGGACGGCGCCGGTGGCGAGATCCTTCAGATAGATCTTGTGCACCTCAGAGCCTTGGGCGTCTTCAGCATAGGCGAACAGGCTGTGGTCGGGGCTGTGAGAAGCGGCCGAGACCTCGGAATAGGCCTTGCCCTCGGCCAGTTCGTTGGCGTCCAGAAGCAGTTGGGGCGTGGGGGCCATGACGAAGTTTTTCGTCACCGGCTGACCGTTCACCATCCATGTGCCCTGACGTTCGACCCGCATGTAACGGGGATGCTGGTCGCCCGTGCGGTACTCGACGAAATAATTCCAATCGCCGTCGGCGGCGGGAACGGAGCTGTCGTCCTCCTTGATGCGGCCGCGCATCTCCGCGAACATCGCTTCCTGCAGCGGGACGGTGGAAGCCATCATGGCTTCGCGATAGGCGTTTTCGGCGGTCAGATGCTCCTTGACCTCGGCCTTGATCAGGCTCGGATCCTTCAGCACGGCCTGCCAGTTGTCGTCCTTCATCCAGTGATAGTCGTCGGTGCGCGTGCGACCCAGTTGCTCGATGACGACGGGGATTTTCTTGGCGACAGGGGGGTGAGGCATCGAGGTTCCGGCGGATTTGGCGGGCGTTGCGAAAGCGGGGGTAAGGGCGGGGGAGGCCGTCGCGACCGCGGTCGCGGCCGTGGAAAGGATCAACTGGCGACGGTTCATAAGCTCGGCCCCTTTTATTCGGATGACCGGACCTTGTGCGTGGCCTATGGCCGACGTCAAATGAAGAAAAGCGGGGGAAGTGCTTTCCATTGATGTTCGACCTTCAGACTCAGCCGACGCCATTTATCGAGGCGGCGCAGACCGAACGGCGTCCTGCGTGGGACCTGACGGTGTCCTTGATCAACGCGACGGTGCAGATCGACCAGCCGACCGGAGACGGAACGCGGACGGTCGGGACCGGTTTTCTGCTGAACGCGCCCCGGCCGGACGGCACGCCGCGCATCGTGCTGGTGACGGCGGACCATGTTCTGAGCCGAATGCCTGACGCCGAGGCGCGGATCGGCTGGCGCACCGAACTGCCTGACGGCGGATGGCGGTTCGATCCCCAGCCTCTGACGATCCGCGATGCGGCGTCCGATCCACTGTGGACCAAGCCGGAAGACCGTGATGTGGCGGTGATGGAGATCGCCGCGCCTGAGGCCTTCGCCCGCGCCGCCATCCCGATGGCCTGGCTGGCCGACAAGGACACTTTCGATGCAGCTGAGGTCGGGCCGGGCGACGACATGCTGTCGTTGGGCTTTCCGCGCGGCCTGTCGGCGAATCGGGCCGGGTTCCCGATCCTGCGGGTGGGGCGGATCGCCTCCTGGCCGCTGACGCCGATCAGCGCCTTTCCGACCTTCCTGCTCGATTTCGCCGTCTTCCCGGGCAACTCGGGCGGGCCGGTTTTCTGGACCCCTACAGTGCAGCGACAGGCGGATGTGGAGACACCGATCCATCCCTATGTCGCCGGTGTGCTGACCCAGGAGGTCATCGTGCAGGAAGAGCGTCTGGGCATCGGCGTTGTGGTCCACGCCGACTATATCCGTGAGGCGGTGGCCCTGCTGGATCAGAAGGCGGCGCCGGNTCGCTCGCCGCCTCAGCCGGTCAGGGCTTCGGCCGTCAGGCGTTGCAACAGATCGCCGCCCTGGCCCACGGCCGCCAGGCGGCTGGAGACATGGCCCAGAACATTGGCGGCATAGACCTCATAGAGGTCCAGCTTGCCTTGCAGCCAGACCGGATCGCCGTCGCCGGCGTCCAGCCGCGCCTTGGCCGCCAGGGCACCCTTGGCCAGCATCCAGCCGCCGACCACGTCGCCCATCAGTTTGAGATAGGCGTCGGCGGCCGCCAGAACATCGGCGGCGCCGTCGGCGTCGGCCTTGCGGTCCAGCAGCCACAGGGTGGCGTCCTGCACCGCCTCGATCCCCGTGGCGAACCGTTCGAGCGGCTTGCCTGAATACAGGGCGCCCAGGTCAGCCAGGGTCGCCTTCATGTCGGCGATCACGGCCTTGGCCGCCTCGCCGCCGTCCATCGACAGCTTGCGCCCGACCAGGTCCATCGCCTGGATGCCGTTGGTGCCCTCATAGATCGGGGCGATGCGGGCGTCGCGATAGTATTGGGCGGCGCCAGTCTCCTCGATGAAGCCCATGCCGCCGTGTATCTGAATGCCCAGCGAGGCCACCTCGCAGCCGACGTCGGTGGACCAGGCCTTGGCGATGGGGGTGAACAGGTCCTCGCGGGCCTTCCAGCGACGACGATCCTCGTCGGTTCCGGCATGGCGGGCCATGTCGGCGGCGACTCCGGTCGACAGGCAGATGGCGCGGGCGGCCGAGGTCTTGGCCTTCATCACGCCCAGCATGCGCCGCACATCGGGATGGTCGAAGATCGGAGCATTGGCCTCGCCGGTCCAGACCGAACGGCCCTGGCGACGGTCCAGCGCATAGGCCAGGGCATGCTGATAGGCGCGCTCGGCGATGCCCACGCCCTCGACCCCGACGGCGAGGCGGGCGGCGTTCATCATCACGAACATATGGGCCAGGCCCTCGTTCGGACGACCGACCAGTTCGGCGCGGGCGCCTTCGTAGCTCATGACGCAGGTGGGGGAGGCGTGGATGCCCAGCTTGTGTTCGATTCCGACCGGTCGGAAGGCGTTGCGCTCGCCCAGGCTTCCGTCGTCCTTGACGGCGAATTTGGGCGTCAGGAACAGGCTGATGCCCTTGGGGCCGGCAGGCGCGTCGGGCAGGCGAGCGAGCACCAGATGGATGATGTTGTCGGTGGCGTCGTGATCGCCCCAGGTGATGTAGATCTTCTGGCCGTTCAGGGCATAGGTGCCGTCGCCGTTCGGCGTCGCCGTGCTGATCAGAGAGCCCAGGTCCGACCCGGCGCCCGGCTCGGTCAGCACCATGGCCCCGGTCCATTCGCCGCTGACCAGCTTGGTCAGGTACCGGGCTTTTTGGTCCTCGGTTCCGACCTGGTCGAGCGCCTCGATAGCGGCGAGCGAGAGCATGGGGCAGAGGCCGAAGGCCATATTGGCCGAGTGGACCGTCTCGAAGGCCGCGAGCTCCAGCGCCTTGGGCAGGGCCTGGCCCCCGACCTCGGCGGGCGCGGACAGGCCGGTCCAGCCGCCGGCGGCGAACTGGCGATAGGCGTCGGCGAATCCAGGCGCGGCGGTGACGGCGCCGTTCGCATAATGAGAGCCTTGCTGATCGCCGATACGGTTCAGAGGGGCGAGCACTTCTTCGGAGAACTGGCCGGCCGCCTCCAGCACGGCGCCCGCGACGTCGGAATCATAGTCGGGGAAGGCGCCGGTTGCGGAGACGTCGGCCATGCCGGCGATCGCCTCAAGGGTGAAAGCCAGGTCACGGACGGGGGCGCGGTAGCTCATGGGTTTCCTCGATCTGTCTTCAGGCCTAAGTGCATCTTCGTCGCCCAATCTCGCAAGCGACTTGGCGCAGGGGCTTTCGTCAGGGCACACTGGCGCCCTGCCGCCACGGAAGGGAAGTCATGGCCGAGCCTCGTAATCGCTATTCGACGGTGTCGCTGGCGCTGCACTGGATTATCGCCCTGGGCGTTCTGGCCCAGGTGCTGCTGATCACCGCCCATGAGAACACTGAAGGGCCGCTGTCGGGCCAATTCGTCATGCTGCACAAGTCGGTGGGGATCACCATCCTGGTCCTGACCCTGGCGCGAATCGGCTGGCGGCTGGCGCATCCGGCCATCCCCCTGCCGGTCGAGGCGCCGCGCTGGGAAAGGTGGACGGCGCGGGCCGTCCATGTGCTGTTCTATGTCGTCCTGATCGCCATGCCGATGACCGGCTGGCTGGCGTCCTCGGCCGCCGGGCGCGAGATCGCCTGGTTCGGCCTGTTCGACTGGCCGCTGCTGCCGGTCAGCGGCGGACGCGAGACGGCGGGGCGTTTCATGGACATGCATGAGCTGGTGATGAAGGGGCTGTACGTCCTGATCGCGCTTCATGTGCTGGGTGCGCTGAAGCATCAATTCATCAATCGCGACAATGTGCTTCATCGGATGATCCCGCTGATTCCGCGCCGGCCATGAGCCTGCGGGGCGGCGACACGCCTGAACAGGCCGCAGACGCGTTGCGGCGGGGCGAACTGATCCTGCTGCCGACCGAGACCGTCTATGGGCTGGGCGCGGACGCCGGTCAGGCGGAGGCTGTGGCGGCCATCTTTGAAGCCAAGGGAAGGCCGCGCTTCAATCCGTTGATTTCCCATGTCGCGGACGCCATGGCGGCGGAAGCGATCGGCGTGTTCGACAGCCAGGCGCGGGCTCTGGCCGAGGCCTTCTGGCCGGGTCCGCTGACCCTGGTGACGCCGGTGCGGGATCGGGATCGGGTCTGCGATCTGGCGCGGGCCGGATTGGACAGTGTGGCCATCCGGGTTCCGGGTCATGCCGGGGCGAGAGCCGTGCTGTCGGCCTTCGGCGGCCCCGTCGTGGCGCCCTCGGCCAATCGGTCGGGGCGGCCCAGCCCGACGACCTTCGCCGACGCCGTCGAGGAGACGGGGTTCGCCGCTGCGGCGGCCGTGGACGGCGGGCCGTGCGCGGTGGGGCTGGAGAGCACGGTCGTGTCGGTACTGGAGCGGCGGGTGTCGCTGCTGCGGCCGGGCGCCGTGACCCGCACCGAGATCGAGGCCGTGGTCGGGTCGCTGACGGACGGCGGGGAGGGGCATCGGTCGCCGGGGCGGCTGGCCGTCCACTATGCGCCGGACGCCCCGGTGCGGATCGACGTGATCGAGCCACGCAAGGGCGAGGTCCTGCTGGGTTTCGGGGCCGGCGTAGGGGATCCGCGCTGGAGCCTGAGTCCGTCCGGCGATCTGCGAGAAGCGGCCGCCAACCTGTTCCGATTGTTCAGGGAAGCCGATCGGACGCATCCTGCGGGCATCGCCGTGTCGCCGATCCCGACGCAAGGGCTGGGCGAGGCGATCAATGACCGGCTGCGGCGCGCCGCCGGTTTTGTGGGCTAGGGCGAAATCCACCTCAGCCGAACCGGGCCTGGAGATCGACGCTGGACTGACGCCCGACGCTGGGCAGGCAGGTGGTCAGCCAGTCGTCTGCGGCGGCGCGGCCGCGGCTCTTGAGATCGTTGAGGAAGCTCCATTCGGTGTTGAACTTGGATCGCAACGACAGGTCCGACAGCCAGCCGTCCGCTTCGATGGCGTGGAGGCGGACCTGACGATAGGCGCCGGCGCCGTGTTTCAGCTGGCCCTCGGCGATCATCTCGGCGGCCATGGCGATGGCGCGCAGTTCGGCGATCAGGGGGGCGTTGAAGACGATCTCGTTCAACCGATCGACGATGTCGCCGGCGGCGCGGGGCGTTTCCTCGCGGACCATGGGGTTCAGGGTGACCAGCAGGACGTCGTCGGGGGTGTCGTCGCCGGTCAGGGGCCACAGGGGCGGGTTGGTCAGATAGCCGCCGTCCCAATAGGGTTCGCCGTCGATCTCGACCGCCTGGAACAGGTGGGGCAGGCAGGCCGAGGCCATCAGGACGTCGGCGGTGATTTCGCCGGTCTCGAAGACGCGGGCCCGCGCCTGGCGGACGGCGGTGGCGGCGACGAACAGCTTGATGTCGGACGCTTGAACCGCGCCGAAGTCGACCGCCGCCTTCAGCACCCGTTTCAGAGGATTGTGGTTCAGGGGGTTGAATTCGTAGGGGCTCATGGACAGGGCCAGGCTTTCCCCGGCGCGCCACAGGGGCGTGTCCTTGATCCAGTCGGGAGCCTGGGCCGGATTCCACAGGGCGCTGTCGCCGAAGACGTTGCGGCCGCCCGACTGGTTGACCTCGCGCCAGAGCTTGTCGAGGGCGGCGCGGGCGTCGCCGGCGGCGAGACCCGAGACCAGGGCGGTCCCGTTCATGGCGCCGGCCGAGACGCCCGAGACGGCGCGGACGTCGGCCCGGTCGTCTTCGAGCAGCCGGTCGAGGACGCCCCACTGGAAGGCGCCGTGGGAGCCGCCGCCTTGCAGGGCCAGGGACAGGGGGCGTCGCCCCGAGGGGACGGCGACGATGTCCGCCGGTTCGGCGGCCTTGCGTTTGAAGATCGCCATGCCGCCGCTCCCTAGGTCATTGGTCTATTGCGCGGTCCAGCCGCCGTCGATGGAGAAGCTGGCGCCGTTTGCCGAGGCGCCCAGGTCGCTGACCAGATAGAGGAAGAGGCCCGCCAGCTGGTCGGTGGTCACGAACTGTTTGGTCGGCTGGGCCGCCAGGATCACGTCCTTCAGCACCTGTTCCTTGGTCAGGCCGCGGGTGCGGGCCTGGTCGGCGATCTGTTTCTCGACGATGGGGGTCTCGACGAAGCCGGGGCAGATGGCGTTGCAGGTGATATTGTCCTGGGCCAGTTCCAGGGCGACGGTCTTGGTGAAACCGACGACGCCGTGTTTGGCCGCGACATAGGCCGACTTGAACGGGCTGGCGACCAGGCCGTGGGCCGAGGCCATGTTGATGATCCGCCCGCGCCCCTGGGCCTTCATGATCGGGATGGCCGCCCGCGTGGCGTAGAAGGCCGAGGACAGGTTGATGGCGATGATCTGCTCCCACTTGTCGGTGGGGAATTTCTCGACGGATTCGACGTGCTGGATGCCGGCGTTGTTGACCAGAATGTCGAGCCGGCCGAACTCGTGCTTGGCGAAGGCCACCATGTCGGCGATCTCTTCGCCGCGCGTCATGTTCGCGGCGTGATAGCGGACCCGGCCGCTGGACGAGGCCTCAAGCCCGGCGCGGGTGCGTTCGATCTCGGCCGGATCGCCCAGGCCGTTCAGCACCACATCGCCGCCGCGCGCCGCCACCGCCCGCGCCAGAGCCAGGCCTATGCCTGAGGTCGAGCCCGAGATGACGGCGACCTGACCCTTGAGGTCGCCGATGTCCCTGAACGCCGGCGCATCGCCGTGGGCGGCGGCGTTCTTCGATGATTTCGACCAGTTGAACATGGATCCGCCCTTTGGTGCTTTGGCGTCAGACTAGCGGCAGGAACGGTCGGGGATCAAGAATTTCCCGACCTGATGAATATCCACTCGTTTTCGGTCGAGGCGGCCTTGTCGAACTTGTAGCCGTCGCGGTCGAAAGCCTTGAGATCCTCGACCCGTTCCACCCGTTCGTCGATGGCGAACCGGGTCATGGCGCCGCGAGCCTTCTTGGCGAAGAAGGAGATGATGCGGCTCTCGCCGTTCTTCTGTTCGCGGAACTGGGGGGTGACGACCGGCAGTTTCAGGGCCTTGGCGTCGACGGCGCCGAAATATTCCTGGCTGGCCAGATTGACGAGGGTCGGGTCGGCGTGACCGTCGGCGTCGGCGTTCAGCTGTTTCGAGATCCGGTCGCCCCAGAAGTCGTACAGGCTGGAGCCACGGCGGGTCTTGAGCCGCGTGCCCATCTCCAGCCGATAGGGCTGGATCCGGTCCAGCGGGCGCAAGAGGCCGTAGAAGCCGGACAGGATGCGCAGCCGGTCCTGGGCGAAGGCGAGGGCCTTGGCGTCCAGTTCACGCGCCTTCAGGCCCTCATAGACGTCGCCGGCGAAGGCGAAGGCGGCCTGGACGCCGTCGGTCGATTCGGGGTCGAAGGCCTTGAACCGTTCGACATTCAGGGTGGCGAGATCGTCGGAAATCCCCATCAGGCGACGCAGATCGGCCTTGGTCTGGCGACGGGCGGTCGTGGACAGGCTGGCGGTGTCCTCCCGGAAGCGGCGTTCCGTGCCGGGGATGGCCGGGTCGGCTTCGGTGAAGTCGAGCCGCTTGGCGGGAGAAAGAACGATCAGCAAGAGGCGGCTCCTTGTCAGCGCCGCTCACATAGGCCGCTTCGGCGAGGATTTGAACCGGGTGCGGCGATGCAGGCGTGCGGGATCGTCTTCGCGCTTTCGCTGCGAAGTGTGGAGGGCAGGACGGAGCGCCGGGCCTCGCCCGGGATGGATTAGTGTTTACCGTTTCGACGAAGACAGACGCTCCGCGCGCAGGGTGTTTCTGCCGGCCGGGGATATTGAAGCGGCAGTTGTGATGCCTCTTCCCCAAGGCCTGCGTCAGGTCGGCGATCCCTGCGAAGGACCGTCCCGAGTGCGACCGGGTTCCTAACCCCGAGTCCTCCGCCGACGTTTCTGCGCGGGATGAGCCCACCGATGCACCGTCATGCGGCGCGGGGGGATCCCACCCCCGCCCCTGATCCCTACACTCCCGCCGCCGCAAGGTCGCAGGCCTTACGAGCCCTCCTAGCGACGAGACCGGGGAGGAGTATGCGGGGGGTTTGAGGGGTGGTTAGAAGAGGGGGGCGAGATTTTGGGAAAGTGTTGGAATTGTTGGGGGCGAGGCAGCGTCATTGTGCGCGGTGCGGCGTCAAAGAGCCCCTCCGTCTCGCCGCTGCGCGTCGATCCACCTCCCCACTGCGTGGGGAGGAGACAGATGTCTGTGCGTCTCCTCCCCGCTTTGCGGGGAGGGGGACCGCCGCGCCTCTTGCGCGGTGGTGGAGGGGCTCTTAGCCGCGAACTCCCTCTCTCGTCCCGAGCCTAAAAGCACGTTGTGATGACCGGCTCATCGTCTGACACCGAGTCACCCCCTCCTGGCGCGCGCTGCCGCATTCTCCTCCCCGTTCGCCTTCGCGAACGGGGAGGTGAATGCGGCTGGTTTAGAACAGCACCGCCGGGTTCATGATCCGCTTGGGGTCGATGGCGCGGCGGAGGGCGGCCATGGTTTCGATCTCAAGGGGGGATTTGTAGCGTTTGACCTCTTCGGTCTTCAGCCGGCCCAACCCGTGTTCGGCTGAGATGGAGCCGTCATAGGTTCCGACCACGTCGTGAACCACTTGCGAGCCTTCCTTCCAGCGACCGATGAAGGCGGGGATGTCCTGACCTACGCCGGGCAGGATGTCGTAGTGCAGATTGCCGTCGCCGACATGACCGAAGACCGAGATGCGGGCGCCGGGGTGGAAGCGTTCCACGGCGGCCGAGGCTTCGTCGATAAATTCGGCGATGCGGCTGATGGGGACGGAGACGTCGTGTTTCCAGCCGCCGCCCTCGGGCTTGAGGGCCGCGGAATGTTCTTCGCGCAGACGCCAGAAGGCGGCGCGCTGGGCGTCGTTCTGGGCGATGGCGGCGTCGGTGATCAGGCCTTGCTCGAAGGCGACTTCCAGCAGGGCCTCCATCTGGGACTCGGCGCCGCCGGGCGTGCCGGACGCGATCTCGATCAGGACGTACCAGTCGGGGGTCGAGTCCAGCGGCTCGCGGGTGTCGGGGATGTTCTTGAGCACCAGCTCCATGCCCAGCCGCTTCATCAGCTCGAAGGCCTCGACCCCGCCGCCGGTCTCGGCCTTGGCGCGGGCCAGAAGTTCGACCGAGGCGGCGGCCGTCTCCAGGCCGACGACGGCGACGGCGCGCGAACGCATGATGGGGAAGAGTTTCAGGGTCGCGGCGGTGACGACCCCCAGCGTGCCCTCGGCGCCGATCAGCAGCTGTTTCAGGTCGTAGCCGGTGTTGTCCTTGCGCAGGCGCTTCAGGCCCCGGAAGATCTCGCCGTTGGGCATGACCGCCTCAAGGCCCAGCACGAGGTCGCGCATCATGCCGTAGCGGAGCACCTGGGTGCCGCCGGCGTTGGTCGATATGACGCCGCCGATGGTGGCCGACCCCTCGGCCGCCAGGCTGAGCGGGAAATAGCGTCCGGCGGCCGTGGCCGCCTGCTGCGCCTCCAGCAGGGTCAGGCCGGCCTCGACGGTCATGGCGTCGTCCAGGGGGGTGACGTCGCGGACGGCGCGCATCTTGCGGGTGGACAGCAGGACCTCGCCGAAGGGGATCTGGCCGCCGACCAGGCCGGTGCCGCCGCCCTGGGGCGTGATGGCCACGCCTTCGCGGGCGCAGATCGTCACGGCCCTGGCCGTTTCCTCGGTCGAGCGCGGGGTCAGGAGGATCGGCGTATTGCCGGTCCAGCGGTTGCGCCATTCGGTTAGGGACGGGGCGATGACCTCGGGGTCCTGGGTCCAGCCGCCGGGACCGAGGGCGGCCTTCAGTTCGTCCAGAACGGCGGGAGAGGGGGCGGGCGTGCTCATGGGCCCCCTTTTGTCAGGCGGGACGGGGCGTGGGAAGGCGTTTTCGCCCATCCGAGGCCGTCATCCTCGCCCTGGAACGACGGGAATACACCGACACTGGCAAACGCGGTCGGGGCGCCCGACAGCGGACCTACTGATCGTCTGCGAGGGGTGGTTAGCCGACCTTCTCTAACTCGGAACCGATACGGTCGAGGGTGGCCTTGGCCGTCGATCTATCGACGCCGATCCGCGTCTGGAACTCCCATTCAGCCAAAGCGGCTGGACCATGACAGACTTCATTGAGAGCGTTGTTGATCGCCAACAAATCATCCGCTGTCAGTTCAACGGCAACCCGATAGTCAGCCGACACGATTAAGCCCCTTCGACAGCGATCTACCGCCCTAGCATCGCTGTGACACTCGAAGTCCGCAATGGGTCGAGAACCGAAATTGACCCGCCGCCGGAAAGCCGACCTTCAGATCGAGACTGCCAGCCATTGTCGGTCCCGGTGAACGCCCGCCCTTGTGGCGAGAATCCATACGCCCGGTTTTATGGGGCAGCGCTCACTGTCGAAGACCGGGGGTATGGATCCTCGGGACAAGCCCGAGGATGACGGATCATGAGGGTGATGACGGATTGTAGAGGAATGACGCGGGCTTAGAGGGAGGAGTGGACCTCAGACGTCCAGGTCTTCCTTCACGAACTGGGCGTTTTCCTGGATGAACTGGAAGCGGGCGTCGGCGCGCTTGCCCATCAGGCGTTCGACCAAATCCTCGACGCTGGTTTCGGCGTCGGGGACAGTGATCCGGGCCAGGGTGCGCTTCTTCGGGTCCATGGTGGTCTCCTTCAGCTGGGAGGCCATCATTTCGCCCAGGCCCTTGAACCGGCCGATCTCGGTCTTCTTGCCCTTGAAGACGGTGGCCAGCAGTTCGTCGCGGTGGGCGTCGTCGCGGGCGTATTCGCTCAGGGGGCCGGCCGAGATCCGATAGAGCGGCGGCAGGGCCATGAAGACCCGGCCCTGGCGGATGGTCTCGGGCATGACGCGGTAGAAGAAGGTGATCAGCAGGGCCGCGATGTGGGCGCCGTCCACGTCGGCGTCGGTCATGATGACGATCCGCTCGTAGCGCAGGTCGTCTATATTGAACCGGTTGCCGGGCTGGACGCCCAGGGCCAGGGCCAGGTCGGACAGTTCGATGTTCTGGCGCAGCTTGTCGGCGGTGGCCGATGCGACGTTCAGGATCTTGCCGCGCAGGGGCAGGATGGCCTGGGTCGTGCGGTCGCGGGCCTGTTTGGCCGAGCCGCCGGCCGAATCGCCTTCGACGATGAAGAGTTCGGTGCCCTGGGCCGACTGGCGGCTGCAGTCCGACAGCTTGCCCGGCAGGCGCAGCTTGCGGGTGGCGGCGGCGCGCTGGACTTCCTTGTCCTTGCGGCGGCGCAGGCGGTCCTCGGCGCGATCGACGACGAAGCCGAGCAGGGCGTTGGCCTGTTTGGGGCTCTCGGTCAGCCAGTGGTCCAGCGGGTCGCGGAGCAGCTGCTCCACCAGCCTGGCGCCCTCGGGCGAGGACAGGCGGTCCTTGGTCTGGCCCTGGAACTCGGGATTGCGGATGAAGACGCTGATCAGGGCGCCGGCGTTGGCCGTGACGTCCTCGGCCGTGATGATGGCGGCGCGTTTCTCATTGGTCAGTTCGCCGTAGGATTTCAGACCCTTGACCAGGGCGGCGCGGAAGCCGGCCTCATGGGTGCCGCCGTCGGGGGTGGAGACGGTGTTGCAATAGGACTGGATGAAGCCGTCGGCCTCGCCGAAGCCGATCGGCGACCAGGTGACGGCCCATTCGAAGGCGCCCGCCTCGCCCTGACGCTCGGCGCGGCCGGCGAAGGTGGGGGTGACGGTCTCCAGCTCGCCGATCCGGTCGGTCAGGGCGTCGGCCAGACCGCCGGGGAAGTGGAGCAGGGCCTGGGTCGGGGTGGCGTCGGTGATCCGCTCGGGCGCGCAGGTCCATTTGATTTCGACGCCGCGGAACAGATAGGCCTTGGAGCGGGCCATGCGGAACAAGCGGGCCGGCTTGAAGGCCGCGCCCATGCCGAAGATCTCGTCGTCCGGCTTGAAGCGGATCAGGGTGCCGCGCTTTTTGGACGGTTGAACCTGCTGGATCGGGCCCAGGACGGCGCCGCGCGAGAAGGACTGTTTCCACTCGAAGCCGTCGCGCCAGACTGTGACGTCCAGATGTTCCGACAGGGCGTTGACCACCGAGACGCCGACGCCGTGCAGGCCGCCCGAGGTCTCATAGGCCTTGCCCGAGAATTTGCCGCCCGAGTGGAGGACGGTCATGACCACCTCCAGCGCCGACTTGCCGGGGTGTTTGGGGTGGGGATCGACCGGGATGCCCCGGCCGTCGTCACGGACCGACAGATAGCCGTCGGCGTCCAGATCGACGGTGATCAGTTTGGCGTGGCGGGCCACGGCCTCGTCCATCGCATTGTCGAGGACTTCGGCGAACAGGTGGTGCAGGGCGCGTTCATCGGTGCCGCCGATATACATGCCGGGGCGTTTGCGGACGGGCTCGAGCCCTTCCAGCACCTCGATGGAGGAGGCGGAATAGGCGTTCTGGGCGCCCGCAGTCGGCGCTGTCGGGGCTGCGGCGACGGGCGTCGGGCCAGGCGCTGGGGCGGGCGCAGGGGCGGGCGCGGCCTGGGGCGGGGTCACCGCGACAGGTTTGGGAGCCTCGGGCTTGGGAGCGTCGGGCGTGTCGTCAAAAGCGAAGAGGTCTGCGGCCATTCACATAGTCTGAGGCGATTCGGAGCCGGTTCTGGTAGGCCCGTGTCGCCGGTCGAGCAAGCGGCGGTCGCACCGGAAGCGGGTCGAAGGTCACAGAGCGGGCCAGAATCGCCAGCATCAGGATCCACGGCAGGTTGGCGTGGGTCAGAAGGACGCTCTCGGACAGGCTGAGGGCGAAGAAAACCGACAGATAGCCGAGGCTCCAGAATCCCTCGCGGGCGCCCATGCCGTTGAGGCGGACCAGGATCAGGATGGCCGAGACGGCCATGAGGGTTCCGACCGCGACCGCGCCGGGCCAGCCCAGTTGGACCAGCAGATCGATCCAGCCGTTGTGGGCGCTGGGGACGGGCCACTGGGTTTCGAGCCGAATCTCGCGCGCCGGGATGGAGTCCTTGCCCCAGAAGGCGCTGAAGCCGTAGCCGGTCCAGGGACGGTCGGCGACCTTGCGCATCAGGGCGTCCCAGATCAGGGTCCGGCCGGTCAGGGAGGGGTCCTTGCCCAGGGCCTCGAGGATGGCGGCGGAATCGGTGTTCCAGACCCAGGCGCCGACGGCGGCGCTGACGACGCCGAGCCAGACGGCCGCGACGGTGACGGCCGCGCCCCCCTGTTTCAGCGTCCACCAGCCCCCGACCATGCCGACGCCCAGCATCCAGCACAGCAGCGAGGTCTTGGACTGGGTGGCCACGACCAGGAGGGTGGTCAGGGCGAAGGCGAGCAGGGGGACCCAGGGCTTGCGCCCATTCCGGGCCAGATGATCGGCGGCCAGGCAGGCGGCGGCGGAGACGGCGCCGACCACCATGACCAGGCCCATCTGGTTCTTCTCGTACCAGAGGCCGCGCCACAGGCCGGCGTTGTCGGCCTGGTGGACCCCGATGCGCGGGAAGGCGAAGACCATGATCAGACTGCCGACCGCCATGACCAGACCGGTGTGCATCAGGACGCGCGGCAGGGCGGCGCCCCGGAAGACGGCGCCCAGATAGACGGCGAAGGCGCTGTTGATCGCCAGGGCGAGGACACGCCGGTCGGTGACGCCGGGATCGATGGACCAGTATTGCGAGACATAGGCCAGGCCGACCAGACCGCCGACCATCAGCCAGGCGGGCCAGGCGCGGACCACCTTCTCGAAGCGGAACAGGATCAGGCCCAAGGTGACGGCGTAGACCGGCAGCCAGATCAGGCGGAGCACAGGATTCTCACCCTGGTCCGGAGCGATGACGGGGGCGATCAGGGCTCCGGTCAGCATGAAGACGACGAAACCCGCCGCCCACTGTTCCCACGGGGGCGGGGCGTCCGACTCATCGAACTGGACGGGCGAGGCGTGCACGGGCGGACTGTCGCCCCGGCCGCTTAAGGAAGGGTGAGCGCCGCGCGGAAGGCGGCGAAGCCTTGTTCCAGGTCCGCGATCAGATCGGCGGGGTCTTCCAGGCCGATGTGGAGGCGGATCAGCTCGCCTTCCAGCGCAGGGGGCTGGACGCGATAGGCCATCTGGTGGGTCTCGTGGGTGATCAGGCTTTCGAAGCCGCCCCAGGAATAGCCGATGCCGAACAGGGAAAGGGCGTCGAGGAAGGCGCGGGCGGCGGCCTCGGTCCCGCCCTTCAGCACCACGCCCATCAGGGAGGCGGCGCCGGTGAAGTCGCGCTGCCACAGATCGTGGCCGACCGCGCCGGGCAGGGGCGGATAGAGGACGCGCGACACCTCGGGCCGGGTTTGCAGCCATTCGGCGACGATCAGGCCCGAACGCCCCTGCTCGCCATAGCGTAGCGGCAGGGTGCGTAAGCCCCGCAGGGCCAGCCAGGCGTCGTCGGGCGAGACGTGCCAGCCCAGATCCTCGATCGTGTCGGCCACGGCCCGCAGACAGGCGGGGGCGTTGGCGGCGATTCCCCCCATCAGGACGTCGGAGTGTCCGGAGACATATTTGGTCAGGGCCTGGACGCTGAGGTCGACGCCGTGGGCCAGGGGCTTGAAGGCCAGACCCGCCCCCCAGGTGTTGTCGAGCATCGTCAGGACGCCGCGCTCGCGACAGGCGGAGGCCACGGCGGCGACGTCGATCATTTCGAAGGTCAGGGAGGCGGGCGATTCCATCAGCACCAGACGGGTGCGGTCGCCGAGGGCGGCGATCAGGCCCTGGGCGTCCGTGTCGGCGGGCAGGAAACGGGTCGTGACGCCGCGCGCGGCCTGGTAGCGGGCCAGGAAGCGCCGGGACGGGCCGTAGACGGCGTCGGTGGCGATCACCTCGTCGCCGGGCCGGGTGAGGGCCAACAGGGGCACGGTCACGGCGGCGAGGCCGGAGGGGACGATGAAGGCGTCGGCGGCGCCCTCCAGATCGGCGAGAGCGGCGCGCAGCTGACGCGCGGCGGAGCCGCCGTCCAGACCGTAGGTGGGGCCGTCGGCCTCGTTCCGCATCGTCTCGGCCCGGTCGCTGAGCATGGTCGAGGCGCGCTCGATGGGCGGATTGACCGGGCGGCGGCCCTGACCCCGGCGGGTGGCGGACGAGATCAGGCGGGTGCGGTCCGAATGCGGCGACATGGCCTCTCCGATGGGTTGCGGATCAGGGCCTAAAGGCCTCTAAAGTCAGCGGGGCGCAAGCGGCGGAGGATACGAACGCGATGCGGATCTTGACGATCGGAGCCTTGGCGGCGGCGCTGCTGCTGACGGCGGCGTGCGGACGCCGGGATGCGAATCCGGCCCCGGAGGCTGCGCCCCCGACCCCGGCCGCGACGGCGGCGACGGAACGCCCCGACAGTCCGACCCTGGCCGCGGTCAAGCGGCGCGGCCGTCTGAACTGCGGCGTGCACCAGGGGCTGGTCGGCTTCGCCTATACGGACAATCGCGGGCAGTGGCGGGGGTTTGACGCCGACTTCTGTCGCGCCATGGCGGCCGCGATTTTCGGCGACGCAAACGCGGTGCGGTTCGTGCCCCTGTCGGCGTCGGACCGGTTTACGGCGCTGAACGAGGGGCGGGTGGACGTCCTGTGGCGCAACTCGTCCTGGACGATGAGCCGGGACGCCGGCGAGGGCTTCGTCTTTGCGGGGATCAACTATTATGACGGCCAGGGCTTTCTTGTGCGCCGGTCGCTGAGCCTGGCCAGCGCCACGGAGCTGAACGGCGCCAGGATCTGCGTCCAGGCGGGATCGACGGCCCAGGCCAACGCGGACGATTTCTTCCGCTCGCGCGGCATCGCCTATCGCCCCGTCGTCCTGCCGACGGAGGAGGCGGCGCGCGACGCCTATGGCCGCGAGGACTGCGACGCCTTCAGCGCCGACATCTCGGCCCTGGCGGCCGCCCGGACCGTTCTGGCCGATTCGCAGGCGCACACGATATTGTCAGACGTCATCTCGAAAGAGCCGTTGGGGCCGGTCGTCAAGGCCGGAGATGAACGCTGGGTCTCTGTGGTCCGATGGACCCTGAACGCCGTCATCCTGGCCGAGGAACTGGGCGTCACCCGCGAGAACGCCGAGGCGCTGTCGGCCAATTCGAACGACCCGCGCATCAAGCGTTTGTTGGGCGCAGAAGGCGAGTATGGGGCAATGCTGGGTCTGTCGGACGACTGGGCCAAGGACGCCGTCCTGGCGGTGGGCAACTATGGCCAGATTTTCGACCGGAACCTGGGCTCGCAATCGCCGCTCGACCTGGCGCGGGGTTTGAACGCACAGTGGAACGCGCGGCCGGGCGGCTTGATCTATGGTCTGCCGATCCGATAAGCGGCGCAGCTTGAGTCTTTTCCTGGGGGATAGATGACCGAGACCAAACGCGGGGGCATCGCCCTTCACTGGCTTATGCTGCTCGGCTTCGCCGTCGGCCTGGGCGGAGGCCTGTGGGTCAATCTGACCCTGGGGGCCGAGACGGCCTGGGTGATCTGGGTCACCGATAATGTCACGGGGCCGGCGGGACAGATCTTCCTGCGCCTGCTGTTCATGATGGTGGTGCCGCTGCTGTTTTCGGCCTTGGTGATCGGCGTCGCCGAGATGGGCGACCTGAATTCCCTGGGGCGGGCGGGGATCAAGACCCTGCTGCTGACCATACTGGTGTCCGGCATCGCGGTGGTGATCGGCCTGGTCATGGTCAATCTGTTGCAGCCCGGCCGGGGGGTCGATCCGGCGATGGCGCAGCAGCTGCTGGAACAGGGCCGCGACGGCGCCGCCGGCATCGTCGAAAAGGCGCCGGAGAGCATCCAGCTGGGCGACTTCTTCCTGGACCTGGTGCCGTCCAACGCCGTGACGGCGGCGGCGGAGAACCAGATCCTGCCGCTGATGGTCTTCGCCCTGTTCTTCGGCATCGGCCTGGTCATGGCCAAGAGCCCCGCGACCGATCGCCTGCAAGAGGTGATCGAGGGGCTGTTCGAAGTGACGATGAAGCTGATCAACCTGTTCATCAAACTGGCGCCCTTCGCCATCGCCTGCCTGATGTTCAATCTGGCGGCCCTGTTCGGGTGGGATCTGCTGGTGCGGCTGGCGGCCTTCGTCGGCGTGGCCGTCGGGGCCATGGCGATCCATATGTTCGTGGTCTATCCGCTGGTCATTTGGATCCTGGGCGGCCGTTCGCCGATCACCTTCTTCCGGGCTGTGCGCGAGCCCATGGTGGTGGCCTTCTCGACCGCCTCGTCCAACGCCTCGCTGCCGGTGTCGCTGAAGGCGGCCGAGCAACAGCTGAAATTGCCCAAGAAGATCGCCCGGTTCGTCCTGACCGTCGGCGCGACCGCCAACCAGAACGGCACGGCCCTGTTCGAGGGGGTGACGGTCCTGTTCCTGGCCCAGTTCTTCAACATCGAGCTGAGCCTGACCCAGCAGGTCATCGTCATGCTGGTCTGTATCCTGGGCGGGATCGGCACGGCCGGGGTGCCGGCGGGGTCGTTGCCGGTGGTGGCCATGATCCTGGTCATGGTGAAGGTGCCGCCGGAAGGGATCGGCCTGATCCTGGGCGTCGACCGCTTCCTGGACATGTGCCGCACCACGCTGAACGTCACCGGCGACCTGGTGCTGGCCACCGTCGTGTCGCGCGGCGAGAAGGACGATCCGGTCGAACCGGTCGATCCGATGGAACCCGAAGATCTGCCCGGCGCCGCCCGCCGCGGGCTGAAGCACGGGACGGCGGGCTGAGTCAGTCGAGAACGACGGGGGTGTCGGTCCGAGACCCCCATTCGGCCCATGAGCCGTCGTAGAGACTCGAGGGCGCGTCGAGCGTGGCCAGGGCCAGGGTGAGAATGGCGGCGGTGACGCCCGAGCCGCAGCTGGTGATGATCGGCCGGTCGAAGGTCACCCCCGCGGCCGTAAACCGGGCGCGCAGCGTCTTGGGGTCCAGCAACCGTCCATCATCGGCGATCACGGACGGGAAGGGCAGGTTCAGCGCTCCCGGCATATGGCCGGAGCGCAAGCCGGCCCGGGGTTCCGCCGCCTGACCCGCGAACCGGGCCGCCGGCCGCGCATCCAGAATCTGCGCCTCGCCGGTCAGGGCGCCCAGCACCATCGGCAAGTCTGCGACGGCGTCGCTGCGCCGTGATGCGTTGAACGACGCCGGGGTCGGGGTCTGCGCCGGACCCGAGATCACAGGCCGTCCCTCGGCCCGCCAGAGGGGCAGGCCGCCGTCCAACACCCGGACGTTGGTGGCCCCCATCAGCCGGAAGGTCCACCAGACGCGCGGGGCGGAGCGCAGGCCGACCGTGTCGTAGACGACGATGGTGTCGGTTGCGGCGATGCCGAGGGCGCCGACCGCCTCGGCGAAGGCGGCGGCGGTCGGCAGCATGTGCGGCAGGTCCGAGCCGTGGTCCGAGACCGCCTCGAGGTCGAAGAAGACGGCGCCGGGCAGCCGGGCCTGATCGAAGTCCGCCTGGGCGTCCCGGCCGTCCAGATGCCACGACCCATCGACGATCCGCAGCGTCGGGTCGTCCATCAGGGCGGCGAGGGCGTCGGTGGAAATCAGGGGCGAAGACTGGGTCATGCCGCCAGCCTAATATCAGGCGCGGTCCAGCACCAGTTGCACCACATCGGTCCGACGCGAGCGGAAGCCTGCTTCGCAATAGGCCAGATAGAAGCGCCACAGCCGGCGAAACCGCTCGTCGAAGCCGGCGATGCGGCGGATGTCGCCCCAGGCCGCCTGGAACCGGTCGTCCCAGAGTTTCAGCGTCTCGGCATAGTCCAGGCCGAACCGTTCGATAGGGCCCCAGTTCAGGCCGGCGGCGGCGACGACCGGCTTCAGCCGCTCCTCCGACGGCAGCATGCCGCCGGGGAAGACGTATTTCTGAATGAAGTCCGTTCGGGCGTTGTATTCCTCGAACAGAGGCTCCTGGATGGTGATGATCTGGAGGCCGGCGCGGCCGCCGGGGTTCAGGACTTGGTGGATCTTCTCGAAATAGGTCGGCCAGTATTCCATGCCGACGGCCTCGAACATTTCGATGGAGGCGACGCGGTCGAACCGGCCCTGGACGTCGCGATAATCCATCAGCTCGATCGTCGCGCGGTCCGAAAGCCCGGCGTTGAACAGGCGTCGGCGAGCGAAGTCGTGCTGCTCCTTGGAAATGGTCACGCCCGTGACCTGGGCGCCGATCTCGCGGGCGGCGAACTCGGCGAAACCGCCCCAGCCGCAGCCGATCTCGAGCACCGACATGCCCGGCTTCAGGTCCATCATGCGGGCCAGGGCGGCGTATTTGGCCTTTTGCGCAGACTCCAGCGGGGCGTCCGTCCGCTCGAAACGGGCCGACGAATAGGTCATCGAGGGGTCGAGCCAGGTCTGGTAGAAGGCGTTGCCCAGATCGTAGTGGGCGTGGATGTTCTTCTTCGATCCGGTCTTGCTGTTGCGGTTGCGCCGGTGGGCCAGCCAGTTGACCGCCATCATCAGCCAGTTGCCGTCGAACAGGCGGCGGATGTGATCGTAGTTCTCGACCAGGGTCTCCAGCAGGGCGGCCAAGTGCGGGCTGTCCCATTCGCCGGCCATATAGGCCTCGGCGAAGCCGATGTCGCCGGCGGCCAGGACGCGGCGGGCGAAGCCGTAGTCCTTGACGTCGAGCACGCCGCTGGGGCCGGGGCGTTCGCCGTCCAGCACATGGGTCTCGCCATTGGGCAGGTGGACGGTCAGGCGGCCGAAGGTCCAGTTCGAGGCCAGCAGACGCAGCAGCATGGCGAACATGCGCGGCGTGCGGGAGGCGGCGGCCTCGATATCAACGGTGGCGACACTCATGCGGGAACCTCTTTGTGCGTCGTCAGTCATGACCGGCCTGGTCGTCGCGTCCGGTGACGGCCTTCAGGGCGTCGAGGGCGCGGGCGCGGGCCTGGGCATGATCCAAGATGGGGTGGGGATAGTCTTTGCCAAGGCGCACGCCGGCGTCGCGCAACACCTCGGGCGGGGCGGTCCAGGGCGACTGGAGCCAGCGGTCGGGCAGGCGGCGCAGTTCCGGAACCCAGCGCCGGACATAGCCGCCCTCGGCGTCGAACTTTTCGCCCTGGGCGATGGGGTTGAAGATGCGGAAATAGGGGGCGGCGTCGGCGCCGGATCCGGCGACCCACTGCCAGTTCTGCACATTGCTGGCCAGGTCGGCGTCGACCAGCGTGTCCCAGAACCAGGCCTCGCCCTCGCGCCAGTCGATCAGCAGATGTTTGACCAGGAAGGAGGCCACGACCATCCGCACCCGGTTGTGCATCCAGCCGGTCGTCCACAGTTGACGCATGCCGGCGTCCACCAGCGGATAGCCGGTGCGGCCGCGTTTCCAGGCCTCCAGACCCTCGGGATCGTCGCGCCAGGGCATGGCCTCGTATTCCGGGCGGAAGGCCCGGTCGGTCATGGTCGGGAAATGGTGAAGCAGATGGGCCGAGAAGTCGCGCCAGCCCAACTCAGAGACGAACTTGGCCGCCTCGGCCGCCGGGACCGCGCCCGCGTCCGCCGCGTCTCGCGCCCGCTGGGCCGCGCGCCACGGACTGATCTCGCCCCGGTGCAGGTGGGGGGACAGGCGGCTGGTCGTGGGAAGGGCAGGATGGTCGCGGCCCTTGGCGTAGGTCTTGAGGCCGCGTGCGAGGAAGTCGGACAGGGCGGCGTCCGCGCCGGCCTCGCCCGGCGTCCAGTCGAACCCCTGGGACCAGTCGGGGCGGGTCGGGTGCAGGCCCCAGTCGTCGATCGACTCGGTCTGAACCGCGTCCGGCGTGTCGATGCGGCGGGGGGCGGGCGTGGGCGGCGGCGGCTCGGCGGCGGCCAGCAAGGCCTTCATGAAGGGGGTGAAGACCTTGTACGGGGCGTCCGATCCGTTCAGCACGGCGCCGGGTCGGGCCAGCAGCGATCCATTGAAACCGCGGCAGTCGACGCCGGCCGATTTCAGTTCATGGGCGATGTCGGCGTCGCGGGCGAAGGCGGCGGGTTCGAACAGCCGGTTCATGAAGACGGCGTCGGCGCCCGTCTCCTGGATCAGGCTCTGAAGCTGAATCAGCGAATCGCCGCGACGCAGGATCAGCCGCGAACCGCGGTCCTGAAGCGAGGCGTCCAGGGCGCGCAGGGACTTGTCGAGCCACCACAGGGAGGCGGCGCCCGCCGGACGGTCAGGGTCCCGGTCCTGGATGAAGACCGGCAGGATCGGACGGCCGGTGGCGACGGCATGATACAGGGCGGGATTGTCGTTCAGGCGCAGATCGCGGCGAAACCAAAGGACGACAGGCTTGGTGGCCACGCAGGCGAACTCCATGATAACTTGCGCTCATCCAAAATGAGCGCCACCTGATGGCCTCATAGCTGCGGCAAACGCCGCTTCCATAACGCCCGAACTTCGAAAGAGCCGCCTCGTGAGCCGACCCAACGCCGTCATTACGTTGTCCGAAGGTCTTCGGACGCCTGTCGTCATCGGCGGCGGCGCGCGAATCGCCTTCATCGCCGGTCCCTGCCAGATGGAGAGCCGTCAGCACGCGCTGGAGACGGCCCATGCGCTGAAGGAAATCGGCGAGCGGCTGAACGTCGGCATCATCTACAAGACCAGTTTCGACAAGGCGAACCGCACCAGCGCCAGCGCCGCGCGCGGCATCGGTCTGAAGGACGCCATGCCGATCTTCGCCGAGATTCGCGAGACTGTCGGTCTGCCGACCCTGACCGACGTCCACTCCGAGGCCCAGTGCGGCCCGGTGGGCGAGGTGGTCGACGTGCTGCAGATCCCGGCCTTCCTCAGCCGCCAGACCGACCTGCTGCTGGCCGCCGCGGCGACCGGCAAGGCCATGAACATCAAGAAGGGCCAGTTCCTGGCGCCCTGGGACATGAAGAACGTCATCGCCAAGGTGGTCGGCGCCGGCAATCCGAACGTCATGGCCTGCGAGCGGGGCGCCAGCTTCGGCTACAACACCCTGGTCAGCGACATGCGCGCCCTGCCGGTGCTGCGAGAGATCGGCTGCCCGGTCGTGTTCGACGCGACCCACAGCGTGCAGCAGCCCGGCGGGCAGGGCACGTCCTCGGGCGGTCAGCGCGAGTTCGTGCCGGTTCTGGCCCGCGCCGCCGTCTCGGTCGGCGTGGACGCGGTCTTTATGGAGACCCACCCGGATCCGGACAACGCCCCGTCGGACGGCCCCAATATGGTGCCGCTGGATCAGTTCGAGGCCCTGGCCGCGCAGTTGATCGCCTTCGACGACCTGGCCATCCAGATCGGGGCCAAGGCGCCGGTGGCGCAGGCCGCCTGAATCCTCTAGGTCGGGCCCATGTCTGACACCCTCGACCTGGGCGCCCTGCAACAGCTGCTGGAGCGCGTGCGCGACCTGAAGACGGCCTGCGTCGGCGACCTGATGCTGGACCGCTACGTCTATGGCGAGGTCAGCCGGATTTCGCCTGAGGCGCCGATCCCGGTGCTGCGCACCCGCCGGACCACCGCCATGCCCGGCGGCGTGGGCAATGTCGCGCGCAATGTCGCGGCCCTGGGCGGGGTGGCGCATCTGGGCGCCGTGACGGGCGAGGATGCGGCCGGCGTGGAGCTGCGCGACCTGATCGCCGCCGAGGACCGGATCGTCGATTTCATCGCGAGGCCGGCCGGCGCCACAACCATCGTCAAGACGCGCTTCGTGGCGGCGGGTCAGCAGCTGCTGCGCCTGGACGAGGAGGCGGTGGCTGCGCCCCTGGCCGAAACGGACGCATTTTCAGGCGTCTCCGCCATTCTATTGTCAGATTACGCCAAGGGGGTGGTCGGGGACGCTCTGATCGCCTCGGCCCTGAAGGCCGCGCGCGAGACGGGCGCGCCTGTCATCGTCGATCCCAAGGGACGGGATTTCGCTCGTTATGGGGCGGTGGACGTCATCAAGCCGAACGCGTCGGAACTGGCGGGGGCCACGGGCCTGCCGGTCGAGACCGACGCCGAGGTCGAGGCGGCGCTGGCGGCCCTGCTGGCGGCGACGACAGCCAAGGCCATCATCGTCACCCGCGCCGGCAAGGGCATGAGCCTGGCGCGGCGCGACGGGGCGGTGCGGCATTTCCCCGGCCGGGCTCGCGAGGTGTTCGACGTGTCCGGCGCCGGGGACACGGTGCTGGCCGCCTTGGGCCTGGCCCTGGGCGCCGGGGCCTCGCTGGAGACGGCGGTGCAGTTCGCCATCCTGGCCTCGGGCGTGGTGGTCGGAAAGGCCGGGACGGCCGTGGTTACGCCCTCGGAATTGATCGAGGCGGAGCTGAGCCAGCACGCCGTCGCGGCTCAGGCCAAGGTGACGCCGCTGGACGAGCTGGCGGCCGAGGTCGAGGCCTGGCGCCGTCAGGGGCTGAAGGTCGGCTTCACCAACGGCTGTTTCGACATTCTGCACCGGGGCCACGTCGCCTATCTGGCCCAGGCGCGCAGCTGGTGCGACCGGCTGGTGGTGGCGCTGAACACCGACGCCTCGGTCAAGCGGCTGAAGGGCGAGGGACGGCCGGTCAATGATCTGGACAGTCGCGCCGTGGTGATCGGCGGCCTGAGCAGCGTGGATCGGGTGACGAGTTTCGACGATCCGACGCCCATCGCCTTGATCGAGCGGCTGCGGCCGGACGTGCTGATCAAGGGGTCGGACTATACGCGCGAGGGCGTGGTCGGCGGCGACCTGGTGGAGAGCTGGGGCGGGGTGGTCCGTCTGGCGGAATTCAAGGATGGGTATTCGACGACCCGGACGATCGAGAAGATGACGGGAACCGCGCAATGACGCCCAGAATGATTGTTGTGACCGGGGGGGCCGGCTTCATCGGCTCCAACATCGTGGCGAGGCTGACGGCCGAGACGGCCTATGACGTCGTGGTCTGCGATCGGCTGGAGACGGCCGACCTGGCCAAGTGGAAGAATCTGGCCAAACATTCCATCGCCGACTTCTGGGCGCCGGAAGAGATGTTCGAACAGCTGGAGCGCCATGCCGAGCGGATCGAGGCCGTGGTGCATATGGGCGCCATTTCGTCCACGACCGAGCCGGACGCCGACCTGATCCTGCGCACCAACTTCACCCTGTCGCGCGACCTGTGGGACTGGTGCGCGATCCGCAATGTGCGGATGATCTACGCCTCGTCGGCGGCGACCTACGGCGACGGCGAAACGGGGTTCAATGACGACGACGATGCGGAGTCGCTGTCCAAGCTGAGACCGCTAAACGCCTATGGCTATTCGAAAATGCTGTTCGACCAGTATGCGGTGCGTCAGGCCGATCGCGGCCAGGCGCCGCCCCAGTGGGCGGGGCTGAAGTTCTTCAACGTCTATGGGCCGAACGAGGGGCACAAGGGCGGGATGAAGTCGGTCGTGGCGCAAATCTGGCCCAAGGTGGCCGCCGGCGAGACCGTCAGCCTGTTCCGGTCGCACAATCCCAACTACGAGGACGGCGGCCAGCTGCGCGACTTCGTCTATGTGGACGACGTGGTCGACATCATCGAATTCCTGCTCCAGTCGCCGGAAGTCTCGGGCGTGTTCAATGCGGGGTCGGGTCAGGCGCGGTCGTTCGACGATCTGGCCAAGGCCACCTTCGCCGCCGCTGGGAAAGAACCGTCGATCCAGTATGTCGACATGCCCGAGGCGATCCGCGACCGGTACCAGTATTTCACGCAGGCCCGGATGGACCGTATCCGCGCCGCCGGGTTCGAGGGCCAGTCCACGCCGCTGGAAGAGGGCGTGCGTCGCTACGTCCAGGACTTCCTGGCCCAGCCCGATCCATACAGATGAGACGCCTGACGACCCGGCAATGGATCGGCTACATCGGGTTCTTCCTGGTGTTTCTGCTGACCGCTGCGGTCGCGGTGTGGCGGGGGGACATCCTGCGCGCCGGTCTGGATCCCCAGGTGCCGTTCCAGACCTATGAGCCTCCGCCGGCGCCGGACTACGCCGATCCGCAGGCCTGGGCCTTGCTGGATGCGCGAGCGCCGGGGGCGGGGGCGGCGAACGTCTTCTTCGTTCATTCGACGACCTTCGACGGCGGGCGTGACTGGAACGGGGCCATCGGCGACCCCAAGGCCGACGCCTATCTGTACCGGGTCGTCCTGCCTAACTACGCCGGGCCGTTCGCACGGGCGGGCGCGGTCAGTGCGCCGCGCTATCGACAGGCGAGTCTCTATACGCGCCTGACCCTGCGTGACGACGCGCGGGAGGCCCGGGCCTTTGCCTATGGCGACGTGGTTGTGGCCTTCGACGCCTGGCTGGCGCGCCACCCGTCCGGCCCCATCGTCCTGGCGGGTGTGGAGCAGGGCGCTGATCTGCTGGATCGGCTGATCCGCGCGCGGATCGCGCCGGATGCGGAGGTTCGCGATCGTCTGGTGGCGGCCTATCTGATGGACACGATCATCGCCGTCGAGAATCTGCCGGCCTCAATCCCCCCCTGCGCGGATCGGCGCCAAATCCATTGTGTCGTCGCCTGGTCCCAGGTCGGCGACCGGGACGACGGCGCCGCACGCAGGCGACTGCGACGGGCGACGGTCTGGGACGAGCGGGGTCAGCTCGTCGATCTGGCGGACCGCGCCGCAGTCTGCGTCAATCCCGTCAGCGGCGGGACGGGCGAAGCCCGTATTCCCGCGCGATTGCAAAGAGGGGCGACCAATGCGACCGGACTGGAATGGGGCGCCCGGCCGGCGCTGATGGCGCGGGAGGTCGAGACTCAATGCCGCGACGGCCTGTTGCGCCACACCTGGCCCGATCTGGAATCCTTCCGCGAAACCGGCAACTGGGCGGACAGGAGAAAAGCAAGGCCTTACAATCTGTTCTACGGCGATCTGGAAGCAGATGTTGCAGATCGATTGGCGGTCTACGCGGCTCGTGCGGGCTGAAATCGGGCGAACGGCGTCCGGTTTCGGTGGCGCGGTTCGCGTCCCGCGCGTAACCTCCTCGCATACGGAGGATATCCATGGACGTTCTGACCATCTTCGCCGGCGTGTTGCTGTTCCTGGCGATCGCGCTCTTGTTCAGCGTGATCAAGATCGTGCCGCAAGGCCGTGAATTCACGGTTGAACGCTTCGGCAAATACACCAAAACCCTGAGCCCCGGCATCGGCTTCCTGACCCCGTTCGTGGAACGGGTCGGCAAGCGGATGAACATGATGGAGCAGGTTCTTGATGTGCCGACCCAGGAAGTCATCACCAAGGACAACGCCATGGTCCGGGTGGACGGCATCGTCTTCATCCAGGTGATGGACGCCGCCCGCGCCGCCTACCGTGTCGACGATCTGCCTTACGCCATTTCTCAGCTGTGCATGACCAATCTGCGCACCGTTGTCGGGTCGATGGAGCTGGACGAGGTGCTGAGCCAGCGCGACAGCATCAACACCCGCCTGCTGCACGTCATCGACGCGGCGACCGAGCCCTGGGGCGTCAAGGTCAACCGGATCGAGATCAAGGACCTGACCCCGCCGACCGACGTGACCAACGCCATGGCCCGCCAGATGAAGGCCGAGCGCGAACGCCGGGCCGTGGTCACCGAGGCGGACGGCGAGAAACAGGCCGCCATCACCCGCGCCGAGGGCGCCAAACAGGCGGCCATTCTGGAATCCGAAGGCCGCAAGGAGGCCGCCTTCCGCGACGCCGAGGCGCGCGAGCGCGAAGCCGAGGCCGAGGCCCGCGCCACCGCCATGGTGTCGGAAGCCATCGCCCGCGGCGACGTCAACGCCATCAACTATTTCGTGGCTCAGAAATATGTCGAGGCCTTCGCCGAACTGGCCCGCAGTCCGCAGCAGAGGACCGTCATCGTCCCCGCTGAAATGGGCGCCCTGGTCGGCACCATCGCCGGCATCGGCGAGATGGTGAACCTGGCCAAGGGGCAGCAGCAGGAGGCGACCCCGGTCAAGCCAGCGCCCGCGCCGCGTCGTCCCTCCGTTCCGCCCACCGCCTGATCTGGAGCGCTAGTCATGACTGTCGTCGCCGATCTGTACGCCGCCCAGCCGTTCTGGATCTGGCTGGCCGTCGGGGTCTTGCTGCTGGCTGTCGAAGCCATGTTCTCGACCGAATGGCTGTTGTGGCCGGCTGTCGCGGCGGGTCTGGTGGCCGTGATGACGGCGGTGGGGGTGCGACTGGGCCTGCCGGGCGAGGTGGCGGTCTTCGCCGTGCTGACGGTCATCGCCACCCTGTTGTCGCGACGCCTGATCCAGAAGGCCAATCCGGACGGCGTCGACATCAACGACCGCGACAGTCGCCTGATCGATCAGCGCGCCCGCGTGGTCGAGGCCTTCGTCGGCGGGCGGGGCCGGGTCTTCGTCTCCGGCGCCGAATGGCCGGCCGTGATCGAGGGCGAGGCGCCGGACGTGGGCCAGGATGTGGTGGTTCGTGGGGTCAGCGGATCCTTGTTGACGGTGAAGCCCGCGACCTGAGCGCTCGGCGTCGGCAACCTTCGCCGTGACACGACGTTCGAGGGCGATGCCCGCCCGTCCGACCCCCACCGTCGCCCCCTCTCCGGATGGACTGCCGGTTCCGAGGCGATACTGGGCCATTGTCTCCATTGGGCTGGGGATCACCCTGGCGGTGCTGGACGGGGCCATCGCCAATGTCGCCCTGCCGTCGATCGCCCAGGATCTGCAGGCGTCCGAGGCGGCCTCGATCTGGATCGTCAACGCTTATCAGATCGCCATCGTCGTCGCGCTTCTGCCGCTGGCGTCGCTGGGCGAGATCGTCGGCTATCGGCGGGTGTCCCAGGCGGGGCTGGCGGTCTTCACCCTGGCCTCTCTGGCCTGCGCCCTGTCCGATTCGATCCTGACCCTGAGCCTGGCCCGAGTGCTGCAAGGATTCGGGGCCGCGGGAATCATGAGCGTCAACGGCGCCCTGGTGCGGTTCACCTATCCGCAGCGGCTGCTGGGCCGGGCGGTGGGGATCAATGCGGTGATCGTCTCCATGGCCGCCGCCGCCGGCCCGACCATCGCCAGCGCGGTTCTGAGCCTGGGCGAATGGCGCTGGCTGTTCGCGTTGAACATTCCGTTGGGGGTGCTGGCGGTGTCGATGGCGGGCTTCACCCTGCCGCAAAATCCGTTGCAGAAGCGCAGGCTGAACCTGGTCGGGGCGGCGCTGAGCGCGGCGGCCTTCGGTTTCGTCATCACCGGCATGCAGGCCTTGGCCCACGGCGAGGCCTCGATCCTGGGCTTCGGCCTGACGGGGCTCGGGTTGGCGGCCGGGGTGCTGTTGGTGCGGCATGAGCGGCCCAGCAAGACGCCGTTGATTCCACTGGATCTGCTGGCGCGGCCGATGTTCGCCTTGTCGGTGGCGACCTCGATCATCTCCTTCACCGCCCAGATGATGGCCTTCGTCTCCCTGCCGTTCTTCCTGCAAGGGTCGCTGGGGCTGAGCGCGGTGGAGACCGGGCTGTTGATGACGCCCTGGCCGCTGGCGACCATGTTCGCCGCGCCCTTGGCTGGATGGTTGTCGGATCGGTATTCGGCGGGGATCCTGGGGGCCATAGGTCTGAGCCTGTTTGCCTGCGGCCTGATGGGCTTGAGCTTCCTCGACGGCGATTCGTCGAAGTTCGACATCATCTGGCGGATGGCCCTGTGCGGCGCCGGGTTCGGCTTCTTCCAGTCGCCGAACAACCGCGCCCTGCTGTCGGAGGCTCCGCGCGAGCGGGCCGGGGCGGCGGGCGGCGCCCTGGGCACGGCGCGGGTGCTGGGCCAGTCGATGGGGGCGGTCGTGGTCGCCTTTTTGCTATCGGCGGCGCCGGTCTCGGGCGTGCGCCACGGCTTCGAACTGGCCGCCGTCGCCGCCCTGTTCGGGGCGGTGATGAGCGGCTCGCGCATCCGACGTCGGACGGCTGAACCCGAGAAGGAGGTCGAGGCGGTCTAGCGCGCCTTCAGGTCCGCGACGCCGCGATTCGCGAGCTGGTCGGCGCGCTCGTTCAGCTCATGGCCGGCGTGGCCCTTGACCCAGCGCCATTTGACCTCGTGCTTCAGCCGGGCGGCGTCCAGGCGTTGCCACAGGTCGGCGTTCTTGACCGGCTTCTTGTCGGCGGTCAGCCAGCCGCGCGCCTTCCAGCCGCGCATCCATTCGGTGATGCCCTGCATGACGTATTTGCTGTCGGTGTGCAGCTCGACCTTGCACGGGCGTTTGAGGGCCTCCAGGGCCATGATGGCGGCCATCAGCTCCATGCGGTTGTTGGTCGTATTGGGTTCGCCGCCCCACAATTCCTTTTCGTGACCGCCGCCGGTCTGGAGCAGGGCGCCCCAGCCGCCGGGGCCGGGATTACCCTTGCAGGCGCCGTCGGTGTGGATGATGACGTGATCGGAGAGACTCATGGTCGCGCAGACCTACAGCCTCCCTTGGCGCGGGGCCATCACTGCGCCTATATGCGGGTCGAAGAATCGTGGACGGGATCGATCATCGGTCCCTTCAAGGAGATTATCCATGGGCTCCATGAGCATCTGGCACTGGGCCATCGTCATTGTCGTCATCGCCGTCCTGTTCGGCGGTCGCGGCAAGCTATCCGGCATCATGGGCGACGCCGCCAAGGGCATCCGCGCCTTCAAGGACGGCCTCAAGGACGATGACAAGAAGGACGGCCCGCACGACGGCGTCAGCTCGCTGCCGCGCACCGATGCGGAAAAGGAAGAGCTGAAGCGCTAGTCGTCGTCTGTAAGGGCTGACGCATGGGCGGGCTCGGCCCCGGTATCGGGGGCTTCGAATTAGTGGTGATCGGTCTGGTGGCCCTGCTTGTGGTGGGGCCAAAGGATCTGCCTGTTCTGATGCGCCGGGTCGGTCAGATGGTCGCGAAGGCTCGCGCCATGGCCAACGAGTTCCGCTCGAGCTTCGACGAGATGGCGCGTCAGTCCGAGCTGGACGACCTGCGCAAGGAGGTCGAGGCGCTGCGGACCGGGCAGGGGGCCATGTATCCCCTGGGCGCCGAGGCCGACGCGGCCTTCAAGGACATCAACGCCGGCCTGGCGGCCCCCGCGACGTCGGCGGCCTTGCCGGCGCCTGAGACGCCGGCCGCGACGCCGGCGGCCGATGAATGGCCGGATACGCCGCCCCTGGTCGAGCCGCAGGCGGCGGCCGAGCCCAAGCCGAAGCGCGCCGCGACCAAGACGGCTGGCAAATCCGCTGGCAAGACTGGAGCGAAGACACGCGCACCGGCCAAGGCCAAGCCTGCGTCCGCAGCGGCCAAGACCCCCGCCAAGCCGCGGACCCCGCGCAAGAAGGCCGTCGAGCTTTGACTTTCTCCGATCGTGACGAGGCCGAGATCGAGGCGTCGCGCGCGCCGCTGATGGACCACCTGATCGAGCTGCGCGGGCGGCTGCTGATCTGCGTGATCGCCTTCGCCCTGGGCTTCATCCTGTGCTTCGCTTTCGCCAATCAGATCCAGATCGCCCTGATCAAACCCTATCAGGCGGCGGCGGCCATTCATGCGGCGGCCCTGGCTTCGGGAGGGCACGCCAATCCGCTGGAGCTGATCGCGACCATGATGGGGCTGAAGCCCTATCCGCCCGGCACGGCGGCCGTGGTTCAGTTGATCGCCACGGCGCCGCTGGAACAGCTGTTCACCAAGATGAAGATCGCGGCCTTCGGCGCGGCGGTCCTGACTTTCCCGGTCATCGCCTGGCAGCTGTACCGGTTCGTGGCGCCCGGTCTGTATCGCAATGAGCGCGGGGCTTTCCTGCCCTTCCTGATCGCGGCGCCGGTCATGTTCTGCTTGGGCGGGGCGCTGGTCTATTATGTCATGTTGCCCTTCGTCATGCTGTTCTCGCTGGGACAGCAGGTGGTCAGCGACGGCATATCCGTGGCCCAGACCACGAAGATCTCGGACTATCTGAGCCTGGTGACCTCGCTGCTGCTGGCGTTCGGCCTGTGTTTCCAGCTGCCGGTCGTGACCACCCTGCTGGGCCTGGCTGGACTGATCAGTTCCAAGGCCATGGCGGCCGGACGGCGCTATGCGATCGTGGCCGTGGTGGTCGTCGCCGCCGTGGTGACGCCGCCGGACCCCATAAGCCAGCTCATGCTCGCTGTGCCCTTGGTCATCCTCTACGAGGTCTCGATCTGGTGCGTGCGGCTGATCGAACTGCGCCGCAAGAAGGCTGACGACGTCGAAGGCCTGGCCTAGTTCCGAGATCAGCTGCGCTTCTTGTCCGTGTGATCGACGGGGCAGACCCGCCGTGAGCCGGTCTGGCGGAAGGGCGACAGTCTGAGCTTGGATTGATGGTCGTCAGGACCGGCATGACCCTCGGGGTGCAGGCCCCGATAATAGAGTTTCTGCCACTGATCGGCCGGGGCCGTGGGCTTGGTCCGTTTGACCCAGTCCTGGAAGGCCAGACGTGAGGCCCGCCAAGCGTCGAAGGTCTGCAGCATCTCCGGCTGGTCCTCCATCGGCCGCAGCTCAGGCTTCAGCCGGTCCAGCACGCCGCGGGGGGTGGGGAAGAAGAAGCAGAAGGGCTCGTTCTCCTCGAACTGGATCCAGACGTCGGGTCGGGTGAAGCGCCAGTTCATGGTGAAAGTGTAGGGCGACCAGTCGGTCTCGATCACCCCGCCCATGGGGGCGATCCCGTCCTTCATGGCGTTGGGCGGGCCGCCGACCCACAGGTTCCAGCCTTCCGAGGTGCGCATGATGCCGTCGACGTGGAAGGTCAGGGTTCCACTGCCGAACAGGGAGACCGGCCCCCGCTTGGGATCTGAGCCCGGATCCAGCACGATCTCGACCGAGTTGGCGTCCACGCCGCCGTGCCAGCGGGCCTTGAAGCCGCAGGGGCTGAGCATCTCCCAGCCATGGGCGTTGGCGATGGCGAGGGGCAGGCAGCGATAGGCGAAGCTTTCGGGGGTGGCGGTCATCCAGTCGCGCTTGGCCGAGGCCGGGGCGACGCGCGGGGCCCAGCCCTCGCGCACATAGCAGACCAGTTCGGTTTCGGCCGCACGAACCGGGGCGCCCTTGGGGCGTGCTGGAACAGATCCCTTCAAACGTTTGACCATTTCGAGCCTCGTATGCCGCCAACCATCGCCCGATGGAGCGGGCGTTTTAAGCCTTTAGGACAGCCGCATGTCTGACCCGTGACGGTCATGCACGAAAAGAAAAACCCCGGATGGCGGACCATCCGGGGCTCTCCTGAAGTCAGACTGCCGGGTCGATCAGCAGCTGTAGTACATGTCGAATTCGACGGGGTGCGGGTGCAGTTGCAGGCGCATCACCTCTTCCATCTTCAGCTCGATATAGCTGTCGATGAAGTCGTCATCCATGACGCCGCCCTTCTTGAGGAAGGCGCGGTCCTTATCCAGGTTTTCGAGGGCTTCCTTCAGCGAGCCGCAAACCTCGGGGATCGAGCCGCGCTCTTCCGGCGGCAGGTCGTAGAGGTTCTTGTCGGCGGGCGCGCCCGGATCGATGCGGTTCTCGATCCCGTCCAGGCCGGCCATCAGCAGGGCGACGAAGGTCAGATAGGGGTTGCCCATCGGGTCGGGGAAGCGGGCTTCCAGACGCTTGGCCTTCGGCGACGAGACGTGCGGGATGCGGATCGAGGCCGAACGGTTGCGGGCTGAGTAGGCCAGCTTCACCGGGGCTTCATAGCCGGGCACCAGACGCTTGTAGGAGTTGGTGGTCGAGTTGGCGAAGGCGTTGATGGCCTTGGCGTGTTTGATGATGCCGCCGATGTACCAGAGGCACTCTTGCGACAGGCCGGCGTATTTGTCGCCGGCGAACTGGGGCTTGCCGTCCTTCCAGATCGACATGTGGACGTGCATGCCCGAGCCGTTGTCGGCGAACATCGGCTTGGCCATGAAGGTCGCCGACTTGCCGTAGGCGGCGGCGACGTTGTGGATCACGTACTTATAGAGCTGCAGCCGGTCGGCCATGGTCAGCAGGTCCGAGAACTTCAGACCCAGTTCGTGCTGAGCCGGGGCCACCTCGTGGTGGTGCTTCTCGGGCTGGAGGCCCAGGTCGCGCATGACGCCCAGCATTTCGCCGCGCAGGTCCTGGCCGGAGTCGACCGGGTTGACCGGGAAATAGCCGCCCTTGGGCCCAGGGCGGTGGCCCATATTGCCCTCGGTGTATTCGGCGCCGGTGTTGGCCGGCAACTCGGTCGAGTCATACGAATAGGAGGTGTTGTGCGGCTGGGTCGACCAGCGCACGTCGTCGAAGATGAAGAACTCGGCTTCCGGGCCGAAATAGACGATGTCGCCGATGCCCGAGGACTGGACATAGGACAGAGCCTTCTTGGCCATCGAGCGGCTGTCGCGGTTGTAGGGTTCGCCGGTGTCCGGGTTCAGCACGTCGCAGAACAGGAACATGGTCGTCTGCTGGTAGAACGGGTCGATATAGGCCGTGGTCAGGTCCGGCTTCAGCAGCATGTCGGACTCGTTGATGGCCTTCCAGCCGGCGATGGACGAGCCGTCGAACATCGTGCCTTCGTTCAGGAAATCCTCATCGACCAGGTCGATGTCGAAGGTGACGTGCTGCAGCTTGCCGCGGGTGTCGGTGAAGCGAACGTCGACGTATTTGACGTCCTTCTCCTTGATCTCCTTGAGGATCTTGCTGGCGCTCATTCTCGGAAGTCCTATTTTTTTGGTCGTTGGGGAGGAACCGAACACGCGGCCCCCATAGGAACCGAGCGCCGGAGGAGGGTACGCGAACTCAGACGGCCTGGGCTCCGGTCTCGCCGGTGCGGATACGGATCACTTCGGCGACGTCGGAGACGAAGATTTTCCCGTCCCCGATCTTGCCGGTGCGGGCCGAGGTCTGAATGGCCTCGACCACGGCGGGCGCGAGATCATCGGCGACAACGACCTCGATCTTGATCTTGGGCAGAAAGTCGATGACGTATTCCGCGCCGCGGTACAGTTCGGAATGGCCCTTCTGGCGACCATATCCCTTGGCCTCCAGCACGGTCATGCCTTGCACGCCGACATCCTGGAGCGCCTCTTTGACGTCATCCAGCTTGAAAGGCTTGATGATGGCTTCAATCTTCTTCATGGCGACCCCTGAGCGGAGGGCGGAATGCCACGGCGCTCGGGGGGGAATGGGACACATCAAGGCCGTTCAAAGCAAGCGGTTTTCGCAGAAAAGTCACGGATATTCGGAGCCCGGATGATAGAAACCAACGACCCCGCCTTATGGCGCAATTTTCTTCCGTGGCCGGGCGCGGAAACGCACAAGCATGCGCGGGGCCGTCTTGGCGTGGTCTCCGGGCGAGCACACCAGACCGGGGCGGCGCGGCTGGCGGCGCGGGCCGGGTTGCGGATTGGGGCAGGGGTGGTGCGGATCTACTGCCCGCCCGACGCGGTCGCGGTGATCGCCCCGGCGATCGAGGCCATCATGCTGACCCCCTTCGCCACAGCGGACGCCTTAGCCAGAGAGGTCGAGGAGATGGACGCCGTCGTGGTGGGACCGGCCGCGGGGCTGGACGAGACGACCGTGAACAATGTCCAGGCCCTGGCCCTGAGCGGTGCGGCCCTGGTGATCGATGCGGACGGCCTTTCGGTGTTCAAGGGGCGAAGCGCCGAGTTGTTCGCCGTCCTGGACCGTGACGATGTTCTGACGCCGCATGAGGGGGAGTTTGAACGTCTGTTTCCCGGTCTTCTGCGCAAAGGCCGAGAGAGCGCCGCCGTGGAGGCCGCCCGACGCGCCCAGGCTATCGTTGTGCTGAAGGGGGCCGAAACCGTCATCGCGGCGCCAGACGGCCGTGTGCGCGTCAATCGGACGGGCTCGCCCTGGCTGGCCACGGCGGGAACCGGCGACGTGCTGTCCGGCATGATCGGCGGATTGATCGCGCAAAGGATGGACAGTTTCGACGCCGCCTGCGCCGCCGTCTGGATTCACGCCGATGCGGCCGACCGGTTCGGGCCGGGGCTGATCGCGGAGGATCTGAGCGAGGTCATGCCCCAGTCTCTGAAGGCACTGTGGTTGGGCGGTGAGCCTTAGAGGAGGAAGCTGTGGAGAGCTGTCGCCTCGTCCCCAGTCAGGTTCTGACTTTCCAGGGACTTTTTTCGCCGAGTGGCTCCGCGGGTAGGATTCGAACCTACGACCAGCCGATTAACAGTCGGCTGCTCTACCACTGAGCTACCGCGGAACTGCTCGGGAGGCGGGCCTATAGCAGCGGCCATTCGATTCGTGCAATGGGAAAAACGACAAATGCGCACGATCTCGATCACCGACCCTGACGACCCCCAAATTGCGGGCTTTCGAGACATTCGCGAACGCGACCTGACGGGCCGCGAAGGCCTGTTCATCGCCGAAGGCGAGGTGGTGGTGCGGGTGCTGGCGTCGGCGGCGTCGCTGTGCCGGCCGCGGGCCCTGCTGCTGGCCGAGAAGCGGGTGGAGGCGTTGGGGGACGTGGTCGAGGCGCTCGCGAATGAGACCCCTGTCTATGTCGCTGGACAGGCGGTTCTGGACCGGATCGCGGGCTTTCCTCTGCACCGGGGCATCTTGGCCCTGGGCGAGAAGCCGGTCGCCCCGTCCTTGTCGAAGGTGCTGGAGACGGTGGCGGACGACGATGTCTTCGTGATCGCCAGCGGCATAGGCAATCACGACAATATGGGCGGTCTGTTTCGGAACGCAGCGGCTTTCGGCGCCCGCGCCGTTCTGCTGGACCAATCGTGCTGCGATCCCTTTTATCGCAAGTCCATCCGGGTTTCGGTCGGTGCTGTGTTGAGGACGCCGTCGTCGGTCGAGATGTCCGCTGAAGCCCTGGTGGCGGCGATGCAGGCGAGGGGGGTGGAGGTGGTGGCCCTGACGCCCTCGGCGACCGAAAGATTGGCGGATTATCGTCGGCAGGGGCCGGTCGCCCTGATGGTCGGGTCTGAGGGGCCGGGCCTGCCGCGCGCGGTGATCGAACGGTGCCGCGCGGTCGGCGTGCCCATGGCGGGCGGCTTCGATTCGCTGAACGTCGCCGTCGCCAGCGCCCTGGCCCTTCATCATGTAACCAACGCCACACTCGCACCCTAAGGCCAACCGCTCACCAGGATGTGACGCGTTAAGGATTTGTACACCTTGTCGCGCAGCTGAAACTGTGACGCCATGGCTCCCATTGGTGTGGGGGCGCGCAATGAACATTCTGTATTTTCTGAGCCGAAACGTGCGGGCGGCGATCTTCGTAGCGGTCTGTGCTGCGGGACTGGGCGCTGCAGGGGTGATCGGCTGGATCACCGCCCCGGTTAGCTGAACATCCCCGGCTGAAACGAAAAGAGGCGCGGATCCTGGGATCCGCGCCTCTTGTTCTGTTGTCGCGATGGAGGCCTGACCGGGAATCGAACCCGGGTGCAAGGATTTGCAGTCCTCTGCGTCACCACTCCGCCATCAGGCCGCTTTTTGTCCCGATTTCTCGGGGGCGGTCATCGCGAGGGGCGTTCGCTATCAGATCGGATTGTCCGCTGCAACGCACGGAACTATAAGCGCGCGAGATTTCCTCTCCCGACTATCGATTGAAGGCTGCCCAAAGATGGATTTCACCGCCGAGCGCAAGGCTATGGTCGACTCGCAGGTTCGCGTGAACGACGTCACCAGCCACGAAATCCACATGGCGATGATGGCGGTTCCGCGTGAGCGCTATTGCGCGGCGGACCGGGTCTTCGCCGCCTATTCCGACGCCGTCGTCGAGATCGCGGGCGATCGCAAGCTGATGCCGGCGCGCGACGTATCCAAGCTGTTGCAGGCCGCCGACGCGCGCGAAGGTGAAAAGGCCCTGGCCATCGCCGCCCCTTACGCCGCCGCCGTCCTGGCTCGCATGGGATTGACGGTTACGGCGCAGGAGGCCGATCCGGCCGTGTTCGAGGTCGTGGGCGAGGCCCTGGCCGAAGAGGGCGTCGCCACGTCGGTCGCGCCGCTGGACGCTCCGGTGGGCGAGGGGTGGGATCTGATCGTGTGCGAAGGCGGCGTGGCGGCTCTGCCCGAGGCCTGGGGCAAGGCCTTGCGGACCGGCGGCCGCATGGTCCTGGTCGAGCGCCGAAGCGCGATCGGCAAGGCCGCCCTGTATGTGAAGGGTCGCGAAGGCCTGTCGCGTCGGGAACTGTTCGATTCGTCGCCGGCCCTTCTCGCGGAACTGACGCCGGCGCCTACATTCGCATTCTGACGTCGTCGGCGGCGCTCGCCGGTTGCGTGAAAAAAACTTAACTGGCGTCAGGTCGACTGAGGCCGCAGTTACGCTTGATGACATTCGGGCGCTCCCGGGGGCGTCAGGCAAGGACGGACAATGTTGAAACGCTCGCGTGTGCTGGCTTCGGCCGCTGTGGTGGCTCTTGTGACGGGCCTGGGGGCGCCCGCCTGGGCCGAGACGCTGCAGGAAGCGATCGCCCTGGCCTATCAGACCAACCCCAGCCTGCTGGCCCAACGGGCGAATCAGCGTGCGCTGGACGAGACCGTGGTTCAGGCTCGTTCGGGCCTGCGTCCGACGCTGAGCGCTTCGGCCAGGGTCGATTACACCCGCAGCGATTTTCCGACGGTCACCCAGTTTGTGGACACGAACAGCGACGGCGTGCCGGACACCCAGGTCTCCAGCTCGTCGTCCGAGAGCGACGGCGCCAACCTAGGCGTCAGCCTGTCGCAGAACATCTGGACTGGGGGCCGCACGTCGCTGGCTATCGATCAGGCCCGGGCCAGAGTGATGGCGGGACGTGAGAACCTGCGCGAGATCGAACAGTCGGTCATGCTGTCGGTGATCCAGGCCTATGTGAACGTCACGCGCGACATGGAAATCCTGCGCATCCGCCAGGAAAACCTCGCCGTGCTGCAACGCCAGCTGGATGAGACCAGCGCCCGATTCGAGGTCGGCGAGATCACCCGAACCGACGTGGCCCAGGCCGAGGCGTCGCTGGCCCAGTCAGAGGCCGACCTGGCCAACGCCCAGGCCCAGCTTTCGACCAGCCGCGCCGCCTATGCCGCCGTCGTGGGCCAGTCGCCCAGTGATCTGGAGACCACGCCGGCCCTGCCGACCGTCCCGACCGATTTCGACGCGGCCATGGAGACCGCCTTGGCGCGGAACCCCGGCGTGCTGTCGGCCGGCTATTCATTGCAGGCCGCTGAAGCCGCCGTGGCCGCCGCGCGCGCCGAATATCTGCCGTCGGTGCGCGCGACCGCGTCGTACGGCGGCACGGCCACCGATCTGGGCAATCTGGACGAACTGGCGGATCGCCGCAGCTTCACGGCCGGCGCCACCCTGTCGGTGCCGCTGTTCACCGGCGGCCTGAACCGGTCGCGCGTGGCCCAGGCCCTGGAGCAGGCCAACGCGGCCCAGATCGCCATCGAGGGCGAGCGTCGCACCGTGCTGCAGAACGTCAGCTCGGCCTATGCTCAGGTCCTGTCGACCCGCGCGAACGTCGCCGCCGGCGAAGAGGCCGTGCGCGCCGCATCGGTCGCCGCTGAGGGCGTGCGGCAGGAAGCCCAGGTCGGCCTGCGCACCACGCTGGACGTGCTGAACCAGGAAGTGACCCTGCGGGCGTCGCAGACCTCGCTGGCGACGGCCCGAGCCGCCGAATATGTGGCGCGCGCCTCGCTGCTGTCGGCTATGGGGCAACTGGAAGGACCGAGCCTGAACGCCAACCTCGCCGTCTATGACGCCAAGGCCAATTATGATCGCGTCCGCAATCGCGGCGGCCTGCCGTGGGACGGTGTGATCGAGACCCTGGACCGCGTCGCCTCGCCGCCCGTCGTTGATGCGGACGACGCGCCTGATGCGCCTATCGACACACAGCTGAAGACCGACGTCATCCGGACCGCGCCCGGCGCCTGACTTCGGTCGGGAGGCGTGTTCCAAAACGCCCGTTGATTCTGGCGGGCGTTGATGCGACGACACTAACCGGGACCGGAAAGACTTGATCTTTCCAGCCCCAATCCGTGAATAGTGTCGGGGGTCGCCTCGACGCCCCCGTTTCATCCCAGGCCTCTCCCAGGTTAGTCATGTCCGATCAGTCCGCCCAGGAACCCACCATGGAGGAGATCCTGGCGTCGATTCGCCGGATCATCTCCGAAGACGACGCGCCGGCCGAGACGCCGGCCGCAGCCGCCGCCCCGGCGCCCGAACCCGAGCCCGCTCCGGAGCCCGAGCCTGAGCCGGTCGCAGAAGAGACCATATTTGAAGCACCGGCCGAGCCTGAGCCGGAAGCTGTCGAAGAAGACGTGCTCGAACTGACGGAGCTGTACGAGGCGCCGGCGGAAGAGGCGCCGTCGTCCGAGACCATCGGTGATCTCGACATCGTCGAGACAGCGCCCGAGCCCGAACCCGAGCCCGTCGAAGCCGCCGCCTCAGCGCCCGAGCCGGCCTATGATTCCCTGGTCGGCGAAAGCGCCGCCGCGAGCGCCGCCTCGGCCTTCGCCGGCCTAGCCGCGTCGTTCAAGAAGCCGGAGGCGGCTCCGGCGGCGTCGGGCGATATGCCGTTCGTCAGCGGCAATACGGTCGAGGCCATGGTCGCCGAGATGCTGCGTCCGCTGCTGAAGGACTGGCTGGATAACAATCTGCCCGGAATCGTCCAGGCGGCGGTACAAAAGGAAGTCGAACGCATCGCGCGCAGCGCCTAGCCCTTCGCTTCATCGCAGACTATCGAGGGGCGGCTCCTGCGGGGCCGCCCTTTGTCATTCAAGGCCGTCTCCCGGCCACACGACAACGATCAAAGAAGACCCATGCTCGAGAAGACCTTCGAACCCCAGGCCGCCGAACCCCGCCTGTACGCCCAGTGGGAAGAGAGCGGCCTGTTCGCGCCTCGCACGGAAGGGGCGCAGGGCGCCTATTCGATCGTCATTCCGCCGCCGAACGTGACGGGCAGCCTGCACATCGGCCATGCCCTCAACAATACGCTTCAGGACATCCTGGCCCGCTATCACCGGATGAAGGGCAAGGCGGTGCTGTGGCTACCGGGCACGGACCACGCGGGCATCGCGACCCAGATGGTGGTCGAGCGCCAGCTGGCGGCGGCCGGCAATGTCGGGCGGCGCGACATGGGTCGCGACGCCTTCATTGAGAAGGTCTGGGAATGGAAGGCGGAGAGCGGCGGGACCATCGTTTGCCAGCTGCGTCGCCTGGGCGCGTCTTGCGACTGGTCGCGCGAGCGGTTCACTCTGGACGAGGGGCTGAACGCCGCCGTGCGCAAGGTCTTCGTGCAACTGCACAAGGACGGCCTGATCTATCGCGACAAGCGGCTGGTGAACTGGGATCCGCATTTCCAGACCGCCATCTCGGATCTGGAGGTCGAGCAGCGCGAGGTGGACGGCGCCTATTGGCATTTCGCCTATCCGCTGGCGGACGGCATCACCTACGATCACCCCATCGCCTTCGACGAGGACGGCAATGCGACGGAGTTCGAGACGCGCGACTTCATCGTCGTCGCCACGACCCGGCCCGAGACCATGCTCGGCGACACCGGCGTGGCGGTTCATCCGGAGGATGAGCGGTACAAGGGGCTGGTCGGCAAGTTCGTGACCCTGCCCATCGTTGGGCGTCGCATCCCCATCGTCGCCGACGACTATGCCGATCCGACCAAGGGCTCGGGCGCGGTGAAGATCACGCCGGCGCACGACTTCAACGACTTCGGCGTGGGCAAGCGGGCGGGCCTGCCGTCGCTGAACATCCTCGACGCTTTTGGCCGCATCACCGACGTCGATACGCCAGACGTACCGGCGGAATACGTCGGCATTGACCGCTTCGCCGCGCGCAAGGCTATCGTTGCCCGCGCCGAGGAAGAGGGCTGGCTGCGCGAGATCGAGAAGACCAAACACGTCGTGCCGCACGGCGATCGTTCGGGCGTGGTCATAGAACCGTGGCTGACGGACCAGTGGTACGTTGACGCCAAGGTCCTGGCCCAACCCGCGCTGAAGGCGGTGGAGCAGGGCGACACGGTGTTTGAGCCCAAGTCCTACGAGAAGATCTATTTCGAATGGCTGCGCAACATCGAGCCGTGGTGCATCAGCCGCCAGCTGTGGTGGGGCCACCGCATCCCGGCCTGGTACGGTCCGGAAGGCGAAATCTATGTCGCCGAGACGGAAGAGGACGCCCGTGAACTGGCGATGGCGGATTATGAGTCCGAGGTCGCCCTGACCCAGGACGAGGACGTTCTGGACACCTGGTTCAGCTCGGCCCTGTGGCCGTTCTCGACCATGGGCTGGCCCGAGAAGACCGAGGATCTGGAGCGGTTCTATCCGACCAGCGACCTGGTCACGGCGGCGGACATCATCTTCTTCTGGGTCGCCCGGATGATGATGATGGGCCAGCACTTCATGGGCGAGGTCCCGTTCAAACGGGTCATCATCAATGGCCTGGTCCGCGACGAGAAGGGCCAGAAGATGAGCAAGTCCAAGGGGAACGTCATCGACCCCCTGGGCATCATCGACGAACTGGGCGCCGATCCGCTGCGCTTCACCATGGCCATCCTGTCGGGCACCCGCGACATCAAACTGTCGAAACAGCGGATCGAGGGCTATCGCAACTTCGGCACCAAGCTGTGGAACGCCGCCCGCTTCAGCCAGATGAACGAGGCGCAGCGCGTCGAGGGCTTCGATCCCGCGACGGTCGAGCAGACGATCAACCGCTGGATCCGGGGCGAACTGACCAAGGCGGAGCGGGCCGTGTCCGAGGCCATCGAGGGCGGGCGGTTCGACGATGCGGCGGGCGCGCTGTACCGGTTCGTCTGGAACGTCTTCTGCGACTGGTATCTGGAACTGGCCAAGCCGGTGTTCAACGGCGCCGATGAAGCCGCCAAGGCCGAGACGCGGGCCATGACGGCCTGGACCCTGGACCAGACGCTGAAGCTGCTGCACCCGGTCATGCCCTTCATCACCGAAGAGCTGTGGGCTGAACTGGGCAAGGAAGGGCCGGCCCGCGACAGCCTGCTGATCGGCGCGGAATGGCCGGTGCTGCCGGACGGCTTCATCGACGCCTCGGCCGAGGCCGAGATCGGCTGGCTGGTCGATCTGGTCGGGGAGATCCGGGGGCTGCGGGCCGAGATGAACGTGCCGCCGGCGGCCAAGCCGCCGCTGGCCTTCGTCGCGCCCGACGCCGTGACGGCCGAACGGATCGCGCGCCATCGCGACCTGATCCTGACCCTGGGCCGGGTGTCCGAGGTCGGATCGGCGGAGGCCGCGCCGACAGGGGCCGTGACCTTCGTCTCGGGCGGATCGACGGTCGCCCTGTCGCTGGCCGGGATCATCGACCTGACGGCCGAACGGGCGCGGTTGGAGAAGGAGATCGCGGTCTTCGAGAGCGATATCGGCCATGTGAACAAGAAGTTGGGCAATCCCAACTTCGTGTCGCGGGCCGCGCCGGAAGTGGTCGATGAGCAGCGGGCCAAACTGGCCGAGGCCGAGGCGGGCAAGGTCAAGCTGCAGGCGGCGCTGGCGCGGCTGAGCGAGATCGGATGAGGCTGGACCAGCTTCTGGTCACGCGCGGCCTGGCGGAAAGCCGGGCCAGGGCGAAGGCGGCCATCGAGGCCGGCGGCGTCACCGTGGACGGGGCGCCGGCCAAGTCCGGCTCCCAGACCGTCGGGCCCAAGTCCGTCATCGGCTATGCCGACGCCCACCGCTGGGTCGGGCGTGGGGCGCTGAAGCTGGATCACGCCCTGACCGTATGGCCCGTGGCCGTCGAAGGACGGGTGGTGCTGGACGTCGGGGCGTCGACCGGCGGCTTCACTGAGGTCTGTCTGGATCGGGGTGCGGCCAAGGTGTTCGCGGTCGATGTCGGGTTCGGTCAGATGCACGACCGGGTCGCGGCCGATCCGCGCGTGGTCAATCTGGAGCGGACGGATGCGCGCGACCTGACGCCAGATTTGATCCCGGAGACCCCGTCTCTGATCGTTTGCGACGCCAGCTTCATCAGCCTGATCAAGGTGCTTCCTGCTGCGCTGGATCTGGCGGCGGCGGGCGCGGACCTGATCACTCTGATCAAGCCCCAGTTCGAGGCCGACGGTCCAGGCGGCGGCAAGAAGGGCGTGGTCAAGGATCCCGTCGCCCACGCCGCTGCTGTCGAACGTGTTCGGGACTGGCTGGAGGCGATGGGCTGGGCCGTGCAGGCGACGACCGAGAGCCCTATCACCGGCGGCGACGGGAATCTCGAGTTCCTGCTCTGGGCCAAGAAGCCAAGCTAAGGGGCTCAAGTAGGCCGAAGGCCGATAGCCCTCAAACAATGAGAAGCCGCCGGAGGACAAGTCCTCCGGCGGCTCCCGTCACGTCGTCGATCGACAGGGGGGCTGAAAATTAATCGACGACGCGATAGCGGCCGTACTGGTCGGGGCAGGTGCGGACATAGCGAGTGTCCGTGCGACCATCGGGCAGACGGATCTGGCTTTCGGCCAAACGGCATCCGTCTGAATTCTGATAGGGCGAGACCGAGCGGGCGCGGTCGTCGTAATCGTCGTCGCTGTTGTAGGCGTAGTCGTCGCGGCGGTCTTCGTAACGACGGTCCTGATCGCCGGTGTAACGGTCGTCATAGTAGCCGTAGCTGGGTTGGCTGTAGCCCTGTTGACCGTAACCCTGGCTGTAGTAGCCGCTGGAGCCGTAGCTGCTCTGGTAGCTGCGGCAGGCGTCAGAGCTGGAGCGGCCCACTTGCGAGCCGATCACCGCGCCGACCACGCCGCCCAGGATGCTGCCTTCGGTGCGGCGACCACGGGCGGCCAACTGCGAGCCAATAACGGCGCCGGCGCCGCCGCCGATGACGGCCCCGGCGCCGGTGCGGCCCTGACGTTCGCGGGCGCAGGGGTCGTAGGACTGTTGCGGATAGCGGTTGTAGTCATAGGAAGGGGCGTAGGCTCCGGTGCCGTAGTTCTGGCTGTAGCCGTAGCTCTGGGCCGAGGCGGCCATGGGCGCGGCGACGGCGCCGAGGGTGAGGGCCGCGACGGCGGCGAGGGACTTGGTGGAGAGACGCATCTTCAACCCCTTGTGGTCGGACGTTCAGTGACGGGGGCTGAACGGGTGGACCGGCTGTCTGTTGCATCGAGGTTTAGGGCCCCGAAGCTGAACGGCTTTTGAGCGCCTCGTTCATCTTCGTTCATCTTGGTTGGCTACCGCGCTTCGCGCTACTTGAGCCGGGCTGGTGTTCGGTCTCTTCTGTCGGCGCGCTTGGCGGGCGGCGGCGGCGGGGCTAGAAGCCCGGCGATGCAGACCTTTACGATCAGCCGCGTCGGCGGACAGGGCGACGGCGTCGCCGAGACGCCGGAGGGGCCGGTCTTCGCCGGCCTGACCTTGCCGGGGGAGACGGTGCGGGGCGAGGTCGTCGATGGACGGCTGGAGCGGGTCGAGATCGTGACCCCAAGCGCGGACCGGATCGCGCCGGTGTCGCCCCAGTATGGCGACTGCGGCGGGTGCTCGCTGCAACATTGGGCGGACAAGCCGTATCTGGAGTGGAAGCGCGAGCAGGTGCGGCGGGCCTTGGCGCGCGAGGGGATCGAGACCGAGATCGAGGCGACGGTGGCGAGCCCGGCCGGGACGCGGCGGCGGGTGGCCCTGCACGCGCGCCGGACCCAGGACGGCCGGGTGGTGCTGGGCTTCAAGGCGCGGCGGTCGTGGCGGCTGGTCGAGGTGCGGGAATGCCCGGTGGCCGATTCGCGGATCGTCCGCGCCATCTCGGCCCTGACCGAGGTGGCGGCGGCCTTTCTGGAGCATCCCAAGTCGGCGCCGACCCTGCACGTGACCTGGACCCTGTCGGGGCTGGACGTGGATGTGACAGGCGTGGAGCGGCGCTCGGGCGGCGGACTGTCGGCTGACGCCCAGATGCGGGCCATTGCGGCGGCGCACCGGGCCGATCTGGCGCGGCTGAGCCTGGCCGGCGACACCCTGGTGATGGCGCGCCAGCCGAAGATCGGCTTCGGCCCCGCGATCGTGCCCCTGCCGGCGGGGGGCTTCCTGCAGGCGGTGCCCCAGGCCGAGGCGGCCATGGTGGAGCGGGCCGTGGCGGCGGTGAAGGGGGCCAAGAAGATCGCCGACCTGTTCTGCGGGGCCGGGACCTTCACCTTCCCGCTGGCGACGGTGGCGCCGGTGATCGCGGCCGATGCGTCCAAGGCGGGGATCGAGGCCCTGAAGGCGGGCGTGGGCTCGGCCAAGGGGATGAAGGCGATCACGGCCGAGGCGCGCGACCTGTTCCGGCGGCCGCTGAACCCCTATGACCTGAAGGGCTGCGACGCCATAGTGTTCGACCCGCCGCGCGCCGGGGCCATCGAGCAGACGGCCCAGATCGCCGGGACCAAGGCCGGGGTGGTGGTCGGGGTGTCGTGCAACCCCCAGACCTTTGCGCGGGACGCGCGGGTTCTGATCGACGCCGGGTTCCGGCTGGAGCGGGTCACGCCGGTGGACCAGTTTTTGTGGTCGGCCCACGTCGAACTTGTCAGTATTTTCAAGCGGTAGGCCTCATGGACGATGAACTGCAAGAGGGCCTGGAAGACGACGGCGGCGGGTTCGACGCCGACGACTGGGGGCGGCTGAAGCCCTTCGTCGGGGCGGTGGCGACGCTGGACGACGTCCAGGCGCGCCGGGCTGTCTTCGCCCTGGGCGAGACCGATGATCCGCGCCCCATCGCCATGGACCTGCCCCAGCCGGTGATCTGGTGGGAGGAGGACGGCGAACAGGCGGCGGTGGCGGTCCAGGCCGAGAGCCATCTGGGGCCGGACGGCGAGGAGATGGAAATCCTGGGCCTGATCCTGCCGGACGGGGAGGGGGCGGTGGCCCTGATGGAGGACGTCGATCTGGTCGACGATACCGACCCGACCTGGCGGGATCTGGTGACGCGGGCCGTCGATCCGTCGGCGGCGGACGCCGACTGAAATAGACTCAATCCACTCGAAAAAATTTGAGTCTATTTGAGTCTATTCTCGGCCGTGAGGCGGGGCTGAGGGAACGGCGGTCTCAGGTGGACCGAGCGTGGTGATTGCGATGTCAAAGACCCGTCGCCGATTCTAACACGGGACGAAACGGCGATGAGTTGAGCGCTGTTCGTGGGGATCAATGTCCTGAAAAAACGTGACTTTGTCGCTGATATTAGGCGCGCTGGCTGGGCGCCGGCCGTTCAGCCGAACAACTCCAACTGCGGCCGCGCGTCAGCAGGGACGCGGAACTGGGTTTCGTCCAGCAGTCGGAGCGGCGTGTCGAGGCCGTAGCGTTTGACGGCGGCCTTGAAGCGGGCGCCGATCAGTTCGGCGACCGGGCCGGTTCCCTTCATGCGCTGGGACCAGTCGGCGTCATAGTCCTTGCCGCCGCGCGTCTGGCGGATCAGCGACATGACGCGGGAGGCGCGGTCCGGCCGGGCGTCGGCCAGCCATTCGCGAAACAGATCCTTGATCTCGAGCGGCAGGCGCAGGGTGACATACATGGCCCGCGTCGCCCCCGCCTTGGCCGCCGCCTCGAGCACCGATTCCAGTTCGTGGTCGTTCAGGCCGGGAATGACCGGGGCGAAGCCGACGCCGACGGGACAGCCCGCGTCGGCGAGGCGGCTGATGGCCTCCAACCGTTTGGCCGGGGTCGAGGCGCGGGGCTCCATGGCGCGGGCCAAGCCCCGGTCCAAGGTGGTGATGGAGACGAAGGCCGAGGCCAGGCCGGCCTGACCCATGGGCCCCAGAATATCGGCGTCGCGCGCGATCAGCACTGACTTGGTGATGATGCTGAAGGGGTGGTTGAACCGCCGCATGACCTCGAGGATCGAACGGGTTGATTTCAGCTCGCGTTCGACCGGCTGATAGGGGTCGGTATTGCCGCCTATGTGGATGCGCCTGCACCGGTATCGGGGGGCGAGGAAGGCCTGTTCCAGCAGACGTGCGCCCTCGGGCTTGAAGAAGATCCGGCTCTCGAAATCCAGGCCCGGGGATAGGCCCATCCAGGCATGGGACGGACGGGCGTAGCAGTAGATACAGCCATGTTCGCAACCTTTGTATGGGTTGATGGAGCGGTCGAAGCCGATGTCGGGACTGTCGTTCCGGGCGATGATGGTGCGGGCGTGTTCGGGCGTGAGGGTGGTGCGCAGCGGCGCGGCCTGGGCGTCGTCGGTCGTCCAGCCGTCGTCGAACGACTCGTGCTGCTCGGGCTCGTAACGGCCTGTCGCATTCGAACGCGCGCCTCTTCCCTTGGCGGATTGCATAAGGGGGAGGATGGATCAGGAAAGAGAACATAGCAAGAACATTCGCGTGGCGCGGCCGACAGGCTGGGCTGGCACGAACAAACTGACACAGTTTCTATTGCTGATAAGGATTTGTCGGGTGTAGAGGGGCGTAACGTCTTCCCGTGTCGAGAACGCGGGCGGATTGCGTCGCTGATCCGGAGAGTCTCGATGGCCCCCACCCGCTATTCCGCCGTTGCTATCGCCCTGCACTGGGTGATCGCGCTCTGTATCCTGTCGATGATCCCGATGGGATTGTGGATGACGGCGGCCATCGAACAGCCCGACAGTCAGGCCCTGGCCTATCGGGTGTTCCAGATTCACAAGTCGATCGGCTTTCTGATCCTGGCCCTGACCGTGATGCGGATCGTCTGGCGTCTGACGCATCGACCGCCGGCCCTGCCGGGTGGAATGAAGCGATGGGAAGGCTTCGCGGCCAATGCGACCCATGTGGCCTTTTACGCTCTGATGCTGGCCCTGCCGCTGACGGGGTGGCTGTATGTGTCCGCAGGATGGGCGGTGGCGCTGGACCGGGCGCTGGAGCTGGCGACCAGTTGGTTCGGTCTGTTCCCGATCCCGCATCTGCCGGGCGTGGCTGAACTGTCGGAAAGCGTCAGGCGGACCCTGGCCTTCCAGGCCATGGGGGCGCATGCGGCGATGGCCTGGGGGGCGGTCGTCCTGATCGTGCTGCACATCGGGGCGGCGTTGAAGCACCAGTTTTTCGACCACGACGGGGTGCTGGCCCACATGGTTCCCTTCCTCAAGCCGTCGGAGGGTCATGCGTCGGAGACGGCCGCAAAGACTGCGCCAGCTTCGCCCTGGGTCGAGCGGGGCGCGGGCTTGGCCCTGATCGCGGTTGTGGCCATGGCCGGCGCGGTCGCGGCGCGGCCCGAGCCCAAGCCCAGTCTGGAGATGAGCAGCACGGCGCCGGCCGCTACCGCCCCGGCGTCGGTCTCGACGGGCGCCGAAACGGCGCCCGAAATCGCGGCTGAGCCGGTCGCTGAAGCGGCGCCGGCCGAGACGGCCGTTAAGGCCGGCGTCTGGACGATCAACCGCGCGGCCTCCAGCATCGCTTTCGGCGGAACCCAGTCGGGCGCCGCCTTCAAGGGCCGGTTCGAAGAGTGGGAGGGGCGAATTCGGTTCGATCCGCAAGACCTGGCCGGATCCAAGGCGGTGATCACGGTCCAGACCAGTTCGGCCCGCACCGGCGACGCCACCCAGGACGGCTCGTTGCAGGGCGCGGAATGGTTCGATCCTGGCCAGTATCCCACCGCCCGGTTCGAGACGACGGGGTTCCGCGCCCTGGGCGGGGACCGTTATGAGGCGAGGGGCACGCTGAGGATCAAGGGCGCGCGGCTGGGCGTCGTCCTGCCCTTCACCTTCCGCGAGGCCGACGGCGTCGCCACGGTCGCCGGTCGTCTGCAGCTGGACCGGACGGCGTTGGATCTGGGCATGGAGTCAGATGCGACCGGCGATTGGGTGTCGAAGATGATCGACGTCCAGATCAAGGTCTCGGCCCGACGGGCGGGGTAGGGCGACGGATGCGCCGCGCTTGCCCTGAGGGAAGTCAGGCCTTAGGGGTCCGCGCTCTTGATCAATGATTCAGGGAGCGGTCGATGACCCTCGCACTTCTGTTTCCAGGACAGGGCAGCCAGGCCGTCGGCATGGGCGCGCAACTGGCCGACGCCTTCGCCTCCGCCCGCGAGGTCTTCGCCGAGGTGGACGAGGCCCTGGGCCAGAAGCTGTCGGTCTTGATGCGCGAAGGCCCCGAGGACCAGCTGACCCTGACCGAGAACGCCCAGCCCGCCCTGATGGCGGTGTCGATGGCGGCGATCCGGGCGTTGAAGGTCGAGTTCGGTTTCGACGTCGCAACGGCGGCCTATGTGGCCGGTCACTCGCTGGGTGAATATTCGGCCCTGGCGGCGGCGGGAGCCCTGTCGCTGTCGGATACGGCGCGGCTGCTGAAGCTGCGCGGCCAGGCCATGCAGCGGGCGGTCCCGGTGGGGCAGGGGGCGATGGCCTCGCTGATCGGGCCCAAGACCGATCTGGCTCTAGCGGAAGCCGCGGCGGCGGCCGGTTCGGAAATTGGCGTCTGTGTGGTCGCCAATGACAATAACAACGGCAATATCGTCATCTCGGGCGAGAAGGCGGCGGTGGACCGGGCTATCGAGAAGGCCAAGGAACTGGGCGCCCGGGCGATCCCGCTGAACGTCTCGGCGCCCTTCCACTGCCCGCTGATGCAGCCGGCGGCGGACGAGATGGCGGCGGCCCTGGCCTCGGCGACCATTCTGGCGCCGGCGGCTCCCGTGGTGGCCAATGTGCTGGCGCGGCCGGAGCGCGATCCTGAGGTGATCCGTCGTCTTCTGGTGGAGCAGGTGACCGGCCGGGTGCGCTGGCGCGAGAGCATGGAGTGGATGGCGACGGAGGGGGGCGTGACCCGCTTTGTCGAGATCGGCTCGGGCAAGGTGCTGACCGGCATGGCCAAGCGGATCGCGCCGGAGGCCGAGAGCCTGCCGCTGAACACGCCGGAAGAACTGGAAGCCTTCGCGAAGGCTCTGTAATTTAGCCGCTCATGCCGGCGAAAGCCGGGACCCAGATCTTTGGGCGACGGGCGTTTGGGTTTGCGCAGGAACGGTGATCCCGGCCATCCTGCGCGTGAAAGCACTGGGTCCCGGCTTTCGCCGGGATGAGCGGAGAATTCGAATGTTCAATCTTGCAGGCAAGACCGCGCTGGTGACCGGCGCGACGGGCGGGATCGGCGGGGCGGTGGCGCGGGCGCTGCACGCCCAGGGCGCGACCGTGGTGCTGTCGGGCACGCGCGAGGCGGTGCTGGCCGATCTGGCCAAGGAATTGGGTGAGCGGGCGCATTTCGCCACGGCGAACCTGTCGGATCCCGAGTCGGTCGACAATCTGGTGAACGCGGCCGAGGCGGCGGGGGGCGCGCCGCTGGACATCCTGGTGGCCAATGCGGGCATCACCAAGGACGGCCTGCTGATGCGGATGAAGGACGAGGACTTCCAGTCGGTCATCCAGATCAATCTGGAGAGCTATTTTCGCCTGACCCGCGCGGCGGTGAAGGGGATGATGAAGCGCCGGTCGGGCCGAATCATCGGCGTGACCTCGGTCGTCGGCGTGACCGGCAATCCCGGCCAGACCAATTATTCGGCGTCCAAGGCCGGGATGATCGGCTTTTCCAAATCGCTGGCGCAGGAAGTCGGGTCGCGCGGCATCACCGTCAACTGTATCGCGCCGGGCTTCATCGCCTCGCCGATGACGGATGTGCTGAACGACCAGCAGCGCGAGACCATTCTGGGCCGGATTCCGGCGGGTCGGCTGGGCACGGGCGACGAGATCGCGGCCGCCGCCGTCTATCTGTCGTCGAACGAAGCGGCCTATGTGACAGGCCAGACGCTGCACGTGAACGGCGGCATGGCGATGATCTGATCATCGTCACGACACGCAACAGACTATTTCCTGCCCGAAAGCCTGTGCTAAAGGGCAGGAACGCATCGGCGGTTCGGGCTTTCGGGCTTGCGTCGCCTTCGCTGCCGTGAGACGGCGATTTCTGAAGCTACCCCCGCCTCTACGGCGATTTTAAACAGGCAGAGAGACACTCATGTCCGACACCCTCGAGCGCGTTCGCAAGATCGTCATCGACCACCTGGACGCCGATCCGGACAAGGTCACGGAAAAGGCCAGCTTCATCGACGACCTGGGCGCCGACTCGCTCGACAACGTCGAGCTGGTGATGGCCTTCGAAGAAGAATTCGACATCGAGATCCCGGATGACGCCGCCGAGCACATCCAGACGGTCGGCGATGCGGTCAAGTTCATCGACGAAAAGTCGGCCGGCTGAGTTCAGCCCCCGACTGGCGGCCCGATAGGGCCGACGGTTCACAGGGCCGCCCGGCGCTCCTAGCGGAGTCGCCCGGCGGCCTTTACTGTTTCTGACCCATGCGAATCTTCAGTGATTCTCCGGGTTCGGACTGGAGAAGTTTAGGAGCACGCACCATGCGCCGCGTCGTCGTTACGGGCATCGGTCTGCTGACCCCCCTGGGTTGGGGCGTCGAGAAGAGCTGGAAGGGCATCGTCGAGGGACGGTCGGGCATCCGCCCGATCACCGCCTTCGACACCACGGGCTATGGCTGCACCATCGCCGGCGAAGTGCCGAGCGTGGATGGGCGCGGCGGCGGCGGCGAAGGCGACTTCGACCCCGAGAAGATCATGTCGGTGAAGGACCGCAAGCGCGTCGACGACTTCATCCTGTACGCCATCGCGGCGGCGGACGAGGCCCTGCACGACGCGAACTGGAAGCCCGAGACCGACGAAGACAAGGAACGGACCGGCGTCATGGTCGGCTCCGGCATCGGCGGCCTGGGCGCCATAGCCGAGACGGCCATCGTGCTGAAGGAACAGGGGGTGCGTCGCGTCAGCCCCTTCTTCATCCCCAGCGCCCTGATCAATCTGGCCGGGGGGCAGATTTCGATCCGCCACGGCCTGAAGGGGCCGAACCATGCGGTCGTCACCGCCTGCGCCACCGGCGCCCACGCCATTGGCGACGCGGCCCGGATGATCGCCCTGGACGACGCCGACGTGATGGTGGCCGGCGGGGCGGAAAGCTCGGTCGTGCCGCTGGGCATCGCCGGCTTCCTGGCCTGCAAGGCCCTGTGCACCGCCTATAACGACACACCGGAGAAGGCGTCGCGCCCCTATGATAAGGGTCATGCGGGCTTCATCATGGGCGAGGGCGCCGGGATCCTGGTGCTGGAAGAATACGAACACGCCAAGGCGCGCGGGGCCAAGATCTACGCCGAGGTCGTGGGTTACGGCATGAGCGGCGACGCCCACCACATCACGGCCCCGTCCGAGGACGGCGAGGGCGGGGTGCGCGCCATGAAGATGGCGCTGAAGCGGGCCGGGATGGAGCCGTCGGATCTCGACTACGTCAACGCCCACGGCACCTCGACCATGGCCGACTGGATCGAGCTGAAGGGGATTGAGGGTCTGGTCGGGGATCACGCCCAGAACCTGGCCGTCAGCTCGACCAAGTCGATGACCGGCCACCTGCTGGGCGCCGCCGGGGCGATCGAAGCGGCCTTCTGCGTCCTGGCGATCCGGGATCAGGTGGCGCCGCCGACGATCAATCTGGACGATCCGGAGATGGAGACGCCGATCGACCTTGTGCCCCACAAGGCCAAGCCGATGAAGATCGATGTCGCCATGTCCAACAGTTTCGGCTTCGGAGGCACCAACGCCTCGGTGATCTTCAAGAAGGTCGACTGACATGTTCGGACGGGGGCGGGTGGAAAAGCGGTCGGGGCTGACGGTGACCTTGCTGACCGCCTCGGCGACGTTCAGCCTGTTCCTGATCGCCGCCCTCGCCATCGTCTGGGGCGTCTATTACGGCCCAGGGCCGGGCGCACGTCAGGGGGACCGGACGGTCGTGACCCTGGCCAGCGGGTCCGGCGTCTCGGCCATCGCCGCCCAGCTGAAGGCGGCGGGGGTGATCCGCTCGACCGACCTGTTCAAGGCGGCGGCGACCTTCACCGGTGCGGACCGCAAGCTGCGCGCCGGAGAATATGAGGTGCCGTCGGGGACCTCGCTGGGCGGGGTGCTGAAGCTGCTGGTCGAGGGGCGGGTGGTGCGCCATTTCGTGACCCTGCCGGAAGGCTGGTCCTCGGCCCAGGCGCTGGACATCCTGGCCAAGGAGCCGGTGCTGACGGGCACGGTTGAGACGACGCCCGAGGAAGGCAGCCTGTGGCCCGATACCTATGAGATCGCGCGCGGCGACACGCGGCAGTCGGTGATCGACCGGATGCAGCGCGCCGCCAACGAGAATCTGCGGCTGCTGTGGGCCCAGCGCGGGCCGGGGACTGTGGTGCGTAATCCCGAGGAGGCGGTGATCCTGGCCTCCATCGTCGAAAAAGAGACCGGTCTGGCGGCCGAGCGTCCGCGCGTGGCCGCTGTGTTTTCCAACCGCCTGCGCCAGGGGATGCGGCTGGAGAGCGATCCGACCATCGTCTACGGCCTGACCCAGGGTCGGCCCCTGGGGCGCGGCATTCGCCGGTCCGAACTGCAGCGCGAGACGGCCTGGAATACCTATCAGATCGACGGCCTGCCGCCGACGCCGATCGCCAATCCGGGCAAGGACGCCTTGCAGGCCGTGCTGAACCCGCCGGCGGAGCAGGCCCTGTTCTTCGTCGCTGACGGATCAGGCGGCCACGCTTTCGCCGCCACCTATGAAGAGCACCTGCGCAATGTCGCGCGCTGGCGTCAGATCGAACGTCAGAAGGCGGGCCTGCCGCCAGAAGCGCCGGCGCCGGCCGCGCCAGACGCCAGCGCCGCCCCGATGACGGCGCCCAGCGATCAGGCCACCATCACCCTGCCCGCAGGCGCGACCCAGGGCCTGAGATGAGTCTGATTTCGGGAATGACCGGCTTCGGCCGGGCCGAGGGCGCCGGTCACGGCTGGACCTGGTCTGTCGAGGCGCGCTCGGTCAACGGCCGCAATCTGGAGGTCCGGTTTCGAGGGCCGAACGGATTCGACGCCCTGGATCGGGCCGCCAAGACGGCCGGACAGACGCGGTTCGCGCGTGGCCAGATCACGGTAGGGATCCATGCCAAGCGCGTGGAGGGCGGCGAGGCGACGGTCACGATCAATGCGGCGGTGCTGGCTCGCTACCTGACCCTGGCCAACGAACTGGCCGAGGACGGGGCCACGCCGCCGTCCGCCGACGGCTTGCTGGCGCTGCGGGGCGTCATCGAAACGCCGGAAGAGATAGAGGATCCAGAGACCCGCGCCGCCCTGGAGGCCGTGATGGCGCGGACCGTGGAAGCGGCGCTGGACGCCCTGAAGGGATCTCGCCATGCCGAGGGCGCACAGCTGGCGCCCCTGCTGCTGGATTTCATCAGCCGAATCGAAGCCCTGGTCGCCTCGGCAGAGGGGGAGGCCCAGGCCCAGGTCGAGGCGATCCGCGACCGGTTCAGCCGCCGCATGTCCGAACTGGCGCCCGATGCGCCGGGCCTGGAGGACCGGATCTTCCTTGAAGCGGCGGCTCTGGCGGCCAAGGCCGATGTGCGCGAGGAGCTGGACCGGTTGACGGCCCATGTGGGCGCAGCGCGTCAGTTGATGGCGTCGCCGCCGGCGGGACGAAAGCTGGACTTTTTGAGTCAGGAATTCATGCGCGAGGCCAACACCCTCTGTTCGAAATCGGCTACGACCGCGCTCACCGGAATCGGCCTTGAGCTGAAGGCCGTCATCGAACAGTTGCGTGAACAGGTCCAGAATGTCGAATGAACGCTCGCCCCGCCGGGGCGTCCTCCTGATCGTCGCCAGCCCGTCGGGCGCGGGCAAGACATCGCTGTGCCGCCGGCTGATGGCGGATCACGGGGGGCTGGAGCTGTCCGTCTCGATGACTACGCGGGGTATTCGTCCCGGCGAGGTCGATGGACGCGACTATAATTTCGTCGATCGCGAGCGGTTTCAGAAGCTGATCGACGCCGACGCCTTCCTGGAATGGGCCGATGTGCACGGCAATCTGTACGGCAGCCCGCGCGGTCCCGTGGATCGCGCCTTGGCCGAGGGCCGCGACGTGCTGTTCGACATTGATTGGCAGGGCGCGCGCGACGTGGCCGAGAAATGCCCGGAGGATGCGGTGCGGGTGTTCATCCTGCCGCCCAGCCTGGAAGAACTGCGTCGCCGCCTGATCACCCGGTCGCAGGACTCGGACGATGTGATCGAGCGCCGTGTCGCCAACGCCAAGGGCGAGATCGAACACTGCGACGCCTTTGACTATGTCATCGTGAACGAGGATTTCGACCGGTCCTACGCCGAGCTGGCGCACATCTATCACGCCGAGCGGTCGCGCCGGTTCCGCAATCTGTGGGTGGGGGACTACAAGGCCGCTCTGCTGCGCGAGCCGGTCTGAAACCAATCCGATATTTGGGAAGAACAACGACACCGCGGCCGGCGGAGGGGGGACAAGGCCGCCGCGGTGTCGTCTTCGGCTGAGGGCGGTAACGACATCGCGCCAGGCGGGGGCGTCCTACGCGATGTCGTCTTCAGCGCTACTCAACTGCACCCCTTATCCCACAACAGGGGTTCCAGAGGGTAAATTTCTATCTAGGGGCGATTGCTTAGGTACGCACCACGATTGCCGAATCGGCCAATTTATTGACGCGGTCAGAGCCGCTGTCGCGCCGCAAACCAGGGCGTCAGTCGCGCCAGAGCGGCCTCCACCTCGGCCGTGGACACGGCGAAGCTGATGCGGATAAAGCGATGGCCGTCGACGGGGTCGAAATCGACGCCGGGCGCGGTGGCTACGCCCGTATCGCGCAGCAGTTGTTCGCAGAAGGCTACGCTGTCGTTCGTCAGATGGCCGATATCGGCCCAGATGTAGAAGGCGCCGTCGGGCGGAGCGATCTTTTTCAGACCCAGCGCAGGCAGGGCGTCGAGCATGAGCCGGCGGTTGCGGGCGTAGGTCTGGATATGACCCTCCAGCTCGTCGATCGAGTCCATGGCGACCAGGCCGGCGTGCTGGCTGAGGCTGGGCGGGGTCAGGAACATGTTGCCGATATAGGCGCGGGCGGCGTCGACCAGTGTGTCGGGGACCAGCAGCCAGCCCAGCCGCCAGCCGGCCATGCTCCAGTATTTGGAGAAGCTGTTGATCACCATGGCGTCGGGGGCGAACTGTAGCATCGACGGGGTCGGGCCGACGTAGGACAGGCCGTGATAGATCTCGTCCGACAGGATGGCGATGTTTCGCGCACAGCAGACTTCGGCGATGGCGGCGAGTTCGGCCTCGGGGATGATGGTCCCGGTCGGATTGGCGGGGCTGGCGATGATGACGCCGGCGGGGGCGGGGTCGAGCGCCTCGAGCTGGGCGGCGGTCAGCTGGTATCGTGTCTCGGGACCGCAGGCGATCTCGACCGGCTCCAGATGCAGGGCGCGCAGGCTGTTGCGATAGGCGACATAGCCGGGACGGGCCAGGGCGATCCGGTCGCCCGGCTTGAATCGGGCGCTGAGGGCCAGGACGAGGGCGGGCGAGGCGCCGCAGGTCAGCAGGATGTTGGCGGGATCGACCGTGACGCCATACCGATCCTGGTACAGCCGGGCGATACGGGCGCGCAGGTCGGGGCTTTCCCAATAGCCCATGCCGTCGGCGTCCAGCACCTGGTGCGCGCGGGCGATGGCGGCGGCGGGGGCGCCGGTCGAGGGCTGGCCGAACTCCATATGGATGATCGATCGGCCTTCGGACTTCAGCTGGTGCGCCAGGCGGCTGACGGTGATGGCGCGGAAGGGTTCGACGGTCATTGCAGGGCGTCCGCCAATCTTAGGAAGCCCGCGACATCCACGGTTTCGGCCCGGACGTCCGGTTCGATGCCGGCGGCCTCGCACAGGGCGGCGCCGCCGAGTTGTTTCAGGCTGGAGCGCAGCATCTTGCGGCGCTGGCCGAAGGCGGCGGCGGTGACGCGTTCCAGCTTCTTCAGGCGTTCGGGCGACGGGCGCTCGTCCAGCGGAACCAGATGGACCACGGCCGAGGCCACCTTGGGCGGGGGGGTGAAGGCGGCGGCGGGCAGGTGCATGACGATGCGGGCGGTGCAGACGGCCTGGGAAATGACCGCCAGCCGGCCGTAGGCGTCCTCGCCTGGCCCTGCGGCGACGCGCTCGGCCACTTCCTTCTGGAACATCAGGGTCAGGCTGTGGGGCAGCCAGGGGCCGGTCAGCCATTTGATCAGCAGGGGCGTGCCGACGTTGTAGGGCAGGTTGGAGACCAGATGGGTCGGGCCGGAGACCAGGTCCGCCTCCTTCACCTTCAGGGCGTCGGCCTCGACGATGGTCAGGCGGCCGGAGCCGTCGTCCAGCTCGGTCAGCAGGGGGACGAAGCGCGGATCCTTTTCGACCAGGACCACGGGGCCGGCGTCGGATTCCAGCAGGGCGCGGGTCAGGCCGCCGGGGCCGGGCCCGACCTCGATCACGGCGCGGCCCTCGAACGGGCCGGCGAGGCGGACGATCTTGCGCGTCACATTGAGGTCCAGCAGGAAATGCTGGCCAAAGCTTTTCTTCGCCGACAGGCCGTGGGCGTCGAGGGTTTCGCGGAGGGAGGGAAGGTCGGTCACACGCCCTGTTAGCGCGCGGCGCGGGCCGCCGCCATCTCCGATGCCAGACGAATGGCGGCGATTAGGCTGTCGGGACGCGCTATGCCCTTGCCGGCAATGTCGAAACCGGTGCCGTGGTCGGGCGAGGTGCGGATGACGGGCAGGCCTAGCGAGACGTTCACGCCGCCCCAGAAGTCCAGGGTCTTGACCGGGATCAGGGCCTGGTCGTGGTACATGCAGATGGCGGCGTCATAGGTCGCACGAGCCGCGTCATGGAACATCGTGTCGGCCGGTCTGGGGTCGGTGATGTCGATCCCCTCGGCGCGAAGCTGCCGGGCGACCGGGATCAGGATGTCGATCTCCTGAAGCCCCAGGGCGCCGCCTTCGCCTGCATGCGGGTTCAAGGCCGCCATGGCCAGGCGCGGGCGGGCAATGGCGAAGTCGCGTTTCAGGCTTTCATGAACGACGCGGGCGGTGCGGGCGACCCGCTCGGCCGTAACAAGTTCCGGCACCTGATCCAGGGCGACGTGGATGGTGACGAGGCAGGCGCGCAGATCGCGGGCGGTCAGCATCATCACGGGGCCGCGCGTTCCCGCGTAAGGCGCGTCAGCCGTCAGTTCGGCGATGAATTCGGTGTGACCCGGAAAGCGGAAGCCTGAGGCGTACATGGGCGCCTTGGCGATGGGCGCTGTGACCAAACCTGAGGCTTCGCCGGAGAGGACGAAGCTAACAGCCTCTTCGATCCCGTCGGCGACGGCGGAGGCGTTGGCGGGGTCAGGGGTTCCGACCAAGACCGGGGCGGGCAGGGGGCGGTGGATGACCGGCAGCGCCCGCGCGAATCGGTCAAGCGCGTCCGCGGGGCTGTTGATCTCGATGACCGGAACGCCCTGGTCCCGCAGCAGAGCCGCGTCGCCGATAACCGCGAAGGCCAGGGGTTCGGCGTTGAGCGCCCGCCAGGCGGCGGCCACGATCTCCGGCCCGACGCCGGCGGGTTCGCCCAGCGTCAGGACCAGAGGCCGGATCATTTGAACTCGATGAGCGCGTCGTTGCGCAGGTCGCGCAGGTAGCGGCGCTCGAGCACGGCCAGGTTCTGGGACCGCAGGCGGCCCTCGACCTGTTGACGATTCGGGGCCTCGGGGCCGCCGACGCGACGGCCGCAGACCGCGACCAGGTGCAGGCCCAGGGGGGTGCGGATCGGGGTCGAGACCGAGCCGATCTCGCCGGTGCGGGCGAACTGCTGGAACTGGGGCGCCAGGTCGGCGACATCCGATTCGCCGAGGTCGGATCCAATGACGCCGGCCGTCGCGCGCGACTGGGACAGGATGTTGTCGCAGTTCAGACCCTGACGCATGGCGTCCAGCGTACGGGTTGCTGCGGCAAGGTCGGCTTCCGAGGCGGCTTCGGGCAGTTCGACCATCAGCTGCTTCAGCGACACCAGGCTGGTCGCCGCGCCGTCGCGCTTGTCGCGCATATAGATGATGTAGACACCGCCATCGACGGGAACGGGGTTCGACAGCTGGCCGGGCTGAAGCTGGTCGAAGATGGTTTGGAGCGCGGGCTGGACCGTGCCCTTGACCACCCAGCCGGCGTCTCCGGGGACGCGGGCCGAAGCCGATGGCGCCGCCGAGAACTGCTGGGCCACGGCCTGGAAAGGCGCGCCCTGGATGATCTGCTGCACCAGTTGGCGGGCGCCGTTCACGGCGGCTTCCTGGCCGCCGACGCGGGCGGCTTCGATGTAGATCTCGCCGATCAGATATTGGGGCTGGGCGGCCGCATCGTTGAGGCGACGGACCTCCTGATCGACCTGCAGCGTGCTGGGACGGGCGCGGCTGTTGAACCGGCCGGGCACCAGCTGGCCCCAGCCGATCTCAGTGCGCAGGCTTTCGCGGAAGGCGTTCGGCTGGATGCCGCCTTGCTGCAGGAACTCCATATAGGCGGCGGGCGCGACCCCGGCCTGACGGGCCATTTCGGCGATTTCCCCGTCGACTTCCTGGTCCGTGATCCTGAGGGTCTCGAATTTCGTGATTTCCTGCGCCTTCAGGCGCTGTTCGATCAGACGGTTCAGCGCCGCCTGCTGGATCGCCGGCAGGTTCTGCTCGGTCGGTTGAACCTGAGACGAGGCGATCAGCATCAGCATCTGCTGGCGCAAGTCGAAGCCGGTGATGATCTTGTCATTCACAGTGGCGACGATGCCGTCGGCCATTTCGAACTGGGGCGCTGGGCGCGCGGTAGCGGGGCCGTCGCCGGCCGCAGGATTGGGCGCACCAGCGGCAGGCGCCTGCTGAGCGGCCGGAGCGGACGCCGTCTGACCCTGGGCCGAACCGGCGAGGAGGACCGCCGCGAGCGCAGCCCCCGTCGAATAACGCATCAAACCCATTGGTCGTCCTGATTCCTCACAGCGGTCCATCTGCCAGGCCGGCAGGCGGTCGCGCCCCGTAAAGCGTCATGCTCAACGCATCTCGCCCTGTCCATAACCTGAACCTCCGAAAGTGGCGAGGTTTAGGCGCACATAGATACCGTCCGAGGGGCCGCTGGCCCGAACGCGAGTATTGTTGCGGCGATAGCCGAACTCGACACGGAAACAGTCGTCGTCGAACAGGACGCCGATTTCCTGACGCGTGATGACGTTGCGCTCCAGATCGGCGATGCCGGTGACGGCGACGCCCCAGTTGCCATAGACGAACTGCTGGCCTGCCAGTTGCACGAACTCGTAGTTGCGATTCTGATCGCCCGACAGGGGATTGGAGCGATCAACGATATAGCTGACCGACGCCAGATTGCGGCGGCCCCAGCGGCCGTCCACCGCCGCCTCTGCCCGGTGAATGTCGCCCGAGCCGTCGAAGGTGGCGTGGCCCCAGCTGCGGATTCGGTCGGACGGCGAGAAACTGCCTTGGACGACCCAGTCGGACGCCGACGAGGCCAATCCGGTGGGGTCGTACAACTGGCCGTTCGTACTGTCGGGGATCGTGGTGCGGAAGGCGTCTTCATCGTCGGCGCGGTAGCTGCGGCCGACGAACAGGCTGGCGCTGCGGCCCTCGGACCAGCGAATCGTCGCTCGGCCGCCCGCCGTTATCCGCGCCCCGCCTTCGACCAAGTCGTAGCCGGAGAACCGATCCATGCGGAACAGTGACGATTCGTCGAGCTCGATGACCTGCGAATCCTCGTTTGGAATGCGGGGATCTATGTCGGCCTTGTTGGAGATCGAAACCTGGGCGACCGGTTCCAGGATGATGTCGGCGCGTTGAGTACGGCGGATCAGCGGATAGCTGAGGTCCACGCCGGCGCTGGTGCGAGTCCGGCTGAGGCTTTCGTCGCTCTCGACGCCCATCATGGGCGGGAGGTCGGACAGGGAATAGAGATCGACCCGGGTATCGACGAAGGGCTCGATCCGCAGTCCAAGGCCGGTGATGAAGACGCGCCGCCATTCCGCCTGGGCCGTCACGCGGCGGCTGTCGACGCCGGAAAGACCGGTTATGTCGGACGGCACGATGTCCGGGTTAAGCACGGGCGCGCCGACGAATCTGTCGCGGTACAGCGAGACAGCTGAGCCCTTGACCCGGAGACGTCCACCGAAGATGGGGTCGGCGGGTTCCCAGCGGGCGTCGATCAGGGGCGCGACCAGCGGCAGGGTGTCGTCGTTTTCGAACACCTTGAAGCCGTCGGCGTCGCGGAAGTCATTGTCTTCGAAGGCGGGGTCCAGTCGCAGGCTCTGGATCGAGAAGGCCGCGACAGAGAGATAAGACCGGTCGGTCTGGCGCTCGGCGTAGATCTGGCTGATCAGCCGGCGACGATCGCCGTAATAGAGGCCGTTGTCCTGATAGGGATCGCGAATGTCGTAGCGGTCGAACAAAGTCTTGTCAGACGTACGTTCCGCCGTGAATCCGAACCGCAAGGGCCCCGGAGGGTCGAATTCGCCGTGCGACAGCAGGTAGGAGCGGTGCTCCTTGTCGCCAAACCGGACGTTGCTTTCGTAGTCGCCATCGCCGTCTAGGTCGAAGTCGCCGAAGTTCCGCTCGTAAGTATAGCCGCCACGCGCGACGATGGAGCCTTCAGCGAACCGGCGGCGCCATTGCAGGTTCAGCAGGGGCGCGACTCCGGCATTGATCTGGGGGCTGATAAGCCAGTCTTCCGACGGAGAGACCACGTGCAGATAGGGTTGTTCGACCGAGACGCCGCCGCGGCCTTCGTCATAGTTGATGATGGGCACCAGCAGGCCCGAGGCCCGCACCACCGTCGGATCGGGATGGGCGAAGAAGGGCGTATAGAAGACCGGCACACCGCCGACGCGGAAGATGGCGTTGCGATAGATGACGGCGCGCAGGGCCTCGTCCTGAACCACTTTTTCCGCCTGGATCGAGACGCTGGGCGTCTTTGGGCCGTCGGCGTCGCAGATCGGGCAGGGGGTGAAGATGGCGTAGTTCAGCTCGTTCACGTTCTCGCTGCGTCTGACCGCCGTCGCCGCCATTAGGCTGGCGCCGTTCTCGAGCCGTGTCGCGAAATCGACGGCGATCGCCGCCTTTAGATCCCGGTCGGTTTCCAGATGGCTGGCGTAGACGACCGTGCCGTCGGCCGAGATGGCCTCGACGCGGCCGCTGACGGAGGCCGCCCCGCTGGCCAGGTCGTAGGCCAGGTCATCACCGCGCAGGACATTGCCGTCTGTGCGCAGATAGACACGGTCTCCACCGTCGCTTTGGGCCGTGATGACGTCGCCCGACCGGCCCGCCGAGGCGGCGTCGACATAGACAGCGCCCTTGTTCAGGCCATCTTGGGCCGTGACGGAGGCTGTTTGGGCCAGAGCCGCGCCGGAGGGGACGCAGATGAACAGCGCCGCGCCGGCGAGAAGCCGCGCCCGGAAGGCCTTCGAACGCTGATCGCGATCACCCTGCATGAAGCATCCGTCTGTCTTGAGCGAGGCGCTCGCTTAGCCGTCTTCGGTATAGAACAGCAAGGTGAAGGCGGCGAGGCCCGTCAATATGGGCGGAAGCCAGGCCGCCACGAGCGGTGGAACGACCTCGGCCGAACCCATGGCGGAAGAAAACTGGTTCATGAAGAAGAAGGCGAAGCCCAGCACCACGGCGGCGATGCTCATCTTTGCCAGATCGCCCAGCCGCATAAGGCGTAGAGAGAAGGCGGCCGCCAGGATCGACATGGCTGCGAAGACCAGGGGCGTCGCCAGCAACTGCTGGAACCGCAGTTGGTAGGCGGTCGAGGCGAAGCCGGCGTTCTCGATTCGCTCGATCTGGTTCGGCAGCGACCAGAAGGGCGTGGACTGTGGGCGGGCGAACCGCTCGAACGCCTCTTCGTCGGCGAGACTGGAGATCAGGTCGAGGCTGGAATAGGTCACGGCGCGCTGGCCGATGCTGGCGCCGACCGCATTGGTCAGCCGCCAGCGGCCGGCGCTGAGGGCGGCGGACTGGGCGTCGATCCGTTCCGAGAAGTCGCGATTGCCCGTCGAGTCGGTCGTGTAGATGAAGAAGGTGACGTCCAGCAGACGGGCGTTGGCGCGATCCTGACGTCCGGCGCGTATGATCATCTGGCGCTGGTCGTCGCCTTCCCGCAGCCAGATGGCGGCGTTGGAGCTTGCGTCCGGCGCTGCGCCGGAAATGCGCGCGCGCTCCCGCTGCCACAGGCCGTCGCCCGCCGACGCCAGAGGACCGAGCACAGTTACGGTCAGGACGCCCAGCACCAAGGCCATTCCGGCCGCCGGAAGCACGAAACGCCAGGCCGACACGCCCGCCGCCCGCATCGCGATCAGTTCACTGCGCCGGTTCAGGCCGATATAGGCGGCCAGGGTGCCGAACAGGAACACGAAAGGAAGAAGCTGTACGATCACCGAGGGTGACTTCAGCGCCACCAAGCCCAGGATGCGTAGAGCCGACAAATCCTGGTCCGAACCGACACCGCGAGACACCTCGACGAAATCGATTAGCATGACCAGGGCCCCGATCACCGCGAGGGCGACCCCCAAAGACCGAAGCTGCTGAACCAGGACATAGCGTTCGATCCGGCCCAGGCGGGGCGGATTGAGAGAGGTGAGGGACGGCAGGGCCAGGGTCATGCGAACCTCGCGCGGAATTGGGCCCGCATCCGGTCAAGGATGGGGTGTTCGCGGCGTCTTCCAGGCTTAAGCGCACGGAACAACAGGCGTGCCGACAGGGCGACAGCGATCAAGGGCGCCAGATATTGAAGGATGTTCATCCAGGGGTTCCAGGCGCTGGCGGCGACCAGCCCATAGCCGATTACCCGGACCAGCAGGAAGGCGCCGGCGGCCTTGGCGATACGGAGCGAATAGCCGGTGCGACTGAAGGACCCGCCCATTATGGCGGCCAGGGCCAGGGCCACAGCGACTAAGGCATATAGCGGCGCCGAAATGCGGGCGTGCGCCTCGGCCAGGAGCTCGCCGCGTGACCCTGCGGTATCGAGGACGCGGGGCGTGGGGTTCAGCAACTGGCGCAGATAGAGGTCGGCCGGCTTGTAGCGAATTTGTTCGGTGACGGCCGAAAACTGACCCAGGGGGAAGTCGTATCGGTCGAAGGAAAGGGTCTCCAGCACGCCGCGCGACGAGTATTTTTGCCAGGAGCCGTCGATCATGGTCAAGACCGGCTCATCAGCGGCGTCGCGGCCGAACCGCGCTTCGGCCGCGCTCCAGTTCTGGGTCGATTTGCCGTCGTCCAAATAGACGAACATGTTCTTCAGCAGGCCGTTCTGTTCGATCTGCTGGACATAGACCGTCAGACCGTCCGGCCCTTGGACGAACTGACCCTCCTCGACCAACAGGGCCGCCAGGTCCGTGCGTATGGCAAAGGCTTGGTTGCGGGCCTCGCGCTGGGCCCAGGGCTGGGCGAACAGGGTCATGAAGAGGTTGAGGATCAGCACCAGAACAGCCAGGCGCGCGGCGGGCGCAATTACCTGCCACCGCGTCATGCCGCCGGCGAAGGCCGCCGTCAGTTCCTGCTCGCGTTGCATCCGGGTCAGGGCGATCAGAACTCCGACAAAGAGACCGATCGGCAGGATCACCGCCAGCAGCTGAGGCAGGGCGAGCAGGGTCAGTTTGACCATCACCCACACGCTCTGGCCGCGCTCGACGATGACCTCGAGTTGGTCCAAACTCTGGCTCAGGATTCCGATCCCGGCCAGGGAGGCGCAGGCTGCAACCACGGGCAGCGAGATCTGGCGGAAAAGGTATCTTTGAATCAGGGTCATGGGCGGATGGACTTCGCCCGGTTGCAGGCGGCGATAATGAAGCGCATCTAGTAGCACAGGAGGGCGCGTCCGCGACAAGCAGACGCGCCGTTTGTCTTTTTCTTACGTTGTAAACGCCGGGTGGGGCCTGGCTGGAGTCGCTGAATGAAGATCGAGTTCGTCGCCGCCGTAGACGCTGCTGAAATTCTCGCTGTGCCGGTCCATGAGGACCGGACCCTGGCGGGCTCTGGTGCGGAGCTGGACGCCAAGTCCGGCGGCGCCCTGACCCGGGCGATGAGCAAGGGCCGTTTCGTCGGCAAGCCGGGCCAGACGCTGAGCGTCGCCGCGCCGTCGGGCGTGAACGCCGACGCCATCCTGCTGGTCGGCGCCGGTGCGGCCGACAAGGTCGATGACCTTGCCGTTGAAGCCTTTGGCGGCAACGCCTATGCGGCCGTGAAACTGTCGGGCGCCGAGGTCCTGACCATCGACGCCTCGAACCTGACGCCGGAACAGGCGGCGCGCGTCGGCTTCGCCGCGCGTCTGGCCGCCTATCGGTTCGACAAGTATCGGACCACGCAAAAGGCCGACAAGATCCCGTCGATCACCGCGATCCGGGTCGTGACCTCTGATCTTCGCGCCGCCGAGGCTGCGCTGGAGCCGCTGTCGGCCGTCGCCGACGGCGTGATCTTCGCCCGCGATCTGGTGTCCGAGCCCGCCAACGTCCTGTACCCGGCCGAGTTCGCCAAACGGGTCAAGGCGCTGGAAAGCCTGGGCCTGGAGGTCGAGATCCTGGGCGAGGCCGAGATGGAGAAGCTGGGCATGCGCACCCTGCTGGGCGTGGGCCAGGGCAGCCGCCGCGAGAGCCAGCTGGCCGTGATCCAGTGGAAGGGTGGCGAGGCGGGCGGCCAGCCGATCGCCTTCGTCGGCAAGGGCGTCTGCTTCGACACCGGCGGCATCTCGATCAAGCCAGCCGACGGCATGGAAGACATGAAGTGGGACATGGGCGGCGCGGCAGCCGTGACTGGGACCATGATCGCCCTGGCCGGGCGCAAGGCCAAGGTGAACGCTATCGGCGTGCTGGGCCTGGTCGAAAACATGCCGGACGGCAACGCCCAGCGTCCGGGCGACGTGGTCGTGTCGATGTCGGGCCAGACGGTCGAGGTGATCAACACCGACGCCGAGGGCCGCCTCGTCCTGGCCGACGCCCTTTGGTACACGCAGGAGCGGTTCAAGCCGAAATTCATGATCGATCTGGCCACCCTGACGGGCGCCATGATCGTGGCCCTGGGCCTGGATTACGCCGGCGTCTTCTCCAACTCCGACGCGGTGGCCGATCCGATCCTGGCTGCGTCCAAGAAGGTGGGCGAGAACTTCTGGCGCATGCCGATCCCGGCCATCTACGAACAACATATCGATTCGAAGATCGCCGACGTGAAGAACACCGGCAACGGCCGCGCCGGCGGTTCGATCACCGCCGCCCTGTTCCTGCAACGCTTCACCAACGGCGTGCCGTGGGCGCACCTGGACATCGCCCCGACCGCTTGGGCCAATAAGAGCCCCAGTCCCACCGTGCCGGAAGGCGGCGTCGGCTTTGCCGTGCGCACGCTGGATCGTATGGTGGCCGACGCTTACGAAGCCTGAGTGCCGGACGGTAGAGCCGGATGAGCGGCAAGCCCGAAATCTGGTTCTACCACCTGGAGCGTTCCACGCTGGACCAGGTGCTGCCGACCCTGCTCGAGAAGACGCTCGAGCGGGGCTGGCGGGCTATGATCAAGTCGTCGCATGCACATCGGCTGGACGATGTCGACGAGCGTCTGTGGACCTTTCACGAAGAAAGCTTCCTGCCGCATGGCCGGGCGGATCAGCCCAACGCGGATCGTCAGCCTGTACTGTTGAGCGAATCGGGAGAGAACCTGAACGGCGCTCAGGCGCTGTTCATCGTCGACGACGCAGAACTGGGCGTGACGGAAGGGTTCGAACGATGCTTCATCATTTTCGACGGACGGGACGAGCCGGCGCTCCAGAATGCGCGGGCGCGTTGGAAGGCGCTGAAAGCAGACGGCGCCAATCTGGCCTATTGGCGCCAGACGGACGAGGGACGCTGGGAAAAGGCGGCCTGATCGCCCTGGTGCTGCTCGCGGGGTGTTCTACGCCCGTCGCTGAACAGCCGGCGCCCCGCACCGTGGAACGCGCGCAGCTGAACCCGCCGGTGGGCAGCCGCATGCCGACCGCCCAGACGACCGACGTCTGCAAGGCCGGAGAACTGCAATATCTGGTCGGCAGGCAACGCACAGAGATTCCCGTACCGGTGGACGTGGTCAACCGCCGTGTGACCTGCACTACCTGCCCGGTGACCCAGGATTTCTCGGCCTACCGGCTGAACATCTTCTACAATGCCGACACCGGCGTGATTGAACAGGTCCGCTGCGGCTGAACCGCGACCCGAGGAGAGACGACCATGAAGACCGCCTTGATCCTTAGCTCCCTGTTGGCAGCAGGCTTCGCGCTGTCGGCGTGCGCGCCTACGGAAGCGCCCGTGACCATAAGGACCCCGGGCGGCGACGCCGCCTTCAAGGCCTGCAAGGTCGAGGACTATCAGGCCTATGTCGGCCGCAACCGCTCGACCGTTCCGAGCGCGCCGGAAGGTCAGACCTTCCGCGTCCTGTGCACCTCCTGCGCCTCCACCATGGACTATCGCGAGAACCGGGTGAACTTCGTCTATGACGAGGCGTCCGGCGTGATCCAGCAGGTCAAGTGCGGCTGAGGCCTTAGCGGCCGGCGGTGTCGCCGGGCCACAAAGGCGCGCTGAACTTTTTGGCCAGATAGTCCATCAGGGCCGTGACCCGCGCGGGACGCGGTCCGCTGCTGGGCGCGACAAGGTGCAGGGCGATGGGGGGCAGGCGCCAGTCGGTCATCACCGTCTCCAGATGGCCGCTGGCGACGTCCTTCCAGTAGATGAAGTCCGGCAAGGGCGAGACGCCGAGCCCTGCGCACAGCGAGGCGATCAGGGCGTCGGAGTTGTTGGCGCGCAGCGGGCCGCGCGGCCGCACCACCACCTCTTCGCCCGCATCGTCGACGAACCGCCAGACGTCGGGCGTCGGCATATAGGCGTAGCCGAGGCAGGAATGTCGTTCGAGATCGTCCGGATGGCTCGGCCGACCGCGCTGGGCCAGATAGTCGGGCGAGGCGACCAGATAGCGTTCGACCGGCCGCAGCCGCCGTGCGGTCAGCGATGAGTCGGGCAGGGCGGCAATGCGCAGGGCGCAGTCGAAGCCGCCGCCGACCAGATCGATCACTTCATCCGACAGGTGCAGGTCGATTGAGACGTCCGGGTGGGTGGCGAGAAACTCGGGCAGGGCGGGGGCGACATAGGCCATGCCGAAGGACATGGGGGCGGCCAGCCGCACCAGTCCGCGAGGGGTGACGGACATATCCAGGGCTTCGGACACCGCCCCTTCCGCCTCGGCCAACATCAGGCCTGCGCGCGCCGCCAGGGTGCGGCCCGCGTCGGTCAGGGCGAAGCGGCGCGAGGTTCGGTGGAGCAGGGTGGTCTTCAACTGCTGCTCCAGCCGCGTCACCGCCTTGGACACGGTCGCCTTGGAAAGCCCCATGGCGTCGGCCGCGCCGGAGAAGGACTGGGCCTCCGCCACCTTGGCGAAGATGGCCATGGCCTCGAGATCGGGCAGGCGGGACATGGCGGACTCCGCGTTGGAAACGATGAGTTTCAGGGGTTTCTATTTCTGTTCGGTCGCCGATCTCTATCTTGGCGTCAAGCCAATGACGCCGGGACGGCCCGGCCTGAGGATAGACCGATGATCGAGCGCAGACCTTTTGAATCGCTGGGCGGCGCCAACCATGGTTGGTTGAACGCCAAGCATCACTTCTCCTTCGCCAACTATTATGACCCCAAGCGGATGAGCTGGGGCAATCTGCGGGTCTGGAACGACGACGAGATCGCCGCCGGAACCGGCTTCCCGCCCCACCCGCACGCCGACATGGAAATCATCACCTATGTCCGCGACGGGGCCATCACCCATGAGGACAGCCTGGGCAACAAAGGCCGCACCGTGGCCGGCGACGTCCAGGTGATGAGCGCGGGCACCGGCATCCGTCACGCCGAATACAACGCCGAGCCGGAACTGACCCGAATCTTCCAGATCTGGATCGAGCCGACCAAGCGTGGCGAGGCGCCCAGCTGGGGCTCCAAGCCCTTCCCCAAGGGCGAGCGCTCGGGCCAGTTCGTGGTCCTGGCCTCGGGCTTTGAGGGCGATACGGATGCTCTGCCGATCCGCACCGATGCGCGGATCGTGGCGGCGACCCTGAACGCCGGCGACAGCGCCGACTATGCGTTGGGATCGAACCGCCGGGCCTATCTGGTGCCGGCCAAGGGCGAGATCGAGGTCAATGGCGTTCGCCTGAACGCCCGCGACGGCGCCGCCATCGCCCAGGAAGACGTCGTCACGGTCAAGGCCATCTCGGACGCCGAGATTGTCCTGGTGGACGCGGCCTGATCGACACGGTCAGCGTTTTCGGATCAATCTGTCCGGCCGAACAAGGTTCGGTCGGACAACCCGCCTGACGCGGGACAGTCCCCAATCGGGGAGGAGATCATCAGATGTTCAACCAACTTGAAACCTCGTCGCCGCATTTTCGTGCGGTGCTGCGTATCGTCGCCGGCGTGCTGTTCCTGGCCCACGGCGTGGTGAAACTGTTCGGATTCCCGGAAGGCGCCCAGCCGGGCCAGGTCGAGATCCTGTCGCTGTTCGGGATCGGCGCGATCCTGGAGCTGGTCGGCGGCTCTCTGCTGGTGCTCGGCGCCTTCACCCGGCCGGTCGCCTTCATCCTCGCCGGTGAAATGGCCGTGGCCTACTGGATGTTCCACGCCCCCTCCAGCCCCTATCCGGCGGTGAACGGCGGCGATGCGGCCATCCTGTTCTGCTTCATCTTCCTGTATCTGCTCGCCGCAGGCGCAGGTTCGTGGAGCGTTGACGCCCGTCTGCGTAAAGCGAGCTAAGTCTTTGTCTCCTCTCCGCTGTGCGGGGAGGAGACGTCAGACGTCGAGCGCCCAATCCGTCGCGCGAACGAGGCTATCGACGATGCCGGGTTCCGACGAGGCGTGGCCGGCGTCGCCGACAATGTCCAGTTTCGCCTCGGGCCAGGCGCGATGCAGGGCCCAGGCGCTGGCGATAGGCGTGACCACGTCGAACCGACCTTGGGCGATCCAGCAGGGAATGTGGCGCATCCGGTCCACATTCTTCAGGAGCCAGCCGTCTTCCGGGAAGAAGCCCGCGTTGGTGAAGAACCAGTTCTCGATCCGGGCGAAGGCGAGGGCGAACTCGGGTTCGGAGAATTTATCGGGCCTGGCGTTCGGGCCTTCGACACTGACGGTTTCGCCTTCCCAGCTGGACCAGGCCACGGCGCATCTTTCGCGTTCGGCGACATTGTCGCCAATCAGCCGCTTGTAATAGGCGCCCATCAGATCGCCGCGCTCGGCCTCCGGAATTGGTGCGACGAACCTTTCCCAGGCGTCCGGGAAAATCATCGAGGCGCCGTCCTGGTAGAACCAGTGCAGTTCCTTCTTGGTCAGCAAGAATATGCCGCGAAGCACCAGGGCGCGGACGCGTTCAGGGTGGGTGATCGCATAGGCCATCGACAGGGTCGAACCCCACGAGCCGCCGAACACGACCCATTTGTCGACGCCGCAACGTTCCCGCAGGCGTTCGATATCCTCGATCAGGGTCCAGGTGGTGTTGTTCTCGAGCGAGGCGTTCGGTCGCGACTGGCCGCAGCCGCGCTGGTCGAACATGATGATCCGATACTTGGCAGGGTCGAAGAAGCGCCGCATGCCCGGATTGACCGCGCCGCCCGGCCCGCCGTGCAGAACCACGACCGGAAGACCCTGGGGGTTGCCGCTTTCCTCGTAGTAGATTTCATGAACGTCGTCGGACGTCATCCAGCCGGACGCGAAAGGCTCGATCTCCGGATAGAGGTCCCGGCGAGGTTCGAGAGGCGCGGAAAAGGCCATGCGTGGCGGTCTTTCTACTCGGCCCAAGCTTGGCCGTACTGAGCGTTATGAACGGAATGCCGCAAAGGCCAGGCAAAGCCAACCGGCGATCATAAGCAGGCCGCCGACCGGTGCGACGGCGCCCATGGCGGACAGGCTGAGGAGAGCGACCAGGGCCAGGGCCAGACAGAAGATCAGACCGCCCGCTGCGCCCAGCCATCCGGCGAGCCGCGCCAGATTTCCGCCGCTGGTCCAAAGGGCGCAGGCGAAGGCGAAGACGGCATGAGACAGCTGGTAGTGGGCGCCGGTCGACAGCAGGGTCTTAACCTGCGGCCCAGCCCCGTGTGCGGCGAAAGCCCCCAGCCCTATGGCCATGGCCCCGTTGAGGGCGGAGAAGACGATCAGGTTGCGACTCGCTGTCATGAAATCACCCTAGACTGCGACGGCCGCAGAGCAAACCGGTCGAGACGGCCGGAACTTCTGCTATTGCGGCCGCTATGGGATTCGCCTCGAAATGGCGCGCGGCGTCGCACTACGCCTTGATGTACGGCGGGCTGGGCGTCAGCCTGCCGTACGCTGGCCTCTGGATGAAGGCGCAAGGACTCAGCGGGGCGGAGATCGGAATTCTCCTGGCGGCGCCGATGCTGGGGCGGCTGGTCACGGGGCCGGCCATCGCCGTCTGGGCCGACGGGTTCAAGTATCGCAGGACGCCCATCGCCCTGCTGGCGGGCCTCTCGGCCCTCGGGTACGCCTCGGCGGGCCTTGTGGACGGCTTCCTGGCCTGGGCGGCCTGCTGGTTTATCGCCGCGACCGGCGCGGCGGCGATCCTGCCGTTGACCGATGTGCTGGTCCTGCGACGGGCGCGGCGGGAAGGCTTCGCCTTCGCCGTGCCGCGCGGTTTCGGCTCTGCCGCCTTCGTTGCAGCCAATATCGCCATGGGGTTCGTGCTGAGGACGGCGGGCAGCGATGCGGTCATCGTGGGCGTAACCCTGATCTGCGTCGGCATTGGGGTGACGGCCTGGCGGGTGCTGCCGGAGGAGCCCGTCCATGACGGACCGCCGCTGGCCGGGTGGGACCGGTTTCGCGGCATGGGTCGGCTGCTGAAGGACCCGGTGCTGGTAACCGCGCTTGCGGCCATTGGGACCGTGCAGGCGGCGCACGCCTTCTATTACGGATTCTCCGCCATCCTGTGGCGCGAGCAGGGGATTGAACCGCATCTTACCGGCATCTTGTGGGCCTTCGCCGTCGTCGCAGAGATCGCGTTGATGTGGTTTTTCGAGCCGTGGCGACGGCGGCGGGGCATAGGGGCGTGGCCCATATTGATGATCGCGGCGGGGGCGGCGATGGTGCGTTGGGTGTTCATGGCCGCCGCACCGCCCTTGTGGGCGCTGTGGCCGCTTCAGGCGCTTCACGCCGTCAGCTTCGCCGCCAACTACCTCGCCGGCGTCGAGCTTATCGAACGACTGGCGCCGCGCGACAGCCAGACGGCCGCCCAAACTCTGAACTCCACCCTTTCGGCGGGGGTGTTGATCGGCGTCGCGACCCTGGCGAGTGGTCCGCTGTACGACGCCGGGGGCGCGGGGGGATATCTGGCGATGGCAGGGCTTGCCGGCCTGGGATTGTTGGCGGGGTTGGCGCTGAAGCCGATGCTCAGCGCGCGGGCTTAGGCGCGGGGCAGCAGGGCCATCTGGCCGGCCATGACGGAGGCCGCAGCTTTGATCGCTCGCTTAACCGTGTTCTCGTCGGCCGTCACCGGGGTGCGCAGCAGACCGACGGCGGGCGTGTGCGGACCGTCGGCGAGTTCGACCAGCACGCGATAGAGCAGGTAGGAGCCGACGTCCGCCTCTGCCTCCGACGTCGCATCTGCGGGAATGCCGGTGGCATTGATGGCTCGGACAATGTCGGCGACCGGGGCCGTCGTGCGCGCCAGACCGGGCCCGGTTTGCGATAGGCGCTCTTCCTGATCGAGAGCGCGGTTCTCTGCCCGCATCTGCATACGAAAACCATTGCTCTTGGCGGCCCTTCCCACCAGCAGGACCGCGCGGCAATCACCGTTTCTCAGATGATCGCCCAATCGTTCCGCCAAACGCGCCGGATCATCAGAAGAGATGCTGACAGTGCGGGCGCCGGGCGGGTTCCAGGCCTCGCCCGACAGATCTTCGACCATGTCCCAGCCGGAATCCGCGTCATAGGCGCAGATCGCGATACCGGGGCGTCGGTCAGGTCGGCCTGAGCTGTCGATCTCGATGGTCATTCAGACCTTACCCTCACCCAGCATGACGCTTTCGTGACGTTCGCTAGGTGGCGTGAACTTCATCGCGGCGTCAAGCCTCAACCGAGATCGCCGACCGCCGCGTCGAGCAGCATGAAGGCGCGGCCACTGTCGGAGGCGAGCCGGTTTTGAACCGCCTGGGCGTCCCCGCTTCGGGCGTAGGCTGCGAGGTCCTGAGAGAAGACGACCACATAGCGTTCGGCGTCGGCGCGCAGCTCAGGGTCGCTCAGCACGCGGCGCGAGACGCTGCGCACGGCGGCCGGCGCGACGCGGCGGACAATGCGACGGGCGCCGTCGGGGTCGCCGCCGCCGAACAACCGGGCCGCCTCCTCGACGCGCGAACGCGGCAGAAGCGCGTTGGGATCGACGCCCATCCGACGGATCGCGGCGGCGACCCGATCAGACAGGGCGACCGAGTCGGCGGCGTCGACGGCCGGACGCTCCAGCTCCAGCGGGGCCTCGTCCTGACCATCGGAGACGAGATCGTTCCAGTCCAGACCGCCTTCGGGAGCGGGCGTCGGGCGCGGCGCCTCGGCCGGGGACAAACGAAGGCGATTGCGCAGACCGAAACTCCGGTCGCCGGCCCGCTCCTGCGAAGACTCGTCCAGCGACGGTCGGGACGGGCGGGTGCGTTCGGGTTCAGCCAGGGGCTCGCGGTGACGGCTAGCGGGCGCGTCGCCGGAGACCACGCCCATCAGTCGCACGGCTTCCGTCAGCATGTCGTAGTTGCGGCGGACCCGTTCCTGGAAGCCGATGTCCAGGGCTTCGGTATCCTCGGCCGCCTTACGCGAGGCGGCGGCCAGGGATGACAGGCCCTGTTCGACACTGGCGCGTACGGCCTCGACCCTGGCGCGAGCCTGTTCCGGGAGGCGGGCCGCCCGTTCGTCCACGTCGGCGACGGCGGTGTCGATCTCGGACAGGGCCGAGTTCAAGCGGTCGACCAGGCTTTCCAGCCGCTGGACCATCCGCTCGCCGGCCTTGTCGACCAAGCCGGAGGTTTCGCCGACGATGCGGCGAGCGTCCTCGATGCGGGCGTCGGCGGCCTGATCGGCCTTCTGCGCCGCCTCGAACAGGGCCTCGCCCAGGCGATCAGCGCGGAGACGGGCCTGTTCGGAGGCATCGGCGGCGGCGGCGCGGGAATCCTCGGCCGTGGCGCGCATCTGCTCCAGGGCGCGGCGGGTCTCTTCCATCAGGGTGTCGCGGGCGTCGGCCGCCAGGGCCTCAAACCGGTCCAGAGAAACCTTTGTCGCGGCGTCGAAGCCGTCGGCCTCGCGCTGAGACATGTCGACCAGGGCCCGGAATTGGTCGCCGGCGGCTTCCAGGATTTCGCGCAGGCTCTCGATCGAGACCTGGGAGGTTCGGTTCATCTCGTCGTGCGCGGTGCGGGTAGCCGACAGGTTTTCAACGAATTGGGCGCGCTGGCTTTCGACCTGGGCGGAAAAGTCTTCCTGGTCAGTGCGCAGGGCGTAGGCGGCGGTGACCAGGGCGGCGCGTTGCTGGCTGAGACCCTCTTCGACCGATTGAATCTGTTCGGCGACGCCGGTGCCGGCGTTCTCCAAGCGGATCGTCTGGCGGGCCAGGTCGTCGGCGGCGACGCGGGCGGCGTCCTGGGCCTCGCCGGCGGCGGCGGCCAGGTCGGCGGCGCGCGCAGCCAGAGCGGCCTCGGCCTCTCGAAGCTGGGCCTGGGCCAGGTCGGAGGCGTCGGCGACCATGCGGGACTGGCGTTCGACGGCGTCGATGACGCTGGTGGCCTGGCTATCGAGATGAAGGCCGAGAGTCTGCATCTGATCGCGTTCGCGAGCCAGGTTCTCGGTCAGTCGGCGGGCGGTGCGGCCGGCGTTTTCGGCCGCCTCGTTCAAACGGTTGGTCTCTTCCATCAGGGCCTGACGCAGCAGGGCCATGTCGTTGCGAGCGCTCTCTGCGGCCAAGGCAGCATGGTCGATGTCGGAACGCAAAGTGCTCAGCACCTGGCCTGTCTGTTGGGCCGCGAGAGCAGTGGGGGCGACCAGGGCCTCGGCGAGATCGCGGGCGCGGCGGGTCTCGGCCGCCAATCCGGCGCCTTGGCGCAAGGCGTGGGCCAGCATGATGACCAATCCCACAGGCGCGAGGGCGATCAGGCCATAGATGGCCAGCCGGAGCGGATCCAGTTCGGCGCCGCTCGCCCCGAGTTCGAAGGCGGCCCAGGAGGCGACCCCGCCGACCCACAGGGTCGAGGCCAGGGCCGCGATCAGGTATGCGGTCTGGCTGCGCGCTGCGGTCGAGGCGCGTTCCGATACGCTGGAGCGCAGCATCGGCGGCCAAGTCATATCAGAGGGCGCAGGCGGCTGACCGGCGGTCACGGCCATCTCGACGGCGGCCGTCGAGTCCGGCGTGGGCTCGGCGATGATCTCGGGGGACGCCAGGGGCGGTTCCTCCGAAGCCTCCGCCACGAGGTCTTCGGGCGCGGGCTGCTGCAGGGGCGGCGGAGGAGCGGCGGCGCGTAGCTGGGCCTGACGCGCCTCCTCCGCCATGCGACGACGACGACGTTCCGAGATCGGGCGTTCAGGCGGCGGCGCGGGCAGGGGATCCAGTTCCAAAGACGGCTCGGGCGGCGTTTCCGCCTCGATCGGCGTCTGTTCGACCTCCGTCTCAACCGCTGCGTCGTCAGGCGCCTCGACGGGCGCGACGGCGTCTTCGTCTGTTAGCTTCAGCGGCGGCCGGTTACGGGATTTCATCAGGCGTCGAGCTCGATTCATGCGCGCGGCGCGCGAAACGCGCCGATTCGACCCTAGCGGCTTGAAACGCAAGGTCCAAGACGTAGAGATCTTAGAGCCGTGGACTGTTCGTTCTTAGCAGTCGCGGTCGGCGTCAGCGGCGAAGGTCGCGGCTTTCTCGGCAGGGCAGTCCGACACGCGGTGAACTTCACGCTCTGCGGATTGCGGCGAGTGAATATCGACGCCGAATTGCGACAGGACGGCGGCGGCCAGCAAGGCTATGAAGCCCGCAATCAGTTCCACCAGCGCCTGCATGACGGCGTCTCCCACAGCCCCCATGGCCGCCAGCCTTATGCGCTCTTTTGGCGAACGTCACAATCCCGCCGCGTAAAGATTGACCGAACGTGGCGCGCATGAAACGGAGGAGGCGAGGCGTCCCCATCGCAGTGTCATGCGAATCGGGCAGGCAGGCTGAATGACCCAAGACAGCGACAGCTATGACGGCAGTCTGCTGACCCCGGGAGCGGGCGTCTGGCGCAGCGAAGTCGCGCACCGATTTTCCGTCCTGATGGAGAATGAGGCCTATTTCGACGCCCTGTCCTCGGCGCTGAACAAGGCCGAGCGATCCATTGTCGTGCTGGGCTGGCAGTTCGACCCACGCACCCATCTGGATCCCGAGACACGACCGAGCGATAAACAGTTCGAGATCGGTCATCAGCTGCGAATGCTTGTGAAACGAAAGCCGGATCTGGATATCCGGCTGCTGATCTGGAAGTCGCCGCTGTTGATCGCGGCGTCACAGGGCTTTTATCCCCACAGGGCGCAGCGCTGGTTTCGCAAGCGCATGGTCGAGTTCCGCATGGATTCGCCAGGACCGATCGGCGCCTGTCACCATCAGAAAGTGATTGTCATCGACGATCGTGTGGCCTTCTGCGGCGGCGGCGACATCTCGACCGACCGGTGGGATTCAGAAGATCATTTTGACGGGGATCCGCGACGCGCCCTGCCGAACGGCCTGATTTGCAAGGCCCGCCATGAGGTGATGAGCGTCATGGACGGTTCGGCGGCCCGGGCTCTGGGCGATCTGGCGCGGGAACGCTGGTTCAAGGCGACCTGGGAACGGACCATACCCGATGAGGTCGATAGCGACCCCTGGCCGGACGGCGTTCCGGTACAGATGACCGAGGTCCCTGTGGGCATCGCGCGCACCGAACCGAAATGGAGCGGACGGCACGAGGTTCGTGAAAACGAGGCTCTACACCTGGAGTCCATCCGGCGGGCCAAAAAGCTGATCTATTTCGAGAACCAGTATTTCACCTCGCCGGTGATCGCCGCCGCGCTGGCCGAGCGGCTGGCTGAGGTGGACGGGCCGGAGGTGGTGGTGATCTCGACCGGCAAGAGCCCCAGCTGGTTCGACAGCATGACCATGGATACGGCGCGCGCCGAGGTGCTGTACCGACTGGAACAGGCGGACAAGTACAACCGCTTCTTCGCCTTCGCCCCCCTGACGGCCGAGGGCGACCGGATCATCGTCCACGCCAAGGTGTCGATCATCGACGACCGGCTGCTGCGCATCGGATCTTCCAATCTGAACAACCGGTCGATGGGGCTGGACACCGAGTGCGACATCGCCGCCGAGCCGACCGATGCGGCGGGGCGCGAAGTGATCACCAATCATCGCCACCGCACCATAGGACACTGGATCGGCGTGCCGGCTCAGGATTTTGCGGCCGTCGAGGCCGTCATGGGGTCGACCGGCGCCGCGATCTGCAGCTTCGTCAGCGATCGGTTGAAACCGCTGGGGTCGGACCCGCCGACGCGGATCCAGCGGATCTTCGCCGAATGGCAGTTGGGCGACCCCACCTCTTCAACCGACGCCTGGCGTCCGTGGAAACGACTGAACCGGTCGCAACGGACCCGACCAATGTCGGAAGGCGGTCAGGCCCCAGGCTGAACAAGCTCGAAGTCGATGATCAACGGCAGGTGATCCGAGGCCACGCGGGCTAGGGGGGAAAAATCCGCCTTGACCCCCGTGATATGGAGTTCCGGACTGACGAAACAATGATCGATGCGGATGGCCGGAAAGCCGGAGGGGAAGGTTTTCACCGACGGTTTTAGGTTCAGCAGCCGCTGGCAGTCCCCGAGCTTTCGCGCCAGGGTCTGATAGGGGCGGGTGATGGAGGTGGCGTTGAAGTCGCCGGCCAACAACGTCGGCCCGACGCAGCCCCCCAGCCAGCCGGTCCCCGCCAGAGCGGCCGCCTGCAGCCTCTGTTCGCGCGGGACCAGGCCAAGGTGGGTGTTCAGCACATTGATTGCGACGCCGTCGATTTCGACCTCGGACCATATGGCGCCCCGCGGCTCCAGCCCTGGAATGCCTCGAACAGTGGGAAGGGCGTCGGCGCGGATCAACCGCTCGGGATGGGGCGTCAATATGGCGTCGCCGTAAAGTTCGGACTCCACCCGCATCGCAGGATGGAAGCGCGAGGTCATGGCCAAACCCTCGGCGATAGCCTCGGCCTGATCGATCTTCCCCGTGCGGACGCGGCCGACATCCAGTTCCTGGAGGCAGACGATGTCCGGTTCGTGTTCGCCGATGACGGCGACGATGCGATCAACGTCAAGGCGCTTGTCCGTGCCGACGCAGCGATGGACGTTATAGGTCAGAAGGCGGGGCATGGCTTCCCGAGAACGTGCCGAGACTTGGGCGAAGGGCTAAGCCTTTTGGGCGCGGATTGCGACCCCGATGCGACGATCAGAGCAGGATCAGGTGATCCGGCAACTCATTGGGATTGGTCGCGCGGGGCGGGAAGTGGGCCGCCAGGATCTGTCCGCACCGTTCGACCGCGGCTTGGAAGCCGGCGACGGGGCGCCCCGCCTTGAGCTCTCGGGTCAGGACAGCGACAGTTTCGGCCCAGACGCCTTCGTCGACCTTCTGGTGGATCAGTTCGTCGGCGATCAGCTCGACCTGATGTTCCTTGAGGGCGGCGAAGATCAGGACGCCGGTGCGTTCCCGCGTGACATGGACGCCGTGGGCTAGGAACTGTTGCAGGGCCGCCTTGCGTACCCGGGCCCGACGCAGACCGCGAGGCGTAACCCAGCGCAGGATCGGCGGCAGCCGCGTCAGCAGGAAGACGCCGACGAAGATCGCCGCCTGGATCAAGGCGTAGGCCGCCAAGGCCTGGCCGACGCTGGCAGACTGGGCCGAGGCGTGGGCGGCTTCCCAAGCGTCGCCCACCAGCCAGGACAGATCAAAGCCCAAGGGGATCAGGACCGTGGGCGCCAGCAGGGCCGCGCCCGCCGCCCAGGCCAGGCTGACGTCCATGTAAGAAGACACGCCGCGCGAGACGACGCAGAAGATTTCGCCCGAGGTTCCGGCCTCGGCCGAAGCAATGGCGGCGGCGACCCGCGTCCGATCTTCGTCCGTGAACCGCATCACCATCCCCCCGAAGCGCCGCCGCCGCCGAAGCTGCCGCCGCCTCCGCCAAATCCACCGCCGCCTCCGCCGAAACCGCCTCCGCCGCCGCGTCCGGCGTTTCGCAGGGCTTCCGACGCCGCCCATAGCAGAATGGGCGTCACGCTGTCGCCGCGATGGCGACGCCCGCGTCCGGCCGAACCGACAGCCGCCAGAAGGAAGAGGATGAAGATCACCGCCATGATCACGATAGGCAGGATCGGCGCGGCGCCGGCCTTATCTTCTTCCTGCGCTGCGGCGGCCGCTCGCGCCTGGGCCTCGGCCGGATCAAGTTCCAACTGGGTGATCAAGGCGTCCACGCCTCGGACGATCCCAGCCTGATAATCGCCCTCTTGGAAGGCCGGCAGGATCTGATTGCGGATGATCATGGACGAGAAGGCGTCGGTCAGAATGGGCTCGAGCCCGTAGCCGACCTCGATCCGCACCCGGCGTTCCGTGGGGGCGACGATCAGCAGGGCGCCATTGTCGCCTTCCTTTTGACCGATGCCCCAGGCCCGTCCGAGTTGGTAGCCATAGTCTTCGATCTCCTGGTCCTGGAGGCTGCGGACCGTGACCACGACCAACTGATCACTGGACTTGGCTTCGAGCGCCGCGAGCTTTTCCGTCAGCGTCTGCTCGGTCGCGGCGTCCAGCAGATCAGCCTGATCGACCACCCGGCCAGTCAGAGGCGGGAAGTCCAGCTTCGTCTGCGCACTCGCCGGCAGGGCGAACAGCAGGGCGGTCATAAGACCGAACAGAACCGCTACGACGCCCGCTGGACGCCGTGTCCGAACGGGGAGGGCGTTCACTGGGCCGGCGGGGTCGAACCCGGCGTAACCGGCGCGGCGCCGCCGCCCGGCGCCGCGGCCGGGGTTCCGCCGAGGTTGAAGTTCACCTGGGGCGCGGACTGGGCCTCGGCCGTGGCGGTGAACAGCTGCATCGGCTGGGAGCCCGCGTGAGCCGTCTTGGCCCAGATCACGTTCGGGAAGGTGCGCAGGGTGGTGTTGTAGTCGCGCACTGCCTCATTGTAATCGCGCCGCGCGATGGTGATCCGGTTCTCGGTGCCTTCCAGTTGGGACTGGAGGGTCAGGAAGTTCTGGTTGGCCTGAAGCTGCGGATAGGCCTCGACCGAGACCAGCAGGCGCGACAGGGCGCCGGACAGCTGGCCCTGCGCCTGCTGGTACTGCTGGAAGGCCTGCGGATTGCTGAGGTCGGCGGCGGAGACATTGACCGAGGTGGCGCGGGCGCGGGCGTTGATCACGTCCGTCAGGGTGGTGCGTTCCTGGATCGCCGCGCCCTGGACGGTGGCGACCAGATTGGGCACCAGGTCGGCGCGGCGCTGGTACTGGGCCTGGACGTCGGCCCAGGCCGCCTCAGCCCGTTCCTGCTTGGTCGGGATGGTGTTGTAGCCGCATCCGGTGACGGCGGGCGCCGCGACAAGAGCGGCGGTCAGAGCCAGAGCGCGAGCGGTTGGACGAGCCATGGATTTTCCCCTGTCGGCGGTTGCGCCGGTGCGGCGACTATCGCCTCAGGACCGCAACGCTTCAAGCGTCCAATGGCTCCGGTTCGACCCCGATGGAGCGGCAGGCCGCTGAATAGGTGTTGGCCAGCAGGCAGGCGATGGTCATCGGCCCGACGCCGCCAGGCACGGGGGTGATGCGGCCGGCGATTTCGACCGCCTCCTTGAAAGCCACATCGCCGACGACGCGGGTCTTGCCCTCCGCCGCCTTGACCGGGTCGGCCGAAGGCACGCGGTTGATGCCGACATCGATGACGGTCGCGCCCGGCTTGATCCAGTCGCCCTTGATAATCTCCGGCCGGCCGACGGCGGCGACCAGAATGTCGGCAGTCCGGCACAAGGCGGGCAGGTCGCGGGTTCTGGAATGGGCGACGGTGACGGTGCAGCTCTCAGCCAGCAGCAGTTGCGCCATCGGCTTGCCGACGATGTTGGACCGGCCGACGATGACGGCGTTCAGGCCTGTCAGATCGCCCAACTGGTCCTTCAGCAGCATCAGACTGCCCAGGGGGGTGCAGGGCACCAGACCCGGCAGGCCGACGGCCAGGCGCCCAGCGTTGACGACGTGAAAACCGTCAACATCCTTGTCAGGATCTATCGCGTCCAACACCACAGAAGAGTCGATGTGTTTCGGCAGGGGCAACTGAACCAGGATGCCGTGGATACCTGCATCGGCGTTCAAACGGGCGATCAGAGCCAGCAGTTCGTCCTGAGTCGTGGTCTCGTCCAGCCGGTGGGTGTCGGACCGCATGCCGGCGCGCAGGGTCGTCTCGCCCTTGTTGCGGACGTAGATCTGGCTGGCAGGGTCCTCGCCGACGATGATGACGGCCAGGCCCGGCTTGACGCCCTGGCTGGCTTCCAAGCGGGCGGCGGCGGCGGCGACGCGGTCCACCAGGGCGATCGAAAAGGCCTTGCCGTCGATCAGGGTCGCGCGTGTGGGCTCGGCCGACATGGGGGCTCCGGGAATGCAAAAGGGGAATGGCGGCGATTTACAGCCGTCATGGTTCGGCGTCTATGATCGGCTTCAAACTCTGGAGTCTTCTCGATGAACCGTTCGTCCCTCGTCGTCGCCGTCAGCGCCATCGCCTTGGTCTGGGCCGCTTCGCCCGCCCTGGCCCAGGACGTTCAGGCGCTGCGGGTCGGGGCGTCGGTGAACGGCGCCCTGACCGATGGAGACGCGGCCACGAGCGGAGACGAGGCCTACCGCTACGACGACTACCGATTCGAAGCGCGCGCGGGCCAGCGGCTAGAAGCCGTCCTGCGGGCGGAGGCGTTCGACGCCTATCTGGGCCTTTACGCCGAGGGTTCCGACACCCCGCTGGCTGAGGACGACGACGGGCTGAACGAAGACACGAACGCGCGGCTGCGGTTCACGCCCGAGGCCAGCGGAAACTACATCCTGCGCGCCAGAACCCTGTCGAGCCTCGACGGCGGCGACTACAGCCTGTCGCTTCGGGAACGCCCGGCCCCGCCGCGTGCGCCGCGTCCGTCCGGGCTCCGCATCGGCGGCGAACAGACCGGAGACCTGACCGCGCGTGATCCGGGACAGGAGGACGGCGGCCGCTATGACGCCTACGCCTTCCGCGCCGCAGCCGGACAACGGGTGATCGTCACTTTGGAGTCGGAAGCCTTTGACCCGAAAGTCCTGGTCGGGCGGATGAACGGATCGGACTTCGTCGAGCTGGGCCAGAACGACGACGGACCCGACGACGGGTTGAACTCGCGCCTGGTCTTCACGGCGCCGGCTGCGGGCGAGTATGTGATCCGCGCTACCGCGCTTCAGGATGGCGAGGGCCGCTATACGGTCGGTCTGACGGAGGCGCCGCCGGCGCCACCGGCCAAGCCCATCGCCATCGGCGACAGCGTCGATGGAAACCTGGACGACGAAACGGGCACGAACGACGAGGGCCAGCGCGCGGAATTCTATCGGTTCTCGGTCGAGGCTGGTCAGCGGGTGGCCATTGAACTGTCGTCCAAGGATTTCGACACCTATCTGACCCTGCGCAAGGCGTCGGACAATTCGGTCGTGGCCGAGGATGACGACGGGGCCGGATCGGGCACCGATTCCCGGATCGCCCAGACCCTGGAAGAGGCCGGCGACTATGTGGTCGAGGCCCGCGCTTTCAGCGGCGACGGCGAGGGGCGGTTCAAGCTGACGCTCGAAGAGGTCGCGCCGCCGCCGGCGCCGTCCGCCCTGACCTTCGGTCAGACGGTCGAGGGCGAGATCACGCCCGACGCTCCCCAGGACGACGACGGCAAACATTATGCCGCCTATGTCTTCAGTGGGACGGAAGGCCAGCGCGTTCAGGCCGTCCTGCGGTCAGGCGATTTCGACGCCGTCCTCGCGATCGGATCTGCGGAGGACGAGTTCACCGCCCTGGCCACCGACGACGACGGCCTGGGGGAGGGGACGGATTCGCGGCTGAACCTCACCCTGCCGTCAACGGGCGACTATCTGGTTCGCGCCTCGCCCCTGACGGCGGACGAGAAGGGCCTCTATTCGCTGGAGCTGATCGACCGCGGCCCCGAGCCCAAGCCGGGTAGTGTTCTGGTCGGCGCTACGGCGCGCGGGACCTTGAGCGTCGCCGACGCCCTGACGGACGAAGGCGCCTATTATGACGCCTACAGGTTCCAGGCAAAAAAGGACGAGAAGCTGCGGATCACCCTGGTCTCGAACGCCTTCGACGCCTTCATCGATCTGGGCGAGGACGGCGAGGACTTCACCAGCATCGCTTCCGACGACGACAGCCTATCGGACACCCACGCCAAGCTGGATTGGACGGCGCCGGAGGACGGCTGGTACGTGGTTCGGGCCCGGTCGCTGGGCCCCAATGAAACCGGCGCCTATGCCCTGACCGTCGAACGCCAGCCCTGATCGCCCCATCCGGGCCACGATCAGGTCCTAGGCGAGGGGAATGACCGACGCTGTTTCGCCCGGCCGCAAGGACCAGCACCTCGATGTGGTGCTGTCCGGGCGCGGGCGCCACGCCCGCGACGCCGGGTTTGACTCCATCCGCTTCGTCCACGAGGCCCTGCCGGATCTGGATCACGACAAGATCGACCTGGGGGCGGACTTTCTGGACCGCCGGCTGAAGGCGCCGCTGCTGATCAGCGCGATGACGGGCGGGCCGGCGCGGGCCGATGATGTCAACGCGCGTCTGGCCGAGGCGGCCCAGCATCTGGGCATCGCCCTGGCGGTCGGGTCTCAGCGCGCCGCCATCGAGGGCGTCGCCAGCGGCGGTCTGGACATGGGGCTGCGGCGGCGCGCGCCTGATACGCCGATCCTGGCCAATATAGGCGCGGCGCAGTTGACGCGCGGCTTCGGTCCGGACGAGGCGCGACGCGCGGTGGCCATGATCGGGGCCGACGCCCTGATCGTGCATCTGAACCCGCTCCAGGAAGCCTGTCAGCCTGAGGGGGACCGTGACTGGTGGGGAGTCGGGGCGGCGCTGGAAGCCTTGATCCGCAAGATCGAGGTTCCTGTCGTGGTCAAGGAAACCGGGGCCGGCCTGTCCGGCCGCACCGCACGCCGCCTGATCGACATGGGCGCCGCCGCCGTGGACGTCGCCGGGGCGGGCGGGTCCAACTGGGCCCTGATCGAGGGCGAGCGGGCGACCGATCCGCTCGACCGGATTCATGCCGCCGCCTTCGCCGACTGGGGGGTGACCACGCCTCAGGCCATCGTCGATGTGCGCCGCGCCTGCCCGGACGCCGTGGTGATCGGGTCAGGCGGGGTGCGTGACGGGGTGGACGTCGCCCGCGCTATTCGACTGGGGGCCGACATCGTCGGACAGGCCGCCGGGGTGCTGAAGGCCGCGACGGTGTCCACCGACGCCGTGGTCGAGCATTTCCAGACCGTGCTTCGACAACTCCGCACCGTCTGTTTCTGCACCAATTCCGCGAACCTGGCGCAGCTTCGTCGCGCACCGCTTCAACCTTTCGATTGATCCTTCGGTCGGGGCGTCGCGCCCGACGGATGGTTCTAGGGTTATGGGCGATCTGCCGCGGTTGCCAATCAACCGGGTAGACGTGTACGGAACCGCTTCCTGTTGGGGAGTAGCTTCCGGCGTAAGTTCGCCGGGGTCGGGTCAACACACTCGCGTTCGACGCGTGGTCCGACCAGCGGAAACACCGCCTAGCGAGACCAGCGCGCTCCACCGCCGCACCGGCCGGCGTGGAGCCGCTGTCTTGCGTCCGGTGGATTGATGTCGTCATGACCCCAGGAACCATCGCCATTCTATCGCTCAGCATGTCCACGGACGCCTTCGCGGCCGCCGTGGGCCGCGGCGCCTCGCATCGCCCCTCCGTGCCTCAGGCCGTGAAGGCCGGTCTGGTGTTCGGCGTCATCGAGGCCATCACGCCTCTGATCGGTTGGAGTCTCGGTCTGGTCGCCGCCGGTCTGGTGGAGCGGATCGACCACTGGATCGCCTTCGTCTTGCTGGCGATCGTCGGCGGCAAGATGATCTGGGAAGGCGCCAAACCGCGCGAGGCCGAAGAAGACGAGACCCCGCGTAGGTCCGGACCCTGGGCCTTGATCGCCACCGCCGTCGGCACCAGCATCGACGCGGCGGCCGTGGGCGTGGGCCTGGCCTTCCTGGGCGCCAATATCTGGGTGATCGCCGCCTCGATCGGCTTCACCACCTTCGTCTCCACGACGATCGGCATGCTGATCGGCAAGGCCGTCGGCTTGAAGTTCGGCAAGGCGGCCGAACTGATCGGCGGTGTCGCTCTGATCGGTCTGGGCACGATGATCCTGCTGGAGCATCTGGGCGTCCTGGCCCTCTGACCCCGTCAGGCGGAGGGCAGCAGGTCCTCCGCGAACCGGCGATAAAGTCCCGCTCGCACTCCGTCCGTCGCCCTGGCGATGTCCGGGGCGAAATAGTGATCGCTGGCGTAGGGGGCGGCGGCTTGCCGAACGATGGACAGAACCTGTTCCAGAGCCGGCGAACTGGTCAGGGGACGATGGAACTCCAGCCCCTGGGCGGCCGCCAGCAGTTCGATGCCCACGACGGTCGCTGTGTTCTCGGCCATGTCGAGCAGACGGCGCGCCCCGTGAGTCGCCATGGAGACATGGTCCTCCTGGTTGGCGCTGGTCGGGACAGTGTCGATGCTGCACGGATGGGCGACCATGCGGTTTTCGGCGACCAGGGCGGCCGCCGTGACCTGGGCGATCATGAAGCCCGAATTCAGACCGCTCTCCCTGACCAGGAAGGCCGGCAGTTCGCTCATCTTCGGATCGACCAGAATGGCGGTGCGGCGTTCGGAGATATTGCCGATTTCGCACAAGGCCATAGCGATCTGATCTGCTGCAAAAGCAACGGGTTCAGCGTGAAAATTGCCGCCTGATATGACGTCGCCGTCCTCGATGAAGACCAGGGGGTTGTCGGTGACAGCGTTGGCTTCGCGCGCCAGGGTCGCAGCCGAGGCGGTCAGAATGTCCAGGATCGCCCCCATGACCTGAGGCTGGCAGCGCAGGGAATAGGGGTCCTGCACCTTGGCGCAGTCGTCGCGGTGACTGTCGCGAATGGCCGAACCCGTCATCAGTTCGCGCAGCTGCGCCGCGACGGCGATCTGGCCGGGTTGGCCGCGCAGGGCATGAATGCGAGGGTCGAACGGCGCGTCGGACCCCTTCAGCGCATCGACCGACAGGGCGCCGGCCGCCAGACCCGCAGCGAACACCGCCTCGGTAGCGAACAGACCGGCCAGGGCCAGTGCGGTCGAACACTGGGTGCCGTTCAACAAGGCAAGGCCTTCCTTCGGCCCCAAGGTCAGGGGCGTCAGTCCGACCTGACCCAGGGCCGCCTCGGCCTCAAAGACTTCGCCCCTTACGTGGGCCTGGCCGACGCCAATCAGCACGCAGCTCATATGGGCCAGGGGCGCGAGATCGCCCGAGGCGCCGACAGAGCCCTTGGACGGGATACAGGGCAGGACGTCGCCGTTCACCAGGGCGACCAGGGCCTCCAACGTCTGACGGCGGATGCCCGAGGCGCCGCGCGAAAGGCTGGCGATCTTCAGCACCATCAGCAGCCGCGTTACGGCGTCGGGCAGCAGCGGCCCGACTCCGCAGGCGTGGCTGAGCACCAGGTTCCGCTGCAGCGTCTCCAGGTCCTCAGGCGCAATGGAGGTATTGGCCAGCAGGCCGAAGCCGGTGTTGATCCCATAGACAGTGCGGCCCTCGGCCACGATGGCGGCGACGACAGCCGCCCCCCTGTCGACATCGGCCCAGGCGGCGGGGGTGATTGTGACCGTCACCGGGCCGTCCAGCACGGCGCGCAACTGGGCGAGGGTCAGCGGGGATTGGCCGATGTCGATCTGGATCATGGCTCAGACCTTGAGGCTGGGAAGGTTCAGGCCGTGCTCGCGGGCTGCGGCGCGCGCGATCTCGTAGCCGGCGTCGGCGTGACGCATGACGCCTGTGGCGGGGTCGTTCCACAACACCCGCTCCAACCGACGCGCGGCCTCGGGCGTGCCGTCGGCGACGATGACCACGCCCGAATGCTGGGAATAGCCCATGCCGACGCCGCCGCCGTGGTGCAAGGACACCCAGCTGGCGCCCGAGGCCGTGTTCAGCAGGGCGTTCAGTAAAGGCCAGTCGGACACGGCGTCCGACCCGTCCAACATGGCCTCGGTCTCACGGTTCGGACTGGCGACCGAGCCGGAGTCGAGATGGTCGCGACCGATGACGATGGGGCCGGACAGTTCACCTGAGGCCACCATCTCGTTGAACATCAGGCCGGCGCGGTGGCGATCACCCAATCCGATCCAGCAGATACGAGCCGGAAGTCCCTGAAATGCAATCCGCTCACCGGCCATGTCGAGCCAGCGATGCAGGCCCGCGTTTTCCGGGAACAGCCGTTTCATGGCCGCGTCAGTCTTGCGGATATCGTCCGGATCGCCGGTCAGGGCCGCCCAACGGAAGGGTCCGATCCCGCGGCAGAACAGAGGGCGGATATAGGCGGGCACGAAACCGGGGAAGTCGAAGGCTTTCGCCACGCCCTCGTCGAAGGCGACCTGTCGGATATTGTTGCCGTAGTCGACGACGGGCACGCCCGCAGTCTGGAAGTCCAGCATGGCCTGGACATGGTCGACGATGGAGGTTCGAGCGGCGGCCGAGACCGAGGCGGGATCGCTGACCCGCCGATCTTCCCATTCGGCCACGGTCCACCCTGAGGGCAGATAGCCGTTGACCAGATCGTGGGCGCTGGTTTGGTCGGTGACCAGATCGGGCCGGACGCCCCGACGCACCATCTCAGGCAGCACGTCCGCAGCATTGCCTAACAGCCCGATCGATATCGGCTTTTTGGTTTCATTGGCCGTTTCGATCAGGGCCAGGGCCTCGTCGAGCGTATCGGCCATGACGTCGAGGTAGCGGGTCTTGAGCCGCATCTCGATCCGGCTGCGCTGGCATTCGACCGCCAGGCAGGACGCCCCCGCCATGGTCGCCGCAAGGGTTTGGGCGCCGCCCATGCCGCCTAGACCGGCGGTCAGGATCCATTTGCCGGCCCAGTCGCCGCTGTGGTGCTGGCGACCCGCCTCCATGAAGGTCTCGTAGGTGCCCTGAACTATGCCCTGGGTGCCGATGTAGATCCACGACCCGGCCGTCATTTGGCCGTACATCATCAAGCCCTTGCGATCGAGTTCTGAGAAATGTTCCCAGGTCGCCCACTTCGGCACCAGATTGGAATTGGCGATCAGGACACGGGGCGCGTCGGCATGGGTGCGAAAGACGCCGACCGGCTTGCCCGACTGCACCAGCAGGGTCTCATCCGCCTCCAGCGTCTTCAAGGTCTCGACGATCCGGTCGAAGGCGGGCCAGTCGCGCGCCGCCTTGCCGATGCCGCCATAGACGACCAGGTCCTGTGGCCGCTCGGCGACCTCGGGATCGAGATTGTTCATCAGCATGCGCATGGCCGCCTCGGCGACCCAGGTCTTGGCGGTCTTTTCCGGACCGCGCGGGCTGCGGACGATGCGAGCATTGGGCGTGTTCATCGGGCGGTCACCGGTTGGCCTCTCAAGGTGCGGTCTGTGCGAAGGCGATACAGGCGGTCAGGATGCGCCGCAGATGGCGACGCATGGGCTCGGCGCGCTCGGACTCGTAGGGGCTCGGCCAGTTGTCCGGCGTTACCGGCCCGGGCGGATCGACGATATAGCCCCGGTCCGCCAACTCCATCTGGATGGCGTGGACGCCGGTCTCGGGTCGGCCATAGTGACGAGTGGTCCAGCCGCCCTTGAAGCGGCCATTGACGACCAGACTGTCGCCGCTGGCCGCGCAGGCGGCCTCCACCGCACGGGTGAGGCCGGGCGCGCAGGCGGCGCCGTCATTGTCGCCGATATTGAACTGCGGCAGTTCGCCGTCGAACAGACGGGGCACGACCGAGCGGATCGAATGGGCGTCATATAAGACAACCGGTCCCTGTGAACGCAGCCGGTCGATCTGGGTCTGAAGCGCCGCGTGATAGGGATCGAACCAGGTCGCGCGCCGCTCGGCGATCTCGGCCGCGTCGGGCGTCTGGCCGAGGCGATACAGGGCCTCGCCGTCGAAGGTCTCGGTCGGGCAGAGGCCGGTCGTCGTCATGCCAGGATAGAGGGAAGCGCCTGACGGGTCGCGGTTGACATCGATGACGCTGCGAGAGACGCCGGTGCGCACGACCGTCGCCCCCATATCGATTGCGAAGCTGTAGAGGCGGTCCACCCACCAGTCCGCGTCCTTGCGCGCCAGCCAGGGCGAGGTCATCCGGGCCAGAATGGCGTCAGGGATGTCGGTCCCCGTGTGCGGCAGACCGATCACCAGGGGCGCAGAGCCTTCCTCGATGGTCAGCCAGTCGTCGGTCATCTGAGCCTCCCTCGCCAAATCAAACCGCTAGGTTTATGTCTAGACATATTGATCGCAACAAGATGGACCTGTCCAGTGAGCCCAGCGCCGGAAACTGTGGACCTCGCCCTCTGGTTCGAAGCTGCCCTTCTGCCGGACGGCTGGGCGAAAGATGTGCGTATCGGCGTCAGATCGGGACGGATTGTATCCATTGAGAGAGGCGTCGGTCGGGCGGCTGCAGACGCGGGCGGCGGCGTCGGCCTGCCTGGCGTCACCAATGTTCACAGCCACGCATTTCAACGCGCCATGGCCGGCCTGACCGAGGCGCGCGGACCTTCCGACGACGACTTCTGGACGTGGCGTGAGCTGATGTACCGCTTCCTCGACCGGGGCGGCCCTGACGAGATCGAGGCCATCACCGCTCTAGCCTTCGCGGAGATGCTGGAAGGCGGCTTCACCCGCGTGACCGAGTTCCACTATTTGCATAACGACCCTGCCGGCGCGGGCTACGCGGACCACAGCGAGATCGCGGGCCGGATCGTGGCGGCCGCCGCGGCCAGCGGGATTGCCCTTACCTTGCTGCCGGTGTTTTACGCTCATTCCGGGTTCGGGGCTCTGCCGCCGGTTCAGGGACAGAGGCGGTTCATCACGGATCTGGACCGGTTCGCCGACTTGGCGGCGGCCTGCAGTCGCCTGACGGCCGACATGGGCGACGCCCGGTTCGGGGTGGCGCCCCACAGCCTGCGCGCCGTCAGCGCCGACCAACTGGCGCTTCTGCCCGGTTTGGCGCAGGGCGGACCGATCCATATCCATGTGGCGGAACAGACCAAAGAGGTCGAGGATTGTCTGGCCTGGTCCGGCGCTCGTCCTGTCGAGTGGCTGCTGAACCACGCGCCAGTCGATGATCAATGGTGCCTAATTCACGCCACCCATGTGAACGAAGCCGAGTGGCGCGCGGTCGTCGCGCGCGGCGCCGTCGTCGGCCTTTGCCCGATCACCGAGGCCAATCTGGGCGACGGGGTCTTTCCGGCGGCGGCCTATGTGCAGGCCGGGGGACGGTTCGGTGTCGGCACTGATTCCAATGTACAGATTGGACTGGCGGAAGAGTTGCGGATGCTGGAGTACAGCCAACGCCTGAGCCTGCGGGGACGCGCCCTGACAGCGGACTCGGCGCGTTCGACGGGACGCGCCCTCTTCGAGCGCGCTCTGGTGGGCGGGGCGCAGGCCGGTGGAGCTTCGGCCGGTCTGGCAGTGGGGCAGGCCGCAGACATCATCTCTTTGAACACGCGCCGGTTCGCCTTCGCCGGCCGTTCAGGCGACGCGCTGCTGGACAGCTGGATTTTCGGCGCCCCGACCGGATCGATCGCCTCGGTCTGGCGCGCGGGTCGGGAAGTCGTGCGCGAGGGGCGACATGTGGCCCGCGACGCCCTGGAGGCGCGGTGCCGTGCGGCTTTGAAGGTCGTCATGGCATGACGGCGGATGCTCTCCACCGACGGATCTTTACCGATCTGGAAGCGCAAATCCTGTCGGGAGAACTGGCCCCCGGTGATCGGATTCCGTTCGAGCACGAACTGACGCATCATTACAGCTGTTCGCGAGCGACCGTGTCTAAAGCCTTGTCCGAACTGGCAGGCAGGGGATTGGTGGTGCGCAGGCGGCGTGCAGGCACCTTCGTCGCCCAGCCCAAGGCCCACGCCGCCTTTCTCGCCATTCCTGATCTAAGAGCTGAGGTCAATGACCGCCGGCAAGTCTATGATTATCAGCTGCTAGAACGCCTCGTTCGGTCACCCCGGAATCCAGACGAGGCCGAACTTGCGGCCGGGAGAGGCCTGCTGGCGCTCACATGCCTGCACAGTGCGGATTCTATCCCCCTGGCTCTGGAACACCGGCTGATCGCGCTCACGGCCGCGCCCCAGGCTGAACACATGGACTTTCAATCCATCCCGCCCGGAACCTGGCTTCTGGACTCAGAGCCCTGGACTCAGGCGGAGAACCGGATCGGCGCCGTTGAAGCAGACAGAGCTTCAGCGCGTCTGCTACAGATCCGCACGGGCGCCGCCTGTCTGTGCGTCGAACGGCGAACGTGGCGCGACGGACAAGGAGTGACGCGGGTTCGCCAGATCTTTCCTGGCGATCGCTATGATCTTGTCGCCTTGTTTTCCTCTGTTCATGCAAAGGATCAGGTTTGATGAAGGCTGACTGTCTGCTGATCGATTGTCATGCCGCCACCATGGCGGAGAGCGATGTTCCTTACGGCGCGATCAAAGACGCCGCCGTGGTCATCGCGGACGGGCGGATCACCTGGATCGGCCCGCGGGCTGACCTTCCCCCGGTCCAGGCTGAAACGATTGAGCGTTTGGATGGACGCTGGTTGACGCCGGGGTTGATCGATTGCCACACCCATCTGGTCTTCGGAGGTGACCGGTCGGGCGAGTTCGAGCAGAGGCTGGGCGGGGCGACCTATGAGGATATCGCACGCGCGGGCGGCGGCATTGTCGCGTCTGTTCAGGCCACACGCGCCGCGTCCGAGGAGGATCTGTTCCTTTCGGCCAGGGTTCGGCTTGAGGGGCTGAAGGCGACTGGGGTAACGACGGTCGAGATCAAGTCCGGCTATGGCCTAGACCGCGAGTCCGAGTTGAAGATGCTGCGAGTCGCGAAGCGCATCGGTCGCGAGGGCGGGGTCCGCGTGTGCACCACCTATCTTGGTCTGCACGCCGTGCCGCCGGAGTACAGGTCGGACCGTAGTGCTTATATCGACAAGGCCATAAATGACATGCTCCCCGCCGCCCACGCCGAGGGCTTGGTCGATGCGGTGGACGCCTACTGTGAGCCTATCGCTTTTTCGCGCGAGGAGGTTTCGCGCCTGTTTGATCGAGCGCAGGCGTTGGGATTGCCGCTCAAGCTGCACGCCGACCAGCTGTCGGACGGCGGCGGGGCGGAACTGGCGGCCCGCTACAGGGCCCTGTCAGCCGATCATATTGAGTATGTGACGGGGGCTGGCGTGGCGGCCATGGCCAAGGCCGGCGTAGTCGCGGTCCTGCTGCCCGGCGCCTTCTTTATGCTGCGAGAGACCCAGGCCCCGCCGGTCGATCTACTGCGGGCCCATGGGGTGCGCATCGCCGTCGCCACCGACTGCAATCCGGGAACCTCGCCCGTCGTCTCCATGACCGACGCCCTGAACCTGGCCTGCGTGCAGTTTCGCCTGACGCCGGAGGAGGCTCTGGCTGGGGCGACGCGCGAAGCGGCGCGGGCGCTGGGGTTGCAGGACCAGGCGGGCGTGCTGCAGGCGGGTCGAGCGGCTGACCTGGCAGCCTGGGACATCTCGCGGCCCGCAGAACTGGCCTACTGGCTGGGCAAGCCGATGCTGCACGCGCGTTGGATCTCTGGAATACGATCCTAGATTGCATCTGTCCGAGAAATAACCTTAGGTTGCTTTCATGGTCGGAAAGCAATCCCACGATGTCGACGCCTTCATCGCTCACTGGGCTCAAGTTCCGATCAGCGAGCGGGCTCAGTACCAGACCTTCATCATCCAGCTCTGCCGTCTCATCGGCGCCCCGGCGCCGGACGACGAGCGTATGGGAGACCTCGACTATTGTTTCGAAAGGCCGGTCCGGTTCGTCCACGAAGATGGGGTCAGCCATCCCGGCTATATCGACTGCGCCAAGCGGGGCTGTTTCGTCTTGGAGGCGAAGCAGTCGCTGAAACGGCGGGACGGCGGGCCACTAGATCCAATGGTGCAACTCGCCCGGTTCGTCCATCCGTCACGCAAGGGCCGGGCGCCTTCGCCGGACGCCCTTGATCGGTTGATGCGGGCGGCGAAGCGACAAGCGGAGAACTACGCCAAGGCGCTCGACGAATGGCCGCCGTTTCTGATCGTGGTCGATGTCGGACGCGCCATAGAGCTGTGGTCCGACTTTGCGCGACAGGGCAAGGCCTATGCGCAGTTTCCGGATCGCGCGACTTACCGCATCGAACTGGACCAGTTGCGCCAGCCGGAGGTGCGTGAACGGTTGCGTCGGGTCTGGACAGATCCGATGTCGCTGAATCCCGCAGCCCGGGTGGCGGAAGTCACCATGGACATCGCCGCGCGTCTGGCCTTGTTGGTCCGATCCATCCGCCAAAGGCAGTCGCAGCCGGCGGACGATCAAGCGGCGCGGGCGGCGAGGGCGGGGCGGATCGCGCTATTCGTCATGCAGTGCATCTTCGCCATGTTCGCCGATAGCGTCGGGCTGATCGACGAGCGGGGCTTTCAGGGCTTCCTCGAGTCCTATCGCGGAAAAGCGAACCGGTTCCACGATGCGGCTCGAGTGTTTTTCAGCGCTATGGATAGGGGCGGCCATTGTCTGGCGACCCAACGGCGTATCCGCCAATTTAATGGCGGGCTGTTCAAGGTGGTCGATCCGATGCCGATCACTGAGGGGGAGCTGGCGGCCCTGATCGAGGCCTCGAAATGTGATTGGAGCCTCGTGGAGCCAGCCATCTTCGGCGCCTTGCTGGAACAGGCGCTGGATCCATCTGAGCGGGCGGAGCTGGGAGCTCATTATACACCGCGCGCCTACGTCGAGCGGCTGCTCGAGCCGACGATCATGGAGCCCTTGCGCGCCGACTGGGAAGCGGTCGAGGCCCAGGCCATCGGCCGTCATCTAGAAGGCAACGTCGTGGGCGCGCGGCGTATGGTCCGCGCCTTTCATGATCAGCTCTGTCGTGTCCGGGTCTTGGACCCCGCCTGCGGCACAGGTAATTTTCTCTACGTCGCCATGCGGATGATCAAGGAGCTCGAGGGCGAGGTTCTGGGGGTCCTCAGCGAGATGGGCGAGACCCAGGGGCAGTTGGGCATCGAGGGCCACGTCGTCAGTCCGGAACAATTCTATGGACTGGAAAAGAATGCCTACGCCGCCTGGATCGCAGAAATGGTGATGTGGATCGGCTACTTGCAATGGCATTTCCATCTGTTCGGGGAAGCCAAGCCGTCGGAGCCGATCCTAAAGGATTTCCAACGCGTCGTTCGAACGGACGCCCTGGTTAGTTGCTCGCGCCTAGAACTGGCCCGTGACACACAAGGGCGGGTGATTACGCGGCCCGTTGGGCGATTGACGGACGGGGCAGCCGAGCGAGAGGTCGAACACTATGTCGACCCTTACCCCACGCCTTGGCCGGAGGCGCATTTCATTGTCGGCAATCCGCCCTTCATAGCCGGCAAGGATCTGCGTGTGGAGCTGGGCGACGGCTATGTCGACGCCTTGGACAGGGTCAGAGGCGGACGGTTCCGTTCGGCGGACATTGTGACGGCGTGGTGGGATCGAGCGGCGGAAATCCTGACCCGCGAGGGATCGATCCTCAGGCGGTTCGGCTTTATCACGACCAACTCGGTAACCCAGACCTTCTCACGGCGGGTGATCGAGCATCATCTGACGCGCCGATCACCAATCCGCATAGTCTTCGCCATTCCCGATCATCCTTGGGTCACGGGCGTCGGACGCGCCGATGTGCGGATCGCCATGTCTGTCGCTGAACGCGGCGAGCCTGACGACCGCGGGCGGTGGCTGGAAATCGTCGACGAGCAAGATCTTCACACTGATCTGCCGAAGCTAAGCTTTCGCGAAAGGGAAGGCGTCATCGGTGCTGATCTGATGATCGATTCAGGGGTGACCCAGGCCGTCGATTTGAAGGCCAACACGGCGCTTGCGTATCGTGGCGTTCAGTTGATGGGAGCCGGATTTCTTGTCACCCCGGCGCAAGGCCGGGCCTTGCTCGAGGCATCCGAACCGGGCGCCCAGTCCCCACTTCGCAACTACCGTAATGGACGAGATCTGGCGGATCGGGCGCGTGATCTCCTGGCGATCGATCTGTTCGGCTGGGACGAAGCCGAGGCGCGGCGTCGCCACCCCTTGATCTACCAGCATCTTTTGGAGAGCGTTAAGCCTGAGCGTGACCGTAACAACCGCACTTCCTACCGGGAAAACTGGTGGACCTTCGGTGAACCTCGTCGGGATCTCAGAGCGGCGTTGGAAGGGCTCGACCGATACATCGTCACCGTCGAGACGGCCAAACACCGCTGGTTTCGCTTTCTCGATTCTGCCGTTCTGCCGGATAACAAGCTGGTGGTCATCGCCAGCGATGATCCCGCCGTCCTGGCCATACTGTCGTCCCGCCAGCATCGCGCATGGTTCGCGGCCCACGCCGGGCGGATCGGCGAGTACAGACGCGAGGCCGTCTATGTAAAAGGCGTCTGTTTCGACCGCTTCCCGTTTCCCGATCTGACGCCAGCACAGGCGGCGGAGCTGAGGGCGCTGGGCGAGGAACTAGACGCGACGAGGGCGAGTGTGTTGGCCGAGCATGCCGACCTGACGATGACTGGCCTTTATAATGCACGGGCGCGCCTCGGCGATCCGATGGTGATGAGCGCGGTCGACCGCGCGGTTCACGAAGCAGGTCGCATCGGCATCCTCGGCCAGATTCACCGCATGATCGACCGGGTCACGGCCGAAGCCTATGGCTGGTCCATTGACCTGTGCGACGCCGACACGGCGAGGCGGCTGGGCGAGCTCAATCAGGCACGGGCGGCGGAGGAGGCGCAGGGACAGGTCCGGTTCATTCGTCCGACCTATCAGACCGGACGGGTGCGAGCTCCGTCGGCGCCCGCCCAGGTCGAAGCCATGCTCGCCGCCGAAGCGGTTCTGCCGCGTCTGCCAGAGGACCCAGGCCGACTGGCCGCCGCTCTACTGACAAGCTTGCGTCGATCAGGCGTACCGATGCGACCGGAGGATCTGGCTACAGGTTTTGACGTGGGCGGGGTTCGCCAGCGACGGACGATTGAGCACACGCTGGCCGCCCTGGCGGTTTCGGGAGCGGTCCAACGATCAGAAAACGGTTGGTTTGCGCCACGGCGCTCGGGCGCTGGCTGAACAGGCGAACGGTGCTATGGCTTGGTCAGAGAGGGGCCATGGCCAGGACAGAAACCGACGTCGTCATTCTGGGTGGAGGCCACAACGGATTGGTCTGCGCCTTCTATCTCGCTCGAAGGGGATTGAAGGTGACGGTGCTGGAGCGCCGCTCGGTTGTCGGGGGCGCGGCGGTGACCGAGACCTTCCATCCTGGATTTCGCAACTCGACCGCCAGTTACACCGTCAGCCTGCTCAGTCCCGGCGTCATCGCCGACATGGATCTGCCGCGCCATGGTTTGAAGATGGTCGAGCGGCGGATGTCGAACTTCTTGCCGTTGGACGATGGGCGCTATCTCGCGGCGGGCCCGGGTAAAACGCGGGCAGAAGTCGCGAAATTCTCGCCGCAGGACGCCGAGCGGCTGGCCGCGTATGAGGCTCGACTGGAGACGATAGCGGCCCTGTTGCGGGATCTGACTCTGAAAACGCCGCCGAACATGGTCGAGGGCGGTTGGTCGGCGGCCCTGCCGGAGATGCTGAAGGCGGGAAGTCTGGGGCGTCGCATGGCCGGGCTAGACCAGACAGGGCGCCGCGACCTGCTGGACCTGTTCACCAAGTCGGCGGGCGACTGGCTGGATGGCTGGTTCGAAAGCGATCCGATCAAGGCCTTGTTCGGGTTCGACAGCGTGGTGGGGAACTACGCCAGTCCCTACACGCCCGGTTCGGCCTATGTGCTGCTGCACCATGTGTTTGGCGAGTTGAACGGCAGGAGGGGCGTCTGGGGCCACGCCCTGGGCGGAATGGGGGCGATCACGCAGGCTATGGCGTCGGCCTGCGCTGAACAGGGTGTCGAGGTGCGGCTGGACACCGCCGTCACAGAGGTTCTGATCGAGAAAGGGCGAGCGGTCGGCGCGGTAACCCGGGACGGCGCCGTGGTGCGCGCCAAAGCCGTGGTCTCCAACCTGCACCCACGCCTGTTGTTCGACACACTGCTCGCCCCCTCGGCGGCTCCGAGGGACTTCATGGAGCGGATGGGACGATACGCCTCTGGATCAGGCACATTCAGAATGAATGTCGCGCTTTCGGAACTGCCGAAGTTCACCGTCCTGCCTGAACCCGGCGATCATCTGACGGCGGGCATCATCATCGCACCCAGTCTGGGCTATATGGATCGCGCCTATGCCGAGGCCCGGCTGAACGGCTGGTCGTCGAAGCCGATCGTAGAGATGCTGATCCCCTCGACGCTGGACGACAGTCTAGCGCAGGCCGGCGCCCATGTGGCGAGCCTGTTCTGTCAACATGTCTCGCCCGACCTGGAGGATGCGCATCGCGACACGGTCGCCGATCTTATGATCGATACGGTCGATGCGCATGCGCCGGGCTTCAAGGCGTCAGTACTCGGGCGTGTGGCACTGGGGCCTCGGGATCTGGAGCGCCAGTTCGGTCTTGTCCGAGGCGACATATTCCACGGCCGACTGAGCCTGGACCAACTGTTCAGCGCTCGTCCGGTTTTGGGCCATGCCGACTACCGAATGCCGATACCGGGTCTCTATCTCTGCGGATCAGGGGCCCACCCCGGGGGAGGCGTCACTGGGGCGCCGGGGCACAACGCCGCAAGGGCGATCCTCGCCGATTTGAAGCCTAGACCTGGGCGACGCCCATAGCCTTCATCAGGGCGTCCCGGATCGCCGCCTCGGTGAAGGGCTTCTGTACAGTGGCGGAGCCCCGCCATTCCTCCGGCAGGCCGCCTTCGCCATATCCGGTCGAAAAGACGAAGGGCACGCCGCGGGCTCTCAAGGCCTCCGCGACCGGGAAGACCTGCCGGCCCGCCACATTGACATCCAGCAAGGCGGCGTCGAGATCGATTGTGTCACGCGCCATGGCCTCGCCTTCGTCGATGTTCGACGCTGGACCGATGGTGATGCACTCCATGTCTTCGAGGATGGTCTCGAGCAGCATGGCGACGAGCGACTCGTCCTCCACCACCAAGACACGTCGGCCGTTCAAGGGTTGGGTCATTGGGCATGCGTCCTGTCGAGTGGAACCGTCAGTTCCGCAATCAATCCATCGCTGGCGTAAACCAGATCGATCTCGCCCGCCAGATCATGGCGAATGTTTCGTTCAATCAATCGACTACCGAAACCTCTTCTGTCCGGTAGCGTAACTTTCGGACCGCCGATTTCCCGCCAGGTCAGCTTGAGAATTCGTTCCGGTTGGTCCTTAAGGTTCCAATCGATCAGGACGCGGCCGTCAGGCCCTGAAAGGGCGCCGTATTTCGCGGCGTTGGTCGCCAACTCGTGGAAAATCATGCCGAGGGACAAGGCCGTAGCCGGCATCAGGCCGGTCACGGGACCGTTCAGACTGATACGACTAGGCCCAAACGCCTCCGTTTCGTGCATTAGGATGGCCTGTAGATCGGCGCCCTCCCAGTGGCTGAGAGTCAGGAGATCATGGGTGTGAGACAAGGCCAAAATGCGGGATTGGAAGGTCGAGGCGAAACTGGCCGGGTCGCTGTGGGATCGCGCCGTCTGAATAGCGATGGACTGGACCGTAGCGAGGGTGTTCTTTACGCGATGGTTAAGCTCATCAATCATAAGCTTCTGTAGTCTAGCGGCTTTTACGTTCTCTGTGACGTCGTGACCCTGGACAAAGACGCCGACGACGGCGCCCCCTTCGTCCCGAATCGGCTGGTAGATGAAGTTGAGATACAGGGTCTCCAGCGGACCGCCGGGCGTCCGCTGCAGCAGCGCCTGGCTTTCTCGTCCCTCATAGGCCTCGCCGGTTTCGAACACCGCGTCCAGGAACTCGTAATAGCCTTGACCGGCCAGTTCCGGCAGGGCCTCGCGGAGCGGCTTTCCCGCTATGTCCCGATGACCGATCAACTGGCCGTAGGCTTGATTGTGCATTTGGAAACGGTGATCGGGCCCAGTCAGAATGGCGACGAATCCCGGCGCCTGCATGAACATCTCAACCAGACGGTTACGTTCCGTCTCCAGCCGCCGGTTGTCCTCCTGTACGGATTGAGCGCGACGGAGAACCGACCCGCCGATCAGCGCGTCCAACGCAGTCGTCGGTTCGTCTGCCCGCACCGCCGGAGACAGGTCGGTGACGTCCATCGTATGTTGGAGAAGAAGGACGACCTCGCCCTCTGCATTCATCAACGGCGTATGTGTCGCGCTCCAGATCCGCTCTTCGAACACCTCGCTTCCGTCTTCACGCACTCGTGGCATGGCGTAGCGGACGACTGCAAGGTGGTCGCGTTGGCGCGTATCGCGCGCCTTTTCCAAAGAGGCTTTCACCTGCCGCACGTTTTCGGGCGCATCTTCGCCCGGGCCGGAATCGAATGCGGTGAAGAGCGAGTGGCCTAAGATCTCGTCGCGGCGCGCGCCCGTGACATCGATATAGGCCTGGTTCATCTCGACGATGCGCAGGTCCGGAGTCAGCAGAAGATAGGGATTGGGCGAGGCCTCAAAGGCGCTCGCCGCCTCTGCAAGTGAGGCGCGCGTTCTTTTCTGTGTATTCAATCGAAGCCCCAACCTTAGCGAAGCTAGAATGCGCAATTGGGGAAAGGGTTCGCTACCGAACACAGAATTTCCCTCATTATTCGTTCGTCGTTGGCCTGTTGGGAGAATTTGCTAAGGACGGGGCATGACTTTCGTAGGCGCCTTGGCCACCCTCTCCCTTATGATGGCTCAACCGACAGATCAGCCGCCGGTGGATCAGCCTGTCGTCCAATTGGCGCAAGGCGCCCTGGCCGGCCGGACTGAGGACACCGTCGCCTCATTCAAGAATATCCCCTATGCCGCACCTCCGGTCGCAGAACAGCGCTGGCGGCCACCGGGCGAGGCTCCGCGCTGGGAAGGCCAACGAGACGCTACGACCTATGGCGCCATCTGCATCCAGGCGACACCGCAGGGCGATCCCGGCGTCGGCCCGTTGCCGATGAGCGAGGACTGTCTGAACCTGAACGTCTGGCGCCCTCTGGACGTGATCGATCCGGCCCCGGTCATGGTGTGGATCCACGGCGGCGGACTGGTCAATGGATCAGGCACCGCCGCCCTCTATGACGGCGCCCATCTGGCGCGACAGGGGATGGTGGTGGTGACGCTGAACTATCGCCTCGGCCGTCTGGGCTTCTTCGATCACCCGGCCTTGGCGGCGGAGCGGCCGTCGGAGGAGGCGGCGGGCAACTACGGCCTGATGGATGTCATCGCCGCCTTGAAATGGGTCCGGGCCAATATTGCCGCCTTTGGCGGTGATCCGGCCAATGTGACCATCTTCGGCGAGTCGGCCGGCGGGGCCATCGTGACCCGGATGATGATTTCACCGCCGGCGCGGGGCCTGTTTGAAAGGGCGGTCGTCCAGTCGGGTCTGGGCCGCGAGCTGCAAACGCCGCTGGACCGTCGCGGCGCCTATGATCTTCCGTCGGCGCGCGAGCGGGGCGAGGTCTGGGCCCATGGACACAATCTCCTCACAGCAGCGGACCTACGCGCCGCCCCGGTGGAGCAACTTCTGACCCCTGCACCCGTCTTCGCCAATGGCGACTTGAGCCTGATCGACGGCCGGATTCTGACCTCGACCGTCGAGGCCGCTTTCCGCGCCGGAAGGCAGGCGCCCGTTCCGATGATGATCGGGACCAACAGCGCCGAATTCTGGTGGATGAAACCCACGGACCGCAACGGCTACGGCATGATCGACGACGACATGACCTGGCTGGAGCGGGCCATGATCACGGCGGCCTATGGCGGAGAGGCGGGCTTCGACCGGGGCTTCATCACCGACGCCGTCTTCACCGAGCCTGCGCGACGACTGGCGCGGTTGCACACGGCGGCGGGACATCCGGCCTATCTGTACCGGTTCGACGTCTCCTCGCCGGACAATCCAGAGCCGCACGGCGGCGCCACCCACGCCATCGAACGCCCCTATGTGTTCGGGACGCTGCCGTTGCTGCCTTATCCGGTGCGGGACGCGGATCGCGCGGCCTCAGAGGCGATGACCCGCTACTGGACTGCTTTCGCCAGATCAGGCGACCCAAATGGGGTCGGACGGCCGGAATGGCCCCTGGCCGAGGACGGCGAAACCCAGCTGATGCAGTTCCGCAACGACGGTCCCGCCGCGACGGCGGTTCCGGAGGCGGGGCGACTCGACCTGATCGAGATGTTCCGCGAACGGCCGCACCTTATCAGCAAGCCGGCCGTCACCCCGCCGACGTCGCGCCCGACTGCTTCTCCTTCAGCGTAACCAGTTCCTCCGCCATGGTGGGGTGAACGGCGCAGGTCGCGTCCCACTGGGCTTTGGTCAGGCCGGCCTTCACGGCGATGGCGGCCAATTGGATCATCTCCGGGCTGTCCGGGCCGACGATGTGGACGCCTACAACCCGCTGGCTTTGGGCATCGACCACCAACTTCATCAGCACGCGTTCTTCCGAGCCGGTGAAGGCGTATTTCATCGGTCGGAACCGGGTCACATAGACATCGACCCCAGCCGAGCACGAACGGCGGGCCTCCGACTCGGACAAGCCGACCACCCCGACCGGCGGCTGGCTGAAGACGGCGGTCGCCACGGCCTCGTAGTCGAAATGCTGGGGATTGTCGCGATAGACGGTCTGATGGAAGGCGACCGCCTCACGGATGGCGACGGGCGTCAGGTTCATCCGGTCGGTGACGTCCCCGATGGCCCAGATGTTGTCTGCGGTCGTCTTGGAATAGGGATCGACCTTGATCGCGCCTTCATCGTTGAGCTCGACGCCGGCCGCCTCCAGGCCCAGGTCCTTCACATGAGGGATCCGGCCGGTGGCGAACATCACCACGTCGGTCTCCAGCTTCATGCCGTTTTCGAGGTGGTTCACCAGGCCGGTCGCTGTCTTCTCGATCTTCTCGTGCTGACAACCCAGGACCACCTTGATCCCGCGCTTTTCGATTTCGCCGGCCAAGTGGGCGCGCACGTCGTCGTCGAAGCCCCGCAGGATGTTGGGGCCGCGATAGATCAGGGTCGTTTCGACGCCCAGGCCTGCAAAGATGCCGGCGAATTCCACCGCAATATAGCCGCCGCCCGCGATCAGGATTCGCTTGGGCAGTTGCGGCAGATGGAAGGCTTCCTCCGAGGTGATGGCGTGTTCAATGCCCGGCAGGCTTTCAGGCTTCCACGGACGGCCGCCGGTGGCGATCAGGATCTTCTCGGCGGTGAATGTCTGGTTCTTGCCGATGATCTCGACCGTATGGGCGTCCTTCAGCACGGCGCGGCCATGAACCAACTCCACCCCGGCCTTGCCCAGATTGGCGGCGTAGATGCCGGACAGGCGGGCGATTTCGACATCCTTGGCTTCCAGGAAGGTCGGCCAATCGAACTTCGCATTGTCGAACGACCAACCGTAGCCTTCGGCGATCTCCAGGGCGTGGCTGACCTCGGACGCCATGACCATGAACTTCTTGGGCACGCAGCCGCGGATCACGCAGGTGCCCCCGACGCGATACTCTTCAGCCACCGCGACCTTCTTGCCGCCGAGGGCGGTGAGACGCGCCGCTCGGACCCCGCCGGAGCCGGCGCCGATAACGAAGAGGTCGTAGTCGTAATCGGCCATGGTGCACTCCGTTCAGATGCGAGGATCACGCCTGAATCGTTTGGAATCAGTCCCGGTCAAGCCGGATTCAGGACGCCGGACTTAGGCGCCGCTATGCTTTGGGGCAAGGCACGCGGGTGGACCACATCGCTGCGGTGGAATCTCAATCGTCAGGGTGTGATCGTCTCGACGCCCGCGTCTGTGCCGATGATCGCAAGATCCGCCAGATCTAGGAACAGTCCGTGTTCGACCACGCCGGTTATCAGTTTCAGATCGTCGGCGAGACGAACCGGATCGTGGATGGCCTTGCAACCTGCGTCATAGATCAGGTTGCCGCCGTCGGTCCGCACCAAGCCTCGATCCGCCTGGCGGACGCGGGCAGGCTGGCTGATGTCGTGGTCGATCAGGACGTCGGCTATGCGATTGGCCGTGGTCTTGTGTCCGAAGGCGACCACCTCGATCGGCAGGGGGAAGGTCCCCAGCACCGGCACCACCTTGGCGGCGTCGGCGATGACGATGCACCGGCTGGACGCCTCCCACACCAGTTTCTCGCGCAGCAGGGCCGCACCGCCGCCCTTGATCAAGGCCAGGCCGGGACCGACCTCGTCGGCGCCGTCGACCGTAAGGTCGATGCGGGGCGTGTCCTCCAGGGTCGACAGGGTCAGGCCCAGTTCACGCGCCAGGTCGGCGGTCTTCTCCGAGGTCGGGACGCAGCGCAGACCCGACAGGCCGCGCGCCGCCAGCGCCTTGACGAACCAGGCGGCGGTGGAGCCAGTGCCCAGGCCGACCACCATGCCGGCCTCGACATGGGCGGCGGCGGCTTCACCGGCGTTCTTCTTCTGTAGGTCGCTCATTTCTGCTTGGCGGCCTTCGCCGCATCCTTCTTGGCTTTGGCCTTCTCGCGGAAGGCGGCGCCGGCGTCCGGCTTGAGGGTTTGGCGGGTACGACCAAAGGCCAGGGCGTTCTCCGGCACGTCCTCCGTGATCACGGAGCCCGAGGCGACGATAGCCCCGGCGCCGACCGAGACCGGCGCCACCAGGCTGGAGTTCGAGCCTATAAAGGCGCGGGCGCCGATCTCGGTCCGGGCCTTGTTGAAGCCGTCATAGTTGCAGAAGATGGTCCCGGCCCCGATGTTTGCGGCCGCGCCGACTGAGCCGTCGCCCAGATAGGCCAGGTGATTGGCCTTGGCCCCGGCAGCCATCTTCACATTCTTCACCTCGACGAAGTTGCCGACCTTGACCCCCTCGGCCAGATCCGCGCCGGGTCGCAGGCGGGCATAAGGCCCGACCTCGGCGCCGGAGGCGACGTGGGCGCCCTCCACATGGCTGAAGCTGCGAATCCGGGCTCCGCCTTCGATCACAGCGCCGGGGCCGAAGACGACATAGGGTTCGATCACGGTCCCGCCGCCGACCTGAGTGTCCCACGCGAAATGGACGGTGTCGGGCGCGCTCATGGTAACGCCGGCGGCCAGGAAGGTCTCGCGCTGGACGCTCTGGAACAGGCTCTCCGCCTGGGCGAGTTCAGCCTGGGAATTCACGCCCATGACGGAATCCTCTGCGGCAAAAACCACCCGGGTCGGGTGACCGGCCCTGCGGGCCAGTTCCACCACGTCGGTCAGATAATATTCGCCCTTGGCGTTGTCGTTGCGAACCTCGGCCAGCAGCGAGAAGAGCAGGGCGGCGGGGGCGGCCATGACGCCGGAGTTGCAGGCGGTGACAGCCAGAACCTCGGCTGAAGCCTCCTTGGCTTCCGTAATGGCGGTCAGGGTATCGCCGTCGATGATCAGACGGCCATAGGCGCCGGGATCGCGCGCCTCGAAGCCGATCACGGTCACGCCTTCGCCCGCAAACACCGGCGCGATATCCGCCGCCTTCAGCAGGGGCACGTCCCCAAAGGTGACCACCACATCGCCGTCGAAACCTGTCAGCGCCTGTTCGGCGGCACGGACGGCGTGGCCCGTACCCAAGGGCGGATCCTGAACCGCGATCGCCGCCTCGCCCAGACGCTTGACGACATGGGCTCGGACCTCGGGCGAATGAGTTCCGACCACCACGACGATCCGCTCGCAGCTCAGCCCCACCGCCGCATCAATGGCGTGGTCCAGCATGGCGCGATGGGCGACGGGGTGCAGCACCTTGGGCAGGGGCGACTTCATCCGCGTACCCTGGCCGGCGGCGAGAATGATGGCGGCGCGAGCGCGCGTCTGGCTGGTCATGAATCGTTCCGGCGTCTAGTCGTCGTTCGCCGTCTACAGCGCCCCCGCCATTCCGTCATCCTCAGGCTTGGTGCGCTATGACGAATCGAAACGAGAGTGACCATGACCGATCGCGACCTTGAAGGCTGGACCATCGCTTTCGACCTGGACGGGACGCTGGTCGATTCCGCTCCGGACCTAGTCGGAACCCTGAACCGCCTGCTGGTTGAGGAGGGGCTGCCGCCTGTCCCGATGAGCGCGGCCCAGACCCTGATCGGATCTGGCGCACGGGCGCTGCTAGTCCACGGCTTCGAGGCGGCGGGCGCGCCAGTAGAGCGGGCCCAGTCGGAGGAACTGTTTGAGCGGTTCCTGGTCGACTACGCCGCCCATATCGCGGACGGGTCTCGCGAATTTGACGGGGTGGTCGAGACGTTGGAACGCCTGACGGAGCGCGGAGCCATCCTGGTGGTGGCGACCAACAAGCGGTCGGATCTGTCGGAACTGCTGCTCGATAAGCTGGGCCTGACCCGGCATTTCGCCGCCATTGTCGGACCGGATCGGGTCAGCGCGCGAAAGCCTTCGGGCGCCCATCTGAAGGAGGCCGTGGTCAAGGGCGGCGGCGATCCAGAGCGGGCCATCATGGTGGGAGACGCAGCACCGGACGCCGAGGCGGCCCGGGACGCAGGCATGCCCTGTATTCTGACGACCTTCGGCTATACGCCCGTACCCGTCGATACCCTGGGCGGCGACGTCCTGATCGACGCCTTCGAGGATGTTGAGGAGGCGATCGACGGCGTCCTGTCCGACTTCTATGTGATGAGAGCGCTGAAATTCTGAGGGCGCCGGACAGTAAATCTGGGGTCTGAACCCGTGCTTGCGCGGTTGCGGATATCCGGCGCGATGGCCAGTTTGGCGCACCCCATCGAAAGCGCTTTCCATGTTCGCCCGTTTCTTCAAAATCCCCCTGTGGCAACGCACCTTCGCCGGCCTGGCTCTGGGCGTTATTGCGGGCCTGATTCTGCGCGAGCGGGCGGGGGTCTGGCTCCAACCGATCGGCGACGTCTATCTGAACCTGATCCGCATGGTGGTGGCGCCTCTGGTCTTGTTCACCATCGCCAGTTCGATAGCAAAGTTGGGGGAGGGAGCGGGGGCCGTGCGGCTGGGCGTGCGGACCATCATCTGGTTCGCCGTCACGTCCCTGTTAGCCGTATTGGTCGGTTTCGCCTTCGGCCATATCATTAATCCCGGCGTGGGTCTGTCGAACCTGCCTCTTGGCGAGGTCAAGGAGCGGGTGATCCCGACTCCGCTGGAGGTGCTGATCGGGGTGGTGCCAACCAATCCTTTCGCCGCCCTGGCCGAAGGCAAGGTGCTGCAGATCATCTTCTTCTCGGCCTTGGTAGGGATGGCTCTGGTCGCGCTGGGCGACCGGGCCCAGGGCGTGCGGCGGCTGGTGGACGAGGGGGCTGCAGTCATCTTCCGCATCACCCGCTGGGTGATCCAACTGACGCCCTTAGGCGTGTTCGGCCTTATTGGCTCGGTCGTCGGCGGCTATGGCTGGGAGGCGCTACTGCCCCTGCTGAAGTTCATCGGCGCCATCTATGCGGCCTGCCTGTTCCACATTCTGGTGGTCTATTCGGGGCTGCTGAAGGTGCACGGCCTGAAGGTCACCAGCTTCTTCCGCGGCGCCTTCGCCGCCCAGCAGACGGCCTTCGCCACCTCATCGTCGCTCGGGACTTTGCCGATCACCCTTCGCCAGACGGTTGAGCGGCTGGGCGTGCCCCAGGCCTATGCGGCCTTCGCCGTGCCCCTGGGCGCCAATGTGAAGATGGACGGGTGCGGGGCCATCTATCCGGCCATCGCCTCCATCTTCATCGCCCAGTACTTCCAGATCGATCTGACAGTGACGCAGTACATCCTGATCGGCCTGACGGCGGTGCTGGGGTCCTTGGGCACGGCCGGCGTGCCGGGCACCTCTATCGTCATGCTGACCCTGACCCTGTCCACCGCCGGTCTGCCGCTGGAAGGCATCGGCTATATCGTCGCCATCGACCGGATCATCGACATGATGCGCACCGCGACCAATGTCACCGGCCAAATGCTGGTCCCTGTGCTTGTGGCCAAGGAGGAAGGCATTCTGGACGAGGACATCTACAACGGTCACGTCGCCTGGCTGCCCGGCGATCCCGAGGCCGAGACGCCGGAAGCCGTGCAAGCCGCCGGAATCTGAAACGGACGCTTGCGCGGCGCGAACGACCGGGCTATGTCGCCGCCTCCGCAAGGCATGGATGCGTAGCTCAGCGGGAGAGCACCTCGTTCACACCGAGGGGGTCACAGGTTCAATCCCTGTCGCATCCACCATTCTTCTCCCCAAATTAGTCCATTGGTCGGCGCGTTAAACCTGCGGGCGGCCTGAAATCGCCTTTGACGCGCTTGTGACCACAGGCGCGAAGCGCGTCTGCCTATAGGCCCAGCCTTCACCAGCGGCGCCTATCAGCGCCAAGTCATGAATGCGCGCGCCGGCATCAATCGACAACCAGATCGCCGATCCGCAAGGAGGCTCGCCACAATCCGACACGTGGCTTGTGTGCGTCGAATCCGCTTCAGAGCCCAAAAAATAGTAGCGATGAATATAGAATAGTCTTGACTATCTTCTCCATGGTCACACGATTGTCGTGCAGCTTCGCAGGGCCAGTTTGGGGATCCTAGCCGTGAAGACCCACTTTCTGACAACCGTCTCTATCGTCTCCATGATCGCGGGAGGCGCCTTGGCTCAAACTGAGCCGCCGCTGAAAGACGACGCTCCGAGAGTGGACGACATTGTCGTCACGGCGCAGAAACGATCCGAACGGTTGCAGGACGTACCTGTGTCCATCAGCGTCCTGAACACTGAAGCTCTTGAGGCTCAGGGCGTCAACAACGTCCTCGCCCTGAACAATCTGGCGCCTGGACTGCGGGTTTCCAGCGGCGACGCCGCCGCCAGCCCCAAGATCTATATCCGGGGCGTGGGATTGAGCGACTTCAATCCCAATGCGTCGAGCGGCGTCGGCATCTATGTCGATGGGGTCTATATCGGCTCGCCCCTGGCGCAGATGTCGGGCTTCTACGACCTGGCTCAAGTCGAGGTTTTGCGCGGTCCCCAGGGCACGCTTTACGGCCGCAACACCAATGGCGGCGCGATAAACATCACGACCAACCGCCCGACGTTCGACTGGGCGGCAGACGTCCGGACCGAGTACGCCAGCGACAATGGGGTCAATCTGGAAGGCGGCTTCGGAGGGCCGTTAGTCGACGATGTTCTCGCCTTCAGACTGGCCGGCCAATATGTGTCCCGTGACGGCGACACGCATGATCGCGTCACCGGCGAGGATCTGAACGCCGTCGAATACTACGGCGGTCGCCTGTCGCTGCTCTACACGCCCAACAGCGACATCAGCGTCCTGACCCAGATCAATCATTTCGAGAACCACGGGGACGCCACCACGCCGCAACATCGCGCCCTGTTTCCGGCCACAGCCGAGGCGACGGGCGCCGACGGTCTGTGCGCGGCCGGCGTCTACTCAAGCGGCATGTGTACGGATCTATTGGGCTATGCCGACACGGACAATGACATCCGGGCCGGCGACTATGGTCCTGAAGCGGGCAAGGATAAGGTGCGGCTGAACGGCGCCTCCATCCAGTTGGACTGGACCCTGGGGGCCGTGGATCTGGTCGCCATCTCCGCCTATCAGAACGCCAAGCGCAACGCGTTCGAGAACACGGACGTCAGCCCGTTGCGGATGATCGAAATCAACTACAGGTCCGAGTCCGAAGCCTTCAGCCAGGAACTGCGCGTTCAAAGCAATGATCCCGCCGCCGATCTGAAATGGGTGCTGGGCGTCTATTTCATGGACGAGACGATCAAGGACAACTCGACCCAGGACGTGCTGCGCGACCTGCGCCCGCTGTTCATCACGCCCGACAATCCGCTGGGCCTAAGTCCCGAGAACAGCGTCGGCGTTTTCGGCTATCCGTACACCCAGAAGACCAAGAGCTACGCGCTGTTCGGTCAGGCCGACTACAAGTTCAGCGACAAGCTGACCGGCACTGCGGGCGTGCGATGGTCGTCGGATGATCGCGACTTCGATTATCGCAGCGAGATCGAATATGGGCTGGCCACTATCCTCACCTACCAGGCAAGCAAGAGCTTCTCGGCCTGGTCTGGTCGGCTGGGGCTGCGTTATGAGCTGAGCGACGAGGCCAACCTCTACGCCACCTATAATCGCGGCTTTAAGAGCGGCGGCTTCTTCGGCGGCCTGGCCACGACGGTGGAACAGCTCGAACCCTACGACAATGAACAGCTCGACGCCTACGAAGTCGGCTTCAAGGGCCAGTTCTGGAATCGGCGAGCGCGGCTGAACACGTCCGCCTTCTTCTATGACTACAAGGACCAGCAGGTTTTCGCCCAGGTGCTGCGCAACGGGCTGACGGTTCAGGTGCTGGACAACGCCGGGAACTCGACGATCTACGGAGCGGAAATCGAGGCTAGCCTGATCCCGATCGACAACCTCGATTTGTCGGCCGGCGTGTCGCTGCTTCACGCCAAATATGATGAGTTCGTCTCGGAGGGCGAGGACTATGGCGGGAACTGGCTGCCCCAGTCGCCCAAGGTCACCTTCAACGCCTCCGCCACCTATACGTGGCCGCTGGCCTCAGGCGACGAGGTGATGGTCAATCTGAACACCACCTATTCGTCCAAGGTCTATTTCGACAACTCCAACCGTGAGCGGCTGTCGCAGGACGGCGTGTGGAACACCGGGGGCCAGATCAGCTGGCGCGCCGACGCAACGGGACTGGAAGCCGGAGTCTTCGCCCGGAACGTCTTCGATGAGGACTGGGTGGTCAGCATGTCGCCGATCGATAGCCTGGGGTTTGATCAGGTGATCTACAATCAGCCTCGCAGCCTGGGCGTCTTCTTGAAATACAAATACTGACCGTCCGAGCCGCAGGCATGGCCATTGTAGCCCATCCGGTTTAGTGCAGCAGACTCATCGGACCTGCGAAAACCCATGGCGAAGCGTAACAAGGAGGCGGACAAGAGCGTCGGCGCGGTCGAGGTGTCGCTCGACACCAAGGTCAAGCCGTCTCAAGCCCGCTCTCAGCACACCTTCGAAATGATCCTCGCCGTCGCCGGGGATCTGCTGGCGGAAGTCGGTTTTGAGCGGTTGTCGACGAACCTGGTGTGCCAGAGGGCCGGCCTGACGCCGCCGGCCCTCTATCGCTATTTCCCCAACAAGTACGCCATTCTCGGCGAACTGGGGCGACGGCTGATGGAGGCTCAGGATCAGGCGGTGTTCGACTGGATCGAGGGGGGCGGGCTCGAGGCGGACACCATCGAGGAGGCGATTGATCAGAACCGGCGTATTCAGGAAACGGTCAATCAGATCACGCGCGACATGCCCGGCGGCGTCTGGATATTACGCGCGATGCGCGCGGTGCCGCTGCTACAGGACATCCGGATCGCTTCGCGCGACAAGGTGGCGCGCCATACGGCCGAACGCCTGCTGGAACAGCATCCGCAGTCAAGCACGGAGGAGGTCTATGCGGCGACGCGGATCACCACGGAGCTGATGTTCGCCGCGACGGAAATGGTGCTCGAGGAACCTGACGTCGATGAGGCTTTGGTGACCCGGGAAGTGTGCAGCATGGTCTGCCTCTATTACTCCCGATTTGTAGGCGGCAAGGCGGCGCCTTCCTCCGAAGGTGCGCCGGCTTAACGGCGTATCCGCCCAGCAAGATATTTTCGGATCGCAGGACCGAACGGCGGGCGAAGATCACGCAGCGGGCCGAGTTCGACCGGAACCTGTTCAAAGATCGAACGGCGATGGCTGAACTCCAGAAAGCCGTCGCGCCCCTGATAGGCGCCGAATCCGGACGGCCCGACCCCGCCGAACGGCAGGCCTTCCTGGGCGACGTGGAAGATGACGTCATTGATCGTCACACCGCCGCTGCGCGTGTGGGACAGGACGAAATCCCTTTCGCGTCGATCCGAGCCGAACCAGTAGACGGCGAGGGGCGCGTCACGAGCGTTGACGTGTGCCACGGCGTTCTCGATCTGGTCGTAGGCGACGACCGGCAAAATCGGGCCGAAAATCTCCTCCTGCATCACCGCCATCTCGGGCGTCGCGTCCAGGATCAGGGTCGGCGGGAACTGGCGGGTCTCCGGCCTGGCGGGCGGCTGTCCCTCAGGGCGGAGTTCCAGGATGCGCGCCCCTTTGGCGCGCGCGTCTTCGACATAGGCCGCAAGCCGACTGAAACTGCGCGCGTCTATGATGGAGGCGTAGTCCGGACTGTCCGTCAGTTTGGGGAACATGGCCGCAACCGCCTGGGACGCCGCGTCGGCGAAGGCGTCCACCCGATCCGCCGGAACTAACGCATAGTCTGGAGCGAGGCAGATCTGACCGGCGTTCAATGTTTTGCCGTTCATAATCCGTGCAGCGGCCACGCCTAGGTCGGCGCCGCTCGAGACGATGGCGGGGCATTTGCCGCCCAGCTCCAGCGTGACCGGCGTCAGGGTCTTGGCGGCGGCCGCCAGCACCATCCGACCGACGCGGGCGCCGCCGGTGAACACCAGATGGTCGAACGCCTGCGCGGCGAACGCCTGACCGACGTCCGAGCCGCCGGTGACGACGACGACTTCATCGGGGGCGAAGGCGGCCTCGATCAGGGTTTTCAAAAGGGCGGACGTTCGCGGGGTCAGCTCGGACGGCTTGATCATCGCGCGATTGCCTGCCGCCAGAATGCCGGCGAGGGGACCGAAGACCAGGAATACGGGGAAATTCCACGGCGCGATCAATCCGACGACGCCCTTGGGCTGCGCCTCGATCCGCGCCCGGGCGCCGAACAGACCCAGCAGGGCGGGCGTGGTCGAGACCCGTTCTGGCCGCATCCAGCGGCGGACATGGGCGCGTGCATGTTTCAGCGCGCCGATGGAGGCGGCGATGTCGGTCAGTCGGGAGGCTTCTCTCGCCCGTGTCCCAAAATCCTCGGCCATGGCGTCGATCAATGCGTCCTGATGATCGACCAGTAGGCCGATGCAACGGTCCAGACGGTCGATACGGACGGAAGCGTCAGGCAGACCCTCGCTCGACGTTTTGGCCTTCATGGCTTGGAGGATGGAAGCAAGTTCCTGTTCGAGCGTGTCCATGGGCTCCATTCCGAAAATATGCGCGTCTGTTCAATAGCTGTCTTGACGGTGATCCGGCGCGCCGTAAAGGTAGTTAAGACTACTTTTATGCACGGGGCATGGCATGACTTGGACCAATACGTCGGACCGGGCGCTACGTGCGCGTGCGGAAGCCGTGATTCCAGGCGGGATGTATGGGCACCAGTCGGTGATGCTCTTGCCGGACGACTATCCCCAGTTCTTCTCGAGAGGCTCGGGCCCCTACCTCTGGGACGCCGACGGCAATCGCTACATTGATTACCTTTGCGGCTACGGCCCCAGCCTTTTCGGCTATGGCGTAGAGGCGATCGACCAGGCCTATGTGCGCCGGATGTCCCAAGGCGACACCCTGACCGGCCCTGCTGAGGTGATGGTTGAGTTGGCCGAGGCCTTCACCGCCCAAGTGACTCACGCGGACTGGGCGATGTTCTGCAAGAACGGCACCGACGCCACCACCATGGCCCTGATGGTGGCGCGCAATCATACCCAGAAGAAGACCATCGTCCGGGCGCGCGGCGCCTATCACGGCGCGGCGCCCTGGTGCACGCCGCTGTCGCTCGGCGTTACGACCGAGGATCGCGCCAATCAGATCTTCTACGACTATAATGACGTCGAAAGCCTGGAGGCGGCGGTGGCCGCCGCCGGTTCCGATCTGGCCGCCATATTCGCCTCGCCGATCAAGCACGACACCTTCGTCGATCAGGAGCGGCCGACGACCGCCTACGCCACGCGAGCGCGTGAGTTATGTGATGAGCATGGCGCCTTGCTGATCGTCGATGACGTCCGTGCAGGGTTCAGACTGGCGCGGGACTGCAGTTGGTCGCTGGTCGGGGTTCAGCCGGATCTATCGACCTGGGGCAAGGCCATCGCCAACGGCCACCCCATTTCGGCGCTTCTGGGGTCGGAGAAGGCGCGGGGCGCAGCGGCCTTCGTCTATGTCACGGGCTCCTACTGGTTCTCGGCGGCCCCGATGGCGGCGGCGCTGGAGACCCTCAAGCACATTCGTGAGACCGATTATCTCGAGACAAACCTGGCCCTGGGCAAGCGGCTGCGGTCTGGACTGGACGAAGCGGCAGGGCGGCACGGTTTCGCGCTTCGCCAGACCGGGCCTGAAGAGCTGCCTTTGATCATGTTCGAAGAGGATGCCGACATGGCCAAAGGCTATTTCTGGTGCAACGCCCTGATCCGGCGCGGCGTCTACTTCCACCCCTGGCACAACATGTTCTTCTCGGCCGCAATGACCGAGGCCGATATCGATTTCACGCTGGAGGTTGCGGACGAGAGCTTCAAGCTTCTCAAGGCGGCCGGTCCCTTGGAGCCGGTGGCCAAACTGCAGATGGCCCACCACGCCATCCACTCGATTCAGCCACTCTGAGCGAAGGGGCGTGTGACCATGTCGAGCGGCTTGATATGTCTGGGACTGACGACCCTCGATGTGGTGGCTCTGCCCATCGACGCCCTGCCGGCGGATGAGGGGACCATCCTGGTCGAACGCATCGTCGTGGCGCCCGCCGGAACGGCGGGAGGGACGGCGTTGATCGCCTCCGTTCTGGGGGTGCCTACACGCCTGGCGTCGGCGGTCGGCGGAGATCTGGCGGGCAGGGTGGTGCGTTTGGGGCTGGAAGAGCGGGGCGTCGATCTGTCCCTGTTGGAAACCCTGCCTGACCTTCCGACCTCGACCACGGTGCTGGCCGTGAACTCACGGGGGGAACGTCCCAATTTCCACGCCATGGGGGCCGGGCTCTTCGCCGGGGTCTCGGCGGCGACGTCCGCTGCTGCGGGCGACACGCGCTTTCTGCATTACGCCGGGGTCGGCGGCCCGCTGCTTGACGGCGGATCGGGGGCGCAACTGGTCGCGTCGGCGCGCGCGAGCGGCGCCGTCGTCACGTGTGACCTGATCGCGCCCCAACCGACCGCCATGGAGGAGTTGCGGCTTCTTCTGCCGGCGGTGGACTATTTCCTGCCAAGCGCCACCGAGGCCGTTATGCTGTCAGGCTGTGAGGATCTGGTGGATGCGGCGCGGTTCTTTGTGGACTGCGGGGCGGGGGGCTGCATCATCAAGGCTGGCGCGCTGGGCGCCGTCGCCTGTCTTGACCGCGAGATAATCGTCGTGCCGGCCTATGATATTCGTCCGTTGGACACCACCAGCTGCGGCGACGCCTTCTGCGCAGGCTTTATCGCCGGTCTCGACCGAGGTCTCTCTGCGCTGGACGCCTGTCGTTTCGCCAGCGCCACGGCCGCTCTTGTGGCCCAAGGGGCCGGCACGCTGGGTGTTCTGACGACGGCGGACGATGTTACGGCCGCGATGAGCAATCTGTCGCCGAGGGCCGTGAGCGAATGACCCATCCCGATGAGGCGGAACTGAGGGCCGGCATCGTCGCCGTCATGCAGGCGATGGACACCCGCGGTCTGAACCGCGGAACATCCGGCAATGTCTCGGCGCGGCTGGGCGATGCGATGCTGGTGACGCCCAGCGGCGTGCCGCCCTTGCGCATGACCGCCGACATGATCGTGCGAGTGGACGCCGACGGCACGGTTGGGGCCGGAGCGCTCAAGCCGTCCAGCGAGTGGCGGATGCACCAGCGGCTGTTGCAGCGGCGGCCGGACGCGTCCGCCGTCGTCCACTGCCATTCACGCCACGCCACCATTCTGGCCTGCGCGGGCACGCCCATACCGCCCCTGCACTATATGGTCGCGGTCGGAGGCGGCGGCTCCATTCCGGTCGCGCCCTACGCCACCTTCGGGTCGGAGGCGCTGGCGGACGCCGTCGTCGAGACCCTGGGCGGGCAGTATGCGGCGCTGATGGCGAACCACGGCCAGGTGGTCGTCGCCCCCGGTCTCGACCTCGCGCTGCTGATCGCTGAAGAAGTGGAGGAGCAGGCCGCCGTCTTCTGGGGGACTGCGGCCCTGGGCGGCGCAAAACTGCTGGATGAAACGGAAATGGCGCGCATCCTTCAGGCTTTTAGAAAGTACGGCCAGCAATGACGCCGCCGGCCGCCAGTATGCAAACCTCCCCACGCGCGACGGCAGCCAGCCTGACCGTCGGCATTGTCGCCCTTTTGATCGCGGGCCTTCAGCCGCTGGTCCTTGGCGGTCTTCTGCGTGAAGCTCGCCTGACCGAAGCGGAAATCGGCCTGACGGCGATGGTCGAGCTGCTGACGCTCGGGTTGACCTGCGGCGTTGCGGCGGCCCGACTGAAGCCTGAACACATTCGTCTTCGTCTGATTCTCGCCGCCCTGGCCCACGCCGGGGTCACCCTGGCTGGCGTCGGCGCGACCGGCTTGTGGATCATCGCCGATCGCGCGGCCGCGGGCGTATTCGAAGGACTGATGCTGTGGGGCACGATCAATATGATCGTTCGCGCCCACAATCCCGAACGCGTGGCCGGTGTTTTCGCCACGACGCAGACCCTGGGCCAACTCGTCGCCGCCTCAGGCCTGGCCCTCTTCATCGTGCCTCAGTTCGGCGTCAACGGCGCGCTCATAGCCCTGACCGGCCTGTCGGTCCTTGCGGCGCTGGTCGCCGGCGTCGGGCCGAGCCGATATGATCGTCTGCCGTCGTCGTCCGGCGGGAAAGGACCGATCAACGCCGCCGCAGTCGCCGGGCTGGTCTCCATCTTCCTGTTCATGGCCTTCATCGTAGCCACATGGGTCTATCTGGAACCTTTGGCGGCCCGTTCCGGTCTGACTCCCCAGGCGGCCGGCCTGACCATATCGATCGCCTTGGGCGCTCAGGTGGCGGGCGGGGCGGCCGCAACGGCCCTGGGCGGACGGTGGCGAAGCCTGCCTGTGCTGCTGGGTGTCGTCGTGATCTACGCCGCCGTGCTGCTTGTGCTGGCCAGTCGGCCGTCGCCCCTTGTCTTCATGACCGCCATGGCCGTGTTCGGGTTCCTCTGGATGTTCGCCCTGCCGATCCAGACGCAGAGGATGATCGAAATCGATCCCACACGGCGCGCCGCGCTTCAGGTTGGGGCGGCGCAATTGCTGGGCTCCGCTTTCGGCCCGCTGTGTGCGGCGCTGCTCGTGCAGGATACAGGCTCGGCGCAAGCCCTGATCCTCGGCGGAGCCTTTTTAGGCCTCTCCGCGAGCCTCTTGCTCGTCAGTGCGAGAAAGATTTGATCCGCAGCGACCGTGGCGACGAGACTTCGGTATAGGAGCGTCCGCAGCCGCCGGCGGCTCGATCTAGGCTTCAGAAGGCGCCAAGGCTGTGTCGCCATCAGTCTGCGGCTCTGTCGTCCGGTTGCTGATCCAATCGCGCGTCTCCTTCAGGATCTCATCAGATAGGGCCGGGTCATCAGTAGTGCGCGCCAACACAATGGCGCCGACCAGCGCCGCCCAGGCGCCGATCGCGGCCCGTCGGGCGTGGCAGGACTCTGTCTGGGCGACCGCAGAGGTGATGCGGTCGATCTGGGCGTTAAACCCGGCAGTCATGGCGACACGCGCCGCCGGCGTCTGACGTCGCACGTCGGCGACCAGGGCGGCCGTGGGGCATCCCTTGGCGATGCTGTCGCGGTGTAAGGGCGATAGATAGGCGTCGAGAAAGGTCGTCAGATCATCCGGCCCTTGGGCCCCTGCGGCGAATATGTGGGCGATCGTCTTGGCGATCAGATCGTCCTTGGACTCGAAGTGGCCGTAGAAACCGCCGTGCGTCAGGCCGGCGGCCTTCATGACCTCGGCCACGCTGACGGCGTCGAAGCCTTTTTCACGGAACAGGCTGCCGGCCGCGTCCAGGATCCGCGTCCGGTTGGCCTGCATCTGTTCGCGCGTCACTCTCATTTCAAAACTCCTACATGCCTGTTGACTTATACATGACGGGTATCATATTCCGCAACTCAGATGATAATCGTCATAAATAACGACCAGCAAGGAGTTGCAGCAATGTCCGACCAACCGACCGTCTTGATAACCGGAGCCTCCAGCGGCATCGGCGCCGCCTATGCAGACCGCTTCGCGCGCCGAGGCCAAGACCTGGTGCTTGTGGCTCGTGACGAAGTTCGCATGGAAGCTCTGGCGTCCAAACTTCGCGCCCAAACCGGCGTTTCCATCGACGTCGTGAAGGCGGATCTGACCCAGGCTGCGGACCTTGCAGCCGTTTCCAAACGTGTGCGCGAAGACGACCGCATCGGCGTCCTGATCAACAATGCCGGCGCCGGCCTCAGCGGTGTGTTCGTAGAGCAATCCAGCATCGCGCAGCAAAACCTTGTAGCCCTGAACGTTGCAGCGGTCCTTGAACTCGCCAACGCTATCGCGCCCCGTCTGGTCCAAGCTGGAAGCGGAGCCATCGTCAACATCGGCTCCGTCGTGGGTCTCGCGCCTGAGTTTGGCTTGACCACCTATGGCGCGACCAAGGCGTTCGTTCTCTTCCTTTCGCAAGGCCTAGCCTTCGAGCTGGGCCCCAAGGGGGTCTATGTTCAGGCCGTCCTGCCGTCTGGCACCCGAACCGAAATCTGGGACCGGTCGGGCGCCGACCCCGCAAACCTGCCGTCGCTGATGGAGGTCGCGGATCTAGTGGACGCCGCCATGGTCGGCTTCGACCGTCGCGAGCCCGTCACCATTCCACCGCTTCAGGACGCCGGCCTGTGGGAGGCGTTCCAGGGCGCCCGACAAGTGATGCTGCCTGGATTCGCCACGACAGTCCCGGCGGACCGCTACCGCGGTTGATCCCGACACGGCGTCCACTGTTCCAGACTGCGAGACACCCCATGACGACCACCGCACTATTCTCTTCCTACGACCTCGGCCCCGTTACACTCTCTAACCGCATCGTCATGGCGCCCTTGACGCGCAATCGGGCGGGGCCGGGCTTCGTGCCCGGCGACCTCGCCGTGGAATACTATCGGCAGCGCGCCACGGCGGGTCTGATCATCGCCGAGGCGACGCAGATCTCTCAACAAGGGCAGGGGTATCAGGACACGCCCGGCATCTATGACGCAGCCCAGGTCGAAGGCTGGCGCAAGGTGACCCAGGCCGTCCATAATGAAGGCGGCCGCATCGTCCTGCAGCTCTGGCACGTGGGTCGCATCTCGCACGTCGATCTGCAACCCGGCGGGACGGCCCCGGTCGCCCCGTCCGCGATCAGAGCAGAGACAAAGACGTTTGTGAACAACGGCTTTGCCGATGTGTCCGAGCCGCGCGCGCTTGAGCTGGAAGAACTTCCGGGCATTGTGGAAGATTTCAGACGGGCCGCCGCGAACGCCATCTCGGCTGGGTTCGACGGCGTCGAGATCCATGGCGCCAACGGCTATCTGCTTGATCAGTTCGCCAAGGACGGCGCCAATGTCCGCACCGACGCTTACGGCGGATCGGTTGAGAACCGCGCACGCCTTATGCTGGAAGTCGCCGCTGCGGTCGCCGACGAGATTGGAGCCGACCGTACCGGCATCCGGCTCTCGCCCGCCTCTCCTGCCAACGCCATATCGTCCAGTGACCCTCAGGCCCAGTTCGACTATATCGTCGATCAGCTGAACGGGCTCGGACTTGTCTATATCCACGTGGTGGAAGGCGCGACCGGCGGCCCACGCGATAACGCCGACTTCGACTACGGATCGCTGCGCCGCCGGTTCCAGAACACCTACATCGCCAACAACGGCTACGACCGTGATTTGGCCGAGGCGCGGCTCAGCACGGGCGAGGCTGATCTGTTCGCCTTTGGTCGGCCCTTCATCTCGAACCCTGACCTTGTGGAACGGCTGAAAAGCGGCGCCGCCTTGGCGGATATCAATCCGGCGACCCTCTATGGCGGCGGCGCTGAGGGCTACACCGACTATCCCCGGTTCGACGCCCCTCGCGCCTGACCGACCGCTGAGCTGCGCGAAGGAATGTCCAAATGAAAGCCTACATCCTCGACCGCTACGCCAAGAAGAGCGCTCTGCGTCTCGGCGAACGTCCTGACCCGGCGCTACGCGACAACGATGTGCTGATAGAAGTCCACGCCGCTGGGCTGAACCTGCTCGACGCCAAGGTCCGCGACGGCGAATTCAAGCCCATATTGCCGTATCGTCCGCCCTTCGTGCTGGGCCACGACGTGGCGGGCAAGGTCGTGCGCGTCGGCCCGAATGCGCGTCGATTCAAGGTCGGCGACGCCGTCTATGGCCGGCCGCGAGACGGCCGGATCGGAACCTTCGCCGAGCTCATCGCGGTCGATGAAGCGGATATCGCGCCGAAGCCCGGCAACCTGACCATGGAGGAAGCGGCCTCCATGCCCTTGGTCGCTTTGACCGCTTGGCAGGTGCTGGTGGATCGCGCCAACCTGAGCCACGGTCAGAAGGTCCTGATCCACGCCGGTTCCGGCGGGGTGGGCACGGTCGCCATCCAGTTGGCCAAACACCTCGGCGCCACGGTGGCCACGACGACCAGCGCCGCCAACGCCGATCTGGTCCGCAGCCTAGGGGCCGATGTGGTTATCGACTACAAGAGCCAGGACTTCGCTGCGCTTTTGACGGACTACGACGTGGTGTTGAACAGCCTCGACGGCGAGGCGCTCGAGCGTTCGCTCGAGGTGCTGAAGCCCGACGGCAAGCTAATCTCGATCTCCGGGCCGCCCGATCCGGCCTTCGCCAAGGCCCAAGGCCTCAACCCGGTCCTTCGACTGGTGTTGCGCCTGATCAGCCGCAAGATCCGGCACGAGGCGGCGGCGAAGGACATCGAATATTCCTTCCTGTTCATGCGCGCAGGCGGCGAACAGCTGGGTCGGATCACCGCCTTGATCGAGGCGGGCGACATCCGCCCCGTGCTGGATCGCATTTTCGCCTTCGCCGATCTCAACGCCGCCTTCGCCTATATCGAAACCGGCCGCGCCAGGGGCAAGGTCGTCGTCACCGTCAAGGCGGATGAGCAATGAGCGTCGCCCCCTTGACCGCCGCGTCTGCAGACACCTGGAGCACCACCCCCAACCGGATGGTCGATGCGGCGGGAACAGGTTTCGCCTACCGTCGGCTGGGATCAGGCGACGGCCTTCCGCTAGTGATGCTGAATCACTGGGGGGCGACGCTGGATAATTTCGATCCGCGCATCTTGGACGGCCTGGCGACGAACCGCACCGTCTTCGCCCTCGACTATCGGGGCGTCGGCGCTTCTGGCGGACAGGCGCCCCTGACGGTGGCCGAGATGGCCGCCGACATGCTGGCTGCCGTCAGTGCGCTGGGCCTGACCCGGATCGATCTCATGGGCTTCTCGCTCGGCGGGTTCGTGGCCCTGGACATGCTTCGCCAGGCCCCCGATCTAGTGCGCAAAGTCGTCCTCACCGGCACCGGCCCGGCCGGTGGAAAGGGCATCAACAAGGTCGGGGCGGTGTCCACCCCTCTGATCATCAAGGGCATGCTGACCCTGAAGGATCCGAAGACCTATCTGTTCTTCACCTCGAGCCAAACCGGCCGTAGCGCAGCCAAGGCGTTTCTCGAAAGGCTTAAGGAACGCCGCAGCGACAAGGACAAGCCCATCACCATCGCCGCCTTCCGTCGCCAGCTGAAGGCCATCGAGGCTTGGGGAAACCTGCCGGCGCAGGATCTTGCCGCCATCCGGCAGCCCGTGCTCGTCGCTAACGGCGATCAAGACATAATGGTGCCCAGCGGCAACTCGATCGAGCTGGCGCACCGCCTGCCGAACGCCGAACTGGTCCTCTACCCAGACGCAGGCCACGGCGGCATCTTCCAGTACCACGAGGCCTTCGTGCCTAAGGCGCTGAAGTTTCTCGATAGTTGAAGACGACGCTTCGCGCAGGAGCCGATGCCGCCATCAAGGATTCTCAGACCCTGCGGTCGCAGCGTCGCTCCAATCGAAAGCCTGTTGGAGGGTGGTGGTCCAGATCGTGTCGCGATGCGACACGAGCCAGGCCAGCAGCTCCGCATGCGCGGCTTCGCTGACGGCGAGATGATCGCCTCCGACGCCATGGAATAGAAAGACCGCCATTCCACCGCCCGCGCGGGCTTCCTCGGCGAAGGCGATCAGGTCTTGGGCGGTGGCGTCTTCCGCAAAGCCGCGGGCCGGCACATGCATCCGATCCAAGCTGGCGATATCGCGGCGAAGATCTTCCGCGCTTGCCGACACGCCGCGTGCGTAGGTGGCCAGCCCGGATCGACGGAGGGGCTCGATATAGTCCTGTCCTCCGGCCAACGTCTGACCACAGGTCATGGCGTAACCATGGCGTTTCCTGCCGTCGAGCGCCGCCAGCAGGGTATTTGCCTGGGCGATCTCTTCGAGCAGACTTTGGGGCGTATGGGCCTCAAGGGTATTGCGCGGACTCGCCGAGAAGGTCGCTGAAAGGCAAGGGTGGAACAGGGTGTGATTGGCCAGTTCATGTCCTTCCGCAGCCACCGCGCGCCAGGCCTCCACAGCCTCAGGCTTGAGATTGCTCAAGAAGAAGACGCCAGAAAGGCCTGCTGCGTTAAGCGCCGGTACGGCTGTACTCAGCTGAGAGGGCAGGGCGTCATCATATGTCAGAACCACGACCGTCTTGGCTCCTAGCGGACGCGCAAAGGAAGCGGTCGAAGCGAATGCCGCAACTGCGACCGTCATAACGGCCAGAATGCGCGCGACCAAAGCCATGTTCAGACCTCCTTCGAACCGCCCGTGCGGCTGCCTAGACCTTGATGCCGCCTGCCGCAGCAAAGGCGCAAGATCATGTCACCAAGGAATAGAAAAAAAGATTTCATTTAAGGCTGGCGTTTTCGAAATGTCTCGAGCTAATGTCGGGTGTGCAATCCCGCAGTTAGACGGGAGGGGCTGCGAGAGCGCTTGTTAATGCTTGATCGCACCCCGGGTTTGGAAACAGAGGTCGATCGCGGAGCGGTTCGGCCCGGCAGGGGGCGCGCTTAGGCGCGATGGCTGAACAATGACTAATTCGCGTTCTTCACGGGCTGCGGCTCTGATGGCGGGCACCTCGGCGATCGCCGTCGGCTTCGTCCTTACCTTGGGCGCTCCGACGACCGCCTTCGCCCAGAGCGAAGCCGCCGCCGCCCAAACCGATGACGCGACCGTCGTCGATGAGGTCGTGGTCACTGGCATTCGCGGGGCTCTGCGCTCGGCCCAGCGGATCAAGCGAGATGCCGACACCGTGGTCGATTCCATCACCGCCACAGATATTGGTTCTTTCCCGGACAAGTCCGTGGCGGAAGCCCTGCAGCGGGTGGCTGGGGTTACCGTCAACCGCTACGCCGCAACGTCTGACACCACCCACTTTTCCAACGAGCCCTCCGGCGTGCTCGTGCGGGGCCTTTCGCAGGTGCGTTCCGAGTTCAATGGCCGCGACACCTTCAGCGCAAATTCGTCACGAGGCCTGAGCTGGGGTGACGTGTCGCCGGAGCTAATGTCGGGCGTGGACACCTACAAGAACCAGACCGCCGAGTTGATCGAGGGCGGCATCGCGGGCTCCATCAACCTACGTACCCGCCTGCCGTTCGACTCGACCGGCCGCGTCGCCGCTCTGACCTTGACGGGCAATTATGGAGATCTGGCCGACAAGATAACACCGGAAGTCTCGGCCATCTTCAGCGACCGGTTCGATACGTCGATCGGCGAGTTCGGCGTCATGGCCAATCTGGCCTACTCGGAGCTGAGCAGTGTTTCCGAAAGCGCCCAATACGGCCGGATGGGCGTGTTCGAAGACGTAGCAGCCCTCGGCGGCGGCACGAAATATATCCCCTCCTGGTATCGACTGGGCAATACGGAGTTCGATCGGACGCGCGAGGGCATTGCCGCAGCCGTCCAGTATCGTGACACCGCCGGCAACTTCGAAGCGTCGCTCCAGTACAATCGCTCGACCTATGAGAATGTTTGGCACGAGCAGTCGATCAAGGGCAGCGCCTTTAACTTGTTTGCGCGTCCCAGCGACTATGTGATCAACGACGGCAGCTTCGGCACGACCCTGGCGATTGCGCCCGGCTCGACCTTGACCTTCGATGACGAGGGCAACTTCGAAACGGGCGTGTTGAACAGCCCTCTCGGATGGGTTGGCCTTGATAACGCCGCGTCTGGCGCCGGCATTGGCGTGACGTCCGACGGCACGCCGATCATCAATGCCTGCTACAGCTGGGCGGGTTGCTCCCCGGAGGCGAGAGGCGGCGAGGTGGAGTCCTCCACGCGCTACAACCGTAACGAACAGATGACAGAAGATCTGTCTCTAAACATGAAGTGGCGGGTAAGCGACAGTCTGAGGTTCTCTGCGGACGTCCAGTATGTGAACGCCACCGTGACCAACCTCGATCAGGACGTGAGCCAAGTCGCCTACGCCAATATTGGGATCGACGCGACGGGCGAGCACCCGACGATGACGTTTACACCGGGGACGAATAACAACTACGCCGCCGGCTTCCTGTCGAACCCCAATGCTTGGCGCTTCAACAATATCAACGATCACACCGAAGACAGCGAAGGCAACCAGCTCGCGGTACGCGGTGATCTGGAGTATGCTTTCCAGGGCGGAGGCTGGCTCGATAGCCTTAAGGCTGGCGTCCGATATGCGGATCGAGAACAGACGGTTCGCTGGAGCACCTACAACTGGGGCGGCGTCGCCAATGCCTGGGGCTGCGACGGCTTCGACGCCACCAGCACAGCCAGCGCTTGGTACAATGTGGATCGGACGACCGGCGGCGCCAGCGTGAACGGCGACTGCAACGCATCGACTCCGAACACGACCTTTGCGGGTTGGAGCGCCGGGCTTGCGTCGGTGCAGGAGATGCCCGGCGTGTTCGGCGGCGGCTTGGTGTCTGGCGGCCCTTACTCCTTCACGAGCTGGAGTTTCCTGGAAGATCACGAAGCCTTCTCGGACGCCTTCGCCTACGAAAGCGTGGGTGTCGGCTCTTCGCGGTGGACCCCGATCTGCCGTCGGGCAGGCGAGGTCGACGGCTGCTACCTTCCGCAGGAAATTTCCCAGATTCAGGAAGAGACGGCAGCCGTCTACGCAATGCTCAAGTTCGGCGGGCCGGAAACAAGAATAGGCGGCTATAGAATCTCCGGCAACATCGGCGCGCGCTATGTTGAAACCAAGGACACAAGCGACGGTTACCTCACGCATGCTGATCTGCTGCGTTCCACGTCTCTGGATTGCCGGCCCAACTCTCCGCCCCCGGGGTCGACCACGCCGGTCGTGCCGCAAACAATCGGCTGCTACGTCAGTGCGGACGACATCGCCTTCTCCGACGGCCTGGCGGAGCAGCGCACCGCTGAAGCCAAGCACAAGAACTTCTTGCCGAGCTTCAATCTGCGGGTGGATCTGAACGACACTTGGCTGATGCGTTTCGCCGCGTCGCGCGCGATGTCGCGGCCCGACATCGGCTATTTGAAGAACTATCTTCAGCTCGCCGTAAACCTGCCGAGCACGTCTGATCCGACCGATGAGCGCTGGGTGAGGGACTCCTCCGGCACGATTGTTGGCGTAACGCCGCGCTATACGGCTGACGCCTACAATCCCTACCTGAAGCCGATCACCGCTGATCAGTTCGACTTGACGCTCGAGAACTACTTCTCTGACGTCGGCAGCTTCTCGCTGGCCATCTTCTACAAGAAGTTCAACGACTACATTCAGTATGGCTCTTACAACCAGACCATCACCGCCAACGGGGTCACCCGCGATGTGCTGGTCAGAGGACCCGTCAATGGAGACGGCGCCTCGCTCCATGGGGCGGAACTAGCGTTCCAAACCTTCTTCAAGTCTCTGCCTGAGCCGTTCCAAGGTCTCGGCGTACAGGCTAACTTCACCTATGTCGAAAACTCCGGCATTTCGAACTCGAACCTCACCAATGTCTCGAGCAGCGGCAATCCTAATACGAGCGGGAATGGGGTGAACCAGGCCGAAGACAGTATCTCGACGGACAAGCTGGAAGGTCTGTCGAAGTACAGCTTCAACCTTGTAGGCCTGTACGAGAACGGGCCTTGGGCCGGACGTCTCGCCTACAACTGGCGCTCAGAGTTCTTGCTCTCAGCGATCGACTGCTGCATCGGCTTGCCGATCTGGCAGGAGGAAGCGGGTTATCTGGATGCGTCCGTGCGGTACAAGATCAACGATCACGCCGAACTCAACCTCCAGGCATCCAATCTTCTGGACACCGAGTCTGTGCTCAAGCAACAGGTGACCGACGCCGAGGAGGGCGGGCTGCTCAAGGACTACTCCTGGAACCGTACCGATCGCCGGTTCATGGTCACCCTGCGCCTGCGCTATTGATCGACATCGACGCGCCCCGCCTGGGCGGGGCGCGTCCTTCCTTGCCCGAGGGAAGACATGCGAAACACCGCGCAAGGGCAGCCGAAGACCGTCGTCATCCTGGGCGGCGGAACTGCGGGCTGGATGACTGCGACCGCTTTGACCGCCGTATTCAATCCCGAGCAGGTACGGGTGCGGCTGGTCGAATCTGACGACATAGGCATCGTCGGCGTGGGCGAAGCCACGCTTCCGGCCATTCGTGAGTTCAACGCCTTCGCTGGCATTGCCGAGCGCGACATGCTCGCTGCGACCCAAGGGACGTACAAGCTTGGGATCGAATTCGTCGACTGGGGACGGATCGGTTCGCGCTATGTCCATCCTTTCGGCGCGCACGGTCGTCCGCTGGGAGGAGCGGCGTTTCACCACCAGTGGAACAGGGCGCGATTGGCGGGGGCTCCGGTCGGACCCATCGACGACTACGCCTATGCGATTGAAGCCTGTCGGCAAAACCGCTTCGAGCCGCCTTCGCTCGACACCAGCCGCGTCGAGTCCACCTACAGCTACGCCTATCATTTCGACGCGGGCCTTTATGCCGGCTTCCTCAGGCGTGTCGCCGAGGGTCGGGGTCTACTGCGGACGGAGGGGCGGGTAGAGGCGGTCGAGCGAACCGGCGACCATATCACCGCCCTTCGGCTGGCCTCCTGCGAGCGGATCGAGGGTGATCTGTTTATCGACTGCAGCGGATTTCGCGCCATCGCCATCGGCGAACAGCCCGGCGACGCTTGGGAAGACTGGAGCCATTGGCTGCCCTGCGACCGAGCCGTGGCGGTTCCGACGGCCCGCTCCGAAGCGTTCACGCCCTTCACGCGATCGACCGCATCCAGCGCGGGGTGGCTGTGGCGTATTCCGCTGCAGCATCGCACCGGCAACGGTCATGTCTATTCCAGCGCCCACATATCGGACGACGAGGCGGCGGCCGCCCTGTTGGCGGGCGTTGACGGGGACGTCCTGGCGGAGCCTCGCTTCCTGCGGTTTCGTTCTGGACGCCGCCGTGCCTCCTGGCTGGGCAACTGCGTGGCCGTCGGGCTCTCAAGCGGCTTCCTCGAGCCGCTGGAATCCACCAGCATTTATCTGATCCAGGCAGCAGTGACTAACCTGGTCAAATTCTGGCCCGGCGCCGCCAATGGCCACGCGGTCCTGCGCGACGCTTTCAACTCAACTATTGATCTGGAGTACGACCGCGTTCGCGACTTCCTCATCTTGCACTACTGGCTCAATGATCGCCCGGAGCCCTTCTGGCGCGAGCGCCGCGAAACAGAACCGCCGGCCAGCCTGCGTGAGACGGCGGCTCTGTTCCAAAGCCGCGGCCATGCGCCGTCTTATCGCAACGGCTTGTTTGCTGCGCCGAGCTGGATTTCGGTGATGACGGGGCAGGGAGCCCCGCCCCAAGGCTATGATCGTCTCGCGGATCACATGCCGTTGGCGCAGGTCATTTCGGCCTTGCAGGATGAGCGCGCGCGGTTGGTGGCGAGAGTCGCGGCCATGCCGTTCCACGCCGACTATGTCATGCGCAATGCTCTGGGACGCGCCGCATGAAGGGCGCGCCTATCTCGCACGTGGTGATCGTCGGGTCAGGCGTCGACGCTTGGCTGACGGCATTGGCCCTGGCGCGGGCTGTGGGGCCGTTGGGGGTGGCGATCAAGGTTTTGCAGACGCCGACTAATCCCACCCCCGTCGTTCTGGACGCTCTGCCGGCCCTGCGGGCGCTTCATCGCCTGCTGGGCGTGGATGAACAAGCTCTGGTGACCCAGTGTGGGGCCGTGCCCGTCGTTGGACAGAGGTTCACGGGCTGGAACCTGGATCAGCCGCCGTTCGTGCGGGCCTACGCCAGCGTCGGCGACGGAGGGTCGCACCTTGAATTCATCCAGCACTGGCTGCGCGCGCGGACCTTGGGCATGACCGCCAGCTTCGGCGACTTCAGCCCAGCTGGTGTTGCTGCGGCAAAGCGCCGGGGGCCGCCGATTCAGGGAGAATGGAACGGCGCAGATTATGGCTATCATCTCGATGGCGCCGCTTACGTCGAACTGCTCCAGCGCAAGGCCTTGGCGGCAGGGGTGACCCTACGGGCCGTCCAGTCGCTCACCGTCCATCGCCGTGAGGGCGGCGTCGAGCATCTGGATATCGCCGACAGCTGCGTGAGCGCAGATCTGTATATTGATGCGACCGGCGAAGATGCGCGCCTCGCTCTCGCTGGATCCTGGGAGGACTGGTCTGCTTGCTTCCCCTTCCCCAAGCTTGGCTATTTTACAGCGAGTAGGACGGACCAACTTGAGGCCTTGACTGAAAATGTCGCCTTCCCAAGCGGTTGGGCTGCTGTTCTGGATTTAGCCGCCACGCGTGTCATAGCGGCGGTCTTGGAGGATCAAATCTCTGGCGACACCGCCAAGATGGAACTTGAGGCGGTTCTTGGCGGCTCGCTCTCCCATTCGGGCGCGTACACGGCCGCCCGCCCTGGGATGCGAGACGGCTGGGTCGGAAACTGCGTCTCCTTGGGGCGATCGGCGATCAGGACCGATGTCTTGGAGGGCGGGTGGCTGCTCGGGCTCCAGATCGGGCTGAGCCATTTGATCGCCAACTTTCCTCTCTGTCAGGATATGGCCGGCGAGGCCCGTCTGTTCAATTCGGCAGTGCGGCGACATGCCGAAGCGGTTCGTGACTACCAGACCGCCAACTACCGGCTGTCGAACCGTAGCGAACCGAAGTGGCGTCAGGCTGCGCGGGCGCCGGTTCCGTCTTCACTGCAGGCGCGCCTGGATCTGTTCGCCTTGCGCGGCGCACTGCCGCCTTTTGAAGACGAGGTTTTTCAAGCCGATGACTGGCGCATGATGTTGCTCGGGCATGGCCTGATCCCCACCGACGCAAACCCAGCCGGCAAGTCGCTTGATGACGCTGTCGAGAGGCAGCGGCTGCTAGGAATTATCCAGCGGAACGTGGAGGAGGCGGCGGGTTTGCCGTCGGTTGAGGCGTGGCGATCATCCAGGGGCGCGGCATGAGCGAGATCAAGAAGATCGTCGTCGTCGGCGGAGGAACCGCCGGGTGGATGGCCGCGTCCGCGATGGCCAAGACCTTGGGAACTCGAGATCGGCAGATCGTCGTGATCGAGTCGGATCAGATCGGCACGGTCGGGGTGGGTGAAGCCACTATTCCGATGATCCTGCTGTTCAATCGCATCCTGGGCATCAAGGAGGATGACTTCATCCGCGCCACGCAGGCGACCTTCAAACTGGGGATTGAGTTCGCCGACTGGCGTCGGCTGGGCCACAGCTACTTCCATCCGTTCGGCCATTATGGCGTTGATATGGAAGGCATACCCTTCCAGCATTTCTGGCTGAGGTGGAAGGCGAACGGCGGCGGCGGCGGCCACGATCTGTTCAGCGCCGAAACCCAGGCGGCGGGTCGAAATCGCTTCATGCGGGTCGCCGACGAGCGGCCGCGCCGACTGCCCCCGGTCAACTACGCCTACCAGTTCGACGCCGGCCTCTTCGCCGCCTTCCTGCGCCGCTATTCCGAGGAAAGGGGCGTGGTTCGCGAAGAGGGGCGGATCGTCGAGGTTGGTCGGCACGGCGAGACGGGCGACGTAGACGCTCTGGTGTTGGACGACGGACGGGTTATCGACGGCGACTTCTTCGTCGATTGCTCTGGCTTTCGCGGCCTCCTCATTGGGGAAACCCTGGGCGCCCCCTACGAGAGCTGGACCCACTGGCTGCCGACGGACCGGGCCGTCGCGGTCCCGTGCACAAGAGTGTCGGACATGACGCCCTATACGCGGGCCACGGCGCTTGAGGCCGGTTGGCAGTGGCGCATTCCGCTGCAGCATCGCACCGGCAACGGCTATGTGTTCAGCAGCGCTTTTCTATCCGAGGACGAGGCCAGCGCGCGCCTGATGGAGCGGTTGGACGGCGAGCCCCTGGGAGACCCGCGCGTCCTGCGTTTCACCGCCGGACGTCGCATCAAGAGCTGGGATCGAAACGTGGTCGCCCTCGGCCTCTCCAGCGGGTTTTTGGAGCCACTCGAATCCACCAGCATTCACCTGATCCAGGCCGGCGTGGCCAAGCTCCTGGCCCATTTCCCACAGCGCCGCAGCGAACCGCGCCTGGCCGAGAAATACAGCCGCGAAATGGCCGAAGACTACGAAGGCATTCGCGACTTCCTGATCGCCCATTACAAGCTGACCGAGCGGGACGACACGCCCTTCTGGCGTCACTGTCGCGACATGGCCGTGCCGGACTCGCTTCAGGCGCGCCTCGACCTGTTCGCCTCGCGCGGAGAGGTGCTGGCGCGGCATCAGGAGTTGTTCAAGGAATCCAATTGGCTTTCGGTGCTGATGGGAATGGGGATGGCGCCGCAGGGATATCATCCCGTCGCCGATCAGCGGGATTTCTCCCAGTTGGATTCGACTTTGGTGCAGATCCAGCAGGCCGTCATGGAGCGCGCCGCCGCTATGCCCCTTCACGATCAGTACTTGATGCAGGCGGGGCTGAACGCGCCGTCGCCCGCTGCAGCCGACTGAGCCAATTTCGTAAACGCCAAGGAGTTTCCATGTTCACTCGCCGACAAATCCTCTCCGCGTCCGCAGCGGCGGCTGTCCTTCCAGGCGCCGTCGCCTGCGCCACCATGCCGGGCTCGGCCTCACCCACCGGATTTGTGCGGCGCGAAGGGGTCTCCTTCACATTGAACGGCAAGCCCTATCGCTACACGGGCGCGAACGCTTGGTACCTGCCGTGGCTGGGCGCAGCGGCCGACTATGGCGATAACGCCCGGCTGGGACGTGAGCTGGATCGTTTGAAGGCGGACGGGGTGAACAACATCCGCGTTTCCGCTTCCGCCGAACTGTCCCCGCTGACGAATTCGGTGCGGCCGGCCTTCCGTGACCGCGGAACGGACTACAACGAGACCCTGTTGGTCGGTCTGGACCGGACCCTGGCAGAGATGGCCCGGCGGGACATGAAGGCGGTTCTATATCTGACCAACTTCTGGGAGTGGTCAGGCGGGATGATGACCTACCTCCACTGGGTCAATGGCGGTCGCTATATCAACATGAACGATCCGGCCCACCCCTGGCCGGAATTCGCCGACATGAACGCGGACTTCTATCGCAGCCCAGAGGCTGTGGCCCTCTATCACCACTACATTCGCGCTGTGGTCGGTCGCACCAATACGCTGACGGGCCGCGCCTATCGCGACGATCCGACGATCATGAGCTGGCAGTTGTCGAACGAACCCCGGGCGGCGGGGGATCTGGAAAAGGTGCGCCAGAACCAGCCGGCCTTCCTGACCTGGGTCAACAGCACGGCGCGCTTGATCAAGTCCATCGCCCCCAACCAATTGGTTTCGACGGGCAGCGAGGGGCTGAAAGGCTCGGGCGAGAGGGCCGAAATCGTCGCCGATACCCACCGCTCGGCCGACATCGACTATGTGACGACCCACATCTGGCCCGGCAACTGGGGTTGGCTGGATCGGCAAAACATGGCCGGCACCCACGCCAACGCTAAGGCGCAGACCGCCGACTATATCGCCAAGCACGTCAATATCGCTCGCGGCTTGAACAAGCCGCTGGTGATCGAGGAGTTCGGATATCCCCGCGACGGCGACCTGTATGATCCGTCGGTTCCCACGACCATGCGGGACGACTTCTATGAGACCATCTACCAGGCGGCGCTCAACGATGCGCGCGCCGGCGGGCCGGTCGCAGGGACCAACTTTTGGGCCTGGAACGGCGAGGGTCGCGCGGCTCATCCCGACCATCGTTTCAAGAGCGGCGACACGGCCTGGCTGGGCGATCCGCCGCATGAGCCGCAGGGTTGGTACGGCGTGTTCGACACCGACACCTCCACCCGTGCGCGTATTCGGACGCACGCCGCCGCCATGCGCGCACTGACCGTCTGATGGTCAACCGAAGATCCCGCCATGCGGGCGGGGTCTTCGGCGGATTAGTTGCGACCCGCCTGCATGAGTATCGCGTCAGACGGCAGAAGCTGGTCAAGGAAAGGCAAGATGGCCGCGCCAATCGCGGGAGCGTCCTGAGCGATTACGGCTGGCATGATCCTGGGCGTGGACGGGAGCGCCATCCTGCTCAAGGCTTCTGTCAGGCCAGCCGCCAGTCGGGTGATCAACCCCTCAGGCAGACGGCCGCCGATCAAGACGGCGTGCGGATCGATCAGGCAACTGAGGTTGACCAAAGGCAAAGTGAGCGATCGCACCGAATCCTCGAGCCAGCGCCCGATCACGGCCTCGACTTCAGGGCAGGGGGCGGCGAGGTCGGTGATCGAGGGGGAGGCCAGGCCTGCCTTTTCAAGCCGCTCCAACAGAGCCGACATGGAGACTGTGTCCTGCACCAGCATGTGGGGGCTGATCGCGGTCGGGTCGGGCATCAGACCAATCTCTCCGCTCCGGGAGGCGGCGCCGCGATGATAGTTCCGATTGATCACCAAACCGCCCCCCAGGCCGGCGCTGATCAACAGATAGAAGAAGCTGGGGTTGTCGAAGGCGGTGCCGTACTCAGCCTCGCCCAAAGCGGCCGCGGCAGCGTCGTTGTCGCAGTGAATCGGCCAGGGCATCAGGTCGGCCAGCGCCTTGTCTATGGCGATGTCGCTCCAGCGTTCATAGCCGGGGGGACGATGGGCCAGGCTGATACGCCCAAGGTCGTCCGGTATGGCGACCCCCACGCCCAGAATGCGGGTACGATCAACCTTGCCGGAGGTAATGACGCCGTCCAGTTCGTCACGCACGAAGGCGATGACCTCTTCGGGCATCGCAAACGCCGCTTCCCGAGAGACCCGGCTTCTGACCACGCCCTCCAGGTCGAGGATGAGAATGGTCAGGTGGTCACGGTCGATGTTCAACCCTATGCTGAAGGCGCCCTCAGGCACGACGCGCAGCATCAGGGCGGGATGGCCACGAACGCCTTTGCGACGCCCGACAACCGTCACCAGCCCCATTTCGATCAGGCGGTGGGTGATATTGGCGATGGTCGGCGCAGTCAGCCCCGTCAGCTGGGAAATTTCAATCCGGGTGACATCCGGCTGAAGCCGAATGGCCTGAAGCACCGTGCGCAGATTGTAGTCGCCGGCCCGTTCCAGATTGGTGCCCGAAAGAGTGCCCGACAGGGTTCGCGGCGACCGAGAGTCGTTCGGGTCCTTGGGGGGCGTCTTGGACACGCGTTTCTTCTGGGCCGCGGTTTTGAGGGTCATGATTCCGCACGACGTTTGATCCGGAACTGTCTGGCGCGCCCGTGATCGACAAACAAGAAAATCGAATAAATAAATGAAATTGACTTTTACCCGAACGATAAGGTTTGGGAAGGGCGTCAGGTATTATATTGGGCGGCCCAAGGAGTAGGCAATGATCCAGATCGGTATCGATTTTGGCGGGACTAAGATCGAGGCGGCGGCGCTCGATCCGTCCGGCGCATTCTTGTCGCGTCTGCGAACGCCGAATCCAGGCGGATACGAGCAGGCTATTCGCGCCGTTCGCGACCTGATTCAGGGCGTCGAGCAGGAATCGGGGCGAAAGGGCACGGTCGGCATCGGCGCACCGGGTTCGCCATCGCCTCGGGACGGCATGATGCGCAACGCCAACGCCACGTTCTTGAATGGCCGCCCCTTCCAATCCGACCTTGAGGCGGCGCTCGGTCGCCCTATCCGCCTGGCCAACGACGCGAACTGCATGGCCTTGTCCGAAGCTTTCGACGGCGCCGCTGGAGGCGCGCGGTCGGCCTTCGGCGTCATCGTCGGAACCGGTGTCGGCGGCGGTCTTGTGGTCGATGGCCGGATCGTGGAGGGCGCCAATGGCATGGGAGGCGAGTTGGGCCATGTTCCTCTGCCGTGGATGACTCAGGACGAATTCCCCGGACCCGCCTGCTGGTGCGGCAAGCGCGGTTGCCTGGACGTGCTGGTTTCGGGAACTGGCGTTCGGCTGGATCACGAACGCAGAACCGGCGTCGCCATGGATCCGCCGCTGATCGTAGAAGCGGCGAGGGCCGGGGAGCCGGATGCTGTCTCCACCTTGGACGCCTACATCAGCCGCCTGGGGCGCGCCCTCGCCATGATCGCCAATATCGTGGATCCCGACGTCTTCGTCCTGGGCGGGGGCATGTCGAACGTCGATGAAATCTATGATCTTCTGCCCCCTGTAATCGCCCAGTATGCGTTCGGCGGTTTGTGGCAGGGACGTGTGGTCAAGGCGCGTTGGGGCGACTCGTCAGGGGTCCGCGGCGCTGCACGGCTCTGGTCGTAATCAGCGGCCGCGCCGTTGGATTACGATACGGCGAAGGACGCAGGACGGACATCGCCGTCCTGCGCGATTGAGTTCTCACCTTACGCCGCACTGCACGGGGCCAGGCGGGGCGCTGGCGATGCGGATCGACGAAATGTCCACCGCCATCGGTCCCGTCGCGGCGATGATGAAGGGACGGGTCACGGCGGCCATGTCCACCCCGCCGTCCGCAAAGCAGCGCAGCGGCGTCGCCACCGTCGTCCAGTCTCCCGTGGTTCTGACAGCGCCTGTCAGCGGCAGATCGACCTGCCGCTCTGCACTGGCCATGCCCAGGGTGACCGTTCCCGCAGCCCCCTCCATGACACGATAATCGACGATCAGGCTGAGTTGCCCATTGCTCTCGCGCGTGAAATCGGCCGAGCCGTTTTCCCTGACCGACAGACCGCCCGGCCCCGTCCAGGTGAGACGCAACGAATCTTCCTGTGCGGTACGGTCGGTGCGGGCCAAGCGTATGGCGCCTTCACGATCAAATGTCGCGCCGGCGGCGGTGCGCCCCCGCACGAAAACGGCGGTTCTATCGTTGGCGACGACCTCGGGCCGTGTCTCATCAAGAGCGCCAAGGCGGCTGGGCCCGTCGGCGTAGGTGAGGCCGTAACCGAAGGGGAACAGCGGGTCATAGTTCGCATCTCGCGCATTCAGCACGAACTGATCCAGCCGTTTCGGCCAAGAGAAGCTGAGTTTGCCCTTGAAGTCGTGCGCAGGCTTGCCGTCAGCCCCCGCGATCAGCACATCAGCGACCCCGCCCCCTTCCGTGCCCGGCAACCAGGCGGCGACAAAGGCATCGGCGGCGTTGAGCTCGGGGTTGACCCACAGGGGACGACCGGAAAGGAAGACGGCGACGACCGGCACGCCCTCGGCCTTCAGCCGCTGCAGAAGGGCGAGGTCGGACTTGTCGTCGGCGCTATACTCCAGGGTCTGTCGATCGCCGGTAAATTCGGCATAGGGCGTCTCGCCGAAGACGACGATGGCGACGTCCGGCTTCTGATCAAAACGGCCGTCGATCGATAAAACGGCTTGGCCGCCGCCCGCCGCGACGGCCTGCTCGATCCCGGCCCAGATCGACTGACCATTGGGGAAATGGCTGTTGGTCACGTCCGTGCCTTGCCAGGTGATCGACCAGCCGCCGGCCTGCTGCCCGATATCGTCAGCGCCGCGCCCGGCGACCAGGATGCGGGCATCGGCGCGAACGGGCAGGACGCCGCCGTCGTTCTTCAGGAGCACCAGAGATTCGCGCACAGCCTGGCGCGCCAGGGCGCGGTGTGCGGCAGAACCCAGAACCTCGAAACGACCCGCCATAGGGCGGAAAGAGGGGCGGCCCGCTTCGAACGTCCCCGCCAGGATCTTCACACGCAGTATGCGACGAACCGCGTCGTCGAGCCGCGCCTCCGGGATGCGACCGTCGCGGGCGGCCGCCAGGGTGTTGTCGTAGAGCTGCCGCCAGTTCGGGCCGGAATACATGAACATGTCGAGACCGGCGTTGATGGCCGCAGGACAGTCTTCATTGGTGCATCCCGGCACCTGGCCGTGCGCATTCCAGTCGCCGATAGTGAAGCCGTCGAACGCCCAGCGATCCTTGAGCACGCCCGTCAGAAGGCTGGCGTTGCCGGTCATCTTGACCCCGTTCCAGCTCGAGAAGCTCGGCATCACGGTCAACGCCCCTGCGGGAAGGGCGGTTGTGTAGCCGGCCGCATGGACGTCGCGCAGGGTGGCTTCGTCGATGCGCGCATCCCCTTGGTCGCGACCGCCGGTGCCGCCGTCGGCCAGAAAGTGTTTGACGGACGAGATCACCTTGCCCGGAGCCAGGAAATCTACGCCCACTCGCCCCTGTAGGCCTTGAACCATTCGACCGGCGTAGCTCGCGACGACGGCCGGGTCTTCGGAGTAGCTTTCGTAGGTGCGGCCCCAGCGGTCATCCTGAACCACCGCGACAGTGGGGGCGAAGCTCCAGTCCAATCCAGTCGCCGACGTCTCCAGCGCGGTGGCGGCGCCGATCTGTTCGATCAGGTCGGGATTGCGTGCGGCACCCAGGCCGATGTTGTGCGGAAACAGGGTCGCGCCGACGATGTTGTTGTGGCCGTGCACTGCATCCGTACCCCAGATGACGGGAATTTTTGGACGGTCGTCCGATCGCTTCATGGAGGCGTCGTAGAAAGCGTCAAACAGAGCCAGCCACTCGGCCGGCGGTGCATATTCATCATTGTTAGGGGCCGAGTTGCCGCCGTTGAGCACCGAACCGAACTTGTAGGTTTCCAGGTCCTTGGGGGTGATGCTGGCGATATCGACCTGGATCAGTTGGCCGACCTTGTCCTCCATCGCCATACGCGACATCAGCGCATCGATGCGAGCCTCTACGGCGGCGTCGCGGGCTCTGGCTGGAGGCAAGGCCGGCCACTGGTCAGGGTGGGCGGTGGCGGAAGGCGCGGCGGCGTTTTGAGCCAAGGCCGGTGTCGCCGCCTGTGCAAGAACCATCAAACTGGCCCCAATAATCGCATTGATGTGCATTCGGCCTCTCCCATTCGACCTTTGTGATTGAGCGCAACCAACGGGAGGGGAAGGGCTGCGTCAAGAATTGATATTTCAATTTTACTTTTTGCCGCATCGTGCTTCTTGCCCTTTCCAAGCAATTCAAGCTTGGACGTATGGCGCGCAGACGCTGACGAGGGAGTGGTGAATGGACACGGTGAAAAGGCTTTGGTGCGCGACCTTGCTCTCGGTCGCCTTGAGCGTGCCCGTCGCAGCCTGCGCCCAGACCCTGAAGGTTTCCCCGGCGATCGAGGTTCAGGCGGGCAGTGCGTCCCTTCCTCTACATGTCGGCGGTAGAGTGCAGCAGCGAGGCGGAGCTTACTTGAGCCAATGGCCCGGCGCCTATTTCGAAGCCGCCTTCAGCGGCCGGGAGGTGTTTTTCCGCACAGGGGAGGGCGATGTTCATCTGCGTGTGACGGTAGATGGCCAGGCGGTCTCGGTCCTGAGGCCGGGCCACGGCCTGCATCGAATCGGCGGCTTGGCCGACGGCGACCACCGTCTGCGCATCGAAATCGTCAGCGAGAACCAGACCGCCCCTATCAATTTCGAAGGGGTCTTCGGCGTTCCGGCCCGTGCCAAGGTCGTCGCCCCCCGCGCTCGGCAGATCGAATTCATCGGTGATTCCCACACGGTGGGTTACGCCAACACCTCATCGGTGCGCGACTGCTCCGATGAGGCCGTGTGGGAGACCACGGACACCGGCGCCGGGATCGCAGGCGTTCTGGCCAGGCGATATGACGCCGACTACCAGGTGAACGCCATTTCGGGCCGAGGCGTGGTGCGCAACTATGGCGGCGTGGCGCGGGACACCCTGCCGCAAGCCTATCCCTTCACCTTGTTCGACAAGCAGGTCTGGTACGCCGACGCAGCGTGGCGGCCACAGGTCATCGTCGTAGCCCTGGGCACCAATGACTTCTCAACCGAATTGACGTCTGACGAGCGGTGGAAAAGCCGAGAGGCCCTGACGAATGATTATGAGATCGCCTACGCCGCCTTCCTGCGTGGGCTCCGGCTGAGGTCGCCCGATGCGCACATCGTGGCGTGGGGCGGGGAGGGCAGCGAAATGGCGGCGGCCTCCCAGCGCGTGGTGGCGCGTCTGAGAGCAGAGGGGGACGCGCGCATCGTCTTTGCGCCTGTTGCGGGGATGGGGCTGACCGCTTGTCACTGGCATCCCGACCTAGCCGACGACCGGGCCGTCGCAGCCGCTGTAGCCGCCATACTGGATATGGACGCCGACCTATGGGCCGGTCGATGAATCCGGCTTACGCCTGCGAAGGCGGGAGTGGTTCAAGGCTAACCAAATGCGGCTTAACGCGCATGGAGGAACGGGTATGGGATTCAAGGCGATAACAACGGCCTGTGCGGCCTTGCTGGTCCTTGGCGCGACAGCGGCCTCGGCGCAGACCGCTGGGCGTCTGCAAATGGATCAATCCGGCCCGGTTATTGCGCCCGAGGTCTACGGCCAGTTCATGGAACAACTGGGGACCGGCATCGACGAAGGCGTATGGGTGGGTCCGGACTCCGCCATCCCTAATACCCACGGCTTCCGCAACGACGTGGTCGCCGCGCTGAAGGCGCTGGACGTGCCGGTCGTTCGCTGGCCGGGCGGTTGTTACGCAGACATCTATCATTGGCGCAACGGCGTCGGCCCGCGGGCGGAGCGCCCCGTCACGCTGAACCGCTGGTGGGGCAACAAGGAAGAGAACAACGCCTTCGGCACACATGAATTCTTCGAATTCGCCGAGCTGATCGGGGCCAAGACCTATCTCAGCATCAATTTGGGTACGGGCACGCCGGGCGAAGCAGCCGACTGGATCGAATACATTACCTCGCCCAGCGGCTCTCGACTGGCTCAGGAGCGGCGCGCCAACGGCCGCGAAAAGCCGTGGAAGATCGATTATCTGGGCGTCGGCAATGAGCCCTGGGGATGCGGCGGGCGGATGCGCCCCGCCTATTACGCCGACCTGTTCCGACAGTATGTCGGCTTCGTCAAACCCAACGACTCGATCGTGGTCGCCGCAGGACCGGACGCGACCAACTATGACTGGACGCGCACCCTGATGACGGTTGCGGGCAAGGACTTCGACGCCCTGTCCCTGCACTATTACACCTTGCCGACGGGCGACTGGACGACGAAAGGGCCGGCGCTGGGCTTCGACGAGGCGCAATGGCGCGCCACCTTCGAGCAGACCTATCGCATGGCCGACATGCTCCGCGAGCACGACGCCATCATGGACGAGACGGATCCAGCGGGCGCCAAGATCCTCGCCGTCGATGAATGGGGCGCCTGGTATGACCCCACGCCGGGGTCGCCCGGCGGCTGGTTGCAACAGCAGAACAGCCTGCGCGACGCCCTGCTGGCGGCGGTCAACTTCAACATGTTCCATCGCCATGCCGACCGGGTGCGGCTGGCCAATGTGGCCCAGATGGTCAATGTGCTTCAGGCCATGATCCTGACGGACGGCGAAAAGATGGTGCTGACTCCCACCTATTACGCCTTCCAGATGTATCGCCCGTTCCAGGGCGCGACGGTGCTGCCGCTCAGCCTCGAGGCGCCATCCTATGGGACGGTGAAGGTGGTGGACGGGACGGCGGCGCGTGGAACGGACGGAAAGGTTCACCTCGCTCTGGTCAACCTCGATCCTCGCAACGCCCAACCGGTGTCTATCGATCTGGACGGCGCACAGCTGGGCGCGGTCACCGGTCAGGTCCTGACGGCGGGCCAGATGGATGGTCACAATGGATTCGATACGGCGCCGGTCGTCCAACCGGCGCCTTTCCGCGATGCACGCGTGTCCGGCCGTCGCCTAACGACCACGCTTCCCGCCAAGTCGCTGGTCGTGCTGACGTTGGAATAGGCGATGAGAAGTCCGATGAGAAAGGTTCGTCTCTGCGCCGCAGCCAGTGCGATCTTGGCAGGCTTGGGCGGCGGCTCGGTCGCGTCGGCGACGCCCAACGTCCAGAGCGAGGGCCAAGGGCAGGTCGCGAGCCCCGGGCAGGCTCGGCCGCTGATGGCCAGCCTGTTCACTGATCATGGGGTGCTCCAGCGCGATCATCCGATCTCTGTCTGGGGACAAGCCTCGCCCGGCGTCGCAGTCGAGGTTTCATTGGGCGCGCTAAAGACCCACGGGCAGGCTGGTCCCGACGGTAGTTGGCGCGCGCTGCTGCCGTCCGCGCCGGCGGGCGGTCCCTATGTGCTTTCCGCCAAAAGCAGCGACGGCGCGGTGCAGGCGCTTCAGGACGTCATGGTCGGCGACGTCTACCTCTGTTCCGGCCAGTCCAACATGGAGCAGCCCGTTCGCTATGCGCAGCGAGCCTGGGATCCCGTGGCCGGAGACAAGGATAAGATCATACGTCTTCTGACCGTGACCAAGGACAGGGCGCCTGCGCCGCTGGACGCCCTAGCCCATCCTGTCCGCTGGACCCCGGCGACCCCTCAGACGGTCGAGGAATTTTCCGCAGTCTGCTTCTTCTTCGGCCAAGCCGTACGAGAGGCCGAAGGCGTGCCGGTTGGACTGATCGCGGATTCCTGGGGCGGGTCTTCGATCCAGGCTTGGATTGATTCAGACCACCTGCGCCGCTTGGGCGGAAACGAGGCGGCGCTGGATGCGCTGACCGTCTATGCGCGCGACCGGCGCGAGGGTGTTCAGCTCTGGAGCCGCGTCTGGCAGGACTGGTGGACGCAGGCGTCCGGCGATCGGCCATGGTTGGAGCGAGGCGGCGACTGGATCCCGGTTCCGGCCATGACGCCCTGGGAACAGTGGGGCGTGCCCTCGCTGGCCGCCTTCGACGGCATGGTGTGGTATAGACTGGACTTCGAACTTACCTCCGCCCAAGCCCGAAGCGGCGCCGCGGCAATTTCGCTGGGCATGGTCGATCAGATCAACCTGACCTGGCTGAACGGCCAGATCATCGGTGTCGGCGAGGCGGGAAACCAGACCTACGCCATACCGGCGGGTGTGCTGAAGCCTGGCCGGAACCAACTGATGATCAATGTTCTCGACAGCTGGGGCGACGGGGGCGTGTTCGGATCGGCGGACACGCGCGTCCTGCGGTTGGGCGACGGCGCCGAAGTGGCGTTGGACGGTTTCGGCTGGCGTTACCGTCCCGTCGACGCCGGCGTCGGCCAACCGCCTCGCGCGCCATGGGAAGCCCTGTTCGGCCTTTCGACCCTATCGAACGCCATGATCGCACCCCTCCATGACTACGGCCTGCGGGGCGTGCTTTGGTATCAGGGCGAGTCAAACGTCGGTTACGGGCAAGACCGTTATCAGGACTACCTTGCCGAGTTAATAGCCGACTGGCGCGCCCGCTTCGGTCGAGCGGACCTGCCGTTCCTTGTGGCGCAACTGGCCGATTTCGGCGCCCTGCCGGATGAAGGGGGGCCGTCCGGCTGGGCCGAGATTCGCGACGCCCAGCGCCGTGCGGTCGAGGCCGATGCGAACGCCGGGATGGCGGTGACCATCGACCTGGGTGATCGACACGACATCCACCCGGCGCAGAAGCGTGAGGTGGGGCGGCGTCTGGCGCAAGCGGCGCAGGCGGTGATCTATCGCGACGCCGACGCGAGCAGGGGTTCGAAGGCGGGGCCGGCGGCCGAGACCGCCGTTCGGGTTGGCGACAGACTGCAGATCCGGTTGCGCGACGCTTTGGGCTTGAGGAGCGTGGGTTCCGATCAGGCGATCGGTCTGGAACTGTGCAACGCCGACGAGAGCGACTGTCGCTATGCGCAAGGGCGGGTCACAGGCGACGCGTTGATGATCGCGGGTCTCGGTTCGTCCGACGCCGTGGTGCGATACGGTTGGGACGATGCGCCGGTGTTGAACCTGTTCAACGCAGCAGGCCTGCCCCTGGGACCTTTCCGGCTGTCGATCCACGCCGAATAGGGCGCAGCGATTATCGGTTCATCTCGCGCAGATGATCGCGCACCAGTTGACCTGACGGTGTGAGCCAAGTCTCTGACCAACCGCCATGCGCCGAGGCGCCTGGCCGCAAGGCGACTGATGTTTCGGGCTTGTCGGCGATAGTCCAGTTCAGCGAGCTGAGCCCGTTCTTCTCCATGAACGCCCACCACAGGCGGGTCTCGTCGGGATCGAAGGCCCCGGCGCCGTCGGCCTCGCTCGTCCCCCATTCGGTGACGAACAGGGCGGCGCCGCGATCCAGAGCGACCTGGGCCTTGTCCCGCAGTTCCTGGCGATGCGACGCCGCGTAGAAGTGCAGCGTATAGGCCAGGTTGGAGAAGGGCAGGGGATCCGCTGCGGCTATATCGACGTCCTGCGACCAACTTGGCGTTCCGGCAACGATCAGGTTGTCGGGGTCTATGGCCCGGATCGCTGCGGCGACCTGCATATGGTACGGCCGAACCACCTCGGCCCAGCCGTGTTCGGGCAGGGGTTCGTTGTAGATCTCGTAGATCAGGTTCGGATACGCGCCGTATTTCTGGGCGATATGGGTGAAGAAGGTGATTGCTTCCTCTGGATGCGGTTGATGCGCATGCCAGTCCACAACCACATAGAGGCCCTCGGCTATGGCCGCGTCGATCACGGCCTCGGCCTTGGCGGTCTCCCGCTCGGGATGATCCAGATAGCCGCCGTGCTCGACGGCGACGGCGGCGCGGATCACCGAGATCTTCCAGTCGTCCTTCAGCCACCGTACCACGTCGTGATTATAGAACTGCGGCTGCCACTGGCTCCAGAACAGAGACATGCCTCGCAGCACGACCGGACGCCGGCTTGAGTCGACGACCCGCCCCGCCTCGACGGCCAACGCCCCGTGGGCCTGGACCGGCGTCTGGCCATAGGCGGGGAAGGCCATGACCAACAAGGCCAAGGCCAAGGCCAAGAGAAGTGGTGGTCTCATCTATCGTCTCTGTTGCCCCGATGGATCCAGATTTGGCGATCTCGCCAACGATCACACGTCAGGCACTTCGCGCCCAGGCGGCACGTTGACGCCCATCGATTTCAGATAGGCGCGGATATTGCGTGCGGCCTGACGAATGCGCTGCTCGTTTTCGACCAGGGCGATGCGGACGAAGCCCTCGCCGTTCTCGCCGTAACCGACGCCAGCAGCGACTGCGACCTTGGCGTGGGTCAATAGTTGCTTCGAGAACTCGAGACTGCCCAGATGCGCCAAGGCCGGGGGCAGAGGCGCCCAGGCGAACATTGAGGCGGCGGGCTTGGGAATCTCCCAGCCGGCGCGGGCGAAACTGTCGACCAGAACGTCGCGGCGACGATGATACAGGGCGCGGTTCTGATCGACGATGTCCTGCGGCCCGTTCAACGCCGCGACGGCGGCGGCCTGGATGGGCGTATAGGCGCCGTAGTCGAGATAGGACTTCACCCGCGCCATGGCGGCGATCAGCTTGGGATTGCCCACGGCGAAGCCGATCCGCCAGCCCGCCATGCTGTAGGTCTTGCTCAGCGAGGTGAATTCGATCGCCACATCCTTGGCGCCCGGCACCTGAAGGATGGAGACGGTCGGTTTGCCGTCATAGTAGAGTTCAGAATAGGCGAGGTCGCTGATGATCCACAGGTCGTTGGCCTTGGCGAAGGCGACGACCCGCTCATAGAAGGCCAGATCGACCGTCTCCGCCGTCGGGTTCGACGGATAGTTCATCACCAGGACCTTCGGTCGCGGCACGGTGTAGGCCATGGCCCGCTCGAGGCTCTCGAAATAGCGCTCGTCCGGTGTGGTCGGCACGCTGCGGATCGCGGCGCCGGCGATGATAAAGCCGAAGGTGTGGATCGGATAGGACGGATTGGGCGCCAGGACGACGTCGCCCGGTTCGGTGATGGCGGTGGCCAGGCTGGCCAGACCCTCCTTCGAGCCCATGGTGACGATCACCTCGGTCTCGGGGTCCAGTTCGACGCCGAAGCGACGGCCATAATAATTGGCCTGGGCGCGGCGCAGGCCGGGGATGCCCCTGGAGGCCGAATAGCCGTGGGCGTCGGGCTTGCGCGCCACCTCGCAAAGCTTGTCGATCACGTGCGGCGGCGGAGGCAGGTCGGGGTTCCCCATGCCGAGATCAATGACGTCCTCGCCGGCCTGACGGGCGGCGGCTCGCATGGCGTTGGTCTCCGCGATGACATACGGAGGCAGGCGCTTCATGCGATAGAATTCTTCGGACATCTCGATTTTCGTGGCTTGAGGATTGCGGGGCGCCAGCGATGCCACCGATGCAGGCTCTGCGAAACAGAAAGATGAGGGCTGACGCCGATAAATGGCGAAAACTTGTGGCGCATCACCGGTCCAGCCCTGTCAAAGCAAGAAGCTTGCGAGCGGCGACAGGCTCACCGCATGAAACTATGCGACTCCTCGCCGAGCCGGTCGCGATCGCGATGGTTGATCTGCGGCCCCCGCCGTCGCCGCACATAGTTGGACAGACCGCGCACTTCGGCCTCATCGACCCCGTCGCGCTCCATCAGACGACGCACGATGGGATCGGCCAAAATCTCGTCAAGGGTCAGGTCGCACGGCGCCATAATACAGCTCCAGCTCTTGGTTTCGGCCCCCGACCAAGGAGATGGGGAGGGGCGCCTAAGGCGCCAGTCTCGCGATCGGGGTGTCGTAGAAATTTCACGCCCCAATCGCTCCCACTGAAGGGCGTAATCCGCAGGCTGAGCGAATTGCCGATTGCGTCATGCGCGGCGGAGCGCCACCTTCGCCGCCAAGACAGATCAGACGAGGATGCCGATGGCCCGCAAACCCAACTATAGTTTCGAACGTCAGGAACGGGAGCGCGCGGCGGCCATCAAGGCGGCGGAGAAGGCGGCCGCCAAGGCCGAACGCAAGGCTGCCGAGGCGGCTGAAAAGGCGCCGTCCGACGAGGACTGAGGCTGAACGGCAAAATCTATTCGTGTTTTCGTTGTTTGAGCGGTCACAAAGCCCTATTCTTGCGCGATGACACGCTGGACCCCCGAAAGCTGGAGAACCAAGACCGCCCTGCACATGCCGGCGGACTATCCGGATCCCAACGCCCTCGCCCTCGTCGAAGACGAGTTGCGCGCCTTGCCGCCGCTCGTCTTCGCCGGCGAGGCGCGGCGCCTGACGTCTAAACTGGCCCAGGTGGAGCGCGGCGAGGCCTTCCTGCTCCAGGGCGGCGACTGCGCCGAGAGCTTCAAGGAGTTCTCGACCGACAATATCCGCGACACCTTCCGCCTGATCCTGCAGATGGCGGTCGTCCTGACCTTCGCCGGGCGCAAGCCGGTCGTGAAGGTAGGCCGGATCGCCGGCCAATTCGCCAAGCCGCGCTCGTCGCCGCTGGAGGAGATCGACGGCGTCGAACTGCCCAGCTACCGCGGCGACATCATCAACGGCATGGGGTTCACGCCGGAAGAGCGCGCGCCCGATCCGCAGCGTCTGATCCGGGCCTATAACCAGTCGGCCTCGACCCTGAACCTGCTGCGGGCCTTCGCCGGTGGGGGCTATGCTGACCTGTACAATATCCATCGCTGGACCCTGGGCTTCGCGGGCGATAACGCCGCCGGGGCCCAGTACCGCGAGCTGGCGGACAAGATCACGGAGGCCCTGGCCTTCATGGAGGCAGTCGGCGTCACGCCCGAGACCCATCCGGACCTGAGCCGGGTCGAGGTCTTCACCAGCCACGAGGCCCTGCTGCTGAACGTCGAGAGCGCCCTGACGCGGCTTGACGGCGGTTCTGGCGAATGGTTCGACACCTCGGCCCATATGCTGTGGATCGGCGAGCGCACGCGCCAGCTGGACGGCGCCCACGTCGAGTTCATGAAGGGGATCAAGAACCCCATCGGCGTGAAATGCGGACCGACCATGACGGCCGACGACCTGCTGCCGTTGATCGACGCCCTGAACCCCGACAATATCTCGGGCCGCCTGACCCTGATCGGCCGTTTCGGTCACGACAAGGTGGGCGAACGCCTGCCCAGGCTGATGCGGGAAGTGAAGGCGTCGGGCCGCAAGGTGATCTGGTCCATCGACCCGATGCACGGCAATACGCTGAAGGCCGGCAACGGCTACAAGACCCGGCCGTTTGACCGGATCCTGGGCGAGGTGCGGACATTTATTGATGTTGCGGAGGCCGAGGGCGTCCACCCCGGCGGCGTTCACCTGGAGATGACCGGCCAGAACGTCACCGAATGTATCGGCGGGGCCCAGGCCGTGACCGAGGACGACCTGTCCAACCGCTATCACACCCACTGCGACCCGCGCCTGAACGCCGACCAGGCGCTGGAGCTGGCCTTCCTGGTGGCTGAGCGGTTGAAGTCGGGCCGGATCAGCCGCTCGGAAGCCGCCTGATCGGCGGGAACAACGGGGCGACGAGGCCGATGGTCGCGTTCGCCTCGCCGCGGTCCGGCGTCTCGTCGTCGATGCCGACGCCGTTCATGTCGTTGCGCGTGGCCTGAACCACGATTCCGTCCGGGCGCGACAGGACGGTCACGCCCCGGAAATGCAGGCCGTAGTTCGCCTCCGGCTGGGGCGCGAGCCAGGCGATCTGACCGCGCACCGGGATCAGCTCCTTGTCTTCGAACAAGGCCTTGGCTCCATAGCCGGTGCAGTTGACGACGACCTTTTCGGGCAAGGTCATCATATCCGCCGGCGTGTTGAAGGTGCGGGTCTCGATCCGCCCGCCATGGGCCAGGAACTCAGTCTCCAGCCGGTGCGCCAGTTCGGCGACGTTGAACTGCATGGCGCTGACCATCCGGGTCTCCCCGACCGGGAACGGCGAGGCTGAGGCGGGGAGGGGGAAGGATCGCGGCGCCAGCCCGTCCAGCCTGTATTCGGCGAAGCGGATCGGCTTCACGCCGGGGCCGGTGCGGATCGGCGGCGGCTCTAGCGAACGGGGCAGGTCCGCGCCGCCGGACAGCATGTAACGGTCGCTGAAGACGACGGGGTCGCCCTCTGTTCCTAGATAGGTCTGGTGGGTCGCATAGGTCTCGCGCGCCATCTGTTCCCACAGCGCCGGAAATTCGGCGGAGACGCGGTCGGCGTCGGCGATTCTGCTGTCCGGCGTCCAGCTACCGGTCGCACGCATCGACCGGGTAAAGGCGGCGCGTTCACGGGCATAGATGGTCACCCGCGCGCCCATCCGCTGAAGCTGGAGCGCCGAGGTCAGGCCCAGGGCGCCGCTGCCGATCACGGCGATGACAGGCGGCCCACCCGCCAGGCCGGCCAGAGCCATGGCCTTGCGCCCCGCTATGGCGCTGGAACCCCACGACAGCGACCAGCCGCTGCCGCCATGGCCGTAGTTGTGCACCACCTTGGTCTCGCCGACCGATTCCACATCAAGGCGCGGCCCCGTGGCGCGGAAAGGACGGGTGCAGACGGTGATGCGGATGATCCGCTCGGGGGCCATCAAGATCGGCGCGATCCGGCGTGGGGCGAATCCCGTCACAGGCGTCGCCGGCGTCACGGCGCACCCCGCCACGGTTCCCGCCAGGCCGGTCAGGACCGCGCGACGGCTGGCGTTCGAGACAACGGACATGGGGCCTCCGAAGGCGATGAGAACAATCAGGCTAGCGCGACCACAGGCCGTTCGATAGCGGGCGCCCGTCACATTCGGCTTGTCGGAAAAGGAGCGGCGCCGCAGATACGCTTCGAAACGGTCACGGCTCGGACAAGGACGTTCCGTCTGATCGGTCGAGAACGACAAGGAAGGCTTTCGGCCGAGACGCCGGAAGTGACGGACATGAACCAACCGCACCAAGACGAAAAGCCCGGCCGGGTCGCCTATCAGGGCGCGCCGGGCGCGTTCAGCCATGAGGCCTGCGCCGTTCTGCGGCCCTGGGACACGGCTGTGCCGTTCGAGACCTTTGCGGCGGCGCTCGATGCTTTGAGGACCGGCGATTGCGACTGCGCCCTGATCCCGGTCGAAAACTCCTCCATCGGGGTGGTGGAGCCGGCGGCGACCCTGGTGCGCGAGTCGGGCCTCAAGGTGGTCGCCGAGGCCTGGCGGCCGATCCGACACGCGCTGATGGGCCTGGATGGAGCGCGGATCGCCGATCTGAAGCAGGTGCTCAGCCACCCCATCGCCCTGGCCCAGTGCGAGCAGACGCTGAAAGGCCTGAGGCTGAACGTCGTCGAGCATTTCGACACCGCCGGCGCCGCCCGCGACGTCGCCGAAGCGGGCGATCCGACCCAGGCGGCCATAGCGCCGGTGGGTGCGGCGGAGGTCTATGGCCTGTCGATCCTGCGCAACGATCTTCAGGATTCCAGCGATAACCGGACGCGTTTCGTCTTGTTGTCCGCCTGAAGGGGTTGACGGCGCACGGTCATTGCGTGCTTTAAGGCCCCACGGATCGCAATCGATCCGCATAACCGGACCCGGACCCATGTCCCGCCAGCGCGTTCTTTCTGTTTCTTTCGACCGTTCGCGCGCGGTTTCCGGCCTCTATTTCGGCTACGGCTTTTACGGCTTTCGATACGCCGGCTGAGGCGTCGGGCGCTTTCCGTCCCTGACTGTCTCGCCGGCGACCGCTCTGGACCAGAGCGGCTGTCCGCCCCTGCACATCGAAATCCCCCTTTGCCGAAAGCCTAATCCCATGCCCAATTCCAACGTCCAGAAAGTGTGGCCTGACGTGGCCGAACTGACCCCCGAACAACAGGCCCTGGCCGCCCTGCGCGCCGAGATCGACGCCATAGACGATCAGATCCTGGCCCTGTTCGAGCAACGCCTCGCCGTCGCCGCCACCGTCGGCCGCGCCAAGGACGCCCCCACCGGCCCCCACACCAAGCTGCGCCCCGACCGCGAACAGACGGTCCTCTCGCGCATGCTGTCCAAGGCCCAACCCGAGAACGCCGAAGCCGTTGAACACCTGTGGCGCGAGATCGTCGGCTGGGGCCTAGCGCGCCAAGGGCGGCTCCAGGTCCAGGTCTGGGCGCCGATCGAACCGACCCGGGCCTATGACGGCGCCCGCCTGCGCTTCGGCGCCGCCGCTGATATCAAGATGGTGCGAGACCCGCAAAAGGCCCTGGCCTTCGCGGCCGAGGGGCACGGCGTCGCCGTCCTGGCCATCAACACCGAGGACGCTTGGTGGATGGGCCTGCGTCGCGAATGGTCGATGTTGAGCGTGTTCGACGGTTACGGCGGCGAGACGCCGACGTCTCTCGCCGTGGGCAAGATCGATCCGCCCGCCCTGCCGACGGGCCGCCGCGTCGTGGTGACGGCCGGCGGGGACGCCGGCGACGGCGGCGGCGCGCGGCGCTGGGGCCTGAACACCCACCACGGCTGGACCATCGCCCTGACCGAGGCGGAATTGACCCCCGGCGAGGCGGAAGGCTGCGTCGGGGCGATCGGCTGACCGCGCCGACGGTTTTCGATCAGGAGGCGTGAGCCTTCTGAGCCTTCGTCAGTTCGATCATCCCCTGGGCGGCGCCCATCTCCGGCACGATTTCTTTTGCCCGGTCGGAGATGGCGTCGAACTGGGCCGCCACCTGTTCCGGCGCATCCTCGCCCGAGATGTGGACGCCTTCGGTCAAGGTGACATAGGCGCGTTCGAACCCGCCGGCGCCCGCCGCCAGGATACAGCGGCTGGGCGCGTCACGGCTCAGCAGATACAGCAGGCCCGGCGTCACCAGTTCCGGCGCCAGAGCCTCCAGCGGCAAGGCTGCGCCCAGGTCTTCCGTCATGCGCGTATGGGCGGTCGGGGCCAGGCAGTTGACGCGGATGTCGTTCTTGCCCCCTTCGATCGCCAAGGTCTGCATCAGGCCCACCAGGGCCATCTTGGCTGCGCCATAGTTCGACTGGCCGAAGTTTCCGTACAGGCCCGAGGACGAGGTGGTCATGACGATCCGGCCGTAGTTCTGGCCCCGCATGATCTCCCACACCGCCTTGGTGCAGTTGACCGCGCCCATCAGGTGCACATCGACGACGAAGCGGAAATCCTCGATCTCCATCTTGGCGAAGGTGCGATCGCGCAGCACTCCGGCGTTGTTCACCAGCAGGTCGACCCGGCCCCATTTCGCCATGGCCGCATCGACCATGGCCTGGACGGCGACGAAGTCGGTCACCGAGGCCGCATTGGCCATGGCCTCTCCGCCCGCCGCCTCGATCTCGGCTACGACGGCCTCGGCGGCGGTTGCGGAACCGCCTGAACCGTCGCGGGCGCCGCCCAGATCATTGACCACCACCTTGGCCCCGCGCGCCGCCAGGGACAGCGCATGCTCCCGCCCCAGACCGCCGCCCGCGCCCGTCACAATGGCCACCTGACCGTCAAACCGGATCGTCATCTCGTCGTCTCCACCCAAGGACTGAGGCCTACGGCTTCACGGCCGGCCCCTTCATCCGGTTTTGACGAGGCTCGAGGCGGCGCACAAGTCGGTCCTGATCAGCCCGCGCGGTTCTTGACCAGATCCTCGACGACGGACGGATCGGCCAGGGTGGAGGTGTCGCCCAGAGCCCCGATCTCGTTCTCGGCGATCTTGCGCAGGATGCGGCGCATGATCTTGCCCGATCGGGTCTTGGGCAGGCCGGGAGCCCACTGGATCACGTCGGGCGCTGCGATGGGGCCGATCTCGCGCCGGACATGGGCGCCCAGGGCCTTGCGCAGATCCTCGGTCGCCTCGACCCCCTTGTTCAGCGTCACATAAGCATAGATGCCTTGACCCTTGATATCATGAGGATATCCGACGACGGCCGCTTCCGCGACGTCGTCGTGCAGCACCAGAGCGCTCTCGATCTCGGCCGTGCCCATCCGATGGCCCGAGACATTGATGACGTCGTCGACCCGGCCGGTGATCCAGTAGTAGCCGTCCGCGTCCCGGCGGCAGCCGTCGCCGGTGAAATACCGCCCTGGATAGGTCGAGAAATAGGTCTCGAAGAACCGCTGGTCGTCGCCATAGACGGTGCGCATCTGCCCCGGCCAGCTGTCGGTGATGCACAGATTGCCCGAGACCGCGCCGACCAGTTCCTGGCCCTCCGCATCGACGATCTGGAGTTCGACGCCGGGCAGGGGCAGGGTGGCCGAGCCGGGCTTCAGGTCCGTCGCGCCGGGCAGGGGAGTGATCAGATGCCCGCCGGTCTCGGTCTGCCACCAGGTGTCCACGATGGGGCAGCGGCTGTCCCCAACGACTTCATGATACCAACGCCAGGCCTCCGGATTGATCGGCTCGCCGACCGTGCCGAGCACCCGCAGAGACTTGCGCGACGTCGCCTTCACCGGCGCGTCGCCTTCACGCATCAGGGCGCGCAGGGCCGTGGGGGCGGTGTAGAAGACCTCGACCTTGTGCTTGTCCACCACCTGCCAGAACCGGCTGGCGTCGGGATAGTTGGGCACGCCCTCGAACATCAGGGTGGTCGCCGCATTCGCCAGCGGCCCATAGACCAGATACGAATGGCCCGTGACCCAGCCCACGTCAGCGGTGCACCAGAAGACCTCGCCGGGGCGATAGTCGAACGTCAGCTCATGCGTCCAGGCGGCCCAGAACAGATAGCCGCCGGTCGTGTGAAGGACGCCTTTCGGCTTTCCAGTGGAACCTGAGGTGTAGAGGATAAACAACGGATCTTCCGCGTTCATTGGCTCAGGCGGGCAGTCGGTCGAGGCCTTGGCCGCCTCGATCGCATAGTCCACGTCCCGACCTTCGATCATCGGAACATCTGCGCCGGTGCGGCGGATGACCAGGACGGTGTCGACCTTGACCTTCTCCAGGGCCGCATCGACATTGGCCTTCAGCGGCACGACCTTGCCGCCGCGCACGCCCTCGTCGGCGGTGATGACCAGGTTGGAGCCGCAGTCCTCGATCCGGCCGCTCAGGCTGTCGGGCGAGAAGCCGCCGAAGACCACGGAATGGACCGCCCCGATGCGGGCGCAGGCCAGCATGGCGTAGGCCGCCTCGGGGATCATCGGCATATAGATGGTGATCCGATCGCCCTTCTTGGCGCCATGGGATTTCAGCACATTGGCCATGCGGCCGACTTCTTCGTGCAGGCGGCCAAAGCTGATGTGCTGGCTGTCGGCCGGGTCGTCGCCTTCCCAGATGATGGCCGTCTCGTCCCGGCGATGGGGCAGGTGCCGGTCGATACAGTTGGCGGCGACGTTCAGGACGCCGTCCTCGAACCAGCGAATGCGGAAATCTTCCTTCTTGAAAGAGACGTCCTTGATCTTCGTCGGCGCCTTGATCCAGTCGAGCCGCTTGGCCTGTTCGGACCAGAAGGCCTCGGGCGTCTCGCGCGCCGCGACCCGCGCCGCCTCATAGGCTCGCCGGTCCATATGGGCCCTGGCGGAGAAGTCTGAGGGAACGGGGTAAAGGTCGGAATCGGGCACGCGAGACGTCTCCAGCATTTTTAGAATCCGTATTTGGCGAACAGGATCAGTCGGGTCATGTCGCCGCTCGCGCCGGATTCGATTTCGCGATCAGCGAACATCAGTTCGGCGCCTACATCAAACGCCGTAACGGGCGACCAGATCAAGTTGGCGTGGATGCTCTGGGCAGACCGATTGACGGCCAGGCCGGTCACAGTCGTGTCGTTGTCCACCTTCTGGGCCGACCAGATCAGGCTGGAGCGCCAGCCGGGCGCCCAGACGTGGCGATAGGCGGCGAAGCCGGCGACGACGCCGATCGCCTCCAGCTCGCCGGAGGCGTCCAGCACCGCGTCGTTCGAGAAGTTCAGCCCGACATAGCGGCCGATGCCTTCGCCGCCGGTCACCATCAGGCGGACGTCGTCCTTGGACCCGACCTTGATCTTGGTCGAGGCCGACAGCCCCCAGCCGGTGGCGCTGGAATCGATGTCCGTCGCCGGGTTCTGGTATTTCAGCTGGCGCAGCAGGCCGGCGAACTGCAGATCCCCCCAGGGTCGCGACACGGCGTAACGAGCGGTGAAGTCCGGCAGGCTGTTGTCGTCGGCGATGACCCGGGCGCCGCCGCCGAACGGGGTGACGGTCGTTTCGGGATTTTCCACCGAGACCGAGAAGGGACCACGCGTGTAGCGGACCTGGACCTGACGGGCGAAGACCGTGCCCTCGGCCGCACCGATGAAGTCGGCGGATTCCGGCAAGACGGCGGTGTTCTGGAAGTTGGTCCACTCCTGACCGATCAGCCAGTTGTCGATGGTGACGAAGGCGCGGCGCAGGGCGGGATTGGCAGGGCTGGTGGTGCGTTGGTCCGCCGTGCCGGGCAGGGTCTGGAAGTCCATCTCCAACCGGGTGCCGACCTTGCGGCCGCCGACCAGACCGTCGGTCGTCAACCAGAACCGGGTCTGGCGCGCATTGAAGTCGGTCGCCGTATCCTCGTCCGCGCCGCCGATGGGAATGGAGCCGGGGATATGGAATTCGCGCAGGGCGTCGCCGTTGATCGGATCGCCCCCGGAATAGCTGGAGGCCGAGGCGTCGACCTTGACGAAGCCGCCGAACTTCACCGTGTGATCGCCGATGCGGAAACCGTCGCTGGGCGCGGCGGCCTGCTGCACCGGGGGCGGCGGGGCAGGGCGGGTCTCCAGCCGGATGATGTCCTGCTGCTGCGCCGCCTGCTGGGTGCGGGCGGCGATGACTTCGGATTTGAGGGCGTTCAACTCGGCTTCGAGTTGAGCGATACGAGCTTCGAGGGCGGCCTGGGCGTCTTGCGCCGAGGCGACGCCGGGGGCCAGAAGCAGGGCCGCAGCCGCGCATCCCGCCGCCAGGCTGGACTTGATCATCATGGTACCTCCCGCGCTCGTCTGATGCGAGCGTCCGGGTGAACCTTTTCCCCAAGGGGCGTATGCGGCCATTAGCCATTCGTCTAGTTTCGACGAAAGTCGAACCGCGCCATGCTGTCGCCGACGGGGCCGAAAAGCATGCCGCGCAAGGGAAGGACGCCTGATGGACCGTATCGTCGTCGCCGACGATCACCCGCTGTTTCGCGCCGCTCTGCGGTCTGCGGTCGACAAGGCGGCCCCCGGCGCTGTGATTGATGAGTGCGCCAGCCTGGCCGAGGCCCGGCTGGCCTTGGCGGCGGCGGCGGTCGATCTGCTGCTGTTAGATCTGAAACTGTCGGACAGCGAAGGGATGGCCGGCCTCGCCGCCATCCGCGCCGAACATCCGGCCGTGCCGGTCGCCGTGGTTTCTGCCAGCGAGGACGCGTCGGTCGTTCGACATGCGCTGGGCCTGGGCGCGGCGGGCTTCATCCCCAAATCGGCCAGCCTGCCGCAGATGGTCGAGGCCATCACCGCCATTCTCGCCGGCGACGGCTGGGCCCCGGAGACGGCGGAGGGCGACGTCGATGATGATCTACCCGCCCGGGTCGCCAGCCTGACGCCGTCGCAACTACGGATTCTAGAGGGCCTGAAGGCCGGACGGCTGAACAAGCAGATCGCCTTCGACCTCGGCGTATCCGAGGCGACGATCAAGGCCCACCTGACCAGCGTCTTCCGCAAATTGGGCGTCCACAACCGCACCCAGGCGGTGATCCTGGCGAAACAGCTTGATCCCGCCTAGCTCGACAGAAAGGCCTTCAGCGCAGCCGGTTTGATCGGCTTGGGCAGCAGCACGGCCCCTGCCGCATTGGCCTTTTCGTTCAGACCATCGCGGGTGTCGGCGGTGACCAGGGCGATCCGGCGCACGCCGCGCGGTCTCAAGCCGTCGATGACCGCAAATCCGTCGGCCCCGTCGCCCAGGTGCAGGTCCACGACGGCGGCGTCAAATGGTCCCGCCGCATCCAGGGCCGCATCCACCCCGGACACAAGCGTCGGCCGTGCGCCCCATCGCGTCAGCAGGGCGTCGAGGGCTTCCAGGATCACCGGTTCGTTGTCCACGCACAGCACCCGCAGACCCGCCAGGGGCAGTCGCACCTCATGGGTCGAAACGACTTCAACAACCGCGTCCGCGACGCCGCGCGGCACGGTGATGCGGAAGATGGAGCCGCGTCCGACACGCGAGTTCAGCTCCAGCGGGTGATCCAGCAGGCTGGACAGACGCCGCACGATAGCCAACCCAAGACCGGCGCCCGGTTCATCGACCGGCGCGCCGGGCAACCGTACGAACTCCCCGAAGACCGTCTCCTGGTCCGCGTCGGGAATGCCGCGCCCGGTGTCGCACACCAGCAGCCGCACCCTCTCGCCCTGCCGTCGCGCGCCCACCAGAACCCGGCCCTTGTCGGTGTATCTGATGGCGTTGGCGATCAGGTTCTGTAGCATGGACCGCAACAGATCGCGGTCAGATCTCACCCATAGGCCGCTGGGTACGAGGGTCAAGGCCAGACCCTTGGCCTCGGCCACGGGGGCGTATTCGCGCCTCAACTCGTCGAAGAGACCGTCCAGCGATAGGCGCGTGACCGCCGCCTTGACCCCGCCGGCCTCCAGTTTCGACAAGTTCAGCAGGGCGGTCAGCAGGCGGTGGGCGCTGTCGATAGCGCGGTCGGCGTTGACGGCGAGGGTGCGGCTGGCCGGTCCGGCGTCCGGACCGGACACGGCCGGCTCCTCCTTAAGCGCGGCGATGAACAGCCGGGCGGCGTGCAACGGTTGCAGCAGGTCGTGACTGGCGGCGGCCAGGAAGCGGGTCTTCGAAGCCGTCGCATCCTCGGCCACGCGCCGGGCTTCCTCAAGCCGGGCGGTGCGATCGGCGACCCGCGCCTCCAGCCTCTCGTTGGCCTCTTCCAATTGACTGGCCGCCCGCCGCAGGGCGGTGATGTCCGTATAGCTGGTGACATAGCCCCCGCCGGGAATAGGGGCGCCGGACGACCGCAACACGCGTCCATCCGGCTGAAGCCGCTCGTGATCATGCGGAATGCGGCGGCTGAGCGCTTCCAGCCGGCGCTCGACCCAAGCGTCGATATCGTCGGGGCTCTCGCCGCGTTCTGCGTTCAGCCGATAGATGCTGGCGATGGGCAGGCCGACATGAACAAAGCCGAGCGGCAAGTCGAACATGGAAACACATCTTCTATTCCATGCCGTTACGCGTAGATCCTCATCGACCACGATCACTCCTTGATCGATGTTGTCCAGGGTCGTTTGCAACAGATCGCGGCTGAACTGGACGGCCTGGGACGCCTCGTCGAGCATCCGCACCACATCCTCGGGCGCGCGGCCGCCCCCCGCCAGAGCCGCAGCGATGACCCGGCGCGCCGAGGCCGCGCCGATGGCGCCGGCCAGCATCCGTTCCGCCGCCCGCGCCAGCCCGGCGTCGGCCGGATCGGCGTCACGCAGTCGAATATCGGTTTCTGCGCTCCAGGCTGCGAAGGCCCGCTCGGCCCGCTCGTCGCCGATGAACCGGGCGACGAGGGCGCGCAGATCGCCGACCGAGGCGCCGGACGGCGACGGCTTGGCATCCAGCCAGTCCGGACCCAGCCGATCGACAAAGGCCCGCGCCTGCACCCGGTCGATCAGCCTGGGCTGAGCGAAGCGCGACACCCCGACATAGGCTGCCAGATTCAGACCCAGGCTGACGAACACGCCCAGAGCCAGCGGATCCTTGACCCCCAGCATCACATGCGGATGCCAGGGCGCGCCGGGCGCCAGCTGGGGCAGGGCCAGCATGACGATCCAGACCGCGATCCCGACCGTCATCCCCGCCAGCGCCCCGTGGGCATGGCCGCCGCGCCACAGCACGGCCCCGAACAGCGCCGGCGCCAGCTGCGCCATGGCGGCGAACGACACCAGGCCCATGGCCGCCAAGCCACGCGACTGATCGGTCGCCTGATAATAGAGCCAGGCCAGCAGCAGAACGGCGACGATGGCCCCGCGCCGCACCTGCAGGATTACGCCCGACATGTCCGAGGCGTCGCCGCGCAGCCGCCAGCGGTCCCGCGCCAGGAAGGGCAGGATCAGGCTGTTGGACACCATGGCCGACAGAGCCACCGCCTCGACGATGACCATGGCCGTCGCGGCGGAGAATCCGCCGACGAAGACGACGGCGGTCAGCAGGGATTCGCCCCGCCCGAACGGCAGGGCCAGGACCAGCAGATCGGGATTGGTCGACGGCGCGAACAGGGCGCCCGCAGCCACCAACGGCAGGACCGCCAGACTGGTCAGCACGAGATAGGCCGGAAAAATCCAGCGCGCGCGCCGGACATGGCTGGGGTCTGCCCCCTCGACGAACGCCACATGGAACTGACGGGGCAGGCAGAAGATGGCCAGGGTCGCGATCAAGGCGATGGCCAAGAACCGGGGCGTCAGCTCAGGCGGGGCGGCGAGGGCGCCCAGGCCTTCCAGACTGCGCGCCGGAGATCCGTCCTGAACCAGAAGAACGAGCGCAAAGACCGCCACCAGCAGCAGGGCGCCCAGCTTGACCAGGGATTCCAGGCCGATCGCCTGGATCAGTCCTCGGTTGTGCTCGGTCAGGTCGGGCCGCCGCGCCCCGAACAGGATGGCGAAACCCGCCAGAACCCCTGCCAGAACCAGGACGGTCAAACTCTCCGACCCCGCCACCGGCGTCCCGGCCGTCAGCAACGCTCCGGCCATCGACAAGGATTTCAGCTGAAGCGCGATATAGGGCAGCGACCCCAGGATGGCGACCAGGGTGACCGCTGCGCCCAAGGTCTGGCTCTTGCCATACCGCGAGGCGACGAAATCGGCCATTGAGCCGACATTCTCGCGCCGGGCCGCCGCGGCGATCCGACGCCACAGGGGAAACAGGACCGTCAGGCCCAGAACCGGCCCGATGTAGATGGGCAGATACTCCCAACCGTCCCGCGCCGCCGTGCCGACCGCGCCATAATAGGTCCAGGAGGTGCAATAGATGGCCAGCGACAGGGCATAGACCGACGCCCCCAGTCCGCGTCCCCGCGCCCGCGCCGCTGGCCGTTCCTGATGCCAGGCTACGGCGAACAGAACCGCCATATAGGCGACCACCAGGCCGAGGATCATCAGGCTGAACATGGCGGCATCTGAACCGGGCAGGGGGGCTTTAACAAGCGAAAGGCGGGCCGCCTCGCGACGACCCGCCCCTCATTCACGCCCGAAAGCAGGATCAGGCGTTCAGATCGACGTCCTTGCCTTCCTTGACCAGCAGGACGCCCAGCACGACCGTCGCGAGCGCCACGATGATCGGATACCAGAGGCCGGAGTAGATATTCCCCGTCGCCGCCACGATGGCGAAGGCCGTTGTGGGCAGGAAGCCGCCGAACCAGCCGTTGCCGATATGATAGGGCAGGGACATGGAGGTGTAGCGGATATTGGTCGGGAACATCTCGACCAGGGCCGCCGCGATCGGTCCGTAGACCATGGTCACATAGAAGCCGAGGATGAACAGGATCAGCACCACCATCGGCTTGTTGACCAGGGCGCTGTCCGCCTTGGCCGGATAACCGGCGGCGGTCAGGGCGGCGCTCATGTCCTTGTCCCAGGTCTTCTTCTGGGCCGCGAAGTCGGCCGTCGTCATGGCGTCGCCGCGGAAACTCTGGACGACCGCCTGATCACCGATCCGCACCTCGGCCACCGTGCCGGCAGGCGCCTCAATATTGGTATAGGTGACGCCGGCCTTGGCCAGGTGCGACTTGGCCACGTCGCAGGACTGGTTGAACACGGTCTTGCCGATGGGGTCGAACTGGACATTGCAGTCCGCCGGGTCGGCGTAGACCACGACCGGCGCCGAGGCGGCGGCCGCAGCCAGGCGCGGATTGGCGGCCTGGGTCAGGGCGTTGAACAGCGGGAAATAGGTGAGGGCGGCGATCAGGCACCCGGCCAGGATGACCGGCTTGCGTCCCACCTTGTCCGACAGCCAGCCCCAGAAGATGAAGAAGGGCGAGGCCGCGACCAGAGCGATGGTCAGCATCACATAGACCAGGGTCGCATCCACCTTCATCACCCGTTCCAGGAAGAACAGGGCGTAGAACTGGCCCGTGTACCAGATGACCGCCTGGCCCGCAGTCAGACCCAGCAGGGCGATCAGCACCAGCTTCAGATTGGGCCATTTGCCGAACGAGTCCTTCAGCGGGGTCTTGGAACCCTTGCCCTCGGCCTTCATCCGCTTGAACGACGGGCTTTCGGACAGTTTCAGACGGATCCACAACGATACCGCCAGCAGCAGGATCGAGACCAGGAACGGAATACGCCAGCCCCATTCCGCAAAGGCGTCTTCACCCACAGCGACGCGAACGCCCAGGATGACCACCAGGCTCAGCACCAGCCCCGCAGTCGCGGTGATCTGGATGAAGGAGGTGTAGAAGCCGCGTTTACCATGCGGCGCATGTTCGGCCACATAGGTGGCGGCGCCGCCGTATTCACCGCCCAAGGCCAGGCCCTGGATCAGGCGCATCAGCACCAGAATGATCGGCGCGGCGATGCCGATCGCCGCATAGGGCGGCAATAGACCGACCACGAAGGTCGAAAGCCCCATCAGCAGCATGGTCACCAGGAAGGTGTTCTTGCGGCCCCAAAGATCGCCCAGACGCCCGAACACGATGGCCCCGAAGGGACGCACTGCGAACCCGGCGGCGAAGGCCATGAGGGCGAAGATGTAGCCGGTCGTCTCGTTGACGCCTGAAAAGAACTGAACCGTGATGATCGCGGCCAGCGACCCGTAAAGATAGAAATCATACCACTCGATAACGGTGCCGACCGACGACGCCAGGATCACCAGCTTGTCGTTCTTACCCACCACATACTCATCGACCGGCGCACCCGTGGCGCTGTCCGTCATTGCGTAGCCTCCCAGCTATCAGGTCTTTCCGACCGTTTTCACACCGCAGAACGGCGCTTGTTGACGGGAGACAGTGGCGCAGCGGGCGAACAAGCGTCAGGGCGACTTTGGTCGAAGATGCCCGTTCTTCGCCTAAGATATATTATGCGAAACGAAGACATATCCGCGCTGTTGTGTGAGCTGTCTCTAACCCTGGGATTCCAGAGTTTTCGAGCGCTTCGGTGCCTTAAACCTGAGATTCGAGTTCTGATACGGCGACACTGGCGTCACGAAATCGGCTATCGCAGGCATAGCGCCATGGTTGCTGAAGGCGGCAACCCTGCCAACAACAGCCGTGGCCACGACCACCCTGGAACTGGGCATCGACCTCGGCGGGGTAAAATCAGTTGCGCAGTTGGGTGCACCGCGCTCCCTCGCCAGCCTGAGACAGAGGCGCGGACGAAGCGGTCGGCGCAAGGGCGCGCCAGCTGTTCTGCGGGTCTATGTGCGCGAGCAGCCCCTGACCGGCACCTCCGGCCCCCTTGACGCGCTTCGTCCCGAAACCATTCGCGCTGTGGCCGCCGTCCGGTTGCTGCTTGAGCGGTATGTGGAGTCGCCGCGACACGGTGTTGGCTTGGCCACAGTAGCGATCCATCAGATTCTGTCCTTAATCGTGGAGCGCGGGGGCATGTCGGCGGGTGGGCTCTTCAACGCCCTCTTCGGCGCGGGACCTCTCGTCGCTCTGGATCAGGAGATGTTTCTCGGCTTGCTGCGCGCAATGGGCGACCCGGCGGTTGGACTGATCGAACAGGCGCCGGACGGACAGATCATGCTGGGAGTACTTGGGGAGCGGCTGACTTCAGATCGAGAGTTTTACGCCATTTTCGAAACCGACGAGGAATGGTCCCTGCGGCATGGCGCGCGCCCGCTTGGGCAGATTCCGATCTCCAATGTCCTCTTTGTCGGCAGTATCCTCGCTTTTGCGGGACGCCGGTGGCGCGTAATCGCCGTCGATGATCGGGCGAAGGTGCTGAACGTTGAGCCTCATCGGTCCGGACGACTTCCCCTGTTCGAACGACAAGCGGTCGAACCTCTAGGCGATCGCCTCGCTCAAGAAATGCGAGCGGTCTATCTCGCGCAGGATCTGCCTGCCTATGCGGATCCTGCCGCGACCGCGTTGCTGCAGGAGGGGAGTGACGCCTTTGCCGCTTTCGACCTGTCTCGCCGTGCGGTCTTAGCTGACGGCCCAGACACTCACGTGCTGCTGTGGCGGGGCGGAGAGATGAACGGCGTCATGGCCGTCGCGCTTCTGGCTATGGGGGCCGAGACGGAGGTTCACGACCTGGGCGTCACCCTAACCAATACGACGACCGATCACGCGCGGATTCTGCTGGAGACGGTCGCAGCTCGGGCTCCTTCGGCGGCCGAGCTCAGCGCCTTCGTAGTCAATCTCAGCGAGGCCAAGTTCGACGCCTATGCGCCGCAGGCGGTGCTGCGCCGACTGTGGGAACGCCGCCACGAGGCTTATGTCACGCAACTCCCCGAAGTCGCCTTACAGGCGGTGCGGCTGATCGACATGGCGCCGTCCCTCCAGCGCCTCTCAACATAGGACACGAATATGGACAGTCTGATCAACCAGCTAGGTAGCGACCGGATCACCGCACGTCAGATCGACGAACTGGTAGGTTTGGCGCGGGGGATCGCCGCAGACGGCGACTTGAACCAGGCCGAGGTTGAGTTCCTGCAAAAGTGGTTGGCGGCCAATACGGTCGTCAGCGACCAACCGGTCATCCGTACTCTGTACGCGCGGATCCAGGCGTCGGCATGGCGCGACGATGGCAGTGCGATTTCGATCGTATCTGAAGAACATTGGACGGCGCATCTGTAAAAATTCGGTAGGCAGTGCGCCCAATCAGCATCTGAAATCTGGCTATCGGTTCCCGTCCGGCGACGGCTCGCACATCTCGTCTCGTCATGACGATAGTCTCGAGGTCATTGTAGGTATTGGTTCCAACGGTTCGAAGTTGCGCGTTTCGTCCTAGGAAACTGATGTCGATCGACGACATGAACTGCTCCAAAAAATTGCTTGCCGCGCTGGAGATAAAGAGCAAACTTTCATTTTCTTAGGTTTCAGGTTCCTAGGATTACTGAAATGTCGGTCGGCCAGCATGATGCGGAAGACCCCGAGGAGCCGGACGCTGCGTGGCGTGCTGCGACAGCGGCGAGGCGAGTCCTTCTTCCACTGGCCCAAATGGAAAAGAAGCGCCGTGCGGACGTCAATGCGGCCGCCGCTGCGCTCAACATATCCACGACAAAGGCATACCGCCTAATTGCGCGGCTCAAAGAGGATGAGCGCACTTCAGCTCTCTTGCCCGCCAAGTCAGGCCGTCCCGCCGGGCTTTCGATGTATGCAGCGGACATAGACGAGATCATCCGCGAGGTCTTGGAGCGGGACTATGTTGCCGAACAGCGCCCAAGCGAAACGGCGGTACTCAACACAGTTCGCGCCCGGTGTAGGAGGGCCGGTCTAAATCCCCCTGGCCGAAAGGGCGTCAAAACACGCATCCAGGCCTTGGATCTTTACGACCGGCTGAAGGCCCGTCATGGCAAGAACGCCGCAGAAATTGCGACGTCGCGCCCGGGGGAGTTCGTCGTCGAGCGCCCCAATCAGGTTTGGCTGATTGATCACACCGAAGGAGATATCATTCTGGTGGATCGGCGGTTCCGCCAGCCGATTGGGCGACCGACGGTCACGCTTATCATCGACGCTTTCAGTCGCATGTGCGTCGGATGTTATGTGAGCCTCGGTAAACCTTCCCGAATCCAGTCTGCAATGGCGCTGCTCAGAGCTTTTTTGCCCAAAGAGGCTCTGCTCGAGGACGCCGGACAGAACTGGGACTGGCCGTGTCACGGGTTTCCTGAGCTCGTCCACGCCGATAATGGTTCAGAGCATCGACCGGTGAGGGAGCCGCGGTATGGCGCCTTGATCGAGCGATATATCGGCACGACCAGGGTCACCGCCCCCGACTCGCGAGTGTCCTTGATCTGGGTTGCTTTCAGAACCGCGTCGAGCGAGCCCGGATTGCGGGCAACCTCGGCGTAGTCTTCCGCGACTTCGAGCAGCAGTTCACTTCCGGTGGGCAGAACCAGCCAGCGCGCCAGGGATGCCTCGAGTTGATATACGTAGCCCCGCAACGGAGCGACGGCTTGCCGGGCGCTGTCACCTTCGGGCAGGTTCCAGGTCGTCAGGCCGCTTTGAAAAACGGAATTGGACTGACTCATCGCCCTCCTCCGGCGTTAGCGCAATCTGCAGTCGCTACGACACCTCCGGCGTGCCGTGATCGGATACGCGCGGGTCTCGACTGCGGACCAAAACCTCGATCTCCAGATTGACGCGCTCAAACAGGCGGGCTGCGAGCGGATCTTCTCTGAAGCTGCGTCCGGCGCGCGGGTAGATCGCAAGGCATTGGGCGAGGCTTTGAGCTTTGCCCGAGAGAAAGATGTCTTCGTCGTTTGGAAGCTTGACCGCCTAGGCCGCACAGTCGGCCAGCTTGTTGATTTCGTCAGTGCGCTAAAGAGCCGTGGCGTTGAATTTCGAAGCCTGACTGATGGCATCGACACCACAACACCGGCAGGACGGTTCTTCTTCCATATGATGGCGGCTCTAGCCGAAATGGAGCGAGACTTGATCCGCGAGCGGACCATGGCAGGCTTGGCAGCCGCTCGAGCGAGAGGACGAACTGGCGGGCGTAAGCGGGCCCTATCGGCTCGCCAGCTTGAGCAGGTACGTCTCTTACTTCAGCATCCCGATCAGACGATGGGGGCCGTGGCGACCACTTTCGGGATTTCTCGCAGCACTTTGTATCGCGCTTTGGCCCGGACTTCGGATCAGATCGGCAAATAGTTCTGGCACTCCTGCCGTCCCGAGAGGGCGGCTTGCAGTCCACCAGTTACGGGTGGGCGTGGATGTCCACATCACCCCAGGAATGTGGCCAGCGCGGTGGGGTTTGGCCCAACCGGTACGGAATGCGTGCGGTGCTCCGACTCCAGCGTTGCTTTCCGCGACAACAACATCTCACGAAGACGGCTCGGTGCCATCGGGAGCATTGGCAGGACGCGGTCGCTAAACCAAGCATCGATTGATGGATCCGACGGCCAATAATGACGGCTCATCGCCAATGCCTCCGAAGGCTGCATCAGGCCGATGTGCTCGATCACGTCAATTCGACCCGGTCGTACGAGGGCCTCGTCAAGATGGGCTATGTGATTGCTCGTCACAAACATAATCCGCCCTTCGCGCGCGACGGCACCATCAAGCGCATTTAGGATCCCGCTGAGCGTCAGCCCTGAGCTGTCGCGCATTCCATAAGCGTCTGATGGACGAAGTTCCCCGCTAAAAGGTTGCCGGTGATGCGTGACGTCGCTGGCGTCTATGTCCTCAATCAATCCGACGCCGGATTTGTCGATCTGGTTAAGCGCGGACTGAAGTGTCTCGTCACTGTCCGCGCCAGATAGATTGATAACATAAACATCCCGATCAAAATGGGCGGCCAGAGTCTGAACCAATGTCGTCTTTCCCGTCCCCGGCGGCCCCTCAAAGGCGTAGGTCCTACGGTAAGGGTCTCCCCTACGGTGATACTCCGCGCGCCCTTCAAGAAAGTCGGTCATGTCCGTCAGCAATCGTTGCTTGATTTTCTGAGGCACGAAGACCGTGTCGAGGCTCCGTCGCTTTTTTCGGTCCGCGACCACAAAGCACCCCTTGGTCCAATAAAATATCCTCTGGTGGGTCTCATCCCTATTTATAGCGCGCGCCGCGTCTATGATCTTCGCGATGACGGCGCGCGAACGTCCCAAGGTCGTTATCGTTAAGGTGGCAGGGCGGCGAAGGCTTCTCCCGCCTTCGCCGCCCTGCTCATTCGTCGTGCGCGTGACGATCACGAGCGCGCCGTCAATCCAGAGGAAATGATGGCCTTCTCCGAGCGCAAACTCCCAATCCCACTCATCGCGCGCCTGATCGTAGCCCTCCACCATGCTGAGACGTTGAACGCGGTGTCCCATGGCCGCACGCGCCATAACGACATCGACCTGAGCGTAGATTTGATCGGCGTTCTGGAGTGTGAGGCTTGTGGTTCCAAGATTGCGCAGCGAACGAGCAAGGCGAAGGGGCAGATTTCGCAAGGCCAATCCCGCGACCGCCACCAGTGCGGCCATCAGAAATTGATTGCCTTGCAGTTGCTGTAGTAACCACTGCATCATTGTCTCTCGCAGACACGCGCGGCTCATCCCCTCCTTGGAAAAGAGCCGCGTGATTGCTTACCAGTACAGATTAAATCGAACCCTGACGCCGGGGCCCGTGGTGTCAAACCGGACTTGCACCTGAATCTGTTGACCGCCGCCTTCTTTGTACATCCGTCCATTCCAAGTGTACGACCAGCTAGATCCTGCTCCGCCCGGCAGATCGACCTCCCCATGGAATACATTTCCGGTCGCATTCTCGTAAAGCTTGAAGTATGCTTTCGTAAGTTTCCAAGTGGCGATGTCACCTACAACGCCGAAAGTGCGAAGGTTATCTATATCGACCTCCACTTCTATCAGCGTACTCGGCGGCGCTTCCGCAAATCTGATATTAATGCTAGGCTCTGACATTTCGCTTCCTTTGCCGGTGTCGAGAACAACAGTCAAATTAGATACGATTTCAGCCCCAAGGACGAGATCGACCTTCTTGCCGACAAGTGCCGAGAGCGCCGAAAGGTCGGTGGCCATGGTTTCAGTATTGATGGAGAACTGACCTGGCACTGCGAGCGTAACGTCATGCGCACGTCTGACTATTCCTTCGGATGAGGTTGGAGTGATAACTTGCTCGGTCCATTCGGATAGGCGAATGCCCAATGCGCGTGCGGTCGCCTCGTCGATCACGCTGATGTCTGCGCCATTATCGACCATGGCGGTGACCGGATGTCCGTCAATCTGCGCCTGCAGAAGGATGGCGTTGTTCCTGACTTCAAACGGTGACGCTTTGAAAGCGTCGCTTTCCAACTCGATCCGTGTGCGGAGTTGTCCATTCTCGATCGTGTATCCGGTTTGCGGAAAGGCAAGCGCAGGACCACTAGAAAGAACAACCAGAGCGACGAGAGCTGCCATGAGGCGCTTCTGAGCCGGGTGTCCTACTTCGGACGTGAGGCGACCGCACCTGAATGCCAATGGATTGTCCCCCGACGATGGCGTGCCGACAGGGCGACGGCGCAACCACCAAGTGAAACTGGCATGGAAACCTTGCACGAAGCTGGCATGATGGTCGCCGAAGATAACAGTTGCGTTATCGCCTACCGACGTTGGTTGCCGCATCGACTTCATGACGGTCAGTCATAGGATGACGTCAATGCCCTTCGCCCTGCTAGGCGTGAAGAGCCAGTGCGTGGGCTTCGGTCGTGACCTCATGCTAAAAGCGACGCCTCAACGTCAGGCTGACGGTACGTCCAACGGGGTCTCGCTCGCTGCGGCCATAGCCGGGCGCCGGTCGGCCGTCTGCCAACTGCGCTTTTGGCCGGGTGTCGAACAGATTATCCACTGCAAACACTAGGCTTGCCGCCGCGCCCCGTCGAGCCGGGGTGCCGTCTGCGCCAGCCGAGACCGCACCAAGAAATGCGTAATTGAGCCGGAAGTCCAAGGCGCCGAATCCGGCGATCTTGAGGTCCGCCCCATCATCGACCCGACTCGTCCTTCGGATTCGGTACGGTGCAGCCCAACGCGCCGAAACGTCCAGCCCCCACGGGCCGCGCCGACCATTAGCCTGGAAGGTTAGGGTTTGTGGTGAGACGCCCCCGCCGTCGCCAGAGAGCCTGTCCTGTTCCGGCAATCCCCCGCCCGGTTCTGTTTGATCAGCGAGTAGCCAAGAATGGTTGAGGCTGAGGCTAAGTGCGCGCGCGCCAATGCCCGATGGCCGGGTCAGCGAAAGCCGCGACGTCATCCGGTCGATGCGGCTGGACCGAAGGTTGAACGAGCGCTGGTCGACCTGGATCAAACGCCCGGCCTGATCGCGCACGAAGCGCTCGGGAAAGGCAGCTTCGTTCTCTAGAGTCGGCGCCAGTGTTCCTGGCGCATCGTGGGCCTCCGAACGAGAAAGTCCGACGGTGGCCAACAGCCGCAGCTTGGTAAACGGGCCCAAAGCAGCGTTGATTTGTTTTACGTCGGATCGCGACGCTTGCAGGTCCGGGTTGCCGCCAGTCAACGGCAACACCTCGATGGATTCTTCTCGTCTGAAATCATACACGATGATAGGCGCGCCAAAAGCGATAGGGGCGAACCGGTCGCGATCGCTCGGAGCAGTCTCGTTGTGCGCCCAGGCGCCGTTCACCCTCAACAGCCGCCATGGGGCCCAGCTCAAGCCAATGTCGGAGCTGTTGCCCCCGGCGTCCTCGCCGCCCTGAAAACTTCCTCCTAAAGACAAATCCAGACCACCGAGCGGCGCGGGCCAGCGCCTTCCCGTTCCGTCGGAAGCGTTGTCGACACCAGACGCAGAAGTCAGGAGGGGGATCGAAAGCTGCCCACGAACGATGTGGCTCATCTGTGAGAACCGACGTCGGGCACCTTCGCTCTCGATCTGCGACGCGACGTTTGACATTGAACCGGAGAGGCTGACCCGGATCGGCCCCGCGGGCAGGCCAGGTGTTGATCGGTCCAGATCGAACCCGCCAGACAAGTTCCGCACGTGGACCGTCGATGTCTGCAGCCCCGACATAGCAGAGCGATCGAGTCCGCCAGATAGGCTGAGCCGAACGTTCCAGCCCGAGACCGTGCCGGTCAGACCGCCATCTAGCCGAAGAGTGGTGTTGCGTGAACGCAGACGTACGGCATCGTCAATGCCTCGAGCGAAGATCAGGTTGCTGCCGCGTCGACCGTCGAAGTTCAGGCTTGAGAACCAGTCGCCGTGTCCTTTAGCGATAGACGATCTGACCGTCAGATTGCGCGTCTCGGGGCGCAACGTCGTCGCCGTGCTTTCGGGGTGAACAACCAAGTAGTCCGGCCGATCCGAAGCGTTTAACGCCGAAGACGAATCGAGGCCGAGGTTGAGATTGACCAAGTCCCGACCATTCATTTGAGCACGGCTCAGTTCGACGCGAGCCTGGGTAAATCCACCGGAGGTCGGGGCCCGGCCCATGAACTCACCGTCCTTGCCCACGAACCGAGGTACGGTGACGAGGTTCAGCACGCGGCCCGACGCGGTTCCCCCGAATCCTGCGGCAGATCCCGGCGGCAGGACTTCCAACCGGGATAGGGCGTCGGGCGGCAGAGCATAGTATATTGACGGATCGGCGACGCGCATGCCGTTGATGATGATCACCGGAGCTTCGTCGGGGCTGAACGTGTCGCGCGCCCTATCCATCACCTCGCCGATGCTCGAGGCGGCCTGACTGTCGATGAGATCGGCGTCATACTCGAATTCCGGCAGGATCCCGGTGTCACCGCGCCGGCCTACTACCTCGATGTCGTCAAGGACCACGACCTCATCCGTTGAAGATGCGTCCGCCGGTTTCGTCTGGCCGGGAGCATTCGGCAATACCCGTGCTTCCTCAATCGCTTCTGTTGACGGAGCAACTTCCCTGCGCTCTGCCCCTGAGAGCGCGGATGTCGAGCCAAGACCGAGGGCGATGGCTATACAGACAGCCGCCATGCCTCACTCCGTGCCGCTTCTTGTGCGCATCGTCGCATTCCCACTCCGCTCGCAAAGTCAATTATCCGAGTCCGCTTACACGAACCTGACCCGAACCTGCCAACGTGGGGAGGTAGCGCGATTGCCTTGCCCGCCTGGTGCTACTGACACTAGCTTGATCGGCGCAGCAGGTCGGGAAGCTGGCATGCGACCGGCCCGCGTGAGGCCCGCTCGCGCCCCGGAATGGAAGTTGACGTCGGAGTCGCCCACGTCAACGCGCAGGGCCAACGCAGGGGACGCCGATAAACGGCGGCCGAGCGAGAGGACGAACCGGCGGACGTAAGCGGGCCCTATCAGCTCGCCAGCTTGAGCAGGCACGTCTCTTACTTCAGCATCCCGATCAGACGATGGGGGCCGTGGCGACCACTTTCGGGATTTCTCGCAGCACTTTGTATCGCGCTTTGGCCCGGACTTCGGATCAGATCGGCAAATAGTTCTGGCACTCCTGCCGTCCCGAGAAGGCGGCTTGCAGTCCACCAGTTACGGGTGGTCGTGGATGTATTTCATGCATCTTCCCATCCCGTCGATACGGTGTAGGCTGCGATTTGAATGGAAACGCGCCAATGACGCCTTACCAAAACGACATCTGGCTCAAGATGACCGCCAGGTTGATGGGAAACCTGTCCGTGCTTTGCCTGGCCGGCGCATTCTTCGCCGTGTTGGGCGTTCGGTTCATGGATCACCAGATCAAAATCGGGGTGATCGCGGGCGTGTTATTGTTTTGGGTCAGCATGCGACTGTTGCGATATCTGTCGCCCTAAAGAACATGTTGCTGGACAGCTCGCGTCGGTGCCGGCTGACGATCAGGCAAACGCTTCCGCAATCCGCTCCGCTAGCTATCACTATCGCTCAGCGGCCCGCGATCCTGCGTGGTGGCACTAGCCACTAGCGTGGCGTTGCACCGACTATGGCCATGCATTGAATCCCAATAATGCAGCACTATCGCTTGCGGTGAACTATGGGATTCTCGGGATTATGGAACATGGCACTGTTGGAAATTCAACCAGTTAGAGTCTTGGGATTATGGAGCGCTCACAGTTGCAGGGGTCGATCGCTCTGGAGCGCAAAGCCCCCGCAGCGCAGCTATCAAAACGCGCAGCAGCGGGGCTTTGAGCGGTCCGCATTCACCGATTTTGGCTTGATTCAAGGTCTACCTTACGGGACACGCCTGCTCCTCCCCAGCGTGTCTTCTGTCGATGCATCCCAATCTTCCCGAGACCCTCACGGGCCCATTCTGCGCCGATCATCTCGGCTTACCTCGATACTGCTCGACGATATGGATCGACGTTCTAAACGGCCATCTCGCTCCGCCAACTCGTTATCTTTAGCTGGCGCGCGAGGGCATTGAGCATATGTATTTGTTTGGCTCGTTCGCCCGAGATGAGGCTACCGAGCTTTCGGATATCGACCTCGCGTTTGACGTGCTGCCCGAGTTCGAAATGAAGTTCTCTCTGATTGATCAAGCGCGCATTAGGCGGGAACTCTCAGCAGAGTTGAACCGCAAGATAGATTTTGTAGAGCGGAGCTATTTGCGGCCGCGCATCGGCGCATCGGCCGCTACTGATATGATCCGCATTTTCTGATCTATCGATCCGCGCTCAGCTCTTGGAAATCCAAAGGACCTGGAACAATCACGTTCAATGATATCAATGAGGCCGGAAGGGCGGGCGGCCCCCTGCCCCATAGCAGAGACAACTGACCCAAGCGTGGCATCTGATGCAGCATCACGTAGCGAAGCTTAGACGAGACAGTCGCGAACAGGACTGGTTGGCGGTCGCTAATCCGTTCGATGTTCATAAAGGCGAAGGTCGCACGTACTTAGTAGTGGAGTTCTGAAGCGAGATCGCCCCCATGAGCAAGCCTGTGACGCTCCGATTGCTGGACACGACCGTTGGAGCTGGCGCGGGCCTGCGCTCGCGTATTGTCGAGCGGCCGGGCATAGGCCTGGCGGAGGCCGATCTCGTCGCCCTGGTCGAGGACGTGAGATCCATCGCCCGCAGCGTACTGGGTGATCGAGACCTGACCTATGGAATATTCTCTGGCGATCCAGAGACCCTGTCTCGGACAGTGCTGACCGTCGTCTATGAGAAGCGCGGCGGACGTCCGGTCGCGTTCAACGCCCTGGCCATTCTGGACGCCGACCTTGGCGGGCGGTCGGTGGAGATCCTGCACCTGGGCCTGGTCATGGTGCGCCCAGATGTGCGTGGAAGCGGCCTTTCCGCCACCCTCTATGGCTTGACCTGCGTCCTGCTGTTTGTGCGTCGGCAATGCCGAGCCGTCTGGGTGTCCAGCGTGACCCAGGTGCCGGCCGTCGTCGGCATGGTCGCCGAGACCTTTTCCGACGTCTATCCCGGCAGGCCGGCTGCAAGACGATCTTTCCAGCACGAAAGATTGGCGCGACAGATCATGGGGCGTTGGCGTCATGCCTTCGGCGTCGGCGAGGAGGCCGGTTTCGACGTGGATCGGTTCGTGATCACCGACGCCTATACCGGCGGTTCGGACGAGTTGAAGAAGACCTTCGAGACCGCCGCCAAACATCGCGACGCGATCTACAACGATCTCTGCGCCACGGCGCTGGACTATGGCCGCGGCGACGATCTGCTGCAGATCGGCCAGATCGATATGCGCGCCGCCAGCCGCTATCTCGGCAAGGTGGCCGCACCCGATACAGTTACCGGCCTGCTCGGTCGGTTCGCCCTGCTGATGATCCAGGCGGCCCTGCTGCCGCTGGTGCACTGGCTCGACCACTCTCAACCCTGGGGAAGTTTGCGCGCATGGAAGACGTGACGGCCTTCGACTACGCTGAATTCACCACCCGCAATCTGGGCTTCGTCACCGAGGCGGAGCAGGCGGCCCTGAGAGTTGGCGCCGTGTTTGTCGCGGGCGTCGGCGGCATGGGCGGCGCCTGTTTCCTGGCCCTGGTCCGCGCTGGCGTCGGACGGTTCGCGGTCTGCGACATAGACGTTTTCGAAACCTCCAACATGAACCGTCAGGTGTTCGCTTTCACCGACACCGTCGGGCACGACAAGGCATCGGCCGCCTGCGCGGCGGCGCGGCGCATAAATCCCGAGGTCGAGATCGAGCGCCTGGGCGCAGAGTGGGTGGATCAAATCGCGGACCTGGCGGCGCGCTATCCGGTAATCGTCAACGGAACGGATGACATCGCCGCCGGCATCGCCCTGTATCGCGCCGCCAAGGCGGCGGGGGCGACCGTGATCGACGCCTATGCCTCTCCCCTGCCCTCAGTGACCGTGGTGCGCCCCTCCGACCCGCGTCCCGAAGACCGCCTCAGGTATCCGACGCGCGGCAAGGCGCTGGGCGCGGTCCGACCGGAAGACCTGCGGGCATGCTTCATGAAGGAACTTGAATACGTCATGGTCCATTCGTCGTCGGCCCGTCACGTCGATCTGGACGCCGCCGCCGCCCTAGCCGCCGGAACGGCCAAGCGGATGTCTTTTGCGCCGATGGTGATCTCGACCGGCTGCCTGATGGCCTATGAAGCCCTGTGGCTGCTTATGGGCCGCCGATCCAGAACCGACTGCCGAGGCTGGTTCCTCAATGCGTTCGCTGGCCGGACCGAAAGGCCGTTGTGGGCGCCCGTCGCCGCCATAAAGGGCCTGGTCGTGCGCGCCTTTATGGCCCGACTTCTGAAGGCCGCCGCATGATCCGCGTCGAGACCCAGGCCCTGCTCGACGGCTTTGCGGCGGCAGGTCTGGCGGCCTATGTCGCGGCTCTGCTCGTGCGCCGTGTCGGCGGTCCCTTGACGCCGAGGCTGGTGTTTCTATTCGGCGTCATGTCCGTATTCTACGGCGTTCGCAGTCTGGCCGTCCGGACAGGCCTGCCGATCTTCGAGGGCGCGACATACGCCGCCATATCGCTCGCCCCCCTTGCGGCCCTCCTACTGGCCGAAGGGCTTCTTCGCCGTCATGCGCCGCGCGCGATGAAGATCGCCATCTTCGCGGCCTCCGCCCTGGGTTTGGGTTTCGCCCTGTTCACGACCAGCCACGTCGCCTTCGGGTCGCGCCTCGCACTGGCCGCCATCATTCTATCATCTCTGGTCGCCATCCTGATCCTGTTGTGGGCGAGGGATCGCAAGGCCCTGTCCCGCGCAGAGAACGGCGCCGTTCGCCGCCTCGCCGTCGGCTTGGCCATCGTCATTCCACTGATCGGCACCGACTTTTCTGAACTGGTGGCCTCGCCCATCGGTTTCAGCCCCATCGCCGCCCTCGTGATCGTTCTGCTGGCCCTGTCGAACGGGGTCAGCGATGCGCGCGACGTCTGGATCGACGCCGTCGTGATCGTGGCGACGACCCTGGCCCTGACCTGCGGCCTGATCGAACAGTTGGATGTCGGTGCGCTCGACGACCGGGTTCGCCTGTTCGCCCTGGTGGGCGCCGCGCTAATCACCATGGCCCTGGTGGTCCGCATCCAGCCGTTCGGCGCCGCCGGTCGGCGCACCCGTCTTCGTCAGCGCATGACCTCGGCGAACACCCGATCCCTCGACGGCTTTCTGGGCGACCTGACCAAGGAGCCGATGCTGAAGGACCTGTTGGTCCTGTCGGAACATGATCTTGCCGACTACCGCCCCGAGGCGATGGCGCAGACGCTGGATCGTCAGCCTCTGTGGAGCGCCGCCGCCCTGCAAGCCGGTGCGGAGATGATCGACGAGGCCGAGCGCGAGCCGCTGCTGGATCTTCTGGCGCGATCGGACGCCACCCACGTCGGGCTGCTGAGCCGGTCGCCGGTTCAGATCGGTCTGGTCCGGTTGCCGGATCTGTTGCGCAACACCGAGGCAGAGATCGATCTCGCGCTCGCCTTCCGAATGGCGCGGCTGACGACGGAGAGCCGCCCATGACCGCTGCCGCCGTAGAGCTTCGCGCGGGCGATCTGGAAGGCTTCTTCCAGGTTCCGTTCGAACTCTACCCCCCCGACAGCCCCTACGTGACGCCGATGCGCGCCGATCTGGAACGGTATCTGGATCCGGCTCGCAACCCCCTGATGCGCGACGACGGCGGGCGCCTGACCTTTTTCACCGCCTGGCGAAACGGGCGTCCAATCGGGCGACTGACGGCCCACACCCACCCGTCGTCGAATGCGCGCCACGGCGTAAAACGCTGTCAGTTCGGCTATTTCGACTGCGAGGACAATGTCGAAACCGCGCGGCTTCTGTTCGACGCGGCTGAGACCTTCGCGCACGCCGAAGGCTGCGATGAACTGGTCGGCGCCTTCAACCTGACGGCCATGCAACAGGCCGGCATCCTGACTGAGGGGTTCGAGAACCAGCCCTACACCGACATGATCTGGGGCGCCCCGCATCTGCCGCGCCTGCTGGAGGCCTGCGGCTATGCGCCCGTGTTTCCGATGTCGACTTTCGAGTTCGATGTCGGGCCGGAGACCGCCGACGCCCTGCTGGGCGACAAACAGCGGGCGGTGCTGTCGGATCCCGACTGGACGTGGAAACCCATCAGCCGCAGCGCCTTCAAGGCCCGGTTCGAGGAGGCCCGACAATGCCTCAACGACGGTTTCAGCGACAATCCGATGTTTGTGCCCCTGACCCCGGCCGAGTTCGACTTCCAAGCCGGCGAGATGATGTGGATCGTGGATCCCCGCATCGCCTGCGTCGTCCACTACAGGGGCGAGCCTGCCGGGGTGGTGATCTGCATCCCGGATCTGAACCCATTCCAGAAGGCGACGCGCGGTCGGATCGGACCGATGGCCCTGGTCCATTTCATCCGCGAGCGGCTGAGGCGGCGACGCGCGGTGATCATCTTCTATTCGGTCAAGCGAGCCCTGCACGGACAAGGGCTGAACGGCGCCATGCTGCATCAGGTGATCAAGGCCCTGTTCGCAGGCGGCTACAGACAATGCGGCGTGACGTGGATCGCGGATGAGAACTCCGCCTCATTGCGCCAGATGGAGAAGCTGTTCGCGCGGCGGCTGCAGCGGCTGAACCTGTTCAGGAAAGACCTGCGATGACGCTGGATGCAGACACGTTCCGGGCGCTCGTGGCCGAAACCGCCCTTTCGCCCAGCGTCCACAATACTCAACCGACGCGGTGGCGGCTGACGCCCGACGGACGGGTCCAGGTGCTGGAGGACGACGGCCGCAGGCTGCCCATCGGCGATCCCGAAGGCCGCGACCTGAACGTCAGCCATGGCTCGGCGGTAGAGGGCTTCTGTCTCGCCGCTGGACGGCGCGGCTTGGTCGTCGATGTCAGACATGACGGCGTCAACGTTGCGGAACTGACCGTTTATACTGGCGGGATTTCCGATCCGCTGGCGGTGTTCTTGACGCAGCGGCGCACCTATCGCGGAAAGTTTGAAGGCGGCGAGGTTGCTCGCGCTGCGCTGGCCCGTTTGGAGGGGAGCGAAGACCTGATCATCGTCAAAACCCCGGAGCCCATCGCCGAACTGGCGCGCCTTTACGATGAGGCCAGCCTGCGCTGGTTCCGCAACGCCCCCTATCGTGCGGAGCTGGTGTCATGGATGCGGCTGTCGAGACGCCATCCGTCCTGGTCGCTCGATGGGCTGAACGCAGAGGCCATGGAAATGTCAGGGATCGAGGCCGTCGGAGCCGGCGTCGTGCTGAGGCCTGGCGTGTTCGAGACGCTCGATCGGGTCGGCCTGGCCGGCGCCCTGGTCGCCGAAGCGGCGGTCGTGTGCAGCGCCTCGGCCATCGTCCTGTTCCATCGTCCTGCGGACGAGGCGCCGTTCGACACAGGACGACGGTTTCATCGCGCCTGGCTCGGCTTCACCCAGGCCGGACTGTCGGCTGCGCCAATGGCGGTTCTGGCGGACGACGTCGAGGCTCGCGAACGCCTGCAGGCGGATTTCGGCATTGGCGGCCACCGTCGCCTGATCACCGCCTTCCGGCTGGGGATCGCGCCGGCTCACGACCTGGCGCCCAAGCCCCGCCTTGGACTGGATGCCCTGATCGTTTGAGCTAGAGGCCCTTCAGATACTCGATCAGGTCCCGGCGCTCCGCGACCGTCAGGCCTTCGACCTGGGCTTCATGGCCGCGATTGGATCGGCCGGGCATGCGGGTGTCGAACAGGGCCGGCTGCGACCACGGCTGGTAGCCTGCAGGATAGGCGCGAACCCCGCCTTGCTCCTGCCCGGCGATGCCCACGGCCTCGAAGTCCAGCCGATGACCGCCGACGAGGAACCGTTCGGAGCGAGGTTCCAGCAACAGGAACTGCGCCAAGGTGGGGACAGAGCCGTTGTGCATATAGGGTGCGGTCGCCCAGATGCCGGAAAGGAGCGTGGCGGCGTATTCGCCGGTCGGCCTAGCGTCCATGACCTCGCCATAACCACCCGTGGAGGCATAGCGCGTGAGATCGGTCGTGAAGGCGGCCGCGCGCGCCGGGTCGGACCCCACCTTTCCATGCCAGTTCGGAAAACGTGTAAGACGCGGGCGTTCTGCTGGCCCCGAATAGGCGCCGTGGCAAGAGGAACAAGCACGCGCATAGACCACCGCTCCCCTGGCTGCGCCAACGCGATCGATCAAACCTGGAAATACCTGTGGTCGCCGCGTCTCCAGCCACATGAAGGCGCGCTCCGCGGTCGGAATCTCGCGATGGGCCGCTCGCGGAGTCTGCCCCATGCTGGGCACGGTGAAGAAACTGGTGATGGCCGCAAGCCGATCCCGATGCGCCGGCGTCAGATCCTCGCGCCCCATCGGCCGCCAGCGCGGCTGCCCCCGTGGCGCATAGGCTCCGTCATAGAGCAACGCTGAGCGGAAACTCCGGTCCGCGAGGTCCGGGATCGAAGTAAAGCCCGCCTCGACCGCGTGGGATGGCGCGTGGCCCTGCAGCTTCAGCGCGGCGACGCCGTTCGTCAGACCCGGCGACCCGTTGACGAACGGGAGGGGACTGCCGCCATCCTTTACTGCGGCCAGTCGATGGCGGGCCAGCGGAACGACCGCCCAGCGCAGGCTGGCCATCTCCCACGTGTCGGTCTCTGGAAAGAGCGTCCGAACGGCCCTGAGAAGCTCGGCCTTATCGCCCGTCCGGCGTTTGAGGGCTGAGGTCACGGCCCGGGTGTAGGCTTCCAGATCCAGACTGGTGTTCGGCGCGCCCAGCCAAGCGATCTCCGGCCGCGGCATGCCGTCGGCGGCGTAGGCAGGCCCCGCATGGCATGAAGCGCAACCCAGATTGCCGACCGTCACCTTTACGGGCGGCAGGCCCGGTGTGACTTCGCCGACGCTTATCCCCAGCGGATGATCCCGGCTGGGCATGATCGGCACGTCAGCGCCGTCGATCCGATCCGGCCAAAGGAAGCCGAACGTCTGAAGCCGCGCCTTGAGGCGCGCCTGGCTGACATCTCCGCCTTGAGGATCGTCCAGCACCAAGGCCGCCGCGACCAATTTCCACGGCACCGCCACCGTATTCAACGACCCGAAGTTCACGGCCCCGAAATCGTCCAGAGCGAAGGTTTCAGCCCCGCTGACCGGCGCCCTCGCTAGGGGTGCAGACGCTGCCAAGAGCAGGACGCACAGACCCAGACCGATGCGCGCCTTCATGTTTGCGAACCTTGGATAAGGAAGTGATCGACAACCGTTGCAAAGACATCGGGCTGTTCCCACTGCGGGTAATGACCGCATTCGTCTATCAGTATCCGCTCGGACAGGGGCAACAGCGCAGCGGCGCGCTCGCTCTGCGGCGACGGAAAGACCCTGTCCTGGCGTCCCCAAACGACCAGGGCCGGACGATCGAACTTACGGGCCAGGCGCTCGAAACTGTCGCGCTCCCTCACCCCCAGCAAACCCACGCCCGTCTGGAGCGTCCGCACGAACGACAGATCACTCCCCGGCGCGCGAGCATATCGGTTGGTTTGCTCGACCAGCTCAGGCGTCACGTTGCGCCGGTCGTGGATCGCCAGACGCAAGGCAAGCTGATTGTTGACGGGCGTGGGCCGGCCCAGCCAGTCGCCGACGACGGGCAGGGCCGGAAGCCGCATCAACGGATGAGTCGCCCGGCCGAAACCGCCAGGCGCGGTGAGCACCGCCCTGTCGATTCGCTTCAGATTTGCGGCGGAGAAGCGCACGATCACACTGGCTCCGAGCGAGCTTCCCACGAGGTGCGCCCTGGCGATCTCCAGCGTATCTAGCAAGGCTTTCAGCTGTTCCACGAAGAACGGTGCATCATAGGCTGCGACGGGCCGGTCAGCTTGACCGAACCCCGGCAGGTCGAAGGCGACCACCCGGAAGCGGTCGGTCAGCCGAGGCAGCACCCGGCCCCAGATTTCGATCGAATTGGCGAGGCCGTGGATCAGCACCAACGTCGGCTTGTCGCCGCGTGTGTCTAGCACTCGCGTCGTCAGGCCGTTGACGAGCTTGATCATATTCGGCGTCACCCATTCCTTCTAACGCACCGATGCTGATGGAATGTGAAGCGCTCGCCCTCAAAGTAGGCCTGCCAACGGTCGAGCCGGTCCAATCAGACGGTGGGTGAGATCGCAGCGAACTTGGGCGTATCCGCAGCACATTGTATCGGCTCCTCCGCTCGAAGCCCTGACGTCTATGACCGATTTTGTCGTTACGGCGCTTGGCGCGAGCCAATCCCTGGCTGCTGTCGAACACGGGTGACGTGAAGCGAATCCTGAACATCCCCGTCCTAGGACTAGGAACGCTGAAGATGCGGGCAGCCATTTCTCTCTCCAAGAAACAGCGGCAGCGACTTCTGGCTGAGCTTGGATTCCAACGAAACAGGAACCTGCAGTTCTTTAGAATTCAGCAAGTTGGAGTCTTACGATTCAGGAACGCTGACATGCAGCCGGCGCAGCGCGAAGGCCAAAGCGGAGATCCAAATCCCGCAGCGTCGGGGCTTCGTGCGGCCTACCCCGCCAATTTCAGGGGTTGATCTAACAAGTTTGCAGCTGAGATGGTTGTGACCGCTGTAAATACCAGTTCGTTAGGCGTCACACGCCGACCCTGCCCTATCGCCGACGGCTAGGAATGCTGGAGGTATCGCATTCGATCACTCGACAGCCATTCTACAGGGCTGCATTTAAGCCCATGCTCAGATCCCAAGCGACCAGCCGCACCAGCGACGCACAGCAGATTGTCGATGCGGCCATTGCCCAGGCTGCGGCGAACGGACTTCATAGCCTGACGATGCGAGACTTGGCCCAGGCGGTCGAAAAGAGCACGACAGTCATCGTCAATCTGTTTGGGACAAAGTCAGGCCTGATCCAGGCGGTCGGCGAAGAAGCGCTGAGGCTGGATACGGACTTCCATGTTCGCTTCTTCCAGTCGGCCGCGGGACTGGAGTTGAACCGCGACACCCTTCTGACCTTGATCCAGCACTATGTACGCCTGCGCGCCTCGGACAAAGCCGGCTTTGCGCGTGTTTGGGAAGCCCTTTTGCTTGAAAGCGATTCTTCGTCGGAGCGGTTCGACCTGATGCGCCGATGGGACGCCATGCTCAAGACGGCCTGGAGCGAGCATCTGGCGGCCATTCCTCGGCTGGAGCGCTACGCCGCCCCCCTGATCGCCTGGACGACGATCGAACAATTCTACGCCGGCGCGCTTCAGGGTCGGACCGAATATGAAATCATCGCCGCAGAGGGTCTCGGCGGGCTGATCGACCATGGCCTTGGCCTGCCTGAAAGGCCGGCGACGGCGACATTTTGGTATCGCGAGAACCTGATCCTGCCTCAAGCCCCCGCCGAGGGGCTCGAGGCGGACTCGATCCAACGCAAACTGCTGGACATCGCGGCGGACCAGATCCTTGCGGGCGGCGTGACGGCCATAACCAATCGCTCCGTCAGCGCCGTTGCGGGCACCTCCACCTCAACGATCGCCTATCATTGGCCCGATATGCGTCGCTTCGTTCTCGACGCGGTCTGGCACAGCGTGTTCCGGGACATGCCCCGCTATATGGCTGGCCAGCGCCCCGAAGGCGACGCTGAAAGCGCAGATATGGAGCGGTGGACGCGGCTTATGGCGCCCACGGTCTCCATCCCGCCCGATACGGAGGGCTTTTACATCCGATACGCCCGCCTGATCGCCAGCATTTGCGTCGAGGCGCGGCGCGATCCGTCACTGCGCGACCTGGCCATGCTGCTCCGTGGTCCGGAGGGCGGCGGCACCTATTACAACAGCCTCGGCGTCTGGCCTGCAGACTTCGACCTGACACGCCTGGCCGCAACCCGCTTCGCACTCTGGATCAAGGGACGCGCGCTGATATCCTCCGCGACGGGAATTCCGGTGTCGCCGACAGAGCTCGTAGCGGGCGCAAATCAGTTGGTCGCACGCTTCACGAGATAGAACGCGCGTTATCCGCGCATCCTCGTGCGTGCGCCACTTCATGACAGAAACACTTTAGATAAGCTTCACAAAAGCATTGCTTCGTCCGCCTATCTCCGGATCGTTGTCGAACAGTTGTTTTTTCGGTGAAGCGAAGGCGGCCTTGGCCTCCCTCCCCAAGCCTGCAACCGCCTCGCCTGACGGCCGGATAGGGCGACTGTTCGACAACATCCCCAAACGCTTCGGCGCGCGAGGGAGGGGGTGTCCCCGCGCGTCGCCCGAAGGATGATCAAATGAAACGTCTTCTCCTCGGCGCCTCCGGCGCCGTCCTCGCCCTGGCGGCCTTGCCCGCCGCAGCTCAGACCAATTCCCAGACGAACGCGACGACGGTGCAGGACATCGTCGTCACCGCACAACGCCGCGAACAGGCCAGTCAGGACGTCGGCGCCTCGCTCAGCGTGGTCGGCGGCCAGGAGTTGGATGAAAAGAACATCTCCGTCGTCAACGACCTCGAAAACGTCGTGCCCAACCTTGAGGTCGACAGCCAGTTCGGCGGCGGCCAGCCCCAGTTCCGCATCCGCGGCGTCGGCGCCCGCGAATACTCCAGCAACAACGCCTCGACCGTTGGCATCTATGTCGACGAAGTGGCCCACCCCTATACGGTGACCACCCAGGGCGCCCTGTTCGACATCGCGCGCATCGAAGTGCTGCGAGGACCGCAAGGCACCCTGTACGGCAGCAACACGACCGGCGGCGCCGTCAACATCATCACCAATGCGCCCACGGCGGACTTCCGCGCCGGCGTAACCGGCGAATACGGTTCGTATGATCGCTACAAGCTGGACGCCTATGTCTCCGGCCAGATCGCCGAAGGCCTGCTCGGCCGCCTCGCGCTCGTCACCGAACAGGGCGGCGCCTGGCAGTACAATCGCGACACCGGTCAGAAGCTGGGCGATCTGGACAAGACCGCCGTGCGCGGCCGACTGACCTGGGATGCGACGGACGACGTCACCGTCGATCTGGCGGCGACCTATATGGTCGACAAGTCCGACGGCCTCGGCTTCCGTCTTCTGGGCGACTATACGACGGCCGGCGGCGTCACCATTCCCAAAGACACCGCCTGGCGTATCACTGGTTGGTCGCTGTCGGAACAGCTGGCCAAGGTGTCCGGGCGCTCAGTCGGCGACAAGCCGGGCCGCGACAATGACGGCCTGGACCTCAGCGCACGGGTGACGGCCAACCTCGGCTGGGCGGACCTGACCTCGATCTCCGCCTACCAGTCCTTCACCCGGTCCGAATACAATGACTGGGACGGAACCAGCGCGCGTGAATCCGACGTCTTCTTCTATAATGACATCGACGTCTTGTCGCAGGAGCTCCGCCTGGCGTCGAACAAGGACGGCCGGTGGAACTGGATGACCGGGCTTCACTATTCGAACGAGAGCAACGACGGCGGCTTCTATACGGAATACCGCGCCATCACCGCCCTCATTCACACCCCCTACAAGCAGGACGTGGAATCGATCGGCGTCTTCACCAACAACAGCTTCCAGGCGACCGACCGTCTGAACCTGGTCCTGGGCCTGCGTTACGAATACGAGGAACGCAGCCTGACCAGCCCCGGCACCTACCGCCTGAACGCGACGCCGGGCGCAGAGGCCACCTATTCCACCGACATGTCCGAAGTGACCGGGAAGCTGGGCCTAGAATATGACCTCAGCGACAACGCCCTGTTCTACGCCAATGTCGCGCGGGGCGTGAAATCCGGCGGTTTCACCACCTACAACGCCACCTCCGCCACCCCCTTCGCGCCCGAGGAACTGATCGCCTACGAGACCGGCGTCAAATCCGACTTCCTCGACCACTCGATGCGGTTGAACGGCTCGGTCTTCTATTACGACTATAAAAACCAGCAAGTTCAAACGGTTCTGTACGACCGCACGTCCGGCCGGGTGGGCAAGATCGACAATGTGCCCAAATCGCACATCTATGGCGCCGAGCTGGAGTTCGAATGGACCCCCATCGCCGGTCTGAGCATCAGCCAGAACCTCAGCTACAAGCACGGCGAGTACGACGAATATAACTCTGTCGACACTACCGCCACGGCTGCGGCCAACCCGACCAACGGGCCGTGGGACGTGATCATCTATACCGATCGCGCGGGCGAAAAACTGCCCTTCCCAAAGATGAACTACGGCGGCTCCGTCGCCTATGACTGGCAGATGGCGGGCTTGGATCTGCGGGCGGAGACCAACTACAACTACCGCGACGACCTGTATTCGACCAGCGCCTCCTCGATCATCCCGGCCTATTGGCTGTGGAACGCCAACTTCACCACCGGCCCCACGAACGCCAACTGGCGCGTCGGCCTGTCGGTGCGCAACCTCTTCAACACCTATTACGAAGAGACGCGCAACGGCTTCAACGGCTCGGCCCGTCCGACCACCTCGCCCCAGCCGGGCCGCACTGTGGCGGTCCGTCTGTCGATGGACTTCTAAGGCCTGAGAAGAAGGGCGGACCGGTTCGCGCCGGTCCGCCCCATGCCCTCGATTGGTTCGAAAGCCTCCCGCATGCTGAAACCCTCCTTCCCGATGAACCGTCGCCTGTTGCTTGGCGGCTTGGTTGCGGCGCCCCTGGTGCTGCGATTTGGTCAGGCGCAGGCTCAGGGCGGCGGCGCCTATGTCTTTCCCTTGGGCGTGGCCAGCGGCGATCCGGCGCCCGACGGCTTCGTCATCTGGACACGCCTGGCGATTGATCCGCTTGCGCCTGACGGCCTCGGCGGCATGGGAGGTGCGGTCAACGTGGGTTGGGAGATTTCGGCGGATGAGGCCTTTCACCATATCGTCGCCTCAGGCGAGGCGGTGGCGGACCGTGGCGACGCCCACAGCCTGCATGTCGAGGTCGAACACCTGAGGCCTGACCGCCCCTATTGGTACCGGTTCACGGCCCTGGGTCAGCACAGCCCCGTCGGTCACGCCCGCACCGCCCCGGCCCCGAACGCCGACATCGATCGCCTGAGGCTGGCCGTCGCCTCCTGCTCCAACTGGGAGTCGGGCTATTTCAGCGCCTACGGCCATATGGCCGACGAGGCGCCGGACCTGACCCTGTTCCTGGGCGACTACATCTACGAATACACCCGCACCGGCGCCCAGGCGGCGAATGTGGTGCGGCCCTACGGGCTGGAAGAGGCGACGACCCTGGCGGGCTATCGCAACCGTTACGCCCTGCATCGGACGGATCCCGATCTCCAGCGCCTGCACGCCGTCGCCCCCTGCCTGGCGGTCTGGGACGATCACGAGATTCAAGACGACTATTCCGGCGTCTGGTCCAAGACGCCCGGCGTCGCCCCCCGTGATTTCCTGCTGCGCCGCGCCGCCGGCTACAAGGCCTTCTACGAGGCCATGCCCATTCGCCGCACGCGGCTGGACGCACGTCTCCAGATGCCGATCCATCGCAGCGTCCGCTATGGCCGGCTGGCCCAATTCTTCATGCTGGACGGCCGCCAATACCGGTCGAAACAGGCCTGCGCCGACGGCGTCAACGGCGGCAAGGGCCAGGTGGTCACCGACGCCGCCTGCCCCGACCGGCTGGACCCCGCCCGCACCTTCCTGGGCTTCGAGCAGGAGCGTTGGCTGTACGAGGGCCTGGCCCGTTCGCAGGCCCGCTGGAACATCCTGGGGCAGGATCTGGTGATGGCGGGGCTCAGATTCGGGAACGGCGACGCCGAGACCCGCTACTGGACCGACACCTGGGACGGCTACCCCGTCGCGCGGGACCGCATGACCGAGGCCTTGGCGACGCTGAAGCCCTCCAACCCCATTGTGCTCAGCGGGGACTACCACTCCTTCTGGACCAATGACGTCAAACGCGTCAGCGCTGACCCTTCGTCGGCCACCGTAGCGACCGAGTTCGTCGGCACTTCCATATCGTCCTCAGGGCCACCCTATGACGCCCTGATGGCCAATATGCCGAACAATCCGCAGATCAAATTCTTCGACAGCCGGGTCCGGGGCTACATGTCCATCGACATGGACCGCGACCGGATGACCACCCGCTACCGCGCCATTTCCGACGTGCGCGATCCAAGGGCTGCGGTGTCCACCCTGAACAGTTGGGTGGTCGAAAACGGCCGGCCGGGCGCCCTGCCGGCCTGATCCAGAATCACAACATCCAGACTTCCAGAGTTTCATGATCAACACGTCTACCGACCGCCGTCCTGCGGCCGTCGCCTTCGCCGTTTCCCTCGCGCTTTCTTTGGTCGGCTGCGCTGCCGCGCCCCCCACTCCCGAATTCTGGACCGGCTTCCGCGATCATCCCCATGGCTATCTGGCCAAGGACGCCGCACCGAACGCCGCCGCCTTTCTCCCACCGCCGCCGGCCGAAGGTTCGCTGCGCGCCCAGGCAGACGTCGCCGCCTATCGCGCCACCCGCGCGCTTGAAGACAGCCCGCGCTGGGCCCAGGCCCGCGCCGACAACGAAATCGAGACGCCAGACGCCCCGCGCGTCTTCGACGAAGCCCTCAGGATTCACTTCGACCCCGAACGCATGCCGACCCTGACCCGCCTGCTGGGGCGTATGCTGGGCGACCTGGAGACGATCCAGACCCCGGCCAAGCGCGGCTTCACCCGCCCCCGCCCCTTCGTGGCCGAGCCGGCGGCGACCTGTATCGCGCCCGAACCCTGGCTGGCCGCCAGCGGATCCTATCCGTCAGGCCACGCCGCCCTGGGCTGGGCCTGGGCCCTGGTGCTGACGGAAATGGCCCCCGATCGCGCCGACGCCATCCTGGCGCGCGGCCTCGCCTATGGTGAAAGCCGCGCCATCTGCGGCGTCCACTATCCCAGCGACGTCGAGGCGGGGCGTCTTGTCGGCGCGGTCCTGGTTGCGCGCCTGAAGGCCGATCCGGCGTTTCAGGCCGATTTCGCGGTCGCCGCCCGTGAGCTTGCCCAGGCCCGACGGGCAGGTGGCTAGCCCGCCCCCCCCCCCCGCCACGGCCCGAGGAGTCTTAGGATGCAGGAACGCTCACAGCGGGCTCGATCTCGATCGCCCCTTCGCGGAACTCTTCTGCGGACACGAAGGCGGAACCGTCTTCGTCGAGCACCCAGACGCCGATCAGCGCGGTGTGATCGGGCGTGACCTCCTCGTCGATCAGATCGCCGTCATAGACGCCGACATTGCTGTAATCGAAGTCCAGCAGAAGCTGGTGAGCCATGTCGATCACCTCGTCGGCCATCCGACGCGCATAGCCCAGCGCCTCGCTGTCATTGGCGAAGTCGTCCGTCAGCGTATTGACCTCGGCGGTGTCGCCGCCCTGGGTCGCACTGGTGGTCACGATTGTATACGCGGGCATTTTTGAACTCTCTCAGGTTTGAATCTCCCGACTAGACTGATTGCCTGCGGGAAAGGCGATAATTCGTCCGGTCAGTCGGCCGCGCCCCGATCATTCCTCTTCGTGGCGCGGTACGCCTTCTGGAGCGCGCCGAGCCGGCGGCGCTCGACAGCCTTCGCCGCCCGCTCCTGTTCGTGCTGGGCCGCGGCCGCCTCGAGCGTCAATTTCCGATAGTGGGCCCACCGGGCGGGATCGAGGGCGCCGCTCTGCACGGCGGCTTGCACCGCACAGCCCGGCTCGTTGGCATGACTGCAGTTGTTGAACCGGCAGGCCTGGACAAGATGTTCGACGTCATCGAACACGGCGCTCACGCCGTCTTCGGCGTCGATCAGCCCAACCTCGCGGATACCCGGCGTATCCAGCATTAACCGACCGCCGGGAAGCAGGATGAGCTCGCGGTGGCTGGTGGTGTGCCGCCCCTGATCATCGGTCTCGCGGATCGCCTGGGTGGCCATCCGGTCTTCGTTCAGGAAGGCGTTGACCAGGGTGGATTTGCCCACGCCGGACGAGCCGATGAGCACGCAGGTCTCTCCCCTCCCCACCTGGGCGAGCAAGGCGTCGAGACCTACGCCTTGGCGGGCCGACACCATCAGGACCGGACACCCCGGCTCCAATGCGGCGATGGGCGCAGCCTGGCCCTCCGGATCGGCGCACAGGTCCGATTTCGTCAGCACCAGGACAGGTCGGGCCCCGCTCTCCCACGCCGCCGCCAGATAGCGCTGGATCCGGCGCAGGTTCAGATCACCGTTCAAGGATGTGACGATAAAGGCCACATCGACGTTTGCGGCCAGGATCTGCAGTTTCCGCATGCTGTCGGCGGCCCGACGGACGAATGCCGTGCGGCGCGGCAAGACGGCGTGGATCGTGGCTGTGCGCTCTTGCGCGGTCTGCGAAAGTGCGACCCAGTCTCCGACCGCAGGATGCCCGACTTCCCCAGCTTCATGACGCAGCCGACCCGAAACCTTGGCGCGCAGGTCCGCACCGTCCGTTGCGACGACGTAGCCGTCCCGCTGGTGGAGAATGACACGTCCCGGCGTGTGGCCTGCACGCTGATGGGGCTCAAAGGCCTCCGACAGAGACGCCGACCATCCATAGTGTTCGATCAAACCAAGGGGATCCTGTTGGCTGCGGGGACAGCATCATGCCGTTCGCCCTGATACATGTCGCGGAAGCCCAGCATTCGACGGCGTTTGCACCCTATCACTTCTGCGGCGGCGTGAACGACCTCGGAATGACGTGGGCTGAGCCAGCCACGTCTGCGGGGTAGGCGGGGCGAAGACTGAGACTGATCGCCGAGGAGGACGCGTCGAACAGCGCCCGAATTGCAAAGGGGCCGCCCGAAAGCGACCCCTTCAACCAACCGTCTTCTTTGGGGAAGATGGTCGGAGCGACAGGATTCGAACCTGCGACCCCTTGACCCCCAGTCAAGTGCGCTACCAGGCTGCGCCACGCTCCGAAGGCGCTCCCTATAGACGGGGGAACCGTTGACCGCAAACGCTAAAACGACTTTTCCACCGAGCGCGACAGGACAGCGTCCAGACGCGCCTTCGCCTGCTCCAGATCGGCCAGAACCGCCTGCAGATCCGCCTGTTCGGCGCGGCCGGCTCCGGGCGCGGACATCGGCTTGGCGACGGCGAAGGTCTCGCCATCCTCGATCAGGGCCGCCGCCTCGGCGCCGACCAGCTTTTTCAGTCCCTGCTCCTTGTGCAGGCGCTGGACCCCGCGAATCGTCAGGCCGTCGTCATGCAACAGCCGCCGCACGGCTTTCAGCACCGCAATGTCCTGGGATCGATAGAAGCGCCGTCCGCCGGCCCGCTTGACCGGGCTCACGAAGGTGAACTTCGTCTCCCAGAACCGCAGCACATGCTGCGGCGCCCCGACCTCCTCGGCCGCCTCGGAAATGGTGCGGAAGGCGTCGGCGCTCTTGGCCAAGCGAATCAGGCCTCGACGACGGCGTCGTGAACCCGGCTCTTCATGATCTGAGAGGCGCGGAAACTGATGACCCGGCGGGGATTGATCGCCGCCGGTTCGCCGGTCTTGGGGTTGCGGCCCATGCGGGCGCGCTTCTCGCGGACCTGGAAGACGCCGAACCCTGACAGCTTGACCGTATCGCCCTGCTCCAGGGCTTCCACGATCAGTTCCAGGGTCCGTTCCACCAGGGCCGAACACTCCTGCCGGGACAGGCCGACCTCCTCGTGCACGGCTTCGCAGAGATCGGCGCGCGTTACGGTCTGTTGGCCTGACATCATATCCCCGGCTTGGTTCGGTCCGTTGCGCCTATAGGCGCGCAAAGTCTGCGGAAAATCAATGCCTATGGGCTCGACCTAGAGTCGCAACGCGCAGGCGCCCCAGGTCAGGCCGCCGCCCATGGCCTCCAGAAGCACCATGTCGCCCTTCTTGATCCGTCCGTCCTGGATCGCCGCATCGAGCGCCAGGGGGATGGAGGCGGCCGAGGTGTTGGCGTGCATCGCCACGGTCGAGATCACCTTGTCCTCGTCCAGACCCAGCCGGTCGCCGACCCCCTTGATGATCCGCTGATTGGCCTGATGCGGCACGAACCAGTCGACGTCGGGAATACCAATTCCGGCGGCTTCGCAAGCGGCGGTGATGCCTTCGGCTATATTGACCACGGCATGGCGGAAGACCTGGTTCCCGGCCATGCGCAGATGGCCCACGGTGCCGGTCGTGGCCGGGCCGCCGTCCACATAGAGAAGATCGGTCTTGGACCCGTCGGCGCGCAGGGCGAAGCCCAACATGCCCTGGTCGGCCGCGGTCCCCTGCCCTTCACGCGGCTCCAGCACCACGGCCCCGGCGCCGTCGCCGAACAGGACGCAGGTGGTGCGGTCGGTCCAGTCCATCAGGCGCGTCATTTCTTCCGCCCCGATCACCAGGGCGCATTTCGACAGGCCCCGCGCCACGAAGCCGTCGGCGACGCTCAAGGCGTAGACGAAGCCCGAACAGACCGCCTGGACGTCGAAGGCCACGCCCACCCCGGCGCCCAGCTTGTGCTGAACGATCGAGGCGACGGCGGGGAAGGTCATGTCGGGCGTGGTCGTCGCCACGATGATCAGATCCACGTCCGCCGCCGTCTTGCCGGCGTCGGCCAGGGCCTTCCTGGCGGCCTCCACCGCCAGATCGCTGGTCGGTTGGTCGTCGCGCGCCTTGTGGCGCTGCTTGATGCCGGTGCGTTCCTGGATCCATTCGTCGGAGGTGTCGACGAACTTGGCCAGGTCGGCGTTGGTGACGATCTGCTCCGGCAAATAGGAGCCGACGCCGGTCACGGCGCTGCGGGTGACGCTCACTGAAGGGGTTCTCCGGCGGGGGCGGCGGGCGGGCTGGAATGGTCGAACACGGCGTCCAGCTTGCCCAGATTGGCGCCCACCTTGGTCATATAGTCGCTGCGGGCCAGATCGACCGCGATGCGGATCGCATTGCCGAAACCCTTGGCGTCCGCCCCGCCATGGCTCTTCACCACGATCCCGTTCAGACCCAGCAGCGGGCCGCCGTTGATCGTGCTGGGGTCGATCTTCTCGCGCATCTTCTTCAGGGCCGGCATGGCGATGGCGGCGCCCAGCTTGGACTGCAGGTTCGAGGTCAGGGCCTCGCGCAGCAGGGCCGAGATATAGCGCGCCGTGCCCTCGGCGGTCTTCAGGGCGATATTGCCGGTGAAGCCGTCGGTCACGACCACGTCCACCGTGCCCTTGGCGATGTCGTCGCCCTCGACGAAACCGTGATAGTTCAGGTCGAACGGGCCGTCGCGCAGGATGGCGTGCGCCTCCTTGACCTGTTCGTTGCCCTTCATGTCTTCCGAGCCGACGTTCAGCAGACCAATCGTCGGCCGGGCGATGCCGCGCACCGCCGACTGGAAGGCCTCGCCCATGATGGCGAACTCGACCAGCTGCTCGGCGTCGCTGCCGATATTGGCGCCCACGTCCAGCACCGCCGTATGACCCCTGAAGGTCGGCCAGCTGGCGACGATGGCCGGCCGCTCCAGCCCCGGCGCCGACATGCGCAGAATCAGTTTGGAGATCGCCATCAGGGCGCCGGTGTTGCCGGCCGAGACGACGCCGCCGGCCTCGCCCGTCTTCACCGCCTCGACGGCGTTCCACAGGCTGGAGCCCTTCCCCCGGCGCATGGCCTGGGCGGGTTTCTCGTCCATGGCCACGACCTTGTCGGTGTGCCGAATGTCGACCATTTCAGTCGGCAGGTCGCAACGCGCCAGCTCGGCGCGAATCTGGGTCTCGTCGCCGTGCAGCAGGAAGCGGACTCCCTCCCCGCCATGGGTGCGGACGTAACTGCGGATGCCGGGGACGACGACGGATGGCCCGTGATCGCCGCCCATGGCGTCAAGCGAGATCGTAACTGGGGCTGGCAAATGGACCTCGAAGAACCGCGTCGTCTTGTCGCGCGACGCTGTATATAGGGCGCTGGACGATAGCGCCGAAGCCGGGGGATGCAACCACCCGGCCCTTACGTCAACCTCAGCCTTGATCGTCCTGGGGCTTCAACGCCTTCAGGGCGGCGAAGGGCGAGATTTCGGCGGGTTCTTCCGGTTGCACGAACTCCGCGCCCGGCTTGCGCGGGAACGGGTCCAGCGACAGGACCAGTTGCTCGACGGCGTACTGGCCCAGGTCGATCTTGCCGTCCTCGATCAGATCGGCGTCCTCTTCGTCCAGGGTGACCTCGATCTCGTCGGTCTCCTGCGGCGCGGCCTCGACCAGCTGGATCGAGAATCGGCGGTCCACATCGACCGGCAGCGGCTCCAGCGTCAGGCCGCAGGTTTGAACCGCATGGGCCGAGACCCGGCCCTTCATCGTCCATTCGCTGGTCGACGGGGTCGGCTTGACCTCGATCTCGACGACGAAGTCCTCCAGCCCCTGAAGGTCCAGGGCGCGGGCGATTCGTTTGCGCGCGTCCGCGTCGGGCTCCAGCCGCCGGCTCAGCCCGGCGCCGATCTGGTTGACCCGCACCGTCTCGCTGTAGGGAAGACTTACGCTCATCGTCTCAAACATCCGTCCAGGCCGGCTTCGCCAGCACTTCGTTGAATTTCTGCGCCGCCAGGCCGGCCCGCGCGGCCAGGGCGTAGCGCGCCAGATCGGCCGCCCGCTCCGCGCCCGTCTCGGCATAGACATTGCGCGCCAGGGCCTCGGCCAGGGCCGTCGCATCGGCGTCGCGCAGCGGCGTCTCATAGGCGTTCATCCGCCCGTACAGGGCCTCGCCCAGCTTGCGCATCTTCTTGCCCACGGCCACGTCGCCCACGCCCTCTTCCCGCAACACATGATCCAGGGCCGAGACATAGACATCGAACAAGGCCTGGGCCGCATCCCGCCCCGCCTCGGTGTTCTCATCGCGCAGCCGCAGCACCAGCAGCAGGACGTGCAGCGTATAAAGCTCGAACCGCGCATCGATCCGATCCGCCACGCCCAAGCGCGTGTAAAAGCCGACATTTCGCGCCTGTTCCACCGCCGGGGCGTACAGGACGTCGCCGGTACGGGCGCCGGGCCGGGGTTTGAACAGGTTTTTCAGCATGGTTTTATACGGCCCCTTTTCCGCCGCGCCGTTGAACTAGGACGCAGGTCCGTCTAGGTCAAAGACCTTGTTCTCTCGCAGGCGCCCGATCATGTCTCGTTTCGTCCCGCTTTTCGTCGCCGTTTCGCTGGCCGGCCTGTCCGCCGCCTGCGCCCCGACGATCGGTTCCAACGGCTTCCAGGCCATCGACGCCAAGCCCCAGGACATCGTGGCGGGGACCGACACCAAGGAAACCGTCCTGGCCCGCCTCGGTTCGCCCTCGACCACCTCGACCTTCGAGCCGGACCAGGTCTGGTACTACATCAGCCAGACGACCGAGAAATACACCTACAACCGCCCGGTCATCTCCAGCCGCACCATCACCGAAGTCACCTTCGAACCGCAGGGCGACAAGGTCGCCGCCGTCCGCACCCTGGGCCTGACCGACGGCGAGCAGATCGCCATGAACCGGACCGAAACCCCGACCCGCGGCCGCGCCCTGACCGTGCTGGAACAGCTGCTCGGCAACGTCGGCCGCGGCCAGCTGCCGCGCACCGAGGACGACACCCCCGGCCAGCGCCGCCCCGACTAAGGGCCGACTGCCGGCACAAAGAAAAACGCCCCGGAGATCGCTCTCCGGGGCGTCTTCGTATCGGCTAGCCGATATTTCCGCTCGCCAGCACCGCCAGCAGCAGCAGGGCGACGATATTGGTGATCTTGATCATCGGGTTCACCGCCGGACCGCTGGTGTCCTTGTAGGGATCGCCCACCGTATCCCCGGTCACGGCCGCCTTGTGGGCTTCGGAGCCCTTGCCGTGGACCACGCCGTTCTTGTCGGTGAAGCCTTCCTCGATCACCTTCTTGGCGTTGTCCCAGGCGCCGCCGCCCGAGGTCATCGAGATGGCGACGAACAGGCCGGTGACGATCACCCCCATCAGCATGGCGCCCAGCGAGGCGAAGGCGTTGGCCTTGTCCGAGATGGCCAGCACCGCAACGAACAGGACGATGGGCGACAGCACCGGCAGCAGCGACGGCACGATCATCTCGCGAATCGCCGCCTTGGTCAGGATATCGACCGCCCGGCCGTACTCCGGCTTGACCTGATAGGTCATGATGCCGGGGTTCTCGCGGAACTGACGCCGCACCTCGGCCACCACGGCCTCGGCCGCGCGCCCGACCGCCATCATCGACATGCCGCCGAACAGGAAGGGCAACAGCCCCCCGAACAGCAGGCCCACGACCACATAGGGATTGGTCAGGTCGAAGGCGATCGGCCCCATGTCGGCAAAGAAGGGATAGTCGGTCGGATTGGCCGAGAAATATTGCAGGTCCGACGTATAGGCCGCGAACAGCACAAGCGCCCCCAGGCCTGCCGAACCGATGGCGTAGCCCTTGGTCACGGCCTTGGTCGTATTACCCACCGCGTCCAGCGCATCGGTCGAATGCCGCACCTCGCTGGGCAGGCCCGCCATTTCGGCGATCCCCCCGGCGTTGTCCGTCACCGGGCCGAAGGCGTCCAGCGCCACGATCATCCCCGCCACGCCCAGCATGGTGGTGGTGGCGATGGCGATGCCGAACAGGCCCGCCAGCTGGAAGCTGGCCACGATGCCGACGATGATGGTCAGGGCGGGAAGCGCCGTGGCCTCCAGCGACACCGCCAGCCCCTGGATCACATTGGTGCCATGGCCCGAGACCGAGGCGTTGGCCACCGACTGCACCGGCCGGAAGTTCGACCCCGTGTAGTATTCCGTCACCACCACGATCGCCGCCGTCACCGCCAGCCCGACCATGCCGGACCAGAACAGGGCCATCGGCTGGATCGTCAGGCCGCTTCCGGTCACGATCGGCCCCGTCACCATCTGGTCGATCACCCACCAGACCGCGCCGATGGACAGGACGCCGGTGACGATCAGCCCCTGATACAGGGCGCCCATGATGTTCTGGCTCTTGCCCAGCCGCACGAAGAAGCTGCCGATGATCGAGGTCACGATACAGACCGCACAGATCGCCAGCGGCAGCACCATCAGGGTGCCGACATAGGGCTGGTCGCGGAAGAAGATGGCCGCCAGCACCATGGTCGCCACCGTCGTCACCGCATAGGTTTCGAACAGGTCGGCCGCCATCCCGGCGCAGTCGCCGACATTGTCGCCCACATTATCGGCGATGGTCGCGGCGTTCCGCGGATCGTCCTCAGGGATTCCGGCCTCGACCTTGCCCACCATGTCGCCGCCGACGTCGGCGCCCTTGGTGAAGATGCCGCCGCCCAGACGCGCGAAGATCGAGATCAGCGAGGCGCCGAAGCCCAGGGCCACCAGGCCGTCGATGACTTCACGCCCGACCGGGTCCAGCCCCAGGTGGTGCGTCAGCACGATATAATAGCCCGACACCCCGATCAGGGCCCCGCCCGCCACGAACATGCCGGTGATGGCCCCCGACCGGAAGGCCAGGTTCAGCCCCTTGGACAGGCTTTCAGAGGCCGCCTGCGCCGTGCGCACATTGGCCCGCACCGAAATCAGCATGCCGGCGTAACCTGCCGCGCCCGACAGGACGGCTCCGATCACGAAACCGACCGCCGCATAGACGCCGATCAGGAAATAGGCGGCGATCAGGATCACGATCCCGACCAGGCCGATGGTCAGATATTGCCGCTTCAGATAGGCCGAGGCGCCTTCCTGGATGGCGGCCGCGATCTCTCGCATCTTGTCGTTACCGGTGCTCGCCTTCATCAGCGCGGCGGTCTGAACGGCGCCGTACAGCACCGCCAGAACACCGGCCGCGAAGACCAGCGTAAGATAGATCGTCATTGGCGTTTCCATGCCCTTGCAACAAGCGCACGGGCCCTTGCGACGGGCGGGCGTTATCGCCTCTGTCCGACGACCGGTCCCCCCGAGCGCGGCGGACGCGTCAGTGCGTCCCTTGGGATTTGCAAGGGGAGCGTGTCATGGGCGCCGCGTTGACGCAACCGTGATCGATCAGGCGGCTCAGCGCGCCGCCGTCATGCCCGCCCGACGCCGGGGGGCCTGGTTCAGAATCTCGACCCGGGTCACCGATCCCCGACCGGAAATCGTGTTGGCGGCTGCGATCATCGCCGCCGACAATCGGCCTTCGTCCAGCCGGGTCCAGTCGCCGGGCACGGTGAAGGGGGTGCGGTGCGCCGCCTTGACCAGGGCGTCTCGGAAGAAGGCCTCCTTCAGCCGCATCTGCTCCAGCGTCTTGCCGCCGCCGATATGGAGCTTCAGCGACACGAAGACATAGTTGCGAACCCGCCCGTCCGCGATCACCGGCAGGCCCAGACCGGGCAGGCCCAGGGCCGGCGCCGCCTCGGGCGTCTTGCCGCCCGATGACGCTTCGGTCGGGCTTGCGGCTGCAGCGGCGCCGGCCAGGGCGAGCGTCGCGGTGGTGATCAGGGTTCTACGATCCATGGCCGCCAGCTTAGCCGCGCGCGGTTAGGATTGTGTTTCCGCCTCAGTCGTGGGTCCAGCCGCCCTGTTTCATCGGCACGACCCGCCCCCCGTAGCGAACGGTTACTCCGGCGCCGTCGGTCACGGCTCCAATCTTCGTCAAGCGTGTGAAACGGCGTTCGGCCTCGCGGCGAAGCGTCTCCTCATGACGAGGATGGGCTGTAAAGACGATCTGATAATCATCCCCGCCGGCCGCCAGGATCGACAGGGCCGCCTGGGCGTCGACCCGGTTGTCGAGCCAGGCCTGGGCCGCGGCGGACAGGGGCAGCACCGCCAGGTTCAGCTCGACCCCTGCCCCGCTGGCCTTGGCGATATGGGCGACATCGGCCGCCAATCCGTCCGATACGTCCGCCGCCGCTGTCGCCAGTTCACGCACCACCTTGGCGAAATCCAGCTGGGGCGCCGGCGTGCGATAATGGGTGATCAGGGCCTCCAGACGCTCCGGCGCCAGCGACAGCTCGCCCCGCGCCGCCCTCAGACCCAGCAATCCGTCGCCGATGGTCCCGGTCACGAACACCAGATCCCCGACCTGGGCCCCGCCCCGCGACACCGTCTCCCCCTCGGGAACCCAGCCCAGGGCGGTCAGGGAAAACACCGCCGGCCCCGGCGTCTTCACCGTATCCCCGCCGATCAGGAAGACGCCGAACCGCGCCTGATCCTCGGCCAGACCCGCCGCAAAGGCCTCGCGTTCGGGCCAGCCGCACCGCTCGGACCAGCAGCAGGCCATCAGATAGCCGAACGGCTCGGCCCCCTTGGCCGCCAGATCCGACAGGTTCACCCGCAGCAGCTTCTTGGCCACCGTGTCCAGCGGATCGTCGGGCAGGAAATGCACCCCCTCGACGATGGCGTCCTTGGTCAGGACCAGGTCATAGCCGGGCCGCGACGGCAGCACCGCCACATCATCGGCCAGCCCCCTGCCCCATTCGGGATGGGCCAGGGGCCGCAGCAGCCTCTCGATCGTCTCGAACTCGCCCGCGACGTCGAGCGCCGGCATTATTTGCGCGTGTCTCTGGACACCCCGTCCAGCGCCGCATTGACGAAGCGCGCCTCGGAATCGTCGAAGAAGGCCTTGGCCAGTTCGACATATTCGTCGATCACCACTTCGCGCGGCGTCTCCGGATGTTTGATCAGTTCCCAGGCCCCGCAGCGCAGCAGGGCGCGCAGGGTGGCGTCGATCCGCTCCAGCTTCCAGTTGGACGCCAGGCGCGCCTTGACGGCGGCGTCGATGTCCCGCTGGCTCTCGATCACGCCGCGCACGATGTCGGCGAAATAGGCCTCGTCGGCTTCGGCCAGGGCCTCGCCCTCGATATCCGTGTCGAAGCGGAAGTTGGCGAATTCGGTGATCACCGTCTCCACGCCCTCGCCCGCCAGCTCCATCTGATAGAGGGCTTGCACGGCCGCCAGCCGCGACACGGTGCGCGCACGCCGCTGTTTGGAGCTCAGATGGGGCTCGGCCCGCTGCTTCTCGGCCTCGGCCAGTTGTTCGAGGACGGCTTTGACGCTGTTCGGTTCAGTCATGCGCCGAGGCCTAGCCGCAACCGCTTCTTCAATGCAATGAGCTCGAGGCAGGCTTTCGCCGCTCCGCCGCCCTTATCCCCTTCGGAAAGCCGCGCGCGCGCCCAGGCCTGGTCCTCGTCCTCGGTGGTCAGGATGCCGTTGCCGATGATGAAACCCTTGACGCCCAGGGCCATCAGGCCGGCCGCCGACTGGTCCGAAACGATCTCGAAATGATAGGTCTCGCCGCGAATGACACAGCCCAGGGCGACATAGCCGTCGTAACGGGGCGCGGTCGGGAAACGCCCGGCCTCCTCGGCCAGGGCGATGACGGCCGGGATCTCCAGTGCGCCCGGCACGGTCACGACGTCGAACTCGGCGCCGCGCGCCTTCAACGTCTCCTTGGCGCCCTCCAGCAGGGCGTCGGCCAGTTCATCGTAGAAGCGCGCCTCGACGATCAGAATACGGGGGGCCTCAGTCACGCCTTGTCTTCTCCATCCATGTCGCGCCAGCCGACGATGCGCAGGCCATAGCCCTCAAGCGCCGTCGGTTCGGGTCGCGTCGAACTCATCACGATCATGTCCTTGACGCCCAGGTCCAGCAGGATCTGCGCCCCGACGCCATAGGCCCGAAGCGACCGGTCCACCGCCGCCGGCTTGTCCACGCCCGCCAGCCGCTCCGCCAGCGAGTTCAGCGACGGGTCGCGCAGGAAGACGACCACGCCCGGGCCGTCATGGTCGGTGATCTGTTTCAGCGCCTTGGGCACATAGTCCTGGCGCGTCTCGACATGGCCCAGCAGGTCGCAGGCGAAGTCCACCTGGTGCATCCGCACCAGGGTCGGCTTGGACGGGTCGATCTTGCCGTGGACCAGGGCGACGTGTTCCGCGCCCTCGATGGTGTTCCGGTACAGCATCAGGCGGAATGGCCCGCCGTGGACGCTCTCGAACGGCGTATCCATGACCCGCTCGACGAACCGCTCGGTGCGGCGGCGATAGGCGATCAGGTCGGCGATGGTGCCGATCTTCAGCCCGTGCAGCTGGGCGAAGGCGACCAGATCCGGCATCCGCGCCATCTCGCCGTCGTCCTTGATGATCTCGCAGATTACCCCGGCCGGCGTCAGGCCCGCCATCCGGCTGATGTCCACCGCCGCCTCGGTATGGCCGGCGCGCACCAGAACCCCGCCGTCGCGCGCCACCAGGGGGAAGATGTGGCCGGGCGAGACGATGTCGTCCATGCCCTTTGACGCATCGGTCGCCACATGGATGGTGCGCGAGCGATCCGCCGCCGAAATGCCTGTGGTCACGCCCTCCTTCGCCTCGATCGAGACGGTGAAGGCGGTCTTCATGCTCTCGCGGTTTTCCGCCGCCATCGGCGGCAGGCGCAGCTGGTTCGCCCGGTCGGCCGTAATCGCCAGGCACACCAGGCCCCGCGCCTGGCGGATCATGAAGTTTATCTGCTCGGGGGTGGCGAACTGGGCGGGGATGATGATGTCCCCCTCGTTCTCGCGATCCTCGGCGTCCACCAGGATGTAGGGACGACCGTTTCGGGCGTCCTCCAGGATGTCCTCGATGGGACTGATCGGGCTGTCATTCATGTTTGCGGCCAGTTGCATCACGCCGTCTCCTGCCACCGCGCGAGGTATCGCGCCAGCATGTCGATCTCGAGATTGACCGGATCGCCGACCTTCAGGCGGCCCAGGGTCGTCACATCCCACGTATGCGGGATGATATTTAACGAAAACACCCGCCCCTCGACGCTGTTCACCGTCAGGGACACCCCATCGACCGTGATCGAGCCCTTGGCGGCGATATAGCGGTGCAGGGGCGCCGGCGCCTCGACCTCGACCCGGTGCGAGCCGCCCTCCGGGGTGATCGACACGACCCGGCCCAGGCCGTCGACATGGCCCGAGACCACATGGCCGCCCATCTCGTCACCCAGCTTGGCGGCCCGCTCCAGATTGATCCCGTCGCCGGCCTTCCACCCGCCAAGGGTGGTCTTGGACAGGGTCTCGTTCGACACCTCGACCGCGAACCAGTCGGCGCCCTTCTCCGTCACCGTCAGGCAGCAACCCGCGTGGCTGATCGAGGCGCCCAGGTCTATCCCGGACACGTCCCAGGCGGTCTGGATCTCATAGCGGCGATCCCGCTCGGTCTCGCGGACGTCGCGAACGCGCCCGATGTCGGTGACGATTCCGGTGAACATTTCGGCGCTGGCCCCTTCCGGACCCGAAAACACAGTCTGAAATCAACAGAAACGGCGGCGTCAGAAACGCGCGTAACGTTCCCACAGGTCGTCTCCGACGGGCTCGACGCCCAGGCGACGGAACTTGGGGGCGTCAGCCAGCTTTGCAAGAGCCAGGGCCGCCACACAGGGCCGCCCCTCGCCGCCCAGCAGGATCGGCGCCCGGAACCACTCCAGCCGGTCCACCGCCCCCGCTCTCAGGAAGGCGGCCGCGACCTGCCCCCCGCCCTCGATCAGCACCGACTCGACCCCCGCCGTCTTCAGCGCCTTCAGCACCGCCGGGATCGCCGGACGCCCGTCCTCGGCCTCGACCTGTCGCACCTGAGCCGAGCCGACCGCACGCGCTTCGACCGCCGTCAGGATCAGGGTGTTTTCGCCCGCCAGTTTCGCCGTCCCCGGCGTCCTCAGCCGGCTGTCCAGCACCACCCGCAGCGGCTGATCCACGCTCCGCCCCGGCAGGCGCGCCGTCAGTTCAGGATCGTCCTTCAGCACCGTCTCGACGCCCACCAGTATGGCGTCATGGCCGGCGCGCAGCCGATGGCCTTCCAGCCGCGCCGCCTCGCCGGTGATCCACCGGCTCTCGCCGTCAGCCGTCGCGATCCGCCCGTCCAGCGACGTGGCCAGCTTCAGGGTGACGCGCATCAGTCCTTGCCAAAGTCCTTGCCGGAGGGCTCGTCAAAGCCTTCGTCGCCCAGGAATTTGGCGAAATCGCCGGTCGCGCGGAAGTCCTTGTAGACCGAGGCGTAGCGAACATAGGCCACCTCATCCACGCCCTTCAGCGCCTTCATGATGAAGTCCCCGACCGTGCTCGACGGCACCTCGGTCTCGCCCAGGCTCTCCAGCTGGCGCACGATCCGGTTGACCATCTGCTCGATCTGTTCGGGCTGGACCGGCCGTTTGCGCAGGGCCACGCCCAGCGACCGCTCCAACTTGTCGCGCTCGAACGGCGTGCGCCGCCCGTTGCGCTTCAGGATGACCAGCTCGCGCAGTTGCACCCGCTCGAAGGTGGTGAAACGCCCGTTGCAGTTCGGACAGGACCGACGGCGTCGGATGGCCGAGCCGTCGTCCGACGGCCGGCTGTCCTTAACCTGGGTGTCCTGATGACCGCAGAAGGGGCACTTCATCGGTCAGCTCATCCGTAGATGGGGAAGCGGTTCGTCAGCTCCCGCACCTGGGCCGCCACGCCGGCGGTCACGGCCGGATCGGCTTCGTCGCCGCCGTTCATCGACGAGACGACGTCAGCGATCCAGTGACCGATCTGCTTGAACTCGTCCTCGCCGAAGCCGCGCGTGGTCCCCGCCGGCGTACCCAGGCGAACGCCCGAGGTGACGGTGAAGGGCGCGGTGTCGAACGGCACGCCGTTCTTGTTGCAGGTCATCAGCGCCTTCTCGAGCTCGTGCTCGGTCGCCTTGCCGGTCACGCCCTTGGGCCGCAGATCGACCAGGGCCAGGTGGCTGTCGGTGCCGCCCGAGACGATGGCCAGGCCGCGCTCGACCAGGACGCCGGCCAGGGCCTGGGCGTTCTTGACCACTTGCTGCGCATACAGCTTGAACTCCGGCTGCAACGCCTCGCCGAAGGCCACGGCCTTGGCCGCGATCACATGTTCCAGCGGCCCGCCCTGCAGGCCAGGGAAGACGGCCGAATTGATCTTCTTGCCCAGATCCGCATCGTTGGACAGGATCATGCCGCCGCGCGGTCCGCGCAGGGTCTTGTGCGTCGTCGTGGTCACGACATGGGCGTGCGGGATCGGATCGGGATAGGCGCCCCCGGCGACCAGGCCGGCATAGTGGGCCATGTCCACCATCAGATAGGCCCCGACGCTATCGGCGATCTCGCGGAACCGCTTGAAGTCGATGTGGCGGCTATAGGCCGAGGCGCCGGCCAGGATCAGCTTGGGCTTCTCGCGCTCGGCCATCTCCGCGACGTGGTCATAGTCGATCAGATGGGTGTCTTCGCGGACCTTATAGGTCACGGGCCGGAACCACTTGCCCGACTGGTTCGCCGGCGACCCGTGCGTCAGGTGCCCGCCGCAGGCCAGATCCATGCCCAGGAAGGTGTCGCCGGGTTGAAGCAGGGTGAAGAAGACCGCCTGGTTGGCCTGAGCGCCCGAGTGGGGCTGGACGTTGGCGAAGGCCGCGCCGAATAGTTTCTTCGCCCGTTCGCGCGCCAGATCCTCGGTCACATCGACGAATTCGCAGCCGCCGTAATAGCGACGACCGGGATAGCCCTCGGCGTATTTGTTCGTCAGGACCGAGCCCTGCGCATCCAGCACCGCCTGGGAGACGATGTTCTCGGACGCGATCAGCTCGATCTGCTCCTTCTGCCGCCCCATCTCGCCCTGAATGGCCTTGAAGACGTCCGGATCGGCGTCGGCCAGGGTCTTGGTGAAATAGGCGTCATGGGTGAAGGCGGTCACGTCGGAATCCCCGCGTCTGAGAAGGCCGCCTATCTAGTCCGCACCGGACCGAACCACAATATCTTGTGTCTGCCACCTTCTTTCGTCATTCCGGGCGAAGCGCAGCGGAGACCCGGAACCCAGCGGCGCGCGAGAGCGCGAACCTGTCGCGGACTCGCTGTCTGAAAATTGTGCGGCGTACAGATTTCGCCTTCGGCGCCGCTGGGTTCCGGGTCTTCGGGCCAAGCGGCCCTTCGCCCGGAATGACGAAAGATCTAAAGCCCCAAAGCCCGCCTCAGCTTCGCGATCGCCACCCGCTCCACCGCCTTGGGCTCGTTGACCGGCCCCATGGCGCTGACCTCGCGCCCGGTGGCCACATGGATGGCCGAGCATTTGATATAAGGCCCGTTGCGCACGGTCTCGACGATCACCTCGCCGAGGTCGTCGTCGGCCGCCACGCCTGCCTCAGGCCGCCACCGACCGGCGCGCCACATTGCAGTGGGCGAACAGCCGGTCCATCGCCAGGACCAGATGATCCATCATCTCATCTGTATGGTTCGGCGACGGCGTGAAGCGCAACCGCTCGGTCCCCTTGGGCACGGTCGGATAGTTGATCGGCTGAACATAGACGCCGTACTCGTCCAGCAGCATGTCCGAGATCATCTTGCAGTGGACCGGATTGCCGACATGCACCGGCACGATATGGCTCTCGCTGTCCATGACCGGGATCCCGGCGGCGGCGAACCGCGCCTTCAGGGTCGCCGCGCGTTCCTGATGCTGCACACGCAGCTCCGGATGGGCCTTCAGATGCCGTACCGAGGCCAGGGCCCCCGCCGTCAGCGCCGGCGGCAGCGACGTCGTGAAGATGAAGCCCGCGGCCCAGCTGCGCACCGCGTCGATGATCACGGCGTCGGCCGCGATATAGCCGCCCATGACCCCGATGGCCTTGCCCAGGGTGCATTCGATGATGTCGATCTGGTCCAGCAGGCCGTCGCGCTCGGCCACGCCGGCGCCGGTCTCGCCATACAGGCCGACCGCATGGACCTCGTCCAGATAGGTCAGGGCGCCGTACTTCTTGGCCAGGGCCACGGTCCCGGCCAGGTCGGCGATGTCGCCGTCCATCGAATAGACGCTCTCGAAGGCGACCAGCTTGGGCGCTCCGGCCGGGGCGGCGGCCAGCAGGGCCTCCAGATGGGCCAGGTCATTGTGCTTGAAGATATGACGCTCGCCGCCCCCGTGCCGAATGCCGGCGATCATCGAGGCGTGGTTCAGCGCGTCGGAGAAGGTGATCAGGCCCGGCAGGATCTTCTGCAGCGTCGACAGGGTCGCCTCGTTGCCGACATAGCCCGAGGTGAACAGCAGCGCCGCCTCCTTCTGGTGCCAATCGGCCAGTTCGGTTTCCAGATCGACCGCCGACCGCGTCGTGCCCGAGATATTGCGCGTGCCGCCGGCGCCGGCGCCCACCGCCTCGATCTCGTCCTGCATGGCCTTCAGCACGTCCGCGTGCTGGCCCATGCCGAGGTAGTCGTTGGAGCACCAGATCACGACATCCTGTTCGGTCCCGTCCTCGCGGCGACGCACCGCCTGCGGAAACTGACCGCGCACCCGCTTCAGATCGGCGAAGACACGATACCGGCCTTCGCTGCGCACCTGCTCCACCGAGCGTTCAAAGGCGGCCTTATAGTCGAACACGATATTCGTTCTTTCGCTTATGGCGATGTCTGTCCGTTCTTTGCGCCGGACGCCGCCGCTTGTCCATGCGCCCCATGTCGTCAAAACGCCCCAAGCCCTTCATTGATAACGACTCTCAGGAACCTGCCGTGCAAAGCGGGGAGGAAACAGACCGACCACCTCGTCTCCTCCCCACGCAGTGGGGAGGAGGATCGACGCGCAGCGGCGAGACGGAGGGGCTCTTTGACGCCGCACCGCGCACAATGACGTCGCCTCCATATTCACCTCCCCACTCGCGTGCGGAGAGGTGACGCCAGCCCCCCTTCTTTCGTCATTCCGGGCGCAGCGCAGCGGAGACCCGGAATCCAGCGGCGCGCGTGAGCGCGAACCTGTCGCGAACTCGCTGCTCGAAATCTTGCGGCGGACCCATTTCGCCTTCGGCGCCGCTGGGTTCCGGGTCTGCGGGCCAAGCGGCCCTTCGCCCGGAATGACGAAAGGAAAAAGAGGCCAGCGCGCACAATGACGCTGCCTCCCCCTCAACGATTTCAACGCCCTAACAGAATTTCACCCTCCTCTTCTAACCACCCCGCAAACCTCCCGCATAATCCTCTCATCCCCGCCGATGGGGAGGGCGTCGGATCCAGCGCCCTGACGGCGGCGGGGCTGTGGTCGAGCGATGAAGCCGGCGGGAAGGAGACCGCCGGGGTCCTTAGGGGCGGCGATGGATGCCGCCTCCTGCTCGCCGCACGCTTCGGAAAGCGGACCGCTGTCGATTTTCAATCGGCAGGTCCGCCCCGGCGAAGCCGTCGCAAGGCGGCCCGCCGATCCGGCAAGGCTCGAAGACGAGGGCCGCCAGCCGGAGCGCGTGTGGAAAACGACCGCGTGGGACGACGACTGCGCCGAAACGGTACTTAAAACTTCAAACCCCGGGTGCAGACCCGGCGTCCCACGCCCTCCCCAACTTCGCCCCGGACTCGGCAAGTCCGCCGCGAAGCCGCAGCCAATTCACCCGCAACGGAATCTCACCTACAACCATCCCATGGCTCCGCTTCGTCCCGACACCCTGGCCTCCGCACTGTCGCGGATCTTCGAAGGGCCGATGATCGATCGCGCCAGCTGGTTTGCCCTGACGGGCGGCGAGCGGCTGTTCGCGGCGGGGGATCCGTCCGACACCCTCTATCTGGTCCGGTCGGGCCGATTGGGCGTCTTCCATGCCGAACCGAATCAGCCGCCCCGGCTTCTGGGAGTGGTCCGACCCGGCGAGCCGGTCGGCGAAATGGCCATGCTGGCCGGCACCGCCCACACGGCCGACGTCGTCGCCCTGCGCGACACCGAAATCCTGGCCCTGCCGCGCGACGCCTTTTTCGAGGCCGCCCGGTCCGCACCGGACCTGATGGTCGAACTGTCGCGGCTGATGATCCACCGCGCCCGCGAGCGCGCAGGCGGCGCCGCCGAACCCAGCGTCTTCGGCTTCGTCTCGGCCCGGCCGCGCCCGATCCGCGCCTTCGTCGACCGCATCGCCGCGGCGATTCAGGCCATGGGCTTCACCTGCCGGGTCATCGACCAGTCGGCCCTGACCTCGGCCGCCGAATGGTTCAGCCGGGTCGAGGACGATCACGACTATGTCCTCTATGTCGCCGAACTGGACCAGCCGGCCTGGGCCGAGCTGTGCGCCCGCCAGGTGGACCGGCTGTTCATCGTCGGCAGCGGGCTTCTGGCCCCGCCGTCCAACCTGCCGCGCCGGATGGGATTCGGCGACGACCGGCGCCTGACCGACCTGATCCTGCTGCGCGATCCGCGCATGAACCAGCCGGCCAACACCCGCGTCTGGCTGGACGCGCTGCAACCCGACCGATGGTTCCACTGCGTCGCGGGAGTCGAGGCCGACACCGCCCGCATGGCCCGGGTCATCACCGGCACGGCGGTCGGCCTGGTCCTGTCGGGCGGCGGCGCCCGCGCCTATTGCCACATGGGGGCGATCAAGGCGCTGGAAGAGGCCAAGGTCCCCATCGACTTCGTCGGCGGCGCCTCCATGGGGGCGGTCGTGGCCGCCGGCCCGGCCCTGGGCTGGTCGTTCGAGCGACTGGATTACGAGATCCGCCGCGCCTTCGTCGAATCCGATCCCCTATCGGACCTGGCCTTCCCCATCATCGCCATGTCGCGCGCCCGCAAGGTGGCCCGCCTGCTGGAGCAGGCCTATGGCGACATGGATCTGGCCGATCTCTGCCTGCCCTTCTTCGCCGTCTCCTCCAACCTGACCTCGGGCCGGATCGAGGTCCATCGCACCGGCCTGATGCGCCGGGCCATGCGCGCCTCCATCGCCATTCCCGGCGTCCTTCCGCCCGTGGTCATCGACGGTCAGGTGCTGGTGGACGGCGCCGTGCTGAAGAATTTCCCGACCAGCGTGATGCGACAGCTGAACAGCGGCCCCATCATCGGCGTGGACATGTCCCAGACCCGCGGCGTCGATCCGGCGGCGCTGGAAAACCCGCCCTCCTGGTGGAAATGGGTGCTGTCGGGCGCCTGGAAGGCCGGACCGCCCATCGTCTCCATCCTCATGCGCTCAGCCACCATCACCACCGACGCTGAGATGGAACAGTCTCGCGCCGCCGCCGACATCCTGGTCCTGCCCCGGATCGGCGGGACCGACATCCGCGACTGGAAGGCCTATGACGAGCCGGTCGCCGCCGGCTACGAGGCGACCCGGGCCGCCCTGGCGGACCTGACCGTCCCCGTCACCCACCTGCGGCGCCGTCCGACCCGCGCCATCGAGCCATGAGGTCAGAGCGGGGCGCAGACCCGCTCCAGCCAGGCCCGAACCTCGCCCTCGACCAGGGACCCGACCTTGGCCAGGGTCGCGGCGTGATAGGCGTCGACATAGGCCCGCTCGGCCGGGGTCAGAAGGTCGACGTCGATCAGCTTGCGGTCGATCGGCGCAAAGGTCAGCTGTTCGAACCCGTGCATCGGCCGCTCGCCGCCCTCGGGAACCACGGCCGGCGTCACCACCTGCAGGGTCTCGATGCGGATGCCCCAATGGCCCTCGCGGTAATAGCCGGGCTCGTTGGACAGGATCATCCCCTCCAGCAGCGGCTGGGCCGTACCCCATTTGGCGATCCGTTGCGGCCCCTCGTGAACCCCCAGATAGGAGCCCACGCCGTGGCCCGTCCCATGGTCATAATCCAGCCCCGCCGCCCACATCGGCGCCCGGGCGATGGCGTCCAGCGCCATGCCGCTGGTCCCCGCCGGGAAGCGGATGGTCGCCATGGCGATATGGGCTTTCAGCACCAGGGTGAACTTGTGACGCTGGTCCGCCGTCGGCTCCCCCACCGCCATGGTGCGGGTCACATCGGTCGTCCCGTCCAGATACTGGCCGCCGCCGTCCACCAGCAGCAGCGAGCCGTTTTCGATCCGGCGGATCGTGGCGCCGACCGGCTTGTAATGCGGCAGGGCGCCGTTCGGCCCGGCCCCGGCGATGGTGTCGAAGCTCAAATCCTTCAGCGCCCCGGTCGCCTCGCGGAACCGCTCCAGCGTCTCCACCACCTCGCGCTCGTCCGGCAGGGTCTGCTGCGCCGTCGTATCGACCCAGTGCAGGAAGTTGGCCAGGGCCGCGCCGTCACGGATATGGGCCCGGCGGCTGCCCTCGATCTCGACCGCATTCTTGGTCGCGCGAGGCAGGGCGCAGGGGTCCGCCGCCCGCACCACCGTCGCCCCGGCCTGCTCCAGCCGGTCGAAATACCAGGCGGACGACAGGGCCGGATCGATCATCACCTTCTTGCCCGCCAGACCGTCCAGCGCCTCGGCCAGCCGTTCCGGCGCCTCAAGCTGGACGTCGTCGCCCAGCCAGGCCGGCAGCGCATTCGTCACCTTGGCCCCGTCCAGGAACAGCCGCGCCTTGCCGTCGGCCTCCAGCACGGCCTGACCGATCGGCAGGGGCGAACGGATCACGTCGCCGCCGCGCACATTGAACAGCCAGGCGATGGACATGGGCGCGGTCAGAACCACGGCGTCGGCGCCGGCGTCCGCCACGGCCTGACCGATCCGCGCCCGCTTCGCCGCATGGCTTTCGCCGGAATAGACATCCTCGTGCGGCGTGACCGGCGCGGTCGGCTGGGCTGGACGATCCTCGCCCCAGGCCTGGTCCAGCGGATTGACCGCGACCGGCTTCAGCTCGGCCCCCGCCTTCTGCGCCGCCGCCTTCAGGGCGACCAGGGCGTCCGGGCTGTGCAGCTTCGGATCATAGCCGATCACCTGACCCGCGCTCGCCGTCTCCAGATAGGCGGCGACGTCATTCAGGTCTCGCCGCTCGAACAGGGCCGGGTCGGTCTGGGCCTTGACCTGGACCGTATAGCGACCGTCGGTGAACATGCTGGCGCGGTCCTGGAACACCACCGCCGCCCCGGCCGAACCGGTGAAGCCGGTGGCCCAGGCCAGCCGCTCATTGGCGTCGGGCAGATATTCGTTCTGGTGCTCGTCCTCGTGCGGGATCAGGAAGCCGTCCAGCCCCTGCTTGGCCATCTCGGCGCGCAGCAGCGGCAGGTGCTTGGCCCCGAAGGACGGATCGGTGGTCTCATCAAAGGTCTGGCGCATGATCTCGTCTCTCGTTCCTCAGCCCATCCGCCGCAGGACCAGGGCGCTCCAGGCGTCGTGATGGATCCGCTTCTCCAGCCGGAATCCACGCGACGTATAGGCCGCCGTCACCCGGCGCTCCTGGGTCCGCAGCAGGCCCGACAGGATGGCGACCCCGCCCAGGCTCAGCGCCATCTTGATGTCCTGCGACAGGGCCACCAGCGGCGGGGCCAGGATATTGGCGAAGACCAGGTCATAGGGGCCGTGCTTCCTCACCCGCTGATCGTTCAGGCCCGAGGCGTGGACGAAGCTGGCGTGGGCCTGGTTCAGGGCGGCGTTCTCGTTGGCGATCCGCACCGAAGGGGCGTCGATGTCGGTGCCGACCGCGATCCGGCTGCCGGTCCGCGCCGCCGCGATGGCCAGGACGCCCGTGCCGCAGCCGACGTCCAGCACCCGCTCGAACCGCTCGCGCTTCAGCAGATCGTCGAAGGCCTCCAGACAGCCGACCGTCGTGCCGTGGTGGCCGGTGCCGAAGGCGGCGCCGGCGTCGATCTTCAGATTGACGGCGTTGGGCGGAACCCGTCCCTCATCATGCGCCCCATAGACGAAGAAACGCCCGGCCCGCACCGGCGGCAGGCCCGACAACGACATGGCCAGCCAGTCGGCGTCGGCCAGCTTTTCGACCGTGACGGTGACCGGATAGTCGGCCAGGGTCGCTTTCAGCCCCTCGACCTCTTCGGCCGTGGTCGGAAAGGCGTCGATACGCCAGATGTTGCGATCCTCGTCCTCCTCCAGAATGGAATAGGTCGCGCCCTCCAGCGTGGGATCGGCGTCGATGGCGGCGGCGGCGGCCTCTGCGTTTTCGCGCGGACCCCGTGCGATTATCTGAACTGCGGACTCGGACATTTTTCAAACACCGCTAAGATGGCGAATCATTGCGATCCGGCGCTTCGTCTTCCCGACGCCGCCGGGCTTTTTAACTAACCGAGGGGTCGGGGAATACATGGCCAAGTCACCGTCTACGTCTAAAACTGCGTCGCCGAAGCCGGCGACCGCCGCTTCCAAGCCTAAAGCCGCGCCGAAGTCGAGCGCTGTGAAGCCTGTCGCCGAGAAAACCGTCGCACCTAAGGCGACCAAGCCCGCCGCTGCAAAGCCTGCGCCCAAGGCCGTCGCCAAGACCACGGCCGCCAAGCCCGCCGCGAAAGCCGCAGCCGCGAAGGTCGCTGCGCCCAAGGCTGCTCCCAAGGCTGCAGTCGCCAAGGCCGCCGCTCCGAAGACCGCCGCGCCCAAGGCGGCCGCCAAGCCCAAGGCCGCGCCTGCCGCCAAGGCCGCGCCGGTGAAAGCCGCCGCTCCGAAGACCGCGCCGGCCAAGGCGTCCAAGCCCGCCGCTGCAAAGCCCGCGCCCAAAACCGCAGCCAAGCCTGCGGCCGCCAAGCCCGCCGCCAAAGCTGTGGCTGCGCCCAAGGCGGCTCCCGCCGTCGTCGCAGCGCCGACGCCCGCTCCGGTCGCTGCGCCTGTCGCTGCGGCTCCGGCGCCCAAGCCCGCCGAAGCCCCCAAACCGGCCGCCAAGCCCGCGCCCACGCCGGCTCCCGCTCCCGCTCCCAAGGCGGAAGAAAAGAGCTTCTTCGCCAAGCTGGGCGACATGATCTTCGGCAAGCGCTGATTTCGGATCGCTCTCGAGACTGAAGCTCGCCGGACGGGTCCGCCCGTCCGGCGATTTCTTTCTATCTCAGCCGTTCCACCAGGAAATCGACGAAGACCCTCACCCGAGCCGGCATATTGGCGCCGCCCACAAAGACGGCGTGGATCGGCTCGCGATCACCAGGATTGAAGGCTTCCAGCAGCGGGACAAGCCGCCCCATTTCGATGGCGTCCGCCACGCTGAAATTGCCCACTCGCGTCACCCCCACCCCGGCCAGCGCCAACTGCGTCAGCGTCTCGCCATTGTTGGCTTCGATCGGTCCCTTCACCGTCAGCGCGTAATCCCGCCCGTCGCGCCGGAACGGCCAGACCGGCTCGGCTCGGCGGAAATTGAAGTTCAGACAATCGTGCGCGTGCAGATCCTCCGGAACCTGCGGCGCGCCCCGTCGCGCCAAATACTCCGGCGAGGCGACAATGGTCCGCCCCGTCTCGCCGAGTCGCCGCGCCGTCAGCGGACTGTCGGCCAGCGGTCCGAACCGGATGGCGACATCGGCCTGCCCCGCCGCCACATCGACCACGACATCGGTCAGATTGAAGTCGATCAATATATGCGGATACAGGCGGGCGAACTCGCCCAGCAGCGGCACGACGCGCTGGCGGCCGTGGGCCAGAGACGCGCTGACCCTGACCCGTCCGCGCGGCGCCCCCTGGTCGGCGATCACCCGCTCGGCGTCGTCCAGATCGGCCAGGATCCGACGCGCCGCCGCCAGATAGGTCTGTCCCTCCGCCGTCAGCGTCAGCACCCGCGTGGTCCGCAGCATCAGCCGCACGCCCAGCCGCGCCTCGATCCGGTCGATGGTCCGGCTAACCGCTGACGGCGTCAGATCCAGCGTCCGCCCCGCCGCCGAGAAACTGCCGCTCTGCGCCACGGCGGCGAACACTTCCATCTCTCTCGCGCGGTCCACGCCGGTCGTCTGCATCTATGCGTCCAGATCAAAAATCTTTGGCCTGAAGCCTGCCTAACGCTCGTGCGGACCGCCGTCCATCTGTGCGCCTGGACAAGGACATCGCCGAAGGACAACCATGAAACTCAATCCTCCCCTGCTCGCCCTTGCAGCCGGCGCCTTCGGTATCGGAGTCACCGAGTTCGCCCCGATGGGCCTGCTCCCCGTCATCGCCACCGATCTTGGCGTCTCCATTCCTACGGCCGGCCTGCTGATCAGCGCCTATGCCCTGGGCGTCATGCTGGGCGCGCCGCTGATGACCCTGACCACCGGCCGCGTGCCGCGCCGGACACTGCTGATCGGTCTCGCCGCCATCTTCACCCTCGGCAACCTGCTGTCTGCGATTTCGACCGACTACACGATGCTTCTGATCGCGCGGGTCATCACCTCGTTGAACCACGGGGCCTTCTTCGGCGTCGGCTCGATCGTCGCCGCAAGCCTGGTGGCGCCGAACCGTCAGGCGGGCGCCGTCGCCGCCATGTTCATGGGCCTGACCATCGCCAATGTCGTCGGCGTGCCCCTGGCGACCTGGGCCGGAGACGCCCTGGGATGGCGCGCCAGCTTCTGGGGCATCGCCGCCATCGGCGTAGGGGTCATGGCCGCCCTGCGCCTGACCCTGCCCAACCTGCCCGCCCCGGCCGGCGGGAACATCGCCGCCGAGCTGCGTGTCCTGGGTCGCGGTCCTGTCCTGGCGGCCCTGGCCCTGACGGTGATCGGCTCGAGCGCCATGTTCACCGTCTTCACCTATATCGCCCCGATCCTGCGCGAGCAGACCCAGGCTTCGCTCGGCTTCATTACCGCGATGCTCGTTACCTATGGCCTGGGCCTGACACTGGGCAACTGGTTGGGCGGCAAGTTCGCGGACAGGTCGGTGGACCGGACCTTGATCGTGACCCTGGCCTCGCTGTCCGCCATCTTGGTCGCCTTCGCTGTCGCCATGCCGTTCGCGGTCCCGACCTCCATCCTGGTCTTCCTGTGGGGGATCGCCAGCTTCGCTCTGGTGCCGCCGCTCCAGGTGCGGGTCATGGCAGCCGCCGGCGATGCGCCCAACCTGGCCTCAGCCATGAACATCGGCGCCTTCAATCTCGGCAACGCCATCGGCGCAGCCGTGGGCGGGGCGGTCATCGCCGGCGGCCTGGGCTATCCCGCCGTGTCCCTGGCCGGGGCCGTCGCTTCGGGACTGGGCTTGCTGCTGGTCCTGTTCATGACGCGTAAGCGGACGCCAGCGACATCGCCTGTCGCCTGCTGACGTCCGTCAGTGAAAGTCGCGCGACCCCGGGAGAATGCGGACGTCGCGCGGATGCCGGCCGGTCGGGCTGCGTGGGCCTTGCGGATATTTCACCGCATCCGCTCGCGACAGCTCGACCTCAAGGTCATAGTCCTCGGACAGTCGCCCCAGTTCGGCAGAACGGTCGATGACCCGCCGCGCCATGACGTGCAGCACGCCTTCGACGCTCTTCTCGACCGTGCCCTCCACCTCCATCAGCCGGGCGGCCATGACCTCTCGCCTGAAGGTCTCGAACAGCCGCGCCCATAATAGGATGTTCACCACCCCGGTCTCGTCCTCCAGGGTCACGAAGATGGCGTTGCCCGTGCCGGGCCTCTGGCGCACCAGCACCACCCCCGCCGTCTTCACCAACGCCCCGTGCCGCTTGGCCTCGACAGCCTCCGCGCTCAGCACCCGCTCGGCGTCGAACATCGGCCGCAGGATCTGCATCGGATGCCCTTTCAGCGACAGGCGCGTCGTCTGATAATCGGTGGCGATATGCTCCTTCAGCGGCATCAGCGGCAGGTTCGCCGCCGCCTCGACGCCCAACTCTCTAGCGCGCGCCGCCTGGAACAGCGGCAGGGGTTCATCGTCCGGCAACCGCCGCACCGCCCACAGCCCTTCGCGCCGATCCAGACCGAGAGAGCGAAAGGCGTCTGCATCCGCCAGCTTTCGCATCGCCGCCGCCTCCAGCCCCGTCCGCCGCGCCATCTCCTCCACGTCGGTGAAGGGGCCGTCGCGTGTCGCGACGATCCTGTCCGCCCAGGCCTGTTTGAACCCGTCGATCTGACGCAGTCCCAGCCGCAAAGCCGGATACTCCCGGCCCCGAGCCGTCGGCTCCAGACTATTGTCCCAAAGGCTGTGGTTCACGTCGATCGCCCGCACCTCGACCTTCTGCGGGCTCTCCTGCGCATCCCGCACCAGCTGCGCCGGCGCATAGAATCCCATCGGCTGGCTGTTCAGCAGCGCACAGGCGAACACCGCCGGATGATGGCATTTGATCCAGGACGAGATGTAGACCAGCTTGGCGAAAGAAACGGCGTGGCTCTCTGGAAAGCCGTAGGAGCCGAAGCCCTTGATCTGTTCGAAACAACGCTGGGCGAACCCAGCATCATAGCCGCGCTCGATCATGCGACCGACCATGCGCTCTTCGTATTTCCATAAGGTCCCATCGCCTCGAAACGTCCCCATGGCCTTACGCAGGCCGTTGGCTTCGGCCGAGGTGAACTCGGCCGCCACCATTGCAACCTTCATCGCCTGCTCCTGAAACAGGGGCACGCCGAGGGTCTTTTCGAGGACCTTCTTCAGTTCGTCCGGATCGTGTTCTGGTCCGGGTTTGGCGTAATCGGGCTCCTCCAGCCCCTGTCGCCGTCGCAGATAGGGATGCACCATGTCGCCCTGGATCGGTCCCGGTCGGACGATCGCCACCTGAATGGCCAGATCGTAGAAGGTCGCGGGCTTCAGCCTGGGCAGCATGTTGATCTGCGCCCGGCTTTCCACCTGGAAGACGCCGATGGACCGGCCTTGCTGCAGCATCTCGTAAACCGCCGCGTCCTTGTCCGGAACCGTGTCCAGTTGGAGGTCCGCCCCCCCGTGCAACCGCATCAGGTCGAACGCCTTGGCGATGCAGGTCAGCATCCCCAGCGCCAGGATATCAACCTTCATCAGCCCCAGGGCGTCGATATCGTCCTTGTCCCATTCGATGAAGGTGCGGTCGGGCATGGCCGCATTGCCGATGGGGACGACCTCATCCAGCCGGTCCTGGGTCAGGACAAAGCCCCCGACATGCTGTGACAGGTGGCGCGGAAAACCCAGCAACCGTCGTGTCATCGCGACGGCCCGCTCGATCTGGGGATTGGCGGCTTCAAGTCCGGCCTGGGCGACATGGCGCTCGGTCATGTCGCTGCCGAAACTACCCCACTGACTGCTGGCCAGCCGCGCCGTCACGTCCTCGGTCAGACCCAGGACCTTGCCGACTTCGCGGATGGCGCTGCGCGGCCGGTAACGAATGACAGTCGCCGCTATGCCCGCCCGATGGCGGCCGTAACGGCCATAGATGTGCTGGATGATCTCCTCACGTCGATCATGCTCGAAGTCCACGTCGATATCCGGCGGTTCGTTGCGGTCGGCCGACAGGAACCGTTCGAACAGCAGATCGTGCTGGCTGGGATCCACCGAGGTGATCCCAAGCACATAACAGACGGCCGAGTTCGCCGCCGATCCCCGCCCCTGGCACAGAATGCCCTTGTCGTTCGCAACCTGGACGATGTCGTGAATGGTCAGGAAATAGGGCGCCAAGTCGCGCTCCCTGATGTAGGCGAGTTCCTTGTCGAGGTCAGTGCGCACCTTCTGCGGCACGCCCTGCGGATATTTCTGGTCCAGGTTTCTCTCGACCAGATGCCTCAGCCAGTCTTGGGGCGACCAACCCGGCGGGATCGGCTCTTCAGGATAATTGTAGCGAATATGCTCTAGGTCGAACCCCACCCGCTCCAGGACATCCTGTGTTTCCGCCACCGCCGCAGGCGCATCGGCGAACAGACGCGCCATTTCGTGTGACGGCTTCAGGCGGCGTTCGGCGTTCTCCTCCAACCGTCGCCCTGCGGTCTCCAGCGTCACGCCTTCGCGAATACAGGTCAGAACATCCTGGAGGTCGCGCTGTCCGGCGTCATGATACAGCACGTCATTGACCGCCAGCAGGCTCGCCCCTGTCCGCTCCGCCATCGCTTTCAAGCGCGTCAGTCGTCGCCGGTCGTCGCCCGACCGGGTCATGGCCGCGGCCAGCCAAACCGCGCCCGGCGCCGCCTCGGTCACACGCGCCAGCACGGCCTCCACGCCCTCCAGCCGACGCGGCGGCATGACGATCAGCAGCAATCCCTCGGGTGAGGCGCACAGGTCGCGCAGGCCGATCTCACACTGGCCCTTCCTCGCCCGACTGTTGCCCAGCGTCAGCAGACGACACAGGCGCGCCCAGCCCTGGCGATCCTCAGGATAGGCCAGGATGTCCGGCGTGCCGTCATTGAACCGCAGCCGGGCGCCGAGGACCAGCTTGAACGCCTGGGCGCGCTGCCTGACCAGGTCGCAAAGAGCCGGATCATTCATCGGATCCTCGACCCAGCCGATCTCGCCGGGACTGCCGCCTTCTCGCACCTTATCGGGCGGCGACAGCCCTTCCTCCCTCAACGCCTTAAGCGCGCTCCAGGCCCGAACCACCCCCGCCAGACTGTTGCGGTCCGCCAGTCCCATTCCCGTGTGACCCAGCAGGATCGCAGCGAGAACCAGTTCCTTCGGATGCGACGCCCCCTCCAGAAAGGAGAAATTGCTGCGCGTCGCCAACTCGGCATAGGCGGTCACGCGAAGACCCCGTGCACAAACCAGCGCGGGGCCGGCTCCTCGCCGTAGAAGCCGGAGCGGAACAGCCAGAAGCGCCGCCCCTCCTGGTCCTCGACGCGGTAATAGTCGCGCGTAGGCTCCAGCGGTCCCCGCAGCCTGCGCCACCATTCAGGGGCGATGCGTTCGGGGCCTTCGACCCGGACCAGGCGGTGATCGACCCGCCGCCAGATGAAGCGGTTCGGAGGATGGTCGGGCACCTCCGCCGTGGCCAGGATCGGCTGGGGCGGGTCGAACATCTGCAAGGGACGCAGCGGCGGATCGACGGGGTCTGGTTCGGGCCATTCGCCGTCCTCGCCGGGCGGCAGGGCGGCGGGGGTCAGGCGAACCGTGCGTTCCGGCCAGTGCGAGGCCACAGGCTCGAACCGGCTCACGGCCTCGGGGCCCAGCCGCGCGGTCAGCCGGTCGACCAACCGGCCCAGGTCTTCGGCGCCCGGCGGGGTGCGGTCGAAGCCGCGCTGGCGCGAGGCCAGACGGTCGGCGACCGGCACGGACAGGCGCAACTGATCGAATCCAAAACCCGGGTCCAGCGGCCGCGCCAGACTGGCCAGCCGTTCACGGAACAACCGCAGCACGGCCGGGGCGTCGCGTGTCGGACGGCCCGTACGCACGGAGATATGGCGCACCTCCCCGTCCAGGCGGAAGAACCCGACCTGAAAGGCCCGCCCGCCCTGGCCGCGCAGGTCCAGTCGGTCCATGGCCTCGCTCAGCAGGTCGCCGAGCACCGCCTCGACCTCGGTCGTCTCAGTGATCGGTTCGACCAGGATGCGGTCGACCGAAACCAGCGGAACCGGCCGTTCGGGACGGATGCGGGCGTCCTCGCGCCCCAGCACCCGGTTCAGCCGCGTCGCCGCCGCCGCGCCGAACCGGGCGGCGATCGGCGCGGTGGGACGGTCGGCCAGATGCGCCAGAGTCTTCAATCCCGCTCGGGACAGGGCCTGTGTCTCCTTTTCCGACAGCTCCAGCGCCGCGACCGGAAGGCGGCGCAGGGCCTGGCTCTGGCCCTCGCCCTCATGGATTCCGCCGCGCCCGAACCGGGCCAGGGCGCGCGCCGCCTCGGGCGTGCCCGCCAAGGCCAGACGAACCGCCAGACCGACGCCGCTCGCCCGCGCCGCGACCGCCCGGACCAGCCCTTCTTCGCCGCCGAACAGATGGGCGCATCCGGTCACGTCCAGCGCCAGCCCGTCCAGCCCGTCGGTCGCCGCCATCGGGGTGAAGCGGCCGAAATCCAGCAGCACCCGCTGCAACAAGGCGGCGTCCGCCTCGGGTCGATGCGCAACCACCCGGATGTCCGGCGCCCGCGCCCGTGCGTCGGCCAGGGTCATGCCCGGCGACAGACCCAGGGCCAAGGCCGAAGCATCCCCGGCCGCCAGCCGCAACGCCCCCTTGAGCTTCTCGACCAGAACGGTGGCGGGCTCAGCCGTAGCGGCGGACCGCCCCTCCTCCCGCCGCAGCCGATCCGTCGGCAGCAGGGGAAACCAGACCGCCAGGTAGCGTCGGTCGTTTCGACTGTTCATGTCCGGCATTCTGCCCGCCTTGTTCGAAGACTCCGCGCTCACGATCCCACTCCATGATCCAGGTCCTCGGCTGAGCGCCCAGCCGATGCCGCAACAGTTCGACCGCATAGGTCGGATGGCCGGGAGCCTCCGCCTCCAGCGCCCGTGACAAGCCCCCCCTGACCCGCCACCGGGTCTCGGCCGCGCTGGGCTGGGGCTGGGCCGCCAGTCGGGTCAGCACGGCCGTCGCCCGCCCTTGCCCCGCCGCCATCGACAGGCGGCGCGTCGCGGTCAGGCTCAGCGCCTTGCTCTCGCCCCAGGCCGTCAGCAGCACCGCCCCAACGGCCCCGCAGGACAGGGCCTCCTCGCCCGCCGCCAGCAGGTCCTTCATCTCCTTGACCCGCACCAGCACCAGTCGACCGGGATCCAACCCCAGTTCGCGCAGGCCAGGCCCATGAATCTGCCCCGTCTCCAGCCCCGCCATGGCCTGGACGCCCCAGACCACGGGCCGGTCGCCGCCCGCCCGGCGCACCAGACCCAGGGCGAACCCTAGGGCCGCCGTCGCATCGGGGGTGGTCGCGGCATAGACCTCGTGCAGGCCATGGGTCGCCAGCCCGCCCAGATGCCGGTCCGCCGCCGAATGCCCCAGGTCGAAGCGCGCGTCATCGACCGGATGGCCGTCGGCCTCCAGAGCTTTCAGATGTTCGCGCAGGGCTTCGATCTTAGGGCTCGAACCCAAAATAGTTCTCCTTTTGTTCTCACATATGCCTCCTCATCACCTCAGCGAGTCAAGCGGACTCCCAGCCTGGCCATGGGAATTTATTCCGCGACAGCCGGTCCAACGAAATATCGAGAATACTTGACTTTCACGCAGGGACTTCTATATCGCCCCCAGCCTCGGGACAGGTCTGCGATCCGCGCCGCCCGCTCGCCCAAAGAGGGGCGGTTCCGTTGCTGCTATGCACGCAGACGCTTTCCACCCCAAGGATTCATGACCGAATTTTCCCAACTGGGCCTTTCGCCCACGACTCTTCAGGCCGTCGCCGACACCGGCTACACGACCGCCACCCCCATTCAGGAACAGGCGATCCCGGTCGCCCTCGCCGGTCGCGACGTCCTGGGCATCGCCCAGACCGGCACCGGCAAGACGGCCGCCTTCACCCTGCCCCTGGTCGAACGCCTGGCCTCGGGCCGCGCCCGCGCCCGCATGCCGCGCGCCATCGTCCTGGCCCCGACCCGCGAACTGGCCGACCAGGTCGCCGAGAGCTTCGCCAAATACGCCAAGGGCACCAAACTGAGCTGGGTGCTGCTGATCGGCGGCGTCTCCATGGGCGACCAGGTGGCGGCGCTGAACAAGGGCGTCGATGTCCTGATCGCCACCCCGGGCCGCCTTCTCGACCTGTTCGAACGCGGCAAGATGCTGCTGACGGGCGTCGAGATCATGGTCGTCGACGAAGCCGACCGCATGCTCGACATGGGCTTCATTCCCGACATCGAGCGCATCTTCAAACTGACGCCGCCGCGTCGCCAGACCCTGTTCTTCTCGGCCACCATGCCGCCGGAGATCACACGCCTGACGACCGCCTTCCTCAAGGATCCGACCCGGATCGAGGCCTCGCGTCCGGCGATGACCGCCGACACCATCACCCAGTATATCGTCCGCATCCCCACCTCGGATCCCAAGGCCAAGCGCGTCGCCCTGCGCGCCCTCGTCGGTCGTGAGGACGTGCGCAACGGCATCGTCTTCTGCAATCGCAAGTCCGAAGTCGACATCGTCGCCAAGTCGCTGAAGACCCACGGCTTCGACGCCGCGCCGATCCATGGCGACCTGGACCAGTCGCACCGGATGAAGACCCTGGCGGACTTCCGATCGGGCGCGCTGAAGATCCTGGTGGCCTCCGACGTCGCGGCGCGCGGCCTGGACATCCCGGACGTCAGCCACGTCTTCAACTACGACGTCTCCCACCACGCCGACGACTACGTCCACCGCATCGGCCGCACCGGTCGCGCGGGAAAGCTGGGCCAGGCCTTCATGATCGTCACCCCGGCCGACGACAAGTCGCTGGATAAGGTGCTGAAGCTGATCAAGATGGACCCGCAGGAGCTGGTTCTCGACATCGACTTCGACGCGATCAAGGACGGCGGACGTGACGACAAGCGCTCGCCCCGTTCGAGCGAGTCGCGCTCGGGCGGTCGCGGCCGTTCACGCGCCGCCGAGCCGACCCAAACCCATGCGGCCGCCCCCACCGCCGCACGGGCTGTCGATATGGCCGAAACGGACGCCGTCGAGGCGACGACACGATCACGCAGCCGCCGCAAGGCAAAGCCCGAGGCCTCCGCCGAAAGCGTGATCGAAACCGAGATCGCCCCCGCCATCGACAAGCCCGCTGGTCGCGGCCGCAGCCGAGCCAAGTCCGAGGCCCGTTCAGAGACGCGGCAGGAACCGAAGATCGAGGCGAAGATCGAGGCCGTCCCCGCTCCGATCGAAGAGGCCCGCGCCGCCGCCCGCACGGACCGCGAGCCGCATCTGCGTCAGTCGGACCGTCGTGGCGAACGTCGTCCGGAAGAGCGTGAACGCTCGGGCGTCAAGGGCTTCGGCGACGACATCCCGGCCTTCCTGCGCCGCCCGGTCGTCATCCGCGCCTAAGCCCAGGCGCGTTTACTCGCTATTACGGATAGGCTTGTACTCTCTTTCCCGAGCTCCAGAACGGAGCTTTGGGAGAGATGAATGACGGCGCAGATCGAAATGGCGGTTCGGGGACCGGAAGCCTATTCTCTTGCGCGGGACGTCATCTCCGACATGGAGAAGGTCGGGGTCTGGCCGACGCCTCTGAATTTCGAGCTCTGGCTCCACTATATGGGCGATCCTGAGGCCCCCCTGGGCCGCGAGATCAAGCGCCTTCTTTCCGAAAAGATCGTCATCAACGACGAGACTGCCGAACTTCTGGCGGCGGAGTTCCTGCCGCGCAGCCGCCTGTCGGAAGACATCCGCGACGCCGGCGCCGTGCTGGACCGTGAACTGGCCAATGTGGCCGGCGCCATCGCCAAGGCCCACAAGACCCAGGCCGACTACGGCGAAACCCTGGTGGCGGCGTCCCAGACCATGGAGGCGGCCGAAGACGGCGCGCCTCTGAAGACCCTGGTCGGCGGTCTGACCATCGCCACGAAACGCGTCCGGCGCGAAACCGCCATTCTCGAGAAACGTCTGGAGAGCTCCAATAAGGAGGTCGCCCGGCTGCGCGAACACCTGGAGCAGGTCCGCCGTGACGCCATGACGGACGCCCTGACCAACCTGGCCAACCGCAAGGCCTTCGACGAACGGCTGGAACGGGTCTGCGCCGGCGACGACCACGCCCCCCTGACCCTGGCCATCCTCGACATCGACCACTTCAAACGTTTCAACGACACCTGGGGACACCAGACCGGCGACCAGGTGCTGCGCTATGTCTCCACCATCCTGTCGCGCGTCTGCAGCGGCAATCGGTTCGTCGCCCGTTTCGGTGGCGAAGAATTTGCGATCATCTTCCCCGGCGAGAGCGCGGGCGCCGTCACCATGGCGCTGGAAACCATTCTCGAAGAGGTCTCTTCGCGATCGCTGCGTCGCCGCTCAACCAACGACGACCTCGGCGCCGTGACCCTGTCCGCCGGCTTCGCTGAGCATATGTCCGGCGAGGCCGCCTCCAGCCTGCTGGAACGCGCCGACGCGGCTCTCTATGCGTCCAAGCATGCCGGCCGCAATCGCGTCACCAGCGCTATTGCGCTCGAGACCGCCGCCTAAACACCTGACAAGGTCAAGCTTTCTGCCATAGTCGGGCCATGCGCAGTTTCGCCTTCAATATCGCCTACTGGATCCTGTCGATCGGCTACGGCCTGACCGCAGCCTTCGCCGCCCTTGCGCCGGGTCGCGGCCCGACCAGCCGGATCATCCGCGCCTATGTCCGACGCATGGTTCAGGCCATGGCGGTCTTCGCCGGCATCCGGCTGGAGGTGCGCGGCAAGGAACGTCTGCCCGACGGCGCCTTCATCATCGCCTCGAAACATCAGAGCTGGGGCGACGGCTTCGCCACCTACGATCAGTTCGACGACCTGGCCTTCGTCACCGGCGACCACCTGGAGAAGTTTCCGCTGCTGGGCGGCGTGTTGAAAAAGCTGGGCGCCATCGTCGTAAACAGCTGCGGGGGCCACGAAGCCCGCCAGGCCCTGGCTACCCGCGCCGCCGAAGCCAAGGCCGAAAACCGCAAGATCCTGATCTATCCCGAAGGCCATCTGGCCGCGGTCGGCCAGAAATACCGCTATCGCTCCGGCGTCTGGCACATGTACCGCGACTTCGACATGCCGGTGGTGCCCCTGGCCACCAACCTCGGCCTGTTCTGGCCCGAGGAGAAGTACGAGAAACATCCGGGCACCGCGACGCTGGAGTTCCTGGAGCCCATCCCCGTGGGCCTGCCCAAGGACGAATTCCTCGCGCGTCTCGAAGCCGTGATCGAGACGCGCACGGCCGAGCTGATCGCCGAGGCGACCGGACAGCCGATCACGCCGGCCGTTCTGGTGGATGCGCCTAAATAGCCTTCTTCGGCTTCTTCCCCGACGCCTTTCGCACCGCCACCTCCAGCGACCGCCGCGCCCAGGCGACCGCCTCCTCGGGGTCGTCCAACGCCGTCTCCGGCAGGGTCCAGTATCCCATGGACATCGTCCGCCCGTCCTTGGTCGGATAGGTGAACTGTCGGCAGCCGGCCGCGACGAAGGCCTCGCCCAGAGCCTCGTCGCCCTTCAGCCAAACCACCCCGTCATCCAGCAGGGCGAACATCACGCCGGAGGCGTAGACTCCGGCTCCGCCGAACATCCGCTTGATCTCCAACCGACCCAGGCCCGCGAAATGCTCGCGAACCCATTCGCCGAAATCGGCGTCGTACGCCATCTCAGCTAGCGGCCGCCGGCACGATGGTGACGCTCTCGCCACAGCCGCAGGCGTCGGTCTGGTTCGGATTCTTGAACACGAACTTGGACGCCAACCGGGTCGTCTCGTAGTCGATTTCGGTGCCGATCAGGAACAGCACGGCCTTGGGCTCGATCAGGATGGTGACGCCCTTGTCCTCGACCACCTCGTCCAGCGGACCGATCGCGTCGGCATAGGCGAAGGTGTATTCCTGCCCCGCACAGCCGCCGTTCTTCACACCGATCCTCAGACCGATGTGGTCGTTCTCGGCATTGTCCAGGATCTCGCGCACGCGTTCGGCGGCGGCGTGCGTCAAGGTCACGGCCTTGGGACGCGGACGGCGGGGACGGGATGTGGCCTGGAGTTCGGTCATTGGATTATCCGCGTCAGAACATGTTGAGCGCGAGCTTGGCTTCGTCGCTCATCTTGGAGGAATCCCACGGCGGATCGAACACCAGATTGGCCTTGGCGCTGCGCACCCCCTCGACCTTCTCGACTGCCGTCTCGACCCAGCCCGGCATCTCGCCGGCGACAGGGCAACCTGGGGCCGTGAGGGTCATGTCCACCACCACGTCGCGGTCGTCGGAAACATCGACCCGGTAGATCAGGCCCAACTCATAGATATCGACCGGGATTTCCGGATCATAGACCGACTTCAGCGCCTCGATCAGTTGTTCGGTCAGCGTGTCCAGCTCAACCTGCGACAGGGCGCTCTTCTGGGGTTCGTCCCAGGCGTCCTTGAAGGCGTCGCTGTCTTGAATGGTGTCGTCTGTCATCAGCTTACACGAAGAAGTTCCGCGCCTTAATCAGCGCGTCCACGAAGGCGTCGGCATCCTCCACGGTGTTATATAGGGCGAAGGAGGCGCGGGTGCTCGACGTCACCCCCATTCTTTTCGACAACGGCTCGGCGCAGTGCAGTCCGGCCCGCACGGCCACGCCGTAACGATCCATGATCTGGGCCACGTCATGGGCATGGGCGCCCTCGACGGCAAAGGTCAGGATCGCGCCCTTCCCTTCCGCCTGCCCCAGGATCCGCAGCCAGTTCTGACCCTGAAGTCGATCAACGGCGTGCTGGTAAAGGGCATGCTCATGCGCCTGAACCGCCGCGCGGTCGTATTGCGCCAGCCATTCCAGCGCCACGCCTAGGCCGATGGCCTCCAGGATCGGCGGCGTCCCCGCCTCGAACCGGTGCGGCGGTTTGGCATAGGTCACGCGGTCCTGTTCGACCGTCTCGATCATCTCGCCCCCGCCCTGATACGGCGGCAGAGCGTTCAGCGCCTCGGCCTTGCCGTACAGGGCGCCGATGCCGGTCGGGGCGAACAGCTTGTGGCCGGTCAGGACATAGAAGTCGCAACCGATGGCCTGCACGTCCGGCGTCGCATGGACCGCGCCCTGGCACCCGTCGATCAGCACCTGGGCGCCGGCCGCATGCGCCAGTCGCGTGATCTCGACGACCGGATTGATGGTGCCCAGCACGTTCGACATATGGGTGACCGCGACCATCCGCGTCTTGGGCCCCAGCAGCTCGGCATAGGCGGCCATATCCAGCGAGCCGTCGTCCAGCACCGGAATCCATTTGAGCACCGCCCCGCGCCGTTCCCTCAGCAGATGCCAGGGCACGATGTTGGAATGGTGCTCCATCTCCGAGACGAGGATCTCGTCGCCCGGCTGAATGGACAGCCCCAGCCCGTTGGCCACCAGGTTGATCGCCTCGGTGCCGCCCTTGGTCCACACCACCTGTTCGGGGCTTTCGGCGTTCACGAAGCGGGCGACGATCTCCCGCGCCTTCTCGAACGCCTCGGTCGCCTCGTTCGACAGAGTATGCAGGCCGCGGTGGACGTTGGCGTAGCCGCCCTCCATCGTCGCGACCAGGGCGTCGATCACCGCGCGCGGCTTCTGAGCCGAGGCCGCATTGTCCAGATAGACCAGCGGCTTGCCGTTCACCTGCCGCGACAGGATCGGGAACTGCGCCCGGACGGCATAGGGATCGAAAAGGTTCACAACCGAGCCGTCAGCCATTCCCGCGCCACCTCTCTCGCGCCTTCATGTTCGATCCGGTCGATGACCTCGATCAGGAAGGCCTGGGTCAACAGGGCGCGGGCTTCCTCGGCCGGAATGCCGCGCTGCTCCATATAGAATAGGGCGCTCTCGTCCAGCGTCCCCACCGTATTGCCGTGCGCGCACTGCACGTCGTCGGCATAGATGATCAGTTCCGGCTTGGCGTCGATCTCGGCCCGTTCCGATGCGATCAGAGCATGGTGGCCCATCCGGGCGTCGGTGCCGTCGGCCCCGCGCTCGACCACGATCTTGCCCTGGAATACGCCGCGCGCGGTGTCGCGGGCCACGCCCTTGATCAGTTGGCTGGTCGTGCCGTCATGCTCCATGTGGCGCACCACGCTGGTCAGGTCGGTGTGGCGCGATCCATTCAGCAGATACAGACCGTCCGCCTGGACCTGCGCGCCCTGCGCATAGTGGGTGATCCGCGTCTCGACCCGCTGCAGCCTGGCGCCGGTGGCGATGATAGTCTGACGATAGACGCCACCGGCCTCGACCTTCACATGGGCCTCGGACACGGAAATCGCGTCCTCCGGCTCCTCGACCAGGACGACGCGCGTCACCTCGGCCCCGGCCGCGACGTCCAGCTCCAGCGTATTGTGGGCGACATAGGCCGAGCCCGCACCCTCGTGCGTCTCGAGCAACAGCAGCTTGGCTCCCGCCCGCACGGCGACCCGTGCCCTAGCCGTATGGCCGGTCCCGACGGCGTCGGAGATATAGCGCAGCCGCAACGTCTGCTCGCCCGAGGCGATGAAGTCGGTCACACCCACGGCGCGCCCGTTGGCAAAGACGATGGCCTCGCCACCCAGGTCATAGAAGGGACCCGGCGCGCCCACCGCCGCCGTCGGCGACGGCGTCGGCGCCTCGCGAAGCCAGCGCTTCAGGTCGCTGTATTTCCACGCCTCATTCCGACGCGATGGAAAGCTGTCGGCGTCGGTCAGGTCTATGTTGAAGGCTGCGCTCATGCGGCCTGCGGCAGATACTTGTCGTACCCTTCCGCCTCCAGTTCCAGCGCCAGCTCCGGCCCGCCCGAGGCCACGATCCGGCCCCCGGCCAGCACATGGACCCGGTCCGGTTTGATATAGTCGAGCAGGCGCTGATAGTGGGTGATGACCAGCATGGCGCGGTCCGGGCGACGCAGGGCGTTCACGCCCTCCGACACGATACGCAGGGCGTCGATGTCCAGGCCGGAATCGGTCTCGTCCAGGATCAGCAGCGACGGCTCCAGCAGGGCCATCTGCAGGATCTCCATCCGCTTCTTCTCGCCGCCGGAGAAGCCGACGTTCAGCGGCCGCTTCAGCATGTCGAAGTCCATCTTCAACGCCTTGGACGCCTCGCGGACCAGTTTCAGGAAGGCGGGCGCCGCCACCTCCTCCTCGCCCCGCGCGCGCTTCTGGGCGTTCAGCGCCGTCCGCACGAAGGTCAGGGCTGGCACGCCAGGGATCTCGATCGGATACTGGAAGGACAGGAAGACGCCCTTGGCCGCCCGTTCGGCCGGGTCCAGCGCCAGCAGGTCCTCGCCCGCCCATTCGACCGCGCCCTCAGTCGCCTCATAGCCCGGCCGTCCCGACAGGGCGTAACCCAGCGTCGACTTCCCGGCCCCGTTCGGCCCCATGATGGCGTGCACCTCGCCGGCGGGAACGTCGAGCGTCAGTCCCTTGAGGATCGGTTTTTCACCGACGGAGACGTGGAGGTTGGAGATTGAGAGCATAGTCAGTACCAATCAAGCGCAAAGCCGACGCGCAAGGCTGCGAGTTGTTGAATTAGCGCGGGCGAAAGCGTCTGAAACGCCCCGTCCCTCGCGAAGGTGATGTAGAATTCAGCCGTGCCGCCGGAGTCGGCGATCATCCGCAGTTCATCCGCTTTATCGCTTAGCTTGTCGGTAATGAATTGGCTCAGTTCGAGCTCCGCCTGCTCTGATTTGGTGGGCAAACGGAACGAGCAGAAACTTTCCACGTATTCTCCAGAAAGCTCCCGCCCCGTCGGAGTTGATCGCTTCTGGCCAACAGTCTGACGAATCTGAGCCGGCAGCGACAACCGATCAGCCAGATCGTCGGCGTTGAATGTTGGATGTCGGACCTGAAAAGAGATTGGGATTTCGGCGCTCACCCCACGCTCCCCTCAAGCGAGATCGCCACCAGTTTCTGCGCCTCAACGGCGAACTCCATCGGCAGCTTCTGCATCACGTCGCGCACGAAGCCATTGACCAGCAGCGCCACGGCCTCTTCCTGAGATAACCCGCGCTGCTGCGCATAGAACAGCTGATCGTCCGACAACCGCGTCGTCGTCGCCTCATGCTCCAGCTGGGCCGAGCCGTTGCGGGCCTCGATATAGGGGATGGTGTGCGAGCCGCACTCCTTGCCGATCAGCAAACTGTCGCACTGGGTGAAGTTGCGCACCCCCGTCGCCTTCGGATGCACCGAGACCAGGCCGCGATAGGTGGAGTCCGACTTGCCGGCCGACACGGCCTTGGCGATGATCCGCGACTTGGTGTTCTTGCCCAGGTGGATCATCTTCGTGCCGGTGTCGGCCTGCTGATGTCCGTTGGTGATGGCGATGGAATAGAACTCGCCCGAGCTCTCTTCGCCCTTCAGGACACAGGATGGGTATTTCCAGGTGACGGCCGAACCGGTCTCGACCTGGGTCCACGACACCTTGGATCGATCCCCCCGGCAATCCGCACGCTTGGTGACGAAGTTGTAGATGCCGCCCTTGCCCTCGGCGTCGCCGGGGTACCAGTTCTGGACCGTCGAATATTTCACCTCAGCGTCGTCCAGGGCCACGATCTCGACCACGGCCGCATGCAGCTGGTTCTCGTCGCGCATTGGCGCGGTGCAGCCCTCAAGGTACGAGACGTAGCTGCCCTTGTCGGCGATGATCAGGGTCCGCTCGAACTGGCCCGTCTGTGACGCATTGATACGGAAATAGGTCGACAGCTCCATCGGGCAGCGCACGCCCGGCGGGATGTAGACGAACGACCCGTCCGAAAAGACCGCGCTGTTCAGGGCCGCAAAATAGTTGTCCGAGACCGGCACCACCGACCCCAGATACTGCCGCACCAACTCAGGATATTCGCGCAAGGCCTCGGAAATCGGCATGAAGATCACGCCGACCTTGGCTAGTTCCTCCTTGAAGGTGGTCACCACCGAGACGCTGTCGAACACGGCGTCCACGGCCACGCGCGGCGCGCCCTGCACCCCCGCCAGCACCTCCTGCTCCTTCAGCGGGATGCCCAGCTTCTTGTAGATTTCCAGAATCTCGGGATCGACCTCGTCTAGAGACTTGGGCCCCTCCTTCTGCTTGGGCGCCGCATAATAGAACAGGTCCTGATAATCGACCGGCTCATACTTCACCGCCGCCCAGGTCGGCTCCTCCATCGCCAGCCAGCGCTCATAGGCGGCCAAGCGCCATTCCAGCATCCATTCCGGCTCGCCCTTCTTCTCGGAGATGAAGCGCACGATGTCGGCGTTCAGGCCGCGCGGGGCGAACTCCTGCTCGATATCCGACGTAAAGCCGTGCGCGTATTTCTCCAGCGCGGCGACGGCGTCGATGGTTTCCTTGACGGCGGCCATCAGGCGACCTCTCTCACGCGCTCTGCGGCGCGTGTCTTGTGCTTGTCGTAGGCGGCGATCCAGGCGTCGGCGAACCACATCCAGTCGCTCTCTGTCGTGCCCCAGCCACCGGAAACGCGCACGCCCCCGGTGGCCAGAGCGTTCAATCCCATGGCGCTGATGGTCTTGGACGGCTTGACCTTGCCCGACGAACAGGCCGAGCCCGCCGACACCATGACCCCGGCCATATCAAGAATGATAAGTTGTTGAGGACTGTCCCAGCCCTCCACCGCCATGAACAGGGTATTGGGCAGGCGCGCCACATCACCGCCGATCACGGTCGCCCCGGCGGCCCTGACCCGCGCCTCGGCGGCGTCGCGCCACCCGACATGCGAGGCCATCGTCTCCAGGTCACGCGCGGCGCTGTCGGCGGCCACGCCGAACCCGGCGATGCCCGGAACATTCTCGGTCCCGGCGCGCAGGCCCCGCTCCTGCCCCGCCCCGTGCAGGATGCGAACACCCGACACGCCTTCCTTGAGGATCAAGGCCCCGACGCCCTGCGGTCCGCCCAGCTTGTGCGCCGACAGGGTCAGGCTGTCCGCATCCAGAACCCGCATATCGACCGGGATCTTGCCCGCCGACTGGATGGCGTCGACATGCAGCCAGCCCCCGGCCGCGCACACCAGTGCGGCGGCCTCGACCACGGGCTGGATCACGCCGCTCTCGTTGTTCGCATGATGGACGGCGACCACAGCCCGGCCGGGACGCGCCAACGCCTGCGACAACCAGTCCAGATCGACGACGCCGTTCGCATCCACCGGCAGCACCTCGACGGGCGCGCCCGCATTCGCCGCGGCCTCGGCCACGCACGGATGTTCGGTCGCCGAAACAATCAGCCGCTCGCATCCGGCGGCCAGGGCGCTCGCGATACCCTGAGCATTCGCCTCGGTCCCGCCGCTGTTGAACACCACGGCCGTCGGATCGGCCCCGACCAGTTCACCGACCTGAGCCCTCGCCGTCTCGACCCGCGCCCGCGCCCGCCGCCCGGCCGCATGGACCGCGGACGGATTGCCGTTATCAGCTAGGGCCTTGGCCATGATCTCCAACACTTCCGGCCGCACCAGGCCCGAGGCGTTGTAGTCCAGATAGACGCTGGTCATGCCGCCACCCCCACAGCCTGCGGCGGTTCGACGTTGCGGCGACGCTGACCCGTGCGGTTCATCACCACGTCCTCCAGGGACACCCCGGCCAGATAGCGATGGATCTCGTCGCCTAGGTCTTCCCAGAGTTCATGGGTGATGCAACGCTCGCCGGCCAGCATACAGCCCTTGGGCGATCCGTGGGCCACGCAGCGCGTCGCCCGGATCGGTTCGTCCACCGCAAGCACGATTTCGGCCACCACCGTCTCCTGCGCCCCCTTGGCCAGACGATAACCGCCGCCGGGTCCGCGCACGCTCTTGACCAGGCCGCTCTTGCGCAGCCGGGCGAACAACTGCTCCAGATAGCTCAGCGAAATTTCCTGGCGCGCAGCGATCTCGGCCAGCGAAACCGCCCGGATTTCGCCGCTCTCGCCGCGTCCGTTCTTCGCCAGATCGGCCATCGCCATTACGGCGTATCGTCCCTTGGTCGACAGACGCATATCGCACCTTCAAAAATTGCGCGCTTTCCGGGGCTCTTGTGCTAGAACCCGCGCCTTCGCAAAGGCGCCTCGCTTGCGGAGGGACTTAGAAAGTCCCACCTCAGCGGTCAAGTATTACGCACACGCGAAATGACAGTTGAACGGATTCCAGAGCCCCTATGCCTGAAGTCATCCTGCCCGGCGCCTCCGGTCGCATCGAAGGCCGCTATTCCCCGGGCAAGCGCCCGAACGCTCCGATCGCGTTGATTCTGCACCCGCATCCCAAGGCGGGCGGTCACATGAACAACCCGGTCGCAGTCACCCTGCACCAGCTGTTCCAGCAGCGGGGCTTCGCCACCCTGCGCTATAATTCGCGCGGCGTCGGCAAGTCGCAGGGCGAGTTCGATTCCGGCATCGGCGAACTGGCCGACGCCGCCACCGCCCTCGACTGGCTTCAGTCGAACAACCCCGGCGCCAGCCAGACCTGGGTCGGCGGCTATCAGTTCGGGGCCTATATCGGCATGCAACTCCTGATGAGACGCCCGGAGACGGACGGGTTCATCTCGGTCTCGCCGCCGTCGAACATGTACGACTTCAGCTTCCTGGCCCCCTGCCCGGCGTCCGGCCTGTTCCTGCACGGCACGGCCGACACCATCGTGCCGCCGGTCGAGGTCGAGCGCGTGGTCAACAAGCTGCGCACCCAGAAGGGCATCATCATCGACTACGAACTGGAAGAGGGCGCGAGCCACTTCTGGCAGGACCATATGAGCGCCGTCGAACGCCGTGTCGGGGCCTATCTGGACAAGCGTCTGGAAGAAAAGCCGGCCTGAACCTCAGGCCGGCCTCATCCTTACGAGGCGGACGGTGCGTCTGTCCGTGTCCGCCATAGCGAATAGGCCACCCCGGCGGCCAGGATCACGGCCGTTACGCCCAGGGACATCGCCGGCGGAACCTTTTCCAGGCCCATCAGGGGCGCGACGATCACCTTGCCGCCGATGAAGATCAACAAGACGGCGAGGGCCTGTTTCAGATAGGCGAAGCGGTGGATGACCGCCGCCAGGGCGAAATACAGCGCCCTCAGGCCCAGAATGGCGAAGATATTAGACGTGTAGACGATGTACGGGTCGGTCGTGATGGCGAAGATGGCCGGCACCGAGTCCACGGCGAACACCAGATCGGCGAACTCGATCATCACCAGCGCCAGGAACAATGGCGTGGCGTGAAGTGAGATCCGCCCTGCCGCGTTGGGTTGGCGCACGAAAAAGGCGTGGCCGTGCAGTCTCTCGGTCACCGGTAGATGCCGACGCAGCCAGGCCAGAATCCGGTTGTCGGCGATGTCCTGCTCGCTCTCGTGCCGCGCCGTAAACATCTTCACACCGGTGAAGATGAGGAAGGCGGCGAAGACATAAAGCACCCACTCGTAGCGGCTGACCAAGGCCGCCCCCGCCGCGATCATGATCGCCCGTAGTACGATAACCCCCAGAATGCCCCAGAACAGCACCCGATGCTGATAGAGGCGCGGGATCGAAAACGCTCCGAAAATCATGGCGATGACAAAGACATTGTCCATCGCCAAACTCTTCTCGATGGCGAAGCCGGTCACATACTCCAGCGCCTTCTGCTGACCCAGCTCCCACCAGACGAAGCCGCCGAAACCGATGCCGATCGCGATATACATGGCCGACAGGGCCAGGCTTTCGCGCACGCCAATCTCGTGATCCTTTCGGTGCAGCACGCCCAGGTCCAGCGCCAGAAGAGCCGCCACGACCCCCATGAAGCCCAGCCACATCCAGGCAGGCTTCCCCAGCCATTCTGCCAGCAGAAATTCCATATCAAACCCCATCCTGTCACATCGGCGCTCGACATCGCGATCAGTTGGATCGCCAGAGGGGCCCGTATCGCCGCATCGAAATGGCTAAAACAGGCTAGGTTTTTCGTCAACCGGCGCTACATCCGCTAACCTGCGTCATGCCGACGCTGGGGAACCCAGCCCCTCAACTGCCGCTTCAGCACCATGACGCAACCAACACCTCGCCTTGCAACCGCAGCCCCCGGACGGGTCCACGACATCGTCATCATCGGTGGCGGCGCAGGCGGGCTGGAGCTCGCGGCGCGCCTAGGCCGGAAGTTCGGACCGCCCGAGGGCCGCCGGCGCGTCCTGCTGATCGACCGCTCCATCTTCCATCTTTGGAAGCCCAGCCTGCATGAGGTCGCGGCCGGGTCGCTGGACAGCCATCAGGAAGGCCTGTCCTATCCGGTCTTGGCGCGCCGCAACCATTTCAGCTTCGCCTTGGGCGACCTGACGGGGCTCGACCCGACCAGCAAAACCCTGACCCTGGGTGAAATCCGGGACCAGGACGGCGCCGTCTTGGTCAAGCCCCGCACCCTGTCGTTCAACACCCTGGTGCTGGCGATCGGCAGCGGATCGAACCTGTTCAACACGCCCGGCGCGGCCGAACACGCGCATCTGCTGGAGGACGTCGCCGACGCCGAAGCCTTCAACAAGCGGCTGACCGCCGCCTTTCTCGCCTCCGCCTATTCCGACGAGCGAACGCTGAACATCGCCATCGTCGGCGCGGGCGCGACCGGAGTCGAGCTGTCCACCGAGCTGATCGAGGGTCACGACGAGCTGTCGGCCGGTCTGGCCCCGGACCAGAAATTCGATCTCAACATCACCATCGTCGAGGCGGCGCCGCGCATCCTGGGCGGCCTTCCTGAAACCGTTTCGACCAAGGCGGCTCATGCCTTGGAAGCCAAGGGCGTGCGCTTGCTGACCGACGCCAAGGTCGACGCGGTCCACGCCGACCGGCTGGAGACCTCCAGGGGCCCGGTACCGGCCGACCTGATCGTCTGGGCCGCTGGGGTCAAGGCGGCCGACACGAACCGCGACCTGGGCCTGACCACCGGCCGCATCAACCAGTTCGTCGTGGACGACCATCTGCGCGCCTCTGCGCCGGGCGTCTACGCCATGGGCGACTGCGCCGAGGCGCCGGGGCCCGATGGCCGCCCTGTCCCCGCACGCGCCCAGGCCGCAGCCCAGCAAGCCGCCTATCTGTCCAAGGCCCTGTCCGACCCGTCGCGCGATCCCGGCCCGTACGTCTATCGGGACAAGGGCTCGCTGGTGTCGCTGGGCGGTGATCGCGGCGTCGGCTCCTTAATGGGAAACCTCGGCGGTCCGAACTTCCTGATCGAAGGCCTGATCGCCAAATGGGCCTATATGGCCCTGCACCTCGACCACCACCGGGCCATTCTGGGCGTCCGCCGCACGGCCCTGCTGGCCCTGTCCCGCCTGCTTCATCGCCGCGTCTCCGGCCGTCTGAAGCTGCACTAAAACCCAGGCCTGGGGCGCCGTCGCCGAAGCCTCAGAGGTAGCGCAACTCCTGCAGATCGACCTCGCGGATCATCCGCCGCGCGGTCACCTCGTCCAGCTGACGCGACCGCGCCATCCGCGTCAGTTCATCCCTTTCCGCGGCCAGGCCCGCCAGCCACAGCCGACGCTCCACATCGTCGATCTTGCGCGCCAGGAAGGCGTCGTCCTCGTCCGTGCGGGTGTGGGTCTCGATGCGTCGGCGATAGACCTCCATTATCCGGCTGGCGATGTCGGAATAGAGGTCCGGGTTGGTCTTGCCTTCGGCCATGGCGTGGGACACGTCCTCGACGGCGCGCAGAGCGGCTGACGCGGCGGCGACACGCCCGCGATCCGCCTCGCGCTCCTGCGACGGTTCCGGCGGCAATTCGACGCCCTTCATCAGACGCGGCAAAGCGAAGGTGGCGACCAACAGCGAGACGATGATCACCCCCGCCGCCAGGAAGATCGCCAGGTTGCGCGACGGCATCGGCGATCCGTCCGCCAGAACGAACGGCAGGGTCAGAATACCCGCCAAAGTGATGGCGCCTCGCACGCCGGCCAGCGACATCACCATCGTCAGTCTCAGCCCCACCTTGGCCGGAGGCCCGCGATGGCGGCGCCGGAACAGGGTCAATTTCAGCGAGGTCCAAACCCACACGAACCGCAGTGCGGCCAGGGCGGCGACGATGGCGAAGACATAGACGGCCAGCCACCAGACTTCCGGCCGACTGGTCCCCCGCACCACCTCCGCCGCCCGCGCCATAATCGACGGCATCTGTTCGCCCAGGATGACGAAGATGATGCCGTTGGCGACGAACTGAACCGTGTCCCACACCACGCCGCGTCGGATGCGGGTCATGGCCAAGGACTGACCGCCGATTCCTCCGCCCCGTTCGGTGAAGCTCATGGTCACGCCCGCCGCGACCGCCGCCAGAATGCCTGAAGCGTGCAGTTCTTCGGCGACCAGATAGGCCGCGAACGGGATCAGCAGGCTGATCAGGATCTGCGCCCCGACGTCTTCGCCCCAGCGGCGACTGACGAAGGCCTTGGCGGAACTGATGGCCATGGTCACCAGAACCCCGACCGCCACGCCGACCAGCGCCAGCCAGGCGAAAGTTACCAAGGCGCCGCTGACCGAGAAGGCGCCCGTGGTCGCCGCCGCCACCGCGATCCGCATGCAGGTCAGGCCGGTGGCGTCGTTCAGCAGCGATTCGCCTTCGAGAATGTGCATCAGCCGCTTCGGGATCGGCGCGCGCGCGGCGATGGCCTTGACCGCGATGGGATCAGTCGGCGACAGGATGGCGGCCAGGGCGAAAGCCACCGGCAAGGGCATCTCGGGGATCATCCACCAGATCAGGAAGCCCAGACCGACGACGGTGAACAGCACCAGCCCCAGGGCCAGTTCCAGGATCACCGCCCGGTCGCGGAACAGGGCCTCCTTGGGGATCCGCCAGCCGTCCAGAAACAGCAGGGGCGGCAGGAACAGCAGGAAGAAGATATCCGGCTCCAGATCCACCGTCGTACCCGTCGCCAGCACGATGGCGGCTCCCAGGCCGATCTGCACCAGTGGCAAGGCGATCCGCGTGATCCTTGCGACCGATCCCGACACCACGACGGCCAGAAGCAGCAGCAGCACGGTCTCGATCAAATGCATGGGTCAGTCGGCCAGGTCAGGATAGAGACGCTCGAATCGTCCCAATGCCGCAGGATGAAGCCTCACTGTGACGTGGGTGCGGCCTTCCGCGTCGGTGTCCCGCGACGTCACCCGCCCGTGCTCATAAAGCCAGGCCAAGGCCTCGCCCTGCTCGGGCTTTAGTTGCAGATGCGTCTCCGGATCGTCGTCGATCAGGCCGGCGATGGTTTGACGCAGCGGCTCGATCCCCTCGCCCGTCCAGGCGGAGACCGCGACCGCCTCGCCGTGCTGGGCCAGCCGTTGGGCCTGGCCCAGCACGGCCTCGCGCGCCTCGTCGTCCAGCAGGTCGATCTTGTTCCAGACCTCGAGCACGCGACGCGTCTTGCCTTCGGGCGTCTCGATCTGTTTCAGCACAGCTTCAACATCCTTCGCCTGGGCGTCGCTGTCGGCCGAGGCGATGTCGCGGACGTGCAGGATCAGATCGGCTTCGCCCACCTCTTCCAAGGTGGCGCGGAAGCTTTCGACCAGTTCGTGCGGCAGGTCGGAGATGAAGCCGACGGTGTCCGCCACGATTGCCGGCCGGCCTTGCGGCAGGCGGATGGTCCGCTGGGTCGTGTCCAGAGTGGCGAACAACAGGTCCTTGGCGAAGACCTCGGATCCCGTCAGCCGGTTGAACAGCGTCGACTTGCCGGCGTTGGTGTAGCCGACCAGGGCGATGGTCGGGAACGGGACCTTCTGGCGCTGCTTGCGGTGCAGCCCGCGCGTGCGGCGCACCTCTTCCAACTCGGCCTTCAGCCGCACGATCCGGTCGGCGATCAGGCGCCGGTCCAGCTCGATCTGGGTTTCGCCGGGACCGCCGGTCGAGCCGGTGCCGCCCCGCTGACGCTCAAGGTGGGTCCAGGTCCGCACCAGGCGCGACCGCTCATAGTCCAGCCGCGCCAGCTCAACCTGCAGCCGGCCTTCCTTGGTGCGCGCGCGGCGTCCGAAGATTTCCAGGATCAGGCCGGTGCGGTCGATGACCTTCACCTCCCATGCCTTCTCCAGATTGCGTTGCTGCACCGGGGTCAGGGCGTCATCAATGATGACCGCCTCCGCGTCGGCCGCGCGGACCAGGGCGGCCAGTTCCTCGACCTTGCCGCTTCCGAACAGGGTGGCAGGCGTGGTCCCACGCAGTCGCACGATCTCTTCGGCGCGCACGTCAAGGTCCAGCGCGCGGGCAAGGCCCACGGCTTCCTCAAGGCGCTCACTGGCCAGCCGAGGGCTGTCGGAGCGTCGGTCGGGATGGATGACGACCGCCCGGATCAGAGGGACGGCGTGGTCGATCAGTTTTTGGGTCAATCAGTCTTCTTCGGCGTCGGGCTCGTACAGCTGCACGGGCGCGGACGGCATGATGGTGGAGATGGCGTGCTTGTACACCAGCTGGGACTGGCCATCGCGGCGCAGCAGCACACAGAAGTTGTCGAACCAGGTCACGATTCCCTGCAGCTTGACCCCGTTGACCAGGAAGATGGTCAGCGGCGTCTTGGTCTTGCGGACCGAATTGAGGAAGGTGTCCTGAAGGTTCTGACGTTTGTCTTGCGACATGGCAGGTTTTTCCTGTTCTTGGTTGTTCGTCGCCGTGGGAGCGGCGTCGGGGCAGATATCGACCGAGAGCGACCTTAGACGCCGCCTAACCACACCCGCAACGGTCGATGACCGCTTTTTCTAGTTCGTCGCTGTGCTGTCGGTCTTCAAGATGCGTCAAGCCGTGCGCCGACCGCGAATACAGGCGCCGTGGAACCCCCCGTGGTCCGTATGGGACAGTTCGACGTCGGCGACCCCTGCATCGAACAAGATCGCAGAGATCACGGTCAGATCATAATCGAACATGACCATCTCGCCCTTGGCCAGTTTGCGCAGAGCTTTGACATTGGAGACCGTGGTAAAGTTCTCGCCCAAGACGATGCGCCCGCCTGGAACGGAGGCGTGTCGCGGGTCTCGATATAGAGCGAACTGAAGGGTGACGAAGCCGCCGGGCGCCAATCGCGCCATCAGGGCCTTCAGCAAAGGGTAGCCGCGCTCAGGGGGTATATGCTGAAAGACGATCAGCGAAACAATCCAGTCAAAAGCGCGATCAGGCAACTCTCGCCCGAACGTCGCGCCCGCAGGCACATTGTGACGCGCCTCTACCAGCATAGACTCCGAGATATCGACGCCAAACACGTCGCCCGTCACCGAGGCCAAGGCGCGTGTCAGCCGGCCGACGCCACAGCCGAAATCAAGCGCGGATTTTGGCGCAAAGTCGGGATACCGCCCCCTCAACCATCTGACCTCGTGCTCGATCCCCTGCACGCCGCTCCGGAAGAAGTCAGCCAGAACCTCATCATTCAGATTGTCTGACTTGAAGCGCGGGTCCGTCAGGACGCCGTAATAGGGATTTGTGCGAGCGATCTCTTCCCAATCGGCATCAGTATCACGCGGAGCGACGTCAGCGGCGCTCCGACCGAACAAGGTCTTGAGCATGGTCATCCCTCAGACAGCGTCTCGACGCGCTTGATCAAGATAGAGCGCACGCAGCTTCAGCGTAATCGGCCCCGGTTTGCCGTCGCCGATCCTGGTTCCGTCAATAGAGATCGCCGGCGTAACGAAGGCGCCGGCGGCGGTGAAAAAGGCTTCACGCGCCCGCTTGGCCTCTTCGACGCTGAACGGACGCTCGTCCAGTTCGACCCCATGTTCCTTGATCAACTCCATCAGGGTGGTGCGGGTGCAGCCCTTCAGGATATTGGCCTGGGTGTCGCGGGTCCGCAGCTTGCCGTGCTCATCGACGATCCAGGCATTGGTCGACGAGCCCTCGGTGACAAGGCCCATGTCGTCCACGAACCAGGCCTCGTAGGCCCCGGCCTCGCGGGCCGCCTGTTTGGCCATAATGTTCGGCAACAGCCCGACAGTTTTGATGTCGCATCGCCCCCAACGGATGTCGGGCTGGGTTAGGACGGCGACGCCTTTCTGCGCCTGTGCGTCTCCGCGCGCGGGTGAAATCGACTTGGCGGTGACGATGACGCTGGGCGGCGTGCCGGGTGTGGGAAACGGGTGATCGCGGCGCGCCGTGCCGCGCGTGACCTGCAGATAGACAATGCCGTTCTTCACCCGATTGCGGCGGACGGTCTCGCGCAGCACCCGCGTCAGAGACGCCACAGACATGGGAATATCGATGCGCAGTTCGTTCAGGCTGCGATGCAGACGGGTCATATGGCCGTCGAAGTCCGCCAGCCGACCGTCGAACACGGACCAGACTTCATAGACCCCGTCGGCGAACTGAAAGCCCCGATCCTCAATATGGACCACGGCCTCGCCATGCGGGCTGTAGGTTCCGTTGACGTAGGCGACGCGAGACATCAGGCCGGCTCTTCCTCTTCACCGCCGCGGGCGGGCGACACGCCCAGCGACTTCAGCTTACGGTGCAGGGCCGATCGCTCCATGCCGATGAAGGCGGCGGTCCGCGAGATATTGCCGCCGAACCGCATGATCTGGGCGGCCAGATAGTCCCGCTCGAACACTTCACGCGCCTCGCGCAGCGGCAGGGCGATGGTGCGTTCAGCGCCCATCGTCGAAGCGCTACTGTTCGAGGTCGCCACCTCCTGCGGCAGCATGTCGGCAGTGATCGGCTCGTTGGGATCGCCCGTCGCCAGGATCAGCAGCCGCTCGATATTGTTGCGCAGTTGACGGATATTGCCCGGCCAAGGATGAACCTGCAGCACCGCCACCGCATCGTCGCCCACGATGCGACGCGGCAGGCCCTGCGACGCGCTGATGGTCTCCACAAAATACTCGACCAGTTCGGCGATATCCTCGCGCCGTTCCGACAGGGCCGGCACACGAATCGGCACAACATTCAGCCGGTGGAACAGATCCTCGCGGAACCGCCCCTCGGCGATCTCGGCCTTGAGGTCACGAGACGTCGAGGTGACCACCCGCACATCGACCTGCACGTCCTGCTCGCCGCCGACGCGCCGGAAACGCTGGTCCACCAGAACGCGCAGGATTCGGCTCTGGCTCTCGCGCGGCATGTCGCTGATCTCGTCCAGATACAGGGTGCCGTTATGGGCCCGTTCGAACACGCCGATCTTGCGCGGGCGACCGTCCTGTCCCTCTTCCCCGAACAGTTCGACATCCAGCCGCTCCGGCGTCATCCCGGCCGCCGAAATCGCCACAAACTCGGCCCGGGCGCGCGGGCTGGCCTCGTGGATCTGGCGCGCCACCAGTTCCTTGCCAGATCCGGCCGGGCCGGCGATCAGGACGCGGCTGTTGGCCTGGGCCACCTTGGCGATGGTGCCGCGCAGCGCCTGGGCCGCTTGCGACCTTCCGATCAGGCCGGACGGCGTCATCGTCTGGGCCCGCAGCCGGCGGTTTTCGCGCTTCAGCGTCGCCGCCTCGATCGCCCGCTCGACCACGACCACCAGCCGGTCCGACTTGAACGGCTTCTCGATGAAATCATAGGCGCCGCGCTTCAGCGCCGTCACCGCCGTCTCGATATTGCCGTGCCCCGAGATCATCACCACCGGCAGGTCAGGATCGATCTCCTTGACCACCTCCAGCAGTTCCAGCCCATCCAGTCCGCCGCCCTGCATCCAGATGTCCAGGATCGCCAGCGACGGCCTCCTCGCGCGGATCGCAGCCAGGGCCTCGTCGGAGTTGGCGGCCACGCGCACGGCGTGCCCCTCGTCTTCGAGCAGGCCCGAAACCAGATCGCGGATGTCCGCCTCGTCGTCGACGACCAGAATGTCGGAACCGGTAGGTCGCATCTTGCCTCGCTTATTCGGCCACGACGGTCTGGAGCTTGCGCTCCGTCGCGTCGCCGGTCTTGCCGTGGGGTTTCAGGGGGAAGATCAGGCACACGCGCGCGCCGCGCAGAGTCTCGGCGTCGGCCAGCTTCAGCTCGCCGCCGTGGTCCTCGCAGATGCGTTTGACGATGGCCAGGCCCAGGCCCGTGCCCTTCTCGCGCGTGGTGACATAGGGTTCGGTCAGACGATCGCGATCCTTGGCCGGCAGGCCGATCCCGTCGTCCTCGACCATGAAGGTCGCCAGGCCGTTCTCCACGATCAGCGAGGCGATGATCCCCGCCTCGTCTGACGCGGCGGCGTCGCCATCCGCCAACCGTCGGGCGGCGACGGACTCGCCGGCGTTCTTCAGGATGTTGATCAGGGCCTGCCCCACCATCCGGGCGTCGCATCGCAGCGTCGCCTTGGGCAGGGGCTCGGGCATATCCACCACGATATCGGCGGCGGCGACCCTCTGGGCGAACACGGCCTCGCGCAACATCTCCGCCGGATTGGCCGCGCCGAAGCGCGGCGCCGGCATACGGGCGAAGGACGAGAACTCGTCCACCATCCGGCCGATGTCGCCGACTTGGCGGATAATGGTGTCCGTACAGCGGTCGAAGATTTCGACGTCGTCCACCTTGTCCCGGTATTTCCGCTTCAGCCGCTCGGCCGACAGTTGGATCGGCGTCAACGGGTTCTTGATCTCATGGGCGATCCGCCGGGCTACATCGCGCCAGGCGGCGTTGCGCTGGGCCGTCACCAACCGGGTGATGTCGTCAAAGGTCAGGACCATCTCGCCGCCCTGACCGCCCTCGATCCTGACCCGCAGCCGGAAGGTCTCGCCGCCCCGGCTGATGTCGATGTCTTCTTCGATATGAGCCTCGACCCGTCCTACCAGATCACTGAGCTCCGGAGAAAGCGCGGCCAAGGCGTGGCCCAGCACCGCTTCCTCTTCGATGTGCAGCAGTTGCAGCGCGCTGTCGTTGATTGCGGACACCCGGCCCCGGCGATCCAAACCGATGACGCCGGCGCTGACGCCGGACAAGACGGTCTCGATGAAGCGGCTTCGATCCTGCGCCTCGTCGCTGGCGGCTTTCAAGGCCGTCTGCTGGGCCTGCAGGTCGCCCGTCATCCGGTTGAAGGCGTCAGACAGGGTCGCAATTTCGGCGGGGGCGCCGTCGCTGTCCACCCGGGCGCTGAAGTCGCCGCCCGCCACCTGGTCCGCCGCCTTCACCAAACGGCCGATCGGCGCCGAAATACTGCTGGCCGCCGACATGCCCAGCCAGACTGCCCCGACCAGAACCAGCAGGGCTGTTTCCAGATAGCTGAGGATAAAGGCCGACTGAATGCGCGACCGGCTTTCCTCCGCCTGCCGATAGGCGACGATTGAATCTTCCGCATTCCTGAGGGTGGCAATGAGTCCTGGCTGCAGAGGTCGGACGACGTAAAGATAGGCATCGCCATAATCCGGAAGTGGATAGATGACCCGAACTGCGTCGGGGTTTTCCGTGACCACGCTTGGGGCTGTTTCCCCTTCCCTGGCGACCTCCAGATCGGCGCGCGAAGGCGTCAAAAAGGGCGGCGCCCCCTCGCTCTCGGCCTGGGCTAGAATATTGCCTTGGGCGTCGATGATATAGAGGGCCGGATAGCCGAAGAAGTCGGCGACCTGCGACAGCGCCTCAGAAAACCAGATGCGGTTGTCAAAGCCGGATCGAATCTCGGGTGCGCCAAGCTCGTTGGCCATGGCCTCCAGATCCGAGTTCACTGTCTGACTGACGTCGCTGATATAGGCGCGACCTATGCTGGCCCCGTTGCCGACCGCCGACTGCACGTTACGGCTAAACCACTGGTCGACGCCGCGCGTCACCAGCACGCCGAACGCTAGAGCAATGACCACCGAGGGGATCAGGGCGACCGCCGAGAAGAGGGTGACAAACCGCAGGTGCAGCCGGGCACCGGCCTCACCGCTGCTGCGCGCCAACACCAGAACCCTGCGGCCCACGATGACGGCCAGACCGAGGATCAGCACCAGATTGGCTAGAAGGACATACAGCACCACCTGATTGGCGACACCCCTTGTACCGTCAGGGGCAGCGTCCGGCGCCACCGCCACCAGCCAGACGGCCGCAGCTGTGATCACGACGGCGATGAAATAGGCGAACCCGAACCCGGCCCGCGACTTTTCGATATCGAACCGCCCCCAGAATGACTCATCGTCCGACACCCGGTCGGTTCGAGAGGTCACGGCTGAGGGCGTATCCGTCATGCCACAGCAGTGTCGATCAACTGTGGCGCATTTTCAACAACAGACTTGCCTCGATCCGGCAAATTCCGCCGCCAAAGCTCCGCCATGGCCGCCTCGACCGCCTCAGGATCATCCAGCCGGCAAATTCTTGCCTTGGCCTCGCGCCGGTGTTGCGGATCAGCCGGCCAGGGCGCCTGTTCAATGTACCAGCCCAGGTGCTTGCGGAACATCTTCAGCCCCAGCGGAAGCCCGTAGAACCCCGCCGAGGCTCGCAGGTGTTCGACGACGATGGCCAGCCGCGCCTCCGGCCCCGGCTCATCCAGGGATACGCCATCGATCAGCGCCCGCTCCAGATGCGCCGCCAGCCAGGGCCGTCCATAGACCCCGCGGCCCAGCATCAGACCATCCGCTCCGGACCGCGCCAGGGCCTCGCGCGCATCATCCGCCGTCAGTATGTCGCCGTTGACGATCACGGGAATCCCGACCGCCGCCTTGACGTCCGCCACCGCGTCCCAATCCGCACGCCCGGTATAGAACTGCTGGCGGGTGCGGCCGTGAACCGTCACCGCCTTGACCCCAATCTGCTCGGCCCGCTTCGCCAGTTCGGCGGCGTTTCGACTGTCGTCGTCCCAGCCCAGCCGCATCTTGACCGTCACCGGCCGACCGGTCGCCTGCACCGCCGCCTCCATGATCCGGCAGGCCAGGTCCGGCGTGCGCATCAGGGCCGAGCCGGCGGCGGAGCCCGTGACCTCCTTGGCCGGACAGCCGAAGTTCAGGTCGACGATGTCCGCGCCCGCCTTCTCGGCCATGCGCGCGCCCTCGGCCATCTGGCCCGGATCGCGCCCGACCAGCTGGATCACCGTCAGCGGCAGACCAGCGCCGACGGCGGCGCGCCGCACCACGTCGGGCCGTTCGCGCGCCAGCTCCTTGGCCGCCACCATCTCTGTCGCCACATAGGCGGCGCCCAGTTTAGACGCGAGCACGCGGAACGGCAGGTCGGTGACGCCGGTCATGGGCGCCATCAGCACCTGCCCCGGCACCGTCACGTCGCCGATCTGTAAGGTCTTGGCCATCTCCGCCTTTCGCAGCATCCGAGGCCGCCTCGTCAAGCACCACAGCGGCGGTTTGATGGTTTCGCCCGCCGACGGCGCGCTTTAGAAGGCCGTCATGACTTTCTCGGGCATCATCGTCGCGGCCGGATCGGGCTCGCGCGCCGGCGGCGACAAACAGTGGCGCACCCTGGGCGGCAAGCCCGTTCTCCGCTGGTCGGCCGAAGCCCTGCTGAACGCGGGCGCCGACGAACTGATCATCGTGGTCGCCCCCGGCGCCGAGCCACGCGTGGCCGAGGCCCTGGCCGGACTGTCGCACTGGCGCACGGTCGTGGGCGGCGACGTCCGCGCCCAGTCCGTTCGCGCCGGCCTGGCCGCCTTGACCGGCCACGCCGACCAGCCCGTCCTCATCCACGACGCCGCACGCCCCCTGCTGGACCGCGCCGTCATCGACCGCCTGATCGCCGCCCTGTCTGACGCCGACGGCGCCCTGCCCGCCCTGCCGGTCGCGGACAGCCTGCGTCGCGGCGTCGACGGTCGGATGGCGGGCGTGGTCGAGCGCGAAGGCCTTTGGCGCGCCCAGACGCCCCAGGCTTTCCGCCGCAAGACCATCGAGGCCGCCTACGCCGCCTGGACCGGTCCCGACGCCCCGACGGACGAAGCCGTGGTGGTCGAACACCACGGCGGGCGCGTCGCCCTTGTCGCGGGCGATCCACGTCTGATGAAACTGACCTATCCCGAGGATTTCGCCATGGCCGAGGCCCTGTTGTCGCAAGCGACCCGCTATCAGACCCGCATCGGCTCCGGCTACGACGTCCACCGCTGGGGCCCCGGCGGTTCGGTCTGGCTGTGCGGGATCGAGGTGCCGCACGACCAGACCCTGATCGGCCATTCCGACGCCGACGCCGGCCTCCACGCCCTGACCGACGCCCTTCTGGGCGCGATCGCCCAGGGCGACATCGGCGACCACTTCCCCCCGACCGATCCAAAATGGAAGGGCGCTTCCTCCGACCTCTTCCTGCTTCACGCCGCCGAGCTTGTGACCGCCCGCGGCGGTCGCATCGTCAATGTTGACGTCACCCTGATCTGCGAACGCCCCAAGATGAAGCCGCACCGCCAGGCCATGCGCGAACGGATCGCCGGCCTGCTGTCGCTTCCGCTCGACGCCGTCAGCGTCAAGGCCACCACGACCGAGGGTCTGGGCTTCACGGGCCGGGGCGAAGGCCTCGCCGCACAAGCCGTGGCCACGGTCGAAATCCCAGTCCCGGCCTAGGCCCTACCGCGCTGAATACTGGATCTGGCGGACCAGCGACCCGAACAGATTGACATAGTCGTCGGTCCACGGCCGCACCTCCGTCGCCTCCAGCTTGCGCCAGCGCGGGTCCGCCCGATAGGGCGCCAGGGCCGCCTCCGACTTGCCGATGACCAGGGCCTCAGTGGACGACTCCGACATCTGCACCGCCTCGGGCCGTTCCCTATAGATCTGGTGCAGGGCCGGCGCATTCAGGGCGGCGGCGGCCGCCTCGGCCGGCAGGGTGATCTCCAGGTTCCGGTTCGACAGGTGCAGCACCACCACCCCGTCGGGCTTCAGCAGCCGCAGATAGCCGGCGATGGCCTCGACCGTCAGCAGATGGGTCGGCACCGCGTCGGAGGAAAAGGCGTCGATGATCAGCAGGTCATAGCTGCCCGGCGCCTCCTGCTCCATGGTCAGACGGGCGTCGCCCAGCACCGTCCGCACCGGTCCCTGGGCGCAGCCGTTGATGAAGCTGAACCAGCGCGGATCGCGCGACAGCCGGTCCACCATCGGATCGATCTCGAAGAAGCTCATCCGGTCCTGGGATCGCTTGTAGGCGGCCATGGCCCCCGCTCCCTGCCCCACCACCCCGATCACCGCGCCGTCGGGGTGGCGTTCATGAGCGATCATGCCCGCCTGCCCGATGGGCGTGGTCGTGGCGTAATAGAGGGTCGGCAGGCAGCGATACCGTTCCGACTGCGCCTGGGCGCCGTGCAGGGTGGTGCCGTGCATCAGCACATGAACCGGCCCGTCCAGTCCTTCGATAGTGGTGCTCGCCACCCGCATGACGCCGAAGAAGCTCCGTTCCGTCAGCGTCCAGTCATAGCCGCGCGCGACATGATAGCCGGACCAGACCATGGCCCCGATGACTACGCTGAACATGGCCGCCCGGTCCCGCAGCAGAAAGGCGAACAGGGCCGCAATGCCCAGCACCGCCTGGGCGATCCTCACCAGCTCCGCATCCGGCACGGCGGCGCGGATATCGGGCGCATACCGCACCAAGGCCAGGCCCAACGGGCCGGACAGGGCGATCAGCACGCCGATGACGCAGGCGATGATCTCCCAGGTCCGCACCTCGCGTCCAGACCACGGCCGCAGCAAGCCCACAGCGACCAGAACCAGCGGATATTCCCACACCATGTTGAACACCACCGGCGCGATCAGGGCGTTAAACACCCCGCCCAGAACCCCGCCCAGCGACAGCAGCAGATAAAACTCGGTCAGCCGTCCCGGCGCCGGCCGCCGCTCGGCCATCAGCTGGTGGCACATCAGGGCGCTGAAGAAGAAGGCCGTCAGATTGACCCCGAAGACGAACAGCCACTCCGTCGTCCTGAACGCCGCCAGGGCCGCACAGGCCGCCAACACCCCCGCCTGGATTGCCAGGGTCAGGTAGATCGGAATGACCGGCCGAGCCTGGAAGGCGATGACGAAGGTCAGCAGATACAGGGCCAGCGGGATGACCCACAGGAAGGGCGCCGAGGCCACGTCCGTCGACAGATGCGCCGTCACCCCCAGCATCAGGCTGGACGGCGCCGCCGCCAGCAGAACCAGCAACCCCTTCTCGCGCCAGGCGATGCGAGGCCCGGCCTCCAGCCGCGCGGGCTCCGTTGCGACCACGTCGCGCCGCCGCCAGGCGAAGACGCCCAGACCCGCGACCATGACCACGAAGAGCCCATACCCCAGGCTCCACCCCCACCTCTGCCCCGACAAGCTGACCAGGGGCTCGATCAGAGCCGGATAGGCCAGCAAGGCCAGGAAACTTCCCAGGTTCGAGGCGGCGTACAGGACATAGGGATCGCGGCCCCCGGCCTCGCGGTTCGCAGCCGTGACTCGCGCATACCAGGCCTGCAACAGGGGCGCGGTCGCCGACAGGACGGCGAAGGGCGCGCCCAGCGACAGGGCCAGGGTGGCCAGCAACCAAAGGGTCGGCGCCGAGGGATCCGGATCGCCCAAAGCCCCACTGATCCGCAACGGCAGGAACAGGGCCGCGATCAACAGCAGGCCCAGGTGAACCGCCACCTGACCCCGCATCGATCCGATCCGCTGCAACAGGTGGGCATAGAGATATCCGGCCAGAAGCGCTGTCTGGAAAAACACCATGGCCGCGTTCCAGACGGACGGCGATCCGCCGAGCGTAGGCAGGATCAGCTTGGTCGCCATTGGCTGGACCACGAAGACCAGACAGGCCGAGGTGAAGACGGCCACGGCGAACAGCATCGCCGTCACCCTGGACGCGTCGTCCCGCTTCAGGACTTCCACTGTGGTCGCCTCGGTCATGGCTCTGGTTAGAGCGGGACTCGCGGACTATGAAAAGCGCATGTTCCCTCAAGACATACAGCGCTTGGCGCAACAGATCGTCGCAACCTCAACCACGCGCGGCCTGATGCTGGCGACGGCTGAAAGCTGCACCGGCGGCCTGGTCGCCGCCGCCCTGACCGCCGTCCCCGGCTCGTCCGCCGCGCTGGACAGCGGTTTCGTTACCTACAGCAATGACGCCAAACAGCAGATGCTGGATGTGCCCGAGGCGACGCTGATCGCCCATGGCGCCGTATCCGAGGCGACCGCCCGCGCCATGGCCCAGGGCGCCGTCGCCCATTCGCGCGCCGCCGTCGGCGTCGCCGTCACCGGCATCGCCGGCCCCGGCGGCGGATCGCCGGAAAAGCCGGTCGGTCTGGTCCATTTCGCCGCCCAGGGCCCAGGCGGCCTGATCCATCGCCAGGAAAACTTCGGCGACATCGGCCGCGACGCGATCCGCACGGCCGCCGTCCGCGTGTCCCTGGAGATGCTGGCGGACCGGCTCGCGTCGTGACCCAGCCGCGCCTCGTCGATGCGCGCGGCCATGTCTGCCCGACGCCGAGCCTCAGATTGATGAAGGCCATGGACGGGGCTCCGGCCGGTTCGGTCTTCGTCCTCCTGGCCACCGATCCCATGGCGCGGATCGACGTGCCCTATCTGATGACCCAGAAGAACGGCCGCCTGCTCGACATTCAGGAAACCGAAGGCGAGATTCGCCTCACGGTGCAGACCGGCTGATCCCCGATCCTAAGGCCGCGACCGGCGGCTGGCGCGGCGCTCGGACAGATCGACCACATCAGCCTGAGCCGTCGGCGGGGTCCCGCTCGTCGCCTCGGCCTCGGCCGCAATCTCCATCTCGGTGGCGAAGGCCCCCCCGTAGAAGATGGCGTTGATGTTCCACGACAGCCAGATCAGCAGCACCACCACCGCACCGACCGAGCCGTATGTCGCCCCCAAAGGCGCGATCTGCTCCACATAGATGGCGCAAAGCCAGGACGAGATCACCGACATCAGCGTCGCCACCAGCCCGCCTGTGATCGCCGGCAGCCAGGCGACCCGCGAACTGTGGCTCATGGCGTAACGATACAGCAGCGTCAGCCCCACCACGAGACCCAGCGCCGGCAGGAAGGCGTCCAACGGCATCAGTCCGCCGCCGAACTGTTCGGCCGTCGATGACGCCGTATGCGCCAGGATCCGCGCCGTCACCACGGCCCCGGACACGATGGTGAACAGGGCGAAGGCGAAGACGGCCACGAAGAAGGCCAGCAGGTTGAACTTGAAGAAGCCGTGGGGCTCGGTCTCGTCATGGATCAGGTTCAGACCCGCCAACAAGGCCTTGAAACCCCTATGCGCCGCATAGGCGCCGACGATCAGGGCGAAGGCGCTCTGGGCCGACACCGTCCGGGCCGACGCATTGGTCAGCCGCGTGATCTCATCCTGGAAAATCGTCTGCGCCGCCTGGGGCAGCAGGTCCGAAAGGGCCGCCGCCTGGGCGCTGACCTCGCTGATCGACAGACCCAGCTTGTAGAAACCGATCAGAATCGCGATGGCGGGGAACACGGCCAGCAGGGCGAAGAACGACACCCCCCCGGTGTACAGCATCACGTCGCGCCCCCAGCTGCGGGTAAAGGCGCGCACCGCCAGCCCGCCCCAGAATCCGGGCGCCTTCAGAACCGATCGGGTCAGGTGGTCACTCAAGCCGGTTCTCACAGCCGTTGAACAGGCGAGTTAACCTAGAGCATTCCTTCGCCGAGGAAAATCCCACTCGGAAACACCCGTCTATCCCCGCTCCAGACGCGCCGAGACATTGCTTCGTTAAGGGGCGCTTCGCTATGGTCCTGCCGCCTTTACGGGCTATGGACGTTCCAACGTCCAGGGGGAGACGACCAACTTGGCTTTCGACGCGCGTGTATTGATCCTGGCGGCCCAGGACGGCCGGATCGGGCCGCTGGCGGCCGGACTGGACGCCCTCGGCTGGACGACCGTCACCGCCCGCGATCTGCTGTCGGCCGAGGCGACGCTTCAGGACTTCCCGCTGGACGCCGCCGTGATCGATTTCGATTCGTATCAGGACGACGCCATTGCCCGGCTGCGGGCCGCCGCCCATCCGCGCAGCCTGCCCGTCATGGTGGTCGGCGCCCCACGCGGTTCCGCAGCCGACGCCGATCTCGCCGTGACTGCGCCGCCCCATCCCGCCCAGGCGGCCCTGCGCCTGGAACAGATGACCCGCGCCGCCGTGGCCGAGGAGGAGTTCGATCTTCGCTGCGCCACCTTCGCCGCCCGCGGCCTGGATCTGCAGCCCGGCGGCCCGGATCATTCGCCCCTGCGCATTCTGGCCGCCGGCGTCGCCGAGCGCCGCTTCCTGGCCCTGTCGAACGCCCTGACCGCCTCCGGGGTCGAGGTCGTCGCCGCCCCCACCCCCTACACCGCCTTCGACTATCTGCACGAAAGCCCGTTCGACGCCGCCGTCCTCTGGGGCGCCAAGGACCATGCGCCCGCCCTGTCCATCGCCTCGGGCATGAAGCGCAACACCCGCCTCTATCACATCCCCCTGATGCTCTATCTCCGGGGCGGCAGCGAGATGAGCCTGGACGAGCTGTTCAACCGCGGCTTCTCCGACGTCGCCACCGCCGACACCCGCGAAGACGAAACCGCCGAGCGCCTGCTGGCCCTGGCCAGGTCGCACCGTCGCTACCTCACCATCCGCAAGGCGCTGGATTCGGTTCGGGGTCTGGACGTCATGGACCCGACAACCGGCCTGTTCACCCCCGAACTGTTCGCCGCCCACCTGGCGCGGGTCGCCGACGCCTCGCGCGCCCGGCGTCGCCCCCTGTCGGTCTGCGTCCTGCGGGTGCGCGAGAACGAGGCTGTCGCCTGGGCGCGCCAGGGCGGCTGGCTGGATCGCGCCCTGCCCCAGATCGGCGCCATGGTCTCGCGCCTGGTGCGGGTCGAGGACACCCCGGCCCGCCTGGCCAAGGAAGTCTTCGCCCTGGCCCTGCCCGCCACACGCGGCGAAGCCGCCCGCCTGGCCGCAGAACGGATCGCCGCCGTCATCGGCTGCACCGCCTTCGACGCCGGCCCCGACCGCTCGCCCTTCGTCGCCGAATTCGACGTCGGCGCCGCCGAGATGCGCCCCAACGAATCCGCCGCCGCCCTCCTCGAACGCGCCTCCGCTGATCTGTTCGACAAGACGCGGTAGGGGTTGGTCATCGCCCTCGCCCCATCGGGCGGGCGCCGCGAGATGTAAAAATTGCGCGCCGTAACGATTTAACCGGTCGAGATCGGCGCCTAAACTAACGCGTGCTTTCAGCCCTAGCGGACATTCGTTTTGGCCAGACGCCTACGCAACCAAATGGTCCGAACCACGAGAATCAACCCGAAAACGGCTCCTGAGGCATAGCTGGCGAGATGCGCATACGCTGCGGCCGAGAACGGAACGTGTTTGTTCTCTGGAAGCACAGCGCCCCAGAAACCTGGAACGGCGAAAGCTCCAGACCAAACTAGAGCAGCGCCAAGCAACCCAGCCGCCAACGCCACAGCCCCGCACACCCCCATCATAAGCAATATCGGTCGTCGAAGCGCGCGGAGAGGGATTGTCGGCGCACGACCGACCTGGGCGGCTAAGGCAAGCCCCAACCCCAACGCCAAGCCCACCCACCACGTTGCGAGAATCCCCCAACCAATTGCCAAGAGGAACGGCGAATCCGTTGGAAACACTGGTGGATGAGCGAAAGTGAAATACTCAACACACAAGTGCGCAGTGACTTGATCGTGAATGATGCCGTAGATGATGGCGGCGCATGTCGAAAAAGCGACAATCTTCAAACCCTCGTTCACACGTCCCACGACTTGCCCCTCAACGTTCAGCTGCAGTTACTCGCGAAGAGACATTTCCGCCAGCCACCCCATTCGAACTCTGGGGTGTCAGCTCGTGGGCGATCTCTTTGAACGTCTGGTTTCAGCGGTCACGCCCAATTCGCAGATCGACCCGTTGCGGACCTTAGCAAACGTAGTCAACCTCAAGCCATGCCGAAGGCTCATCCTCCGCTGCCGCTCGAACAGCCCGCTCCTCTGACTGCCGAGGAAGAGCGTTATATTCTGAAGACCATCCGGGCATATTATGGCGATGATGCCGTAGTTCGGACTTGGGGGCCGGACCCCCGCCGCCTTATGCTTCACGTCGAAAGCGACCGCGACATAGGTCTCAAACGTCACGAATGCCTCGGACTGCTCATGTGCGAGATCATTCGGGACCAGATCAGTCTGGAAGCATCACGCCCCAGCGGTCGGTGGGGACGTGCAAAGGTGGCTTACCGGCAGGGCGTGATCCTTCCGACCATCACCGACTAATCGGCAAAGACCGGTTTCCACCCCGAACAGACCATCGCCGTGTCCGCTTACAGGCCGGGGGCCGGCCCTTGCCACGGCGATGCGTCCCTGTCGTTTCACACCTTGAGCTGACGCCACACGATCACATTGCACTATGGGATACGCCATGTCCTCGGGCCAAGCCCGAGTACGAGAGCCGCAGCGGGGGGCCTACGCCCCCGCCACCCGCGCCAGATCGGCCGTGATCCGCTCCGCCACCTTCAGCCGCTCCTCCGCCGTCGGCCAGTCGCCCGTCACCACGATCTTCTGATCCGGCCGGATCTTCCAGAAGGCCTGGTTCTTCTGGATCAGCCCAACCAATCCAATGGGATTGGGGAAACTGTTGTCGCGCAGGGTCAGCACCGCGCCGCGCGGCCCGATGTCGATCTTCTCGATACAGGCGCGGCGGCAGTTCGACTTGATGCCGACGATCTTCAGCAGTTGCTGCGCCTCGTCCGGCAGGGGCCCGAACCGGTCAATCAGTTCGGCGGCCAGGGCTTCGCGATCTTCGGCCTGTTCGGCGTCAGACAGCCGGCGATACAGGCTGAGACGAACATTCAGATCAGGGACGTATTCCTCTGGAATTAGGACGGAAGCGCCCACATTGATCGACGGCGACCAGCCGCGATCCACATTGGCCCCCTCGCCCTTCTCGCGCAGCTCGGCGACCGCGTCCTCCAGCATCTGCTGATACAGTTCGACCCCGACCTCGCGGATATGGCCCGACTGTTCGTCGCCCAGCAGATTGCCGCCGCCGCGCTGGTCCAGGTCGTGGCTGGCCAGCTGGAAGCCGGCGCCCAGATTGTCCAGCGACTGCAGCACCTGCAACCGCCGCTCGGCCGACAGGGTCATCGGCTTGACCGCATCCGTGGTCAGATAGGCGAAGGCCCGCGCCTTGGACCGGCCGACCCGGCCCCGGATCTGGTACAGCTGCGCCAGGCCGAACATGTCGGCGCGGTGCACGACCAAGGTATTGGCGGTCGGAATATCCAGCCCGCTCTCGACGATGGTGGTCGAGACCAGGACGTCATATTCGCCGTCGTAGAAGGCGCTCATCACCTCCTCCAGCTGGGTCGCCGACATCTGGCCGTGACCGACCACGAACTTCACCTCGGGCACCTGCTCGCGCAGGAATTTCTCGATAGCCGGCAGGTCCTTCAGGCGCGGCGCGACATAATAGGCCTGGCCGCCGCGATATTTCTCGCGCAGCAGGGCCTCGCGCACCAGGACCGGATCCCACGGCGTGACATAGGTCCGCACCGCCAAGCGATCGACCGGCGGGGTGGCGATGATCGACATCTCGCGAATGCCCGACAACGCCATTTGCAAGGTGCGCGGGATCGGGGTGGCGGTCAGGGTCAGCAGGTGAACATCGGCGCGCAGCGACTTCAGCTTCTCCTTGTGCTTGACGCCGAAGTGCTGCTCCTCGTCGACGATAACCAGGCCCAGGTCGCGGAAACCGACCTGTTCGGACAGCACCGCATGGGTGCCGACGACGATCTCGACCGAGCCGTCCTTAAGGCCGGCGCGCGTTTCCGCCGCCTCCTTGCCCCCCACCATCCGCGACAGTTGGCGCACCTTCACAGGCCAGCCGGCGAACCGTTCGGTGAAGGTCTTGTAGTGCTGGCGCGCCAGCAGGGTCGTCGGCGCCACAATGGCCACCTGTTGCCCCGTCATGGCCACGACGAAGGCCGCCCGCAGCGCCACCTCGGTCTTGCCGAAGCCGACGTCGCCGCAGATCAGACGATCCATCGGCGTGCCCTTGCCCAGATCCTCCAGCACGTCGCCGATGGCGTTCAGTTGGTCGTCCGTCTCCTCATAGGGGAAGCGGGCGCAGAATTCGGCGAACAGGCCCGGCGGCGGCACGACAGCGTCGGTCTCGCGCAGCGCCCGCTTGGCGGCGAGCGCAATAAGCCCCTCGGCCATGGCCCGCAGGCGCTCCTTGGCCTTTGACTTGCGCGCCTGCCAGCCGGCCCCGCCCAGCCGGTCCAACTGCGCGCCTTCTGAATCCGAGCCGTATCGGGTCAGAAGGTCAATGTTTTCAACCGGCAGATAGAGTTTGCTCTCACCGGCGTACAATAGCTCCAGGCAGTCGTGCGGCGCCTGCTGGATCTCCAGCGTCTTCAGCCCCTCGTACCGCCCGATGCCGTGATCCAGGTGGACCACCAGATCCCCGGTCGTCAGGGCCGAGGCCTCGGCCAGGAAGTTCGACGCCCGCCGCTTCTTGCGCGGCCGCGCCAACCGGTCGCCCAGGATGTCGGTCTCGGAAATGACCGCGACCTCGTCCGTCGCAAACCCATGCTCCACCGGCAGGACGCCACGCAGATAAAGGTCTTTCGGCGCGGTCTGGACATCGGCCCAGTCGCGCACGGCGACGATATGATCCAGGCCGTGGTCGGCCAGCATGGTCGCCAGACGTTCCGACGAGCCCTCGGTCCACGAGGCGAACAACACCCGCTTGCCGTCGGCCTTCAGCGCCGCCGCATGGGCCGCCACCGCCTCGAACAGATTGACGCTGTCCTGCGCCCGCTCGGCCGCGAAGGTCCGGCCCAGCCGGCCGCCCGCATCCTCGCCGCCACCCGAGAACGGCGTAAACCGCCGCACCGCCCGCCCCGCCAGCGCCTGGTTCCAGTCGCCGGCGTCCAGATACAGCGACCGGGGCGGCAGCGCGCGATTGGCCGCCGCATGCCCTTTCGTTTTCGCCGCTTCGGTCCGCCCCTCATAGGCGTCGGCGATCAGGTCCCACCGTTCAGCCCGCGCGCTCTCGGCCTGATTGTCGAGGAAGATCAGCGCCTGATCCGGCAGATAGTCGAACAGCGAATCCAGCGTCTCGTAGAACAGCGGCAGCCACTGCTCCATGCCCTGACGCCGAGCGCCCTCGCTGATGGTCGCATACAGCGGGTCGTCGCCCGGCGCGCCAAACAGGTTCAGATAACCGGTGCGGAACCGCGAGATGGCCGCCGCGTCCAGCAGAGCCTCCGACACGGGCGCCAGCGACACCGCCGTCATCTGCCCCGTCGACCTCTGGGTCTCGGGGTCGAAGGTGCGGATCGATTCCAGTTCCGATCCGAACATGTCCAGCCGCACCGGCTCCTCGAAGCCCGGCGGATAGACGTCGACCACCCCGCCCCGCACCGCGAACTCGCCCCGCTCCGACACGGTCGAGGCCCGGACATAGCCGTTGGCGGCGAAATATCGCTCCAGCGCCTGGATATCGAGATCGCGCCCGACCTTGGTCTCGAACCCCGCCTGGGTCGTCACCGACCTGGGCGGCGTCCTCTGCATGGCCGCGCCGACGGTCGTGACCACCAGAACCGGCGCGTCCCCCGGCTTCCGCTGGGCCAGCCGCGTCAAGGTCGCCATCCGCTGGGCGGCGATTCCCGCCGTCGGGCTCAGCCGGTCATAGGGCAGACAGTCCCAGGCCGGATATTCAAGAATTTCGATATCTTGCGAGAAGAACCGGAACGCCTGAACGAAACCGCCCGACCGCTGATAGTCGCGCGCCACGAAGACGCCGACCCCGCCATCCTTCGCGATCCGCTCGGCGACGACGAGGGCGTCCAGCCCCTCCGGCGCCCCGCCCAGATCGGCGTCGGTGCGGTGCTGCACAGTGACCTGTTGATCCATCAGCCGATGCCCTTGCCGACCTCTGCGGCCACATGTTCGCGCATGAAGGCGCGAACCTTGGCCATCACCGGCGTCTCGAACTCGGGCGGGGTCGGGTCACGTTCGATGATCCAGCCGTAAAGCCACTGATCCTCCTCATCGATCAGCAGCTCAAGCTGGTCCAGCTCGGCGTCGGTCAGGGTCGGCGCCACCTGGTCCGAAAACGGGCCCAGCACCATGTCGGCCTCGCGGAAACCGCGCCGCCACGAGCGGAACTGGATACGGCCCAGCCGCTGCTTGCGCTCCAGGGCCGTTTGGTCGCCACTGTCGTCTTGGGGGATTTCGGTCACAAGCAATCCTGGCCCGGCAAGGTTGAAGGACGTTCAAGCAGCGATCCACCGCGTGGCGAACCTTAGCGTCCTAAAATGGAAGAAGCGCAGATAGCGCTCCTTCGCCCACTTCGCCACCCGTCATGGTCACGCTATGTTCCCGGCGATGCGTCCGCAGATTCTCTTTCCCCTGTTCGCCGAGGTCTCCAGCCTGAAGGGCGTGGGCCCCCGCGTCCTGCCCCTGGTGCAGAAGGTGGCGGGGCCGCTGGTGCGCGACCTGGCCTTCCTCAGCCCCTCCGGCGTCATCGTCCGCCGGCCCATGGAGGCGGCGACCGCCGTGGACGGCGAGGTCGGGATCTTTGAGATCGTCATCGACCGCCTGTTCGTCCCCAGCCGCCCCGGCGCCCCGCTGAAGGTCCGCGCCAGCGACCCGACCGGCTTCGTCCACCTGGTCTGGTTCGGCGGCTCGCCCCAGCATATCGACCGGCTGCTGCCGCGCGGCGAGACCCGGCTGGTCTCGGGCAAGGTCGAACGGTTCAACGGCGAGGTCCAGATCGTCCACCCGGACATTGTCACGCCCGACAAGGCCGCCGACATCCCGGCCTCCGAACCCGTCTATCCGGCGACCCAGGGCCTGACCTCGCGCCAGCTGCGCAAACTGGTCCAGGCCGCCCTGCCCGCCGCCCCCGACCTGCCGGAATGGCAGGATCCCGCCTGGCTGAAGAAGCAGAACTGGCTGGGCTGGCGCGCCGCGCTGGACGCCCTGCACGCCCCGGCGGGCGAGCTGGACCTGACGCCCGACGCCCCGGCCCGCCAGCGTCTGGCCTATGACGAATTCCTCGCCCACCAGCTGGCCCTGGCCCGCCGTCGCCGCGCCCGCGAAATCAAACCCTCGCCCGTCATCGCCCCCGGCGCCGCCTCCGAACACCTGCTCCAGGCCCTGCCCTTCACCCTGACCAAGGCCCAGGCCCAGGCCGTCGCCGAAATCCGCCGCGACCTGGCCTTGGGCAAACAGATGGGTCGGTTGCTTCAGGGCGATGTGGGTTCGGGCAAGACCGCGGTCGCCGCTCTGGCCCTGGCCGACGCGGCCTCCAGCGGCTTCCAGTCCGCCTTGATGGCCCCGACTGAAATCCTGGCCCGCCAGCATTACGAAAAGCTCGGCCCCCTGCTGGAGGCGGCCGGCGTCGCCTCCGTCCTGCTCACCGGCCGCGACACCAACGGCCAGCGGCGCGAGAAGCTGGCCGCCCTGGCGTCCGGTCACGCCCAGGTCGCCATCGGCACCCACGCCCTGTTCCAGGACGCCGTCCGCTTCGACCGCCTGGCCCTGGCCGTCATCGACGAACAGCACCGGTTCGGCGTCAGCGAGCGCCAGCGGCTCCAGGCCAAGGGCGATCCGCGCATCGGCGCCGTCCACCTGCTGACCATGTCGGCCACCCCCATCCCCCGCACCCTGGAACTGACCCAGTACGGTGAGCTGGAGGTCAGCCGCCTGATGGAGAAGCCGCCGGGCCGCACCCCCGTCACCACTGCTGTCGTTCCCCTCGCGCGGATCGGCGAGGTCGCCGCCCGGCTGAAGACGGCGCTGGACGCCGGCGCCCAGGCCTATTGGATCTGCCCCCTGGTCGCCGAATCCGAGGCCATCGACCTTGCGGCCGCCGTCGACCGCGCCGACGACCTGCGCCGCCTGCTGGGGGTCGAGGTCGGCCTCGCCCACGGCCAGATGCCGGGCGCCGAGCGCGAAGCCGTCATGGCCGACTTCGCCGACGGCCGCATTCCCCTGCTGGTCGCCACCACCGTGGTCGAGGTCGGGGTCGACGTGCCCAACGCCTCCATCATGGTCATCGAACACGCCGACCGCTTCGGCCTGGCCCAGCTGCACCAGCTGCGCGGCCGCGTCGGTCGCGGCGCAAAGGCCAGTTCCTGCATCCTGCTGTACGGCGGCCAGGACGGCGCCCTCGGAGAAACCGCGAAAGAACGCCTCGAAACCCTGCGTCGCACCGAGGACGGCTTCGTCATCGCCGAGGAAGACTTCCGCCTGCGCGGCGGCGGCGACCCCCTGGGCCTGAAACAGAGCGGCTTCCCCGCCTACCGCTTCGCCGACCCGATCCGCCACCGCGCCCTGATGCTGGCCGCCGCCGACGACGCCCGCCTGATCCTGGGCCGAGACCCCGACCTGACCTCAGAGCGCGGCCAGGCGGTGCAGGTGTTGGAGGAGCTGTTCGACTGGAAGGGGCATAAGGCGGGGTCGGACTGAGGGGCGTCCTCGCTCACGCCCACGCCCAACGCCCCACCCCCGTCATCCTAGGCCTTGTGCCTAGGATCCATAGACTCAGACGCCAGGAACGATCGCACATCCGCCGACCGCGCCCGACGCGACACACCGAGCGTATGGATCCTAGGCACAAGGCCTAGGATGACGGTGATCAGACGGGTCCCGCCACGTCTGCTGTTCCACATGGCGGACTTGGGGTCGAGGCGCAGAGCCCTATCGTTTCAGGCCCTGATCGCCTCCATCAGCGGCGTGATTCCCAGCACCGCCCTCTGAATCTTGCCTCATGCGTTTGGCGTCGCGACCGGCTAGAAGGCCCCAAATGTTGCGCCTGTCAGAACTCAAACTGCCCCTCGACCACCCGCCGGAGGCCTTGCCCGCCGCGATCGCCGCCCGCCTGGGCGTGCCGCAGCACGATCTTGTGTCCTGGTCGATATGGAAGCGGGCGCACGACGCCCGCCGGAAATCCGCAATTCTGAAAGTCTACATCCTCGACGTCGAGCTGAGGGATGAATCGGCGGTGCTGGCCCGCCTTGCCGACGACGTGCACGTGGCGCCGACGCCAGACGTCGCCTATCGCCCGGTCGCGGTCGCGCCCAGGACCGAGCGCCTTCGGCCGGTCGTGGTCGGGGCCGGGCCGTGCGGCCTGTTCGCCGGGTTGATCCTGGCCGAGATGGGGTTCAAGCCGATCATCCTCGACCGCGGCAAGGTGGTGCGGCAGCGGACCAAGGACACCTGGGATCTGTGGCGGAGCAGCAAGTTGGACCCGGAATCCAACGTGCAGTTCGGCGAGGGCGGCGCGGGCACCTTCTCCGACGGCAAGCTCTACAGCCAGATCAAGGATCCCCGTTTCCTGGCCCGCAAGGTGTTGACCGAGTTCGTCGCGGCCGGGGCGCCGGAGGAAATCCTCACCGAGGCCCACCCGCACATCGGCACCTTCCGCCTGGTGACCATGGTCGAGGCCATGCGCGAGAAGATCGAACGGCTGGGCGGCGAGTACCGCTTCGAGCACCGGGTCACGGACATCGATCTCGACAAGGGCGCCCTCCGGGGCGTGCGCCTGCACACCGGCGAGACGCTGGAGGCCGACCACGTGGTCTTCGCCATCGGCCATTCGTCGCGCGACACCTTCCAGACTCTCTACGAGCGCGGCGTCCATATCGAGGCCAAGCCGTTCTCGATCGGCTTCCGCATCGAGCATCCGCAGTCGTGGATCGACAAGGCCATGTTCGGCCCCTGCGCCGGCCACCCCGATCTTGGCGCGGCGGCCTATACGCTTTCGCACCACTGCTCGAACGGCCGCACCGTCTACAGCTTCTGCATGTGCCCGGGCGGCACGGTGGTGGCGGCGACCAGCGAGCCCGGCCGCGTCGTGACCAACGGCATGAGCCAATATTCGCGCAACGAGCGCAACGCCAACTCCGGCTTCGTGGTCGGCATCTCGCCCGAGGATTACGGGAGCGACCATCCGCTGGCGGGCATCGAACTGCAACGGGATCTGGAGACCCGCGCCTATACGGCCGGCGGCGGGGACTATTTCGCGCCGGGCCAGCTGGTCGGCGACTTCCTGGCGGGCCGCCCCTCGACCGCGCTGGGCGAGGTCGTCCCCAGCTATAAGCCGGGCGTGCGCCCCACCGACCTGGCGCCCCTGATGCCCGACTATGTGATCGCCGCCATGCGCGAGGCCCTGCCCGTCTTCGGCCGCAAGATCGCCCGCTACGACGACGCCCAGGCGGTTCTGACGGGGGTCGAAACCCGGAGTTCATCCCCGATCCGAATGACCCGCGGCGCCGACTTTCAGAGCCTGAACGTGCGCGGCCTCTTCCCCGCCGGCGAAGGCGCCGGCTATGCGGGCGGCATCCTGTCGGCCGCCGTTGACGGCATCAAGGTGGCCGAAGCCGTCGCCCGGTCGATGGTGGCGGAGGGGACGGCGTAGACGAAAGGCAGCGCATCGCTGCGATCGTACGACGATCCGGACCTCGTCAGAGGGCGCGGAGCAGACTTCTACCCCCAGTCGGGTTTCGCCGAATGCCGCATCCGGCGGAAGACATGCCGCCTTGCTCGCCGGTCCAACAGTTACGCAATGCACCAAATCGGTCATTCACTGTCGGCCCCAAACGCGACATTCAGGGTGCGCTCGAAAGTCGGCTTTCCGGCCGCTAGCATAAGACGGTTCGCGACCCATTGCGGACCTTCATCCGCCCGGCAAGGAGCCGGGACAGACTGGCAGCTTTGCGGCCATCTCAGCCGGAGCCATCGATGAGGCGAGTGGGCCGTAACTGACCGTCAGATCACTATCGCCTAAGGTCGGTCGCAAAATCGCCTCTGCCTCGGAACGGGAAGCTGGCCAGTATCCAGACATGCGACCACGGAACATTCGAGCAGCTTCTGCCCTCTCCGCCACAAACCATGCCCATCGGTAGTTCAGGTGGCGTTCTAGGCCACTGCCTGAACGGCGGATGCCCATACAGGTCGGCTCAACCGACATGGCGATCCGATTGAGCAAATCCGGATCTAGTCCCTGCCGCTCAAAGAACTCTCGCTCGTGGGTCGCTTGCTGACGGAATGAGGAGTCTGCGGGCATGCCAGACCGAGCAGCCATAACTTCCGTGGCGAAGGCCCCGGTGTGATGGAAAGCGATGACTGTATCGGGTTCAACCACGACCTTTTCCGCCGCCAGCAAAACGTAAGTGGAGCAAGCCGATAGGCAGAACTGGCGAACACGAACGGTGATGTGTCGGGCGTTCAGTGCTTCGACCAGCGTTATCGCAGCCGAGGCGACGCCGCCGCCCGACGTAAGGAGCACTTCCGTATCGTCATCCCGAAGTTGGCTAATGGCTTGAGACACGACCGCCGCATTGAGTTGATCGCATATTCGCAGCACGCCAGTATCCAACCGCCTGACACCGCGTTGGCAGAGATCGTAGCCATGGAGCGTCTGAGCCGTGGGCTCACTGCACGCACTTGTCAGCGGCAGTGAAGACAACGCGAGGATAGAAATGATCAAACGCATGCGCAGATCATGACCTGAGGAACTTCCGCTTTCCACCCCGAACAGAAGTCCGGCACGTCCGCTCTCCAGCACCGCCGTGCTGAATGCAAATGCGGTGCGAGAGGACCATAGCCCCAACCAAGGCCGGCAAATCAGGCTCGCCGCCCCTAATTTTCCGCTCCGAAGCCAATCCGATCAACACCCTAACGCGCCCAAACGGCCATCGACCTACCACGCTCTCAAACCGTGTTAGCCTCGTCGTTCGGTCTTTGACATCGGGCCCGCGCCGCAGTCCGCCTGCGACGTCCGCTCCCCATCAACGCCACAGTCGTCGCCCCTGGCGCGTTTGGCGCCTTTGGCACGGTTGTCACCCTGTTTTCGCGCCAAACCGACCGGCCTCAGCCGATCCTAACGCCACAGCGGTCGCCTGGCGCATTTGGCGGTTTGGCGGTTTGTCACCCTGTTTTTACGACATACCGACCGGATCTCAGCCGATCATGCAGCGCCAGCCGTCGAACCCGACCTCGACATTGGCCGGAACAATCGCCGACAGTTCCTTGTAATCCATGTCGATATGCAGGTTCGTCAGCACGGCCCGCTCGACGTCCGCCGCCGCAATCCATTCCAGCGTCCGGTCCAGATGGGCATGGGTCGGATGGGGGGTGTAGCGCAGGGCGTCGACGATCCAGACCTGACACCCCGCCACCGCGCGGATCGCCGCCTCGTCCAGATCCGAGACGTCGCTGGAATAGGCCATGTCGCCCAGCCGATAGCCGACCGACCGGATCGGCCCGTGCCCCTGATCAAAGGTCACCACGGGGATCGCGCCCCCCGGCCCCTCCACCGACCAGGCCGTCCCATGCGGCGGGATGACCTGGGCGTCCAGCAGCGGCGGATAGCCGAACTTGCTCTCGAAGATATAGTCGAACCGGTGCGACAGGGACGTCAGGGTCGCCTCATCCATCCAGGCCGAGATCCGCTTGCGCGCCCGCGTCGCGAAGGTCCGCAGGTCGTCGATCCCGTGGGTCTGGTCGGCGTGGTCGTGGGTATAGAGGACGGCGTCCACATGCCGGGTCTCGCTGGCCAGCATCTGTTCGCGCAGGTCCGGCGAGGTGTCGATCAGGATGTTGGTCATCCCCTCCGGCCCGGTCTTGCGCGCCAGCATCGCGCAGCGCGTCCGCCGGTTCCTCGGCTCGGCCGGGTCGCAGACGCCCCAGTCGCCATCGCCCCGCGGCACCCCGCCCGAGGATCCGCTGCCCAGGATGACGACTTCGAAACTCATACGGGCCTCGGTATCCGGTCAAAGAGGCCGAAGAAGGCCTCGGTGGTTCTCTGGTCCGCCTCCTCGGCGCTCCAGCCCCGGATCTCGGCCAGCTTGTCCAGCACATGGCTGATATAGGCTGGCTCGTTGCGCCGCCCCCGATGCGGGATGGGCGCCAGATAGGGGCAGTCGGTCTCGACGATTATACGCTCGGCCGGCATGTCCCGGATCACCGCCCGCACATCCTCGGCCGCCTTGAAGGTGGCGATCCCAGACACCGAGAACCAGGCACCCAGTTCCGCTGCGATTCCCGCCAGTTCCGCCCCGCTGGTATAGCAGTGCATCAGCATCTTGAACGGCCCGGCGGCGTGCTCCTCCTTCAGGATCGTCCCCATGACCTCATCCGCCTCGCGGGTGTGGATCACCAGCGGCAGACCCGTCTCCCGCGCCGCGGCCACATGCTGGCGGAACACCGCCGCCTGGATCTCGCGCGGGCTGAAGTCATAGTGGAAGTCCAGGCCGCACTCGCCGATCCCGACCACCTTGGGCCGCTGCGCCAGCTCGATCAGGGTCCCCGCCGTCAGGTCCGCCGCATCCTTGGCCTCGTGCGGATGGACCCCGACCGTGCACCAGATGTCTGGGTTGGCCATGGCGATCCCATGGGTCGCTTCAAAGGTGGTCAGCTTGTCGGAGATCTCGACCATCAGGCCGACCCCCGCCTCGCGCGCCCGGGCGATCACGTCGTCCCGGTCCTCGTCGAACTGGGGCGCGTGCAGGTTCACATGACTGTCGATCAGCATCAGCCCATCCGCGCCTGCTGGGCCTGGACCCGCCTCAGGTCCGCCAGCGCCCCGGCCAGCACATCGGCCTTGTCCAGGTTCAGCCCCACCGCCCGCTCCGGCAAGGGCTGCAGCCGCTCCCACAGCTCGGCCCAACGGTTCCCCGCGCCGGCCGGACTGCTCAGGGCCCGCATCCGCACCGCCGCGATCAGCCGATCCATCAGGGTCTCGAACCGCTCCTGCCCCTCCGCGCCCCGGAACTTGTCGGCGATGGCCAGGGCCTCGGCCCGGTCCACATCCCCCTCGACCCAGCGCCGCGCCAACTGGTCCATCTCGAAGGTCGCCCCCGACGCCAGGGCCAGGGCCGCGCCCGGCGATCCGCCCGCCATGGCCGCCGCATGCTCGGCCTCCTCCGGCTCGGCTCCCGTCCGGTTCCGCACCAGGGCCTCCAGCCGCTCCGGCGTCCAGATGGGGAAGCTCAGCCGCCGACAGCGCGACCGGATCGTGGCCAGCAGCCGCCCCGGAGCATGGGTCACAAGGAACAGCACCCCCCGCTCGGGCGGCTCCTCCAGAACCTTCAGCAAGGCGTTGGCCGCATTGATGTTCAGGTCGTCCGCAGCATCGATGATCGCCACCCGGTGCTGGGCCTGGGACGGGCTCTTGGAAAAGAACTCGGGCAGGTCGCGCGACTGATCGACCGAGATCGACTTCTTGGTCTTGCCCCCCTCGACCAGCCGTTCCAGCACCAGCAGGTCCGGGTGGGATTGGGCCGAGATCAGCCGGCTGACCGGATCCTCCCGCCGCGCGCCCAGCGGACCACGCGCCGGATCGGCCGCCGCCCCCAGCAGCCGCCGTGCGGCGCGATAGGCGAAGGTCGCCTTGCCCGTCCCCTCGACCCCGCACAACAGCCAGGCGTGGTGCAGACGGCCCCGCTCCCAGGCGTCCAGAAAGGCCGCCTCCGCCGCAGCATCAGGGACTAGGTCGAACCGGTCGCGGGGGTGGTCGTCGCTCACAGCAGCCGGTCCTGGACCGCCTGCCAAACCCGCGCCTCGACCTCGTCAAGCGATCCCACGGCGTCGATCAGCACGCACCGCTGTGGATTGGCCTCGACGATCCTCAGAAAGCCCTCGCGCAGTCGCTTATGGAACTCCAGCCCCTTGGACTCGAACCGGGTCTCGAACAGGCCGCGCCCGAACGCCCGCTCCAGTCCCACCTCGACCGGCAGGTCGAACACCAGAGTCAGATCCGGTTGGTCGGTCCCGACCACGCCCGCATCGATCTGTTCGATAAAGCCCTGGGCCACGCCCCCGCCCGCGCCCTGATAGGCCCGACTGCTATCGGCGAACCGGTCGCACACCACCCAGTCGCCGGCTTCCAGCGCCGGCCGGATGGTCCGCTCCAGATGGTCGGAGCGCGAGGCGTACATCAGCAAGGTCTCGGTCATGGCCGACCAGGGCTCTGCGTCGGTGGCCACGACCAGATTGCGGATCACCTCCGCCCCCTTCGAACCGCCCGGCTCGCGGGTTCGCACCACCTGCCGATCCGCCAGCACGGTTTGCAGCCGCTCGACCAGCCGACCGACCTGGGTCGACTTGCCGGCCCCCTCGCCGCCTTCGAAGCTTATGAATTTTCCACGGGTCACAGGCGCACAATGGCGACCGCGGCGCTGGAGGCAAGCCTTAGCCGCCGGATATCAACAGAGCGTCCGCATATCCGCGCGCCACGACCGCCTGACGGGCCGTCTCGGCCGCATTGGCGTCGATCCAGGGCCCGACCAGAACCCGATAACCGCCGCCGCTGGCGTCCACGGTCGCCCGCGCGCCCAGTCGGCCAGCGATTCGCCGCGCCGCCCCCTGATCCGAAAACGACCCGGCCTGCACCCAATAGGAGCCGCTTCCGCTCACCACCGCCGTCGCTTCGACGGGCGCAGTCTGGGGCGCGGGCTGATACGGCCTAGCGGTAGTGGATTGCGCCGGAGGCGGCGCCGCTTCGGCGCGAAGCACCGCCCCTCCGCCCAGCCTCGGCGCCCGCCCCAGGTAGCGAACCCGCACCCGGCCCACGCCCTGCCGCAGCATATCCAGTTCCTGCGCCGCCCCCCGCGACAGATCGATGATCCGACCATCGACGAACGGCCCGCGATCATTGACCCGCACGACGATCCGTCGCCCATTCTCCAGATTGGTGACTTCCACAAGACCCGGCAGCGGCAAGGTCTTGTGCGCCGCCGTCAGCTGGCTCATGTCGAACCGCTCGCCGGTCGAGGTCGGCCGCCCGTTGAAGGCGTCGCCATACCAGGAGGCCAGACCGACCTCCTCATAGTTCGGCTGTTCCTTGGGCGTGTACCACCGCCCGCGCACCTGATAGGGCCGCATCGTCCCCGACACGATCGGCGCCGGATCCTTGACCACCGGCACAGCCCCGCCGCCCCGCCCGCCGCTAAACGTCGAACAGGCCGCCAGCAGCGAGAACAGCCCCAAAGTCAGACCGCTCCGCACCCATTGTCCAACTCGCATCGGTACGCCTCGTCACAATCGTCCAAAAAAGAGGATGACCGAAGACATTTCCGCTTTGGTTAACGCCCCCTTCCCCTGCTATGGCGTCCGCCCGACCGGCGAGACCGGCAAGGAAGTGTGGCCGAGTGGTTTAAGGCACTGGTCTTGAAAACCAGCGACGGTGAAAGCCGTCCGTGGGTTCGAATCCCACCGCTTCCGCCAGTTCTACTGTTTTCATTGAAGAAATACGCCATTCTTCGCTACACCCACCTACACACCCCCCTTTGACGTGAGTGATTGAAAGGCCGTTTCACGACCTTTCAAACGTGTTCATTTTGCCGAATCAGGCGTCGCCCGCAGTTGTTTTCACGCCCGAGCCGAGGCCGTCGTGGTTCGTATCGGAACGACGTCAGGCGGTTGGGTCAGTCGAAACATCTTCAGCCGATTGCATTTCTGGCGATTTCACCGCCCGCCCCGGTTTCCCAATCGTGCCGTACTGGAGCGCTCTACGTTGATCCTCAGGGCGATGGAGCGTCCCTGCTTAGGGCTTCAGAACCGGCGCGACAGCGACAGCGACAGGTTTCGGGGTCGCTGCGGGGTGATCACCGTCTCCTTGCCGACCAAGAAAGGGTTGCCGTAGCCGAAGGTGTCGCCTGCCCCTCCGAACAGATTATCGAGGCGCAAAGTCGCGGACCACGCGCCCATATCCAGGTTGGCGGCCATTTCCGACGTCAGATAATCGCCCATCTCCGTCGTCGTCTCGGGCGTGAGTTGCTGGGTCGAGCGTCCCACATAACCGACCGATCCACTCACCCAGCCGCTGCGTCCCCAAACGTTTCCCATATGGCGAAGGCTGGCGGCGACGAGGAATTTGGGGACGCCCGGCAGATCGCTGTCCGTGACCAAGGGATAGCTGTCATCAGCGGCGGTCAAGTGCGGGTTGTTGGCCATCAGGTTGACGTCCATCCGCCAGGGACCGTCCCGCCAAGCGCCTTCGAATTCGAATCCGGTATTGCCGCCCGAGCCGATGTTTGCGGTGAAGGGCAAACCGTCTGCCGAGACCCGATCGGATTGAATGGATCGCCAGTCGATGACGAAACTCGCCGCCCGAAGCAGAAGGCGGTCGTCATAGCCCCTCCAGCGCACGCCCGCCTCGTAACTTTGAAGACGATCAGGCCGAAACGTCCGATAGGGCTGGGCCCCGCCCCCCGGCTCTCCATAGGCCTGGCCGAGCAGAACCCCGCCGTTGAAGCCGCCGACACGGTAACCCTCGCTCGCCTGCGCATAGAGAAACACCCCGTCGCGAAGCGCGTACTCCAAGACCGCTTTGGAGGATATCCCGTCATCGCGGCCTTCGCCCTGGAAGGCGTCGGTCGTAACGCCCCGCTGCTGGGCGAGCGTCTCGGACTCGGTCACCACATAGAAGTAACGTCCCCCCAGGATGAGCTTCAGCCTCGAGTTCGGCGCCCACGCCAGTTCTCCGAACAGCGCGCCCTCATCGGTCTCGTCACGTTTTCGGGTCGTGTAGAGGCGGGTTCCGGAGACGTATTCCAGAACATCCCCCGTGCGGGCGTGGGTGTAGTGCGAGCCGTAGACGCCCGCGAATCCACTAAAGGCGCCGATGGGATTGAATGCGGCGGACGCCTCCACGGCGAAGGCGCGGATGCTGTCCGCCTCGTCGTAGGCCAGTGAACCACTCCCGGCGCCGAACCGCGCCGAGGCGGAGGTTGCGTCGTAGCGTCGATCCAGATCATGCGCCTGGTAGGCGCTGCTCAACTTCAGCCTCCCCCAGTCGAACGTGCCGGTCGTGGTCAGCGACACGCCGTTGAAATCATTGTTGCTGGGCTCCCGGACCGCGAGCGAGCGCTCATAGGCGGGCTGGGATTCAAACCCATACTGGCTGTCGTCGATGTTGAGGTTCTGGAACACCGTGCCCAGGCGGGCCTGCCAATCCCCGTTGATCCGCCAAAGAAGGGCGACCCGGGCGCCGCTGCGTAGGGTCCTGCCGGTATTGGTCAGGCCCAGGCCGGGGTCATCGACGACACCCTCCAGCACCTCTTCATAGACAACCGCGCGGAGCGCCAGCCGTTCGCGAACCAATGGCGCATTCACAACGAGGTCGATCGACTGCCCCGGGGCGGTGTCATCCGCGAAGGTGAGTCCGGCGGTGACATCCGTCTCATACACGTCCAGCTTCGGCGCGCGGCTGATCAGCTTCAGCACCCCTCCCATCGCGCCGGCTCCGTAAAGCGTGCCCTGCGGACCCCGCAAAAGCTCGACCCGCTCAAGATCCACCAATCGCAGGTCCGGATCCGGTGCGTCATAGGTCAGGCGGGTGTCGTCCAGATAGAGACCGACCATGGCCTGCGTCTGGCCCGTCAGCGGACTGTCCGCCAGTCCCCTAACGAACAGCTTATTGCGGCCGGGCCCCAGGTTGGTGACCGTCAGCCCCGCCAATCGCGTCGCCAGCGCGGCCGTATCGCGACGCGACGCGGCGTCAAACGCTTGACCATCGACAGCGGACAGAGCGTAGGGCGCGCTGCTCAGATCCATGTCGCGCTTGGTCGCCGTCACGACGACTTCATCAAGGAGCACGGAGGCGCCCGGCGACGGCAGCCGGGGCGGCGGGACCGCGGGGCGCGACGGACGTCTCGGTCGTGCCGGCGACGCGACGATCATATAGGTCTGCGCGTCGATGCGCCGGAAACCACACCGGCTTCCGTCCAACATGATTCGCAGCGCCGCATCGACCGTGTGGACGCCCCGAACTTCACGAGAGCGCCCGCAATTCGCTGCGGCGTCCGCGCCGATTGACACGCGAGCCTGGACGCCAAGCTGCACGACGGCGGCGGCCATGGGCTGGGCCGGTATGTCCAGCCGGTTCGGACCTTGAGCCAGGCTCGAGCCGACGCTGGAAATCCAGGCGGCGCCGGTCCACAGGATCGCGTTGCGGAGCTTCGCTCTCATGGGCCGATGGTCACCGCGGTCTAAGTTCGATGACCCCGTCCCTGATCGAGGATGTGACAGGCAGGAAGGTCTCCAAGCGCCGCAGAGTCGACGCTTGATCGTCAAGAACCAACACGCCGGTAAAACGCACGGCTTCGGCGCCCCCGACCGCACGGACGGGCGTCGGATAGGCGCGGGACAGATCCGCCGCCACCTCGGACAGCGGCGTCCGGTCATAGACCAGGCGACGCGACTGCCAGGCGGCCGTCGTCACCGGACCTTCGGTGACAGCCAGCACGCCGTCCGTGTCTGCGCGCGCCAGCGTCTGGCCGGCCGTCAGTCGGACCTTGTGGCCAGGATCGACGAGGTCGGAGACGCGCACGACGCCGCGCGCGACGCTCACCCGTGTCGTCTCCGCGTCGCGACGCACGTCGAAAGCCGTGCCGAGGACCTCGACCCGGCTTTGGCCTACGGTGACGAGAAACGGCCTGCTCACGTCATGGGCGACGTCGAAGGCCGCCTCGGCCGACCCCATGTCCACCAAACGCGCCTTAGCCGTCAGGCGCACCGACAATCGAGAGGCGCCGTTCATGTTGATCGTGGAGCCGTCGGCGAGGCTTATGGTCTTCTGCTCACCCGGCGCGGTCACATAGACGACCGTCCGCCCCGCCAGGGTCGGGCCCACCAACAGGGCCATAACCAAGGCTGCGGCGACGGCCATAGCGGCCGCAACCCAAGGCCAGCGACGACGGGCGGCGCCGTTCCCGACGCGGACGAGCCAAGACTGCGTCAGAACCTTGGGCGCGGCGCGGACAAGGGCGGCGTCAAGAGCGGATCGGTCCTGATCGAGCGCCGCCCACAAGGCCTCGGCCTCCGTGAGGGCCTCGGGGTGTTCCGGCGAAAGCGCAAGCCAGGCTTCCAGGGCGAGATAATCCGCCTCGGAGACCTCGTCTCCGCCCAGCCGAACGATCCAGGCCGAAGCCTGGTCGATCACGGTCTGGGAATAGGTCTGGCGACGGGTCATGCGGTTTCAGTCTGACGGACGAGACGTCGCCCGGAACAAGAGACGCCGCGACGGGCGAAGTCCCACAACGAAAAATGGCGAAATCTCGACATCATGGCCAGCCGACCTGTTGAAGAAGACGCGCGAGCACGGCGCTGACGTATTTTTCAACCGAACTGCGCGACACGCCCATTCGCGCCGCGATCTCGGCATGCGTAAGACCTTCGATCTTGTGGAGCCGGAACGCGAGCCGCACATTGGGGTTCATCCCTTCCAGCGCCTGGGCGACTTGATCCAGTTTCAGCCGCGCCCAGGCCGCGTCCTCCGGCGAGGGCTGGTCTGCGACCGACATCCCGCCGATCGCGACGCCGCCGGCGTCCGACCAGGCCTGATCTCGCACGGCGGAACGCCGGCCTTTTCGAACCCCGTCGAGCATCAGATTTCCGCCGATGCGGTAAAGGAAGGCGGCAGGGTTCTCGACCTCGGCCGCCGAGGTTTCGGTCATCGCCTCCAGCCGCACATAGATGTCCTGCACAATGTCCTCGGCCCTGTCCTCAGACCCTGTTCGCAGGGCGAAGAACCGGACAAGCGCGGGGCGGCGGTCAATATAGACGGAGACAAGTTCGGCTTTCGCGCTCAACGCCACGGGGCATGGACCTGATGATGTCGGACGCGCGACGGCTTCCAGCCTGTTTCGGATGCGTCGGCGGCGCGCGCAATGGGTTGGTCATTTTTTCCAATCTTTTTTTTGGGATCACGTTGAGAGGGGCGGGAACCGGCAACGTCATTGATGGAGCGCCAAGTTGCCGGCGCAGTCAGAACAAGTCCCAACGTGATGTATCCAAGCGACCTGCGGCCCTCCCCCCACTCCGAGACCCTGGCTGCACGATCAGCCCACGGCGAACCCGGACCGAGGGGGCAAGACCCCCGTTCGACAGCCCTGTCGATCGTTCGGTCCGAACCCGAAGCCGCGACGGCGCCGCCGGACCCCCGTGACCTCAGACGTGTCCAACGGGTTCGCAAGGCCGTGCTCGCCGTCGCAATCCTGGCTTTCCTCCTTGTGGCGGCCGTGACCCGCCCGCTCCTGAACGAAGGAGCCTTGACCGGTCTTTTGCCGGGCATCGGCGTTCTGGCGCTCTTCACCGCCATCATCGGCCGGGCGTGGTGTTCTCTCTATATAGGGGGCCGCAAGACCCGTGAGATCGTCGCCACGGGCCCCTATTCCATCAGCCGTAATCCACTTTACGTCTTCAGCTTTTTGGCCGCCTTCGGCGTCGGCGCCCAGACCGGAAGCTTGGTCCTGGCCGCTGCGGCCGTAGGCCTCGCGGTGGTCATCCTCGGCGCAACGATACGACGGGAAGAGGCTTGGCTGTCTTCCGCCTTCGGTGAAGCCTATGGCGCTTACAGCGCTCGAACGCCCCGGTTTTGGCCGCGCTGGTCGGCTTGGCGGGATGACACCTTACTCGAAATCCGTCCCGCGCGCTTCGTGACGACGCTCCTCGACGGCGCCTTTATGCTCATGGCTGTTCCGGTGATGGCGGGGTTGGCCCGCGCGAGAGCCACGGGGATCGTGCCGACCTGGCTCGTCCTGCCTTGACTGAACATCCACATTCTAACCGCCTGCCCCGCAGTCGAGCAGATCTCGCCCAATCCTAGCGGAGCCCGGATCGCTCACGTCAGATCTGCCAGCGCCGCTGCCCTCTCTTTACCGATCCCGGACACAGCCGACGCCACGTGACCGTCCGTCTCCACGTCTTTCGCTCCTCCGATCCCTCGGAGCGGAACCGCCCCTCCAACAGCCTAAAACCAACAGCCAGGAGCTTATCGTGACCAAGACCCTCTTATCCCTCGCCCCGGTCCTCGCCGCCTCGGCGCTCGCCGCCTGCCAGACCACGCCGGCGGCGAACTCAGGCTATCTCTCCCAGTATGAGGACATGAATGCGCCGGGCCGCAACCTCAGCGCCAACGTGCGACAACGGCGTGATGACGCCGCGTCGGACGCCGTCACCAGCGTCTATATTGAGCCTGTTGTTCTGGGCCAGGGCGTCGGCGACCGTCTGAGCGCGACCGAACGGGCCATGGTCCTGCGCGAGGTGGACCGCCAAATCTGCTACGAGGTCAGCGAGCGCTTTACCGTCACGCCTGAGCCGACGCCCGACGCCGCCATCATTCGGACGGCCGTCGTACGGCTCCACCCGACCGGTCGGACCGGTTCGGCGGTCAGCGCCGCCGTCGGCTATTTCGTGCCGGTCATCAATCTGCGCGCGCCGACGACCACGGGGGGGATCGCTGTCGAATCGGAAATGCTGGAGGCGGGCACCCGTCGCCAGATCGCGGCCATGTCCTGGGCGCGAAACGCCCAGTGGGTCGGTCGCGATTCGCCCTCCCTGTCGCGCGTCGGCGACGCACTGCAGATGGCCGAGCCTTTGGGCGATGCGGTCGGCGACGCCTTTTCCAGCAAGGCGCGCAAAGTGGTCGACATCCCGAACCCGGATCCCTGCCGGGCCTTCGGTCCACGCAGAGACCTCGCCCGCGGCGCGGCCGGCGCCGTCGTAGGTTTGGCCACAGGCCTTTATTCTCCTGAAGTCGCCGGAACGGGAGCCCGCAAAAACGCCGCTGACTGATCCTAACCGGCGCGCCCCGGACCAACCGATCTTGGGCGCGCTCCCGTCTTGTTCGCTTCGCCGCTCATCCGAAAGGACAATCCATGGCTCGCGCCGATCTAACCTCCGGCGACCAGCGGGGCGCAGCTCAAGAGTTGAACATCCTGCGGCGCCCCCGAAACGCCCTGGTCGTCGACTCCACTCGAAACGCTACACGACAGGCCGTTCGCAGTCTGGCCGCAAACGGGACCGTCGTTCATTTCATCTCCGACAAAGGCGCGCTCAACCGTCTGGTCGAGGAAATATGGGACGGTGGAGGGCGGATCCTGGCGGTCGATGACGACGATCTCGATCATCGCCCTCTCGAGCGACTCGTTCAGGATACGGAACAGCGACTAGGCCCCATCGATCTCATCGTCGGCGCGCCCTGACGTTTGGACGCGAGTTGTTTCCAGGCGACATCAGCGAGGCCGCCTGCCCTGTGGTTATAGGCTTCGAGGCAACGCCTCGGTTCACTGACGCAGGCGCGGTGCTCATACCGCGCGCGATCGGCTGCCAAAGGGCTTCCGTCGACCGAGGCGGCTGGCGTCGCCGAGGCCTGGAGCCCTTCGACGCCAGCCGATCTGGCCATCGCGCACAGGACCTGCGTCATGCTGCAGCCGACCCCGTCGGCGGCCCGAACCGGGCGACGGCGCTTTTCATTTTCGCGTCGATATCGCGGCACGCGATCTGGGCCACATAGCCGTCGGGGCGGATCAGAAACAGGGTGTCGCCGGTGACGCCGTAGGCTTTGAAGAACGTCCGTCCGGGATCGGCGAGGTGCATGTCGAAGCCCGCGCCGACCCGCGTGTCGATCGCGATCCGTTTCAGCCCGGCGCCCCTGGACGGCCAGTCCAGACGCACGAGCGCCGAGACCGCAGACGGCCCCCAGGCGATGGCGGTGAACTGCGGCCCGACGAACTGATCAAACAATCGGATCTTGCCGTCGGGGCCGACCAGTTCTGCGTCGGGCGCGCGGTCGCCGACCTGTAGGGTCCGCGTCTGATCTGCGCCCGGAGCCGGGGGCTGGGCCTCACGATAGGTGACGGCCAACTGGCTTTCGTCCTTGCCGCGTTTGATCGAGGCGGGATCGGATTTGGCGATGCCGTCGAATTTTCGGGTCGCCAGCGCAAGAACCGCCGCCGCGATCGGACGCCGCTCCGCCTCGTAGCTGTCGATAAGCTGAGGATCAGCCCCAGCCAGAACCTGACCGAGCTTCCAGCCGAGATTGTAGGCGTCCTGAACGCCGGTATTGAGCCCTTGAGCGCCTGCGGGCGGGTGGACGTGGGCGGCGTCGCCCGCCAGAAACACGCGTCCTTTCCCGTAACGCTCCGCGAGGCGGATATTGGGCCGGAAGACCGACTTCCACTGAATATCGTGCAGTTTGACGCGACGGTCTTTGATCCGTTTCTGAATGCGCCGGTTGACCGCCTCCAGCTCGAGTTCCGGCGTCTCGCCCTCCGGCAGACGGATCATCCACTGAAAGAGCTCGCTGTTCGGCAAGGGGCAGGCGCCGATGAATTTTCCGCCGCCGCCCGGCCAGACATGCCAGCGATTATGCGACAGACCTGTCGTCGTCGCGTCAACGATGATCATCCGGTCTTCCTCGTGCGTGGACCCGGCAAACGCGATCCCAAGACCGATCCGCACGCTGCTGCCTCCGCCGTCGGCGCCGACCAGATAGCGTGCGCGCACCGTTTCCAGAACGCCCTCCCGCGACAAGGTCGCGGTCACACCGGTCTCGTCCTGCTCAAGTCGCTCAAGCGCCGTCAAATACTCCACCCGACCCCCGAGGCTTTCGAGCCGATCATGGAGGGCCTTGTCCGTCCGAAACTGCGGGATCAGCAGGATATTGGGAAACGGCACGTCAGCAGTGGGCGCCGAGTGCGCCATCATGCGCCACGGGATCGTTAACGGCCCGAGATGCAGACCAAGCAGGGGATAGGGCCCGCCGCCGTTCTGGACGTCCTCGAGCGCGCCGAGATCCTGCAACACCTCTTGAGTGCGCGCCTGAACCCCCTTGGCGCGGGATCCTTCAAAGCTCCCGGCGGCCTTGTCGACGATACGAACCGTCAGTCCGCGGCGCTTCAGATCAATCGCGAGAGTGGAGCCCGTAGGACCGCCGCCGATGATGAGCACGTCGATGATAGAGCTCACAGCCATGGCATTGCCTCTCAAAAAATGCTTCCTCCCCATTTACGGCAACAGCGTATCCGAAATCAAGCCTATCGACACGAGCGGGCGGTTCGGCTGAGAAAAGCGAATGAAAGTCAGAGCATCCAACCCGAGCCACCATGGGGAACCATCGACCCAGGAAGCCTCCGGGCGGGACAGACGGCGTTCGCCAGGCCGTCCCCGCCTGCCCCTTACGCGTATCGTCGCCACGGCCATGGAGATCGTGAACCGCGACGGACCGGACGCCCTGTCGATGCGCGCCCTGGCCGATGCGCTCGAATCCGGCACAGCCACCCTTTATCGTCACGTATCGGGCCGCCCTGCTCTGGAGGCCCTGTTGGTGGACGCGGTCTTTGCTCAGCTCGATCTGGCGGACGACGGCGACGAGTGGCGCAGCCGGACGGCGGGGCTGGCGCGGGGCATGTACGAGGCCCTGAGGCGACATCCGGGCGTGGCCCCGCTCATGCTGCGGAGCACGCCGAACGGTCCTAACGCCATGAAACACCGAGAACGCTGCATCGCCCTGTTGCAGGCCGAGGGCTTCGCCGCCGGGGAGGCTGCGGTCATCTACGCCACCCTGGCGCACTATGTTTTAGGGTCGACGCTGCAGCTGATCCGACACGACGATCGGTCCGCCCAGGCCTTCGAGGCTGTCGACCCCGCGGCCTACCCCGCCACAAGGGCCGCAGCCGCGACCGGCCGCCTGCCCGTCGCCCCCGAAGATGAGTTCAGCTATGGCCTCGAGCTGATGCTGGACGGCTTGGAGGGACGCAGACCAACGGCCCCAAGCGCCGTTACGGCTCCATAGAGGTCGCTTGGCGCTATGATGCGATGATCGGCGGCGCTTAGGTCCAGCCAGTCCATCAAACGTCCATTTAAAAGTCTGCGGGTCAAGTCGCGGGCGTGACTGGCGCACCGTCGGCGACGGGGAAGCCATGTCTGCTGAGCGCCCCCTCCGCCCAGGCGGTGGAACTGGTGCGCCGTGCGTCAGAGCCACGGCTTCAGCCCATATAATGCGCCTCCAGAAGATCAAGCTCCCGTCCCAGCTTGCGGCCTATCCCGCTGCCGATCTGGCGGCTGCGGGCGAGCTCGACCAGCTTTGTCCGCTCGGCCCGCACGCCGATCAGTCTAAACTCGGTCATGAGCACGTCCTGAGCCTGAATGGTGAGCCCGTCTGAACCGGTCAGGCCTTCGATGCGCTCTCGATAGAGCGCCATCACACGTTCGCCCGCCGCTATGGAGACGCCGGGGGCGCCCGGGTCATCGATCAAGGCCTGCTGGCGCTGACTGATCGCCCGGATCGCAGCCTCGGCGATCGCGAGTCGAGCGGCGTTTTCCAGCGCCAGGTCCGAGGGTTCGGGCGGCATGGTCAGTCCCTCGAGCAGGAGCGGAAGAACGAACGTGGCTAAAACCAGCGAGACGATGATCACGCCTGCAGCGAGACAGATGGCCAGGTCACGCGCTGGAAAGGGTGTTCCATCGATCAGGGTCAGCGGCAGGGTAAGAACGCCTGCGAGCGTGACGACGCCTCGCACGCCTGCGAAGGAGGTGGCGGCGACGACGCGCAGGCGGGCTCGGCGGGCAAGGCCCGAGCCCGCGCGCCCCCTTAGGATCGTCAGGTGCAGCGACGCCCAGACCCAGACGAAGCGCAGAAGGCCCAAGCCGCCCACGATGGCCAGCACATAGACCGCCAGCCACCAGACCGAACTATGTCCGGTCTGCGCGACGGTTTGCGGCGCGTCGCTGAGGATCGCCGGCAGTTGCTCGCCCAGGAGGACGAAGATGACGCCGTTGAGCGCGAACTGGATTGTGTCCCATACCGAATTGCGCTGCATCCGCGTTTCAGCCAGGCCCCCGCGGGACAGTTCTGCAAAAGTCATGGCGACGCCCGCGCTGACCGCCGCGAGTATGCCCGATGCGTGGATGTGTTCGGCCAGCAGATAGGCGCCGAACGGGATCAACAGACTGACAAGAATCTGCGCACCCGCATCTTCGCCCCAGCGACGGGATATCCACGCCTTGGCGCGCGTCGCGGCCAAGGTGACGACCACGCCCGTCGCCAGCCCCGCCCCCGCGACCCACAAGAAGTTGAGAGCGGCCGCCCCTGCGGAAAATCCGCCGGTAAGCGCGGCTGCAATGGCGAAGCGCAGGCACACGAGGCCGGATGCATCATTGAGCAGAGATTCGCCCTCCAGGATGTGCATCATACGCTTCGGGATCGGAACACGCGCCGCGATCGCCGACACCGCGATCGGGTCGGTCGGCGACACCACCGCCGCCAAGGCGAAGGCGACCGGCAACGGCATGGCGGGTATCATCCAATGAATGAAATAGCCCATGCCGATCACGGTCAGCAGCACCAGGCCGAGGGCCAGCTCCACGACCGTGGACAGATCCTGCCGCAACTCGTCCTTGGGAATACGCCAGCCGTCGAGGAACAGCAGAGGCGGAAGAAACAAGAGCAGAAAGAGCTCAGGATCCAGAACGACACGATACGACGTAGACAGGCCGATGACAGCGCCCAGCGCGATCTGCACCAGAGGCGCAGGGATCGACACGGGAAGCATTCTCGTCACCACGCCGCTGACGACCACCGCAAGCAGCAGGAAAAGGGTGATCGATACGGCTTCCAAATCGAAATCTCGGATTGTCCAGAGGGTCGGGTGACAGGCCTAGCTAAAGATCAATGCCGATAAGACACAAGCCTGATCGCGACGAGGCAAAGGCGAGCCCCGTTGAGCTGTCTCACTGTCGACTGGCCGTTTCGCCCTTTCAACAGATCCTGCCCGCCCAGGCTCGGGCGGGCCGCGTCCGGCGTCTTCGCCCCCAAAGCGGCGGCCCCGTTCAGCGAAACGCCATCGACGCCGATAAGCCGCATCCGCGATCCTGCGATGAAAACTCTGGTGATCGAGATGACGGATCGGATCTTCGCCTATCCTCTCACCCCGAAGCCATGGCGGGCATCCGCACGGCGACCCGGACCTGGGGTCTTCCGACACTGGACCCCAATCTGATGAAACGGGTTGAGCCGCTGCACGCAGAAAAGGCGCTCGCCGTACCGGCCGAACGCTATGGCAAGGGCGGCGGCGAGGACGAAGACTAGAAGCCGAAGTCCGTCTGGGCCGGATCCGGGCCACGCGAACGCCGTCGCGGGATGCGCGCCGAAGCGGCGGGCGGCGGACGCGCCGGCGGCGAAACGGCCGGCGCGCTAGGCGGCGCTGGCGGCGGCGTTCGCGACGGAGCGCTTTCCCGGATGGTCCGCGGCATGCCCGGCAAACGCGGCGCGCTCGGCGGGTTGAACCGCCGCTCGCCGCCGCTCGCTCGACCTGTCATCGGTTCGGCGCATCGTCTCGCCCGCTTCCAGGCGTTCAGTTCGCTCTCCCACCAGCCGACCCGGCCCGGAGAGACGGGTATCGGCCAGGGAAACAGCCCGGCCCTCTGCATGCGCCACGCCGTCGTTCGGCTGACGCCGACCAGTTTTCGAACCTCCGGCCAGAGCAGAAGCCGGTCATCCGGGCCGCCGGGCTCGACGCCATCGCCGCTCGACCGGATCGGGGTCATCCGCCCTCTTGGAGGCGGAACCGGCGTCGACTCCGCGCGATCCAGGATCACCCCCGTCACGAGACGCCCCCTCGCCGCCTCCGGATAGCCGGAGAAGAGGTCGGGGACGTCGGATCGGGTCGGCCGGCGCTCAGCCACGGCGCCGGCTCTAGGCCGCAGCCGGGGCGCCGGTGCGCAGACCCGATATCTGCGCCGCCGCCCAGGCTTCGAGCAGATTGCGGGGATAGTACGGTTTCGACCGGATGTGGCGACACGGAGGTCCATCCGACCGGGTCGACCAGAGCCGCGCCAGCGTGGCCGGCTTGAGACGGATGCCGCGCTGCGCCAGGAAGGCGGAGGCCTCGGCGCGCGTCAGGAGCGCGCCTTCGTCGACCGCCGAAAACGGGGGTTCCGTCACCATTCGGAGCCTCCCTGAGGCCGGCATTGTCGGACGGTGAGCACCCGGCGTCCCGCCGCCAGGGCGAGGTAGCAGTCCAGAACGCTCGCGACATACTGGCGGGTCTCGGCGATGTCGGGAATCCGTCCGAGCCGCGCGACCCGGGCGGGTCCGGCGTTGTAGGCGGCCAGAGCCAGCCGCACGTCGCCGAACCGGACGAGTTGCTGCGCCAGATAGGCCGCGCCGCCGCGCAGGTTCTCCTCCGGCGCCAAACGATCCCGAACCTGAAGATCGGCTGCCGTGCCCGGCATCAGCTGGGTCAGGCCGCAGGCGCCGGCGATCGAGCAGGCCTCGGGTCGATAGGCGCTTTCGACAATGACGACGGCGTGAAGACCCGTCCCCCGTCCCGACAGACGCGATCCCCTCCGCGAGCGGCGACCCGCTTGATGAGCAGGACGGTCGCAGGCATGCCCAGATCGCCGAGATAGGCGCGCGCCACATCCGGTTGCGGCACGGCGACGACCGCGCCCGGCGACGCTCGCCCCGCGAACTCCCGGACATACAGACCGCGCGGCAGGCTCGGACTTTCGTTGATCAAGGCCAGGGTCGGCGCCCGATCCGCGCCGAGCCCCAGGCCGGCGATCAGGCCGATCCAGGCCGACGGCGCCGCCCAACGCCTCAGGAAGACGGGATGCGCGCTCATGGCTGATAGGGCTCCAGAACGAGGTCGCGGGTGATCATGACCCGCACCGGGGCCCCGGCGTCCAGTCGGATGCTGGGGCGGACGTTCAGCTCGCGGTCCACAAGCCGGCCGCCGACCTGCGCGCCCTCGATCGCGGCGGCGTCTCCGGCGTCGCCCAGCAGGCCGCCGCCGCGCTCGCTGTCCCGCGCCGCTTGTCCCAGGGCGGTGACCGCCCCGCCGAACAGGGTTCCCAGCGCCAGGGGCAACAGTCTGCGCTCGACCCGTCCACGGACCCCGACGGCGCCCTGGGCGTCGACGCCCGCCTCTGCGTCCAGCAACAGGCTCTTGCCGTTGGGCAGGATGATCCGTTCCCAGGCGATGAAGGCCCGACGGTCGCCGTATCGGCTCTCGCCTTCAGCCGCGCCGATCAGACGCGCGCCCTGGGGCAGGAGAAGATGTCGTCCCGAGATCGTGTCGAAGACGTTCCGGCTGTTGAAAGAACACCCCGATGCCTTCGCCGACGCCGCAGCCTACGAGAAGACGGCCGCGGCCAACGGCTCGCCGTTCACCTGGAGCCAAGGGGAAAGCTTGGAGGAGCTGTCGCGGGAAGACCGCATGGCGCAAATCCAGTCTGACTTCCAACGGAGGCAAGAACGGGCGCGGGCCGCACGCAAGCGCAATCCGCTGTCGGCGCAGACCGGGCAAGAATCTGATGTCGATTCCCTGTATGGGATCGACGAGGCGTCGGCGGGCTGCGTGATCTGCCATAAGTAATGGTCGGTTCTGCACAATGCTCGGTCCGAAAGCCGACGTTCCGAATGCCGCCTGAGAGTCAAAACTGGTCATCCCTCCCCCGTCATTTGCGGGGCTTGGGTTCGCTTCCCCAATAAAGCGTCGAGACGCTCATCAGAAACGCGCCAGGAAAAGACATTCAGTTGCGGCTGAAAAGCCGACATCCTCGTCAAAATCACTACGCTGAGGCGTTGCAGCTTGCCGACAGGAAAGGATTGCAAGCCGGAGCGCTACTGTGAATGCCCGATTTGCTTGGGGCTTCTGTCGTGGCAGGCTTCACGGTGCCGGGCTAACGTGACGGCTTCTCGTTGGCCGCGATCTGGTGATTGGCCGCCAGGGTCAGGATCGGTCCGCTCAGGGCCTTGACCAATTCGTCGTTCAAATAGGACACCGGCAACAGACTGAGGCGATCCGAAATCTCGCGGATGACCGGCCTGAACAGGCCGCTGACCAACGTCTCATGAATATTCACGAGCACAATAGATTTCCAGTGGGTCTATTTCAATCGGCAAAATGACATCTACACCCCTGAGATGAGTTACTTTCGGGCCAGTGCAGCGCGCCCCTGCCACCGTCCGGCCTAACGGCGCCCCCACGGGCAGAATGTATATCACTGCTATCCCAATTTGAAACGCCTACGTTTTAAGTTTTCAGTAACCACTCATTGCGGGGGCGCGCCTATGAAAATCAGACTTACATCAGCGGTGAGCCTGACAGTCGCACTGCTAGCCAGCGGAACATCTTCGCTCGCGCAACAGGCGGATTTCGCCCGCAGGGTGTTCGTCGTTGAACGATCGGCTGTGACCGGCACGGCGATTTCGACGTTCGCCCCCTCCGACGCCGGTTACGTCAGGCTCCGGGTCGCCCGGTTCAATCAGGACGCCTCCACCGATCTTTGCCGGCAGAGACCCCGTGGGTTCAACAGTTTGCAGGCGGCCAGCCAATCGATCGGGGGCGTCGCGTCAGACGCCTGGCGGCGCTTCCTTGGTGAGAACACCATCAGCGGGATGGGCGTCCGGGTTTTCCTGGGCGCCGACGCCGAGGCCGCGTCTGATGAGAGCGCCCTGTCTGACATAATCTTCAACCAAGTCGTGATCCCGAAGAAGTTCAAGAACTGTCAGCCCGACGCTCGCAACGGTGCCGCATTGTCGCCCATGGCGAGCCTGACCTCGGGATCACCGATCTTCGCCGCACGGGTGCGGCGCTGGTACACCAACTCGGTCTCCGACGAGGCGATCACACGGATCTCGACCGTAGGAACCTCGGCAGGCACAATCGCGGGATTGCCCGCGCCCTTGGCGGCCTCTCTCGCTGGGTTTGGCTCGCGGACCTACCGAGCGGACGTCGAGGCGAGCATGGGCTCTCGCGTCAGCGAAATGTTCAATCCCTCTGAGGAGGACGCGGGACGGATCGTCAGAGTCTTCACCGGCTATTCCCTGCCGACCGAGGAAAATCCTGACTTCGGGCATCGTGCGGGCGCTTCCCAGTACCGCTTCCGCAACTTCGTTAAGACCGACACTGCCTATCCCTACGCCGACATCATGATGGTTACGGTCGCGTCGATCTTTGACCAGCGATCCTCCAGTTTCGCCCAGGCCAAGGCGCTCGGCGAGGTCCAACGCATTGTGGATTCGCCCGACATCCTTGAGGCCCCCCTCCTGAACGCCAGGGCGGAGCGCGACACGCTCAACAAGATCTTTGCGCTCGCCCCGGACGTTGCCGCCGCCATCTCAAGTTACCAGCAGGCGCCCTCGCTCGATCTACTTGAAGAGCGCTGCAAGGTGCTTTCAGGACGGCTGCAAAAGCCGGAGCTCGGCCTGTCACGCCAAGACGCCCATGTCATCCTACTGGCGCTGGCCAAACGTCACCAACAGTACGGCAGCGATGCTCCGGATCCGATGCGACGCGATCAGGCGCTTTCTCGGCCATGCATGGGCCAAGTCGGGAGGGAGGTTTCCAAACTCGGCGTCGACATGCCAGCGATTCCCCCTCAGAAACTCCCTGTCGGGCCCGCTGACCGCGCGGCCGTCGCCGACCTGCTTCACTTCGCCAGCATCGCCGGAACTGCGACCGCAGCCTCGACCGTTCTGACAAACAATCTGGCCCCCCAGATTCCGGTCAATAACGAACTCTCGCTGCTGGCGGACGCGCCCAGAAACCAGAGCCTGTCTCCTGCGACCTTCGCAGCCCTGATGCGCACGCACTTTTCAGCAATCGGGTGCAGCCTGCCCACCGCACAGGACACGGTCGATGTGTCAGACCAGCCCTTTACCCCGGTGGGAGCAGGCGAGCTGAAGCGCACCATGGTCGCCGTTATGGTGTCCGAGGATGGCTTGCAGCGTTACGCCGGGGTTTTCCAGTTTGATCCCCGATCAGCCGGTGCCGCACCGATTGTGTCCGGGCTCGTGATCCAGCCCCTGACGGACGGATTGGTCCAATCCATGCGTACCGCCTACCCCGCCGGATGCCCGCTTTTACCTCAACCTCCCGCTTCTACCCCAGCGCCCGCGTCTGCCGTCCCTCCCGCGATCACTCCACCCGCCACCCCGGCACCGGCGTCTCCCATCGCGGCGTCCGTCTCCGGCTCGACCTGAGCGGTCTAGGCTTCGCGTAGGCGTCGGCTCCGACCTGTCCCTCACCAGCCTCGACCCTATCGTAAGGTCCCACGGCCGTCCTCAGTGCGGCCATCTCACAAAGGGTATTCCATGGCGCATTTCGACAGACGTCAACTGGCAGCGGGCTTGGCTGCCGCCTGGCTCGCGCCGACGCCGGGCTTCGCCCAGACGGGGTCCTTGCCCGCAAGAGGACCCGCACGTTTAATCCTTCCCAGTCCGATCTTCCCACTGCCCGATCGGGTTCCGATCACCGTGCGAAGCGGGGAACGCCCCCATCGGCGCGGAAGTTACCGTCTTGAGCCGGAAGTCATCGGCACCAAATTCGTGGTGCACAACTACGGGCACGGCGGCGGCGGGATCACGATGAGCCAAGGCTGTGCGGCGGAGGTTCTGTCGATCGTGACGGCCAACCGCGCCGCCCTGCCGGACAGGCGGGTCGCCATTCTGGGCGCCGGGGTCATGGGAATGGCGGTTGCCACCGCCCTCAAGAAGGCCAGCATGGACGTGACCCTATATTCAAGAGCAATAAGCCCCAATACCACCTCAGACGTCGCTGGCGGTCAGTGGGCACCATCGGTGGTCGACCACGATGATCGCGCCAAATACCTTCGTATCCTGAGAAATTCATACCAAGCGTTCGTGGCGGCGAGCGACCGATACGGGGTGACGCCAAGGGACAACTACACCTTTGAAAGTTCTGACGAGCTCGAATACGCAGAGCTTTCAGGGGCCGCGCCCGCCGAACGCATGCTCCGGCTCCCATTCGAGCGCGTCACCCGCGGTGGGTGGCGCTATCCGACGCTTCTAGTGGAACCTCCTGTCTATCTGGGCCGGATGCATCGCGATCTGCGGAGCGCTGGCGTGGCGTTCCAGACGCGTTCGTTCAATAGCCCGGAACAGGTCCTGGCCTTGCCGGAGCCGACGATCATAAACTGCCTCGGCCTCGGGTCGCGAAACGTCTGGGCAGATCCGGCGCTGACCGGTCAGAAGGGCGTCCTAGCCATGCTGCCGCCCCAGCGGAACTTGCCCTACCTTTACAGTGGGATCGGCTATCTCTTTCCTCGACGCGACCATCTGGTCGTCGGCGGTTCATGGGAGCCCGAAGGCGCGGTCGACACACATCTGACCGACACCGAGAAGGGCCAGTTGATCGTCAAGATCGTGCGCGCCGTCTTCCAGGGTGCCCTGCCCGCCCCGACTTGGCTCAGTGGCACGCGCCGGATAACCGCGCGAGACATGCTCTAGTGTCGTCCCAAGACCAAACTCAGAGCAAAGGCGTCGATTAGGCCGCGCTGTGTCACACGTTTGGCGGAGCAACCTGTTGAGCCCACCCCCGAGAGCGGACGTTGGGAAGGTCGACAACGATCTAAAGCGGTCAATGTCGATCTACAGGTCAGAGGTCCCCCTCCCCTGTAAGCCACCAGTCCAAAGACTAGATTTTCTCCCGGACTGACCTGCCCCGGAATTATCGGACAGATCTGACCATAATCGAGGTCGTCGATCCGTGCAGTAGCGGCCAAGGCGTCGCGAGCGGTCATATTGATATCAGCCTTCGTCCCATAGGTGAAAGTGGCTCGATGGCGACCGCCCACACCTGGGAATGGTTGCTCCATGTTTATCGCAATTCCGTCGCCCTTCGACACTCCTTCGAGCGCCATTCGGTTCGCTGACGGAATGTGATGCGGGGTGATGTCATCGCCCTTAACGCCCGCTGCGATCAGGTCGTCATAGGTCCCGACCATACCCTCGCCGGGAAGCAGCCTAGGTCCGTTGGTGAGGGGAACACTCTCTGCGGCAACAGAGCAGCCGCTAAATCACGGGCCTTCCATCAAGCGCGCCTCAGCACTGCTTTCATCGACGATGACGACGATTGGACCGTCGATCAACGTCCCCTGAGGGCTGAAAAGATCATAGATCACGTTCCATTCGCCGGGATACCGGGTGCTCCCCTTTCCTTCCACGAAGGCCATCCTGTGACCCTTCTTGCCCATGGTCTCCAAGAGACTGTCCGCTGCGGCGCGGGCTTCGTCTTCGGTCATCGTATCCCTCCCACGGCGTAGATATCGTCGACAGCGTGCGTTCGCTGTTCAGGTGTAAGTGCACCCCACCTCTTTGGCGAGTTCTCTAGCGCGTCAAACACATACTGCTCCACGGCAATCCGCCCGTAGGCAGAATACGCTTCCTGCCCGAGCTTTGGATACTGAATGAAGTGATTTAGCTCGTGCCAAACCTCATATTCAGTGGGATTGCTCCTAAGAGCCAAGCGTCCATTCACGGCGTCGAAGCCGCCCGCTTTTCCGAGCGGAATGAACTCGTCGCCAACCTGCAAAGTCACGCCGCGCCTGCCGAGATAGCCCTCCAAGCGACCGAGCTTAGTCGTGTCGTAAAGCGCATCGCCAAGGCGACCTTCAATAAAGTCAGTTGTCCCCTTTGCGGCACCAGCCCTACGAGCGGCGTTCGCTTCAAGAAGTTCCCGCATCCTGGCAGTTTGGCCAGAGGGGACGCGGTTCGCCGCCTCGCGCTGTGCACGACCCATGGCGTTAAGTGATTCAACCTCTGCCTTGAGGTCGCGCACGACGGCTCCGCCCGCATGCCGCGTTACGTCGAATATCTCGTCGCTATGTTTGATGAGCGGCTTGGCGAAATCGCCGGCGATGGGAATGAAGCCGATGCCCGACGCAGCCAGATCGCCCCCGGCTCCCTGTCGCCCTTGCGCAACATGGACGACGGCGGCGCTAAAGCCTCGAACGTCAGAGATCGGATTTAAGCCTCTGACGATCTGCCTGGCGATCGCACCGGCGGAGTTCCCTTCATCGAAATCGCCTATGTCGGGCGCAGTTCATGCATGACAGTTAGAACGGGCTTCGGTTCGTCTTTGATCCAGAACAAGTCTGGTCGAAAGAGAGATTTCAGTTCGGCGCGGCGACGGGAGAAGCGGGGAAAGTCATCGGCTACGTCCGAAAGCTGTTCCGTCACCCGGATGACGACCACGCCGTCGCGAACCTCGACCGGGAAGCCATGGGCGCGGATCCGGTCCACGTCCACCTCGTGGGCATAGCCTTCGCCATAGGCCATCGCCCAGCCGATGTTGGGGATGCCGGGGTTCAAGGGGCCGCCGAAGGAACCGCTTTGGAAGCGCGACTCAGCCGCAGTCGGTGCCACGGGATTTTCCGCCTCGCCAAACAGATGCAGCATGCCGACATTAGCACGGGCTAGACTAGCCCATCGGTCGAAGACCTGATCGAAGTTGACGGACCGCTCCCAGCGGGATTGAAACCAAAATGTGCCTGGAATTCTATCGCCGAACTTATTTGTCTTCGCGTATTTCACATAGCCTCGGCTGGCCAGTTTGGACTTTCGCTTCCAATGGGGCCCCCAATAAAATTCGAATGGCGGTTCGCCTTCGGCTCGCATGACCGCGATCTGAGCCCACCATTTCTCCAGAAAATGTTCGGGGCTGATGAACGGATCCTTGAATTTCTCGTCCCATGAAACCAGTTCGGGCGTTAGCTTCGGCTCCCGGCACAGTTCATCAATGAAAATGCGTCCGGCCAATGGCGTAGCGAGATCAGTCGAGGTGTCGATGGCTATAAGTGCAGTGGGCTTGGTCATGGTTGTTACCTAGAAGGCCAGTCAGTCAGGGTGTCAATTGCAGGATCATAGCGATAGACACCGCCGCCAAACCGCTCGTTCACGGCACTAATGTCACGCAGCAGCGGCTGGCTAATGTGACGTGTATTGGGGCTGACGACCAGATTGAACGGCATACGATTCTGCTCTGCGTACTCCAACTGTGCTCTTAGTTGCCGCGAACTGCCTATCTCCGCGACATCCTTGAACTCGACCACGCCCATGGAGCGACCGAACGCGTCGGGTATGGTGCGCACGACCGTGCCGTCGGGCATGGTCACCGGGATCAGGCGGGTGTTTTTGCCGACCCCGATATGGCCGAGCATGCTCTGGATAGCGTTGCGCTCGAACGTGCGGCCACGCTGCATTGGCATCTGGATATCCAGCGCCCGCAAGGTCCGGCGCGCGCCCAGACCGGCGGCCAGCATGCCCAGGGTCAGGGTGCCGGTGCCGCCGTTGCGGGATGTGGTCGCGTCGTAGCTGACGCCTTCGTACAGCCCGGTGAAATAGTCGCGGACCTCGCCGACCTTCCTTTCGACGAAGGCGCCGACCGGAGACGCCTCAATGGCGCCGCTGACCACGAACGTCGTGGGGCCCGTCAGGACATCAATCGCCATCAGGCCGTAGCCAAGGGCTGGATTCTCCTGAATTGTCTGCTGAACCCGATGCACCACGCCGCCTGCATTGCTGACGACACCGTCCGTCAACGGCATGCCGTAAACGGTGCCGAGCTTGCGCATCTCGACCAGGACGTCCGGGAGGTGGGACTGACCGTCCTCGTCGATCCAGCCTTCGCCGAACGCGGAGGGCGCTTTAACGACCCAGCGGTTGTCGGCGAACTCGACAACGCCTTCAGTATAGGGAACGTCCATCAGGTCGGATTTGGCGAAGTCGTTCACCACGAAGCGAACCTCGTCCTCCGACAGGCCGTTGACGTGATAGAGATGATTTGCAAGACCGGTCAGGCGCTCGCCGGGTAAGGCATCTGGACTCAGCGCCAGACGGGAACTCTCCGCTAGGGTGGAATAGCCGTCCGCGTTCAGAACGCCCGCCGTTTCACCATAGCGTCTGCCTTGCATCTCGTCGTTGTTGGCGAGGCTGCCTGCTGCATGCCGACGCTGTTCGATCGGCGTATCCTGAAATTCAGGCCGATCGATCAGGGCTTCCGTTTCATCCCTGAGATATCGCGACCGCTGAGCCGCCTGTTGGGCCTCTTGAATCCCCCCCGCCACCATATTCCCGATCGTCTGCCCGATCACATCCGGCAGGACGGATTGCAGATTGTCGCCAAAGCTGGTCCCTGCGATCAGCGAGCGGACGCCCGCGCCGGCGACGGCCGAAACCGTGCCCGACACCATGCTGTTGACCAGACCCTGGCGGGAGAAGGCGGCGGCTGGGGGAAGGGCGTTCGAGACCGTCGAGCCCACGCCTCGGACCACGCCCGCGACCGCCACCCCGGTCCAGTCGAACCGGTCCTGCAAGCCCACGGCCACGGACACCCCCTGGGTCAGGGCGTTCAAGCCGGCGCCGCGCACACCTTCCTGCACCCAGGTTGGTCCCGGAATCTTACTCAGGGTGTTGTTGACGCTGTTCAGGCCGCCGACCCCTTGGTTCACGCCGGCGGTCAGGGCGCTGATGCCCACCTGCTTCCAGTTGATGTTGTCCTGAGCGCCCGTGGCGACCAGGAAGGCCTGGCCCGCCGTCGAGCCCGCCGCAGCGGAGGCGGCGGCCGTCACCGTCGCTGCGACCGCTGTTGCAGCCTTGCCCGCGCCCATCACGCTGGAGACCATGGCCGCCATCTTCTCGCCCATGGCCCCCTGACTGACGTAGGTCACCACCACGGCGATAACCACGGCGATGATCTGCCCCACAACGCCACAGCCCTTCTTGCCGGCGTTGGCGACGGGTTTGGGCTGGGTGGGCGAGACATCGCCCATGGCCTTGTTGGGGTCATAGGGGCGGAAGGTGTCGGCGGTGTTGTGGACATTGGCGACCTTGCCGGGGATCGACAGGGTCTGGCCCGCGACCAACGGGTTGGCCGAGGTCAGACCATTGGCCTCGGCGATCATGTACCACAGCGAGGCGTCGCCCCAGACCGCCGCCGCAATCCCCTGAAGGGTGTCGCCGTCGCGCACCGTATAGGCTGAGGCGCCGTTTCGGACCGAGCCGGGGGTCAGAGATTCATAAGCCTGACCGAAGTCCGTCGCCACCCCGGCGGCGTTGCCGGTGATGAAGGGGGTGGACGTGCTCGACGGTTTCAACGTGCGTCGGCTGACGGCCCAGGCGTAGCCGTCGCCCCAGCCGGGGTTGTTCGTCACCTCTCCGACCCTGACGCCGCCGAAATAATAATAGACGTCCTTCGGATCGGACAGCGACGCATTGTTGTCCGCCTCGGTGCGACGCAGCACCTGGCCGTTGACGTCGGTGATGAAGGTGACGTTGCGCGGCCGGCCGTCCTGGATGTTCACATAGGTCAGACGCCCATTGACGTCATAGGCGAAGGTCGAGGTCTGGATCGCGTCCGAGGTGGTCGCCGTATTGGTGTCGAACTTCAGCTGGGCCTGACGGGCGTCGTCCCACCAGGTGTAGCTGTAGGTCATCTGGGCGGTCGGATTCGCCGCGTCGAACCGCCCAGGGGGGCGGGATCTCAGTCCCAGCGCCAGCGGTGCAGGCTTTCGCCCTTGAACCCGACTTTTTTCAGTACTGCGGCGAGTTGGTAGTCGACCATGATGCTGTTTTCGTCTCCGCCCGCCGACAGGAGGGAGCCGTTGGCGTAAAAGACGTCCTTCACTCGACGTTGATAGAGCGCGTCGCCCTGGGCGGCCAATTCGGCGATACGCATCGGGTCGCCGGCGGCGTCCAGAAGATCGAAATAGGTCTGGAAGCTCAGCAGCGCGAGCATTTGACGTTTCTTGGCGGCGAGAGCTTGCAGGATCGTCGGGAGACGCTGGCGGTAAGGCCGGTCGAACAGGGCGTCGGCGAGAAGTTCGTCAGCCATGACATCCGGCAACTGGTCTTCACGCTGGCCGTATCCGTCAGGGAGCGTCAGGTTTCGATTCATCAGATAGGCGATGGGCTGAGCGATGTGGAGTTCGAGTTGGTCGATGTCGTTCGGACCGGCCGACAAGGACTGGGCCAAGGTCAAACCCTGCTCTATGGCATCCAGCCCAGCCGAAAATTCGGACCTGGGGTCTTCGCCTCGCCGCCATTCAACGACGCCGATCTTAATATGATCTTGGCCCCATCCCCCATAATTCATCAATACGGCATTGTAGTTTCCCTCATACGTCAAAATTCTGATGTTGTTTGGGCGGCGCTTGATGGCTGCTTGACTGTTTACAATCAGTCGCTCACCTATCTCATGATCGTTCATCTTGGTGTCCCCGGCCTTACGGTATTTCCGCTGACGGGCAGTTGGTAAGTGCGTTGAGAACCTGAGAAGCTGACAAAGCTGTCGATGCGCCTCAGTTCACTGGCTTCATTCAACTTGACCACCAAGCTCGCATCCGCCCCGCTGGATTGACTATAGCGACCTATTCGGCTGGCGATATAGCCCTGGGATCCCTGTGTCTGACCACGGTAGGTTTTCAGCGAACTCAACCCCGTCTGCGATACCCCACCCTTGAACTCCCAGATGGCGAAACGCCCAGTTTCGGCGCTGACGAACAGGCCGTCCAGTCCCTGTGTCCCTTTATAGTGGAGCGACGTCAGCACGGGCTCATACCCCAGCCGCGACGCCTCCCTATGGCCGAAGACGATGCCACGTTGTTCAGCCAGGCGGTTGGCGCCCGAGCCGCGAACACTGCGGATTTGCTCCAAGAGGAACGCTCGTTCTGCGCTGCCACGCGCATATGTGGCGGCTCGAGCCACATCACTCACGCCGTCCAGCCCGTCTATCAGCCGTCCTGCCTGTCCTGCCCTTCCTGCATTTGCTCCAGGAATAAACGTCGAAGCCACACCCGTGATGTCGGACACGGCGTTGAACACGCCCATTGGACCTTCAGCCCCCCAACGACGGGACACGGCGTCGAACGCCGTCGTCGTCAACCCACGCCGGAAACTGCCGTCTAAGTCCGTGTTGTAGCGAAGCGTGAAGAGGGCCGCGCCCTTGAGCGTGTCGGCGACCGCATCGCCTCGACGCCCCAGGCTTTGCAGCGCTGCCGCACGCTGTTGAGCGCCGCCGAACGTCGCCGCCCCCGCGTCCCAAATCGTGCCGCCGACATGACCAACCCCCTCAGCCAGCCCTAGGCCAGGCTGGACAACCACGCCGTCCAGAACGCCCATGAGCCCGGCAGCCGTGTAGTTCAACCCTTGGTGGACATAAGACATCGCCGTGCGTTCGCCGACGACCGTGATCTCCGCCAGTTCCGTCGCGGCCCCCATGATCGCCGCCTCGTCATAGAGGTAGAAGTCCTGGCCGATTGACTCGCCGTTTAGAAGATCCCGGACCGGACCCCGATCCGTAATATGCAGATACTGGCCGTCAGACACACCGAAGGTCTGGGTCACCGTCCGGTTCAGATGGTTGATCCAGCTGACGGTCGCCTCGATGTCGGACAGGCGCTGGACCTGTATGTCACGCGCCACATAGGGCGTGTAGCTAATCCCCGAAAACCGGGTGGAGGCCCACTCTGTCTTCGACAGATCCAGCATCGCGCCCAAGCGGGCCGCTGTTACGGCGTTCCCGCCCAAAGAGGCGAGGAGTTGGGTTCCGATATCCCGCTGCTTCAGGATGTTGGCAAAACTGTCGATGGCTCCCGGCGCGCCGCCGGTCTCGGGGGCGCTGCCAACCCCGAGATCGAAGCTTTCCCTCAGTTGCTGTGCAAGTTCTGACTGAGCCTTCGGCGCAGCTCTGGCCTGCATTCCGCCGACAATCGCATTCCCGATGGTCTGGCCAATTACATCCGGCAAGACGGATTGCAGATTGTCGCCGAAGCTGGTGCCGTCCAGCAAAGACCGAACCCCGGCTCCCGTCGCGGCCAACGCCAAGCCACTGACAGCGGCCGCTCCATAACCCGGCAGGGCCCGCAAGACGTGGGACGCGCCGAGCGCACCGCCGACGCTCGACATGACGCTTGCGGCGGCGACGCCGGTCCAATCGAACCGATCCTGAAGCCCTGTCGCAACGGCGACGCCTTGGGTCAGGACGTTCATGCCCGTGGCCCGCGTCGCATCAGCGACCCATCCAGGCCCAGACATAGCCCCCATAGCGCGATCGACGCTGGAAAACTGCCCCACGCCCAGATTCAGCCCGGCGGAAAGGGCGGACAGACCGACCCCCTTCCAGTTGAGACTGTCTTGAGCGCCCGTGGCGACCAAGAAGGCCTGGCTGGCGATCGAGGCGGCTGCGCCCGTCAAAGCCCCGGCGGCAAAGGCGGCCGTGGCGGATAGACTGCCCAACATGGCTGCTGAGCCTGCCGCCGCTGCTGCGGCCGCCGACGCTCCTCCGGCTGTGGCCGAGGCCGAGGCGGCAGCAGCCGCGGCGGCTCCCGATTGACCGGCCATGGCCGAGATCAGCGCGGGTCCGACATAGGCCGCGACCACCACGGCGATAACCACGGCGATGATTTGCCCCACCACGCCACAGCCCTTCTTGCCGGCGTTGGCGACGGGTTTGGGCTGGGTGGGCGAGACGTCGCCCATGGCCTTGTTGGGGTCATAGGGGCGGAAGGTGTCGGCGGTGTTGTGGACATTGGCGACCTTGCCGGGGATCGACAGGGTCTGGCCCGCGACCAACGGGTTGGCCGAGGTCAGACCGTTGGCCTCGGCGATCATGTACCACAGCGAGGCGTCGCCCCAGACCGCCGCCGCAATCCCCTGCAGGGTGTCGCCGTCGCGCACCGTATAGGCCGAGGCGCCGTTTCGGACCGAGCCGGGGGTCAAGGACTCATAAGCCTGACCGAAGTCCGTCGCCACCCCGGCGGCGTTGCCGGTGATGAAGGGGGTGGACGTGCTCGACGGTTTCAACGTGCGTCGGCTGACGGCCCAGGCGTAGCCGTCGCCCCAGCCGGGGTTGTTCGTCACCTCTCCGACCCTGACGCCGCCGAAATAATAATAGACGTCCTTCGGATCGGACAGCGACGCATTGTTGTCCGCCTCGGTGCGACGCAGCACCTGGCCGTTGACGTCGGTGATGAAGGTGACGTTGCGCGGCCGGCCGTCCTGGATGTTCACATAGGTCAGACGCCCATTGACGTCATAGGCGAAGGTCGAGGTCTGGATCGCGTTGGACGACGACCCCGTGTCGCTGTCGAAACTGATCTTCGCCTGACGCGCGTCGTCCCACCAGACATAGGTGTAGACGGTCTGGGTGGTCGGATTCTGGGTCACCGACCCGCCGACAGGCGCCGGATCCTTGGAACTGGTGGTGCGCGCCCGGGTGATCACGCCCATCCACTGACCCGTGAACGACCCCGAACCGGCATAGGTCTCGGCGCGGTAATCGTAAGTGGTCGTCGAGGTGCTGTAATAGTCGTTCGCCGTCCCCGTATCATCGGTGAAGGTGAAGTTGGTCTCGCTCAGCAGAAGACCCGACTTGTCATAGACCGCCGTCCGCTCATGGGTGCGGTTCGTCCCGCCCTGTGCGAACTCCTTGTGCGAAACCGTCCGCCCCATGGCGTCGCGTCGGTCTTCCGCGATCCAGGTGATCGCGCCGTCCTGAAGCGACTGGGTGGCGCTGTCCCAGCGGTCGGTCGAGGTCCCCACTCGCGCGAGATATCCGTCGGCCGTATAGTCGTAATGCTCGATACGACGGCCTTCGACGTACTGATATTGATAGACCCATTCCCAGCCGGGGCCGGGATTGTCCATGTCGGGGAACTCCTGGATCGGTTGGTTCGGGCCGACGCCGACGCCCGTATAGACCAGTTCCTGGCTTAGGATGATGTCGGTCTGGATCATGATGGTGGAGATCGAGCGTCGGCGATTTCCATTGGCGTCGTACTCAAGACGGGCGCCGTTCTTGATCTGGCCGTCGACCAAACTTCCTTCGACCGTCGTGAAGCGGTCCATGGCGTCATACTTGTACCAGAGGGTCATCGCCGAGGTGGCGCCGCCCGTGTTCTGGATCGTCCGATAACGCGCCGCCGTCGAACGGATATTGCCGTTCAGGTCATAGGCATAGGTCACCAGAGTCGGATCAGACGTGCTGACACTGACGTCGCGGAACTCGATCATCCGATTCAAGGCGTCGTAGGTGACCGAGGCGTCCTGTTGGACCGTGGTGGTCTCGACCGGCGTGGGCTCCGTATATCCCAGGTCGCCATAGGGGTCCCACGGCGCGGTAGGCGCGTAGACATAGGTCAGCTCGGTCGTGACATACCGCTCCCGCGTCCGGTTGCCGGCCACGTCGTACTCGTAGCTGGCCTGGGTCCGCGCGTTGGAATAACCCAGGGCCGCGCCTGAGACATCGCTCTGCTGCGCCAGGAGTCCGGTATTGTACCAGGTGAAGTTCAGCGCCTGCCCGGCGGTCGAGGTCTGGCTGACCAATCGGCCCGCCAGGTCGAACCCCATGGCGTAGACATGGCCGCCGAGGTCCGTTCGGCCGACCGTTCGGCCGAACGCGTCGGTGCGTTCAACACTGGTCTTGGCTGAGGGATTCACGGTCGTCGTGATCCACCCCCCGAAGGCGCCGAGCCCGGTCGTCGTCAGATTGGCGTCCCAGACGTAGGTCGTGGTCGTCGCACGCCCCTCGAAGTCGGTGGTCAGCACCACCCGCCCCTTGGCGTCGTAGTCCGTACGCTCCCGGTCGCTCGTCGCGAAATGGCTGTTCCAGTGCTGGATGCGCTGTCCCAGGCCGTCATAGGCGTAGTAGTCATCCAGGCGGATACCGCTCGTCGACGGGTTGCCCGGCGTGCCGGCGGCGCGCTCAATATGATTGACCAAGATCAGACGGCCCAACTGATCGTAGGATCGTCGCTCGATCCCGCCCAACGCGTCGGTGAACGTCTTCAGATTACCGAAGACGTCATAGGCCCTGCTGACGACCCCGCCGTCGGCGCTGAACTCCTTCAGCACCAGCGCTTGCTCGCCGTCATGTCCCGTGCCGGCGAGAAGAAGTCGCCGGTTGAGGTTGCCGTTGGCGTCGCGCGTTCCCACCAGACGCCCGGCGATGTCGTAATAATAGTCCTCGGTCGGACGGGCGCTGAGCACCGCCCCGGTCTCGGTGGTGGCGTTGACCGTCGGCGACTCACGACGCACGAGGCGGCCCAGGGTGTTATAGGCGTAATGGGTCGTAAACCCGCGCGCGTCGGTTTCGGAACTCACCTCGCCGAACGCGTTATAGCCCCGCAAATTGATGATGTTGGGCGCATACTGGTACGCGCCGGCCGAATTTCTTGCGACCTGTCGGAACGTCTCGGTGGTTATGGCCTGCTGATTCTCACCCGTATACTGGGCATAGGTGGCCACCACGCCTTCGACATAATGGGCGCCGATCGACGTCGTATTTTGGTTGCTGAAGGTCCAGAGCGCATCTTCCTGGGTCCAGGCGCGGATGTCTGCGCCGGCCGACTGGACCGTCATGGTCACATTGCCGGCGCCGTCATGGACGAAAATTCGGGTCAGGCCGTCGCCGGCCGTTGAACGCCACATCCGACCGGCCGCATCGTAGCTGAAGCTCTCTTGCCAGACGCCGTTGACCCCTTTGGCGACGATCTCGCCATGGGTGTTGTACAAGATCTGGTCGCGATCGCCGATCGACCAGGCCGAGCCGTTGAACGTCGCTGTCGCCTGCTCGGTCGCCTGTCCCAAGGCGTCGTAGCGATAGACGACGGCTTCGGTGACGCTGCTTCCGTCCGAGCGCACACGGCTGTAACTGTCGCGCACCACACGTCCGGCCAAATCATAGGCATAGGCGCGCGTGAAGCCGGACGCGTCGGTTGTCGAGGCGAGACGCCCGCCCGCGCCATAGACGAAGGTGGTGGTCAGCAGACTGGTCGAGCCGTCCTTGCCCTCCTTGACCAGGACGATATGGCCCAAGCCGTCGTAGCTGTTCGTCACCCGGTTGCGCAGGGTGTCGTCCACATAGTCCTTGAAGCTCGCTCCCCTGACATCGGTCAATCGACCGGCGAGATCATAGGCGTTGTCGGTTCGGTCCCCATTGGCGGTGGTTCGGCTGAGTACCTGTCCCAGACCATTGTAGGTATAGGTGATGGTGGAAGAGACCGCCGCGCCGCCGGTGAGCCCGCCCGTTGCGGCGACCCCATAGGCGCCGACGCCGGCGCGGCTTTCCGTCAGCCGTCGTCCATTCCGGTCGTAGGTGAAGTCGGTCACCCGGTCGCCCAGGCCCGGGGTCGCGGTGCGCGGCGCCAGCGTCGCCGGATTTCGGTCAGGCGTTACGGCGCCGACGACCGGGTCCGCATAACGGACCTCCTGCGTCACATTGCCTTCGGCGTCGCGCACGAAGCTGGTCAGATAGCCCGCGCCGTCGACTCGGGCGATCTCGCGACCCGCGGCGTCGAAGAAGGCGAAGCGGCTCACGCCACGCCCATCTATAGTCTGAACAATATTGCCTGCCGCATCGTAGAGGGTGCGATCGACAACCTGAGCCCAGACCGTCTCATAGGTCCCGGTCCAGTTGCCGGTACGGACCGACATCGACTTGGTCGCTGTCAGTCGATTGTTGAGATCGTACTCGTAGTAGGTCTCGCGGTAGGGTCCACTGGCGCTCGGCGGCGTGCCGCCCGCCAAGGCGGGCTGGGCCACGACCGCATCATAGGCGCGCATCGCCGTGGCGTTGCCCGCGCCGTCGTAGGTCCAGGTCCTCAAGCCGCCCAAGGCGTTGATCTCGGCGATCTTGCGGTCAAGGTCGTCGTAGTAGAATAGGGTTCGCCCACCCGCAGGCGTCACGGTTTCGATCACATTGCCGCGCCGATCATAGGCGATCGTCTCCGTGGGAACGACCACGCTGGTGGCGAAGTTCGTCGCGGTGACCACCACGGCGTCGCCCGTCTTGCTGATCAATCGATCCAACAGGTCGTAGGCGTAGGTTGTCGTGCGGGCCTCTGCCAGGTTGGAGGCCTCAACGGTCTGGATCAGATTGCCGCGGGCGTCGTAGGCATAGGTATTGACGATGTTCCCGGCGGACGGATTGGTCGCGGACCCGACCGGGAGCGTCTCGGTCAGGGCCAAGCCGCGCTTGTCATAGGTGTAGGTCGTCGTGCCGCCGAGCTTGTTTTTCACAGACAGCTTGTCGCCATAGGCGTTCAGGACGAAGGTCTCGGTGAAACCCATGGCGTCCGTCACGCCCGTGAGGCGATCCAGTTTGTCCCGCGTGAACCGGGTCGTCGCGTCGGTTGATCCGGTCACGACAGTGGGCGACGTGCCCACAACCGGCGTGCCCGTGACCCGCGCTGCGCGACGTGTGACGGTCGCCACCGCCCCTCCGATCGTGTAGGTCGTCTGGGTGGCGTAGCCCTCCGGATCGACCTGCAGGGTGAGACGGTCGAGTTTGTCGTAATAGAAAAAGCCCGCCGCTCCGCGCGGATCGGTCACCTGAACCAGATTGCCGAAGGCGTCGTACACGCTGGTGGTCACCGCATTGGTCGAGGCGGTCAATTTGCGGGTCTTTGTGACGACCCGACCCATGGCGTCATAGGTGTAGGTCGTCGCCCCGCCGGTCGCTTCGGTTTCGCTTAGAACCCGCCCGAGTCCGTCGTAGGTCCAAGTCCGGGTCGAGGCCTGCGCCGTTCCCACCCCCCGGGTCTCAGACAAAACCCGCCCCCCGGCGTCAAAGGTGCGGCTGGTTTGGCTTTCATCGGCCGTGCCCCTCGCACGCCATTCGTGGACGACTCGCCCCAAGCCGTCCAGTTCAAGCCGCGTCACCACGCCCATCGCGTCGATGATCTCGTTGACGCGTCGGGCCTGGTCGTACCCATAAGATACGGTTGTTGTGGCTTGACCGCCCGCAGAGACGCCCAGCATGAAGGCGAACGCCTCGCCGGTCGCTCCGTCCCCCAGGTTCAGGGGATTGGCGTATCGGCGAGTGCCGGTGACCAGATCGCCGAGATAGGTGGTTTGGGTGACATAGCCGAGGGCGTCCTGCACATAGGCCTGCCGCCCAACCGTATCATAACCGAAATGGGTGACCCGTCCTGTGTCCCCCGGGTTGTCGCCGACCCAGGCGTCGAGCACGGCGGACGTCGGATTGGCGCCGGCATAAAGGGTTTCGTAGCTTACGATCCGCATCGGGCGACCCGCCGCGTCATAGCTGCGGTAGACCACCTGCCCCCCCGCATCGACGGTATAGCGTAGGCGGCCCGCCGCATCATAGGCGCGCGAGTCCACGCGATCATTGGCGGTGGCCTGGGTCGCCGTCCAGGTCCTCAGGCTCGCCTCGTCCTTAGCCGAGGCGGTGTAGCGGGTGGCGTAGCGGATGATCCGCAATTCCAGACCGGATCCATCGTAGATCTTTTCGGTCAACTGGCCCAGCGCGTCGACGCTGAACACCATCCGGCCGTCATCATCGTAGACGTAGGTCTCGTATTGGTCGCGCGCGCTGTTTGCTGTCACGGCGGTGGCGAGTTGGGCGGTCGTCGGCGTTGCGCCCAGCGCCGCCATCTGCGCGGCGGTCAGGACATTGGCGTAACGGGTGACGCCAGTGACCCGTCCCTCGGCGTCGTAATAGGTCCGGGTCGCAGCGCCCGCGCCGTCGATCCGCCAGACCGGGCGGTTCTCGACGTCATAGCCGAACAGAGTCGAGACCGTCGTCGTCGCGTCGAGCGAGTCGAGCCTCTGGGTGACGTTCCCCGCCGCATTATAGGCGTAGGTCGTTCGGATATTCAGACTCGCCGGACCGGTCTGTTGCGCGGTCAGTCGGCCCAGACGATCATAGGTGTAGACGGTGTCGCGCTGGGCGGTCGTCCCGGACGCCTCACGCACTGTGGCGACATTCCCGGCGCGATCATAACTATAGACCGTGGTGAGGGCGTAGGTGGTCGGATCGACGATCACCTGGGTGGTGCGTCCCTCCAGATCAAACACATAGTCCGTGCGCAAACCGCTGTCGTCGGTCACGCGGGTGGTCTGGCCCTTGGCGTCATAGACATAGCTGGTCGTGAGGTTGAGTCCGCCCGGATTGCGCACTTCCGTCAGGACACGGCCAGCCGCATCATAGCTGTACCGAACCTTGACGCCTGCGGCGTCCACCGTCTCATACAGCTGACCAGCCTTGTCGTAGGTTCGGGTCGACGTCTGGTTTAGGCCGTTGGTCTCGGTCTTCAGCTGCCCGTCGGCGTCATAGGTCCAGGTCGTCGTCCGGCCCGCGCCGTCGATGAAGGACAGGGTGGAGCCGGCCGCATCATGGGTCGTGGTGGTGGTGACGCCCTCCGCCGTGGTGACCACGATCTGGCGGTTAAAGGCGCTGTAGGCGTAGCTTGTCGTCCGCCCCATGCGGTCGGTGACGCTGAGCGTATTTCCGCGTTCGTCATAGCTGTAGGCGGTCGTCTTGCTCGCCGCGTCCCGACGCAGGACGACCCGCCCGGCGCGATCATAACCGGTGACCCGCGCCCGACCGAGCGGGTCGGTTTCCTGGGTCGGGCGACCGAAGGCGTCATAGACCAGGGCGGTCGTCTGATTCAGGCCGCCGACATCCCGCTTCGTCTGCACCAGCAGGCCGCGTCGGTCATAAGCGAATTGGGTGATCGGCCCATCGGTCGGTTCCAGGGGATCCTGGCGCTGCGAGAGCTCGCCGAAGGCGTTGTAGGCATAGAGGGTCGCCGCGCCCAGGGCGTCCACCGTTGCGGACACGCCGTCGCCGACGCCGTAGACCACCTGGGTCACACTATCGACGGCCGTATTGACCGCGCCGTTCAGGGCGGCTGTCGCGGCTGCGGTCAGGCGTCCGCCCTTCAGTCCGGCCGTGACCGTGCTGGTCAGTCGCGTGCCGTGCGCCGTCACGCCCGTGCGTCGGCCGAGGGCGTCATAGGCGTAGCTGGTCATTTCGCCCAGGGCGTTGACCTCATGGGACAGGTTGCCGGCGGCGTCATAGAAATAGACCGTGCGGCGGCCATTGCCGCCCAGACCGTCCGGGTCGGTGCGGGCGATCATCCGCCCCGCGTCGTCGTAGCTGTAGCTGACGCCCCACTGCCGATAGAGGGTGTCGATCTGGGCCTGGGTCGGGGTTGCGCCCAGGGCGGCGAGCGCAGCGGCGCCCTCCCCTGACAGTTCGGCGGTCAGACGACCGCGACGGTCATAGCGCCGATGCGCTTCGACAAGCCCGCCTTCGACCTTGGCGAGGCTCGTGCGGACGAGCCGATTCTGGCTGTCGTAGATATAGGTCGTGGTTTCTGCCCCGGCGGCGGTGTGACGGGTCTCCGTCAGGGGCTGGCCGAAGGCGTTGCGCGTATAGCTCACGACCTCCAGCACGCCGGCGGGAGCCCCGGTCAGTTGCGCCAGGGTCGGCTGCACGACGGCGTCGGCGGCCAGGCGACGACCTCGCGTCACGCCCGTGACATGCCCCTGGGCCGAATAATCGTAGAGGGTGATGTTACGCTCGCCATCGACCGTTCCCTTCAGCAAGCCGCGCGCGTCGTAGACATTCCAGGTGCGAATGTCGTTCGCATTCGATCCTGCACTTGTGATCAGGTCGATGAGGGCGCCAGACGCGCGCAGATTGCTCGCCACGGCGTTGGCGTAGGCTAGGGTTCCGGAGACCCGACCTGCGGCGTCGTAGAGGGTCCGCGTCAGATAGCCTTCGCCGTCCAATGTCGCGATTCGAATTCCGTCGCCGTCTTGGAAGTAGCGCTCGATGCGGTCTTGCGACGTCGACGAGACCGCCACGGCCACGGCCGGCGGCGTCGTCTTCAAAGTCTCCAATTGAGCCGTCGTCAGACGGGTCGCAAAACGCGTCTCCTTCAGCAGACTCGAGTCGCCGGCATAGGCGGAGTTCGTCACAGAGCCGTCGCCGTCGATGGACTGCACAAGCCGCCCCGACTTGTCGTAAACCGCCCATGTCCACTCGTCCGCCGCGTCGGCGGGCGGCTGCACGGCGCCCAGCTCGACTTGGGTCGGATTGCCGGCGGCGTCGCGCAGGCCGGCCAGGGCCGAAGCCGTCAGCCGGGTCGCATAACGGATCGTCGCCACCACCTGATCGTTGGCGTCGTAGCGGTATTCCGTGATCGCTCCGTCCGGCCCGACGTCGGCCACCTTGCGGCCCAGACGGTCATAGAGCGCCTGCCGGGCCGCTCCGGTGGGATCGATCTCGATCCGCAGGCGGCCGAGCGCGTCGTAGAGGTAGCGCGACCCGGTCTCCGACAGGGCGTCGGCGAGCAGCGCGGTCGGAACTTCGCGCACTTCAGGCCGTCCGAAATAGGTCGAATAGCCCGTCGAGCTTCCCTGGTTCTGGACGAAGAAGCGGGTGGTCGCCGTGGCGCCCGGCAGGACGTCGTTCCAGCGGTAGACGGCCGTGTCGAGCACCTTGTCGCCGGTGGTGAGATCATAGACGCCGCCAAGCGACGCCGCCGAGCCCAGGGCGGCGCCCTGGGGCAGGATATAGCCCACGACCTTGTACCAGCGGTCGGCCTGAAGACTCGCCTGCTGCTGGGCCGGGGTGAGGTTCAAGAAGGTCGGATTGGCGACATCCGCGCCGGACGTATTCTCGACAAAGGCGCCCGTGACCGTATCGGGCCCGCCCAGCACGAGATCATGACGGCTGAGATCCGATTTTCGGAAATAATAGGTGAACGCGTAGCTTCGGGTCGGGTCGATCGCGAAGCCGTTGGAGATCGCGCCCCCGCCGAGGCTATTGGCGTCGACCTGCCCCGCCTCGATGACGAGCGCCGACAGCCCGTCCGGGCCGATCACGGTCGCCCAGCGAGAATCCGTCGTCAGGGCGCCGCCCGCGCCCGGCCAGGTCGGGACGCCGGCTGCGGACGGCGCCGCGCCGGACGGCCAGTTCTGCAGATTGACCAGATTGGCGCCCCGCTCGGTCTCGCTGTAACTGACCCGTTCGCCGATGCGGTTGTAGACCGAGATTCGGTTCAGCCCGTCCGCCGTCGTCACCACTGTGGTCGCCCGGTCGTCCAGGAAGGCCGTCGTGGTTTGGGCGTTGCTGAAGTCGATGCTGCTGACCGTGCGGCCCAGGCCGTCGTAGGCGTAGGACTGCACGCCCGAGACCCCGTCCACCGTGCGCGCGAGCAGCTGACCGGCGCGGTCGTAGACGAAGCGCGTGACGGTCATCGCCGAGGCCGTGTCGCCCTGGCCGTCGGTCAGGAGCGCGGCGTAGCGCCGTTGGAGGGTCACCGCGCCGCGGAAGTCATATTCGGTGTCGGTGCGCTCGGCGGCGGCCTTATCCGCCAGACCGGACTGCCAGGCCACGAGGTCGGCGGCCGTCGGCGTCTGTGTGGCGCTCAGCCCTGCGAGATTATAGGCCACGCCGGCATAGGCGACCACGCTCGTCTGACGACCGGCCGCATCATAGGCATAGGCTGTGACCCGGCCTTCCGGCGTCAATCCATAGATCAGATGCCCTTCGGCGTCGTAGACGTAGCGGCTCGTCAGGGCCCCTGTCGGCACGCCCGAGCCCGCCCCATCGGGATCGAGCCCGGTGAAGCGGCTCTCCGTCAGCAAAAGATTGCGAGCGTCATAGGTTCGGGTGACGGTGACGCCGGCGCTGTCGCGGCGCGTGGTCCACAGGCCTGAGCCGCCGGCGGGATAGACATAGTCGGTCCAGACGGTCGGCGAGGTCTGGACGCGCGTGACGTCGCCGTCCGCATTATAAAGGAACTGGGTGGTCGGCGCGGCCGCCCCGGCGACCGGGGCCGGTTCGACGATACTGTCCAGACGGCCGTTGCTGTAGTTGAGCACCGTGACCAGACCGGACGGCCCCGTCACGGTCGTCTGGCCGGCGGCGTAGCTCAGGCTTGTGGTTCGGGTCACCCCCGCCGCCACCGTCTCCGTATAGCTCGTCACGCGGAAGGCGCCGCTTGCCTCATAGGCGAGGTCCAGCCGGGAGCCGTCGGTCTGGCTGATGGAGGCGACGCGTTTGCTCGTCCCGTCATAGGTGTAGTTGATGGCGTAGAACTGATTGTCCGCGACCGAGTTGTCGTCCGGCGTGACATCGATCTTGACCTGGATCAGTCGGTTCGAGGCGTCATAAATGTAGCGGGTCCGGGCCCCGACCTTGTTGGTCCCCGACACCGGATCCCAGGCCGTCGTCTGCAGCTTGACCAGATTGGATCCCGACCAGGTCAGGTCGATGTAGCCCCCGTCCGCCGTGGTCACGCGCGTGACCTTGTTCTGGGCGTCATAGGCATAGGTGACGGTGTTGCCGTCACGGTCGAGACTGCTGCCGATGCGATAGCCGGTCGCCGACAGATAATGTTCGACCGTACCGGTGTCGCCGTCGGTCCAGGTCCAGACGTCGGCGGCGAAGGTCAGCTGGTCATGCGCCCCTGCCCCTTCCTTGCTGACATAGGCGGACTTGGCGGCGTCCCAGGCGTACTGGACCCGCGATCCGTCCCAATCGAGCCGCCAGACGGTCGAACCCGCTGCGCCATAAGCCCCGGTCTGCCCGTAGATCTGCCGGGTCACGCCCGATTGCCAGTTGTCGCCGTTGTCGTCGTCCAGGGCGCCGAGGCTGTTGTAGGCGCGCGCAATACCGACGTCGGAGCCCAGCCCCATCAGGAACTCGTCCTGATTATGGATCACCAGATTGCCGGTCGCCGCATTGACCAGGACGTTCTCGCCCGCCCGGCCCATGACCGACTGGCCCAGCAAGCCGGACGCCCCCAGCGTCTTGGCCGAGCTCTGTTCCAGCCCCAGACGCGATCCAACGATGACAGCGACCATCTTCATCCCCCTCGGGGAGACTCGTCTCCTCCCGTACCGGCTTCTCGGGAGACCGCGGCGCGAGTTTAGTCTTTTCTGGCGCGCACCCGAAAAATCGCGCGCAGACCGCCTGACGGATTGCCACGGGGAATTCGTCGTTCATACCATCCCCCGCTCGCGGCCGATCTGCACGCCGGGGCGAACAGGATCCGATATGCCGACGCCCGACGCCCGATTCACCCGCCTGCTCGGCTATCTCGACGCCGATCCCGAAAACCTCGCCCTCCTCGCCGACGCCGCCGACGCCGCCGTCGCCGAAGGCGAAACAGCGATGGCCGCCGACCTGGTCGATCGCTACGCCGCCGTCGCGCCTCTTACGCCGCCCCTTCTCAATCTCCTGGCCGTCTGTGCGCTCGCTGAGGGGCGTTGGGCGGACGCCGCCGCCATCCTCGAATCCGTGAGGGCCGATCGGCCCGAAGACGCCGTGCTCCGCCTCAATCTCGCCCGCGCCCGCGAAGGACTCTGCGATTATGAAGGCGTTCTGACGCTGCTCGAGGACGCGCCGCCGCCGGCCGACGCGACGCCGCTGAAACTGCGCGCCCTTCATCACCTCGGCCGGCTCGACGAAGCCCTGGCGCTGGGCCGAGGCATGGATCCGCAGATTGACGACCCCGCCCTCTGGGGCGCGCTCGCCTCCATCGCCATGGACGCCGAGGCCCTCGACCTGGCCGCGCTCTGGGCGTCCCGCGCGCCTCTGACGGCCGACGGCCTCGCCGCCCAGGGTCTGCTCGCCCTGACGGAGGGCGAGACCCCGAAGGCGCGTCTTCTGCTCGAGGACGGCCTGTCGCGTCATCCCGGTTCGGCGCGTCTTCAACTCGGGCTCGCCTCGGTCCTTCTGAGCGAAGGCGACGCCGCCGCCGCTGCAGAGCGTTTCGATTCGGCCGCGAACATCTTCGGCGACCATCTCGGGTCCTGGACCGCCGCCGGATGGGCCTGGCTCATCGCGGGAGACCGCGCCAGGGCCCAAGCCCGTTTCGAAACTGTCGTGGCCCTGGACGACAGTTTCGGGGAAGGTCACGGCGGTCTGGCCGTAATCGCGCTTCAGGACGGGCGCCCGGAAGACGCCCGACGCCGCGCGGAAATCGCCCTGCGCCTCGATCCTGAAAGCCTCGGCGGTCTTCTGACGCGCGCGCTTCTGCTGGAGCAGGCCGGCGAGTCCGCCCTTGCCGACCGCCTGCGGCAGGGGGCGCTCAAGGCCCCGATCGGTCCTGGCGGTCACTCCATTCTGCAGATGGCCGCGAAACTGGCCGTCAATCTCCGTTAGGCCGTCCGACGCCTGCGCGGAGTTCCCGCGTCGCCTGATCCATCAGCCTCCGGCCGCTCGGATCTGCGACGATCGTTTCGACGACCCGGTTGACCATTTGCTGGAACCGGGCGTCGTTCATCATCTCCGGGCCGAAATGATCGAGGAGCGCGCTCTGAATGACCACACGCTGAAGGGCGGCGTCCTCGATTTCGGCCAGGTTCAGCGCCTGAAGCGTCGACTTCGCGGTTGAAGCGCCCGCGCGCGGGCGGGCCCCGCCGCGCACACGGCTACGGGCCTGCAGTCTTTGGCGCAGCATCAGGACCAGACGATCGACAGCGGACACAGGCTCCATGGGTCAGTGTCGCACGGTCCCGCCGAACTGGCGCAACAACAGCTCGGTCTCCGAGACGGGCTCGGCCGCCGCCGCCGCCGGTTCAAGCCCGGCCAGCAAAGTCGCCATGTCCTGGTTCAGCGGCGGATTGACCGTATTGGCGGCCATGCCGCGGCGAAGCAGCGCGATCGCGCCGGTCACGTCCTCATCCACCAGACGCAGGAGGCCGCGGGCGAAAAGGGACAGCGGGTGCGCCTCTTCCAGGTCCTGAAGCGGCCGCCAGGTCCGGCGCGCCAGCTCGGGTTCGCCGGATGTGAACTCCAGAAAGCCGAGTTGGAATCGCGCAATGTCAAAGCCCGGCGCGAGCGCCACGGCGCGGGAGACGGCGGCGCGCGCCTCCGGATACCGCCGCCCCCCCGCCAAAAGGGAGCCTCGCAGAAAATGCAGGCGCGCGTCACCGGGATACGCCGCCAACAGGGCGTCGACCTCCGCGACATCGGCGCCGGCCGCGACGGCCGCGACCAGGGCGTCGAGACGCGCGTCGGGACAGGGATCGGCTCGAAGGTCTGACATGGTCTATCTCGCGCTAAGGGTGAGGGTATCGGGCTTGGGAAGACGTTTTCGCAATCGCGCCATTGCGGCGGCGTGGATCTGCGACACCCGCCCGCGGCTCAAAGCAAGGTCTTCAGCGATCCGGGCGAATTCGAGCCCCTCGAAATAATGGCGACGGACCACGTCGCCCTCCGGTTCCGGCAAGGCCGCCAGGGCGTCCTTCACGCGTCGGACCGTCTGGACCCACAGCAGACTTTCGTAGGCGTTGGGCGTTTGAGAGACCGGAGCCTCGCCCCCGACCACTGCGCCCGCCTCATCGAGCATGAAGCCGATCGCCAGTTCCACGGCGAGATCGGCCAGGGCGTCCAGGGCGTCGCCGGACCGTTCCGGCTGAAGCGATCGCAATCTTTCCGTGCGGACGCGATGGCGCGTGGCCGCCTGTCGCCGCCGTTCGCTCGCCCCGGCGACGCCGTCCAGCACTCGACCGGAAATCCGACGGGCGGCGAAGGCCTGGAACGGCGTCCCCTGGGCGGGGTCGAAACGGTCTATGGCCTGGAGCAGGCCCTCCGCCGCATATTGACGCAAATCCTCGATATCGAGGTCCGAGCCCGGACGATCGCGCCGGATCCGGGCCGCCACGGCGTGAGCGAAGTCGAGGTTCGCCTCGAACAGACGCCGCCGCAAATCGGCGGAGGGCGCCGCGGCATAGGCGCGCCACAGGCCGAGATCGCGGTCAGCGGCGGGGGCGGCCTCCATCGTCAGCGGAATCCTCCCACCACCCCTTGAAGGATCAGGCTCCATCCGTCGATCAGCACGAACATCAGGACCTTGATCGGCAGGGAGATGCTCGTCGGCGGCACCATCATCATGCCGAGCGCCAGCAGGATGCCGGACACCACCAGATCGATCAGCAGAAAGGGCAACAGGATGACGAAGCCGATCCGGAAGGCCGTCGAGAGCTCATGAAGCATGAAGGCGGTCGTCAGTTCGGGCAGGCCGACTTGGGCGGCCGAGTCCGGCAGGGGCCGGCGCGCGATCTCGTAGACCGTCTTGATGTTTTCGTCGTTCACCTGTCGCAGCATGAAGGCCTTGAGCGGCTCGGCCCCGCGTTCGCCGGCCTCCTGGACGGTCAGACGGCCGTCCAGAAAGGGCTGCAGCGCCTCGGCGTTGACGGTCGTGAAGGTCGGCCCCATGGCGAAGACGGTCAGAAACAGCGCCAGACTGACCAGGACGGGGCTCGGCGGCGTCTCCGGCATGCCGAACGCGTGGCGGATCATCGACAGGGCGATCACGATCCGAACGAACGGCGTCATGCACAGGATCATCGCTGGGATAAGGGCCAGCAGGGCCAGGACCAGACTGATCCGGACCGCTTCCGCCGTCTGGGCGGGCTCGACGGTTCCCGACACCGCCGGAAGCGCCTGAGCGGCCCCGGCGAGTCCCATGCAGGCCGTCGCCGCCGCAGCGATCATGAGGAGTCGCAGAAGGCGTGCGCCCCTCATCGGTCCTCCTCCTCGCCGTCGCCGTCGCCGTCGAGCGCGACTAGGACCAGCTGGCCCTGGAGGCTCGCGGCGACCATGAAGGAGCGACCGTCGCACTTGAACACGGAAACGCTGACCTGAGGCGACAGGCGACGGGTCTCCACACCGGTCAGCCTTGTGGCCGCGCCGCCCGTCGCCGAGGACGTCACGCGCCGGACCCAGGCCGAGAGGTTCAGATCGTCGAGCCGCGGCGCGGCGCCGGTCGCGCGACGCCGGATGGCGAAGGCCGCGCCGACCGCCAGGCCCAGGCAAAGCAGGAGCGCTGCGGCGACGCGGACCCAGGGCACCTCGTCGCTCGCGCCCTGACCGAGCGTCTGGGCCAGGGCCGGCGACGCCTGCAGCCCCAGCGCCAGCGCGCTCAGCCCCGCCACGCGGGCCATAATGTCTCGCGCCGGCCTCACGATGCGGGCGCAATCTCGACCAGCCGCACCGCGAAGGCGTCGCCGGCCGCAACGATCTCGCCGCGTCCAATCAGCGCGCCGTTGAGCTGAAGCTCGACGAGGTCATTGAGCCGAGCGTCCAGGCGAACCGTCTCTCCGGCGCGCAGGGCGAGGAGGTCCTTCACGGACAGGGTGACGCTTCCGAGCCGAGCGTCCAGACGGACATTCACCCCGCCGAACAGGGCGGCGTCCAGAGACGTCAAAGGGGGACCGTCGCCGGCGGCGGGTTTGGGGGTGCGGGCAGTCATGTCAGGCGAACTCGTCAGGCGGAAATCAGGCGAAGGGTTTGCGGGGCGACCGCATCGATCAGCGCGGCGCGGGCGATCGGCTCAGGGTGCGCCGCAGACAGGAGGTCGAAGGCTGCGTCGAGCGCCCGGTCAAGGACCACCACGTCGCCGACGCCCAGCTCACGCGCCTCGGCGAGGCTCAACAGGGCTGTTCCCGCATGAACCGTCAAGGTTACGGGCGTGTCCGCGATCGCCGCACTCATGGCGACCAGCGGCGCGGAGGCCGGAGCGGGCGGCGCAAGCGCGCCCAGACGGGCCTGGACCAGGCTCGCGCGCGCCACGGCCAGCGCCCCCACCAGCCGCCCCGTCTCGTCGGACAGGGGAAAGACCACGCGCCCTGACGGGCCGCCGAGCGCCAGGGCCGGATCGGCGGCGTCGCCGCCGATCGCAGCCTCGACGGCGCGCGTCAGATCGGCGACCGCGGTCTCGACCAAGCCGTCCAAGAGCGCCTGGTCCGCCGGCGTGGCCTCCAGACGCGCGACTTCGATGTCGAGCGCCAGCTCCGCCAGATGATCCCTCTGGGCCGGCGACGTCTCAAGCGACGCGCGAGCGGCGAAGAGGCTCGTCGAAGCGCTCGCGCCGGTCGAACGCTCCAGTCCGCGACGGCGGACCCGGCCTTGCGCAAACCAGCGGTCCGACCAGGCCGCGATGATCCCGTCCAGCCACCCGAGCGTCCCCTCGTCCAGGAGGGCCCTGTCCGGCGCCCAGCGCCAAACGGGCGACGTCACCCCTGGCCTCGCATGCCGAAGAGCTGCTGAATCATGTCATTGGTCACGCTCACGACCTGGGACGAGGCCTGGAAACCGCGCTGGATCAGGATCAGGTCGCCGAACTGCTGGGACAGATCGACGTTCGAGGCTTCCAGCTGTTTGGAGGCCAGGGCGCCCATGCCCTCCACGCCGCTCTCGAGCAACCGGCCTTCCGGCCCGAGGTTCCGGAACAGACCATTGCCGATGCGTTCGAGCTGCTGTGGGTTGCGGAAATCCGCCAGGGCGACGGCGCCCAGGTCTTCCGTGCGGCCGTTGGAATAGGTCAGTTCGACACGTCCCGCGTCGTTGACGCCGACACGGGTCAGGGTGCCGGCTCCGTAGCCGTCGACCGAGGCCGCCCGCAAGGTCGAGGTCGTGCCCGAGGAGAAGGAGGTCACGCCCGCGCTGAAGTCCAGAACGACCGAAAGAGGATCGGCCCCTTGAGGCGATGTGGACACGGTCAGGCGTGACGTCGAGGGATCGACCACGCTGCCGACGAAGCGCAGGGTGGAAGACCCGACCGTTGCACCGGTCTGATCGGTGACGGCGACGGTCCACTGGTTCGGCGACGCGGCGCCGGCGGCCGTCAGGCGGACCTGCCAGACCTGCCGCGCCCCCCGCGAGTCATAGACGGCGATATCGCTCACCGAGGCGTCGGTCGCGGTCGAGGAGATATTGCCCGACAGGCTGATGGCGGTCGTGGCCTTCGGCGCGCTGGTGCGGCTCGCATCCACATTGAGCGGCACGGCCTGCCGGTCCGCGTTCAGGACGCCGAGGCGATAGCGTGTTCCGAGCAGGGTGATGAAGCCGTCGTCATCGGCGGCGAACTGTCCGGTGCGCGCATAGACCGTCTTCTCGCCGTCCTTCAGAACGAGAAAACCGCCGCCTTGAACGGCGAGATCGAGGTCGCCGCCGGACTGACGCAGATCGCCCTGGGTGAAGTCGATCGTGGGCGAGCCGAACCTCACCCCCTGTCCGCCGGCGCGGGAACCATGGCCCGAATAGGCGGACCCCAGTCCGCCGACGTTGAAAACGTCGGAAAAGGTGACGGAGGACGCCTTGAATCCCGGGGAGTTCAGATTGGCGACATTGTTGCTGATGGTCTGCAGGCCGCGCGAATAGGCGTTCATCCCGCTGAGACCGATATAGATGGAGCCGAGCATGAAACTTCCTCCTAGAGGCGAATATTGGCGATATCGGCGATCGAGACGCCGGAGACGACCTGGTCCGTGCTGGTGCGGATCGTTACCGTAGGCTGGCCCGAACTGAAGGAGACCGCCTCGACCTTGCCCGACTGGGTCGCGCCGTTTGCGGCGAAGTCGATCGTCCGGCCCAGCAGGCTGGTGGCCTGGGTCGCGCCCTGGGCGGCCAGGAGACTGGTGATCTGATCGTTGAGGGTCTGGCTCTGCTGCAGTTGCGAGAACTGCGCCAGCTGGGACACAAACTGGAAATTATCGACCGGCTTCAGCGGGTCCTGATAGGTCAGCTGGGTCAGGATGATGCTGAGCAGAGACTGGAAATCCAGTCCAAAGGCGGCGTCTGTGGCCGCCCCTGTGCCGCTGATGGGCGCTAGCGCCATGGCGAGGTCCTCTCCAACAAGGTCGACGGATCCGGATCGCGGCCATTGATCCGCAAGGTTTCGAGCGCGAGCCCATGGGCGGCGGCCAGGGCTTCGGCGCGGCGGCGCAGGTCCCGGTGTTCGGCGTCCGACAGACCCGAGGCGTTTACGGTCACCGAGACGACGGCCCCGCTTCCCCGAACATCGAGGCTCAATCTCGACGCCGCGTGGCGCCGGCGATCGTTCGGCAGGCGCGCCAAGGGCTGTTCGACGTCCGCCCGTCCCGAGGCGTCAGCGCCCTGATCCCCGCCCTCGGGCGGCGCCGGCGCGTCGATCCCCCCGGCGACCGAGCGACGGGGCTCCGAGAGACCCGCGCCCGAAACCGCCTCGACGTTCGCCGGCGCCGAGGCGTCCGCCGCCGGCCTCCACCCGAGGCTCAAGGACGGGCTCGCCCGTCCCGCGACCTCGCCGACGCGCCGGATCGATGCGCCTGGGCGTAACTCTCCGCTGTCCCCGGGGGGCGGCGCGGGCTGCAATGGAGGCGAGGCGCCGATCAGGACCGCCGATTTCGCGCGCCGTTCGGGGCCCGGCTCGACCTTGGCGGGGTCGCGACCGAAGACGCCGAGGGCGTCGAACCCCATCGCCTCATCCTGCGCGCCGACGCGAGCCCGGGCGGCCGGCGCCCCGGGCTCAACGAGCGGGGCCTCCAGGCCGGAGGCCTTGCCGACGGCTCGCCCGCCCGTCCCGGCGGTCGAGTCGGCCTGCCGGACATGGCGCCCGCCTCGGTCTGCGCTGCGATCAACAAGCAGGGACTCGAACCTCGACGAGGGACGCGGCGCCGCCGAAGACGGCCGAGGCGTGGCGACGGCCGGGTGACTGGAAATCTTCACCGTGGATCTCCCCGACACGGACGCAGATCTTCCGCCGCCGCCAGCGCGCGCTCCTCCGCCGCTCGCGTCGCGGCGCGCCGCGCGTCCGTCATGACCCGCCGTGCGGCCTCGGTCAGCGCCCAATGGTCGAAATAGGCTGAACGGAGGGCTTCAAGGGCCGCCTGCTCGCCCAGCAGCGCCTGCGCCTGCGTTTGCCTTTCACGCTCGGCGCCGGTTCGCGCCCGCCGCCAGGCGACGAAACGATCGATATCGATGCGGGGATCGGTCAGGACGGCGGCCAGTTCCCGCTCCGTGTGCGTCAATCGCACTTCGGAGGCCTGCAGACTCTGCCGCGCCCGGGCGGTCTGCGCCAACTGACGACCGACCCCGAGCTCTGCGCCCTTCAGCTGCATCTCGCGCACAGCCAGGGCGGTGTTCGCCTCTCTCAACAGTCGCCGGCGGTTCATGGCGCGTCGCCTTTCAGGGCGGCGGCGAGCGCGGCGAGCGTCGCCGCCGGCGAGGCGGCGCCGTCGTCTTGACGCAGGAAGGCTTCCAGAGCGGGGCGGCGACGAATGGCGGCGTCGATCGCGGCGTCGGCCCCGGCCGTATAGACGCCCGCCTCGATCAGCGTCCGGGCGGCGTCATAGGCGCCGATCGACGCCTGGGCTTCAGCGGCCAGGGCCCGGTGGGTCGCCGACATGACGCCGCCGGCCAGGCGGCTGATGCTGCGCGACACGTCCACGGCCGGAAAGCGGCCGGTCTCGGCGATCCGGCGCGACAGGACGATATGGCCGTCCAACAGGGACTTCATGACCTCGACGATCGGATCATCGACGTCGTCGGTCTCGCTCAACACCGTCAGGACGGCGCTGATCGCGCCGCCGTTGCGAGCCGCTCCGCAGCGTTCGACCAGCTTGGGAAGCGCGGCGAAGACACTGGGCGTATAGGCCCGTATGGTCGGAGGCTCTCCGGCCGCCAGACCCAGTTCCCGCAGCGCCATGGCGTAGCGTGTGGCCGAATCCAGAACGAACAGCACGTGCAGCCCGCGCGCGCGCCAGGCGCCGGCCAGGGCGAGCGCCTGCTCGACGGCCTGCACCCTCAGCGCCGCCGTCTGATCAGAGGTGGCGGCGACGACGGTCGTACGGGCTTTCGCCGACTCGGGCAGGCCCTTGGACCAGAGCGCCTCGACCTCCCGCCCTCGCTCCCCGACGAGACAGATGACGCACCGATCCGCTTCGACCTGACTCGCGAGTTGCGAGACCAGGGTCGTCTTGCCCACCCCCGGGGCCGCAAAGACGCCGACGCGCTGCCCGGTCGCCAACGGCAGAAGCCCGTCGATCGCCCGCACGCCTGTGAGCAGAGGCGCGGGCGAGGTGACACGCTCCAGCGTCGGCAACGTCCCGCCGACGGACGGCTCGCCGCTCGGGGCCGAGCCTGCGTCCAACGCCCGTCCCAGTCCATCAACCACCCGGCCGCAAAAGGCGTCGCCGGTCAGCGGCCGCACCGCCAAGGCGTCCAGACGAACCCTTGCGCCCCGCCGGACCCCGTCGAGCGGGTCGAGCGGAGCCAGGACCACGCGATCCGCGTCGACCGACACGATCGTGGCCAGACAGGACGACCCGCCGGCCTCGATCACGCAAGCGGCGCCGATCGGTCCATCGGGCCCGTCGGCCTCGACGTGACCCGCAGCGATCCGCGTCACGCGACCGGTGCGGGTCGAGGGTTCGAAGGCGTGGAGACGTTCGGTCAGGGCGGCCAGGCTCATGCACGTCCCTCGCAGAAGACCTCAAGCACGCGCCGGAGCCGATGGAGTTGATGATCCAGCCCCAGATCCAGCTCGCCCAGGTCCAGTCTGACCCGACAATCTCCTGACGACAGGCCTGCGTTCGGTCGGATCGTGACCGGTGCGGGTCCGCTCCGCCCCAGAAGGCTCAGCGCGCCTTCATCCGGAAAATCCTCCGGCGAAACCTCCACCACGGCGCTTGCGCCGTCGAACAGGGCGCCGATCGCGCGCCGCACCGTGGCGGCCACCAGGGCGCGTCGATTGTCCGCGTCATCGACCAGGCGCGACAGCGCGACGACGGCCAGATCCACCGCCGCTGTTTCGAGCCCAGCCAACCCCTCCTCCAGGGCCAGAGCGGCTTGATGGCCGATCCGATCGATCTGATCGAGCCGTTCCTCGGTGCGCGCGTCCGCTTCCGCCGCGCCCAGACGACGCCCCTCGGCCACCCCCCGTGCAAAGGCTTCTTGCTCCGCGCGGGCGAGGCGGTCGATCTCTTCGGCCAGCGCTCTTGTGCGCGCCATGGCCTCGGCGAGGTCCGCCGAGAGATGCGCGATCCGCTCGGCGTCCTGGCTCGCCGCACTCAAGGTCGCGGGCGCGGCCAGGACTGCGCCGAGCGCCCGCACCGGCCGGCTTTCAGTCCGACCCGACTTGATGACGCCGGTCATTGAACCCGCCCCAGGATTGCAGCGAAACCCTTGGCTCGAGGGGTGGGGCGCGCCGCTCCGGTCCAGCCGCTCTCGGCCGCCAGCCGACGCAGGGCCGCCCGCGCCTGGTCCGTCATAAGCCCGCTCGGGTCCATCCGCGCGAGTCGGGTTTCAAGCCAGGGACTATAGGGCGAGGCGGACGGTTCCAACGCCCCTTCAGGGCGCTTCAGGGCCCCCGCCTTGAACCCGGCGATCAGCGCGACCATGCGCGAGCGCGAGGGCGCCGCAAGCTCGGCGAATATGGCCTGAACGTCCTCTATATCGAGCTGGGCCATGTCCGCCGCGATGCGCCTTAGGGCGCGGGATTCGTCACCCATGATCCGGCTCCGCGTCGAGCAGGCGCTGCAGCCGCCGCACATAGGCCTCGCGTTCCGCCTCCGACAGCCGACGGGGCCGCCCTCGTCGCCAGACGAAAGCGCCTGCCGTCAGAAGGACAAGGGCGATCGCCGCCGAAACTAGCGCCGTCATCAAGCCGTCAGCGCCGGGACGCGGTCCGGACGCGCCCGCCGGCGTCGAGGGCTCGACCACAGGGCGTGAGACCTCGGCGGCCGGCCCCGCTGCGCGCCTCTCCGACGCCGAGGCGTCTTGCAGGCGCAACGAGCGCCAATCCGGAAACATCAGGGTATCGCCCAGGGCTTGAGACCAGCCGATGGTTTCGACGACCACGCGCGCCACATCCTCCCTCTGGGCGTCAGACAGGCCGGTCGGCGCGGCGGTCGAGACCTGGAGCCGGAAGCCCCGGCTCTGGGGGCTCCAGTCTGAAAGGCTGGACCGGCGTTGGCTCTCGCCGTCCAGTCCGGGCGCCCACTGGTCTGCGGGCGCGATCACCGACACCTGGACGCCCGGGTAGAGGGGGGCGAGCGCCCGTCTCAGAGCGGCCGTATAATAGGCCTCGATCGCGCGGGTCTGCGCCAGAACGGGCGAGGCCGCCGCCTCCGACGGGTTGATCGCCGTCGCCTCGTCTCCGGCGATCGCCGCGCCGGTCGCGTCCACCACGACGACGGCCGCCGCATCCAGCTCGGGCACCGCCGCAGCCACAAGGCGCCGAACGCCCGCCACCGTGTCCGCCGTCAGGACGCGGCCGCGCCGGGGGGCCAGCGCCACCGACGCCTTGGCGGGCTTGCGATCGGCGCGAAAGACGGAGGGCTCCGACAAGGTGAGATGCACCCGGGCGCTGTCGATCGCATCCATGGTCATGATGGTGCGCGACAATTCCCCCTGAAGGGCGCGCTGATAGTTGATGCGCTGCGCGAACTCGGTCAGCCCCATGTCCGACTTGTTGAACAGCTCGAAGCCGACCGTGCCCTTCAGCGGCAGATCGGCCCCCAGGATGGCGAGGCGAATCTCGTCCACCTGGTCTTCGGGCGCCAGGATGGCCGTACCGCCGTCCGCGACGCGATGGGGCGTCTTGTCCTTTTCCAGCTGGGCGAGGATGGTGGCGGCGTCGGCCGGCCGCAGATCCCGAAACAGCACCTCGTAGCGGGGCCGCAGCGTCAGATAGGCGACCACCAGCCCTGCGGCGAGCGCGAGGGCGACGCCGACAGCCAAGGCGATCTGGAAGACGGGCGAGAGCCCGCGCAGGCGCTGCAACAGGCTCATGCGGAGGTCGGGCTCATCAGACAGGCATCCGCATCAGTTCCTGGTAGGCTTCCAGAAGTCGGGTGCGGACCTGGCTCATCAGTTCGAACGACAGCCGGGCGTGTTCGAGCGCATAGGTCACCTGGTGAATCGGCACGTCCTCGCCCAGCGCGAAGGCCTGGGTCATTCGGTCCGCAGCGAGCAGTTCGCCGTTCACCGCCTCGACCCCCTCGGACAGCAGTCGGGAAAAGCCGGCGGTCGGGGCGACGGCGATCGCCGGCTCCAGCGACGCGGCGCGCGCCGCGCCGACAGCGGCGATGGGATCAAGGGCGGCGCTCATCAGCGACGTCCGATCTCAAGGGCCTTGGCGTACATCTGACGGCCTGCGCCGAGCGCGACAAGATTGGCCTCGTAGGCGCGCGCGGTCTGAACCAACAGCGTCATTTCCCCGGCGTGGTCCAAGCCGGGATAGGTGACGAAGCCCTCTGCGTCGGCGTGAGGATGGCCCGGTTCGTGGACGCGGCGCGGCTGCACGGCCTGGGGCTCCACCCCATAGACCGCCACGCCGCCCAGGGCGGCGTCCTCGGCCGACAGGTGGGCCTCAAAGCTCGCCCGAGGCCCCGACACCAGACGGAGCGGCCGGTAGGCGTCGCCCAGCGCCGTCCGCGTGGTGTTGAGATTGGCCAGGTTGGCCGCAATGACCTCCATGCGCCGCCACTCGACGTCGAGCCCGGTCCGGCTGATCTGCATCGCATCCATGTCAGCGTCCTCCGGAAATGGCCAGACCCGTGATCTGGGCCTGGCGGTTGAGCAGTTCGACAAGGGCGCTGTAGCGACCGGCCGTGGCGGCCGCGTCGGCCATCTCCAGATCCAGGCGTACGGCGTCGCCGGCCGCAACCGTCGGATCCGGCACGACGGACGGTCGAAGCATCTCGATCGCCTCGGCGCCGCCGGTCCGGGCGGCCTCGGCCAGCGCCGCCTCAAAGCTGACCCGCACCGGGCGATAGTTCGGCGTGCGGGCGTTGGCGATGTTCTGGCTCGTCGCGGCTGCGCGCAGGGCGAGCCCGTCGAGACTCTTCAGGAGAATGGCGCTGGTGATCGGATCCATGTCGGGCCTATTGAATGATGAGATCGGCGTGCAGGGCGCCGGCGGCCTTGACCGCCTGGAGGACGGCGATCTTGCCGCGCGTGTCGACGCCGACACGGGCCAGACCCTCCATCAGATCGCCGACCGTCGTGTTGGGGAAACTGACGACCGCGTCGCCGGCGTCTTCCGCCACGTCTATGGCGGTATTGCTGACGACCAGACCGGTCAGGCCCTCGTTCAACCCGCCGTAGACGACGGGCTGAACGGCGTCGTTGCGCTGGCGGACGGAGACCCGGATGTCGCCCTGCGATATCGCCACACTGTCCAGCCGCACATTGCCGCCGGCGACGACGGTGCCGGTCCGTTCGTTGACGACGACCCGGTCGGAGGCGGCCGGGGACACGCTCAGGGTCTCGATCAGCGCCATGGTGCGATAGAGGTCGCCGGCGCCGCTGACATCGATCCGCACCATGTCCGCATCGCCGACGCGGGCGCGGAGATGGGGCGCCGCCGCATTGACGGCGTCAGCGACCCGAACGGCGGTCGAGACATTGGCTTCCCGCAGAAGAAAGACGAGTTCGCCGTTCGGCTGAAGCGTCTGGGCTTCAACCCCCACCTCGACTGTCGCCCCGTCTGTGATGACGCCGGCGGTCGGGAAGTTGCGCTGCTCGGCGTTCTGGTTGCTGGCGAACTGGTAGCCCCCAACGACGAGGGCGCCCTGGGCCAGGGCGCGGGGCTGCTGGTCGGGGCCCGTCAGCGACGTCATCAACAGGACGCCGCCCGCCAGACTTCGGGCGTCGCCGATCGAGGTCACATTGACGTCGATCCGGTCGCCCGGATTCGCGCTGGCGGGCAAGACCGCCGTCACCATCACCGCCGCCACGTTACGACTGCGGACGTCGTCCGGCGAAAGATTGGAGCCGAGCCGCCCCAGCACATTGGCGATCGCTCGCTGGGTTACGGCGTTGCGCGGCGAGTCGCCGGTGCCCGTCAACCCGGTCACCACGCCATATCCGACCAGGGCCTGGCCTTGCCACCCCTGGAACCGACCGAGACTCCGGATCGGCACGGACTGGGCCTGCGCCTGGCCGTGCAGGACGACAAGAACGCCGACGAACGCCGCCAGAACCGCACCGAGGATCGACGGCCTCATGATAGTCCCATCCAGGACAGGACCCGATTGAGCGGTCCGGGGCGTCCGCTACGCGACAGGACGCCGTCGACGTCGTAGCCGATGCGCGCGTCTGCGAGACGGGACGACAGGACGCTGTTGTCCCCTCCGATGTCGGCCGGGCGCACACGCGCTGTGAGCCGGATAGCGGTGCGTTCGCCATCGATGTCCAGTTCCTGCGCGCCACTGACCCGCAGATCGCCGTTGGGCAAGACCTCGTCCACGATCACGCCGATCTGGGCGAGCAGACGCCCCGATCGGGTCATCTGGCCCTGGCCGGTCGAGCCGCCCTGGAGTTCGAGCGCCCCCGCGCTTGCGGATCCGCCGCCTTGGACGCTGCCGCCCAGCCGCGTGTCGCGCCGGCTGGCGGATTGGCTGGCGCTGGCGGCGCTGTTGGTCTCGAGAATGACGACGGTGAGACTGTCGCCCACCCGGGCGGCGGTCCGGTCGGACGCGAGCGAGGCCCATCGGGCTTGGGCCATGCTGTCGCCGGCCCCGACCAGGGTCAGGCCTGTCGCCAGGGACGAGGCAAGGGACGCGGCCAAGCACGCACTCCAAATCCGCGGCGATCTCATGCGCCGGCGCCCCCCAGGGCGACCGTCAGAACCGCCCCGTCCGAGGTCCGCACGAAGATCGAGCGACCCGGCCATCCGTCCTGCAGGGCCATGGCGGGACGCTCGATGACGACGGGCCCGACCACGGCCCGAACCGACAGGGTCTCGCCGACCCGAACCAGAGGCGCGGCGGCGGGTCGGAACGGAAGCGCCGCGACGACGTCAACCGTCTCCTGCGGACCGCGGCGCTCCACGACGATGGCGTGGTCCGGCCCGTCCGGCAGCCAGGGCGACAGCCCCGGCAGGGCGGCGCGCGCCCGCGCCGCCGCCGTCCGCGCCGAAACGGATGTGGTCGTCTCTGTCAGGCGCGCCAACACGATATCGCCGGCGCGACGCGCCAAAGGGTCCGGCAGGCCGCTCAGATCCGCCACATCGGCCAGACGCAGCGCGTCGCCTGAGATCACCACCTCATCGCTCAACACAAGCGGCGCGGGTTGGACGGATGAGATCGCCAGAATGAGCGAGACCCAGTCCATCTAGCGCCTCAATCCGTTGGCGATGGCCATCAGCTGATCGCCGGCCTGCAGGGCTTGGGCGCTGGCCGCATAGGCGCGCTGCATCAACATCAGCGCGACCATTTCGTTGGAGAGGGCGACGTTCGCCCCTTCGATCGCGCCCTGAACAAGGACGCCCAGCCCCTCCTCCCCCGTCGCGAAGGCGGCGCGCGCCTCGCCGGTCGTCCGGTATAGACCGCCACCGAGCGGCGTGAGTTCCGATGGATCATCGACCTTCTGCAGGTCGATCCGCCCCAGCTCGGTCGGCGTCGTATCCCCGGCGAGCACGGCCGCGACCGCCCCGTCCGAGGCGATCGTCAGCCGATCGGCGCCTTCGGGAATACGGATCATCGCGTGCAACGGCAGGCCGTCCGCCGTCGCCAGCAGCCCGTCCGCCCCGACCGAAAGCGTCCCGCCACGCCAGAGCAGGGACCGGCCGTCTGCGCCCAGCACCTCAATGAAGCCCTCGCCGTCCACCGCAACATCGAGCGGCTGTCCGGTCACGCGCAGATCCCCTTGCGCGAACACCGTCGCCGCCTCCAGCGCGGACACGCCGCCGGCGGCCCCGCCCCCCGGCCCCATGAGCTCGCTGAAGCGCACGGAACTGCGCTTGAAGGCCGGGGTGTTCATATTGGCGATGTTGTTGGCCGTGATTCCGAGCGCGCGCTCCTGAGCCCTCAATCCTGTCGCCCCGATCGAAAATGCGCCGTTCATGCCCCGCCCGCTCCGAACGCCGTCACGGCGCGCCCCAGAAGATCGTCATAGACATTCATCAAACGCTGCCCGGCTTCGGCGCGCCGCACCGACTCCATCAGCACGATCATTTCCTGTCCAAGCGCGACATTGGCCCCTTCGAGGAAGCCCTGACGGACGACGGGCGCCGCCACGTCCTCCGACCGACCGACGCTCCGAAACAGGCCGTCGCCCGCCTCGACCAGATCTGCGGCCTCAAGATGGACGACCCTCAGGCGTGCGGCGGCTTCGCCATCGACCAGCAAGACGCCGTCCCGAGACACCGTCGCATCGGCGGCGGGCGCGACCAGATCGCCGCCGATCGCTTGCAGCGGCAGTCCGCCGGCCCCAAGCAGCCGCCCGTCGTCGGCCCGCTTGAAATGCCCGTCGCGCGTGTAGACGGGACCGTCCGCCCCGCGAAGCTCAAAGAAGCCCGGACCGTCGATGGCCAGATCGAAGGGATTCCCGGTTTCCGTCAGGGCCCCGGCGACAAGCGACGGCGACGTCCGGACGACGACGGACCCGGCGGCGGCCAATTCAACAAAGCTCAACTTGGATCTATAGCCTGAGGTCGCCATATTGGCGATATTTTGTGCAGCAACATCCGCCCGCGCCTGCGCGCTAGACAGCAAAACTGACACTGACTGAACTAAATCCCCCATGGATTTACCATACTACGGAACTATTCGTATTGCAATATGGACATTATTCGACCTGGATCACGCCGAACGACTTCAAATCTACGGTTTGCGGCACTTCAGTTACCGAGACCACCGCCAGACGCGGCGCGCTGCGGCGGGTGAAGGCTTTGAGGTGGCGTCGGAGTTCGGCGCCGCAGAGCAGCACTGGCGACAGCCTCTGACTCGCCATCTCGTCCACCATTGGAATCAGCTTCTTCAGCATCTGCTCGGCGAGCCGCGGCTCGATGACGAAGGCCTCGGCCGCCTCGCTGCGGCGCACGCTGTCGAGAAGCTGGGTCTCCAGCCGCGGCGAGAGGCTCATCACCGCCAGGGCGTCATGACCGCCGCGCAGCGCGCTGAAGATGTTGTGCCCCAGCCTCTGACGCACCTTCTCCGTCAGTTCCGCATGATCCTTGGTGTGACGGCCCACATCGACGAGGGCGTCGACGATCAGATCGGCCTGGCGGATCGAGACGTGCTCGGAAAGCAGATGCTGGAAAACCCGTTGCACGTCGGAGACGGACATGACGGCGGGAATGAGATCCTCCACAAGCCCCGGCTGGCGCGACCGCACGCCCTCGAGAATCTGGACCGTGTCGGTCCGGGTGAGCAGCTGCGCCGAGGTGCTGCGGACGACTTCATTCAGATGAGTCATCAGGACGGTGACGGGGTCGACCAGGGTGCAGCCCGCGACCTGCGCGGAGTCCCGCGTCTGGTCGTCGACCCAGACGCCGGGTAGGCCGAAGGCGGGATCGCGCGCCTCTATCCCAGGCAGCGGCGTCGCGACGCCCGCCGCGCGAATGGCCAGGGTTCGATCCGGGTAGACGGCGCCCCGGCCATGGCGTGCGCCGTGCAGAAGGATCTCATAGTCGAGATCGCCCAGATCCACGCCGTCGTGGAAGGCGACGGCCGGGACCATGAAACCGCTCGTCCGCTCCTCCTGGACGCGAAACGCGGAGATGCGCTCGCTCAGAATCGATCTCTGGCTGCGCCAGGCCTCGGACAGCTCGCGTCCGAGACGAACCTCGATCGGCGAAACAGCTTCGGCCGCGCGTTCAGCGGAGTCGGTTCGCAGATCGTCAAGTTCGCCGTCGGTCAGGGCCTCGGCTTTCCGACGCCGCATCGCCGTCCACAGGACGAAGGCGACCAGGATCAGGATGGCGATCGGCCATTTGGGCATGCCCGGCATCATGAGCAGCAGAGCGAGCGCCCCGATCACCAGGAGCGGGATCCGCGACACCGAAGACAGCTGCGCCAGGATTTCTTCGCTCAGGCGCCGATCCGCCGAAGAGCGGGTCACGATCAGGCCCGTCGCGGTGGACACGATCAACGCCGGGATCTGGGTGACGATGCCGTCGCCGATCGTGAGCAGGCTGAAGGTCTGCAAGGCCGTGAGCCAGTCCATCCCCATCTGGGCGACGCCGATGATCCAGCCGGCGATGATATTGATCAGCAGAATAATGACGCCGGCGACAGCGTCGCCTTTGACGAACTTGCTCGCGCCGTCCATCGATCCGTAGAAGGCCGCCTCCTTCTCCAGCATCTTGCGGCGCTGCTTGGCCTCGTTCTGGTCGATCAGACCCATGTTCAGATCGGCGTCGATGCTCATCTGATGGCCCGGGACGGAATCGAGAACGAAACGCGCCGCGACCTCCGAGACCCGCTGAGCGCCCGAGGTCACCACGACATACTGGACGACGACCAGAATGAAGAAGACCACCAGACCGACGACAAAGCTGCCCTGGACCGCGAAGGAGCCGATCGCTCCGATGACGTCGCCGGCGTGGGCTTCGGTCAGGATCAACCGGGTGGCCGCGACGTTGAGCGCCAGGCGATAAAGAGTCGCCACCAGCAGCAGCGACGGAAAGGTCGAAAAGGCGACAGGCTTCTCGACATAAAGGGTCAACAACAGGATCGTGAGGGCGAACGCGAAATTGACGATGATCAGCAGATCGAGAGCGACGGGCGGAATGGGCGCGAACAGCACGAGCAGGATGCTGATCACGGCGACGACCAGAACCAGATCCTGATTGCGCCCCGGAGCGGGTTTAGCCATTCGCCGCCTCCATTGCGCCGCTTCTCCGCAAGCCGCGATAGACGGCTGCGACCGGCCGGAACAGGGCCTCAGGGACCGCCGCGTCAAGCCGCGCCTTGCGATAGAGGGCCCGCGCGAGCGGCGGATCGACGACCACGGGAATGCCGCGTCCGAACGCCATTCGGCGCAGCCTTACGGCCAGGGCGTGCGATCCCCGCGCCACCACGACCGGCGCGTCCATTCGCCCGGGCGCATAGCGCAGGCCGACCGCGAAATGGACCGGATTGGCGATGACGACATCGGCGGACCCCAGGCCCTTGAGGCTGCGCGACGCCTCGGCGAACTGACCGTGAAGCTGTTTGCGACGCTGCTTGAGCCGGGGATCGCCTTCATGGTCGCGGTGCTCGCGTTTCAGCTCGCGACGGCTCATCCGCATCTTCTTCAGATAGTCGCGCCGCGCCACCATCTGATCCAGCAAGGCGACGACGACGGCCGCCCCCAGACAGGCGGCAATCAGGCGCAGAGCCAGACCGCCGTAAGCAAGACCCAGCGCCCTCGCATCGGTGGCGACCGCCGCCGCATTCAGTGCGTCGCGGATGAACAAGGCCGCGATCGCGGCATAGAGCGACAGCTTCAGGACGGCCTTGGCGGTCTCGATCAGGATCCGAATCGTAAAGAGGCGCTTCAAGCCCTTGGCGGGATTCAAGCGGTTGAAGTCCGGCCGCACGGCCGTCAGGGCGAATACGGGGCCGGTCTGTAGAAACTCCACCAAAAGGACGAGACCGAACAGGCCGCACAGCCAGGGAAGGAGCGTCTCGAAGGCCGGCCCTGCAACCTGACCGGCAAGGGCGCGAAAGCCCGCGTCTGCGGTCAGATCCAGGCTCGTCGCCGCCAGACTGCGCGCCACACCCCGCCCGAGCGCGTCGGCGAGATCCCGCCCCGCGAACCAGGCGAAGGCCGTCGAAACCAGCAAGACGCTCAAAAAGCCGAGATCCGTCCCGCGAGCGACACTGCCCTCACGCCGCGCCTTGTCCAGACGGAACCGGGACGGCGCCTGCGACCGATCCTGTTCAGCCGCTTCACTCATGCGATCAGCGCCGGCAAGGCTTCGAGGGTCACGGCCGACAGTCGCGCCATAAGCGCAGACGCGACGCCGAGCGTGAGCGGCAAGGCGACCAGCAGAAGCACCGTCTTGACCTGAAATCCGAGAACCAGGACGTTAAGCTGCGGCGCTGTGCGGGCGAGGATGGCGATCGCGGCGTCCGCCAGCATGAGTGCGAGAATGACCCCGCCGGCGACGCCGAACGCCAAGGTGAAGACAGCGCCGAGATAGGCGGAAAGCGGCCCAAGGCTTTGCGGGGCCCCGCCCTGGCCGAGCGGCACGGCCTCCAGCGAGGCCGCGAGGACGCGCAGCAGATCATGATGACCGCCCATCGCAAAGAAGATTACGCCCGCGGCATAGGCGTACAGCGTGCCCACAAGCGGCGTCTGGGCGCGGCTCGTCGGATCCACGAGGGCGGCCAAGCCGAAACCCGCCTGAATATCGACCGTACGGCCGGCGACATAAAGCGCGCCATAGGCGGCCTGAAAGGCGAGAACAAGGACGGCGCCGAGCAGAAGCTCGCGGATCGCTGCGACGATTAAACCCTGATCTGCGACCTGCGCCGCCGGCGCCGACTGCACGATCAGACCACTGAGCCCCAAAGCCAGAAGCAGCCGGAGCGGAGCGGGAATCCGCATCAGGGTGAACGGCGGCGCAAAGGACAGCACGGGCCCGAGCCGAAGGCTGAGCAGGAGTGCGGATTCAGCCCAGTCCGACATCTGATCGACGGCGGGAATCATCCGATGGACGGGATGGTGCGAATGGCTTCGATCGCGAAATGCGTCATGCGCTCCAGCATCCACGGGCCGACCGCGATCAGAACCAGAATGGCCGCGAAGAGTTTCGGCACATAGCTGAGAGTCATTTCCTGCAGTTGGGTCGCCACCTGCAGAATACTGATGATCACGCCGACGATCATCACGACCGCCACCACCGGCGCCGCAATCATCAAGGTCGCCCACAGCATCTGATTCAACAGATCCAAAGACTGGTCGGCGCCCATCCATCTCCCCCGAGATTGCACCGATGAAAGACAACCTTCGGTCTGCAAACTCAAGTCTCCACGTGTCGTTGCCGAAACAAATGCCTGTGGATGGATCGACGGAGGGCGCGCTTGGGGATGTTATGAGGGTCACCCTTTGGAATCTCATTGCCCCGGCGGCGCACAACTGTCGCGGTCGACCCTCGCCCTGCGACGGCCGGCGGCGGTCAATCGCTGCAATCCGCACGCGCCTGCCGTCGGACGCACGGCCGCGGCCTTGCAGACGCGCTCGACTGACACAGGTCAGGATCGATCCGCCGACGGCGGTGGATCCGGCGTCCAGGCCCGTCGGCGTTCGCGGTCCATAGAGGCCGGCGCGCTCATGCAATTCGCGTCGCCGAACAGGGCGGGCTGATCGATTGCGCCACCCGAGTTGGGAAGGCGATCACCGGACCGCCTGGATCCGCGTCTCCCGCCTTCCGGTTGCGGATCGCCCGGATCGCCTGTTTCGCTTCGAGCTGCGCCGCCGTCAGATGCGTGCCGCGTCGCGAGCCCCGCCAGGCGGTCCAGACCTCCCCGGTCGCGATCGTCCACGTCTCGGACGCCGCGTCCCGGATCAACTCGCAGGCCCGCGTCGCCGCATCGCCCGCTCTGGCCTTCGTCGTCGCCTCCTGCAGCTCGGTGTCGGCGGCTTCCGATCCATCGAAGTCCCGGTCGAGCGACCGCATCATATCGCGCGCCCGATCCGCGTCTCTCTCGATCCGCGCCGCCGCCGAATGGAAGGCGCCGATCAGGGCCTCGCCCAGGATGTTTTGATAGTCCTCCAGCGCGGTGTCGGAGATCACGTCCACCAGCTCGGTCATGAGCGCGCGCCCGAGCTGGATCAGGGCGTCTTCGGTCGGGTGCGGACGCCCGTCCCCCAGGGACGCGGTCAGGTCATCGAAGGCGGAGTCGGACTTCGACGAGGCGAAGAAGGGAGCATTGGAGTAGGTCATTGGAACGTTCCTTTGAGACTGCCGTGCGCCCCATGCGCAACGACCCCGGTCTTGGCCACAGCGGGGTCCCCGGCAGTCACCGGAGCGGAGGGCCGCTTGAATGAGCGCGTCTGGACCATGATGACGGTCAACATCAGGACGATCATCAGAGGGAACAGAGGCGCGAGCGCCGAATTCGCCTTGGCGGACTCCTCGACCGATCCGGCCGTCGTGATGAGTTGAATGGGGAACTGGCGGACAATGCGGCGTCTGGCGCGCTTATCAGAATGTTGCCGCTGACGATCAATATGCGGGATCATCTGCGGCAGGAAAAGACAGGCGACCTGCCGGCGCCCCTGCCGAACATCGCTCGACAGCGTGACTTCCGCGTCGGTACGCTGGGCCTCTGGGGGCCGGATGATTTCGTGATCTACTATCGCGACGGACAGGTTCCGTCGCCCGGCATCGCGATCCTGGGCCGGATAACCGGCGACGTCTCCATTCTCGATCGGCCAGGCCCTGTGACCGTAACGGTTCGCCGCGCCCGATAGCGCGCCCCGCGCCCACGAAGCCCCATCATCGGAAATGCTCATGCTGACCGACACAGCCGCCGCGATCGGATCGCCTAGGGAGACCCTCATGCGTATCAGGATCATCGCCGCCGACCGGACCCTCACCGCCGTGCTTGACGACAATGAAACGGCGCGCGACTTCGCTTCCCTCCTGCCTCTCACGCTGACGCTCGAGGACTTCAACCGAACCGAAAAGATCGCGGACCTGCCCCGAAAGCTATCCACGGCCGGCGCCCCTCCAGGGGCCGATCCCAAGGTCGGCGACATCGCCTACTACGCGCCGTGGGGCAATCTCGCGCTCTTCTATCGAGACTTCTCCTACTCGCGAGACCTCGTCCGTCTCGGACGCCTCGAAGGCGACCCCCAAGGATTAGCCGAGCTGGGCGCAGCGCCGGCACGGGTCGAGATCATCACCGAAGACTGACGAGCCGACAGTTCACCCTATCCTCCAGACAAGAAGGCAGATTCCAATGACCGACAACATCACCGGCAAGACCATCATCATCACCGGCGCCTCCAGCGGAATGGGCGCCGCCACGGCCCGCCATCTCGCCGAGAAAGGCGCCGCCGTCGTGCTCGGCGCCCGCTGCACCGATCGCATCGACGCCCTGGCCGCCGAGATCACCGCTGCCGGCGGCAAGGCCATCGCCGTGGCGACGGACGTAACGAAGCGGGAAGACCTTCAGCGGCTGGTCGATGCCGCGATCGCGACCTACGGCCGCATCGACGTGATCATCAACAACGCCGGCGTCATGCCCCTCTCGCCACTGGAGCGGGTCAAGGTCGACGAGTGGGACCAGATGATCGACGTCAATCTGAAGGGCGTGCTTTACGGCGTCGCCGCCGCTCTGCCGCCCATGATCGCCCAGAAGTCGGGCCACATCATCAACGTGGCCTCGGTTGCGGGCCACAAGCTGTTCGGCGGCTCGGCCGTCTATTCCGCCACCAAGTTCGCAGTCCGCGCCCTCTCGGAAGGCCTGCGTCAGGAGATGGCGCCCCACAATATCCGCACCACCATCCTCTCGCCCGGCGCTGTGAAGACCGAGCTTCTCGACCACATCAGCGAGAAGGACGTTCAGCAGGCCAACCAGGACTACGTCGGCCAGGTCGGCGTCCCGGCCGAAACCCTGGCCCGGCTGGTCGCTTTCGCCATCAACGAGCCCGAGGACGTCGGGATCAACGAGATCCTCTTCCGCCCCACCGCTCAGGAACTGTGATCGCGCCGCTTGTTCACGATGGGCGGAGAGGATGTCGGCGCGCGCAATCCTGACAGGACGACCTTCCGGGCTCGGAAGGTCGTCCGCGCGCGAGAAACTGCCCGCTGAGACGCGATGGCCCGCCAACCGGCGCCCTTCCCGTTCCGGTCAGGCCTCCGTTGGGGGCTGCCGCAAGCCTCGCGAAGTCCGCCACACGCTTTCCTGCGCCCGCTTGGGCGGACGCCGCCGTCGCAATCCAACGCGCTGCGGTCTTTCCTGCGATCAAGCTCTGCGGCGCCCGTCGTTTGAGGGTTGATCGGCGTCGCCGCCGGGCAATCCTGAACGCCTTCGCAGCGCCGCCTCAAGGTTCGGCGCGGCGGATCGCCGGCGTGTTCAGGGCGTTCGTCCCAAACTCTTGTCCACGCCTCTTCCCGTCCGACCGTCGCGGCGTATAGGACGGTGGGGCGAACCAAGGAGGGGCTGGAATGCTGGCGCGTGCGGGACCGGTGAAACTTCGGCTTCAGGTCATGAGCGCCGAGACCGGCGCCATGGGCCCGGGCAAGGCCGCCGTCCTGGAGGCGATCCGGACCCATGGGTCGATCTCGGGCGCCGGCCGCGCACTGGGCATGAGCTACAAGCGCTGTTGGGCCCTGGTGGACGAAATGAATCGCTGCTGGCGGCGGCCGCTGGTCACCGCTGTCCGCGGCGGCGCAGCCCAGGGCGCTCACCTCACGCAAGAGGGCGTCCTGGTGCTCGCGGCCTTTCGCGCGCTTGAGCAGCGCCTGACCGCTGTAACCCTCGACGATCCCGCCTATGCGGCTCTCGTCGACAATCTTCGTGACACCCCGCTGGCGTCGGCAACGCCCTGACGTCAATTCGACTATCGCTTCATGGGCGGCGGACGCCGATGTATATGGAACGCTACAACGGATCCTCAGGCCGATCCGGGCGGCGATCTTGTCGTCGTGCCCGGCGTCTTTGACGGACTCTGCCGCAGGATGAACGATGACGGATTGGTACACAGCCGGACTTGAGGACGACATGCGGCCGCGCATGTTCGCGGCGGCTGACCGCAGCGAGGCGTTCGCTCTGGTCACCATCACCGCGGCCGAGGGCGGCGGACCGCGTGGCGTCGGCGCCCAGATGGTGGTCACCCGCAATGATATGGGCGGATTCCTGTCCGGCGGCTGCATTGAAGCCGACGTCGCCCTGCACGGCCGGGACGTGCTGGCGAGCGGTCAGTCGAAACGCCTCGTCTATGGACGCGGCAGTCCCTATGTCGACACCCGCCTGCCCTGCGGAGGCCGGCTGGACCTGCTGGTGGAGGCTGTCCTCCCCGACGATCCCGCCCTCGCCGCGCTCCGCAGCGCGCACGAAGCGCGCCGCCTCGTCACCCTGATTTCCGACGGCGAACGGCGCACGGTCGTCGATGGGCCGACCGACCATCCCGATCGGCTGCGCGACTACGCCCCGACGCAGCGGCTGGTCGTGATCGGCTCCGACGCCTTCGCCCTGGCCATGGCCTCGGCGGGCCACGCGCAGGGCTGGCGCGTCACCCTGGTTCGCCCCAAGGGCCCCGAGGCCCCCCCGCCCCTGGCCATCGACTATCGCCGCGACGATCCCGGCGCGGCCTTGGACGCTCTACGCCTGGACCGGTGGACCGCCGTCGCCATCGCCACTCACGACGCCGATCTTGACCATGAAGCCCTTGTGACGGCGCTCGGTTGTGACACCGGCTATGTCGGCGTGCTCGGGGCGCGGCGACGCCTGCCCGAACGCCTGGCCCGGCTTGAAGCGGCCGGGGTCTCGACCGACGACCTGAAGCGGCTGCATGCCCCCATCGGTCTGAAGATCGCCGCGCGGGCGCCACACGAGGTCGCTGCGGCCGTCATCGGCGAAATCATCGGCTCGCGGGCGTGACCCGGCATGCGCTGGTCCTGGCCGGAGGGGCGGGCCGACGGTTCGGCGGCGGAAAGCTCCTGGCCGACTGGCGCGGTCGGCCGCTGATCGTCTGGTCGGTCGAGACCGCGCTCGCGGCGGCCGTCGACGACGTCGTCGTGGTGGTCGGATGCCGGGCGGATGAGGTCCGCGCCGCGATTGGGGCCCGAACCGACCCCCGATTGCGCCTTGTCCAAGCGCCTGACTGGGCGGAGGGTCTATCCGCCTCCCTTAGGGCCGGCGTCGCCGCCCTTCCCCATGATGCCGGAAGTCTGGCGATCTTCCTGGGAGACATGCCGCTGGTCGACCCGGCCTCCGCCGCCCCTCTGTTCGAAGCCGTCGAGGCCGGCGCCGTCGCGGCGCGGCTCGACCATACCGAGGGGCCGGCTCATCCCGTCGTTTTTGGACGAGCGCTCTTTGCGGACCTTTTGCAGACGCGCGGTGATCGGGGCGCGCGCGCCTTGCTCGCGGGCCGCGGCGACGTCGCCGCCTTTGGAACCACGGACGACAGGGCGATCTTCGACGTCGACCACCCCGAGGATCTGGCGCGCGCGCTGGAATGACGAGGGCCTTCACCCTGCGCGACTATCCGGACGATTACCCTCGCCCGTCCGGCTCTGTCTCCCAGCGCGCCGGCCAGCCGTCAGGCGATCGCCGGGAGCCGGTCCAGATACTTGTCCAGCGTCAACGGGTAATCCCGGATACGGACCCCGGTGGCGTTGTAGACCGCGTTGGCGACCGCCGCCCCGACTCCGCAAAGTCCGAGCTCCCCGATCCCCTTGGCCTTCATCGGCGAGGACTTGTCATCCACCTCATCGAGGAAGATGACGTCCTGGTGCGGGATGTCGGCGTGGACCGGCACCTCGTAGCCGGCCAGGTCGTGGTTGACGAAGAAGCCGTGCCGCGTATCGACCGCAAGCTCCTCCATCAGGGCTCCGCCGACGCCCATCGTCATGGCGCCGATGACCTGGCTGCGCGCTGTCTTCGGGTTCAGGATGCGTCCGGCTGCGCAGACGGCCAGCATACGCCGAATCCGGGTCTCGCCCGTGAAGCTGTCGACCGCGACCTCCACGAAATGGCCTGCGAAAGTCGATTGCTGGAACTTTTCGCCCAGGTTCCCGAATTCGATGAAGTCCTCGGCGACCAGCGGTCCGTTCGACGCCAGCGACGCCAGGGTGACATTGCGTCGTCCCGCGCGGACCCGCCCGCCGGTGAAGCTGGCGTCGGCGGGGTAGCCGAGCGTCTGGACGATCTGTTCGCGCAGTTTCATGCAGGCGGCATAGACGCCGGCGGTCGAACTGTTGGCCCCCCATTGTCCGCCCGAGCCCGCGGCGGCCGGGAAGTCAGAGTCGCCCAGCTTGACCACGACCCGCTCGACGGGAATCCCGAGGGTTTCGGCCGCCGTCTGGGCGATGATCGTATAGGTCCCCGTGCCGATGTCGGTCATGTCGGTCTCGACGGTCACGACGCCCTGGCCGTCAAGACGAACACGCGCGCCTGACTTCATGACGATATTGTTGCGGAAGCCCGCCGCCATGCCCAGACCGATCAGCCAGCGGCCATCGCGAACGCTGGCCGGCGTCGGATTGCGACGCGACCAGCCGAACCGCTCGGCGCCGGTCCGCAGACAGGCGACGAACTGTCGGGTCGAGAAGGGCCGCTCCGGCTTTTCGGGGTCGACCTGGGTGTCGTTGAGCACCCGGAACTCGACCGGGTCCATATTCAGCTTCTCGGCCATCTCGTCCATGGCGATCTCGAGCGCCATCAGGCCGGGCGCCTCGCCCGGCGCCCGCATGGCGTTGCCCTCGGGCAGATCGAGGACCGCCAGCTTCTGGGATGTCATGCGGTTGGCGCCGGCATAGAGCAGTTTCGTCTGCTGGGTGGCGACTTCAGTGGAACCGCCCTCCAAATCGCCGTTCCAGCTTTCATGGCCGATCGCGGTGATACGGCCATCGCGCGCGGCGCCGATGCGGATGCGCTGGATGGTCGCCGGGCGGTGGGTGGTGTTGTTGATCACCAGCGGACGCTGCAGCGCCACCTTGACGGGCCGGCCGCTGGCCTTGGACGCCAGGGCCGCCATGACGGCGTCGGACCGGATGAACAGCTTGCCGCCGAAACCGCCGCCGATATAGGGCGAGTCCAGCCGCACGTTCTCGGGCGGGATGCCGAAGGTCCGGGCGATGTCGCCCTTGCTCCAGGCGATCATCTGGTTGGACGTCCACAGGGTGAGCTTGTCGCCTTCCCACGACGCCAGGGTGGCGTGCGGCTCCATCATGGCGTGGCTTTGATCCGGCGTCGAATAGGTCTCGTCCAGCGTCACCGGCGCGGACGCGAAAGCGCCCGCGAAATCGCCGGTCGAAGACTGTTCAGGTCCGCCCTTGGGGTCGCCTGCGCCGGCCTTGGCCTCCGCCAGATCGAAGGCGCCCTTGGCCTTCACATAGTCGACCTCCACCAACTGGGCGGCGGACCGCGCCTGTTCGAAGGTCTCAGCCACGACGACGGCGACGGCCTGGTGATAATGCTGGATCTCGGGCCCGCCCAGCAGTTTGGCGGTGTTGAAATTGCCCTTGCCGACGGTCCCCGCATTCTCTGCGGTGACCACGGCCAGGACCCCCGGCGCCGAACGGGCGCGATCGGTGCGCAGCCGCCGGATCCGTCCCTTGGCGATCGTCGAACCCAAGATATAGCCATAGGCTGGTCGCGCCTGAACGTCGTGACGCTCATAGGCGTAGAGGGCCTGCCCCGTGGTCTTGAGGGGGCCGTCGATCCGGTCGATCGGCTTGCCCACGACCTTCAACTGGTCGATTGCGTTCTGGCCCGCCGGCTGGTCGAACTTCATAGCCCTATCCTCTCGCGTCGCTGATGACGGCGGCGAGCGTCCGCTCCGCCAGGGTCACCTTGAAGGCGTTCTCATGCGTCGGCCGGGCGCCGGCCAGGGCGATCGCCGCCACCGCCTTGGCCCCTTGGGGCAGGGCCGCCTCGGCCGCCTCGACCCGCCAGGGCTTGTGGGCCAGGCCGCCGAACGCGACCCGACCGGTCCCGTCCCGCTGAAGGACGGCGGCCACCGAGACCACCGCGAAGGCGTAGGAGGCCCGGTCGCGGACCTTGCGGTAGACGTGGGTCCCGCCGATCGGGCGCGGCAGGGTCACCGCCGTGATCAGATCCCCGGGCGGCAAAACGGTGTCGATGTGCGGCCGATCCTCCGGAAGGCGGTGGAACTCGGCCATCGGGATGGCCCGCGTTTCGCCGGCCGCATTCACCGTCTCCACCTGAGCGTCCAGAACCCGCATGGCGACGGCCATGTCGCTGGGGTGGGTGGCGATACAGTGGTCGCTGACGCCGATCACCGCCAGCTGGCGGCTGAAGCCGCCGATCGCCGCGCAACCCGAACCGGGCTCGCGCTTGTTGCAGGCCTGGGCGGTGTCGTAAAAATAGGGACAGCGCGTCCGCTGCAGCAGGTTGCCGCCGGTCGTCGCCTTGTTCCTCAACTGCCCGGACGCCCCGGCTAGGAGGGCGCGGCTGAGGACGCCGTAGTCGCGCCGGACGCGGGCGTCGCCCGCGAGATCAGAGTTGGAGACGAGGGCGCCGATGCGAAGCCCTCCCTCCGGCGTCTCTTCGATCCTGTCCAGCCCGAGCGGGCCGACATCGATGAGGTGTGCAGGCGTCTCGATCTGAAGCTTCATCAGGTCCAGAAGATTGGTGCCGCCGGCGATGAATTTGGCGCCGGGCCTGGCCCGCGCCGCCAAGGCGGCGGCCGCTGGCGTCGTTGCGCGCTCGTAGGAGAAGGGCCTCATGCGCGGGCTCCTGCGACTTCGGCCATGGCCTCGGCGATGTTGGAATAGGCCCCGCAGCGGCAGATGTTGCCGCTCATCCGTTCGCGCATTTCCTCGTTGGTCGCTCGGGGACGGTCGGTCAGGCTGGCGGAAACATGACTGGGCAGACCCTGACGGATTTCATCGAGCACCGCGACCGCCGAACAGATCTGACCCGGCGTGCAGTAACCGCACTGATAACCGTCATGCTTGATGAAGGCGGCCTGCATCGGATGCAGGTCGTCCGGCGTGCCGAGCCCCTCGATCGTCGTCACCTTGGCCCCTTCGTGCATCACCGCCAGGCTGAGACAGGAATTGATGCGCTGGCCATCGACGATGACGGTGCAGGCGCCGCACTGGCCGTGATCGCAGCCCTTCTTGGTTCCCGTCAGATTCAGATGCTCGCGCAACGCATCCAACAGGGTCGTACGGGTGTCGAGCTCCAGCGTCCGGTCGGCGCCGTTGATCTCGAAACTCACGGCCATCTGCGTCGGCGCCGTATCCGGCGGAGGCGTCTGAGCCTCGGCGGGCGACACCGTCGCCAGCGCGGCGCTCGCGCCGCCCACCATCAGCACGCCTCTACGAGAGAGTTCAAGTTCGCCGGCCATCGGGGCCTCCGTGGTTGCCTGTCGCCGGCAGGGTCTGATCTAACCTGCAGCAAATGATCCATTACAGTAGGGCAATACGAACCGAACGGATACGTTCCGGCGATGAGCCAGACTACACGGCGCGATGACTTGTGCTCAACTCCGCCAGACCGATATATCCTGACAACTACAACGTACATTGCTTTGATTCTACCGCGAACAGTTATCAATAGCGACGAGATCCGCCCCGTCCCAGCCGCTTTCCAACGAGACATTGGCCTGTGATCCGAACGACACGAGGTGCTAGAGGTCGTCCATGCAACTGCGCCGCTCCGACTTCGCCGATCTGACTTACTTTCTGGAAATCGCCCGCCAGCGCAGCTTCCGACGGGCCGGCGTCGCGCTCGGAGTCGGCGCCTCGGCGCTGAGCCATTCGATGCGGGGGCTGGAAGAGCGGCTAGGGGTTCGGCTGCTGAATCGCTCGAACCGCAGCGTGACCCTGACGGCCGCCGGAGAGGCGCTTCAGTCCGCTATCGGTGAACCCTATGACGCGATCGGCCGGGCCGTGGACGTCCTGAATCTCTACCGAGAGGCCCCGATGGGCCGCGTTCGCCTCAGCGTGCCCAGCGACGCCGCCGAATATCTGATAGCGCCCGTGATTGGGACCTTTCTTGAGCGCTACCCCGACGTCGAGATCGAGATCTCCGTCAACAACCGCATGATCGACGTCGTCGAAGCCGGCTTCGACGCGGGCATCCGCTATGGCGGCACAGTGCCTGAGGACATGGTCGCGCAACGGCTGTCCGCTGATATCCGCTGGATGATCGTGGCGGCTCCCGCCTATCTGGAACGACGCGGTGCGCCGTCCGTCCCGCAAGACTTGGAGGACCACGATTGCATCCGCATTCGGATCGGCGACGACCGTATTTATCGCTGGGAGTTCGAGCGGGGCGAAGAGCGGATCGAAATCGAAGCGCCGGGCGCCCTGCTGATTGATAACGGCCTGATTGGCCTAGCGGCCGCCAGGCAGGGCGCGGGCCTGATCTATGTCGCCGAACCGATGGTCCGGGCCGACCTCGCATCCGGCACGCTGGCGACCGTTCTGGACGACTGGAGCCCGACCAGTCCTGGCTATCAAATCTACTATTCAAGCCGGCGTCAGATGCCCAATGCCTTGCGCCTTTTCATCGATCTGGTCCGGGAAATGCGTCCGCTCGGGCTCTGATCCTCGCTACGCGTTTGCATCGACCACCCCGCCCGCGACTCTGACGACATCCTCGGCGATCAGGTCGAGATCGCGTGGATCGTGCGAGACCAGGATCATGGGCAGACGGACCTCGTCACGGAGGCGAAGCAGATAGGGCGCGAGCCTTTCCCGGCGCTTGACGTCCAGGCCTGTGAAGGGTTCGTCCAGCAGGAGCAGCCTCGGCCGGGCGGCCAGGGCGCGGGCGAGCGCGACGCGACGCGCCTCCCCGCCCGACAGACCTGCAGGCCGACGGCGCTCGTAGCCGCGCAGATCCATCAGATCCAGCGCCTGGGCCACGGTCATCTCGTCTCCGCCATAGGGTCGGGAGAAGGCGATGTTCTGCTCGACCGTCATGTGCGGAAACAGGCGGATGTCCTGGAAGACATAGCCGACCGCCCGTCGATGCACAGGCGTGCGCTTCATCCCGTCGTCGAGCACCAGCGCATCGTCGATCCGAATCCGCGCCGTGCTTTCGGCAAGGAGGCCGGCGAGCCCGTGCAGGAAGGTGGTCTTGCCACAGCCGGACGGTCCGACGACCGCCACCGCCTGGGACGGGCTCTCGAAGCCGATATCGAAGCGGAAGTCGCCGCGACGGCCGTGGGCGTGACAGGCCAGGCTCATGCGCCGCGCGTCCGCTGGAGCCGCCGGTTGCAGATTTCCGAGCCGACGACGGCGAGGACCGAGACCAGGACGGCGATGACGGCCAGGCGCATCGCCGCCTGATCGCCTTCAGCGCGCTGCAAAGCCGAATAGATGGCGACCGGCAGGGTCTGGGTCTCTCCCGGAATGGCGCCGGCGAAGGTCACGGTGGCGCCGAATTCGCCGAACGCCCGGGCGAAGCCCAGCAGAGCCGCGGCGACGAGGCCCGGCGCCGCCAGCGGCAGGGTGATGCGGACGAACACGGCCAGGCGGGACGCGCCCAGCATCGAGGCGGCGTCTTCCAGCCCCCGGTCCACCCCCTCGATCGCGAGCCGAAGCGGACGAACCACCAGCGGCAGGGCCATCAGGGTCGCGGCCAGCGCCGCCCCGGTCCAGTGAAAGGCCAAGGTGACGCCAAAGAGATCATGAAGGGCCCGGCCGACCGGCCCGCGAACCCCGAACAGGCTGAGCAGGATCAGACCCGTCACCACGGGAGGGAGGACCAAGGGCAGGTTGACCGCCGCCTCAAGGATCCAGCGTCCCGGGAAGCGGCCCCGCGCGAGCAGCATCGCCAAAGCCAGACCGAGCGGAAGGCCGACGGCCAAGGCGGCGGTCGCCACCTTGATCGACAGGCCGAGCGCCTGGAGCTCGAAGTCGGACAGGGGTTCAAACATTCAGATCGCGGGCTCGAAGCCGTGGCGTCGAAACACCGCCGCAGCGGCGGGCGTGCCGAGATAGTCGAGGAAGGCCTGCGCCTCGCGCCCTCCGCCGACGATTTTGGCCGCCGGATAGACGATGGCGGGCTGCTCGGCCGCAGGCGGCTCCAGCACGATGCGCAGGTCCGTGCGGCCGACCACGTCGCTGCGATAGACGACGCCGAGCGCCGCCTCGCCGCGCGACACGAAGGCGCGGACGGCGCGCACATCCGTCCCGAAGACGAGGCGATCCTTGACGGCGTCCCAGCGCCCCGACGTCTGAAGCCACGTCCGGGCGTAGGCGCCGGCCGGCACGCTCTCGGGGTCGCCGATCGCCACACGGTCGTCCCCCGCGAGGGTCGAGAAGGGATCCGCCAAGCGAGCGGTCCCGGTCGGCGCGATCACAACCAGATCATTACGCACCAGGTCCACGCGCCGGTCGGTGAGGCGTCCCGCCGCGCCCAAACGATCCATCCACTCCGGATCCGCCAGGACGACGACATCGGCCGGGGCCCCCGCCTGGATCTGGCGCGCCACAGCCCCGCTGGCGCCGAACGAAAGACGCACCGCAGCGCCCTCGTTCCGCTCGTAGTCTGCAGCGATCTCGGTCAGGGCGTCGGTCAGGGAGGCGGCGGCGAAGACCGTCACGGTCCGGTCCTGCCGAGGCGAGGCCGGCGCGCAGGATGCAAGCGTGACGAGGATCAGGCCCGTCAGGGCGCGAGACAGAGATTTCCGGTTCATCAGAAAAATGTGGACGCCCTTCCGGAAAGACCCGTTATAGTCGCTCGAACATGACGGTCATCTATCAATCTGACAAGGCGACGCCGATCGGCTTGCGCGTCCCGGCGCCGCTGGTCGATCCGTTCGGCCGCACGATCAACTACGTCCGGATCTCGGTGACCGACCGCTGCGACCTGCGCTGTCTCTACTGCATGGCCGAGAACCCGGTCTTCCTGCCCAAGGCCGATCTCCTGAGTCTGGAGGAACTCGAGCGGATGTGCGGCGCCTTCATCGACCTCGGCTGCCGTCGGATCCGGCTGACCGGCGGCGAGCCCCTCGTCCGCAAGGGGATGATGGATCTGGTGGCCGCCCTCTCCCGCCGTCTCAGGGCCGGCGATCTCGAGGAGATCACCCTGACCACCAACGGCACCCAGCTCGCGCGGCATGCCGAGACGCTCGCCGGTCACGGGGTGCGCCGCATCAACGTCTCCCTGGACACTCTGGACCCGGACAAGTTCCGGCGCATCACCCGCGGCGGCGATCTGGCGGCGGTGATGGCCGGACTGGAGGCGGCGCGGGCGGCGGGCCTCAGACTCAAGATCAACACCGTCGCCCTGAAGGGCGACAACGCCGACGAACTTCCCGACCTGATCCGCTGGGCGCATGGGCTGGACATGGACATCACCCTGATCGAGACCATGCCGCTCGGCGAGATCGGCGCGGACCGGACGGACCAGTACCTCTCGCTCGCCATGGTCCGGGAGCAGCTGAGCCGGATCTGGACCCTGACGCCGTCGACACGGCGCACCAGCGGCCCCGCCCGCTATATGAAAGTGGAGGAGACCGGCGGCACGCTGGGCTTCATCACCCCGCTCAGCCATGTGTTCTGCGAGGCCTGCAACCGGGTGCGGGTGACCTGCACCGGCCAGCTCTTCCTCTGCCTGGGCCAGGACGACCAGGCGGATCTGCGTCAGGTGCTGCGCGATAGTCCCGGGGAAGACGCGCCGTTGCGCGAGGCGATACGCAGGGCCATCGCGTTCAAGCCCAAGGGGCACGATTTCAGAATAGACCGCCCGGGCGCCGCGCCGGCGGTGATGCGCACCATGTCGACGACGGGAGGATGAGATGGCGGTCGTGAAACTGTTCGGGACCATCGGCGACATCGCCGGATGGTCCGAGGCGAAGCTCGAGGGCGCCACCCTGGGCGAGATCAAGGCTGCGGCGGCCGGCGGCGACGCGCGCCTCGCCGACCATCTCGATCATCGCAGCACCCTGGTGATCCTCAACGCCACCCTCACCCCTTTCAGCCTGCGCAGCGACGACCTCCCGATCCGACCCGAAGACGAGGTGGCGTTCGGCTCTCCCGTCGGCGGCGGCTGAGCATGATCCGCATCACCCGGGACCCGCTCGACGCGGCCGCACTGTTGCGGGACTTTTGCCGTGATCGGCTGGACACCGGGGCGGTGGTCTCCTTCACCGGCCTGACCCGCGGCCGCTCCGGCGACCGGACCATCGACACCCTGACCCTGGAAGCCTATCCGGGCTTCACCGAACGGGTGATGGAGGCGATCGAAGCCGACGCCCGCGCGCGGTTCGAAATCCAGGACGCCCTCGCCGTGCACCGCTGGGGCCCGATCGGAGTCGGCGAGCCGGTGATCTTCGTCGCCGTCGCCGCCGCGCACAGACGCCCGGCCTTCGAGGCCGCCGACTTCTTGATGGACCATTTCAAGACCCGGGCGCCGTTCTGGAAACGGGAGGACGGTCCTGAGGGCCGCCGCTGGATCGAGCCCCGCGACCAGGACCACAACGATCTGGCCCGCTGGGCCGAGGAGACCCCATGACCGAGACACGCGCCGACCTTGAGCTGCCCGCCCCTGGCGGGCGGCTCGTCGATCTGCCCTTCACTCCTGTGCGCATCGCCGTCCTCACCATCTCCGACACCCGGGACGAGGAAAGCGACACCTCGGGCAAGATCCTGGCGGACCGGATTGCCGAGGCCGGCCATCTCCCGGTCTTGCGCGACATCGTTCCCGACGACATCGGGGCCATTCGCGCCCGGGTCCGGTGCTGGATCGGCGACGGCTCGGTGGATGCGATCATCACCACAGGAGGGACGGGCCTGACGGGCCGGGACGTCACGCCTGAGGCCCTCGAGCCCCTGTTCGACAAGCGGATCGACGGCTTCTCGGTGATCTTCCACCAGGTCAGCTATCAGACGATCGGCCTTTCAACCCTGCAATCCCGAGCGACGGCCGGCCTGATTGACGGCGTCTTCGTCTTCTGTCTCCCGGGCTCCAACGGAGCGGTCCGCGACGGCTGGGACAAGGTCATCCGCTGGCAGCTCGACAGCCGTCACAAGCCCTGCAACATGGTCGAACTCATGCCTCGGCTGCTGGAGCGATGATGTCGGGTCCGAACACGCCCGTTGGTGCAGACCTCACCCACATCGACGCCGAGGGCCGCGCCCGCATGGTCGACGTCTCGGACAAGGCGACCACGACGCGCGAGGCGACGGCGCGTGGCCGGATCGCCATGCGGCCCGAGACCCTGGTTCTGGCCCTGTCGGGCGGCGGCAAAAAGGGCGACGTTCGCGCCGTGGCCGAAATCGCCGGCGTCATGGCGGCCAAGCGGACCTCTGACCTCATCCCCATGTGCCACCCTCTGATGCTGATCTCCGTCAAGGTCGCCGTCCGGCCGAGCAAGGACGGATCGGGTCTAGAGGCGACGGCGACGGCCCGGACCCAGGGTCAGACCGGGGTCGAAATGGAAGCGCTGACGGCGGTGTCCGTCGCACTCCTGACCCTCTACGATATGCTCAAAGCCGTCGATCGCGAGATGGTCGTCGCAGACATCGCCCTGCTGGCCAAGTCGGGCGGCGCCTCGGGCGACTGGAGCCGACCGTGAGCCTGCCCTCGGTCGAGACCGCCCGCGCGACCATGCTGTCGGCCATCGTCCCGCTGGCGGCGCAAGCCGTTTCCCTGACGGAGGCCGACGGCTGCTGGCTGGCGGAACCGGTCACGGCCGGCCGCGACCAGCCCCCCTACGACGCCTCCGCCATGGACGGCTGGGCCGTTCGCGGCGCGGACGTCCGGCCCGGCGCGCGCCTCAAGATCATCGGCGAGAGCGCAGCCGGCCACAACGCCGGCGTGAGCCTTCAGCCCGGCCAGGCCGCCCGCATCTTCACCGGCGCCGCCCTGCCCGCCGGCGGCGACCGGGTGGTGATCCAGGAAGAGGCCGCCCGCGACGGTGAGACGGTTGTCCTGGCCGCCGCACCGGACGCCCCGGCCTGGGTGCGGCCTCAAGGCTGCGACTTCCGCGCCGGCGCCGTCCTGCTTGAGGCTGGAACCCGGCTCAATCCGTGGCGCCTGGCGCTGGCCGCTTCGGCGGGCCGCGCGACGGTGACCTGCCGTCGTCGACCCGTGGTCGCCCTCCTGTCGACTGGCGACGAACTCGTCGCTCCCGGAACGCCCGCCGGGCCCCACCAGATCTACGACGCCTGCGCCCCGGCCCTGGCGGCCTTCGTGCGTCGCTGCGGCGGCACGGTCGTCCATCTCGGCCCGGCCAGAGACGACGACGCCTCCATTCTCGCCGCCATCGACGCCGGAGCCTTCGATCTTCTGGTGACGGTCGGCGGCGCCTCCGTCGGCGACCATGATCGCGTCAAGCCGGCGGTCCGGTCGGTCGGTGGTTCTCTCTCGGTCGAGGGCGTCGCCGTGCGCCCCGGCAAGCCTGTCTGGTTCGCGCTTCTGGCCGACGGACGGCCCCTGCTCGGTCTACCCGGCAATCCCGCCTCGGCCCTGGTCTGCGCGGAGTTGTTCCTTTGGCCTCTGATCGCAGCCCTTCAGGGCGGCTCGACGAATCTCGCTCCGGACCGGGCACGCCTTCATGGTCCGCTCGCGCCGAACGGGCCGCGCGAACACTATATGCGCGCTATAATCGAGCCCGACGCCGACGGGGTGCGCCGCGTGCGACCCATGACCGACCAGGATTCCTCTCTCGTCACGGTTATGGCGGCGGCCAATGGATTGTTGCGGCGTTTGCCCGGCGCAGACGGGCTGGCGGACGGCGCTGAAGTGGAGGTTTTGGTTCCCATCCGCTGACGCTTCACGAGAAGGTTCTTACCCTCCAAAGCCTCTCCGGGGCGGCCTTCCTTCTCGACCTGGGCCGTCAATCAACGCGTCGCCCTCATCGATCGCACACTTAAGGCCTATACGGCGCAGACGGATGAGATCGCCGCCCTGATCGCGCCGGGATCGGCATTCCGATGCCGCGCCCGCCGAGGCGACCGGCCCCGCCGCTTATATCAAGGCGGCCCGTGACCTGATCGCCAGTTACGCCTTGGAGAGCCGGATCGGAGATACGATCATCCGCCGCGAGCCGATCGGCGTTTGCGTGCTGATCTCTCCTCCAAATTCGCCTGTCCAGATGCCGATGATCAAGGCCATCTACGGGATCGCGACTAGGCACTGGATCAGCGCCCCCCCCCCCAAAGCAAGACGTGATCCGGCACGGCGCCAGCATCAATCCTGACGCCGCACCGTTTAAGTCTGCCCCCATACGCATGGCGAGGCGGGCGAAGCCTTTGGACATGACAGATCATCATGAACGTCGGCTGCCCGCTGGATCGGGTCCAGGCGAGCAGGCAGCACCGGGCTTCTCTTCGTTGGACAGATTAGCGCTAGATCGCGTGGCGCTCTCTAAATGCCGTGCTACGGGCTTAGCGACCCAGACCGCAAAACACCGCCCAATCATTCATCAGGCCAACCCGCCGAGCAAACAGGTCGCCTCGACGATAGGCGGCTTCGACCTTGCTTCCCACAGCGTGAGCGAGCGCCATCTCCGCCAGTTCATTCGCATGTTCTGTGCGCTCGGCCGCCCAATCGCGGAATGTGGATCGGAAGCCGTGCGGAACCGCATCCACCTTCATGTCCCGCAGCACCTTGGTCAGGGTCATCTCCGACAATGTCCCGCCGCTTGCAGCGGGAAAGACGAGATCATCGGGCTTGCCGGGAACGCCGAGGAGCGCGAGCGCGGCGCTGGAAAGGGCGGCGCGATGCACCCTTCCCCCTTTCATGCGCTCTGCGGGTACAGTCCAGGTTCCGCGCGCAACATCCATCTCGCCCCAGGCGGCGCCTCTGGTCTCGCCGGAGCGGCCTGCGGTGAGGATTCCGAACAGAAGCGCCCGAGCGCCGACGCCCCAGACCTCGCCCAGACGGGCGATGAAGCCGGGCATGTCGTCGATCGGCAGTGCACGGTGATGTCTGACCCTCGAGACCTTGGAGGGATCGGCCAGCAGCTTATCGAGATGCCCCTTCCACCGGGCGGGGTTCGGTCCGGACCGGAGCTCGCGCGTCGCGGCCCAGTCCAGAACCGCCTCCAACCGCCCCCGCACGCGTCTGGCGGTCTCGGTTTTCGTGGTCCAGATCGGCGTGAGGATGTCCATGACATGAGACAGACCGACCGCGTCGACGCCGAGATCCCCGACGACAGGATAGACATAGGCGGCCAGGGTCGACGACCACTGAGCCCGATGCTTGGCGTTCTTCCAGCCCGCCTCGTGCGTGGCGACATAGGCTTCGCCCGCCTGCCGGAATGTCCATCCGGATTGAGTGGACGTCACGGTCAACCTGGCCTTCGCCGCCCGCGCCCTGTCGATCGGGTCTATGCCCGCGCGGATGAGGTCTCGGGCTCCACGCGCCGCCTCTCGTGCGCCGGACAGGGTAACGCTCGGATAGCCGCCCAGGCCCATCTCCCGACGCCGACCGCCGATGTCCGCCCTCAGAATCCAGGTCCGACCCCTTGTGGGGAGAACCTGCAGATATAAACCCGCCACCCCGCCGACCGCGTGGTAGCCGGCAGTGGCTATACGGCTGACGGCGAGAGCGCCGAGTTCGGCGGCTTGGCGTGGCATCTGACGTCGACCTGCGACATTTCTGCAATAACGATTTTTGTCCGCCAATCTTAGACGCTAGTCCGCGCTTCGCCACAGAAATTTCCTGGCTAGCTGGGAACTAGGCGTTGGATCAGGCCTCTTTCACACCCGCCTACACACCCGCCATAGGATTTGCGATTGGGTGGGGTGCCGTGAAACGCCCTGAAACGCTAAATAACGGAAAACAATAAGCTTACTACCCGCCTGAAAAGCGCTGAACAGTCCTGAAACACTCAGATTCGGACACCGCTTCCGCCGGCGCCGCGATCATGCGAGGCTGCGCCTCATGAAAAGCTTCATACTCGCCGCCCTCGCCCTGACCCTCGTCGCCGCGACGGGGGCCTGCACCGACAGCAAACGCGCCCGCAACGCCGCCACCTGGGGCGACACCCCGGCCGACATCACCTGCTGGAGCTATGGGACGGAGACGTTCAAGGGACGCTCCACCGGCAAGGTCGAATACAACGATGGTGGCCGGATCGCCTTCGTCGATGCGGCCAACAACCGCTACACCACCCTCGATGGCGAATGCCGCGTGGTCTATCATCAGCCGCCCAAATAGGACGAAGCCTCAGGCGGGATCACTCCGACCCCGATGGGTCTGGCCGCGCCGACGCGCCAACTCGATCTGTCTCTGGCGCTCGGCGTAGCGCAGCCGCTGTGCGTCGTCCCGAGTTTCGCGGCAGCGTTCGCAGCAGACGCCTTCTATGAAGTGAGGCGAGGCGCGCCCCGCCGCGTCCACCGGCATTCGACAGCCGCGGCAGAGGGTGTGGTCGCCCTGCGCCAGACCATGGCCCACCGAGACCCGCTCGTCGAAGACGAAACAGTCGCCCCGCCATAGGCTGTCAACCGGCTCGACCTCCTCAAGGTAACGCAGGATGCCCCCTTCCAGGTGATGGACGTGCTCGACACCTTCGGCCTTCAGGAAGGCGGTCGATTTCTCGCAGCGGATGCCGCCGGTGCAATACATGGCCACCCGCTGTGGCTTCATCTGGTCCAGCAGGGCGCGGCCCTCTGTGCGGAACCAGTCGGGGAAGTCGCGGAAGCTTCGGGTGTTCGGCTGCACCGCCCCCTCGAAGGTCCCGATCTCGCCCTCGTAGTCGTTGCGGGTGTCGATCACCAGGGTGGTCGGATCGGCGATCAGGGCGTTCCAGTCCGCAGGCGCGACATAGACCCCGGCCTCTCGCGCCGGATCCAGATCCGGCTGGCCCATCGTGACGATTTCGCGCTTGATCCGGACCTTCATCCGCAGAAAAGGCATGTCGCCGGTCCAGGCGTATTTGACGTCCAGATTAGCGAAGCCTGAAATGGATCGAATCTCGGCCAGAACCGCCTCAATGCCGGCTTCCGGCCCCGCGATCGTGCCGTTCAGCCCTTCAGTGGCGACCAGCAGCGTGCCCTTGACCCCGCCAGCGTCACAAGCCGTCTGCAATCGCGCGCGCACTGCCTCGACATCGGCGATGGCTGAGAATCGATAAAGGGCCGCGACACGGATCTGGCCGATGTTTGAGGATTCTGATTCGGTCATGGCGTGGCTTTCAGCAGCGCCGTCGCGAGGGTGGCGCGCCCTGCAGGACTCGAACCTGCAACCGTCCGCTTAGAAGGCGGGTGCTCTATCCGGTTGAGCTAAGGGCGCTCGGCAGCGGACCGGGCGTCAGTGCGTCCAGGGCTGTTTGCGATTGGGGGCGAAGTTATCGGCGTAGGCCTTCAGGATCGTCGGAGCTTCGTTCGGCTCATGCAGGCGGAACGGAATGCCGTGGCGTTCGGCGTAGGCGACGGCCTCTTCCTTCGAATCAAAGGCGAGGCGCACCTGACCGTTCATATCCGACGAGCTTGTCCAGCCCATAAGCGGGTCGATCGTACGGGCCGAGGCCGGCTCAAACTCAAGGCGCCAGTCGCGGCTCTTGGCCTTGCCGGACTGCATAGCGGTCTTGGCCGGGCGGTAGATGCGGGCGAGCATGGCGAAATCCCTAGTGATCGGCAGGTCCTATGGACCTGCCATAACGCGCGCTGGATACGGAATCCAGCGGCCGTTCCTTGGTCGGGGCGAGAGGATTCGAACCTCCGACCCTCTGGTCCCAAACCAGATGCGCTACCAGGCTGCGCTACACCCCGGACCGAACGGAGCGCTCTATTGGCACTTCGCGACGCAATCCGCAATCAAGGCTTGAAATAAGGATGCAAAACCTTGTCGCCGGGCTTGGCGCCGATCTCGTCGGCACGGCCCGCGCGTAGTTCCAGCACGCCGTTGGCGGGTCCGTTCGAGGGAATGGGCGCCTCGGAAAAGGGGGTGGCGTGGGACGCGATCGAGACGATTCGCCCCGTCGGGTCGATATAGAGGATGTCCAGCGAACTGGGCGTGTTGCGCATCCAAAAGCTCTGCTCGCGCGGCGCTTCGCCCGGCCATTGGAACAACATGCCCCGGTCAGCCTCCAGCGGCGGCCGGAACATCAGCCCGCGCTGGCGCTCGGGTTCCTCGTCAGCGATCTCGACCCAGAACGTATGCTCGCCAGAGGCCGTAACAACGGCGAGTCTTTGAAGGGCCTCGCCATTTGGCCCTTCCGGAGCCTTGGCTGCGCAACCGGCCAGCGCCAAGGCCGCCAGGCCGGTCAACAGGAAACGTCTCGTCGCGTCGAACATACGCCGTCCTTAGGGCGAATCGGTCAGCCGCCCGGTCTGATTTCGGCGACCACTAGGCCTTTGGGACCACTGGCGAACCGCACCTGAACAACATCGCCAGGCACCAGATCGTCAAGGCCGCAGCGACGAAGGGTTTCGATATGGACGAAGATATCGCCAGGTTCACGGTCGCGCACGACGAATCCGTAGCCCTTCGTCCGGTTGAACCATTTGACGACAGCCGATTCCAGCGCTCCATCCACGTCAGGACAGGGCGCTTGGGGCGTCGCGGCAATTATTGGACGGCGTGCGATCATGGTCGCTTCACCAGCCCCAAGTTCGTGAATCTCGACCGCCTGCCAACCCTTGGCTCGCTTGACGCAAGCGCAGGTTATCGGCGCGCCTTCGTCAGCCGTATCACGGCCGGTATCACGCAGACTGCTAATGTGCAGCAGAACGTCACGAAGCTCAGTCAGCGTCGGATCGTCCGGAACGATGAAGCCATAGCCCTTCGCCGGATCAAACCATTTTACGCGACCGACGACACGAACGGTCTCCGCCGTTTCCATCCCATCGAAATCAGACAAGTTTACACCCCCGTCCGCTCCTCTAACGGACAACAGATTACGTTTAACACTGTTCCGTGAATCTTTGGAAAGGCCAAAATCCGCAAAAGGGCTTAGAAAGTTGCGCCCCTCAGCAGAAACGTTGCAGTTGTGCCGCTCTAACGTCACCACCAGCGCCCACCGGGCGACGCAACATAAGAATGAATATCAGAGGCGGTGCAGGCGGCCTTACGGCTCGGCCTGTTATCATCCCGCGTGGCAGTCCCTAGGGGAGTCGAACCCCTCTTTTCAGGTTGAAAACCTGACGTCCTAACCGATAGACGAAGGGACCGCTGCGCGGGAGAGCCGGCGATATAGCCGCGCCCTCGGACGGGTGCAAGCGTGGATTTCGAGTTTTTTGCGGTCGGCCAATCCGTCGTAGCGTCGATCAAACCCTGCGGGGATCTGCGACATCCTCGATCTCAAACTGCACGCCGCGACGGCCGTTCCAGTCGTCCGCCTTCAGACGACCTACGACGTTCAAGCCGCCCTGCCCGCTCAACAGGGCTTGCCCGGTCGGCAGATCGGCGCAGCGCCAGGCGATGGCGCGCACAGATGCGCCGTCTGGTCCGACCAGACGGCAGCGAACATGGCCGCCGTTCATCTGCACCGGCTCGCGGGCCTGCACGCCATTAAGAGCGAAGACCGGCTCCGGATTGGCCGGCCCGAAAGGCGCCAGTTGTTCGAACGACTCAAACAAGGCGCGGGTCGCTGCGCCCGGGTCAATAAGAGCATCAACGTCCAACGCGTCCATCGCCACCGCCTCGACCCTTTCGGCTGCCAGTCTCGCGTTCAGGAATTCGGTCAGCTCAGCCAGTCGCAGGCCGTCCATCGTCAAACCTGCCGCCATGGCGTGGCCTCCGCCGGCCAACACAATGCCCGCCTCCCACGCCGCCTGGATGGCGCGGCCCAGATTCATGCCCGCTTGCGATCGCCCGGATCCCTTGCCCAGGCCGGTCACCGGATCGATGCCGACGACGATCACCGGCTTGCGCCAACGCTCGCGCAGACGACCAGCCACGATGCCGACCACGCCTGGATGCCAATCTTCGCCCGCTACGACGACCAGCGCGGAATCGTCAGCGTGGGCGCCGGTCGCCTCGGCGCGACGGACGGCCGCCTCCGTGACGGTGCGCTCCACCTCGCGACGCGACAGGTTCAGAGCGTCCAGTTCGAGGGCCAGGGCCTGAGCCTCGACCGGGTCGTCGGTAGACAGCAGGCGTGCGCCCAAGTCAGACCGACCGATCCGTCCCCCTGCGTTTATGCGCGGTCCCAAGATAAACCCGGCGTGATTGCTCTTGGCCGGCCCCTCTTCTGCGCCGGCCGCAGCCAGGAGGGCGCGCAGTCCAGGGTTTTTCCAATCGCTCATGACCTTCAACCCCAACCCCGTCAGGGCGCGGTTGAACCCCGTCAGGGCCGTCACGTCACAGATCGCGCCAAGGGCCGCCAAGTCCAGCCACTGCCGAATATCAGGCTCGGGCCGCTCGGCGAACAGGTTGCGCCGCCGCGCTTCACGGTTCAGCGCCGCAAGCAGTACGAAGACCACGCCCGCCGCCGCCAGATTCCCCTGCCCTGAGTTGCAGCCGGGTCGGTTTGGATTGACGACCGCCAGCGCCCTGGGCGGCTCACTGCGCATCAGATGGTGGTCGATGACAACGACCTTCAGGTCGATGGCCGCCGCGTGAGCCAGCGCCTCATTCGCCGCAGCGCCGCAATCGACCGTGACAACCAGATCGGCGCCCGCCGCCTTCAAACTGTCGAAGGCCTTCGCGCTGGGACCATAGCCCTCCGTTATTCGGTCGGGGACATAGATGGAAAGATCCGCCCCCATGGTTCGGAACCAACGCACAAGAAGAGCCGCGCTGGCGGCCCCATCCACATCATAGTCCGCAAAGACATGGACTCGGGCCCTAGCCTGAAAGGCGTCGAGGATAGCGCCCGCCGCAGCGTCCATATCCAGGAAGCTGGAAGGGTCCGGAAATAGAGCGCGCAGGGTGGGCGTCAGGAAATCAGCGCCCTGGTCGGCACGAACGCCACGCGAAGCCAAGGCCCGCGCCAGCGGTTCGTCCAGTCCCAGCCCTTGCATATGAGCGCGTATGGTCGCGACCTCGGCCGGTCGCTGACGCCAGACGCGGCCGGACAGCGACTGTGTCACCCCCAGGAATGCACTTTCGATCTTGAAGCCGCCATCGTCCGCCATCGGCGTATCATCCGGGGATTCTCGATCCCCGGCGACAATCTCATTCAACCGGACGCCGATCGACCGGAGGCGGGGCCTTGGCGCGGTCGCGCAGGCTCTGAGCGAAGGCGTCGATCTCGACTTGAGTGCGGGCAGAATCAGGCGATACCGGAACAGCCTCCACCTGGGCGCGGGTCTCTGCAGCCAAGGTTTCTGCGTCCTTCAGCGTCCAGTCGATCCGTGAGACCTCGCCTCCCAAGGCTCCCCCTTGGCTCTCCAGCATCCTCACACTGGAAGCGATTTGGGTCGCTTCAGGTAGGTCGGCCGGGGCGGCGGGGAAATTCTCCCAGCTGGGGTAATGACGATTGACGTCCACCAGGGCCTGGACACGCGGCGCGATGGGCGATGTCGGGTCGGTTTTCGGAGCGAACGACGGCGCACAGGCTCCAAGCAACGCCGTCAGCGTCGCCAGACCAAGCCCCGAAGCTCTCAGCTTCGTCCTTTTTCGAAAGTGCGCGTTCATGTCGGGGTCGGTCTTATGCCATCATCGCTCCGTGCGGAAGGGCGAGGCGTCGAACCGGCCCTTCGCTCTAAGGAATGCGAAGGAAATTTATGGCCCAAGCTCCAAAGAAAAAGGGTCCGAAGGCCGAGGCCTCCGGTGAGTCGCCCCCTACAGCCAAGTCCCAGAAGGTCAGACCCTTGCCCGGCGGCAGGCTAGAGGCGACGGCGTCGCTCGATGCTTCCGCAGTCAAAGCTCCGCGCAAACCCGGCCGCCCGACATCCGCAAAACCACGCCCACCCCGTGCGAAGACGGCGCCCAACGCGCAGGCGTCCTCAACCGAATCGCCTCCTATCCAAACCGAGAATGCGGTTCCGGAAAGAGCCGCCGAACCCACCGCCGCCTTCCTTGGAACTGAACAAGCCCAGTTGCTCGAAACCTTGTCCATGAACCTGGCCAAGGCCGCCATGATGGCCCAGGGCGCGCTCGCCGAAGCCGCCCTGGCGCAGGCGGACCGCCCCGCCGCCCTGTCGCCCGATCCGTTCAACGTGGCCCCCGCCATGACCTCGGTGATGAGCAGCCTGGCCGCGCGCCCGGAAAAGCTCTTCCAAGCCCAAGCCGACCTGTTCAGCCGCTATATTGATCTTTGGACCGGCACGGCGCGTCAGGCAGCCGGCGAACCGATGCCGCCCGCCCCCGCCGACAAGCGGTTCAAGGACCCCGCCTGGTCGGACAATCCGATATTCGACATGATGCGACGGTCCTATCTGCTGACATCGGACTGGATGAACGGCCTGATCGCCGGGGTCGAGGACATCGACCCGGCGGTCAAACGCCGGGCCCAGTTCTTCACCCGCCTGCTGACCGACGCCTTCTCCCCCTCGAACTTTCTGGCCTCCAACCCGGTGGCCCTGAAGGCCCTGGCGGAGACCAGCGGCGAATCCCTGGTGAAGGGAATGCAGAACTTCGCAGCCGATCTGGAACGCGGCCAAGGTTCGCTCAGGATCAGTCAGGCGGACTATGGCAAATTCGTCGTCGGCGAAAACGTCGCCACCGCGCCGGGCCAGGTGGTGTGGCGCGACGACCTGTTCGAGCTGATCCAATACGCGCCCGCGACGGATGCCCAGCATCAGATCCCGCTGCTGATCTTCCCGCCCTGGATCAACAAATTCTACATTCTGGACCTCCAGCCGGCCAATTCGTTGATCCGCTGGCTGTCCGCCCAGGGCTTCACTGTCTTTGTCTGTTCCTGGGTCAATCCGGATCTGGACAAGGCCGGGTTGGGCTTCGACGACTATCTGGAAAAGGGGATCTATCGCGCCGTTGAAAAGACGCTGGAACAGTCCGGCGCATCGCAGTTGAACGCCGTCGGCTACTGCATCGGCGGCACCCTCCTGGGTGCGGCCCTGGCCCATATGGCGGCCAAGGGCGACACCCGCGTCGCAGCCGCCACCTTCTTCGCCGCCCAGCACGACTTCGCCGAGGCCGGCGACCTGCTGCTGTTCACCGACGAACACTGGATCGCCGAGATCGAACGCCAGATGGACGCCGCCGGCGGGGTCCTGCCCGGCGCCGCCATGGCCGAGACCTTCAACGCCCTACGGTCTAACGACCTGATCTGGTCCTTCTTCATCAGCAACTATCTGCTGGGCAAGGACCCGCCCGCCTTTGATCTGCTGTTCTGGAACGCCGACCAGACGCGGATGCCCAAGACCCTGCACTTGGCCTATCTGCGCCAGATGTACGGCGCCAACGCCCTGGCGCGTGGCGTGTTCGAGATCGGCGGCCTGACAGCAGATCTGTCGAAGGTGACGATCCCCCTCTATTTCCAGGCCAGCCGCGAGGATCACATAGCGCCGATGAATTCGGTCTATCGCTCGGCGAAACTGTTCGGCAGCCGGGACGTCACCTTTACCCTGGCGGGATCGGGTCATATCGCAGGTGTCGTAAACGCCCCGGCGGCGCGGAAATACCAGCACTGGACCAATCCCGCCCTGCCCCCCACCCTAGCCGAATGGCAGACCGGCGCCGCCGAGCATCCGGGCAGTTGGTGGGAGCACTGGGCCGACTGGCTGCACGCACGCTCGGGCGCCAGGATTCCGGCGCGCGACCCTGCTAAGGGTCCGCTTTCGCCCCTGACGCCGGCCCCGGGTCTCTATGTGAAAGTGAAGTCTTGAACCGTATCGAACCCAATATCCTGCTGGCCGTCAGCACGGGCGTCGCCCTGGTGCTTCTGGTCATGACGGCGGCGCTCTTTGGCGAGCCGGGCAATACGCCGAAATACGTGATCAGCGCCGTCGTCTGTTCGGTCCTGTTCGTCGCTCTGAACGGCTGGATGGCGCGCGTGATGAAGCGCCCGGCGCCGCGGGCGATGATCCACGCCGACTCGCCTTCGACCGCCGTCTGGGCCGGTCTGTTTCCCCTGCTGGTCATCGCCGCAGCGGTCGCCCCGGTCTTCCTGCCCGGCCATGACTACGGCCTGCTGATCATCGTCGCGGCGGTCTGGTTCGGCGTGACGGTCGATTCCGCCATCCGCGCCAACCGGCGCTAGGCCGACACGAACTTCAGGGCGACGCCGTTGTTGCAGTAGCGCAGACCCGTCGGCCTGGGCCCGTCGTTGAACACATGCCCCTGATGGCCGAGGCAGCGTGCGCAATGGTATTCAGTGCGGGGAATGCCGATGGCGAAATCGCGTTTGCGGCCGATGTTGTCCGCCATGACTTGATAGAAGCTGGGCCAACCGGTGTGGGAATCGAACTTCCAGCCGGAACGGAACAGCGGCAGGTCGCATCCCTTGCAGACGAAGACGCCGCGTCGGTGTTCGTCGTTCAGTGGACTGGTGTACGGACGCTCCGTCCCTTCGCGGCGCATGACGGTCCAGGCCGCATCGCCCAACCGCCGCCGCCACTCCGAGTCTGAGATCCGACGATAGGGAGATGCGGCGTACTGCCCCTCCCCGGCCTCCACGGGTTCTGGGGAACAGGCGGACAAGGCGAACGCGCCGGCGCCCGTCAGAAGGCCCCGGCGGTTGAGGATCAGGGACTGGGTCATGACTCCCAGTACGACGGCGGACGCGAAAAGGTTTCTCGCCCGTCACGCCATCAGATCAGACCGACACCGTCATCCAGTCCCAGCATGATGTTGAGGTTCTGCACAGCCGCGCCGGACGCGCCTTTGCCCAGATTGTCCAGCAGCGCGACCAGACGCACCTGCTCGCCGGACCGATCCCCAAAGACATGCAGACGCAGGCGGTTGGTGCCGTTCAGCCCCTCGGGCTCCAGCCCGGCCATCGCCTCGGTCTCGTCCAGATCAACCACCTCGACGAACCTCTGGCCGTCATAGGCCTCGACCAGGGCGCCGTGGATACGCTCGACCGAAGGCGTCTCCGGCAATGCGGCAAGGTGCAGCGGAACCTCGACCAGCATGCCTTGGCGATAGTTTCCAACCGCCGGAGTGAACAGAACATCGCGGGTCAGACCCGCGTGTTTGGTCATCTCGGGTACATGCTTGTGCTTCAGCGACAGACCGTAGGCGCGATAAGCCGTTGCGGCCTCCGGCGCCTCGAACTCGGCGATCATGGCCTTGCCGCCGCCGGAATAGCCCGAGACCGCATTGACCGTGACCGGATGGCCGGCCGGCACCAGACCCGCCTTCACCAGCGGCCGCATCAGGCCGATGAAGCCGGTCGGATAGCAGCCGGGATTGGACACGAACTGCGACCGGGCGATCAGGTCGCGCTGACCTGCGTCCATCTCAGGAAACCCATAGGCCCAGCCGGGCGCGACCCGATAGGCGGTCGAGGCGTCGATCACCTTGACTGACGGGTTCTCGACCATGGCCACCGCCTCGCGCGCCGCATCATCGGGCAAGCACAGGATCACGGCGTCGGCGCTGTTCAGCGCCTCGCGCCGCGCCCCAACGTCACGCCTACGGTCGCCCAGCAGGATCAGCTCCAGATCGGAACGGGCCTCCAGCCGCTCGCGGATCTCAAGCCCCGTGGTGCCGGCTTCGCCGTCGATGAAAATGGTGTGGGTCATAGGCTACTCCTGACCCTTCCCCCATGCGGGAGAAGATAGACAAGAAAAAGGGCGCTCCGGGTCTCCCCGAAGCGCCCCAAATCCAAACCGCGTGAACGCGATTAGCGCTTCGAGAACTGGAAGCTGCGGCGAGCCTTGGCGCGGCCGTACTTCTTGCGCTCGACGACGCGGCTGTCGCGGGTCAGGAAGCCGTGCGGCTTCAGGACCTTGCGCAGTTCCGGTTCGAAATGCGTCAGGGCGTGCGACAGGCCGTGGCGGATAGCGCCGGCCTGGCCGGACAGGCCCGAACCTTCGACGGTGCAGATCACGTCATACTGGGTGGCGCGGTCCGAAACGGTCAGGGGCTGGGCGATCATCATGCGCAGCACGGGGCGAGCGAAATATTGCTCCTGGTCCTTGCCGTTGACGGTGATCTTGCCGGTGCCGGGCTTAACCCAGACGCGAGCGATGGCGTTCTTACGCTTGCCGGTCGAATAGGCGCGGCCCTGGGCGTCCAGCTTCTGGACGTAGACGGGGGCGTCGTTCTCGACCGAAGCGCTCAGGCCCTTCAGGGCGTCGAAGCCGGTGGCGGTTTCGTTGGTCACGTCGGTCATGCTCAGACGCTCCGGGTGTTCTTGGGCGACGCCGACTTGAAGTCGATCGTTTCCGGTTGCTGGGCTTCATGTTCGTGCGCGCCGCCGGCGAACAGGCGCAGGTGCGTCATCTGCTTGCGGGCCAGCGGGCTTTCCTTCGGCAGCATGCGCTCGACGGCCTTCTCGAGCACGCGCTCGGGGAAGCGACCGCCCAGAACCTTCTCCGGGGTCGTCGACTTGACGCCGCCCGGGTGGCCGGTGTGGCGATAATAGACCTTGTCGGTCGACTTCTTGCCGGTGAACACCACCTTGTCGACGTTGGTGACGACGACATAGTCGCCGCAGTCAACGTGCGGGGTGTAGTCGCCGCGGTGCTTGCCGCGCAGACGGTTGGCGATGAAGGTCGCGAGACGGCCCACCACGACGCCTTCGGCGTCGATGTGGATCCATTTCTTCTCGACCTCGGCCGGCTTCAACGAAGCCGTGGTGCTCTTCAGCATTGAGGGGGTTCCTGGAGACGAAAATCGGGTCCGGCCCCCGAGGGAACCGAATGAAGGCGCGCTGATACAGGAGAGGACGGGTCGCGTCAACGCACTGAACGCCACAAGACTACCATCAACTTTATGTTTTACAACGATATTTTGTTTACGGTATTAAAATACCCAAAACTTTAGGTGCTGACTCGTTATAAAATAACGGCGCTTGTCATCAAACCATAGCCAATCGGAGTCATCGGGAGACAAACTTCCGGAGCTTCCCATGAACCCTCACCGTCGCGGTCTAATCGCCTCGAGCGCCGCCCTCGCTTTCGCAGGCTTGGCCCGTCACGCCGCCGCCCAGGCGGAAGGCGAAGAGACCTACGTCAACGAGGTCCACGGCTATGGCCCGCTGATCCGTGATCCCAGCCGACTGCTCGATCTGCCCGAAGGCTTCTCCTACCAGGTGATAGTCCAAGGCGGCGACACCATGGATGACGGCCTGTTCGTCCCAGGGCAACCCGACGGCATGGCCTGTTTCCCGTTGGAAGGTTCGCGGGTCGCCCTGGTGGTCAATCACGAGCTGAAGGGTTCATCCGGCCTGCACCGCAATCTGGGGCCCGGCGGCCTGCACGAAGAACGCCTCGGTCTGTTAGACGCGACCAAGGCCTATGACACCTACAAGGACGGCCGTCCCCTGCCGGGCGGGTGCTCCACCATCATCTATGATCTCAAGACGCGTCAGAAGGTCAGTCAGCATATGAGCCTGGCCGGCACCTCGACCAACTGCTGCGGCGGGCCGACGCCTTGGGGCAGCTGGCTGACATGCGAGGAGACGCTCGAGACCCCTGCCGACGCCGACGTGACCAAGAGCCACGGCTGGGTGTTCGAAGTGCCATCGACGGCGACCGGCCTCGTCGACCCCGTGCCGCTGAAGGCCATGGGACGGTTCGATCACGAGGCGGTCTGCATCGATCCGCGCACAGGCATCGTCTATCTGACCGAGGACGACAATTCCGGCCTGTTCTACCGCTTCATTCCCAAGACGCCTGGCAAGCTGGCCGAAGGCGGCAAGCTGCAGGCCATGGCCTGGAAGGGCGCGCCTTCGGCCGACACCCGCAACCAAGACGACCGCGCCTGGGCCGTCGGCGACTGGCGCGACATCGAGTGGATCGACATGGAGGACGTAGAATCTCCCAACGGCGACCTGGCCAAGCGCGGCCACGCGGCCGGTGCAGCCTGGGTCGCCCGCGGCGAAGGCGTCTGGTGGGGCGACAATGAGATGTATTTCACCGCAACATCCGGCGGGCCGATCCGGCGCGGTCAAGTGATGCGACTTGTTCCCGGCCTGAACGGCGGGACCGACCGTCTGCAGTTGTTCGTTGAAAGCACGGACATCAAGACGATGAACATGGCCGACAACATCACAGTCGCGCCGTGGGGTCACCTCATCCTGTGCGAAGACAACTATTCCACCGAGGTTCGCAACCACCTGAAGGGCGTCACGCCGGACGGCAAGGTCTATACGATCGGCCGCAATGTCTTCACCGGCAACTCCGAGTTCGCGGGCGCCTGTTTCTCGCCCGACGGCGAAGTGCTGTTCGTCAACATCATGTACCCGGGCATGACCCTGGCGATCAGAGGCCCATGGACCTCGGTCCGGACATGAAGATCCGGGGCTGAGCCCGCAGCACCAGCCAAAGGTTCGCCGTCGCCACAGCAAGGACGACGGCGGCCCCAGCCTGGTGGAGCACGCCCAGCCAGACCGGCACGGCGTGAATGAGGGTGACGATACCCAGCGCAGCCTGAAGCCAGATCACGGCCGCCAGGACGAAAGCCCCTAGCCCCATCCCCTCAGCCACGCGCCAACGCCAGGCCTGGAAGGCGTAGATGCTGACGGCGATCAGCAGCCCATAGGCAACGAGCCGGTGATTGAACTGGGTCAGCGCCTGGTCGTGCAGAAAAGCTGAAGCGCCCAGACTCCAATCGGCCGGAGGCAGTACGGCACCATTCATCAGCGGCCAATCGGTGTAGACCAGCCCAGCATGCCCTCCGGCGACCAGCGCGCCGAGCAGGCATTGGATGAAGACCAAGCCCAGTAGGAAACCAGCGCCGCGCGCCCAACCCGACGGCGGACGCCCTCTGTCCTCTCCATGCCAGGCTTCGAGCCCCGTCCAAATAAGGGCGGCGAACAGAACGAAGGCTAGACCCAGGTGGGTCGCCAGGCGTTCGGGCGCGACACTGACCCGCTCGGACAGGCCGCTGGAAACCATCCACCAACCGATCAGCCCCTGCAGGCCGCCCAAGGCCAACAACAGGAGACACCGCCAGATCAGGCGATCAGGCATGGCGAACTGGGGAAAAACAGACCGCAGTGGCGCGATTCGGCACAGCAGGAAGAAAGCTAGCGGCAGGGCGAATACCAGTCCGATCAACCGCCCGATCAGGCGGTGCAGCCATTCCCACCAGAAGATGCCCTGGAACTCGCCCAGGCTCATGCCAGCGTTGACCTGGGCGTACTGCGGGATCTGCTTGTACTTCTCGAAAGCCTCGGCCCATTGGGCGTCATTCAGCGGTGGAATCGCCCCCATGATCGGCTGCCACTCAGTGATCGACAGGCCCGAGCCCGTCAGGCGGGTGATGCCGCCGACCACCACCATCAGGAAGACGAACGCCGCAGTGGCGAACAGCCACACAGCGACGGCGACATTGCGATCTGGATTTCCGAAACGGTTCATTCGACGCCCGACACTGACCCGGATATGGTGTCGCCTTCGACCGTGACCAAAACGCGACCGTGGCGGTATGCCCCGCTACGATCACAAGATCGAGTCGGATTGAGAGACGGCGCACAGGCCGACAGGGAGATCAGGGTTGCAATACGCCGACATCGCCGCCGCCGTTCTGGGGGGACTTCTGCTGGCCTGGATCGCCGACCTGCTAACCGGGCGGCGTGGCCTAGGCGGGACCATTCTTGTGTCCGGCGTCGGCCTGGCCTGCGGCTGGTTCCTGGCTGTACGCGTCTTCGCCGTCAGCACCATGGACAGCTGGGTTTGGACGCCATGGGCGCTTGCCGGCTCCGCCGTGTGCCTGATCGCCTTCTTCCTGTTCAGGAACAAGCGCTGATGCCGCCCCGCGCGCGTCGATTCGTCGCCGCTATTGGCGTCCTGGCGTTTCTGGTTTTCTGGGTCTGGGGGCTGATCGCCCTGCGCGGCCTGCTGCCAGCCTCGCCGTGGATAGATTTTCTCTTCTTCGGCATCGGCGGTACGGGCTGGGGGCTGCCGCTCATCCCCCTGCTGAAATGGGCAGAGCGGCCGCCACGCTGACGTCGAGATCCGCGACGGCCTCAGGTGACCCGTCGCTTCTCCAGCTTCCGCGCCAGGGTCCGACGGTGCATGCCCAACCGACGCGCCGCTTCCGAAATGTTGAAGTCGGTCTCAACTAAGGTCTCGTGAATCCGCTCCCACTCAAGCGTCTTAATAGAAGTGGGACGCGTGGTCAGCGGCGTGGCGGCATCACCAGAGGCCTTGCCGAAGGCGGCTTCGATATCATCGGTGCTGGAGGGTTTGGCCAGGTAATGACGGGCGCCCAGTTTGATCGCCTCGACCGCCGTGGCGATGCTGGCGAAACCGGTCAGGACGACGATATTCATGTCGGGGTCGAAGGCGTGCAGAGTGGAAACGCAACCTAGGCCGGACGCCCCGCCCAGCTTCAGGTCCACGACCGCAAATCCCGGGCGATGGATCTTGAGAACCTCGGCCATCTGATCCGGCCCATCCGCGCTGACCACGACATACCCTCGTCGCTCGAACGACTTTCGCAGGGTGCGGGAGAATGAGTCGTCATCTTCGACGATCAGCAGAACAGGGGCTTCATCGGTCATCTGCAATCTCCTCGGGCGCCAGAACGTCGATCGGCAGGGTCAGCTTGACCTCGCCGCCTCCTCCGGCTGGATTGCAAGCCTCGACTGACCCGCCCAGTGATCGCATCACATTGGCGAGCAGAAACAGACCCAAGCCGGCGCCGGGACGATCCTTGGTCGAATTATAGGGTTTGCCCAGCCGATCGAGCACGGTTGCTGGGAAACCTGGACCATTGTCTCTCACCGCCACCTGAAGCTTTCCATCGCTCACGGTGGGCGAAACGACGATCCGCCGCGCACCGGCCTCAACCGCATTGTCGAACAGGACGCCGAAGACCTGACGCAACGCCGGGTCGGCGATGATCCGAGGATCGGGGCCGGTCCAGGGCGTCACATCCACCCGAACCCGGATGTCTCGGGTGGTCCAGCCTTCGACCACTTCATCGAGGAAACGGACCAGGGTGGTGTGAGACGGCGCCTGTCCCCTCGCCTCGCCCGCTGACATCAGAATCCCGGTGACGATCGCCTTGCAGCGCTCGACCTCGGCCTGCATCACATCCATGTCCTGGCTCAGATCGGCGTCGGCCTTCAGGAGCGGCATCCGCCGCCAATCGCTTAGAATCACCGAAAGCGAGGCCAATGGCGTGCCCAGTTCATGGGCGGCGCCTGACGCCAGCAACCCCATCCTGACGATGTGATCCTGCTCAGCCGCCTGTTGGCGAACATCAGCCACATAGGCGTCGCGCGCGCGCAAATTTTCATTGATCCGGGTCATGAACAGCACCAGCAGCACCGCCATAAGCAGGAAGCAGATCAACCCACCCGCCATATAAAGGCTAAGCACGCCGCCTTCCTGATAGGGCGGCAGATCGAGCGGCAAGTGAAAAACGCCAAGACAGACGAAGCAGACGCTGGTGATCGCGATCAGAGACCAGGCGTATGAAGGCCGCAGCAGAACCGCCCCCAGCACGACCTGAAGCAGGTAAAGGCCGACAAAGGGATTGGTCGCGCCTCCGGTCAGAAACAGCTGCCCCGTCAGGGCCGCCACGTCCGCCAGCAAGGCTAACATCAGCTCATGGTCTGAAATGGAATCCCGACGCTGCGTCAGGGGCAGGCTGACCAGATTGACCAACGCCAGGCTGACCGGCGCGATCAGAAGCCAAAGCAGCGGCAGCCGGATGCCCAGACCAAAATGGACGATCAGAATCGTCGCGACCTGGCCGAAGACAGCCAGCCATCGCAGTTGGACCAACAGGCGAAGATTGCGCCGGTTCGCCGCCTCCTGCGACACCGCAGTCTCGCGCCAGTCGCCAAAACCCAGAAGGCGTTGAAGCGTGGAGGTCATGCGGGCCGGCGACGACGACGAACTTCACGCACCACGATCCCGTATCCAACAAGGGTCAGCAGCGCCATGCCGAACCAGGTCAGGGCGTAGACAAGATGGCTGTTCGGGAATCGTACCACGGTCAGCCCGCCTTTCGGCCAGCCGTCCGGATTGGGCGTGACGTCAGCGTCGATGAAATAGGGCGCGAAGGTCGACAGCCCTCTCGCGGCCGCGATCGCCGCCACATCGCGGGAATACCAACGGTCCCCGGCCGGATCATTGGCGCGCAGGAAGCCGCCCCCCGGTTCGGTGATTCTCAACAAACCGGTCACCGTCTGTAGGCCGCCCAACTGACCAGACGACCGATCGGCCGGCGAACGACGCTCAGGCGGGACAAATCCGCGGTTCACGAGAACCGTGAAGCCTTTATCCGTGGCCAAAGGCGTCATGACCCAGAAGCCCGAGCCATAGTCGGTGACAGCCTGAACCAGGACCTCGTGTTCGTGCTGGAAAACGCCCCGTATCATAACGCGACGGTACTGTTGGTCTTGGCGGGACAGTGCGGACCAGGACGCCGGTCCGGGCGCTTCGACGGGTGGAGCGTGAACGCGAGCCTCGACCTGCGCGATCAGTTCGGTCTTCCAGGCCAACCGCTGGACCTGCCAGCCGCCCAGAGCCACGAAGCTCAGAAACAACAAGGCCGCGCCGAATCCGGCCCATACAAGGGTCAGATGTCGACGCGGCGCGTTATGGCTGTCGCCTTTGATCACGACCTCCTTGGTCGGCCCCTTAGGAGCCCATCCCGCTCATTTCGTGGGTCGGCATCATGTTGGTGTTCAGGTGGTACATGACCCACAGCGAACCCGACAGGGCGATGACCACGACGATGATCGTGAAGATCAGGGCCAGCATGGTCCAGCCGCCCTCGGACTTGGTGTTCATGTGCAGGAAGTAGATCATGTGAACCACGATCTGCACCACGGCGAAGGCCATGACGATCAGGGCGGTGGCCTGGGTCGGAAGGACACCGGTCATGACCAGCCAGAACGGAATGGCCGTCAGGATCACCGACAGGACGAAGCCGATCATATAGCTCTTGAAGGAGCCGTGATTATGCCCCTCGTGGCCCAGATGGTCGGTGTCGTGCGACTCCGGCGAGTGGTCGTTCTTATCGGCGCTCATCGAACCATGCCCAGCAGATAGACGAAGGTGAAGACGCCGATCCAGATGACGTCAAGGAAGTGCCAGAACATCGACAGGCACATCAGGCGGCGCTTGTTGGCGGGGATCAGACCCTTCCAGCTGACCTGAACCATCAGCGTCACCAGCCAGATGATGCCGAAGGTCACGTGAAGGCCGTGGGTGCCCACCAGGGTGAAGAAAGCCGACAGGAAGGCGCTGCGCTGCGGCGTCGCGCCTTCATGGATCAGGTGAGCGAACTCGTAGAGTTCGATCCCCAGGAAGGCCAGGCCGAACAGACCGGTGACAGCCAGCCAGACCAAAGTCTGAGTTTTCTTGTTCTGGTCCATCGACAGCATGGCGAAGCCATAGGTGATCGACGAGAACAGCAGCATGGCGGTGTTGATCGCCACCAACTCCAGGTCGAACAGCTCTTTTGGCCCCGGCCCGGCGGCGTAGTTGCCGCCCAGGACGCCGAACACGGCGAACAACATCGCAAAGATGAGACAGTCGCTCATCAGATAGAGCCAGAAGCCCAGCATCGTGCTGGAGCCTTCCTCGTGATGCGGCTCCTCTTCCAGGTGGAAGACGTTCGGGTCGATCTCAGTCGCAGTCGCGGTCGCGCTCATGGATCAGGCCTCCGTTCCGGCCAGGGCGCGCGTACGCGCCTCTTCGGTCGCGCGAACCTCATCCTCGGGGATGTAGTAGTCGCGCTTGTAGTTGAAGGTATGGGCGATCGAGACCGCCAGCACAGCCAAGAAGCTGAGCGCCGCCAGCCACCAGATGTACCAGACCAGGGCCAGCCCCATCACCAGGCACAGACCGGACAGGATGACGCCCGTGCCTGTGTTCGAGGGCATGTGGATGGCGCGGTAGCCGCCCAGCGGACGCTGATAGCCCTTCTTCTTCATGTCCCACCAGGCGTCGGAGTCGTGGATGACCGGTGTGGAGGCGAAGTTGTAGGCCGGCGGCGGCGAAGAGGTCGCCCACTCCAGAGTGCGGCCGCCCCACGGGTCGCCCGTGGTGTCGCGCAGCTTGTCGCGATTGATGATCGAGACGGCAAACTGGATGAACATGGCGGCGATGCCCAGAGCGATGACGCCGGCGCCGATGGCCGCGATCACGAACCAGATCTGCAGCGAAGGATCGTCAAACACCCGCATGCGGCGCGTTACGCCCATCAAACCCAGAACGTACAGCGGCGTGAACGCCAGCCAGAAGCCAGGCACCCAGCACCAGAAGCTGACCAGCCCCCAGAACTTGTCCAGCTTGAAGCCGAAGGCCTTGGGCCACCAGAAGTTGATGGCGGCGAACAGGCCGAACAGCACGCCGCCGATGATGACGTTGTGGAAGTGGGCGATGAGGAACAGCGAGTTGTGCAGCACGAAGTCGGCCGGCGGCACCGCCAGCAACACGCCCGTCATGCCGCCGATGACGAAGGTCAGCATGAAGGCGACCAGCCACATCATCGGCAATTCGAACCGGATACGGCCACGGTACATCGTGAACAGCCAGTTGAAGATCTTCGCGCCCGTCGGGATCGAGATGATCATCGTCGTGATGCCGAAGAAGGAGTTCACCGACGCGCCCGACCCCATGGTGAAGAAGTGGTGCAGCCACACCAGGTACGACAGGATGGTGATGACGACCGTGGCGTAGACCATGGAGGTGTAGCCGAACAGCTTCTTGCCCGAGAAGGTCGAGGCGATCTCCGAGAAGACCCCGAACAGCGGCAGGATCAGGATGTAGACTTCCGGGTGACCCCAGATCCAGATCAGGTTCACGTACATCATCGGGTTGCCGCCGAAGTCGTTCGTGAAGAAGTTGGTGCCGACGTACCGGTCCAGCGTCAGCAGGGCCAGCACAGCGGTCAGGACCGGGAAGGACGCCACGATCAGGACGTTGGTGCACAGCGAGGTCCAAGTGAAGATCGGCATCTTCATCATGCCCATGCCCGGGGCGCGCATCTTCACGATGGTCGCGATCAGGTTGATCCCGGACAAGGTCGTGCCGACCCCCGCGATCTGAAGCCCCCAGATATAGTAGTCGACACCGACGCCCGGGCTGTAGCCGATGCCCGACAGCGGCGGATAGGCCAGCCAGCCGGTGCGCGCGAACTCGCCCACGAACAGCGAGGCCATGATGATGATGGCGCCAGCCGTGGTCATCCAGAAGCTGAAGTTGTTCAGGAAGGGGAAGGACACGTCGCGCGCGCCGATCTGCAGCGGCACGGCGTAGTTCATGATGCCGGTGACCATAGGCATGGCCACGAAGAAGATCATGATCACGCCGTGGGCGGTGAAGACCTGATCATAGTGGTGGGCGTTCAGGTAGCCTTCCGACCCGCCGAAGGCCATGGCCTGCTGCAGGCGCATCATGATCGCATCGGCGAACCCGCGTACAAACATGATCAGCCCCAGGATCATGTACATGATCCCGATCTTCTTATGGTCCACGGTCGTGAACCATTCCTTCCAGAGATAACCCCAGAGCTTGAAGTAGGTCAGGGCCCCGAACAGGGCGAGGCCGCCCAGCGCGACCACGATCATGGTCACGACCAGGATCGGCTCATGCAAGGGCAGAGCCTCGAGCGTCAGCCGCCCGAAGATGAGTGGAATGAGAGTGTCAGCGTTCATCGACTGTGTTCGCTCAGGCGTTGGGGGAGGAACGGACGTCGGTCGAAACCGGCCCCGTCGATTGCTTGTTTATGGAAAGAGACGCCATCGGCAGACCCTGGGTCAGGCCCAGGCCCGACAGGGGCGCCATGCTGACCGGAGCGCTGGTTGCGTCCAGCTCTGCGCGGCGGATTCGTTCGGCGGCCGCAGCCTCGGCCTGAAGCGGCGTGCAGATGGTCATGACATAGCTCTCGTTGGAGCCGAAGATGGCGGCGTTCTTCCCGCGACCGGCGTACTTGTCATAGACCAGCGGCATGGTGTTGCGGATCGAGGCCATGGTCAGACCACCCTTGCGGTCGATCTCCATCATCTCACCCATGCACATCTTGCCCGGCTCGACGCACATGTTGAGGATGGCGTCCCACAGACCGCCGTCGACGGTGGAGAAGCGCATCACCGGAACCTTCTCACTAGGTTTTTCCAGCTCGAGGTAACGCTCGCGATCCAACGGCTGGCCGCTGCGGCGAACCCCGGCGATCCAGCCGTCGAAGCCTGCCTGATCCAGGCCGTGGAACTTGAACCGCATGTTTGAGAAGCCGTCGCCGGAATAGTTGGCAGACAGTCCTTGGTACTCGCCCGGACGGTTGATGACCGCGTGCAGTTTCGTCTCCATGCCCGGCATGGCGTAGATCTGGCCAGCCAGGGCGGGGATGTAGAAGGAGTTCATCACCGAGGACGAGGTGATGTGGAACCTGATCGGGCGATCCACGGGCGCGGCCAACTCATTGACCGTGGCGACGCCGTACTGCGGATAGATGAACATCCATTTCCAGTCGAGCGCGACCACATTGACCTGCAGCGGCTCCACACCTTCGGCGACGGGCTGGCCCGGCTTGATCCGATCAATCGGACGATAGGGGTCCAGCAGGTGGGTACCGGCCCAGGTCAGTGCGCCCAGGCAGATGATGATCAGCAGCGGCGCGGCCCATATGACCACTTCCAGATGGGTCGAGTGGTCCCAGTCCGGGGTATATTCCGCCTCTGTGTTCGACGCCCGGTACTTCCAGGCGAAGAAGACGATCAGCGCCATGACCGGCACGATGATCAGCAGCATCAGCAGGGTCGAGACCATCAGCAGGTCACCCTGCTGCTGGGCGACGTCGCCTGCGGGTTTCAAGACGACCAGATTACAGGCCGACAGAAGCGCCACCATGGGCACGAGCAGGAGTAGGCGCAGACGGCGCAAGGGAGCTCCAATCGGAAAACGTCGGACAAGGGGGAGGAGTCGCGACGATGGGCGTTCGAGTTGCGCCGGATAGTCAGCTTCGGTCAGGAGCGACATTGGACAATCTGTCCTATCCTCATGTGGCGACTTTCATCGCAAAGGGCGCGCGGTCATAATGCGGCATTACCGCCGTACACCTAAATACCTTCAGTTTAAACGGAGCGATCCCAGCCCATGTCCGTCTCGACGACCCCTTCGTCAGAGTCGCTGGAACGCGACGCCGCCGCCCTCCACGATGATCATGGCAAGGTGGACCCCGGCGAAATCGCCATCGGCGTGATCATTGGCCGCACCTCGGAGTTCTTCGACTTCTTCGTTTACGCCATCGCTTCCGTGGTCGTGTTCCCACAACTGATCTTCCCGTTCGCGGGACCGATCGGCGGTACTTTGCTTTCGTTTGCCGTCTTCGCCCTCGCCTTCCTGGCGCGCCCGCTGGGCACGGCGCTGTTCATCGCCATCGACCAGAAGTTCGGGCGCGGCGCCAAACTGACCATCGCCCTGTTCCTACTGGGCACCTCGACCGTCGCTGTCGCCTTCCTGCCCGGCTATGAGAGCATCGGCATAGCGGCCGCCGTATTGTTGGCCGTCTTCCGCATCGGCCAGGGCGTAGCCCTGGGCGGCGCTTGGGATGGCCTGGCGTCGCTGCTGGCCCTGAACGCGCCGGAGAACCGTCGCGGCTGGTACGCGATGATTCCGCAGCTGGGCGCGCCCATTGGGCTGATCGTCGCCTCGGCCCTGTTCGCTTTCTTCCTGAATACGCTTTCGGCGGCGGACTTCCTCGACTGGGGCTGGCGTTATCCGTTCTTCGTCGCCTTCGCCATCAACGTGGTGGCCCTGTTCGCACGACTGCGCATCGTCGTGACGCCCAGCTTCCAGCAGATGTTCGAAACGCGCGAACTGCAGCCCACGCCGGTTCACACCGCCATCAAGGCGGAAGGCCCCCGGATCGCCATCGGCGCCTTCGCGCCCCTGGCCAGCTTCGCCATGTTCCACATGGTCACCGTCTTCCCGCTGTCTTGGGTCTTCCTGTTCACCCAGGAGACGCCGGTGCGCTTCCTGCTGATCGAGATGGTCGGCGCAGTCTTCGGCCTGCTGGCCATTCTCGCCTCCGGCGTTCTGGCCGACCGTTATGGCCGTCGTTCGCTGCTGGCCGCCACGGCTGCCGGCATCGCCGCCTTCTCCGGCTTCGCACCCCAGCTGCTGAACGGCGGCGCGATGGGCGAACTGATCTTCATGATCTCGGGCTTCATCCTGCTGGGCCTGTCGTTCGGTCAGGCGTCCGGTCCGGTGGCCTCCAGCTTCTCGCTGGCGAACCGCTACACCGCTTCGGCCCTGACGTCGGACTTGGCTTGGTTGTTCGGAGCAGGCTTCGCGCCGCTCGTCGCCCTATGGATTTCTAGCCAGTTCGGCCTGATCGCAGCCGGCGCCTATCTGCTGTCAGGCTCTATCCTGACCCTTGCAGCCCTGTGGCTGAACCGGGAGCTGGCCCGCAGTTCCTCGGACAAGGCGCGCGTCGCCAAGAACTGATACGGGTTCGCGCCTGACGCCCCGCCCCGGTCTCGCCGCCAGCGAGGCCGGGGTTTTTCTTTGCCTCACGCAAACAAAAAAGACGGGCCGTGCAATCCGCAAGACCCGTCCCAATGTGCGAACGTGAGGGGCGCTCAGGCCCGGCCGTTCATCCGGCGGGGCAGATAGCATCGCCCTCGTTCGAGCCCAGGCGGATATCCTCCACCGTCACGCCGAAACCGCCGGCGGCGCTCAGGCCCCAAGGTTGGTCGACAGCCGCCAGATCAGCGCCCGCATCGCGCAGGCAGGACAGCCGAACCTTCAAGGTGCGCCATTCGCCAACGGGGGCAGCGTTGAACAGAGCCGTGACATCCACCCTGCCCTCGCCCAAGGTCAGCGTCACAGCGCCCGCGGGTTTGGCGTCGACCCGGTAGCGGAACACCAGAGCCATCTCACCATTGGCCTGACGAACCAGGTCCACTGGCTTGGCAACGATAAGGGCGTGGCCGCCACCCGCCCCGAAGGTCAGGGCGCGGGCCGATTCCTGGCCGGCGCCGTCGGTGGAGCGAACACTGACACCGCCCCGCGGGCTGGCGCCGCTGCTCTCGGTTCCCAGCCGGAACTCGCCGCCCGCGTCGCGCAACATCAAGGACCAGGGGGCGACGAAACGACCGTCGACGAAATAGCGATCGACGCTGCCGATCTCGCCCGCGACGCCGCTGTCCTCGGAAAGGGGGCCGACACGGCCGCCCTGCGCATAGGTCAGGCCATAGCCATAGGCGAACTGCGGATCATAGCCCGGCTGGCCGACATTCAGCGGCTCGCCTTTGGCGTTCTTGGGCCAGCTGAACGACAGTTTGCCGTTGAAGTCGGTGCGGGGTTTGCCCGCGGCGTCGCCGATCAGAACATCAGCCACGCCGCCGCCTTCCGTGCCCGGCAGCCAGGCGGCGACAAAGGCGTCAGAGGCGTTGATCTCGGGGTTGGTCCACATCGGACGCCCGGCCAAAAACACCGAGACAGTCGGTATTCCAGCCGCCTTGAGCCGCTTCAGCGTCTCCAGAGGTTCGGTCGGGAGGAAGTCCAGGGTGTCGACGTCGCCTTGGAACTCCGCATAGGGCGTCTCGCCGAAGACGACGATGGCGACGTCCGGCTTCTGGGCGAAGGCCCCGTCGGGACTGAGCGTCGCCTGACCGCCCCCGGCGACGACCGCCTCCAGAATGCCGCTCCAGATCGACTGACCGTTGGGGAAGTCGGCGTTGGTGTTGCCCGTCCCCTGCCAAGTCAGGGTCCAACCGCCCGACGCCTGACCGATATCATCGGCATGGCCGGCCACAAGAACCCGCGCGCCGGACCGGATCGGCAGAACCCCGTCGTTCTTCAGCAGGACCAGCGACTTGCGCACCGCTTCGCGCGCGATGGCGCGGTGGGCGGGCGAACCCAACTCGTTGAGATGGCCTTCCACCGGACGCGTGTCGGTGAACAGGCCCGTCTTGACCTTGACCCGCAGGATCCGGCGCACGGCCTCATCAAGACGGGCCATCGGGATCACGCCGGACCGAACCTGAGCCAGGGTGTTCTGGTACAGCGGCTTCCAGCTGTCAGGTGCCATGAACATGTCGATCCCGGCGTTGAAGGCCAGGGCGCAGCTCTCGTTCGAGCAGCCGGGCAGCTGCCCCTGGGCGTTCCAGTCGGACACGACGAAACCGTCAAAGCCCAGCGGCCCGCGCAGGACGTCGGTCAGGATCGTCTCATTGCCGGAGTGTTTGACGCCGTTCCAGCTGGAGAAGCTGGCCATGATCGACAGCACGCCGGCATCAATGGCCTGGGGATAGCCGGACAGGTGGGTGCGGATCATCTCCTGTTCGGAACCGACGAAATCGCCCTGGTCGTGACCGCCGGTCGTCCCCCCGTCGGCCAGGAAATGCTTGGCCGACCCGGCGATATGGCCCGGCGCCAGCGGATGATCGGCCGACAGCGCGCCCTGAAGACCCAGGGTCATCGGCCCCGCATAGCTCTGGGCGATCTCGGGGTTCTCGCCATAGCCCTCATAGGCGCGGCCCCAGCGGTCGTCCTGGGGCACGGCCAGGGTCGGGCCGAAGGTCCAGTCCGCTCCGGTCACGGCGACTTCCAGCGCCGTCGCCGCGCCGATGCGCCGGATCAGGTCGGGGTCGCGCATGGCGCCCAGGCCGCTGTTATGCGGGAAGATGGTGGCGCCTACGATGTTGTTGTGGCCATGGACGGCGTCGATGCCGTAGATCATCGGGATCTTGGCGCCCGGACGCTGGGCCACCGCCGCGCGGAAGGCCTGGGCCAGTTCGACCCACTTCTGGGCCGAGGCGCGCTCGTCTCCGCCCGGTGAGGAGTTGCCGCCCGCCAGGATCGACCCCAACGGATAGGTCAGCAGGTCCTCGGGCTTGATCGAGGCGATGTCGGCCTGGATCGTCTGGCCGACCTTCTCCTCCAGCGTCATCTTCGCCATCAGTTCGGTGACGAAGGCCTCAGTGGCGGCGTCCGTCATGGCGGCGGGGGATGCGGCATGTGGCCACAGGTCGGGATGGGCCCGGCTGGCGTCGGTGACGATCGTATCCGACGACTTCACATAGTTGGTCGGCGCCAATTCTGAGGCTGTCGTGGCGCAAGCGCCGGCCGCCAGAGCCAAGCTCAACGCCATGATCGACACGGCGTTACGGCGAGAAGTCAAGAAGCGCGAGGTCATATCGGGTCCGTCCATTCGGCGGGCGAGAAACTAGACGCGAAAAGCCCGGTGCGGTCCTTCGACCGCACCGGAAGTTCGCTCAGGGTGCAAAAGATCAGGCGTCTCGGACGCACAGGACGGGGCGAAATCCATTGGAACTCAAGCCTCACTCCCGCACGTCGTTGACCGACGTTGATTTTCACCAGCGCAACTTGATGCACCCATGACAATGCTGTCAACTGGAATAAGTTAGCGCTACCACAAACGGACCGCCAGATGTCCGAGTTCAAGGGAGAAAAGGAATGAAGAACGGAATCACGCGACGGACGGCTGGCGTGCTGACGTTCGGCCTGGCCACCGTGCTGGACCCGCTGACCGCCCAGGCGCAGTCGGAACCTAAGGCTGCGGCTTACCGCTGGCGCAATGTGAAGGTCGGCGCCGGCGGCTTCATACCGGGCATCGTCTTCAGCCGTGTCGAGCAAGGCTTGGCCTACGCCCGGTCGGACATGGGCGGCGCCTATCGCTTCGACGCCGCCGCCGGACAATGGCGGCCATTGCAAGATTCCAGCCCCCGCTCGGCCGACTTCGGTGTGGAAAGCATAGCCGCCGATCCCGTCGATGCGGATGTGGTTCATATGGCGGTGGGCGTTCACCGGGGCGATCCAGGAGCCATGCTGCGCTCCGACGACCGCGGCGAAACCTGGTCGCGCGTCGAGGTTCCCTTCCGCATGGGCGGCAATGAGGACGGGAGAGGACTCGGCGAGCGGCTGGCGATCGATCCGAACGACAACCAGATTCTCTATTTCGGCTCGCGCCACGACGGTTTGCAAACGTCGAGCGACGGTGGCCGGACCTGGAGCAAGGTCGACAGCTTCCCTCTGACAGGCCTGGGGCTCCCCACCGGACGTGAGACTCACGGCGGCCTCAGCTTCGTGATTTTCGATCCCCGCACGGGGTCCAAGGGGCGGCGGTCGCAGACCTTGTTCGTCGGCGTCGCCGATCCGCACGAGCACGCGCTTTATCGCTCAGACGATGCAGGCCAAACGTGGCGGCCGGTCGAGGGCGGCCCCCGCGCCGAACTGTCGGCGGCTAAGGCTGAGCTCGACGACCGAGGGGTGCTATACGTCACCTGCACCCTCGGGATAGGGCCCAACGGCGTCACCGACGGCGCGGTGTGGCGGTTGGATGTGAACACCAACGCCTGGACCGACGTCACCCCGCCCCGCCCTCTCGGCGGCTTCATGGGCGTGGCGGTGGACCGCCACCGGCCCGGCGTCCTGATGGTTTCCACCCTGAACCGGTGGCAACCAGGCGACACGATCTGGCGCAGCACCGACGATGGCCGCAGTTGGAAGAGTCTACGCGAGGCGGCGCGCCACAATGTCAGCGCCACGCCCTACCTGAACTGGGGCAACGACAAGCCCGACTTCGGCTGGTGGATCGCCGCCCTGGCCCTGGATCCGTTTGACAGCGAGCGCCTGGTTTATGCCACCGGAGCGACCGTCTATCAGACGCTCAACCTGTCAGCCGCCGACGCTCGACGTCCGACCGACTGGGTCCCGTGGGTCGAGGGCATCGAACAGACGGCGGTGATCACCCTGATCAGCCCGCCGGTGGGGCCACAGCTTCTGACCGGGTTCGGCGACATATCCGGTTTCGCGCATGAAGACCTGGACCGGTCGCCGGATTTGCAGTTCACCACGCCGGTCTTCGCCAACACGAACCAGATCGACTACGCCGGCATGGCGCCCAATGTGGTGGTGCGCAGCGGCACGCCGCACGAAGGCGTCGGCTCCAACGGCCACGACGGCTCGACGCTGGCCTGGTCTGCGGATGCGGGGCGAAGCTGGAAACCCTTGGGCCGCCCCCGTCCCGCCTCGGGCGCAACGGCCGCGTCGCCGGACAACCCGAGTGTGGACCTGTACCGCGACGCGCCAATCACCGTCTCGGCGGACGGATCGACCTTCGTGCTGGCGACGCCGCAGACCGCTTGGTCAGACGACCGGGGCGCGACCTGGCGACCTTGCCTCGGTCTGCCGCCGCTTCTGCGTCCGGTCGCGGACCGCAAGGATCCCGGCCTGTTCTACGCCCTGAATTTCCGAACCGGCGAATGGCTGGTCAGCGTCGATCAGGCGCGCAGTTTTGCGCCGGTGCCGTCGCAGGGTCTCCCCGATGTATCGGCTGACCGGCCGACCTGGCGCGAGCAGGCCTTCCCGCTGAAGGCCACGCCCGGCCATGACGGCGACCTGTGGTTCGTCTCCCGCTTCGGTCTTTACAACAGCCGGGACGGCGGCCAGAATTTCGCGCGGATAGACGGAGGACTGGCCGTGGAGATGCTGGACTTCGGCAAGCCGTCGGCCGGATCAGGCTACCCCACCCTTTTCGCCATAGGGACACAGGGCGCTGTCCGGGGCGTCTTCCGGTCCGACGACAGGGGCCGTTCGTGGGTCAGGGTCAATGACGACCGTCACGAATACGGTCGCCGCTATCGCGCCATCGCCGGCGATCCAAGAGTATTTGGCCGCGTCTATGTGGCCACCGACGGACGCGGCGTCGTCTATGGAGCACCGGCATGAACCTGTCACGGCGCGGACTTTTGGGGGCGGGCGCCTCAGCTTCCCTATTGAGCGCATGCGCAACGACGCCGGAGCAACTCACGACAGGCCCCTTCACGCCAACATGGGACAGCCTGATCCAGGGCTACAAGACGCCCGACTGGTTCCGCGACGCCAAGTTCGGCATCTGGTCTCACTGGGGCCCCCAGTGCGTGCCTGAGTTCGGCGACTGGTACGGCCGACTGATGTATATTCAGGGGCACCCATTCTACGATCACCACGTCGCCACCTACGGCCACCCCAGCCGCTTCGGATTCATGGAGTTCATCGATCAGTGGAAGGCCGACCAGTGGGATCCCGAGGGTCTGCTGGATCTCTATCAGGCGGCCGGCGCCCGCTACATCATGTCGATGGCCAACCACCACGACAATCTCGACCTGTTCGACAGCGCCCACAACGACTGGAACGTCATGCGGGTCGGCCCCAAGCGCGACATTGTCGGGACCTGGGAAAAGGCTGTCCGGGCGCGAGGACTGAGGTTCGCCGTGTCAAACCACGCAGCCCACGCCTGGCACTGGTGGCAGACGGCCTATGGATACGACGCCGAAGGTCCGCTGAAGGGCGTCCGCTATGATGCGGCGCGTCTGACCAAGGCCGATGGCGCCGGCAAATGGTGGGACGGGCTGGACCCGCAGGAACTCTATACCGGCCCGACCTTTGCTCCGCCCGACGGCATCGGCTCCATTGCCGAGATGAACGCCTGGCACGACGCCCGCGACGGCCAGTGGATCGAGACCCCGCCGGCGAACAACCCCGCCTTCGTCCGGTCCTGGGTGGCGCGACAACGCGACCTGATTACGAAATACCGGCCGGACATGGTCTATTTCGACAACTACCAACTGCCGCTGGGTCGATACGGCCTTGAGGCGACCGCCGAATATTATAACGCCTCGCTACAATGGCGCGGCGAACTGCCGGTGGTGAACGGCAAGCGGCTGGACGAGCGTCAGCGTAAAGGTATCGTGGAAACGGTGGAGCGCGGCTTCTCGGACAGTCTGAAGCCCGAGCCATGGCAGACCGACACCTGTATCGGCGACTGGCACTACAACCGCGCCCGCTACACCAGCCACTATTATGTCCCCGCGCATAGCGTGATCCAACGCCTGGTCGATGTGGTGTCGAAAAACGGCAATCTGATGCTGAACATCCCGCAGCGCGGCGACGGCTCCATCGACAGCGACGAGCGCCAGATCCTGACCGACATCGCCGCCTGGATGAAGATCAACGGCGAGGCCATCTTCGACACCCGTCCCTGGCGCATCTACGGCGAGGGGCCGACTACGGTGGTCGCGGGCATGCACGGCGAGGGCGCGGCGAGGCCGTGGACCGGCCAGGACATCCGCTTCACGACCAAGGGGCAAACCCTGTACGCCTTCGCTCTGGACTGGCCCCAAGACGGCCGGATGCAGATTCGCGCCCTGACGCCGCAGGAAGGCCGCGTAGAAGCCGTCGAGCTGTTGGGCGGCCCCGCCCTGCCCTTCCGGCAAACCGAGCAGGGACTGGTCATCGACTTGCCGACCGAGCGGCCGGTGTCCACGGCGCCCGCCGTAAGGCTGAGGGGGGTGGCCCTCGTCTGAAATTCACAAGGCGAAAACGGGAGGAAAAAACGCCATGAAGATCCCATCCATCGCAGGGCAAGCCGGTCTTGCCCTGGCCCTGATGCTGGGCGCCCCGGCCCTGGCCCAGTCAGGACCGGCTCAAAGCGGGCCGTCCCCAACGGCCCCACGCGCGACCATGATCGACAGGCTGATCAACTCGCCCTTCGTGCAGAACTGGTACACCTGGGGTCTGACGCCCAACCCGACGCCTCGCGACGCCCAGGGCGTGACCGGCGGCAAGGCCCTGACCATCGACGTTCAGAAGGCCGGCGATCCCTGGTCGGTCGGGGCGGTGATGACGAACAGCGGCGCGATCAAGACTGGAGACGTGCTGCTGCTGGGCGTCTGGGTTCGTGCCGACCGCCTGCCGGAAGGTCAGACCGAGACCCGGATGGCCACCATGATTCTGGAAGGCGAGACCGAACCGAAGGTCACGCTGGCGCAGGCGTCGGATGTGGCGGTCGGTCCCCAGTGGAAGATGATCTACGCTTCAGGCGTGGCGGCCAAGGACTTCGCCCCGGGCGAGAGCAAGATCATCCTGCAGATGGGTCAGGCCGTGCACAGGCTTGAGCTGGGTCCGGCGCTGCTGTTCAACTTCGGTCCCGACTACGACCGGTCGCGCCTTCCCCAGAACCCCTGATCAGCGGATCGTCGCCTCAAACGGAACCGCCGGGAGACCGGCGGGGCCGTAGAGGTTGCAGACGGGGCTGTCGGCCCAGCACAAGCGCACCTTGACGTCGGTGGGCTGGGCCGAGGCCAACACGACCTGATCACCGGCCAAGGTCGCATCAACGAAGCGGCAGACGTCGCCGGCGCCGCACAGTTCGAAACCGATCGGGCGATTGAAGCCGTAAGCGGTCAAGGCTGTGCCCGGTGCGTAGCGGACGTGAACACCGTCCGCGTCTCGTTCGACCGAAACCGGCTGCGGCGAGAGCGGCTGAACCGCGCCGTCCAGACGCCGCGCCTCAAGCGCCAGGCGACGGCCGACCTCCAGCTTGTTGGTTGGGTGGATGTCGTAGCGGTCGCCGATGTCGATGGCGACGGCCAAGCCCGCCAGGCGGTCGGCATTGACGACCGTGCGCTGGGTTTCGCGAAGGGCCGCCCAATAGGAGTTGGTCGGTTGACCGGCGGCGGGCCCGAAGTTGGCCAGTTGGACCACCAGGATCCGCATGTCAGGATTCTGGAACTGGCTACGCCAGTCGGCGAACAGCGCCGGCAGCAGGCGGCGGTAGCCGACATAGTCGCCGACATTCGACTCGCCCTGATACCAGGCCATGCCCTTCACTCCATAGGCGCCGAGGGGGGCGATCATGCCGTTGTAAAGCGTGGTCGTGCCGCTGCCGCCGATCCAGGGCGTACGCGGCGGATTGGGCAGGTCCCCCAGGGGCGCGGCGACCCGGTGACGCCAGCCCGAAGACAGGGCGACCGTGCTTCCGTCCGCGAAGACCAGGCGCTTGTTCGCCGCCGGTCCCCAGGCGCCGCCGCCGCCGTTGGTGTCCAGCACGCCGACGGCGATCAGGTTGCGACCCGACTTCAACGTCCCGGCGGGAATGGCGTAGGTGCGCGGCGTATCCCAGCCCTGCTGGCCGCCGACATATTTGCCGTTGATCCAGGTCACGTCCGCATCGTCAACCGGCCCCAGCTCGATCCTGGCCGCCTGACGGGCCTGGGCGGCGGTCAGCACGACCGATTTGCGCAGCCAGACGACGCCGTCGAAGGTGGCGAGACCGGAAACGGTGGACTCCCAGAATCCTTCGGCAGGGATCGATGACCAGTCGGCGTCAACCGTGCGCGGCAGGTTCCAGCCCTGTTTCGTGCCGGGATCATTGGCCGACCACCAGGCCTGAGTGATTTGCCGCCAGATGGCGTCGCCCTGGGACGGATCGCGGGCATAGGCGTCGAGGGCTTCCAGCGCCTGGTCATGTCCGCCCAACTTGGTCAAAGCGTCACGGCTCAGCCAGTCCTCGATGATCGACCCGCCCCAGGAGGCGGCGATCAGGCCGACGGGGACATTCTCGGACCGGCGCAGATCGCGCCCCATGAAATAGCAGGCCGCCGAGAAATCGCGGACGCTGGCGGGATCGGTCGTGCGCCATTGGCCGACCGAATGGGGCGCCGACGACGGCGCGGGCAGGCTGGAGCGGCCGACCAGGAAGAGACGCAGATTGGGGTCGTTGGCGGCGCCGATTTCAGTTTCGGCATTAGTCGCCTGGCGGACGGCGAACTCCATGTTGGACTGACCCGAGCACAGCCAGACATCCCCGACCATGACGTCCGAGACCGTCTGGGTCGCGCCCGAGGTCTGGGCGGTCAGGACATAGGGGCCGCCAGCGGTCAGGGTCGGCAGGGTCGCGCGCCAGACACCGTCAGCGCCGGCGGTCGCCTGGACCTGAGCCTGGCTGACGCCGACCGAGACGACGGCGCCGGGCGCGGCCTGGCCCCAGACCGCGATCGGACGCCCCCGTTGCAGGACGGCGTGGTCCTGGAACATGGGGTCCAGCAAGGGCGCGGCAGGCGCCGAAACCTGGGCCTGAGCCGAACCTGTGGCCAGCACGGTCGCAGCAACGGCGGACAGCAAAAACGAGCGCATCGGCGCCTCTCCATCACCCCGCCAGGGCGGGCGTTTCGAAACTGCACTGCACGGCGAAAATGGGTGCAATGTGCAATCGAGTGCAATTCGGCTCGATCCCTGGCGGCCGGGCGAAGACGGAATGAAGAGTATAACCCCGTCTGGGACCGTGCTGGGTCAGCGCACCCAAAAACTTAAAATCGTCCTATAAAACAACGGAGCGGGCATCGACATTGTGCGCGATGTCGATGCCCCCGTCTTCTAGCGACGCAGCTCGACCGCCTGACCCGTGTACTGGATCGTCTTGGCCGGCGCTGCGTCGAAGTCGCCGACGTCCGCCCCCGGCCCGCTGACGAATCGCACATTGATCGTGCGGCTCGCCGGCATGCCCGGATACGAGCCGGTACGGGCGCCGATGGTCAGAACGCCGCGCGCCTGGTCCCAGGTCATCGGGATGTTGGAGAACTCACCCCGCTCATAGCCATAGTCCTGGCCCGCATCCTCATAGAGCGAGAAGGCGCCGTTCGCGCCGGTATAGACGACCAGGGTCAGGGGGCCGTCCAGCTTCTCGGACGTATAGGTGATGGCCGGACCCGTGGGCAGGATCGAACCCGCGCGGACGAAGACCGGGATTTTGTCCAGCGCCGCCGCGACGGAGGCGGTTTGACCGCCCGCATAGGTCTGCCCCGTCTTCAGGTCGTACCACGCGGCGCCGGCGGGGAAATAGACCGACCGGCTGCGCGCCTTGTACTCGGTGACGGGCGCCACCATCACGGACGGACCGAACATATACTGGTCGGCGATGTCACGGACCTTCCGGTCGGACGGGAAGTCCATGACCAGGCCGCGCATGATGGTGCCGTCCCGCAGATAGGTGTCGCCGGCCAGGCTGTAGATATAGGGCATCAGCCGGTAGCGGGTCCGCATCTGGTCGGCATAAGCGGCGTAGTAGTCGGTACCCGGGTTGGCCAGGTTATAGACCTCGCGCAGCGGGTACTCGCCATGCGAGCGGAAGATCGGCGACCAGGCGCCGAACTGGAACCAGCGCAGCTGCAGCTCGTCCCACTCGGCCTTGTCCTCGGGCTTCATGCCGGCCGGGTTCGAATAGCGGGCCTCGACCGAGAAGCCGCCGATGTCGTGGGTCCAGTTGGGCAGGCCCGACAGGCCGGCGTTGACGCCCGCCGAGATCTGGTCGCGCAGATTGTCCCAACGGGCCACCACGTCGCCCGACCACAGGATCGAGCCGGTGCGTTGCAGACCGCCCCAGGCCGAACGGGTCAGGATGGTGGTGCGTTGACCGCCCTGCTCCGCACGGAAATTCCGATAGACGTTCTCGGCGTTCACCAGCGGATAGGAGTTGAAGACATAGGCGCCCGGCCCGGCCGCCGTCGGCCCCATGCGCAGGGTCCGCTCGGGAATGTCGAGGTTGGAGTGCATGTCCGGCTCGACCGAATCCAGCCACCAGCCGTCGAAGCCCATGTCCTTGAAGCTGTCGGACATCTGCTTCCAGTACAGGTCGCGGGCGGCCGGCAGATAGGGGTCGTAGAAGCTGTTGGCGTAACCCGGGCCGACCCAGTCGCGCGCGCCGACGTCGACATTGCGCGTATACATGCCGCCGATGGCGTCCAGTTGCTTGTAGTGTTCGGTTGTCGGATAGAATTTCGGCCAGACCGAAATAATGATGTCGGCGTTCATGTCGTGAACGTCCTTCACCATTTGGGTCGGGTTCGGATAGCGGGCCGGGTCGAACTGATGCGAGCCCCAGGCGTTCTCGGGCCAGTAGAACCAGTCCTGCACCACCATGTCGATCGGCAGGCCCAGCTCGCGATAACGCCGCACGGCGCCGACCACTTCTTCCTGGGTGTTATAGCGCTGGCGGCTCTGCCAGAAGCCATAGGCCGAGCGCGGCAGCATCACCGACTTGCCGGTCAGGCCGCGATAGTTGGAGATGACGCCGTCGATGTCGTCGCCGCCGACATAGAAGTAGTCGATGGCCGTGCCGACTTCCGAGGCCAGGCTCAGCGCGCCCTGATCAGCCGCGGGCAGCGGGTCCATGTGGCGCAACGAGATATAGCCGTCTTCCGGGGTCCATTCGATCTTGATCGGCACCCGGGTGTTGGCCGCCATCTGGACCTGGAAATCATGGTCGAACGGGTTCCAGTTCTGGCGCCAGTTCTGTTCGACGACCTTGCCGTCGATGGTGACCTTGGCATAGCCGGACGAATAGAGGCGGAACTTGTGCAGCCCGGCGGTCGCGGTCTCGATCGTGCCTTCCCAGACGACGCTGACGCCGGCCTGGCCGGGCTTGCCCATGTCGCCGGTCTGGACCGGGGCGCCGGGCTGGGCCTTCAGGCCTTCAGGCCAGCGCTGCTGGTCGCGAATGAACTCATAGTTGATCTCGCCTTCCGGCCGGCTGACCTTCAGCACGCCGTCCTGATAATAGCGGGCGGTCAGGCCGCCGAAGGCGCCCCCCTCGTCACGGACGATCAGACGATCCGACAGCATGCCGTAGGGGCGCGGGTCGCCGAAGCGGGTGATGGCGTTCGTGTCCCACAGCAGGCCGTAGTTGCGGCTGGAGACGACGAAGGGAATGCCCACGTCCATATTGTGCTGGGCCAGCAGGACGTCCTGGCCCTTGTAGTTCATCATGCCCTGCTGGTGCTGCCCCAGGCCGTAGAAGGCCTCGTCGGCGGGGCTTTCCCAGACCTGGCGCGTGGCCAGGAAACGATGATCGCCCTTCTGGTCCTCGACCGTGACAGGGGTCAGCTCGCGGCTGTTCGGACGCTCCTTCAGCACTTCCTGACCATTCTCGTCGAGGAAGCGCACGGCGCCGGTGGTGCGCGACACTTCCGCCGTGGCTTCCGCCGTCTTCAGCACGACTAGGTCGCCCTGAGTCTCGACTTCGAACGGGGTGGTGGTCGAGGGCTGGGCCGTAACCATCAGGCTGGCGGGCAGATCCAGGTTTGCGTCTTCGGTCGCGGTGACGCGGATCGTCTCGGGACCATAGACCTCCAGTCGCACGCGGCGCGCGGCGCCTTCGGTCGGGGCTATGACGACGCCGGCGGGGATGCGTTCAAAGGCGGCTTGCTGGATCGCGCCGGCGGAGGCGCTGTCCATCAGGGTCGAACAGGCGCCCAGAGGCGCGATCATCAGGGTGGCCAGCATCAGCCGGCGGGCGAGGGTCGAGGTCATGGGGGCTCTCGCTTCTATCAAGGGTGCGTTCAGTAGGTGGCGGTGACGACGCGCAACAGCTGCGGTTGGTCGGTGAAGTTCAGGCCGTAGTCGGTTTGGTCGCCATTCCAGATGCGTTCGAAGACCCATTTGCCGGCGTCATCGAAACGGCCTTCCTCATAGCGCACGACCATGCGGCGCTTACCGTCTGCCGCGGGCTTGGGGGCGAAGTCGATGCGGGCGCGGTGGCCGGTGACGATAAACTCGCCCGGCGCGATCTCGGCGATCAGAGCGCCGCCATTGGGCTTTTCGGTCCCCGGCACATCGGCCAGCGGACCCAGCCAGGTCCAGTCCGGCTGACCGAACTGCCAGCGGCGATAGCCGACCGTGACGGTCCAGTCGCCCAGATCCAGCGTCTGCGACGCGCGATCGTCCGGCTCGGCCGCGCCCCAGACCTTGCCGGCGAAGGCGGCCCGCGCCCACACCCGCTGCCACGGCGCGATCAACCGATAAGCATCCCGAAACGGGGTCAACGTCTTCTCGTCCACCGCAGGCGCGCCGAGCGGATAGTTGGCGTAACCCGTATAGTCGATGCCGAAGGGCGAATAGCCGATGCCTCCGCGGCCCAGGACCGAGAACAGATAACGGGCATAAGGGTCGTCATTGCCGGTCTCGGCCACGAACAAGGCGTTGTCCGACCGCGCATAGCGATCCAGATGGCCTTCATAGGTGTGGGAATCCCGATTGTAGATGTCCGGGCTCAGCATCTCGATCGACGGGGCCGCCGCCTTCCAGACATCGATCACAGGCCAGACCGGACCGCCCGAGGCGTAGTTGGTCGGGGCGACGCGCTCATGCGGGTCAGGCAGGGCCGCATTGACGTACATAGGCAGCGGATATTCCCGCTTGCCCGCCTCAGCCACCGTATTGACGTAGGAGGCGATGGACCAGGCGTGGAAGAATTCCTCCGCCTCGTCGCCGAAGACGGCGGACCAGGTTCCGGGCGCCCTGCCCGTCCGGTCCAGTAGGGCCTGGGGCACCGGGCCGTCGAAGGCGGCCTGGGCGGCAGGGGAGTAGTCGCGCACCGAACCATAGGTGCCTGTCTCGTTTTCCGGCTGGACCATGATGACGGTTTGCTGACGCTCGTCGATCTGGCGGATGTGACGCATCAGGGCGGCGAAGGCGCGGGCGTCAGCGGCCAAGGTCTCCTCGCCATAGGGCGACATGGCGTAGGATTCCGTTCCGTCCTTCTGGATCAGATGCGGAAAACGGGTCGGGTTCAGCTTGACCCAGGCCGGCGCATATTTGGGCGAGGTGTTTTTCCAGGTGGCGAACCACAGGATGACCAGACGCACGTCGTTGCGACGCGCCTCCTGCACCAAGTGATCGACGAAGGAGAAGTCGAACCGCCCCTCCTCCGGCTCCAGCTGTTCCCAGGCGATGGGAACCTGAACCGTATTGGCGCCGACATAGCGGATGGCCGGCCAAGCCTCGGCCAGAGGCGCCGGGTAGTTGGTCGAATTATTGACCTGGGCGCCGAGGATGGTGAAGGGCGCGCCATCGACCATAAGCGCATGCCGTCCGTCCTGTTGGACGAGCCGGGGGATCGGCGACTGCGCCTGGACCGGCGCCGCCGCCACGACTGCAACGACCGCGAACGACAGGGCCGAGCTCAAACCGCGTGCGAAAAAACCCATCGCCGCCTCCCAACGTCGATAAGAAAACAGTCGGGGCGCCGGCGGCTGCCGACGCCCCGTTACTCAGATCCGGATCAGAAGGCGGCGCGCAGCACCACGGCGATCCGGCGGTCAGTGTCCACCCAGTTGTAGGGTGCCTTGCTGTCGGCGCTGCCGACCTTCAACACGGTCCGCTCATTCAGAATATTCGTCGACTGAACGCCGATCTTCACGTCAGGCGTGAGATTGTAGAAGATCGAACCATCCAACTGGCCGAAGTCGCTGGCCCAGACGGGCGCATTGATGTTGGCCGCCGAGGTGGTCATCAGATACTCCTCGCGCCAGTTGTAGGCGAGGCGCGCCGAGATGCCGTACTTCTCGTACAGGACCGCCAGATTATAGCTGGTCTTGGAGAGACCTTCGAGCGGGAGTTCGTCGTCGGCGGCCTCGTTCTGCACCGAATCCAGAATGTTCTGGCTGGTGTTGCGGCCGCCGCTGCTATCGACATAGGTGAAGTTGGCCTGGACGCCCAGGCCACTCAGCGCGCCCGGCAGGAAGTCATAGAACTGGGAATAGGCCAGTTCGAAGCCGTCGATCTTGCCCTCGTCGCCATTGGTGTAGCGCGTCATCAGGAAGTCGTAGGTGACCCCGCCATTGGTGTAGGTCTCCGTCGAGGAACCAGAGAAGATGTAATCCTTCAGGTCCTTGTGGAAGGCGGCGAAGGTCAGGCTGCCGGTCGGAGCGAAGTACCATTCCAGGCTGAAATCGTAGTTGGTCGCCTTTAGAGGCTCAAGGTTCGGATTGCCGCCGGTGCCCGTGAAGGGCGTCGTCGCGTTCAGCGTATAGCCGTCGGACTGGAAGTTGATTGACAGGTTGGTGAAGGGCTGAAGCTGGTACATTTCCGGCCGCAGGATCGCGCGCGATACGGCGACGCGAGCCTGGAGAGTTTCAGTCAGGAACGCACGCAGGTTCAGGCTGGGGAGCACATTGGTGTACTCCTTGCTGATATCGGCGCCGGCAGCCAAGGCTCCGCCGGAAACGAACTGAACCGCTCTATTGAAGTCCGTGCAGTTCGCGCTGGCTGGGCACGAGCCCGTGATCGAAGGCAGGGTGACGACCTGATTGGTCTCGGTCTTGGTCTTGACGACGCGCAGACCGACGTTGCCGTCGAAGGCCCGACCGAAGAAGCCGGTGTCATTGCCGAAACGGCTATAGATGTAGGCTGCCTCGGTCGTTTCCTGCAGGTCGGTCACGCCGCCGTTGCCGCCGCCCAGGCGATAGCTGTCGTAGTCGTCGCTCAAGGGCGACCAACCCCAACCTGCAGTCTGGGTAGTTTTCAGGATGTCATAGGCGTGAGCCGTACCCTGATTCAGCAGGTCGGCCGTTGGGAACCAGGCGACGCCCGGAACCGCCGTATCTCCACGGAAGAAGTTGTCGAAGGTGTACAGGAAGGACGAGTCGCTCGCAGCTCCCGCGTCATCCAGATAGACGGTGTTGGCGTTGCCCAACCAATACTGGTTGGACAGCAGACCCCAGTTATAGCCGGTCTGGCGGTTTGTGTAGTTCTTGTCCGTCATGCGGACGCCGAACTCGACAGAGCGGAAGAAGTCGTTGTTTTCAAAGTCGTAGCGGGCGTCCAGACGACCAGCCAATTCGTCGGCCTCGTTGTCCTCGATGTGATCCATCGCGGCGGCCCACCAGTAGCTGGACTTGTCGTCCATCGAGCCGCCGGTGGAGGTGATGGTCGGCAGATCGCCATCGATAACGAACTGAAGATTCGGCCGATCTTCCAGCTGGGTGAAGGCCGTCATCGAATAGATTTCAGCGGTCGACTTGACGTACTGAAGGTCGCCGCTGAACGACCAGGCGCCGCCCGGCGTATATTTGAAGTTCAGCGCGACATCACCGGTCTTCTTGGTGTCGTCGCCGATGCGGGTGTCGGTGTTGTAGTTGGCGTCGAACACCGTCCCCGAAGTGAAGAAACCGTCTTCGTTATACGAATAGGTCGAGTTCGGCGTCAGGATGCTCTCGCTGCCCATCGCATATTCGACGTTATAGGTCTCGGCCTGCGAACCCAGCGCCTGCAAGGTGAACAGCCACTTGTCGTTCGGGCGCCACTGGGCCGCCAGGGCGACAGCGGTACGCTTCTGCTCCCAGTCGATGGTGCGCCAGCCCATGTTCTTGGGAATATAGACCGTTTCGCCGGCAAGACCCGTGCCGTCGGCGCTGTTGGCCGTCAGGACCACAGGATCATAGCGGTCAGCCGAAATGCTGTCGGTTCGGTTGCCCACATTCGAGATGCTGACGTTGGCCAGCAGGCCGAACTCGCCGAACCGTGTGTCCCAACGGTCGGACGCGATGACGCTGCCCGACCAGAAGCCCTTCTCCGACAGGTCGCCGTAATTGTAGTCTGTGTTGACGGCCAGCAGAGGCTCGCTGTTGTCAAACGGAACGCGCGTGCGAAGGTTGATGGTGCCGGCGATGCCGCCTTCGATCATGTTCGCGGCGACGTTCTTGTAGACATCCACGCCCGACAGCAGGTCGGCGGACACGTCTTCGAAGCTGAGGCCGCGGCCGCTGGAGGCCGAGAAGATGTCGCGCCCGTTGGTTTCGGAGCGAACGCCCGACAGGCCGCGCACGAAGACGCCGCCGCCTTCAGCCGCCAGACGGGCGGGGTCGCGAGCGGAGTTGGTGCGTTGCAGGGTGATGCCGGGGATACGCTGAAGCGCCTCGGACACCGACCGGTCCGGCAGAGCGCCGATATCAACAGCCGTCACCGAATCGACGATGACTTCAGAGTTCTTTTTGATCGCCTGAGCCGACCGCAACTGAGCGCGGATGCCGGTGACGACCACTTCATCGACCGTAGCGGCGTCGTCAGTTTGCGCCGCTTCCTGCGCAATGGACGTCGTCGGCGCCATGGCGGCGACGGCGACAAGCGAAGCGCCGCACAGAAGCGCGACACGGCGAACGTGATTTTGACGAGACATTTGCCTCAAACCTTCCTGCTGGTCGCGCCCGTCGCTTATCAGCGTCGTGGGACGACATCCCTCCCGAAGTTGAGGTCCGCCGCTCTGAGACGACGTGACCACCTTTTAAGGATGCACAGGTTTTCATGCGTTGAAAAGCATTTTCTGATAGCGCTACCATTAATGCCGTCCGGCGGGCTTTGCTTTACCGTGTGCGGCAACAGGATCGGCGAAAAGCCGGCGTGGAGGGAGAGGAATGAACGACTCGTCGGGAGCGGTGCGCCGCATCACTATCGTCGGCGGCGGTACGGCCGGCTGGATGGCCGCCGCCGCCTTGGCCCGCGCTTTCACCCGCCCGTCGGGCCTAGCCGTCGAAATTACCTTGGTCGAGTCGGACGCCATAGGAACCGTAGGCGTCGGCGAGGCGACCATCCCGCCGATCCGTCAGTTCATCCGAATGCTGGGACTGGCTGAAGATGACTTCATCCGGTCCACGGCCGCCACCGCCAAATTGGGCATTGCGTTCAAGGACTGGAGCAGCCCCGGCTCAGACTATTTCCATGGCTTCGGCGATTATGGCCCAACGGTCGCCGGACAGCCCTGGCGGCAATACCTGTTCCGACTGAAAACAGCGGGCCGGATAGAGGGTCTGGAACCCTGGTCGGCGCCGACCGCCATGTCGCGCGCCGGCCGGTTCGCTCCGCCGGTGGCCGACCCCCGTTCCGTTCTGTCTCATTATTCCTACGCTTTCCAGTTCGACGCCGGCCTGTTCGCGCGTCGTCTGCGGACCCTGGCGGAAGGTCTGGGAGTGACGCGCTGCGAGGGTCGGGTCGTCGATGTCGTTCAGGATCCGGACAAAGGACTTGTCGCGGCCGTACAGCTAGAGGACGGCCGCCGGGTCGAGGCCGACCTGTTCATCGACTGTTCGGGCTTCCGAGGCCTTTTGATCGAACAGACGATGAAGGCGGGGTACGAGGACTGGAGCCATTGGCTCCCCTGTGACCGAGCCGTCGCCCTGCCCTGCGCGGCAACCCGCCCGGCAGAGCCGTTCACGACGGCCCGCGCCCGTTCAGCCGGCTGGCAATGGCGTATCCCGCTGCAGCACCGGGTCGGCAACGGCTATGTCTATTCCAGCGCTCACATCGAAGACCAGACGGCGTTGGATGACCTGATCGGTCAGATGGAATCGCCGCCCCTAGCTGAGCCCAACCGCCTGAGGTTCGTCACCGGGCGTAGGCGGGAGGTCTGGAAGGGCAATGTCGTCTCCCTCGGACTGGCTTCGGGTTTTCTGGAGCCGTTGGAGTCGACCAGCATCAATCTGATCCAGACCGGCATCGGCCGGCTGCTCGAGATGTTCCCCGATCGCAGTTTCGATCCCGTGCTTGTCCGCGAGTACAATCGTCGTTCGGCGCAAGAGTTCGAGCGGATTCGGGATTTCATCGTACTGCACTATCACTTGGCGCAACGGAAGGACGGCGATCTGTGGCGGCGCTGCCGCGAGACCACGCCGCCCGACAGCCTGCTTCACAAGATCGAACTTTTCCGCGCACGCGGCGACATCCCCTTGCTGGAAGACGAGTCCTTCCGCGAGGACAGTTGGACCGCTGTCTTCACCGGCCTGGGCGTCTGGCCGCGACAGGCGACGCCGCTCGTCGGAATCGACAAGTTGGATGATGTCGAGCGCCAAGCCGCACGCTTCGCCGACCTGATCCGTCAGGCCGTCGCCAGCCTCCCCCCCCATTCCGAACATTTCACCGGTTACGCCTGATGGCCCCGGCGCCGGTTCAACGCATCCTGATCGTCGGCGGCGGCACAGCCGGTTGGATGGCGGCAGCCGCCCTGTCGCACATACTGGGCACGGCGGTTCGGATCGAGCTTGTCGAGTCAGAGGCCGTCGGCACGGTCGGCGTCGGCGAGGCCACAATCCCGCCGATCAAGCTTTTCAACCAGTTGCTTGGCATCGACGAGAACACTTTCATCCGCGAGACCCAGGCCACGTTCAAACTGGGCATCGCATTCCAGGATTGGTTGCGCCAAGGGCACGGCTATTTCCATCCCTTCGGCGCCTATGGCGCACCGCTCGGCGTGGCGGCCTTTCACCAGTACTGGCTGAGGGCGCACGACGGCGACAGCCGTGTCGGCGAACTGGCTGAATATGCGCCTACAGAAGTGGCTGCGCGACTGGGGCGGTTCGCCCGCCCCGAGGACATGCCACACTCGCCGTTGGCGCGGATGACCTACGCCTTCCATTTCGACGCCGGTCTCTATGCCCGCTTTTTGCGGCGTCAATCAGAAGCGCGCGGGGTCACTCGTCACGAAGGCCGTATCGCCAAGGTGAAACTACGCGACAGCGACGGCTTCATCCATTCCGTCAAACTGGAAGACGGCCGCGAACTGGCGGCCGACTTCTTCATCGATTGCTCCGGTTTCCGCGGCTTGCTGATCGAGGGTGCGCTGAAGACCGGCTACGAGGACTGGACCCACTGGCTGCCTGCCGACCGCGCCGTGGCCATGCCGTGCGCCCGCGTGGCGCCGCCGACACCCTACACCCAATCCACGGCCCTGTCGGCGGGCTGGCGCTGGCGCATCCCGCTTCAGCACCGGACGGGCAACGGCTATGTCTATAGCAGCGCCTTCCTGTCCGACGATGAGGCCGAGGCGACGCTTCGGGCGTCGCTGGACGGACCTGCGGCGGGCGAGCCCAACTTCCTGCGGTTCACGACCGGCCGCCGGCGCAAGACTTGGAACAAGAACTGTCTGTCCCTGGGACTGGCCTCCGGTTTCGTCGAACCCCTGGAATCGACAAGCATCCACCTCATCCAGTCGGGTCTGTCCAAGCTCTTGCTCAGCTTTCCCGATACCGGCTTCGCGCAGGCGGACATCGACAACTACAACCGGCTGATGCAGACCGAATTCGAACGGGTCCGCGACTTCATCATCCTGCACTACCACGCGACCGAGCGGGACGACGCCCCGCTCTGGCGTCAGGTTCGCGCTATGGCGATACCCGACAGCCTGACCCAGAAGATTGATCTGTTCCGCAGTCGCGGTCGGGTCTTCCGCTACGAAGACGAACTGTTCCAGGAAGCTAGCTGGGTTGCAGTCCTGATGGGCCAAGGTGTGTTCCCCGCCCGCTGCGACCCGCTGACCGAAACCGTTGCACAGGACCAGGTTCGTCACCGGCTGAACGAGATCCGCTTGGCCATCCGGCGCGCCGTGGAGCAGATGCCCACACACGAAAGCTATATTTCCAGCCGCTGCGCGGTAGGGCCTCTTGCAGCTGCTGAAACTAGGAATCCTGTATGACGTCTTTAGTCGTGAGACTGCTGAGCGGCGCGGCCCTTGCTGCCTGGGTCAACGCCATGCCGGCCGCCGCCTTCGCCGACCCGATCGATCTCGCCTCGCCCAATGGGCGATTAACCGTCCGAGTGGAAATGCTCGAAGGCAAGCCTTCGCTGTCCGTGCTGCGTGACGGCCAGGTTCTTGTTGCTCCATCCTTGATCGGCCTGACGCTGGAGAACCGCGTGACGGTAGGCGGCGACGAGGCTTTTACGGCATCGCCGATCCGACAGGGCGTGGATGACTATGCCCTGCTGGGGCGGACGTCCCGTGTGCGCTCCAACTGGCGCGAGGTCACATTGACCCCAGTCTCCGCAGACAACAAACCCGCGATGGTTCTTGTGCTTCGCGCCCATGACGACGGGGTCGCCTTCCGCTATCGGGTGCCGGCCGGCCAGGACGCGCCGCTGGGCGTGGTGGCGGAGAACACCCAGTTCGCCTTCCCTTCGGACTATGGCTGCTGGGGACTGAATCTCGGCCGGTTCAACTCCAGCCACGAAGGCGAGTTCGACCCAATCCTCGCCTCGCGGATCCGCGACCACAACGCCTACGACGCCCCTCTGGTCTGCGAAACGGCGCCGGGCGGGCCTGCCTTCGCCATCGCCGAGGCCGACCTTAAAAACTATCCGGGCCTGTACCTAACCGGACGCGGCGACGGCGGCTTGGGCGTGCAGGCCAAGCTGGCTCCACGGCCGGACGCGCCTGGCGGCGTCCCCGCCGTCGTGGCGACGGCGCGTATCGGGCAGGACCTGGAGACGCCGTGGCGGGTGATCATGGTCGGCGACCATGCCGGCGACCTGATCGAATCCACCCTGATCACCGATCTCAGCGCGCCGGCGACGTTTGATGCGTCGTGGGTCAAACCGGGGAAATCGGCGTGGGACTGGTGGAACGGCGGCCATATCGACGCGGTGCAAGACAGCGGCATGAACACCGCCACCTTCAAGGCCTTCATCGACTTCGCCGCCGCCAACGGGCTTCAGTATGTTACGATCGACGAGGGCTGGTATCGCGGCGCCGGCGGCGGCGGGGTCGTTCGGCCCGGCGTGGACGTGACCGAAACCATCCCGCAGATCGACATACCGGAACTGGTCGCCTATGGCCGCGCCAAAGGGGTGGGCCTGTTTCTGTGGCTTAACTGGAAGGCGCTGGACGCCCAGTTCGACGCCGCCCTGGACCGCTACCAGACCTGGGGGATCGCCGGGATCAAGGTCGATTTCATGGACCGAGACGACCAAGTGATGGTCGATTGGTATCACAGGCTGCTAGCCGAAGCGGCGCAGCGGCGTCTGATGGTCAATCTGCACGGCGCCTTCCACCCGACCGGCCTGACCCGGACCTACCCCAACTTCATCACCCAGGAAGGGGTGCTGGGGGCCGAAAACAACAAATGGTCCAGCCGGATCACCGCCGACCACAACGTCACCCTGGCCTATACGCGTATGCTGCTGGGCCCCATGGACTATACGCCCGGCGGGTTCGGCAACCAGACGCCCGAAACCTTCCAGTGGCGGTTCCTGCGGCCCACGGTGATGACAACCCGGGCGCACGGGCTGGCGATGTTCGTCGTCTATGAAAGCCCGCTCCAGACCGTCGCTGACACGCCCGACGCCTACGCCGGCCAGCCGGAGACGGCCTTCATCGGCCAGGTTCCGACGACCTGGGACGAAACCCGGTTCATTTCAGGCGAGATCGGCCAGTCGATCGTCCTCGCGCGTCGCAAGGGTCGCGACTGGTACGTGGGCGCCATGACCAATGCGGACGCGCGGACCATAAGCCTGCCGCTCGACTTCCTTGGACGCGGCCGGTTCGAAGCGACCGTCTACGCCGACACCGATGCACCGAACCGCACGGCGATCTCGACCCAGACGGTGGAGAGCGGAACGACGCTGAGGCTGGCGCTGAAACCCAGCGGCGGGGCGGCGATCAGGATCACGCCCCGCTGACGCAAAAAAAGGGGCGGCTCGCGCCGCCCCTTTCCTTTTGGCCATGACGCCTCAGTGGTTGTCGCGCGGAAGGCCAAACTTGTCGACGATGCGGTGGTATTTGATTGCGGGCTCCAGCACGGCGCCCGTTTCCAACTGACCCACGGTAGCGCGCTGGATCTCCTGCCACGGAGTCTGCGACGCCGGGTATTTGTAGCCGCCGGCAGCCTCGAACGCCTTACGGCGCTCGGCCAGTTCCTCGTCGGAGATCAGGATGTCGGCCCGGCCGGTGTTCAGGTCGATCCGCACCCGGTCGCCGGTCTTAAGCAGGGCGATGTTGCCGCCGGCCGCCGCCTCGGGAGAGGCGTTCAGGATCGAGGGCGAGCCGGAGGTGCCCGACTGACGTCCGTCGCCGATACAGGCCAAGGCGCTGACGCCCTTCTTGATCAGATAGGACGGCGGCCGCATGTTCACGACCTCGGCCGCGCCCGGATAGCCGATGGGGCCTGCGCCGCGCATGAACAGCAAGGTCTGTTCGGTAATGCCAAGGCTCTCGTCGTCGATCCGGTGGTGATAGTCCTCAGGCCCGTCAAACACGACGGCCGGGCCTTCGAAGGCGTTCAGGTCATCGGGATTAGATAGATAGCGTGCGCGGAACTCAGGCGAAATCACGCTCAGCTTCATGATGGCGGAGTTGAACAGATTGCCGGTGAAAACGACGAAGCCGGCGTCGGTCTTCATCGGGGCGTCGAAGGTCTTGATGACGTCAGGCAGGACGATCTCGGCGTCACGGCAGTTGTCGCCGATGGACTTGCCGGTGACGGTCAGGGCGTCCTCGTTGATCAGCCCCTGTTTCATCAGTTCCGCCACGACGGCGGGCACGCCGCCGGCATGGAAATAGTCCTCGCCCAGATAGTCGCCCGCAGGCTGAAGGTTCACCAGCAGCGGCACGTGCAATCCCTCGGCCTGCCAGTCCTGCAACGGCACATCGACATGAGAATGGCGCGCCAAGGCGGTCAGGTGGATCGGAGCGTTGGTCGATCCTCCGATGGCGGAGTTGACGACGATGGCGTTGTGGAAGGCTTCCTTGGTCAGAATGTCCGACGGCTTCAGATCTTCACGCACCATCTCGACGATCCGCAGACCGGTCTCATAGGCGACCTGGGCGCGCTCGCGATACGGGGCGGGAATGGCGGCCGAGCCGGGCAGAGACATGCCCAGAGCTTCGGCCAGCGAGTTCATGGTCGTGGCCGTGCCCATGGTGTTGCAGTAGCCGACCGACGGCGCCGACGAGGCGACCAGTTCGATGAAGCCGTCATAGTCGATCTCGCCTGCCGCCATCATCTGGCGCGCTTTCCAGATGATCGTGCCCGACCCGGTGCGCTCGCCACGGTGCCAGCCGTTCAGCATCGGTCCGACCGACAGGGCGATGGCAGGGATGTCCACCGTGGCGGCCGCCATCAGGCAGGCGGGCGTGGTCTTGTCGCAGCCGATCGTCAAGACGACCCCGTCCAGCGGATAGCCGTAAAGGCTCTCGACCAGACCCAGATAGGCCAGGTTACGGTCCAGGCCCGCCGTGGGACGCTTGCCGGTTTCCTGGATCGGATGGACCGGGAATTCCATGGCGATGCCGCCGGCCTCGCGAATGCCTTCGCGAACGCGCTCGGCCAGCACCAAGTGGTGACGGTTGCAGGGCGACAGGTCCGAGCCGGTCTGGGCGATGCCGATGATCGGCTTGTTCGACTGAAGCTCTTTTCGCGTCAGACCATAGTTCAGATAGCGCTCGAGATAGAGGGCCGTCATGTCCGGGTTTTCCGGATTGTCGAACCAGGCGCGGCTGCGAAGCGTCTTCGCGGTCTTGGGGGTATCGGTCATTTCAGGTCCAGCCGCCATCGACGACATAGTGTTGATTGGTGATCGCCCCGGCCTCGTCCGAGCACATGAAGACGACCATCTTGGCGATGTCGTCCGGCACGAGTCGGCGCTTGAGGCACTGGTTGGCGTAGATTTCTTTTTCGGTCTCCGGCGTGACCCAGAGCTCCAGCTGGCGTTCCGTCATGATCCAGCCGGGCGCAACCGCGTTCACGCGAACGCCGAAGGGGCCGAAGTCGCGGGCCAGCGAGCGGGTCAGGCCGATGACGGCCGACTTGCACGCCGTATAGGCCGGCATGCCGCCCTGCCCGATGATCCAGGACGTCGAACCCAGATTGACGATAGCGCCCTTGCCCGTCGCTTTCATGTCCGGCAGCACGGCCTGGGCTGCAAAGAACTGATGCTTCAGGTTCACGGCCATTCGGCCGTCCCAGTATTCTTCTGTTACGTCCAGAGTCGCATGACGTTCGTCATGGGCGGCGTTATTGACCAGGATGTCGATCGGGCCGAACGCCGCGCGCACCTCGGCTACAGCCGCCTTCAGCGCCGGAATATCCGTCAGGTCGCAGGCGACGAACCGTGTGTCCGCACCCAACTCGGCCTGAAGCTTCGGTCCACGCTGGGCGTCGATGTCCAGAAACCCGACGCGAGCGCCCTGAGCGTGAAAGGCGCGGACAATGCCCTCACCGATGCCGCCGGCGCCGCCGGTGACGATGACAGTCTTGCCCTTAAGGTCGGTGTAGATGGCGGCCATGATTCGAAGCGCGCCTCCTCGACGCCCGCCGTTCTATCGGCGGCTATTGGTCTTTCACAAATGAAAGTCGTTACCGTCAACGAAAATGACGACTGCCTTTGCTCCTGTCAACGGCGGAAACTCGTCCGAGATCAGGCTTGTGAGACGGCGCTCATCTGATCGGAAATCGCACCGGCCGCCTGGACCAGCAGGGTCGCCGCCTGATCCTTTGTGCAGACCATCGACGCCTGCTCGATAAAGGGCGTGATGAGGGTGGCTATGACCCCGTCCGACCCCATGATCGGCGCGACCAGATCGGTGACGCCGACCACGAAATCGCTAGCGCGCTCAACATGAGCGCCTCGGGTCATGGCCATGGCTCGCTCCGCGAACTCGATCACATCCGCCTCTCCAAACAGAGAAACCAAGCTATCGTGCAAGTGTTTGCGCGCCCGCGGATTGGACCGGGAATAGAACATCAGGCCAGACGTCGCGTGCAGAATGCTGCGGCGATAGCCGATCCGTACCGAATAACCGAGGTCGCCCGGGCTCTCGATTCGGGCGATCACAACGATCTGGTCGCCGGACGGGACGACGAGGTGGCAGGACTGTAAGGTGTTCGACGCCAGATCACGCATAGCGGGCATGGCCACATCGACCAGCGATTTGATCGGCGCCTGGGTCATGCCGAGCGTAAAGAGGCGGTTAGTCAGGCGATAACCGTCCGGCGACTGCTCAATATAGCCGCGAAACTCCAGCACCTGGATCATACGGAACAGCTCGCTGACCGAACGTCCCAACGTCACCGACATCTGTGACGGCGTCATCGGTTCGCCCTGTGCCGACAGCAGCTCCAGCACGTCCAGCCCTTTCTCCAGCGCAGGCGCTCTATATTTGCGGTCGTCAGTCGGGTCTTGATCGGTCATGGGAATCCTGCGGCAAGATCCATAGGCTAAAGGGGCGTCTCCGTTGGGTGAAGCCCGCGAGCGCGTCGACCTTAGCATTGTCGCGGGTAAAATCGCCCAGCATATATAAAAATATCGTTGCGGCGGATCGACGCCTCCCCTAGGCTTTGCGCGAAGCCCGGACCAAGGGCCGCCCGGACCAAGGGCTGTAGGGGAAATGCACATGACGCTCGCGGGCATCGATCTGGCCATTCTGGCGATCTACGCCGTCTTCATCTTCGGCCTGGCCCAGTGGGTCTCTCGCGGCAAGGCCGGCGAGCAGAAGACCTCCACCGACTATTTCATGGCGTCCAAAAGCCTGCCCTGGTGGGCCATCGGCGCCTCGCTGATCGCGGCCAACATCTCGGCCGAACAGATCATCGGGATGAGCGGATCCGGCTATGTGATCGGCCTGGGCATCGCATCCTATGAATGGATGGCGGCCCTGACCCTGCTGATCGTCGGCAAGTTCTTCCTGCCAATCTTCCTGCGCAACGACATCGTCACCATGCCGCAGTTCCTGCAACAGCGGTACGGACCGACGATCCGCAACGTGATGGCCGTCTTCTGGCTGCTGCTCTACGTCTTCGTGAATGTGACCTCGATCCTGTGGCTGGGCGCCATCGCCGTGCACACCGTCACCGGCTTCAACCAGGACTACGCCATCGTCGCCATCGGCGTTTTCGCCTTGGCCTATCAGCTGTGGGGCGGCCTGAAGGCCGTGGCCCTGACCGACATCGTCCAGGTGGCCCTGCTGGTCTGCGGCGGCCTGATCATCGGCTTTATCGCCCTGTCGACCATCGGCGGCACGGGCGGCGCCCTCGCCGGCTTCCACACCCTGCTGACCGACTTCCCGGACAAGTTCGACATGATCCTGTCGAAGGACAGCCCCCACTATCAGGAACTGCCGGGCATCGCCGTTCTGCTGGGCGGCTTGTGGGTCATGAACATCAGCTACTGGGGCTTCAACCAGTACATCATCCAGCGCGCCTTGGCCGCCAAGTCGCTGCCGGAAGCCCAGAAGGGCATCGCCTTCGCCGCCTATCTGAAGCTGCTGATGCCGGTGATCGTGGTCCTGCCGGGCATGGCCGCCCTGATCCTGGCGCCGAACCTGTCGGCGCCGGACCAGGCCTATCCCTCGATGATGAACCTGCTGCCGGTCGGTCTGAAGGGCCTGGTCTTCGCCGCCCTGATCGCGGCCATCATCGCCTCGCTGGCGTCCAAGGTGAACTCGATCTCGACCATCTTCACCCTGGACCTCTACGCCAAGATCAAGAAGGACGTGCCCGAGCATCAGTTGGTCACGGTCGGCCGCATCGCCGCCGTCGTCGCCGTGGTCATCGGCATCCTGACCGCCCGACCGCTGCTGGGTGGTTTCGATCAGGCCTTCCAGTTCATCCAGGAGTTCACCGGCTTCTTCACCCCGGGCATCGTCGTCATCTTCATGCTGGGCCTGTTCTGGAAACGCGCGTCCGAAGCCGGCGCCCTGACCGCCGCAATCGGCTCGGTGGTGCTGTCGGCGATCTTCTGGTGGCTGCAGGAGACCGGGCAGTTCATCTTCCCCTTCATGAACCGGGTCGGCGTCGTCTTCGTCGTCTCCCTGGTCGCCGCAGTGATCGTGTCGCTGCTGGTCCCGGCCAAACCGGGCGCCATGAAGATCAAGCTGGACCAGATCAGCTATAAGACGTCGCTGGGCTTCAACCTTGCCGCCGTCGGCGTCGTCGCCTTCCTGATCCTGGTCTATTCGATCTGGTGGTAAGGGTGAGCGTGACGACAGGCCTGATCGGTGTCGACTGGGGCACCAGCAATCTGCGCGCCATGCGGATCGCCGAAGGCGGGCGGGTTCTGGACAGTCGTTCGGACCCGCGCGGCGCGGGCGGCCTGGCGTCCGACCAGTTCCACAACGTCCTTCAGGATGTCGCGGGCGACTGGTTAAGCGAAGGCCTGCCCGTCCTGATCAGCGGCATGGCCGGCGCGCGGGGGCGTTGGCGCGAAATGGCCTATCTGCCCTGCCCCGCCGGCGTCGCGGACCTGGCCGGCGCCGTCGCCTCGCCCGATGACGCGCCCCTGGTCCGCCTCGTGCCCGGCGTCGCCGCGCTCGAATCCGAACGTCTTCAGGACGTTATGCGCGGCGAGGAAACCCAGGTCTTCGGGCTGGACCTTCAGGACGACGCCGTCGTGGTCGGTCCCGGCACCCACAGCAAATGGATCCGGACAGCCCAGGGCCGGATCACGGACTTTCGCACCTTCATGACCGGCGAACTGTTCGCCGCCATCCGCAAGGGCACGATCCTGGGCGCCGACATGGGCGATCCGGGCGTGGACGACGACGCCTTCGCCAGCGGGGTTGAACGAGCGCTGCATGACCCTGCCGTAACCGCCAACCTGTTTTCGGTGCGGGTCGAAGGTCTGGCCGGGCGGCTTTCTTCGACCTCCGCCGCCGACTATCTGTCCGGCCTTCTGATCGGGGCCGAAGTCGCCGCCCAGATCGATGCCCGCGGCCGCCCGATCCTCCTGATCGGTGCCGAGCCGCTCTGTCGCCGCTACGCCGCCGCCCTGGCGCAGGCTGATTTCCACGCCGTCGGGATCGCGGACGGCGCCGCCGCCACGGCCCTCGGCCTGTGGCGCATTCACGAGGCTGTATCCCGATGATTACCCCCACCGTCGAAAGCCTGGACGCCCTGCCGCTGATCGCCATCCTGCGCGGCCTGAAGCCCGACGAGGCGGTCGCGGTCGGAGAAGCCATCGTCGCCGCCGGCTTCCGCTGCCTGGAAGTCCCGCTGAACTCGCCCGATCCGCTGGAGAGCATCCGTCGGCTGCGCGCGGCCCTGGGCGACCGCGCCCTGGTCGGCGCCGGCACGGTTCTGACCGTCGCCGCCGCGCGCGAAGTGGCCCAGGCCGGCGGCCAGCTGATCATCTCGCCCAACACCAACACCGACGTGATCCGCGAGACCAAGAGTCTTGGCCTGCTGTCTCTGCCCGGCTTCTTCACGCCGTCCGAGGCCTTCGCCGCATTGGACGCCGGCGCCGACGCGCTCAAGCTGTTCCCGGCGGAGGTCGCCGGCACACGCGGTCTGAAGGCGGTTCGCGCCGTCCTGCCCGCCGCGACCCGCGTCTATCCAGTGGGCGGCGTCGATCCCGACAGCATGGGTCAGTGGCTGGCCGCCGGCGCTTCCGGATTCGGCATCGGTTCGGCCGTGTTCAAGCCCGGCCAGTCTGCCGAGGAGGTCGGCCGCAACGCCGACGCCTTCGTGTCGGCCTGGACCAAGGCCGCATCGGCGCGCTGACCCGACCTCTTCTTCCTTCTTACCTCGTCTGTCGCTGTTGATCGCACTGGAAGGGGTGACTCGGCTTTTCAAATTGACACCGGTGACAGACCTCGGCTCCTATGACGCTCGCTTCGGCCAATAAGAGCAGACGAGGAAACGACCATGAGATTCATCGACCGGCGGACCGCCTTGGCCGGCCTGCTGGGCGGCGTCGCGGCCTCGGCCCTGCCCGTCCGCGCCGCCTTCGCCCAGACCCACGAGGAAGCCGCGCCTCTAGGTCGGGAATGGGCGCACATGAAATGGCGTCGCGGCGTCGAGGGCCAGCGAATGGCCGACCTCGGCGACGGCACATTCCTCAATCCAATCGTCGCCGGCGACCACCCGGATCCGTCTATCCTGAAGGACGGCGACGACTACTATATGACCTTCTCATCGTTCGAGTCGGTGCCGGGCATCCACATCTGGCATTCGCGCGACCTAGTGAACTGGGGGCCGGTGACCGCGGCCCTGACCACCAATATCGGCTCGGTCTGGGCGCCGGAGCTAATCAAGCACGCCGGCCGCTTCTACTGCTATATCCCGGCTCGCTTCCCAGAATACCGCTCCAACTATGTCATCTGGGCCGACCGCATCGAAGGGCCATGGAGCGAGCCGATCGATCTGAAACTCCCGGCCCACATCGACCCGGGCCATATCGTCGGTGAAGACGGCAAACGCTATCTGTTCCTGAACGGCGGCGACCGGGTGAAGCTGACCGACGACGGTTTGGCCGTCGACGGACCGGTGGACAAGGGCGTCTACAAGGCGTGGCGCTACCCCGAGGACTGGATCGTCGAAGGCTTCGCCCAAGAAGGGCCGAAGCTGCTGAAGCGCGGCGACTATTTCTACATGATCACCGCCATCGGCGGCACCGCAGGCCCGCCGACCGGCCATATGGTCATCGCCGCACGGTCGAAGTCGATCAATGGGCCATGGGAAGACTGCCCCAACAACCCGATTGTCCGCACACGATCCGGCGCCGAAAAGTGGTGGTCGCGTGGCCACGCCACCCTGGTGGAAGGGCCGACGGCCGGCGACTGGTGGATGGTCTATCACGGCTATGAAAACGCCTATTGGAGTCTGGGGCGTCAAACCCTGCTGGATCCCATCGAATGGACCGAAGACGGCTGGTTCCACGCCAAGGGCGGCGACCTGTCGCAGCCAATTCCCAAGCCGCGCGGCGGCCAAGCCGCGCCGCACGGCATGGCTCTGTCGGACGACTTCTCGACCGACAAGTTCGGCCTACAGTGGAGTTTCTACGACCCTCAGCCGAACGAAAAGGATCGCCTGCGTCGCGAGAACGGCGTCCTGCACATGCGGGCCAAGGGCAAGGCTCCCGTCGATTGTTCGCCCCTCACCTTCGTCCAGGGCGAGCAGGCCTATCAGATCGAATGCGAGATCGAGATCGACCCCGGCGCCGTGGCGGGCCTGATCCTGTTCTACGACCGCGCCCTGTACGCCGGCCTCGGATTCGACGCCCAGAGGTTCGTCACCCACCAGTACGGCATCGAACGCGGCCGTCCGGCCAACCCGCACGGCCGACGGATGTTCATCCGCCTGACCAACGCGTATCAGAATGTCTATTTCGACACTTCGCCCGACGGCCAAGCCTGGACCCGTTTCGACCGAGGCATGGAAGTTTCCGGCTATAATCAGAATGTTCGCGGCGGCTTTATGATGCTGCGTCCCGGTCTCTACACCGCTGGCGAAGGCGAAGCGCGCTTCCGCAATTTCAAGTTCAAGGCCCTGTAATCGATACCCACGGCGCAGCGCAGCCCGACCCGACGCGCGACAGACGTCGAACAACACGGAAATTCGAAAGCAAAATTTGGGGCTAGCGCCCGCCTTATTTTAGCCATATGACACCGGTGACATTGCAAGACGGTCGCTTGATCGTGTTGCAGTAAAGCAGGCTGATCCTCGGTGAGCGAGGAGCAGGGGATATCGGCATCCGGCCCGTCAGAGGCTGGAGCGGATGAAACGGAGGGAACGGATGCAAAACCAAACCATAGGACATTTGCGCGCAGCGGCCTCGCCGGCCGCGATCTTGATGGGGGCGATGCTGTTCGCCGCCCCTGCGTTTGCGCAGGAGGCGGAGCAGGCCGCGACGGTCGATGAGGTCGTCGTCACCGGCATCCGCGCCTCGTTGGCCAGCGCGCTCAGCGAGAAGCGCCGCTCGAACACCATCGTCGACGTGATCAACGCCGAGGATATCGCCGACTTCCCCGACGCGAACCTGGCGGAATCCCTGCAGCGGATCCCTGGCGTTTCGATCGACCGCGAAAACGGCGAAGGCAATTCGATCTCTGTGCGAGGCCTGGGCGGCGACTTCACGCGGGTTCGACTAAACGGCCTGGAAACCCTCTCCACCTCGGGCGCCAGCAACGCCGACGGCGCCCTGCGCCGGGATCGCGGCTTCCAGTTCAACACGTTCGCGTCGGAGCTGTTCAACTCGCTAAAGGTGCAGAAGTCCGCCGACGCCCAGACTGACGAGGGCTCCCTGGGCGCGACGGTCGATCTGATCTCGGGGCGTCCGTTCGACTTCTCCGAGCGTCGTCTCGCCCTGACTCTTCAGGACGCCTATTATGAGAACGGCGGCGAGCACAGCCCCCGCGTCGCCCTGCTGGCGTCCGACCGCTGGACCAGCAAGATCGGCGAATTCGGCCTGTTGGGCTCGGTGGCCTACAACGAACGTAAACAGGTGATCGACAGCTATTCGCGTCAGGTCGGCTCGTTCGACTACGCCTACCGCGGCGCCACCTTCAACAACGTCGGGACCAACGCCGCCGGCGACCACCAGGGTTTCGCCCTGCCTATCGGCACCAACCCCGCCACAGCCCTGCCCCGCGTCACAAACCCGGAGGCGATCAACTATCTGATCGGTTCGGACCCGGAAGCCTATGCCTTGATCAACGGCGGCGGCACCAAGGGATCCCTGGTCCGCATCCCGGCCTTGGCGACGCTGAACCACCGTGAGGTCGATCAGGATCGTCTGGGCGTCACCCTGTCGGGCCAATGGCGGCCGACGGATCGCACGACGATCAACTTCGACAATCTCTATTCGAAGATGAATCAGACCTCGACCAATTACCAGATCGGTCCGGTCGGTCTGAACCGGAACAACACCAACGGCAACCGCACGACGACGGCCTTCAGCTACAACACCCTGCCGACGACCAGTGCGACCAACAACAGCTACAACAACCGTCGCGGCGCCTACGCCAACTGCACCGCCCAGGCTGCGACCGAGTTCCGGGACGCCATCGACTGCGGCCAGTCGCTGTACGGCTCCACGCCGATCTTCTCGACCGCGCCCGGCGCCACCAACCAGACCCTGGCGGCGGGTGTCGGTAGCTTCAACCCAAACAACCTTGACGTGTACGACTACTATAACCAGCCGACGTCGGTTGGTTATGTGTCCCACCCGCGCTACATGGCGATGCGCGGGGCCTTCATCGGCCGGCCGTCGGTTAGGCTGATCGATGCGGGACTCAGTGCGAACGGCGACAACGCCAACTACCTGGTGCTGGGCAACGTCGATATGCGTTCAGCGGTGGACCAGGGCTCTTACACCACGGACTTCCGCCAGAACTCGATCAATATCGAGCACGACTTCAGCGATCGCTTCAGCATGTCGCTGTTGTTCGGCGACTCGGAATCGACCAATGAAAACACCGGCCTGCTGGCGGACTTTATCCGTCTGGACTCCGGTCAGGGCGTCGCCGGCAACGACTATTTCGTTTATGACGACCGGGCGGGCGGCGACATGCCGTTCATCGACTTCGGCTTCGACGTCGCCAATCCGAGCAACTGGGACTTCGTCAAGGGCTACTCCGCCCTGCGCGCCTTCCGGACCGTCACTGAGAACGGCTACCAGACCGCCAAGGCCGACTTCCGCTGGGATTACAACGACTACGTCACCCTGCGCTTCGGCATCGGTCAACGGAAGTTCGACTTCTACTACACCCGCTATGAACGCCTGATCGGCGACACCATGAACCCCAGCCTGCTGGAGGGCGTTAACACCGGCCTGGCCCAGGCGACCACGGTCGGTCAGATGGGCCAGGTCGTCAGTTGGGGCGACGGACTGGATGTGCCGGACGGCATGCCGACCTCCTTCTTCGCGCCGAACCTTCAGGCTTTCCAGAACCGCTTCGGTTTCGATTGCGACTGCATCAACGAATGGGGCGACTGGCGTCTGTCGGATCTACGCAACGGCGGAGTCAACACCTTCTGGGTCGATGAGGAAAGCCTGTCCTACTATGGTCAGATGGACTTCGACCTGCCGCTGCCCATCGGCACCCTGCGCGGCAACGCCGGCCTGCGCCGCGCTGAGACCAGCGTGGATTCGCGCGGCCGTTCGCCCAGCGGCCGTCCCATCAGCAACGACAACGAATACAACGACACCCTGCCGTCGCTGAACCTGGCGTGGGAACCCAACGACAAGCTGATCGTCCGCTTCGCCGCCGCCAAGGTCATGGCCCGGCCTCAGATGATGGCGCTTCAACCCGGCGTCACCGCCTTCACCGTCCCGGTGGGCGTCGCGGGCGCTGCGGCCGAGTTCGACGGCTCCAACGCCCAGATCACCCTGGGGAACACCAAGCTCAAGCCTTTCCGCGCCACCAACCTCGACTTCAATGTCGAATGGTATTTCGCCAAGGACGCCCTGCTGTCGGTCGCCTATTTCCACAAGGAGATCGAGAGCTTCCCGCAAGTCGTGCTGCGTGAAGGCCGTCTCAGTGAAGTGTTCGACGCGGACCAGATCGCCAATCTCCGCGCCACCTACGACGGCCTGGTCGACCAGGCCTCGGACAGCCGGCGCGCCTATCTCGACGCCGATCTACCCTTCGTCCTACGCCAGTATGACGACGCGCCCGGTGGCACCCTGTCCGGATTCGAGATCGCCTATCAGCAGAACTTCACCTTCCTGCCGGCGCCCTTCGACGGGTTCGGGCTTCAGGCCAACTACACCAACATCGAGTCCGAGCTGGAATATATCCTGGACCCGGCGCGTAATCTGACGGGCACCGCGCCCTTCCTGGGGGCCTCGCCGGAATCCTTCAACGCGACGATCTTCTATGAAGTCCCGCGCTGGAGCGCGCGCGTCTCGGCCGCCTACCGCGCCGCCTATCAGACCACCTACCCCCTGGCGGCCGGCGGCTGCGATCCGGGTCAGTGCGACTCCCCGCTGATCAATGACTTCATCGGCTCAAACGAGACCCTGAACGTCGATGCGGCCTTCACCTACAAGCTGACGGACCATGTCACGATCACGGCCGAGGCCTTGAACCTGACGGACCAGAAGGACGAGCGCTGGGCCTATCAGGACGATCCCGTGGTCAACAGCTACGGCAGCACCGGCCGCCAGTATTTCGTCGGCGCCCGCTTCGTCTTCTAAGATCGTCGCCTTCTCCCAAGGAACGAACCTCGAGGGGCGCCGAAGCATCGGCGCCCTTCAATTTTTGAGTGAAGTCGGAAAGAGTCCCATGAGCCGTCGCAGTCTGATCCTGACATCGGTCATCGCCCTGGTCCTGGCCTCGTCCCCCTTGGCGCCAGCCTTTGCTGCAGCGGAAACGGATACGCCCGCCTGGGGGTCGCAGGTCGTGCGGCGGCCGGCGGATTGGTACAGATCTGACGCCGCGCGGAACATGGCCGCGACGGTGGTCCTACATCAGTCGTCCGAGGGCGGATGGCCCAAGAACACCGACCTGTTCGCTCCGCCGCGTCCAAACGCCGATCCAGGGCTGGCCAACACCATCGACAATGACGGCACGACCCTGCCGCTCGACTTCCTCGCGCGCGTCATTAGCGCGGGCGACGAGGCGGCGAGGCCGGCCTTTGATCGGGGCCTAGACTATCTGCTTGAGGCGCAAAGGCCGAACGGCGGCTGGCCCCAGTTCTATCCGCTGCGCGGCGGCTATTACGACCAGATCACCTATAATGACGACGCCATGGTCAGGGTCCTGCGCCTGTTGCAGGGCGTCGCCGGCGGCCGGTCGCCCTATGGTTTTGTAGACCCGGCTCGACGCGCCCGCGCGGCCGACGCGGTTGAAGCGGGGACAGCCCTGATACTCAAGACCCAGGTACTTCGGAACGGCCGCCTGACCGCCTGGTGCGCCCAGCACGACGCCGTAACCCTTGAACCCGCCTGGGCCCGCCGGTTCGAACCGCCGTCGCTGTCCGGCAATGAAAGCGTCGGCGTCGTTCGCTTTCTCATGAGCATCGACCACCCCTCGCCAGACGTGATCGCCGCCGTCGAAGGCGCCGTGGACTGGTTCCGGGCCGTGGCCCTGCCGGACCTTCGCGTCGAGACCTTCGAGACCGACGGCAAGCCGGATCGTCGGGTCGTGGCGGCGCCGGGCGAGGGTCCGCTATGGGCGCGCTTCTATGATCTGGAGACGGACGCGCCGATCTTCATGGGCCGGGAGTCGATCGCCCGCGCCAGCCTGGCCGAAATCGAGCAGGAGCGCCGCGCCGGCTACAACTATGTCGGAACCTGGCCCGCCGCCTTGATCAATGTTGACTATCCGGCCTGGCGGACCCGGGTGGGCCTGCCCGCGCGTTAGAGGTCTTCGGCTATCACGGTCATGACCAGACTCAGGCTCTCGCCCGGCAGCAGCCGCGCCAGACCGCCTTGCTCGCTTGGCGGGGCATTCAATACGTCCGGCCGGTGGGTCACCGGTTCGACGCAGAAATAGTCTGCGCCGACGGGCGCATAGACCTGCGCCCATTCCGCGCCGGCTCCGCCGCAGAGGATCACGCGCCGGCCGCCGCCTTCCATGACCGCTGCACCGGCCCAGCCGGCATAGGCGTGATCGACGAAGGGCGCTTCGGCCAGGGCCAGTCCGCCGCTCCAATCGACCACCGCATCAGGCGCCGCCACCCGCTCAGGGATTTCGCGCGCATCGGTCAGCCAGACCCCGGTCGCGGACAGGCTGAGGCGGCTGTCGGCGGACTTGTGGAAATAGGGATGCAGACCCAGGCCCGCCGGCATGACCGCATCACCGGTATTGGTCACCGACAAGGTGACCTCCAGACCCAGGTCGGTGAGCTGGACCACCTGCCGCGCCCGCCACGGCCAGGGCCAATCCTCGCCGTCCCCTCCGCCCGACCAGTCCAAGACCATCTCGATGGAACCGTCATCGACCGATTCGACCGTCCAGGGGTTCAGCCAACCGTCGCCATGCAAGGCGTGTGGCGCGAACCGGTCCAGCGTTCTCAGACGCACGTCCCGCCCCTCGAACTCGAACCGCGCGTCGGCGATCCGATTGGCATAAGGGACCAGAGGGAAACAGGCCGTCTCCAGCATGTCGGTCGCCCCTTCGGGCGTCTGACGGAATACAGGCTGCCCTCGCCACTCCAGGCTCAGAATCGCCCCGCCCTGCTCCGGCGCCACGGTCGCGCGCCAGTCCCCGGCCGTCAGCGTCAGCAGGCTCACAGGCGGATCTTGTTCTGCGGCAGGCCCGGCGTCTCGACCCGAACCCGGTAAAGCCCGCCCAGGGTGGGCTGCTCGCCGCGCTTGTCGGCGTTCCCCAGCCAAGCGGTGGTCATATAGAGGTCGCGCAAATCCTCGCCGCCGAAGGCCGCCTTGGTCACGGTCTGGACCGGAACCTCGATCTTGCCGATCCGCTCGCCCTGCGGCGAAAACTTCGCCACGCCCCAGCCGTTGAACAGGCCGACGTGCAGCACGCCGTCGGAATCCATGCTGGGTCCGTCGGCATAGCCGTCCTCGGTCACGGCGAAGACCCGCCGGTTCGACAACACCCCGTCCGCGTGGTCGAAGGCCAGGACCGTCTTGGCCAGGGTGTCGTGGTGATACAGGGTCCGCCCGTCAGGGCTCAGGCAGGGACCATTGGTGACGCCGTATCCGTCGTCGTGCCGGGTCAGTTCGCCCTGGAACCAGCGATAGAGGGCGCCGGTCTGGACCTCTTCGCTGTCGTCCATCGACCCGAACCACAGCGAGCCGTCCGGCGCTACGAAGCCGTCGTTCAGTCGGTTTTGTGGCCGGTCTTCCTCCACCGGCTGGATCAGGGTGAAGACCCCGGTCTCGGGCTCGAAACGGTGCAACCCGCCCCGAACCCCGCAGACCAGCGACGCATCGTCCGCCGGAAGGGCGAAACCGGTCTGGTCCGGCGTATCCCACGAAACGGTCTCACCGTTTGCGGGCGTATAGCGGTGCAGCTTGCGACCCTTGATGTCGACGAACCACACCGCCTTGCGCTCGGCGTCCCAGACGGGGCCTTCGCCCAGCTCCGCCTGGATGTCCCAGACCAATTCTGGCTGGGCCAGTTCCACAACGCTCATCAATCAGCTCGCCGAATAGGAGGTCTTGATCTGGGTGTAGAATTCCACCGCAGCAAAGCCCTGTTCCCGGGAGCCATAGCTGGACTTCTTCGATCCGCCGAACGGGACGTGATAGTCGACCCCGGCCGTGGCCAGGTTGACCATGGTCATACCGGCCTTGGCGTTGCGCTGGAAGTCGCGGGCGTATTTCAGCGACTGGGTGACGATGCCGGCCGACAGGCCGAACTCGACGCCATTGGCGACGGCCAGGGCCTCTTCATAGGTGGCGACGCGGATGGTCGAGGCGACGGGGCCGAAGACCTCCTCATTGTTGATCCGGGCGTCGGCGGCCGTATCGGCGATCAGGGTGGGCTGGACGTACCAGCCGGGCTTGTCGAGGTTCAGACGCTGGCCGCCCGTCACGATCCGGCCGCCCGTCTCGCGCGCGATGTCGATGTACTTGTAGGAGACCTCGCGCTGGCTCTCGCTGACCGCCGGACCCATCTGGGTGTTGGAATCCAGGGCGTCGCCGACGCGAAGCGCCGCGACCTTCTCGGCCAGGGCGGCGACGAAGCGGTCGTGGATGCCGTCCTGTACGATCAGGCGGCTGGAGGCGGTGCAGCGCTGGCCGGTGGCGAAGAAGCTGCCGTCCAGGGCCACGGCGACTGCGCGGTCCAGATCGGCGTCGTCCAGAACGATCAGCGGGTTCTTGCCGCCCATCTCCAGCTGGACCCGGGCCTGACGCTTGACCGCGCCTTCGGCCACGCCGGCGCCCACGGCCTGAGAGCCGGTGAAGCTGATGCCGTCGATGCCCGGATGGGCCACGATGGCGCGGCCGACGTCGCCGTCGCCGATGACCATATTGACCACGCCCTTGGGCAGACCGGCCTCATGCAGGACGGCGATCAGGGCCTCGGCCGTGGCTGGGGTCGGGCCGGCAGGCTTGATGACGACGGTGTTGCCGAAGGCGATGGCCGGGGCGATCTTCCAAGCCGGGATGGCGATGGGGAAGTTCCAGGGCGTGATCAGGCCGAAGACGCCGACCGCCTGGCGATAGGTCTGGATCTCGACGCCCGGACGGGTCGAGGCCAGGTTCTGGCCGTGGACGCGCAGGGCCTCGCCGGCGAAATATTTCAGGATGCGCGCGGCGCGCATGGTCTCGCCGATGCCTTCGGGCAGAGTCTTGCCTTCTTCACGCGACAGCAGGCGGCCGATCTCGGCGGCGCGCGCCATAATCAGCGACCCCGCCTTGTCCAGCACGTCGAAACGGACTTCCGGCGAGGCGTCGGACCAGCCGGGGAAGGCGGCGCGGGCAGCCGCGACGGCTTGGTCGACCTCGGCGGCGCCGCCCTTGGGCGTACGGGCCACGACGTCGCGGGTGTCCGACGGGTTCAGGCTCTCGCCGGCGATCGCGCCGGAGACCTTTTCGCCGCCGATCCAGTGCGAGAGTTCAAGCGTGTCGGTCATGGGATGTCCTTTTCATAAGGCTGACGGGCGGCGGGGGAGCGCCGCCCGTCTCGGGGAGATGGGTATCGAAGGGGTGAAAATCAGCCCGTCATGTCTTCGAGTTCGCGACCGCGCGTCTCCTTGACCCAGGCCTGGACCAGGAAGAAGGAGATAAGGGCGCTGACCGAGTAGAAACCATAGGTGACGACCAGGCCGAGCGTCGCGGCCATCCAGGGGAAACTGACCGAGATGGCGAAGTTGGCGATCCACTGGGCGAAGCCGGCGACGGCCAGGGCCGAGCCGCGCATCTGGTTGGGGAACATCTCGCCCAGCATGACCCACATGACCGGGCCCCAGCTGAAGTTGAAGAAGACCACATAGGCGTTGGCTGCGATCAGGGCGGTCAGGCCGGTCTGGTCGTCCAGGTGCAGCGAACCGTCGATCAGGGCGGCGCGAGAGAAGCACCAGGCCACGACCGCCAGGGTCACGAACATGCCCGCCGAACCGATCAGCAGCAGCGGCTTGCGGCCGATCTTGTCGATGACCGCAATCGCCGCCAGACAGGCCGCGATCGACAGGACGCCGGACAGGATGTTGATCTGAAGCGCGTCGTTCTCGGAGAAGCCGACCGACTGCCAGAGCACCGCCCCATAGTAGAAGACGATGTTGATGCCGACCAACTGCTGGAACACCGCCAGGATCAGGCCGGCCCAGACGATGGGGCGCACCGTCCGCGTGGTCGGATCCAGCAGGTCCGAGAATTTCGGCTTGTGGTCGGCGGCCAGGGAGGCGCGGATTTCCTGAACCTTGCGCGCGCCGGCGCCGGCGCCGAACAGCTTGGACAGCACGGCCTCGGCCTGGGCGTCCTTCTTCTTGACCACCAGATAGCGCGGGCTTTCCGGGATCACCAGCAGGGCCAGCAGATAGACGGCGGCCGGGATGACCTGCAGCCAGAACATCCAGCGCCAGGCGGGGAAGCCCAGCCAGAAGTCGGCGGTCGATCCGCCGGCGGTGCGGGCCAACGCATAGTTGGCCACGAAGGCGCCGGTCAGGCCGGTGATGATCATGATCTGCTGCACCGACGACAACCGGCCGCGGATCGAGGCCGGGGTGACTTCGGAGATATAGGCGGGCGACAGCACGGAGGCCGCCCCGACGCCCAGGCCGCCGATGAATCGGGCGATGATGAAGTGAGCCGAGGTATCGGCTGCGCCGGCCCAGAAGGCCGAGATGATGAACAGGACGGCTGATATCTGCATCACCGTACGCCGGCCGATCGCGTCGGCCAGACGACCGGCGATGAAGGCCCCGAAGGCGCAGCCCAGCAGAATGGCGCCGACATTGAACCCGGTGCCGAGCGCCGACAGATTGAAGGTCGCCTCCAACCCGTCCTGGGTGCCGTTGATGACGCCGGAATCATAGCCGAACATGAAGCCGCCGATGGTGGCGACCGCCACGATCAGGGCGATGAAGGCCATGTTGACGCGGTCGTCCCCCGCGATGTCCGGGCCAGAGCCCCCCGTTGGTCCTGCCATTTCGATCTACTCCCAAAGAGCCCGTCTGACGCGGGCGTTGAACGTCGCAGGAAAGCCTATCGCCAGCCTGCGTCCACGAAATACTCGTGGCCTGTAATCAAACGTGCGTCGTCAGAGGCGAGGAACAGGCCCAGCGCCGCGACATCCGCGGGCAGAAGCCGACCGGGCAGGCACTGGGCCGCAACGATCTCGGCCTCGCCCTCGGGCGTGTACCATTTCATCTGGCGCGGGGTTTGGACATTACCCGGCACGATACAGACCACCCGCACCCCGTCCCGGCCCAGCTCGCGGGCCAGAGCGCGGGTCATGCCCTCGATGCCGGCCTTGGCGGTCTCGTACAGCGACAGGTCTGGCAGACCCAGGTGCCAGCTGATCGAGCCGAGATTGATGATCACCCCCCGCCCCTTCTCGCGCATGCCGGTCGCAACCGACTGGGCCGCGAAATAGAGGTGGCGCAGGTTAACATTGATGCGGTTGTCCCAATACTCGGGCGTGACCTCGGCCAGCGTGTGACGGTCGTCGTTGGCGGCGTTGTTGATCAGGACGTCGATCGGACCATGGCCGGCGATCACATCAGCCAGACAGGTCTGAAGCGCGGCGACGTCGGTCAGATCACAGGGATGAAAGACGGGCGCCGGCGACAGCTCGGCCAGCGAGGCCTCCAGCGCGCGAGACTCGGCCTCGGCGATATCGAGAAACACGACGCGGGCGCCCTGGCGCGCGAAGGCTTCGGTAAAGCCGGCGCCGATGCCGGAACCGCCGCCGGTGACGACGACCAGACGGTCCTTCAGCGACGGATAGACGGCGCGACTCATACAGAGACTCCCAGCAGGCCGCGACCGGCCAGATTACGCATCAACTCGACCACCCCGAACCGCCAGGCCGGGGCCTGGTCGCAGGTGGTCACGATATTCTCGAGCACGCCCAGCTTCTCGGACGATACGCGGACCCGGTCGCCGATCTTGTGGGTGAAGCCTTTGCCCGGCGCGTCGCGATCCTCGATCGGCGCGAACATGGTGCCCAGATACAGGGCGAAGCCGTCCGGATACTGGTGGGCGCTCAGGGTCTGGCGCACCAACTCCTCAGGGTCGCGGCTGATCAGCCGCATCGAGCTTTCGCCGGTCATGACGAAGCCGTCCTGCCCCTCGACCTCCAGCCGCACCGTCGCGGCGCGCACGTCGTCCATACCGAAGCCGTCGTCGAACAGGCGAATGAAGGGGCCGATGGCGGCGGAGGCGTTGTTGTCCTTGGCCTTGCCCAGCAGCAGGGCCGAACGCCCTTCGATGTCGCGCAGGTTGACGTCATTGCCCAGGCTGGCGCCGACAGGGCGGCCGACCGGATCGCAGATCACGACCACCTCGGGTTCCGGGTTGTTCCAGGCCGAGTCTGCACGAACGCCCACCTCTGCGCCCCAGCCGACCGAGGCCAGAACCGGCGCCTTGGTGAAGATTTCGGCATAGGGACCGATCGCGACTTCCAGATACTGTGACCACATGCCGTCGGCGATCAGTTGCGCCTTGACGCCCTCAGCCTGTTCGGAGCCTGGCCGCAAATCTCTCAGGTCGCCGCCGATCCGATCCAGAATGGACTGGCGAACCGCATTGGCGGCGTCGGCGTCGCCGCGCGCCCGCTCCTCGATCACCCGCTCAAGGGCCGAGACCGCAAAGGTGACGCCCGACGCCTTGATGCACTGAAGGTCCAGGGGCGACAGCAGGACGATGTCCGCCTGACCCGCCTCATCCCAAGCCGTCACGAACGACAGCTCGTCCAACGCCCCCAGATCGACGCCTTCGATTCGGTCCAGTTCGGTACGAGACACGGCTTCAGCCGTCGTGGCCACCTGGCCGGAGATATCATAGAGGCGCCCGCCCCGGACAAGAACCGGCGACGGCCCAGCGGGAGTCATGATCCGTCCCAGCAAGCGGGCATCGCGCCAGTCCGTCGGCAGATGTGAGGCTAGGTTCAAATTGGTCTCCCCTTCCACACTCTATGATGTGGTAGCGCTACCATCTTGCATCGCAAACGCCCTGTCAATCAGAAGGCGGCGACGTGCTCTCGCGAAGGATCATTTCATGCGCGACGGGGCCTGAATTCTCGCCGCCACGACCCAGTATAATAGCCGCCCGCCGCGCCATGGCCGCGACCGGCTGACGGATCGTGGTCAAGCCAGGCCAGACGCTGGCGGCCAGATAGGTGTCATCAAAACCCACCACCGAGACGTCGCGCGGGGTCGACAGGCCGGCCGCATGCACGGCCGCCAGAGCCCCGGCGGCCATGTCGTCGTTACTGGCGAAAATGGCCGTTGGCCGACGCGACTGAGCCAGCAGCCGGCGCCCGGCCTCGAACCCGGACCGATAGGTGAAATCGCCCGGTTCGACCTGAAGAACTGCACCTTCCACATCGTCGATGGCGGCCTGCGCGCCCCGTCGCCGGTCATCGCTGGCGCTCTGGTCTTGACGGCCAAGGATGAAGCCGATCACCCGGTGACCCATGTCCAGCAGGTGTTTGGTCATCTGATGGGCCGCCCCGACATCGTCCACCTTCAACGAGACCAGATCCTCGCTGGCGGCGGGCGCGGCCAGGACCACGGCCTTCATCCGGCTCTTAGAGATGGCGTCCAGGGTGGCCTGTGATTCACCCAGCGGCGGCGGCACGATCACCCCCTGTGCACCTCCAGCGCTCAGCCTTTGGACTGCCTCCCGCTCCTCTTCCGGCGCTCCGGCCTGCGACGGCTCGATCAGCAGCAGCAAGCCCACCGATCGCGCCCCTTCCAGAGCGCCGGACAGGACCTCGGCCAGATAGGCGTTGGACGGGTTGGCGTACAAAAGTCCGATCCGCCCTGCCCCGGCCCGCGCCAGAATTCGCGCGGCGGGATCGGGCACATAGCCGGTTTCGCGGATAATCTGTTCGACCTTGGTCCGCGTCGCCTCTCGGACGCGGGCGTCGCCGTTCACCACGCGCGAGACGGTCATCGGCGAGACGCCGGCCAGGCGGGCGATGTCGCCCATAGTGCGGTTGCGGCCCTGGCCGGTCTTGACAGTCATCGGCCGAACACGACCACACCCAGGGCGTTCATGTCCAGCACCCGGAAGAAGGTCTGCGCATTCGCCATTATATCAGACCATGGCCCTTCGGCAGTTCGGCGTAACGGTGGACACGCGTCGCCATCACCAGACCGAAACCGATCATCACCGTCAGCATCACCGTGCCGCCATTTGACAGCAGCGGCATCGGCACCCCGACAACCGGCGCCAGCCCCATGACCATCGCCCCGTTGATCAGTACATACATGGCGAAGGTAGCAATGACGCCCGAAGCGGCCAATCTTCCGAAATGACTGTGCGATAGCGAGGCTATTCGAAGCGAAATCAATATGATCGCTGCGTAGGCGGTCAGCAGGAAGAAGGTGCCGACAAAGCCGAATTCCTCAGCGAAGGCGGCGAAGATGAAGTCGGTATGCCGCTCGGGCAGGAATTCCAGCTGGCTCTGACTGCCCAGGCCAAAGCCTTTGCCGAGCAGGCCGCCGGATCCCATGGCGATCTTCGACTGCACGATCTGATACCCCTTGTCGGCCATATCGGCCTCGGGGTTCAGGAAAGTCAGCACCCGGTGCCGCTGATAGTCGTGCATGCCGAACATCACATAAGGCGGCACGGCGACTATGGCGACGGCGGCGACGGCGGCGATGATCTTCCAGTTCAGGCCCGCCATGAACATGATGGCCGCACCAGTCAAACCGATCAGCATGGCAGAACCCAGGTCGGGTTGGTGCGCCACCAGTATGAACGGCAGGCCGATGATGGCGACGGGGACGATCAGCTTCCAATGGAAGCTCGCCTCCTGGGCCGACGCCCCGTGGTACCAGCGCGCCAAAGCCAGAACCACGCCGATCTTCATGATTTCCGACGGTTGGATACGGGTGACTCCCAGGTCCAGCCAGCGGGTGGCGCCCAGAGCGGTATAGCCCAGCGGAGTCTCCACCAGGGCCAGCAGAAACAGCGCCAGACCATAGATGGGATAGGCCAGACCGAACCAGTACCGAATGTTGATCATGGACAGGCCCAGCATAAGCACCAGGCAGAAGCCGAACCGCATCAGATGCTTGGCCGCCCACGGCGACCAGGAGCCCCCGCCGACGGAATAGAGCATCATCGCCCCTGCCCCGCCGACGGCGCAGATGAGCAAGAGCAGACGCCAGTCGATCTGGCTGATCTTAGTCGAAACGCGCTCGCGCTCGCCGGGACGGGACAGGGCGGAGGCGGTCATCAGCGCGGCTCGGTCGAAGGAAGAGGGGGCTCGGCGCCGAGAGGCTGCGGCGTCGCTTCCGCCACGACAGACGGTTCGTCCAGCGAGGTCGGCTCGACCGGATCCGGCGCCGGCGGCCGCTCCATGCGCGCCCGCATCTCGGGATCCTTCAGCAAGGCGACCTTCATCACCTCGCGGGCGCGTGGCGCGCCGGCGGTGCCACCGCCCATGCCGCCGTGCTGCACGATGACGGAGACCGCGTAGCGCGGATTGTCGGCAGGCGCGAAAGCGATGAACAGGTTGTGGTCCTTTTGGGCCCAGGGTCGGCCCGCGCCCTTGCGCGAACCCGCGCCATAGTTCTGCGCCTGGGCCGTGCCGGTCTTGCCCGCCATGCGAATATCGCCCAGGCCCAGCTGGCTGTTCCTGAAGCCGGTGCCGCCGACGTCGGTCACGGCCTCCATCCCCTCGCGCATCACCTGGCCGAAGGCGGGATCATAGGGAAGGTCGGCGAAGATCCGGTCGGCGCCCTGCTCTACGCCCCCGATCGACTTGATCAGCCGCGGCATCACGGCCTTGCGGCCATTGGCCAGTCTCGAGGCATAGACGGCCAGTTGCAGGGCGTTGACCGTCAGGGCCCCCTGCCCGATGCCGTAGCTGGGCGTCTCTCCTGGATACCATTTGCCGTCGCCCCGAACGGGATTTTCGCGTCGCCATTTGCGGTCGGGAACCAGGCCGGGCTTCTGGCCGGAGACGCCGATATCGAAAGTCTGGCCGAACCCCAGTTCCCGCGCAGTCTCGGCGATGGCGTCCGGCCCCATCTCCACAGCCAATGTCATGAAATAGACGTTGCAGGAGTTCTTGATCGCCCCTCGCATGTCTAACGAGCCGTGACGTCCTAGACAGGCGAACCGTCGCCCCAAATAATAAGAACCGTTGCAGACGATACGCCGGTTTGGATCGCCTCCACGCTTCAGGGCCGCAAGACCGACAACGGGCTTGAAGGTCGAGCCCGGGGCGAAGGTTCCCGCCAGCGCCTTGTCTGTCAGTGGCCGCCGCTCATAGTCGGCGAGCGCGCGATAGACGCTTGAGGGCACGCCGCCGACGAACAGGTTCGGATCGAACGACGGCGCAGACGTCATCGCCAGGATGTCGCCGTTGCGCACATCCATCACCACGCAGGCGCCGGACTCCTCGCCAAACACTTCCAGCGCCCGGTTCTGAACATCCGCGTCCAGCGTCAGGACCACCTCCTGTCCGGGCACTGCAGGACGGGACCCGCCGACATCCTCCGCCACAACCCGGCCGCGGGCGTCCACTTCCACGCGATTGCCCCCAGGCTCGCCGCGCAAAGCCGCGTCCAGCGCCTTCTCCACCCCCTGGCGGCCGATGCGGAAACTGGGGTTGAACAACAGGGGCGGCGGCGTCTCTCCCTTGTCGCGGATCGCCTTGATGTCGCGGTCGTTGACCTTGGCCACATAGCCGATCACATGGGCGAACGACCCGCCGAACGGATAGTAGCGGGCGTCGTTCATGTCGGCCATGACGCCGGGCAGTTCGTTGGCGTACAGATTGACCTTGGCGAACTCCTCCCAGGTCAGGTCGCTCTTGACCGGGACCGGGTTGAACTTGGACGAGGCGTTGACGTCGCGAATAATGGCGCGACGACGCTCCAGGGTGTCGGGCAGCAGCCGGCCCAGCAGGTCCAGGGTCTGGTCCAGATCCTTGGTCTCGTCGCGAACCACCAGCACCCGAAAACTGGGGCGGTTGCCGGCGATGACCACGCCGTTGCGGTCCTTGATCAGGCCGCGCGGCGGCGGGACCATACGGAAGTTGAACTGGTTCTGCGACGACAGGGTCGCATACTCCTGGGCCTGAACGACTTGAAGTTGGGCCAGCCGACCGATCAGGGCCGCCACCCCCAGTCCCGTCAGACCGCCGAACACGAAGGTACGGCGCAGGAAGGAGCCCTGGCGCTCGTTGACGTCTGCGAAGAAGATGGAGGGTTCGCCGCTCATCGGAACCGGGTATCCCCGTCGTCGAAGCGTTCCAGCATCCAGTCCGCGATCGGATACAGGATCAGGGTCGGCGTGACCTGGCCGATCAGCGACAGGATCGACGGCGGATTGGCCGCCCGGATCGCCACGATCACATAGGCCGTCAGGAAGGCGCCAAGGGTACAGGCGGCGTACCAGGCGAAACGGATCAACCCCTCGTGCCCCGCCAGCAGATTGCGCGACAGCAGGATCACCGCATAAACCGCCATCAGGCACAACGGCCACAGCCCCAGAGGCCCGCCCCAGAACAGGTCCAGGAACAGGCCCAGCACGAACAGCACCGCCGGCGCCGTCATCGATGGACGGATCAGAGGCCAGGCGAAGGCCAGCACCATCGGAAACACCGGCTCAGGCAGAGTCAGGCCGAACAGTTCGACGGGCGTGGCGAAGACGATCGTTGCGGCGACCGCCGCCAGGGCCGGATAGATAATCCACTGCAGGGGTCCGACGACGCGGACCGCGACGGGCCGTCTCACGTCACGCCCCCCGGGGCCGGCGCGGGCTCCGGCGAGGTCTGTGGCGGCGGCTGGGGCGCGGTCTCGGCGGAGCGAGCGGGGGTTGGCCGCGTCGGAGCCGGCGCCGCTGCAGCGGAGCGCGCGCGAGCCGCCTGGGCCTCCGCCGCAGCCTGACGGCGCGCGGCCGCATCGCCGATGGCGCCTGCCTGCGCCTCGCTGGGCGGCGGGGCTGTGGTCAGGCCGGCCAGGGGCGGGGCGTTCAGCACGTTCGGATCGATCAGCTGACCGAAGTCTTGGAACAGCAGCACCCGCACATAGTCGATGGCGCCGCGATCGCTGAACAGCTTGACGCGCCAGCTGCCGTCGATGCCCTTGGCGGCGATGCCGATCGGGATCCCGCGCGGCAGGCCGCCGCCGTCGCCCGAGCTCAAAATCCGGTCGCCCGCCTGCACCGATCCGGCGCCACGAACGAACTCCAGCCGCGGGTTGCCGCTGCCGTCGCCGGTCAGCAGGGCCCGTGCGTCGGTGCGGTCCACCAGCACCGGCGTGCGCGAAGCGACGTCGGTCAACAGAACCATGCGGCTGACACCGCCGGTCACACCGGTCACCCGACCGACCAGACCGTGCTCGTTGATGACAGGATTGCCAATGCGCACGCCCTTGGCTCCGCCGACGTCGATCAGCTTGGCGTTCTTGAAAGGCCCCCGGCTCTCGGAGATGGCCCGCGCCGTCAACATGGGAACGGCAGGCTCGGTCCGCAGGCCCAGCATGGCCTCGTAGCGGCCGTTGATATTCTTGAGGGCAATAGCCTGGTCGCGCCACGGCTGCAGTTCAGCCAGTTCCGCCTTCAGGCGTCGATTCTCTGATACCGCGAAGAAATAGCCGCCCACATAGTCCGTCACAGCGCCGATCCAGCGCACCGGCGCCGCCAGCACGCCGCTGACCGGCCCCGTCACCGTTTCCGTCGCGCCGCGAACCGCATTGTAGCCGGCGGCGCCGTCCGGCGCCGTGCGGTCGCTGAGCAATAGCAGGCCCGCCCCGATCATGCCCACGACGGCGACCACCGCGGCGGTCCAGGCCAGCGGCACCTTCAGGTTCTCAAAGGGGCCGTCGCGAAACGCCACGGGCGACCTTCCACACAAGGGGTTGGAATCGGCAAGGGACCCCTGCCGTCTGCCTGCCTATCGCAAAATCGGGGCCGGAATGGAACCGTCGATCACGCAGGGCTGAAAAGGATTTGCGGCCGGGCTTTCACCCGGCCGCGGATCGAAAAATCACAACGCCGAGTCGAGCACGCCCTTCATCCAGCGCGGATGTTCCAGCACGCGGCCGCAACCGATTGCGACGCACGACAGCGGATCGTCGGCGACCGAGACCGGCAGGCCCGTGTGATCGCGGATCTCGATGTCCAGGCCGCGCAGCAGAGCGCCGCCGCCCGTCAGCATGATGCCCTTGTCAGCGATGTCGGCGGCCAGTTCCGGCGGGGTGGCTTCCAGCGCGACCTTCACGGCCTCGATGATCTGGGTCACCGGCTCGGCCAGGGCCTCGGCGGCCTGACGTTCCGAGATGCGGACCTCGCGCGGCACGCCCTGCATCAGGTCGCGACCCTTGACCTCGATCGACAGGCCTTCGCCGTCGGCCGGGATACGGGCGGTGCCGATGTCCTTCTTGATGCGTTCGGCGGTGGTCTCGCCGATCAGCAGATTATGGTTGCGACGCATGTAGCTGATGATGCTGTCGTCCATCTTGTCGCCGCCGACGCGGACCGAACGCGAATAGACGATGCCCGACAGCGACAGGACGGCGACCTCGGTGGTGCCGCCGCCGATATCGACGACCATCGAGCCGGTCGGCTCGTGGATCGGCAGGCCGGCGCCGATCGCGGCGGCCATCGGCTCGTCGATCAGACCCACGCGGCGGGCCGAGGCGTTCAGGCAGGAATCGTTGATCGCGCGACGCTCGACCGCCGTGGCGCCGGACGGCACGCAGACGATGATCTTCGGATTCACGAAGCCCTTGCGGTTATGCACCTTGCGAATGAAGTGCTTGATCATCTCTTCAGCGACTTCAAAGTCGGCGATGACGCCGTCGCGCATCGGGCGGATGGCTTCCATGTGGCCCGGGGTGCGGCCCAGCATCTGTTTGGCCTCTATGCCCACGGCGTGGACGATCTTGCGTCCGCCGACATTACGCAGGGCCACGACCGAGGGCTCGTTCAGGACGATGCCCTTGCCCTTCATGTAGATCAGGGTGTTGGCGGTGCCCAGGTCCATCGCGATGTCGTTGGAGATCGCGCCGAAAAGGGAAAAGCTCATGGGAATCGATACCGTTGTTCTTTGACCGAGGGCGTCAGTTTCGCAGTTGACCTGGCGACGCCCCGCTGCCCCGACATCCCCTTGCCGGACAGCTTCCTGATCGTCTTCGCCACGCCTACCGCTGGCTCGTGTGCCCGTATGAAACAGGGAATACAACCCCCTTCGCGTGACGGACCCCAGTTCACCCCCAGCCCTGTAGAAGCTTGGCCCTTGAGGCCGTTCACGTTAGCGTCATGAGGGGGTTGAACGGCCTGTGAAACATGCTGCCTTCGCGTCCCACGCGATCAGTCGCCCCGCGCGACCTCGCGGCGCCGGACCCATTCGCGCACGCCCAGCATTAGCCCCAACCAGGCTAGGGCCACTCCCGCCAATATGACCGAAGTCCAGATCCCGTCGCCGCTGACGGCCGTCATGAAGGATCCGCCGAAGAAGGCGACCAAGGCCGTCTTTGGCAGCACCCCCAGGGCGCATCCCGCCAGGAACCCGGGGAAAGACGCCCGCGCCGCGCCGAACGCCATATTGACGACGATGAAGGGGGCCGAGGGCACGTTACGGATCATGAAGCTGGCGTAGAACGCGTTCTTGCCCACGAACCGGGTCAGCCGCCCCACCGTCTTGCCGCCGTGCCGCTCCAGCAGCCGCGCCGTTGGCCCGCGCCCCATCCAATAGGTGACAGCGGCCGAGGCGACCGTGGCGATCCAGCTGTACAAAAATCCGAACCAGGGTCCGAAGGCCACGACGCAGGCGGCGATCAGGATGAACTGCGGCGCACCGAAGAAGGCCGCGACCGTAAAGACGATCGCCGCCGCCGGCAGACCCCACGGCCCATGCCGGAACCCGCCCAGCCAGGCCTCCAGCCGCACCTCGGCGTCCAGCCCCAGTTGACTCTTGCCCACGGCGAACAGGCCGATCATCGCACCCAGCAATACAATCGTCGCCAGCACGGCGCGCCAGCGCCGCGCCTCCATGTTCAGCAGAAAATCGAAAAACCGACTCATCGCGTCAGTCCGTGACGGAGAATGGCTCCACGGTCCAGCGTTCCAACATCCATTCCGACAGGTTTGGATCCCAGATCCAGGTCTGGCGATAGGGGGCGAAACGGTCGTCGCCCGCCTCTAACCGCCCTTCGAGTTCGGCTCGTGTTCTGCTGATCCCGCGAAATTTCGTCGGCCTAAACGACATGTCCGGCGTTTCCGCCAACTTGCGCACGACCAGTTCGGCCACCCGATTGTTCCGACTACGATCCGTGGACACCACCTCGCCTTGCCAGTCGAGCGTCGGCGAACCGTTCGTCCCCATATAGGCCCTCCAGGCATTGGCATCGGCGAGATCCCGCTTTCGCGTAGGTCCGCCGTCTATCTGAGCGTTCCATAACGTTGCTGCAGCGAAGCGGTCGCCCTCCAACCCCAGGCAAGAGGCCAAGATCGTCACCTGGTTGCGTTGCTTGTCTTCATCTAGAAGCTGGCAAGGCGGCAAGGCTTCGACCGCCAGCTTCGCAAGATCAAAGGCGTATTTGACGGCCAGCGCGCCGCCGCAGGCGCTCTGCGTCACGCGGCGGACTGGCACGTCCTCCCAGTGGTCGGGTCGGCTGTTCGCCATTTCGACCGACACCACCCACGAATGGAGACAGATCGACGCCTCCTGCGTCGTACCGTCTTCCGGGGTGAGGGTTCGATCCGCAAAGCGGGCGTCCTCCAGCACCGCTTGCCAAACCTCGGGATCGACCGGCGCCGTCATCTTGCGGCCGTCCTGTCCGGATACCTCGACCATCGGATCCTGGCCGGGGCGTCTCACAAAGGCCACCGCCGGCATGTCGCGGCCATATCCATCCACGAAGCGAGCCCGATAGACTTCCGCCTCGGTCTCGGCTTCGGCCTCGATGGCGGCGATGCCCAACAGACCTTCGACACGCGCGCGGTCGTCGGCTGCGCACCGGTCGCGCCAATTATCGTCGCGGCAATCGCGCGGCGGCTCGGCCTGGGTGGCGGCCAGTGTGGCGAGAAAGGCGGCGATCAGCATTCTTTATCTCCGACACGTCGGATCATTTGCACACGCCTTCCTCGCCACGTAAACAGCGGCGCCTCTCCCGGCAAAAAACGTCCAGAGTCACGGGATACCCATGTCCAGCCTGCAATCTTCCGCCCTCGCCCGCGTCAAGCCTTCGGCCACCATCGCCGTCACCGCCCAGGCCCGGAAGCTTAAAGCCGAGGGGCGCGACGTGATCGGCCTCGGCGCCGGAGAGCCCGACTTCGACACGCCCGAGAATATCAAACAGGCCGCCATCGACGCGATCCATCGCGGCGAGACCAAATACACCGACGCAGACGGCATGCCCGAGCTGAAGAAGGCCATCGTGGCCAAGTTCGCCCGCGAGAACGGTCTGACCTATGACGTCTCACAGATCCACGTCGCCCCCGGCGGCAAGCCGGTCATCTTCAACGCCCTGGTCGCCACCCTGAACCCCGGCGACGAGGTCATCGTGCCCGCCCCCTACTGGGTCTCCTACCCCGACATGGTGCTGCTGGCCGGCGGCGAGCCCGTCACTGTGGTGGGCGAGGAAAAGGACGGCTTCAAGCTGCGTCCTGAAGTGCTGGAGGCCGCCATCACGCCCCGCACCAAGTGGCTGATCCTGAACAGCCCGTCCAACCCGACCGGCGCCGCCTACACCCAGGCGGAACTGCAGGCCCTGGCCGATGTCCTGCGTCGCCACCCGCATGTCTGGGTGCTGACCGACGACATGTACGAGCACCTCGTCTATGGCGACTTCGAATACACCACCATCGCCCAGATCGCGCCCGACTTGATCGACCGCACCCTGACGGTCAATGGCGTGTCCAAGGCCTATGCCATGACCGGCTGGCGTATCGGCTACGCCGGCGGCCCCAAGCCCTTGATCGACCTGATGCGCAAGGTGGCCAGCCAGACGACCTCCAACCCCACCAGCATAAGCCAGTGGGCGGCGGTCGAGGCCCTGAACGGAACCCAGGACTTCATCCCCGAGCGCAAGGCCGCCTTCGAGAAGCGCCGCGACTTGGTCGTCTCGATGCTGAACCAGGCGACCGGCCTCACCTGCGCGACGCCCGAAGGCGCCTTCTACGTCTATCCGTCCATCGCCGGGCTGATCGGCAAGACGACGGAATCGGGCGTGGTCATCGACGGCGATTCCACCTTCGCCGCCGAACTGCTGAACGCCGAGGGCGTCGCCGTGGTCCAGGGCGAGGCCTTCGGCCTGTCGCCCTATTTCCGCATCAGCTACGCCACCTCCGACGTCGTGCTGGAAGAAGCCTGCACCCGCATCCAGCGTTTCGCCGCCTCGCTGCGATAGAACGAACTATCGCCCAAACGATAACGGCGGCCCCGCAAGGAGCCGCCGTTTTTCTTTGCCTCGATGTCCGCTCGATCAGGGCCTGCTGGCCATGCCCAGTTTGATCGGCTTGGCGTCTTCGGCCAGGGCGCCGCGCTTGACGCCCCACAGCAGGATGATCGGCGCGCCGACATAGATCGACGAATAGGTGCCGACTATGATGCCGAACATCAGGGCGACCGAGAAGCCGAACAGGGCCTCGCCTCCGAAAATGGCCAGCGCCGCCAGCACCATGACGGCGGTCACGCCGGTGATGATGGTCCGCGACAGGGTCTCGTTCAGCGACAGGTCGATCACCTCGCGCAGCGGCATGGTCTTGTACTTGCGCAGGTTCTCACGAAGGCGGTCGAACACCACCACGGTGTCGTTCATCGAATAGCCGATGACGGTCAGGATGGCGGCGACCATGTTCAAGCTGAACTCCAGCCGGAACAGGACGATCAGACCGAATGTCAGGATCACGTCGTGCAGCAGACCGATCACGGCGCCGAAGCCGAACTGCGGCTCGAACCGGAACCAGATGTAGAGGAACATCAGGCCGATGGCGACGGCCAGGGCCAGCAGGCCTGAGGTGAACAGTTCGCCCGAGACCTTGGAGCCGACGACGCTGACGCCCGAATACTGGACCTCGCCCACCGTCTGGCTGATGGCGCTTTCCACTTGGTTGACCACCTGGGTCTGGTCTCGGCCTTCAGGCACCTGGAAGCGCAGGATGGCGGTCGAGCCGTCATCGACATTGGTGTCGCGGCGGGCGATGCCCTGCACCTGGACGTCGCCGAGGTTCAGGCCGTTGACGGCCTCGCGCACCCGGTCAAGCTCGATCGCCTGACCGGCCGGCTTGGACACCTCCATCGAGGCGCCGCCCCGGAAGTCGATGCCCATGTTCAGGCCGGGAATGAAACACGCCACGATCGAGGCGACGCACAGAACCACCGACAGCACCGCGGCGAACCGGGCATATTTGACGAAATGGAAATTCGTCTTCTGCGGCAGCAGTTTGATGAGGGGCCATCCACGCATCGCCATCACTCCGCGATCGGCAGTTTTTTGGGCTTGGCGGTCTTGAGCCAGTAGGCCAGCAGCACTTGCGCCACCAGAACTGACGAGAACACCGAGGTGAAGACGCCGATGCTCAGCGTCCAGGCGAAGCCGCGCACCGGGCCGGCGCCGAAGACGAACATGATCGCCGCCGCCACCAGGGTGGTGACGTTTGCGTCCAGGATCGTGCCCCAGGCCTTGGAGAAGCCGGCATCCATGCTGGCGATCACGCTTCGACCCGACCGCGCCTCGTCACGCATCCGCTCATAGATCAGGACGTTGGCGTCCACGGCCACGGCGAAAGTCAGGATCAGACCGGCGATGCCCGGCAGGGTCAGGGTCGCCTGGGTCAGCGACATGGCCGCCACGATCAGCACCCCGTTCAGCACCAGGCCGACGACCGACACGCCCCCGAACAGGAAGCCGTAGGCCAGGATCATGAACACCACGATGATCGCAAAGCCCACGGCGGTAGACAGAGCGCCCGCCGCCACGGCGTCCGCGCCCAGTTCGGCCGTCACCGTCCGGCGCTCCTCGACGTTCAGCGGCGCCGGCAGGGCGCCGCCGTTCAGCAGGTTCACCAGCGTCGCGGCCTCCTGAATCGAGAAGCTGCCGGTGATCTGGCCCGAACCCGTGGTGATCGCGCTCTGGATCGTCGGCGCGGAAATCACCTTGCCGTCCAGGATGATGGCGAAGGGTTTGCCCAGGTTGTTGGCGGTGGCCTCGCCGAACCGGCGTGCGCCGGCGCCGTCGAAGCGGAAGTCGATGGCCGGGCGACCGCTCTGGTCGGCGCCGACGCCGGCTCGGGTCAGGTTCTCACCCGACACCAGCACCCGCTTCTTGACCAGATAAGGCGTGCCCTGTTCGTCCATCAGCAGTTCGGCGTCCGGCGGCACGCGGCCGGCCATGGCATCCGTCACCGAATTCTCGCTGTCCACCATCTGGAAGGTCAGCTGCGCCGTCTGGCCGATCACTTCTTCCAGCTTGCTCGGGTCGCTTTCGCCCGGCGCCTGGACCACGATCCGGTCGGCGCCCTGACGGGTGATGGAGGGTTCACGCGTGCCCAGGCTGTCGATCCGGCGGCGCACCACCTCGATCGACTGGTCCACGGCGGTCGATCCCATGCCGGCCAGGGCTGTGTCCGTATAGGCGAAGCGGATGCGGTCCCCGCCCACGCGCGTCGCGGCCCGCTCGACCTGGCCCGACGGCCCCGCCGCCCCGGCCAGCTGGCGCAGCGCCTCGAAAGCCGCCGTCTGCTGGCCCGGATTGGCCAGGGTGACGATCACGCCGCCGGCCTCACGCTGGAAACCGTTGGTGGCGATGCCCTCGCCGTTCAGCGTGACCCGCACGTCCTCGATCAGATTGGCGACGCGCTTCTCGCGCATCGCGGCCACATCGACTTCCAGCAGCAGGTACGACCCGCCCTGCAGGTCCAGCCCCAGGTTCAGGGCGTTCTTCGGCAGCCAACCGGGCATCGCCTCCCGCTGAGCCGGGCTCAGCAGATTCGGGAAGGCCAGCAGGCAGCCCAGGATCGCCGAGGCGACGACGAGAATGACTTTCCAGCGCGACAGCTGAATCATGAGGACAGTCCAGGTTCAGCGATACGCTTGGTGTCAGGCCTTGGAATCGTTGGCGGCGATGGCGGTGCGATTGCGCACCTCGGCGATCATCGTCTTGACGACGCGTACATTCACGCTGGGAGCGATCTCGACATTGACCTCGCCCTCTTCGACGCGGGTCACCTTGCCGATGGTCCCGCTGGACAGCACGACCGTGTCGCCGCGCTTCACGGCGGCGATGGCGGCTGCATGTTCCTTGGCCCGCTTCTGCTGCGGACGGATCAGGAGGAAGTAGAACAGGATGAAGATGGCGACGATCGGCAGGAACTGCATGATCACGGCCATCATGCCGCCGTCAGCTGGGGCGCCCATGGGTAGTCTCCGAACACAAGGGGGGCTGCCCTCGTCGGCGCCCCATTAAAACGAGGCGCGGAACCTAGGGCTCCGTCTCGCGGATTGCAACGCGGCTAAGCGTCAGCGCGGCAATACGGTCAGCGGATCGACCGCGACGGGGTCGTCGCCGCGCATCTGGCGGGTCTCGAAATGGATCGAGGGGCGGCCGTCGCCGGCGGTCAGGCCGACGGTGCCGATCTGCTGTCCGGCGCGCACGTCGTCGCCGTCCTTGACCGTGGCCGAACCCAGATGGCCGTACACGGTGCGCCAGCCGCCGTTGTGGACGATCAGGACCGTCAGTCCCTGGCCCACCAAGTCGTCGCCGACATAGGCCACACGCCCGCCGGCGGCCGCCACAACCGAGGCGCCGGCCGAGGCGCCGATATTGATCCCATTGTTGCGCTCGCCCATGCCCACCGGGCCGAACCGGCGCAGGACGTCGCCCCGCACCGGCCATTGCAGGGCGATGGGACCGCCCGCGATGGGCGTCGTCGACGGGGCGGCGCTCACTGGCGGACGGGCGGGAGTCTCAACCGGCCGGGTCTGGGCCGGCAGGGCCGCATTGCCCGAGGGCGGCGGCGGGGGCGGCGGAACCACGCCGGTGTTCGGGACCAGCACCCCGGCCGGCGACGGCCCGGTAGCGTAGGGATCGCGCCCCGTATCGACGGCGGCGTCCGGCAGAATGATTCTCTGCCCCGTCGTGATCGCCCCCCGCGGCCCCAGGCCGTTCAGATCGATCAGGGTCTGCACCGGTGTCTGGAACCGGCGCCCGACGCCCGAGATCGTGTCGCCCGGCTGGATCACATAGGCGGCGCCCGGCGTCACCACGCCTGAGGGGGCCGGCGACGTCGGATAGGAGGAGGCAGGAGGAACATAGGTCGGCTGCGTCGGCGTCACCGTGACCGGCGGGGGCAGATATCCCCCGTCCACCTGGCCGACGGGCGCCGTCGCTTGCGGCTGCGGCTGCTGAGTGGTCGGCTGTCCGTACGGGCCTTGCTGCGCCGGGGACGGATAGGCGCCCTGCCCGGCCGGCGTCGGTCGCGTCGAATACCGCGGCTCGGACGGATAGGTCATACAGGCCGCAGCACTCAGCGACGCCCCCGCGATCACAACCGCTCTTATCCAGCCCGACATCACCGCCACCGGCCGCTCCTCACATGGTTAAATCCGCCCGCCCGGTGTGCCCGCTCGCGCCGCCCAAGCCAAGCCCGCAATCATCGCCAAAGTTGGGCGTGAAGGTTAACGCGGTCTTCGGCCCGCAGACGTAAGACGGCGGCGCACTGGAGGACGTATTTCGTCACCACGACGATGCGGTCATCAAGAAGGCCGCCAGATTGCAGGAATATTTCCAGTTTCAACGGCTTAATATACGGCGCCGGCAGTTCCACCGGAAAGTCCGACCAAGCATTTTTGACGCCCGCATTATGCCAGCCTCCGTGTTTGACATGGCGGCTTTACGAGGTTCGGGCGTCTTCTGATCGGCGAAGGAGATGACCATGAGCCGTTCACATTTGCTGGCGGAGTCGCTGAAACGCCCCGCTGCCCCACCCTCCATCTGGAAGATGGCCTTGACCGTTATAGGCGCCCTGTTTGGCGCGCCGATTCACCGGGGGCCGTCACGATGATGCGGGGCTATGTGGAAGGCGGAGCCGCGTATCCGGCGCCGCCCCGACGATACAGAGTCGTGCCAAGCGCCGCCGGATGGGCCGTCGCCGTCAACGACGCGATGACCCGTCCCCTGCCCGATCGGGCAACGGCCGAACGGCTGGCGGCGCGTTTGCAGGCCGAGGCGGATCGACTCAATCGCGACCAGCACAGGTGGGTGCAATGATCGCCGCCCCCGCCCCCACTCCTTCCGCAATCGAGACCCTGACGATCCGGCCCGCGAATGGGCAATGGCGCGTCACCTCCAGTGACGGTCTGTTCGAGGGCGTCTTCACCGACGCCAAAAGCGCTGTGAGGAGCGCCCGAGCCGAGGCGGAAGCCCATCGCGGTCATGTGCTGGTGCTGGGCTGAAAACAAGCCGCTCGTCGCCTTCTCTCCCAAGGGATAAGGACGAAAAAAATGGCCGGAGCATTGCGGCTCCGGCCATTGGTTTGTTCAGCGACAAAGCCGGAATCAGGCGGCGCCGTCGGCCTTTTTCTTGGAGGCTTCGGAATAGATCAGCAGAGGCTGGGCCTTGCCGTCGATGACCTCGGCGTTGACCACCACTTCCTCGACGCCTTCGAAGGTCGGCAGTTCGAACATGGTTTCCAGCAGAATGCCTTCCAGGATCGAACGCAGACCCCGCGCGCCGGTCTTGCGGGTGATGGCCTTCTTGGCGACGGCGATCAGGGCGTCGTCGGTGAAGGTCAGTTCGACATTCTCCATCTCGAACAGGCGCTTGTACTGTTTGACCAGGGCGTTCTTCGGCTCGGTCAGGATGGTGACCAGGGCCGTCTCGTCCAGGTCTTCCAGCGTCGCCAGAACGGGCAGACGGCCGATGAACTCGGGAATCAGGCCGAAACGCATCAGGTCGTCAGGCTCGACACCCTTGAGGATGTCGCCGGTGCGACGTTCGTCGATTTCCTTGACCTGGGCGCCGAAGCCGATGGAGGCCCCTGCCCCGCGCGCCGAGATCACCTTCTCCAGGCCGGCGAAGGCGCCGCCGACAATGAAGAGGATGTTGGCGGTGTCGACCTGCAGGAACTCCTGCTGCGGATGCTTGCGGCCGCCCTGAGGCGGCACGGAGGCGACCGTGCCTTCCATGATCTTCAGCAGGGCCTGCTGCACGCCTTCGCCCGAGACGTCGCGGGTGATGGAGGGATTGTCCGACTTGCGGCTGATCTTGTCGATTTCATCGATGTAGACGATGCCGCGCTGGGCCCGTTCGACATTGTAGTCGGAAGCCTGGAGCAGCTTCAGGATGATGTTCTCGACGTCTTCGCCCACATAACCGGCTTCGGTCAGGGTGGTGGCGTCGGCCATGGTGAATGGCACGTCGATGATTCGGGCCAGGGTCTGGGCCAGCAGCGTCTTGCCCGAACCGGTCGGGCCGATCAGCATGATGTTCGACTTGGCCAGTTCGACGTCGTTGTTCTTCGTCGCGTGGTTCAGACGCTTGTAGTGATTGTGGACCGCGACCGAGAGGACCTTCTTGGCGTGCGACTGGCCGATGACATAGTCGTCGAGGACGTCGCGGATCTCCTTCGGCGTGGGTACGCCGTCGGTGGTCTTCTTGAACCCGATCTTGTGCTCTTCACGGATGATGTCCATGCACAATTCGACACATTCATCGCAGATGAAAACGGTCGGGCCCGCAATCAGTTTGCGGACCTCGTGCTGGCTCTTTCCGCAGAACGAGCAGTACAGGGTGCTTTTGGCGTCAGAGCCGGCTGCTTTGGTCATAGACCCTTATCTCACTCCCGCGGAGCGGACCGAAATGGCCCGAAACGCGCTTCCTCCACGTTGATTCCAGCACTCTGGACGCAAAGGTCTTCAAAAAATGACAATCACCCATCCCACGTTCAACGACAACCCCGAAGGCGGCAGAGGATTGTTGCAGTGCGTGGATGGATCAGTGTCGTTGGGGATCAAGGCGAATGTCTGACATGGGAAGCCTGCAGGATTTGCGCCAGTCTCGGACCAAATCGGGACAGGCGGGGCCGATTGTGGCCTTCGATTTCGACGGCACACTGACCGTGCGCGACAGTTTCACCGAATTCCTGCGCTGGAAGGCCGGGCCGGGCGGCTGGGCCCTGGGCCTGGTCAAGCTGGCCCCGGCCCTGGCGGCCTATGGGCGACATCGAGACCGGGGACGGATCAAGGTCGCCTCGGTGAAGGAATTCCTAGCCGGGGAGACCCGCGAGTCGTTGGAGGCGGAGGCGGAGCGGTTCGCCGAGGTCATGTGGTCGCGACTGATGCGGCCGGACGCCCTTGCGGTCTGGGACGACTGGGGCCGGCGCGGCGCTCATCGCGTAATTGTGACCGCCTCGCCCGAGACGACGGTGGCGCCGTTTGCGCGTCGGCTGGGGGCCGAGGCCCTGCTGGGCACACAGCTGGCCTTTGATGCACAGGACCGCGTGACCGACGCCTTCGCCGGCCCCAATTGTCGGGGCGAGGAGAAGGTGCGGCGGCTGAAGGCCGCCTACAGCGACGATATGACGCTCACCGCCGCCTATGGCGACACCTCGGGCGACCGCGAGATGCTGGCGATGGCGCAGGAGGCCGGGTTCCGGGTGTTCAAAGCCCGGCCTTGAAGCCTGGGCGGAGTCAGTTCCCGTCGGCGTCGACGTCAAAGACCACGGCCTTGCCGCGCGACGCAGGGTCCCATCCCGCCTCGATGGCCGAGGCGACGGCGTTGCGCACGGCGTCGACATTGACCCGCTGCTTCTCGACGTCCGGCCGGCCGTTGGGGCGCAAGGGCGGCGGAAACTGGACGATGGCCTCGCGTTTGAAGTCGGCGTGTCGCAGGGACACGGCCATGCCCTCCCAGACATTGCCGCCCTTGGGCTGAGGCTGGCGGCGGAGTTCCCACACATAGGTCTCGCCGTCGACTTCGACCGTGCCGCTTGGATCTCGTGTGAACTGCATGGCGGTTCCGATAGCACAAAATGAAAAGGGCGCGCCGCAAAGGCGCGCCCTTTTTACCTGTCGTCAGACGGCTTAGTGGCCGGGCGTTTTCACGCCGTCGGCGTCGGCCTGTTCGCGGCGGTCATAGACGTGATCCACGATGCCCCAAGCCTTAGCCTCTTCGGCCGACATGAAGTGATCCCGATCGAGGGTCTTTTCGACTTCCTCATAAGTCCGGCCGGTGTGATGGACGTAGATCTCGTTCAGACGACGCTTGGTGTAGCGAATATCGGCAGCGTGCAGTTCGATATCCGAAGCCTGGCCGCGGAAGCCGCCCGACGGCTGGTGCACCATGATGCGCGCGTTCGGTAGGGCGATGCGCTGGCCTGCGGCGCCGGCCGTCAGGATCAGCGAGCCGGCCGAGGCCGCCATGCCCATGACCACGGTCGAAACCGGGCTCTTGATGTACTGCATGGTGTCGTAGATCGCGAGCGCCGAGGACACCTGTCCGCCGGGGCTGTTGATATACATGGAGATTTCCTTCTTGGGATTCTCCGATTCCAGGAACAGCAGCTGGGCGCAAATGAGCGAGGCCATGCCGTCCTCGAACGGCCCCGTCAGGAAGATGATCCGCTCGCGCAGCAGGCGCGAGAAGATGTCGAAGGAGCGTTCGCCCCGGCTGGACTGCTCGACCACCATCGGGACGAGGTTCATGTTCATCAGTTCGATCGGATCGCGCATTCAGCCTTCTCGGGTGCAAGGTCCGGCGCCTGTCGCGCCGGTTCGCTCCAGCATATCGCGTCCAATGTGCCGCCGCGCAAGGCGTTGCTGCTAGTCCTCGCCCAGAGAGACGTCTTCGCTAGACCGCTGCCGCCGTCGTTCCGTCAAGGCGCGCGTCACTTCGGCGCGATGTCCGGCCACACTGTTGCGATTTAGGTCTGCGTCATAAACAGCATGCATATAGTCGATATCCCAGTCCGTCATCCCCTCTGGATAAAGGTCAGGCTCCTCGAAAACGTTCAGGACGGAAGGATGCGCCATCGGCGCTCGATAAGGGTCTATTTGGGTCAGCACCACCATGGCGACGTAATCGGTCAAGGCCGCCATGGACGTCCTTGCCGTCTTGGACAGGTCAATCACCACGGTGACGGTTTCGATGTCATACCTCAGCGTCGGTCGTATCAAGCTAGGCGCTCGGACAGCCATCACCGGCGCGGAAGCGTCTGGCGAATTCAGGGAGCGGCCGCCCATGAGCACGCCTTCATCGATGCTGCGAGGATAGGTTATGTGCCACCAACGGACAGGCGCGTCGGAGGTTCTAAATCGCTCGAGATCAAACAAATCCTTGCTGGAATGATCGACCCGATCACGGAAGCGACGACGATCGGCGCGAATCAGACTGTCGGCCATACGCGCACCGTCTTCGGCGCCCACGATAAGGACGTTGGTCCGGCATCCCGGCCCGCCGACATCCAGCCCCACTTCTGCGGCGCGCCGACCAACACCGTCACTGACATACTGACCCCAGGGGGCCCGAAAATGGGCGACGCTGATACAGAGCGGCTTGGCCCAGCGACCTGGCAGCGTGCCTAGAGGCGGCCGATCGTCCACCGACCGCGCAAAGTCCCGCGCGGCGTCCTCAAGACGCCTTCCCGTCACCTCGATACTCTCGACCTCGGTGGCTTCGCGAGAAATCGTTCGATCCTGCCCAGAATCCTGCTGCTGTCCTGAGATGGCAAAAGCCGCTGCTATAACAAGCCACATTCCAACACCCCCTGGATCGTCCGCAGGGGATCATGCCATTAAATGTCCATGTCGCGCTTGATGAAAAATGGGCCTTTTCACTCGGGCGCTTTGTCGGAGTTTTCCGCAAACCGGGCCTGTCGCCGAGCGACAAGGGCGCGCGCGACCTCGGCCTGATGCCCTCGAACAGAATTGCGCGTGAGATCAGCGGCGTAGACGGCGTGAATATAGTCCACGTCCCAATCCGTCATGGACGCGTAGCGGCCAGGTTCGTTGAACATATTCAAAACAGTGGATTGACCGTCGAAGCGCTCTCGCGGATCAATCTGCGCAAGGGTGACCAAGGCGATGTAATCCGCGAGCGCAGACATGGGTACGTCGCCGGTCTTCGATAGATCAACCACCACAGTAACCGTCTCGATGTCGTAGCGGATCGTCGGGGCGATCAGGCTTGGATTGCGCACCGCCATTTTTGGTGAAATCAGGCCTTGGTTCGTTTCGCCCCACGTCTCAATGCCACTAGCGCGACCGCCCATCACTTCGCCTTCCGCCAGTGTGCGTGGATAGGTCACTTGCCACCACCTCACAGCCGCATCCGACCGCCGGAAATGATTAAGATCGGACAAGTCATGACTGGAGTGATCGACAGGCGGCCGGAACCTTCGGCGATCAAGCTTGACAATGGCGTCTGCCGTTTGCGCTCCATCACCCGAAGCGACAATGAGGACGTTTGGATGGCACCCAGGACCAGAGACGTCCAAGCCCACATCAATCGCGCGTCTCGTCAGGCCATCGACCATGAACCGTCCCCAAGGCGCGCGGAAGTTGGCTACGCTTATGCAAAGGGGCTTGGTCCATCGACCGGGCAAGGTTCCCAGCGGTGGTTCGACGTCCACCGTCCGCACAAAGTTTTGAGCGGCATCCTCGAGCCGGCTGCCGACGACCTCAACGCTGTCGATATGCAAAGCCGCATTCGGATCAGCCGGGGTCTGCTCCTGCACGCTCACAACTGCAGCTAGCACTGCGGCAAATTTCGTCAGCATGACCTCAACCCCTTTCTTGCTCTCCGACAATCATAAGGGGGCGCAACCCGTCGTTCGGTCAACAAAAAAGGGCGCTCCGACGGAGCGCCCCTATCTTGCGGTAAAGACGAAAGCGATCAGGCCTCTTCGTCTTCCTTCAGAAGCTCTTCCTTGGTGATCGGGGTGTCGGTCACCTCGGCCAGGCCGACGATCAGGTCGACGACCTTCTCCTCATAGATCGGCGCGCGCATCTGGGCGGCGGCGTTGGGGTTCTGGCGGTAGAAGTTCAGGACGGCCTGTTCCTGGCCCGGATAGTTGCGGGCTTCCTGCAGCAGGGCGGCGTTCAGCTCCTGGTCGGTGACCTGGACGTTGTTGGCGCGGCCGATCTCGGCCAGGACCAGACCCAGGCGCACGCGGCGCTCGGCGATCTTGCGGTATTCGGCCTTCAGGTCCTCGTCGGACTTGGCGGCATCCTCTTCCGGCAGGCGGCCGGCGGCCTTGTCGGCCTCGACCTGTTGCCAGATGCCGTCAAACTCGGCCTCGACCATCTTCGGCGGCAGCGGGAAGTCATGGGCCGTGTCCAGCTGGTCCAGCAGGGCGCGCTTCAGCTTGAAGCGGGCGGCGCCGGCGTATTGCTGGTTCAGGTTCTGGCTCAGCAGTTCCTTGAGCTTGTCCAGAGATTCCAGACCGATGCGCTTGGCGAAGTCCTCGTCGACCTTGGCTTCGACCTCGGCCTTGATGGCCTTCACCTTGACGTCGAAGGTGGCCAGTTTGCCGGCCAGATGGGCGGCCTGATAGTTCTCGGGGAAGGTGACCTCGATGGTCTTTTCTTCACCGACCTTGGCGCCGGTCAGCTGCTCTTCGAAGCCGGGGATGAAACGGCCTGAGCCGATCACCAGGTCCGCGTCCTCGGCGGCGCCGCCGTCGAAGGGCTCGCCGTCCAGCTTGCCCAGGAAGTCGATAGTCAGTTGGTCGCCCTCGGCGGCCTTGACGGTCTTGCCCTTCTTGTCCTCGTAGGACTTGGCCTGGCCGGCCAGCTCCGCCAGGGCTTCGTCCAGATCGGCGTCCGAGGCTTCGTAGGTCGGGCGGTCCAGCTTCAGGGTCTTGGGGTCGACCGGGGTGAAGTCCGGCATGATCTCCAGCGACATCTCATAGGCAAGGTCTTCCTGACCGGCGATGACCTTGTCCATGTCGGAAGTCAGCTTCATCTCGGCCGGGGCGGCCGGACGGACCTTGGCCTCGTCCAGGGCCTTCTGGCTGGTCTCGTTCAGTTCGGCGTTGATGATCTCGCCCATGAACTCGCGGCCGAATGTCTTCTTGACGTGGGCGACCGGCACCTTGCCCGGACGGAAGCCCTTGAGCTTCACCTGGGGGGCGACTTCCTTGACGCGGGCTTCGAGCTTCTCGTTCAGCTCCGCGACGGGAATGGTGACCGCGAACACGCGGCTGAGGCCTTCGTTCGACTTTTCGACGACTTGCATGGTCGGGATTTCTGACGCTCTGGGGCGCATGGACCGTCGAGACGGCCGGCGCGGAATGGATAAAGCAAGAAGGCCGCCCCGTTAGGAGCGGCGCCTCGAAGCCCGCCCTTATGTCGAGAAGGGCTCCAAAGGTCAACGCGAGCGTGGCCTCGGACAGTGGTTTCACGCCGCATCGGGGGTTATGTTGGCCGAATGAGCCAGCCCGCCTCCCCCATCGGCGTCTTCGTCACGCCCGTTACGCCGCTTCAGCAGAACTGCACCACCGTTTGGTGCACCGCCACGAACAAGGCGGCGGTAATTGATCCGGGCGGCTCGGTGGATGCGGTTTTGGGCGAGGTGGCGCGGCGCGGCCTGACCCTGGACCAGATCTGGATCACACACGGCCACCTGGATCACGCAGGAGGCGCGGCGGAAATGCAGGAAAAGACCGGGGTCCAGATCACCGGGCCGCAGAAGGCCGATCAGTTCTGGATTGACCGGATCGTTGAAAGCGGTCGGATGTACGGCCTGCCGGACGCCCGCCCCTTCACCCCCGACCGCTGGCTGGAAGACGGCGATAGGGTCAGTCTGGGCGAAACGACCTGGGAGGTGCGCCACTGCCCCGGCCACACGCCGGGCCATGTGATCTTCTTCAATCGCGCGGCGCGATTCGCCCAGGTCGGGGATGTGTTGTTCAAGGGATCAGTGGGCCGGACCGACTTCCCGATGAGCGATCCGCCCGCCCTGATCCGCGCCGTGGTGGAGAAGTTGTGGCCGCTGGGCGAAGACGTCACCTTCGTGCCGGGCCACGGGCCGATCTCGACCTTCGGCGAAGAGCGGCGGACCAATCCGTTCGTGTCGGACGCGGCGCTGCGGAGTGCGCCGATCCAGAGGGAGCCGGTAGGGCCGGCTTAGATTGCTTTCTTCTCCCCTTGCGGGAGGAGGTCGCCCGAAGGGCCGGATGAGGGGGGCCGACGGTGGGCCAACTCGCACCACCTTGCCGCTCACCCTTTGGCTGCTTCGCGCCGCCCTTCGGGTCGCGCCACAACGACGGCTTCGCCGCCGTGCGCTCAAGCCCTCTCCCGGCGGGAGAGGGTGTCTATCGGCGCAGCAGCATGCCGATGATCACACCGACGCCCAAGGCGTAGAGGGTGGTCTTCATCGGTTCGTCACGGATGCCGTCGCGGGCGGTTTCGACGCGGCCGATCACCTTGCTGCGGATCAGTTCGGCGTCCTCGCGCAGGGCTTGTCGGATGGAGGTCGTGTTTTCGAAGCTGCGAGGCTCGCTCTCGGCGAGGATGGCGTCGGCCTGACGGTCCAAGCGCTGGGTCAGGGTGTCGTCTTCCAAGACGATGTCGTCGGGCGATGCGGGGGCGATGGGTGTCTGGGTCATGATGATCTCCGAGGGTTCCGACACTGAACCGGCCCGCCACGATCCAGTTCCAGCCTAGGCTCGTGAACATTGCGGGTCGGGTGGCGTTCTTCAAAGCCAAGGAGAATGTTCATGACCTATGTCGAACCCACGCCCCCAGGAAACCCGCAACCCGAGATCCAGCCCGAGCCTACGCCCCAGCCCGAAATCGATCCATCCGACACGCCGGACGAAATGCCGCCGATGGAACCCGGCGGTGGCGGCGAAGGTGATTCCCGACCCTACGGAGCCGTTTAAAGTCAAACCACAATGACGTTCAGAGGCGGGACAGTAAAACGGAGTTCCGCACGGAACCGTCACCGAGTCACAGGGTTCACATCGGCAAGCGCAACGGCAGCACTGAAAGGAACACCGATGGACAGCCAACCGACGCGACCCTCCGGCGTTTCCAAGCGAGGCTTCGCCTCCATGGATCCCGAACGTCAACGCGAGATCGCGCGCAAGGGGGGCGCCAGCGTCCCCAGCGAAAAGAGAAGCTTCTCGCAAGACCGCAGCCTGGCGGCCCAGGCCGGACGCAAGGGCGGCGAGGCCTCTCACGGCCCCAAGAAGGACGCCGCTTCGGACGAAGCTGAATAGACGTCCACACAGAGAGTCCAAAAAGGGCGGAGCATTCAGTGCTCCGCCCTTCTTCTATGACAAGCCTCTGGGAGGCCTGTTCAGGCCGCCGTTCGAATTTCGTCAGGACGTAAAGTCAGCACCTGAACCCCGTCTTTCGTCACAGCCACCGTATGCTCGAACTGGGCGGACAATCCGGCGTCGGCCGTAACAACCGTCCATCCGTCCACCTCGGTCTTCACCGTACGGCGTCCTTGGTTGAGCATGGGTTCGATGGTGAAGACCATGCCTTCGCGCATGGTCACGCCGGTTCCAGGCTTGCCGAAATGTAAGACCTGGGGCGGCTCGTGCATCTCGCGCCCGATGCCGTGACCGCAATAGTCCCGGACGACCGAGTATCCAAAACGCTTGGCGTGACGTTCGATGGCGAAACCGATGTCGCCCAAGGCGGCGCCCGGCCGGACCACCTGAATCCCCTTCCACATCGCGGCATAGGTGGCCGCGACCAGCCTTCGGGCGGCCGGAGATACGTCCCCGACCAGGTAGGTCTTGCTGGAGTCGGCGATATAACCGTTTTTCTCCAGCGTGATGTCGAAGTTGACGATGTCGCCGTCCCGCAGGATTTCGTCCTTGGACGGGACGCCGTGGCAGACGACCTGATTTCTTGAGCTGTTCAAGGCGAAGCCATAGCCATACTGGCCCTTGCTGGCCGGGCGGGCGCCGAGTTGGTCGACGATGAAAGCCTCGACCAGATCATTGATCTCAAGCGTGGTCATGCCGATCAGCGGCAACTCGTCCAGCCGCGTGAAAACGGAGGCGAGCAGCCGTCCCGACTCGGCCAACAACGCGACCTCGGCCGGGGTCTTGGTCATGCCGCGCCTGCGAGCTCAGCCGCCTCGACGCCTGCAGACCTCAGTTCCCGCGCGACCAAATCCTGGAAGCTGAGGCTCGGGTTCAACTCGCACAGCATGCCGATCTTGATCCAGAACGCCGCCTGGCCGTTGACCGAGCGAAAAGACGCCTTGCTGGCGCGGCGGAGCTGTTCATGCAGCTCATCCTCGATATTGACGATACCCACAACGCCTCGCTGGACTATATGATTTGCATGCGTTTCATATATTCCACCTCCGCGCACGGCAAGGCCGGCTCGGGGATTGAGGCGGGAGTTTCACCCCCGCAACAAGGCGAGGGCCACGCTGGGTTCGGGGGAAATCTCGAAACCGGCCACCGACCAGCCGGCCTGCGTCGCCAAGGCCTCGACCATCGCCTCCGTGAACTTGCGCGAGCTTTCGGTGTGGATCGTCTCTCCGGCCATGAAGTTGAAGCGGCTGTCGCTGACGTGGGCGATGGTTTGACGTGTCGCCTGGAGGTGCATCTCCATCCGTGACTGATCCGGATTCCAGACGGCGCGGTGGGCGAAGGCGTCTAGGTCGAAGTCGGCGTCGAGTTCAGCGTTGGCGCGGACCAGGACGTTCAGGTTGAAGGCCGACGTCACGCCCTGACTGTCGTCATAGGCGGCGACCAGGATCGCGGGATCCTTGACCAGGTCGACGCCGAGAATGAACAGCGCCCCCTCCCCCAACATCCGCCGAGCCGAGGCGAGAAACCGCACCGCCTCGTCCGGCTCCAGATTGCCGATGGTCGATCCGGGGAAGAAACCGATCCTCCGGCCCTGCGGCAAATCGTCCGGCAAGGGGGCCAGATGTTCGAAATCGCCCAGCACCGGCTGCACCCGCAGGCCTGGATAGTCGGCGCGAATGCGGGTCGCGGCGTCCAGCAGGGCCGACTCGCTGATGTCCAGAGGCACATAGGCGCCGAGGTCGGGCACGGCGTCCAGCAACAGGCGGGTCTTCTCGCTGGCGCCCGATCCGAACTCAACCAGGACGGCGTCGGGGCCGAAGTCGGCGGTCAGGGCGGCGGCGCGGTCGCGCAACAGTGCGGTCTCCTGACGGGTCGGATAATATTCCGGCAGGGTGGTGATCTCTTCGAACAGGCGCGAGCCCTCGGCGTCGTAAAACCATTTGGGCGGCACGGCCTTCTGGTCGCGCGACAGGCCCTGGACCAGGTCGCGCCGGAAGGCGGCCGTCTGGGCGTCCTCGGGGGCAGGCCTGCGCTCGCGCGGGGCGTCTTCGGCTAGTCTGAGACCCATGAAGGCCCACCTCTGTTGGGGGTAGAAGAAGTTGCGATAGGTGACGCGGTCGTGGCCAGGGGGCGTGGCGAAGGCGCCGCCGCGCAGGACCATCTGATTGGCCATGAACTTGCCGTTGTACTCGGCAGCCGTGCCGGGCGTCGGCTTGAAGCCGGGGTATGGAGCATAGGCGCTGGACGTCCACTGCCAGACCTCGCCCGACAGGTTGGAGAAGGCGTCGGGCGCCGTGGTCGCGGCGTGCTCCCATTCCGCCTCGGAGGGCAGCCGCTTGCCGGCCCAGCGGGCGTAGGCGTCGGCCTCGTAGAAGCTGACATGACGCACCGGGGCAGTCGGGTCGACCGGGGCGCGGCCGGTCAGGGTCAGGACCGTCCAGTCGTCGCCGTCGCAGCGCCAATAGAGGGGCGCGGTCCAGGCCTCGGCCTTGACCTTGGCCCAGCCGTCGGCGAGCCAGAGCTCAGGCCGGGCGTAGCCGCCGTCGGCGATGAAGCCCAGCCAGTCGCCGTTGGTCACGAGGTCGGCGGCCAGGGCGAAGGGCTCCAGCCAGACGCGGTGCGCCGGCCCCTCGTTGTCGAAGGCGAAGCCGGCGCCGTCGTGACCGATGGTCACCAAGGCGCCGTCGAAGGCGACAGCGCCGCCGCGCGGGGCCTCAAGCGGAGCCTGTCGCGGCTCGACCGCATAGGCGGCCGGGTCCAGCGGCGAGCAGGACATCAGGTTCAGCAGGTCCATCAGGAACAGCTCCTGATGCTGCTGGTCGTGGTGCAGGCCCAGTTCGAACAGGTAGCGTTGCAGACCGCTGGACGGACCCGAGGCCAGCCAGGCGGCCATGCGCCGGTCGATCTCGCGCCGATAGGCCAGGACCTCGTCCACCGAGGGCCGGGTGATCAGGCCGCGCCGGTCGCGCGGCACCCGCTCGCCCAGGGCCTCGTAGTAGGAGTTGAACAGCTGCTGGAACCGCGGATCGACCGGCTGATACTCCGGATCAGCCGACAGGATCATGGCCTCGAAGAACCAGCTGGTGTGCGCCAGGTGCCATTTGCCGGGGCTGCAGTCCGGCATGGACTGGGCGGACAGGTCCTCGGGCGACAGACCGTGGGCGAGAGCGGGCATGGCGGCCCGGGTCTCCCTGAAACGGGCCACGTCGGACGCCGCCCGCGTATCGGGCTCGAAGCGAGCATTCATGTCAGCCGTCCCGTCCCGCGTCAGCCTCGCCGCCCCGCCGGGCGTCGCGTCGTCCAAGCAGAACGAACGTGACGCCTCAGCCGGAGTTCCCCTGATTTGGGAAGCGTAACGGTGAATTCAACGCACCGGCTTGCCGCCGTGTTTGGCGTATTCCAGCCGGGCGATGGTGCGGTTGTGAACCTCGTCCGGGCCGTCGGCGATGCGCAGGGTGCGCACCGTCGCATAGAGTTCGGCCAGGGGGGTGTCGCCAGAGACGCCGGCGCCGCCGAAGGCCTGGATGGCGTCGTCGATGACCTGAAGCGCCATGCGGGGGGCGGCGACCTTGATCTGGGCGATCTCGGAGCGGGCGTTCTTGGCCCCCGCCTCGTCCATCATCCAGGCGGCCTTCAGGACCAGCAGGCGGCACATCTCGATATTGGTGCGGGCGTCGGCGACCCGTTGCTCCCACACCGAATGTTCAGCCAGCTGTTTCTTGAACGCGGTGCGGTTCAGCAGGCGCACGACCATCAGCTCCAGCGCCCGCTCGGCTGCCCCGATCACGCGCATACAGTGGTGGATCCGGCCGGGGCCGAGCCGCCCTTGCGCGATCTCGAATCCCCGGCCCTCGCCGGCGATCAGATTCTCGACCGGGACGCGGACGTTCTCGAGCACCACCTCGGCGTGGCCGATGGGGCGTTCGTCATAGCCGAACACCGTCAGCATCCGCTCGACGCGGAAACCGGGCGTGTCCACGGGCACGATGACCTGCGACTGCTGGGCGTGCGCAGCGGCGTCGAAGTCGGTCTTGCCCATGACGATGGTCACGGCGACGTTCGGGTGGGCCATATTGGTCGACCACCATTTGCGGCCGTTGATGACATAGTGATCGCCGTCGCGCTCGATCCGGGTCTGGATATTGGTGGCGTCGGACGAGGCGACCTCGGGCTCGGTCATCAGGAAGGCGGAGCGGATCTGGCCGGCCATCAGGGGCTTGAGCCAGCGGTCCTGCTGCGCGGCGTCGCCGTACATGTGCAGGACTTCCATATTGCCGGTGTCGGGGGCGTTGCAGTTGAACACCTCGGACGACCACAGATGGGCGCCCATCATCTCGGCCAGGGGGGCGTAGTCGAGGTTGGTCAGGCCGGCGCCATGCTCTCCGGGCAGGAACATGTTCCACAGACCAGCGTCACGCGCAGCGGCCTTCATGGCCTCCATGACCGGCGGCTGGCGGTTCGGGTTCTCGCGCACCTGGGCGAGATACTCGGCCTCGCGCGGGATGACCTGGTCGTCGAGGAAACGGCGCACGCGGGCGTGCCAGTCCAGGGCGCGGTCGGAATGTCTGAAGTCCATGTCGTTTCCTCTTTTTCGGTTCGCGCCTCTGACGGGCGCTGAAGACGAAAACGGCGCGGCCCCCAAGGGAGCCGCGCCGCAATCAACTCTTGATCAGACTGGCATCAGCGCTTCAGAAGCGGGGCCAGTTTCTGGGCGATCATCATGTCGCCGGCGATCTTCAGCTTGCCCTGCATGAAGGCCATCATCGGATCCAGCTTGCCGTCCGACAGGGCCATGAAGTCGTCCCACTTCATCGAGACGGTGGCGTCGGCGGGCTTGTCTTCGTTGGTGACGGTGTTCGGCACCGAGGCGCCGTCGATGTAGATTTTACCTTCGTCGCCGAGGTCGAGCTTCACGGTCTTGCCCAGACCGGAGTTGTCGCCGACGGCGCCGCGGATGTGTTCGGTGACTTGTGCGAGATCAGGCATTGGGGGCGTCTCCCTTGGACGTTGAGACCCCTGCCGTAACCCGCATCGCACGGGGCGCCAAGATCACGTCGGGTAAAGCTCTCGTCACTTGTCCTGGGGCGAGCGCGAATAGAGGCTGGCCAGACCCAATGCGGCCATGAAGAAAACGAAGGCCGCGACGATGGCGGCGACAAAGGGAATTGCGTCCTGGGGCATGGAAATCTCCTTCCACCCCACTGTCGCGCCACGGCGCCGGCTTCGCCTTGATCGGGATCAAATCGTCAGGCGTCGGGATCGCCGTCCCGGAAGCGCCACTTCATCGCCAGCACGCCCGAGGCCATGACCAGGGCGCAGGCGTTGGCGATGGTCACCGGCCAGGCCTGGGTCATCACCCCATAGACCACCCACAGGACGAAGCAGGTCACGGTCAGGGAATAGGTCTTCAGGCTGACGGAAGAGGCGTCGCGCTCCTTCCAGATCTTAATCGCCTGGGGCGCGAAACTGGTGATGGAACACACGGCGGCGGCCGAGCCGACGATATTGGCGATCAGGTCGCTCATCTCAGGCTCTTCCGCTGTTTCATGAAGGCCCAACAGCGGACGGCCGATCAAGGTTCCTGAACCGCCGGCGCCAGAAAAGGCGCGACGGCGCGCGTGGTGTTCAGCGAGGAGGCAAAGCCCGGCCCGACCCGCTGCGGTCCCAACTGTTCAAAGGCGTAGCCGAGCGCCAGCACCCGGGCGTCCTGCCACTGGCCGCCGATGAAGCTGAGCCCGACCGGCAGACTGCCCACCTGCCCCATGGGCACGGTCAGGTGCGGATAGCCCGCCACTGCCGGCAAGGTCGAGGCCGAGCCCAGATAGTGGTCGCCGTTGACGATGTCGGTGGTCCAGGCCGGCCCGGTCGTGGGCGCGATCAGGACGGCGACGTCGTTGTCCTTCAGCAGCCGATCGATACCCTCCACCCCGGCCAAGCGCAGCGAGGTCTCGCGCGCCGTGACATAGGCGGGATCGGCGAGCCCGCTCGTCGCTTCGGCCTTCTCGAACAGATCCTGGTCAAACAGGGCCAGTTCGCGCGGCGTGGCGCGATTGAAGGCGATGACGTCGGCCAAGGTGCGGGTCTTGACCTGGGCCGGATCGGTGGTGGCGAGATAGGCGTTCAGATCCACCTTCAGCTCGGTCAGCAGAACCGTAAATTCTGCGCCGCCAACAGCGTCCATGTCCGGCCCGTCCTTGATCTCGACCAGAACGGCGCCGGCCTGGCGCAACCGCTCCAGATTGGCCTCGAAGACGGCGTCCGTGCCGGTGGAATAGCCGGTCAGGAAACGAGCGACGCCGATGCGAACGCCGCTCAGGCTGGCGCCGTCCAGCGCCGCCGCATAGTCGGTCTTGCGCGCATCGGCCTCAGCCGTCGCCGGGTCGGCGGGGTCGGTCCCGGCGATGACGTTCAGCACCAGGGCGGCGTCCCTGACCGTGCGGGTCATCGGTCCGGCCGTGTCCTGGCTGTGGCTGATCGGCACGATGCCCGTCCGCGACACCAGCCCGACGGTGGGCTTGAACCCGACCAGACCGTTGATCGCCGCCGGGCAGGTGATCGAACCATCCGTCTCGGTCCCAATGGCCACAATGGCGAAACCCGCCGCCACCGCAGCGCCCGATCCCGAGGACGAGCCGCAGGTGTTGCGGTCGCGGGCATAGGGATTGCGCGTCAGCCCGCCCACGGCGCTCCACCCGCTGATCGAACCGGACGAGCGGATATTGGCCCATTCCGAAAGATTGCTCTTGCCGATCAGCACCGCGCCCGCCGCGCGCAGGCGGGCCGTGATCGGCGCATCGCGGTCAGGCTGGTTCGCGGCCAGGGCCAGGGAGCCCGCCGTGGTCGGCATGCCGCGCGCCTCGACATTGTCCTTGATGACCAAGGGCACGCCGTCCAACGGCAGGGCCTGTCCGGCGAGGCGGCGGGAGTCGGAGGTACGGGCGTCGTCAAGCGCCGAAGGGTTTATCGAGATCAGGCTGTTGATCGCAGGACCGGGCTCGCCGAACCGGCCTTCGACGTCATAGGTGCGAATCTGGCTGAGGAAAAATCGCGCCATCTCCTCCCAGGAGCCGTAGGGCGTCCGTTCGCCGTGAACCCAGGCGATGTCGGCGTCGGACGGCGGCGGAGGCGGTGGAAGATGAGCCGAGGCGAGAAGCGGCGCACCGCTCGTCACCACAAAGGCGAACACGCCGGCCAGAAGTTTGGTCTTCAACATGTTCGCCTCCGCCTTGGTTCAGTCGTCAGTCAGCCGGTTCGGCGCGCTTGCCGATCGTGCGGTCCAGGAAGTCGAGATAGGTGCGCCATTGCTGAAGCTGCCTCGGTTCGCCGCGGACGCCGTGCCGCTGGCCGGGATAGAGCATCATCTCGAACGGCGCGCTCTTGGCCTGGAGGGCGTCGATCACCCGGGTGGCGTTGCCGAAGATCACATTATCGTCGGCCATGCCGTGCAGGATCAGCAGACGACCCGTCAGGTCGTCCAGGCGCGGCAGGACGTCGGTGGCGGCGTAGCCGTCCGGATTGTCCTGGGGCGTCGACATGTAGCGTTCGGTATAATGGGTGTCGTACAGGCTCCATTCCGTCGGCGCAGCGCCGGCGAGGGCCGAAGCCAGACCGGCCTCGGGCTCGGTCACGGCCAGCAGGCTAAGGAAGCCGCCGAAGCTCCAGCCCATCATGGCGATCCGGTCCGCATCGACATAGGGCAGTGTTTTCAGCCATTTGGCGGCCAAGGTCTGATCCTCGACCGCAGGAAGGCCCAGGCGACGATAGATGCTGGTCTCGAAGGCCTGAGACCGGTCGCCCTCGCCGCGGTTGTCAACGCGGAAGACGATATAGCCGGCCTCGGTCAGCAGTTGATTGGTCAGGGGCTGCCAGCTCTTCTGCACCCCCGCCCCGGTGCCGGGACCGCCATAGACCTGCATCACCACCGGATATTTCTTCGACGGATCGAAGCCGGGCGGCGTGGTCATGCGCCAGACCAGGGTTTCGCCATGGCTCTGCATCGTGCCGAACTGGGGCGCTTGCAGGCGCGAGACATAGGGGGCGAAGGCGTGGTCGGCGTCGAGCTTGTTCTCTTCGATCCAGCGCACGCGCGTGCCGTCGATCCGGTACAGGGCCGACTGGGGCGGGGTCTTCGGATCGGAATAGTTGCCGACATAGGCCGTCGCCGGCCCGTTGACCGAGACGTTCCACCAGCCGCCGGCCGGGGTCACCGCGACCGGATCGACCGTGCGGTTCAGGCTGGCGCGGAACATCTGCTGCTCGATGGGCAGTTCCTTGCCGTCGCGCATTGAGGCGGTGAAATAGACCTCGCCGGTCTGTTTGTTCACGCCGTCCAGGTGTTTGACCGGATAGTCGCCGCGCGTGATGGCCCGCAGCTGACGCCCGTTGCGGTCGTACAGATACAGGTGGCGCCAGCCGCTGTCCTCGTTCGACCAGATGAAGCGGCCGTCCGGCAGGACGTGGAAGTCGTTGTTCAGATCGACCCAGGCCTGGGCCTTCTGGCTGAGGATCACGCGCGAGGCGCCGGTGGCCGGATCGACGCTGAGCAGGTCCAGCGTCTTCTGGTCGCGTGAGTGACGCTGGACATACAGGGTCTTGCCGTCGTCGGCCCAGTCGACCCGCGCCAGATAGATGTCGGTGTTCGACCCCAGGTCCACCTTGACCCGTGCGCCGGTCTGCTGGTCGCGGACATAGAGTTCGACCAAGGCGTTGGGGCGGCCGGCGCGGGGATAGCGCTGCTCGACCATGGTGGCGCCGGCGCCGGTGATCTCGAAGCGGGGAACGATGTCCACCGGGCTTTCGTCCACGCGGGTCAGGGCGATGTAGCGTTCGTCGGGGCTCCACCAATAGCCGGTGTCGCGGTCCATCTCCTCCTGGGCGATGAACTCGGCCGTGGCCCAGGTGATCAGGCCGGCGCCGTCGTCGGTGATCGGCGTCTCCTGGCCGGTGGCTAGGTCATAGATCACGAGGTTCTGGTCGCGGACGTATGAGACATAGTTGCCCTTGGGCGAGACCTTGGCGTCGATCTCGTCGGCGGCGGTCTCGGTCAGGCGGCGCACCTTGCCGTCGGCGCGGCTGGCCAGGAAGATGTCGCCCTCCAGCGGCGCCAGGATGTAGCGGCCCTGCTGATCCCAGGAATAGTCCACGACGCCGCGGGCGCTGATCCGCATCCGCTCGCGCCGCGCCTTCTCGGCCTCGGACAGTTCGCCGGCGTCGGGCACCAGGGCGCGGGCGTCGATCAGCTTGTAGGCCTCGCCCTCGCCGGTCGGGGCGGCCCACAGGTCCTGGACGTCCACATTGTCCTCGCGCGAGCGCAGGAAGGCGACCAGCTGGCCGTCGGGCGACAGGCTGACCCCCTTGGCCACCGGGCCGTTCAGGCTGGGGCTGGAGAAGACCCGCTCGGGCGTCAGGATGTTGGAGGGCGTCTCCTGGGCCAGTGCGGAACCGGCCGACAGGAGGATGGTCGAAGCAAGGAGAACTGTGCGCATGGGCGGCGACGCTAGCGGCCCTTCTGCAAGCCGTCACGAGGAAAAGTCGCCGTTGCGCCTCTGGCTTTTCCTTCCCTGCGAGCGGGTCTCAGATTACAGAGGCCGCACCATGACAGACGCCGCCCTCTCCCCCGCCCCGGTTAAGGCCAGCCCGTTCAACGAACTGGAGGTTCTGTGGGTCCGCCACTGGACCGACAGCCTGTTCAGTTTCGCGGTGAAACGGCCCGAGGATTTCCGCTTCCGCTCGGGCGAGTTCGTGATGATCGGCCTGCCGGGCGAGGACGGGGGCAAGCCCGTGTTGCGCGCCTATTCCATCGCCAGCCCCTGCTGGGCCGAGGAACTGGAGTTCTTCTCGATCAAGGTCGCGGACGGCCCCCTGACCTCGCGCCTGCAAAAGATCGTGGCCGGGGACACGGTGCTGATGGGCAAGAAGCCGACCGGCACCCTGGTGCTGGACGCCCTGACCGGCGGCGAGCGGTTGTTCCTGATCGGCACCGGCACGGGCCTGGCGCCCTGGCTGAGCGTCGCGCGTGACCCAGAGACCTATTCCCGCTTCGGCCATGTCTATGTGATCCACACGGTGCGCAGCGTCGCGGACCTGGCCTATCGCGACTTCTTCACCCGCGAGATCCACGACGACCCTCTGATCGGCGACGAGGCCAAGGCGCAGCTGACCTATTATCCGACGGTCACGCGCGAAGCCTTCGAAAACCCGGGCCGGATCACCGACCGGATCAAGTCCGGCGACTTCTTCCGCGACCTGGGCCTACCGGAAGGCTTCGATCCCGCCCGCGACCGCGCCATGCTGTGCGGCTCCATGGCCATGATCAAGGAAGCCGGCGAGTTGCTGGAGACCTATGGGCTGAAGGAAGGCTCCAACGCCGAACCCGCCGACTATGTGCTGGAACGCGCCTTCGTCGGCTAGGGGTTGAAAAGTCCGCCCATCCCGGCGAAAGCCGGGGCCATGCACCACCCTGCCCTTGTCGCTGTCGACGCCCGCGTCGATCCCGCCGAATGCTCGTCGATGGCCGAGGTCCGCCAGGGCGTCGACGCCCTGGACCGCGCCCTGGTCGCCCTGTTGGCCGAACGTCAGCGCTATATGGAGGCGGCCGCCCGCATCAAGCCCGACCGCGACGCCGTCTTCGACCAGGCCCGCATCGACGACGTGGTGGCCAAGGTTCTGACCGCCGCCGAGGCCCATCACCTGTCGCCCGACATCGCCGAGCCGGTCTGGCGCCTGTTGATCGACCGCTGCATCGCCCACGAATTCGCCGCCTACGACCGGACTCGGCGCTGACGCCTAACGGTGGTAATCTCCAGCCATGGCGCGCCCGGAACCTTCCATCTTCAACCCGCCTGACGCCGAAGCGGACGAACGTTCCCTGGCGGAGGCCGAGGCTGACTTCGCGGCCGGTCGGGTCGTGCCTCATGAAGAGGTCTCGAAGTGGCTTCTGACCTGGGGCACGCCCGAGGAAGGACCGCCCCCCGCATCCTGGGGCCTGGATGACTAGAGTGATCTGGACGGTCCGGTCTCTTCGGAACCTCCGTTCGATCCAAGCCTATATTTCCGACTTTAATCCGCTGGCCAGTCAGCGGATTTCCACGCGCCTGAAGACGGCGGGCGACAGTCTGGCCGAGTTTCCCGAGCGCGGCGCGCCGATCAGCGGCGGGCGTCGCCAGCTGACCCATATTCCACCGTATCTGCTCCGCTATCGCGTGGCGAGCGACCTGGTCGTCATCCTCGACATTCGCCACGCCGCACAGGATTTGGACTAACCCCGCAACCCCCGCAGCATCAGCTCGTGCCGATAGGCGGCGACGTCGGCCAGAGCGACGTCCAGCGCCGTACGCACCCGCTCCAGCGCCGGCGCCGCCAGGGCCTGGTCGGCCGCTTCCGCCTCGGCGCAGATCGCCGCCAGATCGCCGGCGCCGATCCCCGCCGCCGCGCCCCGGATGGTGTGAACCCCGTCGCGCCAGCCCTCGACCTTGGGGTTCAGCAGATTAGACCAGAGGGCGGCCTGTTCGACGAACAAGCCCAGCACCTCTTCCGAAATCGCCGCGTCGCCGCCGGTCATGCCCTCCAGCACGCTGAAGTCGACGGCGCCGGTCAGGTCGCGACGCGCCATCAGGCGGCCTCTTCCTCGCCCTTGGCCAGGCGGGAATGCCGGGACGACCACAGCAGATAGATGGCCACGCCGATCAGGTTCCAGATCAGGAAACCGATCTGGGTGACCGGCTTCAGGCTCAGGAAGAAGACGATACAGCCGATCACGGTGACCGCACCGACCAGAGGCCAAAGCGGGGCCTTGAACACCCGACGGCGACCCGGCTCGCGGATCCGCAGCACCACCAGACACACCCCCACCGCGCAGAAGGCTGCGAGCGTCCCGGCGTTGGCCAGGGACGCCAGTTCGTCCAGCGGCAACAGGCCCGCCAGAATCGCCACCACCACGGCCGTAAAGACCGTCACCACCGCCGGCACGCCGCGCACCGACACCTTGGCCAGGCGGCGCGGCAGCAGGCCGTCGCGCGCCATGCCCAGGAAGATGCGGCTCTGGCCGAACAGGAAGGCCAGCAGCACGGTCGGAAGCGCGATCACCGCCGCCGCCGCGATCCACTGGGCCGCCGTCCCCTGCCCCATCTGGCGCAGGATCAAGGCCAGGGGCTCGGGGCTGTCTGCGAAGTCCGCCACCGGCCGGGCGCCGATGGCGGCGGCCGCCACGACCAGATACAGGGCCGTGCAGATCAGCATGGAGCCGACGATGCCGATGGCAAGGTCGCGCTCGGGCTTCTTGGTCTCTTCCGCCGCCGTCGAGATGGCGTCGAACCCATAGAAGGCGAAGAAGATGATGGCCGCCGCCGCCATGACCCCGGTTTGCACGAAGGGCGCGCCGAAGCCGTTCGGCATGAAGGGGGTGAAGTTCTCGGTCTTGAAGGCCGGCAGGGCGATGGCGACGAAGACGACCAGGGCGGCGATCTTGATCACCACCAGCACGGCGTTCAGGGTCGCGCTCTCCTTTGTGCCCAGCAGAAGCAGACCCGTCACCAAGCCGATGATGGCCACGGCGGGCAGGTTGATGATCCCCCCGGCGTGCGGCCCCGCCGTCAGGGCCAGAGGCAGGTCGACACCGAGGCCGCTCAGGAAGCCCACGGCGTAACCGGACCAGCCCACCGCCACGGCGCTGACGACCAGCGAATATTCGAGGATCAGGCTCCAGCCCACGACCCAGGCGATCATCTCGCCCAGGACGGCGTAGGAATAGGTATAGGCGCTGCCCGCCGCCGGCATCATGGTCGACAGTTCGGCATAGGCAAGCGCCGCGCAGGCGCAGACCAGGCCGGCCAGCCCGAAGCTGATCAGCACCGCCGGCCCCGCCAGACCCGCACCGACCCCGATCAGGGTCAGAATGCCGGTGCCGACGATGGCCCCCACGCCCAGGGCCAGCAGGTGCGGCCAGCTGAGCGTGGGTTTCAGCCGCGGTCCGTCGTGCGGCGCCGTCATGACGTCGATCGAACGACGCCGGTTCCAGAAGGCCATGATGCTCACTCCCCCGCCGCCCCACGCGACCGATTCCTGGCAGACCATGCCCGTCAAAGAAAGTTTTCGAAAGCGCTTGCCAACCCTCCGTCGGCTGGGTAGTAGGAGCGCCCTTCGGCAAGGCAGTCGCCTTCGCCGCAGACAAGACGACCGGTCGGGTGATTAGCTCAGTTGGTAGAGCAGCTGACTCTTAATCAGCGGGTCGTAGGTTCGAACCCTACATCACCCACCATCGTCTTTCCTTCAAATCAGCTGCTTAGCGGTCGCCGCCCCTAAGGGCGCTTTTTGCGCGTTTGGTCAGAGGACAGGAACCGCTCGAAGGTCGCTGTGTTCAATTGGCATGACTGACCGTAGTTCGACCCGCCAAGGCCCTCTAACGCCACGGGCGTCAAAGGACGCCGTCGTTGTCGAGGACCCGTCGCAGGATTCGATCCGCATGACGGCCCAGGAAGCCGATCTGTCGGCTATCCGAATGCTGGATGCGGCGTCCGAGGCGCGAGACAATCACGACAAGGGCGAGCGCGACGATGAGCCGCCACGTAAGGACGTTCAGAAGTAGCGCATCCACGGATGAGAACTGCGCCGCTTGACCCGAGCGAACCAGCGACAGGCGAACCAGCAGGGGACGGCGACGACCGCAGCGATGGCCCACAGCCAGCCTACTCCCGGCACGCCGAAGCTGTCGCCCTGGTTGGCGCCGAACAGGGTCAGGGCCGACAGGTACAGCAGGTGCAGCCCGTAGATGTGGATCAGATAGAAGAACAGCGGCGCCCCGCCGAAGACCGCCAGGATTCCCGTCAGCCGGGTCGGCCCATGTTCAAGGGCCGCAAGCAGCAGGGCGCCGGCTCCCAGGGTGAGCAGGACGAAATCGGCCGAGGGCGGATATTTGGTCAGGTTCAGCACGCTCATCACCGTTTGAAGCGACGTGGCCTGGACCGCCCAGGGCGTCGGATCGCCGTAGACATTGAGGGCCCGGAGCCCCACCAGCAGCGTCAGGGCGACCAGCCCCGTCAGGATCAGACGCCGCAGGCGCGACGAGGCAGCCCCGACGAACCAGGGCCCGATCCCGTACCCCAGGGCCGCGATGCCGATCCAGGGCAGCAGGGGATAGGAGGTCCGCACCTGGCCGCCCCAGGGCAGGTCGATCAGGGTACGATCGTGCAGCACCGCCCACAGGACATGGCCCGGCTGGCCCGCCGCGATGGTGATGGGATCCAGCAGATCGTGGCCCAGGATGATCGCCAGGCCCACGGCGATCAGGGCCGCGCGCGGCAGGCGCACCAGGGCGGCCAGGGCGATCATCGACAGGCCGATGGCCCAGATGACCTGGAGATAGATGATCTGGGGCGTGAAGGAGAAGCTCCATCCGAACCCGACCACGGTGAGCTCTAGCGCCACCAGAAACAGGCCGCGTTTCAGCAGGAAGTCGGACGCCGCCCGTGCGCCGACCGGCCCTCCCCCCCTGCCATTGCCATACAACCAAGCGCCCAGCCCCGTCAGGGCCACAAAAACCGGCGCGCACAGGTGGGCCGACAGCCGGGTGAAGAACAGCGCCGGAGACGTCGTCTCCAGGTTCATCGGGTCCGAGACCTGGGCGTGAATGAAGAAGAACTCCCGCGCGTGATCGACCAGCATCAGCAGGATGACCAGGCCGCGCATGGCGTCGATCGAGCGGATGCGACCGGCCGAACGGACCTGTTCGGACGGGGCGACGGAGGCGGGTGCAAGCGTTGCAGCGGTTGACATCATCAGGCAGAAGCGGATAGCCGATACTTTATAACGTTTCAACGGAGTATCCCGTGTCCCTGCTTTCGAGCTGCGCCAGCCTGTGCCTGCTGGCCGCCGCCAACACCGAATCCCACGCTGCGTGGGAGCCGCCCCTGGAGCCGGGCGAGCCCGCGACTGTCAGCGAGATCGTGGTTCTGGGCCGTCGCACGGCCCCGCACGACCACACCCTGGGCGTCGGCGTAGTGACCGAGCGGATGTCTCCCTCCAGCCGCTCCATCGAAAGCGACCTGCTGGACGCCGTCGGGGCCACCCGCCTGTCCGACGCTCTGGAACTGGTCAGCGGCGTCAGCCAGCAGAACAACCGCGGGGGAATGATGGACAATTTCGCCATCCGCGGCTTCCTGGGCACGCCCGACGGCGGGGCGGAATATTATGTAGACGGTTTCCTGGCCAACCGGGGCATGGCCCCGCCGCGCGACCCGGCCACGGCCGAGCGGATCGAGGTGCTGAAAGGCCCGGCCGGCGCCTTGTTCGGCGACATCGACCCGGCCGGCCGGATCAATATCGTCTCCAAGACCCCGCGTTTCACCCCTGATGCGGTCTTCTCCGGCACGGTCGGCTCCTTCGGCCTGAGACGGGGCGAGCTGGACGTGACCGGCCCGATCTCGGAAACTCTGGCCGGACGACTGGTGCTGGCGGGCGAGACCAGCGAGGGCTGGCGCGACCATGTCGGGATGGAGCGCACCTCGGTCGCCCCGTCCTTGACCTGGCGGCCCAACGACGATCTGCGTCTGACCTATGTGGGCGAATTCACTGTCTTCTCGACCCTATTCGACCGGGGCATGCCGGCGGTGAACGGCGACGCCCTGGCCCTGCCGACATCCAACTACTACGGCGAGCCCAGCGACGGCCCGACGCGGTTCCGCAACGAACGGCACCAGATCACCGGCGAATATCAGATCAGCGACAGCTGGAGCCTGAACGGCGGCGTGGCCTGGCGGGGGGGCTCGCTGAAGGGGCTGTCCAGCGACCATTCGCGCCTGGTCGGTGATACGCTGTGGCGTCAGCGCCGGGGTCGTGACTTCACCGTAGAAGACCTGTCGGCGCGGCTGGAGCTGAACGGCGTGGTGACGACCGGCCTGGGCGTCCACACCCTGGGCTTCGGGGTGAAGGCCTATCAGCTGACCTATGGCGAGAAGTGGTTGAGGATCAATCCGACGGCGGCCAACCCCTATCCGATCGACCTGTTCAATCCCGTCTATGGCGCCGTCGCCAGCCCCACGCCCCTGCCCTTCACCGACAATCTGGAAACGCGCGAGGTCGTCACCCTTTACGCCCAGGACCTGTGGGAGGTGAACGACCGCCTCAGCCTGGTCGCGGGCCTGCGTTATGACGACTACAGCCAGACCATCCGCAACAACCGCACCGGCGCCGTGGGCGAGAACAAGGACAGCCCGGTCGATTATCGCTTCGCCGCCCGCTATCGCCTGACCAAAGACCTGACCGCCCACGCCAGCTACGGCCAGTCCTTCGTGCTGAACTCCGGCACCGGCCGGACCGGCGCCGGCTTCGCCCCGGAAGAGGGCAAGGGCTACGAGATCGGCCTGTCCGGCGCCTGGGAGGGTATCGACCTGGCCGCGACCATCTTCGACATCGAGAAGACCAATATCCTGACCAGCGACCCGGTGGACGCCAACTATCTGGCCCCGGTCGGCAAGCTGACGTCGCGCGGAATCGAACTGGACGGATCGGTCCGACTCGGCGAGGCGTGGCAGGTGGTCGCGAACTACGGCTGGACCGACGCCAAGGCCGACGACAGCGCCTTCGCCAACGACACTGTGCTGAACGTGCCCGAACACTCAGGCTCGCTGTTCGTTATCGGCCGGTTCGCCACGCCGCACGGCACGGACTGGTCGATGATGGCGGGCGCCGCCTATGTCGGGGACCGGGCTGGCGCCCTGACCGTCAACCCGGTGCGCCTGCCGGACTATTGGAAGGCGAAGGCGGCGGTCGAATATGGCGTGACCTCCCAGGTCACGGCGCGGGTCGAGGTCGATAACCTGTTCGACGAGCGCTACGCCGCCAGCTCGTACAGCGCCCTTTGGATCTTCCCCGGCGCCCCGCGGAGCGTCCGCGCCTCGCTGCGACTGGCCCTGTAGGGTCTCGTCGCCGAGGCGGCCTGAGACATCGGATCGCGGCGATCATGGCTTCCCCCTGAGGCGAACCCCCGTCACTATGGGCTCGCACCAAAGCCGGGGGAAGCCGACGATGATGACGCCCACACGCCGATCCCTGATGAAGCTGGGCGCCGCCGCAGCCGGGCTGGCCCCGGCCTCGGCTCTGGCCGCCCAGGCGCCGGACCGGCGGCTGGGCTACGCCATCGTCGGTCTGGGCGGTTATGCGGACGTCATCCTGCCGCGCTTCGCCGAATGCAGGCATTCACGCGTCACCGCCCTGGTCAGCGGTTCCCCGGAAAAGGCGCGCCGGTACGCCGAACGCTACGGCGTTCCTGAGCGCGGCCTATACACCTACGAGACTTTCGACTCGATCCGCGACAACCCGGACGTCGACATCGTCTATGTGGTCCTGCCCAACGGGATGCACCACGAATACACCCTGCGCGCCGCCGCCGCGGGCAAGCACGTCATGTGCGAAAAGCCCATGGCCAATACGGCGGCCGAGGCTGAAGAGATGATCGCCGCCTGCCGGGCGGCCGGTCGCAAGCTGATGATCGGCTACCGCTGCCATTTCGAGGCGGCTAACCGCGAGGCGATGAGGATCGCCCGCTCGGGTGAAATCGGCCGGCCCCGCGTTGTCACGGCCGAGCATGGGTTCACTATCGGCGACCCCGCCCAATGGCGGCTGAACCGCGCCCTGGCCGGCGGCGGCTCGCTGATGGACATCGGCATCTACAGCCTCCAGGCCGCGCGCTATCTGACGGGCGAGGAGCCGGTCGAGGTGACGGCGGTGGAGGCGACCGACCGCTCCGACCCGCGCTTCCGCGAGGTCGAGGACAGGATCAATTTTCAGCTTCGTTTTCCCTCCGGCGCCCTGGCGAACTGCGTCTCCTCCTATGGGTCGAACCACAACCGCTTCCGCGTGGTCGGCGACAAGGGCTGGGTCGACGCCGAGCCGGCGACCGCCTATTCCGGCAACCGCCTGCGCCGCCTCAAGGACTGGCGCACCGAGGACCACCCCGTTCCGGAAGCGCCCCAGAACCAGTTCTCGGCCCAGCTGGACCATCTGTCGCAGTGTGTGATGACCGGGGTCGAGCCCATTGTCGCGGGCGAAGAAGGTCTGCGGGACATGCGGATCATCAAGGCCATATATCTGTCCGCGCGTGAACACCGCGCCGTCTCGCTCTGACCCAGACCCCTCGCCTCTTCCGGAGATCCGCCTTGCCCCTTTCGCGTCGCCTCGTTCTTGCCGGCGGTGTCGCCGGCGCCGCCGGCCTTTCGACCCTGGCGCAGGCGAAGGCTTCGCCGCCCGCCGTCGGCGTCGTGCGCCTGGATCCGGCGCTGGACGGGTTGATCGCCCCGGACGCCCCGATCGAGACCCTGGCCTCCGGCTTCACCTGGTCGGAAGGCCCCGTCTGGATCGCCGACGGCGACTATCTGTTGTTCAGCGACGTGCCGGAGAACCGAATCCACCGCTGGTCCGAACGGGACGGCGCCTCCGTCTTCATGGACCCTTCCGGCTATGACGGCCCCGACGCCTCGGCCTTCCGCGAGCCGGGGTCGAACGGCCTGATTGTCGGTCCGGCGGGTTCGATCCTGATGGCCGATCACGGCAACCGCGCCGTCGCTCGGGTCGATCTGGCGACGCGCGCCAAGACCCTGCTGGCGACGCAATACGAAGGCAAGCGGTTCAACTCGCCCAATGACCTGGTTCAGGCATCAGACGGCGCGATCTTCTTCACCGATCCGCCCTATGGGCTGAAGGACATGGACCAGTCGCCGCTGAAGGAGCAGGCGCAGAACGGCGTCTATCGGCTGGCCCCCGACGGCGGCGTCACCCTGCTGGTCCGCGACCTGACCTTCCCCAACGGCGTCGCGCTGTCGCCCGATCAGCGCACCCTCTATGTCGCGGTCTCGGACCCGGCGCGCGCCGTGCTGATGGCCTACGACCTGACCGCATCGGACATCGCCGCCAGCGGACGGGTGTTGAAGGACTTCACCGATCTGGTCGGCCCGGCCAATCCCGGCCTGCCCGACGGCATGGTCGTGGACCGTGACGGCCGTCTGTTCGTGACGGGTCCGGGCGGAGTCCATGTGCTGGCGGCGGACGGCCGGGCGCTGGGCCTGATCCAGACCGGGGGCGCGGCGGCCAATTGCACCTTCGGCGAGGACGGCCGCACCCTGTTCATCACGGCGGGCGACCGGCTGCTGAAACTGCGCACCCTGACGCGCGGCTGAGCGGTCAGGGCGCGGGCGCCAGCGTCCCTTCCAGGCTCAGGGTCGCATCGGCGTTCTCGACCACATTGAGGGCAGTCGCCTGAACCTTGCGGTCGTGCAGAGCCGCCAGCCATCCGAAGGCGGCGGTCGAGGACACATTGGTCAGGCTGAAGCCCAGGCCGCCGTCCGCCGACATGCCCATGACCGGCGTCAGGCCCGTCACCGACCCGACCTCGGCGACCACGGCCGCCACATCGACGTCGCCCGGCGCAGCAGCGGGCGACAGGCGACCGCTGGCAGCCTGGACCAGGGCCAGGTCCGTCTCGGCGACGACGCGCGCATCGGCGGCGTCCGCCCGCCAGGCCCAGACCGGCCGCACCACCAGCAGCCAGACCAGGACGGCGGCGACCACCAGCCCCATGACGGCCAGCATCCGCTGCTCGCGCAGGGTGCGGCCGTCCCACCAGGCGGCGGCTTGAGACATCAGGCCGTTCATGCGGCGCCTCCGATCACGACTTCACTGACCACCCGGCCGCCGTCCTCGACGGTCGAGGCGTCGGCCATCGACAGGCCCGCCGCCGCCATAGCGGTGCGCAGGGTCTCCAGATCCGAGAAGGCCGGATAGCTGACGGTGGCGCGCACCCCATTAGCGGGATCGGCGCTGAGACTGTCCAGTTCCGCCCCCTCGACCTGTTCCACGGCGGCGAACAGGGCGGCGGCGACGGTGGTCAGCCCTCCGGGCGGCGGGGCGACGGCCAGGCGACGACGCGCCTCTTCGACCGGATCGACGGCCTGGGCTGCGTCCGGCATGATTTCGGCGATCAGGGCCAGGGTGCGGCGCTCGGCCCGGTCGGCGGCGACCTGGTCGCGCGCGCCCGCAGCGACCGTCAGGATCAGGGGCGAGAAGACCAGGGCCGCCGCCAGGGCCGCCGCCAGTCGCCAGCCCCCGCGCGCGGCCTCGCGCCGACGCTCGACGCCGGACAACAGATCAAGGGCGGGCGCCGCAGCGGCGGCGGCCAGCAGCCGCTCCAGCGTTTCGCGATCCTCGATGCCGACCACCGCGCGGCCCGCCGCCACCGCCTCGACGAGGTCCGGCTGGACCGTGGCCGCAAAACGATGGCCGCGCAGGGCGATGTCGGCGCCGAAGGCGGCGGCGTTCAGCCCCTCCCCCTCCGGTTCCGGCAGCGCCAGACAGTCGGGCACGATGGCGACCGGCGTAATCCCCAGCCCGGCCAGATAGTCGATCCAGGCCTCCAGCAGGCCCGCACCCACAGCGGCGACCAGACGCGGCCCCTCGCCCGTGACGGGTCCGACCGCCACCACGGTCCGTTCCGGATCCCCCGCCAGATCGTCCTTCAACGTCCAGCGCGCGGCGGCCCGCACCTGGGCCGCGCCGCCGACCGGCAGGTCCAGCCATCGCACCAGGACGTCGGCGCCGGGGGCCACGGCCACCGTGCGGACGTCCGGCGTCGCCGCCGCGTCCTCAAGCAGCAAGGCTCCGCGTTGCAGGACCCGCCCGTTCGCGTCGAACGTCAGGAAATTGGCCGGCATCGAGGCCGCCGGCGGGATGATGACGATACGGGTCTGGCTCATTCTTCAGGGGTCCAGCGGCGAATGACGGTGCGCACGGCGCCGTCGGGCGCAGCGTACAAAAGAGCGGTGCGAACGGCGTGGGCGCCGCCGTAGTCGATATCGACCCGAAGATCGAAATAGCGCGTCAAGAGAGAGACTTGCGCCTGGGTTTCTTCATCGGGTGTGAAGCTCTTCAGGGCGGGCTGAGCCCAGAAGGCGTCCATGCTGGCCCAGCCGGCGGCCGGGCGGGCGGCGGCGGCGGCGCGAGCGGTCTGCAGGCCGATCTCGCCCCCGGTCAGCATGACCAGAAGGGGCGCCTGGGCCGGGGTCAGGGTGTTGGGATTCAGCCGCGCCTGGGCCGTGGTCGGCAGGGCGCAGACATAGGGACGCAGCCGCCGGTAAAGCGCAGCGTCAATGTTCGCGACCGCACGCATTTCGCTGACGTCGGCCAGCATGACCCCGCCGGTGCGATAGGGGGTCGCCAGACCGGCGTAGCGCGCGTCCTCCGCCCCGCCGGGCGAGGCCTCGGCGTCATTGTCCATCCAGTCGGTCAGGGCGGCGGCCGCCGCCGCCATGCGGGCGCGCGACAGGCCCAGCGCCGTCCCTAGGGCGATGAACTGGGCCGTCCCCTCGGGCCGAGCGAACAGATCCTCGCCCTGGCCATAGACCAGGGAATTCAGGTTGAAACAGTTCTGGCCGTCGGTAACGACGGCGCGGATCGTCCCTTCCTCGACCGGGAATTCCATCACGCGGCCGTTCCAGCGCGGCTCGATCGGGGTGCGCGCCGCATCGACCTTGAGAAGATCGGTGATCTGACGTCGCGCCAGACTCTCGGCCCCGGCGGCGTACCACTGGGCCTGGGCCTGGGTCTCGGCATTGGTCGTGCGGCGCACCGAGAAGCGGACATCGTCCAGAATGGCCACCGCCACCACCGCCATCACCGCCACCAGCAGCAGGACGGTCAACAGGGCCATGCCCTCGCGCGACGCCCGGGGCCGGCTCATGCCGAAGCCACCAGGAAGACCTGCTCCAGCCGGCCGACGCCGTCCAGGGTCATGACGATGCGCACGGCGTCCGGCAGGGGCCGGTCGCTCGAGGCGATGAAGGCCTGGGCCTCCGACCCGTTCTGGATAAAGGTGACGGCGGCGTCCTTGACCCCCCGGCACAGCACCTGGGGCGGGCCGGCGCGGGCGCCGTCCAGATAGGGCGAGACGCGCCGCTCCAGCCGTCCGTCGACCACCCGATATTCGACCCGCTGCAAGGACGGGCGCGCCGCCTCGCTCGGATTGGACCAGCCGTTGCGCACCAGGGTCAGGATCGGATCACCGGGCGTCTCCTGCCCCATCAGGGCCCGCGGCAGGGGGCGGCCGGTGGGGGCGCGAGTGCGACGGGGCGCGGCCTGGGCCAGGTCGGCCTTCAGCAGGGCCCGCATCCGCTGGATGTCGCCGACCCGGTCGGTCTCGGCCCGCACGGCGAACCGGGTTTCGATGGTCTGGCTCAACATCAGGGCCCCGGCGCCGGCCAGCACAGCGAAGATCGCCAGCGAGACCAGCACCTCGACCAGAGTGAAGCCGCCCCGCCTCATGCGCCCGGGCCTCATGATCCCGCCGCCCGGAACAGAACGCGGTCCGCCACCTGCCCCTCATCGGTGGAAACCCGCACGTCGATCCGCCCCATGCCGGAGACTTCGGTTCCGGTGACGACCCGACGCCAGCGCCAGACGCGACCGGCCATCTGCACTTCTCCGGCGGTTTCCCCGACCGGCAGGCTGGGCGCGATCATGGCCTCGGCCGCGACATTCTCGGCCACTACCCCGCCCAAGGTGCGGGCCTCGACGCGCACCGCCGACCGGGTGCTTTCGCCCGACAGGTTCAGCAAGGCCATGGCCGCCAGGGCGAAGACCGCCAAGGCCACCAGCATTTCGATCAGGGTGAATCCATCGCGATTTTGGGCGCTACCGCTCGCCGCCGGACGCCTCGCTGCTGGAACGGGAATTTCATCAATCATTGATCAACACCTCGCCCGCGCCGTCGACCGCCACTGTGCGGGACTGGTTGTCACGGGTCAGGCGCACCTGCGCCGGGTCGGCGATCCCGGTGGGATCGAAGACGATACGGATCGGATCTGCGGGCGCAGTGACGCCCTCGCCCCAGGTCCTGGCGACGAAGACGCCGGTCAGAGGCGTCCAGGTCGCGCCGTCGAAGCTGGCGAACCCGTAGCCGGATGCGTCCGCCTCCGCCGCCACGGGGCGGTTGGTCAGGATCGCCTCTTCACGGGCGCGCGACAACCGCGCGGCGAACTGTTCCGCCTCCAGACCTACGGCCGGGCGGGGATCCGGCATCGACAAGACCACCGCCCCGGCCGCCAGTCCGATCACCGTGATCGTGACCATCAGCTCGACCAGAGTGAATCCCGAACGACGACGCCGAATGCTAGCCCTGCCAGTTGCCGAGGTCCGCGTCATTGCCCTCGCCCCCTTCCTTGCCGTCCGCTCCCAGGGAGAAGACGTCGAACTGCTGGCCGTGCGCGCTCTGGCGACGATAGCGGTAGGGGTTGCCCCACGGATCTTCGGGCAGACGACGCACATAGCCGCCCTCACGATAGCGTTCCGGCTGGGCCAGGCCGGCGGGCGCAGCGACCAGGGCTTGCAGCCCCTGCTGGTCGGTGGGGAAGTTCAGATTGTCGAGCCGATAGGTCTCGATCGCCTGTTCCAGAACCGAGATGTCCGCCTTGGCCTTGCCGACCATGGCCCGGTCCTGGCTGGGCAGGACGTTCAGCGCCACCACGGTCGCCAACAGGCCGATGATGACGATGACCACCATCAGCTCGACCAGGGTGAAACCCCGACGTTTGCGTCGCTTGTTCTGATTATCTGACGTCATGACTAAACTCTCCTCACCCCATCGCCAGGGTGTTGATCTGAAGTATGGGCAGCAGGATCGACAGGACGATCATCGCGACCACCCCGCCCATGACCACGATGATGGCCGGCTCGAGCAGGCTCAGCATTACGGCGGTGAAGGTGGCGAACTCGCGTTCCAGATAGTCGGCGGCGCGCTCCAGCATCGGCTCCAGCCGACCGCTGCTCTCGCCCGAGGCGGTCATATAGACCAGCAGCGGGGGAAACACGTCGGCGCGGCGCATAGCGGCCGACAGCCCCCCACCCTCGCGCACGGCCTCGCTCATGGATTCCGTGGCCCGGCGCAGGGCCATGTTGGACACGGTGCGGGCGGTGATGGTCAGGCCTTCCAGCACCGGCAGGCCGGCGGCGATCATGGTCGATAGGGTCCGCGCCATCTTGGCCCCGTGCAGGTCGCGGGTCAGGCGACCGACGACCGGCAGCCTCAGCATCGTCTGGTCGATCCGCAGCCGGATGTCGGGCCGACGCCGCGCCAGCGCGCCGCCGACGACTAGGCCGGCCAGCAGCAGCAGGAACAGCCAGCCCCAGTTCCGCATCAGATCCGACACCCCGATCACCAGCCGCGTCAGCAGCGGCAGGGTCTGGTTCATGCTCTCGAACTGATCGACCACCTTGGGCACGACGAAGGTCATCAGAATGGCGATGACGCCCAGGGCCACCACGGCCAGGACGCTGGGATAGACCACGGCGGTGATCACCTTGCCGCGCACCTGCTGGTCCCGCTCAAGCCCGTCGGCCAGACGTTCCAGGATCGGTTGCAGCGCACCCGACTGTTCCCCGGCCGAGACCATGGCCCGGTACAGCGGCGGAAACGCCTGGCCCTGCAAGGCCATGGCGTCCGACAGGCGCCGCCCCTCCATGACCCCGGCGTGAACCCCTTCCAGCACCCGCCGCACCACCAGCCGATCGGCCTGGAGCGCCAGGGTGCGCAGGGCCTCCTCCATCGGCGACACCGAAATCAGGGTCGCCAGCTGACGGGTGGTCAGGGCCAGGGTCTTGGCGGTCAGCCGGTCGCCTCGGACCGAACCTGAACCGCCCCGTTCGGACCGCGCGGCGATCCGCGCCGGCGTCAGCTGCAGCGGCATCAGCCGGCGGCGCGTCAACTGCCCCCGCGCCGTCGCCTCATCTGCGGCGGTGACGGCGCCCGAGACCGTGCGGCCCGCCGCATCGACGGCGACATAGTCGAAGGCCGCCATCAGGCCGCCTCCGCCGGATCGGTCGCGGTCTCCTGGCGGGCGACGCGCACCGCCTCCTCGACCGAGGTCACGCCGTCCAGCACCAGGGCGCGCGCGCGTTCCGTCAGGGTTCCGCCCCCGGCGAAGGCGGCGGCGACCACCGCGTCCTCGTCCGCCTCGGCCGCGATCAGACGCCGCACCCGGTCGTCGATCTTCAGCACCTCATACAGGCCGAGCCGACCGACGTAGCCGGTATTGCCGCAATGGGCGCAGCCGTGCGGACGCCAGACGCGCACCCCGACCTTGGCGCCGATCAGTTTCGCCGTCGCCTGGTCGGCCGTCTCCGGCGTGCGGCAATGGTCGCACAGCCGTCGCACCAGCCGCTGGGCCACGATCAGCCGCAGGGTCGAGGCCAGCAGGAAGGGCTCCACCCCCATGTCGCGCAGCCGCGTCACCGCCCCCGCCGCATCATTGGTGTGTACGGTGGACAGCACAAGGTGGCCAGTCAGGGCGGCCTGAACCGCGACCCCCGCCGTCTCCACGTCGCGGATTTCGCCCACCATGACCACGTCCGGGTCCTGGCGCAGAATGGCCCGAAGGCCCGCGGCGAAGGTCATGCCGACCTTGGGGTTGACCTGGGTCTGACCCACGCCGTCGATGGCGTATTCGACCGGATCCTCGACCGTCAGTATGTTGCGTGTCTGGTCGTTCAGCAGGGCCAGGCCCGCATACAGGCTGGTGGTCTTGCCCGACCCCGTCGGACCGGTGACCAGAATGATGCCGTTGGGCTCGGCCAGGGCCGCGCGGAAGGCGACCAGGGCGTCGGGCGCCATGCCCAGACGGTCCAGGGTCAAGCCGGCCTGATCCTTGTCCAGGATCCGCATCACCACCCGTTCGCCGCCGCGCGACGGCAGGGTCGAGACCCGCACGTCCAGCGACTTGCCGCCCAGGGCCAGGGGGATGCGCCCGTCCTGCGGCACCCGCTTCTCGGCGATGTCCAGCCGCGCCATCACCTTGATCCGCGACACCAGAAGCGGCGCGATGCGCGGGTTCAGGCTCAACGCCTCGCGCAGAACCCCGTCGACCCGCATCCGCACCAGCAGGGCGCTCTCATAGGTCTCCAGGTGGATGTCCGAGGCGCCGGTCCGCACCGCCTCGGCGATGATCCCGTTGATCAGCCGAATGACCGGCGCGTCGTCGGCCGTGTCCAGCAGATCGGCCGCCGCCGGGATGTCGTCGATCAGACTGTCCAGGCCGGCGGGCATGTCCAGATCCTCGCCGTCCGCCGCCGCCAGATGGTCGCCCGCATAGATCTCGGACAGCTGCCGGTCGAAGGCGGCCTGTGTCAGCGGCTCCACGACCAGGGGCCGGCCCAGCACCCGCCGCGCCTCGATCAGCCCCTGGGGGGCCGCGCCCTCGCGCAGGCCCACCCGCGCCACATCGCCGGCGTCCAGCAGCAGGACGCCGTGCCGCTTGGCGAATCCATAGGGCAGGCTGGGGCTGACCAGGGTGATCATGGATCAGTTCCCGGTCGGCGGCAGGGGCGCGGCCTCGACCGGGGCCACGGGCGCCGTGACGCCGCTCGGCGCGATCACCATGGCCTCGCCCGTCGCCGGGGCGGCCGGCGCCTGAGTGCGCATATAGTCCCGCACCAGCGCATCCAGGCTGGGCTCGCGATCCGGCTGCACCGCCTGCTGCTGGTCGCGCATATAGCCCCAGCGGTCTGCGGCCAGCCCTTGAGCCTCCTCGCGGGTCCGGACGATGGTGGGGCGCAGGAAGACCATCAGATTGGTCCGCCCCCGCTGGCGGCTGTTCGAGCGGAACAGGGCGCCGACGCCCGGCAGGTCGCCCAGGCCCGGCACCTTGTCGGTCGAGATGATGTCGTTCTGGTCCAGCAGACCACCGGCCACGGCGATGTCGCCGTCGTCCACCACAAGGGTGGTCTGAAGCTCGCGCTTGTCGAACACCAGCCCGGAGGTGCTGGTCGTCAGCCCGCTGTTGATGGCCGACACCTCCTGACGCAGGGTCAGGGTGATGGAGCCCCCGGCGTTGATCTGGGGCTTCACCGTCAGCCGCACCCCGATGTCCTTGCGGTCGGTGGTGGTGAAGGGATTGGAATTGCCGTCCAACAGGGTCTGGCCCGTGGTGACCGGCACCTCCTGGCCGACCAGGAAGCTGGCCTCTTCATTGTCCAGCGTCATGATCGACGGCGTCTGGAGCAGGTTGGAACCCTTGTCGGTCTTGGCGGCGTTGATGATGAAGCCGAACAGGCCGTCGCCCACCTCGAACCCGCCGCCGCCGACGAAGCCGTTAGCGCCGACCAGACTGTTCAGGGCCAGGGTCTGCAGCTGTTCGCGCAGCGGATCGTCTTCGTCCAGTTGACCCGCATAGGCGCCGCCGGCGATGTTCACCAGCGGCGTCGCATTGTCGGTGTAGTTGGTCAGGCCGACGCCGTTCTCGCCGCCGTACAGCCACTGAACGCCCAGTTCGCGCACCGCATTGTCGCTCAGCTCGACGACTATGGCCTCGATCAGCACCTGCTGACGGCGCACGTCCAGCCGCCGGATCACATCGGCCAGCGTCCTTTGCATGTCGGCCGGACCGGCGATGACCAGGGCGTTGGCGCCGGGGAAGCGGGCGATGGTGGCGTGCTGGCCGGTAGCGGTGACGGTGGACGAGCCGATCGCTCCGTTCTGGCCCTCGTCAGTCCCCAGGCTGGTCGCGGCGCGGGACAGACCGCCGGACGCCGACGAGGTCGAACCGGTCGGAGCGGTCCTCAGGCCGGGGCTGGCTTCGGTCGCCGGCGTGACCGGCTGGCCGACCACCTGCTGCAGCACCGGCAGAAGCTGGGCCGCGTCGGCGTGCTCTAGGAAGACGACATTGACGTCCTGATTGGCCCGAGACCGACCGTCCAGATCGTGGATCAGGCCCCGCACCCGGGCCAGGGCCTGGCCGTCGCCGCGCAGGACAATGGAGTTGGAGCTTTCGACCGGGGTGACCGTGACCATCCCCTGCCCGGCGCCGCCCGGTGCGGCCATGACCTGTTGCAGCACCCCGGCGATCTCGCGCGCCGAGGCGTTTTCCAGGGCCACCACCTCATAGCTGGACCGGTCCACGTCGATCCGGCCGATCAGGGCGCGGATACGGGCCAGATTGTCCGAGAAGTCGGCCACCACCACGCTGTTGGCGCCGGGATTGGCCAGGACCTGGCCCTGGGCCCCGACCAGGGGCCGAATGGTCTCCGCGGCCGACGCGGCGTCAATGTTGCGCAGTTGGAAGACCTCGGTCGAGAACCGCTCCGCCCCGACGGTGGAGGGCCCCTGGGCCGCCCCTTGGGCCGGGCTGATGCGATAGGCGCCCGACTGGGTCGGGGTGACCACCAGGCCGTTGGCCCGCAGAGTGGACAGGAAAACCTCGAACAACTGGGCGCGGCCCAGGGGTCGGTCGCTGGTCACCGTCACCGTCCCGGTCACGGCCGGATCGACGATGAAGGTGCGGCCGGTGGTGCGGGCCACGTCCTGGATGAAAGCGCGGATGTCGGCGCCCTGGACGTTCAGGGTCTGGCGCGCCTCCTGGGCCATCACGGGCGCGGCGGCCAAGGGCGCCTGCAGGACCAGCACGGCGGCGAGGGCGCCGACGCCGGAACGCTTCAGGCGGTTGCGCAGAGAGGCGGTCATGGACGCGTCCTTATGGTGGTGATGCGCGTCTCGCCCGCGCGCTCATACTGGATTTCGGCCGAAGGGGCGCTGGCCAGTTGGCCACGCAGGGCGCCGATGGCCTGAGGGCTGTTCAGGGCCACGCCGTTTACGGACAGGATGACGTCGCCGGACTGAAGCCCGGCGCTGCGCAGTTCCGACGCATTGCCGGCCGAGGAGACAGTGAAGCCGTTGACGCCCAACCCCTGCATCCGCGGCCGCAGCGACGCCTGGGCCATCAGCCTTTGAGGATCGACGACCGCTCCCTGAGCCGACGCCGGCGCGGCTGCGGGCGGGGCCACCACCTGGGGCGTGGCGGGCGGGGGCGGCGGCGCAGCGGCCCCGACCGGCGCATCGGAAAACTCCAGCCGGCTGATGGACTGGCCACGCGCCAAGGTCACGAAGTCCGGCCCGACGCCCTGCAGCACCAGCCCGGGCTCGACCTCCTCGCCCACCCCGACCGAAATCTGGCGTCCGTCGGCCAGGCCGATGATCGCCGACCCGCCGCCGACGCCGCCCGAGCGAACGCCGAACAGCCGCATCTGGCTGGCGTCCGCGCCCGAGGCGCCGGCCAGGGCCCCCTGCCCGCCTGTGCGGAAGAAGGCGTCGAAACGCGATAGGATGCTCAGATCGACAGCGGGGATCGAATGGGCGGCTGCGGCGGCGGGCTTCGACGACGGAGCGGCGAACAGCCAAACAAGACGCCCGGCCTGAACCAGCAGCAGCAGAATAAGCACGCCCTCAACGAGGCGGCGCAGCGGCAAACGCCGCAGACGGTCGGTCGCCGAAGAGACGCTCAAACTACGGAAAGCCGCGATCACGACGCCATGCCTGTTCCGGCCCCCAGACGGCCATGGCGCGATCTAGACTAATCGTCCGTATGCGGGCCGCACCGAAGTGTGAAGACACGAAGAACATGTCGTGACAGTCACGACCCATACGGATCATTTCAGAACGAAAACGACCGGAAGGCCGACGGCCTCCCGGTCGCAAACGTCTCGCCTGTTCCTGAGATCAGAAGCGGGCGGTCAGGCTGACAGAGGCGCTCTGGCCCAGGTCGTAGTTGTTGACCCGGATCTTGTTGCCCAGCTCCTGATATTCGTCGAACTCGGTGCCCAGCAGGTTCCGCAGCTCCAGGGCGAAGCCCATGTCGCGGGCCATGACGGTGAAGTCCTTGCGATAGACGAAGTCCAGGAAGACGCCCGGCTCCTGGATGAAGTCCGGCTCGCGGCTCGCGCCCGTGCCGGCGCCGCGGGCGGTGATCCGGTCGCTGACATAGTTGACGATGATCGTCGCCTGCGAGCGGGCCGTATCGTCTTCCCAACCCAGTTGCAGGTTGGCGACATGGTCCGACTGGCCTTGCAGACGGCTGCCGTCCTGGATGAAGAAGGACGCCTGTTCCGGCGTGCCGGCCCCACCCAGGGTCAGGACGGTGTCGCCGTCGCCGACCTTAACCTCGGAGTCCGAGTAGGTGTAGTTGGCCTGCACCAGCCAACGCTTGTTGGCGATGAAGCTCATGCCCTGGTCGGGGAACTCGAAGTACTTCTTCACCTCGACCTCGGCGCCCATGATGGTCGCCTTGGGCGCGTTCAGATACGACTGCTGGCGCTGGTTGCCCACGTCGACGATGACGGACTCAACCGGCTTGTCCATGTCCTTGTAGAAGACGCCGGCGGTGATGAACTGCTGGCGAGCGAAGTACCATTCGTACCGCGCGTCCAGGTTCAGCAGCTCGGTGTCCACCAGATAGGGGTTGCCGATGAAGATGCGGTCGCTTTCCGGGTCCGTATAGGCCTGGGGGGCCAGTTCGCGGAACTGCGGGCGGCCGATCGTCTGCGACACGCCGAAGCGCAGTTGCTGATCCTCGGCGAAGTTCCAGGTCGCCGTCAGCGAGGGCAGCCAATATTGCTCCTCGATCTCGGTGGCCTCGTAGGTCGAGGTTCCGCCGAACACGTCGCGCGGCGTGACGCTCTGCTGACCGTCCTCGAAGCGGACGCCCACCGTTGTGCGGACCAGCGGGATGATTTCCGCATCGACCATGGCGTAGGCGGCGTTGACTTGCAGCTCGGCGTCATAGGCGCTGGCGCCGTTGCTGCCGGCGATTTCACGCAGCTGCAGCGTGGTCGGATTGATGTTGTAGTCCGAGAACAGATAGTCGATCCGCGACATCCGTTGATCGTCGGTCAAGCCGTTGACCGCTTCGAACTGCAGATCGTGACGGGTGGCTTCACGATTGTTGTCCAGGGTGGCGACCCCGGCGCTGATGATGGCTTCGCGGGCCTCGGACAGAGGCAGGGTATAGGCCACATCCAAGCCGCCGGACACGATGTCGTCGTCCAGCTCGCTGAACGAGATCAGATTGCCCTGGACGTTGTGGATGTAGTCGCCGTCCGCGTTGACGCCGTACTGGAAGCGCGATTCATAAGGCGCGTCCCGCGACGTCTTGGCGTAGGCCGCGCGCCAGTCGATCTCCAGCGCGCCGTCCATGAACTGATGCTCGCCGGCCAGTTGGCTGCTCCACAGTTGGCGCACGAACCATTCGGTATAGTCGTTGCGGATCACGCTGCCGCCGGCGTCGAAGTCGGGACCGGCGACCGAGCGGGCTTCCTTGGTCGTGTTGCGGACGTAGAGGTTGGTCCACTTGACCTCGTGATCGGCGTTCGACAGCGACAGACCGCCGAGGAAGTTCAGGCGGATGTCGTTCTGGTTCGAGTCGACGTCATAGGTCGACACCGGCACCAGGACTTCGCCCTGGAACTGCCCCTCTTCCTGGACGCCGCTACGGGCGCGCCAGCTGTTGTCGTATCCAGCGACCGCGATCAGGCCCAGGGTGCCGAAACTCGTATCCTGCGAGAAGCCACCGGCCAGTTCCACGCCGCCGTCGATCGGCGTTTTTTCGCGTTGCAGCAGGCGCAGGGGCGCGTTCACCAGCGACTGTCCCATGGTCTGGAGCTGGTCGGCGGTGAAGTTGGCGCTGTTGATCTGCTTGCCCTGATTGAAGGCGATGGCGATCGCACCGGGGACTTCGCGCGTGTCGTCGTCAAACCCGGTGAAGTCGGTGCGCGATCCGTAATAGATCAGGTTTTCCTTGCCGGTGGATTCGGTGTTGCCGCCCAGCGACAGCTTCATGTTGAAGAAGGGCTGGTTCGGCGCGTCGATGGTGTGGAGGTCGATGACGCCGCCGCCGAACTCGCCGGGGAAGTTGGGCGAATAGGTCTTCTGAACCGTCACGCCGTCCAGGATGCTGGAGGGGAATAGGTCCAGGGGCACGACCCGCTGCAGCGGCTCGGGGCTGGGCAGGGGCGAACCGTTCAGCAGGGCCGAGGAATAACGCTCGCCCAGGCCGCGGACATAGATGAAACGGCCTTCGACGATCGACAGGCCGGTGACGCGGGTCAGGGCCGCGGCGGCGTTGCTGTCGCCGGTGCGCTCAAGGTCCTCGGACGTCAGGAAGGCCGCGACCTCCGAGCTTTCGCGGTTGGGTTCGGGAATATAACGACCCAGGACGACGATTTCGCCGACGTCGGTCGCCTGTTCCTCGACCTGCTCGGCCGGGGTCTGGGCGGTCGGGGCGGCGGTCTGGGCGAACGCCAGGCCGGGCGCGATCAGCGCACTGGTGGCGAGAAGGACCCCGCTCAGGGTCAGAGTAAGTCTATTCATGGTCTGCGCCTTGAAGGGGTCAGGAAACGCGAAGAACCGNNNCGGAGCTGTCGTCTTCAGCAGGTCGAGCCGGACGTCAGGCCGCAGGTCCAGCCCTGCCACCAGGTGTCCTGGGCGTTGCGAACGGCGCCGATGTAGGTGACGCTGTCGAAGAAGCTGTAGACCGTCTTCGGATCGACCGCCGTCACGGCGTTTTCGTTGGCGCCGTTGATGAAGGCCAGGTTCTGGTTCGTGATCGTCGTGCCCGAGGCCGGAGCGGTCAGGGTCGAGGTTCCCGCCGCCGTGACATTGGTGTTGCGGGCGTTGGTGAACACCGCCGTCGAGCGGGCGACGTTGGCCGGACGATACGAGATCGAGCAGGACATGTAGATCGAGCGCAGCGAAGGCGTCGAACCGCCGTCGAAGCTGGTCTGGGTGTCCGCGTCGGCGATGTCGAAGCAGCCGGCGACCGAACCCGTCGTCGAGGTGGCGACGATGTTGATGAGGTTCGGGTTGGTGCCGGTGTCGAAGTGCATGACCGTGTGGGCGTCGGTCGGGGCGTTACGGCCGACCAGGGTCCAGTTGGCGATCTTCGGCTGCGACAGATAGCGCGAGGCGTAGGGCGTCGAGGTCGGGGCGGACGAGAACTCGAAACCGGCCGAACGGCTGGTGGAGTTCGGCGCGCGCTGGGTCACGATGCCGAACTGGGCGCCGCCGCGCCAGCCGGTGTCGGTGTCCAGACCGTCGTCGTCGGCGCCGTTGATGACGATGTGCTTCAGGTTGGCGTTGCCGCCGAAGATCTCGATGCCGTCGTCCGAGCTGTTATACGACTGGATGTACTCCAGGGTCGTGCCCGAGCCGACGCCGGCCAGGGTCAGGGCCTGCAGCTCGTTGCCGGTCGAGATTTCAAAGCCCGAGTACTTGATCTGGACGTAGCGCAGACGGCCCGAGTTATCGGCTGCGGTGTTGCCGCCGTAGAAGGCGCTGGTGCCCTCGACCTGGCCGGTGCAGGTGACCGGGGCCGTCAACTGGCAGTTGGCCTGGGGCGCGCGGCCGGCGAGGACGATGCCGCCCCACTGACCTTGCGAGGTCGCAGTGGCCGTGCCTTCGATGTCCTGACGGCTGGTGAAGATGACCGGGTTGGTCGCGGTGCCTTCGGCGTAGATCTGCGAGCCGCGGTTGACCAGCAGATAGTCGCCGCCGCTCGAGGCGAAGACCTTCACGCCCGGCTCGATGGTCAGGATGCCCTGGGTTCCGGTGGTCGAGGCCGGGTCAATGCCGCGGTCGGTGCCGACTTCGGTGCGGCCGCTGATGGCGTAGATGGTGCCGGCGCGGACCGACAGGGTCAGGTTGCCCAGGACCTGCTGCGGCAGTTGGCAGACGCGCAGCGTGCCGTTGGCGATGGTGCCGATGTTCGACAGACCGGTCGGGCAGTCGGCGGCGGGGGTGCCGGGCGTCGGCGTGGTCGGGGTGGTCGGCGTGGTGCCGCCGCCGTTGCCGAAATCACCCTCGCCGGGCGAGGCCACCTCGGAGGAGCCGCACGCGGCGAGCGCGAGGGCGCTGGCCGCCGTCACGAGAAGGGTCTTGAGCTGAAGGCCGGTCATCGTCAGTCCACCGTGTCTGGTCAAAGAGCTATGACAGGGGACGGTCGAGCTCATGCCCGGCCGCGATGACGTGTTCGTCCCTCCTGCCCAACTTCAGTCATAGTCAGGCCGTGTGACGGCGCATGCGCCCTGAGATGAAGGTTCGGCGGAGGTTTTGCGGCCAATTCGCATCTTTTTTGCAATATTTGGTCCGTTACCAAATCAGTTTCACGACCAGTCAGTAGACGCCTTCTCGACCCAGCACGGCCGGCACCGTGCGCAGGATCAGCGCCAGATAGGTCCGTATCGTCAGGTTGCGGACCAGCCACATGTCCATGGCTACACGACGCGCATACGACACATCGTTGCGTCCTGACACCTGCCAAAGCCCGGTCAGTCCGGGCCGCACCGCGCAATAGGCAGCGAAGCGACGTCCATAAAGCGGCGCCTCATCCGCTACGATGGGCCTCGGTCCGACCAAGGACATGTCGCCGACCAGCACATTGATCAGTTGCGGCAGTTCATCCAGGCTGGACAGGCGCAAGAACCGCCCCAGCGGCGTCACGCGGGGGTCGCGCCTCAATTTACGACGCTCCGCCCATTCTCCATCCACCAGTTGGGGCAGGCGCGCCTCGGCGTCCGGAGTCATGGAACGGAATTTCAGGCAGGCGAACGGCCGACCGTCGCGGCCGATCCTCTGCTGGCGGAACAGGGCCGGGCCGCCGTCCTGCACCCGTACGGCGGCGGCGATCAACAGCAGGGTCGGCAGAAAGAACAGCAGGGCCGCCGACGCCGCCAGCACATCCATAAGGCGGATAAGGGCTCGGCTCCCGTGATCGGAAACCGGTCCGTCCGCCTCCATGTTTCGCAGTGCGGCTTCAACGGTCGTCATGCCCGCCCCTCCCCCGGGGCGGGAATATTCCTTATGGTTGTATAGTTGGCAACCCCCACTAATACTTACAAAACAACTCAGACTTGACCATCAGTCTGTTGACGACGGCGCGCAACCTATCATAGGTTGCATCGTGGTTCTTCCAGATCGCAAATCCTTGCGCCGCCCCCCGCTCCGGCTCGTCGAACAGCCGCCGGCGGAACGCCGTTGGTCGGGCCGCCGCTCGGTCGTGGTCATGATCGGGCTGGGCGCCCTGTTATGGGTTTTGGTTGCGGCGGCAGGTTGGCTTTTAGCCCGCGCCTTCACCTGACCTGACCAGATCAGTCGCCGTTCCACCAGCCGAGATTGACGGGCAGTCTGACGCCCTCGACCGTCACGGTTCCGCTGATGACCGGCGTCCGGTCTCCCAGATTGCGACGAGCGGTGGCCAGTGCGCCGGGATCGATCCGGGCCTCCAGCCTGGCGTCCCGCCCGCCCGGCGCGCCGGCGACCAGCGTCAGCCGCTCATCGGTCAGCGCATAGGCGCGTGGCGTGAACCGCACCGCGCCGTCCGGCCCTACCAGGGTCAGGATCAGCGGAGACGCCTCGCGCCGTCCGGCTTCCCAGGCCTCGAACGCAGAGGCCTGGCCGATGAACAGGCTCGCGACTCGCCAGACCTCTCCCGCCTCGGCGACGGGCCGATAGTCGCCGGAGATGTCCCCCTCCAGCCGATGGCGGAAATCGGCCTCACGCTTGGGCGCTGTAACCGGCGCCTCCGGCCGCGCCTCACGCCGCTCGCAGCCGGTCAGCACCGCCATGCCGAACAACATGGGGCCGATCAGGGTAGGAACCAGAAGACGCCGCATCACCGATCCAACGACCGGTCCAGAGCCCGGAATCCGGCGATGGCCAGTTCCGTCGCCGAGGTGAAGACCTCGGGCTTGATCCGCTCGAAGTCGTCGGTGGGGCGGTGATAATCGGGGTGATAATCCACGCCCATATAGAGGAAGGGCACCCCCTTGTCGTGAAAGGCGCCGTGGTCTGACGCAGAGACCCAGTTGTTCTCACCCTCATCCTGCGGCGTATCCTTGCCGAAGGCGAAACTGACCGGCCCGACCGCCGACAGGGGCTCCAGGATCGGGCGCAGGTTCGGGTGCTGATAGGTGCCCGTGACCCACAGATGGCCGTCGGTCTCGGCCCGCGCGGTCATGTCGAAGTTCAGGTTCAGGGCGATGGACGACAGGGGCACCGGCGGCGCCTTGACGAACTCGCGCGCGCCCAGCAGCCCCCGCTCCTCCCCGTCGAAGGCGACCAGCAGCACGCTGTGCTCCGGCGCCTGGGCCTTCAGCCGTTTGGCCAGTTCCAGCATCGTCGCGACGCCAGAGGCGTTGTCGTCGGCGCCGTTGTAGATCTGGCCGTCGTGCATGCCGACGTGGTCATAATGGGCGCTGACCACGATATAGCGGTCACCGACGCGGGTTCCGGGGATCAGGCCCAGCACATTGACCCCACGATAGGTCACCGGGCCCTGCGGCGAACGACCGGTCGCCTCGAACGGCTGCAACCGCCCGAACGAAGCCGGCGCCACGCCCAGGGCCTCGAGCCGCGACACCACATAAGCCCGCGCCCGCTCTCCGCCCGGCGTGCCTGTCCCTCGCCCCTCCATGTCGTCCGCCGACAGGATCCGCACGTCGTCCAGCAGTTGGGCGTATTGGGCGGCGGGAACCGGGGCGGGCGGCGGCGGACTGATCGGCTCGACACACCCGCTCAGGGCCAGAGCGGCGCATCCGCCGAGCAGAAGGGATCGGACGGCGGCAGGCGGCATGGACGACTCCGTGAGTAACGATTCAGCCTAGCGTGCGGATCGCCTGACGTCAGCCCGTGGTAATGAGACGGCGACATGTCCAGCGCGATTCCCCCCTTCCCCCCCGTCGAAGACCTGACCGCCGAAAGCGCGGCCGAAGCCCTGGCCTGGCTGGCCGCCGAAATGGCCCGCCACGACGCCCTCTATAATGAGGCGACGCCCGAAATCTCCGACGCCGACTACGACGCCCTGCGCGCCCGGAACCTGGAGATCGAGACCGCCTTCCCCGACCTGGTCCGCCCCGACTCCCCGTCGAACAAGGTCGGCGCCGTCGCCTCCAGCCAGTTCGCCGAGGTCCGTCACGGCGTGCCTATGCTGTCGCTGGACAACGCCTTCGACGAAGGCGAGGTGCGAGACTTCGTGGCCCGCATCGCCCGCTTCCTGAAACTGCCCGCCGACGAGCCCATCGCCTTCGTCGCCGAGCCCAAGATCGACGGCCTGTCCGCCAACCTTCTCTATGTGGACGGCCGGCTGACCATCGGCGCCACGCGCGGCGACGGGCGCACCGGCGAGGACGTCACCGCCAATCTGAACACCATCGCCGATGTGAAACAGACTTTAGCGGGCGACGACTGGCCCGACCGGATCGAGATCCGGGGCGAGGTCTACGCCCCCAACGACGCCTTCGCCGCCTTCAACGCCGCCGCCGAAGCCGAGGGCCGCCGCACCTACGCCAACCCCCGCAATTTCGCCGCCGGCTCCCTGCGCCAGAAGGACGCCCGGATCACGGGCAAACGCCCGTTGAACTTCTTCGCCTACGCCTGGGGCGAACACTCCAGCGACTTCGCCGAGACCCAGTGGCAGGCCCTGCAAAAGCTTAAGGCCTGGGGCTTCGCCGTCAACGACCGTTCGGAACGCGTCGAGGGCGCCGAAGGCCTGATCGCCGTCTATCGCAAACTGGAACGCGACCGCGCCACCCTGGGCTATGACATCGACGGCGTGGTCTACAAGGTCGACCGCATCGACTGGCAGCGCCGCCTGGGCTTCGTCGCCCGCAGCCCCCGCTGGGCCATCGCCCACAAATTCCCGGCGCAACAGGCGACCACAGTGCTGGAGGGCATCGACATCCAGGTCGGCCGCACCGGCTCCCTGACCCCGGTCGCCCGCCTGCACCCGGTCACGGTCGGCGGCGTCGTCGTCCGCAACGCCACCCTGCATAACGAAGACGAGATCGAACGTCTGGACGTCCGCATCGGCGACACCGTCCGCCTGCAACGCGCCGGCGACGTCATCCCCCAAATCCTGGGCGTCGTCCCCGACCTGCGTCCCGCCGACGCCATCCCCTATGTCTTCCCCGAAAAATGCCCGGTCTGCGGCTCCGAGGCGGTGCGCGAGGGCGACGAGGTCAAGCGCCGCTGCACCGGCGGCCTGATCTGCGACGCCCAGATCGTCGAACGGCTCAAACATTTCGTCGGCCGCCGCGCCTTCGACATCGAGGGGCTGGGCGAGAAGCAGCTGGTCGCCTTCAATGCGCGCGGCTGGATCAAGGAGCCCGCCGACATCTTCCGCCTGGCGCGCGACGCGGCGCGGCTGAAGGAGCTTGAACGCGACGACGGCTATGGCGAAACCAGCATCCGCAACCTGGTCGCCGGCATCGACGCCCGCCGCGTCATCTCTCTGGACCGATTCCTGTTCGGCCTGGGCATACGTGACATCGGTGAACAGACCTCCATCGTCCTGGCCCGCGCCTTCGAGAGCTGGCCCGCGCTGAAGGCCGCCTGTCTCCAGGCCGCCGCGGGCGTCTCGTCGGACGCCTGGACCGCCCTGGCCGCCGCCCATGCCATATCGCCCCGCGTCCTGACCCTGATGGCCGAGGCCACGCCCCCTGCCGCCGATCCCTGGCCCGAGGCGACGATGGACATGAAGATCAGCCAGGCCTTCCCCGGCATGGCCGCCCCGGCCCGCCGCTCGCTGGCGACGATGACCAACGACTGGTCCGGCCTGGTCGAACTGGCCCGGGTGGCGCGCGAGGAAGGCCCGCCCGAAATCCTGAACCAGATCGCCGGCGTCACCGGCGTCGGCCCCGTCGCCGCCCTGGCTTTGGCCCACTTCTTCCACGAGCCGCACAATCTTCAGGTCGTCGCCGCGCTCGAGGGCGAATTGACCCAGATTCTCGACGCCGAACGGCCCAAGTCAGACACCCCGGTCGCGGGCAAGACCGTCGTCTTCACCGGCGCTCTGGAACGCTTCACCCGCGACGAAGCCAAGGCCCGCGCCGAAAGCCTGGGCGCCAAGGTCTCGGGCTCCGTCTCCAAAAAGACCGACTACCTCGTCGCCGGCCCCGGCGCCGGCTCCAAGCTGAAAGACGCCGAGAAACACGGCGTCCAGGTCCTGACCGAGGACGAGTGGCTGGCCTTGATCGGCTAGCCGCGCAGCGTCGCCAGGGCGGCGGGATAGCGGCGTGACAGGGGCGCATTAACCGCCCCCAGTTCCACGGTCCAGTCGCCGGAGCCGTCGGGTTGCAGGCCGGTGACGCGCTCTGCATTGACCAGCCACGAGCGATGGACCCGCACGAAGCCGAACCGCGACAGTTCGGCCTCCACCGCCGCCAGGGTCGCGCGCATCAGCAGACGCCGCCCGTCCGCCAGCAGGAACTCGACATAGTTCCCCGCCGAACTGACGGCCAGGATGTCGGCCAAGGGGGCGCGGATGATGCGGGCGCCGTCGCGGATGTCGAAACTAACCGGCCGCACCGGCTCGTCCCGCCGCCGCCGGAGATAGGCGGTCAGCAGGAAGCCCCCGACCAGCAGGACATAGGTCACCAGGTCCTTGCGCAGCTCATAACCGAACCGGTCGCCGAACTCATAGGCGCCCGCCCCCATGACCGCGTAGCCCAACTTCCTCAGCGCCACGAAACCGCTGACGTGCAGGGCCGAAAAGGTCAGAAGCGCCGCCAGATGGATCGCGACGAACCTCGCCTTGGGCCGCCATCCCTCGCCCGCCGCCTCGTCCGGCGGCGCCAGACTGGCGGCCAGCCAGGGAATCCAGATCACCGCCATCAGGGTGAGGGTGCTCGACACTTCCCAGACCATGGGCTTCCAGGCGGCTACATCCGGATTGTCCGCCTGAGCGGTCAGGATGTTGACCGGCGTGTTGATGAGCGAAAAGGCCAGGACCGCCAGGGCGCACCGCGACAGGTCACGACCGTTCAGCCGTCGCGCGATACGCGACCACCCGCTCGTCACGATACGCGCGCCGTTCGTCCCGACGACCCCGCCGCCGTCCCCGCCAGACGCCCGAACGGCCCCGGACGATTGCCGACCCGCCCGTCGTTCCGCGAGGACGGGGCCTGCATCATTCGCCATGGAGTTCTCGCATGTCTGTTCCGCCCCCGCTCGTGTCGCCGTCCGCGATGTCGGGCCGACGATACGATCTGGACTGGATCCGTGTCGGCGCCTTCATGCTGCTGATCCTCTATCACGTCGGCATGTTCTACGTGCCCTGGGACTGGCACGTGAAGAGCCCGCGTCAGATCGAGGCGCTCGAGCCGATCATGATGATGACGGGCCCGTGGCGGCTGACCCTGCTGTTTCTGGTCTCGGGCTGTGCGACCCGGTTTCTTGCGGACGGGTTCGAGGCGCGCGGGCAAAGCGGATGGGCGCTGGCCGGATCGCGCACCCTGCGCCTCTTGCCGCCGCTGCTGTTCGGCATGTTCGTCATCGTGCCGCCCCAGAGCTATTACGAGATCGTCGAGGCGGCGAAGAGCCTGGGGATCGCCGACCCCGCGCACGGACCGGTGCTCAAGGACTTCTGGGTGCGGTACGTCACCTCGACCGGCCACTGGTGCGACGCAGACGGCTGTCTGACCACGCCGACGTGGAACCACCTGTGGTTCATCGCCTATCTGCTGCCCTACAGCCTGTTGCTGGCGGTGATGATCGCCTTGCCGGCCGTCCGGCGCGCCTTTCAGGCGGCGGGGGATCGGGTCTTTCGGGGATGGGGGCTGGTGGTCTGGCCGGTCCTGTATCTAATCCTGATCCGCTGGTTCCTGGCGCCCCGGTTCGAGATCACCCATGCCCTGACCGACGACTGGTACAACCACGCCCTCAGCTTCGGCGCCTTCCTGTTCGGCTATCTGATCGCCCGGTCCGAGGAGTCGCGTCAGACCCTGATGCGGCTGCGTTGGCCGGCCCTGATCATCGCCCTGTGCAGTTGGGCGGCCTGGGCCACCTATGCCTGGGTCTATCGCGGCGACGTCAATCCGGCTGAGCCGCTCAGGCAGGCGATGCGGATCGTCTATGCGCTGGATCAGGCGGGCTTCATCGCCGCCATCCTGGGCTTCGGCGCACGCTGGTTGAACCGGGGCGGCCCGGCCCTGCGCTATCTCTCGGTGGGCGTCTTCCCCTTCTACATCGTGCACCAGACGGTGACGGTGGTGGCGGCCTATAATCTGGCCACGCTCCACCTGCCGTTGGGCGTGGAGGCCGGCCTCCTGATCCTGATCACCGCCCTGGGCTGCCTCCTCGCCTACGAGATCGCGCGCCGGATCGGATGGCTGGGCCTGTTGCTGGGGGTGAAGCCGCAGAAGACGCCAACCGTCCGGTCGCCCGTCTGATGCAAGGGCTGGGACCGCCCAGCCCTCCTAATTCCACAGGAAAACCGTCAATGGATCAGCGGCTTGAAAATAATTCAAGCCGCCAACCCAGCACGTTCGCAAACGGCGCTATGATTTCGCCCAGGTCTTTGACATCGCGATTGGACAGCCCTCCCACACCGGGCTTGGACGTCGAGAATAGACAAAAATAGACTCCATTTTTTTGTAGTGGATTGAGTCTATTTCAGATCGTCATGACGATCCGGCCCTCGATCTGGCCGTCGCGCATCCGCTGGAAGATGCTGTTGATGTTCTCCAGCGGCTCGACCGAGACCGTGGCCTTGACCTTCTCGTCGGCGGCGAACTGAAGCGCCTCCTGAAGGTCCAGACGGGTGCCGACGATGGAGCCGCGCACCGTGGTGCCGTTCAGCACCATGTCGAAGATCGACAGGGGGAAGTCGCCGGGCGGCAGGCCGTTCAGAGCCACGGTCGCGCCCCGCGACGTCATATTGACCGCCTGTTCGAAGGCCTTGGGCGAGACGGCCGTGACCAGCACGCCCTGGGCGCCGCCGTCAGTCTGGGCCTTGATGTCGGCGGCGGGGTCGTTCGAGGTCTTGGCGTTGACCGTCACGGTCGCGCCCAGCCGTCGCGCCAGGTCCAGCTTGGCGTCGTCCACGTCCACGGCGGCGACATTCAGCCCCATGGCCTTGGCGTACTGCACCGCCACATGGCCCAGGCCGCCGATGCCAGAAATCACCACCCAGTCGCCCGGCTTGGTGTCCGTCATCTTCAGCCCCTTGTAGACCGTCACCCCGGCGCACAGGATCGGGGCGATGTCGGTGAAGCTGACATTGGCCGGCAGATGACCGACGTAGTTGGGATCGGCGATGGCGTATTCCGCAAACCCGCCATTGACCGAATATCCGGTGTTCTGCTGGTCGTGACACAGGGTCTCCCAGCCGCCCAGGCAGTGTTTGCAGTGACCGCAGGCCGAGTACAGCCACGGCACCCCGACCCGGTCGCCTTCCTTGACCAGTGTGACCCCCGCCCCCACCGCCGAGACATAGCCGACGCCCTCGTGGCCCGGAATGAAGGGCGGGTTCGGCTTGACCGGCCAGTCGCCCTCGGCCGCGTGCAGATCGGTGTGGCACACGCCCGAAGCCTCGATCTTGACCTGGATCTGGCCCGGACCCGGCTCGGGAACTGCGACCTCTTCGATGGTCAGCGGCTGACCGAACGCGCGCACGACAGCGGCCTTCATGGTTCTGGGCATGGAACATCCTCGTCGATTTGGGGGAACGGGCGGGCCGAAAGCAGGACATCGGCCCGCCCGCCTGGGAGATGCTCTCCGGACAGACGGATCAGAGAGCGATGACAGGATGACCGATCCGGGACTCGCCATCCTTGATGCAGATCAGAAGAAGCCCAGTTTGTCGGGGCTGTAGCTGACCAGCAGGTTCTTGGTCTGCTGATAGTGGTCCAGCATCATCCGGTGGTTCTCCCGCCCGATGCCCGACTTCTTGTACCCGCCGAAAGCTGCATGCGCCGGGTACTGATGATAGCAGTTGGTCCAGACCCGCCCGGCCTGGATGGTCCGCCCGGCGCGATAGGCCGTGTTCATGTCGCGCGACCACACCCCGGCGCCCAGGCCGTATTCGGTGTCATTGGCGATCTCCATGGCCTCCTCGAAGGTCTTGAAGGTGGTCACGGCCAGGACGGGACCGAAGATCTCCTCCTGGAAGATCCGCATGTCGTTGGTGCCCTTGAACACGGTCGGCTTGACGTAATAGCCGCCACCCAGATCGTCCTTCAGCATGGCCTGTTCGCCGCCCGTCAGAACCTGGGCGCCTTCCTCCTTGCCGATCTTCAGATAGCTCAGGATCTTCTTGAGCTGCTGTTCCGAGGCCTGGGCCCCGACCATGGTCGCCGGGTCCAGCGGATCGCCCTGAACAATGGCCTCGACCCGGGCGATGGCCTTCTCGATGAAGGCCTCATAGATGTCCTCGTGGATCAGGGCTCGGCTGGGGCAGGTGCAGACCTCGCCCTGGTTCAGGGCGAACATCGCAAACCCCTCCAGCGCCTTGTCCAGGAAGGCGTCGTCGGCGTCCATCACGTCCTTGAAGAAGATGTTCGGCGATTTGCCGCCCAGCTCCAGCGTCACCGGAATGATGTTCTTGGTCGCATACTCCATGATCTTCTGCCCCACGGCGGTCGAACCGGTGAAGGCGATCTTGGCGATCCGCGGATTGGTGGCCAGCGGCTCGCCCACCTCGGCGCCCGTGCCCGACACGATGTTCAGAACGCCGGAAGGCAACAGGTCCTGGATCAGTTCGATCACGACCAGGATCGAGGCCGGGGTCTGCTCGGCCGGCTTCATGACGATACAATTGCCCGCCGCCAGCGCCGGCGCGATCTTCCAGGCGGCCATCAGGATGGGGAAGTTCCACGGGATGATCTGACCGACCACGCCCAGCGGTTCATGGAAATGATAGGCGACCGTATCGTGGTCCAGCTCCGAGATTCCGCCTTCCTGGGCGCGGATACAACCGGCGAAGTAGCGGAAATGGTCGATCGCCAGGGGGATGTCGGCGGCCAGAGTCTCGCGCACCGGCTTGCCGTTGTCCCAGGTCTCGGCCTCGGCCACGGCCTGGAGGTTGGCCTCGATCCGGTCGGCGATCTTGTTCAGGATGACGGCGCGCTGGGCGACGCTGGTCTTGCCCCAGGCGTCCTTTGCGGCGTGGGCGGCGTCCAGCGCCAGTTCGACGTCGGCCGCGTCGGAATGGGCCACCTCGCACAACACCCTGCCGTTCACCGGCGACCTGTTCTCGTGATAGCGGCCATTGACGGGCGGGACCCACTGTCCGCCGATGAAATTGTCATAACGCGGCTTGAACTTGGGGGTCACGGCGCGGATGAATTCGGGCTTGGTCATAAAACACTCCTAGGTTCCCTCGGGCGTCGCTTGCCGACGTCGTTGGGCCCAGAAGCTCGGCTCCGTCCGGCCGATCCGCCAGACGGACGCTTAATGGTGCGGTGCAAACCTGTCGCAGAACTGCGACAGTCGGATCAGTGCGCTTCTCTCGTCAGACCCAGCCGGTGCAGCTTGCGGTGCAGGGTTGCGCGACTAACGCCCAAAGCCCGCGCGGCCGCCGAGACATTGCGCCCGTTCAGGGCCAAGGCGCGACGCACGGCGCCGCGCTCGGCCTCCAACAAATCGGTCTCGACGCAGCCCGCGCCCAGAACGTCCGACGCCGCCAACTGCGCCGCGATCCGTTCGTCGGTGATAGACAGGGCCAGACGCGCAGCGCGCGTGGCTCCGATGACCAGATCATCCCGGTCGACCGCCAGCAGCGCCGCCGTATTCCGTTCACCTGGATCTCCTGCCAGGACGATACGCGCCTGTGCGAAGGCCTGGCGAAAGGTCTGAGCCTCTATAGCCCGCGCCGCATCGGCCACCGCCGCCGCGATTAGGCCCAGCATGCCCTCTGTCGCATCGGCGCGGCAGGATGACACGTCCAACAGGCCGGCGAGACGACCGAGGTGGTCATGGATCGGATGACTGGTGCAGCTCAGGGCCGTGTTGCGGGTGTGGAAATGCTGGTGGCGATGGATGGTCAGCGCCCGGTGCTCGGCCAGCGCAGTGCCGATCCCATTGGTGCCCTCGACCGCCTCAGACCATATGGCCCCCGGCCACAGGCCCCACCGATGAAAGGTCTCGTCATCCGCCGCCGCGCCCCGGCGCTCTAGCGGCACCCCGTCGGCATTGGTCAACAGTACGCAGCACCCTGTGTCGCCGACAGCAAGGAACAGCCTATCCAGCACCGCCTGCGCTGCTCGCGTCATCGGCTCCAGGGCCTCTCGGGCCTCTCGCAGCTGGACGTCGGTCAGGGTGTTGGGTCTCCCACCGTCTTCGGGGTCCAGACCGTACAGCGACATGGACCGGCGCCAGGACGCAGCCAAGGCCGAACGCGCAGGTTCCGCTCCATTATCCAGGGTCGCCTTTATCAGGCTTGGGTGGTCGCTTCCCGGTCGCGCGCCCATGGTCTCTCCCCAGGCTTGTCCTACTCAATCAGACGCCTGCCGCGCGGTGGCGTCAATCCGGCCTGATCGCGAGCAGCGAAAGCTTCCCTAAGGTCCGGTTTTCATTGGTCTTAGAGAGTCAGTTCAGCCTTGTTTTGAACCGAAACCCGGATCACCCTGCGTCTCAACGGGTCGCCGAACCGACCCGAGCAAAGGAAACGACCATGAAGACCAAGATGATGCTGGCCGCCGCCGCCCTGGCGACCGCCCTCGCCTCTCCAGCCCTGGCCGGCGATCCGACCGGCCTGTGGCAGACCCCGACCAACGGCGGCCAGGTGCGCATCGCCCGCTGCGGCCAGGCCCTATGCGGGACCTTGGTGACATCAAACCATATTCGGGCCGACCCCAACGCTCGTGACGAGCATAACCGCGACACTGCCCTGCGCAGCCGCACGCTCCGCAACCTGCCCATGCTGACTGGCTTCACCGGTGGGCCGACCGAATGGCGCAATGGCTCGGTCTACAACCCTGCGGACGGCCGCACCTATCGCGGAACCATCACCATGACCGGGGACAACAGCCTGAACCTACGCGGCTGTGTCGTCGCTCCCCTGTGCAAGACCCAGACCTGGACCCGCGTCCAGTAGCCAAGCGTCAGACGAAATGAAGGCCCGACCGGAGCGATCCGGCCGGGCCTCTTCATGCCTGGGTCTAGCCTGGCCTCAGCGGTTCAGCGCCGCCCGCGCCGCCTCGGCGTAACGGTGCCCTACGGCCGCCCCCTTGGGGAAAACGGCGTCGATCCGCGTGAGGTCCTCCGCCGTCAGCTCGATGTCCGAGGCGGCGGCGTTTTGCTCCAGCGTGGCGATTCGGCGAGTGCCGGGGATCGGGACCAGGTCCTCGCCCTGGCCCAGCACCCAGGCCAAGGCCAGCTGGGCGGCGGTGACGCCCTTGTCGGCGGCGATGGCCTTCACCGCCTCGACCAGATCTAGGTTCTTCTGGAAGTTATCGCCCATGAAGCGCGGATTGGTCCGACGGAAGTCGTCCGGGGCCAGGTCGTCGACGGACTTGATGTCGCCGGACAGGAAGCCCCGCCCCAGAGGGCTGTAGGGCACGAAGCCTATGCCCAGTTCCCGCGTGACCGCGAACAGCTCATCTTCCGGATCACGCGTCCACAAAGAATACTCGGTCTGGAGCGCCGTGATCGGATGGGTCTCGTGGGCCTTGCGCAGGGTCTCCGGCGCGGCCTCGGACAATCCCAGAAACCGGACCTTGCCCTGCTGGACCAACTCGGCCATCGCCCCCACCGTCTCCTCGATGGGCGTGTCGGGATCGACCCGGTGCAGATAGTACAGATCGACGTGATCGACCCCGAGCCGCTGGAGGCTGCCCTCGATGGCCCGGCGAACGTTGGCGGGGCTGCCGTCGACCAACAGCCTGGAGCGGTCGGCGTTGTAGTTGATGCCGAACTTGGTGGCGATGAAGGCCTGGTCCCGCCGGTCCTTCAGCGCCTTGCCAACCAGAAGCTCGTTGGTATGGGGGCCGTACATCTCGGCGGTGTCGAAAAGGGTGATCCCCAGGTCGAGGGCGCGGTGGATGACGGAAATGGACTGGGCCTCGTCCGAACCGCCGTAGAAGGCGCTCATACCCATACAGCCCAGGCCAATGGCCGAGACCTCGGGACCGTTCGGACCCAACTTGCGCGTCTTCATCTGCGCTCTCCTGTCGATGTGGGGGATCGGCGACGACGCCGACAGGGCTTTAGATGGTCGTTGAAGCGGCGGGCTGCAAGCCCGGCCGCGTCGAACGATGGTACCGCCTCTCAGGCTTGAACTGAGGACCTCCGGTTCCACAAACCGGCGCTCTAACCAACTGAGCTAAGGCGGCCCGCGCATCGCGAGGCGCGTTCTCTACCGAGGCCTCATCCCCCAATCAAGCGCAGAGTGGAGAATGGCCAAACAAAAACGCCCCGGCAAATGCCGAGGCGTTCTGTGGAGCTTGTATTGAGCCCTATTGGAGGCGGAAGCGAACCGTAAAGCGCGCTGTACCACCTTGGGCGACACCATCTACCGTACCCGGCGAGAACCGAGCAGAGCGCATGGAGGCAAGCGCCTCTCGTCCGAAACCTGCGCCCGAGGGCGTTTCGGAGACTATGCTGCAGTTTGTGGCCGACCCATTGGGTTGAACCGTGCAGGACAAGACGACCGTACCTTCCTCGACCCCACGCTCCTGAGCACGCTCAGGGAATTCAGGACGAGGCTGACGTGCCCAGTTCACGTTCGTCGTGACCGGAGGACGCGGCGGAGCCGGCGGGGCCGGCGGCGGCGGCGGTCCGGGGATGTTCACCGGCGGGCCTTTGTACTCGACCCGCTCTTCCTTCGGCGTCGGCGTGATGTTCACCGGCGGCGGAGGCACGACGTTCGGGATCGGGGCCGGGACGCGCACCTGAAGCTTCGGCGGCGGCGGCTGATCCGTCGGCGGAGGCGGCGGGGGCGGAGGCGGCGGAGGCGGCGGAACCGGCTCGACCAACTCAACCTCGACGGACTCGTCGACGTAGTTGAACTCCTTCAGTTTGAACTTCGACTGCTGAAGGAAGAAGATCAGCAGGGCGAACAGGAGCGTAACGATCAGAAGGCAGGCAATAAGCACAGGGTATGAAACCCCCATGAAGCCCTTCTTCTTCGGTACGTCGTAACGACTGCGATGATATGCGACGTCTGTCATACTATCTCCGCGCTCTAGCTCGTCGCCTGGTCTTCGCCGACCAGTGCAACGCTGTAGAAGCCGTTATCCTGCAAAGCGTTCATGACCTGCATGAAGTCGCCGTAGCGGGTGTTTTGGTCGCCCCGAATGAAAATCCGCTCGTCCGCCGGGTTCCGGGAACCGATCTGATCTAACAGATCGGCGCCCAGGGATCCGACGTCGGTCTGGAAATCGCCCACGAAGACGTCGCCGTCATTCTGGATCGAAATATAGACCGGCTTGGGCGGGTTCGGGGCCGCCTTGGCGACGGCGATCGGCAACTCTACCGGCACCGACACGGAGGCGAGCGGAGCCGCAACCATGAAGATGATCAGCAAGACCAGCATGATATCAACGAAAGGCGTGACGTTGATATCGCTGTTGGCCTCGACCTTGTTGCCGCCGCCGCCCGATTTAATCTTGGCGGCCATCCGTCTTACGCCCCCTTGTCGAGCTGACGCGAGATGCCGTTCAGCAGCTCGGCGGAGAAGCCGTCGGCGCGGGTGCCGTAGGCGGCGATGCGGGTGTTGAAGTAGTTATAGAAGACGACGGCCGGGATAGCGGCGAACAGACCGATGCCGGTAGCCAGCAGGGCTTCAGCGATACCAGGAGCAACGACGGCCAGGTTGGTCGTGTTGGATTCCGCGATGCCGATGAAGGAGTTCATGATGCCGTAAACCGTACCGAACAGACCGACGAACGGACCGATCGAGCCGACCGAAGCAAGGAACTGCTGGCCGCCCGAGAGGCGCAGGGCCAGACCGGCTTGAACGGCCGAAACGGCGGCTTGGGCGCGAGCCATGGCGGTGTCGAGATGGTCGCCCGTAACGGACAGGCCAGCCTGGCGCGACATCTCGATTTCTTCAGTGGCCGCAGCGGCCATGTCGGCCAGCGGGTTGCCGTCGAACTCTTCCTGGGTCGAAACGGCGCGCATGTCCGAGATGGTGCGGGCGCCGCGGAAGCTTTCGAGGAAGTTGTCGGTCTTGCGGTTCAGCGCGCCAAACTCGAACAGTTTGATGAGCAGCAGGGTCCAGGACAGGATCGAGGCCAGCAGCAGGCCGATCATGACGACCTTAACGATGACGGTCGCTTCCATGAACATGGAGATCGGGGTGATGCCGCCGCTGTGACCGCCGCCAACGGCTTCGTTCACGCTTTCCGGGTTCGCCGCGTCGGCGGCCGGAGCCATCGCCGTCGGGGCCGCCGCAGGTGCGGCCGCCGGGGTCGGCTCGGCCGGGGCCTGGGCCAGAACCGGCGAGCTCGCCATCAGCACGGCGGCGCCGGCCATGGCGAGAATGATGTTCGTCTTTTTGCTGTTCAGCATAATTCGCCAGTTCCTGCTTGGTCTGACTCGTGGAACCAAAGGTGCGGCCGTGTCAAAGGGCCGCCCCCCAACCTGAAATGTTTCCTTCAACGCCCAATGTCCCATCGGGATCAATCGGTCGCTGAATTCTTGAGTGGAGACGTGTCCGGTCACCCGTACCGCCTCCGATGTTCGAACCGTTGGAGAACGCGCCTCCTGAGAATCCGTCTGACGCCTTTATGGGAGAGCGTCGCAACCCCTTTGACGAACCCTTACCGGAGCGTCAAGGGACAAGAGCGGGATTTCCCCTAAGGCACGAAGATCAGTCAGATCGTGCCGCCTCCCGGCCCTGCACCCGCGAAACACGACATTTCCGTGATGAATTTGAAGCAGTTGGCGCAAGCTTGTTCGAAAGCGCCGTCCTACGCAGTTTTTTACTTCTGTAGAAGGGTTTCTCGGGTCATCCGTCCCCTCGCGTCGGTCGCGGCGCCATGACGCACGTGGCGACAATGGCAAGACTGATGCGGAAACAGAAGGCTGAGGGGCTATTCGCGGCCAAATAAAAGATGGTGCCTGGAGGCGGGTTCGAACCACCGACACGCGGATTTTCAATCCGCTGCTCTACCAGCTGAGCTATCCAGGCGCCGACGCGGCGTCGCGAGAGGCGGGTCTATAGGCGAGCCTTTTCGGCCTGTCCAGCATCGTTTCAGTCGTTTTCGCCATCATCTTCGGCGCCTTCGTCCAGCGCGGCCGGAATGGCGTAGGCCCCGGTGAACCAACGTTGGAGATCCACGTCAGAACACCGCCGCGAACAGAAAGGCTTGTATTTGGGATCGGGCTCGGCCTTTCGGCAGATGGGGCACATGCTCATCGCTTAACTTTCTTCCAAAAGGCCGCACCCACGGGCCAAGCCTGCGTCAGCCCGCACAGCGGCGCGCGGTCCCAGTCGCGCCGCCAGGGGCGCAAGCACGGCCGCCTCCTCCGGAGCGCAGCGCACCGTCACGCGCGGCGATCGGGTCTCCGACAAGAGCCGCCGCCGCAGCCGGCGCGCCAAGGCCAGGACTTCGGTCTGCACCGATGGACGACGACCAACCTCGAACAGGATCTCTTCAATTGGCGTCAGGCGCCAAGGCAGAGACATCTGAAGCAGGCCAAAGCGGCTGATCGGAGAGAATACGGCCTGGGGCTCTTGAGCGAAGGCGGTGCGAGCCGCCTTGTCGCCGGCGGCCGCGTCCTGGCCGTCCCCAACCAGATCGACGACGATCAAGCCGCCCCATCGACGCAAACCGATCAACCGGGCGGCCTGTTTCATCCCCTCGCGGTTCGCCGCCGCCCTCGCCTGCTTGGGATCACGGCCGGCGACGGGCGCATAGTCGATATCGACTGCGACCAAGGCGCGGGTTCGCTCGATGGCCAGATCGATTCCCTGAGGCGCAAAGACATGACGAGCGGCCAGAGCCTCTTCCTCCGCCTCTGTCACAGCATCGATTGCGACCAAGCCCGTGATCAGGTCTTCTCCGCCGGCGATAGCCCGCAGTTGTTCGGCCACGCTCGACGCGGGAGTCAGCAGTCGGGGCGGTCCCTCCCCCGGCCCTAGACGACGGAGCACCGGCCCCTTGCCCGCGCGTGGCTCCGCAAGGACGATAGCTTCCAGGCGTTCGCCCTGGGTCAGGCGATCGTTGCGCGGAAAGGGAAGAAAGCCCGGCGGCCCCGCCCCCAGATCGACGAATGCGCCGCGCAGGCCCGGATTGATCTCCGTCACCCGGCCCACAGACCGAGCGCCAAGACGATGCTGGGGCAGGTCCGTCTCGCGCTGGATCAGCAAATGGGTATAGCGACCGTCGCGCATCACCGCGCCGCGGGTCTCGCCCGGCGTCTCGTCGAGGAAGACCTCGACCGCGCCGCTCATGCCCGCCAGCCGACGCCGTGCAGAAGTTGGACGGCCTCATACAGCGGCAGGCCCATCACGGCCGGATGGCTGCCGACGATGCGCTGGACGAAGGCCCCGGCCGGTCCCTGAATGCCGTAACCGCCGGCCTTTCCGCGCCAGTCGCCCGTGGCGATGTAGGTGGCGATTTCCAGGTCCGACAGGGGTTTGAACGATACGCGGGTCTCATTGACGCGTGACGACAGTTTGCCGTCGCGGACCACCGCCACGCCGGTGAAGACCCGGTGATTGCGGCCGGACAGCAATTTCAAGAACCGTGTCGCCTCATCATAGTCAGCCGCCTTCTCAAGAAGGCGCCGCCCCACCGCGACGACGGTGTCGGCGGCGATCACCACAGCATCGGGACGCCGAGCCGCCACAGCCCGAGCCTTGGAGATGGCCAAACGCTCCGCTAGGCGTGTAGGCGTTTCACCCTTCAGCGGCGTCTCGTCGATGTCGGCGGGGTCAATATGGTCGGGCTTGATCCCGACCTGCGCCAGCAGTTCGATGCGGCGCGGGCTGGCCGAGGCCAGCACCAGTTCGGGACGACCCGCGCTCACTTACTTGAAGCGATAGGTAATGCGACCCTTGGTCAGGTCGTAGGGGGTCATTTCCACCAGGACCTTGTCGCCGGCCAGCACGCGGATGCGGTTCTTGCGCATCTTGCCCGCGGTGTGGGCGATGATCTCGTGGTCGTTCTCGAGCGTCACGCGGAAGGTGGCGTTCGGCAGCAGTTCGCTGACGGTGCCGGGAAACTCGAGCAGTTCTTCCTTAGCCATGCGGCCTCTCGCGCCCGTTGAATATGCGTTCGACCCCACGCCGGGCGGGCGCGAGGGGCGGAATGGAGGGGCCTAATGCCCGAAAACGCAGAGATAGTCGAGGTCAGCCGCGACGGTAGAGGGCGCAGAGCAGCGTAAACAGGCGTCGCGCGGTCTCGTGATCCACGACAATCTTCCCGTCCAGCCGCGTCTTGAGCTGATCGGCCCCCTCGTTGTGCAGACCGCGCCGGCCCATGTCGACCGATTCGATCTGACTGGGGGACGAACCGCGCAGCGCCTCATAGTAGCTGTCGCAGATCAGCAGATAGTCCCTGATGACGTTCTTCAGCGGCGTCAGACTGATGGCGTAGGTCCGGGTAAAGCCCTCGCCGTCGATGTCGAACACCAGCCGATTGTCCTGCAGCGACAGCTTCAACCGGTAAGGTCCGCTTTCCGCCCCCACGGGCTCGAAACTGTTCTTCTCGACTAGGTCGAAGATGGCGACGCGCCGCTCATGTTCGATCTCGGCCGTTGCAGCAGGCAGGGTGACGGTGTCCAGCTCGACCGAAGCCAGCCTGTGGGGACCGCTCATGCCGCATTCCCTTCATCCAGCTCGGGGGCGTCCAGGTGGGTCGGCGCGACCCGCGCCGGCCACCGCTCGGAGATGTCCGTGACCACGGCGTCCAGACATTCGACGTCGATCCGCAGATCGCCGCCGCCCGCGAACATCAGGACTACCCGTCCACCCGGCGCCTCGGCCGGCAAGAAGTCCAAGGCCAGCAACTCCAGCGAGGCGTCGGGACTGCGCGACAGACGCCGGCTCTTGACCGCCATGACGTCGCCGAACTGCATGGCGCACATCACCCGCGTCCCGCCGCACTCCCAGCAGAACCGGCTGAAGGCGATGGTCAGTGTGCGCGCCTGCTTTTCCCACACGATGTCGACGGGCCGCAGGATGGCGTCCTGAAGCGCCGCCGAGATGATCTGCAGATCGTCGGCGTCCTCGGCCAGCAGGCGCAGCGGCTCGACCGGCGCCTTGGCTTCGGGAATGACGCCGTCGATCTCAGTGCTCATCACCCCATCCCATCGTCTTGACCCTTGATCCGCCGGATATCCGCGCCGCACGCGCCGAGCTTTTCTTCCAAACGCTCGAAACCGCGATCCAGATGATAGACGCGTCCCACGGTCGTTTCTCCCTGGGCGACAAGGCCGGCGATGACCAGGCACATGGAGGCCCGCAGATCGGTGGCCATGACCTGGGCGCCGTGCAGCACCTCGACGCCGTGGACGTGGGCCTCGCCCGCGTGGACGGAGATTTCGGCGCCCAGCCGCGCCAGCTCCGGCACATGCATGAACCGGTTCTCGAAAATGGTCTCGCGCACCGTGCTGACCCCGTCGGCCGTCGTCATCAGGGACATGAACTGGGCCTGTAGATCAGTGGCGAAGCCGGGATAGATGGCGGTCTCGATATCGACCGCCTGCAACCGCACCTTCGGATCGCGCTTGATCAGCACGCCGTCGTCGGTGGGCGACACCTCGACCCCGGCCTCGATCATCTTGTCGGTCAGGGCGCCGATCAGCTCGGCCCGCGCCTTGGTCAGCCGCACCTCGCCGCCCGCCATGGCGGCGGCGACGGCGTAGGAGCCCATCTCGATCCGGTCGGGAATCACCGACCACGTCGTTCCGTTCAGCGAAGAGACCCCGGTGATGGTGAGGACGTCCGTGTCGATACCCTCGATCTTGGCGCCCATGGCCGTCAGGCAATGAGCTAGGTCGCCGATCTCGGGCTCGCGGGCGGCGCGGCGCAGCACGGTCGTGCCCTCGGCCAGCACAGCCGCCAGCAGGGCGTGTTCGGTCGCCCCGACCGACACGAACGGAAACTCGATCTCCGCTCCCCGCAGCCCCTTGGGCGCTCGGGCGGTGACATAGCCTTCTTCCAACTCGATTTCTGCGCCGAGTGCGGTCAGCGCCTGGAGGTGCAGGTCCACCGGCCGGGCGCCGATGGTGCAGCCGCCCGGCAGCGACACCTTGGCCTCGCCGGTCCGGGCCAGCAACGGCCCCAGCACATTGAACGACGCCCGCATCTGACGGACCAGATCATAGGGGGCGAAGGTGGAGGTCAGATCCTTGGCGTGGAACAGGCTCTCCTGCCCGTCCGCGCCGTCACGCTCTGTCACCTCGATGCCGAACTGACGCAGCAACTGACCCAGGAAACGCGTGTCCGCCAGACGCGGCATATTGGTCAGCAGCAGGGGCTGATCCGTCAGGATCGAGGCGGCCATCAGTTTGATGGCGGAGTTCTTGGCGCCGCTGACGGGAATGTCCCCGAAAAGCTGGGCGCCGCCCTGAATGGCGATACTGTCCATGACGTCCTTGAAGCGCGCCCGAAGGAAACGCCTCGGGGGGATGGTTCTCTAGCAAGCCGGAGCCCGCTTGCCAAAGGGCGGAGCGGGCGCGAGCCGATGACTTTCAGTTGCTGTCTTTAGGCGTCGCCGGGGTGCGGGCCGGCGCCTTGCGCCGCTTCAGGTTGGCGCGCAGGGCCGAGGCCAGCCGGATCGCCCGCTCCGCTCTGGCCCGCTCCACCTCCGACGGCGCGGCCGATTCGGCGGGCAGCGGCGCGACGGGCGCGGCAGGCGGGGTGTCGGCGTCATGCGGGGGGCGAGTCATGATCGTAGAATGCCGTGATCAGGCGCCGTGTCCAAACTTTCTTTCAGATCGTCAAAAAACCGCTTCCCTCTCCGAGAGCGTCTGGCTATACGGCCGCTTCCTCAGTCGGGGCCGCCGTAGCTCAGTGGTAGAGCGCATCCTTGGTAAGGCTGAGGTCGTGGGTTCGATTCCCCCCGGCGGCACCATCTGAGACCTGAAAAGGCCCGGCGTAAGTCGGGCCTTTTTGCTGTGGCCGACCCGTCGTCGGACGCCCTACCCGTCTTTGCCGCGACGACCGCAGGACGGATTTTCCTGGCGAAACTGCGAGCCGGGAAACGGCGACTCGGAATGCACTGCAACGTCAAAACCAGTGCAATGTGCAAAAGAGTGCAATTTGCGGACGGGGTTCACGCTTTCAAAGACCGGCGGGGATTATAAGGCCGTTTGGAAGCATGGGACGTCGATGAGATTTTCGGTGCCGGAGACTGCTGAAAACCAAGAGGTTTTCCGATGAATTTGGGATAGGATCAGCGCCTTGGGGTAGCGTCCCTAGACCCGACGTTGCGAACGTCGCAGATGAGTGAGATGCGGACTATTCTGGCTAACGCCCCGCGTGGGCATCCTCAAGAATAGCAACCGCTTCGTCAGCCGAAATCTCATATGCTGCCCGCTCGCCAAGTTCCCAGTTTGCGCCACAAGCTTCGCATCGATAGAGGTAGGCATGGCGCTTGATGCTACGGGGCAACGTCCGCCAATCATAGCTTCCCGAATAGATCGCTTGTCGACAAGCAGTGCAGCCTTGTTGTGAGGTTGGCTTCATCATCTATCCCGTATGACTACCTCTAGCGGACCAGGGCCTAACCGCCGACGAAGTTTTTCCAGACATTCGCGCTGGCGTCGCTCCTGCCAACACCGCTCTCGGAACCGATTTTACGGTGATCAACGCCGAGATAGTCGAGAACGACAGCCGATAGCCCGCTGTCTACAAATACATAGCGGAGAAGATCATCGACCATGCAGTTCTAAAGCGCGCTGCCTGAAGTCCGCTCAGCTTGGTATTCCAACCTAGGCCGCCAGCCTGAAACCGAACCTATCGCCTACCCGCCTCAATCGTAGGCCGACAGCCCTCGCCGCCAAGGATCTCGCTCGTCCGCCTTCTCGTCCTTGCTCCAGCTGAACCCCAGAGACAGGGATTTGCTGGTCGAGTCGACGCCATAGCCGCGCGCCGCGCCATAGGGCGAATGGAAGCCTGGCCCCCGCAGGCCGTATGCGCCGCCGTAGCCATATCCCCAGGGCTCGTTGCGGCCTTCGCGATAGGCCAGGTCAAGACGGCCGTTATCGCCGATGGGCATGGAAACCGCCGCGCCGTAGCTGCGGTAGCCGCCCGTGCCTATGCCCGCCTCGACCATGCCGTGCACCTGGCGGTCGTCCCGGGGACCAGGGGACGCCGCCTCGTCAAAATTGGCGCCGGGGGTGCGGCTATCCAGCCAGTGCTGGATCTGCTGTTCGGTGGTCAGGCCGTGGGGCTGGGCGTCCTGGGCCGTCGGGGCCGCAGCGGCGGCCTCCGGCGGCGCGTTCATGGCCTCGGCTAGTGTGGGAGCGTTGGAGGGCGCGGTGGCGACCACGCCGTCGGGATCGCCGTCCGAAACCGTCATGACCATGGCGGCCAGTAATCCTGCGATCAGCATGCGCGGTCTCCCTTCGATACCATCCTAGCACGGCGAATAAGGCCAAGGTCAGGCGTTTCCGTCGCCTCGCCGCAACGGGTCCGGAAGGGGGTCGCCCGCAGCGACGAAGCTGAGGGCTACCGAGTTGATACAGTAGCGGTTTCCGGTCGGAGGCGGACCGTCGGGGAAGACATGGCCCTGGTGGCTGCCGCAGCGGGCGCACTGGGTCTCGATGCGGATCATGCCATAGCTGGTGTCGCGGATCTCGTGGACATGGGCCGGATCGACCGGTTCAGTGAAACTGGGCCAGCCGGTGCCGCTCTCGAACTTGGTCCCGCTCTTGAACAGCGGCAGGCCGCATTCCCGGCAGCAGAACACCCCTGCCCGCTTCTCGCCCAGCAAGGTGCCGCAGAAGGGCGCCTCGGTGCCGTGCGACAGCAGGACGCGCCTCTCCTCTGGATTCAGGTCGGCCTCCAGTCGGGCGCGTTCGGCGTCGTCCGGCGGGGTCAGGTCATAGCCCGAAGGCGAGCGGAGGCGGTCGGAGGGGGGCGCGAGATCGGTCATGGACCTCAAATAAGAAGGGGCGGGCCGGGGTTCCACCCCTGCCCGCCCCCATGGCCCGCAACTCGCGAACGATTTTACTGGAACAGCGTCCCGACCCAGGTACGGACGGCCGCTTCGTCCGTCGGATTGCCGGTGTAGGCCAGGCCCTGCGCAGGCGTGAAGGGCGCGTCATTGCCGCGCTGACGGGTCATCCAGGCCTTGTGACCGTAGGTGAGGTCCGCATAGTTGGACGGCAGGCGCTGAACCGTCGGCTCGATGAAGATCGTGTCCTCTGCCGTGGTGGATCCAGCCAAACGAACGTTCGGTAGCCGCGTCAGCAGGTCCAGCGTGTCAAGGCAGCCGCTGGTGCAGCCCCCGTCCACCAGGACGATCACCGGCCCGGCGACCGGATTGGCGACGCCAGTGTCCGGCACCGACGGGCGGCCCGGCAGGGTGAAGGTGGCCTGTCCGGCGGCCAGGGCGGAATCAAAGGCGGCGACAATGGCCTGGGTTTGTTCGATCACCGCGCCCGATTCTTGAACAAAGCGGGGATCGGCTTGCATCCGGCCCAGGGTGTCGGCGAACCACTGACGATTGGCCGGGGTGGCGCGATAGGTGATGGAGCCCGCTTCAGGCTGACGGCTGACGGTGAATTCCGGCGTCCAGATATGATTGGCCAGAACATAGCCGCGGCCCGTCGCGTTCAGCGATGCTCCATTGGCGCCCCGCAGATCGATGACGAAGCCCTGCGACCCCCGTATGGCGCTCAGTTGAGCATCAACGGCGGCGAAGAAGGCGTCAAAATCGGCCTTGTCGCCAAGCGTGTGAACATGCAGCCACGGGCGGCCGTTTACCGTCTCGATCCCCAGAGGCGTCGCGCCGGGCGTGTAGACAGTGGCGCGGTAAGCGGCTTCCAGGCTGGCGGCGTCGACCGGCTGGTTCTGTAGCGGGTATTCCTTGGTGCGGCGGCCGGTTTGGAAGTTGCACAACGCCGGCATGCCGCCGGTGAACGGATTGTTGCGGTTCCATAGCAGATAGGGCGCGGTCCGGACCCGATCGGCTTCGGTCGTCAGGTCGCCTTCCCAGCGGTCCAGGCGTTCCGCGGCCAGATCAGCAGCGCTTTTGCCGAGGCAGTCGATCAGGACCGACCCGACCGGCGGAGCGTTGCGGAGCCCCGGCTTCAGATTGGCGACGACATATTTGCCGTCACGCCAGGCCATGGTGACGCCCGACCAGCCGATACCGAAGAACGGGCCCAATCCTTCATAGGTGGGGGTTACCGAGATGTTCGAATCCCGGAAGCCGTTGGCGTAATAGCGCAGCAGATAGGCGTGGCTGTCGCCGCTGTTAACGCGGCCAACCTTGGACTGGGCGTCGGTCAGACCGGCGTCGATCCAGGCCCGGAAGGCCTCGCTGGGGGCGCCCGGCACAACGGCGGCGGGGTGGTTGGCGGCCAAGGCGTCATGGACCGTCTGGAGGTCCTGCTGCGCCAGGGCGCGGAAATCCTGGGCCGAGGCGGCGCCGGCGGCCAGGGTCAGGGACAGGACGGCGGCCGAGGCGGCGGCGATCAGGCGGTTCATGTGAGCTCCTGGGCTTGGGCGATAAGCTTGGCGCCGACGTTAAACCTTAAGCCTCCTACGCTTGCCAACCCCTGCCGCCGTCCTTTCGCCCAAATGTCACACCGATTGGGCCGACCCTGCGGTGGTCAGAGCGGCGCCGGCCGCTCGACCACAGCGCCAAACAGCCGAGCGAAACTGAACTTCAAGGCGGCGTCCGCCTCATCCATCGTCGCCAGCACGCCCAGGTCGACTAGGCTGGTCACCCCATGTTCCTGAATGCCGCAGGGCACGATGCCGCCGAAATGGTCCAAATTCGGCTCAACGTTCAGGCTGACGCCGTGGAAACTGACCCATTTGCGCACCTTGACGCCGATGGCGGCGATCTTGTCCTCGCGAGACCAGCCCGCGCCCTTGCGCTCGACCCAGACCCCGACTCGACCCTCGCGCACATCCGCCGTGACGCCGAACTCGCCCAGACCGCCGATCAACCACTGTTCCAGACCCCGGACGAAGGTGCGCACATCCCGCCCCCGCTGGCTCAGATCCAGCATCACATAGCCGACCCGTTGGCCCGGGCCGTGATAGGTGAACTGTCCGCCTCGGCCCGTCCGGTGAACAGGGAACCGCCCCGCGTCGAGCAGGTCTTCATCGCGCGCAGACACCCCGGCTGTATAGAGCGGCGGGTGCTCCAGCAGCCACACCATCTCGCCCGCCTCCCCCGCCGCTATGGCGGCGACACGGGCCTCCATGAAGGCCTCTGCGGTGGCGTAATCGACATGACCGGACGACACCGCCCATTCGACGGGGCGATCATCCTCGCGGCGCAGCTTCAAAAGGTCAGGACTTAACGGGTCGGCAAGCATAAGGCTTCAATGTGCAGCCCGAGGCGTTTGCGCAAGTGACGACCTCGCAGTGAAAGAGAGCGCCTGTGTCCCAGATCAACGCCGTCGACGTCGAAATTTCAGTGGTGCTGGGCCGCATGGTGCTGCCGATGTCGCAACTGCTGCGGATGGGTCGCGGCGCTGTGATTCCCCTCGACGCGGCCGAAGGCGAAGAAGTCTGGATCCTGGCGAACAACCACCCGGTCGCACGCGGCGAGATCGAGATTCGCGACGACCGAATCGCTATCACCGTCACACGTCCGGCCGACCTGTACGACTTCATGGCCGGCTCGGCCTGACTTCAGGCGGCGAACAGGGCCGCGATTTTCCGCTCTGTATTTCATACGCCGCGCCGCGTTCAATTCCCCTTTCCTTTTCCGGCGGCTTCGTCTATTCGCCGCCGCTCCGATGCGAGCGGTCGTGGCGGAATTGGTAGACGCGCAGCGTTGAGGTCGCTGTGGGGCAACCCGTGGAAGTTCGAGTCTTCTCGACCGCACCATCTGGCTAAACAGGGCGATTCATCGGCTAACTACGGCTGGACATTCTACCAAGGGAGGCGACCACGTGAGCACCACGGACACCGCCTTTGCTCCAGCCGAAGCGACCGATAACGAAGACCACGCCGCCCTGGACGAGGACTATGTCCTCACCCCTCAATTCGTCGAAAAAGTCGTGGACGCCGCCGACGACGGCGACGGCATGCGGCTACGGTCGCTGCTGGAGGATCTGCACCCCGCCGACGTCGCCGACCTGATGGGCTTCCTGACGTCGGAACACCGCGCCGTCGTGGTGCTGTGGCTGCCGCCGGAACTGCTGGCCGAGACCCTGCCCGAACTGGACGACGGCATCCGTGAAGAGGTGCTGGAACGGGTGCCGCACGGGACCCTGGCCGAGGCCCTTCAGGAACTGGATTCCGACGACGCCGCCGCCGTTGTCGAGGATCTTGAGGACGACCAGCGCGAACGCGTCCTGGCCGCCATGCCCGATGTCGATCGCGCCGCAATCGAAAACAGCCTGGGCTACGACGAAGAATCCGCCGGCCGCCTGATGCAACGCGAGGTGATGGCCGCGCCCCAGTTCTGGAGCGTGGGCGACACCATCGACCACATCCGCAAACAGGGAGACGACCTGCCGGAGCTGTTCTTCGACATCTACGTGGTCGATCCGCTGAACCGCCCGGTCGGCGGCGTGCCGGTCAGCGGCCTGCTGCGCGCGCCCCGCAGCGCGGCCCTGGCCGACCTGATGGAGCCGATCAACGAAATCGCCGTCGATCAGGACCAGGAAGAGGTCGCCTACATCTTCGAGAAATACCACCTGATCTCGGCCCCCGTCGTGGACGCGGCGGGGCGGCTGGTGGGGCAGATCACCGTCGACGACATCGTCAACATCATCCAGGAAGAGAACCGCGAGGACATCCTGCGTCTGGCCGGTGTCGCGGACGAAGACCGCGGCTCGTCCGTGTCCGAGATCGTGCGCGGCCGCGTGCCCTGGCTGGCGATCAATCTGGCGACAGCGGCCCTGGGCGCCAGTGTCATCGGACTGTTCGAAGGCACGATCCAACAGATCGTCGCCCTGGCGGTGCTGATGCCAATCGTCTCGGCCATCGGCGGCAACGCCGGCACCCAGGCCCTGACCGTCACCGTGCGCGCCCTGGCCACGCGCGAACTGAACTCGGCCAACGCCATGCGCACCTTCCTGCGCGAGTTGGCCGTGGGCGTCGCCAACGGCATGGTGCTGGCCCCCCTGATCGGCGTCGCGGCGGGCTTTTGGTTCCGCGACGAGGACTGGCGAATCGGCCTGGTCATCGGCGCGGCCATGATCCTGAACCTGCTGGTCGCAGCCTGTATCGGCGTGCTGACGCCGCTCACCCTGTCGAAGCTGAAGTTCGACCCCGCCGTCTCGTCCGCCGTCTTCGTCACCGCAACGACAGATTTCTTTGGCTTTCTGATCTTCCTGGGTCTCGCCACAATGGTTCTGTTGTAAACATCTGGCCCCATGTTTGCTGGACGGGGGGTACAAGCCGCGCCGCCGTCTCGCTTTGGGGCAACACCTGTGTCTGACACATCGAAACCGACCAAGATCTCCCGCGAGGGGGTCATTCTGATCAAGAGCTTCGAGGGCTTCCGCCCTCGGGCCATTCAGCGCGCCGACGGCCGCTGGACCATCGGCTACGGGCACACCCAGTCGGCGCGTGAAGGCCTGACGGTGTCCGAAAGCGACGCCGAACTCCTGCTCCAGTACGACCTCATTCCAGTGGCGCAGACGGTCAAGGCGATCCAGGCGCCGCTCAATCAGCATCAGTTCGACGCCCTGGCCAGCTTCGCCTTCTCGGTGGGCGTGGACCGGTTCAAGACGTCCGATGTCCTGGCGCGCCTGAACGCCGGCGCGCCGCTGGAGGCCGCAGACGCTCTTATGTCCTGGGTGGAAGACGCTGATGTCGTCACCCCGCCGCGCCGCCGCGCCGCCGAGCGCGCCCTGTTCGTCGCAGATCCTGAAACGCCGGCGTCCTTGGCTGATCTGCTCGCCGCACCCCTGCCCCCCGCCACAGCCACCCTGGTGGAAAGCACGGTCGAGGCCGAGCCCAGCTCGGACGAGGCAGAGACCGAATCCGCCGCGCCTGCGCCCTTCCCGGCCTTCCCGCCGTCACTTGCCTTGGTCGAGACACCCGCCGAGGCTCCCCCGCCAATGACGCGGGAGGCCGCCGTCTCCGCCTTGCTGGGGGATGTCGAGAACGACGGGTCAGTTGAAGCAGTTGATGAGAGCCCCACGACCGACACGCCGTCTGTCCTCGAAGCGCCCTCGTCGCCCTCTGGAACCAACATCGACGGCTCGGTCGAGGCGGCGGCATCCGACGTCATGACTGAAGAGACGCCGGTCGAGGCTGAAGAGGGCGAATCGGTCCCGGCGGTCGATGCCTCGGTCGAACCGTCATCGCCGGCCGCGCCCGTCCTCCCTTCGCCCATACCGGCGTCGCCGGTGATGAGCAGCGCAGCGACCTTCTATTCGCCCTACGCGGTGCGCGCCCTGGGCCCCTTGTCCGGTTTCGGCATGCGCGCTCGCCCGGCTCCGGCCCCGGCCCCGGCAGCAGCAGCAGCAGCCAATGACGCCCCGCCCGCTGACCCGGCGTCTGGCTCATCAGAAACCCCTTCGGACGACGCAGCGGCGGATCTGACCGCCGCCGAAATCCATGCGGAAACCACGCCGACGCCAGAGCCAGAGGCGGAGCCCACAGTGGCGACCGCCCTCGTCGCCACATCGGACGACGCCGAACAGCAGATTGACGTCGCCGACGAGGCGGAGCCAGACGAAGCCGCGCAGGCGATAGACGCGCCGACGTCCACGTCCCCGCTGGAACCGGCGCACACCGTCGAATCGAGCGAACCGCCCGTGGAAGTGCCGACCTTCGTGTCGGCCGCCCAGCCGACGGTCGCGCCATTCGAAGTCGCACCCCTGGCCCTGACGGGCGCGCCTGAGGCTCAGCCCTCGGCTACCGGGACGCGCCTGGCTTGGCCCGAACACAACGACTTGACGCACCCCGACCAAACGCCCCTCTTCGAGCAGGAGGCGACTATGGTGGAGCAGGAAAGCCCGGCAGAGCCGTCCGCGCGTCCGACCGCCCCCTCATTCAAGTTCGAATGGACCGAAACGCTAACCTTCTTGGTCATGGGCGGCATCGGCCTGCTATCGTTTGGCGCCGCCATGGCGGCCTTCCGCCAGTCATCCCAGTCGAACGGCGACTTGGGCTTGATCGGTTGGGTTCTGGTCGTCATCGCCTTGGCCTGCGTCAGCGTCTCGGGCTTCAACCTGTACCAGCGCTGGGGGCGTGTCGATCGCGCCTGACGGGGGTTTTGCGAAACCTCATGCACGATGCTAACCCTTCGCGCATGAGCATTCCCTTCGCGCCCCAATCCATGGAATTCGGCCTCGGCGAGAACGCCGATGCGATTCGCGATACGACCGCCCGCTGGGCGGCCGACCGACTGACGCCCCTGGCCGCCGAGATCGACGCGACCAACACCTTCCGACGCGAGCTCTGGCCCGAGATGGGTGAGTTGGGCCTGCACGGAATTACCGTCGAGGAAGACTACGGCGGCCTGGGTCTCGGCTACCTTGAACATGTCGTTGCGATGGAGGAGGTGTCGCGCGCCTCGGCCTCGATCGGCCTCAGCTACGGCGCCCACTCCAATCTGTGCGTCAACCAGATCCGCCGCTGGGGCACGCCCGAGCAGAAGCAGAAATACCTGCCCAAGCTGATCAGCGGCGAGCACGTCGGCTCTCTGGCCATGTCGGAGGCCGGCGCCGGCTCGGATGTCATGTCGATGCGCACCCGCGCCGACAAACAGGGGGACCGCTACGTCCTGAACGGGACAAAGTTCTGGATCACCAACGCCCCCCACGCCGACACCCTGGTCGTCTATGCCAAGACCGATCCCGACGCCGGATCAAAGGGCTGCACCGCCTTCCTGATCGAAAAGGGCATGAAGGGTTTCAGTGTCTCCAAGAAGTTGGACAAGATGGGCATGCGCGGTTCGGACACCGCCGAGCTGGTGTTCGAGGACTGCGAAGTGCCCGAGGAAAACATCATGGGCCCGCTGGGCGGCGGCGCCGGCGTCCTGATGAGCGGCCTGGACTATGAGCGCGCGGTCCTCGCCGCCGGCCCTCTGGGCATCATGCAGGCCGCGCTGGACGTCGTCCTGCCTTACGTCCGCGACCGCAAGCAGTTCGGCAAGCCGATCGGCAGCTTCCAACTGATGCAGGCCAAGGTGGCGGACATGTATGTCGCCCTGAACAGCGCCCGGGCCTATGTCTATTCCGTCGCCCGCGCCTGCGATTCGGGCCTAACGACCCGCTACGACGCCGCCGGCGCCATACTTCTTGCCAGCGAGAACGCGGTGAAGGTTACGCTGGAAGCCGTCCAGGCCCTGGGCGGCGCCGGCTACACCAAGGAATGGCCGGTCGAACGCCTGGTCCGGGACGCCAAACTCTATGACATCGGGGCCGGCACCAACGAGATTCGACGCTTCCTGATCGGTCGGGAACTGCTGGGCGGCTGACGGCTTCTTCGCGGCGTGCCTGTCACGCATCGAAGAAATAATCGCCTGCGGCGCGATTATTCGGCTTTGTTGCCGTTCGGTAAGTGACGGTGAAACCTCTATGCGCCTAAATGGCGAGACTTCTCCCCCCGAGCCCTGCGCCTGATGCCCGCCCACGACAAGCCGAACGACGACCTGCGGCTCTTCTCGGACGTGCTCGAGGAGCTTGGCGAAGGCGACGACCCCAAGCTGAAACTCGAAGAGTTGGTCGCCGCCTTCGGCGAGCGCGGCTTCGGGGCCATGATCCTGATCCTCTCCATGCTGGCGCTGCTGCCTTGGCCGCCGGGCGGCAAGGCGGTGTTCGCCGTGCCCATCATCCTGATGTCTCTTGAACTGGCCTTTCAGCGCAGTTCGATCTGGCTCCCGCGCTGGGCGCTCAACACCTCCATCAGTCGCGCAGCCTATCGCGCCGGGGTGTCGCGGATCATGAAAACAGTCCGCTATGTCGAGAACCTTACCCAACCTCGCATTCCGTTCCTGACGGGTGAGGTCGCCGACACGATCACCGGCCTGATATGCGTGATCCTGGCCCTGATCATGGCCTTGCCGATCCCGTTCGGAGACGCCTTGCCCGGTATCGCCTTGGTCTTCTTCGCCCTGGGCATGATGCAGAGGGACGGCGTCGCCATTCTGCTGGGCGCGCTATCGACCGGCGCCTGCGCCCTCTACCTTTTCCTCATCTGGCGCACCGTGTTCGAAGTGGCGCATCACGTCGCCGGCTGGTTCGGCCAGTTGCTGCACTGATCGACAAAAGGGCCGCCGCGTCGCCGCGACGGCCCTTCATTGTCTGACCGCGAACGGCCGGACCACAACACTCAGCCTGAAAAGCGCTCAAACAGCCCGACGGGCGTTAGCGCCAACCAAAAGGATCAGGCCTGGCCTCCGACGAGGACCAGGGTCGCGGCCACCGCACGCGATTGATGACAATGAGACACTGGATCACCTCCTTTCGACTGTTCAACAGGGATTCGAAAGGTAAGACGTCTCAAGGCCTTGCGCCAAGAGGCTTCGCGATTTCGTGAAGTCGCGCGACCTCAGGCCGCCTGCTGCGCGCCCGGCGCCAGCCCTTGCATCATCATCCGGTTGATGTCGATCAGGTCCTGGAAGGTCTCTTCGCCACGCATGACCGCCGACGAGTGTCGATTGACGAACAGGCTCAGAGAGATGATCTGCGCCCGCACCGCCGCCGGCAGAACATTGGACGCATCGCCGCAATCGGCGGCCAGCGTCGACCAAAGACGCCGATTCCAGTCCAGCGCGTCGATACGCGTGGCCAGATCCCGTTCATCGACCGTCGAGGCATGCACCAGCGCGCGGGTTACCTGGCCGAAAAGCCGGTACTCCATATCGCGCGGGGTTTCAGCCCGCGTCGTCGCCGCTGCGTACGCCTGAAGCGACATTCAGCACCTTTTCTTCGTATTCGACAATTTTACGGGCGGCCATCAGGGCCTTGTAGTACTCGCGCGCCAGCACGTGGCGCGAAGCTGAGACGCATTCGGCCAGAATGGCGGGGTTTTTCGTCGCCCCCATGAACTCCGAGATGCGCAGCGCCAGCTCGTCGTAGAACTTGGCCGCAGACGCCTCTTCCAGATACATCATCATGATCGGGAAATAGATCCGACGCGCGGGCGTCGTGACTTCCTCCGCCTGCATGATGTCCTTCTCGCGCAGCACGCTGGCGCGGTTCTGAAGGATCAGCACGCCGCGACGGTCGCCGTTCTGGACCACCGCGCCGTTCAACACGAACTTCTCGCCGGGCTTCAACGACAGCTTCAGGGCCATGGACGACCGAACTCCCCACTGGCGGAACCCATGGATCATGGACCATCCCAGTGAATAGGGTCTTAAGCGAAGAGGGTTAACCATCTCTTGTCTTAAGCTGACGCTGGAACACCTGAGAGCGCGCGACGTTTCCTGTCTGCACAGGAGGCGACCATGCCGGACAATGATTACCAGGACGATCAGGAGCAGTCGGAAACCTTCGACGAGACCCACATCGACGACGAAGGCGAAGGCGACCTCCTTCTGGACGAAGCCGACCAGGTTCTGGACCTGACTCAGGCCGACGGAGATGCCGACGAGGATGAGTTCGACGAGGACGACATCGATCTGGACGATCAACTCGCGCTCGACGGCGTCGAACGTGAAGCGGACGCCCTGCTCGGCATGGACGGGGAGACCCTCACCCAGTCGGATGCTGACAGCAACGGCCTGCAAAGCGAGAACGAGGTCGAGCTGGTCTATTCCGGCCTGATGGAAAATGAGCGCGGGGCCCAGGCAAGCGCAGCTCACTGGGAATCACGGCGTCTAGACGACGACGACATCGAACAACTCGGCTACGCGCCTGAGCAAGACGCCGAAAAGCCGGCAACCTGAGGAAGATCCATGACCGACAACCATGCCAAGACCGACGCATCGACGGATGCCCCCCACGCCAAAAAAATCGTGGCGGAAGACGGAAAACCGGATCAGCTGGAAGACAAAATGAGGGACGGGGTCTCTCGGGAAGAAGCTCTGGTGGACGAAGGCATCGAGGAAACCTTCCCTGCCAGCGATCCGGTCTCGGCCAAACACATCACCTGATCGCTGTTCATATCTCAACCGATCGGCTAACCCGCTTCGTGACATTCACGGAGCGGGTTTTTCATGAGCCGGTTCGAAGGCACCGACCACTATATCGCCACCTCAGACCTGAAGGTCGCGGTGAACGCCGCCGTGGCGCTGGAACGCCCCCTGCTGATCAAGGGCGAGCCAGGCACGGGCAAGACGGTCCTGGCCTATGAGGTCGCCAAGGCCTTCGACGCCCCCCTGATCACTTGGCACGTCAAGTCGACCACCAAGGCCCACAGCGGCCTTTACGAATATGACGCCGTCAGCCGCCTGCGTGACAGCCAGCTGGGCGACGAACGCGTCCACGACGTCCGCAACTATCTGAAGAAGGGCAAGTTGTGGGAGGCCTTCACCGCCCCGACACGCCCCGTCCTGCTGATCGACGAGATCGACAAGGCCGACATCGAATTCCCCAACGACCTCCTGCAGGAGCTCGACCGGATGGAATTCTATGTTCAGGAGACCGGCGAGACGATCCGGGCCGAGGTCCGCCCCATCGTCATCATCACCTCGAACAACGAGAAGGAGCTGCCCGACGCCTTCCTGCGCCGCTGTTTCTTCCACTATATCCGGTTCCCGGACGCCGAGACCCTGTCGGCCATCGTCGATGTCCACTTCCCTGGCATCAAGCCGCGACTGGTGTCGGAGGCGCTGAAGACCTTCTATGAAATCCGAGACACCCCGGGTCTGAAGAAGAAGCCTTCGACGTCGGAACTGCTGGACTGGCTGAAGCTGTTGCTGGTCGAGGATATCGACGCCGAGACCCTGAGGGAAAAGACGCCGAACAAGCTGATCCCGCCTTTGCACGGCGCGCTGCTGAAGAACGAACAGGACATCCACCTGTTCGAGCGGCTGGCCTTCCTGGGACGTCGCGACGGCGGCCGTCCGGGCGGCTAAGCGGCATTACCGCGATTTCACTGGAACACCGGCGCTGAACGCCCACAATACAAACCATGAGCGTTACCGTCCCGTACCGTCTTCTGACCGCCGGCTTGTCGGCTGCGATCCTCAGCGTCGGCCTTTCGGCTTGCGACAGCGAAAATGGGGTCCGCATCACGACCTCCACGACCCGCACCGCAGACGACGCGTCCCAGGGCGTGCTGAAGGTGGTGGACGGGCTGCAGTGCCCGGACACGGTCAGCGTCCTGACGCGCAAAGGGTCAGCCAGTCCGGGCGGCGGATCCTGCACCTATGGCGGGCCGCGCGGCGCCGAGGTGGTGCTTTATCTGGTCAAGCTGGACGGCCGCACGCCTGAAGACGTCCTGCGGGACTATGAGCGCCGTCTCTCGGCGGAAATCCCCCAGGCGGCGGTGCGGATCGACGCCCGCGAGACCGAGACGGGCGAGGAAAAGGCCTCGGTCGAGGCGCCCGGCGTCGATATCAAGACCAAGGGCGAAGACGCCACCGTCAGCCTGCCTGGCCTTCATATCGAGACCCAGGGCGACAACGCCACGGTGCGGATCGCGGGCATCAACATCGAATCCAAGGACGGCCAGGGGGTCCGGACCGAGACCAGCGCGGTCAGCGTCAACACCAACGGCGAAACCACCCAGGTCCGCACCCAAGCGCCGGGCGAGGCGACTCGCATGACCTTCCTGCTGGCCGACGACAGCGTCGAAGCCGGCGCCTGGCGTCAGGTCGGCTTCGTCGCGCGCGGCCCCGCCGGCGGCCCTCTGGTCATCGCCACCGTGCGCTCCAAGGCCAAGAACGGCCGCGTCTTCGAATCCGCCAAGGAACTCGTCGCCCTGAACGTTGGGGACTGACGACTTTTTTCACGCCCAGACGCCATCCGATCCGCCCGGATCGCCCCGCAAGTCTTGATCCCCGCGCCGCTTTGCGTCACCTGACCAGCCCACACGCGATCAGGATCGAAAATTTGGCCGAGCGCCCCAAGAAGAAGACCGAAGTCCGCGCCTGGCAACGCATGCTGTCGGGCCGTCGCCTGGACCTGCTCGACCCTTCGCCCTTCGATATCGAGATCGAGGACATCGCCCACGGCCTGGCCCGCGTCGCGCGCTGGAACGGCCAGACGATCGGCGAACACGCCTTCTCGGTCGCCCAGCACAGTGTCGTGGTCGAAGAGATCGCCGCCCACATCAAGCCGGGCCTGGATCCCAAATGGCGCCTGGCCGCCCTGCTGCACGACGCCTCGGAATATGTGATCGGCGACATGATCTCGCCGTTCAAGGCGGCGCTGGGGGAAGGCTACAAGGATTTCGAGGCGCGGCTCGAGGCGGCCATCCACGTTCGCTACGGCCTGCCGCCCAAGACGCCACAGACTATCAAGACCCTGATCAAGAAGGCCGACAAGGCCTGCGCCTATTTTGAGGCGACCCAGCTGGCCGGGTTCAACGAAAAGGAATCTCTGGGTTTCTTCGGCTCCCCGCCCCCCGGCTACAGCCTGATCATCGAGCCCCAGCCCGCCTCCATCGCCCAGGCCCGCTATCTGGAGCGCTATCAGGTTCTGGCCAAAGCCGTGGGTTTGCTGCCCGCCGACGACGCCTGGCACACGGAATAGGCCGATGACGGGAGCGGCGGATCAGGGCGTGCGCATCGGCCTGTCGGTCGTCGTCATGGCGCTGAAGGACCGTCGGTCCGTCGTGCTGACCACCCAAGGCGAGGACGGGGCGCGCGCCCTGCCCTTCGGCCCGTTCGACCCCGTGCGCGACCGCACTTTCGAACTGGCCCTGAGGGATTTCGTGACCGAACAGACGGGGTTCCGCCTGGGTTTCGTCGAACAGCTCTACACCTTCGGCGATGCGGGCCGAGCCACGCCACGCGCAACCCCCGCCGTGGACCAGAGACGCGAAGTCTCGGTCGGCTACCTGGCTCTGACGCCTGACGCGGCCGAGGTCCAGACCGAGGCCCAAACCCATGACGCGCGCTGGGACGCCGCGTTCGATATCTTCCCGTGGGAGGATCGCCGCACCGCCAATCCAGCCCTGCGCAACGCCCTGTCGCAAGGCCTCGCGCTTTGGGCCGGCGACAATGATCAGCGCCAGGCCCGCGCCCGCGCCCTGTTCGCCCTGACGCCCGACCACCGCTGGAACGAGGAGCGTGTGCTGGAACGCTACGAGCTCTTGTACGAGGCGCGGCTGGTCGCCGAAGCCTGGCGCGACGGAGACCAGCCGCCCCCGCCCTCCGTTCTGCCCGGCATGACCATGGCCTCGGACCACCGGCGCATCCTGGCGACCGGCCTGGGCCGCCTGCGCAGCAAGCTGAAATACCGCCCGGTCCTGTTCGACCTGACCCCCGGCGTCTTCACCCTTTCGGCGCTCCAGGCCGCCGCCGAAGCCGTTTCGGGCCTGACCCTGCACAAGCAGAATTTCCGCCGTGGCGTCGAACGGACCGGCCTAGTCGAGCCCACCGGACAACTGTCCTCGGCCACCGGCGGCCGCCCCGCCGAACTGTTTCGATTCAAGGGCGTCGACCCCCAGACAGGCGCCGCGCCGGGCCTTTCCCTGCCCGCGCAAAGATAGGTCGGAATTCTTTCACAGAGCGCTTGCGGTACAACGCGCCTGCCATTAGAGAAGCCGCTCGCTCGACCAAGCGACTATGCACCGCGGAGAGGTGGCAGAGTGGTCGAATGTACCGCACTCGAAATGCGGCGTGCCTGGAAGGGTACCGTGGGTTCGAATCCCACCCTCTCCGCCATATCTTCAGGGAAAGACCTGATCTCAAATACCTAGGGATTGGGCTTCTTCGCCAAAACCGATTTTGGTGCGCAAAATGCTCAACGGCGGTAACGCTGCGGAGGTTTTCACGTCTGCGTGGGAGCGCCCCCGTTGCCGGGGTTGAGGGTCGCCGCCAGTCGCGCAACACCTTCTCGTATCTCTCTCGTCGAAGCGGCGCCTATGACCTGCATGTGCGGGCGCCTCTTCGTCATCAGGATCGATTCTGCCCTGCTGAGGTGAGGCGGTCTTTGGACGTCCAGCGCCTTCGAACAGCCCGCCGCTTGGCCTTGAAGCTGAGCGCGCGCGTGTTCGAGGTTTGACATTCTAGAAGCCACTCCCCTGCCGAAGTCGATCAAAGAGCAGCGGGACTTCTCGGTGGAACGAGTGGCCGCACTCAATAAGACAATCGCTACGCTTTCCTTTTCCCCGAAAACCCGGGTCAAAGCGCTGCCGCTGGCAGGAAGAGCCGATCTCCGTTTCGACGAACTGTCGAAAACTAATCGGTATGACCTGATGCACGGCGTAGCGCGGATGGAGTTAGAACAGGCGAGGCTCATGGTGTTTCGCCTTTCCGACCGTCTCTCGCCCTATCGTCCGCTCGACACGCTTTTCGCTGAAACGGCTGATCGGCAAATGATCCCGATCTGTGCGATGCGTTTCCCATAACGCCGGGGCGGCCCTGTTGGAGGAAATTCGGGTCGCCGTGCGTCCAAATCAGTAGGCGGGGAATGGAGATAGAAGATGTTCAACCGAATTTGCGCTGCGATTGTGATCGCGAGCGCGCTGCTTGGGGGACCGGCAGCCGCTCAGGCAGATCCTATCACCTCCCCGCATGAGGCGTTCGGGCATGACGTCGGCGAAGACTATCGGCTGATCAACTACCGGCAGTTCGAAGCCTATCTCCATACGCTCGCCGGCCAGTCGGATCGTATGAAGCTGATCGAGATCGGCAAGACGACCGAAGGGCGAACCCAGTATGTCGCTGCGGTCTCCTCTCCAGCGAACATCGCCCGCCTGGATCACTACCGCGACATCGCGCAACGCCTGGCCAAGGCCGAGGGCGTCGATGAAGCGCAAGCACGGGCCCTGGCCGCTGAGGGCAAGGCCGTCGTCTGGATCGACGGCGGCCTTCACGCGACCGAGACCGTTCCGCCCCAGGCCCTGATCGCCGCCGTCCATGAATGGCTGACGGCCCAGGATCCGGAGGCCCTGCGGGTCTTGGACGACGTGATCATCCTGTTCGCGCCGCTCAATCCGGACGGCTGGGATCTGGTGGCGGACTGGTACATGCGGGAGGCGGACCCGGAGAAACGGGAGTTCGCCAGCCTGCCGCGCCTGTATCAGGCCTATGTCGGCCACGACAACAATCGCGACTACTATCTGTCGGCGATGACGGAGACGACCAACGTCAACCGCATGCTGTTCCGGGAGTGGTTCCCCCAGATCGTCTACAACCACCACCAGTCCGCGCCGGCGGGGACGGTCGTCTTCATGCCGCCGTTCCGGGACCCCTTCAACTACAACTACGATCCTCTGGCGATGACCGCTCTGTCAGAGGTCGGCGCCGCCATGCACAACCGGCTGGTCGCCGAAGGCAAGCCCGGCGCGACCATGCGCAGCGGCGCCCGGTACTCCACCTGGAACAACGGGATGGAGCGTTCAATCACCTATTTCCATAACTCCATCGGCCTGCTGACGGAGATCACCGGGCACCCCACGCCGAGCCGCATCGCCCTGGTTCCGGACAACCAACTGCCGCGCAACGATCTGCCGGCCCCCATCGCGCCGCAGACCTGGCGCTTCCGGCAATCCATCCACTATTCGCTGTCGATCAATCGCGCGGTGCTGGACTATGCGTCGCGCAACCGCGACCGACTGCTGTTCAACATCTGGCGGATGGGTTCGAACGCCATTGCACGGGGCGAGACCGACACCTGGCGGGTCACCCCCTCTCGCATTGAGGCCCTGAAGACAGCGGCGAGCCAGGGCGGACGATCGGTCGATCCCGCCCTGTACGACAAGGTGTTGCGCGACCCGGCGCTGCGCGATCCGCGCGCCTATGTCATCCCGGCGGACCAGGCCGATTTGCCGACCGCGATCGCCTTCCTCAACAGCCTGATCAAGACCGGGGTGGACGTCGATCGCGCCACCCGCGCCTTCTCCATCTCCGGAAAGTCCTATCCGGCCGGCTCCTTCGTCGTGCGGACGAACCAGGCCTATCGGCCGCACGTCCTGGACATGTTCGAGCCGCAGGACCATCCGCACGACCTGCAGTATCCCGGCGGCCCGCCGGCCCTGCCCTATGACGCCACCGGCTATACGCTCGCACTCCAGATGGGGGTGAAGTTCGACCGGATTCTCGATCCGTTCGAGGCGCCGCTGGAACCAGTGCCCGATCTCATTTCCGTCCCGGCCGGTCAGGTTCGAGGACAGGGCAAGGCGGGCTTCATCATCGACCATGCGGCGGTCAACAGCTTCATCCTGACCAATCGCCTGCTGAAGGCGGGGCAGCCGGTCTTCTGGCAGAAGGCCGAGGTGCGTGTCGGCGCCCGCACCCTGGCGCCGGGCGCCTTGTGGATCCCGGCAAGCGACGTGTCGCGCGACCTCGTTGAACAGGCGGTCGCCGACCTCGGCCTGAACGCCGAGGCCGTGGCGCGCGCGCCGGGCGGAGACGCCATCGCGCTGAAGCCTGTGCGGATCGGTCTGGTGGATCGTTACGGCGGCTCCATGTCGGCCGGCTGGACCCGCTGGCTGCTGGAGCAGTTCGAGTATCCCTTCGAGGTCGTCTATCCCCAGCGTCTCGACGCGGGAGACCTGAAGGAGGATTTCGACGTCCTTGTCTTCGCGCCCGATCTGCTGCCCGGCGACTTCCCGAACGGAGCGGGGCGCGGGCAGCCGGATCCTGAGACGATTCCCGAAGCCTATCGATCTTGGCTGGGCGCCGTCACGCGCGAGAAGACCCTGCCGCAGCTGACCCGCTTCGCCGAGGCCGGGGGCACGATCGTGACCGCCGGTTCGGCCCACAAACTGGCCCTGGCCCTGGGAGCGCCGGTCGACGACGTCCTGTCGACCGAAAACAAGCCCCTGCCCTCCACCGACTTCTTCATCCCCGGTGCTCTGCTGGCGGTGGATGTCGATCCCGCCGACCCGCTGGCCTATGGCCTCCCGGCCCGACTGAATGTCTTCTTCGACGAGAACGCCGCCTTCACGGCGCGGGGGGACGCAGGGGTCGCCGCCCGCTATGCCTCGCCCGCCGTCGTGTCCAGCGGCTGGGCCATCGGTCCGGAGAAGCTGGCCGGCGCCGCCGCCGTGGTGAATGCGCCAATGGGCCAGGGGCGGCTGATCATCCTGGGGCCTGACGTCATCAATCGCGCCCAGGCCCGCGCCTCGGTCCGCCTATTGTTCAACGCCCTGTTCTACGGCCCCGCCGCCGCGCCGGGATCCTGAAACGAAAGAGGGCGTCGGCCCTGTCGCCGACGCCCTCTCCTCGCCTTGATCTGAAGTCAGCGGGGAGCCAGTTGAGCTTCGAAAAAGCGATCGACCCGACCGCGAATGTCCTGGGTGGCGACGGCATTGGCTGCGACCGCCTGCCGGCTGCGGCTGGGATCGTCGAAACCGTGCGCCGCGTCCGGATAGACGGTCAGATTGACCGGAGCGCCCGCCGCCTGCGCGCGATCAACCAGGGTCCGGCAGCTTTCAGGCGACACCTCCTGGTCGGCCGTACCGATGAAGACCTCGACCGGCGCATAGGTCTTGTAGGCTTGTCGGAACCGGCCCTGGAGGCCGCAGCCCGGGTAGAGGGCGAGCCCCGCCCGGAAGCCGATCCGGCGTATGTCCCCCGGCTTGTCGTCCGCAAGTGCCGCCAGGACGGTGCTGGCGCCGTTGGAAAAGCCCATCAGTCCGATACGATCGTCCGCCACACCGTCCACGCCGCGCAGGAACCGCAGCGCGCCATAGGCGTCCAGCGGTCGTATCGTCACCTCATTGATCTCCGGCGGCCGCGAACTGTAGGTTCCCGCTGCAAAACCGGTCGGATAGCCCCGCGGCCCGAAGCTATCGACCACCAGGACGAAATAGCCACGGTCAGTCCAGTAGGCGGCCCAGAACTTGAGCCGTAGAGTCAGGTTCTGCGCCTCATAGACTCCGTCAGCCAGGGACGAATAGACGCCGCCCCGACCGTGCATCAGCACCACGGCCGGGGCTCCGCCTTCCGGCGTCGGCCCCGCAGGCCGAAACAGATAGCCGACCAGTTCGGTGCGCGCCTCGTCCATGCTGCGAAACACGATCCGCTCGTCGACGGTCTGTACGGTCGCGGGCGGCGTCGCTGCGTCCTGTCGGGCAGAGGCCGGCGTGGATGCCGCCAGCGCCGCAGCGGCAGCGGCAGCGGCAGCGACCGCCATCATCAGTCGCTTCGTCATCCCATTCTCCAATGAAGACAGATTCGTGATTTCCTCTCAGGGGATGACCGCCGCTGAATCGGGTCAGCGCAGGGCGCGAGGGTCAGTCGGGCGGCCAGCAGCGGTTGGAGACGGCTCATTCCAGCGGTCTTTCCTTGTAGGTTGCGAGGTCCAATTCACCCTCCATACGGGCGACGGCGACGGCCACGGCCAGATCGCTGGTGCAGTTCGGCACGGTGCGGATCATATCGAGCGGCCGGTCGAACGGCAGGATGAAGCCGACGATCAAAGCTGTTTGCTCGGGCCCTAGCCCAATCACGGAAAGAACCGCCGCCAGGAGAAACAGCGAGGCTGACGGCACAGGCGCGGCGCCCAGGGCCACAAGGGCCGTCACTGCGACTATGGCCAGATAATCGGCCGGCCCCAGGGCGACGCCGAACACCTGGGCGGAAAAGGCGGCCAGCAGGCCGACATAGAGGGCGGTTCCGTCCATGCTGAGCGTCACCCCCAGCGGCAGCACCGTCGAGGCGATGGCCGGACTGACGCCGAGATTCCGCTGCGCCACCCTCAGCGCCACAGGCAGGGTGGCCGCACTGGACGATGTCGAAAAGGCCACCGCCACGGCGTCAACGATGTCGCGGTAGAACGGCAAGACAGGGACACGTGCGATCATTCGCAAAACGGCGGCGTGGACGATGAAGGTCTGAATCGCGGCGCCCAGGAGCACACAGCAGGACAGCCGCAACACGCTGACGAAGGCCGAGGGGCCGCTGGTTCCCACCACCCAGGCGATCAGAGCGAAGACGCCGAACGGGGCCAGTTCCATCACGAACTGAACGACGCGCAGCAGAACGGCTGAACCCGACTCCAGAACCCGCCGCAAGGGTCGCCCCTCCTCACCCGTCACCAGCAACGCAGCGCCGATCAGCAGAGCGAAGAAGATGACGGCGAGGACGTCGCCCTCCGCCATGGCTGCGATGGGATTCAGGGGTACGATGTTCGTCAGGGTTGTGGTTAGGTCTTGCTCTGAGGACAGGGGTGCGGGGACGACCCCGTCGAGATCGACGCCGGCGCCCGGCTGGATCAGCGCGCCTAGGCCCAGCCCGATGGCCGCACCGCTCAGCATCAAGCCGAAATAGAGGAGCATGGTCTTGAGGCCGGCCGATCCCAGCCGCGCCGGATCGGACATGGCGGATACGCCTGCGGCGACGGTGACGAAGACCAGCGGGGTCACCAGCATGCGGATGAGGCGAACGAAGAGATCGCCGATCCATTTCAGGTCCTGGGCGCGCTCACCCAGCACCACGCCTGCGATCGCGCCAAGCGCTAGACCCATCAGGATCCGTCGCCACAGCGGCGTGGCGAACCATAGGCGCGCCGCAAGTAGAGCCGGTCGGAACAAGTCCGCCGAAGGCGCATGCGAAGACATGTCGATGTCCTGGAAGGCTCGGGCGAGGCGGGCGCTCGCCCGAGCGCTGTCGTCAGAAGGACTTGCGGATGCTGGCGTACCACCAGCGGCCACGATTGGAATGGACGCTGCCGGTGTAGCCGAACCTTTCGTCGGCCAGCGGCGGATCCTCATCGAAGAGATTGCGCGCGCCGACGCGGACGCGCGCGCCGTCCAGCGGGCCGCCCTTGTCGAACTCATACTGGACGTAGAGGTTATGGGTCAGCCACTCGTCCACCACCCAATAGTCATCGGTGTCCACATAGGTGGCGCTGGTGTCGACGAAGTCGGAGACGTAGCTGGTGTACCAACCGGAGGTCCACTGGCCCAGATCCCAGGTCAAGGACGCCGTGAACTTCCACTCCGGTCTGCCGTTCTGTCCGATGAGGTCTTCGACGCCGCCGACCGTCACGCCCGCGATCGTGCCGTTAGCCAAGGCGTCGAGCAGGGTCTGATGCTGCTCGCTGGCCTCCTGATACAGCTTCAGCTTTTGACTCGCATTGAGGCTGAGGCGCCAGTTTCCCACCGGGGTGTCGCGCAGCGTGTAGAACAGGCGGAAATCGAGACCTTCGGACTCGCGCGGTTGCAGGTTCATGTAGTCGTCCTTGATGGACAACAGGTCGCCCACAGGGGCCAGGCCGGCCGCCGCAGCGTCGGCGATCTGCTGGGCGTCGGGATCAGCCCGGACGACGTTGGGGTTCGAGCTGCCGATCTCACGCAGATAATAGTCCATGATCAGTTGGTTGGTGCCGCCGAAAATCCCGACCAAGTCCTCCTGACGAATCTTCCAGTAATCGACGGTCAGCGTCAGATCGCCGAACCGGTCGGACCAGAGCTCAGGTTCGAACACCAGGCCCAGGCTGATGTTTTCGGAGTTCTCCGCCTTCAGGTCCTTATTCCCCGACCGTTTTTCGATACGGTCCTCGCTGGTGCAGTAGTCATTGCTGGTGGTCAGCGTCGGAATCGCGCCGATGGCCAGTTGCACCGCACAGGCGGCGTAGTCGCGTCGGCTGTTCGATCGTTCGAAATCCGGCTGGTAGAGTTGAAGCAGGTTCGGCGCGCGGAAGCCTTCCGACCAGGCGCTGCGGAACATCAGCCAGGACGTTGGACGATAGGCCAGCGCCACCTTGGGCGCGCCGACCGTCCCGAACAGGGTGTAGTTCTCCACGCGTCCTGCGATCTGGACATCGATCGACTGCACCAGCGGGATGTTCATCTCCGGCGAAACGACCGGAACGGCCAATTCCAGGAAGGCCGAATAGACGTTGCGCGCGCCCGAGCTGTCCGGCGTGTAGGAGACGCCCATGACGTCGCTCTGCGACACGGCGCCGGCCAGGTCCGTAAAGGTGATGGTTCCGTCCAGACGCGGATCGCGATCTTCGGCGAAGGTCTCCCGGCGCGCCTCAACCCCCGCAGCCAGACCGATGTGTCCCGCCGGCACCGGGTAGAAATCGCCCTTGGAGACTTTGAAGTCCCACTGCATCAGTTCCGTCTCGGCGTAGCGGTAAACCTTGACCATGAAGCTGTCGATCGTCTCCTGGCTGTTCAGTCCCGTCGCACCGTCCTGAGGATTGGTCAGATCACCGCCCGCGAAGGGGTTATAAGCGTCTGGGGTCGTCCCGTTGATCGCGCCCTGGAGCAAGGTCATGCTGACACCGTCCATTTCGTCAGTGGTTTCAGCCTTGCTGTAGAGCAAGGCGCTTTCCCAATCGAAACCGGAGCGTTCGCCGCGCAAACCGCCCAAGTACCGGGTCGTGACGTTCTCGACCTCCACCTCCCGATAACCCAGGTCGGCGAAACGGTAGTCCTGAATCTGGATCGCAGACCCGGTCGTCGGCACGCCGGACAGTCCGCTCAGCCGGGCCGTCACGCCAGTGGCGCCGAACGGATTCCAGTAGGCGGTCGGCGACATGAGCACGCGCTGAGTGTCCAACGGCGTGTCCTGCTGCCGCTGGGACCAAGTCTCACCCCAGTAATAGCTCAGCTCGCCGAAGAACTCGACGCCGTTGTCGAACTTGTGGTTGACGAAGGTGAACAGGTTGGCGCGATCCACCGCCGAACCGATCGTCCGCATCGAATCGAGATCATATCGAAGATTATTGTCCTCGCTCGTCGTCGACAGGGTGGAGTTATCGAAACAGGTGCCCGTCGTGTAGGCGTTAGTGATGCACCCCGCGTTGGTGCTGGGCTGCACATGGAAAGTGCCGGCCGTCGATGTCAGGGTCGTGCCGTTGACGCGTGTCGTGGTGCCTGCGTTCCGATAGGTCGTCGGATCCAGTTTTATGCCTTCGGCCCAGGCCGTGATCGTGCTGTAGGTCGCATAGTCGAGACCGGACGCTCGACCGTTGAACGCCGCCACGCGTCCGGCGACGGTCGCATAGTCCCGTTCCCAGATGTAGAGCGGATCCCGAGTCAGGTAGCTCCCCATGACGGAGACATTGGTCTTGCCGTTGTTGAAATCCTTGCCGGCCTGGAAATCGAAGGAATATTCCTCCATCCCCCCTTCGTCATGGCCCATGGCGGCCTCGACGGTAAGGCCTTCGAAGTTGTCGCGCAGGACGTTGTTGACGACGCCGGCCACGGCGTCCGTTCCATAGAGGGCGGCGGCGCCATCGGCCAGAACCTCGACCCGACGCAGGCCGAAGGTGGGAATGGCGTTGGTGTTGACCGTCTGCACCGGCACATAGTTTTCGATCTGAGTGCCGGGATGCGGAACCAGCCTGCGACCATTCAGCAGCACTAGGGTATTGCCCGTGCCGATCGACCGCAGGTCGATCGACGCCACATCGCCCCTCGCATTATTGATGCCGCCGTTATCGCTGTCCGCCTCGTTGAAGCCGACGTCGCCCATCTGGGCGATAGAGCGATAGAGATCGTCGCCGTCGGTGGCCCCGATCGCATCCAGATCAGACTGGTCGACGACTGTGACCGGCAAGGCCTCGTTTATGCGCGTGCCCCTGATCCGGCTGCCGACGACCACGACCTCCTGGACCTCGGCGGCGCGCGCGTCGCCTGCGCTCCGCTTCTGCAAGATGATGGTCGTCCCCTCGTGCGAGGCGATGTAAAGATCGGTGCCCTCCAGCAGTCGGCTGATCGCGTCTTCGACGTCCATTTGGCCCGAGACCGCAGGCCCGACCCGGCCGGCAAGGTGGCCGGTTGGGGCTGAAATTGTCACGCCCGCTTGGCGCGCCAGTTCCGGAATGGCTTGCGCCAGCGGCTGAGCCGCCACGTTGAATTGTCTATCCTGAGCCGCCGCTCCGTGGGCCGCCGCGACAAGCACTCCCCCCGCCACGCTCGCCGCCAACAATCGCTTCCACGACACCATGAGATCCCCCGATCCATTTTCTATGTTCCCCCGGCGCACCGGACATAGACAAGACGGGGGGCGGATCGGGAATCCTCCAGCGTCCGGAAAATATTTAACCGTAACCCAGCAAAATTCGGCTCGTGCTGATTTCTGCGCGCAGATTCAGGCTGCGCGCCGCCGCTCGCGCAAAGGCCGCCGGATCGTTTGCGTCAAACAGGCCAGTGATTTTCATTTCCGCCACGTTTCGATCCGCGAATTCGATCGGGACTTCGCTGAACCGGGCGAACTCAGCGGCGGCCGCATGCAGGCTTTCGTCGTGGAATTCGATCTTGCCGTCGCGCCAGGCGAGAATCTGGTTGGTCTGGCGCGCGTCTATGGGACGACGGCCTGACACATTGTTTCCGCCGAGACTGATCAATTGGTTGGCGGTCAGGATTTGCGCCTGCCCCTGCCCCACACGCATATGGACCGAGCCCGCAAGCGCAGCCACTTGAAGCGGAGACTGATTCAAGCGCTTCAACAGGAAAGACCCATCGTAGGTCGTAAGCACGACGCCGGCCGCTCGCATGACGAAAGGCCGGACAGGATCGACGGCCACCTCAAACAGGGCCTCGCCGTACATCAGCACAACTTCGCGGACGGAGCGGGTATAGCGAACGCTGACACGCGAAAGGGTGTTGAGCGTGACAACGCTGCCGTCGTCCAGAGGGACCGACCGGACTTCGCCGCGCACTGTATCCAGCCGCTGAGAGCGTCGCCAATAGGCCGCAGCCAATCCCGTGCCGCTCAAAATCGCCACGGCGACTCCGGCCGCCAGCAGAGATCGCCGCGCCATCACGGGTTGCTCGGAAACGGCGGCGCCGCGCAGGGCGGATGCTTGTTTGGAATGAAGCGCTATGGCGCGCGCACGGGCGAAGGCGCCCAAACGACGCGGATCCTCCGCCGCCCACGCATCGAATTCACGCTGATCCGCAAGTGAAAACGCGCCACGATCAAGCCGCGCAGCCCACATGGCCGCGCGGCGATCGATTTCTTCAGCCGTTTCCGTCCCTGCCATCCGCCCTTCGTCCGATCCGCACGTTCCGCAACCTTGACGCATCTGGAGCATCATATCCTCCATCGGCATACGCGGCCATCAATAGGACGAAGGCCTTAGCGATGTGCTTTTCGACGGTGCTTTCAGGGAATCCCGTCTCCTGAGCAATCTGCTTCTGCGAACGCCCCTCCACCCGGCTCAGGATGAAGACACGACGCGTCTTATCGGGAAGGCGGTCGATCATTTTCGCGAGAAGCCGAAGTTCGTTGCGGCCCACGACTTCATCTTCCGGCGTCACCCCATCTGCCGCGATCTGAAGTCTGTCGATATCTGCGACGGCGTCGAGCGGCACCACGCTCTTTCGTCTCAAGCGATCAACTGCAGCGGACTGCGCCGTGCGAAAAAGATAGGCGCGCACGTTACGGATGGAGCCCACATCCGCGACACCGATCAATTTCGCGTAGGTTTCCTGCACAATATCATCGACGTCCGCTGGCGAAGCCCCCCGGCGCAACCATGCGCGCAGCGCAGGCTCATGCGGCATCACGCTTCGCGCAAGCCAGAGCGCTGTGTCGTCTGAAACACCCATGGGCACAGAGACTGGCACGCGCTTTCAGAAGGCGGCAAGCCCGCGTTCTCTGAAATCAGCCACACTGAGAGGACGGGCTCCTTTTTTCAGGCGCCGTCGCGTACTTGTCACAATGCTGGCGTGACCTGCCCCTGAAACATCGGACGATCAGAGCTGGAATTTTCTTGTTTTGCCCTTGGGAACGACCCGCAGCGCGATCAGCCGCCAGCGCCCTCTGAGGTCCGAGCGCGAGAAGCCTTTCAACCATGGGCCTTACATTGAACCGGGCCTGTCGATCGGCTGGTCAGCCCCCAATTGAATCGGCGGAGCTACAGGTGCAGCTCCGCCGAAACGGCTAGGCCTTGGAGGCTGAAATCAGCCGATTAGAAGTTGACCGTCAGGCCGATCGAGATCTGACGTCCCAGGGAGTCATAACGCTGAGGCAGGGTGTTATTCCGCGCCAGGCTGACGTTGTAGGAGTTCGGGATGACCGGGGGCTCTTCGTCGAGGATGTTGTTGGCCGAGACCCGCAGCTTCGCGTCGTCCGTCACCTTATAGGCCACCGACACGTCGAAGTAGTTGTAGGCCGGAATGCGGTAGAAGGTCTTGCGCTCGCCGCCTTCGACCCAGCCCAGCAACGGGTCGCCCGAGTTGGACGTGTGGGTCAGCGACGAGACATAGCGCCAGTTGACCGAGACGCTCAGACGATCGTTCGGGATGGTGTAGGTCGTACGCAGGCCGTGCGTCCACTCCGGCACGAACTGACCGCCGCACGAGCCGAAGTAGCCGATGCAGTTGATCTCGGGCCGCAGGGGCGAATCCTGCCAGCTCTGACGCGTGGACAGCGAACCGTTGAACACCCAATCGAACTTGCCGAAATTCTCCAACTCGAGGCCGTATTGGCCCTGGAAGTCCCAGCCATGGGATTTCGACTTGTAAGCGTTGGTCGTGCCTTGGCTGATGAAGCCGGTAGTCGGGTTCGACGCGGCGCTGGCATACAGGGCGCCCGTGACCGGATCGCGCACGATCTTGTCGCAGAAGTATGCGTCGCCACCGCTGCTCAGGCAACCGTCCTGATAGTAGCTGTAGTCGTTGTAGTTGATCGAGTCATCGAGATCGATGATGAACCGGTCGATCGAAAGGGTCAGGCCCGGCAGGAAGGTCGGCCGCAGGACGACGCCGAAGGTGGTCGTATTGGCGGTTTCGGGATCGACCGTGAAGCCGCCGGTGCGAACCGTACATTGCGAGTTGGGGCACGACAGGCTGGTGCTGCCGTACAGGGCGTCGCTCAGGCCGGTCGCACGGCAGACTTCGCGCGAAGCGGTCGGGGCGTCGATGACGGTGATCTGCTTCGTCGGGTCGTTGGGATCCTGAATCTGGCGAGCGATGCCCGCGCAGAAGTCGTTTTGCGATCCGCCTTGGCGCGTGAAGCTGATGTTCGACGCCTGCGACATCTCGATCACCGTCGGGGCGCGCTGGGCCTTGTTGAAGGCGGCGCGGAAGGTCACGTCCTGAACCGGCGAGTACAAACCTTCGATCTTCCAGGTGTTGAAGGTCTCCGGGTTGGTGTCGTAGCGCGACAGACGATAGCCGCCGTTGACCTGAAGCAGGTGCGCATATTTGCGCTCTTCGATCAGCGGAGCCTGGAACTCGATGTTTCCTTCAACAACGCTCTGCGACAGGCTGACGTCGGACCCGCCGTTTTCACGACGATAGATCGCGTCAGCCGTCGATTCCCAATGCTCTTCGCGGTACTCGAGGCCGGCCGAAACCGCGACGCCTTGATCCGCCCAGGGGCTGACGATCCCGTACTCGGCTAGGTCGCCCGAAACCGTGGCGACCAGGTCGTACAGCGTGCCGACGCCGGTGGTCGTGCCGCTTTGGCCTGTGAACAGATAGTCGGCCAGGGCCTGGTCGTTGTTGCCCGCCTGGAAGGCGTCGAAGGGCACGCAGTTGGGGTCGGTGCCGTCGACTTTGGACACGCAGGTCGGCGTGCCGTTGACGTTGACGACGTTCAGCGAACGATTGACCTTTTCGAATTCGGCGAAGGCCCCGGAAGTATAATCCTGCTGGTTGCGCGCATAGACGCCGCCGATATCGTAGTTCCAGACGTTGCCAAACACACCGCGCACGCCCCCGGTGGCCCGCACGCCTTCATTCACATAGGTGTCGAGCGTGTACGGCAGATCGTCGAAGCGATAGCGGACTTCCAGCGGCATCATGGTCGAGGTGCCGGCCTGGGTTCCGCAGATCCCTGTGGCTTGCGCAGCGGACATCAGAGGGTTGTTGCAGTTCACGCTGTACGGCGTGCTGCCGTACGCCGTGTAGCTGTAAACCCGCGTGGGGAAGCGATTGTAGGATTCATCCTTGAACCAGATGACGTTGCCGTAAATCTCGGCGCTGTCATTCAGCTTCAGGGTGCCGAAGAGGCCGGCGTTCAGGCGCTCCGATTCCCGCTGGTACGAGTAGCCGTCGTAGGGGTTCGCGGCTTTGCCTTCACCGATGCCGTAAGGCACGAAGGTGCGCGTGCCGTCCGGATTGTTCAGGTAGACTGACCCGCTGTTGCTGCCGCCCTGCGGCGACAGGTAGCCGCTGGGCGAATAGGTCGATATCGAGCAGCTCAGCGGGCCGTCCACCACGCTTTGCGTCAGTTGACAGGCCGAGGTGGCGCGATCCGCATAGGGCACCACGTCCGCATCGCGGTAGTTCACGAAGCCCGACAGAGTCAGGGCGTCGTCAAACAGATGCTTGCCGTAAGTCAGGGTGATGTCTTTGCGACCACCGTCATTGACCGTGCCGATCGGCGTTGGGAAGGCCGAGGCCTGCGCGACCGGCGTGACGATCGTGGTCTTGTTCTCGTGGTTGTAGAAGCTGTAGTTGGCGTCCAGCTGCAGGCCTTCAAAATCATCCTTGAGGATGAAGTTGACCACGCCCGAGATGGCGTCAGAGCCGTAGACCGAAGAGGCGCCGCCCGACAGGATATCGATCCGCTGGACCATCGAGGTCGGGATGATGCCGGCGTCCTGGCCGTTCATCGTCCCAAGGCGCTTGCCGTCCACCAGCACGAGGGTGCGTTCGAAACCGAGGTTTCGCAGCTTTATGCGCTGGCGGCCGTCGGAATCCTGATAGTTCTGCTGGCTGTCCGGCGCGATCTGCGGCAGCCGGTTGAGGATTTCTTCAATATTGACCGCAGCCGCAGCCTCGATTTCCGTTGCCGTGACGCTCGTGATCGGCGCCGCGGACTGGTTGTTCGGCCGCACGATACGCGTGCCGGTCACGACTACTTCGCTGACTTCAGCCTTATCGTCGGCGGAGGTCGTGGTGTTCTGGGCGGCGTTTGCCGTCTGCGCCTGCACCTGCCCCGCCAAGGCCAACAAGCTCGTCGTCAGCATCAGTTTCAAAATCGTATTGTTCATCGTGCCCCTCAGTCGCGAAGACCGCCAAAAACTGACGGTGTCCAAACACGCCCAGACGCGCGACTGGTGTCAATACCAATGAGGGTACAAAGAGCCCAATTTAGTGCCAATAAACTGACTTGGAGACACGTTTCAGACGAAGCTGTGTCAATATGGCGACATAGTGGTTATGACCGGTACATTACGAAAAGCATGAGTTTTCTGATCAAAATTTTTCTCACAGAGTTATTCTCGTGGTTTTTATTGCCAATTTCTGGCCGCACGCCTTGCAGATTGCACCTACCCCAAGGGCACTGATGCGCCAAAAATCTCTCGGGGATAGAACTGGCGCTAATACCAAGGCTCAGCTGCATGACAAGGCGGATGGCCGATGCGCTACACGCCGGTTTGAGTATCCCGTGCAGACGGCCGAACTGATTCTCATTCTGCAGCCGACGACGGATGAAGCCTACGTACAGACAGGGCTCCAGCGGCATATCGACCGGTGAAGCCCCGCAGGGTCTTACTTAATGATTCTCGCACGCGCCAACGCCGCCTGGACCTCGGCGCGGGCGGCCTCCATGTCGCGGCGGAAGACGTCGGAGCGTTGTTCGGCCCCATAAATGACCATGCCCGACAGGATGCCGGCCTCGGCGGCGCTGTAGCTGTGGGCGCCGCAGATGTAGCGGCTCTCGGCGAATTCACGACCGCGGGCATAAAGGGCGTCAGCGCGCTGGGGCGCCAGTTCTGCGAGGATCATGGCCACATGAGCCCCATGGGCCGAATGGCCAGACGGATAGTCGGGATTGCCGGCCAGATGGTCGCTCTTGGCTTCGCAGATCGACTGGTCCGTACCAATATAGGGCCGTTTCGTGCGCCAGTGTGTCTTAGCGTCGCCGACCACCGAACGGTCATTGCCCGCCCGGTCAAGCAGCGCCGTCAGAATAGGAGCCTCTTCTGGCGTCAGGCGCACGCCCAGCGCCTCGGCGAATTGGTCATAGGTCTCGCCCGAGACATCCGAGGTCGCCAGCGCCCATCGGGGCGTGCCCTGCAGAGCCCGTGTCTCCATGAAGACGCCTCGGTCCGCGATGGCGCGGGGCGAACCGGGTTCGGGCGGCGGGGCCAGCACGGTTGTCAGATCCGGCCGCTCTCCCTGGGCCAGATACCCCCGCAGCGCCGCTTCGCTGGTCCGTTCTGCAGCCAGACCGTCACAGCGCACCTCGGTCCGCAACGAATTGCAGACGGCGGCTGCGCCGCCCGTCAACCGAACCTGATAGGCGGGAAAACGCGGATCGGCCCACATATAGTCGGTCGACACATACTGCGCGCCACTGGCGAAGGCGGCGCTGCGTTGCATGACATCGCCCGTCCGCGGCGCTGCGGTGTCGGCGTCCGCGCGGGTGCGAACGATGAAGCCGGCGCGAACGGCAGCCCTTATGCGCGCCTGCTCGCCGACGGGGTCGTTCAGCGTCAGATAGGCGGCGGCCGGCGAAGCCTCGTCGGTATTGACGAAGAAGACCCTGCCCTCCAGCGAACGCCGCGCGCCGCGATAGCTGGCGACCTTCTCGGGCCCCTCGTCCAGGGCGAAGAAGACCTTGCCCCGCGCATCGCCCAGTCTCGGCCAGCCGCCGGCCAGCACCCCTTCGCGCAGGGTGGCGTGACGTCCTTGCACCTGATCGGGCGTGATCAGCCGCTCGGCGTCGAACACCGAACGCACCTCGGCGTCCAGCGCGTCCCAGGCGGCCGCGTCGAAGTCCAGCGGGGTCGTCCCGCCCGGCATGGAAGCGCCGCCCGTCTTGGCGTTCAGCATGATCAGGATCGGGGCGTGATCCGGATGGGCGCGCGACCAGTCACGGATCTGGGTCAGACAGGCGACGAAGGTCAGGCAGCTGCTGCGGAAATCGACGTCCGGCATGTGCAGGGTCTTGAACCCCGGCCTGGCCATCGCCTCCGCAAAGGCCGCGCTGACCGGCGCGCCCTGCCCCGGCTGGCCCAGGGCGGACAGAGGACGGGCGTAGCGTCCGCCTTGCGGATCATTCAGCACGTCGATCTCGATCTGGCGTGCGCCGGCGTCCAATTGCTCGGCCAACGGCCGGTGCGAATAGTCGAGGGCGACAGCGCCGAGGTTGACGGCGATCATGGCCTGAAGCTCGGCGTCCGGGATCGCCAGCTTGTAGCTATTGTGGGTGCCCACCGCCGTCAGGTCGTTCATTCCCAATCGCCGGTCCATCCAGGCCTCGGCGCAAGCATCTCCGCCCGCCGCACGAACATCGGCCGCGTCCAAGTCGCAGGCCGGCGCCGCGCCGGCCAGGGCCGAACTCGCCATCAGGGCGGCCATTAGATTGAGCATGAGAAGTCCTCGAGTTAAGAAAGACGTTGAAAGAGGTTCAAAGCGCCCAGCGCAGGCTGGCGGTCACACTGGGTCCGACGCGTCCGAGCTGCAGCAGGCGTCGCGTATCGTGCTCGTAGGCCAGGTCGGTCGTGTCGGTCAGGTTCGAGGCGGCGATGACCAACACCCCGCCCGACCCGATCTCGAAGGAGGCCTGGACGTCCAGATAGCCGGCGGCGCCGACGGTGAAGTCGGACACCCCTCCCCCCTGCATGTCCGCCTCGGACCGGAAGGCGGACCGCCAGGACCAGGACAGGCCGACCGCGAGCGGTCCCCGCTCAAAGAAGGGATTGATGGAATAGGCCAGGCGCGACACCCCCGCCAGGCTGCGCCCCCCAGGTCCATCACCATCCGTGAAGGTGCCGCTGGCCCACAGGCCGAAACCGGACGACAGCCGGCGATGGAGCCCGATCTCCAGGCCGCGGCTCGTGGCGCGGCCGAGATTTGCGGGCCGAGACATCAGCACCTCGGCGCGCACCAGGGGGCCGGCGCGGGTCTCGAACACCAGGACCTCCGGCGCCTCCACCAAGCCGATGAAATCGTCGATCGCCTTATGGAAGATCGCGACGCTGAGCGCGCCCTGCGGGAAACTCCATTCAAAGGACGCGTCGAGATTCGTGGACATATAGGGACTTAGATCCGGGTTCCCGCCGACCCCGGTGAAGATCGAACCCGGAGACGGAGCATCGATCTCGGCCTGTCCGCGTTCGTAGATGTTCGAGACGAGCGAGCTGGCGGGCACGGTCGCCAGACGCAGATCGGCCAGCGACGGCCGGGTCATTGTCCGTGACGCCGCGAGCCGCAGTCGGCGCCCCTCATCGACATCTAAGGCGATGTTGAGACTGGGCAGAAGGGCCGTGTCGGAACCGGCGTGAGACACCGGACGGATGGCCGCGCCCCCGTTCTGCCCCGCGTTCAGAAAAGCGCCATTCACCTCCGTGCGCGTCGTAACCAGGCGAAGTCCGAGGTTGCCAAAGAAGGGCGTTCCGGCGGCCTGTCCCTCGAAGTCGGCACGGCCGTATACGGCGCCCACACGCTCACCGACCGCATAGGAGTTCTGCAGATCCGCGCCGGTCGGGACCAGGGCGTCAGGGTCCACGCTGAGCGTGTCGCTTTCCCCGAGAATGAGAAAGGCGTCCTGAAACAGGTCGAAGTCAGCCGCAGCCCAGCGTCCGGAATGGCGTCGGATCAATTCGTTGAATACACCGTCATGAACCCGCGCGACTAAAAAGGCGGACGTCACCTCGGCGCCGGTCCTGAGCGAAGCTTCGCGATCCCGCCTCTGATAGTCTCGTGACCGGTCGCTGATCTGGCCGCCGAACCGCACGTCGACAAGATCCATTACGCCCAGCGGCACATCCACCGGACGCCGTACATCGACGAGCGCCGTAAGGTCGTCGTCGACAGATTCAATCGCCCGCACGCCCAACCGCTTAAAGGCAAAGGCCGAAGCGTCGGTGAGGTCGAGGTCGGTCTCCAGCAGCGCCGCCTGACGGTCAGACGCGGCGTCGCGGACGTCAAACCCATAGGCGGGCGGCGTAGTCGCACGGAAGGAAATCCGCTCCAGCGGCGTATCCAACCGTGATCGCGCGCGGGACAGGCTGATCCGAGGCTTGAGCGTCCATTCGCCGACCGTCACCGTCGCCACGCCGGACGCCACGACGTTCAGATGCGCCTGTTCCGAAAACTCGGTGTTGTTGTCGATCGTGCCGGCCTGAACAGAAGCAGCCGTGACCACGCCGTCCTGAATGAACGCCGTCGCATCGGCCGCCTCCAGCAGCCCCCCCAATCCATAGGCGATCCTGTCTTCACGAATGGTGTTGTCGAAGGTCGACACCAGCCCGTCGAACCTCAGTCGAACCGACGGCGACGCCCGCCATTCCCCGCCTAGAAAAACGCTGCGCCTCAGCCGATCCTCGTGTTCGACGGTCGTGCGGACGTCGTTCGGCGCCATGACATCTTCGCCGTCGATCCTGACCGCCGTATAGCGCCCGACCTGGAAGCGGTCGTAGAGGACAGACCGCCCCTCCTGAGACATCCCCCCGACCAGTCCCCAGTCCCCGTCCCCGGACACGAGCCGACCCGCGACGGAGATATCCGTCTCCGGCCGGCGCGTGCGCGCCTCCACCGCAACGCCGCCTCTGACGCTAACGAAAGGATCGCCGTCCAGCCCCCCGATGGTCTCAATGTCGATGTTCGACCCGATCCCGCCTTCAATCAGATCCGGCGTCGCTGACTTGGTCAGTTGAGCCCCCGCCAGCAGATCGGCCGACAGGGCGCGGAATCGGAACTGACGGCCGCTCTGGGTCGAGTTGCGGATGTTCTCATTGAACGCGACCGGCGCCCCGTTCAGCGTCACCGACTGAAACAGCGGCCCCAGCCCCCGAACACTGACGAACTGCCCCTCGCCCACCTCCCGCTCGATGGCCACGCCCGGCACGCGCTGCAAGGCCTCGGCCAGGTTCGCGGCGGGCAGTTCGCCGATCCGGGTCGAAGAAGCGCTGTCGGATATGACATCCGCGGCCTGCTTGCGGCGCAGGGATTCTTCGATCTGCTCCGACCATCGCCCGACCACCGTGATCGATTCCAGCTCTGCAGCCGGCAGAGGCGCGGGTTCAGGCGGCGCCGGCGCCTCCGTCCAGATACGCACTCCACGAGCGCCGATGAAGCGGTGCCTCAAGCCCGTTCCTTCAAGCATCTGGCGCACGGCCGCGCGCCAAGACATCCGTCCCCGAACCGGCCGGCTGAGCCGCAACTCGTCGGCAGGCGCGACAAACGCCAGTTCGCATCCGGCCGAAACGCAGAGCTGCACCAGGGCGCGTCGGGCGTCTTGCGCGGGGATGTCGAAGTCGCGCATTCCCTCCTGCGCCTCGGCGGACGAGGTCCATCCGCCGACAGTCAGGAAGGACAGGGCTGCGACCATCGCGACCACGTCACGTCGCGCACCGAACGGCGTCGATGGTGCGGGCGGTTTCACGCGGGCCGTGCCTTGCGACAAGAGGGCGAACAACAGAAGCGCAACGCTTAGCGCGCTTGCGTGACAGCTCTGCGATAGACCTAGTCGGCGCGGATCAGGGCGCGACCGTCTGCGGTATGCTCGACAGTGATCGGCAGCAGCGCGTCCATGCGATCGATCAGGCCCGCCTCGCCTGTCAGGGGCAGCACGGCTGTGACCCTCATATCGGCCAGAGCGGGATCGGCGATGACCATCGGCGTGCCGGCGTATCGTCCCGCCTCATCAATCACCACCGACAGCGGCGTGTCGTGGAAGACCAGCCTGCGCTCACGCCAGGCGGTGGCGGCATCGACGTCGATCCGACGTACACGCAGTCCATCCCGTCCCGGCGTGAACACCGCCTGCTGGCCAGGCGCCAGGGCCACAGCCCGCTCCAGCGCGCGCGCCTTGCCGACGTCCGTACGGCCGATGGCGACCCGACCTTCCAGCAGGGACACCTCCGCCTGACTTTTCCTCAGCGCCACGGCGAACCGCGTGCCCGTGACGATCACCCGGCGATCCTCGGCGGCGACCTGGAAGGGCTGTTCGGCATTATGGGCGACGTCGAAATAGGCCGCGCCCCGCAGCAGCACCACACGCCGGGCGTCGCGACTATAGGCGACCTGGATCCGCGTATCGGCGTCCAGCGTGACGCGAGACCCGTCTTCAAGCGCGACATCGGTGATCTGACCCGGCGCGCTTGCATAGAGACGACCCGCCCGGACGGGAGGCTCCCGGCCCACGCCGGGTAAAACCAGAACGAAAGCGGCCAGGGCCGCAACCGCGCCGGTCGCAAGGCCGCCTGCGATCAGAAGACGCCTTTGCGAACGGACCGCCCGCCGCCTCAGCCGCGCCAGATCGGCCGAGAAGGCCCCGCTCAGCGGCGACAGCTCCGCCAGACCAGCCTTGGCGGCCTCGTACTGTTGCAGGTGGTCGTCGTCCGCCTCCAGCCATTCGAGGAAAGCCGCCTGATCACGTGCAGGGACGCTGGGCCGACGCATGCGCGCCAACCAGGCTTCGGCAGTTTGCGGCCGACGATCGAACAGGGATGTCAGGCGCTGGATCATGCGCGAACGAAACGCTCCGGGACGCGGCTGGGGGACAGGGCGCCGACGCCTTCAATATTCACAACGACAGTTTCACCGCACACCTCAGCCATCACGTGAAATCTTCAGCTGACGGAGGGCTTCGGCGATATGTTTCTCGACCATGCTCACCGATACGCCCAGGCGTTTGGCGATCTGGCCGTAGGTCTGATCTTCGAACCGGTGCAGAAGAAAGGCGTCGCGGGTTCGCGGCGGCAGGGCGCGGATCACCCGAGCTGCGGCGGCCAAATTCTCGCGTCCGATCAGGTGTTGGTCGGCCGCCGGCGTATCGCTGGCGACGGCGCGCGGCCCGGCGTCCAGCGAATGAATATCGTCGGTCCCGCGAACACCCGCCCGGCCCGCCGCCTTCCAACGGTCCGTCTGCAGATTGCGGGCGATGACGAACAACAGGGGCCGGGCGTCGGGGCCGGAAAGGTCATGCCCGGCCCGGTGAAAGCGCGTGAAGGCTTCCTGCACGACGTCCTCGGCATCCTCGACCGACAGCCCCTTGCGCTGGACATAAGCCATCAGGTCGCGACGCAAGGCCGCAAATAGCTGATCAACCGCCATGGCGGCCTCTTCGCAGGGCGTCAGGCGAGAATATGCGAAGACGCCCCCTCCTCGCGGAAGGGGCGTCACGCCAGGCCTTGTCCCGAGGCGGGACCCCGCAGCCCCAAAGGGCGAACTCGGTCCCGCGGCCGGGGAAGGCGGCGGACGACGTCGATCGCTCCCCGCCCTCAACATGACATCCACGCGTTGGAATGGATCAGAACTCCATCCGCAGGCCGAAGTTGATGCGGCGTCCCGACTTTTCGTACATGGTCGGGAAGGACGGATCCATCGTATAGCCCTTGGTCGCCTCATCCGTGACGTTGATGCCTTCCAGGTTGAGTTGAAGGCTGTCGGTCACATTGTAGCTGGCCGACAGATCGAGCTGGCCATAGCCCTCGCGAGTGATCGGATACATCTCGTAGCCGATGGCTTCGACATATTCGTCCTTATAGTTGTAGGACGCCCGCGCCTGGAACTTTGCGTTCTCGAAGAACAGGGTGACGTTGTAGGTGTTGTCGGCCAGACCGATGGGCGGCGTGGGAATGCCAAGGGTCGAGGAACCGGTCAGCGAGCTGTCCAGCACCGTATAGTTGGCGTTGATCCCGAACCCTTCCAGCGGGGCGTAGAACTGGCCGAACGGCACCACGGCGACCAGCTCGACGCCGCTGACTTCATACGAACCCGGCTGGTTGATCGGCTGATAGACGTCGAACTCGTACACGCCGTCGATCGTGCCGTTGGCGTTGTACTTGGTCACGTTCGGCACCGTGCCCGTCAAGGCTTGGCGCACGACGCCCTCGATTTCCTTCCAGAAGTACGAGACCGCCAGCAAGCCGCCGTCGCCCAGATACTGTTCCAGGCCCACTTCCCACTGTTTGGCATAGGTGGGCTTCAGGTTCGGGTTGCCGTCGGTGAAGCGGAACGAGTTCCAGCTGGCCGTGCGCTTGTAGGCCAGATCGGTCAGGGCCGGACGGATCAGGGTTTCCGAAGCCGCCGCGCGGAAGATCAGGCTGTCGGTCAGATCGGCGGTAATGTTCAGGCTGGGCAGAACCTTGTCATAGCTGCCGTCGCTGGACACCGGCGCCGGGGTATAGCCGGTCGAGCCGTTCGGATTCTGGATCTGGTGATAACCCGACGAAGTGATCGAGGTATCGATGTAACGGGCGCCGCCGTTGATCGCGACCGGCACTGGTCCCAGGTCGAACTCCAGGTCGGCCATGGCGTAGGCCGCCAGAACCTCTTCCGTCACCTCGTAGTAGTCGGCGACGTTGAAGGGCGTGAAGAAGCCGTCGTAGCGGAAGGTGCGACGAGCATAATCGTTCGACACCTGGCTCCAGGTCAGGTCGCGGATGCTGTAGTCGCCGCCGGGCACAAGGTCGCCGATCGGGGTCAGTTCGCTCTGCGCCAGGGTGCGGGTGTTCAGCCAGGCGGTGCTGCCGGCCGTCGGGCCCTGGATGTTCAGCGAACCGTACTGACGCTCCTTGGACTTGTCGGTGTAGCGCGCGCCGACCTGGACGCTCTTCAGCGCCGGGAAGAAACTGAAATCGAGATATTTGGTGAAGTCGATCTGGGCGGCGTATTTGTCGTCGTTGATCGCTTCGTATGTGGTCTCATACGCCTCGAACAGGTAGCGCGACGGCGAGTTGTACATGTCGAAGCCGGCGGACGTCGCGCTTGGTATGGTCTCGCCGCCCTCGGCCGTCCAGCGGGTCCGCGACGGCGCATAGGCGACGTGCTTCAGATTGGCGTTGTCCAACGTCTTCTCGGCGCCGGAATAGCCGGCGATGGCGTGCAGCTTCCAGCTGTCCCCGCTCCAGTTCAGTTCGGTTCCGAACTGCTGGTAGTCGGTGTTGTTGATCCGCTCCTTGCTGAGGAACTCGTGCTGGGTTGCGGTGTAAGAGACGTCACGCAGCACGACCATGTCGTAATCGGCCAGGGTGGTGGCGTCGTACTCATGAATGGTTTCCAGGGTCGAACGGCTGGAGGCCGAATAGGCCGCCGCATCATACTCGTCCTCGGTGGTCTCGTAACCGCCGACCATGGCGTCGAAGGCCAGGCTGAAGTTGGACGACGGGCGATACTGCAGCGCGATCGTTCCGCCCCACTGGTCCTGGGTGTTCAGATAGGCGCGGTCGCCGACCTTGTCCTGGAAGATGATGCGGTTTGTGACGCTGGTGTCGGCGCGGTTCGGCACCGAGATGCCGGCATCGCGCAGCAGAACCGCCGCCGCCTGCGTGCCCCGGGCGCCCGTGGACGTGGCCAGAAAGCGAGACATGGGACGGAAGTTGATGCCCGAGTTCGAGTCGGTGCGGTTGGTGCGGCGCGCCGTCGAGAACGACACCAGCGCCCCGAAATCGCCCCAGGTGTCGCTGGCCAGGAAGGCGACCTTGGGATCGACTTCTTCAGAGATCGAGTTGTAGGCGCCCTCGACCGAGCCCACAATCCGGCGACCGTCATAGTCGAAAGGACGGGCCGTCGAGATATTGACCGAGCCGGCGATGCCGCCCTCTTCATCGGCGGCGCGCGGGGACTTCTGGACCGTCACCTGCTGGATGATCTCTGAGGCGAAGATGTCGAACTCGACGTCCCGGCCGCCGCTGCCCGAGGCGGTCGCCAGGCCGTTGATGCTGACGAAGGTGAACTCGCTGGGCAGGCCGCGCACGGACACGCGCTGGCCCAGGCCCTTGTTGCGTTCGATGGTCACGCCGGGAATGCGCTGCAGCGCTTCGGCCAGGTTCTGCTCGGGGAAGTTGGCGACGTCGGTGGCGACGATCGAGTCCGAGAAGCCGACCGTCTTGCGCTTGATGTCCACCGCCTCTTCAAGGCTGCGGCGGTATGAGCCGGTGACGACGATCTCGTCGAGCGTGGCCGCATCGGCCCGGCTGGACGCGGCGACGACAGCGCTGTCGCCAGCCGGTGCGGCGGATTGCGCCAAGGCGACGAACGGCGTTGCGGCGACCACGGCGAACGCCGTCGTGCCAAGAATTCGGTTCTTCATTTGAGTAGCCCCCAGTGAGTTCTAGGCGCTTCAACGACGGGCTCTCAGCCCCCCTCAATGTGTGACAGGGCTTTTCATTCAAACTTCACGGCCCTGTCTTGTTCGGCCGATTTAGGCACGAAAAAACGGCCCGCAGGCGCATCCTGCGGGCCGCCGATCAGGCGACTCAATGTTCAGGGACTCAGCCGCCGTAGCTGCGCCCGCCGCCGCCGAACCCGCCGCGCGAGACGACCGTCGTGCGGCTCTGAACCCGCGTCGGCGCCTGACGCGCAACGTCGCCGTGTTCGCGGGCATTGGTGATGGTTCGACCGGTGCGATAGTCGCGGTAGGTGTAGCCGCCGCCATAACCGTTGGAGTAGCGATCCTCACGATCGCGATACAGCGGCCCGCCGCCGCGATAGCCGCCGCCGTTCAGCAGCTGGCCGACGACGAAACCGGCCAGCAGCGGTGTGAAGAATGAGCCGCCGCCCTGATTGTTCGGCTGGCACTGCGACGGCCCCCACTGGCCTTCGCACTCCTCGCGCGTGGCGTATCGAGGCGCTGTCTTGGCCGCCTCTTCCTGGGCCTTGGCGAGGGCGGCGTCGCACTGGTCGTCTGGGATGTCATTGGCGGTGCGGCATTCCTCCAGGGAGGCATAGGCCAACGCCGGCACAGGCTCAGCTTGAGGCGCCGGAACGTCGGGGGCGCCGCAGGCGGCCAGCGAGAAGCTGGCGGTGGCCATCAGACTGCTGACGTGCAGCACGCGCGACCTCTTCAGCCGCCGCATGGTGGTGGTTTGGGGCAGGTCGCCCGATTCCTTTTTGGGGTCGGTCATGGCGGTCACGACGTCATGCAGGCGGCGTTCAACAGGCCGACGCAGATGGAGATGGACGCCAGATAGACAGCCGCCGCGATCTCCCCCGCCTCAATGCGCACCACCAGATTACGAAAGGCCATACGGCTGATGGCGACGAAGACGACGATCTGAATTATCCCGGCCAGCAGGGCCCAGGCGACGAACTCCATCAGGCTGACGGTGTGCGACAGAGCCGAGGCCAAGGGCAGGACATAGCCGATCAAGGCCCCGCCCAGAGCGATGGCGGCGGCCGTATTGCCTTCGCGGATCAGCGTATGCTCGTGATACGGCGTGACCCACTGGTAGACCAGCTTGAACGCCACGGTGAAGGCGCCGGCCGCCGCAAAGGCGATGATGAAGGCGATCGCCCCCTGCTGAAATACGAACCAGTCGAACATTCTGTCTTGCCCCTCGAAGTGCGCCCTCAGGCGCGGAATTCGGCCATTTCCAACGGAATGCCGATCATGATTTCGTGCGTCGTCTCGCCGCCCTCGGGCTGCTGCTCCAGGGCGATCATCAGTTCGCGCCCGTCCGCCAGTTCCCGCGCGTACAACATGCAGGTCTGGAAGATCTTGGCATAGGGCGTGGTCGCGGCCCGGTCGTCCCAGATGGTTTCCCACAAGGTGACCGGCGGCTGGATTGCATCACTCTCGGCGAACCAGAAACGCGGATAGTCGGGCAGTTCCTCAGCCGCGCCGTGGAAGATCGGCGCCGACAGCCGGTCGCGCCAGACCCGACGCTCCCGCTCGCCCGGCGGATAGGCCGAGGTCCAGGGGATGAACAGGCTGAAGTCATAGCTTTCGGCGCCCGCCTCATCGTCGCTCATGGCCTGAAGCATGACGTGGTCGTCGGTATAGAAGCGATGCACGAACTGCCCGCCGTCCAAGCTTACCAGCCCCTGGGCCGAAATATCCAGCACATCGCGATCCAGGGCGAAATGAGTCTCGTTGCCCAGCCGGCGCCAGGCCAGCGGGTCCAGCGATACGGTGCGCCCCACGGTGATGTTGCGCACCGTCGCCAGTTTGGAGGCGGGCTCGACCTTGTCCGAAGATCCAAAAAGCTTCTTGAACATCTTACGCGTTTCCGGCCAGGCGGGCCTGATCCAGCCGGGCGGACGAAACATAGAACAACCGGTCGCCGGCCTCCACGGCCGTTTCCGCCGCCGGGTTGAAACGAGGCGTATCGGCGCCGTGCGGCTGGTGCGCCAGCAGGGTCGCGCGATGGTCGAGCAGCCCCTGCGTCAGCTTGCCGACCGATTGCGCCGCGCCCTGCCACTTAAGGCTGAACAGGGTGGCGCTTTCATCCAGTTGACTGGTCAGAGCGCTGATGACCTGACTGGAGCCCGGATCACGCGCCGAGCGCGCCAGCATCTCCGGACCGGACGACAGCACGATTTCGACCTTCGGGCAGTGCTGGGCCAGCAATCGCGCGCTGTCGGCGTCTTCAAAGAAACAAACGATGTGCGCCGTCACAGGCGCTGCCGCAGACGCGGCCAAGGTCGCGGTCAGGGTGTCGGAATCATTGTCGGCGTACACCAGAATCCGGCTCGCGCTCGCCGCGCCGGCCCTCGCGAGCCCGTCCGCTGAGGTCAGGCTTTCGCTCTGAACATAACGGATGCGCGAATCCAGATCGGCGATGACCTGACGCGTCACCAGGACCAGGGTCTGGCTCGTGTTCAGTTCAGCGCACAATTCGCTGATCATCTTGGGTGTTCGGGCCGGGTGATAGCCGATGAGAATGATCGTGTCGGTCATCTTGGAATAGTCTCCCTTTCCGGCCCGTCGCGCGCGCCAGATATCGCCGATAGCGCCCAGAACCTTGGCCACCACGGTCGTGAAGGCGGCGATGGCGCCGGGAAAGATCCAGATCGCGGTGATCAACCGTCCGGCTGCGCCTTGTGGGCTGAGATCCCCGTAACCTACGGTATAGGCGGTCGTCGCGTACCAGTAGATGAAAGTCACAGGCGGATGAAGCTCGGCCTCTCCCGACAAGGCCAGCAGGAGCCAGGACGAAACCGCATGGAATAGGATCAGCCCGGCCAGCATCCGCCAGTGCATATCGGCCATGGCGTGAAACGCCCGGTCGAAGATCAGCGCCAGTTTCATCCTCGGCAGCAGCATGGCATCCCCTTGCTCCGACCCAATTGATCGCAGACCCCTAGGCGAAGTCAAGCGTTCATGTTACGCGTTTCATGAAACATGCCCAGCGCCAGCCCGCCCTCGTCCGCCACCAATGACCGCATCCGTGCGTGGCGGCAGGCGCGTCGCGAGGCGGGATTGGTCAAGCTGGAGCTCTGGGTGCCCGAATCCGCCCGCGACGACGTCAAGGCCGCTGTCCGGGCCATCGTCACCGATTCCACGCGTGGCCCCCGCCTTGCGGGCCGGCCGCGCCGCCCCACTTCCGATTCCTTCACCCCTGGAGACGACCATCAGATGGACGCCGTGATCGAAACCCCCTGGACCGTGCCCGCCATCAAGGCGGCGATGGACGAATCCCCCCTGCTGCGCGAGGGCGAGATGACCTTGCGCGTGCTGGAGGGCGCCGAGCCTGTGCTGCTCGCGACCATGCACGAATACGGCGACCTGCCGATCTATCTCAGCGTCGGCGGCGCACAGATCGTCTGCTCGGTCCTGCTGTGGCCCGTCTCCGAACAGGCCGACCGCCACGCCTTCAACGAGTTCCTGCTGAAGGCCCAGCGCGTGGTGCCCTTGTCCAACTTCGCCATTACCAACGTCGGCGGCGAAGACGTGTATGAGCTGATGGGCGAACTGTCGTGCAAGACGACGCTACAGACCATCCTCATCGAACTGCGCACCCTGGCCGAGAATGCGATCGACGCCACTGAACTGCGTGAAACCTTCGGCGCCGAAGCCGCCTGATCCGGAGACCCGACCATGTCCATGCTCAGAAAACTCTCCGCCCTGTTCCGCGGCTCGGCCCATGATGCGGCCCAGGGCGTCGTCGACGCCAATGCGCTGAAGATTCTCGACCAGGAAATCCGCGACGCCGACAACGCTCAGGGCAAGGCCCGCGACGACCTCGCCGGTCTCGTGGCGCGCCGCCGCATGGCCGAAAACGAAATGGCCAGCTTCCGCGACCAGATCGCCAAATACGAAAGCTCGGCCCGCTCGGCCCTGGGTCAGGGCAAGACCGACCTGGCCCGCGAGGTCGCCAGCCGCATCGCCGAGCTGGAGGTCGAGATCACCAGCCGCGGCCCGCTGATCGAGGACATGAAGACGGCCGAGACGCGCCTGCGGACCGCCATCGCCTCCACCGACCAGAAGATCGAGACGCTCCGTCGCGAGATCGACATCGTCAAGGTCAATGACTCCGTCCAGCGCGCCCAGACCTCAGTCGCCCTGAACTCGGCCGGCGCCCAGTCGCGCATCGGCTCGGCCGCCGACAGCCTGCAACGCATCAAACAGCGCCAGGCCATCCAGGAAGAAAAGCTCAACGCCAGCCAGGCCCTGGAAGACCGCCGCACCGGCGCCGACCTGGACGCCAAGCTGCGCGAGGCCGGAATCCTGCCCGGTCATTCGTCGGCCGACGACGTCCTCGCCCGCCTCAGCCAGCCGACGGTGACGGTGGTCACGCCGCGCATCGGCCAATCTACGCCCGACAAAGACCCGGCCTGACCATGGAGCGTCTGCGCTTCGATCCCCGCACCGACTGGGACGCCAAGGCCGAGGAACTCGGCTTCACCTGGCGCCATACCGACGGTAAACCCTACTGGGACGAGACGGCGGCCTACGCCTTCTCGCTGGCCGAGATCGAGGACGGGATCGAGGCGCCGACCGAGGAACTGCACGGCCTGTGTCTGGAGCTAGTCAACGAGGCCGTTCAGTCCGAGCGACTGATGGAGCAGCTGGATATTCCCGAGCCCATGCGGGACTATGTCGCCGCCAGCTGGAAACGGGGCGACCCGTCCCTCTATGGCCGGTTCGACTTCGCCTATGACGGCCAGGGTCCGGCCAAGCTGTACGAGTACAACGCCGACACCCCGACCAGCATCTATGAGACGGCGGTGTTCCAGTGGCTGTGGCTGGAGGATCAGATCGCGGCCGGCGCCCTGCCCGCCGACGCCGACCAGTTCAACAGCCTGCACGAGAAGCTGGTCGACCGCTTCCGCGCCATCTTCCCCAACGGCGGCTTCGTCCACTTCGCCTCGGACGCCGAGTTCGTCGAGGACCGCCAGACGGTCCGCTTCCTCGAAGACCTGGCGCGTCAAGCCGGGCTGGAGCCCCAGTTCGTCGCCATCGACCAGATCGGCCTCAACGCCGACGGCCGGTTCGTGGACCACGAGAATTGGATCATACAGGCGATGTTCAAGCTCTACCCGTGGGAGCAGATGCTGCGCGACGAATACGCCGCCCCCCTGCCGACCGCCGACGTCACCGTGCTGGAACCGGCGTGGAAGAGCATCCTGTCCAACAAGGCCATCCTGCCCCTGCTGTGGGAACGGCACAAAGGCCACCCCAACCTTTTGGAATCCTATTTCGAAGGCGATCCAGCCGAAGCGGCGCTGGGCTCATCCTATGTCCGCAAGCCCCTGTTCTCGCGCGAGGGCGACAATGTCGAACTGATCGACCAGGGCCACAGCGCGGCCGAGGTCGTGGACGGCGGCTATGGCGAGGGGCGCTATATCCGACAGGCGCTGTGCGATCCACCCCTGTTCGACGGCAACCATGTCATCGTCGGGTCGTGGGTCGTGGGAACCGAGCCCGCCGGCATCAGCCTGCGCGAGGACACGGGCCGCATCACTCGCAACACCTCGCGCTTCGTGCCGCATTTCATCCGCCCATAATGCCCTCAGACCTACTTGCGATTTATTCGCAGGTAGGTTAGCTCCAGCCTCAGTAACCCGAGGCGTTTGATGACCGAAGTCGATACGAGCCGCGCCAGGCGCCTGAAGGCCGCCACCCACGGCGTTCACGATGGTCTGGATCAGGCGATCATGAAGGCGGAACCCTTCGCCAGCCGGGACGCCTATGCGGGCTTCCTGCGGGTTCAGCAGCTGTTCCACCTCGATATCGTCGCCCTCTACGACGCGCCCGAGTTGGCGAACACAATTCCCGATCTGGCCGACCGCAGCCGTTACCAGCAGGTCTGCAAGGATCTGGCCGACCTGGGCGCCGCCCCTGCGCCGGAAGACGACCAGCCCCGCTTTGGAGCGGGCGAACCGGTGGACGCGCCCACAGCCCTGGGCTGGCTCTATGTGGCCGAGGGATCGAATCTGGGCGCCGCCTTTCTCCTGAAGGCCGCCGCCGGCCTGGGCCTGTCGGCCGAGTTCGGCGCCCGGCATCTGGCCGCCTCGCCCGAGGGTCGAGCCAACCACTGGCGCAGCTTCACCGCCGCCCTCGACTCTCTCGACCTGACGGCCGACGAGGAGGCCCGGGTCATGGCCGGCGCCTCCGCCGCCTTCAGCCGCGTTCGCAGCCTGGTCGACCGGACCTTCTGGCCCGGAACCGCCGCCGCCTGATCAGAACCAGGCGTCCTGCATCGCCAGATTGGTGTCGTCCTTGCTGACCAGCAGGTCCAGCATCGGGGCGATCTTGGGCAGTTCCCAGCGGAAGAAATAGCGCGCGGCCTGGCGCTTGCCGTCATAGAAGTCGCCGCGCTTGCCCGCCGCCGCCAGCGCCTGCTCCAGCCAAATCCAGGCCAGGACCGCATGGCCCACGGCCTCCAGATAGGTCGAGGCGTTAGCCAGAGCCCGCTCCGGATCGCCGTCCTGCCACACCGTCGCCGTCGTCGCCCCGATTCGACCCATGGCCTGGGCCAGCGCCTCGCCATAGGGGGTCAGCTCGGGATCGCCCGACGCCCGCGCCACGGTGGCCATCACCGTCTCGCCCAGCAGTTTCAGGCCCGCACCGCCGTCCATGATCGCCTTGCGGCCCAGCAGGTCCAGCCCCTGAATCCCGTGTGTCCCCTCGTGGATCGGGTTCAGCCGGTTGTCGCGATAGAACTGCTCGACCTGATAGTCGCGGGTATAGCCGTATCCGCCCAGCACTTGGATCGCCAGGCTGTTCCCCTCCAGGCACCATTGCGACGGCCAGCTCTTGGCGATGGGCGTCAGCATGTCCAGCAGCCGCCCGGCCCGCTCCCGCTCAGCCGCGTCCTCGGCCGTCGTCTGGTCGTCGGTCAGCCGCGCGCAATACAGGTTCAGCGCCAGCGCCCCCTCGGCATAGGATTTCTGCGCCAGCAGCATGCGGCGCACGTCGGCGTGCTGGATGATCGGCACGGGCGGACTGGCGGGATCCTTGGCCGACAGGGGCCGTCCCTGCGGCCGGCCCCGCGCATAGTCCAGGGCGTGCAGATAGCCGGTATAGCCCAGGGCCGCCGCCCCCGCCCCAACGCCGATCCGCGCCTCGTTCATCATGTGGAACATGGCGGCCAACCCCTGGTGCGGCGCCCCCACCAGCCAGCCGACCGCGCCCCCCTGTCTGCCCGGCGCATGCCGGCCTTCGCCGAAGTTCAGCAGGGTGTTGGTCGTGCCGCGATAACCCATCTTGTGGTTCAGCCCCGCCAGGACGACGTCATTGCGTTCGCCCGGCGCGCCGCTCTCGTCCAGCAGTTGTTTGGGAACCACGAACAGCGAGATCCCCTTCACGCCCGCCGGCGCCCCCTCCATCCGCGCCAGCACCATATGGACGATGGTCTCCGACAGGTCGTGGTCGCCGCCGGAGATCCACATCTTCGATCCGAACAGCCGATAGCTGCCGTCGGCCTGCGCAACCGCGCGGGTGCGGATGTCGCCCAACGACGACCCCGCCTGTGGCTCCGACAAGCACATGGTGCCGAAGAACCGCCCCTCCAGCATTGGCCGCACATAGGCGTCGATCTGCGCGGCCGTGCCATGGGTCTTCAGCAGATTGGCCGCCCCGATGGTCAGGAACGGATAGGCCGCCGTGCCGACATTGGCCGCCTGGAACCAGGCGAAGCCGGCGCGCTCGATAACATTGGGCAGTTGCAGCCCGCCCAGCTCATAATCCTGCGACGCCGAGAACAGCCCCGCCTCGCGAAACGCCGCCAGGGCCTGAGCCACCTCGGGGATCATCGTCACCCGCTCGCCATCGAAGGTCGGTTCGTTCTGATCGGCCTTGCGGTTATGCGGCGCGAACGCGTCGGCGGCGATCTGGGCGCAGGTATCCAGCACCCCGTCGAACGACACCCGATCATGATCGGCGAACCGCGCCCGCTGCGTCAGCCGCTCGACGTCCAGCCATTCGTACAGAATGAAATCCAGATCGCGCCGGGACAGGATCAGCGAGGCGTCGGACATGCGAAGGCTCCGGAAACGCCGCCTTGCGGCGACACCCAGCCAGCCTAGGTCGCCGTCCTTAAGGCGGCAAGCGCGCCATCAGCCGACGCCCTGTTCCGCGACCAGATGCTGCAGCACCCGCTTCTCCAGCACCAGCAGGGCGCCGGCGCCATTGGTGCGCATCACCAGCCCCGCCGCCAGCGGCCTGACCGCCTGATGCACCGCCCCCGCCAGACGCACGAAATCGGGCCGCGCCCGCCCGCTGACGCCGTGCAGCGCGCACAGCTGACGCCAATCCTGGACGAAGCCCGCCAGCACCGCCCGGAACCGCTCGGCGCGCGCCTGAGCTTCGGCGCTGTCGACGGCGGGCGTCAGTTCTTGGCACAGATCGTCCACCAGCCACTGCACCTCCGCCGCCGGCATGACGGCGAACCTCTGGCCGGCCTCGGTCAGCAGTTGAGACCGTGCGGCGGGGTCCCAGGCCACCGTCCGCCACTGATCACGCGGCGGGGTCTGACCGCAGGCGAATTGCCAGAACGACGCCGTGCCTGTGGTGTCGGCGACCAGGTGGATCCGCTCGGCGTCGGACCGGTTCTCCACATGGTGCCGCCGCCAATTGTCGAAGATCCAGGCCTCGCCCGCCCCCATGTGCACGGCCTCGCCGTCGCAGTGGAACCGCACCTCGGGACGGGTGAAGACCGGAATGTGCAGCCGCACCCGCGTATGCCAGTGATAATTGATGTCGGCATGTTCCGGCACGCCTGCGCCGGCCGCCAGTCGCATCAGTCGCGACCGGCTCCACACCACGCCGAAGCCCGCCAGGACCTGGCGCAGATAGGGCGTCTGCTCCAGCCAGCGCGTCGGCGCCATCTGCCCATGGACCGAATCCGATTCCGTTCCGCCGGCGCTGATCAGACGCGCCGCGCTGTTGCCGTGCACGCGATCCGGATGCGGCCCCCACGCCTCGTCCGGCAGGGCCGCAATCTCGGCCTGAAGACGCTCGACATCGAACAGGATCGGAAGCTGAAAAAAGGGCTGCGACAGTCGCATGGGCTCAGTCCCTGTAACGGATCAAGGCGTCGCCCAGCGCGGCCCGAAGCGGCGCGAGCCAGGGTTCGTAGTTGCGCCATTGCGCCAGGCCGTCGCGACTGATCGGTCGCCGCACCTGTTCTGAACTGGGCGTGCGCACGCTGCGCCGGGTGTGGTGGAAGTCCAGACAGGCCGGTTCGAACGCCAGCCCGCAATGGGCCAGCATACGCCGCACCCCGCCGTCCAGATCCTCGACCAGATCCTCGTACTGAACCCTCAGCACGCGTCCCGGCAGCACCTCGTCCCAGTGCCGCATCAGGTCCAGATAGCTGCGGTAATAGCGGGCGATGTGGTCGATATCGTAGGTGAATTCCTGGTTGGTCGTGCCGAACAGCTGTTTCAGATTGCTGAAGCAACAGGCCATAGGCTCACGCCGCACATCGATGATCTTCGCCTTTGGCAGGATCAGATGGATCAGGCCGATATGCCAGAAATTATTCGGCATTTTGTCGATGAAGAAGGGCCGGCCATCGCGCCGATAGGCCTGCGTCTCGGCCAGGAAGCGTTCGCCCAGAGCACGCGCCTGATCCGCCGACATCTGAAGCACAGCCTCCGGCCGCACCGGCAGACCGCCATCCGGATCACGCCCGGACAGTTCGCCGGCGTAGCGACCGATCTCCGTCAGTTCTTGCGTCCCCTCGACCTGGGAATGCGAAGCCAGGATCTGTTCGATCAGAGTCGATCCCGAACGCGGCAAGCCCAGAACGAAGATGGGATCGGCGTCAGGCGCGCCCCAGTCGGCGCGGTCGGCGAACACCTCGGCCGTAAACGCTTGGACGGTGCGGACGGCGCAGGCCTCGGCCACCTCAGGCCTGTACCGGCCCAGCGAACGCCGGACCCCGTTGCCCTCGGCATACCACCGCCACGAACCGGCATAGTCGGCGCGATCCTCCAGCGCCTTGCCCAGGGCGAAGGCCAGATAGACCCGGTCCATCTCCTGCAAGTCCGGCCGCGCCGCCGCGGCCTGCAACCGCCCAATGTCCGCGTCGGAGAAGCTGTGGATCTTCAGATTGGCCAGGCTGAACCAGGCCACGCCATAGTCGGGCCTTGCGACCAAGGCGGCGCGATAGTCGGCCACCGCCTCCTCCAGCCGCCCCGTGACCTTCAGGGCGTTCGCCCGCCACAGGCAAAGCTCCGCCCGCTCGCCTCCGACAGCGGCGGTCCCTTCCAGCAGCCGCCCATAAATCTCGATCACCGGCTCATAGTCGCCCAAGGCGACGCAGGCCGCGGCGAACAGTTTCAGATAGTCTCGCCGCTCCGGTTCGCGCCCCAGCAGCCGCTCCGCCTCGCGCCGCGCCGCCTGCGGCTTCTGCCGCTGCAACAGCATCATGGCGTAGTCGAACCGCGCGGCCTCATAGTCGGGTGCGGTCTCCAGAACCGCTTCCAGCAGGCCCTCCGCTTCCTCCCCCGCGCCACAGGCCTGACGAATACGCGCCAGCAGACGCAAGGTCCCGGCCGACGGCCCCTGGCGATCCAGAACATCACGGATGACCGTCTCGGCTTCCACCAGATCGCCGTCGGCCAACAGGCTGTCAGCCGCGACGATCTCCGGCGGCAACCGCCTCAGCATCGCCAACCTCTGCGCCGCGCCGTCCGCCGGCCCGGCCTCGCCCCGCATACGGTGCAGCTGCTCCAGCATGTCCCAGCTGGCCGGTAGGCTGGGGTTCAGCCGAACCGCCTCCCGCAACGCCTCCAGCGCCGCCGCCGCATCGCCCATGACGACATGACAATGGCCGCGTTCCTGAAAGCCCCGGCTGAACCTCGGATAAAGGGCCTGCAGTTGCTCCAGCACCGCCAGCGCTTCGGGCGCGCGTCGCGCCGCGCGCAAATCTCTAGCCTGACGCAACAGGTCGTCGCGGTCCATCTGCCCGCCGTCGACCTCAGCCGCCGCTGTCATCGCGCCGCCTCGGCCGCCAGCAGCGGCGCCAGCCAGTCCGGATCAGGCTGGTCCGCGTCATAGTATTCGAAGATCAGATGAATTCGGTCCGTGGCGCCGCCGTTGCGCACCCAGTGTGGGCCCAGATTATTGACCTCCACCGCCTCGCCGACCGGGAACCGGTGCTCCTGGCCGCCGAAGAAGGAGACGACTTCAGGATTGGTCGTGATCGGCACATGAATCTTGTGCGGCCATTTGGCGGCCGGATTGGCGTCGATATGCGGATGGATCACGCCGCCTGCAGGCATCCGGGCCAGCATCACGCGAGGAAAGACGCCGCGCCCATAGCCATAGGCCTGAACCGCCTGACCCAGCACCGGCTCCAGCAGACCGCGCCACTCGCCCCAGAGTGGACGATCGTGCGAACGCCGCCAATCGCGCGGGCTGTCGACAAACCGGAACACGATATGCCGGGTCTGATCCAGCACCTCGAACTTGTTCGGCTTGCTGTGGTTTTCCGCATCCCAGACGGCTTCCGGAATCTCGAGCACAGAGGCGTGCAGGGCGGCGATATCGACTGGCCCCAGCTTACGGATCGCTGCGGTCTTTCGCGGATTGGCGGCGGGCGCGGCTAGCATGGCGATCACCGCAATCCTTCGAACGAATAGCCGAACAGGTCGATGTCCTGGGCATAGCGGGCCGCGACGCCGTCGATCAGTTCCTGATCATAATAGATCCGGTAATCCTCACGCTTGGTCCCGTTGACGCGGTCCAGCGGCCGCGACGGAATGCCGATGCGCGCGCACAGGCTGTCATACGACGCCTGCATCTCCTCCACCCGCCCGAACTGATCGGTCAGCAGCGTCTTGCCGTCCTCGTCCACCAGCAGGGAGGACTGGGACTGAAACAGGATGTGCTGCTCCGGCGGCTGCTGGAACAGAAAATGGCGCATCACGTCGCGCGGACGGCGCTGAAAGACGTCCCCGTCCCGCAACATGAAGGCGCAGTAGGAGACGAACCGGTCGAACGGATTGCGCACGAAGGCGAACTTGAAATAGTCGGCGAACGCCTCTTTGCCGACGTAGGGACGGACCTGCCGCAACGACAGATGCCCATGGCGGATGGCCGCCAGGTCTTCCCACGGGAAGCGTTTGTCGATGAACAGTCCCACCTGTTCCAGGTCCTCCTCGCCCATCTGCTCGCGCAGGGCGCGCCGCACCGCATGAGTGCCGGTCTTGGGCACGGCGGCGAAGATGAACCGGTGGCGGTGGGAAACGATCATGCTTCTGGACATCCAGAAAAGGGCGCCCCTCCCCCCGAAGGGAGCGGAGCGCCCAGCCTAGTCTAAGCCTCGGATCAGAACTTGTAGGTCAGGCCGGCCGTATAGGTCGTTCCGCTCTGGTTCTGATTGTACAGATATTCGTTCTGACCCCAGAACTGGGTGTCCTTCTCGTTCGTCAGATTGACCGCGTCCAGCGTCAGCTGCAGCGCGTCGGTGATGTTGAAGAAGGCCGCCGCGTCGACATAGGTGCCGCCCTCAAAGCCGCGCGTGCTGGCGCTCATGACGCTGGGGTCCCGTCCGCTGAACCACTTGGAACGGTGGTTCAGCGAGGCTCGGGCGCCCCATTGATCGGTCTCGTAATAGACCGTGGCGTTGTAGCTGGTCTTGGAGATGCCCGTCAGCGCGTCGTCGGCGTCCACATAGGTGTAGTTCGCGACCACGCCCAGATTGTCGAACGGCGCCGGCAAGAAGAACAGCTGGCTTTGCGCCGCCAGTTCCAGACCCGTCAGCTGCTTGTTGCCTTCCACGTTCACCGGCATCGAAAACTCGGTGACGATCGTCGCGGCCGTTGCGCCGGGGATCGTCGAGAAGGGCACGCCCGTCTCGCTGAACGGGACGTTCTCGAGCGTCACCGATCCGATGAAGTTCTTGATGTCCTTGTGGAAGACGCTGGCTGACATCAGGCCCACATCGCCGAAATAATATTCGACGGCGAAGTCCAGGGTGGTGTCCTTGTACGGCTCCAGGTTCGGATTGCCGCGCGACGCGGTGATCTCGCCGGTGTCCGGGTCCTGGAAGGCGCTGCCTTCGGCCGCCATCGAGCTGAGGCCCGGACGGTTCAGGTTCTGGGTCGCAGAGAAACGGACCAGCACCTCCGGCGTCACTTCCAGCACCGAGTTCATGGCCGGCAGAACGCCGTCATAACCGCCCTCGACGTCGGTCGTGCCCAGATAGGCGTAACTGTCGCCCTGGATCCAGCCGGTGCTGTGGGTGTCGGTGCTGTAGCCGCGCAGGCCGATATTGCCCCGGAACCGACGTCCGAACAGCTCACTGTCCCAGTCGGCCTGAACGAAGCCCGACACGGTCTCTTCGGTCGTCTCATAGACGTTCTCGATGTCCTGCAAGGCGCCGCCGGTGCCGTCCTTGTTCTGCTCCAGACGGTGGTACTCGTTGTACTTGGCGAAGGCCTTGTCGTAGTCGCCGACCAGCCACGATCCGAAGGCGTTGGTGAACACCGAGGTGACGTCGTTGACGGCCGTGCCGCGCATCTTCGAGCGCGTGCCGTTGACGTTGTCGTCGTAGAAGATGTCGATGCCTTCCTGACGGAATTTGTGATAGGCGACGCCGGCGCGCAGCGTCCAGGTATCGTTCAGTTCGTACCGCGCGTTCAGCTCGCCCTCGTGCAGTTCCGATTCATTGCTGAAGGCGCGGTAGTAGAACGAGTCCATCGCATAGTTGGCCGGATTGGTCGGATCCCAGTTCGGATATTCAAACGAGGCCGACTGGCCGTTCGAGCCATAGTTTGCGATCAGATTGCCCTTGGCGCGCATGTAAAGCTTGTCGTCGTACGGCGTGTCATAGGTCGACTTTTCCCAACCCACGTGACCGTCGAACTTCAGGCGGTCCGACATCTCCCACTCGCCGGTCAGCGCGACCTGGTTGAACTCGTTCTCGTTCAGCGACCGGCGGTGCTCGCTGCCGAAGGTCGTGCCCGTGACGTCAGTCATGGTGACGTAGTTGTCGCTGTCCCAGGTCAGGTCGTTGATGACCGAGGGCGACTGGAAGATCGACGGCCAGACGCCGCCTGCCGCCGTATCGAAGGCGACCGAGCCGGTGGAAGACAGCGGGCGCGTCGCCAGGTGATACTCGTCACGACGCGTGGTGAACTCGCCGTGCAGGACGTCCAGGGTCAGTTCCATGCCGTCCATCGGACGCCACTGAACCGCCGCCGTCAGGCCCAGCCGCTCCTGCTCGGCGTTCCAGGACGAGATGCGGTTCCCGTCCGCGAAATACAGGTCGCCGGACAGGAACTTCGCCTGTTCCGCAGCGGACAGGTTGGAGATGTTCAAGCCGCGCGTGACCAGGCTCTGCATCGTCGCGGCGCTGGGCTTGGAGTAGTTGTAGGTGTTGTGCCCCTGCTCAGTCGTCTCGCGCTTGCTGTAGGCGGCGGAGAAGGAGACGCCGAACACATTGTCCCAGTTCTGGGTGAACAGGGCGGCGATGCGCGGCTGGGTGTCTTCGGTATATTCGTTGGTGCCGACCTTCAGCGACAGGGCGCCGTCAGCGCCGACGCCGTAGTCGAACGGCTTGCCGGTGAACAGGCCGACGGTGCCGGCCATGCCGCCCTCTTTCTGAGCCGCCTCAAATGTCTTTTCGACCTCGACCCGCGAGAACAGTTCCGAGGCGAAGATGTTGAAATCGAACGCGCGGTCGCGCGAGCGCTGGCCGCGGCTGTCTTGCGCCGAGTCGACATTGCCCAGCACTTCCATGCCGTTCAGCTGCACCCGGGCGAAGTCCGGACCGAGGCCCCGCAGCGAGATCCGACGGCCCTCGCCCGCTTCACGGTTGATCTGCACGCCGGGCAGGCGTTGCAGCGACTCCGCCAGATTGAGGTCCGGGAACTTGGCCATATCCTCGGCCACGATGGCGTCGACCTGGATGACGGAGTCCTGCTTGATCGCGCGCGCGTCGCTCAGCGACTTACGGAAGCCGGTGACGATGATTTCGTCCACCTCGGCGGCCGGCGCCTCCTGGGCGAAGGCTGCGGAGGCGCTGACGCCGGCGACCGCCGCCGACACCGTCGCCAACAGCACCTTCTTGAGGTTCGGGCCCATGCCCCGAACGGGATATTGCTTCGACATAATCGTGTCCCCCGACAAACTGGTGTGAACCAAGCGGCTCGGTCCGACGCACGGCCAATCTGACCGCCGCCGCCAAGTGGGGCTTCATTAGGATCACGGCGTTTCAGTCGTGTGACGGTTTGAGGGAATTATGTTGAATTATGTGGTTACGTGTGGGAATTCCGCACGCCTGCCCTACCCATCCCATCGACTAAAAAACCTATTACTTATCAATACATTGGTTCGCGACCCATAAGGCCTGGACCTTTTACACCGTACCCGGAACGAAACAGCTGAGACGTCATATCGCCATTTATATGAGAGGCTTACGTCAAATTATGTGGTTGTGTGTGAGATTTGGGGTTGTTAGAGATGGCCGACCATGAGCCGTCCCGCCCTCAAAGATTCAAAACATCTCAGCCCGGGCGCCCGGCTGGCCGAGATTCTCCAGCTGTTAGAGGAGAAGGTCTTCTGGACGGTCTCCGAGCTCGCCGAGCGGTTTGAGGTGTCGGAGGAGACGATCCGCCGCGACGCCAGGCAGCTGGAGCGCAGCGGCGTCGTGCAAAAGGTGCACGGCGGCCTGTCCTCGACCAACAACCTGATCGAAGCGCCCTATCGGATCCGCCTGCGCGAAAACGCCGAGGCCAAGCAAAAGATCGCCCAGAAGGCCGCCAGCCTCGTCACCGAGGGCATGACCCTGCTGCTCGATTCAGGCACCACCTGCCACTGGCTCGCCCGCGCCCTGGCGTCGGTGCGCAACCTCACCATCGTCACCAACAGCGTCGAGATCGCACACGAGGTCCTAGGCAATCCCGGCCAGCGCCTGCTGCTGGCGGGCGGCCAGGTCAATCCGGTCCACAACGCCGCCTTCGGCCCGGAAGCCAAGTCCTTCTGCCGGCGCTTCGCGCCCGATCTGACCGTCCTGTCGATGGGCGCCGTGGACGCGGACCGGGGCTTCCTCGACTTTGACGCGGACGAGGCCTCGTTCAAACAGAGCCTGCTGGAACAGGCGCGCCGCATCGTCGTCCTGGCCGACCACACCAAGTTCGCCAAGTCCGGTTTCATCCAGGTCGCGTCCTTCCGCGACGTTCAGGATCTGGTGACCGACCTGCCCCCGTCCAGCGCCCTCTCCCGTGTCGCGGCCCAGTGGGACACCCGCCTGCACGTCGCCGATCCGACCTAGTCAGCGCACCCGCGTATCGACGCTGATCCGCACGGCGTCGTGGCGCCAGTGCTCGCGATCAAACTCCACCACCCGCCCCTGGGCGTCATAGCTGGTGCGTTGCACCGCCAGCCCCGGCAGGCCGGACTTCGCCCCCAGGACCTCAGCCTCATAGCCGGTCAGGGCGCACGGCTGCATGCTGACGACATTGCGCGCGACCGACAGCCCATAGGCGCTCTTCAATATTTCGGTCAGCGACTGGTCGAACGAAAAGCGCAACAGGTCGGGCGTCAGCGCCGCATCGACCACGATCTGCTCGACCAGGACCGCGCGACCATCCACATGCCGCCGACGCCGGATCATGTACAGCGGCGCACCCGCCCGACGCCCAAACACCTCGGCGAGCAGAGGATCAGCCACAATGGTCTCGGCGGACATGGTCTCCGTCGCCGGAACCCGCCCCTGCGCCTCCACGTAGGAGATGAAGCCTTCCCAGCGCGTCGGATCATAGACCACCGGCGGCGGCGACACATACCAGCCGCTGCGGTCCCGCCGATAGATCAGCCCCTCGGCCTCCAACTGGAACAGGCCCTCGCGCACCGTGCCGCGCGCCAGCCCCATCTCCTCCTGCAACTGTCGCTCGGACGGCAGCTTGTCGGTGGGCTTCAACTCGCCCGACGCGATCCGCCCCGCCACGCGGTCCCGCATGTCGATGTAATGAAGGCCGTCCGACCTCTGGTCTGGCGCGGTGTTCGTCATACAGGTCCCTGACTGGTCGAGCCGATTATCCGACAACAGACGATTACCACTAAGCGCACTCTTGAAGGCCGCCATTTCACGAAAGCTTCGCCAAACGCCGGCCTTCCATCTGGTATGGACCAGTCACGCCCTCATCGCAAATGCGGCGCGGACGGTCGGGAAGATCATGGCGACCCTCCCCGGCCTGGCCCGCCCTGTCTTCAGGAGCTCTTCCATGCGCACGCCCTTCCTCTGCCTCCCCCTGCTGGCGACCGCCCTCGTCGCCGCCCCACCCGCAGACGCCGAACCCCGCCGCGCCGGCCATGTCATCGTCATCGGCGTCGACGGCCTCAGCCCCGACGGCGTGAACAAGGCCGACACCCCGGTCCTCGACGACATGATGGCCAAGGGCAGCTGGAGCCTGCACGCCCGCGGCGTCCTGCCGACCACCAGCGGCGCGAACTGGGCTTCAATGATCACCGGCGCCGGCCCCGAGCAACATGGCGTCACCAGCAACGACTGGCAGGTGGGCGAGTTCAACTTCCCGACCTCGGTCACCGGCTCAGGCGGCTTCTTCCCCTCGATTTTCCAGGTCCTGACCGATCAGAACCCCGGTCTGGAAATAGGCTCCATCTACAACTGGGACGGCTTCGGCCGGCTCTACGATCACCGCTTCGTCGACTATGACGCCCATGGCGCGGACGAGGACAGAACCACCGACCTGGCCGTCGACTATATCAAGGCCCGGCGCCCGGACTTCCTCTTCATCCACCTGGACCATGTCGATCACGCCGGACACGCCGACGGCCACGGCACGCCCCACTACTATGAAGCGGTGACCAAGGCCGACGCCCTGATCGGTCGCATCCGCCAGGCGACGGTCGAGGCCGGCATCGCAGAGGACACGGTCATTCTGGTGACGTCCGATCACGGCGGCGTCGGCAAGGGCCATGGCGGAGAAAGCCTGGCCGAGCTGGAAATCCCCTGGATCGTATATGGCGAAGGCGTCAAACCGGGCGTCGAACTGGACCTGCCCATCAACACCTTCGACACCGGCGCGACGGTCGCCTGGCTGCTGGGCGCCGACATCCCCTACGCCTGGTTGGGCCGCCCGGTCCGGCCGATCCTTCAGGGCGAGGCCATGCCGGTCCAGGCCTATCGCACCAGCAGCTTCTACGCCTCTCCGGCCATCCTGCCGGCCGGCATGGGCAACACCCCTCCCGGCGGCCTGTTCGTTGATGGCCCGGCCCAAATGAGCCTGCAAAACCCGAACGCCGTCGGCGAGTTGCGCTACACGCTCGACAACTCGACGCCGACGCCCGCCTCCCCCCTCTATGCGGAGCCGGTCGAGATCACCCGCAACACCATTGTTCGGGCCGGCCTGTTCGTCGATGGAAAGCCGGCCAGCGTCCCGTCGGTCGGCTATTTCCGCGTCCTGGACCCGCGCATCGCCGCGAGCAGGGGCGTGACCTACAGCGTCTATCTGCTGCCCGAAGCCCCGGTGCGGCTGCCCGACTTCTCCCGCCTGACGCCGGTCGCGTCCGGCAAGGCGCATGAGATCACGATCGACGGCCTGCCCCTGCCGCGCGAGGACGCCGTCGCCGTGGTGTTCGAAGGCCAGATCCAGATCGACACCGCCGGCGAATACGGCTTCTCGACCGCCTCGGACGACGGCAGCAAGCTCTACATCGACGGCAAGACGGTCGTCGACAATGACGGCGACCACGGCGTGATAACCGCCGCCGGCACGATCCGCCTAGAACCCGGCAAGCACGCCATTCGCGTCGAATGGTTCAACGGCGGCGGCGGCGCCTGGCTAGGCGCCTATTTCGAGGGTCCGGGCGTTCCGCGCCAGTTCATCGACCCGAACCGGTTGACCCCGCGCTGAAGAGGCTGGCTGGGGATGATCCGGCGGCGGCCGCTCGATCACCCCCGCCTACCCACATTCCGGCGTTTCTGGTATAGACCAGAAAACACCTACTGAGCACCCATGCCCCGCCCTGCTTCACCTGAAGACTTCATCGCTGTCATCTTCGACCTGTTCGAGCGGATGGGCGGCGACCACTACGGCGAGGCCGTGACCCAGCTGGATCACGCCCTTCAGACGGCGCACCACGCCCGCGAAGCCGGGGAAACGGACACCCTCGTCGCCGCCGCCCTCCTGCACGACATCGGCCACCTGCTGCAGAAACACGGACAGGATGCGGCGGATCGCGGCATAGACGCCGTGCACGAACGGATCGGCGCCGCCTGGCTGGCTCAGGCCTTCGCGCCCGAGGTTTCGGAACCGGTCCGACTCCACGTCGAGGCCAAACGCTATCTGGCGACCGCAGAGCCCGGCTATGCCGACGCCCTCAGCCCCGCCTCGCTCCAAAGCCTGCATCTCCAGGGCGGCCCGATGAACGAAGACGAGGCCGCCGTCTTCCGCACCCATCCCCATTTCGACACGTCCATCCGCCTGCGTCGCTATGACGAGATGGGCAAGACCGAAGGGGCCGTCATCGCCCCCCTCTCCGCCTACAAGGACATGCTGACGGCGCTGGCCGTGCAGTCAGCCTAGGCCGCGCGGCGGGCCGCCTCGGCCTCCAGCGCCGGGACCAGATCCGCGACCGTATCGATCACCAGATCGGCGCCCGCCGCATAGAGCCGCTCGGACGCCTCGGCCCGCAACGACGCGCGCGCCTCCGGCGGCAACGCCGCCAGCGCCTGTTCGGTCAGCCCGACCATATTGCCCGAGACGGCCACCCCGACGGTGAAACAGCCGGCGTTGCGGCCCTCGGCCATGCCCACCTCCGCGTCGTCGACCTTAACCACCCGCGACAGGGGCCAGACGTCCAGATCCAGACAGGCCTTGTAGATCATCTGCGGCGACGGGCGTCCTTGCGGCGTCTCGTGCGCGCAAACCACCGTGTCCGGCGCGTATCCCTGCTGCGCCGCGCGCGACAGAACGGCCTGCATCATCGCCCGCGTATAGCCGGTGCAGGACCCGATCTTCAGTCCCTCGACGCGCAGCCATGCCACCGTGTCCGCCGCCCCCGGGATCAGGGCGGCGGTCTCGTGCGCCAGGCGGATCATCGGCGCCTCCAGCGCGGCCATGACTTTATCGACCGCCGCCGCATCCGGCTCGCCGCCCTGGGCCGTGCGCCAGGCCTGAGCGACCTCGGCCTGTTCGAACAGAGCGCGCACATGGTCCGCCTTGGCCCGCCCCATGTCCTTGCGCGCCTCCGCCTCCTCGACCGTCACGCCCAGGCCGGCGAAGGCCTCGATCAGGGCCAGGACCGGGGCCCGGCTGCCGAAATCGACCATGGTGCCGGCCCAGTCGAACACCACCATGTCGAAACAGTCGCGAATACGGGTCATGACCGGGCGGTCTCCTCGAAAAGATCGGCGATCGCCTCCTCGGCGAAGGCGAAGGCGGTGGAGGCGCCGTTGCCGGCGGTGACCACCGCCAGACGGACGCGGGGATGGGGGGCGGCGATCAGGCTGCCGGTCGCGCCCTTCGCATAGGTGCCGACCCAGCGATCCACCACCGGCGGCGCGGCCTGACCCGTGGCGGCGCGCCATTCGTCCAGGATCAGCCGCTCGACCGCCTCGCTGGCGAAGGGATCGGGCGTGTCGGCGTCATGGTGGCTGTCGCCGACCACCAGGGCGCCGTCGGCGTCCTGGACCGCGATCAGATGGACGCCGTTGGCCAGGGCCTCGCCCTGCTCCGCCTCCAGCCGCGCTCGCAGGGCGGCGGCCTGCGGCAGGTCCGCATAACCGCCGTAGCGCACCAGCCCCAGATCCGACATCACCGGCGCCGGCAGGACGAACCCCGGCGAGGCCAGCCGCACCATCTGCAACTTGCACCGTTCCAGTCCGGTATCCGCCAGATATTCGGGATACAGGCTGACCAGATCGTCGCCAGGACAGACCACCACCGCCTCCGCCTCGACCACGCCCCGCGCGGTGATGATGCGCGGCGGCTCGACCGCATGGACCGCCGTCTGGCGCATGAAGACCACGCCGAAGCGCGCAGCCAGCCAGTCGGCCAGCTTCGGAATGGCGGTCCGAGAATCCACCCGCCGCTCATGCGGGCTCCACAACACCCCGACGGTCTGATCGCCAACGACCGTCGGCGCTCGCTCGCGCGCCGCCTGCGGCGTCAGCAGCCGGCATCCCTCGCCCATCTCCGTCTCGAGGAAAGCCTCCAGGACCGCCAGGGATTCAGGCCGTCGCACCGACATCCACAGGCCCCGCTGAACCACGGCGATCCCGGCCTCCCCCACGACCTCGTCCCAGACGTCGCGACTACGCACCGCCCGTTCCCAGATCGCGCCACGCGGCTGACCGGTCACGGTTACGAAGCCGAAATTGCGGATCGAGGCCCCGTTCGCCTGGGCGTCGCGGTCGATCACCACGACCGACAGCCCGCGCCGCGCGGCGGCCAGGGCGGCGGCCAGGCCCACGATCCCCGCCCCCACCACGGCGACGTCGTAACCGGTCTTCATGCCTCGCCGCTCCGTCATCCAGCCGTCGTACGTCTGGTCTAGACCACGCGTATGCAACAGGGGCAAGACACGTGATGGATCGGCTACGGCTCTGGCTGGCGCGGGCGCATCCCGTCGCCTTCGTCCTGTTCGCGGGTCTGGCGGGCTTCTGCGCCTACTTCTCGATGTACGCCTTCCGCAAACCCTTCACGGCGGCCACCTTCGACGTCGTCGCGGGCTGGGACTTCGCCCTGGATTACAAGGTGGCCCTGGTCATCGCTCAGGTCGCGGGCTACGCCCTGTCCAAGCTGGCGGGGGTCAAGCTGATCGCGGAGATGCGACCCGAGCGACGGGCGATCGCCATCCTGGTCCTGATCGGAATTTCGTGGCTGGCCCTGGTGCTGTTCGCCGTCGTCCCCGCGCCCTGGAACGTCGCCGCCCTGTTCCTGAACGGCCTGCCGCTGGGCCTGATCTGGGGTCTGGTGTTCGGCTTCATGGAGGGCCGACGCACCAGCGAAGTCCTGGGCGCCATTCTCTGCGCCAGCTTCATTCTGTCGTCCGGCGTGGTGAAGTCTGTGGGCAAGGCCCTGATGGACACCGCCAGCGTCAGCCCCTTCTGGATGCCGGCGGCGACCGGCGTCGTCTTCATGCCCCTGCTGGCGATCTCGGTCCTGGCGCTGGCCGCCCTGCCCCCGCCCAGCCCCGCCGACGAGGCCGAACGGGTCGCCCGCCGCCCGATGATGGCCAAGGAGCGCACCGCCTTCCTGGCGGCCCACTGGCCGGCCCTGCTGCTGCTCGTCTCTGCCTATGTGGCCCTGACCGCCTTCCGCGACCTGCGCGACAATTTCGCCGCCGAGATCTGGCGCGCCCTGGGCTACGGCGACGCCGCCGACGTCTTCACCGCCAGCGAGGGCCCCGTCGCGGCCCTGTCCCTGGTGACCATGGGACTGCTGATTCTGGTCAAGAACAACGGCCGGGCCCTGCTGCTGATTCACGGGGTGATCCTGGCAGGCTTCGCCTTGATGGGCCTGTCGACCTTGGCCTTCCAGCAGCACCTGCTGTCCCCCATCGCCTGGATGATCGCCAGCGGCGCCGGCCTTTATCTGGCCTACACCCCGTTCAACGCCATGCTGTTCGACCGGATGATCGCCTATACAGGCACGGTCGCCACCGCCGGCTTCCTGATTTATGTCGCCGACGCCTCGGGCTATATGGGCAGCGTCGTCCTGCTGCTGGTCCGCAACATCGCCGCCATCGACCTGCCCTGGCTCCCCTTCTTCATCACCGCCGCCTACGCCACCAGCGCCGTAGGCATGACCCTCGTTGCAGTCGCCGCAGCCCTATTCCTGCGTAGCCACACACGGGGAGCGCAAAGCGCCTAGCGGAAGCCGGCACTCAGGCCTTTTTGGCAAGCCAGTTTAGAAAGAGCGGAAGAAACCGTCAGCAATCCCCGACGGTCAGGCTTCCCCTCTCGCATGACAACGCACCCGCAAAGGACTCTTGTTTCAGCGCACAGTCGCCAAAGCCCGCGCCGTACCCAGCAAGGCGGCGCGCTGCCGGCCGCCCATGCTATCGTAGAGGCTGGCCAGTTCGTCCAACACCTCGCCGCGTGACGGCTCCCCGGATCCGTCCACCTTCGGATAGAAATCCATAACCGAACAGCCCAAAGCTGCGGACGCCTTGGCCAGTGTCGAGGCGGCCATGCGGTTCACGCCGCGTTCGTACTTCTGCACCTGCTGAAATGTAACCCCCAGCGACTGGGCCAACTTGGCCTGCGTCAAGCGCTCGCGTTGGCGCAACGCCCTCAGCTGCGCCCCCACGTGGACGTCTATGGGGTCGAGGGCATCATGCTGTACAGCCATCGGGCTTCTCTCTTTAGTCAGACGACCCCGTTATAGCGTCGGTTGCCTTGGACGCCAGAGGACACCCCCGAGAAGCGAGGCAATAAGGGCGATATTCCAAACATAATAGGCGGTGACATAGGCCCATTGCTCCAGCGCCCTATTGGTGGCGAACACATAGTGCGTCGCCAGCACCAGAAATTGAAACCCAGCCGCAGCCTGTGTCCAGCGCCGACCCGATTGCAACGCCGCATAGAGCAGAAACAGGAAGACCGCCGAATCAGCCGCAATGGCGGCCCAAGGCGCGTTTCGATAATCGAACGAGCCGAGCTCAGTCACCGCCCACGCGAGACCAAGCACGACCGCAGCCGCCTTCTCCCAAAGACCGCCTCGCCAAAACGCGAGCGCGGCGGTCAGAAGGAAAAGGCACAGGGTGAACAGATAGATCGGCGACATGGACGCACCGTATCACCATCGCACTGATTCAGGCGGCCTCTGTAACCACCATCAGACGCGTCTCCCGAGGCACTTGAGTCTCCGCCTTCTCCAGCCCCCCCAGCCGGACGCTGCGGAATTTGGTTTGTTCCTTCACCTCGGCAAGGGCGTTGTGCAACTGCACCATCGCCTCTTGCGCCTCGATCTGGGCCGCCATGGCGCGGGCCAGGGCGTTGAAGGCCGGCTGGCCGACGGTGGGGGACAGCCCAGCCTCCTTGCGGCTTCGGGTAAGCGCCTGGGCGAGTTTGCCCAGACGGTTGATTGATTGATCCTGTCCGGCTTCAGCCAGGTGTAGGGCATGGTGGAGGCGTGCAGCGATAGCCGCCGCCTGTTCGGCGCGTTTCATTTGGGGTCCGTTGGAAAAGAGCAAGAGCCGCCAGTCAGCCGCCGTAGCGCAGTCTCTGCAGCAGGAAGGCGAACTGTTCGGCCCCGGCGAGGGCTGTGACGATCCAGACCGCTACGGCTGCGACGCCGAAAACGATGAGGATGCTTCCGAGCCGCCTGTGTCCGAGGTCGAGGGACTGAACTTCGCGTCCAGCATCGCGGAAGCGATGTAGAACAGTTCGGTCATCACCCCGCCAGGCGTTAGGAAGTGGGCTTGCTTGCGCGTGCCCTCCACCAAATGCCGGATCATGAGGCGCTTCGTTTCCGTGGTCGCCATCGTCGCTAGGATGGCTTCCATTTCGCGCCAGCTGATGGGCGGGATGGTATCGTCGAGATGGGTCATGGGGCGTCCTTTCAGCCGCTCCAACTGGCCCGATCCCCAACGTCGCCGCCATTGCGACCCCTTCGTATTGGGAATCGTTCGGAGGGCCCTCGACCGCCGCCAACACCAATGCCGCCGCCACCCGGTTCTCGACCGCAAGCTTACGCGCGGCGTTCTCGCAATGCTTGTCCACGGTCCCGGGCTTGATCCCCAGAGTCCGCGCGATCTGCTTGGAATTATGGTGCGCGTGGACCAGCCGCAGACATTCGCGCTCTCGCGCCGTCAGCAGTTCCAAAATCTCGGACATCGCCGTCTCCCCCTCGCCCCACCTATGTCGCGCGGACGACGCCGAGCGGCAACGGTATTAACGCGAATTCGCCAGCCTCCGGCGGGCGCTCCAAACGCGTCCATAACGCGGCACGCCGATCATCGTCTCGGTACGCGCCTCAGCCGACCTTACGGCCAGCTGCCGCGAGGCGCAGGCGTGACGATCGCGCTGCTACGGATCGGCCAAGGAGTTGGTTTAGGGATTTGAGGGGGTGGCGGAGACGGAGGGATTCGAACCCTCGGTACCCCTTACGGGGTACGACGATTTAGCAAACCGTTGCCTTCAGCCACTCGGCCACGTCTCCAGCGAAGGGCTCGATAGCCGAGCATGATGCGTCGTGCAATCCGGTTCGAAGCAAAGACTTGTTGTTAACGCGACATAGAGGCGAACCGTGCTCTCTGGAGGCTCTTCCAGACCCACGGATCGCCATGCCTGACTGCGCCTCTTCCCTCGCCCCCGCGACCATGATCGACGGGGCGGCGTCCGGACGGGCCGGGCGGGGTCCGTTTCGGCCGGAGGTCTGGCTGAATGCGCGCCAGAGGTCCAGCGTGCGCCTGGCTGTCTATTATTTCCGCGCCGCCGATGTCGCGGTCGCCGCCGGCCTGGCCCTCGCGGCCCTGTGGGCGCTGGGGGATCTGGATCCCCGGACCCTCACCCTGGGCGCCGTCATCCCCCTGGCCGTGGGCGCGGTCGCGATCCTGGCCCTTCTGCGCGGCCTGGGCCTGTATCGATTCGGGCCGAACCCGGCGCCCCTGATCCATCTGGCCTGCGTGGTCCTGGCCGGCGGGCTGGCGACCGGGGCGGCGCTGGGCCTGGGTCTCGCGCTGGGCCAGGGTCTGGGCCCGGTGATTCCCTGGGGCGTGGGGACGACCCTGGTCCTGATCGCCCTGCACGGCCTGTGGCTGACGCTGGTGGCGCGTTGGCGTCGCCAAGGCGCCCTGTCGCCCAACATCGTCATCGTGGGCGCCACCCGTAACGCCGAGGCCCTGATCGAGCGGGCTCTTGAGCGGCGCGACCTCAATGTGCTGGGCGTGTTCGACGACCGACTGGCCCGTTCGCCCGACAGCCTGGCCGGGGTGCCCGTGCTCGGGGCCGCCGACGCCCTGCTGAGCCACCGGATGCTGCCCTATGTCGACCGCATCATCCTGGCCATCGACGCCGAGGCCGGGCCGCGCGTGCGCGACCTGACGCGCCGGCTCGAGACCCTGCCCAATCCGCTGACCATCCTCGTCGATTCCGAGACCGGGCGGGACGCGGTCCTGACCCGGCTGGCCGGCGCCCCCCTGGCCCAGATCGGCGGCGGCAGCCCCGACGCCCGCGCCTTCGTCAAACGGCTGCAAGATCTGGTCATCGGCGCCCTGGCCCTGATCGCCGCCGCCCCGGTCATGGCGGTGATCGCCCTGGCCATCCGCCTGGACAGCCCCGGCCCGATCTTCTTCCGCCAGCGCCGCCACGGCTTCAACCAGGAAGCCATTGTGGTGTGGAAATTCCGCTCGATGCGCCACGCCGCCGCCGACGCCACCGCCAGCCGCCAGATCACCGCCAATGACGACCGTGTCACCCGTGTCGGCCGCTTCATCCGCGCCACCAGCCTGGACGAGCTGCCCCAGATCTTCAACGTCCTGACCGGCGAGATGTCCCTGGTCGGTCCCCGCCCCCACGCCATCGGCATGAAGACCGGCGAGACCGAATCCGCTCTGCTGGTCGCCGAATACGCCCACCGCCACCGCATCAAGCCCGGCATGACCGGCTGGGCCGCCATCAAGGGCTCGCGCGGCCCGGTCAACACCGAGGCCGAGGTGCGCCGCCGGGTTGAGCTGGACGTCGACTATATCCAGCGCCAGTCCTTCTGGCTGGACTTGTGGATCATTCTGATCACCGTGCCCGTCCTGCTGGGCGACCGGGCCGCCGTCAGGTGAGCGAGACGCGCATGTTCTGGCGCGGCGTCTGGGGCTATCTGCCGGCCCAGATCGTCCAGGGCGTGGTCGGTTTCCTGACCATCGTCGTCTTCACCCGCCTGCTCAGCCCCGAGGATTTCGGCCGTTACGCCCTGGCCTTCTCGGTCACCAGCCTGGCCCATACGGTCAGCTTCAGCTGGCTGGAGGCCGCTATGGCCCGCTTCTGGGCGGCCGAGCGCACGCCGGGCGGCTTGGCCACCCATTTCGCCAGCCTGTACCGGACGTCTTTCGCCGTGATCGCCGTCTTCGTGCCGCTGGCCGCCCTGGTGGTCTGGCTTCTGCCCCTGACCCCGGCCTTCAAGCTGGCGGTCGGATTCGGCCTGGCCGGGGCGCCGATCCGCAACCTGGCCAAGCTCGCGCAGGAGCGTTATCGCGCGGCCGGCGAGGTGTCCAAGGCCGCCACGGTCGATATGGCCGTCGCCGTCCTGGGCTTCCTGGTCGGGGCCGGTTTCGCCCTGGCCGGCGCCGGTGCGGCCTCGCCCCTGCTGGGACTGATGATCGCCCCGCTGTTCGCCCTGCCCTTCATCCTGCCGGGCGAACTGCGCCAGTCGGCCGGCGGAACCGTGGATCGCGCGCGGCTGAAGGCCTACGCCGCCTACGGCTATCCGATCGCGGCGTCGCTGACCCTGGCCCTGGTCCTGGCCTCGACCGACCGTTTCCTGCTGGCGGCCTTCATGGATGCGGCGGCGGTCGGCGCCTATCACGCCAGCTACAGCCTGGCGAACCGCACCCTGGACGTGATGTTCATCTGGCTGGGCGCAGCCGGCGCCCCGGCCATGGTCATGGCGCTGGAGCGCGGCGGTCGCGAGGCTCTGCGCCAGACGGCCCTGGAACAGGGCTCGACCCTGATCCTGATCGGCCTGCCCGCCGCCGTCGGCCTGTCCCTGGTCGCTCGCCCCCTCGCCGAGCTGATGATCGGCCCCGAGCTGCGCGTCGCCGCCGCCCTGGTGACGCCCTGGATCGCGGCCTCGGCCTTCATGTCCGGCCTGATCGCCTATTATTTCGGTTTCGGCTTCACCCTGGGCAAGAAGACCGGCCTGCTGCTGGTCACCATGGCTGTTCCGGCGCTGGCCAACATCGTCCTGAACCTGGTGCTGATCCCCCGGCTGGGCGTGCTGGGCGCCGCCGTCGCCACAGCCCTCAGCTTCGCCATAGGCCTGGTCGCCTGTCTGCTGATCAGCCGCCGCGCCATCGCCCTGCCCGTTCCGTGGGAAGCCCTGATCCGTTGCGGCGTCGCTTCGACCGGCATGGCCCTGGTGGTCTGGCGCCTTCCGCCGCTGGGCGGTTTTGTTGAACTGGTGCTGGACGCGAGCGTCGGCGGACTGGTCTATGCGGCCCTGGCGCTCACCCTGAACGCCGCCGGGGTGCGCGACGTGCTGAACCGACTGATCCAGTCCCGACGGGGGGCGACGGCATGAGCGGCTCCCGCGCCGACATCCACGACAACCCCGGCTGGGCCGCCGCCCGGCCCGTCCTGTCGGTCCTGATCCCCTTCCTGCGCGACGATCCCGAACCCCTGCTGCGTCGGCTGGATACCGAAGGCTCCGCCCTGGCCGGCCGGGTCGAGCTGATCCTGCTGGACGACGGCACCGGCGACGCCGCCCTGACCGCCCGGCTGAAGGCGGCGCTGGACGCCCTGGCCCTGCCCGCCCGGCTCGTCACCCTGTCCGCCAACGAAGGCCGGGCGCGCGGTCGCAACCGGCTGACCATCGCCGCCCGCGCCGGGTCCTGGCTATTCCTCGACAGCGACATGAAGCCGGACAGCCCGCGCTTCCTCCAGACCTGGGTCGATCTGATCACGCGCGACGACCCGGCTGTAGCCTTCGGCGGTTTCTCGCTGAAACAGGCGCCGCGCGACCGCCGCTTCGCCGTCCACCGCGCCCTGTCCGGCGCCAGCGAGTGCGTCCGCGCCGCCCAGCGCGCCAAGACGCCCGAGAAATACGTCTACACCTCCAACCTGCTGGTCCGGCGCGATGTCTTCGCCGTCGAATCCTTCGACCCCGGCTTCACAGGCTGGGGCTGGGAGGATGTCGAATGGGCCATGCGGGTCGCCCGCCGGTTCCAGGTGGTTCACATCGACAACCCGGCCACGCACATGGGCCTGGACACGGTGGCGGACCTGGCGCGCAAGTTTGACCAGGGCGCCGCCAACTTCGCCCGCGTCGTCGCCCTGCACCCGGCCATCGTCCAGACCTACCCCAGCTACAAGGCCGCCCGCGCCCTGAAACGGCTGCCTTCCCTGCCCCTGATCCGTCGCATGGCCCGGGGTGCGGCCCTGTCGCCCCTGTTGCCGACCCGCACCCGCGCCTTCGCCCTGCGCCTGTATCGCGCCGCCGTCTATGCGGACGCGATCTGATGCAGAATGTCGCCGTCGTCATTCCCACCCTGCGTCGCCCGGCCATGCTGGAGCGGGCCCTGCGTTCGGTCTTCGCCCAGGTCGGGTCGCTGGACCGGATCGCCGCCGTGGTCGTCGCCGACAATGACCCCGACGGTTCGGCCGCCGCCCTGATCGACCGCCTGCGGGCCGAGACGCCGGTTCCCTTGACCTACGCCCACGCCCCCGTCCCCGGCGTCGCCACGGCCCGCAACATCGGCTTGGCCGCTACGGACGCTCCCCTGATCGCCTTCCTCGACGACGACGAGGCCGCCTCCCCCGGCTGGCTGGCCGCCCTGTTGCAGGCCCAGTCTCAGACCGGCGCCGACGTCCTGTTCGGCCCCATCCGCGGTCGTGTGCCCGACGGAACCGGCTGGACCACCCCCTATCTGGAGCGGTTCTTCGGCCGCGACGGCCCGACCCAGACCGGCCTGACCGACCAGATCCACGGCTGCGGCAACAGCCTGATGGTCCGCGCCACCGCCCTGCCCGGCCCCGCCCCCTTCGATGCCGCCATGGACCAGACCGGGGGCGAGGACGACCGCCTGTTCACCGCCCTGCAAGCGCGCGGCGGCCGGTTCGGCTGGGCCGCAGACGCCTGGGTGGACGAGTTCGCGCCCCCCGACCGCGCCACCCTGAACTACGCCCTGCTGCGCGCCTTCGCCTATGGCCAGAGCCCCAGCCAGATGGCCGCCGCCCGCCGCGACTGGCCCGGCGTCGCCCGCTGGATGCTGATCGGCGCCGCCCAGGCCGCCGTCTGGGCCCTCGCCTCCCTCGCCCTGACCCTGCTTCGCCGCCCCGCCCGCGCCGAAACCCTGGACCGCACCGCGCGGGGATTGGGCAAGATCTTCTGGACCAAAGGGTTCGAGCCGAAACTCTATGGCGCGGCGATGATGAGGCGGAGCACCACCTGAGCCGGGACGATGGGCCCGCGCGCACAATTCCGAAGACGAACCGTCGTATTATCAAGCGGTTGAATATTAAAAGGGCGATCAAACCAACGCCCTGCGGATCGGAGTTATGATCTGGCGCTGGTCTTTGACATCGCGATCCAGAAGAGCTGAAGGGCCGAGCCCTCGCGCCGCAGAATAGACGAAAATAGACTCATTTTTTTTCGAGTCGATTGAGTCTATTTCGCTCGGGCCTCAGCCCGCCAGCCGGCTCAGGAACTTGGGCGGCTTGTAGGTCGAACGGTTCATGACCACCCCGGCGATGCGGCCGCCGACCGCCTCGATCTCGTCGCGCAGGATCACCGGTCCGCTCGCGGTCGCCCCGCCGGCCGCCACCACCAGCACCGTCATGTCGACGAAGGGCGCCAGGATGATCGCCATGTCGTTGCGGTCCGCCGCCGGGCTGTCGATGACGATGGTGTCGGCGTGCGGCCTCAAGGCGTCCCAATAGCGCGGCTCGCCCACCGCCTCGACGCGGTGGCCCGAGCGCAGCGACTCCATGTGGAACCGGGTCGTCCACAGACGCCCGCCTAGGCAAGGGCGTGCGGTCAACAGGCGCGCAGGTGGAACCGGCTTGCCGTCCCGCCCCGTCGGCGCCGGGGTGACGGCGAAAAAGCTGGACCCGTCGGGCGAGGCCTGGGCCGGCTTGCCCAGTTGGCCGAACCGGTCCGGTTCGGCGGCGATGGCGTCCAGCTGGCCCTGCTGGGCCAGGTCTCCGTCCACCAGCCATACCGGCTTGCGCGCCCGAACGGCGGCCAGCCGCGCAAACTCTCGCGCCACAGTCGAGACCCCTTCGCCCGTCGTGGCGGCGGCGAACTGGATCACGCGGGCGCGATGCGCCGGAGCAGGCCCCAGCGCCGCCCACAGACCGGCCATTTCGGACGTCAGATCGACCATCGAATCGCTATGCGCGCTCCATCAGGCCGCAGCCTATCACGGCCACGCGCCTAGTGCGCCTTGGCCGGCGCCACCGCCAGGACCGGCATGTCCAGGGTCCGCCGCACCGAATCCGGCGTCGAGAAGCCCCGCCGCGTAAAGATCCGCAGCAAGCCCAGGCACAGGGCCGTGAAGGCGGCGAACAGGAGGACGGCGGCCAGGGCCGGAACCTTGAGGCTCTTGCCGGTCGCCGGCGGCTGCGCCCGCTCGATCACGGTGACATTGTCGGCGCCGGCGGCGACCAGGGCGTTGTCCGCCCGACTCTGGCTCTCGCGCTGCTGGAACTCGCGGATGTTGGCGGTCAGGACCTCGCGGTTGCCCGCCAAGGTCGCGTTCTCGGACTCCAGCGCCGTCAGCCGCGCCTGCCGCGACCGGATGTCGGCCAGCTGGCGGTCCAGCGCGCCCAGACGCGCGGCCAGGGCGTCCCTGTCGGCCTGGGTGTTGATCCGGTTGGTCTCCAGCTCGGTCCAGACCGGGTTCGGCCCGGTGCGAACCTCCTTGGGCCCGACCGCGGTGCCCGTGCCCACATAGGCCTGCAACTGGGCGATCCGCGCCTCGATGTCCCTCACCGGCTGGGCGTCGGGCTGGTAACGGGACAGCAGCTGTTCCCGCTCGGTCCGCAGCTGCAGCACCTGGTCCTGGGCCGAGATGTTCAGGTCCTGCTGAAGGGCCACCTCCGCCGGCGTCGCCGCCTGCTGCGCCACCAGGGTGTTCAGCCTCTGGCTGGTCTGGTTCAGCTGGCTCTGGGTCGACATCCGGTCGGTGAAGACCGTCTGGTAGACTGCGGCCAGGGTCGTCTTGGCGGCGGTGAAGTCGCCGATGTCGTTGCTGGTCAGGAACTGCTCATAGGCCTGATCCGCCGCGCTCAGATCGCCCTCGAACGCCAGCCTCTGGGTGGCGATAGCCGGGGTCTTGTCCTGGAACACCTCGCGGCGATAGGCGAGGTATTGCTCGATCACCGTGTTCAGCACCCGCGCCGCCCGCTCGGGATCGTCGGCCTCATAGCTCAGGCGGATGACCGCGCTGCCCGGCGCCGTGCCGACGCCCAGGCTTCCGCCGACCAGCTTGCGCGCCGCCGCCTCGGCCTGGGCCTTGGATCCCGTCGGCGTCTTGCCCAGGATGGCCGCCGGCCCCAGCGCCTCCACCACGCGCTGACGCACCTGTCCCGAACTGAGTATCGCCGCCTCGGAGTTCGCGACCTCGTCCCCCTGCGGCGCCTGCCCCCGCTCCGCCGTGCCGACACGCGGCTGATAGACATACTCCTGGCCCACGCCCGCAAACACCGCGCCCTGGGCCGTATAGGTCTTCTTCAGCGTCAACACCGCCGCCGCCCCCAGGGCGAAGATGACCAGGAAGACGACGATCATCAGCACCAGTTCGCGGAACAGAAGGCCGACGACATCCAGCACGCCGTAACGCGGTCGGGTCGTGACATAGGCCGTCGAACGCATGGGCGGGCGAATCCAGGAAACTCTCGTTGGGATTCACCCTTCACCCAGCGGCGTTAACCATCGGTTACCCATAAGGCGCGAGGCTGCAATCAACCTGTTCTCGCCGGACCAAACCGATTCCATGACGCCAGATCGCCGACTGTTCCTGCTGGCCCTCGGATCGGCCGCCGCGACCCTGGCCGCTTGCGGTGCAGGTAACGCCGCCCGCATGCCACGCCCCGGCTCCGCGACGCAGAGGGTTCAGACGCCGTCTCGTGACGCGTTCCCCGCCATCCCGTTCGCGGACTGGACCGACGAGGAGCCGGAATACCTGCTCTACCCTGGCGATGAGATCGAGGTGGCCATGCCCACCGCCGCGGAACTGACCCGCACGTTAAAGGTCGGTCCTGATGGGCGCGTAGCCCTGCCCCTGATCGGTCAGATCATGGCTGCGGACAGAACCCTGCCGGAGCTGGAGCGCGAGGCGTCCTCGGCCTACGCCTCGCAACTGGTGCGCCCGGTCGTGGAAGTGACCTTGAGACAGGCCGGCCCGATTCGCGTCTGGATCGACGGCGAAGTGCGAACCCCGGGCGTGATCGAGATGACCGGCGACCTGGACGCCTATCAGGCCGTCGTCCAGGCGGGCGGCTTCCTGCCTTCGGGCAAGCCGGATCGCGTCGCCCTGATCCGGCGCGGTCCCGGAGGCTCGCGCATGATGCGGGTGGTCGATCTGCGCCCGCGTCGCGGCGAGGTCGTGGCCTTGCGTCGTGGCGACATCCTCTTCGTGCCGCGTTCGACGCTCGGTGAACTCGCCGCCTTCTTCACCCAGGTGCGCGCCGCCATGCCCATCGGCTTCAGCTATTCGATCAACGGATCGAACGGCAACGGCTACGCCACCTTCTAGGGATCAGGCGGCCAGCCGCACCACGCCCATGTCGATGTACCGGCGCGCCGCCTTCTGCGCCTCGGCGATCTCTTCGCGTTCCATTTCCAGGCTCATCTCGCGGCGATAGACGCGCGCTTCAATCGAACCCTTCATGGCCGCAAGGTTGAAGATCATGTGGGCCGAGACCCGGTCCATCGGGCAACCGCCCGATCCGGCCGAATACATCATGCCCAGCTTGAACAGGTCGTCGCCCGACATGTCGGTCGTCGGCAGAGGCAGGCCTTCTGTTTCCGAAGCGGCCTGCGGGTCTTGCGCCATTTCTTGCGCGTTCATCACCGTATCTCCTGAACGGACGCCGTTCTGGGCCCGTCTCTGATACCGCATCAAATACCGCCGGTTTGAAGTTAAAGTTAACGGCGAAAGCTGTGGCCAAACTTTTCAGTAAAGCAGAAATGAATACTCCTCGAGCGATTCAGAAGTCTGAAATCTGTTGGAAATCTCTTGTTTACGGCTTGGGCGCCCTCTGGCCGAACAAAACCGCCCGCGCCGCCTCGGCTTCCTTGCCCGACCCGCCCGCATTTCCACGTCGGTCTTCCAGCAGAGCCCGCCCGATCTTGACCGCCGGCCGCGCCCCGACTCGGTCAATCCAGGCCGCAACATTCGGGAACTCGGCCAGGCTCTGCCCTTGTAGCGCCGGCAATATCCAGGGCCAGGCCGCCATGTCGGCGATGGAGTAGTCGCCGGCCAGATACTCACGGTCCCGCAGGCGGCGATCCAGGACTCCATACAGACGATGGGTCTCGTTCGTGTAGCGTCGCACGCCGTAGGCGATCTGACGCTGGTCGCGGATCATGGCCGGCGCATACTGGCGGAAGTGGTGCGTCTGACCCGCCATAGGCCCCAACCCGCCGACCTGCCAGAACAGCCACTGATCGACCTCGACGCGCGCGCGCACTTCTGTCGGATAGAAACTCCCCGACTTGTTCCCCAGATACTGAAGGATCGCGCCGGACTCGAAGATCGAGATCGGCTCGCCGTCGGGTCCGTCAGGATCCACGATGGCCGGCATGCGGCCATTGGGACTGATGGCCTGAAAGGCCGGCTCGAACTGCTCCCCGACGCCGATGTTCACAGGCTTAACCTCATAGGGCAGCCCCATCTCCTCAAGGGCGATGGAGACCTTCCATCCGTTCGGCGTCGGCCAGTACCAGAGCTGGATCGGTGCGGTCATTTCATAGGCCTCCGGGAGATGCAGGTGACATTTGGGCCTGTGCACGCGCTGCCGCAACGCAGGTTTCAATCCTGACACGGTCGTTCAGGAGGCGTTCAGGCGCGCAATCCGACTTTCAGCGCCATTAACGGGCCAGTTCGTCGTTTCCGTCGGCGGCCCAGAATGGAGCAAGCAGATGAACCGCCTCACCAAGGCCGCCGTCGTCGCCATCGCCCTGTCCACCACGGCCGTCCCCATGCTGGCCGAGGCGCAGAACCGCGACCGCCGGGAATACCGTGAAGACCGCCGCGACGACCGGCGTGACTATCGTGACGAACGTCGCGACGACCGTCGCGACTGGCGTCAGGGCGACTACAACAATCGCCAAGACTATCGTCAGGACCGCCGTGACGACCGCCGCGACTATCGTGACGAGCGCCGGGACGACCGCCGCGACTATCGCAACGACCGTTGGGACCGGAACAATCGCGACTGGTGGCGCGGCCGGTCCGACTTCCGCGGCTATAACGGACCGCGCTCAGGCTACTGGTACGCGCCCAGCTACGGTTACTACCGGGTCGAACCGCGCTACTCCGGTTATCGCTGGAGAACGGGCGGGTATCTGCCGGCCCAGTACCGCAGCTATTATGTCCGTGATCCCTACTTCTACAATCTGCGGCCGGCTCCGCGCGGCTACCGCTATGTCCACGCCGGCAGCGACATCGTGCTGATCGCGGTCGCCACCGGCCTGATCGCGAGCGTCCTGTCCAACGTCTATTGAGGACGCTGGGTCGCTGAACCGGAAAGCCCCGCGACATCCGCTCGCGGGGCTTTCCAAAGGCGGGTTTCGATACGAAACCTTTTTCAGTCCGGGTTCATCGACGCGGCGCGATTATCCTCTTAAGCCGCCGGAGAACCGGCGTGCAGGAACAAAAAGACCATGAAACGCCTCCTGATGGCTTTCACCGCCGTCGCCGCCGTAGCGGGGCCGCTCGCCGCCCCAATCCAAGCTCTGGCTCAGGACGATCAGCCCCGTCGCGAACAACGCGACGCCGACCGCCCCCAACGCCCGCAGATCTCGCGCGGAGAACGCCCGGCTCCAAACCGGCCGAACGCGTCCAGACCGGAAACCTCACCGCCCGAGCGTCCGCAGAACAGCGCCCCCCGACCCGAGCGGCCAAGGACGGAAGACCGCCCCTCACGGCCAGATCGGCCCAGCACGGGCGGCCGCCCAGATCGACCGTCCAACGGGGAAGGAAGGCCTGATCGTCCCACGGGAGGCGACCGTCCTTCCCGTCCGGACCGCCCTGAAGGCGGTTGGAACCGGCCTGACAGGCCCGGAAACGGCGCCGGCCGTCCGGATAGGCCAGACCGTCCCTCGAACGGCGGCCGACCAGATCGCCCGGGCGACAATGCCGGCCGCCCCGACCGACCCGATCGGCCAGGCAATGGCGGCAGGCCCGACAGACCAGGTGGCGACTCGGGACGCCCTGATCGGCCCGGCGGCGGCTGGAACCGCCCGGATCGACCGAACGACAACTGGAACCGCCCGGGTCGCCCAGATCGTCCCGGCTCGGGCTGGAATCGGGACCGCGACCGGCATGAGGACTTCCGGCGTCGGTTCAACAGTGAGCAGTGGCGGCGCGACTTCTATCGCAATCACCGGTCAGATTGGTGGCGCAACGACCGGCGCTTCCATGGCTACAGCGGTGTGCGCGTCGGCTTCTATTTCGCGCCGGGCTGGGGCTATTACAGCGTCCCACGCTCCTACTGGGGTCGCTACTGGTCGGTCGGCGAGTATCTTCCGGACGTCTTCTGGCGCTACCGGCTGGACGACTGGCGCACCTATGGCCTGGGCTATCCGCCCGAGGGCACGCGCTGGGTGCTGGTCGACAATACGATCTATCTGATCGACGAGTACGACGGCTACATCATCGACGTCATCCGGGACGCCTGGCGCTGGTAGTCTCGAGCAAGAAGGCCCGGAGAGCGATCTCCGGGCCTTCATTCTTTTCAGTGGCTTACAGTCCCAGCTTGGCCTTCAGGATGTCGTTGACCGCCGCGGGATTGGCCTTGCCGCCCGTGGCCTTCATCACCTGACCGACGAACCAGCCCAGGGCCTGCGGCTTCTCGGCGACCGCAGCCGCCTTGTCCGGATTGGCGGCTATGATCTCGTCCACCGCCTTCTCGATCGCGCCGGTGTCGGTGACCTGTTTCAGGCCGTGCTTCTCGACCACCTCGGCCGGAGAGCCCTCGCCGTTCCAGACGTGGTCGAACACCTCCTTGGCGATCTTGGACGAGATGACGTTGGTCTCGATCAGTTCGACCAGCTGGGCCACATGGGCGGCCGGCAGCGGGTTCTCGCTGAAGTCCTTGCCGTCGGCCGCCAGACGCGCGGAGACCTCGTTCGTCACCCAGTTGGCGACCAGCTTGGCGTCACGGCCCTTGGCGGCGGCTTCGAAATAATCGGCCTTGGCCTGTTCTGAGATCAGCACGATGGCGTCGTATTGCGACAGGCCATAGTCGGCCATCAGGCGCTTGCGCTTGTCGTCCGGCAGTTCGGGCAGCGACGCCTTGATTTCGGCGATCCAGGCCTCTTCCAGATCCAGGGGCAGCAGGTCGGGATCGGGGAAGTAGCGATAGTCCTGCGCCTCTTCCTTGGACCGCATCGAGCGCGTCTCGCCGGCCGTCGGATCGTACAGACGCGTCTCCTGGGTGATCGAACCGCCGTCCTCCAGTATCTCGATCTGGCGGCGCGCCTCATACTGAATCGCCTGAGAAATGAAGCGGAAGCTATTGACGTTCTTGATCTCGCAACGCGTCCCCAGATAGCCGAAGTCGCCCGTCTGCTTGAACTTGTCGTAGTTCCCGGCCCGGCACACCGACACGTTCACGTCGGCCCGCAGATTGCCCTTCTCCATGTCCCCGTCGCAGGTGCCCAGATAGATCAGGATGGTCCGGATCTTCTTCACATACGCCACCGCCTCGTCCGGCGTGCGCAGGTCGGGACGTGAGACGATCTCCATCAGCGCCGTGCCGGCCCGGTTCAGGTCGACGTAGCTTTCGGTCGGCGACAGGTCGTGGATCAGCTTGCCCGCATCCTGCTCCAGGTGCAGTCGCTCGATGCCGACGTTGAAGAAGCTGCCGTCCTCGGCCTCCACCTCGACCACGCCTTCGCCGACGATCGGATAATAGAGCTGGCTGATCTGATAGCCGGTCGGCAGATCGGGATAGAAGTAGTTCTTGCGGTCGAACTGGCTGCGCTTGTTGATCTGCGCGCGCAGGCCCAGGCCCGTCTTCACCGCCTGTTCGACGCAATGCTTGTTCAGGGTCGGCAGCATGCCGGGGAAGCCGGCGTCCACCAGCGAGACCTGTTCATTCGGCCCCGCGCCGAAGCCGACGGCGGCGCCGGAGAAGAGCTTGGCCTTAGAGGCCACCTGGGCGTGGATCTCCAGCCCCATGACGATTTCCCAATCGCCGGTGCGGCCCTTGATCGTTTTCGAGTTCGGAACAGTGTCGGTCATGAGGTCGTCCTAGCGCCCTCGGCGGCGGCGAGAAAGAGGCTGTCTTGAGGGTGTCGCGAAATCGCGCTCAACATCGGTCGCCTCAATGGAGAATCCCATGTCCAAGACCCTGTTCGCCGCTGCTGCGGCCTCCCTGCTTCTGGTCGGCGCCGCCTCGGCCCAGACCGCGCCGGCTCCGGCCCAAGCCCCTGCCCATGACGAGCACCACGCCCGTCCCACCATCGAGAGCCCGATCGAGGCCCTGGTGAACGATCCGGCGACCAAGGCGGTGCTGGAGAAGCACCTGCCCGGCATGGACAAGCATCCCGCCTATGGCCAGTTCAAAGCCATGACCCTTCGGCAGGTCGCGCCCTACTCCCAGGGCGCCATCACCGACGAGAAGATCGCGGCCATCGACGCGGATCTGAAGGCGCTTCCGGCGGCTTGATGAAGAAGAAGGGCCGGCGATCTCGCCGGCCCATTTTTTCAATTCACCACCACTGGCCGGGCTTGGCCGTGAAGCCCGCCGCCCGTTCCAAGGCGGCCCCGACCTGGAAGACGGTGGCTTCGTCCAGGGCCTTGCCGATGACCTGGAGGCCGAGCGGGAGGCCGCCGGAATCGACGCCGGCGGGGACCGAGATGCCCGGCAGGCCGGCCAAGTTGGTCGTGACCGTGAAGACGTCGTTCAGATACATGGTCAGGGGGTCGATCTGCTTGTCCCCCAGAGCAAAGGCGGCCGACGGGGTCGAGGGGGTCAGGATGGCGTCCACCTGGCCCCAGACATTGTCGAAGTCCTCGGCGATGCGGCGACGGACCTTCAGGGCGCGGACGTAATAGGCGTCGTAGAAGCCGGCCGACAGCACATAGGCGCCGATGGTCAGGCGACGCTGGACCTCCTTGCCGAAGCCCTCGGCGCGCGAGGTGGCGTAGAGGTCGTCCAGCGAGCTGAACTGATCCGCCCGATGGCCGAACCGCATGCCGTCATAACGGGCCAGGTTGGACGAGGCCTCGGCCGGCGCCACGATATAATAGGTCGGCAGGGCGTATTTGGTGTGCGGCAGGCTGATCTCGACGATCTCGCAGCCGGCGTCCTTCAGCCAGGCCACGCCCTGGTCCCACAGGGACTGGATCTCGGCAGGCATGCCGTCCACGACATATTCGCGCGGCACGCCGATGCGCAGCCCCTTGACCGACTTGCCGACCGACTGGGTCCAGTCGGGCGTCGGGATGTCCAGACTGGTGGAGTCCTTGGCGTCGAACGAGCACATGGATTGCAGCAGCAGGGCCGCATCCTCGACCGTCTTGGTGATCGGGCCGGCCTGGTCCAGCGAACTGGCGAAGGCCACCATGCCGAAGCGGCTGGCGCGGCCATAGGTAGGCTTGATCCCGACCGTGCCGGTGAAGGCGGCGGGCTGGCGGATCGAGCCGCCGGTATCGGACGCGGTTGCGGCCAGGCACAGGTCGGCGGCGACGGCCGAGGCGGAACCGCCCGACGAGCCGCCCGGCGTCAGATCGGCGTTGGAGCCGGTCGACTTCCACGGGTTCTTGACCGGACCGAAGGCCGAGGTCTCGTTCGACGAGCCCATGGCGAATTCGTCCATGTTCAGCTTGCCCAGCATGACCGCCCCGTCGCGCCACAGATTGGCGGTGACGGTCGATTCATACGGCGGCACGAAGCCGCGCAGCATGTTGGAGCCGGCCGTGGTCTGGACGCCCTCGGTGCAGAACAGATCCTTGATGCCCAGCGGCGCGCCTTCCAGCACCCCGCCCTCGCCGGTCGCGATGCGGGCGTCGGAGGCGCGGGCCATGTCCATGGCCTTGTCCGCCGTCACCTCGACATAGGCGTTCAGGGTCGGATTGGCGGCCTCGATCTTGGTCAGGAAGGCCTGGGTGATTTCGGCCGAGGTGAAGTCCTTGGCCTTCAGGCCGTCGACGGCGCCCTTCAGGGTCAGTTTGGTCAGGTCGCTCATGACTATTCGACCACCTTGGGCACGACGAAGAAGCCGTCGGCCGACTTCGGGGCGTTGGACAGGACGGCGTCGATCTTGCCGCCGTCGGTGACCACGTCTTCGCGCAGGCGCAGGGGCTGGGCGACGTTCGAGGTCATGGGCTCGACGCCGTCGACATCGACCTCGTTCAGCTGTTCGATCCACTGCAGGATGCCGTTCAGCTCCTGGGCCAGCGGCTCCAGCCGATCCTCGGGGGTCTTGATGCGGGCGAGATGCGCAACCTTGCGCACCGTCGCAGCGTCGATGGCCATGCGGCCCTCCAATGCACGTCGATAAAGGGGTCTAGGGGGCGGGATTAGCGGCACAGGCGGGGATTCACAAGAACGAGACGGTGTTCCTGGTGGCACTAGGCCGCTGGCGCAAAAACAGGGTGACAAGGCGCCAAACGTGCCAAACGTGCCAAATCCCCCTCATGGTCGCCTCCCGCGTTTACGACCCGACACTATAACCCCGCCTGGGAGACCGATGGGTTGGGGGCGCGAAAAAGGCTCCAAACCCTTGCGCAGACGTAGTGTGGAGTGGGCGACGAATAATTTTGAGGGCCCAAGTACGCAGTTCCAACACGGCGAGTGGTGATGATCGTCGTACGCATCTTGCGCGTGGCGACTGCCAATCCTGGGGCCCGACTGACGTCGCTTCCTCAACTCATCGCCTTTGACTTCCCCGCCCGCCAGCCCTAACCGCAGGCCGTGCCCGTTCTCGATCTCCTCGACCTGCCCGCCGCCTGCCCGCCCGACACGCCGTGGATGGGGCTGGATCTGGGCGAGAAGACCATTGGGGTGGCGGTGTCGGACTCCACCCGCCTGATCGCCTCTCCGCTCCAGCTGATCCGCAAATCCAAGTTCACGCTGGAGGCCGAGCAGCTGTTCAAGCTGATGGCGCATCGCAAGGTCTCGGCCCTGGTGATCGGCCTGCCCGCCAATATGGACGGGACCGAGGGGCCGCGCGCCCAGTCGTGCCGCGCCTTCGCCCGCAATCTGGAGCGGCTGCGGCCGATCAATGTCGCCTTCTGGGACGAGCGGCTGTCCACCAGCGCGGTCGAGCGGTTCTTGATCGAGGACCTGGACCTGAACCGCAAGCGCCGGGCCGAGGTGGTGGACCGCACCGCCGCTGCCTGGATCCTGCAGGGGGCGCTGGATCGGGTGCGGGATCAGGCGACTTGGGTTTGACGGCCCTGATCGCCGGCGTCCTGCCGGTCTTTCTGATGATCGCCCTGGGCTATGGGCTGCGAAAATCCGGCTTCCTGCCCGACGAGGCGTGGCGGCCGATCGAGAAGCTGTCGATCAACATCTTCTATCCCAGCTTCCTGATCCCCGCGATCTGGCACGCGGACCTGGCCGGCGGCGGGGCGACCGTGGCGGGCGCGGCGGCGGTGGGGGCGACCCTGATCGTGGCGGCGGCGACCCTGGCGGCCAAGCCCCTGATCACCCTGGACGGCCCGGCCTACACCAGCGTCTTTCAGGGGGTGATCCGCTGGAACAGCTTCGTCTTCGTGCCGGTGATCCAGTCGGTCTATGGCTCCGAAGGCACCGCGCTCGCCGCCGTCGCCATCGCCTTCATCATTCCCGTCACCAATATCGCCTGCGTGGCGGTGCTGGCCAAATGGGGGTCGTTGCGGCGCGAACCGTCGGCTCTGGGGCTGGCGAAGTCGATGCTCGCCAATCCGATCCTGCTGGCCTGTCTGATCGGCCTGGCGCTGAACCTGTTGGGCGTGCCCCTGATCCCCGGCCTGTCGGACGCGCTGGATCTGCTGGGCGCCGCCGCCCTGCCGCTGGGCCTGATCGTCGCCGGGGCGGGGCTTTCGTTTGCCGAGGTTAAGCGAAGCCGCACCACCATCGCCGCGGTGACCCTGGTCAAGCTGGGGGTCATGCCGCCCCTGATGTGGGTCATCGCCTGGGCGTTGGGCGGCGACAGCCTGGCCCAGGGGATCGCCCTGATCTGCGGAGCGGCGCCGGGATCGGCCGCCTCCTATATATTGGCGCGCCAGATGGGCGGGGATGCGCCCCTGATCGCGGGGGTCATCGCCCTGACCACCGTCGGCAGCGCCGTGGTCATTCCGATCCTTCTGATGCTGTTCCACTTCACCTGACCCGCGCCCGACACTGGCGTTTGCGCCGACTCCCGCCTATAGGCGCGTCTCGATGACCCAGCCCCAAGACGTCACCGACCAGACCATTCGCGAGCGGCTGGTTCCGTTCCCCAAGGCCCACTTCCTGGCCGCCTCGGACCTGAATCCCTTCGTCACCCAGCAGTTGCTGGATCTCGGCGACGCCTTCGTGGATTTCAATCGCCAGTCGTCCAAGGCCCTGGACCTGCTGCACGGGCGCACGGTCGTGAACCTGTTCTTCGAGAACTCGACCCGCACCAGTTCCTCGTTCGAGATCGCCGCCAAGCGGCTGGGCGCCGATGTCGTGACCATGCCGGTCGGCTCGTCCTCGGTGAAGAAGGGCGAGACCCTGATCGATACGGCGGTGACGCTGAATGCGATGAAGCCGGACATTCTGGTCATCCGCCACTCGGCCTCGGGCGCGGCGGAGCTGCTGAGCCAGAAGGTCGGGTGCGCCGTCGTCAACGCCGGTGACGGTCGCCACGAACACCCGACCCAGGCCCTGCTGGATCTGCTGTCGATGCGCCGCGCCTTCGGGGATGTGACCAGCCTGACGGTCGCCATCTGCGGCGACATCACCCACAGCCGGGTGGCGCGCTCGAACGTCGCCCTGTTGCAGATGATGGGGGCGCGGGTGCGGCTGATCGGGCCGCCGACCCTGGTGCCCGGCGACGCCGACCGCTGGGGCTGCGAGGTCTTCCACGACATGCGCGAAGGGCTGGCGGGCTGCGACGTGGTGATGATGCTGCGGCTTCAGCTGGAGCGGATGGCCGGCGCCCTGGTGCCCTCGACCCGCGAGTATTTCCGCTTCTGGGGTCTGGACCGCGAGAAGCTGGCCTGGGCCAAGCCGGGGGCCCGGGTCATGCACCCCGGGCCGATGAACCGGGGCGTCGAGATCGATTCCGACGTGGCCGACGACCTTGACGTCTCCTTGATCCAGGATCAGGTCGAGATGGGCGTCGCCGCCCGTATGGCCGTGCTGGCCTCCCTCTCCGCCCGTTGGGGGGACAAGTGATGGACCGCAAAAACATCCGTCACCCTCGGGTTTGTCCCGAGGGCCCACCTGTCCGCCACACGAGCGCCCGCCGCTCAGTCTCCGCCATCCAACAGCCGAGCCGCCTCCGCCGTGGGCCCTCGGGACAAGCCCGAGGGTGACGGGAATGAGTACGATCGCAATCGTCAACGCCCGCCTGCTGGATCCCGCCACCGACTATGACGGTCCCGGCGGCGTGCTGATCGAGAATGGCCGCATCGTGCGCGTCGCTCACGGCGCATCGCCCATCGACGCCGATCAGGTCATCGACGCGGACGGCCTGTGCCTGGCGCCCGGCCTGATCGACATCCGGGTCAAGACCGGCGAACCGGGCGCCGAGCCCAAGGAGACGCTGAAGTCCGCCAGCCTGGCCGCCGCGGCCGGGGGCGTGACCACCATCGTGGTCCAGCCCGACACCGACCCCGCCGTCGACGACCCGGCGATGATCGACTTCATCCAGCGGCGCGGCGCGGCCCTGAACCTGGTCAATGTCCGGGCGGCCGGCGCGGCGACCAAGGCCCTGGACGGCCAGCGGATGGCCGAGATCGGCCTGATGGACGAAGCCGGCGCCCTGTATTTCACCGACGGCGACAAGGTCATCGTCAACAGCCGCACCCTGCAGCGGGTGATGAGCTACGCCGCCGCCTTCAACGCCTTGATCGCCTGTCGCCCGTCCGACCCCTGGCTGACCGAAGGTTCGGTCGCCGCCTCGGGCGAACTGGCCACCCGCCTGGGCCTGTCCGGCAGCCCGGCCATCGCCGAGCGCATCGGGCTGGAGCGGGACCTGGCCCTGGTCGAACAGACGGGCGCCCGGTTCCTGGTGGATCAGATCTCGACCGAAGGCGCGCTGGAGACCCTGGCGCGGGCCCGCGCCAAGGGGCTTGAGGTCGCGGTCAGCGTCTCGATCAACCACCTGTGCTTCAATGAGGTGGACATCGGCGACTATCGCACCTTCTACCGGCTGGACCCGCCGCTGCGGTCCGAGGCGGATCGCCAAGCGCTGATAGAGGCCGTGCGCGAGGGTCTGATCGACGTCATCACCTCGGCCCACGCCCCGGCCCCCGCCGAGGACAAGCGCCGCCCGTTCGCCGAGGCCGCGCCCGGCGCCGTCGGCCTGGAGACCCTGCTGCCCGCCGCCCTGACCCTGCACCACGAGGACGGGCTGGACCTGCTGGACGTGTTGCGGCCCCTGACCCAGGGTCCGGCGGCGCTGCTGGGCCTCGACGCCGGGGTGCTGGCGGAAGGCGCGCCGGCCGATCTGGTGCTGTTCGATCCCGGCGCGCCGATCATCGTCGATGCGGACAAGCTGCGGTCGAAGTCGAAGAACTCGCCGTTCGACGGGCGACGGCTGCAGGGCAAGGTGATCGGGACCTGGGTGGGCGGCCGGAAGGTTTTCTGACCTTGCTTTCGTCATCCTCCGGCAAGCCGCCCCTTCGCGGCGCAGACCGGGGGACCCAGCGGCGCCGAAGGCGATGCGTCCGCCGCACCATGTCGAAGTCCTTCGTCCGCGACAGGTTCGCGCTCGCGCGCGCCGCTGGCTCCCCCGGTCGCTGCGCGCCGGAGGATGACGAAAGCTCAGGTCACGCCGTCAGCATCCGCTTCACCACCCGTTTGAACGGCGCCGTCGCCTGGCCGGCGCGCAGGGCGGCGCCGCGCGCCAGACGGGCCGGGGGCGTTTCCTCGGTGAACAGGCGGACAAGGGCGTTGGTGCCCTGGTAGAGCGGCCAGCTGGCCAGACGGTGGTCGCGTTCATAGCGGGCCAGAACCCGTTCCGACCCGATGTCCCCGCCCCGCGCCGACTTCAACACCTTGGCCAGGGTCTCCTGTCCGCGCAGACCCAGGTTGAAGCCGTGGGCCGTGACCGGGTGCATGCCGACGGCGGCGTCGCCGATGAGGGCGAAGCCCTCGCCCGCGAACCGGCGGCTCCAGGTCGTGGCCAGGGGATAGGCGTGGCGGGTTCCGATCAGTTCGAGGCCGGTCAGCCGTCCCTTCAGCCGCCGTTCCATCTCGACCGCAAAGGCCTGGGGCGACAGGCGCATCAGGTCGGCGATGGCGGGGGCGGCCAAGGTGATCACAACCGAGGAGACCCGTTCCTGCGAGTCCGCGACCGGCAGAAGGGCGACGGTCTGACGATGGTCGAACCATTCGGTGGCGACATGGCCGTGCGCCTGGTCGTGGCGCATCCGGCAGACCATCATCGAGCGACCCAGCCGGTTCATCTCGACGCCGACGCCCAGTTGGTCGCGCACGCCGGAGAAGCGCGAGTCGGCCGCCACGATCAGCTTCGCCCGGATCGTCGCGCCGTCGTCCAGCACGACCCGGCCGCGCGGGGCGGCGCCCTGGACGACGCAGGTCGCCACTCGCCGCCCGGCCATCAGGGTCACGCCCGGCTGGCCTTCCACGACCTCGAACAGGGCGCGGCGGATCAGGTGGTTGGGGATCAGCACGCCCAGCCGGTCGGCGCCGCCGGCGTCGAAGGTCAGGGCGAAGGGCGAGCCGCCGTCCAGCACCCGCGCCTCGCGCAGATCCGAGATGTCTTGCGCCGGAATCCGGTCCCAGGCGTCGAGGGACTTCAACAGGCGGATCGAGTTGTGGGTCAGGGCGATTTCGCGGCCGTCGAAGGCGGGATCTCGCAGGGCGGCCTCGTCCTGTCCCTCGATCAAGACGACCGTCAGCCCGGCCCCGGCCAGCGACCGGGTAAAGGCCAGGCCTGCGGGTCCGGCCCCGACCACGGCCACGTCGAACATCAGATCATCGTGCATGCTGAACTCCTGATCCTCCTCCTGCCCTAGCCGGTTCGTCCGCTCCTTGATCGAGCGCAAATCGTCGCGTCAGCGCGGGCGGCGGCAGGTCGCGGCCTTGGCGACCTCGGCGCCCAGCACCGACTGGACCGCCAGAGGCGTGTCGGTGGCGATCACGGTGACGCCCTGGCGATACAGGTCGCGATATTCCGAGACGTCGCTGTCGGCGGCGTAGCGGTCGTCGCGGCGGCGGCCCTCGGCGCCCAGGGTGACGAACTGGACCTCGATCCCCGCCTGACGCAGGGCCGACCACAGGGCGGGCCTTTCCTCGCGGGTGCCGGTCCAGGCCAGGATCTGCGACGCGTTCAGCCCGTCCAGATCTTCGACGCCGTCCAGACCGGCCGAGATCATCATCTCCGGCGCCAGGGCCGCCACGGCGCGGGCGTCGGCGTCATTATAGGTGATCAGAATGACCCGGTTGGCGGCGCCCGAGCGGCGCACCTGGTCGATCACGGCGCGCGCCAGATCGACCGTGGTTCCGCCGTCGGCCGGTTTCAGGTCCAGGCTGGCGATGGCGCCGACGCGTCCGGCGGCGTCCAGAGCCTCGGCCAAGGTCGGTGGCGCGGCGTCGGTCAAGGCGCCGTTCGAGGCCTTCAAGCGGGCGGCCTTGACCTGGGCCAGGGTCAGGTCGGCGACGCGGCCCTGGCCGGTCGTGGTCCGGTCCATGGTCTCGTCGTGCATCAGGACCAGATGGCCGTCCTTGGTCAGGACCGCGTCCAGTTCGAGGATGGCGCCCGGAATGGCGCGGCCTGTCGCCAGGATGGCGGCGACGGAATTCTCGGGCTGGTCCATGGCCGATACCGCCCGGTGCGCCGAAATGGCCACGCCGCCGTCGCGGACACAGTCGAAATAGGCGGCCAGGGCCGGTCCGCCCGTCGGCGTCGGGCGAGACGGCGCCGCGCCGACGCAGGCCGAGGTGGAAATCAGCAAAATCAGGGCGGCGGCGGTGGGGATTCGGGTCATCAGACTCTCCGGCAGGGCGGGCGGACCTGACCCCGCGTCAATCATCGGGTCAAGAGGTCGGATCGCCCTTGCTCCGCAACGCTTGCCGACGCATTTTGCCGCAGCATTTCGCGGGGAGAGAATCAACGTGCAGGATCTGGTGGGCCCCGCGATCGGGACCTTGGCGCTGGTCGCGCTGGGCGGCTATCTGCTCGGCTCGATTCCGTTCGGCGTGGTGATCACCCGCGCCGCCGGCGCCGGCGACGTACGCAATATCGGGTCCGGCAATATCGGCGCGACCAATGTGCTGCGCACCGGGCGCAAGGACCTGGCCCTGGCCACCCTGCTGCTGGACGCCGGCAAGGGGGCGGTCGCCCTGTTGATCGCGCGCGCCCTGTTCGACAGCGAGGTCGCGGGCGCCATCGCCGGCGGCGCGGCCTTCCTGGGCCACCTGTTTCCCGTCTGGCTGAAGTTCAAAGGCGGCAAGGGCGTGGCCACCTTCTATGGTCTGCTGCTGGCCGCCGCCTGGCCCCTGGGCCTGATGGCCGGCGCCGTCTGGCTGATCAGCGCCTTCGCCTTCCGCTATTCGTCGCTGGCCGCCCTGATCTCCTCGGCGACCGCGCCGCTGCTGGCCCTGCTGCCGCTCGCCGCCGTCGGCCTGCCGGTGGGCATGCCGATCCTGTGCCTGACCGTCTTTGCCGCCGTGCTGATCTGGGTCCGCCACCACCAGAACATCGCCCGGCTGCTGAAGGGCGAGGAACCGCGTATCGGGGCCAAGAAGGCGTGAGGCTGGCGGCGGACGAGCGGTTCGCCCGGCTGCGGCTCGCCCGCACCGACCGCATCGGTCCCGTCGCCTTTTCCCAGCTGCTGAGCCGCTACAGCTCGGCCGTGCGCGTGCTGGAGGTCCTGCCCGATCTGGTCCGCAAGTCCGGCGCGGCCTCCATTCCCCCGCCCGTCGCACGCATTGAGCGCGAACTGGCCGACGGCGAGCGGATCGGCGCTCGGCTGCTGGTGCTGGGCGACGCCGACTATCCCGAGATGCTAGCCGCGCTCGACCCGCCGCCGCCGGTCCTGTGGGCCCGGGGTCGGGTCGAGCTGCTGAACGCGCCCTGTGTCGCCATCGTCGGCGCACGCATCGCGTCGGCCGGCGGCCAGAGGATCGCGCGCGGCCTGGCGCTGCAACTGGGTCAGGCCGGCCATGTCGTCGTCTCGGGCATGGCGCGCGGCATCGACGCCGCCGCCCATGAAGGCGCCCTGGCGAGCGGGACCGTCGCCGTTCTGGGCGGCGGGGTGGACGACATCTATCCGCCCGAGCACGCCGACCTCTACGCCCGCCTGGTCGACCAGGGCTGCGTGGTGTCCGAAAGCCCCGTCGGCGCCCGCGCCCAGGCGCGCGACTTCCCCCGGCGCAACCGCATCATCTCCGGCCTGTCGCGCGGCGTCGTGGTGGTCGAGGCCGAGATCAAGTCCGGCTCGCTGATCACCGCCCGCCTGGCGGCCGAACAGGGGCGCGACGTCTTCGCCGTGCCCGGCTCGCCGCTGGACCCGCGCGCCAAGGGCCCCAACGAGTTGCTGCGCCAGGGCGCCATCCTGTGCGAGGGGATCGAGGATATCGAGCGCGCCTTCCACACCTTGCGCACCCTGCGCGCGCCGCCGTCGGATCCCATGGACTATGGCGAGGTGGACGACGCCTTCCTGGACCGGGTCGCCGCCCTGCTCTCCCCCACCCCGACGCCGCGCGACGAGATCGCTCGCGCCCTGAACGCCCCCATGGGCCAGGTGGCCGCCGCCCTGCTGGAGCTGAGCCTCGCGGGGCGCGCCGAGCTGCTGCCGGGCGGTCTCGCGTCCATATAGTGAAGTCTCTTCCGGATTCGTCTTCGATCCGTGATAGTCACCCGATATTCCGCAAGTTTACGGGCGTCCGGCGGCCGGTGCATTGACACATGGCTCCGCTCCAACCACGTTCGCGCCCCTTCCCGAGACCGAACACGCATGAACCTCGTTATCGTCGAGAGCCCCGCAAAGGCCAAGACCATCAATAAATACCTCGGCTCCGGCTATGAGGTTCTGGCGTCTTACGGCCACGTCCGCGACCTGCCATCCAAGGATGGGTCGGTCCTGCCCGACGACGACTTCTCCATGCACTGGGAGGCCGACGCCAAGGGCGCCAAGCGGCTGTCCGAAATCGCCGAGGCCGCCAAGCGCGCCGACCGCGTCATCCTGGCGACCGACCCTGACCGCGAAGGGGAAGCCATCAGCTGGCACGTGCTGGAAGTGCTGAACAAGAAGAAGGCGCTGAAGGACACGCACGTCGAACGCGTGACCTTCAACGCCATCACCAAATCCGCCGTGCTGGAAGCCATGGCCAATCCGCGTCAGATCGACATGGAGTTGGTCGAGGCCTATCTGGCCCGCCGCGCCCTCGACTATCTGGTCGGTTTCACCCTGTCGCCCGTCCTGTGGCGCAAGCTGCCGGGCGCGCGCTCGGCCGGCCGGGTTCAATCCGTCGCGCTTCGCATCGTCGTCGATCGCGAGATGGAGATCGAGAAGTTCAAGGCGCAGGAATACTGGTCCATCGAGGCCGACCTGAACGCCGACAGCCCGCCCTTCACCGCCCGGCTGGTCAAGCACGCCGGCAAGCGGGTCCAGCGTCTGGACATCAAGGACGAGGCGACCGCCGCCGCTGCGCGTGCGGCCATCGACGCCGGCGACTTCACCATCAACTCGGTCGAGAAGAAGCCGGTGCGCCGCAACCCGGCCCCGCCCTTCACCACCTCGACCCTGCAACAGGAAGCCTCGCGCAAGCTGGGCTTCAGCGCCCAGCGCACCATGCAGGCAGCGCAGAAACTGTATGAGGGCGTGGACGAGACCGGCGGTCTGATCACCTATATGCGGACCGACGGCGTCCAGACCACGCCCGAGGGCATCGCCCAGGCGCGCGAGGTCATCGCCAAGGAATTCGGCCCGGCCTTCGTTCCGCAGGAACCGCGCTATTACAAGACCAAGGCCAAGAATGCTCAGGAAGCGCACGAAGCGATCCGGCCGACCAACATCGCCCGCCATCCCGACAGCCTGCGCCTCGAATCCGATCTTCAGCGTCTGTACGAGCTGATCTGGAAGCGGATGGTCGCCTCGCAGATGGAGGCGGCCCGCATGGACCGCACCACGGTCGATATCGAAACCCCGGACGGCCTGACAGCCTTACGCGCCACCGGCCAGGTGGTGACCTTCGACGGCTTCCTGGCCGTCTATGAGGAAGGCCGCGACGAGAAGCAGAAGGGCGCGGAAGAGGACGAGGGCGACGACACCAGCCGCCTGCCTGCGCTGAAGGAAGGCGCCAAGGCCAAGGTCGACGCCATCCGCACCGACCAGCATTTCACCGAACCGCCCCCGCGCTATTCGGAAGCCACCCTGGTCAAGAAGCTGGAAGAACTGGGCATCGGCCGGCCGTCGACCTACGCCTCGACCCTGTCGACCCTGCGCGACCGCGAATATGTGCGGGTGGACAAGAACCGCTTCTATCCCGAGGACAAAGGACGGCTGGTCACGGCCTTCCTGGAACAGTTCTTCGCCAAGTGGGTCGAATACGATTTCACCGCCGCGCTGGAGACCCGTCTGGACGAGGTGTCGGCCGGTCAACTGGACTGGAAGGTGCTGCTGCGCGAGTTCTGGGCAGACTTCCACGCCGCGACCCAGGCCGCCGGCGAACTGCGCACCACGGCCATTCTCGACGCCCTGAACGAGTCCCTGGGCGCCCATATCTTCCCGGCCAAGGAAGACGGGTCCGACCCGCGCGAATGCCCGCTATGCCACCAGGGCCAGCTCAGCCTGAAGACCAGCCGGTTCGGCGCCTTCATCGGCTGCGCCCGCTATCCCGACTGCAAATATACCCGGCCCGTCGCCAGCCCGTCGGCTGAAGACGGTTCGGCGGAAAGCGGCGACCGCGAACTGGGCATGGATCCCGAGACCGGCCAGCCGGTGCAGTTGAAGATCGGTCGTTTCGGCCCCTATGTCGAAATCACGCCGCCCGAGGGTGAAAAGCCCAAACGCTCGTCCCTGCCCAAGGGCTGGTCCCCCGCCTCGCTGACGCTGGACCAGGCTCTGCGCCTGCTGGCCCTGCCGCGCGAGGTCGGGGTTCACCCCGAGGACGGCAAGATGATCACGGCGGGCCTGGGCCGTTACGGACCCTTCGTCCTGCACGCTGGCACCTATGCGAACGTCTCGGACATCGACGAGGTGTTCGAGGTCGGCCTGAACCGCGCCGTCGCCCTGCTGGCCGAGAAGCGCGCCGGCCGTCCGGGTCGCGGCGCCGCCACGGCCCCGCTGAAGGACCTGGGCGCCCACCCGGAGACGGGTGAGCCGATCCACGTCATGGCCGGACGCTTCGGGCCCTACGTCAAGTCGGGCAAGATCAACGCCACCCTGCCCAAGGGCACGGCGCCCGAAGACCTGACCCTGGAAGACGCCCTGCCCCTGCTGGCCGCCAAGGCCGGCGCGGCGCCGAAGAAGAAGGCCCCAGCGGCCAAGAAGGCGGCTGCGCCCAAGAAGGCTGCGGCTGCGAAGAAGCCGACGGCCAAGAAGGCGCCGGCGAAGAAGAGCGCCAAGGCGAAGGCGGAAGACTGACTTCCTTCTCCCCTTGCGGGAGAAGGTGGCCGAGCGAAGCGAGGTCGGATGAGGGGTCGGTCAGTGCATGACCGGCCCTTTTCCATTGAAGACGGAGCAACCCCTTATCCGGCCCTGCGGGCCACCTTCTCCCGCAAGGGGAGAAGGGATCAGTTGAGGGTGATCCGCCTTGCCCCCACGGGTATCGCGAGCTCGTCGCCGGACCATTGTGCGGCTCGCCCGTCGATGCGGATCCGCTCAGGCCGCCCCGCGCCCGCCGGCCATTGCAGCACAAACCCGCCCGGCGGCGTCGCCCCCTGGCCCAAGGTCAGCACATAGGCCGAACCCTGTTTGCGATAGGCGTAGGTCAGCGCCCCATAGGCCGTGCGCAGGTCCCGCACCCCCACGCCCTCTTTGGTGTCCAGCCAGGCCTCAGGCACGCCCGCCGCCAGCACCAGGGCGTGGTCCCGGTCGCGTTCGTAGGCGAACAGGTCCAGGGCCGAGCGGATATAGTCGGAACTGATCCAGGCGTGCGGCATGTCGCCGATGAAGCGGGGCTCGCGCTTGTCGCGCCCCACCACCTCGGCCCAGCCGTTCCAGGCCTCAGGCCGGCGGTCGGCCATCAGGAAGTCCAGCACCGCCAAGGCCCGGTCCTTCTGACCCAGCCGCACATAGGCGCCGACCAGCCGCCATTCGTAGGGGGTATAGTCCTTCCACGCCGTGTGATTGGTCAGCCGGTTCTGGACGTTTTCCCAATAGCGGTCGAAGGTTCGCGCCATCAGTTCGGGCGGAAGATTATCCTGCTCGCCCGACGGCGACAGGGCGATGGTGGTCGAGGTGGCGTCGAAATCGCCCCGGTCGGCGGCGCCTGCGATCCAGTCGATGTCGTGATGCTGGGCCGTCGCGACGATGGAGGCGCGGATGTCGGCGGAGAACTGATCCCGCGCCGCAGCATAGCGGGCGGCGGCCTCGGCATCGCCCAGGGTCTGGGCGATGAAGACCGCGTCCTTGTAGCCCAGCAGGCCCCAGAAATCGTCCCAGTAGGAATAGGCCGCCTTGTCCGAATAGCCCTCGTGGCTGATCGTCGGCGGCAACAGCCCGTACAGGTGGCTCTGGTCGGGAGTCTGGAAGGCGGCGGTGCGGGTGGAGGCGCGCAGTTCGTCCATATAGGCGACGGCCTTCTGGACCTGGGGCCAGACCTGGCGCAGCAGGGCCTCGTCGCCGGTGTAGCGATAGGTCTCGGCGGCCAGGAAGACGAACTCGCCGTGGCTGTCGTTCTCGGGCACCGGATCGGCGCCCCGCGCATCGACGCAGCAGGGGACCTTGCCGTTGTCGAACACATAGGGGGCGTACCAGCGCAGATAGTCGGCGGAATGCTCGGCCATGCCCAGCCGGTTCAGCCCCTCGGCCATCATGGCGCCGTCGCGGATCCAGGAGCGGTTGTAGCTGCGGGTGCCGGGTTGCAGGATGGGCCCCTGACGCGACATCAGCATATGGGCCAGGGACGACTTCAGCGCGTCCTCGATCCGCTGGGCGGCGGGCGGCAAGATCAGGTCCACCCGGTCCAGCTTCTCGCGCCACTCCGCCGCCAGCGCCTGCTCCGCCTGATCCAGAGCGGCGACGCCCTGCCCCGCCTGAGGCTGCGGCGGATCGCCCGCCAGCGGCGACAGGAAGCCGAAGGTGCGTGTCTCGCCGGGCTGAAGCGTCACCTCATACAGCAGGGCGCCGGCCGGCAGGTCCGTGGCGTCGGAGACGGCGACCGGCTCGTCCACGGGGCGTCGCGCCGTCGGCAAAATCAATGATTGAGGATCAGCCCCTGCGTCGAAGCTCGAGGCCGCCACGGCGTCCGGCGCGGTCAGGGGCTGGACCCGGATGTCGTCGTTCAGCGTCAGGCTCGCGCCGTCCCAGGCGATCCGATCGACCGGCGCCACCCCGCCCGGAATGGCCAGGAACTGCACCGGTCCGTTCACCTGGAACGGCCGCGCCGTCAGGGCCAGGGTCAGGCGACGCGGCCGGTTGGAGGTGTTGGTCAGGTCATAGCGGCCCCACAGACGCGCCTGGTCCGGCGCGCCGTCGGCGAAGCCGGTGATCTTCAACGTCCAGTCGTCGGCGGTCCAGGTCACGGACGGTATGGGCAGGTCGTCGTCCCTCAGCCCCTGTTCGATATCGACGTCAGCCCAGGTGACCAGCCGCCCGTTGTCGACCACGAAGGGTTCGATACTCGGGCCCGCCCGGCGCAGTTCGATGGCGCCGTCCTCGCCGATCAGACCGCTCTCCCCGCCCCCGTCGACGCCGACCAGGGTCCAGTAGGGCTGTTCCCCGAAGAAGCCGCGTGGATAGAGGCCGCGCCGGTTCTCCTTGGCCACCGCCTCGACGAAGGCCGTGGCGTCCTCGCCGAAGGCCAGGGGTTCGACCTCGATCTCGTTCAGCGCATAGGTCGTCGCCGGCGCGGCGCCGAGCCGCTGGCCCGCGCCAGAGGATCCGACCACGTCGGGCGCCGGAACGGGCTGCAACGGCTCAAGCCGCAGCCAGCGCGCCGTCGCCTCGGGCGTGCGCAGCCAGTCGACGCCGCCGTTCCCGCCCTGAACTGTCGCCAGGTCCCGCCAGTCGCGCCCGACGGTCGAGGCCGAAATCCGATAGTCCGCCGCCGCCCCCCGCTCGCCCCAGCGCAGGGTCAGACCGCCGAACTCGCGCTCGTATCCCAGGTCCAGGGTCAGGGCCGACGGTTCGCCCACCGGGGAGGTCCAGGCCGTCTTCGGGTCCAGATCGACGGCGTTGGCGGCGGTCGTCTCCGCCCGTTCGTCTGCAGCGACCGGCTGCGGCGGCACGGCGGGATCGACCGGCAGGACGCGAAGGCTCAGTTGGTCGATCTCGACCGCCCCCTTGCCGCCCTCGGCCGCCACCACGACAAACTCGACCCGTTCGGCGCGGCGCAACACCGTCTCCGGGCTGGGGCCCCAGGCCTTGGACACCTGGCGGCGCTTGATCACGAACTTCGTCCAGCCGTCGGGGAAGTCGTAGCGTGCCGTCTGCTTCCACCAGACATTGTCGGCCGAGGCGTCGGTCAGCTTGACCTCAAAGGTGTTGGCCGGCCCGGCGCCGCGCACCCAGAAGCTGATCTCGTAATTGTCGGGTAGGTCGAACGGCAGCGGACGGCTGAGCACCGCATAGCCCGCCTTGCCGTCGAAATCGTAGTCGAGCCGGACCGCCTGCCCATCATGCCCAGCGATGGCGGAGACGACGGCGTGAACGTCGGTCGAGGCGCTGGCCTGCCACCGCGAGGCGTCGTCCATGGCGTCGAGAACGCGCGTGTCCTGCGCGACGGCGGGGGCGGCCATGAGGGCGGCGCTAAGTGCGAGGGCGGAGGTCAGGGCGGAGGTCGAGATACGCATTCGGATTACTCCAGCTTTCCCTCTCCGCGTCATCCTCGGGCTTGTCCCGAGGATCCAGACTCCCGGTGTTCGACGGGGTGCATAGGGCGGCCGCACCGGGAGTCTGGATCCTCGCCACAAGGGCGAGGATGACGGCGTTGAGAGACGAGAAATTTACCCCTTCACGCTGCCCGCGAGCATGCCGCGGATGTAGTAGCGTTGCAGGGCCAGGAAGAGGATCAAGACAGGCGCGACCGTGACGACGGCGCCCGCCATCATCAGTTCCACATCCTGCACATGTTCGCGCGACAGGGCCGCCAGGGCGACCGGCAGGGTGTAGTTCGACTGGTCCGTCAGGACGATCAGCGGCCACAGGAAGTCGTTCCAGCTGCCCAGGAAGACGAACAGACCCAGGGTGACGATGATCGGCTGCAGCGTCGGCAGGACGATGCGGCGGAAGATCTGGCCCTCGCTGGCGCCGTCTATGCGGGCGGCCTCCAGCATCTCGTCGGGAATGCTCAGCGCATACTGGCGCACCAGGAACAGACCGAAGATCGAGGCCAGCCAAGGCACCAGCGCCCCGGCATAGGTGTTCACCAGCCCCATCCCCTTCAGCATCAAGAACAGCGGCAAGGTGCCGATCTGGGCCGGCACCACCAGGGCGGCGACCAGGAACTGGAACAGCCGCTCGCGCCCGGCGAACTTCAACTTGGCGAAGGCGTAGCCGGCCGGGACGGTGAAGCTGAGCGCCAGGATCGTCGCCAGGGTCGCCAGGGCGAAACTGTTCCACAGATACCGGCCCATGCCCTGGTTCAGGAACAGGTCCTGATAGTGCTCCAGCGTCCAGCGCGACGGAACCAGCGGCGGCGGGAAGGTCGCGGCTTCGCCGGTGGGCATGAAGCTGACGGACGCCATCCAGACCAGCGGGAACAGGACGATGAGCGCGATGAGCGCAACGGCGAGGTTGAGGAGGATGGAGCGGATTTTCATTGGTACGCCCCCACCCGCTTGGCCACGGCCAGCTGCACCAGGGTGATGGCCAGGATGCACAGGAACAGGACGAAGGCGACCGCGCTGGCGGAGCCCAGGTTCCACCATTTGAAGCCCTCTTCGTACATGAAGTAGAGCACCGTCACCGTGCTCTGGGCCGGGCCGCCTTGGGTCATCACATAGGGTTCGGCGAACAGCTGGAAGAAGCTGGCGACCGAGATGATCGAGACCAGCAGCATGGTCGGCGCGATGGCCGGCAGGGTGACATGGCGGAACTGTTTCCACGGCCCGGCGCCGTCGATGCGGGCGGCTTCGTACAGATCGTCCGGCACGGTCTGAAGCACGGCCAGGAAGATCAGCATATTGTAGCCGAAGATCTTCCAGACCACGAACATCAGGATGGCGGGGATCGAGGTCGAGGGCTGGCCCAGCCAGTCCACCGCCGGCAGGCCGATGCTCTCCAGCCCCCAGTTGATGACCCCATAGCGGGTGTGCAGCAGATAGCGCCACACCACGGCCGTGGCGACCAGGGTGGTGACATAGGGGGCGAAGAACATGACCCGCCAGATCGGCCGCCACTTCACCACCCGCGCATTCAGGATCACCGCCGCCGCCAGCGAGGCCGCGATGGACAGGGGCACGCCCAGGACGGCGAAGGTCAGGGTGTTCTTCATCGCCCCCCAAAACAGCGGATTGGTCATCAGCCGCTCGTAATTCTGCAGGCCGACGAAACGCAGATTGTCCAGGTTCGCCAGGGCGTAGATGTCGAAGTCGGTCAGGCTGAGCAGCAGGGCCGCGATCACCGGAAGGGCGAAGAAGAGGCCAATGGCGATCATCGCCGGGGCGACGAAGCCCCATGCCGCCCGTTCCCGCGCGCCGCGTCCGCGCGCCGGTTTCACGCGGGCCAAGGTCGGATCGGCGATGGTCATACGGCCCTGCCCTGTTCCATCATCCAGCGGCGCTTCTCCAGCAACCGGTCGGCCCGGCGGTCGATCTCGGCGGCCGCAGTCTCGGGGGCATATTCGCCGCGCACCATCCGTTCGGCGACGATCTGCATCTCCGTCACGATCCGTTCCCATTCCGGCACCTTGGGCACGGCCTTGGCTCGCTCCAACTGGCCGCGGAAGGGCGCCAGCATCGGGTCGCGCTCGACCTGGGCGATGTCCCAGGCGCTCTGGCGCGCCGGCAGGTCGCCGACGATGGTGTTGAACCGGGCCTGGACGGCCGGTTCGGACAGATAACGGACCAGGGCCCAGGCTGCATCCTGATGCGGCGAGGACTTGAACACCGCCAGGCTGGACCCGCCCGGCGCCGAGGCGCCCAGGCCGTTCGGTCCCGGCACCCCGGCCGTGGCCCAGTTCGGCTGGAACGCCGCCGGCAGGCGGCTGCGGAAATCGCCGACGCTCCAAGGGCCGGAGAAATAGAAGCTGAAATAGCCGCGCGCGAACTCGGTCCAGACGTTCGAGATCTGCGCCGCCGAGGCCAGGGGCGCCAGCTGTTCGGCGAACAGGCTGCGATAGAAGGCCAGGGCTGCGACGAACCCGGGGTTGGAGAAGTTGCCCCGCGTATTGCGGTCGCGCAACAGCGGCTCTTCGATCTGAAGCCCGAAGGTCAGCAGTTGCTCGAACTCGTTCAGCGGCAGCAGGATGGCGTAGTTGTCGCCGCCCGCCGCCCGCTTGACCCCGTGCATGGCCCGCTTCCATTCGGCCCAGTCCTGCGGCGGCGCGTCGAAGCCGGCGCGGGCCAGCAGATCCTTGCGATAGAACAGCAGCCGGGTGTCCACATACCAGGGGGTGGTCATGGCCCGGCCGGCGATCTGGTTGGTCTCCAGCACCGCCGGGAACTGGTCGGTCAGCAGGTCGGCGGCTTCGGGCGGGGTCGGCGACAGGGCGCCGATGGCGGTCAGCTCCGCGACCCAGGTGTTGCCGATCTGGCTGACGTCCGGCAGCGAGGCGCCGGCATAGGCCGTCAGTAGCTTCTCGTGCGCCGCGGTCCACGGCAGGGGCTGGACCTCGACCCGGACGCCGGGATTGCGCCGCTCGAACTCGGGCATCAACTGGCCCACCGTCCCGCCTTCGTTGCCCATGGCCCAGAAGCGCAGCACCGTCTCGCCCTCACGACGCGGCGTACAGGCCGCCGCCGCGCCGCCCGCCAGCAGCGCCAGAGCGCCCCGTCTGTGCGGGCCAGGCCTCATGCGGTCAGCCAGCCGCCGGTGAATCCGGCCTTGTCCAGGGCCCGGCGGATGTTGGGCTCGCCGCGCATATAGCGCCAGATGAAGTCCGACCTGTGGTTCTCGGTCATGCAGACGATGGGGCCTTGGTCGATGCCCAGATAGTCGTCGGCGACCCAGCCGATCCCGTCAACGATCTTGCCGTGCTGCAACGGCCCGTCGCGGACCGTCAGGGTCGGGTTGAAGCTGTCGAGGAAGCCCCACTCGGTATAGATCCCCGCGCCAAACCGGCTCTTCATCGCCTTGATGCAGGGGATGACGATCTCGGGCGCGAAGGCGATGGAGCTGGCCGCCGCCGTGGGGGCGATGGTGCCGTCGTCCCGGTCGCCGGGCCCGCGCGCCGAATAGCTGAAGAACTCGCGCTCGACGCCGTTGATCGTCTGTTTGAAATCGCCCGGCCCGTCGCAGGCCGTCAGGCCCCAGGTCTCGGACGAATAGCCGGCCCACTGGCCCGGATTGTCGTGGGCGTATTTCTGCTGGGCGTAGACGGCGCGGCGGCTGTTTTCGAAATAGTCCAGGTGTTCGCCCATCTGCGCCGTCTGCCCCCGCATCCAGGCGTCCTGGATGCCGCGGAAGTCGATGTACATATGGCTGTACTGGTGGCCGAAGATCGGCGCGAAATTCAGGTGCCAGCTGCCCCAGCGGTCGGTCCAGCTCTCGTCATAGCTGGCGGCCCATTCGTGCCAGACATTGACCGAGACGGGATGGGTCGGGCTGCCGATGGCGAGCAGCAGCAGCAGCATGCCCTCGTTGTAGACGTGCCAGTCCGAGCGGATGAAGCCGCTCTCTGGATGCCAGCCCATGGTGATGCGGTTGTCGCGGATAACGGCCCAGTCCCATTCGATCCGCTCGTACAGGGCCTGGACCCGGCTTCGGATCTCGACCTCGTCCGGATGGTCGCCGTCGAAATAGCGGGCGGAGAACAGCATGCCGGCGATCAGCAGGGCCGTATCGACGGTGGACAGCTCGTTGGTCCGGTAGCGGAGACCGGTCTCCATCTCGAGGAAATGGTAGAAGAAGCCCTTGTGGCCTGCCGTGCCCGTCGCCTCAGGCCCCTGGGGCAGGCTGTGGAAATAGCGGACGGTGGTCAGGGTGCGTTCGCGCGCCTCGTCCCGGCTCATCCAGCGGCGTTCAACGCCGATGGGCCAGCAGGTCAGGGCGAACCCGACCGCGGCGATGGAGCAGAAGGACGGGGTGGGCCAGCGATCCGGCGTCAGGCCGGTGCGCCGGTCCGTGACCTTCTCGAACCAGCGGAAGGTGCGTTCCTGAAGCTCGTTGATCTCGCGGTCCAGCCGCAGGGGCCGGCGTTCGGTCCCGTTGACTGCGCCCGTGACCGCCTGCTGCGCCGCCGCCTGGCCTGCGACCATGCCGCCGACCGCCAGGGCCGCAGCCCCTGCCGTGGTTCGCATCAGGAAGTTTCGGCGGTTCATGGGCACGCTCACTGGGTCTGTATCAAGAAGAAGGCCGCCCCCCGCGCAAGCGGAAGGCGGCCCAGGCTCAGGGGGAGTTAGAAGGCGTAGCGGGCGCCGATCTGGAACGTCCGCGTCGGGAAGAGCACGCTGCTCGGGTTGCCGAAGTTGGGCGTACCCGCATCGCCGTTGAAGCCGCTGTAGTTCTTGAAATCGAAGATATTGATTGCATCGACGTAGAGTTGCAGCTCGCTTCCTTCTCCGACCGGGAAGTTTTTCGTCAGGCGAAGATCCAGATTCCGATAGGCGAAGGCATTCGGAATGAAGAAGTTCTCCTTATCAGGATAACCGCCGTAGGGACGGAAATAGAACCTCGAACCCGTTCCATCGAACACGTTGAACGGCGTACCCGAGCCCAGCGTCAGAATGCCCGACAGTTGGAAGTCCAACGGCAAATCGACGATGCCATTGGCTACGATCCGGTGCCGTTCGTTGTCAGCAGAATTCCGCATAGGTGAACTCTCGACCGAGAAACAGTCGAAGCAGAAGTTGTCATTGCCGCCGTTCTGCTGGGAGTCCGATAAGGTGTAGGCGATGTTCACACCCCAGCCGGAGTCCCGAGTATAGGGCTTATCCAACTTGACGTAGAGGGCCGTGAACTCACGTTCCTTGCTATGATCCGACACCAGATAGCTGCGATACGGATTGGCCGCGCCCGGTCCGCAGAACCCGCCGTTATCGCCGAAGCCGTCGCCGTCGTTACCGTAGTTCGGCTCGCGGCAGCGGTTCAGATACTGCCAAGTGAACTCGTTCTGGGTCTTGCCGTAGGCCAGGGTGAACTCGGTCTGCCAATCGCCAATCCGTTGACGAACGCCAAGGTTGAACTGGTCCGTGCGCGGCGGCTCATAGTCGTTCTTGAGCAGGAAGGCTTCGCCCTTGGCCGGAATGCCGGCCAGAAGCGGATCCAGCCCCGCCGCCGTCATGTAGGACGGATTCCACAGGAATGGATTGGCCGAGCTGCCGTCCTGAACCGCGCCAGGCGTGGTCGTGAAGAAGGCGTTCTTAGAGTTGTCGAACGGCTTGGCGATCTCGTCGAAAGCGAAGTTGAAGTTCACCCGATCATAGTAGCGGCCAGCTCCACCGAAGATGACCGTGCCGCGATCACCAAAGACATCGTAAGAGAAGCCAATCCGCGGCTGGAAGGCGTTGGCGAACGGATCACGGTTATCGCCTGTCGAGATATAGTCGTCGATGTTGAACCAGCTCGGAGCATAGCCGGCCGCCTTGCCGCCATCGGTGGAGGCGATCCACTGGTTAAGGCCGTCAACGACGGACTGAGGCGTCACATAGTCGGGATTGCTGGCGTTATCCTCGTAATCCCAGCGGATACCGAGGTTGAGCTCCAGCTTGTCGGTGATCCGCCAGTCGTCCTGGATGTAGAGGCCATAGACCTTGTTGGTCAGATCCACGGTCGGGAAGGCGTTGCCCAGCTGTACGCGGTAAGGCACCGAAGCATCGCCGCTGGCCGTCCCGTTCAGGTCGTAGAAGAACTGAGGATTGCGACCGAATTCCTTCTCGACATGGTAGTCCTGATTCGAGAACTTCACACCCAGCTTGATAGTGTGGAAGCCATTGAACTCGACCTCGTTGAAGGTCAGATCGTTCCGAATGGTCACAGCTTCATCCGTGATGTCCTGGCGGGTATTGGCTCCGCCCAAATTCAGGACCGTCGTGCCGCCATTGGGATCATAGTTGCCGGTGAAGACCCGGTAGCTCGCGCCGGGGGTGTCGAAATTGGCCGCCGTTGGGTTGTAATTGTAGTTGCGGTAGTCGATTGCGAACTCATTCAGGAAGCCCTGCCCCTGCCATTGGTAGCGCAGGTTTGCGCTCTTGGTGGTCTGCTGCAGGCCGGTGGCGCGCTCGAACGAGTTGGATTCGCCTACACCTGTGACGTCGCCCTCATCACGATAGGTGACGCTCAGATCGATCAGGTGTCCTTCCGCCGGTTGGAAGCTAAGCTTGCCGAAATACAGGTCTTCCTCGAACGGCGTAGCGAAGGTGCCGAGATATTCGGCGAACTGTTGCTGATAGGGAGCGCCCACCGGCCCCAGAGTAACGCTGGCCGCACGATTTTCCTGCTTGTGCTCATAGCTGCCGAAGAAGTGCAGACGATCCTGAATGATCGGACCACCCAGGGCCGCGCCGTACTGCTTCACGCTCAGGTCCGGCTTTTCAGCGCCGCGACGCTCGGAGAAGACATCCTGCGTCACCATATCCTGGTTGCGGTAGGTGCCGAAGATTTCGCCGTGGAATTCGTTCGTGCCCGAACGGGTGACCGCAGTGATGATCGCCGAAGAAGCCTGTTCGTATTCCGCCTTAAAGTTCTGACTGACAACCCGGAACTCCTGAATCGCCGCCTGCGGGAACGGGTTGCCGCGGCTGTCGTCCTGACCGACGATGCCGCCTGCGATGATGTTCGACTTCAGACTGGCGCCGTCAATGAAGGCGTTCACAGATTCTGCACGTTGTCCGCCGGCTGTGATCTGAACTTCCGCATCGTTCGTGCCGACCCGCACGCCCGGTGCCAGAGCGGCGAAGTTCAGGAAGTTGCGGTTGATCTGCGGCAGAGTCTGGATCTGCTGCGTCGTGACGTTGGTGGCGTTTTCCGGCGTGCGCACCTCGACCAAACGACGGCCCACAACGACGATCTCGCCCACGTTGGTTGCGGCGCCGGCGTCCGCGATGACCAGATCAAGGTTGCCGACCTGACCGACGCCGATGCTGACGGTGTCGGTGGCCGTGTCGCCGTCCGCCGTGGTGACGGTCACCTCATAGGTGCCGGGACGCAAACCCGACAGAGTGTAACCGCCCTGAGCGTTGGCCGTGGTGCGATTGGTGAAGCCCGAGTTGACGTCACGGGCGACGACAGCGGCGTTAGCTTCGACCTGGGCGCCGTCGGTGATGTTGCCCCGAATGGTCGAGGTCGCGACCTGGGCCGTCGCCGCACCGGCGAAGCCTGCGGTGATGGCGAAAGCGGATACAGCGGCCAGGGCCGCGCTACGCGTATTGAACTTGATCATCCTGAAATCCCCTCCTGATGGGCCCGATTCACGACGGCGACGCCGCTGTGCGATCGGGGTTTGACCCGGCGGTTGAGGCCGCCGCGGTGGATTGACGCACGACCAGAGCCGGTCGAACGATTTCACAAGCGGTGTCGGGATCGGCGTTGGCGCCGGCCTGGACCAGGCCGATGAGGCGTTCGACGCCCCGACGACCCATTTCCGCGATATTCACTCTCAGCGTGGTCAGCGTCGGCCGGACCAGGGCCGCCAGCGGCACGTCGTCGAACCCGATCACGGCCACGTCCTCGGGGCAGCGCACGCCGGCCTCCTGGAAGGCCAACATGGCGCCCAGGGCCATCATGTCGTTGGCCGCGAACACCGCGTCCGGGCGGGGGCTCAGCGCCATCAGCCGGGTGGCGGCGCGATGCCCGGCCGCCTGGGTGAAGTCGCCCTCGACAATGATCGGATCCTGCCCGTCCAGAGCGCTGGCGTAGCCTTCGGCCCGGATGTCGGCTTCCAGGTTGCCGGCGGCGCCCCGGATATGGGCGATGCGGCGACGACCGGTGGCGACCAGATGCTGAACCGCCGCCACGGCGCCGCCGTGGTTGTCCACCGCGATCGAAGGCCGACCGCCCTCGTCCAGGCCGCCGTTCATCACCAGGACCGGGGTCCGGCCCGCCACGTCTGCGGCAAGATTGGCGGCGCGCAGATGAGGCGAAAGCACGATCATCCCGTCGACCCGGCCCCGCATCGAGCGCAGCGCCGCCATAGTCTCTTCGGTGTCGCCGTGGGAGCTGGACACGATCAGGTGTTTGCCGTGCGCCCGTGCGGCCAGATCCATGCCGCGTATCAGTTCGGAGAAGAACTCGCCGTACAGGTCCGGCAGGATGACGCCGATTGTATCGGTCCGGCTGGTGGACAGGCTGCGCGCGCCGACATGGGGGACGTAGCGCAGATATTCCACCGCATCGAGCACTCGGCGGCGGGTGGTCTCGGTGATGGCGTCGGAGCCGTTCAGCACCCGCGACACCGAGGCGACGGACACCTGCGCCCGTTCCGCCACGTCACGGATGGTCGCGGCCTTGGCGGCCGGCGCATGTCCGTTCAGGCCTGACGGGCTGGAGATTTCCACGTGTTCCTCTCTGAGCGTCATCGCGCCAGCCTCCTTATCGAAGGTCTGTCGATAAATAATGTAATCGGTTACATGACACAGGTGCAATGCGCCCCGCAATCGGCATTGTGTGAATTATTTCGGATTGCGGCTGGATTGCGCGCTCACGTCGCACCTGCGGTCGAGCCGACAGACTTGGACGGAAGGCGGGGATTCAGCGGTTGATAACTACCACATCTAGTGGCGCAACCGCTCGGAACACCGTAATCTAGTCAGAAGCATTCGCGGAGACGCTGTCCATGCGCTTTCAATCCGGCTTCGTCGAACAGGCCCGACGCGTCTCAATGGAGACCCGCACGGTGGAGCGCGCCGATGCGGTTCACGAGGTTCTGGCGCCGGCCGCCTGGTCCGATGCGCGGATCGAGGCCTGGCTGGACTGGGCCGAATCCCTCAGCCCTTCGCTGCTGCCGACCGGCGGCTGGCTGAACGGCGGGATCGACGCCTGGGCGGAACGACTGGCAGGCCGTGGTCTGGCCGAGGGCGTCTTTGCGGATCGCGCCGAGGCCTATGTCTTCGCCGCCGAACTGGCGGCGACAATCCAGCTTGGCCTGGCCTCGCCGACGGCGTCCACGGCTGCGGCCGAGATCGTCGATCTGGCCGACCCGGCCGCGTCTAAACGCCTGGCTGAACACCGCGCCGACCGAGTGACCGCACGGCTGGCCCTCCAGTCGGCCGAGGCCCTGGCCGACGCCCTGTCCGCCGTCGCCGACGCCGTTGATCGGTGTGAAGGCCGTGAAGGCGACTGCGCCGACCCGTCGCGCAACCCGGCCCTGGGGCGGGCGGCCGCCACCGCGCGGCGTCGCGGCGCGACCGACGCCGACATCCTGCGCGCCATCGACGGCGAGCGGCCCGCCTTGGCCCTGCGCCCCTTCCACGAAACCCTGCCCCTGATCGCCCTGGGCGACCGCACCCGAACCGCCGCCGGCGCCCCCGAGACCCTGCTGGCGGGCGAGGCGGCGCTGGACGGCGGCCTGATCCTGACCTTCGATCCACGCGAGGCCGACCTCCTGGCCGAGGGCGGCGTCAGTCGCGCCATGCTCGACCTGTCCGCCGTCGCGGCGCTGGACGAAGGGGCCTTCGACCGCCTGCCCGATCTGGTCCGCCTGTGGACCATAGCGCTCGACCTCCAGTCCGAGAACACCTCCATCGTCCTGGGTCTCGAAGGTCTTTCAACAGCGCTCGCGCCGACCGGCGGGGATATGTCCATCCGGGCCGAGGCGGTCGCCGGTCTGACGGCCGCCGTCGCCGCTCAGATGTCCGCCGAACTGGCGCAACTGCGCGGCGCCTGCACCGAGTGGGACGGGCTGAAGAGCCAGGCGGCCGACGCAGACAGGCTGCGCCACGCGCGCCTGAAGGCTAACCCAGACCCGCTGGCCGCCGTCGCGGCCAGGACCATGGCCAAACCCGGAACCCCGCGCCGTCATGCGGCCATCGGCCTGTTCGTCGACGACCCCGAGGCCCGACTGCGTCTGGGCCTGGGCGCACCTTGCGTGGTCGATGTTTACCAGACAGCGGACGGCCTGATCGGCCGCCGGTTGGCGCCCGGGCTTGCGGCCGCTCTGGCTTACGCGGGCGGCGACGTCCAGGCCGCCGAGCGCCGACTGTTCGGGCGTCGCACCCTGGTCGAGGCGCCCGGTGTCGATCACACCACCCTGCGGAGCTTCGGCTTCACCGACATCGAACTGGCCGCCATCGAACAGGCCCTGGCCCACGCCGACAGCTTCGACGCGGTCTTCGCCGCCCCGGTGCTGGACCCTGGCTTCATCCGCGACGTCCTCGGTCTGGAAGACGGCGACGGCCCGCTGCTCAACCTGCTGGGCGTGCCGGAAGAGGCCGAGGCGGAGGCCGCGCGCTGGGTCTTCGGCCACGGCGATCTGAGCGATTGGGCCGAGGCGCCGTCCGCCGTCGCCCCTCTCCTGACCGACCCCGTGGCCGCCGAGGCAGCGCTGCGTCAGGCGCTAGAACCGTTCAGCGACGCGGCCTATGCCCCGGTCGAAATCCTGGACTGGCGCGCGACCGCCGCCCAGGCCGCACGTCGGCTCAGCCTGGCCGCCGGCGACGGACGCCGCGCCGTGCGCCTGTGTCGCGCCGCACCCCCCGCCGGTCCCTTGCTGACCCTGCCGAAGGCGGAGGCGACGCCGCGCTTAGACACGCCCCGCCCCGCCCCCGTCCCGCCGCCGGAACGGGTGATCGAACGTGTCGTCGAACGCGCCCGCGCCCGCCGCAAACTGCCCGACCGCCGCAAGGGCTATATCCAGAAGGCGGCCGTGGGCGGGCACAAGGTCTATATCCACACCGGCGAATACGACGACGGGGAACTGGGCGAGATCTTCATCGACATGCACAAGGAAGGCGCCGCCTTCCGCAGCCTGATGAACAACTTCGCCATCGCCATCTCTATCGGCCTGCAATACGGCGTGCCGCTGGACGAGTTCGTGGACGCCTTTGTCTTCACCCGGTTCGAGCCGGCGGGGCGGGTGACGGGCAATGACTCCATTCGCTCGGCGACCTCGATCCTCGACTATATCTTCCGCGAGCTGGGCGTTTCCTATCTGGACCGCCACGAACTGGCCAACGCCGGGCCCGACGAGCTGAACGCCGACGGCCTGGGCCACGGCAAGCCGGAGGGCGGAGAGGCCGTGCCCGCCGCGCGGTTCATCTCGAAGGGTTTCGCCCGCGGCTCCGCCCCCGACAATCTGGTGGTCCTGCCCTTCGGCAAGAAGGCCGAGCCTGAACCGAAGATCGCCGCCAATACCGAGGCGGTCGCCTGCCCGTCCTGCGGCGACTTCAGCCTGCAGAATCGCGGCGGTGTCTGGGTCTGCGACACCTGTGGCGGCGCGCGGGCGGTTCATGGCGGCGATCAGGGCTAAGTTAACGGCTGGGGTCTAGGCTGCCGCCACGCGACGTTTTCGCTGGAGCGCCCCCATGTCCCGCCTGACCGCCCTTTCCATCGCCTTCGCCTTGTCGGCGACCGCCGCAACCCCTGTTCTGGCGCAGAATGCCGGCCAGATCGCCAGCGTGAAGCGCGGCGCCTCCTGCCCCGGCTGCAACCTGTTCCAGGGCGACTTCTCCGGTCTTGAGACGCGCGGCATGAACCTGGCCGGGGCGCGCCTACGCCAGGCGGACCTCAGCCTCAGCGTGATGAACCGCACCCGTTTCGCCAACGCCGACCTGCGCGACGTCGAGGCCTACGGCGGGGTCTTCTCCAGCTCCAACTTCTCGGGCGCCGACATGACCAACGCCAGTTTCGTTGGGGCTTATCTGCAGAGCGCGAACTTCTCGGGCGCAAAACTGATCGGAACCAACCTGTCCGGGGCGGACCTGTCGCGGGCGACCGGATTGACCCAGGGTCAACTGAATCGCGCCTGCGGCGACTCCTCGACCATCCTGTCGGGAAACCTACGTATTCCGGCCTGCTGACGGCCTTCCACCTTGCGTGGTTTTAACGAAATTACCTCGATTTAAGTAGGTACGCCCGACGTTTCGAGGCATTCAGACTGCGTGAAACAGATCGCCCGCTCCACCTCCATCCGATTGAAAGCCGCCCTGATCGCGGCGGCGGGCCTGATGCTCGCCCCGCCTGCCTTCGCCGGGGTCGAGATGACAGTCCAGGACCGCGACGTGGCTCGGTCAGTCTCGCTGGGCGGATCCTGCAACCGGTGCGAACTGTCCGGCCGCAACCTCTCGGGCGCCACCTTCACCGGCGCCAGCTTCATGAACGCAACTCTGGTCGGCGCCAATCTGCGCGGCGCCGAGATGGTGGGCTCGAACTTCACCGGCAGCGACTTCAGCCGGGCCAATATGGAAGGGGTCGAGATCGTCGGCGCCAATTTCACCTCGGCCAACTTCACCGGCGCACAGTTGAGCGGCGCCGAGGCCCAAGGCTCTTCCTTCGTCCGCGCCAACCTGTCGCGGGCCGACCTGTCGGGCGGCGAACTGCACGGAGTGAATTTCAACGGCGCGACCCTGGCCGGCGCCGACTTTTCGGGCAGCGAACTGTTCGGGGCCACCCTGGCCAATGTTCACGCCGTCGGAGCCGACTTCAGCGACGCAGAGATCAACGCCTCCAACCTGTCCGGCGGCGACTTCTCGAGCGCCTCCTTCCGCGACGCCAGCCTGGACGGCGCCCGCCTGACGGGCGGGACCTTCACCCGGGCCGATTTCAGCGACGCCTCGATGCGGCGCACCGACATCCGGGGCGCAGACCTGTCCAGCGCGCGCAACCTGACCCAGGACCAGGTCAGCGAAGCCTGCGGCGACGGCTCCACGCGCTTGCCCGGCCGCCTGACGGCCCAGGCCTGCCGGGGGACAATCCGCGTGATCCGCACCCCGCCCGCGCCGCCAGCCGTGCGCCACATCGTCAACGCCGACAACTAAGCCTCGCCCCGACGCGACTCGCAGTAAAAAGGGGACGCCTTGCGGCGTCCCCTTTGTCGTCTTCAGAGCGGTCAGCCCGTTACACTTTGATCGGCACGGCCGTGCGGATGTGGACGTCCTTCAGCTGGCGCTCTTCCGCCTCGGTCGGAGCATTCATAAGCAGATCCTCGCCCTGCTGGTTCAGCGGGAAGGCGATGACTTCGCGGATGGCCGTCTCGCCGGCCAGCAGCATGACGATTCGGTCGATGCCGGGAGCCAGGCCGCCGTGCGGCGGCGCGCCGTAGCGGAAGGCGTTCAGCATGCCGCCGAACTGTTCCTCGACCACCGAGGCGTCGTAGCCGGCGATCTGGAAGGCCTTCAGCATGATCTCGGCCTTGTGGTTCCGGATCGCGCCCGAGCACAGCTCATAGCCGTTGCAGACGATGTCGTACTGGAAGGCGCGGATGGTCAGCGGGTCCTGGGTCTCCAGGGCCTCCAGACCGCCCTGCGGCATCGAGAAGGGGTTGTGGCTGAAATCGACCTTCTTCTCTTCTTCCGACCATTCGAACATCGGGAAATCGACGATCCAGCAGAATTTGAACTGGTTCTCGTCGACCAGCTTCAGTTCCGTGCCCACGCGGGTGCGGGCCAAGCCGGCGAACTTGGCGAAGACCGACGGCAGGCCGGCGACGAAGAAGGCAGCGTCGCCCTGGCCCAGACCCAGCGACGACATCAGGGCCTCGGTGGGCTCCTGGCCCAGGTTCTTGGCGATGGGACCGCCCCAGGCGCCCTGGTCGTCCGACCAGAAGATATAGCCCAGACCCGGCTGGCCCTCGCCCTGCGCCCAGGAGTTCATGCGATCGCAGAAGGCGCGCGAACCGCCGGTCGGCGCCGGGATGGCCCAGACGGCGTTCTTCTCGTCCGCGCCCAGGATCTTGGCGAACAGGCCGAAGCCGCCGTCGCGGAAGTGGTCGGACACCACCTGCATCTTGATCGGGTTGCGCAGGTCCGGCTTGTCCGAACCATACCAGGCCATCGACTGGGCGTAGGTCAGGCGCTCGAAGCCCTTGTGCTCGAACGTCTCGCCGAAGTCGTTGGTGAAGACATGGGCGCCGTCGATGGGCGACACCGGCTTGCCCTCGCCGAACTCTTCGAACACGCCGTGCATCAGCGGCTCGATGGCGGCGAAGACGTCTTCCTGGGTCACAAAGCTCATCTCGACGTCGAGCTGGTAGAATTCCAGCGAACGGTCGGCGCGCAGGTCCTCGTCACGGAAGCAGGGGGCGATCTGGAAATAGCGGTCGAAGCCCGAGACCATCAGCAGCTGCTTGAACTGCTGCGGCGCTTGCGGCAGCGCATAGAACTTGCCGGGGTGCAGACGCGACGGCACCAGGAAGTCGCGCGCGCCCTCCGGCGACGAGGCGGTCAGGATCGGCGTCTGGTACTCCAGGAAGCCCTGGGCGACCATGCGCTGGCGGATCGAGGAGATGACCCGGGAGCGCAGCACAATGTTCTTGTGCAGCCGCTCGCGACGCAGGTCGAGGAAGCGGTTGGCCAGGCGGATGTCCTCAGGATACTCCTGATCGCCGAAGACCGGCATCGGCAGTTCGGCGGCTTCCGACAGAACCTCGACCCCCTGGACGCGGACTTCGACCTCGCCGGTCGGCAGGTTGGGGTTCACCACGGATGCGTCCCGGGCGACGACCTCGCCGTCGATCTTGATCACGCTCTCGGCGCGCAAACGCTCGACCGCCGCGAAGCCCGGCGTCTCCGGGTGCAGCACCAGTTGCGTCAGGCCGTAGTGATCGCGCAGATCGATGAACAGCAGGCCGCCGTGATCGCGCTTGCGGTGCACCCAGCCGGACAGGCGGACGGTGGAACCGGCGTCGGAGGCGCGCAGAGCGCCGCAGGTATGGGAGCGGTAGGCGTGCATGAACAGACCGTCTGGAAATCTGGCGGTGGAATCTGACGCCTCAGGCGCCTGAAATCGAAGCGGCGTAGGGCGCATCATCGCCCCGGAAAGTCAAGGTTTCAGCCGTTGCAAACCCCGCCTCCGCGCGCGATAGCGGTCCAGTCATCCGTTCGAGGCCACGCCATGTTCATCGTCACCATCACCTACACCCAGCCCATCGAGGCCATTGAGGCGAAGACCGTCGAGCACCGCGAATGGCTGGACATCCATGTCGCCAGCGGCCTGATCATCGCCGCCGGCCCCATGGTTCCGCGCACCGGCGGCATACTCGTTGTCCGCAGCGGGGGCACGAAGGAAGAGCTGGAAACCCTGCTGAAGGACGATCCCTTCCAGGTCCACGGCCTGGCCGAGTACGTGGTCACGGAGTTCAAGGCGGGCAAGCTGAACCCCGCCCTGGTCGAGTTCGCCTGATTTCATCCACAGTGGGGACTGTCCCTCCCCGCTACCAACAGGTCCGGCGTGACGCGGTTCGTCCGAGGCTCTGCTATGACAGTCTCATGTCCGCGCAGAGCGCCCTGATCCGAACGACCGCCGAACAGCTGCGCCTGCCGCTGGAACGCCCGCTCGTGGGCGAGGCTTTCGTGACGTCCGACAGCAACGCCAAAGCCATACGGGTCCTGTCCCGCTGGCCCGACGGCGCTGGCCCAGTCTTGGCCCTGTACGGCCCCGCTGGTTCGGGCAAGAGCCGGATCGCCGCCGACTGGGCCGAACGGGTCGGCGCCGTGCCGCTGAACGGCGTCGAAGCCGCCCTGGTCGATCCGATGGAGTTGGAGGGTCGTCCCATCCTGCTGGACTGCGCGCGCGACGCCGACGACGAGAGTCTGTTTCATATGATCAACCTGGCCCAGGCGGGCGGCGGCGCCCTGCTGCTGGTGGATCGCGCACCGCCCAGGACCTGGTCGGCCGATCTGCCCGACCTGCGCTCGCGCCTTGACGCGGTGCGCACCGTCGCGATCGACGCGCCCGACGACGCGGTTCTGTCCGCCATATTGCGCGCCCGGTTCGCCGAGCGCAGCATTACGCCGTCAGAGGATGTAATCGACTATCTGGTCCGCCGCCTGGATCGGTCGGCCGATACGGCTGCGGCTGTGGTCGCCCGCCTAGACGCCCTGCACCGCCCAGTGACCCGCGTCCTGGCTCGCCAGGCGCTGGACCAGATGGACGCTGACGCCGAGACCGACTGAGAGTCCATGGTATGGTCCGTCAGATCCCACGCCGCCGGCGACGCTTCAATCTGCGGTAAATCCGCTTCGGAGTCGGCTGTCCCAACATGTCCCAGCCAATCACGAGAGCCGCCGTTCCGACGACCAAGGCTATGAACAAAAACGCCACTAAGGCCTCCACGTCGATCTACCTACGGGAGCCTGAATCTTAACCACAACTTCGCAAGTGCGAGAAGCCCCTTCGCATATGCGAAGGGCAGTTGATGAAAATGTCAGTGCCCCGCTTGCGGCCGTCACAGTGGCGCGCGAGAACCGGGTCATGACCGACGCCGCGATCCACGACGCCACACGGGGTGAAGAAGTCCCCGCCTCCCGCGCCCCTCAATTGGCGCTGAATGAGGAGCTGATGGCCTCGCCCACTCGGTTCTTCAATCGAGAGATTTCCTGGCTGGCTTTCAACGAGCGCGTGCTGGAAGAAGCGGCCAATCCGAACCATCCCCTGCTCGAGCGGCTCCGGTTCGTTTCCATCTCGGCCAATAACCTCGATGAGTTCTTTATGACCCGCGTGGCGGGACTTAAGGGCCAATTGCGCGAACGTGTCCGGGTCCTGTCGGCCGACGGTTTGACCCCCGCCGAACAGCTTGAGCGGATCAATATCTCAGCCGGCGAACTGATGGCCGAGCAACAGATACGCTGGCGCCAGTTGAAGAAGGAATTGGCCACCGCAGGCATCGAGGTGGTCGATCGAAACCGTCTGACCAAGACCGAGAAGGACCGGCTGGAGCCCGAGTTCCTGAACCAGCTGTTCGCCGTCCTGACCCCCCTGGCCATCGACCCGGCCCACCCCTTCCCCTTCCTACCCAATCTGGGTTTCTCGCTGGCTCTGAAGCTGAAGCGCAAGGGCGAGACCAAGACCTTCTACGCCCTTGTGCCGGTGCCGACACAGGTGCGGCGCTTCTGGGAACTGCCGACCGACGGCCGTTCGGCGCCGGGTCGCAAGCGGTTCATCACGCTGGAAAACGTGCTGCTGCTGTTCATCGACCACCTGTTCCCCGGCTGCGAGGTTCTGGAGAAGGGCCTGCTTCGCCTGATCCGCGACAGCGATATCGAGATCGAGGAAGAGGCAGAAGACCTGGTGCTCGAGTTCGAAGAAGCTCTGAAGCAGCGTCGTCTGGGCTCGGTGGTGCGCGTCAAGATCGAGGCCTCAATGCCCGCCGATCTGCGCGACTTCATCGTGGGCGAACTGGAGGCGGCGCCCCAGGACGTGGTGCTGGTCGACGGCATGCTGGGCCTGGCCCAACTGTCGGACCTGATACCCGGCGGCCATCCGGACCTGAAGTTCAAGGGCTATGAGCCGCGCTATCCCGAACGCGTCCGCGACAATGGCGGCGACGTCTTCGCCGCCATCCGCGAGAAGGATCTGCTGATCCACCACCCGTTCGAGAGCTTCGACGTGGTGGTGCAGTTCCTGCGTCAGGCAGCGCGGGATCCGAACGTCATCGCCATCAAACAGACCCTGTATCGCACCTCCAAGGACAGCCCCATCGTCGCCGCCCTGATCGAGGCGGCCGAAAACGGCAAGAACGTCACCGCCCTGGTCGAGTTGAAGGCCCGGTTCGACGAGGAGGCCAATCTGCGCTGGGCCCGCGCCATGGAACGGGCCGGGGTCCACGTCGTCTTCGGCTTCGTTGAATACAAGACCCACGCCAAGCTGAGCGTCGTGGTGCGCCGCGAGGGCGACGCTCTGCGCACCTACTGCCATTTCGGCACCGGCAACTATCACCCGGTGACGGCCAAGATTTACACGGACCTGTCGCTGTTCTCGTGCGACCCCGTCCTTGGCCGCGACGCCAGCCGGGTGTTCAACTACATCACCGGCTACGCCACCCCGGACGAGCTTGAAGCCCTGGTGGTCTCGCCGCTGAACATGAAATCCACCCTGATCGAACTGATCGGCAAGGAGATGTCGGCCGCCGCCATGGGCAAGCCGGCCGCCATCTGGGTCAAGCTGAACTCGCTGGTGGACCCCCAGATTATCGACGCCCTGTACCGCGCCAGCCAGTGGGGCGTACGGATCGACCTGGTGGTGCGCGGCATCTGTTGCCTGCGCCCCGGTGTTCCGGGCCTGTCCGAGAACATCCGCGTCAAGTCGATCGTGGGCCGCTTCCTTGAGCATAGCCGCATCGTCTGTTTCGCCAACGGCAAGGATCTGCCGCACGACAAGGCCAAGGTCTTCATCTCCTCGGCCGACTGGATGACGCGCAACCTGGATCGCCGGGTCGAGCTGATGACCCCGATCCGCAACGCCACGGTCCACGACCAGGTCTTGGACCAGATCATGGTCGCCAATCTGAAGGATGACGCACAAAGCTGGGTGCTGGACGCCGAAGGGCGCTATACGCGGGTCCAGGCCGCCGATCCCGAACGGCCGTTCTCGGCTCATAAATACTTCATGACCAATCCCAGCCTGTCGGGCCGCGGTCGCAAGGTGAAGACCCTGCCCGAAGCCCTGCGTTATGAACGTCCCGGCCGCTGATGGCCGATCTGGCGCTTATCGGCCGCGATGTCGCGGCCATCGACATCGGCTCCAACTCGGTCCGTTTGGTGCTCTACCGGCTGGAGGGCCGGGCGATCTGGACCGTGTTCAATGAAAAGGTCCTGGCCGGCCTCGGCCGCGACCTCCCGACGACCGGCAAACTGTCCGCCGAAGGCGTGGTCTTGGCCATGACGGCGCTGCGTCGCTTCGCCGCCGTTCTGGAGGGCGTGCGGCCTGACGCCACCCTGATCGCCGCCACCGCCGCCGTGCGCGAGGCCGAAGACGGGCCGGAGTTCTGCCAGCGCGTCGCGGCGGAAACCGGCCTGCAAATCCGCGTCCTCTCGGGCGAGGAAGAGGCGAAATACGCCGCCATGGGCGTCCTGGCCGGCGCGCCCGACGCCCACGGCGTCTCGGCCGACATGGGCGGCGCCAGCCTGGAGCTGACGCGCCTGAACGGAGACGGGGTCGAGCACGGCCTGACCCTGCCGCTGGGCCCCTTCGCCTTGGCCGAGGGCAAGGGCTTCGACGCCGATCGCATCAGGGCTCGGATCGATCAGAGGCTGAAACCGATTGCGGCCCAGTTCCAGACCGACCGGCTCTACGCCGTCGGCGGCGCGTGGCGCACCCTGGCCCAGGTCCATATGGCGCTGAAATCCTATCCGCTGAAGGTCGTCCACCAGTACCAGATGACGGCTGAAGAGGCGCTGGAGACCGCGCGGCTGGTCGCGCACCAGTCGGCGGCCGGACTGGCGAAACTGCCCGGCGTGTCCAAGAAGCGCGCCGAGACCCTGCCCTACGCCGGCCTGGTGCTGGAAGGCCTGATCAAGCATCTGAACCTGAAAGGGATCGAGATGTCCGCCTGGGGCGTGCGCGAGGGCTTGCTGTTCGACACCTTGGACGAAGAGACTCGCGCCGCCGACCCCCTGCTGGCGGGATGCGCTGCTCTGGGCGGGCGACAGGGGATCGACGCGGCCCTGCCCGGCGCTCTGAAGGGCTGGATGTCCGACATCCTCGCCGCACTGCCCAAGGCTTTCGGGGAGCCCCGGGACTCCATCCTGACCGCCGCCGCCTGCCGTCTTTCCGACCTGGGCGCCCGGCTGCATCCCGACCACCGGCTGGAGCTGGCCTTCGACCAGGTGCTGCGCGCGCCGGTCGCCGGCGTCAGCCATGCGGAACGCGCCTTCCTGGCCGCCGTCATGAACGCCCGCTACGGCGGCGGCGCGGCCACGCCTCAACCGGACATCATCACCCGCCTGTTGAACGAGGACGCCGCCAAACGTGCTCGCGCCCTGGGCCTGGCCATCCGCCTGGCCTGCGACCTATCGGGCCGGTCATCCCAGCTCCTGGCCAATGCTACGGCGACGGTGAAGGGCGCCGACCTCAACCTGACGGCCACGGACGGCTACGCCGACCTGCTGCTGGGCGAACAGACGAAGAAGCGCGCCAAGGCGTTGGCCGAGGCGATGGGACTGGGCCTGTCGATCTAGACAGCTGGCCGAACAAGGTTCAGCCTTTCGTCGAACGAGAGGAACACTCATGCCCGTGACCGGAATCGGCGGCTTCTTCTTCCGCGCCCAGGACCCGCAGGCGCTTTCGGCCTGGTATCTGAAACACCTGGGCGTCGGCGCGCCCGAGGGCCAATTCCTGTGGGATCAGCAGGCGGGGCCGACCGTCTTCTCGCCGTTCAAGGAGACGACCGACTATTTCGCCGAAGACAAGCGCTGGATGCTGAACCTGCGCGTCGAAGGCTTGGACGCCCTGCTCACGTCCCTGAAAGCCGCAGGCGTAGAGGTCGTAACCAAGGACGACTGGGACGCCAGCCCCGAGGTCGGTCGCTTCGCCCGCATCCACGACCCCGAGGGCAATCCTATCGAACTGTGGGAGCCGCCGGCGGGCGGCTAGCCCTCGATCTCGACGACCTCGACGCGCGCGCCGCTCAGCACCAGGGCGATCTCGCCCCGCTTCAGCTTCAGCGCATCCTCGCCGAAGATCTGACGCCGCCAGCCCTTCAGCGCATCCACATCGGCGTCGTCGGCGACGGCGATCTTTTCCAGATCGGCCACGGTGGCGATCAGCTTGGACGCGACGCCGGCGTTGTCGCTCTTGGCCTTCAGAAGCACCTTCAGCAGTTCGACCACCGACGGCGGCGCGGGCTGACGGTGCGCCGGACGCTCCATGTCAGGGGCGTGTGATTCGGGATCGGCCAGGACGCGCTTCAGTTCCTCGGCCAGTTCCAGGCCCAGGCGGGACCCGCCGAAACCCTTGGGCACCGAGCGCAGTCGGTTGAAGGCCTCGGGGTCGGTCGGAGTCTGTTGCGCGACCTCGTCGATGCCCTCGTCCTTCAGAATGCGGCCGCGCGGCTGGTCGCGCTCCTGCGCCGCACGCTCGCGCCAGACGGCCACAGCCTTGAAGGCGGCCAGATATTTGGCCGAGAACTTCTTGGGCTTCAGCCGCTTCCAGGCGTTTTCGGGATTGGTGTCGTACAGGGCCGGATCGACCTGGCTCTCCATCTCCGACATTACCCAGTCCAGCCGTCCCTCCTTCTTCAGCCGATCGCGCAGCTTCGGATAGAGGGCCGCCAGATGGGTCACGTCGCCCAGGGCATAGACCAGCTGGCTGTCCGACAGCGGGCGTCGCGCCCAGTCGGTGAAGCGGCTGCCCTTGTCCAGTTCGACGCGCAGCATCTGCCGCACGAGAGAATCATAGGCGACCTGTTCCCCGAATCCGGCCGCCATGGCGGCGACCTGGGTGTCGAACATCGGCTTGGGCATGGCGCCCAAACGCACGAAGATTTCGACGTCCTGTCGACAGGCGTGGAACACCTTGATGATGTTGGGATCGCGCAACAGGTCCAGGAAGGGCTCCAGGTCCAGGCCGTCGGCCATAGGATCGATGATCCCGGCGTGATCGGCGGACGCGGCCTGGATCAGGCACAGCCTGGGCCAGTAGGTCGTTTCCCGCATGAACTCGGTGTCGACCGTAATAAACGGGGCGGTGGCGAGGCGGGCGCAAAAATCGGCCAGCGCCTCATTGGTGGTGATCGGCGTCATTCCGATGCTATAGCCCCCCGCAACCCACCTGTGGCAAGAGCCGCGCTGCATTTCCGCCCCGATTCCAGGCCCGAACACCATGAGCGACACCCAAAAGCCTCTCGAAAACGGCCTGACCTACGCCGATGCGGGCGTGGACATCGACGCAGGCGAGATGCTGGTCGAACACATCAAGCCCCTGGCCAAGTCCACGGCGCGCCCCGGTTCAGAGCCCTCGCTGGGCGGATTCGGCGCCCTGTTCGACCTGAAGGCCGCCGGGTTCGAGGATCCGCTGATCGTCACCACCACCGACGGCGTCGGCACCAAGCTGAAGATCGCTATCGAAACCGGCCGTCATGACGGCGTCGGGATCGACCTGGTCGCCATGTGCGTCAACGATCTACTGGCCCAGGGCGCCGAGCCTCTACTGTTCCTCGACTATTACGCCACGGGCCGGCTTGAGATCGACGCCGCCCGCCGCGTCGTCGCCGGCATCGCCGAGGGCTGTCGCCAGGCCGGCTGCGCTCTGGTGGGCGGCGAAACCGCAGAAATGCCGGGCATGTACACCGACGGCGACTATGATCTCGCCGGCTTCAGCCTGGGCGCGGTCGAGCGCGGCCACGCCCTCCCCTATCTGGATCGTCAGGCGGCCGGCGACATCATCATCGGCCTGGCCTCCACCGGCCCGCACTCGAACGGCTATTCGCTGGTGCGCAAGGTTGTCGAGAAGTCCGGCCTGGCCTGGGGCGACGACGCCCCCTTCGCCAAGGACCGCTCGCTGGCCCAGGCCCTGATGGAGCCGACCCGCATCTATGTGAAGCCGGTCCTGCCCCTGATGAAGGCCGGCCTGGTCAAGGGCGCGGCCCACATCACAGGCGGCGGCCTGATCGAAAACCCGCCCCGCTGCATCGCCGAGGGTCTGAAGGCTTCGTTCGACTGGGACAGCTGGCCCATGCCCCAGGTCTTCCAGTGGCTGGCCGAAACCGGCGGCATCAGCGACCACGAGATGCGCCGCACCTTCAATTGCGGCGTCGGCTTCATGCTGATCGTCGCGCCGGAGAACGCCGAGCCGGTTCTGGCCGCCCTGCTCAACGCGGGCGAAGTCGCCTTCGTCTGCGGACAGCTGGAAGCGGCCTGATCTCGTGAAGACGCGCGTCGCCGTCCTGATCTCCGGGGCCGGCTCCAACATGGCGGCCCTGATCGACGCCGGTCAGGGCGCCGACAGCGGCTATGAAGTCGCCCTGGTCGTTTCGAACGTCGAAGGCGCGGGCGGCCTGGCCATCGCCGCGGCCAAGGGCGTCGAAACGGTCGCCGTTCCGCACAAGCCCTTCGGCAAGGACCGCGAGGCGCACGAGCGCGTCGTGGACGAGGCTCTGCGCGCCGCCGGCGTCGAAGTCATCGCCCTGGCCGGATACATGCGCGTCCTGACGCCCTGGCTGGTCGGCGGCTGGCGCGGCCGGATGCTGAACATCCACCCCAGCCTGCTGCCGCTGTATCCCGGCCTCGACACCCACGCCCGCGCCATCGCCGCCGGCGACGCCGAGGCCGGCTGCACCGTTCACCTGGTCACCGAAGGCGTCGATGAAGGCCCGATCCTGGGCCAGGCCCGCGTGCCGATCGTCGATGGCGACACGCCCGCCAGCCTGGCCGAACGGGTCAAGACGGCGGAGCATCGGCTTTATCCGCAGATACTGGGTGCGTTCTGCAGGGGTCTGGAACGGGGCTGAACCCTGCCCTCCATTCCGCTCATCTCCGCGAAAGCGGGGACCCAGCGCTTTGGGCGCTCAATACCATCCTCTTCGCCCGGACCTCGACCCCCGACATCCTACCCCACAACAGAACTGGGCCCCCGCTTTCGCGAGGATGAGCGGGGTGCAGACGATCAGATTACGAAAACTTCATGCGACACCGCGCCGCACCGGCGCAAAGGTGCCGCCGATCAAAATCGGGACCTTATCCTTCATGCCACGTATTCGCCTGATGGCCGCCTGCTCGGCCTGTATCGTCGTCGCCCTGACCGGCGGCGCCTCGGCCCAGGACCATTCGCACGGAGCCCATGCCGCACCCGGCTTCGGCGCCTGGGGCTTCGACCTCGCCGGCCGCAACACAGCGGTGAAGCCGGGCGACGACTTCAACGAATACGCCAACGGGACCTACCTCAGCACCACCGAGATCCCCGCCGACAAGGCCCGGTTCGGTCCGTTCGACGTCCTCTATGAAAACGCCCAGGCGCAGCTGAAGGCGATCATCGAGACCAGCGCCGCTAACCCGACCAACGAGAACGCCCGCAAGGTCGGCGCCCTCTACGCCAGCTTCATGGATGAGGCCCGCGTCGAACAGCTGGGCGCCCAGCCCATGGCCGCAGACCTCGCCGCCGTGAAGGCCGTCACCGACCACGCCGCCATGGCCCGCCTGATGGGCCAGAGCCATTCGGGCTTCGGCGGTTCGCTGTTCGGCGTCGCCGTGTTCGAGGACCTGCAAAAGCCCGACATCAACTCGGCCTATCTGGCCCAGGGCGGCCTCGGCCTGCCCGACCGAGACTATTATCTGAAGCCGGACTTCGCCGCCCAGCGCGAAGCCTATCTGGCCTATCTGACCCAGACCCTGACCGCGATCGGCTGGACCGATCCGGCCCAGACCGCCGCCGACATCATCGCCTTCGAGACCAAGGTCGCCGAGAAACATTGGACCACGGTCGAGCGTCGCCAGATCGACAAGCTCTACAACCCCACCAAGGTCGCCGACCTGGCGACCTTCGCCCCCGGCTTCGACTGGACGGCCTTCCTCGACGGCGCTCAGGTTGGAAACCTCGAGACCCTGGTGCTGATGGAGAATACGGCCATCCCGGGCATCGCCCAGGTCTTCGCCGACACCCCGATCGAGACCCTAAAGGCGTGGGAAGCCACCCAAATCGTCGATCAGGCCAGCCCCTATCTGTCCAAGGCCTTCGTCGACGCCCGCTTCGAATTCCGCGGCAAAACCCTGCGCGGCCAACCCGAGAACCGTCCGCGCTGGAATCGGGGCGTGGCTCTGGTCGACGGCCAGCTGGGCGAGGTCCTGGCCCAGGAATATGTCCGCCTGCACTTCCCCGCCTCGTCCAAGGCCCAGATGGAGACCCTGGTCGGCAACATCCGCGCGGCCATGACCGAACGGCTGAAAAGCCTGGACTGGATGAGCGAGCCGACCCGCGAACAGGCCCTCTACAAGATGTCCAAGTTCGGGGTGAAGATCGGCTATCCCGACAAGTGGCGCGCCTATGACGGGCTCGAGCTGACCGCCGACGACCTGTACGGCAATGTCGAACGCTCCAGCGCCTTCGAGTGGGCGTATCAGCGCGGCAAGATCGGCAAGCCGGTCGATCCGCTGGAATGGGGCATGACGCCCCAGACGGTGAACGCCTATTACAACCCGCCGCGCAACGAGATCGTCTTCCCGGCCGCCATCCTTCAGGCGCCCTTCTTCGATCCGAATGCGGACCCGGCCGTCAACTACGGCGGCATCGGCGCGGTCATCGGCCATGAGATCACCCACGGCTTTGACGACCAGGGCCGCAAGTCCGACGGCGACGGCGTGCTGCGCGACTGGTGGACGCCGGAAGACGCCGCCCGGTTCGAGGCGCGCGCTAAGGTTCTGGGCGACATCTACAACGCGCTGGAACCCATCCCCGGCGTCCACGTCAACGGCGACCTGACCATGGGCGAGAACATCGCCGATCTGGGCGGCCTGCTGCTGGCGCTGGACGCCTACCACAAATCGCTGAACGGCCAGCCGGCGCCGGTGATCGACGGCCTGTCCGGCGACCAGCGCGTCTTCCTGGGCTGGGCCCAGGTTTGGCGTGAGAAGTCGCGCGAGGCGGCGCTGAAAGAACAGCTGACCACCGACCCGCATTCGCCCGGTTCGGTCCGCGCCGCCACCTCGCCGCGCAACATCGACGCCTGGTACGCCGCCTTCGGCGTATCGCCCGATCAGAAGGCTTACATCGCCCCCGAGGCCCGCGCCCGCATCTGGTAGGCGGTCCGCAGCCCAAACGGAAAAGGCCC
>NZ_BSFD01000011.1:766624-766926 GCF_027922165.1 Brevundimonas intermedia
ATAGCTCCGGGCCTTTCTTTTTCAGCCGTTGGGCTGAGGGTCCTACTTCGGCGTAGTCGCAGCGCCGGCGACAGCGCCGATGGCGGCGCCGGCCACGGTCGAGCCGGTGTTACCGCCAACCACCTGGCCGGCGACGGCGCCGCCCAGGGCGCCGGTGGCGGCGCGTTGTTCCATGGTCTGGCCACAGGCGGCCAACAGGGCCACGGCGCCGATGACGGGGGTCAGTTTCAGAATGGTCTTCATGGGTCTGCTCCGGGAGGGGGAAGATACGAGACTGACCCAACGAAAAGGCCCGCGTCCGG
>NZ_BSFD01000011.1:766959-827644 GCF_027922165.1 Brevundimonas intermedia
GACGCGGGCCTCTGTATCTTCGCGCTACGCTCGGGACGCGGTCCCTCGCGGCTTGAGCGCCTTAGCCGACGATCTGGTCTTCGGTGAAGAACTGCGCGATCTCGAGCTTGGCGTTGTCCTGGCTGTCCGAGCCGTGGACCGAGTTCTCGCCGATCGACAGGGCGAATTGCTTGCGGATCGTGCCTTCGGCAGCCTGTTCCGGGTTGGTGGCGCCCATGACTTCACGATAGGCGGCGACGGCGTTTTCGCCTTCCAGCACCTGCACGACCACCGGCTCGGCGGTCATCTGCTCGACCAGTTCGCCGTAGAACGGACGCTCGGCGTGAACTTCGTAGAACTTCTTGGCCTGGTCGGTCGACAGCTTGACGCGGCGCTGGGCCACGATGCGCAGGCCGGCGCCTTCGATCACGGCGTTGATCGCGCCGGTCAGGTTGCGGCGGGTCGCGTCGGGCTTGATGATCGAGAAGGTGCGTTCGGTCATGGGAATTGACTTCTTGTTAGGGAGATTAAGGGTCGCGGGCTTATAGCGACGCCCCGCCCCCGCGCCAAGCCCGTCTTATCAGCAGGCGATGGCGCGCACGTGACCGGCGGCGGCATAATCCAGAATGGCGCGGTCGCGGGTGACGAGCGGCACATCCAGTTCGCGCGCTATGGCGATCATCAGCCGATCAGCCGGATCGCCATGGATCGGCTCCGGCAGGTTCCACGCCGCAAACGCGATCTGATGGTTCATCGGAGCGATCCGAACCCCCGGCGCGCTGAGGACATTGTCGAACCAGCTCGCGGCGTCGGGTTGAAACAATCGCCCTGTCGGGCTTTGCCGATTGCGCGCCAGCAGTCCGATCTCCCATGCGGAGACCACAGACACGAGGATTCCGTCTTCTGCCTGCGCGGACTGTATTGCGGCCCGCGCCTCCGAGCCCAGGTCGCGATCCAGTTGCGCCCGAATGATCGCATTGGTGTCCAACAGAATTGCAGCTTGGGCCTGCCCGGCCTTGGACATAGCCCCCAGCCCTCGCCCCACGGCCCTTATCGGCCTCAAGCTCAACGCAGACCGCTCATCGGGTCACAGACGCCATCCACTTCGGGGTCATAGATGGGACCGTCGATGTCCAGATCGTCCGGCAGACTGACGCTTCCAGCCTGCCAGCCGATGAAGTCGCCTCTATCCGCTGGCGCAGCAGCACCCGCCACTACCGCCACTTCCTTGCCGCGCTTGGTGATGCGAACCCTGCGGATCTCGCCCGAGTTCACGCGATCGAGCAGGTCCAGGCACTTGGCCTTGAACTCCGTGGCCGTTATGACGACCTCGCCGCTAACAAGATCATACGTCATGACTGGTCATATAGAGATGACCGGTCAGAAAGTCCATTGCGCCTCCCATGCTCCAGATCACCGACCTGACCTTCAACGCCTGGGGCCGCAAATTCCTCGTGGACGCCTCCGTCAGCCTGCCGCCCGGTTCCAAGGTCGGTCTGGTGGGCCGCAACGGCATCGGCAAGTCCACCCTGTTCAAACTGATCCTGGGCGAGCTTCACGCCGCCGGCGACGAGATCAGCCTGCCCAAGACCGCCCGCATCGGCTCGGTCGATCAGGAACACCCGGCCACCCCCGTCAGCGTCATCGACACCATCCTTGAGGCCGACGTCGAACGCCACACCCTGCTGGGCCGGCTGGAGACCGCTGAGCCGGAAGAGATGGGCGAGATCTGGTCGCGCCTGATCGAGATCGACGCCGACGCCGCCCCGGCCCGCGCCGCCGAAATCCTGGTCGGCCTCGGCTTCGACCAGGAGAACCAGGCCCGACCCATGTCCGAGTTCTCGGGCGGCTGGCGCATGCGCGTCGCCCTGGCCGCCGCCCTGTTCGCCGAGCCGGACATGCTGCTGCTCGACGAACCGACCAACTACCTCGATCTGGAAGGCGCCCTGTGGCTCGAGGCGCGGCTGAAGAAATACCCGCACACCGCCCTGATCATCTCCCACGACCGCGAGATGCTGAACGAGGTCTGCACCCATATCCTGCACCTCGCGAACCACACCCTGACCCTCTACACCGGCAACTACGACGCCTTCGAAAAGGCCCGCGCCGAGAAGGCCCGGCTGCAGCTGTCGGCCAAGGCCAAGCAGGACGCCGAACGCGCCCACCTCCAAGCCTTCGTCGACCGGTTCAAGGCCAAGGCCTCCAAGGCCGCCCAGGCCCAGTCGCGGATGAAGCGGCTGGAGAAGATGCAGCCCGTCGCCACCACGATCGAGGAACGGGTCGCCCCCTTCACCCTGCCCTCGCCGCCGCGCCCACTGGCCCCGCCGCTGATCCGGCTGGAGCGGGCCAATGTCGGCTATGACGTCGGCAAGCCGATCCTGCGCAATCTGAACCTGCGGATGGATCTGGACGACCGGATCGGTCTGCTGGGCGTCAACGGCGCCGGCAAGTCCACGTTCGCCAAGATGATCGCCGGCGCCCTGAACGTGTCCGAGGGCGAACTGCACCGCGACAGGAAGATGCGCGTAGGCTGGTTCCACCAGCACCAGATCGAGGCGATGGACCCCACCGACACCCCGCTGGAGATCATCCGCCGCGCCATGCCGGACGCGCCCGAAAGCGCCCGCCGCTCCAAACTGGCCCAGTTCGGCCTGGGCTATGAAAAACAGGAGACAACGGTCGACAGCCTGTCGGGCGGCGAGCGCGCCCGCCTCCTGCTGAACATGGTGGCCATGGACGCGCCCCACGTCCTGATCCTCGACGAACCGACCAACCACCTGGACATCGACAGCCGCCGGGCTCTGCTCGACGCCCTGAACGACTACAACGGCGCCGTCATCCTGATCACCCACGACCGCTCGCTGATGGAGATGGTGGCGGACCGGCTGTGGCTGGCCGCCGACGGCACGGTCAAGCCGTTCGACGGCGACATGGACGACTACGCCAAGTTCGTGCTGGACCGCGCCAAACAGGCCATCGCCAAGCCCAGCCAGATCAAGAAGGAAGAGGCCGCCGCCGCTCCCGCCGCCCAGAACAACAAGGGCAAGAAGAACGACCGCAAATCAGGGCCTTCGCCCTCGACCCTGCGTCACGCGGTCAAGAAGGCGGAGGAGACCATGGCCCGCCTGACCGCCGAAATCGCCCGCATCGACGACGACATGGCCACCGCCTCGGTCAACAATCCCAAGGCCCTGGAAGGCCTGACCCGCGCCCGCGCCAAGACCGAGGCCGACCTCGCAACGGCCGAAGCCGCCTGGGTCGCGGCGGAAGAGGCGCTCGCCGAGGTGGCGTAGAGCCAAGTCGTCGCCCCTACCCCTTCATCTCCGTCATCCTAGGGCTTGTCCCTAGGATCCATAGGCCCGGTATCAAACGGCGGCGCATGCTACGGATACACCGGGAGTCTGGATCCTCGCCACAAGGGCGACGATGACGGCTTGAGAAGCGGCCGCCTGCCGCCCGTCAGCCCCCGCTGCTGGCCTGCATATAGGTTTCCTCATAGGGCTGGACCACGACCCAGCCCTCGCCTTCGAACTTCATCTGGATGCTCTCGCCCGAGCCCCGGCCCATCAGGGTTTTGAACGAGATGTCGGTGGCGATCTCCGGCGACAGGCCGCCTGACCAGGCCACGGTGGCGTTCGGATCGGTGAACACCGGCCCGGTCGCCGCGCTGACCTTGAGGATCAGCGGATCATAGTGAGAGGTGATGGCCACAATGCCGCTGCCGCTCAGCTTCACATTGAACAGGCCGCCGGACATCATTCCGGCGACCCGCTTCATCATGGTGATCTGGTTGCTGACGCCGGTCTCTAGCGCCAGCACATCATTGCCGTTGGCGAAGATGGTCTCGTTGTCGAGCCGCAGCAGGGTGATCTTCTTGCCCGTATCGGCCAGATAGACCCGCCCCTGGCCCTCCATCTTCATCAGCACCATGCCCTCGCCGCTGACCGCCTTCTTCAGCAGATTGCCGAGCCCCTGCTCCATCAGGCCCTGGCGCGTAAACTTCACCTGACCGGTCCGCGCCACCATGGCGCCGGACTTGGCCCAGACCGACCCGTTCAGCCGCACCTCCAGCAGATACGGGTTCTCCAGCTCAAAGGCCTCGGGGCTGACGTCCTTCTCCCTATAGGCGGAGACGAATTCGGCGACGGTCTTGACGGGCATGGAAACCTCAAAAGCGGGGATGTCTGAACCGCCAGCCTGCCCGCGCACGACCCGGTCGTGCAAGCTGAAATGAATTGCAAACGACTCTCAATCTTATAATCTCCCGCCCGAAAGCGGAGGAACGCCCCATGACCCGACCCACCATCCACGCCGGCCTGCTGGCCTCCCTCCTGGCGGTCTGGAGCGCCGGGGCGGCCCAGGCCCACTCCCCCTATCTGCGGCCGAACCTGTTCGACGCCGGTCGGCGTGACCACGTCACGGTCGAGGCCGCCTTCACCGAGGATGTCTTCAACGCCGAAGTGGTCATGCGCTCCGACAGCTTCCACGTCGTCGGCCCCAATGGCGCTGCGCCGATAAGCGCCGTCACCTATCTGCGCGACCTGGCGGTGTTCGAGGCGCCGACCCCGGTGGACGGCCTGTACCGCCTGTCGTCCGGCCCCCGCGCCGGCCGCGCAGCCAAGATGTACAACACCCCCTCCGGCTGGAAGATGGTCGGAGAGGAAGACACGCCGCCCCCGCCCGACGCCGAACTGGTCGATGTCCAGAGCATCACCGTCGCCGAGGTCTATGTCGTGCGCGGCGCCCCCGACGACGCCGCCCTGAAACCCACCGGCCAGGGCCTTGAACTCCAGCCCCTGATCCAGCCGAACGCGATCGTGGCCGGCGAAGACGCGAGCTTCCGCCTGCTGTTCGACGGCCAGCCCCTGGCCAACGCCCCCGTCACCGTCTTCCGCGAAGCCGGCCTGTACGACGGCAAGAAGATCGAGGCCGAAACCGCCACCGACGCCTCGGGTGTCGTGACCCTGCGCGTCTCAGCCCCCGGCGCCTATATGACCCAGGTCCGCCACCGCACCGCCGCCCCGGCCGGCAGCCTCACCCCCTACCGCAGCTACACCCACACCCTGACCTTCATCGCCGACGCGGGGTGATTGCGCCCTCGCCTGATCGATGTTCGTCAGAGACTCCTGAATGAAACCTGTGGTCTATGGCGTCCGGCGGTCGTCGTGCTAGGCATCGGACGACCAGGGGGATTTGGGCATGAGACGGTTCTTGATGGCGGCTGCGGCCGCGTGGGTGATTTCGGCTGCGGCGCCGACGTGGGCGCAGGAAGTCGAGCGGGCGCCGGCGCCGGTCTGGGTTGTCGCCTCGTCGCCCAGCCCGCGTCCGGCGGTCACTGACGACGCTCCCATTCGGGTTCTTTCCGTCGACGATCAGGTCCACTTCGACGCCGACGGCGTGCATGTTTACTACGGCCGTCGCTCCCTGGTGCAGACCGCCCAGGGCCTCTCGAACCTCAACAATGTGACCGCGACCTGGGACCCGTCGTCCGAGACGGTTCAGGTTCACGCCGTGCGCATCCTGCGCGGCGATCAAGTCATCGACGTGCTTCAGGATCAAAGCTTCCAGATCATCCAGCGCGAGAACAATCTGGAATCCTCGATGTTGGACGGCCGGCTGACCGCCACCCTCCAGCCTCGCGACCTGCGGGTCGGGGACATTCTGGAGACCGCCTTCACCATTCACGACACGGGCGGCGTGCTCGCCCCACACCAGGAAGACCTCGTCAACGCCAACTCTGGCCTGAAGATCGATCACTATCGCCTGCGCGCCAGCTGGCCCGTCGGCAGCCCGCTCAGGGTCGAGGCCGCCGAACCTTGGGCCGATATCCAACCGCGGCGGATCGGCGGAAACCAGGTCTTCGAAATCGACGCGCGCGACCTCGCGCCGGTCCGGCTGCCGGACGACCTGCCCGGTCGTTTCAGAATGCCGCGCATCGTTCAGTTCACGGACTTCGCCGACTGGAGCGCCCCCTCCGCCCTGATGGCGCCCCTCTATGAACGCGCCTCGACTCTGGAGGCGGGCTCGCCCCTCACGGCGCTGATCGAGGAAATCCGCGCCGCCCAGGCCACGCCTGAAGCGCGCGCCGCAGCCGCCCTTCGTCTGGTCCAGGACGAGGTGCGCTACCTGGCCCTGTCCATGGGCGAAGGCGGCTATGTGCCCACCGCCGCCGACGAGGTCTGGCGCAGCCGCTACGGCGACTGCAAGGGCAAGACCGTGCTCCTGCTCGCCCTGCTGCACGGCCTGGGCATCGAGGCCGAAGCGGTCCTGGTCAGCACCGAAAACGGCGACGGCCTGCCCGAGCGGCTGCCCGCCATGGCCTGGTTCGATCACGTTCTCGTTCGGGCCATCATCGACGGGAAACCCTACTGGATGGACGGCGCTTCGAGCGGCGACCGGACGCTGGAGGACCTGACCCCGCCCGATTATCGGTGGGCCCTGCCGATCAAGGCGCAAGGGGCCGCCTTCGAGCCCATCGTCCAGCCGCTGCTTAGGACGCCGGGTTTCGAGACCACGACAACCCTGGACGCCACAGCCGGGCTGGACGCCCAAGCGCCCTTCACCATGGACCTGGCCTATTATGGCGGCGCCGCCCTGCAGATGCGCCGCCAGATGAGCGCCGTCACGCGCGAGCAACTGCAAACCGCCATGACCGCCTCCGTCGAAGACAAGAACGACGCCGTGAAGGTCGAAACCGTCGACACCCGCTACGACGACGACTCCAACGTCTTTCACATCCTGATCGGCGGTAAGATCCGGATGACCTGGGTCAACGGCGTCGGCGGCGGACGCGTCATGGGCCTGCCCGAGGTCTCCGTCTTCATCTCCCATCAGGACGAACGCACGGGCCTGCTGGCCCAATACAAGGACCAGCCCTACGCCATTTCCCACCCCTATATGAACCGCACCTCCGTGCGCGTCCTCCTGCCGAACGGCGGCGTGGGCTTCAGGCTGGAAGGCGGCGACCAGACGGTGGAAGGCGGCGGCTATCGGGTGTCTCGTCAGGCCAGCCTGAATGACGGCGTCGTCGAGGCTGTGCGAACCATCACCAGCCTGACACCAGAGATCACGGCCGAAGACATGGCCCAGGCCCGCACCCGCGCCAAGGCTATGGTCGACACGGTGCTGCGCCTGCGCGCGCCCGCCGGCTATCAGGCCACAGCCGCTGACCGCGCCCGTCTGGCCCCGGGCGACGACGATGTCGCCGAGCTGATCGAACGGGCAGAAAACCTCAGCCAGAGCGGCGACGCGGAAGGCGCCTTGGCCCTGCTGGACACGGCCGTGACCGCCGAACCCGACAACGCCGAGGCGCGTCGCAAACGAGCGGAGGTGCGCCTGTACGAGAGAGACTACGCCGGCGCCCGGGCCGACTATGACCATGCCGTCGATCTGGACCCGGCCGATGTCGACGCCGCCGTGGGTCAGGGCCGGGTCGCCCTGGTCGAGGGGCGATACCCCGACGCCGTCGTCAGCTTCACCGTGGCCCTGCGCCTGGATCCGACTCAGACCAGCGCCCTGTCCGGTCGTGGAGAGGCCTACTACCAACTGGGCCGGTTCGACCGGTCGCTTGGCGACTACCGCGCCCTGAAAACCGCAAGCCCGGATGACGACAGCGGCCTGTGGGGCGAGGCGCGGGCCCTGGGTCGCCTGGGTCGCGCCGAAGAGGCCCGCACCCAGATCGCCGCCAAGCTGAAAGACACGCCCGAAAGCTATGCGGCCCTGGATCGGTTGCTCACCCTAGGCAAGGCCGACGGACGCCTGCGTGAGGCCCTGCCCGCGCTCGACGCCGGCCTGACGGCCTCCCCCGACAACTTCGGTCTTCTGTCCCTGCGCGGTGAAGCGCGCGCCGCCCTGGGCGACGCCGCCGGCGCCCGGTCGGACTTCGACGCCATGCGCCGACTGGCCGGCGGCGATTCCGCCCTGATGAACGGCGTGTGCTGGAGTCAGGCCATCAGCGGCTTCGACCTGGACCAGGCTCTGGCCGATTGCGACATCGCCGCCGAATCCGGCGTCGCCGCCTTCGTGGACAGCCGCGCCATGGCCCTGCTCCACCTGGGCCGCTTCGACGAGGCCAAGACCGCCTACGACCAAGTTCTCGCCACCCTGCCCAACCTCCCCGCCTCCCTCTACGGCCGCGGCCTGGCTCGACAGGCCCTGGGCGACACGGGCGGGCAGGACGACCTGGACCGCGCCAAGGCGCTGGACATCGACGTGGGCGAGAAGTTCGAGGTCTTCGAGGCGCGGCGCAAGACGGCGCAATAGAAACGGGCGTCTAGGCGCGGCGCCGTTCGAAACAGCCGGCCGCCAAGCCCGAGCCGCTGACCAGCATCGCCTGATGGCGGTAGAGCGACTGTCGCCGCCTCCTTATGACGACCGAACATTAGGGTGGCGGGGGTTTGGTGAAATCGGATTGCGGATAGGCGCTTGGACATCTCGCTTTGGCGCTATGCCTTAGCGGCGCGTGCGGCGGCGATCATACCGTCCAACCACTCCTGATGGCCGTTGATCATCGGGTTGGGGACGGCCTTTGCCAGATCCTTGGCGGGAGCGCCGTTCTGGGTTTCCTGGGTCAGGATGCGGACACGGTCGCCTGAGAGGTCTTCGATCAGCCAGGCGTGATGCACATCCAGGCGGTCCGCCGCACCCTCTTCACCCGACCAGCCGTGCCAGGCCACACGGGCCGGCTGGCCCTTGACCGGAGCGACATGTTCTACGACCTGGGATTCGACCGGGAAGCCGAAGGTGCTGAAGAAGAAGCGGACGCCGTTCTCAAGCTCGGGCCCCTTGTCGTCGTAGAAGCGGACGTCGGCGCTGTTCTTGTAATAGTCCGGCCACCGGGTCGGAATGTTCAGGAAGGGCCAGATGTCCGCCGTCGTCAGACCCGTCACGATGACTTCGTTGGAGCAGTAGTTGTCGGTGAAGCCCGGGACATAGCCGGCAGGCCAGATGATGTCGCTCATGTCGATCTCCTCTTTTCATCGCCGTTGCGGCGTTTGGTGGTGGGAGAATGGGCGCGCATCACATATAAAACCAATCGCCATTATGTATCCCAACTATCATTATGACTGATATCAAGACCGTCGATCTGAACCTGCTCAAGGCGCTTCACGCCTTGCTGGAAACCCGATCCGTCACCCGGGCGGCGGAACGGCTCGGCCTGACCCAGCCGGCGGTGAGCGGGATGCTGACGCGGCTGCGGGAGACGTTCGGCGACCCGCTGTTTGTCCGGACCCAGCGCGGCGTCCTGCCCACGCCCCGGGCCGAAGCCCTAGCGGCGCCGCTTCGAGAGACCTTGTTCGGGATCGAAGCTATGCTGACGCCAAAGGAATTTCGGCCGGCCGAGGCGGCTCTGACGGTGAGGATCGCCGCCACCGACTATGCGCAGAAGGCCGTGCTCGTCCCCTTCGTCGCCGCGCTACGGAGCGCCGCGCCACAGGTGCGGACCTCGGTCCGCCCTGTCGATCTCGCAAGCCTGGGGCCGCAGATGGAGAGCGGCGATCTGGATATGGCGCTGGTGACGCCGGATATGGCGCTCGACACCATGCGCAGCCGCACCCTGTTCGAGGAGCACTATGTCTGCGTCATGCGGCGAGGCCATCCCGCCGCCGGGGCGCCGCTGGATCTGGAGACGTTCTGCAGCTTGGATCACGCCCTCATGTCGCACGACGGATCGCAGTTTCGCGGCGCGACGGACAAGGCGCTCGCCGCCGTCGGGCGCAGCCGCCGCGTGGCCGCGGTCGTGCCAAGCTTTCTCGTGCTGATCGACTTGGTTCGGCACTCGGACCTGACCGCCATGGTCCCCAGTCGGCTGGTGGCAGACGCGACGGACCTGGTGATCCAACCGCCGCCCCTGACGGTCTCCGGCTTCACCAAAATCCTGACATGGCACGAACGCCTTCAAAGCGATCCGGCCCAGCAATGGCTGCGTGACACCTTGGCACGGTGCGTCGGGACGGCTTAGCCTTTCCTCAGGCGACACAGGCGGCCTTGCGACCGCCGCCAGCCCTCACGCCGGACAGCGCGTCTCCGTCTGGCTGGAGTCCAGCTTGATCTCCGACACCGACACCGTCAGCCTCCCGCTGGTCGCCATGTGGAACGGAACCTCGACCTTCGACAGATCTCCGCCGTCGGTGCGGAAACAGGTCAGGGGGATGCGGGCCTCGCGCCATTGACCGACTGGCGCCGCGCGCAGCAGGCCGGTCAGGTCCACCGCCCCGCCGCCCAGCTTGAAGGCCACCGGCGCGCTAGGCGCGGCGTCCACGCGGTAGCGGAAGCCCAGGGCCACCGCCCCATTGGCCTGACGCGTCAGATCGACCGGCGTGCCCCAGATCTCGATGCTGGCGACGCCGGCGCCGGCGAAGGCGAACTGCTGGCCGCTTTCCTGGGCCAGGTCGTCAACCGGGCGCGAGGCCACGCCGGCGCGCGGGCTGGTCGCCGTCTTGGCCGTGCCTGGTCGGGTCTGGCCCCCGGCGTCGTTCAGCAGCAGGCTCCACGGCGACACGAACCGGCCGTCGACGAAATAGCGGTCCAGATTGGTCGCCTGGGCCGAGACCCCGCTCTCCTCCGACAGCATCCCCACCGTCGCCGGGGCGGCGTAGCTGAGGCCATACCCATAGGCGAACTGCGGGTCATAGCCCGGCTGGCCGTGGTTCAGCGGCGTCCCCGTCGCATCCTTGGGCCAGCTAAACGACAGCTTGCCGATGAAGTCGTTGCGCGGCTTGCCGTCGGCCCCGCCCACCAGGATGTCGGCGACCCCGCCGCCCTCGGTCCCCGGCAGCCAGGCGGCGACAAAGGCGTCCGACGCATTGATCTCCGGATTGGTCCACATCGGCCGCCCCGACAGGAAGACCGAGACGGTCGGGATCCCCGCCGCCTTCAATCGCTTGAGCGTCTCCAGCGGCGCGCTGGGCACATAGTCCAGATTGTCCACATCACCTTGGAACTCGGCATAGGGGGTCTCGCCAAAGACGACGATGGCGACGTCTGGCTTCTGGGTGAAGCTCCCGTCCGCGCTCAGGGTCGCGGTTCCGCCCCCGGCCTTGACCGCCTCTTCGATCCCGCCCCAGATCGACTGGCCTTGGGGGAAGTCGGCGTTGGAATTGCCCGTCCCCTGCCAGCTCAGGGTCCAGCCGCCCGAGGCCTGGCCGATGTCGTCGGCCGCTGTGCCCGCCACCAGGACCCGCGCATTGGCCCGGACCGGCAGGACGCCGTCATTCTTTTGCAGGACCAGCGACTTGCGCACCGCCTCGCGCGCCAGGGCGCGGTGCGCGGGCGAGGCCAGTTCTTCGAACCGGCCCTCCATCGGCCGCGTAGGTTCGAACAGGCCGGTCTTGACCTTGGCGACCAGGATGCGGCGCACCGCCTCGTCCACCCGCGTCATCGGGATCTCGCCCGACCTGGCCTGGGCCAGGGTCGAGGCGTACAGCGGCTTCCAGCTGTCGGGCGCCATCAGCATGTCGATGCCCGCATTGACCGCCAGGGCGCAGCTCTCATTGGTGCAGCCCGGCAGTTGCCCATGGGCGTTCCAGTCGGACACGACGAAGCCCTTGAACCCCAGCGGCCCCCGCAACACGTCGGTCAGCAGGGTCGGGTTGCCCGAGTGCTTGTAGCCGTTCCAGCCCGAGAAACTGGCCATGATCGACAGCACGCCCGCGTCGATGGCCTGGACATAGCCGCCCAGGTGCACGTCAATCAGCTCCTGCTCCGTGCCCCGGAAATCGCCCTGGTCCTCGCCCTCGAAGGTGCCGCCGTCGGCCAGGAAGTGTTTCGCCGATCCGGCGATATGGCCCGGCGACAGCGGCCGGCCCGGCTGCAGTTCGCCCTGAAGCCCCAGGGTCATCGGCCCGGCGTAGGACCGCTGGACCTCGGGGTCTTCGGCGTAGCCCTCGTAGGACCGACCCCAGCGGTCGTCGCGCGGCACGGCCAGGGTCGGGCCGAAGGTCCATTCCGCCCCCGTGACCGCCACCTCCAGCGCCGTCGCGGCCCCGATGCGCCGGATCAGGTCCGGATCGCGCGCCGCGCCCAGGCCGATGTTGTGCGGGAAGATGGTCGCGCCGGGGACGTTGTTGTGCCCGTGCACCGCATCGATGCCGTAGATCAGCGGAATGGTCGTTCCCCCGCGCGCTTCGTTGGCGGCACGGAAGGCGCGGGCCAGGTCCAGCCATTTCTGCGCCGTCGCCTTGTCGTCCCCCCACGGGCCGGAGCTGCCGCCCGCCAGGATCGAGCCCAGCGGATAGGTCTTCAGATCGTCCGGCGTGATCGAGGCGATGTCGGCCTGGATCAACTGCCCCACCTTCTCCTCCAGCGTCATCTTGGCCATCAGTTCGGTGACGAAGGCCTCGGTCCGCGCGTCGCTGATCGCCGCCGGGGTCGCCGCATGGGGCCACAGGGCCGGATGGGCCCGCGAGGCCTCGGGAACCGCAGCCGTCTGGGCAAAGGCAGGGACGCTGCCGCCTACGGCCAGGGCCAGCACCATCAGGGACACAGTCGCGCGCATCGGATTTTCCTCGCAGGATGAACCAGGAGGCGTGCGTCTGACGGATCGGAAGACAGGCGGACAGGCGCGGCGGAACGACGACGTTCCGACCCTTCACCCTGTGCGTCTGCTCCCGAGCGATCGATCCGCCGCCCTTTCGGCGCAGATTAGGGACGGGACGCGGCGAACCGTCAAGCCATTTTTGAGAACGTTCTCAGGATCGCCCCGCGCACGATGTCGCAGGGCGAGCCCGAACCGCATTTCACGGGCTGGGCGTCGCCAGCAGACGCCCCTCGCCATATACGCCGCCCAGCCGCCCCGTCCGCGCCCAATCCAGCACGGCCCGATAATAGCCGGGCGCATAGCCGATCGCGGTGCGCTTGCCGTCCGCCGCCGTCTCGAACCGGACAATGCCGTGGTCGGTGTCGGGGTATTCCAGCAGGGTGACCGGCCGCCCCTGGGCCGCCAGGTCGATCAGCCTTTGCCGCGTGGCGTCGGGCGGCGCGCCGGTGTCATCCTCCGCCTGGATCCACAGCATGGGCGCGTCCAGACGGCTCAGCACCGGCAGCGGGTCATAGTCCCACGAGGTTCCGACATCGAGCGCCGGGGCCATGGCGACGATCTGGTCGTTCGGCGTGTTCAGCAAAAAGCCGGTGAACTCGCCCCTGATGTCGGCGAACCAGGGCTGGCCGCGATATCTGGCCCGAACGGCCTCCAGACCGTCGAAGCCGACCGCGCCGTGCGAAGCGATGAAGGCCCCGGTCACATCGGTGATCTCGCGCGCCTGTTCCAGCACATCGGCGCCCCAGCCCTTGGCCTTCAGGTCCAGCATCACCTGGTCGCTGTCCTCGGCCAGCGCGCCATAGGCCAGGCCGAAGCCCACGGTGACGAAGTCCACCGGCGTCAGGCTGGCGGCCAGCGGCGCGAGCCAGCCGCCCTGGCTGGCGCCGTGAAGGCCGACACGGCCCGCACGATCTCCGGCCAGCCGACGGGCTTCGATCACAGCAGCGGCGGCGTCCTCGGCCAGCACATGGAAGTCCTGGGTGTAACGCCCCTCCGATCCGCCCGAGCCCCGCTTGGCGTAGACGAAGACGCCCACGCCCTCGGCGGGGGCGAACCGCTGGAAGGCGTTGAAGTCCAGCGCATTGGCGCCTTCCGAACCATGCACCTCGACCATGATGGGGACCGGCCCGTCGCCCGGCGGAAGGATCAGCCGTCCTTTCAGGTGCGTCCCGCCATGGCCGACGAAACGCGCCTCGCGCACATCCAGAGCCAGCCAGCGGCCGGTCTGACCCTCAAAAGCAATCCGTCCCTCTTCGCAGGGTCCAAGCTGAGGCTGCGGACCTTCGACGCGATCGGTGAACCCCAGGGTGCTGATCCAACGACCCTGGGCGTCCAGCATCATCCTGGCCGTGGACCCGTCCAGCCGACGCCACCTCAGCCCCGCGTCCGCCAGCGGCGCGACATCCACCCAACTGCCGTCGCCCAGCCGATAGACGCCGACATGACAGACCACGGCCGGATCGGGCCGCGCATCGACGTCGGCTCCCGGCGCCTGGGCCAAGGCTGGGGCGGCGACGGTGGAGACGATGAGGGTCAGGGCGGCGATGAGCCAGGATTGCGACATGGGTGTTCCGATCAGGGGTTGGTTCTCGCCCAACGCCATTGCCGCGCGGCCGTCGGCTCGCTAGGCCCGACTTCGCGAACGGCGCCGTGGGTGCGCGAACGGGACGGCATGGGCCACAGGGCGAAGAGCATCATCGGAGCGAAGTCCGCGCGAGGCTGGGCCGTCGACGCCGTCATGCTCGCCGCCATGGGGCTGTTGCTGGGTTTCCTCGGCCCCTTCGACTCGGACGATACGCCCCTCGCGCCCCGCTACGCCTATTGGCTGACCTGTATGCTGGGCGGCGGGCTGATCGCGGTCGCGGTGGACGAGAGCCTGGGCCGGCGCCTGCCCGCCCTGTGGAGACGGGTTGTCGTCACCTCGGCGCTCGCCACGCCGCTGGTGACCCTGTTCGTCGTCGTGACCCAGCACCTGATGTTCGCAGAGCGGCGCTGGTCGATCTATCTGCCGCTGCTCTGGCAAGTCTGGCCCATCATGCTGGCCGCCATGGCGGTCAGGGCCCTGGTCTGGCGTCGGCTTCCCACGCGGGTCGAGACCCGCACCCTCGTCGTCCTGCCCCTGCCTGAGGCCGAGGCGGTCTTCCGCCGCAGACTCTCGGCCAGACGCCGCAGCGCCCGACTGATCGCCATCGAGGCGCACGACCATTATCTGAGGGTCCATACCGATGCCGGCGCAGAGTTGATCACCCTGCGGTTCGCCGACGCGCTGAACGAGCTGTCACGCGCGCACGGATGGCGGGTCCACCGCTCATGGTGGGTGGCGGCCGATGCGGTGGAAGAGGTGCGCTGGCGGCGCGGGACGGGCGAAATCCGCCTCGTCGGCGGCCTGACGGCGCCGGTCAGCCGGACCCACGGCCCCGTGCTGAAAGCGGCGGGCTGGCTCTAGAGGCCCCCGCCCGCCGTCGTGCGTGATCGCCCGGTCTACGCCGGACGATCACGAATGGGACGACAGCCTATTCCGGCAGGTCTTCGGCCAGGATCGCCATCTCGAACATGAACGAGCCTTCCTCGTCCTCGTCCTCGAAGACGATGCCGATGAACTCGTCGCCGACATAGACTTCGGCCGAGTCGTTCTGCTTGGGACGGGCCTTCACGATGATGCCGCCGGTGTTGAAGGTGCGCTTGAGGTGGGCCTCGATGCGCTTCAGGTCGGTGTCTTTCACAGGGGGCCTCATAGTCTTGGGTTGGCGGCGGACCCTAGAGAAGTCGGGCCTGAAGGGAAACCAGCGCCGGACATTTTCCGCAGCAGCGGGGTTAGTCCCTGTACAACGCCGCCCCGCCAACAAAGCGTTCACCAATCAGGCTCCATCCAAAACGTGCAAGAATGCGCATTTGCAATTCAGAACGTGCAAAAGTATATGCACGTTTATGCACATCAAAACGGCACCCGAGCGGCGACGCGATATCATACTCGAACGCCTGGCCGCTGATCAGCCGGTCATGGCCAATCAGCTGGCGGAAGAATTCGGTGTCTCCGAGGACGCGATACGCCGCGATCTCCGCGATCTGGCCGAGGCCGGAAAATGCCGCCGCGTCTATGGCGGCGCCCTGCCCCTGAACGACGCCCCGCCCTTCATCGACCGGGTCGACCGCGACTTCCCCGCCAAAAGATCTCTGGCCCGGGCGGCGACGTCGCTGATCGCGCCGGACCAGACCGTCTATATCGACGCCGGCACCACCCACCTGCTGCTGGCGGAGTCCCTGGTGCGCGGTCAGCCCGTCTCCGTCGTCACCAATTCCGTCGCCGTCGCCGCCGCCATCTATCGGCGGCCCGAGGTCAAACTGTTCCTGATCGGCGGCCACGTCGACCCAGACCTTGACGGCGCGCTCGGCGCCACGGCGACGGCCCAGGTGGCGCAGTATCGACCGGCGCTGACCTTTATCGGCGCTTGCGCCGCCGATCCAAGCGCGGGGATCTCCGCCCTTGATGATCGGGAGGCCGAACTGAAACGGGCCGCCGCCGCCGCCGGCCAGCGACTGGTCGCCCTGGTCACGAATGACAAGCTTGGCCGGGTCGCCCCCCACCACGTCGCCTCCTGCGCGACCCTCGACACGCTGATCGTTGAACATGACGCGCCAGACGCCCTGTGCGCCGGCTTCCAATCCGCCGGCGTCACCGTGATCCGGGCAGCGCGCGCCTTGGACCTCATGCCGCGTCACGCCGGGTAGAAAGACGAAAATGATCACATCGAACGACCGGCCGCAGACGCGTTTGGCGACCCGTCTCGCCTTTCTGGCGGCAGGATTCGGCCTGGCCAGCTGGGCGCCGCTGGTGCCCTTCGCCAAGGCGCGGCTGGGTGTCGATGACGGCGCATTGGGCTTGTTGCTGCTGTGCCTCGGCCTGGGCTCTGTCCTGGCCATGGCCCTGACCGGCGTGGCCAGCGCCCGCTACGGCGCGCGGCCAGTCATCGTGCTAGGTGGCCTGCTGATGGCCGCCGCCCTGCCCTTCCTGGCCCTCGCATCAACGCCCCTGACCCTGGGCCTTGTCCTGTTCGTCTTCGGGGCGGGTCTCGGCTCGCTGGACGTCGCCATGAACATTCATGCTGTCGATGTCGAGAAGGATGCGCCGAGTCCACTGATGTCCGGCTTCCACGCCCTGTTCAGCATCGGCGGCTTCGCCGGTGCGGCCTTCGTCACCGCCCTGCTGTCGATGGGAGTCGCGCCAGTGGCCTGCGCTTTCGCCGGGGCCGTCGGCGTGGGCGCGACGATTCTGTTCGCCTGGCCCCGTCTGCTGAAAGCCAAAGTCGCCCTGGACACGCCCCTGTTCGCGGCTCCACGGGGCGTCGTCCTGGTGTTGGCCGCTCTGGCGGCTGCGACCTTCCTCGCCGAAGGGGCGATACTGGACTGGAGCGCCCTACTGATCACTGACGCCGGCTTGGTCGCCCTGTCGCAGGGCGGGATCGGCTATATCGTGTTCTCAATCGCCATGACGACGGGACGTTTCGTCGGCGACGGCGTAACCGCGCGTCTGGGCGATTTCCGCACCCTGTTCTGGGGCGGTCTGATCGCCTTGAGCGGGTTCGCCCTCCTGCTTCTGGCGCCGGCCGCGCCTGTCGCCATAGGCGGCTTCGTGCTGATCGGCCTGGGTGCGTCGAACATCGTGCCGGTGCTGTTCCGCCTGGCCGGCCGCCAGACCGTCATGCCTTCCGGCCTGGCGGTCGCGGCGATCACGACCACGGGCTACGCCGGCATTCTGATCGGACCGGCAGGCCTGGGTTTCGTCGCCCATCTCACGGGCCTGAAAGCGGCTTTCTGGATCCTGGCGGCCTTGATGGCCTTGGTCCCGCTTTTCGCCCGCACCGTGACGCGGACCGTCGCCCAGCAATAGAGGAATAGCCCTCCGTGGAAGAGCCGCTCTTCCCCTCAGATCACGAAGTCGTACACCACGTCCGCCAGCGTATGGTCCATCGTCCGCGCCGGTTCCGCACTGGTCGGGCAGTTGACCAGCCGCGCCGGCACCCCCGCCACGGTGCAGCCCGAGGGCACATCCTTCAGCACCACCGAGCCGGACGCCACCTTGGCGTAGTCGCCGACGTGGATATTGCCCAGCACCTTGGCCCCGGCGCCCAGCAGCACCCCCTTGCCGATCTTGGGATGGCGGTCGCCGCGCTCGGCGCCCGTGCCGCCCAGGGTGACGTTGTGCAGCATCGAAACGTCGTCGCCGACCACCGCCGTCTCGCCGATGACGATGCCGGTGCCGTGGTCCAGGAACAGCCCCTTGCCCAGCCGCGCGGCCGGATGGATGTCCAGCTGGAACAGTTCGGAGATCCGGCTCTGGAAATGGAAGGCCAGGGTCTCGCGCCCCTGCCCCCACAGCCAATGGGCCACGCGCCAGCCCTGAAGCGCCTGGAAGCCTTTGAAATACAGGAAGGGCTGCAACAGGTTGCGAATGGCAGGGTCGCGCTCGGCCACCGCCTGCAGATCGGCCTCGGCCGCCGCGACCATGGCCGGGTCGGCGACGAAAGCCGACAGGCAGACCTCGCGCACCGACATGGCGCTCATTTCCCCGTCGGCCAGTTTGCGGGCGATCTGGAAGCTGAGGGCGCCGGCTAAATCGTCGTGCGACAGGATGACGGCGTTCATCTGCGAGCCCAGCTGGGGCTCCTCGCGCGAGGCGGCCTCGGCCGATGCGCGCAGCTGGCGCCAGACGCTGTCGGTGTCCGCGACGATTTCAAGCTTGGCCATGCCGGGCTCCTTCGACGACATCATACCCGCCCCAGCATGGCCTGCGCCAGCGCCGGAGGCAGTTCCCCGTTATGGGCCATATGATAGGCCTTGTAGGCGGTCGCCACCGTCAGGCTGTCGCGCACCGTCCCGCGCCCGATCTCCTCCAGGAGATCGAGGAAGGGAACCCGCACCACGGCGATCACCTCGGTCGGGTCCGGCGCCACCGGCACGGGACTCAGTCCCCAGGCGATCCAGGTGTGGGCCATCTCGGTCGTGACCGAGTTCGACAGCTCCATCGTCAGGGCCGGAACCCACTGCGCCGCCTCGAGCCCCGCCTCCTCGGCCAGTTCGCGCCGGACCCCGTCGAACGGATCCTCGCCCAGGGGCGCCCCGCCCTCGGGCATTTCCCAGGAGTAGTTCCCAAGGGCGAACCTCTGTTGCCCCACCAGCACCACCGTCCCGTCGTCATGCACCGGCAGTACGCCCGTCGCCGCGTTTTTGGGCCGCATCACGGCGTAGTCGCCAGGATTGCCGGTCGGGGCGAGGACCCTGTGCCGGGTCAAGCGTATCCAAGGGTTCTCGAACACCGTCTCCTCGGTCTCGGCGCGCCAGGCCGGCGGTTTCGCCAGACCCGCAGCCCATTTCGGCTCGTCGGAATTGCTCATGCCCGAACTATGGCGAATGCGGCCTCGAAAGCCTAGCTAGGCGGCATGACCGAGCTGAACCAGCCCCTGCCCGCTCCCGTCCCGTCGCAGGAATTGCGCGACCGCCTGGCCCAGCGCCGCTCCGCCCCAGCCCAGGCCCTGGCCGCCCCCGGCCCTACGGACGCGGAACTGGACGAAATCCTGACCCTGGGCGCCCGCACCCCCGACCACGGCAAGCTTTTCCCTTGGCGGTTCGTGGTCCTGGGCCCCCTCAGCCGCGCCGAGATCGCCGAAAAACTGACCGTCCTGGCCGAACTTCACAACCGGCCGGCCAAGCACCAGGCGGTCCTGGCCAAGCTGACCGCCGCCCCTGTCACCATCCTGGTCGTCTCGGCCCCCGTTCCCAACGCCAAGCCGATCTGGGAGCAACACTTGTCGGCCGGCGCCGTCTGCATGAACCTGGAACACGCCGCCGGCGGCTTCGGCTATTCCTCCAGCTGGATCACCGACTGGTACAGCTATGACCCCCAGGCCACCGCTCTGTTCGGCCTGACCGAAGGCGAAACCGTCGCCGGATTCATCCATATCGGCACCCTGACCGAACCCGCCCTGGAACGCCCCCGCCCGGACATGGCCGCCAAGGTTACGCGCCTGCCCTAAGCGGAGCAGTGGCGGATATTAATCTTTCCTCTCTAACATCAGCGCCTTAACTGGAGACGTTACGGCCGATGTCCTGTGTGGGTTGCAAAGACGGAGCGGGCTTCGACCTGCCCATCACCATGGCGTTTCAGCCCATTGTCGATGTGGCCACCCAGACGGTCTTCGCCTACGAGGCCCTGGTGCGCGGCAAGGACGGTGCCGGCGCCGGTCAGGTCCTGGCGCAGATTTCCGCCGACAACCGCTACGCCTTTGACCAGGTCTGCCGCACCACCGCGATCGAACTGGCGGCAGGCCTCGACATGACCGCCCAGGGCGCGAACCTGTCGATCAACTTCCTGCCTAACGCCGTCTATGAACCGCGCGCCTGTATCCGCACCACCTTGGCCGCCGCCATGCGCACCGGCTTCCCGGTCAACCGGATCATCTTCGAGTTCACCGAGAGCGAGGCGATGGACGCCGATCACATCCTGAACATCCTGCGCTCCTATCGGGCCATGGGGTTCAAGACCGCCATCGACGACTTCGGCGCCGGCTATGCGGGCCTGGGTCTGCTGGCCCTGTTCCAGCCGGACATCGTCAAGCTGGACATGGCCCTGATCCGCGACATCGACACCGACCCGGTCAAGCGCACCATCGTGCGCAACACCCTGAACATGCTGCGCGACCTGGGCGTCGAGCCGGTCTGCGAAGGGGTCGAGACCCTGGCCGAACACGACGTCCTGCGCGACCTGGGCGTCGATCTTATGCAAGGCTATCTCTTAGCCAAGCCGGCGGTCGAGGCCCTGGCCCCGGTCGCCTGGCCTCGCGCGACAACCTCACTGGCCCGCACCGCCTGAACCTTCTTTCTCCGGCCGGTGCACCAGGTCTTGGCGCCCGTGAGAAGACGACGCCCCCCAGGACTTCTTGGAGAAGACGTTGGGTCACTCCTTCTCCCCTTGCGGGAGAAGGTGGCGGCCGCAGGCCGGCGGATGAGGGGACACACAAACCTCGAAGTGAATGTCGGCGGACTGGCGTCCCATGGCATTCGATGAGACCATGTTGGAAACCGGGGGCGGCCCATGATCTTGCACCTTCTACTGGTCTTGGCGTTACAGGCGACGGATGCGGTAGCGCCCGTACCGGAAGCGTCCGAACGACTGCGGCTCGCCGCGCCCGAAGCGGCGGCCTTTCCCAACACCACCCTCTACGGCTACGTCGTTGATGCGACGAATGCGCGGGCGATCAGAACCGAAATGAACCGTATCCGTCCAAGCCTGGATGGAAACCGCCACGACGCCACGACCGTATGGAAATACACAACCCAGTTTTCCACCGTTGACGGCCGATGCGATCCCAGCTCCGTCAGAGTGACCTACACAATCGCGATCACCCTGCCCGACCTTCAGAACCGCGAGAGATTGAGTTCACGCGACCGACAGGCCTGGGATCAATATTTCGCAGCCCTCAAGACCCACGAACTCAACCACGCCCGGATCGCGCAACACGGCGCCGAACTTTACGAAGCCAGCATCCGATCCGCCGCAGACTGCCAGGCCGGTCGTGCGGCGGCCTCAGCCACGAATGACCAGATCAACGCCGCCAGCGCTCAATACGACGCCATGACCGAACACGGACGCCGCGAAGGCGCAACCTTTCCCAACTGACCGCGAGACATCAGCCCGCTTACGACCTTTCGTCATTCCGGGCAAAGCACAGCGTAGACCCGGAATGACGAAAGAGGATGGAGGCTCCTTCTCCCCATGCGGGAGAAGGACGCAAGCCCTCACCCCCGCCCGCGATACGTCGGCACACCCTGATCCGGCAGCCACAGCCCCTCTGGCGCCACGCCCGTCTGCCAGAAGACATCGATCGGGATCCCCCCGCGCGGATACCAATACCCCCCGATCCTCAGCCATTTCGGCGCCAGCAGGTCCGCCAGCCGCCGGCCGATGGCGACGGTGCAGTCCTCGTGGAAGGCGCCATGGTTGCGGAAACTGGTCAGGTACAGTTTCAGGCTCTTGGACTCGACCAGCCAGTCGCCCGGCGCATAGTCGATGACGATATGGGCGAAGTCCGGCTGGCCCGTCACCGGGCACAGGCTGGTGAACTCGGGCGCCGTGAACCGGGCCAGATAGAGCGTATCCGCATGCGGGTTAGGCACCCGCTCCAACACGGCCGTCTCGGGGCTGGTGGGGGCGGCGGTCTGGGCGCCGAGCTGGCTGAGGTTGTCGGTGTAGTGGGTCATGGGGCGCATTTAGGCGTTTGCGGCGCGTAAGAAAATCCTCACCGATCTCCCTCTCCCGCCGGGAGAGGGCTTGAGCGCACGGCGGCGCAGCCGTCGTCCTGGCGCTCAAGGGTGAGGGGCACGGTGTCGCGAACTGGCCCACCGGCAGCCCCCTCATCCGGCCCTTCGGGCCACCTTCTCCCGCAAGGGGAGAAGGAACGGCATCGGCCAGCTATCCCAATTTCCGAACATTTAGGTCGTCAAATCAACCGCTTGATCTTCAAAATCGGCCTTCAACCCATCACGCCCGCAAACCCGCCTATAATCGCTGTCCCTGCCCCCTGGGGGCGCTTCGGAGACCGCATCCGACCACGACCGCCAAATTGCACTCTTTTGCATACTGCACCCGCTTCTCCGGAGTGCAGTTTCCAGAATGGACGAAAATAGACTCCATTTTTTTCGGGTGGAAACCGTACATTTCGCCCGATTGCCTTCCCCCGCGATACCCCGCTAAGCGTAGCGAAACAAAACCCAGGAGACGCTCGTGGCCATTCCCGCTTCGCTTCAAAAAGGCCTGATCCTGCCGATCATCTCGGCGCCCATGTTCCTGGTCTCCGGCCCGGATCTGGTGGTCGAGGCCTGCAATGCCGGGATCATCGGCACCTTCCCGTCGCTGAACCAGCGCACGACCGAGGGCTATCGCGACTGGATTCACGAGATCAAGGGCCGGCTGAAGCCCGAGGCCGCCGCCTTCGGCGTCAACCACATCGTCCATCCGACCAATCCCCGGCTGATGGCCGACATGATGGTCTCGGTCGAGGAGAAGGTGCCGCTGATCATCACCTCCCTGGGCGCGGTGCGCGACGTGGTGGATGCGGTCCACGGCTACGGCGGTCAGGTCTTCCACGACATCGCCAACATCCGCCATGCCAGGAAGGCGGCCGAGGCGGGCGTCGACGGCCTGATCCTGGTCGCCAACGGCGCCGGCGGCCATGCCGGGATCATCAACCCCTTCGCCCTGGTCAACGAGGTCCGCAGCTTCTTCAAGGGGACCATCATCCTGTCCGGCGCCCTCTCGACCGGACAAGATGTCGCGGCGGCCCTGATGCTGGGCGCCGACTTCGCCTATATGGGCACCCGCTTCATCAACACGACCGAAGCCATGGCGGTCGACGCCTATAAGCAGATGATCATCGACAGCGGCTCGACCGACATCGTCCATACCCCGGCCGTCTCCGGCATTCCGGCCAACTTCATGAGCAAGTCGTTGATCGAGAACGGGATCGACCCCAAACACCTGCCCGAGCACAAGCTGGACATGGGCGACGAGGCCAAGGCCTGGAAGACCGTCTGGTCCGCCGGCCAGGGCGCGGGCGCCATCCACGACGTCCTGCCCACCGCCGAACTGGTCGCCCGCCTGCGACAAGAGTTCGCTCAGGCCACGGAAGAATTCGCCATCAAGACCAGAGCGAGTTAAGGGCGGCTCCAACTCGCCTCTCGCGCGTTGGAGCCCTCATGATCCGCACCGCTTTCGCCGTCCTCGCCGCCGCCGTCCTCGCCACCCCTGCGGCGGCCCAATCCGCCTCAGGCCCATCGGCGTCGCGGGACGCCTGGTCGTTCGAGGTGGGGGCGGGGACGGACAACCGCTCCAAGGCGGCGTCCAAGTCCGGCAATGACGGCTACGTCTTCGGCTCGGCGACCTGGGAAAGCGCGGACGGCCTCTTCTACGTCGCCCCTGGCTTCGAGACGATCCAGGCGGGCGGCTCCAATGTCGAGGCCGAGTTCGTGATCGGCTACCAGCCCGAGGCCTTCGGCTACAGCTTCGACTTCAACGCCGCCTACAAGAACCGCCTCGACGCCGAGGCAGGCTATGACGAGGACGGCTGGGAGCTGACCGGCAACATCAGCCGTTCCATCGGCCCCGCCAGGGCGCGTCTCCAGGTCCAGTATTCGCCAGACGCCGCTGGCTCGACCCAGTCCTTCACCTGGATCGAGGGCCAGGTCGGCTGGGACTTCAACGACCGCCTGAACGGCTCGGCCGCCGTGGGACGTCGCCAACAGACCGGCGCCCCCGACTATACCGGCTGGAACGCGGGCGTGACCTATGCGCTGACCGACGCGCTGGACCTCGACCTGCGCTACTACGACACCAACGCCGACACCTTCGGCGAGCAGTACGAGGACGCCCTGGTGGCCAAGGTCGCCTACGCCTTCTGACCCCCCGCCCTTGCGCCTGAGGGGCGGGAGGCCCATATGGAGAGGGTCGATCTCTCTGCGTAACGCCGCTGCTCCCTTTGCATCACGCACCGAGGTCCAAAAGCCGATCCCATTCAGACCCGACAGGCCGACCAGGGATCCCTCCCTGCGGTCAACGCCAGACGGAGGTCTCCAAATGGCTACCGGCACTGTTAAATGGTACAACCCCACCAAAGGCTACGGCTTCATCGCTCCCGATGATGGCGGCAAGGACGTCTTCGTCCACGCCTCGGCCGTCGAAACCTCGAGCCTCGGCTCGCTGAACGAAGGCCAGAAGATCGGCTACGAAATCGAGCGCGACCAGCGCTCCGGCAAGGAATCCGCCGGTCGCCTCACGGCGGCGGAGTAGGACACGCGCCTCAACACCATCGCCTTCGACGGCGAGGTGACGAAGCTACTGCCGCTGGGCGGCCGCAAGGTCCGCCTGGACAACGGTCACGTCGTAACGGTTCTGCCCACGCTCGGTTCGCCCAACGGCGTCTCCGGGCTGGGCGACCAGGTCGTGGTCGAGATCGCCTTCAATCAGCTGAAGGGCTGGCGCCTCGCGCGCCGGCCCTGAAGCCCGTTCAATCAGGACGCGCCCCATGACGACCCTCGCCGACAAAATCCCCGCGATGACCGACGCCGACCTCAACAGCCTGCGCGCCAACGCCACGCGCCTGGCCGAAACCGGCGCCTCGACCCAGGTGATGGCCGCCGCTGACATCCTGCCGATCATTGACGCCGAGGTCGCCCGCCGCGCCGCCCTGCCCAAGGCCGCCAAGGCGCCGGTGAAGCGCGCCGCCCCCAAGAAGAAGCTGCCGCCCGTCACCGGCCACCAGACCGCCCTGCCCTCCAGCTGAGATCAGCCCAGGGCCTGATCCAGATCCGCGATCAGGTCCTCGACGTTCTCGACGCCGACTGAGAGCCGGATCAGGTTGTCGGTCACGCCGCCCGCCTCGCGGACCTCCTTGGGCACGCTGGCGTGGGTCATGATCGCCGGGTGGTTCACCAGGCTCTCGACCCCGCCCAGCGACTCCGCCAGCGTAAAGACCTGCACCCGTTCCAGCACCCGCTTGGTCCGCTCCAGGTTGCCCTCCAGCACCACCGTCACCATGCCGCCGTAGCCGCCGTACATCTGCCGCGCCGCCAACGCGTGCTGCGGATGGGCGATCAGGCCGGGGTAGATGACCTTGGACACGCCCTTGCGGGTCTCCAGCCAGCGCGCCACCGTCAGGGCGTTCTCGCAGTGAGCCTTCATCCGCAGGGCCAAGGTCTTCAGGCCCCGGTTGGCCAGGAAGGCGTCGAACGGCCCCATGATGCCGCCGACCGAGTTCTGCAGGAACTTGATCCGCGTCGCCAGCTCGGGATCCGCCGTCACCAGCACCCCGCCAATGATGTCCGAATGGCCGTTCAGATACTTGGTCGCCGAGTGCATGACCACATCCGCCCCCAGGCTCAGCGGCTGCTGGCAGAAGGGGGTGGCGAAGGTGTTGTCCACGATCAGCAGCAGACCGTGCGCCTTGGCCACCTTCGACAGGGCGGCGATATCGGCCAGCTTCATCAGCGGATTGGTCGGCGTTTCGACCCACAGCATCTTGGTCTTGGGCGTGATCGCCGCCTCGACCGCGGCGATGTCGCTCAGGTCCACATAGGCGAAGTCCAGCCCCATGGTGCGCCGACGCACCCGCTCGAACAGCCGCCACGAGCCGCCGTACAGGTCGTCGCCGGTGACGATGTGATCGCCCGCGTCCAGCAGCTCCAGCGCCGTCGAGGTCGCCGCCATGCCCGAGCCGAAGCCGAACCCATGCGTGCCGCCCTCCAGGTCGGCGATACAGGCCTCGAACGCCTCGCGCGTCGGGTTCTTGCCCCGCGCATACTCATAGCCCTTGTTCACGCCCGGGCTTTCCTGGGCGTAGGTCGATGTGGCGTAGATCGGCGTCATCACCGCCCCGGTCGTCGGGTCAGGATGCTGGCCCGCATGGATGGCGCGGGTCGAGAAACCCTGGCTGTTCTTGGTGTCGGCCATGGGATTACCGGTTCAGGCTGAGGTGGTTGATCAGGTCGGTGCGGGTGATCAGGCCCACGAACCGCTCGCCGTCCAGCACGATGGCCACGCGGTCGCGGTCGAACACAGGAATCAGGGCGTCCAGCGGCTCCTTGACCTGAAGCGTGTCCAGATCGCGCGTCATGGCGTCGGCGACGGGCTTGGCGAACCGTTCCTTGCGGGTGATCTCGTCGGTGTTCATCACCTGGATCAGATCGCTCTCGTCCAGGATGCCGACCAGACGACCATCCTCTATGATCGGCAACTGGGACACGTCAGCGCCCTTCATCCGCTTGAAGGCGGTGTCCAGAGTGTCGCCCGGCCCAGCCACGACCACGTCGCCCTTCTCGTATTTGCGGTTGATCAGGTCCGAGAGGTCGCCGTGCAGCTCGCGCTCGCCCAGGCCCTGATCCGCCAGCCAGGCGTCGTTATAGACCTTGGACAGGTACTTGGCCCCGGTGTCACAGACGAAGGTGACGCAGGTCTTGGCTTCCGTCTGTTCGCGGCACCAGCGCAGGGCTGAGGCGATCAGGGTGCCCGAGGACGACCCCGCCAGGATGCCTTCCTTCAGCAGCAGTTCGCGCGCCGTGGCGATCGCCTCCGCGTCCGGGATCGAATAGGCCTTGTCGATCAGGCTCATGTCCGCCGTATCGGGCACGAAGTTCTGGCCGATGCCCTCGACTGTATAGCTGCCGTCCGGACCGGGCACGCCGTCGTTGACGATGCCGGCCAGGGTCGATCCGACCGGATCGGCCAGAACGATCTCGGCGTTCGAGCCGACGCTCTTGAGGTAGCGCGCCACGCCGGTGATCGTCCCGCCCGAGCCGATACCGGCGACAAAGGCGTCGATGTCGCCCCCCGTCTGCTCCCAGATCTCCGGCCCCGTCGTCTTCACATGGGCGTCGGCGTTCGAGTGATTGGCGAACTGGTTGACGTAATAGGCGCCGGGAATGGCCTGGGACAGGCGCTCGGCCATGTCGGTGTAATATTCCGGGTGTCCGTGCGGCACATCCGAACGGGTCAGGCGAACATCGGCGCCCATGGCCCTGAGATGCTGGATCTTTTCCTTCGACATCTTGTCCGGAATGACCAGCAGCACTTTATAACCTCGCGCCCGGCCGACCAGGGTCAGGGCCAGGCCCGTATTGCCCGCCGTCGCCTCGACAATGGTGCCACCTTCCTTCAGCCAGCCTTCCTTCTCAGCCGCATCCAGCATCTCGACGGCGATCCGATCCTTGATCGAGCCGCCGGGATTCTGGGACTCCAGCTTCAACAGCAGCCGACACTTGCCGGTGTCGATCTTCGTCACCTCCACCATCGGCGTCTTGCCGATCAGATCCAGCGGCGACTTCACGGTCGCGCTCAGGGCGGGTGCGGAAAGGGTCATGGACGACTCCGTTGAGGATCTGGCGGAAGCTGAAGCCCCGCCTTCACTCGGTCAACTCACGCAAGATTTGACCGCGGTGAACAGTTCCCGATCCCTCTAAAGGGCATGACTGGCGGGATCACGGCAGAATGGCTATATTTATGGCCATATTTGGAGAGACATAATGGCCGCCTATAGCGTCGCCGAAGCCAAGAACAGCCTGCCGCGCCTCCTCGATAAGGCCATCGAGGGCGAGAAGGTGATCATCACCCGCCACGGCAAACCCGTCGCCGAAATCCGCTCTCTGCCGAGCCTGACGCCGGAACAGCGTAAGGCCAGGCTGCTGGAGATCGCCAACCGTCGCCTGTCCCAGCCCCCCCTGGGCATGACCACGGTCGAATTGATCAACGGGATGTATGACGAGCCCGTCGAATGATCGACTATTTCGACGCCAGCGCCCTGGCGGCGATCCTGTTCAGCGAACCGGCCGGCCAATCGGTCGTTGATCACACCACAGCCACAGAGGCCGACCTCCTGGTAAGCGACTTCGTCGTGGCAGAGGTCTCTTCAGCCATCTCTCGCCTGGTCCGAATGCGGGCGCGCACAGCTGATCAGGGCGATCATCTGCTGGGCAATCTCGACGACTGGGTCAACGCCTCTGGCGACCTCATCGACATCCATCCGACCGACGTGCGCGAGGCGACCGCCCTCGTGCGCCAGTTCGACCTGAAACTCCGCGCGCCCGACGCGCTCCACATCGCGATCTGCCGACGCATCGACGCCCGGCTGATCACGCTCGACAACAATCTAGCCGCCGCCGCCCAAGCCGTCGGCCTGCCCTGTATGAATCCTGCCGAGAGTTCGGCAGTCTGAAAGACGAAATGACCAAACCCACCCAACGTCCGCCCGCCGGCCTGCCCGACAAAGACACCCTCCTCGCCTTCCTGCGCGAGGCCGGCTCGGCCGAGAAGACCGACATCGCGCGCCACTTCGGGCTGAAGGGCGGCGACCGCCGGGCCTTGCGCGAAATGATCCGCGAACTCGAAGAAGAAGGAAAACTGGGCAAGCGCGGTCGTAAGGGCTTCGCCGAAGCCGGCGCCCTGCCCCCCGTCGGCGTGGCCGATGTGATCGAACGCGACGGCGACGGCGAACTTTACGTTCGCCTGGTCGAGGCCAGCGCCGACGCCCCCCGTGCTCTACTAATGCCAGACAAGGGCAAGCCCGGCCCCGCGCCCGGCCTGGGCGACCGGCTGCTGGTCAAGTTCCAGCGTGGCGGCGAGGGTTGGGAAGCCCGGCTGATCAAGAAACTGGACGTCGGCACGAACCGCGTCCTGGGCGTGATCCGCAAGTCGGCGCGCGAGACCCGCGTCGAGCCGGTCGATCGCCGCTCCAAGGACGTGCTGCTGGTGCCCCAGGCCCAGTCCGGCGATCTGCGCGACGGCGACCTGGTCCTGGCCGCCATCGAAAAGGGCGAGCAGCGCTATGGGCCCAAGCGCGGCAAGATCCTCGAGCACATTGGCAAGGAGGACGATCCCCGCGCCGCCTCCCTGATCGCCATCCACGCCCACGGCGTCCCGACCGGCTTCTCCGAAGCCGTCGAGCGCGAGGCCGAGGATCAGGCCCTGCCGACACTGAAGGGGCGCGAGGACCTGCGCGAGGTCCCCTTCATCACCATCGACCCCGCCGATGCGCGCGATCACGACGACGCCGTCTATGCGGCCCGTGACGAGGATCCGAAGAACCCGAACGGCTGGATCGTCTGGGTCGCCATCGCCGACGTCGCCGCCTACGTCCGGCCCGGAACCCATCTGGACCGCGAGGCCCGCGACAAGGGCAACTCGACCTATTTCCCCGACCGCGTCGAGCCGATGCTGCCGGAAGTTCTGTCGAACGGCCTGTGCAGCTTGAAGGAGGGCGAGAACCGCGCCTGCCTGGCCGTGCGGATGGTGTTCGACAAGGACGGCCGCAAGACCGGCCACAAGTTCATGCGCGGCCTGATGCGGTCTCACGCCAAGCTCAGCTACGAACAGGCCCAGTCCGCCATTGACGGCCAGATCGACGACGCTACCGGCCCGATCATGGAGGCGATCCTCTATCCGCTGTGGAACGCCTATCACGCCATGCTGAAGGGCCGGCTGAAGCGCAGTCCTTTGCAGATCGAATCCGCTGAACGCCGCATCCGCATGGCTCCAGATGGCGGCATCGCCTCGATCGAGAAGCGCGCCTCGCTGGAGGCGCACCGGCTGATCGAGGAGATGATGATCCAGGCCAACGTCTGCGCCGCCGAGACCCTGGAGCAGAAGAAAACGCCGCTGATCTATCGGATCCACGACGCCCCCAGCCAGGAGAAGATCTTCAACCTGGCCGACTTCCTCTCGACCATCGGCAAGCCGTGGAACAAGGGCGAGCCGGGCACGACCAAGCGGTTCAACAAGCTGTTGGACGAGACGCGCGACGGCGAATACGCCGATGTGGTCAATGAGGTGGTCCTGCGCACCCAGATGCAGGCCATCTATTCGCCGGACAATGTCGGCCACTTCGGCCTGAACCTGGATCGCTACGCCCACTTCACCTCGCCGATCCGGCGCTATTCCGACCTGATCGTCCACCGCGGCCTGATCCGGGCTCTGGGCCTCGGCAAGGACGGGCTGACGGATCGCGAGATCGCCGAACTGCCGGCCATCGCCGAGGGCGTCACCATGACCGAGCGCCGGTCCATGGCCGCCGAGCGGGACGCCATGGACCGCTATATCGCGGCCTTCCTTGAAGACCGCGTCGGCGCGACCTTCACCGGACGGATCACCGGCGTCACCCGCTTCGGCCTGTTCATCCGGCTGGACGAGACGGGCGCTGACGGCTTGGTCCCCGTCTCGACCCTGGGCAGCGAATATTTCAGCCACGACGACCGCGCCCACGCCCTGGTCGGCGAACGCACCGGCAAGCGGTTCACCCTGGGCCGCAAGGTCGAGGTCAAGCTGATGGAGGCCACCCCGGTCACCGGCGGCCTGGTGTTCGAAATGCTCAGCGAACCGGAGCCCCGCGATCCCAACGCCCCGGCCCCGCGCTATGGCATTCGCGGGCGCGGCGGCGACGGCCCGCCCATGCGCGGCAAGGGCCGGCCGGGCGGTCCCAAGCCTCGCAACGGCTCCAAGCCGGCGGGCGGGCTGAAGGGTGTGCGCAAGGGCAAGCGGAAATGACCGCGGGATGAGCGGAATGAAGGATCCCCCCTTCGACGCCGCCCAAGACCTCGCCGACGCTCCCCGCGTCGGCGGCGCCCAACGGCCCAAGGACGCGGCGACATTGATCGTGACACGGGGCGGGTCGCGGCCTGAGGTGCTGATGGGAAGACGCGCGCCAGGGCATGTCTTCATGGCGTCGAAATGGGTGTTCCCGGGCGGGCGGATCGACCGGGCGGATTTCACCGCCGCCTCAACGGGCGATTTGACGTCCGACGTCGCACGGCGGCTGGAGGCCGAGGTTCCCGCCCACCGCGCCCGCGCCCTGGCCCTGACGGCGGTGCGCGAAACCTTCGAGGAGACCGGTTTGATCCTGGGCCGCCCCGCGCCGCCCGCCAACACAGCCGGGCCTTGGCGCGAGTATCGACAGGCTGGCGCCCTGCCCGATCTGTCGGCCCTGTCCTACATCGCCCGCGCCATCACCCCGCCCGGCCGCACGCGGCGGTTCGACGCCCGCTTCTTCATGGCGCCGGCGGAGGCACTGCTGACGCCCGAACCGACCGCCGGCTCGGGTGAACTGGACGAGATCGCCTGGCTGCCGCTGGAAGACGCTCGCGCCCTTGATCTGCCCGCCATCACCCGCTTCGTCCTGGGAGAACTGGCCGAGCGGTTTGAACGCCCAGATCGCCCGTTGCCCTTCGTGCGCATGGTCCGCGGCCGCCACGTCGTCGATCACAGGGACTGACCATGCCCAGCGCCATCACCCTGCGCCTGACCACCGCCGACCCGGTCCCAGGCGTCGCCTACAGCCTGCAGGACAAGGCCAACACGCCGGTCGATCCCCGTGTCGCCGGCGATGGTCCGATCAGTTTCGACGTCCCCGTCACCCTGTCCGACGACGGGCGGCTGACCGGCCCTTTCGTGCGACGCGAAGGACCGTCGCGACGTTTCGTCTATATCGCCATCGGCACATCGGCCGGACAGCACAGCGAATGGAGCCGTCGCGCCAAGATCGACGTTCACGACATTCCCGCCGACCTTCTTGGCTTGGCGCGCGAAGGGCGCGTGCTGGAAGTCGCCCTACCCGGCCGCGCCCGCGACGGCGGCCCCGCCTGCGCCACCGTGCGACCGCTCCAGCCCTGGCGCGCCGTCTGACCTATTCGGCGACCGGCTTTGTCAGGTCGAACTCGACGCGGAAATGCCGGTTCGACCGCCGCAGCTCATAGGCGAACATTCGATCCGGATGGACCTCCATCGCCCAGACATTGGTGGTCGAGACCCCCGCATCGTTGGCGTTGAACAAGGCGATCGATTCGCCGTCGACCGGGAATTCCTGTCGTTCGTCAGTGCCGGGGTTCGCCGTATCGCCGCCATACCAGTGCAGCACGTCGGTCGTGCCGTCCTCGTGCCGGTGATCATGCTTCAACCGCAGACCCGAGTCCGTCCTCGTCACCACCCAGGTCCGCGACCGGTCCTCGCCCACCGCGAACGGGATCCGCACCTCGTCCGGCGAACAGTCGCGGACGTGCATGATCAGCCGTTCGCTGGCGAACTTGGCGTCGGCGGCGTCGGTCGTGACCACTCGACCTTCGAATCTCTGGCCACACAGGGCGTTCAGCCGCGCCAGGAAATCGTTCTGGGCCGGAGCGGGGGCCGCATCTGCGACGCCGACGGACGACAGGGAAATCAGGGCCGCTGCGGCCAGCAAGGATGCGATTTTCATACGCTCAGATTATATGTGAGCCGCACCGCATCAAGGTGACATCGCGCCCGTTGACTTTGGGGCGATCCAGAGTATGTTCCGCGCCTCTTATTTTAAGCGGCTTTCGCCGTCGCAGAGGTAATTCCGATGGCCAAACCGGCTTCCATCAAGATCCGCCTGAACTCCACGGCCGACACCGGCTTCTTCTACGTCACCAAGAAGAACGCCCGCACCATGACCGAGAAAATGGTCGTCAAGAAGTACGACCCGGTCGTGCGCAAGCACGTCGATTTCAAGGAAGGCAAGATCAAGTAAGCCCTTGGTCAGCTGAGATACGCGAAACGCCCGGCTGGTCCCAGCCGGGCGTTTTCGTTTGTCTGGCGCCTGGTCGACGTTCAGGCGGCCTTGGTGATGACCTTGTTCCGACCGCTGGCCTTGGCCTCGTAAACGCCCTCATCGGCACGCTTCAGCAGGCCTTCAGGCGTATCGCCGTCGCCCGTCGTCGCCGCAACCCCGATCGAAATGGTGATCGTCAGTTGCTCCTTGCCGCCCATCACCCGGAAGGGGGCGGAGGCGATGTCGCGACGGATTCGCTCCGCCACCATCTGCGCGTCGTCCAAACTGGCGCCCGGCATGACCACCACAAACTCTTCGCCGCCCATGCGGCACGGCAGATCGACGGCGCGCACATTTGTGGCCAGACGCACAGCGAACTCGGCCAGCACCTCGTCCCCGGCGTCGTGGCCGAAGCCGTCGTTGACCGACTTGAAGTGGTCAATGTCGAGCACCAGCACAGCCACCGGAGCACCACCGTGCGCAGCGCGCCCCACCAGAGCCTGCAACTGCCCGGTCATGTAGCGCCGATTGTGCAGACCGGTCAGGGCGTCGGTGACAGCCATCTCCAAACTGCTGTCCAGCTTCTGGCGCAGAAAATCGGTGTAGCGCTTGCGACGAATCTGGGTGCGGACCCGCGCCGACAGTTCTTCGGGATCTACGGGACGTGGCAGGATGTCGGTGGCGCCCAGCTCCAGCGCCTTGACCATGCGCGGTCGCTCGCTCGGCTCGACGATGGCCAGGATCGGCGCGCGACGCGCGTCGCCCGACTTAGCCAGGGCCACGACCCTTAGACCGTCAAAACTCTCGGCCGCCACATTGACGATGATCAGATCCAGCGGCCCCTTGGCGGCGGCCATCGCGGCTTCGGGATCGGTCTCGATGGCGACGCGATGCTCACGCCCCAGTTCTGCTGCAATCTTTTCAGCCTGGGCGGCGTTGTCGTCGACTATAAGGACACGCCCGCCTTCGCTACGCAGCCGCGCGGCGCCCTCGCCTTCCACACCCATACGCCGGCTGCTTTCCTCGCGCTCGCGCAGTTCGTCCATCACCTGCTTCAGCCGCGTCAGCGACTTGACGCGCGCGAACAGGACGACATCGTCGATGGGCTTGGTCAGAAAGTCGTCGGCCCCCGCTTCAAGGCCGCGAATCCGGTCCTCACGACCGTCCAACGCCGTAACCAGCACCACCGGTATATGCCGCGTCTCAGCCCGCGCCTTAAGCAGGCGACAGGTCTCGAACCCATCCATGCCGGGCATCATGACATCGAGCAAAATCAGGTCCGGCTGATGCTCAGCCGCCAGCTCCAGCGCAGCCGCCCCGCTGTTGCAGGTCAGGACGTCGTAATATTCGATGGTCAGCTTGGCTTCGAGCAGACGAACATTCACGTCCACATCGTCGACCACCAGGATCCGCGCACTCATCCCAGATGCTGCCTTATGGTGTCGAGAAAGTGCATCACCGAGATCGGCTTTGAGATATAGGCCTCGCACCCACCCTGGCGGATGCGCTCCTCATCGCCCTTCATGGCGAACGCTGTCACGGCGATGACGGGGATATGGTTCAGCTCCTCGTCGTCCTTCAGCCATTTGGTGACTTCGAGACCCGAGATTTCGGGCAGCTGGATATCCATCAGGATCAAGTCCGGATGATGGGCGCGCGCCAGGGCCAACGCCTGCAGGCCCTCTCGGGTCTGCAAGGTTTCATAGCCCTGGGAATCGAGCAGATCATGAAAAAGCTTCATGTTCAGCTCGTTATCCTCGACGATGAGGACTTTTTTGGACATCGTCACCTGACCTGCGTCGCCTGCGAATTGGCGACGCCTCGTTGTGTACGATACTGCCCGTCCCAGTCTTAAGTTGGGGTGAAGCCAAGGTTACGGAGACCTTAAGCGTGGCCATAAAGGCCGTCTGTCGCGATTGCCTGTGGACCGGCGACGATCCCGCCGGGCCGCCTGGACGACGTTGTCCGTCGTGCGGGTCACGCCGCATCGTTGCGGACGCGGAACTGGATCAGCTTTCGATCGCCCACATGGACTGCGACGCCTTCTACGCCTCCGTGGAGAAACGTGACCGGCCGGAGCTACGCGACAAACCCGTCATCGTCGGCGGCGGCAAGCGGGGCGTGGTCTCCACCGCCTGCTATGTCGCACGCCAGTACGGCGTCGGCAGCGCCATGCCCATGTTCAAGGCGTTGAAGGCCTGTCCCGATGCCGTGGTGATCAAGCCAGACTTCGCCAAATATGTCTTCGAATCGGAACGTATCCTGGGCGCCCTCGCCCGACTGACACCTCTGATACAGCCTCTATCGCTCGACGAGGCCTGGGTCGATCTGGCGGGCACCGACCGGCTGAACGGCGGCCCGCCGGCTTTCCAGTTGATCCGTTTCCAGAAGCAGATCGAGGAAGAGACCGGCCTGACCGTCTCCATCGGACTGGCCCCCAACCGCTTCTTGGCCAAGATGGCCTCGGAGATGGACAAACCGCGCGGCTTTTCGGTCGTCGGCGTCGCCAATGCCCAAGCCTTACTAGCGCCTCGTCCCGTCACCGCCCTACCTGGCGTCGGGCCGGTGTTCGGCAAGGCCCTGCGCAGCGACGGCTACGCCACCATCGGCGACCTGGCCCACGCCGACGTCCGCGATCTGGTCAAACGCTATGGCGAATCCGGCCTGCGCCTCCACGACCTGTCCCATGCCCGCGACGCCCGCGCCGTGAACCCGGATCGGGACCGCAAGGGCATGAGCGCCGAGACCACCTTCAATGAAGACCTGATCACGGCCGAGGCGCTGGAGGCCGAGCTGTGGCCCCTGTGCGAGAAACTGGCGTCCAAGGCCCGCCGCGACGGCGTCTCCAGCCGCGTCCTGGTGCTGAAACTGCGCCGCACAGACTTCAAGATTGTGACCCGCCGCATCAGCCTGCCTGACCCGGTCCAGACCGCACGCGCCCTGTTCGCCGCGGGCCGCGACCTGTTGAAACCTGAACTGGGTCCGCCGTATCGACTGATCGGCATCGGCATGGCCGACATCCAGGACGCCGAAGACGCCCCCGCCAGCCTGTTCCAGACCACCGAGACCCGCACTTTGAAGACCGAACGCGCCATCGACAAGCTGCGTGAGAAGTTCGGCAAGGACGCCGTGGTGGCGGGACGCGCACTGAAGCCCTAGGAAGCGGCATGGACCTCGCCAAACGCGCCTTCGACCACGGCTTCCGCCTGGACCCCATCGTCCGCAGCCTGCTGGACACCGACTTCTACAAGCTGCTGATGCTGCAGATGATCTGGCGCGAACATCGCGATACGCCGGTGGTCTTCCAAGTCATCAACCGCACCAAGTCCGTCCGCCTCGCCGATGAGATCGACATCGCAGTCCTGCGCGACCAGCTGCATCACGCCCGCACACTGCGCTTCACCAACAAGGAGCTGGTCTGGCTGGCGGGCAACAGCTTCTATGGCGTCAAACAGATCTTCTCGCCCGACTTCATCGCCTGGCTGACCGACTACCGCCTGCCCGACTACGACCTGTCGGTCCAGGACGGCCAGTATGTCCTGACCTTCTCCGGGGCCTGGGCCGAGGTGACGCTGTGGGAGATCCCGGCTCTGGCGATCCTGAACGAGTTGCGATGCCGGGTCGGACTACGTCGCCTTGGGCGGTTCGAGATCGATATCCTCTATGCCCGGGCCAAGACCCGGCTGTGGTCCAAGGTGGAGCGGCTGCGCGCCCTGCCCGATCTCGCCCTGTCCGACTTCGGCACCCGCCGCCGCCACGGCTTCCTGTGGCAGCGCTGGTGCATCCAGGCGCTGAAGGAAGGCCTGGGCCGGTCCTTCATCGGCACGTCCAACGTGCTCCACGCCATGGAGAACGACCTAGAGGCCATCGGCACCAACGGCCACGAACTGCCGATGGTCATGGCCGCCCTGGCGCCCGATGACGCGGCCCTGGCCCAGACGCCCTATGCGGTGCTGGACGAGTGGCGCAGACACTACGGCGGCAACCTGCTGGTCGTCCTGCCCGACGCCTTCGGCACCGAGGCCTTTCTGGATCAGGCGCCGGATTGGGTCGCCGACTGGACCGGCTTCCGTCCCGACTCGGCCCCGCCCATCGCTGCGGGCGAACGGTTGATAGACTGGTGGCGGGCGCGCGGGCGTGACCCCAAGGAGAAGCTGCTGATCTTTTCCGACGGCATGGACATCGACGGAATCGAAGCCGCCCACACCCAATTCCACGGCCGCGCCCGCCTCAGCTTCGGCTGGGGCACCAATCTGACCAACGACTTCCGTGACTGTTCGCCCGCGTACGCACCGGAACTGGAGCCCATCTCCCTGGTCTGCAAGGTCATCGAGGCCGGCGGCCGGCCGGCGGTCAAACTATCGGACAATCCGGAAAAGGCTGTCGGCGACCCGGCCGAGATCGCGCGCTATCGCCGCGTATTTGGCGAGCGCGGCCAGACCGCCCGACCCGTAGTCGTGTGAAACCCGACCTTAAGTCCATTCGGCCATAAGGGCGGCATGAACGCCTTCATCGACAAGATGCGCCGCCGCGCCGGCCGCTATCTGGACGTCCGCCCCGCGACGATCCAGCCCGCGCGAGGCGTGCTGAGCCTGTCGTTCGACGACATCCCCGCCTCCGCCTGGCTGGAAGCCGGGCCGGTGCTGGCGCAGCACGGCGTCAAGGCCACCTATTATGTCTGCGGCGGCCTGGAGGGCGGCCGAAATCTGGACCTGCCCCAGTTCGAGACCGAACATCTGCAAGCCCTGCACGAGGCCGGGCACGAGGTCGGCTGCCATACCTATGAACATGTCTCGACCCTGACCCTGTCGCCCGCCGAACTGGACGCCAGCCTAGCCCGCAACGCCGCCTGGGTATCGGAACGGCTAGACGACTATCAGATGCTCAGCTTCGCCTATCCGTTCGGCGACTGCGCCCTGGGCTCAAAGGCCATCATCGACCGCCGTTTCCTGTGCGGACGTGGCGTGCGCGACGGGGTCAACGCCGGCCGTGCAGATCGCAACCTGTTGCAGGCCATCGGCCTTGAGAGCCGGCGCCTGCCCGGCTATCATCTGGAGCAACTGGTCGCGAACACGGCGGCGTCAAAGGGCTGGCTGATCGCTTACGGCCACGACGTCAGCGACGCCCCCACACCCTACGGCTGCCGCCCCGAAGACATCGACCGCCTGATCCGTTTGGCCAAGGCCGCTGATCTAGACATACTGCCCGTCGCCGAGGCGTGGGGAATGGCGGCGTATTAGGCCCCCGCTGTCATCCAGCCTCTCCCATTTTCCTGCTATCCGCCCAGGCGATCAGTTCTTTCCTCGGCCAAACCATCAGCCACGACCGCGCGGTGTAGTCGCCGCTGTCGATCAACGCTTTTCGCGACGCCGAGGCCGTTCCCGCCCGCTCCGTGTGGATCTCGCCCGGTCCCTGATGAACCATAAAGGCGCCGCCCTTCAGCGGGTTGAGCCTCAGGTGGGCCAGGCGCGGACTGATCTCGGTCAGGGGCGGATCATAGAACCAGCTGGAGCCGATCATTCCCGCCAGTTCTGGCCGCGTCCGGCAGAGTTCCGCCGCCGTCGCCCAGGCCTCGTTCCAACCGTCCTCGTTAAAGCCGCGCAGCCAGCGGCTCTCGGTATGGACCTCCAGCCACGGTTCGCGCTTGGCGCCCGCCGCCAGATAGCGGAACAGGGGACCGAAGCCCCAACCGTCGCGCACATGTTTGATTATTTGCCCAGGGCCGACCGGCGAACTCAGGTCGATGACCTGACTCTTGGCCGCCGGAACGCTGAGCCCCAGAGTAAATCGAACATCCTTAGCCCAGTGATCAAACACGTAGTCGCCCTCGGCCTTGGTCAGGAAGGCGGCAAGCTGTTCGATCCAATAGGGATAGAGGGCCAAGACCTCGGCCGGCAGCGCCATGGCTGCGACCCGATCTGGCAACTGCAAGGCCCAGGAGGCGATCAGACCACGCCGGACCTCGTCCGAGACGCCTGCGCCCAGAACGGCGTCCACCGCCTTGGCCGGCATCTCGAAATCCCAGTGCGGCGCGGCCTCTGCGGCCTTGGCTGCGGCTGTCTGACTAGCGGAGTCGATACGCGCCCAGTCCTCGGAGGAAAGGCGCGCCAGCACGGCCTGAAAGGCGGCAACATCGGGGGTCAGGTGCAGATCCATGGCCGCTGTTATGCCACGCCCCGATTGGCGAAGGCTTAAGACGCCAAACGGGTGACGCCGCCCTTGCGCCGCGCTAAACCGCCGACCAGATCAAGGAGCCCCAATGACCATCGAAGCCCGCATCGCCGAACTCGGCATCACTCTGCCGGAACCCGCCAAGGCGGTGGCCAACTATGTGCCCTTCGTTCAGACGGGCGGCGTAGTCCATATCTCGGGCCAGCTGTCGAACGACGCCTCTGGCGGCGTCAAGGGCACGGTCGGCGTGGACGTGACGCCGGAACAGGCCAACGCCGCCGCTCGCCTGTGCGGCGTCAACCTGCTAGCCCAGATCAAGGCCGCCTGCGACGGCGACCTGGAGCGGGTCGTTCGCATCGTGAAACTGGGCGGCTTCGTTCAGGCTGGCCCGGACTTTGAAGCTATTCCCGCCGTCATCAACGGCTGTTCGGACCTGATGGTCGAGGTGTTCGGCGACGCCGGCCGCCACGCCCGCTCGGCCGTCGGCGTCTACAAACTGCCCCTCGGTTTTGCCGTGGAGATCGACGCCATCGTGGAGATCCGTTGACCTTCACCCTTTCGGTCCACGACGGGATCGCCGATATCGGCCGCGAGGCCTGGGACGCCTGCGCGCGTCCCACCGGCGATCCCTTCGTCTCCTACGATTTTCTGCACGCCTGCGAAGCCTCGGGCAGCGCCGCGCCGCAGGAAGGCTGGGCGCCGCGTCATCTGGCTTTGAGGGACGAGGACAACGGCGTCCTGGGCGTCATGCCCCTCTATCTGAAGGGCCACAGCCAGGGCGAATACGTCTTCGACCACAGCTGGGCCGACGCCTATGAGCGCGCCGGCGGACGCTACTATCCCAAACTGCTGGGCGCCGTGCCCTTCACCCCGGCGACCGGCCCGCGTTTCCTTAGCCATCCCGATACAGACGTCGCCACCGTGCGCCAGGCCCTGCTTCAAGGCGCTCTGACCTTGGTCGAGCGGCTGGGGGTGTCGTCCCTGCACGTCAACTTCCCAACCGAGGTCGAATGGACGGACATGGCCCAGGCCGGCCTGCTGCCGCGCCAGGACATCCAGTTCATCTGGCGCAATGACGGCTATCAAACCTTCGACGACTTCCTGGCCGCCCTGTCGGCCAACCGCCGCAAGACGATCCGCCGCGAACGCCGCGACGCCCAAGCCGATCTGGACATCCGCGTCCTGACCGGCGCTGAGATCACCGAGGCCCACTGGGACGCCTTCTTCGCCTTCTACATGGACACGGGCGATCGCAAATGGGGTCGCCCCTATCTGACGCGGGACTTCTTCACCCGTGTCGGCGCGACGATGGCCGATCGGATCGCCCTGGTCATGGCCTTCCGGCATGAGACGCCCATCGCCGGCGCCCTGAACTTCATCGGCCGCGACGCCCTGTATGGCCGCCAGTGGGGCACGCTGGAAGAGGTGCCGTTCCTGCATTTCGAGCTCTGCTATTATCAGGCGATCGAATTCGCCATCGCGCGCGGGCTGTCCCGCGTCGAGGCGGGGGCGCAAGGCGAGCACAAGATCGCGCGCGGCTATTTGCCCTCTCCCGTCTATTCCGCCCACTTCATTGCCGACCCGGCGTTGCGAGGACCGGTCGCGGACTATCTTCGGCGCGAGGGCCCCGCGGTGGAGGCACAGCGACGGGAAATGACGGAGGAACTGTCCCCTTTCAAAAAGGAGAGCTGACGCCCTCCTCAGGCCGGCTTCTGCGCCCAGAGATGATACATGCCGGCGAACAGCTCGGGCCGTCGCTCCTCCAGTTGGTCCCACAGGCCGAGGTCCAGCGGATCGGCAGGCCCGAACGCCCCTGCAAACGCCGCCCTCGCCTCGGGCGACGCCTCGAACCCGACCAGTCGAAGCCCGGCTCCGGCCATCAGTTCGCCGAGTTGGGGCGGCGTGTAACGATGCTCCTGAACATGGAAGACCAGGTCGCGACAGCCGCTGAGACTGTAGAAGTCGGCGCTCTCCTTCAGTGCGGCCAAAGGCTCGCCCTCCGGCAGGGCCAGGACATGGGCGCGAAACGCCCGAATGTCCGCCTCGACCGGCGTCCAGCCCCGCTCCCGGATCAGATCATGCGCCGCCCTCACCACCGCCCGCGCCCGCTCGCTGTAAAGGCCCAGCCGTAACACGCCGCCCGGCCGCAAAACCCCCGCCAGCCGCGCCAGCCCATGCTCAGGCCGCGCCATATGGTGGATCACGCCCGTACTGGTGACGACGTCGAACCACGATTGCACCTTGTCCAACGCGAGGATGTCGCCCTGGACGAACTGCACCCGCGTCAGCCCGAGGTCTTTCGCCACACGCATGCCGTGGGCCAGGCTGGCGCGGCTCAGGTCCATGGCGGTAATCGCCAGCGAGGGGTCCATCCGCGCCATGTCGATAGGCTCAAATCCTGTGCCGCAACCCGCGACCAGGACAGCCTCCGCCCGCCCGCCGAAGGCCTTGCCATCAAGCGCCGGCAGGGCCGCGATCGCATCTGAGAGTCTTCGCGGCGTAGGCGCGGGAGGCGCAGACCAGCGCGGATAGGGGTTCGCTTCGTACTGATCCTTCACCGCTTCGGACACGGCGTCGGCGCCGTCGGGCGTCAAAGCCTGCACGGACTGGGCCAGGGCGCGCTCCCGCGCGGGTTCGTCAATGGCACGGCGGATCAGTTGAGCCTGGATCTCACCCTCGCCCAAGGCCGTGGCCTCCGACAGGGTGGGCGACCGGAACAGCATGGCGACCGCGCCATCAGTTGCCTGTACCGGTGCAACATATTCGGATGCGAAGCCGCTGATCCCAAGGGCGGCGACCAGGTCTCCGACAGGAGATTCAAATGCGTCGGCCGCCTCGACCACCGCCGTCCGCACTGCGTCGAGACGTATCTCCATGGCGGCGCTGACGTTCACGCACCGCGACAGGAAGGCCAGCCACAAGGGGTCACGTGCCATGGCCTGCAGCATCACCGCCGTTCCGTCGAACCGCCCCTGTTTTAACAGCAGGGTCTCCGCCGTGACGCGCGCCAGGGTCTGCGGATCTACGGTGGGCGAGGTCAGACAAACGAGCAGATCGCGGCCCAGCGCCGGATCCCAGGCGCTGGGCTTTAGCCCTTCCAGCAGGCGCGCGAACGCCGGAAAGACCCGCAATCGCACGGCCGCATCCCCTTCCGCCATCGCCTGGCTCAGCAGTTGAGCCGCCGTTCCGGGATCGCCGTGGTCGGCCAGGAACAAGCCCATCCCCGCTAGTCCAGGCGCGAACCCCGGCGCCGCTTTGAGGCACGCCTTGTAGGCCGCAAAGGCCCCGTGCAGGTCCCAGTCCGCCAGCCGCTGCTCCGCCTCGGCGAGCAAGGCCTGCGCCTCATCGATCTGTTTCCCCTGCCCCATCGGCCCAGTATGCCGTCGTCGCGCGCCGCGCGCATGAAAAAAGGCCCGGGCGTCTCCACCCGGGCCTTCTACTCGTCTTGGATCAGGCCTGATCAGGCCGTCTCTTCTTCCTCGGACTTGGCAGTAACGCCTGTCGCGCTCTTGATGTCGAAGTCGATCTTGCCGTCCTTCAGCTGGACCTTGACGTGCCCGCCGCGAGTCAGACGCCCGAACAGGATGTCGTCGGCCAGCGGCTTCTTGATCGAGTCCTGGATGACCCGCGCCAGAGGACGCGCGCCGTACAGTTCGTCGAAGCCGTTCTTGGCGAGCCAGTCGGCCGCCTCGTCGGTCAGCTCGATGGTGATGTTGCGATCCGCCAGCTGGGCCTCCAGCTGAAGGATGAACTTCGTCACGACCGAACGGATCGTGTCGGCCTGCAGCGGCTTGAAGGCCACGATGGCGTCCAGACGGTTGCGGAACTCCGGCGCGAACAGGCGCTGGATGGCCTTGTCGTCCTCGCCCTCGACCTTGCCCCGGCCGAAACCGATGGAGGCGCGGGCATTGTCGGCGGCGCCGGCGTTGGTCGTCATGATCAGGATGACGTTCCTGAAATCGACCTTCTTGCCGACCGCATCGGTCAGCATGCCGTTGTCCATCACCTGCAACAGGATGTTGTAGACGTCCGGGTGCGCCTTCTCGATCTCGTCCAGCAGCACCACCGAGTGCGGGTGCTGATCGACGGCGTCCGTCAGAAGCCCGCCCTGGTCATGGCCGACATAACCCGGAGGGGCCCCGATCAGACGGCTGACCGTGTGGCGCTCCATATATTCCGACATGTCGAACCGTTGCATCTCGATGCCCAGGGTGGCCGAGAGCTGCTTGGCGACCTCGGTCTTGCCCACGCCGGTCGGACCGCTGAACAGGAAGCTGCCGATCGGCTTGTTCGGATCGCGCAGACCCGCTCGCGCCAGCTTCATGGCCGCCGACACCTGTTCAATGGCCTGTTCCTGACCGAAGACGGCCCGTTTCAGATCAACTTCCAGCTCGCGCAGGCTCTCGGTGTCGGACTTGGACACCGACTTGGCCGGGATCCGAGCCATCTTGGCGATGACGGTCTCGATCTCCTTCTGACCGATGACCTTCTTGCGCTTGGACTCGACCACCAGCATTTGCGACGCACCGGCCTCGTCGATCACGTCGATCGCCTTGTCCGGCAGTTTGCGGTCGGTCATATACCGGGCCGACAGATCGACGGCCGTGCGGATGGCGCTGTCGGTGTAGCGGACCTTGTGGTGCTGCTCATAATAGGTCTTCAGACCCTTCAGGATCTTCACCGTATCCTCGACCGTCGGCTCGTTGACGTCGATCTTCTGGAAGCGACGCACCAGGGCGCGATCCTTCTCGAAGTGTTGGCGATATTCCTTGTAGGTCGTCGAACCCATGCACCGCAGTGAACCCGAAGCCAGGGCCGGCTTCAGCAGGTTCGAGGCGTCCATGGCGCCGCCCGAGGTCGCGCCGGCGCCGATCACCGTGTGGATTTCGTCGATGAAGAGCACGGCGTTTTCGTGGTTCTCCAACTCCTTGACCACCTGTTTCAGGCGTTCCTCAAAGTCGCCGCGATAGCGCGTACCGGCCAGCAGGGCGCCCATGTCCAGCGAATAGATGGTGGCGTCCTTGAGGACGTCGGGCACCTCGCCGTTGACGATCTTGCGGGCCAGGCCCTCGGCGATCGCAGTCTTGCCGACGCCTGGATCGCCGACCAGAAGCGGGTTGTTCTTGGTCCGCCGGCACAGGATCTGGATCGAACGTTCGACCTCGGCCTGACGACCGATCAGGGGATCGACCTTGCCCTGGCGCGACTTCTCGTTGAGGTCGACGCAATAGGCTTCCAGCGCTTCGCCGCCGGATTTAACGGCCGTGGCGTCCTCGGTTTCTTCGGGCGAAGATCCCTTTGCCGGACGGGTCTCGGCCGCCCCCGCCTTCTTGGCGATGCCGTGGGCGATGAAGTTGACCGCATCATAGCGGGTCATGTCCTGCTCCTGCAGGAAGTAGGCGGCGTGGCTTTCGCGCTCGGAGAAGATGGCGACCAGCACATTGGCGCCGGAGACGTCCTCGCGACCGGAAGACTGAACATGTATCACGGCGCGCTGGATGACCCGCTGGAATCCAGCCGTGGGCTTGGCGTCCTCGCCGTCAGCCGTGGCCAGGGCGGCGAGATCATTGTCGACATAGAGGGTCAGCGCCGCCTTCAGGGCGGTCAAATCCACGTTGCAGGCGCGCATGACGCCTGACGCATCAGGATCGTCGATCAGCGCGAGCAAGAGGTGCTCAAGCGTCGCATACTCATGCCGGCGCGCGTTGGCGTAGCCGACGGCGCGGTGCAGGGTTTCTTCGAGAGGACGGGAAAATGAAGGCATCGGAAGGTTCCTCTCAGTCCTTTTCCATCGTGCATTGCAGCGGGTGCTGGTGGCGGCGCGCGGTTTCGATGACCTGCGCGACCTTGGTCTCGGCGACCTCGTAGGTGAAGACGCCGCACACCCCCACGCCGTGCTGATGCACATGCAGCATGACGCGGGTGGCTTCTTCCCGGCTCTTTTGGAAGAACCGCTCCAGCACATAGACGACGAATTCCATCGGCGTGTAGTCGTCGTTCAGGATCAGCACCCGGTACAACGAGGGCTTCTGAAGCTTCGGCTTTGTTTCAGTGATGGTGGCGGCGCCTGCGCCGCCCCCGGTTTCACCGGGCCTTTGTATGGGCATTCGTATTCCGTAATCGGGGAGTCGTCTTGGCTATCAGATAGGGAATGATGGCCTGAATTGAAGCGGCGTCCAGTCACAGGTTTCGTGAAACCCAAACCCCTGTCGCCAAAATGAAAAAAGCCCCGGGGCGAACCCCGGGGCTTTTCAGATAGTCGGCGATGCGGCGATCAGCGGGCGGCCTGGAAGGTCTCGACCGACTCGGTCACCCGTTCGTTGATCGGCTTCAGGCTGTCCTTAACCGTCGAAGTCAGGATCTCGTTCGTCTTGGTCAGCTCGGACATGTAGCGTTCCATGGACTTCTTGGCCCAGTTAGTCTGGAGCTCGAAGAACTCCTGCACAGAGCGGGCCGTCGAGAGTTCCTTGCTGGCGGCCACGCCGTCTTCCCAGGATGTCTTGGCGAAGCCCAGAGCCTGCTGCGAAAGGGCTTCTGCGCCCTTTTGAGCGACCGTGGCCGACTCGACCATGGCGTCCAGGTTCTTCTTGCCGTGGGCGTTCAACTCGCTCAGCGAGGCCACCGACTTGTCGATGCCTTCGCGAAGCGCCTTGGCGCCGGCGACTTGGAAGGTCTCAGCCTGGGCTTTCGCCTTGGCGGCGGTCTGCTCGACGGTCTTCTTCACGGTTTCGGCGCTGTCGGCCATGGTCGTGTCTCCAGAGTTATGAGCCTGCAGGGGAATAAGGCACGGCGGCATTCAATCACGAGGCGAACCTCGTTCGGCCGCTTTATGCTGCAAGCGCGAAGACCAATCAAGTTAATTTTGTGCGCCGCAACATATGAACAACGATAACCCCGTTCTCCGCTTCAAATTCGCGTTGACGACCGGTTAACCACCATGAAACCCCACGTTCTTATGTTAGGTCTTCAATCGCGTCGGCCGGGGGGCCTGTCGCACCCTGAGTTCAAGCGAGGGTCGTAACCGCCCATGATTTCCTTCGTCCGTCGTGGCCTATTCGCCCTGCTCGCGCTTTCCATAGCCCTGGGCGCCAACGTCCGTTCGATCGAGGCGCAGTCGCAGGAAAACAGCCGCTACGCCGCCATTGTCATCGACGCCGCCTCGGGCGAAGTCCTGTTTGCACGCCACGCCGACAGCCGCCGCTATCCGGCGTCCCTGACCAAGATGATGACCTTGTATCTGGCCTTCGAGGCTCTCTCTCAGGGCAAGGTCAAGGCGGAAGACGTTCTGACCGTGTCCTCACGAGCGGCTTCGGAACCGCCGTCCAAACTGGGACTGGCGGCGGGCCAGACCATCACCCTAGACGACGCCATGCGCGCCACAGCCGTGCGGTCCGCCAACGACATGGCCGTCGTCATCGCCGAACATGTCGGCGGGTCGGAAGCCCGTTTCACCACCTTGATGACCCAGAAGGCGTCGCAGTTGGGCATGAGCCAGACCCGCTACTACACCGCCAATGGCCTGCCCGACGCACGGCAGGTCACGACGGCGCGCGACCAGGCCATCCTGGCGCGGGCCATCATGCGGGACTTCCCCCAGTATTACAGCTATTTCGGCCTGCACGACTGGGCCTACAACGGTCGCAACTATCGCAATACCAACGGCCTGTTGCCGACCGGAAACGGCTATGACGGCATGAAGACCGGCTACACCAACGCCTCGGGCTACAATCTGGCGGCCTCGGCGGTGCGCGACGGCCGTCGCCTGATCACGATCGTGCTGGGCGGTCGCTCCAGCGCCAGCCGCAACGCCCATGTCGCGGAGCTGATGGACACGGGCTTCGAGGTCGAGCGCCGCCGCAGCCAGGGCGAAAATATTCAGATCGCCCAGTCCTTCTTCGAGCAACGCGGCTTCGGCCTGGGCGAGACCAGCGCGCCGATCGCCTATGCTTCGCTCGCCAATGACGACGAGGACGGCATGGGGGCGGAATCCAGCGCCGTCGCCTATACGGCGGCTGCGGCGCCGACGGTTCTGCCCACACGGGTCACCCCCTTCCCGTCCGAACGCAGCGCCGCCGCCAGCCAGCGTGCGGCGGCCACGGCCCAGGCGGCCGGAACGACCCAGCGCGCACCCGCCAATGTGACCGCTTCTCTGAACGGGGCCCCCACCGGCGCCGCGGTGGCCGCCTCCACCACTCCGCGCCGCGCGACGCTCCCGCCCGCACGCGAGCCGGCCCGCACCGCCCGCCCCGCCGGCCGCTGGGCGGTCCAGGTCGGCGCCTTTAGGGATGAGAAAGTCGCCACGGACTGGCTGACCGAGGTCAATCGCCGCTTCCGCACCCAGTTCGCCAGCGCCGAACGCAATGTGCAGACGGCCGGCGACTGGTACCGGTCGCGCTTCACGGGTCTCACCGAGGACGCCGCCAAGGCCGCTTGCGACGCCCTGTCCGAACGCCGCGTCACCTGTATGGTCGTTCGCCCGGACTAAACCTCAGGCCTTGGCGATCCGGCCGCCGCCGCCCTCTATGGCGTCGAGCAGATCCATCACGTCCTCTATCGTGTTCGCTTCGCGCGCGGGCTTGTCCCAGCGGATCCGGCTGACCCGCGGAAAGCGCATGGCGACGCCTGACTTATGACGTGTCGATCTCTGCAAGCCTTCGAAGGCGATCTCCAGAACTAGGCCGAAGTCGCGCGCGGCCCGAACGGATCGCACCGGTCCGAACCGTTCGACCGTGTGGTCCCGCACGAACTTGTCCAGCTGCTTCAGTTCCTCATCGGTGAACCCGAAATAGGCCTTGCCCACCGGAGTCAGCGCGCCCTCCGGGGTCCAGACGCCGAAGGTGTAGTCGGAATAAAAACTGGATCGTTTGCCGTGCCCCCGCTGGGCGTACATCAGCACGGCATCAATGACGTGAGGATCGCGTTTCCATTTGAACCACGGCCCCTTGGGACGTCCCGCCAGATAGGGACTGTCCCAACGCTTCAGCATCAGGCCTTCGGCCGCCGCCCCGACCGGCGGATCGGCCCGCAGCCCGGCCAGCTTCGCCCAGTCTTGATAAGGCACAAGGGGCGACAGGTGTAGGCGCGTTCCGGAATGCCCCTGGACCAGCGCCTCGAGGCGCGCCCGCCGAGCCCGCAAAGGCAAGGCCCGCAGGTCTTCGGCCCCCTCGGCCAGGATGTCGTAGGCGACCACCGCCGCCGGGAAGGCCGCCATGGCCTTGGCGTCAACCGTCTTGCGGTTCAGCCGCTGCTGCAGATCGCCAAAAGGCGCGATCACGCCTTCGCGCCAGACCACCAGTTCGCCGTCCAGCGCGCCTTCGAAGGTCAGCGCCTCAACCACATCAGGAAAGGCGGCAGATATTTCATCGCCGGTGCGGGACCAGAGCTTGCGAACATCGCCCTCGACCACAGCCTGAACGCGGATGCCGTCCCACTTCCATTCCGCGGCATAGTCGTCCGGGTTCATCTTCGGAAAATCGACCGCCTCGTCCACAGCGACCGCCAGCATCACCGGCCGGAAACGTCCCGGCGCATCCGGGCTGGGCCGTTCCGCCCTGCCCTCCAGCCAGGCGAACAGGTCGCCATAGGGTGGCGGGACCGCATGCCAGACCTCCTCGATGGCCGAGACATCGACCGGATCGAGAACCACAGTCGCCTCGGCCCCATCCGGGGAGGGAGCAACGGTAATTTCCGCGGGCCGGATCATCGCCGCCGCCGTCTTGGCGAGCCGCGCCGACAAGCCGACGCGCAGGCCGCCGGTCATCAGCTTCAGCAGCGCCCAACGGCCCTTCGGCTCCAGCGTGTCCAGCCAGCCCTCCAGCAGTCCCTTGACCTCGGACCGGCCTGCCGTGCGCAAAGCCTCAACCACCTCCGCCAGTTCCGGCTCGCGGTTTGGCCTTAGGTCGGGCGGAGCCGGCCATATCAGGGCGACCGTCTCCGCCAGATCGCCGACATAGTCATAGGACCAACCGAACAGCACCCCGTCCACCCGCGCCTCGACCGCCTTTCGGATCATGGCGGGCTTGGCCGCGTCGAAGGTCAGGTCCCCGGTCAAGGCCGCTAAGGCCCAGCCCCGGTCAGGATCGGGGGTCGCCCTGAGGTAATCCCTGAGCAGCACCAGTTTGGCGTTCCGCGATGCGGTCAGCGACAGACGATCCAGAAGCTCGGCGAAAGCGCGCATGATGGTCCATCTTGGGCGTCCGCAGCGTCGCCGTCACCCAGAACGAAAAACGCCCCGGAGGTTTCCCTTCGGGGCGTCTTCGATCAGACCAGGATCAGTTGAAAAGACCGGCGATAACGGCGGTGATCAGACCGCCGGCGACCGCCGCCAGCACCACATCGTTTCCGCTGCGGACATATTGATAGCCGCGCGGCGGCGCGCGCAGACCGTAACGGCCGTAGTCGTTCACCACATAGGCGTTGGTGCGATAGTAGGACGGCATCCGCTGGCCGTAGCTCCAAGTCCGGACCGTATAACCCCGGGGAGGCGCATACCGCGGCGCATTGTAGCGGCGCTGGGCCTGCTGCCAGCGCGCATAAGCACGCTGATCCTGACGCGCTTCCTGGCGCTGCTCCTGGCGATAGTCGCGCCGCTCGTCACGACGATCATCTCGCCTATCGTCGCGTCTGTCCTGACGCTGCTCATAGCGACGATCATCGCGGGACTGTGCCGATGCGGCGCCGGCCGCGCCGAGTGTTGTGGTGGCCAGAACCGCGGCCATAGTGGCGGTGAGGATCTTCTTCATCGTGATGTCTCCATCTGCGGTCGAACCATTCGACTTGCCCGCACTATGAAGATCCACGACTGAGGCTGGGCTGAACCGTCCGGGTCGCCTCCCGTTCAGACCAGGACCGGGTTTCGGCCTCAATCAGGCGGCGACCGACTGCTCCGTGCTCGAGCCTGAACGGCCCACGGCTTCTCTTCCGCCGGGGACGCGGCACATCATTTCAGCAAGGGCGCCGAAATCGATGGGTTTGGTCAGATAGGCGTCCGCACCGGCGTTCAACCCCGCCTGATGGTCTTCTTTGCGGGCCGAGGCGGACAGCACGACAATCGGCGTCTCGGCGTTCGCTCCTCCGCCCTCCCGGATCAGGCGAGTCGCCGTCAGGCCGTCCATCACCGGCATATTGACGTCCATGATGATCAGGTCGAACGGCTGCGTCTGCGCCGCCTCGACAGCCAGCCGGCCGTCCTCCGCCGTAACGGTGACATGAGACGCTGTGCTCATCCAGGCTTCCAGGATCATGCGGTTGACCGGGTGGTCCTCAACCACCAGCACCCGCAGGCGCTCGACACATTCAGCCGGGGCCTCGATGACTTCGGCGGCTGCGGGACGGGCCCATTCCACGACGTCCGCTTCCACAGTCAGGGTGAAGCATGAGCCCTCGCCGACCGTCGAGGTCACAGCGATGTCGCCGTGCATGATGTTGGCCATTCGCCGTGCAATGGTAAGGCCCAGCCCGGTGCCGCCGAACCGGCGCGTCGAGGACGCATCGACCTGGGTAAAGGGTTGGAACAGCCGCTCAAGATCGGCCGGCGATATGCCCGCGCCGCTGTCTTTTACGGAAAACTCGAAACCAACCCTACGGTCGGAAATGCGATGCCCTCGAACCACGTAGCGAATCTCGCCGACGTCCGTGAACTTGACCGCATTGGACAGAAGGTTCTGCACCACCTGGCAAACTCGCAGGGGATCGCCGCGCACGACCGAGGGGATTTCGCCTTCCCATTCTGAAACGAAGGTCAGGCCCTTGGCCTCGGCCTGGGCTTCGAACGGACCGGTGATCCGGCGCTGCAGATCCTCCACGACGACATCGACGACCTCGAAGGTCATCTTGCCTGCCTCGATCTTGGTCATGTCGAGGATGTCGTTCAGCAGCGACAGAAGATTGTCGCCCGAATTGCGGATGATCGACAGATATTCGCGCTGCGCACCTTCGAGACGGGTCGCGCTGAGCAACTGGGCGGCGCCCAGAACCCCGTTCATCGGGGTGCGGAGTTCATGCGAAATGACGCCCAGGAAGTTCGACTTGGCGTCATTAGCAGCGTTCGCCTTGTCACGCGCCGCCTCCAACTCCTCGATCAGATGGGCCTGATGGGCCTGGAAGGCGTCAATCCGCCCTTCCCTCAGCATGGTCATGGTGACGAGAACGAACAGACATGCCGCCGTGAATGGCAACACCGCCAGCATCGACCAGAACTCGGGCTTGCCCCACAGGCTGAGCAGGATTATCCCCGCTGCGCCGGCATAGGGCGACGAGATAATCATGGCCTGACGAGGCGAACTGCGTAACTGGGCGAAGACCAGCACGAAGCCCGAAATGATCAGGGCAATGGCGAGTGGACGGCCAAACGCAGCGTCGGAGAACCAGGCCATCAATGGGGCGATGGCCCATGCCGCGGTCGTAGCGGCGCCGACGGCGGGGAAAACCATGCCCCAACCGACATCAACCCTGTGGCTCAGCTTATGTTCGACGACGCCACGGATGGAACCAGCCGCGACTGTGATGACGAACCACAGCATCGCCTGCCACCATGCCACAGTCCCCAGCAAACCCAGGGCCCAGGTGGCGATGATGATGTAGCGCAGATACTGCGTCTGCAGGATCGCCGTCAGGGCCTGGGCGGGGTCGCCCGCGCGTCGATCACCGGCAAAGGCCTTGGCCACCCCGTCAGATTCCACCATGTCCCAGCCGTCCCCACGTTCTGTTTGGTCGCATGACGCTAGGGCGAAGGTTCTAAGACGGAGTGAACGCTGGTTTTTGCGCAATCACGCACTGTGGACAATCTCACTCGGCGCGAGCGCCTTGATCGACAGGGCGTGAATCGGCCCCGCCAGTTCATCCCTAAGCAGTCCGTTGACCGTTCTTTGCCGCAGCACCCTGGACTGCCCCTCGAACGCGGCGGACACGACCGTCAGATTGAAGTGGGTTTCCCCTCCCGGCTGGGCGTCCATGCCGCCCTCATGGTGATGGCCGGCGTGCCGCCAGCTGTCGTCCTCGATCTCCAGCCGTTGCGGCGATAGCGCGGCGCTCAGTTTTTCGCGGATAATCTTCGCCACGGGGCCGTCTGACATGATCGTTTCCTTGAAGAGGTCCAAATCCGCACTACACTTCGTGTGATGTCCGCCTTCTTTCAATACAAGCCGCGCTTCACCGACATCCGGGTGAAACCGCCGAAGGCCGAGGAGGAAGCCGCCAAGGCCGACGTCCTGCACCTCAAGCCCGGCGAAAAACCCTGCCAATGGCCTGACTGCCGCAAGGCCGCAACGGCCAAGGCCCCCAAGTCGCGCGAGCGGCTGAACGACTTTTACGAATTCTGCCAGGCCCACGCGGGCGAGTACAACAAGGGCTGGAACTTCTATGCCGGCATGAGCGAGGGCGAGGTCCGTACTCTTCAGGAGAACGAAGCCATGACCGGCGGCCGCCCGACCTGGGAGATGCAAGCCGGCAAGTTCACGCGCGAAGCCGCCGCCTTCTCCGCCAAGATGGGCACGGCCAACAACACCGGTGCCGGCTCCTGGCGCGACAGCTTCGGCCTGTTCGGCCGCCGGGGCGACCAGGCGCCGCAATCGCCGACCGAGGACCGCCGAATCGGCAAGCTGGAACGCGCCGCCCTGGCCGACCTGGATCTCGACCCCGGCGCCGACAAGGTCAAGATCAAGGCCCAGTACCACGACCTGCTGAAACGGTTTCACCCCGACACCAACGGTGGCGACCGCGGCGCCGAGGCCAAGCTTCAACGCGTGATCAAGGCCTGGAAGACGTTGAAGAAGGCCGGACTGGCCTAAGGCGGCGTCGCGCCTATTTCGACGGTCGCCCGGGCACGGGCGTCAGATTTTTCAGGCTGGGCTGTGACGCGTTCTTCTTGGGCGGCGCCGCCTTCTTGGTCTTGCCCTTGCTCTCTTTCATGCGGGTCGGTCTTCCTGTTCAAAGACCCACCCTAACAGCCGCCCGACCGGCAAATGAGGCCGAGCCGCGTTCTCGCCCATGGCGTTTTCGCCAGGACTTCCCAAATAGGAGGATGGTCGCCGAGGCGCGAACCGCCGTCAGGCGGTTGATCGGATCCGGTTTGACCACCATGCGAAACCAGCCTTCCCCATGACATGGCTCATCGAGCTGTCCGTCACGCACGTCGCGACGGCGCTTTCTCTTTCATCCGAGGGGAGCGAAAACGCATGATCGGTTATCTGATCCTGGTCCACCGCTATCCCGAACAGTTCAAACGCCTGTTCGAAGCCGTCTATGACCCCGCGAACCAGTATGTCGTCCACGTGGATCGGAACTCCGGCCCTGAGCTGGAACAGCAGATTCGGGACCTCCTGGCGCCCTACGCCAACGCCGCCGTGATCGAGAGCCGCCGCGCCCTGTGGGGCGGGTACAGCCTGATCGACGCCGAATTGCGTGGGATGAAACGCCTACTGGAAATGAGCGACGACTGGTCGGTGTTCATCAACCTGAGTGGCCAGGACTTCCCCCTCAAGTCCCAGGCAGAGATCAAGGCCTTCCTGGCTCGCCATCCCGGTCAGGAGTTCATTCGCGCTGTCGATCAGAAGAAGGTCCGGCCCGACACCATGAACCGGGTGCGCAATCTGGTCTTCGAGCGCCCCAAGGGCATTGTCCGAACCCTGCTGCGCCGTCCGTTCCTGCGCGGCGCGACCCCCTATATCGGCAATCAGTGGATGATGGTCAGCCGGCGCTTCTGTGAATTCGTTTGCCACGACAAGGCGGTGGACCGGTTCAAGGCCTTCTATCGCCACACCTTCATCGCCGACGAGGGCTTCTTCCAGACCGTGATGAAGAACACCGATGTCCACGGGCCGATGGTCAACGACGACATGCGGATGATCGACTGGATTCCAGACGGCGACATCAAGTTGCGGCCGCGGACTTACACGATCGCGGATACGGCGGCGTTGAAGGCCAGCCCATCCCTGTTCGCGCGCAAGTTCGACCAGGAGACCTGCCCGGACGTTCTCCCCATGTTGGAACGTTGGATCGAAACGCCAAGGGCTGCGATCCGAAGCCTGTCAACACCGGTCGCCCAAAGAACAGACGCTGGCGTCATCGCCGCCTGAAGCCCGATCCCGAACAGGTCGAGCGGGGCGCCCTCAGGGCTGTCCCGCTCCATCGTTCGATGCGGTCATCAGCGGGGCCGCCGGCTCGCGGAAATAACGGTCGATGCCGTCGGCGACCGACTTCATCAGACGACGACGGGCGCGTTCGTCCGTCAGCAGCCGCTCGTCCTCTGGATTGGTGATGAAGCCCATTTCCAGCAACACCGCCGGCACGTCTGGCGCCAGCAGCACAGCCAGGCCCGCATCGCGGTGACTACGACGTAGCAGCGGATGGTCCGAACCTTCCAGATGGGTCAGCAGGACGCGCGCGAACTGGGCCGAGCGATTCTGAGTGGCGCGCTGGGTCATGTCCAGCAGGATCCGGTCTACCGAGGGATCGCGGCCCGGCAGGTGCAATTCGCGGTGCCAGTTGTCGGTCCGCGTGAACTCACGCACCGCCCGGCCGGCGCCCTGTTCGGACAGAGTATAGACGCTGGCCCCACGCACGGCCGGATCGCTCCCTGCGTCGGCGTGCAGAGAGATGAACAGGTCGGCGTCGGCCTGACGCGCGATGGATACGCGGCGGTACAGATCGACATAGGTGTTGGTTTCGCGCGTCAAACGCACGCGATAACGGCCGGTCCGCTCGAGCTCGGCCTTAAGGGCCAGTGCGGCGGCCAACGTGACCTGGCTCTCGCTGATCTTGGCGCCGCTGGCGCCGGGGTCGCGTCCGCCATGGCCGGCGTCAATGACGATCAGCGGCCGTTCAGCCCGACGCGGCGTCGGCGTCGAACGCGGCGCGGCTCGAGGCGCAGGCACAGCCCCGCCCACGGCCTTCAGATCCACGACGTAACGATAGTGGGCCACCCCGTCGCCCGGCGGCAGCAGGAAGCGGCGTTCGATCTCGCTTCCACGCGCCAGCTCAAGCTGAACGCGCGAGGCGCCGCCCGCCGCGCTGACTTGATAAGACCGGACCAGGCCCGACCCGCCGCCGTTCAGACCCCGGCCCGGCGCGACGCCGTTCAAGGCCAGGGTGACACGGCCGTCGGCGCCGGCGTCGATCACCCGCCCCTGCGTCGACTTGTCCAGATCGATGACCACCCGGGTGCGGTCGCCATCGGCGCCGAAGCGAATTCCCAGGACATCACCCTGGGCGCCCCAGGCGAAACCACGCGTCGCGAACAGCGCCACAGCGCATATGACGACGAAGGCCAAGGCGGTCATCGCCCATTCCCTCGCGCCCCAGCGCACCACATCTGTCAAAAAGCGACCGCCCATAACGCCGTCGAACCCATCCTACGCAAACTAGAACCCCATAATGCCAGAGGCTCGTATTCAGGGGGTTAAGGCCGAACACCTTTTAATTCGCGTACAGCGTGACTATGCTGTGAACCGTCCGCGAACCGATCGCGCCTTTTCGCCTTTGCGAATCCCGGCGCGCCCTCCTCGCGGCGCTGACTTTCACCAATCCGAGAACCGTTCCGGCGCTGCCGGTGGTTCGAAGAGCGGACCAGGGTCGCGGCCTTCCCCACGGATTGGCGCGCCCGGTTCAGGACCGACGACCTCCATGGGCCTTTCCGCCTGCGCTCCCCAACGGCTTGATCAAGCCTGCTTCGCCCTTCCCGGCGAAGGGATGTCGCGTGCGCCGGCCCTTACCCCCGTTCGGCGAGCCGCCATGACCCCTCCCGGTGTTCCGGGACGGTCGGCCTGCGCGCGCCAGAGAGAGACTTTCCATGTCAAAGACCATGCTGATCGACGCGGCCCACCCGGAAGAAACCCGGGTCGCGATCGTTGACGGACGCCAGATCGAGGAATTCGATTTCGAATCCCGGGCGAAGCGCCAGCTTCGCGGCAACATCTACCTCGCCAAGGTTACCCGCGTAGAGCCCAGTCTGCAGGCCGCCTTCGTCGAGTACGGCGGCAATCGCCACGGCTTCCTAGCCTTCAACGAAATCCACCCCGACTACTACCAGATCCCGGTCGCCGACCGCGAAGCCATCATGGCCGAAGCGCACGACGATGACGATGACGACGATCTGGGTCGCGAATCCGACGACGACGCCGATCCCGAAGCCGCCCTGGCCGATGAAGAGCGGCTGAAGCGTCGCCTGATGCGTCGCTACAAGATCCAGGACGTCATCAAGCGTCGCCAGATCCTGTTGGTACAGGTCGTCAAGGACGAACGCGGCGCCAAGGGCGCGGCCTTGACCACCTGGCTGTCACTGGCCGGCCGCTACTGCGTCCTGATGCCCAATACGGGCAAGGGCGGCGGCATCAGCCGCAAGATCACCAATACCTCGGACCGTCGCCGCCTGAAGAGCGCCGTCGCAGCGCTGGAAGTGCCCAAGGGCATGGGCCTGATCATCCGCACGGCCGGCGCCAAGCGCACCAAGGCTGAGATCAAGCGCGACTATCAGTATCTGCTGCGCCTGTGGGAGACGATCCGCGAGACCACCCTCGCCTCTCACGCCCCGTCGGTCATCTACGAGGAAGAGAACCTGGTCCGCCGCGCCGTGCGCGACATGTTCGACAAGGACTTCGACGGCATCCAGGTCGAGGGCGTCGAGGGCTTCAAGGAAGCGCGCGACTTCATGCGTGTGCTGATGCCGTCGCAGGCCAAAAAGGTTCACCTGTATCGCGGCTCGCGGCCCCTGTTTGCGGCCAACGGCATCGAAGAACTGCTAACCCAGATCCACCAGCCGGTCGTGCCGCTGAAGTCGGGCGGCTATCTGGTGATCAACCAGACCGAAGCCCTGGTGGCCATCGACGTCAACTCCGGCCGCGCCACCAAGGAACGCAACGTCGAACAGACGGCGTTCAAGACCAATATGGAAGCGGCCGAGGAAGCGGCCCGCCAGCTGCGCCTGCGCGACCTCGCCGGCTTGGTCGTGATCGACTTCATCGATATGGATGAGGGCAAGAACAACCGCGCCGTCGAGCGCGTGCTGAAGGACGCTCTGTCGTCCGACCGCGCCCGCATCCAGATGGGCCGGATCTCGCCTTTCGGCCTGATGGAGATCAGCCGCCAGCGCCGTCGCCTGGGCGTGATCGAGGGCGCCACCGAGGCCTGCCCGCACTGCCAGGGCACCGGCCGAATCCGCTCCGCCGAATCCGCCGCCCTGATGACCCTGCGTGCGGTCGATATCGAAGCCGGCAAGAACGGCGCGGGCGTCGTGGTGCTGAAGGTCTGCACCGCCGTCGGCCTGTATATCCTGAACCACAAGCGCGCCTATCTGCAGTCGCTGCTGGAACGCCGCGGCCTGAACGTCATCGTCCAGATCGACGACAGCCTGGGCCAGGGCGAGCACAATATCGAACGCACGGAGACCAACGAGGACTTCGTCGCGCCCGAGATCGAACTGCCCAACCTCGACGACGACTTCGACCCGTCCCTTTACGAAGACGAGGATGAGGACGACGACGAGGAGATCGTCAGCGACGATGATGAGGACGACGTCGAGGCGCTGGATCGCGAGGACAGCGACGACGACGAGCCGCGCGAGCGGGCTGAACGCAGCGAGACGGGCGGTCGTGATCGTGGCCGTGGCCGCAATCGTCGCCGCCGTGGCGGTCGTCGCGACGAGGAGACCGTCGAGATCGCCGAAACCTCGGACGCCGCCGACACGCTGAACCTCGACGACGCCTCGGACGACGAGGAAGACGAGAACGGCCGCCGCCGTCGCCGTGGCCGCCGTGGCGGTCGCCGCGTCCGCGAGGACGGCGAGCGCGACGTCTATACCTGGGTCCGTGGCCGCACCCCGTCGCTGGACGACCCTTACGTCTGGTTCGACCCGCTGAACCCCGGACGGCCCGAGCCGCGCGCCGAACGTCCGGAACGCGCTGAGCGTCCCCTGGCCGCCCAGGCCCAGGTCGAAGGGCTAGACGCCGTGGCGTCCGACGGCGCCAGCGAGGAAGGCGGCCGTTCGCGCCGCCGCCGTCGTCGCGGCCGGGGTCGTGGCGGCGAGGCCGTGGCCCAGGAGATCAAGGTCGAGAACCGCGCCACCAACGAAGGCATGCCGCCTGACGGCTCGCCCGAGACGCCTATGGCCGTGATCGTCGAACCGACGACAGATACGGTCGAGGCCGGCGTCCCCTCCATCGCGCCGGAATCTCAGCGTCGTCGCGTCCGCCGCAAGTCGGCCAGCGCCGAGGCCGTGATCCAGGCGGCGCCGGAAACCGAGGCCGTCGAGGTCAAGGCTCACGTAGAACCGCACCCGGATACTGCGATCGAGCCGAACGAGGCGCCGGTCGAAGGCGCCCCGGTCGAACTGGACGTCACGCCCGAAGAAGCCCTGACCGCCGAACCGGTCGAGGTTGCTCCGGTCGAGAAGCCCAAGCCTACGGTCGCGCCTGAGCCCCAGCCCGCCGTCCTGGCCGAGCCTTTCGTCGCTCCGACGCCCGAGATCGACGTTCAGGCGATCATCGCCGAAGATCCCAACCAGATCGTCGCCCCGCCCGCAAAGCCGAAGCGTGGATGGTGGCGCCGCTGATCGGTCACGATTAGACTGTCAGGATGCTGGCGGGGGGGGCCGGTCGTTTTTGGAGTACGCCATGACGTGGCTTCCCCGATCCGCATCCCGCGTTCTGACGGCGGCGGCGGTGGGCTTTGCAGCTCTCGTCGCCGCCGGCCAGGCTTCGGCCCAGAGCCTGATCCGCGACACCGAGATCGAGGGGATCATCCGCGATTGGGCCGACCCGGTCTTCGTCTCAATGGGGCTGAACCCGGCGGACGTCGAAGTCCTGCTGGTCAATGACAACGAACTGAACGCCTTCGCCACGCGCGGGCGGATCATGGGCGTCAACACCGGCCTGATCCTGCGGACCAAGAACGCCAACGAGCTGTTGGGCGTGATGGCGCACGAGGCGGGCCATATCAAGAACCGCCACACCTTGCGCGACGGGGCCCAGAACGCCGCCAAACAGCCGATGTTCATGACCATGGCTCTGGGCGCCCTGGCTATTGCCGCCGGCGCGCCGGACGCGGGCGTGGCCTTGCTGGGCTCCAGCCAGTATTTCGGCACGATCGGCGCCCTTCAGTACATGCAGAGCCAGGAAGGCGAGGCCGACCTGACGGGCGCGCGGGCGCTGGAAGGCGCCGGCGAATCCGGGGCGGGCCTGGTCTCCTTCTTTGAGAATTTCCGCGCCCAAGAAGTCTTCTCCGACGCCCGTCGCTACCCCTATTTCCGCAGCCACCCCCTGTCGTCTCAGCGGATCGAGTCCATGCGCCGCTACGTCCAGGACCAGCCCCACTATGATCATCGCGACAGTCCCGAACGGATGGCCCAACACGCGCTGATCCTGGCCAAGATCCACGCCTTCATGGACCCGCCCAACACCACCCTGCGCGCCTATCCTTCGACCGACGCCAGTCTGCCCGGCCGCTACGCCCGCGCCATTGCCTGGTACCGCGACGGCCAGACTGACAAGGCGCTGGCCGCCGTCGACGCCCTGATCGCCGAAGACCCGCAGAACCCGTATTTCGCCGAGCTGAAAGGCCAGATCTTCTTCGAAGAAGGCCGTCCCATCGAGGCTGTGGCCGCCCACCGCGAGGCCGTGCGGCTTAAGCCCGACGCCCCCCTGCTGCGTGTCAACCTGGCCCACGCCCTGATCGGCACCGACGATCCCAAGAACCTGGACGAGGCCATCGACCAGCTGAAGCACGCCACCGTAGCCGAGCGCGAGAACACCATGGCATGGCGTCTGCTGGGCCAGGCCTACGCCGCCCAGGGCAAGGAGGGCGAGGCGCGACTCGCCACTGCCGAATATTATTTCGCCGCCGGCCAGGAACGAGAGGCTACCCAGTTCGCCCTGCGCGCCCGCAGCATGCTGGACCCCAACTCCATGGAATGGCGCCGGGCCGTGGACATTGTCCTGGCGTCCGGGGCCACGCCAGACGATCTGCTGGACCTCGACCGCCGCGACGCCGCGCGTAAGCCGACGACGCTGAACTGACGCCCTACCCATCCTGACCGCGAGCCTTCATGACCGACGACGCCCCCGCGCCTGAGCCCCGGCCCCTGCCGCCCGCTAAAAGCAGCCGCCTCACCGGCGCCGCCGCCGGCTATGTGGCCTTGGGCGTATCGGTCGTGGCCCTCGGCCTGGCCTCCGCCCCCTATTTCGGCGGCGGATCAGGCGGCGACGTCCGCGCCTATCTGCTGAAACACCCCGAGGTGCTGCAGGAGGCCAGCCTGGCGCTGCAGACCAAGGCGGAGCAGGCCCGCGTCGAGGAAACCAACGCCGCCGCCACGGCCAACGCCGGCCTGTTGGCGCCTGATGCACGCGATCCCGCCTTCGGCCCCGCCGACGCCAAGGTGACGGTGATCGAATTCTTCGACTTCCGCTGCCCCGGCTGCAAGGCCGTGGCGCCCCAGTTCCGCGCTCTGATGGCGGCCCACCCCGACGTCCGTTTCGTCTTCAAGGACTGGCCCATCCTGGACCGGGGCGAGGACATCGCCTCGCAATACGCCGCCCGCGCCGCCCTGGCCGCGCACCAGCAGGGCAAGTATCTCGAGGTCTATGACGCCCTGATGCGCGAGCGGGCCCTGACGCCCCAAGCCATAGATCGCATCCTGGCCGAGCACGGCGTGGACCTGGCCCGCGCCAAGGCGACCTTGGCCGCCCCCGAGACCACCCGCCACATCGCCGACATCCACACCACGGCGGCGGCCCTGAAACTGCAAGGCACCCCCACCTTCTTCGTCAACGGCAAGGCCGCGCCCAGTATCGAACCCGCAGAAATCGCCCGGATGATCGAAGCGGCCAAGCGTTGATCTGACGCCACCGGATCACTCACCACGGCAAAACGGCCCCCGGATGTCTCCGGGGGCCGTTCTGTTACGCAACTCTGT
>NZ_BSFD01000012.1 GCF_027922165.1 Brevundimonas intermedia
CGCAGTCGGGATTCCGGCCGGTCGTCTATGACAATCTGTCGAACGGTCACACCGCCTTCGTCCAGTGGGGGGAGCTGGAGACCGGCGACATCCGCGACGGCGCGCGCCTGGACGCGGTGATCGCCAAGCACAGCCCCATTGCCGTCCTGCATTTCGCCGCCCTGATCGAGGTCGGAGAATCGGTCAAGGAGCCCGGCCGCTTCTACGAGAACAACGTCGCGGGGGCGATCACCCTGATCGAGGCGGCGCGGCGGGGCGGGATCGAGGTCATGGTCTTCTCCTCGACCTGCGCCACCTACGGCGATCCCGTGCGGCTGCCGATGGACGAGACCCATCCCCAGGCGCCGCTGAACCCCTATGGCCGGACCAAGCTGATGGTCGAGCAGGCCCTGGCCGACTATTCAACCTACGCCGGCTTCCGTTCGGTCTGCTTGCGCTATTTCAATGCCGCAGGCGCGGACGAAGAAGGCCGGATCGGCGAGCGCCACCACCCGGAAACCCACGCCATCCCTCTGGCCTTGCAGACGGCCCTGGGCCAGCGCCAGGGCTTCAAACTGTTCGGCGATGACTACGACACCCGCGACGGCACGGCCGTACGCGACTACATCCACGTCATGGACCTGGCCGACGCCCACGTCCGGGCGTTGAAATATCTCCTCGATGGCGGCGAGACGACGGTCTTCAACCTGGGCACCGGCACAGGCACGACGGTCAAGGAACTGATCGACACCATCCGCCGCACGACTAACCAGCCCTTCCCGGTCGAGACCACGCCGCGCCGTTCCGGCGACGCGCCTTGCCTGGTGGCGAACAACAGCCGGGCGCGCGAGGTGCTCGGTTGGGCCCCGACCCGCACCCTGGACGA
>NZ_BSFD01000013.1 GCF_027922165.1 Brevundimonas intermedia
CAGAGGCGGCGGCCTTGGCGGCCGGGATCGACGCGCGGTTCGTCCAGGACAACCAGTCGTTTTCGGCCTTTGAGGGCACGATCCGGGGGCTGCATTATCAGCGGCCGCCGCACGCACAGGCCAAGCTGGTGCGGTGCGTGCGTGGCTCGATCATGGATTATGCGGTGGATATCCGGCGGGGGTCGCCAACCTACGGCCAGCATGTGGGGGCCAAGCTGACCGCCGAGGGCGGCGAGCAGCTGTTCGTGCCGGTTGGTTTCGCCCATGCGTTCGTGACGCTCGAGCCCGATGTCGAGGTCGCCTACAAGGTGACCGACGTCTATGCGCCGGACTGCGACGGCGGCCTCGTCTGGAACGATCCGACGATCGCGATCGACTGGCCCTTGCCGACCACGGGCGCAGTCCTGTCCGACAAGGACAAGGTCCTGCCCACCCTGGCCGAGTTTGACAGCCCGTTCGAGTATGACGGCCGGCCGCTCGAACCCCTTCCCACGCTCTGACCTGAACTCTGACTGAGAGACAACCGATGCGTATTCTTGTCACCGGCGGCGCCGGTTTCATTGGCTCGGCCCTGGTGCGGCGGCTGATCGAGCATACGGACCATGAGGTCCTGGTCTATGACAAGCTGACCTATGCGGGCGTGCTGAGCTCGCTTGAACCGGTGGCGTCGAGCAACCGCTATGCCTTCGTCCAGGCCGACATCTGCGACGCCGAGGCTGTGTCCAAGGCCCTGCGGGAGTTCAAGCCGGACGTGGTCGCCCACCTGGCGGCCGAGAGCCATGTCGATCGCTCGATCGACGGGCCAGGGGCCTTCATCCAGACCAATATGGTCGGCACCTTCGTCATGCTGAACCAGGCGCTGGGCTACTGGCGTGGACTGGACGAGGACGCCAAGGCGGCCTTCCGCTTCCATCACATCTCGACCGACGAAGTGTTCGGCTCGCTGGGCGAGGACGGCTTCTTCACCGAGACCACACCCTATGACCCCCGCTCGCCCTATTCGGCGTCCAAGGCGGGATCGGACCATCTGGTGCGGGCCTGGGGCCACACCTACGGCCTGCCGGTGCTGGTGACCAACTGCTCCAACAACTACGGCCCCTATCACTTCCCCGAGAAGCTGATCCCGCTGATCATCATCCGGGCCCTGAACGGCGAGCCTCTGCCGGTCTATGGCGACGGGTCGAACGTGCGCGACTGGCTGTTCGTCGACGACCACGCCCGCGCCCTTCAGGCCGTGTTCGAGACCGGCACGCCGGGCGAGACCTATAATGTCGGAGGCAATGCCGAACGGAAGAACATTGAAGTGGTCACCGCCATCTGTTCGATCCTGGACCGGCTGCGGCCCAAGGCCGAGGGTCAATACGCCGACCAGATCACCTATGTGACCGACCGTCCGGGTCATGATCATCGCTACGCCATCGATGCGTCGAAGATCCGGTCCGACCTGGACTGGATCCCGTCTGTGACCTTCGAGGAAGGGATCGAGCGGACCGTGACCTGGTATCTGGAGAACCAGACCTGGTGGCAGGACATTCTCGACGCCCGCTATTCGACCCAGCGCCTCGGTGTCGCCAATGGCTGATCCGGTCCACATCCTGATCACGGGCGGGGCCGGTCAGGTGGGACTGGAGCTCCAGGCCGCCGCCTGGCCCGAGGCCGTGGTGCTGCACGCGCCGACGCGGGCTGAACTGGACCTGGGCGACGCCGCCTCGGTGCGCGCCGCCTTCGCCGCCACGCCTTTCGCGGCCGTGATCAACTCCGGCGCCCATACGGCCGTGGACAAGGCCGAGAGCGAAGTCGCCGCCGCCTTCGCCGCAAATGCCATGGGGCCGGCGGTGCTGGCTGACGCGACACGTGAGGCGGGGATCCCGCTGATCCAGGTCTCAACCGACTATGTGTTCGACGGCTCCAAGGCCGGCGTCTATGTCGAGACCGATCCGGTCGGGCCGCTGGGCGTCTATGGCGCCTCCAAACTGGCCGGCGAACTGGCGGTCCGCGCCGGCAATCCGCGCTCAGTCGTGCTGCGCACAGCCTGGGTGCTGAGCGTCCACCGCGCCAACTTCCTCAAGACCATGCTGCGGCTCGCCGCCGACCGGCCGGCGCTACGGGTGGTGGGCGACCAGCACGGCTGCCCGACCTCGGCGCGCGACATCGCTCAAACGCTCCAGACCATCGCCCTGACGATGATCGCCGACCCAGACGCCCCGACCGGCGTCTATCAGTTCGTCAACGCCGGCGAGACCAGTTGGGCCGGACTGGCCAGCGAGATCTTCGCCCTCAGCGCTGCGACCGGCGGTCCGTCCGCCACGGTCGAGGCCATCCCCGCGTCCGAATACCCGACCCCGGCCAAGCGCCCGTCGAACTCGCGCCTGTCGACCGAGAAACTGACCCGCGACTACGGGATCGCGCCCCGCCCCTGGCAGGCCGCCGTCGCCGAGATCGTCCACGAACTCCACGCCGAAAGGACCCTCCCATGAAGGGCATCATCCTGGCCGGAGGATCGGGCACCCGCCTGCATCCGATGACCCTCGTCACCTCGAAACAGCTGATGCCGGTCTACGACAAGCCGATGATCTATTATCCGCTGTCGACCCTGATGCTGGCCGGCATCCGCGAGGTGCTTATCATCTCAACCCCGCGCGACGTGCCCAGCTTCCAGGCCCTGCTGGGCGACGGCTCGCAGTGGGGCATGGAGATCCAGTACGCGGTCCAGCCCAGCCCCGACGGCCTGGCCCAGGCCTACATCATCGGCGCGGACTTCGTCGGCGACAATCCGTCGGCCCTGATCCTGGGCGACAACATCTACTACGGCCACGGCATCACCGACCTGTTCACAAGCGCCATGAGCCGGCCGGATGGGGCGACGGTGTTCGCCTATCACGTCAATGACCCGGAACGATACGGCGTGGTCGCCTTCGATCAGGACATGCGCGCCCTGTCGATCGAGGAGAAGCCGGCGGCGCCCCAGTCGAACTGGGCCGTGACAGGCCTCTACTTCTACGACAAGGACGTGGTCGAGATCGCCCGCGACCTGAAGCCGTCGCCGCGTGGCGAGCTCGAGATCACCGACGTCAACCGCATCTATCTGGAGCGCGGCAAGCTGTCGGTCGAGATCATGGGCCGGGGCTACGCCTGGCTCGACACCGGCACGCCGGACAGCCTGATCGAGGCGGCCGAGTTCGTCCGCGTCCTGGAAAAACGCCAGGGCTTCAAGATCGCCTGCCCCGAAGAGGTCGCCTACC
>NZ_BSFD01000014.1 GCF_027922165.1 Brevundimonas intermedia
AGCGGGCTAGATCTTGGGTGCGGGAGTAGGATTTGAACCTACGACCTTCAGGTTATGAGCCTGACGAGCTACCGGGCTGCTCCATCCCGCGGCAAGCGGTAGTTCGAGAAGGAAGAACGTTTCGAGAAGACCGCATTTGCGGTGATTTGGTTTTCATCATCGGCTGTCCGCCTTGTAGACCCGGCGGCGACCTACTCTCCCGCGCCTTGAGACGAAGTACCATTGGCTCTGGAGGGCTTAACGACCGAGTTCGGAATGGGATCGGGTGGGGAACCTCCGACATAGCCACCAGGTCAACAAGGCGGACAGCGGATGATGAGAAGACATTGTCTGAGATTGCTTCGGTCAAGGAGCAATCATCGAATGAGTTTTGCTGAGAAACGATCAAACCGATCGGATTATTAGTACCAGTAAGCTTCATGGGTCGCCCCACTTCCACACCTGGCCTATCAACGTGGTAGTCTTCCACGATCCTCAGCGAAGCCTTGTTTTGAGGTTAGTTTCCCGCTTAGATGCTTTCAGCGGTTATCTATTCCATACTTAGCTACCCTGCTGCACAGCTGGCGCCATGACAGGTACACCAGAGGTATGTCCATCCCGGTCCTCTCGTACTAGGGACAGATCCTCTCAAGCTTCGAACACCCACGGCAGATAGGGACCAAACTGTCTCACGACGTTCTGAACCCAGCTCACGTACCACTTTAAATGGCGAACAGCCATACCCTTGGGACCTGCTCCAGCCCCAGGATGTGATGAGCCGACATCGAGGTGCCAAACTTTGCCGTCGATATGGACTCTTGGGCAAAATCAGCCTGTTATCCCTAGAGTACCTTTTATCCGTTGAGCGATGGCCCTTCCACTCGGGACCACCGGATCACTATGGCCGACTTTCGTCTCTGCTCGACTTGTCAGTCTCGCAGTCAGGCGAGCTTATGCCATTGCACTCGACGAGCGATTTCCGACCGCTCTGAGCTCACCATCGCGCGCCTCCGTTACACTTTAGGAGGCGACCGCCCCAGTCAAACTACCCACCACGCCATGTCCCGGGACCGGATAACGGCCCTCGGTTAGACGTCAACGACAGTAAGGGTGGTATTTCAAGGACGACTCCACCAGAGCTGGCGCCCCGGTTTCATAGTCTCCCACCTATCCTACACATACGGTCGCTAACGCCAAGGCGAAGCTATAGTAAAGGTTCATAGGGTCTTTCCGTCTGACCGCGGGAACCCCGCATCTTCACGGGGAATTCAATTTCACTGAGCCTATGCTGGAGACAGTGGGGAAGTCGTTACGCCATTCGTGCAGGTCGGAACTTACCCGACAAGGAATTTCGCTACCTTAGGACCGTTATAGTTACGGCCGCCGTTTACCTGGGCTTCAGTTCGTCGCTTTCACAACTCCCTTTAACCTTCAGGCACCGGGCAGGCGTCAGACCCTATACGTCGCATTGCTGCTTCGCAGAGCCCTGTGTTTTTGCTAAACAGTCGCTACCCCCTGGCTTGTGCCACTCAGTCCTGGTTGCCCAGGGTGAGTCACGCTTATTCCGAAGTTACGCGTGCAATTTGCCGAGTTCCTTCAGCATAGTTCTCTCAAACGCCTTGGTATGCTCTACCTGACCACCTGTGTCGGTTTCGGGTACGGTCTCTGCTGGAGTTATTTCCTGGGACAACGCCCCCGCACACACAATCCAATAAGTGGGTACGAGTTAAGCCATCCGTCACTTCCAGCTGGTGCAGGAATATTTACCTGCTTCCCATCGACTACGCTTTTCAGCCTCGCCTTAGGGGCCGACTAACCCTGCGCAGATTAGCTTTACGCAGGAACCCTTGGTCTTTCGGCGAGAGTGTCTCTCACACTCTTATCGTTACTCATGTCAGCATTCTCACTTCCGATACCTCCAGCCAGGCTCACGCCTGACCTTCACCGGCCTACGGAACGCTCCGCTACCGCTTGCAGTAAACTGCAAACCCATATCTTCGGCGCACGGCTTGAGCCCCGTTACATTTTCCGCGCAGGATCGCTTGATCAGTGAGCTGTTACGCTTTCTTTAAAGGATGGCTGCTTCTAAGCCAACCTCCTGATTGTCAAAGCAATCCCACATCGTTTCCCACTTAGCCGTGACTTGGGGGCCTTAGATGATGGTTAGGGTTGTTTCCCTTTTCACGACGGACGTTAGCACCCGCCGTGTGTCTGCCCGATAGTTCTCTTGGGTATTCGGAGTTTGGTTAGTATTGGTACCGCTCGCGCAGCCCGCAACCATCCAGTGCTCTACCCCCCAAGGAATTCGTCGGACGCTCTACCTAAATAGATTTCGCGGAGAACCAGCTATGTCCAGGTTTGATTGGCCTTTCACCCCTATCCACAAGTCATCCCAGAATTTTTCAACATTCACGGGTTCGGTCCTCCAGTTGGTGTTACCCAACCTTCAACCTGCTCATGGATAGATCACCTGGTTTCGGGTCGTCATACGTCGAACTTAGCGCCCTATTCAGACTCGCTTTCGCTGCGCCTACACCTAACGGCTTAAGCTTGCTCGACACATGAAGTCGCTGACCCATTATACAAAAGGTACGCCGTCACCCCGCTTGGGGGCTCCGACTGCTTGTAGGCTTCCGATTTCAGGATCTGTTTCACTCCCCTTGTCGGGGTGCTTTTCACCTTTCCCTCACGGTACTTGTTCACTATCGGTCGTAGAGGAGTACTTAGGCTTGGAGGGTGGTCCCCCCATGTTCAGACAGGATTTCACGTGTCCCGCCCTACTCGAGTCTCTTGCTGTTTGATGACTACGGGGCTTTCACCCACTATGGCCGACCTTTCCAGATCGTTCGTCTTTATTTCACAAGAGCACTGGCCTGGTCCCGGTTCGCTCGCCACTACTACGGGAGTCTCGGTTGATGTCCTTTCCTCCGGGTACTGAGATGTTTCAGTTCCCCGGGTTCGCTTAATGAAGCCTATGTATTCAGCTCATTATACCTTTAAACAATCCGCCAATCGCTGCCTCCGAAGAGACAGAGTTGGAAGACTGTAAAGGTGGGTTTCCCCATTCGGAAATAACCGGATCAAAGGGTGCTAGCGCCTCCCCGGTTCTTATCGCAGCTTGCCACGTCCTTCATCGCCTCTCTACGCCAAGGCATCCGTCAGAAGCCCTTCAACGTTTGATCGTTTCTCAGCAAAACTCATGCTTGGTTTATTCCGCCCGACTGGAAAGTTGCCGGGGGACCAAGCCTGATTTTTGTCAGACAATGTCTTCTTCTCGAACACGACCTTCAAGCTCAGGGGAGCCGGTCTAGTTCTTCCTTCACGATTTCAATGCACATCCCTCTTACGAAGAACGGCAAACTCGAATGCGATCACAAGGTCCTGGTGGAGCCAGACGGAGTCGAACCGACGACATCCTGCTTGCAAAGCAGGCGCTCTACCAACTGAGCTATGGCCCCATTCCAACAGGAACGGTGCAAAGCCCAGGAGAGCTGTCATACGATACTGCCTGTGGGCTGGAGGCCAGCCCCAGCAACCAGCATCAGCTGGTAGGCCCGGGCAGACTCGAACTGCCGACCTTACGCTTATCAGGCGTACGCTCTAACCACCTGAGCTACGGGCCTATGGCAGCGACAGCCAGGCTAAAAGCCCAGGCTCGCGATCGCGTCACCAATACATCAACCCGTATGGTCGATGCGTCGATGACGAAAGTGGAAAGAGAAACGGAGACGGCGGCATTCCGCAGTTTATTGGAGCCTCAATAGACAGCCTCGTGAGAGACGGCCTGGAGAAGCATCCTTAGAAAGGAGGTGATCCAGCCGCAGGTTCCCCTACGGCTACCTTGTTACGACTTCACCCCAGTCGCTGACCCTACCGTGGTCGCCTGCCCCCTTGCGGTCAGCGCAGCGCCTTCGGGTAGAACCAACTCCCATGGTGTGACGGGCGGTGTGTACAAGGCCCGGGAACGTATTCACCGCGGCATGCTGATCCGCGATTACTAGCGATTCCAACTTCATGCCCTCGAGTTGCAGAGGACAATCCGAACTGAGACGACTTTTAAGGATTAACCCTCTGTAGTCGCCATTGTAGCACGTGTGTAGCCCACCCTGTAAGGGCCATGAGGACTTGACGTCATCCCCACCTTCCTCCGGCTTAGCACCGGCAGTCCCATTAGAGTTCCCAACTAAATGATGGCAACTAATGGCGAGGGTTGCGCTCGTTGCGGGACTTAACCCAACATCTCACGACACGAGCTGACGACAGCCATGCAGCACCTGTGTCCTAGTCCCCGAAGGGAAAGCCAGATCTCTCTGGCGGTCCAGGCATGTCAAAAGGTGGTAAGGTTCTGCGCGTTGCTTCGAATTAAACCACATGCTCCACCGCTTGTGCGGGCCCCCGTCAATTCCTTTGAGTTTTAATCTTGCGACCGTACTCCCCAGGCGGATTGCTTAATGCGTTAGCTGCGTCACCGAAATGCATGCATCCCGACAACTAGCAATCATCGTTTACGGCGTGGACTACCAGGGTATCTAATCCTGTTTGCTCCCCACGCTTTCGAGCCTCAGCGTCAGTAATGAGCCAGTATGTCGCCTTCGCCACTGGTGTTCTTCCGAATATCTACGAATTTCACCTCTACACTCGGAGTTCCACATACCTCTCTCATACTCAAGACACCCAGTATCAAAGGCAATTCCGAGGTTGAGCCCCGGGATTTCACCCCTGACTTAAATGTCCGCCTACGCTCCCTTTACGCCCAGTAATTCCGAGCAACGCTAGCCCCCTTCGTATTACCGCGGCTGCTGGCACGAAGTTAGCCGGGGCTTCTTCTCCGGGTACCGTCATTATCGTCCCCGGTGAAAGAATTTTACAATCCTAAGACCTTCATCATTCACGCGGCATGGCTGCGTCAGGCTTTCGCCCATTGCGCAAGATTCCCCACTGCTGCCTCCCGTAGGAGTTTGGGCCGTGTCTCAGTCCCAATGTGGCTGATCATCCTCTCAGACCAGCTACTGATCGTCGCCTTGGTGAGCCTTTACCTCACCAACTAGCTAATCAGACGCGGGCCGCTCTAAAGGCGATAAATCTTTCCCCCGAAGGGCACATTCGGTATTAGCACAAGTTTCCCTGAGTTATTCCGAACCTAAAGGCACGTTCCCACGTGTTACTCACCCGTCCGCCACTAACTCCGAAGAGTTCGTTCGACTTGCATGTGTTAGGCCTGCCGCCAGCGTTCGCTCTGAGCCAGGATCAAACTCTCAGGTTGAGTTGACTTCTGACCTAAGCTTAAGAACATCCCGAAGGACGTCTTGGCATTAGTTCTACGTATTTTATTGACGAGTTCCCACGTCATCGATCCGAAGACCGACGCATGGTATCTTTTCAAAAAGACCGCAGATAGTCAGTGTCGTATGATGACCTCTAGGGTCATCGCTAGAACACCGCCGCCTGCGTTTCTCTTTCCATATCAACAATGTCAAAGACCTGAACCGCCTCAGCGGCCCGACTTGTTTAGCGCCTCGTCGTCGGCGGAGGCGGCGATTTAGAGAACCGCGAACCTCGTGTCAACCGCTCTTTTCAGAGATTTTGCAGAACCAAGACCGAAGCCTCAAAACCACAAAAAACCACCGGAGGAAAACGCAGAGGCCTTCCTCTTAACCGTTCGGTGATTCGATTGGAGCGCGGAACCTATTGAAACCAACCCAGGAAAGCAAGAAGTTTCTCAACTCTTTCTTCCCCTCAAAAACCCCGAAACCAAAGCTCCAAGGCCCTCAGGGCCGGCCCGT